>OZ241920.1:0-3931107 GCA_965203885.1 bacterium | reverse complement strand
TTCGCCTATTGTCGCTCTGGAGAGCCGGCGCCTATAAGACGCCGGTCCCAAGCCGGCGCGTGAAACACGCCGGTCCCAGTCGGCGCATAAAATACGCCGCTCCCAGTCGGCGCGTGAAACACTCCTACAGCAACACGACCGACTGTTGGCTGGGGATTTCGAAGCGGCGGCGGCACCGGGGTTTGGGGCAGAAGAGGTACTCGTCCTCGCGGACCATGTAGGAACGGAGGTTGGCGAAGCGTCGGCGGTCGTCCGGACTGGCGCGATAGGGCAGGCGGCCCTTCTTCTCACGCACCAGCCACCGGACCTGGTAATCGTCCGACTGCCGGCAGTAGGGACAGGTGAACCGGCCCCTCTTGGTCTCACGCCGTTCCCGATAGAAATCCCGTTCCCGCATGCCTCACTCCCTTTCGATCTGACGCTGAATCACCCGGAGCCCCTCGTCCAGCATCGCGACGATCTCGTCGACCTGCTCCCGCGTGATGACCAGGGGAGGGAAGATGCGGATGCCGTCTCCGGGGCTCCCGTCTCCGGGACCGCCGGCCGCGGCGACGGAGAGTCCCCGCCGGATGAGGTGCCGGTGCAACCGCTCGTGGACCTTCAGCGAAGGGGGAAAGTAGGTGTACGGATTCCGGCTGCGCACCAGCTCGAATCCCACCAGCAATCCCCGGCCCCGAACGTCGCCCACGATCGGATGACTCCGCAAGGTCCGGATTCGCTCCAGCAGGTATTCCCCCATGCAGGCCGATCTCTCCACGACGTTCTCCTCTTCCATCAGGTCCAGGACGGCGAGGCCGACCCGGGCGGCGAGAGGATTGTTCACGTAGGTGAAGACGTGGGGGAGGGGGTCTTTCTTGTCTTCCAGCACCTGGCGGATCTCGTCGGTGAACAGTGCTCCGCCCATGGGCAGGTAGCCGCTGCTGACCCCTTTCCCGAAGGCCATGATGTCCGGAACCGCGTCCCAGTGCTGAACCC
Organism: bacterium; assembly: GCA_965203885.1. GTDB lineage: Bacteria > JAAXHH01 > JAAXHH01 > JAAXHH01 > JAAXHH01 > JAAXHH01. The sequence continues at coordinate 3,930,132 of OZ241920.1, read as the reverse complement.
CGAAGAACCGCCCCGTCCGGCCGAAGCCGGTCACCACTTCGTCGGCGATCCAGAGCACGTCGTGGCGGTCGCAGATCTCCCGGACCCGGGGGAAGTAGTCGGGCGGCGGGAGGCTCACGGAGCCGGCGGCCAGGACGATGGGATCGGCCACGAAGGCGGCCACGTTCTCCGGTCCGGCCCGGACGATGGCCCGCTCCAGCTCCTGGACGCAGGCGAGGGTGCAGGATTCCCCGCATCCGTCGAAGACGCAGGCGCGGGGTAGGCAGGGGTCGATGTGGTCGAAGCCGGGGAGCCAGGGGCTGTAGGCCTGGCGGACTCCGGAACCCGTGGTCGACAGGGCGCCCAGGGTGGCCCCGTGATAGCTGGTCCAACGGGCGATGACCTGGTGTTTCTGACCCTGGCCCCGCCGGAGGTGGTAGAGCCGGGCCAGTTTCAGCGCGGTCTCGACTCCTTCCGAGCCGCCCGAGACGAAGTAGACGTGGTTCAGGCGGCCCGGCGCCTTTTTCGCCAGCCTTCGGGCGAGTTCGGCCGCCACGGGATTGGCGAAATGGGCGGTGAAGACGAACGCCAGCTTCCCGGCCTGGTCCGCCATGATCCGGGCGATGCGGCGGCGACCGTGTCCCAGAATGACGTTGCCGGCTCCCGCGGTGCCGTCGATGTAGCGCTTGCCGGCGGCGTCGTAGACGTAGATCCCCTCGCCTCTCTCCACCACCGGATAGTCATAGGCGGGGTCCTGGAGCAACAGGGCGCCTGAATCCTGCGGTTGCCTCATGGTCGTCCTCCCGGCGGTCATCCTACCAGCCCGTGGCAAAAGTCGTCACGGCATTCGACCGTCCCGGCATCCCGGCGGACTGCGTTGCGATTCGGGAGGGCGACCACAAGGGTCGCCCCTACATGCACCCGAATCGCGCCTTGTCCGCATTTCTCACCAGGTCGCTATGCGTATGATGAAAAATAATCTGTTTTTGAGTATTTTCGCGGATTTTCCCAAGGTTTCTCCGGGACAGACTGCGCTGGGCGCGCGCTCGCTGGTCTTTTCGCCCTCAGCACGCACATGCTCCCTCAAGCGTAGTCACCACTACGCTCTCGGTCACGAGCACGCGCTGAGGGCGAAAATCCTGCGCGATCGTCACGCCCCCTGGTGAGAAATGCGGGCTAGTCCGGCGGGCGCAGGCACGGTCGCGGTGCTCGCGGGACTTTCACCACGGGCTGGCACCAGTTGGCGAGCCTGCCGACGAACTCGAAATCGCCGGCCACATGGCGACTCATTCCCCGGGCTGGTAGAGTCTCAAGCATGTTCAAAAAGGTCTGTTTGCTGGTCTGGCTGGGTCTGTGGTCGGGAAGCGCCGCCGGTGGCGGAGCGGAGGAATCCAAGCCTATCGATATCGGGTCCCGGCTCGAACTCTTCGTGGACGACTTCCTCGTCGAGCGGATGTCGGGAGTGGAACTGAAGCTCCACCGGCCCCGCTCGGCGGGAAAGGTCCTCACCTACGACGCTCCCTGGGAGGGGAACACCAGCTTCTACACCAACATCATCAAGGACGGCGACCGGTTCCGCATGTACTTCCGCGGGAGCAACAACAGCGCGTACCTGGACAAGGGCCTCCTGGAACCGGGTGAGAAACAGGTCGAGGACCACCCTTTCACCATCGCCTATGCCGAAAGCCGCGACGGCATCGTCTGGGAGCGTCCCTCGTTGGGGCTGTGGGAGTTCCAGGGATCCAAGGACAACTCCATCGTCTGGATGGACAACCCGGACCAGTCGGTCACCGATTGCATGTATGTCTTCAAGGACGGCAATCCGGCGGCTCCCGACTCCCAGCGCTACAAGGCGTTGGGGGGAAGCAGCTATCCGCTGGTCGCCCTGGTTTCTCCCGACGGGTTTCGGTGGACCGAAATGCAGGGCCAGAAGTCCCTGATCCGGAAGGGGCTGCACCGGAACGCCTTCGACGCCCTCAACGTGGCCTTCTGGGACTCGACCCGGAAGCGCTACAGCATCTTCTTCCGCGATTCGGACCGGGGGATCAGCCCCCACTCGCTCCCCTTCGACCACACGGCCGGGCCGCCGTTCAACTACGGGAACCGCAGCTTCAAGTTCGCCACGTCGGAGGATTTCGTCAACTGGAGCATGCCCCGGTGGGTCGATTTCGGTGACGCCGCCACCGAACACCTCTACACCAATGGAACGACTCCCTACTACCGGGCGCCTCACATCTACATGGCTTTTCCCAAGCGCTTCCAGCCCTGGCGGAAACGGTTCGCCTCGACCCCCTTTCCCGGCGCCTCCGAGGCCGTCTTTCTGACCAGCCGGGATGGACTGCACTGGGACCGGCGTTTCATGGAGGCCTTCGTCCGGCCCGGTCGGGACCCGCGCAACTGGACGCACCGGAACAACCTGGTGGCGGTTGGAATCCATCCGACGGCTTCCGACGAGATTTCGGTCTACGTGGTCCGCAACTACAACATGCCCAGTTGCCACCTGGAGCGGATGGTCCTGAGGACCGACGGATTCGTGTCCGTCCATGCCGGTTACGGCAGCGGCGAGTTGCTGACGAAGCCCATCCTGTTCCAGGGAGACAACCTGTATCTGAACTACTCCACCTCGGCCGCGGGAAGCATCCGCCTGGAGGTCCAGGACCTGGCGGGGAATCCGTTGGCCGGTTTCGCCCTGGAAGAATCACCCCTGATCTGGGGAGACGAGATCGAGGGGAAGGTGACGTGGGTGCGGACCCATTCCAAGGGAACTTCGGATCGCCCCTTCCGCCGGATCGCCGGGAGCCCGGTGCGGCTCCGTTTCGTGATGAAGGACGCGGACCTCTATTCCTTCCGCTTCAAGTGAGGCGGAATCGAGGCCGGAAACACTGACTTCCCGTCAACGGACTCCCAGCAGCAGGTCCACCGTCAACTGGTCCAGGCGTTCGTGCCGCAGCTTCCGCCGCGCCAGGCGGTGGCGGTCCAGCGGGGCGTCGAGGATGTTCCGGGCGGCTTCCGGCGTATAGTTCCGGAGATCGGCGGCCGGGATCAGTGAGCCCCTCTCCCGCAGTTCCGCCAGGATCTCCTGGATCTCCGGGTCTTCGGCAAAACGCCGCGCCTTCTCCTTCAAGATCAGGTAGGTGCGCATGCAGCCGGCGGCGAAGTCCCGGACTCCCTCCTCGTCCTCGGTCCGGTAGGCGTGGGCGTCGAAGTGCCGCGGCCCGGAATACCCCACGTCCTCCAGGAACTTGACCAGGAAGAAGGCCGCCTTCAGCCCCTCGGACCCGAACCGGAGGTCCTGGTCGAAGCGGTTCGGCTTCTGGTCGTTGAGGTCGATGTGGAACAACTTCCCGGCCTCCCAGGCCTGGGCCACCGCGTGGTAGAAGTTCAATCCGGCCATGTGCTCGTGGGCCAGCTCCGGATTGACGCCCACCATTTCGGGATCGTCCAGGGTGTAGGTGAACGCCAGCATGGCTCCGGTGGTGGCGAAGTAGATGTCGCCCCGGGGCTCGTTGGGCTTGGCCTCCAGCGCGAACTTCAGGTCGTAGCCATTGTCCTTGACGTAGCCGATGAGGAAGTTGAGGCACTCCCGCATGTGTTTGATGGCTTCCGAGGCGTCCTTGGCCGCGTCCACCTCGGCCCCCTCCCGGCCTCCCCAGAAGACGTAGACTCGGGCGCCCAGCTCGACCCCCAGGTCGATGGCCCGCATGGTCTTCTGCAGCGCATAGGCGCGCACGTCCGCGTCATGGGACGTGAAGGCCCCGTCCTTGAAGACCGGCTCGCTGAAGAGATTGGTGGTTGCCATGGGAACGCAGACGTTGTAGTCGGCCATGGCCTGCCTGAAGTCCGTCAGGATCCGGCCCCGTTCCCGTGGCGTGGCGTCGATGGGGATCAGGTCGTTGTCGTGGAAGTTGACGCCGTAGGCCCCCTCTTCTCCCAGCAGCCGGACCAGGCGGTGCGGAGGAATGGACGGCCGGGTCGGGCCTCCGAAGGGGTCGCGGCCCGGATTGCCCACCGTCCAGAGTCCGAAGCTGAACTTGTCCTGCGGGGTCGGTCGATAGTCGCCGTTCATGGATCAGTCCTTTCTGTCGATCAGTTGCCGGTGGCCGGCGAAGACCGGGCTGTCGACGAGCGTGTCGCTCAGCTTCCGGTACACGGAATAGACTTGCTCGTAGAGTTCCTGTCCGGACCGGGACGGCGTCCGGCGGGTGGATTCATCCAGCCGGACGAATCGGTCCACCCAGGTCTCGAGACTCTCCTCCTCGCGGCACCAGGCGGCCTGCAGAGCGGCTCCGAAGGCCGGTCCTTCCTCCTGGATCAGGCAGACCACGGGGCAGCCGAAGACGTCGGCCGCGATCTGCCGCCAGACCCGGCTCCTGGACCCCCCTCCGATGAGCCGGATCTCGCCGGGCCGGGCGCCCAGCTCCCGGAGGCGGTCCAGCCCGTAGCGGAGTCCCAGGGTGACGCCCTCCATGCTGGCCCGGGCCAGGTGGCCGGGCCGGGCGGTCCGGGGGCGCACACCCAGCAGCACACCGGTCCCCTCGGGGACGTTGGGCATTCGCTCCCCCTCCAGGTAGGGGAGCAGGATCAACCCCTCGGAGCCGGGAGGAACCTCCTCGATCCGGCGGTTGAACTCTTCCAGGGTGTCGAACGAGAACCCGGCCCGGACCATCTCGGTGGCCACCGTCACGTTCATGGTGCAGGCCAGCGGCAGCCAGCCTCCGGTGCTGTCGCAGAAGGCGGCGATCTCGCCCCGCGGATCCAGCACGGGAGTGGAGCTGTAGCCGTACAGGGTTCCGGAGGTCCCGAGGCTGACGGTGACCTTGCCGCCCGAGACGTTCCCGGAGCCGATGGCGCCCATCATGTTGTCTCCGCCGCCCGAGCTCACCCGGACGCCGGCGGGGAGTCCCCATTTCCGCGCCAGGCTCGATCGCAGTTGTCCCGCCGGCTCGCGGGCGCCGATGAGGCGGGGAAGGCAGGGGCGGAGGTCCCGCTGCGGATCGAGCCATCGCAGGGCGCGGTCCGACCAGGATCTACGCGCCACCTGGAAGTAGCCCGTCCCGGAGGCGTCGCCTGCTTCGGCCGTCTTCTCGCCGGTCAGGTACAGGTTCAGGTAGTCGTGGGGGAGGAGCATGGTGACGGCCCGGCGGTAGGCGCCGGGCTCGTTCTCCTTGACCCAGAGGATCTTGGAGGCGGTGAACCCGGGGGGAAGACTGTTGCCGATCTCCTCCCGGTAGGCATCGAGTCCGCCGGCCGCTTCCAGTACACGCCGGCACTGGGAGCCGGTGCTGGTGTCGTTCCAGAGCTTGGCCGGCCTCAGGACCCGGTCCGACCGGTCCAGGAGCACGAGTCCGTGCTGCTGCCCCGAGACGCCGATGGCTCGCACCCGGGACAGGTCCGCGCCCTGGCCGGCGAGTCGTTCCATGCAGGTGTCCAGGGCGTCGATCCAGGTTTGCGGATGCTGCTCCTTGTGTCCGGGAGGGAGTCCGGAAATCAGGTCGTAGCCCTGGGAACTCGAGATCAGCGATTCGGAGCCGGGGTCCCAGACGATGACCTTGAGGCTCTGGGTTCCGCAATCCACGCCGAGATACATGCTCTCTTACCTGGCGGATCATCCTACACTTTACGGGAGCGGCTCGCTCATGCCCTTGACGATCCGGCGCCGGATCGTGGAGATTCAGATTATTGTATGTTGTAAATCCTTTTTTATTAGTGGTTTATGGGGAAAGCGGACACCCTTCGAACCAGAATATTGGATTTTCGTTACCTGGACGATGCCGGAGATCCCGTTCTTATATTGTCTAAACGTTTGAAAATAAATGGTTTGTGAGTTTTTTCCAGAACTTCGGCACGGGATTTGCTAGACAATGGGCCAAGCAAGAAGTAGTGGGACGTGCCGGGGGATGCCATTACGAATTGAGCCTGGGATGCAACTAGTAACTTGGATTTTTCCCGGCACCTCCCCGCTGCTTCGATCCTGACCTCTTTCCTCCCGTAGTTTCTTGAATCCTCCGATGGCGGGCACTATCGTGCAGGTCGCAGGGAGCAGCACGTGAGCGAAGATCCGTACCAGGAAGCGCTGCAGGAGTTCGGCCGCAGGCTCCGCCGGGGGCAGGAGGAGGGGCTGATTCGCCAGCCCACGGCCATGACGCTGGCCACGGCGGATGATCGGGGACGGCCCTCGGCCCGGACCGTCCTGCTCAAGGACTTCGGCCGCGACGGCTTCCTCTTCTACACCAACCGGGAGAGCCGCAAGGGGGAGCAACTGGCCGCCAATTCCTGGGCCGCCCTCTGTTTTTACTGGGATCCCTACTGGGAGCAGGCGGTGGTGGAGGGTCCGGTTCAGGAAGTGAGCCCGGTGGAGGCGGATCTCTATTGGGTGACCCGTTCCCGGATCAGCCAGTTGGGAGCGTGGGCTTCGAGGCAGTCTCGTCCCCTGGCCAACCGTTCCCAACTGATCGCCGAAGTCGCCGCCTGCGAGGCCAGGTATCAGGGATCGACGGTTCCCAGGCCCGAGTACTGGTCCGGTTTCCGGGTGATCCCCCACCGCATCGAATTCTGGACCGGACGCTCCTTCCGCCTCAACGACCGGCTGCTCTACGAGAAGACCAGCCAGGGTTGGACCGCGAAGCGCCTCTACCCCTGAGACGCCGGGCGAGGCCGATCCCCCGCCGGGAGTTCTCCTGAAGAATCTGGTCGAACCTCCACGAATGGGGAGGCCCTCGTAGGGGCGACCCTTGTGGTCGCCCTCCCCGAGCCGATCCGTGAGGGGCGGCGACGGGCACCCACAAGGGGTGCCCCTACGCTTTATGTCGGGGAGGCAAACGTGCTAAGGTCCGGTTTCCGAACTCTTCAGCGTGGGGCTGTAGCTCAGTTGGAAGAGTACCTGAATGGCATTCAGGGGGTCGTGGGTTCGAATCCCATCAGCTCCACCAATTTCTCGTCCAAGGGTGTCCAGGGAAGACCGGTCATCAACCTGATCCGGCGTCGCCGGAACCAGGAAATATTCGTCCATTTGCAAACGACCGGGAGGGACGACGATGAAGGGGACGTTCTTGCCGCCCCTCTTTCCCGCCGACACGCTCCCGTCCCTCTCGCTGTCCGGGGAGTCGGTCGCAAGTGTCCGAAATCGGGACAAACTGTCCGATTTCGGACACTCCGAACGATCTTTCCGGGACTGATAACCCCACGCTCCGTCGTGCGCGCATTCCTCATCAATGTAGACCGCGATATCGATGTCGCTGTGCGGTTGTGCCTGCCTCCGGGCTCGCGATCCGAAAAGGTAGGCTTCCAGGATCTCCTTACGCCCCTCCAGAGCATTCGCGAGCCGCGCGAGAAGCTCCCGATTCATGTTCGTCATTGCCGTGTAGAATCGGAACATCAGGATAGAAATCCCTGAGTCGATGAGAATCGGAAACCGTCGAGTTCCGGACGTCCACCGCCGGTCCACTCCGGAGAGCAAGATCGCACTCTTCCGGTCCCTATTCAGGGGCCGTGAAGATGTCTATCCACGCCGATTCGAGAGTCTCCGGTCGGGCCGATCCGGGTATGCGCCGGCCTGTTCCAACGAATGGCTGCCCGGAGTGTGCGAAAAACCGAGGATCAAGTGCGCCGACTGCCCAAACCGCCGATTCCTTGAGGTGACGGACGAGGTCGTCCGCTGGCATCTCTCAGGGGCGGACCCTCGGGGCAAGCCGTTCACCATGGGCGTCTACCCCATGCTGCTCGACGATTCGTGCTATTTCCTGGCGGTCGATTTCGACGGCGGGAGCTGGCGCGATGATGCAACGGCCTTTCTCGAGACCGGCAGGAGACTCGAACTCCCCGTGGCGCTGGAACGGTCCCGATCCGGGAACGGTGGCCACGCGTGGATGTTTTTCGACGAGGCGTTGCCGGCCGGTCTGGCTCGCCGATTGGGCTCCCTGATTCTCACCGAGGCGATGGAGGAGCGACCGGACCTGGGTTTTCGTTCCTACGACCGGTTCTTTCCGAATCAGGATACCTTGCCCCGGGGCGGATTCGGCAATCTCATCGCCCTTCCGCTGCAGCACGGGCCGCGTCGAAACGGCAACAGTGTCTTCGTCGATTCCGAGCTGAAGCCGTATCCGGACCAGTGGGCGTTCCTCTCGGAGCTTCGCCGGATCCCTGCGGCGCAGGCGGAGTCCATCGTGTCCCATGCGGAGAAGCGAGGACCCGTCATGGGAGTCGCGGCGGTGGTGGAGCACGAAGACGCCTTCGCCGACGCGCCGTGGTCTGCACCGCCGTCCCGTCGACTTCCGCTTCCGCCCATCGGCGGTCCCGTTCCCGATCTCTTGGAGATCGTTCTCGGCGATCGGATCTACGTCGCCAAGGACGCCTTGCCGCCGGGCATCGTCGCGGCGCTCATGCGGTTGGCCGCATTTCAGAATCCCGAGTTCTACCGGGCGCAGGCGATGCGCCTGTCGACGTTCGGCAAGCCGCGGATCATCGACTGCGTGGAGCATGGATCGAAATTCATTGGATTTCCAAGGGGTTGCCTGGAACCGGTCGAAGGACTGCTCGCCCGGTACAAGATCAGGTCCAAGATCAGGGACGAGCGCAACTCGGGAGTCCCTCTTTCGCTTCGATTCCGCGGATCTCTGCGTCCGGAACAGGAAGCGGCGGCGAGAGCCCTGCTGGCGCACGATACCGGCGTTCTGGCGGCGGGCCCCGCGTTCGGGAAGACCGTCGTGGCTGCATGGTTGATTGCGGAGCGCGGCGTCAACGCCCTGGTCATGGTCCATCGCCAACAGTTGCTGGATCAGTGGGTCGCCCGGTTGTCCCAGTTTCTGGGCATCGCGGAGGGGGAGATCGGTCGCCTGGGAGGGGGACGGAGGAAGCTCACCGGAAGGGTCGACGTCGCCATGATGCAGAGCCTGGTGCGCCGGGGCGAGGTGGACGACTGCGTCGCGGACTACGGCTTCGTGATCGTGGACGAGTGTCACCATGTTCCCGCCCGCGGTTTCGAACTGGCCGTCGGTCGCGCCAAGGCGAAGTACGTCGCGGGACTGTCGGCGACGGTGACGAGGAAGGACGGTCATCACCCCATCGTGTTCATGCAGTGCGGGCCCGTCCGTCGCCGGGTGGATGCCGGGCTGCAGGCACTGACGACGCCGTTCACCCGCGACGTGCTCGTCCGGCCGACGGGCTTCCGCGTCCAGGGAGAACCGGACGCCGATCAGCGCGTCGAGTTCCAGCGGATCCTGCGTCAATTGGCTGCCGACGAGCTTCGGAACTCTCTCATCTGCGCGGACGTGGCGGAGAGCGTCCGCGGCGGGCAGGCGCCGCTGGTGCTGACCGAACGCGTCGGTCATCTCGAGGTTCTCGCCGAAAAGCTCCGGGCCGACGGTCTCGACGTCGTGTCGCTCCAGGGAGGCATGGGACGGAAGGCACTCGCCTCCGCCCTGGCGCGCGCCGCCGAGAACGCCGCCGGACGGGTGTTGTTGGCGACGGGCCGGTTCGTCGGAGAAGGGTTCGACAACCCGCGGCTCGATACGTTGTTTCTCACCATGCCGGTGTCCTGGCGTGGGACCATCACGCAGTACGTCGGCCGGTTGCATCGCAGGCGCCGCTCCAAGCGCCAGGTCCGCGTGTACGACTATGCGGACTTGGACGTACCGATGTTGTCCCGCATGTTCGACAGGCGGCGCCGCAGCTATGAGTCCCTTGGATACACGATTTCGTCGCCGGCCAGCGCGGTTCCCGGTTGGCCCCCGTCCGTCCCCCTCCCCGCCGACGGAGCCTGGAAACAGCGGTACGCCGGGAGTGTGAGGCGTCTGTCACGGGATGGCGTAGATGCTCCGCTCGGCGACCTGTTCCGTCGTCTGACGACCGCATCGCCGGACGGCAGTCCCGATGCCTCGCAAGCCCGCAGCTCCAGCGAAGCGTTCTTCTTTCGTCGGCTGCAAAGTCTGCCCGAAACCCGCGGTCGATTCCGGTTGAACGAACGGTTGCCCATTCCGTTTTGCGGGCAGAACCACATGGAAGTCGATTTCCTCGACCCTTCGGCCCGGCTGGTCGTGGAACTGGACGGCGCCCACCATCTGGCGGACCGTGAGGCCTATCGGCGGGACCGCAGCAAGGACGCCCTGCTGCAGCGACACGGCTACTTCGTGCTCAGGTTCCTGGCCGAAGACGTCGGCGCCGAATTGGAGACGGTGCTCGACGAGATCCTCCGCGCTCTCGCCCAGAGAAATCGGCGCCGTTGAGCGATGCCGGAAGGCAGCCTCGGCGCGGCCATTGTCGGGGGCTTGATCGTCTTCCTTCGATGGATGCGCCAGTACATGTGCGGCAAGGTCACGGAGATGGCTGGTTTGCCGAGGCGGTCGAAGTGGACTGCTTTGCCCAGGGAAACACTGTGTACCAGGCAAAAAGGAACTTTGAGGAGGGTCTGTTGTCTACCGCGAGGCTCTATCGGAAACAGGGTGATCCGAACACGTTTCTGAAGTCGGATTCGGACTATCTCACGGCTGCCCGGAAGTGGATGGAGTATGAGAAAGGGGAAGTCGAGACAGTCAGGTTCACGCGTAAGGCTCGGGATCTGATATCGATCTTCGGGTTCCAGTTCTATGGTCTGGAGTATCGGGTCCAGAAGGATCAGGAGGATCAATGAGCAAAGGGGCGAATAGTTCTCACTTTGTCAAATTTGTCCGGAAGGGGTTGATTGAACTCCCTCCGGCACTGAGGTATGTCTCGGACAATCTGATGTACGAGTGCATCATGGGAAGCGAGGCGTACGGGTGCCGGGATCGGAATAGCTCGGACCGGGACATCGTTGGATTCACGATCCCACGTAAGGAGATGGTGTTCCCTCATCTCACGGGATACATCCCTGGATTCGGTCGAAAGCCGGAGTCGTTCGAGCAGCTACAGCGCCATCATGTCGAGTACAAGGAGCATGGTCTGACGTATGACTTCGTGATCTACGGTATCGTGAAGTACTTCCACCTGACCATGCAGAACAAGCCGAATATGCTCGACTCCCTGTTTGCCCCGAGGCGGTGTGTGACGAAGTCCTCATCCGTATTTGAGCATCTGAGGAGTAACCGTCGACTGTTCCTGTCGAAACGGTCCTATCACACGTTCCGCGGGTACGCCTGTGCGCAGCTGGCCAAGATCAAGAAGAAAACGGCCAAGAGGAATCCGAAACGGGCGGAGTCGATCGAAAAGTACGGGTACGATGTGAAGTACGGATACAACCTGATCCGGCTCATGCTGGAGTGTGAGCAGATATTGAGTTCGGGTCATCTGGTACTGGATCGGGATTCCAAGGTATACAACTCCATCCGTGCCGGAGAGTGGAGTTTGGATCGGTTGATGGGCTGGTTCGAGGCGAAAGAGCAGGCGATGGAGGAGCTTGTGACGAAAAGCATGGTCCGGAATTCGGTGAGCGAGAAGGCCATTGGTCGGGTTCTCATGGAGTGCCTGGAGATCCACTTTGGTTCACTCCGAAAGGTGATCGTGTTGCCGGAAATGGGGAATCAGATCCTAAATGATCTGGAGACGTTGATCTCCCGGTATCGAAGGTAGTGGGAATGGATGGAGAAGTGCAACGTCAGATCATCAGACGGATCTCGGTGACGAAATCTGATATTCAGCAGGGGAATAGAAGGAGTGTTGATAGATGTCCGGCGGCTCCGGCAGTTCGTCGGGAGTTCAGAGAAAAGCGGTCCGGTGTAGATGTCAGTTCGGATGCAATCGTGCTCTGGAAGGAGAATGTATGTTGGGGAAAGGAAATCAGAGGAGGGGTCTCGGAGTTCATTGATTGGTTTGATAAGGGGAATTATATAACAAACTAGCCAAAGAAGTGTCATAGATTTCCGGTATAATGCTAGCCATGATGGAAACACGGAAGACGCGGACAGGCTTCTTGGCTAATACAAAGGAAATAAACCAATGAAACGCAAACTGATTCTCACACTGGCACTAGCCGCCTTGGCCGTCGGGGTTGTGTTTGGGGCAGAGACGGGCGATTCTTCCTTGGTGCGGCTCTATATCGGATCTGTCACCGATATTCCTCTTGGAACTGAAGGTCCCACGCGGTACGAGTATACAATCCATTTGTTGCAGCGGAAGGAATGTGCCGGAATTATCCCCACAATCAAACAGGAAGCGGCAGACTTTGTCGTAGAGTATGAGTACGAACACGGCCACTATTTACTCCTGTGGAATTCCCAGGGGGATTTAATGGCTTACCGTGGGGGTGTTATGTCATCCTCGAATATCGTGAAGGACACTTGCAACTACATTCGAGGTGTAGTTCAGGAATTGAAAAACAACCCAAAAGGGATTTCTAAGGAATGGTGGAGAAAACCGAAGGTGGGAAAATGATCAAGTCGGTTTGTATGTTATTGCTGACTCTGCTCATCTCCAGTGTTTCGTTCGGGACGGACTGGTATTTGTGTCGGGACTTGGGTCCGACGGATAACGAAGAGAGAGAGTTCCGTTGCACGGTGGCCCCTGACGTGGAGTTCGATTTCAAAGTCGTTTCCGGGTGGTCCCGATATGGGTATTTATATGTTGAGGTCGAAGGCGGGAAAACACACCTTGAGCGTGTATCACTGAACGCGAGAATCAAGTGTAACGGCACGTGGACCGGCCTCGAACAATTCACAGTGTGGGACCTGCGGAAGGGGGAATCGCAGGAAGTGAGTACAGGGGCGGATTGTGACCGTACAGACGACAATGAACGAATTTATTTCACGGATTACGTGATAGACGCCCCCGATCACTATGCCTGCGACGGCTGTGACGAATAGACTCCCTAGACCGGCTGCCGGTAGACGGCGACGGAGTGAGAGAGGCAGTTCAATCACATCAGGTATCGTCATCGGCGCCGCGCTCGGAAGGCTGGCTTAACGGGATCACAAGTTGACTTTCGGTAGCGGTTGACTTATGGTTGCGGGCCATCGGAGAGCGAAGGGTGAAAACGGTCGCGACGATCAGCGGACTCGGCCCGGAAGAGGCGGCCGAGCAGATATTCAGAGCGCACGAGAACGAAAGCGCTTGGCTGGACGCGTTTACCAGTAGCCTTGATCGCCGACGGGCAGGCGGGTCCTTGGCGCGAACCCTAAGGGTCTGGGATCTGAGCCAAGCCGAAACGGCCCGTCTCTTCGGTGTGAGCCGCCAAGCAGTCGGTAAATGGCTGCAGCAGGGTGTGCCCGCGGAACGCGCTGGCGCAGTGTCGGATCTGGCGGGCGCCACCGACCTCCTCGTAAACTATCTCAAACGCGACCGAATCCCGGCCGTCGTGCGCAGACCTATCCAATCGCTTGGCGGCGTGTCCCTCGTGAACCTGTTGGCACAGGGTGATACGCGAGCGGTCGTGGCGGCATGCCGCGACATGTTCCGATTCGACCGAGTGCACGCGTGACCCTGGAACTGCGGCGCGAAACGGTTTCGGATGCGCACGTCTGGTGGCGTATCGCCGATCCGGCATGGACCAATCCGCTTGATCCGAGTTATGCGCGGAAGCTGGGTGGCCGCTGGAATCCGCCGGACAGTTTTCCTGTGCTCTACCTGAACGAAGACATGGTGACGGCGCAATTGAATCTTCGGGCTTTCATCGCCAAGTGGCCCTACGAACCGGAAGATCTTCGCGATGACACGGGTCCGATTCTGCTGGGATGCGTCTTGCCGCGCCGGCAGGTCGTCTGTGACGCACATTCCCAGGCTGGTGTTCGGGCTCTCGGACTGCCCGAGACCTATCCGCTCGAAGCGGACGGAACTCTGGTGCCGCACGCTCGCTGTCAGCCCATCGGAGTGCGGGTCAGAGCGGCGCGTCTGCGCGGCGTTCATGCTCGATCGGCGCAATCCCGGCAATCTTCTGATCGCGAGTTGGCCTGGTTCCCCGCCTCTGTTCGCAGCGTGGCCCGACGAGTGCGTACGCTCGCGTTCGCGGCCTGGTACTGGGGTTCGCCTCGACAAAGTAGATCTGTTCAATCGGCGCGCCAGTCGGACAAGTGATCCTTCTGGCCCTCCAGCAACGGTCGGATGTCGTTTCCAAGAACGAGCTGCCGGAGGCGGGGGTAGGAAAACCCCCAATGGGACGGGGGTCATCCTTGTCGCCCGCACTACCGCCCGGAATCGGCGACAAGAAAACTGCCGCACTCCCCGCCACCCTCTTTTCTCACAGTTCTCCGGTCCCCGGTGCACGGTGGTCCTGACAGCGCAAGAAAGTGACTGTCCCCTTCTGCAAATTTCTGAACGGTTTCAGGCACGCCTTCGACACGATCTGATCTCCATGTACAATTCAATTACCAACAGGCTTGCCAATGGGAGATGACGATTTCCTGTCAAGATCCCGAATTCTCCGAGTTGGGGTCTTCATCATCGCTGTCCTCGCCGCTTCCTGGTTGCATGGAGCCTTGGAGGAAATCCCGGAGGTTGTCCCTCCCTACGCGGTGATCCCCATCACGTTCTTTGGATTCTTGGTTTCCGGAGCTCTCGCGATGGAGTTCACCTGGCGCCGGCGCAAGAACACTGACGTACCCGTCCTGACGAAGCTTTGGAGAGGGGAACTCGACCAGTCGGACAAAGAAGACATGTTCTTCATTTTGTCGACCATGCTCCTGGTCACGTGGTACGACCACTCCATTGGATACCGTCTGGGCGTCGCGGGAGTCTACATCGCTCTGGGAGCGGGGGCGGCGGTCTCGCTCTTGTGGCGCCGCTGGACTACGGGCAAGTGGAAGCCGATTTCCGCGAGTGAACGGGAGGGCAGTGCAGGAAAGTGACTGTCCCCTTCTGCACGGTGAACAGCAGAACGGAATTCAGGCGATGGGCGCGACGCCCTGTGCCCAAAGCGTCCCATCGACCTGCTCCGGGTCGTCGCGGACCATCAACCGAATAAGAACACTGGTGTCAACGGCGCGCATACTTTCGTCTCATGCGAGATCCGATGCCTTCATCCATGTCCTGAAGGCTCCTGCGATCCGGGACCGTGGCGAACACGGCTTCGTGAATGTCCAGCGACGAGTATTTGGCCGCCCGCCGAACGATCACGTCGTCCCCCTGCTGGCGCCACTCGATTCTTGAACCCGGCGCCAAGTTCAGTTTGCGGCGGATGGGAGCCGGCACCGTCACTTGACCCTGGGACGTTATCTTGGACTCGACAGGTCTCATATCCGTTTTTCCTCGACGTTGGTCCCGAATATCGTTTCTCACATTACCAGGGTAGATCAAGCGGGCGCCGACTCGGGTCTCCCGTAGAATGACCGCTCCGGCAGGCGAATCTCCACCGCTACGGGAAACACTTGGGCCTCGCCCGCCAGGGTGAAACGGGCCGGCAGGAGGCGGTCCAGGATACGGGTGCGTTCCCGCCCCAGTTGTTCGCGGATTTCTTCGTAGTGGGACCGACGGCGCTTGAGCTCCTTTTCCCTTTCCTCGATAGACTGCTCGATTCCTTCGAGACGCTCGGTCTCGTCGAGGAGTCGTCCCTGGAGTTTCCGTTCGGGCTCCAGCTCCCAGAGCAGGCGCTCCTGTCCCGGGGCATGCTCGTCCTGGTATTCCAGGTGGACCAGGTGGATGCGTCCGTCGTCGCCGTCGAAGGGTTCGACGGCCGCGATCACCCCGGTCCGGTTGCGGACGGTGGCGAGCATGCCGGTGCGGGGGATGTCGCTGTTCGCAGCTTGCGTGGTCACAGTTCGCTCCGCAGGCTCCGCGGTCGAGCCGGTAAAGAACTCCCGAAAGGTCTCTTCTGGACGGGGCCTCCCTCTCCCGGCGAGTATCATACGAGGCGGAACTAAGATTGGCGAGACGAACGGCGGGCTCTTGTGTGTAAAGTCCGGATCATCGAAGGGGAATCATGCGAGGCAGGATGCGGACAGCGGATGTTGAAGAAGTCAGAGTGAAGCTGCCCGACATTCTGCGGGTCGCCCATCGAGAGGGTGTAGTGACCGTCGTCACCCGGAAAGGCGTGCCCTATGCGGCGGTCGCACCAGTGTCGGCAGTGCTGTCCTATTTACCCAAACTCGGGGACCTGCGCGGCTCCGCGCGGGGTTGCTTCGGCGACCCGACAGAGTTCGTCGACAGCTTGCGTAACGAATGGTGATCGAGGTGCCCGACCTGCCACCGCGCGGAGGAGTCATACGGAGGGTTGGAATTTCGATCGGGTCTCCGGCTGCGCGACGTCGATGACGCAAATCGAGATCTTGCGTCGTTCTTCCTCTGAGAGGGTGTCTCGTAGCAGTTCTTCGAGTCGGTCGGCGCTCTTCGGAGGGGAGTTCTCCCCCGGCATCGGTCGGCAATGTTCCGTGTTTCCGAACCAGAAAACGAGATAGATGCCGTAGCCGTCTGAACCCGGATCCCGGGTGTACTTGGGGATCAACTGACGTTTGATGGAGCTCCACAGATTGGAATGACAGCTTTTCTTGATCTCCACCGGGACGTTGAATTGTTGGCCGTAGGAAACACGAATGTCCGAACGTTTATCGTCGGCGTAACGGCCTTCCTTCTGGGCGTCGATGTCCAATGGCTTCAACCTGCCTTGCAGGTCCGGCAGCAGCATGTCGCGGCATGCGTCTTCCGGTCTCGGACGCTCGGCACGATTGTACGGATCGACGTTCCAATACCGCTTCCAGTCGGAAGTGTTCCCATCCCGGATGTTTCTTGAGATTTCGCGCAGATACTCGGTCGTCAGGGCGGCCAGGTCGGCGGCGTTCGCCGGTAGCCGGTTGTCGAGCACCTGGATCACTTGGGCGATGTCGCCATGGCGGAAGCTGGACTCGCGTCGGAGATCGTTTTGCTGATTAATGGCAAAGTTTAGATCGATTCGCCACGAAATTAGGTTGTCGTCCTTGGCGAACGAATGGAGCATCTCGGCAGCGCACTCTGATGGGTCGGAAGCGAGTCGATCGATGGCCAATTGGATTTGGTAGGAGGTCTGCATGTCGAGTGTATATTCGTAGACTTTTCCCGATCGGGCATGCGAGTAACGGAAATAGGGTCTGTAGGAACGACCCAACAAGTGGATCACAAGCTTCAGCGCCGGACCGTGCAGGCGTTCGATGGGAGCTGGTGGCCTTCGGTCTCCGGCAATGGCTTCCGCCAAGTGAGCAACCCGGCGCTCGTTCCCAGCCACGAAGCACTCAAGCCGATCGAGGTATGAGTCCGGTGAGACACGGAAACCTGCGGCCAGCCAGTAGACGCGTTGTCCCACGTTCATGCTGTGGTGCGCAAGCTTGGTTTTGATCAGGTCCAGAAGCATTCGTTCGTCACAGTGTCGAATAGCGGCTTCCAGCAAGGGATGCAGAACCCGCAGTTGTTGTTGTGTACAGCGGACGGGAAATGCCTTCAACAATGGAAACGACGCCAATCGGGCGACCTTTGCATGATCTGCGGAATATGCGAGGTCGTCCAGATCGCCAGCGATGTGCGGATCGCTCTTGATCCTGGGACGGACGGATGAAATCAGAACCTCGGCGACCAGATCTGGATGAGATTTCAGCAACGGCGGAAACCAGATGGGACACGGGTCATCGCAAAAGGGGGAGGGAAACGTGTAGTGAATGGCGAGAGCCAGACGCATCTGCTTCTCGTCCAGCGAAAGATCGCGATCCTGTGCCGTTCGAACAGCCTCTTCCATGCCCGCCATGAACGGTAGGGCCAGGTAGTGCTGCCGATCTCGAATCCCGAGGCTTATGACTTCCGAGACGGTGGGAAGGTCACTTCGATCGATAGATCGACGGAGACCCTCTAGGACGGCCTGAATCAGGTTCTCGTCGGTTCCCAGCACGTTCTGCAGCCGATCCAACGGGGTATCGCCCTCAGCATCGACGTGGAGACCGAAGTACACTGCGGCCAGATGATGTAGAAACACCGGTTGACATCGGTTTTCGCGCAGCTTCGATTCATGCGGCTTGAAGTAATTACGCCACTCCCGCTGGAGCTGTCTTGTTTCCTCCTCGTACCGCCCACCGTAATGTGTTTCCTGGGCTGTACTGTCCGGAATGGAAGCTGGCCGAGCGGCTTGCAACAGGAGACGCTCCAACTCATGCTTGGCGCAGTGTTTCGATGCCAGCTTGACCAGTTCTTTTAGCAGTTTCGGACGAGCACTCAACCAGGTAAGAATGAACTCGACCCGTTGCGGGAAGATTCGGAGCTCGCGGTCCGAGATGACGTCGAGCCAAATGAGGAGACGGTCGGGAGAAATGTTCGCCGGAGAAGACTCTAGAAGACGTTTCAGTAGAGGGAGTAGTAACCGACGTCCATAGATGACTTGTCCAAACGTGCCCAAGAACGCAGGTTTCAGTTGGTTGAATTTCTGCGCGATCCCATCAATAAGCTCTCCACACTGAACCGTCGTTGATTTTGCTGGAACATGTCCTGCCCAGAAGCGGTAGTATTTCCCGAGTAAAGATGTGTTCTTGGGTCTCCGAAGATATCCCAGGATTTCGGAAGCCGACAGGCACTTGGGATAGAGTTCCATCAACAGGAAACCGAGCAACTCGTCGTCCGGGTCGGACACCGATCCAGCATCGATGTTGGCCAGTAGTGACTTGAGATTGGAGTCAGCCGACTCACCGTCGCCTGTTTGCCGAATGAATGCATCAATGGCCACGCTTCTCACACCCATGGAGCGACTGTCGTCTTGGACGATATCCAATAATTGATCAGAAACACCTGGGATCGCGCGACCATGTTTGAGCGACAAGAGTAGAATTCGAACGAAGGATTGTTTTGCGTCCTCTCGCGTCGGGTCGCCCAATATCTCTCGAAATCTCGGTCCCATATCCGGCGTGGCGATATCGCCTAGTCTGGCATCGGATCCGGACAGGTCCCGGAACCAGGGCTTCTGCTTTGCCTCACGCTCCAGGCTTTTCAGCAATCCACGTTTCTCATTGGTCGAGAAGTGTCGAACGTCGCCATAAAGGGTCGTTCCGAGCGGATCTCTTGTAATGACCTCGGATCGGCTGGCCTTGCTACAGGCTGCGAGCCAGGCGGAAAGACCGCGCAGCTCCGAAACGGGGACGCCGTCATGTCCCGTCATCAGGGCGAGAATCCGCCCGACAGGTAGGCCATTGGCAATGAGGCGCGCGAGGTATCTCGCGGCCACAAACTCGGCAATCTGCCGATGCACGGGAGCCACGCGGCCTTCGGATGGACCCTCGAACAGTTTGCTGCCCAGCGTATGGCGAAGAGTTGCACGATCGTCGTCGGGAATCTGTTCCAAGCCCGGGTATCCAGGGTCGCTGATCGGGTTTCCGGGGAGGGTGTAACCGGCGTTGCCGGTAAGAAGTTGCACGGCGCAGAGACGCCCCGCGACGTCCATCAATCTGGAGATGTCGGCGCCATCCGGATTTGCGATCTGATGCTCAGGGTTGTGCTCCTTGAGCAGCGTGCGGCACGCCAATTCAAAGGTTTCCATCCGTGTCTCGGGCCAACGGCCGCCGGCGACCGCGGCGACCAGCATCCGCAGACTTTGAGGATTCGGAAGCAACCCGTCGATTCCTCTCTTTCGGGCCGAGGCGATGAAGCTGTCCGGGTCGTCGATGTGGTAATTTCGGACCAGAATCTCTCGGATGTCCTCGTCGGACAGCGGGTCCAGGCGCAGTACGTTGACCCCGCCGTTTTTCGACACCATCTGCAGACGGGTCCGGTCGTTGGCTCCGAACCAGTCGGCCTCACGGCAGGACAGGCGGAATCGGGGGCATCCCAGGGAATTGAGTGTGTTGCGAATGCGATCAAGCGGCGTACGCCCGTCCGTCGAGCCGGCCCGCATTTCGTCGAGACCGTCGATGAAGAGGGTGGCGTCGTGCCATTCAGGCTTGTCATCGAATGTATTGAAGTCCCGCGCCTCGACGTAGCATCCATCTAGACACTGGGCTGCTTCTTGTTTGAAGGCCTCCGTCTTGCCCGCCCCGGGAGCACCCAGCAGTACATAGGCTTCCGTCTCCCGAAAATCTTCGAGAGGCCGGGAAGGACACTCGGACTCATCCCGGGAGCCCTTATTGCCGATTTCCGTACAGGTCCGAGAGACGTAATGGGTCATGGGTCTTCAAACCACTCCCATGCGGGAACCGAGAGAAACTCGGACAGCGGGATGCCATTTCCACCGACCAGAATTGATTTTTCGACTTTGAAGCGTTCTTCGAACTGGCGAAGTCCGCTGACTCTCGGCCGCCGCAAACCGCTCTTCACCTCGATTGCAATCAGCCGCCGGCCGCGATTCAGGACGAAATCGACCTCGTGGACGTTGTGTCGCCAATAGTAGAGGCGAAGCCCGGGGGAGTCCGTGTTGAACAGATGGGCACCGACGGCGCTTTCCACCAATCGTCCCCAGAAGCTGCGGTCCGCGCTGGCCTCCTGGAACGTATAGTCGGACTGGGCCGACATGAGTGCGGTGTTGAGCACGTTCAGCTTGGGGCTCGAAGCCCTGCGCCGATAGGCGCCGCCGACGAATTTGGGGAGTCCGGTGATGAGACCGGCTGCCGACAGCAGGTCCAGATAGCGCGCCAGGGTAGTCGTGTTCCCGGCGTCCTGGAGCTGGCCGATCATCTTGGTGTAGGAGAGGATCTGACCGGAATACTCGGCGCCGAGATCGAACAGCCGTTTCAAGAGCGCCGGCTTGTGGATGCGCTGCATGGCGATGACGTCGCGTTCGATGTTCGGCTCCACCAGGGAGTTCAGGATGTATTTCCGCCAACGGTCCTGCTGGCGGATGAGCGGCGCGGCCCCGGGATAACCGCCGAAATAGACGTATCGGGAAAGATCGAAGTCGAAGGCCGCCGCCATTTCCTCGAACGACCAGTGGGTGAGCCGAATGGTTTCGAACCGGCCGGCCAGACTCTCGCTCATTCCCTCCTGCATGAGCAGCGGGGCCGAGCCCAGCAGCACCACGTGAAGCCGGCGGCCGTGACGCCGGTCGGCGTCCCACAGTCCCTTCACCGCTTCGGACCAGTTGGGGATTTTCTGGATCTCATCGAACACCAGGACGAAGCCACGTTCCGAGCGGCTGGCCTCTATCCGGGCTCGTTCCCAATGGCGCACCAGCCAGCGCGTGTCTCTCTCTCCGATATGGCGGATGAAAGACCGGCCCGGGGACAGAGACAGGTCTTCGGCGAGCCCCGGAAAAGGAGGTCGAGTCTCCGGTTCAGGCTCGTCGACGGCCAGATAGCGATGAGGCCGGGCAATCCGGTCCAGGGCTTGGAGAACGAGCGTCGTCTTGCCCGTCTGGCGCGGTCCGGTGATGATGATCAGCCGTTGAGAGCTCTCATCCAACCGGTCGAGGAGGGTAGAGATCTGAGCGCGTTCATAGACGGCCATCCCGTTATGATACGCATATGACTAATTTTACTCAATATTGGAATCACGTGTTCCTCAAGGACGCTTCACCGGCGCGGAGCGAGGTCCATCTCTCCGGCTTCCCGCCTTGCCGGTCTTTCCTCGCGGAAACGATTACTCGAACTCGTGGGGGTTCGTGATTCTGAAGACGAGTGAGGCCGCGCCGCCGCCGGCGACGGGTCCCAGCAGGTAGATCCAGATGTTGCCCAGGGAGCCGGAGACGATGTTGTGGCCCAGCGCCACAGCCGGGTTGAAGGCTCCTCCCGAAATGGGACCCACGGAAACGGCGCCGACGAAGATGGTGAACCCGATGGCCAGTCCGTAGAACGAGTTGTTGGGATGGTCCTTGGAAGTGGCGACGTTCAGGACCACCGAGGCCAGAGCGAAGGTCAGGAGGAACTCGGCCAGGAGCGCATTCGTGGCGCTGACGCCGTCGCCGGGGGCCACCGTTGTGGCTTGGCCCGCCAGGAAAGTGGCCGTGCAGGCTCCTGCGAGCGCCCCCAGGATCTGACTCACGATGTAGATTCCCGTGGTGGCGCCGTCCAGGGCGCCCCGGACCAGACAGGCGATGGAAACGGCCGGGTTGTAGTGGGCGCCCGAGACGTGGCCTCCCATGTAGACCATGATCATCAGCGCGCCGCCGATGGCCAATGGCGCCAGGTCTCCGGAAGCCAAGCCGATGACCAGCACCAGGAAGAATGCCCCTATGAACTCGACCACGTAGTTCTTCATGCCTCTCTAACCCCCTCGATTCTGATTCGGTAAGCGGAAAAACCGGGGCAAATGGTAGCACCTGGATGCGACGGCTTTCCAGCCGGCGAAATCTCGGACTTCTCCCATTTTTGGAGAGTCAGAGGAACAGAGGGAGAGGGTTGGAGCGGAGATCGGATAGAGGGAGTATCATTCCGATGGTACGGCTTCCCGTTCGTAGGGGCGACCCTTGTGGTCGCCCTCCCAGTACAGGCAACCGAGATCGACCGGGGGCCACTCCGTGATTGCCACACCATGTCCCGGCGGTCGACCGGGGCGGAGTCGGTTTCGACCCAAGAGGGCACCCACAAGGGGTGCCCCTACGAAATTCGAATTCGAGGCTGACACCATTCCACTTGTCCGATCTTCTTACTCTCCTGTTATCAATCGCTTGCGTAGATGACGTCCCGAATTTCGGGGAAGTCCTGTTTTCCGGGAAGAAGTTGGTGAAGTGACGTAATTTCACTACTCTTTTTACCATGCGGACGACCATCTCCCTTTTTGACCGACTCGCCCGGCAGGTGCGTCGCTCGGAGCCGCCGCCCTTCAAGCTGCTCACGGTGCGTGGTGTCCGCGCCCGGCGCGGAGTCGATCTCGACCGGCCGCGGGCGCTCGATGCGCAAGAGGACGAAGCGCGATTCGAACTCGGCTGCGGGCATTCCTGGCGCAAAACCGTGGTGCGGGATCCAGGGACGGGGGGACAGGAAAGTCCCCCCTCCTGACAGGAGCGGGGTTTTCCTACCCCCGCTTCCGGTTTTCCAGCGGATCGGCCGGATCTGGAAGCCTCGACTTTCCGGTCCATTAATCAACTTGGCGCTTAGGGGTCGAGGGGCCCTGGCTCGTGCGCACCCGGCCGCTGCGGTTGCAGTACGGGCAGCGGAACTCCACGGTGTCGCCGGTGAACTCGGTGCAGACGATGTAGGAATCGTCCACCGGGCAGCGGGGCGTGTCCCCTTGACGGAACCGTTCCAGGCAGTAGGAGAGCTGAATCGAGGTCCAGTCCTCCCGGTTCCGGTCCTGTTCCCAGATGAATCCGGCGTGGCAGTCGGGACAATCCACCTGGAGCCGGTAGGGAGAATCTCCTGAGGGGTAGTGGGATTGGAATTCCAGGACCTCACCACAGTCGGGGCAGAGGGGCTCGTCTTCGGACACGGAGCCGAAGTAGTCCAGGAGGATCTCTTCCCGTTCCGGGTCCGTGTAGGAGCTCATGGCGCAGGTTTGTCCAAAAGCGAGCGCAGCACCTTCAGGTTTCTCCGGTCGGCCTCCCCCTTGTTCTCTTTCGGTGTCTCCAGCAGCTTGGGAACCTGGACCAGGCGGGGATCGTTCAGAAACCAGCGGAACCCGGCCTTCCCGATATGCCCCTGTCCGATGTGCGCGTGCCGGTCCACGCGGCTTCCGAAAGATCGCTTGCTGTCGTTGAAATGAAGGACTTCCAGTTTTTCCAGGCCCACGACCTGGTCGAACTCGTCCATGACGCCGGCGTAACCCTCCTGGGTCCTGATGTCGTAGCCGGCGGCAAAAACGTGACACGTGTCCATGCAGACGACGATCCGCTCAGGGGACCCGCAACCGGCCAGGATGTCCCGGAGATGTTGGAAGCGGTGGCCCAGGGTGCTCCCCTGGCCGGCGGTGGTTTCGAGTGCGATCTTGACCCGGTAGGAGGCCGTTCTCTCCAAGATCCGCTTCAGGGCCGCCACGATCCGGTCGATGCCCCAGGCCTTGCCGGCCCCCACGTGGGCTCCCGGGTGAGTGACCAGGTGGCTCAGGCCCAGCCGCTCGCAGCGATCCATCTCGTCCAGCAAGGCGGCGATGGACCGTTCCCAGTGGTCCTCTTTGGGCGACGCCAGGTTGATCAGGTAGGAGTCGTGGGCGACCACCTGGAGGATGGGGGATTCGGCCCAGCGTTGCCGGAACTCGTGCACCTCGGGGTCGTGCAAGGCCCGGCCCCGCCACCGGTTGTTGTTCTTGACGAAGATCTGGAGGACGTTGCAGCCGACGTCCACGGCCCGGTCGAGAGACTTGGGGATTCCTCCCGCAATCGACATGTGGGCGCCCAGAAGGGCGTCTTGTTGGTTCGGCATGGTTCACAGGGTAGCCGGGTTGAGAACCTCAGAAAAGACAGGAGAATCGTTTTCCACTCGTCCGTTCCCGCCCGGCGCCATTGGTACGCTGGAGTTCGGAGGCTGGAAAACCGTCGCTTGTCGTTTGGAGGGGCGTCAGTCTTGGCGCCCTCTTTCGAGCGTTGGGTGGCTTCGAAGCTCGGCGGTTGGGCGTCTTGATGCTTTGCTTCGGAGGAAGGTCGGTCCTTTCGCTCTTTTTCGCGCTGCGGGAAGAGAACGAACCGGGGAAGGGAGAGACGATGCGCCCGCCCGGTTTTTCTTGAATGCGAGGTCGCAAGACGGCGCCAAGAATGACGCCGCTCCATGTCGCCGCTTGCTCCTCGTCGTTTGACCTGGAATGGGCCGCGTTGGAGAATAACCGGCTGTTGGCCATGACCCTTGAAGAGATTTCCGACTATTGCCGGTTGCGGGATTGCCAGGTTCGGCTGGGGAGCTCCGATACCGGTTTCATCCTGGTGAGTTCGGGGGGCTTGGAACGCTCCAACAACTATGGCCGGTTCCTCGCCTTGAGTGAGTTGAGAGGCTTGCCCTCACCTGCGCGGGTGATCCGGCAGGCGGAATTGTTTCGGGTGGACGGACCCGAAGAGAGGCGCGAACTGAACCGCGAGGCATTCCAGCAGGAACTGGAGGATCTCCTGCGGAAGGTGGGGCTGAAATGAAGTACCCGCACCGGGATCTGAGAGCGTTTGTCCAAGTCCTGGAAAAGCAGGGAGAACTGAGACGCATCGGCACCCCGGTGGATCCGGTGCTGGAGATCGCCGAGATCACGGATCGGGTCTCCAAGCGCATGGGGCCCGCCTTGCTCTTCGAGAATCCCAGAGGGTCGAAGCATCCGCTGCTCATCAATGCCCTCGGTTCCTACAACCGGATGAATCTGGCCCTGGGCGTCGATTCCATGGACCGGATTGCGGATCGGATCGAGGCCCTGCTGGACCTGAAGGCCCCGTCGGGTGCGATGGACAAGCTGAAGCTGCTTCCCAAGCTGACCGAATTGGCATCCCTGACACCCAAGATGGTACGCCGCGGCGTCTGCCAGGAGGTGGTCAGGACGGAAGACTTCTCGCTGCTCGATTTCCCCATTCTCCAGTGCTGGCCCGGGGACGGCGGCCGCTTCATCACCATGCCCCTGGTCTTCAGCAAGAACCCGCAGACGGGAAAGCGCAACTGCGGCATGTACCGAATGCAGATCTTCGACGAACGGACCACGGCCATGCACTGGCAGACCCACAAGCACGGCGCCCAACATTTTCGGGAGGCCGTCCGGCTCGGCGGCGCGGAGGAGGATGGCAGGCGCATGGAAGTGGCTGCCGCCATTGGCGCGGATCCGGCCACCGTCTTCTCCGCCATCGCGCCCCTGCCCGACGACCTGGACGAGATGATGTTCGCCGGGTTCCTGCGGCGTTCCCCGGTGGAGATGACCGCCTGCAAGACCGTCGACCTGGAGGTCCCGGCCAACGCGGAGATCGTCCTGGAAGGGTACGTGAACCTGGACGAGCTCCGGACCGAAGGGCCCTTCGGCGATCACACCGGCTACTATTCCCTGGCCGACGAGTATCCGGTCTTTCACGTGACCTGCGTCACGCACCGCCGGAACCCCATCTACCAGACCATCATCGTGGGCAAGCCTCCCCAGGAGGACTGTTACATGGGTTATGCCGTGGAACGGATCTTCCTGCCCCTGATCCGAAAGCAGCTCCCGGAGATCCTGGACATGCACATGCCCTTCGAGGGCATCTTCCACAACCTGGTCCTGGTCCGGATCCGGAAACGCTACCCGGGACACGCCCGCAAGATCATGAGCGCGATCTGGGGCATGGGGCAGGCCATGTTTTCCAAGTGCATCCTGGTGCTGGACGAGGAGGTCGATCTCAGCAACTACCCGGAGGTCGTCTGGAGGGCCCTCAACCACATCGATCCCGAGCGGGACATCCAGTTCACGCTGGGCCCCGTCGACTCCCTGGACCACGCCGCCCGCATGCCCAACTTCGGTTCCAAGATGGGGATCGACGCCACTCGGAAGTGGCCGGAAGAAGGGTTCCAGAGGGACTGGCCCGACGAGATCGTCATGGATCAGGAGATCCGGGAACAGGTGGACCGGCTCTGGCCCCAGTTGGGACTGGACTGAATCTCGCCGCTGTCTCGGTCAGTTCACCGGAACGCCGTCACCGTCGCCGGTGGCGTCGGGGGCGACCACCATGGAACTCAAGGACGCGCCCGGATGCCGGCCCTGCAGCCGCCTCAGAGCAACGTTAGCCGAGGAGATCACGTCGGCGTTGTCGCTCCGGGTCAGGGGCTCCACCACCTCCAGGGAAGAAGCGTCGCCGCGCTGACCGATCACGTTCAGGAGGCGGACTTGGATCGCGGGTTCCCTGGTGTGGATCGGAAGCAGGGGATGGAGCTTGGGGACCTCCTCAGGTGCCAGTTCCAGCAGGTAGAAGTAGGCCTGATCGGTATTGATCCGGTCCACCAGTTCGGGGAGATGCGCGTCCCCACCCAGGCGGAAAAGGGCGAAGCTGATCGCCAGGAGCACCTCCGGCTCTTCATCACCGCGAAACATGCCCGTCAACGTGGGGATGTGGCTCGAGTCTCCGATTCGGCCCAGGCCCTCGGCGCCGTACCGGCGGAAGGCCGCTCTCTCGTCCTCGATCGCCTCCATGAATATTGACTGGGAGCGAGGATCGCCGATATGGGCGAGCGCCTCCAGGGTCTTTCGCGTCAGGTCGTCGTTTCGACTCACCGGGACCAGTCCGCCGAGAATTTTCTTCCGCTCGGTGACGCCGCTGTTGTAGAGCTCCGTCAACGCCGGAACTGCGGATTCCACCTTCAGGCGTCCCAGCGTGAAGATGGCTTCGTCATGGACCTTCTTGTCCCGGTCCCAGATCAGGGGAGTCAGCGTGACGCCCCCTTCCGGAACGCCGATCTTGTAAAAGGCGCGGATCATCTCCAGCTTCACGCCGTTCTCCGGTTCCACCTCCAGGGCGTCCTGGAGGGCAGGCAGGGCTGGGTGGCCGCGAAGGATTCCCAGCGCGAGCGCGGCGTTCCTGCGGATGTCCGCGTCCGAGTCACTCAGCAGAGTTCCCAGCGTGTCGATCGCTTCCGGGCTGACGGAAACGTAAGGTTCCACGACCAAGGGGTTGTAGTCATCGTCCACGGGGTTCATGAAATCGACGACGCGTTTCATGCCGTGAAAAAAGCCGTCGGGAAGGTTCACATAGAGCCTGATCAGTCCTTGAATCGCCAGGAGTTGCGTCTGCTCCCTGGAATCGTGGCAGAGGGTCATCAGAGCCGGTAGAGTGCTGACGTCAGCGATCTTGATCAGAGCCCGCGCCAGCGCCGCTCGGAGGAGATCGTCCGGATCCTTGACCAGCCGCGACAGTTCCGGAACAGCCCGCCGGATCCGATGCTTTCCCAGCCCCACGACGGCCGTCTTTCTTCGGTCCAACTCCGGGTGTCTCAGGTCGAAGATGAGTCCATCGACATCCCGTTGCTCCTCTTGCCCGCGCAGGCCAGGCAAGCCCAGGAGCAGCGAAGCTGCAATCAGCACAATGGTCAGGGTTCGGTTGAGGGACATGGCTCTTTCCTCCAGAGTGTCAGTCACGGTTCGGGACCGGACTGGTTTCCCCGATGGTCCAACCGGCAATTCACCAACCTACGGCCTGCAAAATAACAAACGGCTCTGACCTGCCGGGGCGGGGAGGAGAAAAGAAGAGGATTCCGGCCATGGGGAATCTGTCAGCGAGATTTCCTGCTAGAGTGATGTCCCTCAAAAAGACGTAGGGGCGACCCTTGTGGTCGCCCGTCCGACAACGGCGGCCGAGTCGTCCCGGGGGGAGCTTGGTACTGATGGCGTGACTTGGACCGAAGAGGGCACCCACAAGGGGTGCCCCTACGGGGATTCGAAATCGAGGCTCGATCCGCTACGAATACATGTATTTGCGGGACGGCACACTAGCAGCCCGTGGTGAAAGTCTCACGAGCACCGGGTCCGTTCCTGCGCCCGCCGGACAAGGCGCGATTCGGGAGCATACCAGGAGTATGTGGGCCGATGGCAACGCAGTCCGCCGGGATGCAGGGACGGTCGAATGCCGTGACGACTTTTGCCACGGGCTGCTAGAGTGCTTTCGACGCGGTGGTCACGATGGGTCTTCTGGTTCTTTTGCCGCTTGCAGCGCTGG
Source organism: bacterium (assembly GCA_965203885.1). Lineage (GTDB taxonomy): Bacteria > JAAXHH01 > JAAXHH01 > JAAXHH01 > JAAXHH01 > JAAXHH01. The sequence continues at coordinate 3,901,814 of OZ241920.1, read as the reverse complement.
CGATTTCCGGGTTGGGGGCGGGGCCTCTCCTGTTGACGGCGGCCGGCCAAGAGGATCCGGCCGCCGTGGAGCGGTTGTTTCTGGCAGACGAGGCCGGGGCGGGGGAGTTCCGGGCGGTGGCTGCGTTTCCCGAATTGCTGGATCGCCGCCCGGTTCAGATCAAGGTCTTCCGGTCCCTGGCCTCCAAGGATCCCGAAATCTTCCGGGCGGCCGTCGGCCTCTGTCTCGAGGCGCCGCGACTGGAATCCTTCGCCATGATCCGGAGGCGGTTGAGTCTGGCCTTTCGCAGCCAGGACGCGTGGAAGCGCAAGGCGATACTGCAGTTGGCTCGGGAAAAACCGGTACGATTGCAGGATCTCCGTTTCGTGAGTCTCCTGAGCGAGGCGTTGAGGGCCCCGGATCCCGCACTGGCGGAGTCGGCGCTCGCATTGGTTCGAAGCCGGTCTGAACTGCGCGGCCTCCCGGCGGTCGCGGAAAGCCTGACCCACCTCCCGGAAGAGGGCCTGGCGACGGATCTGACACTCCCTTCCCTCGAGTTCTTTCGGGACCGCGTGCTGCCGCTGCTGGAGAAGTCCGGAGCCGATGACAAGGCCTGCTTCGACTGCCACAAGTCGCACGTCATCTTCCGCCTGGAGCCGGCGCAGGAACGGGCCGGGCCGGAAGAGGTGCGGAGTTACTATCGTTCGGCGTTGCGGGTCGTTGATCTGAAGCGGCCGGAGCGGAGCCTGCTGTTGCTGAAGCCGACGCGGGAGAAGCCTCCCAAGGGCACTCAGGCGTCGGGCTCCGGCCAACACGGCGGAGGCGTTCGATGGAGCGGCGAGTCCTCGTCCTACCGGACGATTCTGGAGTGGGTCCGCACGGGCGGCTATTGAATCAGTCGAATCGGACCAGGGAGATCTCCAGGCGCCGCGTTTCGGATTCGGGCCGGTCCCATTGCACCAGGATGGGACTCTGGTAGATTCCATTGACGATGGAGCCGCGTCCGCTCCCGTTGGCATGGGCATTGGAGACCAGCAGGATCAATGAGCGGTCCATGCCCAGGAAGTGATCGGCGGGCGCCCTGACGAACCTCTGCAGCAGGCGTTCGAAGACCGATTCGCTCAATCCCAGGGCGTCCACGGCCTGATTGATCACCTGAACCAGATCGTACTTGGCGTAATCCCTGGCCCTCCCCGGAATGGCCCTGGGGTTTCCCAGCATCTGCCGGCCGCTCTTCGCCATGAAATGCAGGGGATTTCTCAGGACCCTGGCCAGATCGTGTTTCATCAGCAGGGTCTCGTACTCGTTCACGGTGAGGCCCGCATTCCGTTCTTCCGGGGCCAGGGAGATGTCGATGCGCCCCCGGTCGACCTGATGCTCGCGGATCAGATCCTGAAGCCGGGAGAAGAAACCGAGGTTGGGATCCATCAGGTTGATGGAATCGATGGGGTGACGGGACACGGGGACCGGGAGGCCCACGCGAGCCACCACCTGTTCCTCGTTGAAAGCCAGCACCGTGGTCCGGCGCCGGCGCCGGACATCGTTCCAGATGCCGTCCAGGTCCACGAAGTAGACGGGAGTATCGTCGCGATTCTCATAGGTCGCGCAATTGGTGAGGCCGGAACTGATGAAGGTGAGGTGGGAGTCGGCGTTATGCGGCTCCGTGACCTTCTGCTCCCGGCTCAACTCGGTGCGCAGTTCCATCTGGTCGTGGCGGTATCCCCGCCGGGAAGGGAAGAGGGTCTGGAACATCTGCACGAAGTCGCGCAGGGCCTCGCCGCTATGATTCAACTGGGCCGAGAGCTTCTCACCGAAGTAGCCGGCCGTGGTGTGGTAGGAGTAGTAGACCGCCTTGGAATACCTGGAAAACCGGGAGCGGATCCGATCCGGAATCCGTTCCCGGACGTTGATCACGTCCACGCGGGATTCGGGTTCGATCTCCAGCGTTACGTCAGTTTCCAGGGACAAGGCCCGGCTCCTCGCGAATTATCGTAGCGGGAACGCCATTTGACTCGGCATGATATTGAACCGGCCACGTTCCGGTCAAACCAATCCCAGGCAAACAAAGCATCTGGAGGACCATTCCGAGATCCGGCCCGGCCCCCGTCAACCCTGCGATGTCTTCTGGAACGACCGCCGGAAAAGCGACGGCACGAATTTCGGCGAAGGCCGTCAGGGAAGCGGTTCGCCGCGGACCAGATCCTCGAACGATTCTCTGACCCGGATCTCTCTCCACTCATCTCCATCCACCAGGACTTCGGCAGCCCGCCGCCTGGAATTATAGTTGGAGGATAGGACAAAACCGTAGGCGCCGGCGCTCATCACCGCCAAAAGGTCTCCCGGGTGTGCGTCGGGAACGCGCTGGCCGCGGGCCAGGAAATCGCCGCTCTCGCAGACCGGCCCCACCACGTCGGCCGTGATCCAGGATCGATCCGGACGCACCGGAAGAATCTGGTGTCGGGCGCCGTAGAGGCTGGGACGAAGCAGGTCGGTCATGGCGGCGTCCACCACCAGGAAAACCTTGCCGCGATTGGTCTTCCGATAGAGGACGCGCGTCAGCAGGACGCCGGCGTTTCCCACCAGGTAGCGTCCCGGCTCCATGACGATGCGGTAGCCTTCCCCCGTTTGAGCCAGTGCCCCGGCGTAGCGTTGAAGATCCGGGCCCGTTTCTCCCTGGTAGGAGATTCCCAGGCCGCCGCCCAGATCCAGATGTTCCAGGGGAAACCCCCGGTCCCGGATCCGGTCGGCCCCTTCCCTGAGCCTTTCGAACGCGTCCAGAAACGGCTGGACGTCCAGGATCTGGGAACCGATGTGATATCCGAGACCCACGAGCCGGATTTCGGGGGAGTTTTCGATGATCTCCAACAGGTCGTCGATCTGGTCCGTCTCGACGCCGAACTTGTGCTGGTGCAGTCCGGTGGCGATGTAGGGATGGGTCCCGGCGTCCACGTCCGGATTGATTCTGACGGCCACGCGGGCTTCGCGGCCCATCCTCCGGCTGACCCGGGCCAGGGTCTCCAATTCCTGCCGGGACTCGACGTTGATGCTGAAGAGCCCCCACTCCAGGGCCATCTCCATCTCCTGGACGGTCTTGCCGACGCCGCTGAAGACGATGCGCCGGGGATCGGCGCCGATCCGCTGCAGCCGAAAGAGCTCTCCTCCCGAAACCACGTCGAAGCCGCTGCCCTCCTCCTGCAGAACCCTCAACAGGGAGAGGTTGTCGTTGGCCTTCAAGGAGTAGCAGATCAACGGATCCACCGTGGCGAAGGCGTCTTTCAGCCGGTGGTAGCTGTCACGAATCGCCCGGCGGCTGTAGACGTAGCTCGGAGTCCCCGCCTGCCGGGCGATTCGTGACAGGGGAGTCCCTTCGCAGGTGAGCTCCCCGCCGTCGTGGAGAAAGGCGTCGAAACCGGTCACGGCGGGATGGTAGCAGAAAGCAGGGAGAGGAAATGAGGAACGAGAAAAGAGAAGATAGGGAGAGACTTGAGACACGGGAGGGGAAACGGGAATGAAACTGAAGGTTGTGGTGGCAATGATGGCGGCCTTTTTTCTCGCCGGGGAGGGCGCGGCTGGCCGGCTTTGGGCCCGGGTGTGGCGTCACGAGGGTTTTCAAGCCTTTTCCCAGGGGACGTTCGGGGACTCCGGCTCCAACATCTACGTTTCCCGGCGCGGCCGGATCCAACTGATCAACCGTTTGGACCTGAACCGGGACGGTCATATCGATCTGTTCGTGGCCAACGGCCACGGACACAGCGAAGACGAAGACGCCTACGTCTACCTGAACAACGGCGAGACCATCGATCCGCTCCGGAGGATCGCGTTCCCGACGGACGGGGCGGTCGAGGGGTTGGTGGCCGACCTGGACCGGGACGGCGTCAGCGACGTGGTGGTGGTCAACGGAACGGGCGGCACCACCAACAAGTCCGACAGCTTCATCTACTACGGGGCCGAGGGACGGTTCCCCGTGTCCGAGCGCCGGCAACTGAGATCGTGGTCCGGGAGGGAAGCCGCCGTCGGGGACTGGAACCGGGATGGATGGCCGGATCTGGCCATCGCTTGCGCCAATCCGGGTCGGGACGAGGAGTCGAGCCACTCGGTCGTCTACTGGAATTCGGCTCATGGGTTCGATCCTGAACGCCGGTCCCCACTCCCCGGGCCCGGAACGGCGGTCCTGGCCGCCGACCTGGCCGGAGACGATGCGCTTGATCTGGTTCTGGCCACCGGAAACGGCGTCTTCGTCTACGCAGCCGGGGAGGATGGGTTGGACCTGGAGAAGCCCCACGTCCTGGATCTGGAGGCACGGCATCTGGGCGCGGGCGATCTGGATCGGGACGGACGGATCGAGCTGGTTGCGGCCGTCGAATCGGGGGTCCATGTCTTGGCGGCGGCTTCGAGCCGGTTCAAGGTCCGGCAGCGGCTTCAGGTGGAGAACCCTTGGCAGTTGGCGGTGCAGGATCTCAATCGGGACGGGCTACCGGATCTGGCCGTGACCTCTGCCGACCGAAGCGGGAACGGGTACACCGACTCCCTGGTCTTCTGGAACCGTGACGGGCGTTTGTCCGAGACCGATCCGACCCCTCTGGCCACCGTCCACGCCAGGGGCGTCAGCGCCGGTGATCTGGACGGGGACGGCTGGCCCGAGCTGGTGGTGAGCAACCACCACTCGTTCAACGACCTGAACGTCCAGTCCTTCGTCTTCTGGAACCGGGAAGGGAAATTCCTCCCGGCCCACAAATCCATGCTGGACACCCGGAGCGCCCATGGCAACGGCATCGGCGACGTGGACAACGACGGGCGCCCCGACGTGATCTTCTTCAACCTGGAAGGGGGGCTCCGGACCGGCTACAACCCCAACTTCATCTACTGGGGCGACGGGACGCGCAACTATACGACGCGGCGGCGCGGCCAACTCTGGGCCGGCTATACGGTGGGCACCGCCCAGGCCGATCTGGACGACGACGGCTGGGTGGACCTGGTCTCGGCCGAGGCCCGCTACGCGCTGGACCGGCCGGTGACCCTCAACGGGGTCTATGTCTGGTATGGGGGAGCCGGCGGCTACGAGCCCCGGCGCCGGGCCGTCCTCTCGGTTGAGGACCCGGAATTGGGGGCGGTCACCGCCGACCTGAACCGGGACGGCTACCTGGACCTGGTGATCGGCGCCGCCGAAGGCGACGCCCGCGGCCGCCGCGGCTACGTGATCCTCTACGGCGGGGAATCCGGTTTCTCCCCTGCGCGGCGCGAGGTGATTCCCATCGGTGGCCTGGGATTTCCCCCGGTGGTGGCCGACTGGAACCGCGATGGATACCTGGACCTGGCCGGTGGCTCCGCCAAGCACGGCCTGCACCTGGTCTATGGTTCGGAGGAAGGGTTTCGGAAGAATCATCACCGCTTGATCGAGAAGGGAAGGGTCCCCTACCTGGAGACCGCCGACTTCAATTCGGACGGTTGGCTGGACCTGGTGGCGCCGGTCAACGACTATCCCCGGAACAAGGAAGGGGAGATCCGGATCTACTACGGCTCCGCGGACGGGTTCCGTTTGAGAGAGGGTCGGCCGCTGCCGCACATGTCGGCCCTGGACCCCAGCGTGGCCGACTTCGACCGGGACGGTTTCCTGGACCTGTTCGTGCCCAACTACTCCAGCAACACCGCCCGGAGCATCCCCTGCTTCCTCTACTGGGGAAGCGCCTCCGGTTTCGACCCGGACCGCCGCCTGGACCTGCCGGGGGACTCGGGGACCGCCTCCCTGGCCGCCGATTTCGACGGCGACGGCTGGACCGACATCTTCCTGCTCAACCACAAGCGGGACGGAAGCGTCGATCGCCCCGGGGAACCCATCCAGCACACGACCCCGTCGGTCCTCTATTGGAACGGACCGGACGGCTTTTCCCTCCAGGACAGGACCTGGCTTCCCACCGTGGGTCCGCACGGCCAGATGCTCCGCGACCCGGGGAACATCTACACGCGGGAGTTGGCCGAGACCTACGTCTCTCCGCCGCACCGGTTCGGACCGGGCGTCCGTCCCGTATCCATCGGATGGGATGCGGAGATTCCCTTGGGAACCGGGAATCGCGCTCCAGATTCGGACTGCCGAGAGCAAGGATTCCCTCCGGGAGGCGGCATGGAGAGGTTCCCCGGGTTCCGGAAGCTGGATCCTGGAGCCGGGTCCCGTTTCAGGCGGCGAGTCGTCCGATTCCTGGCTTCAGTACCGCGCCCGGCTCGCAACTCCAAATGGCGGACCCAGCCCCGTTCTGACCCGGGTCGAGGTCAGGTTCCGGTAGCGGCGGATGTTGCGGACGGGGAGGCGGAGTCGTAATCTCTCCCGCAGGTAGCGGAAGCCGGCGGTGGGAAACGCCAGGAGTCTGCGCGGTAGAAATGACATCGTTAAAGCAGCGCATTTCCAGTCTCTTCCAGTCACGCTGGATTCCGTGGTGCGCCGCGGCGTCGATTGTCGCCTCTCTCATCTCCATCGCGGCGGCGTACATTTTGGCCGGGGTCGCCCTGCTCCTCTGGGTCATCGATACCCTGCGGCGCAGGCGCCTGCGCCTCCGTTGGCCACCTTTCGCGCTGCCGCTCCTTCTCTTTGTGATTTCAATGGGGATCGCCGTCCTCTTCTCGGAAGACCCCGCGACCAGTTCGGGCTCGCTCAAGAAACTGGTGCGCTTCCTCTTCGTCCCCTTGATGTTCACCTGGTTCGGGACGGTTCACGTGAAGTGGACCGTGAGGCGCATTTATTGGGTTGTCGGCGCCAGCGCCGTTTACGCCCTGGCGCAGTACTACTGGCTGATGGAGCCGGATCTGCAGCATCGGATCACCGGGTTCATGGGCCATTGGATGACCTTTTCCGGCCAACTCATGATGGGGGCCGTCTCGCTGGGAGTCTTTCTGTGCAGGGAGCGTTTCACGGCGGCCAACTCCTCGACCGCAAACCGGGAGGAGACGGGATGGCGCCGCCTGCCGGTCCTCGGATTGCTCCTGTTGCTCCTCTTGAGCTGGAGCCTGCTGGTGACCTTCACCCGCAACGCCTGGCTGGGAACGGCCGCCGGCGGTCTCCTGTTGGTCGTCTTGACGAAGAAGACCCGGGTGCTGCTGTTGCTGCTGGCGCTGATGGCTCTGTTGATTGTGGTGCCGACGCCGTTTCGGGATCGTCTCCTGTCCGGAGTGGATCTGAGCGACACGACCACCCAGGTCCGTCTGGAGATGGTCCAGGCCGGATCCCGTCTCATTCGCGACCATCCCTGGACGGGGGTCGGACCCGGCATGGTCTACCGGGAGGTTCTCAAGTATCGGTCGCACCAGGAGTACCCCGACTGGGCCTACCAGCACCTGCACAACAACTTCCTCCAGGTTGCCGCCGAAACCGGCCTCGTGGGGCTGGCGTTCTGGCTGGCGCTCTGGATCGTCCTGATCCGGGACCTGATCCGGATGTGGCTCCGGTCCGAATCGGAATGGGTCCGCTTCCTGAGCCTGAACGGCCTCTGTATCTCGGCGGCGTTTCACGTGGCGGGTTGCCTGGAGTACAACTTCGGCGATTCGGAGGTGCTGATCCTGCTGCTTTTCTTCCTGACGGCCCCTTACGCGGTCCAGCGGCGGGAATTGGCTCAGAAGTCCCCCACCGCCGCGCCTCCGGCATGATCCCGCGAGAAACTGGGCGGGGATTGTCCGTTGGCGGCACCCACCGCGTCGCCGCTGTCGAACGACTCGTAGGGGCGACCCTTGTGGTCGCCCTCCCCCGAACGGCGCCACCGTCCGCCGGCCATTGCCTGGGCACTACCGAACCGGGGGGGGTGGAGCGGCGACTTTCTAGTCGCCGACCGGGAGCGGCGTCTGGAGCGGCGTCGTCCTCGGCGCCGACTGGGATCGGCGTCCTTCCGGGCGCCGGGAATGGCGACGTGGAGCGGCGACTCAGCCGGGGAACCATGCGACCCCGCAGGGCACCCACAAGGGGTGCCCCTACGATCATCAGGGATTGTAAGAAGTCCCCTGAAGGAGGATAGCGGTACCCGCCGGCGGAAAACCGGCACGATCCTTCATCCGCCACCGAGGTTGTCCGATTCAGGGGAAAGCCTATTCCTCCGGATCAACTTCGTCCAAGTCGCACTTACCCTTGAAACACGACCTGTTCGCCGGCGTGCTGGTGAACTGAACCGCACCCGACGACAACGTGTCCTGCCGGAGCACCGTGAGATGGATGAATTTTTCGGAATTGACCATCATGGTCCCCTGAAAATCCTCCGGGAGATCCGGGAACAATTCGTCGACGAACCGGGCTTGGTGCCCCTCGTACGGCAGGGTTTTTATTTCGAAGACGGCGCCGTCCGCATCAAAGACCCCGACGCGGATTTCTTCAGGTTTCAGGGGGACGATGTGGGCGGAGGCCACCCAGGTGAATCCGGTTCTGATGCGGGAGCTTTGCTGGATCGGAAAGGCGAAATAGAGTCCTGCTTCGTCAATTCCGGAACCGACGGAATCGATCAGTTCGCCACTCTGTTTCAGTTGAAGGTTCAGCGCACAGGATTAGATCTCGGCTGTCAGATGTGTATAATTTCCCTATCATATACACATCGATTGGAGGGCCTCCAAATGCGTACGAACATTGTCATTGACGACGATCTCTTGGAACGCGCCATGCGTGTCACCGGGGCCAAGACCAAGCGCGAGGTCGTAGAGTTGGGCTTGGCGTCGTTGATTCGATTGAAGGGACAGGAAGGAATCCGCGCATTGCGCGGCAAGATTCGTTGGACGGGCGATCTGGACAAGATGAGGCGAGACTGATGGTTCTGGTCGATTCCAGCGTCTGGATCGATTATTTCAACGGCGTTCCAACACCGGAAACGGATCGTCTCGACGCCCTGTTGGGACAGGATGTCGTGGCAACCGGCGACTTGATTCTGGTGGAAGTCCTCCAGGGAATTCGAAACGACTCGGATTTCAGAGCGGTAAAGCGAGCACTGTCGGAGTTTCCGTCTTTCGACCTGCTGGGACGCGAACGGGCGCACCGGGTTGCCATGCGCTATCGAAGACTGCGCAGGAACGGAGTCACAATTCGAAAGGCCGTCGATGTCGTCATCGCCTCCTTCTGCGTCGACGAGGGGATCCCGTTGCTGTTCTCCGACAGGGCCTTCCTGCCCATGGTCAAATATCTGGGTCTGAAGCCGGTGATATATCTCCACTGAATCCCACTGGCCGCAACCTGGAGTTGCCGGTCTCGAAAAAGAAATTCCCCCACCGGTTGCCACCCGGCAAAGCAAGGTACGAAACTGGATGGCGACTTTCACGGAACATTCTCGTCCGCCATTCTTGATCCTGTTGCTGTTTTTCCTGACGGAACTCTATGTCGTGCCCAAGTGGGCGTATTCCGGAAGAGAACCGGCGGAGCCGAAGTCGTTCCGAGTTCGGGCGAAAGACACGTCGGTTGCTGCAGGTTCCGGTCCGGCAACGGCTATCCGGATCGAACCATCTGCGTTTCAGCTTGAGGCGCGGAGGCATGGTCAGCGGGTCAGCCTTCGATATTCTCCGCAGGCTTCGGTCAATGACGGGGGAATGGGCTTCCGGAGTTGCTGGTCCTCATGGCACATCCGGTACAGTTCACGAGCGTGGCGGCGACAATCGCTCGGGCGGCTCAGGGACGGATACTGCGTTGTTTCATCCACAGCGTTTCCATCCAGATAGGCGAACCAAGTTTCGATGTTCCGTCGGGGAACGGCGATGATCACAGGATCTCCCGGTCTCCGTTCCAGAATTTCCTGTTCCCGGCAACTGCGATTCAATTGATCTCGTCTCTCATCGGTCGTGAACGCATCCGCATCGATGATCACGATCAGAAACGCTCTTTCCCGGCGCCGAACAGCCTTCAATTCCTTGGGAAATCTGGTTCGCACCCACTGTTCGCCCGATAGCCTGCCCAAGGGTAGCGGTAGAGTGTGGATGTCGTGATTTCTGAAATTCCTTCTGGCCAGGAAACGGCGCACGAAACTGTCCGTCTGCTGGTCCTCGCACAGCAGCACGATCCTCGCGCTCACCGTTCCCAGCCCCGGGCGATGGTTTCCGAGAGTGAAAGGCCGTCTACGGGGACCTTCGGCTCCGGGTTCACCCGAACGGGACCGTCTTCTTCCCGGTAGAACCAACGGCCGCCGGCGCCGGCCATGTAGTCGATGGTTACCGGATGATGCGAGGCCACGACCACTTGCTCCAGCGACTTTCCGCAGCACTGGACGGCGTGAGCAAGCCAGGGCTGAATCTCCCTCAGGGCGAGAAAGTTGTCGGGTTCGTCGATGAACAACGAGGTTCGGCTCTCGCCGGGCAGGAGAATCAGGCTGTACAACGTGATCAGGGCTCTTTGGCCATCAGAGATCTGGTCGAATCCATAACGGATCGCCTTTCCGGAAGGACTCCGAAACACGGCTTTGAGGGCGCGTGAATTCTCTCCGGATTCCGTCAGGATGATGGAATCGAAGGCAGGAAGGGCTTGGCGCAGGACCTCGAAGAAATTTGGTATCTCTCCCATGTTTTCTTGGGCGGTGTGCCGGTACCAAGCCACGAAGTTCTGCATCAGAGGCTCGAGGAAAACGTCTTCCGATCGGGTTTCCGGCTCCACCAGCGGAGGGCAGGAGCCGACTACGATGTAGCTCGCCACCTCCTGCTTGAACCGAGTGAGCTTCCGATTGTCCGGTCGGGCATTCAGGACGCCGATTCCCGACTGCGACCAGTCGAACGGGTACGAAGGGCCCTTTTTGTAATCGTCGTGATAGAGTTGCGCCTCGCCGTTCCTGAATTCGAAGATCAGTTTCTCCCTGTGTTGCAGGGTCTCCTCGATGATCCGCATTTTGCGGTGGTCGGGAGTGTGCTCCACGGTCAGTGCGTACCGATAGGAGTCACCGTCGGTGCTGGTTTCTACCTCGAAGCGCTGTTTCCGGCGGTCGCGGCGAGCGTCCTCCTGAAGTGACACGTCTCGTGCCGGAAACGCCGCTTCGACCTTCGAACCTCGGACCACCAGGTTCTGAATGCTCCTCAGAACGTCCAGGATCGAGGTCTTGCCCGTGCCGTTGTGCCCCAAGAGGACACAAGCTTGGTCGAGCTCGACTTCAAAGTTTTTCAGACAGCGGAAATTGTCCGCGTAGAATCGCTTCAGCACGAAGAATCACTTCTCCATTCGGTCTGATCCTGTCGAAACAGGCATTATGAAAACAGCGCCGGAGGAGCGCCTCAGTATCGTCTCGGTGGGGTGACACGTCAAGGACCGCGCGGCGGGGGTAGTAAGTCCACTTCCTCATTCGAAGACACGACCCGGGAGGGCTCAGTACTCGGAGCGCGCCGGTTTCCGGCGCATCTGCTTGGTCCGGCTGCGACGGGCCTTGTCTTCGAGACGCCGCACTCTGGAGCGGGTCGGAATACGGGTTCCGTAGCGTTTTTTCCGCTTCTCCAGAGCCGATGCCAGCAACTGCCGGAAGCGTTCCAGAGTCTCCTGCCGGTTCCTCCATTGACTCCGGTGCCGTTGAGAAACCACCCGCAGTTCGCCTCGGCGGTTGAGGTGGCTGGCGAGTCGACGTTGCAATACGGCCTTCTGCCCGGCGGCCAGGCTTCCGGAGTTCATCAAGTCGAAGACGAGCGTGACCCGGGTGTCCACCTTGTTGACGTTCTGCCCGCCCGGCCCGCTGCTGCGGGAGAAGGAGAAGCGGAGCTCGTTCTCCTCGATGTCGACGCCTTCCCGGATGTGCACCATCGTTCGCTCCCTGGACGGTCTATTTTAGCAATCGGAGTTCCGACGGAGCGGAAGCCGGACCACAGGAGCCAGGGCGGGAGTTCGGGAGCGATTACGCCGGGTGGGGACGCGGCCGGATCACTCTGGTTCGATGCGATAGTGGTGATAGTCTCTGGTCCGGAAGGGAAAACGGACCATGGGGATCAAGGTCGGCATCCTGGGCACCCGGGGGATTCCCGCCAACTACGGCGGGTTCGAGACCTTTGCCGAGGAGCTGGCGGTCCGTCTGGTTCGCCGGGGGCACCGGGTCACGGTCTACGGGCGGAGCCACTTCGTGGATCCGAAGCTCACGGCCTACAAGGGAGTCCGCCTTCGGGTCCTGCCCGCGATCCGGCACAAGTACCTGGAGACGGTCTCCCACACCGCCCTCTCCGTCTTTTCCGCCTGTTTTCGTGGCTACGACGTCTGCCTGGTGTGCAACGCGGCCAACGCCTTCCTCTGTTGGCTTCCCCGGCTGGCCGGCCAGAAGGTGGTGCTCAACGTGGACGGCATCGAGCGGAAGCGGAAGAAATGGAATTGGGCCGGCCGGACTTTCCATCGAATGGGCGAATCCCTGGCTGTCCGATTTCCGAATTGCTTCGTCACCGACGCCAGGACCACTCAGGAGTACTATCTCGGCCGTTACGGCCGTGAGTCTCCGTTCATTCCCTACGGGGCGCCGGTCGGGCGCCTGGAGAGCCGGGAGGTCTTGGCGAAGCTGGGTCTGGAGGAGAATGGGTATCTGCTGTTCGTGAGCCGGCTGGAACCGGAGAACAACGCCCATCGGGTGATCCGCGCCTACCGGGAATCGGGGGTGGAACTGCCGCTGGTGGTGGTGGGCGACGCGCCCTACAACCGCCCCTATATAGAGCATCTACGGCGACTGGCAGACGGGACCAACGTGGTGCTGCCGGGAGCCATCTACGGGCAGGGGTACCGGGAGCTGCTCTCCCATTGCCGCTGCTACGTCTACGGGGGGGAGATCGGCGGAATCCATCCCGGTCTGTTGGAGGCCATGGGAGCCGGTTGCCTGGTGCTGGTCAACGACATCCCGGAGAACCGGGAGGCCGTGGGCGACGCCGGCCTCTTCTACCCTTTCAACCAGGAGGCGCGGCTCGCCCAGCTCATGACCAGAGTTTGCGGGAGGCCCGAGGATTACCGGGAACTGCGGCAGGCGGCCCAGGATCGGGTTCGCCGCCGTTTCGACTGGGAGCGAATCACGGAGCAGTACGAGGAACTGTTCTACGGGCTGCTGTGAGGTCGCCGCGGCGTCACCCTACGCTTCGACCATCTCCTGTTTCCGGGAATCCCATGCCATGAGCTTTCTTCGGGCCCAGGACTCGTTGCACATGGCCACCGCGACCACGCCGCGCAGTCCCAACTCGGCGGGGCACGCCAGAGCCTTGCCGTCCCGAATCGCCGCCTGCAGGTTGCGATGGTGGAGCGCCATGTCCTCGGCGCCCGTCTTCCTGTGGGTTTTCACGACCTTGCCGGATCCCTGATCCAGGATCTTCCACCCTCTCCTGGTGAAGACCAGTGTGGCCTTGTGCCCCCGGATACAGTGCTCGACACCATGCTTGTTCGCCATGGTGCCCAGCATGTGAAGCGTCATACCTTTGGTGATTCCCTGGACAGCCGGGTATTCGGCGACCATCTCCAGGTTGTCGGGCATGTCCCGCCCGTCGTCCCAGATGTAGATGCCCCCCAACCCGGCAACCGAATTCGGATAGGTCAGTTCGCAGGCCTTCAGCACGCGGGTGAGGCGGTGAATGAACAGGTCCGTGGAGATCCCTCCCGAATAGTCGCTGTAGTTGCGCCACTCGAAGAAACGGTGGGGAGACCAGGGACGCTTGGGCGCCGGCCCCAGCCAGCGGTCCCAGTCCAGGTCGCGAGGCTTGGGCGCGTCGGACCGGATGCCTCTGCGCCAGGGGCCCCTGTGGAGGGGGTGGTTTCGGACATACTCCATCTGGGCTTCCACCACCGTGCCCAGATTGCCGGCCCGGATCGCCCGATTGGCGCTGGAGTAGCTGTCGTCGCTCATCCCCTGGACGCCGACCTGCAATTTGAGACCCGTCTCCCGGACCTTTCGAACCACCTCCTGGGATTCGGGGATGGTGTGGGTCATGGGCTTTTCGCAGTAGACGTGCTTGCCGGCATCCAGCGCGTCGAGAGTCTGCCGGTGATGCCAGTGCTCCGGGGTGGCGATGACGACATAGTCGATGTCCGTCATCTCCAGCAGGTCCTGGTGGTGGACCTTCTCGACGGCGCGTCCGCCCGCCTTCGAGATCCGATTCTGAAACTTTTTCGCCCGGGACCGGTAGACGTCCGACACGGCCACGACCTCGACGTTGGCGCTCCCGGACATCTTCAGGAGCTTGGGCAGGTGGTGGCTCCCGGCGATCTTTCCGCAACCGATGATCCCGATGCGAAGCCGGTGATTGGCCCCCATGACCCGCCCGTAGCTTCGAGCCGAGAGAGCGGCGGCGGCCAGCCCGGATCTCCGGAAAAATCCTCGTCGATTGAGCTCTGATTGGTTGGATGGCATAGCGCGACCACTATAGTCCCGGCCGCCGACATAAGGGAAGCGGCGGGAGCGGCGATTGTGCGCCAGGCTAACTGGCACAAGATAGGCGGTGAAAGTCCGCTGGAACGAAAGGACCAACCATCCACGTTTCTCCGCGAGCCGTGCGTGGGCACTCGTGAGGGTGTCGGCGAAGCGTCGGTAGCGGTGCGTATGGGCAGGCTATTGAGCATCGAAAGCTCCTTGTTCGGAAGTGCCGAGGCTGTAATCGCGGTCGAAGGCAACACCGGCTGGACCGCCAAGGTGAGGGACGGCCGGGCTCCGCGGTGTCAAAGAACCCATGCACGTACGTACATCTTGTGTCGGGACCTGGGAGGGCTTGCTCTGACCCCGGTGAAAGCCGGGGCCTCATGGGAAAGGAGAAAGCCGTACCCCATGAGGAGAAAGAGGAAGCAATCGGATTCATCCATAGTAGTGATGAAGCGGGCGAACAAGGAGGGGCAACTCTCTGCGGAGTCCGTGGAGCGAAGGGATGGAACCAAGGGGAGTTTCGGCCCACCAAAGCACGGCCCGGACCCAGAGCCGGACTACCGTGATACAGGCGGGGGTCGGATACGGGAGGCGTCGCACCCTGCCGTCACTACCTGAGGTAGGAGCCGTGTGCCTTAACGGGCACGCACGGATCTGCGCGGGGGGCGCTGGGCAACCGGCGTCCCTACCGCGACTCCAATCGCCGACAGGAGCGGCGGTTTCTAGCCACCGCGTAGGGGGTTAGGGGGGACGGCAGTCCCCCTTGTACGCTTTCCCGCGGCCAAATCGCAGGGCAACGTGGAAGAAGACTGGGCGACTGGAAATCGCCGTTCCTGGTGGGCGATTAGGAAATCGCCCCTCCGGGCGGCTTAACTGAAAACCCGCCCGCCGCAGACGTTGATGGACTGTCCGTTGATGCCCCGGGCTTCGTCCCGAGCCAGTTGAACGGCCAGGACCGCCACCTCTTCCGGTTCCAGACGCCGCCCCAGCGGAGTGGATTCCCTTTCCAGTTGTTCGAAGCTGACCCCCAGCCGCCGCGAGTCGTACTCCAGGCGCAGATCGTTCAGGCGGGAGCGCGTCACGCCGGGGCAGAGGGCGTTGGCGGTGATGCCGTGGGCGGCCGCCTCGACCGCCGTGGTCCGGGTCAGACCCAGAAGGCCTTGCTTGCTGACGCCGTAGGCGGCGCCGTGCAGGGTCCCGATCCGCCCGGCAATGGACGCGATGTTGATGATCCGCCCCCAACCGCGCTCCATCATGGGGGGAAGGACCAGCCGCGTGAAAAGGTAGGGCGCCGTCAGGTTGATCATGAGCGTCAGGTCCCAGAAGTCGTCGTCGAAATCGACCAGGGGCTTGGGGTTCATACTGCTGCCCACGCCGGCGTTGTTGACCAGGATCTCGACGGGACCCCAGGTCTCGGTGACGGTCCGGACGATGCGGTCCGGCGTTGATCGGTCGGACAGGTCGCCGGGGACCACGAGCGCGTCTCCTCCTGCGGCCTTCACTTCGCGGGCCAGGCTCTCCAGCTCGTCCATACTGCGCGCGGTGACCGCGACTCGCGCGCCTTCGGCGGCAAGTCCGAGAGCGATGGCGCGACCGATGCCGCGGCCGGCGCCGGTCACGAGGGCGATGCGATTTTCCATGGGTCCAGTCTCCCCCGTTCGGGAGAGCGGTGCAGCGTCACTCGGGGAAGAAACTCAGGTCCCAGTCTCCCAGTTTTCGCAGGCGGGAGAAGGGCAGTTCCTCCGCCGGCTGTCCCGCTTTCAGCCAGGCGGCGATCTCTTCGGCGTGCCCCAGGCGGCGCAACGCCAGGGACGACGCGCTGCCGTGGATGACCGTGTCCCAGAAGGCCAGGTACTCCACTCCGGCGCCGTAGAGGGCATGGGCCTTGCGCCTGTATTCGGCCACCGGCAGGTTGCGGGGCATGACGTTCAGGGCGAGTTTCGTCCCCGTCCCCCGGGTCAGCGACACCCACGCGGCCACGTCCCGCGGGTCTTCCCACGACGGCTGCCAACTGAAGAGGTGTTTGGCCGAGGAGTAGGGGATCAGGGTGTCCACCAGCCCCTCCCGCACCCAGGTCTCCGGATCCAACCCGAATTCCAGGTTCTCCTGCAGGCTGCCGAAGACCCAGGCCGTAATCTCGAAGGGCTCGTCGCGGCCCTGCTCCCGGGCCGATTCTTCCAGCGTCCGGCGCAGGTCCTTCATGAACCGGGTGGCGGCCCGGCTGCGGTAGGCCAGCCAGTCGCGCCATTCGGGGTCCTGCTCATCCAACTCCCTGGGATCCTTGCCGGACTCACCCTGGAACCCCTCCACCAGGGGAGCTTCATACTCGACGTACGGGGGCTGGCGGTTGTAGAGGATGGCGATGCCGTCGACGGGATACGCGGCCATCTCGCGGACGAAGCTCAGCATGGTGTCCCGAACACCGGGAAAGGCCAACGACATGGCGGTCCCTGGCGTGCCGTCGCGATGCACGGTCCGCCACTCGGGATGCCGGTCCCAGAAGCCTCCCCGGTTGAAGGCCTCCCAGGGCGGCGGCCAATAGAACGGTCCCCACCCCAGCCGGTAGTTGACGTGGATCTCGAGACCCATCTCGCGGGCGGCCTCGGCCGCCACCCGGAGTGGGTCGATCCCCTTTTCCACGTACTCGGTCCAGGACTCGACCAGCAGCCGGTCGCCCGTCCTGACGAAATCCTCCAGGGGATAGTGTTCCCGCGTCCACATCCTTCCGATTCGGGTGAAGTAGTTGCAGACGTCCCCGTGGATCCCATCCCAGTAGATCCGCCGGAAGTCGCTGTTGCGGTAGGGCTCCAGGTGGGAGCGGACGAACTCGGCCGAGGCCGGCTCCGCGCGCCCCCAGGCCACGGCCCAGGAGTCGTTGTAGCCGAAGAGCCGGCGGGTGTCGGTCCGCTTGCGGTCCTGCTCCAGGGTGGCCACCTCCTCCGGATTCAGCGGCACCAGCTTGACGTAGGCGATCCAGGCCTTCTCGCACGGGTTCCCGTACTCCTGGTCCGGAGGGACGACCCGCTGGCACGGTTGCCGGAGGATGAGGTCCTGGCCGCTCAGGTCGGCGGTCTTGAAATAGACTTCCTGAATCCGGGGGCCCCGGACGGTGTCGTCCTCGGGCACCCCCGAGGTCAAGCCCTTCGGCGCCGGCAGGAACAGCGTCGAAAAAGCAGGGTCGCCGCTCAGCCTGGCCCGCACGTTCATGTTCTGGTAAGGCCTCCAGGCGGTGTTGAACATGCCGACGTACACATCGTGAACGCCCGCCGTGTCCAGGCCCAGAGTCAGGTCGGGAGCTTGGGCCTCCTCCCCCGCAAAGACCAGGGTTCCCTTGAAGTGCGCGGTCTCGTAGTCGATGAGCCTCCAGGCGAAGCGTTTCTCCTGCCGGGTCAGGGCCGATTCCGGTTGTGCCCGGCTCAGGTCGGCGAAGTAGATGGGAGTTCCAGTCCGGTGGAAGATGGGGAGCCGGCCGTCCTCCCGGGTCTCGACCGGAGCCGGTTGAGTACAGCCCGGGAATAGAACGGCAGCGGTCAGGACCATGAAGAACAGGGCTCGAAATCCGGCTCCGGAGCCGTCCGAAGCGGCGGCGGGACGCTTCCGGCCGGGCGTGATTTCCGGGTTCATGGCCACTGTCCTCTACTTTCCGGTTCGGCTCTCCTCCAGGATCCAGTCGGTCAGGAGTTGGAGCTCCTGGCTGCGGAGCCGATGGGCGAACTTGGGCATCCCGGAGTTCTGGCTGCCGTAGAAACGGGGCTGGGAAGAATCCCTGATGATTCCGCTCAGCCACTCCGGTGAGCCGTAGCCGGTCAGGTCCGGTCCCAGAGCCATTCCCGACCCGGAAACCTGCGGATGGTCGAGTTGATGGCACATGACGCAGCTTTGGGCCCCGTCCGAAGTTCCTGCCGAGAAAACGCGCGCTCCGAGCGCCATGAGCTCCGGGTCAGCCGCTGTCTTGGAGTCGTCCGGCTGGTGGATGATGAACGCCGACACGGCTTCGATCTCTCGCCCGGTCATGAGGGGGATGTTCTTCCCGGCCCACTGGACCATGGTCCCGTCCCGGTGACGGGTCCGCCCGAAGAAGCGCTCCGACGAGGGATCCCTCAGAAACCCGGCGACCCATTGCGGAGTGCCGAATCCCGCCAGGTCGCTGGCGCTCGGGGCGACCGCCACGGACTCTCCATCCCGGACCTCCGTCACCCGGGCCCCGGTTCCGTCATGACCGTCCCAGCGGTGGCAGGCCGAGCAGTTGTCCCGAAACAACGGCGGACCCTGAGTCTGCGGGTCCCGGTGCAGCATCGCCAGGGCGCCGTCGGGAGGAATCCCGTTCTCCCTGGCCAAGTCCAGGATGCGCCGGGCCTTCTGTTGCGCCTCCGCCAGTCCCGCCTGGTACATGGGCCGGGTCTGGTCCTCCCGGACGGCCGTCACCGTCAGCAGCAGTGCGCCGGTGAGCGTGGCGAAGGTGATCCCGACGCACAACGCGTGCCCCCGGCGGACGCGGCCCAGAAAGGGGAAACACAACATGACTCCGACCACGAACGAGGGAATCACCACGGCGCCGATCACCTCGCTCCGGCCCGGGAAATACTTCAGGAACTGGTACAGGAAGAGCAGGTACCACTCGGGGCGTGCCGAAGGAGAGGGCCGGGAAGGGTCGGCCGGCGCATCCAGGGGAGCCCCGCCTTCGGGTCCGAAGACGAAGCCCCGTTCCGAACCGCTCCATCCCGTCAGCGCCACCAGCACCACCAGCACGGCCAGGCAGGCCACGCCATCCAGAAACGCCTGCCGGGGCCAGAAAGTGGCCTCTCCCTTGGCGTCCTCGGGATGGGTCACCCCGTGGCGCCGAAACAGGACGACGTGCAGCACCGTCACCAGCACCAGCAGGGCGGGCAACAACCCGGCGTGGAGGGCGAAGAAGCGGGTGAGCGTGTGATGGCCGTAGGTGGGTCCGCCCAGCAGGAGGCGTTCCAGGGTCGGCCCCAGCAGGGGGACGATCCCCAGGATCTTGGTGGTCACCTGGGTGGCCCAGTATCCGCGCTCGTCCCACGGCAACAGGTACCCGGTGAGGGACGTTCCCAGCACCAGCCCCATGAGGAGCAGGCCGAACCACCAGTTGATCTCGCGGGGTGAGCGGTACGCGCCCGCGATGACCACCTGCAGGAGGTGGCAGACCAGCAGCACGATCATGGCGTGGGAGGCGTAGTGGTGCAGCCCCCGGATGAACCAGCCCAGCTCCATCTGGTGTTGGATGAAGTAGACGCTCTCCCAGGCCGACCGGATCGAGGGGCTGTAGGCGGTCCAAAGGAGGAGGCCGGTGAAGAGTTGGAGCAGGAAGGTGAAGACCAGGGTGCTGCCCCAGACGTAGCGCCACCTGGCGCCGCCCGGGATCGACTCGTAGAGCAGCCAGGACAGGAGTCGCCGGTAGCCCGTTCTGCGATCCAGCCAATCGCTCACGCGGCTCACGAGATGGCGATCCTCTCGGTGACGCCGGGTCGAAACTCCTGGTAGCGGACCAGGATCTCGCCCTTCTCGATCTTGACCTCCAGCTCATCCAGACCCCGGGGAGACGGGCTCTCCGGATCGGAGATGGAGCCGTCCAGCCCGAAGGAGCTGTCGTGGCAGGGACAGAGGAACCGCTGCCTGGCCGTTTCATATCCGACGAAGCATCCGGCATGGGGACAGATGACCTGGAAGGCCCGGATACCGGTCTCCTGCCGCACCAGGTAAACGGCTCCCAGCGGAACCTGGGCGCCCACCTCCCAAGCGTCCCGGCGCCGGCCTCGCACCATGAAGTGACGGGGGGTGCCCAGCGGCAGGCTGTCGACGGAGGCAACGCGACTGAAGCCGTGCTGCTCGGCACGGCGGCGTAGGGGATTGAGGAGGAAGAGAAGGCCCGCTCCCAGGGGAACGGCCAACAGGCCGATTCCCATGACGCCGCCCATCAATTTCCGAAACCACTCGCGTCGTCGCATGATGCCGGGATCGCCGGCGTCATCCATCCGAGCCGGCAGCGGGGACAAGGATACCGCAATCAGGTGGCGGAAGTCGGACTGAAACAATCACGATTTGAAGCGTTCCGATCCGGGCCGATTTCAGCTCTTGCCCGGCGCCGGGATCCCATACCGGTGCAACGTGCTCTCCAGGGTCGGCCGCCCCAGTCGAATCCTCCCGTCATTGAGCAGGTAGGAAAACAGATAGCCGGCGCCCAGCATGAGGATGCCGATGAGAAAGCAGTACATGACGGCCCGGTCGGGGTAGGTGTCCTTCAGATACCCCATGTAGAGGGGGCCGCAGATGCCGGCGGCGGCCCACGCCGTGAGAATCACGCCGTAGATGGTGGACATCTTCCTGCTGCCGAAGACGTCGAGCACGAAGGGGGGCATGGTGGCGAATCCGCCGCCGAAGCAGAGAAGCACGTAGCAGACCAGAACCGAGAAGATCCAGGGGTTGGTCTCCGTCATGAGAACCCCGAAGACCACCATCTGGCTGGCCAGCAGGATGCGGAAGACGGCAGCCCGGCCCAGGCGGTCCGAGAGGAGTCCCCAGAACAGGCGTCCCACTCCGTTGCAGAGCGAACTGACGGCGATGAGCGTCGCGCCGTATGCGGCAAGCGTGGTCGGCTCGATCGAGGAATCGGAGAGCCCCCAGATCTCTTGGAGGAGCTCCGACTGGAAGCTGATCACCGAAATCCCGGCGGCGATGTTGAAGAAGAAGACGATCCACATGATGACGAACTGGGTGGTGCCCAGATACGTCCGGGCGGACCGGGGTTCGGCGGCATCCTGCCGGATGCTTTGGTTTCCCGTAGTCTGAGCAGCAGACGCGGGGGGATTGCTCAGGAGGAGGCTGCAGGGAATCAGGATGCAGGCGAAAATGATTCCGAGCCAGAAGAAGACCAGGG
This sequence comes from bacterium, assembly GCA_965203885.1. Classification (GTDB taxonomy): domain Bacteria; phylum JAAXHH01; class JAAXHH01; order JAAXHH01; family JAAXHH01; genus JAAXHH01. Next base: position 3,880,649 of record OZ241920.1, on the reverse strand, counting down.
GCAGCGCTCCCGCCGTCCGGACGATCAGGAACGGCGCCAGTCCCTTGCTCAGAAGGAAGGCGCCGACTCCGAACCCCATCACCACGATGCCGGTGGCCAGCCCCTTGCGGTCCGGAAACCACTTGGCGACCGTGGCGACGGGCGTCACGTATCCGAAGCCGATCCCGGCGCCGCCGATCACGCCATACCCCAGGTAGAAGAGCGGGACCAGACCGAAATGGAGCGCCGTGCCGGCGATCAGGTATCCCCCGGAGAACATGATGCTGCCGGCCAGGGCCAGCAACCGGGGACCCAGGCGGGGCAGCATGCTTCCCGCCCAGGCCGCGGAGACGCCCAGCGAGAAGATGGCGATGCTGAAGGCCCAGGCGGTCTGCGTATGGGTCCAGCCGATCTGCCGAACCAACATCGTCTGGAAGAAGCTCCACGCGTAGACCGTGCCGAAGCAGATTTGAAGAGTCGTGCAGATGAGAGCTATGACGCTTCGCGGTAAGCGCACTGCTCGACTTCCTCCTACCCGGCCTGTCCCGGCGGTGCGGCGGACCCCATCGAACCGGGCCTGCGTTCGGACACGTAACGAAAGAGGCGGGCCAGGTCTCCGACTTCATCGTCGCGGGCCAGCAGTTCGTCGTCCCTCGCCGGGTGCGGGTCCCGGTTGCCCGCCAGGTCGACGGCGTACGCCAGGAGACCTCCCAGCGGTTTTGCCGCCAAGTTGACGAACCAGATGGAAGCCAGAACGCCGACCACCAGAAAGATGCAGATCAGGATGACCTGCTGGCCGATGGCCCGCTGGATCTTGAGCGCGACCAGGTCCAGGTCCATCCCCACGTGGACCGTACCGGCGACGCCGGCCAGGATGGGGCTGCCCACTTCTATGAAATCGCCCATCCCCGGAATGCTCCGTTCGACCGGCTCGGTGCTGGACGGATCGCTGGAGCGGACCTGCTCGGGAATGCCGGGTACGAAGGTGTGAGCCAGGTATTCGCCCGATTCACTCGTGATGTAGATGTAGCGGATGCCCTGAATCTCCACGAACTGGTCGATCATCGACTGCAGGGTCGCCAGGTTCCGGTTCAGGAGGATGTCCACGCTGGCGTCGGCGATGGTCTTGGCGATGTTTCGGGTGTTGGACTCGTATTCCGCCGACAACTGGGTGTCGACGGTATAGATGCACAGGATCGACGTGGACAGGACGATCAGGCCGAAGAGGGCGAAGATACCGAACCGGGTTTTCTGGAACAGCTTCTGAATCTTCATTTCAAGAGACCCAACCCTGCCAGTCGTCGAGAGTCACGAAGCGGCCGCCCTCGACGACGGTGTAATAGACCCTCTGAAGCCCCTGCCGGCGGTCGGGGCCGAACGAGACCCGTTCCCCGATTCCCAGGTCATAGTTCCGCACCGAGAAGACCGCCTTCTCCAATTTGGCTCGATCGTGCCCGCCCCCCATGCGCCGCAGGATCTCCGTCATCAACTTGGCGTCGAGGAATCCCTCCAGGCTGACGAAGCTCTGGGGGAACGGACTGTACGGTTCCTTGACCAATTCCCGGGGGACGGCCGGGTCGTAGCGTTCCATCAGTTCCCGGTACTCGCGCACGGCCGGAATGGAGGTGTTCTCATAGCTGGGAACCACCTGGGAGTTGACCAGGTGCCGGGTGTATCGCTCGGCGTCGTCTCGCCCTTCCGTGAGCAGTTGAAGAAGGTTTTCGCTTCCCACGAAAGAGAGGTTGGCGATGGGAACCCGGAGGCCCAGGTCCACCGCATCCCGCGCGAACGCCGCGCAGGCGGCGTACGAGCCGATGCAGATCACGGCGTCGGGGGAAGCGGACTGCAGGATTTCGACCTGTGCCCTCATGGTGCCGGTGAACCTTTGCCCGCGGCGGTAGGTGGCCTCCCCGGCCAGTTGCTCGCCGTGGGCCGCCAGAGCCGCTCGGACGCCCGCCCAGCCGCTCCTGCCGTAGGCGTCGGCCTGGTAGAAAACTGCGATGCGCTTCTTGCCGACGCGAAGGAAATTGTCGACGAGGCCGGCGGTCTCCTGCCGGTAGGACGCCCGCAGGTTGAAGGCGAAATCGCCGTAGGGCGGTTCCCTCTGAGGCTGGGCTCCGGTAAAGGGGAAGAAAAGATAGACCTTTTCGTCCTGGAACTTCTTGAGCAGCGGCAGCACCCGTGTCACCGTCGGCGTCCCCACGTAACCGAACAGGAGGAATACCTGGTCCTCCAGCATGAGCTTCATGGTGTTCCGGACGCAGGGGTCCGGCTGGTAGCCGTCGTCGTAGAGCTTCAGGAGGATCTTGCAGCCGTTGACCCCGCCCTTGTCGTTGACGTGGTTGAAGTAGGCCATGGCGCCGCGGTAGAGCTCGCTGCCCAAGCCTCGGGAGGGGCCGGAAAATGCGGCGGACATGCCCAGGACAATCTCGTTCTCCTGCGAAGCGGAGAGTGAGTCTGCGCGAGTTGCTTGACCGGCCGCGGCAGACGTGGAGCCGGCTCCGGCAGTCCGGTGACTCATCCGGACCGTCGCTGCCAGACCCGCAAGTCCGCGAGTCAACAGCAGTCTTCGTGTCATGGCCGGAGTACGTCGTGCCCGCATGGGACTTTCGCCTTCGATTTCGTCAAGGATACCTAATTTGGGCTTTTGGGTGGACTTTCCCAATTTTCTCTCCTGGTTCGCAGGGGCGACCCTGGTGGCCGCCCTCGCGGCGCCGGCAACCGGTGGCGGCGGTGGGATCGGATCATTGGCAGAGGTGGACCTTGATGGACCCGGAAGACTTGTCGGCGGCGACGCGGAAGGCTTCCTCGACCGATTCCAGGCGGAACCGGTGGGTAACGAGGCGGGTCGCATCCACCCGGCCGGTCGCCATCAGGTCGATGGCCGCGCCGAAGTCGGTTCCCAAACCGGTCGATGCGTAGCAGTGGGATCCGGTCACGACAACCTCGGATTCCATAACCCGGCCCAGGTCCACCTCCACGGGCTCCGGATAGCCGGCCACCAGAACCACGGTGCCGCGGGGCCGGACAATCCGAAGGGCGAGGTCGAAATTGCCTCCTCCGCCCACCGTCTCGATCACCGCGTCCGGCCGCGGTCCCCGGCTCAGGCCGCTGACCCAGTCGTCGAGGCCGCTCTCACCCAGCACGAACACGTGGTCGGCGCCCAGATCCCGGGCCATCCGGGCCTGTTGCGGGTACTTGACGGTGATCCAGGTCTCCCGCACGTTCGCCGCCTTCGCCGCCGCCAGGCAGAACTGGCCAATGGTTCCGCCTCCCAGGATCGCCACCCGGTCCCGCCAGGTCGCGCCGGTCTGGCCCACCGCGCGGCAACCGACCGCCAGGGGTTCGACCAGGGCCCCTTCTTCGAAGCTCAGGCTCGCCGGGAGGCGGAAGAGGGCCGAGACGTGAGCGGTCGTGAACTCGGCGAAACCTCCATGCGTATCCTGCGACACCCAGCGACGCTCCCGGCAGTGGTTGTAGTGGCCGCACCGGCAGTAGCGGCAGCGGCCGCAGTGGGAGAAGCACTCGATGGCGACCCGGTCTCCCGGCTCGATTCCCGTGACCCCTTCGCCCAGTTCCACGACGACGCCGGAGGTCTCGTGTCCCAGGGCCAGGGTTCTGGATTGGGGCCAGTGCCCCCAGTAGACGTGCAGGTCACTCCCGCAGATGCCGGTCTGGCGGGTATCGATGGTGACGTATCCGGGCTGAGGCGGACGCCGCTCCACTTCCTGCAGACCGATTCGCCCGATACCCCGATAGATGGCGGCTTTCATGATCTCGGTGGAGCGGCGGGAGCCGGTGGAACCAAACTAGGCCAGCAGCTTCTCGATCACGTTGCCGGCGACGTCGGTCAGGCGGAACTCCCGTCCCTGGAAACGGAAGGTGAGCCGCGTGTGATCCAGTCCCAGCAAGTGCAGGATGGTGGCGTGGATGTCATGGACGTGCACCGGATCCTCCACCGCGGAGAAGCCTAGCTCGTCCGTCTTTCCGATCGTCTGGCCGGGCCGGATACCGCCCCCGGCGAACCACACAGTGTAGGCGTCGATGTGGTGGTTGCGTCCGATGGAGTCCCGTTTCTCCCCCATGGGCGTCCGGCCGAACTCTCCCCCCCAGACCACCAGGGTGGAGTCCAGGAGGCCCCGCTGCTTCAGGTCCCGGACCAGGGCCGCCGAGGGGCGGTCGGTCTCCCTCGTGACCTTGTCGAGCCCCTCCTGAAGGTTCACGTGCGCGTTTCCGTGATGGTCCCATTCGGCGTGATAGAGCTGGACGAAACGGACCCCGCGCTCCACCAGGCGCCGGGCCAGCAGGCAGTTGTTGGCGAATGACCGGGCTCCCGGCTCGGCGCCGTACAGGTCCAGGGTCTGTTGGCTCTCGCTGGAGAAGTCGATGAGCTCGGGACCGCTGGTCTGCATCCGGTAGGCCATTTCGTAGGAGGCGATCCGGGTGGCGATCTCCGGGTCCCCGGTCTCGGCCAAACGGGCCAGGTTCAGGTTGCGGATCGCCTCCACCCGGCTGGCCTGCCGCTGCCGGCTCATGCCGGCGGGACTGGCCAGGTTCAGGATGGGGTCGCCGCTGCTGAAGAAGGGGATCCCCTGGTAGATGGTGGGAAGAAAACCGCTTTCCCAGTTGGAGACGCCGGCCCGCGGTCCGGCACGGCCCGACTGGAGGACCACGAAAGCGGGCAGGTCCTGGGACTCGGTCCCCAGGCCGTAGCTGACCCAGGAACCCATGCTGGGCTTCCCGGGGCGCGGCGACCCGGTGTTGCTGAAGATCTGGGCCGGTCCATGGTTGAAGTTGTCGGTGGAGACGGTGGAGACGAACGCCAGGTCGTCGACGACGGACGCGGTATGGGGAAGGCATTCGGAGAGGGTCTTGCCCGATTGGCCGTATCGTTTGAACTCCCGTTCCGAACCCAGGAGCCGCGGCTTCTCCTTGGTGAAGAAGTCCATGAAGGCGAAGCGCTTGTCCTTCAGGAAGGAATCGGGAATCGGTCGGCCGTCGAGTTCCTGGAGCTTCGGCTTGTGGTCGAAGAGATCCAGTTGGCTGGGCCCTCCCACCATGTAGAGATAGATGACGTTTCGGATTTTGGCCGGGAAATGGGGATCCCGGGCCGCCAGGGGGTTCGCCAGGTCCGGTGTCCGGGCCAAAAGCCGGCCGTCGCTGAGCAGGGAGGCCAGGGCCACCTGTCCCAATCCGAGGGAACAGCGGCTGAAGAAATGGCGCCGGGTCTGGGAAAGAAGCCAGGGTCCGTAGCTCTGCATGGGGGTCACTCCCGGGTGATGAACTCGTCCAGGTTCAGGAGCACGCTGGAGAGGAGGGTCCAGGCCGCGAGTTCCTGCGGATCCTCGTCCTCGGAATCCAGGGAAAACAATGATCGGGCTTCCTGCGGGTGCCGCGCCAGATCGCTCCTCTGGTGGTCCAGAAAGCGCTTCAACTGAGTGGTCTCCTCCGCGCTGGGCATTCTGGACAGGCAGACGCGGAAGGTGTAGCCGATACGCTCCGAGTCCTGGTCCGGACCCTCCCGGAGCACCCGGCGGGCAAGACCTTGGGCGAACTCGTAGAAGGCCTCGTCGTTGAGCAGGGTCAATGCCTGCAGGGGCGAGGTGGAGCGGCTTCGCCGGGTGCAGGTGGTGATCCCGTTGGGGCTGTCGAAGACCATCAGGGCCGGGTGGGGGGTGGAGCGCCAGAAGTGCGTGTAGAGGCCCCGCCGGTATCGATCTTCACCCTGGCTGGCGACCCACTCCCGCTTGGAATGTCCCAGGCGGCTGCTGCCCTGGGGCTGGGGAGGAAAGACGGGTGGACCTCCGACGGTCCGGTTCCAGAGTCCGCTGGCGGACAGACAGACGTCTCGCACCACCTCCGACTCCAGGCGCAGGCGGTGCTGCCGCGCCAGCAGCCGGTTGTCCGGGTCCACCTTGGAGGCGTCCTCCCGATGGCGGGACGACTGACGATAGGTCGATGAGGTGACGATCAGGCGGTGCATCGCCTTCAAGCTCCAGCGCCGGCGTATCAGTTCGGAGGCCAGCCAGTCCAGAAGCGCCGGATGGGACGGGTGGGCGCCCTGGATCCCGAAGTCGTTCTCGGTCTCCACCAGTCCGGTGCCGAAGTAACGTTGCCAAATCCGGTTCACGGTGACTCTGGCGGTGAGGGGATGCTCCGGATCCACCAGCCATCGGGCCAGGTCCAGCCGGTCGGGCCGGGACCGGGCGTCCAGCGGAGGCAGGACCGCGGGCACGTCCGGCCGGACCGGATCTCCCCGGCGGGTGAACTCGCCGCCCAGATGGACATAGGCCTCCCGGGGCTCCGGCAACTCCTTCATCACCAGCGTGCTGCGGAGCTTCGGTTCAGCCTGCTTCAGGGAGTCGATGCCGGCCTTCCGGGTCGAGAAGCCCAGGTCCTGCTCCTTGTAGAGCAGATGCAGGGTCTTGAGCTGGATCTCGTTCCGCTCTTCGGCCGGCAACGCCAGAATCCTCTGGATCTCGAGCGGGAACTCGCGCCGCCGTTCCGGGTCCAGCTCCTGCTCCCACTGCGGCAAGCGGTCCAGAAGGTCTTTCTCGTAGGTCTTCAGTTCTTTTTCCAGGAGCGCCAACTGGCTCCGGATGATGTCCCGCCGGGCGAATTCCCGGTCGGTCCCGAACTCCAGAAAGGGCCAGTGCCGCGGCCGGTCCGTCTCTTCCAGTTCGGGGCTCCTCTCCTCGATGTTGTTGAAGAAGGAATAGAGCTGGAAGAACTCCTTCTGGGAGACGGGATCGTACTTGTGATCATGGCAGCGGGCGCAACCGACGGTCAGGCCCAGAAAGGCGGCCCCGGTGGTCTCGACCCGGTCCACGACCCGCTCGACCCGATACTGCTCCACGTCAATGCCCCCCTCCAGGTTCAGGAGGGTGTTGCGGTGGAATCCGGTGGCGACGATCTGTTCCTTGGGCGCATCCGGAACCAGGTCGCCCGCCAACTGCTGGGTGGCGAACCGGTCGAACGGCAGGTCCTGATTCAGGGAGCGGACCACCCAGTCGCGGTACATCCAGATCTGGCGGGGTCCGTCGGAGAACCCGTCCGAGTCGGCGTAGCGGGCCACGTCCAGCCAATGCCGGCCCCACCGCTCTCCGTAGTGGGGCGAAGCCAGCAAACGCTCGACGAGCCGTTCGTAGGCGCCGGGGCGGGTGTCCGCCAGGAATCGGTCGACGGCGTCCGGCGAGGGCGGCAGGCCCAGAAGATCCAGGCTGAGGCGGCGCAGCAGCGTGATCCGGGAGGCTTCGGGGGACGGTTCCAGCCCCTCCTCCTCCAACTGCCGCAAGATGAAATTGTCGACGGGTGAGCGGACCCACCGCGCATCGGAGACCTGGGGCGGCGCGGGACGCCGGACGGGTTGAAAGGACCAGTGTCCCCCCTGGCCGGAATCTGCGGACTCGTCCCAGGGAGCCCCCAGCGCCACCCACTGACGCAACGCCTGGATCTCCGCGTCGGGCAGCTTTCCGCCCGGGGGCATGTTCAGATCGGACGAATGGGCCAGCGCCAGGATCAGCCGGCTCTGCTCCGAGTCTCCGGGCAGAACGGCGGGACCCCGGTTTCCCCCCGTGAGGACCTCCGGGCGGCTCTCCAGCGAGAGGCCGCTGCTGCGAACCTTCTGGTTGTGGCAGGCGAGACAGCGGTTCTCGATTATTGGCCGGACGGTCTCCCGGAAAAGCAGCGCCCCGTCGGGCGTCGCGTCATCCTGGAACTGACCCAGCAGAGGACAGGCGGCCAGGATCAGAATGAGGAGGGTTCCGGATCGGTATTTCATCGTGGGAGCCACCGCCATTTTGAGCCAAGGCGGTGTCATCTGGCAAGATTCAGCGACACGGGTGCCGTTGACGGCACGGGCTCGACTAGGGTAGAAATAGATGGCGTTCTTCTACCATTTGCGCTAAAAGGGAACACCATGGGCCTCAACATCAAGAACCAGGAAACCTGCCGATTGGCTCGCACACTTGCCCGCCTGACCGGCGAAACCATGACGGGGGCAATCACTATTGCACTGCGCGAACGGCTTGAGCGAGAAAACCACCGCCGCAGTTCCGATGCCTTGGTTCGAGAACTCCACGCCATCGGACAACGCTGCTCTCGTTTAATGGCGCCGGGACCCTCGGCTACGGATCACGGTGACCTGCTCTACGATGATCGAGGTTTGCCCAAATGATCATCGATACTTCCGCAATTCTGGCCGTTTTGTTCGGTGAAGCCGACGCTCGCCGCTTCGAACAAGCGATCGCATCAGCTTGGCCCCGTCGCATGTCGGCGGCCGGATTGCTTGAGGCTGCAATTGTTGTAGAGAGCAGGGGCGGGATGGCGGCCGGACACGAACTTGATCGACTCCTGGCCAGAGCCGAAATCGAGTTGGTTCCGGTAACGCGCGAACATGCCGACGCCGCTCGTCGGGCTTGGCGGCGTTTCGGCAAGGGCAATCATCCCGCAGGATTGAATTTCGGAGATTGCTTCTCCTATGCGCTCGCTGAATTGAGCGGCGAGCCGCTTCTTTTCAAGGGCGGGGATTTTTCCCTGACTGACGTTCACGCGGCCTGACGCAGTTATCAGCAACCGGTCAATATGCGCAAGTGCCGACGGGTAGTCGGTCATATGCTCCGTGATTCCCAGTACCAAGACGGCGTCGAACTGTTTCTCCGACTCGAACTCCAGGAAATCGGACATTCAGGGTGGTTATCGGCAGATTCTCCTCGGGCTCCAGCCGATTGCTAAAGTTCCCCTCGCTCTCTCCACTCCCCCAAAATCGGACTTTCTGGGTGGGAACTAGCTAGACGTATCAACAATAATGCCTCGCGCAATCAGCAAGGGATTAGCCTCCTCCGGCGAGTCGACTCGTATTGCCACGAGCAGAGTAAGATCGACCGCGGCTACGGCGGCTCTATGACTAGAAACCCAATGTCCTGGCCTACAGATCCACGACTACCCAGTGGCTTCACAAGCGCGGGAAATTCCTACAGGAACTTGCAAGACGACTCCCTCAGGTTGACAATTCCCCATTAAATTTCGTATTGGTGTGTCGGTCGGAACGTCGATCTGTTCTGGGAACTCATGCGGTGGATGGGGCGGAAGGAGAGCCACCACATTGCTGTCATAGTCGCCTCCGAAATGTGCAATGCGAGATTCGAACAGGAAGGACTTGGCCGTTTTCCTTCCGGCGAAGTCTGCTCAACAGCGAAAATGGTCGAGAACTAATGTGTGGTCTGGACAGGCGGTAATTGGCTCACACCGGCGTGGATCGATCGGCAACGAGCCAAGCGGAGACCGCCAGGGAAGAAGCGAAGGGAAGCCAGATGTCGGCGAGACGCGGCCATTGTAAACGCCATCCTGAAGGGCGGGTCCATACGTACTGCGGCAGGGGAGCTCGGTCTGTCACGCAATGCGGTTCTCCACATCTTCTTCCGCAATGCCGACATGTTTCGCGATATCAACTATTCCGACCCAAGTTTTTATGAACCAACATAGATATAGTACCCAGATTTTGGCCCAGTCTAGACGGTTCCCTAGTGATTTTCGTTAGGTGCAAGGCAGAAATATGGCAGAGGTGAAGGGTAGTCATTCACAGCCGAAATCTCAGGACCAGACTGTGCCGGCTATCGTAATTCTGGTTCTTGTCACTGTCGGTATTCTGGGGATCTTTGTCTTTGAGATTGATATATCCACTGTCGGGATTCTGGGTATATCCACTGCCGCGATTTTCATAGCCTTTTACCATTTCAAGGGCCAGCCACCGGATAGTCCACTTTACGCTCGTGGACCCGCTTTGCTGACCACGATCGGTGTGCTCGGTACCTTCGTCGGAATCTTCTGGGGCCTCATTGGTTTCAATGTAGAGAAAATCGATGAGAGTGTGCCCCGATTGTTGGAGGGTCTGAAATTTGCATTTTTGACCAGTATTCTCGGCATCTTGATGGCGATTCGCCTTCGATTTCTACATGCAAGAAGGCATGATGGCACGGTCGAGGAGGAAAATCCCGCCATTGCCATCCACAGGACTCTAGAGTTGATCAAGGAGGCCATCGACAACGGAGCCGAACAGCAGCGCACGGCCTTGGAAAATCTGAGAAAGGCGATCTCTGCTGATAGCGAGAGCAGTCTGCTTACTCAGGTACAGAGGCTCCGCATGGACTTCATGGATGGCCAGAAGGATCTGATCAAGGAATTTCGTGAGTTCGCAAAAACAATGGCCGAGAGCAATTCGAAAGCACTCATTGAGGCTCTTGAAGAGGTAATTCGTGACTTCAACACCCAGTTGAACGAGCAATTCGGCGACAATTTCAAGCAGCTCAACGAGGCTGTTGGTGCACTGCTCAGATGGCAGGAGAGATATCGGGAGCACGTCGAACAGCTGGAACGGAATTTTGACACGGCGCTACAGGGGATCAAAGAATCCGAAAAATCCCTGCGCGAAATTGTCGGCTACGCAGGGAGCATTCCAGAAACGCTCGACAATATGGAGCAGATCCAAGTGCGACTGTCAGGCGCGACGAAGGATCTCAACGGCCACCTAGATGCAATCTCTTCGCTGAAGACTCAAGCCCTTGAAGCGTTTCCTATGATCGAAAAGAATCTTGAGACGCTGACAAGCAGGTTTCAGCAATCGGTCCAAAACGTAGTCGAACAGTCGGCTCAGGTGCTGGGCCGCCAACAAGAGGCCCATCAAGAACTCCAACACGGGTACATCGCGCTCTTGGACAATTCCAATGAATCGCAGAAACGATTTACAAATGCCCTTAATGCCTCGTTCCAGAAGACCGAGAAAAAGATCACAAGTACATTTGATAGTTTTGAAAGGAGAACGCAGGAAGCACTTCGTCAGAACATACAAGCTATGGGACAGCACCTGGCCGCCTTGTCAGAAAAGTTTGTGCGTGACTATGGGCCGTTAGTCGAAGAGCTTAGACGCATAATCGCAATCGCAAGGGACGTCAATCGATGACGCAAAAGCTGTTCGGGCGAGGCAGCAGGTCCGACGATGAGCAATGGGTATCTGTCGCGGACATGATGGCTGGTCTCATGATCATTTTTCTCTTTATTGCGATTACCTATATCCGGCCCATAGTCGAGGTCCAGAGTAAAATCCGAGAGATCGTTGTCACATGGCAAGATTCTGAGGTGGAGATCCACAAATCACTCAACGAAGAGTTCGAGAACGATCTGCCGCGATGGGCCGCGGAGTTGGATCGGGAGACTCTCTCGATACGTTTCAAGGCGCCAGATGTTCTGTTTGCCTCGGCGGCGGCGGAACTCAGGCCGAAGTTCAAGCGGATCCTAGAAGAATTCTTCCCACGCTACCTTCTTGTATTGGAACGGTATAGAAATGCAATTGTAGAGGTCCGCCTCGAGGGCCATACGTCATCAGAGTGGGATGGTGCGCAAACTGAGGACGAGGCGTACTTTCACAACATGGAACTCTCCCAAGCTAGAACCCGCGCGGTACTAGAATACTGTTTGGGGTTGCGATCGGTTCGACCATCAAGAAAATGGGCACGCAAACTCATCACAGCGAATGGTCTTTCTTCCAGTCGTTTGGTTTTTCGAGGTTCACGAGAGGACACAGTGGCATCACGGCGCGTTGAATTTCGAGTGCTTACTAACACTAAGGAGCAGATTGTCAAGATATTGGAAACGGTGCAGTGAAGACAGGTGTAAACTTCTTGCCACTCGAAAACCTTGTGCATCAGATGGGTGCAAGGCCATCTAATTGGAGTCTCGCACCGTACGTGCCAGCGCCCGTAAGAGAACTTAGGAGAAAACTATCAACTGGGATAGACGCTCAGATTACCGAGGTAAGGCCCGGACCTGGGAGACTGCTTAAATTCAAAGGGGAGCAGATCGTCCTATACATTAAGGAAACAAGACAGAGCACGTACATACTCCAGAACTTTCCTGAAGATGCACGACGATTTCATATCTATGAATGTGCGACTATTCGGCAGATGCGTAGGAGTCGTCGGTTCGAAAGGTACGTCGTGACGACACGACAAGATGGATTGTTCGCAGTCAATGATATTGAAGGCAGTGAAATCGAGGCCCGACTGCGCGTCTGCAAAAATTGTCTTTGGGCTGTCAACTGGAAGGGCTACAGCTCAAATTGGGATACGCGGAAGCAGAATCAGTTGTGGGTACAATTTAACTTGCGCGATTTTTTCCAGACATACGAGACGTTTTTCCAGACATTACCCAAATACTCGGATCAAACGTCGCCGCGAGGAGGCTACGTCTCTGAATGGTCTCGCAAATCAGTCTCTGTAAAAAAGAAACGAAATTGGCGATGCGACGAGTGCCATGTTGGACTCTCAGCTCCTAACCATCAGCACTTGCTTCATGTACATCACAAGAATGGTGTTACATGGGATAATCGATCGGAGAACCTAGCTGTTCTCTGCATAGTGTGTCACGCAGAACAGCCCTATCATGGACGTATCAAACCGACTGAGGGAGAACGCAGGGCCATTCAGATTTTGAGGCTAGGACCGCAAGCAAACTAGATTAGAGAAGCCAAAAACTCACCACTGATTTGATAAATGCCTAGTTTGCCATGTCTTCTGCTCTGAAAAAATGGTTGTCAGTTGTATCCCCCATTTACCTGGGTAAAGGCTAGGCCGGTCTCTTGAGGCCGCCTGACCACCCGAATCCCGAAAGACCCCGTCAGGACGCGTGTTTTTCCAGCACCAGCCGGTAGCATTGCAGCCGGTTGCGCAGGAAGCAGTGCGCCGATCCCCACAGGTAGAGTCGAAAACGCCGGTATTCGGCCTCGCCAAAATTCTCGACGATGAACTCCCTGTTGGAGTCGAGTCGCTTGGCCCAGCCGACGCAAGTCCGGTAGTAGCTGATCCGGTCGTCCCAGACGCCCTTCAGATCGAACGGAAAAGAGGTCATCGACTTCAAGAAATCGTGGAGTATGAGGAACGAATTATTGCCCGGGTAGATCTGCTGCGAAATGAACGACGACATCTCGTACTTCCGGGAACAGGCGCCGGCGTCGATGAAGACCCGGCCGCCCGGCTTCAGCACCCGGTCGAGACGCGCCAACACCCGCGGGTAGTCGGGCATGTGCTCCATGATTCCCAGCACCACGACGGCGTCGAATTGTTTCTCCGGATCGTACTCCAGGAAATCGCACAGCAGGGTGGTGATGGGCAGATCCTCCCGGGCGGTCAGACGGTCCATGAATTCGAGCGACTTCGTGGAAATCGTGACGCCCGTCACCTCGATCCCCTGGCGCGCCGCGTGCGCCGCGAACGCGCCCCAGCCGGGGCCGACCTCCAGCACCTGGCTGCCGGGAGCCAACCGGCATTCTTCGACGACATGATCCATCTTTCGGCGAAACGCCACTTCCAGATCCTCGTCCGGCGACAGGAAGACACCCTGGGTGTAGCAATGGAAACTCTCGTCCAGGAAGGTGAGGAAGAACTCGGCGTCCCGTTCGTAGTGGCGCCTGATGGACGACTTGTTGACCGCGATCTGCCCCATCAACAGGGGCGCGGCGAACCGCCAGAGCCGGTGGAACGGGTGCCGGTCATGCAGTTGTTCCCGGAGGTCGAAGATCTTGATGAAATCGCCTTCGACGTCGAACCAGCCGTCCACATAGGCCTGCGCAATGGCTCCCTCGTCGAGCGAGGAGATCGCCTTCAGCGCGGACCGGTGCGTGATATTCACCCTGAAGCTGGCGGGACCGGCGCCGAAACGGTGGGTATTCCCGTCATGCGTGGTCATCTCGAAACCGATGGCGCTGTCTTGCAGCCGTCTATCGATGTAGTTCAATAACCAGGCACTTCTGCGAGATCCGGCAACCGGCGCCGTTCCTGCCGCTGATACGTCCGTAGTCATGATGAACCTCTACTCTCCGTACATCTCCGTGATAATTCGCCGCAGTTGGGCCGCTTCCTCGGCGGACAACCGATCGAGCCTGTTCCCCAGCCGCTGTTTGCTGATGGCGCGGATCTGATCGACTGCAATCTCGGCCCTCTTTCCCGCACATTGGATCTGCAGGCGGCTCCGCCACCGGGGATGCAGTGTGGAAGTCAGAGGACACACGACAATCGTATCCAGAAACTGGTTCATTTGATTCTGACTGACCACCACGACGGGCCGCACCTTGCGGATCTCGCCCCCCAGTGTGGGATTGAGATCAGCGAAAAAGATAGCGTATCGCCTGGGGAAGCTCGCCATCAATCCAGACCGTCAGCGACGGTCGAGTCCAGGTCGCTCCAATCTTCTTTATCGCGGGCCATGGCGCGATAGGTGTCCTCCCAGGACAGCTTGTCCCCTTCCTTGCCGTGCAGCACGATGCGGTCCTCCCTTTCCTCCAGGATGAGCGATCCGCTCCAGCCATATTTTCGCAACAGTACCTTTGGAAGGCGGATGCCCTGGGAGTTGCCGATGGCGATCAGTTTCACCTCTCTAGCGACCGCTGCTCTGCTCAATTTCGCGACCTCCGGCGAATCTTGGTAGTAGGTAATTACAGTAATTACCCGAATAAATTCTGTCAAACCAACGTGTCTACCAACTGGCGAGGTGTTAAGACGACGGCGGTGTCTGGAGGGTTCTCAAGCAGAAGCCGGTCACCGGTAACGAGCCGGCAATTTGGCCAGTTGGAAAGCAATGCCCACAAATGATTGTCACCGGAGTCCGGAGCCGGAGGGTCGGTGGACGGCCGGCGCCAGACGGCGTTTGCCGTCAATTCGGTCAGCAGCCGATCCAGCTCGCCGCCTGTTCGGCCGTGCAATCGGGCGATTCTCGGGCGGCGCAATACGGCCGAATATTCCGCCAGCAGGGCGCTGGACATCAGATATAGAAGATCGCCATTCAGCATGGCGTCCAGGATACGTACGGGAGGGCTGTTCGGGTCGGTGCCGATGAGGCCGGATACAATGACGTTCGTGTCCACGACGAAGACCTGCCGTGTCGTCGGCTCCGTTGTGCCCCATGCCCCCGCCCACATACACCGATTGAGTTATCGTCCTTGGCGGTGAAGCCGAGTCTCCTTCACGGCCACGGCTGTTGCATCCTCATCGTTCAGTCCGGAATGAGCCCGTGCCCTGGCGACGATTTCTCTCGCGGTGTCGTAAGTCTGAAGGCCTCGAAGCACCAGGCTTTCTTCGATGATGGAACCCATGGAACGCCGCTGGCGTGCGGCGGCTTCCTTCAACGCGCGGTGCGTGCGGTCGGTCAAGCTGATGGTCAGGCGGGGCATATTGGGGTCTCCGTCTTTACGACTTGGTGATTGAACACGTTCACACAATAGCACCAAATCACCAATCCAGCAACATCCCTGGTGACATCCACCCGGCGTCATCTTCGGCTTATGGCAGAAAACACCGTGAAGCAGCCATCGCCAGCGCTCCTTTCTCCTCGTCCAATCACGGCTTGCCGAACTCCATCGGATCGGGTCGCTGTCCGGTTGACGTTTCGAGGCGATTCGGCCGAATAGAATTCGATCCTTCCGACGGGGGACACCCGGATCTGCGACAATGCTCGACTCTGGAGGCAAGTGCATGAGATCACCATCGAAATTCGTCATTCCCGCTGCTCTGTTGTTGGTTTCGACGGCGTTGCCGGCCGGCAGCAGCCACAAGACGTCGACCGAACCCATCGAGATCGGCTCCCGTGTGGAGCCGTTCGTCGACGATTTCCTGATCGAGCGCATGAGCGGCGGACTCTCGTTGCGCATGCACCGGCCCCGGCTCACCGAGCCGGTGCTCAAGTTCGACGCCCCCTGGGAAGGGCTCGGCAATCACTACATCACCGTCTTCAAGGACGGGGACCTCTACCGCATGTACTACCGGTGCGTACGGCCCGGAGACATGCCGGCCAGCGGCAAGGGATGGCCCATGAACACCTGTTACGCCGAGAGCCGTGACGGCACCCATTGGACCCGGCCCAAGCTGGGCCTGGTCGAGTTCGAGGGGAGCAAGGAGAACAACATCATCCTGACCGGGCCTCCGGGGGACTGGGGGAGCCCCACCAGCAACTTCTTCGCCTTTCGGGACACCAATCCCCAGGTGGCGCCCGAAGAACAATACAAGGGAGTGGGGGGCATCAACCGCGGTCTCTACCTGCTCGTATCCGCCGACGGAATCCACTGGAAGGCCAAGGGCAGCGGGCTCTTCATGAAGCACGACATGTCCACGGTCCCCATGATCAACGGCTTCGACAGCCACAACGTGATCTTCTGGGACGCTGGACGGGAGCGCTACCAGGCCTATCTGCGGGACATGTACCTGTCGCCGGGACTCGGCGAGCGGACCCGGAGCGTCCGGGTGACCACCTCCGAAGACTTCGTCAATTGGACCTACCCCGACTGGATCGACATGGGCGAAGCTCCGCCGGATCAGCTCTACACCTTCTCCGCGACTCCCTACTTCAGGGCTCCGCACATCTACGTGGCCTTTCCCAAGAGGCTGATGAAGTACCGGCGCTCCGAATTGCCCGAGAAATACGATTCGTTGCGAGGGGTCGGTCTCTCGGACTCGGTATTCATGTTCAGCCGCGACGGAGCGAACTGGGACCGGCGCTACCTGGAGGCCTTCGTCCGGCCCGGTTCGGATCCCCTCGACTGGACCGACCGGAGCAACTACGTGGCTGCCGGCCTGGTGCCGACCGGACCCGGTGAGATGTCGGTTTATGTTCTGAGGCACTTTCGGCTCCCCAGCATCAATCTGCGCCGCGGAGTCTTGCGTACCGACGGTTTCGTCTCGGTCAACGCCACGTACGGGGGCGGGGAACTGGTGACCCGGCCCCTGATCTTCCAGGGCAGGAATCTGGTCGTGAACTACGCCACGTCGGCGGCGGGGAGCGTGCGGGTGGAGATCCAGGACGCAGACGGCAATCCGTTGCCGGGATACGGTCTGATGCAGGCGGTGGAGCATTACGGCAACAGTATCGAGCAGACCGTCACCTGGGACCGGGGCTCGGACCTGTCCCATCTGGCCGGCCAGGCCGTGCGGCTGCGCATTCTGGTCCGGGACGGCGACCTCTATTCGATCCGGTTCAAGTGACGGTGGCGTGGGTTAGTGTGCCGTCCCGCAAATACAGGTGTTCATAACGGATCGAGCCTCGATTTTGAATCCCCGTAGGGGCACCCCTTGTGGGTGCCCTCTTCGGTCCAAGCCACGCCACCAGTACCAAGCTCCCCCCGGGACGACTTGGCCGCCGTTTCCGGGCGGGCGACCACAAGGGTCGCCCCTACGTCTATTTGAGGGAGAGTAAACTAGGCTCAGTTGACTTTAAGCCAGGGTTCCATGTAGGAACTAACTCAGTTCGGGAAGAATCTCTTGAAACACCTCACTATCCCAGTTCTGCCCATTTTCCTGTTGTCGGCCGCTCTGGCGGCGCCGCTGCCGGAAGAGTCGTCCGAGCTGCCGCCGCCAGCCGGGAAGACCGTCGATTTCTCCAAAGACGTGGAGCCGTTGCTGGAGAGCCGCTGTTACCTCTGCCATGGCCCGCAGCAGCAGATGAAGGGCCTGCGGCTGGACCGGGCCGAGGACGCGTTGCGGGGAGGCGAGTCGGGCGCCGTGATCCGGCCCGGCGACAGCGCGCGAAGCCGGCTCATCCAGCTCGTCGCCGGTCTGGTTCCGGATAAGGTCATGCCTCCCGGAGGGAAGGGGCTCAGCTCTGACGAAGTGGGGCTCCTGCGCGCGTGGATCGACCAGGGCGCCCGCTGGCCGGAGGTCGACGCGGACACGGGTCGGGAGAAACCGCAAGCCGAGTCTTCGCACTGGGCGTTCCGGTCCCTGACTCGTCCCGTTCCGCCGGCGGTGAAGGATTCGTCCTGGGTCCGGAATCCGGTGGATCGCTTCGTCCTGGCCAAATTGGAGGCCGATGGCGTCGGGCCTTCCCCCGAAGCGGACAAGACGACGCTCATAAGGCGCCTCAGCCTGGACCTCACCGGGCTCCCACCCACGCTGGCCGAGTTGGACGCGTTTCTGGAGGAGGAGACCGATACCGCCTACGAGAATGCCGTCGACCGGCTCTTGGAATCTCCCCACTTCGGCGAAAAGTGGGCCCGCCACTGGCTGGATCTGGCCCGGTATTCCGACAGCGACGGCTACCGCCAGGACGACTTCCGGGCCCACGCCTGGCGCTATCGCCACTGGGTCATCCAAGCCCTGAACCGCGACCTGCCCTTCGATCGTTTCACTCTGGAGCAGATCGCCGGAGACCTGCTTCCCGACGGCGGAATCGAGTCCAAGGTGGCCACCGGGTTCCACCGCAATACGCCCAGCAACCGGGAAGGCGGAACCAACATGGTGCAGTTCCGCTTCGAGCAGGTGATCAACCGGATCAACACCGTGGGGACGGTCTGGCTGGGACTCACGGTGGGCTGCGCCCAGTGCCACGACCACAAGTACGACCCCTTGAGCCAGAAGGACTATTACCGGCTATTTTCCTTCTTCAATGACGCGGAGGAAGTGAACATCGACGCTCCGTTGCCGGGGGAGATGGGGCCCTATCTGCGGGAAGTGGCTTCCTATCGGAAGCAGCGAGCCGAGTTGTTGACCGAATACCGGGTGCCCGAGCTGCAGCCGGCCTGGGAGGCCAAGCTGCTGGAGGCCATGGCCCATCCGGGCCGGTGGCAGAACTGGGACAAGGCGGTGGGGACGGTCCGCGTCGGCGACATGCACCCGGTGTACGGGATGGGGGAGAAGATCCTGCGGAAGGATCCGTCGGAGCGGAGCGAGAAGGAAGCCAAGATCCTCACCGAGCACTTCGTCCGGTATTCCAGCCAGGTGGTGCCCAAGAAGGTCTACGAGGAGAAGCTCAAGTTCGGGGAGCTGCTCAAGAAGCTCAAGGAGTTGGAAGCCGGGTTCCCGGCTTTGAGCCAGGCCCAGACCATCGCCACCGAGGCGGATGGCCGTCCCAGCCATATCCACGTCCGCGGCGAGTTCAACCGTACGGGAGATCCGGTTGAGCCGGGAGTTCCCGGTTTCCTGCACCCGGAGGGGGACGAGTCGTCTCCTCCCAGGATCCGGCTGTCCAAGTGGATCACCAGTCCCGAGAATCCCCTAACGGCCAGAGTGACGGTCAACCGCCTCTGGCAGGAGCTGTTCGGACGGGGGAATCGTCTTCACCACCGAGAATTTCGGGTTGCAGGGGGAGGAACCGTCTCATCCCGAACTCCTGGACTGGCTCGCCAGCGATTTTCGCGAGAACGGCTGGAGTCTGAAGGGCTCCATCAAGACCATCGTCATGTCCGCCGCCTACCGGCAGTCATCCGCAGTCCGGCCGGAACTGCAGTCCCGGGACCCGGACAACATCCTGCTGGCGCGCCAGACGCGGACGCGGTTGCCGGCGGAGTTGATCCGCGATTCGGCTCTGGCCGTGAGCGGCCTGCTGAATCCCGCCGTGGGAGGCAAGAGCGTTCGTCCTCCCCAGCCGGGGGGCAAGATGCAACGGCGGAAGTGGGTGGCGAGCGAGGGACAGGACCGCTATCGCCGCGGTCTCTATATCCAGTACCAGCGCATGTTCCCCTATCCGTTCCTGGCCAACTTCGACATGCCGGGCGGTTACGAGGCCGTCTGCCGCCGGGGCCGGTCCAACTCTCCGCTGCAGGCCCTGAATCTGCTCAACGACGAGGTCTTCTTCGAAGCCGCCCAGGCGCTGGCGGTCCGGATCCTGACGGAGGGGCCGGAGGATCCGCGGGAGCGCCTCGAGCACGCCTTCCGCCTCTGTCTCTCCCGCTCGCCGGCTCCCGAGGAACTGGAGTGGCTGGAAACGGCCATGCGCCGCCAGTCGGAGATTCTGGAGCAGGAGCAGGAATTGACGCAGTTGACCCTTCCCGTGGAGTTTCCCGGAATCGCTCCGCCGGAAGCGGCCTCCTGGGTCGGCGCCAGCCGCATCCTCTTGAACCTGGACGAGTTCATCACGCGGGAGTAGTCCCATGAACCCTGATCTTTTTGGATCTCTGCCGAATCGACGATCATTCCTGGGAAGGACGGCCGCCGGGTTCGGCTCCCTGGCCCTGGCCCATCTCATGGCCAGCGAAGGCCTGACCGCCGCCATCCCCAACGGCAACAGCGTGGTGAATCCCCTGGAGCCCAAGGGGCCCCATTTCCCGGCCACGGCCAAGCGCGTGATCTTCCTCTACATGTCGGGGGGACCCAGCCAGATCGATCTCCTGGATCCCAAGCCGGCCTTGCGGAAGTGGCACGGCCAGCAGTTGCCCGTCTCCATGAGGAAGAACCTCAAGCAGGCCTTCCTGAAGCCTACCGCCACCCTCATGGGCAGCCCCCGGGAGTTCAAGCCCCACGGGCAGTCCGGCACCGAGTTCTCCGACTACCTGCCCTACACCGCCGCCCATGCCGACGACATCTGCCTGATCCGCACCATGCAGACCGACGCCGTGAACCACGACCCGGGCGAACTGCTCCTCAACGCGGGAACCAGCATCCTGGGACATCCCACCATGGGCTCCTGGGTGACCTATGGCCTGGGAAGCGAGTCGCAGGATCTGCCCGGCTACGTGGTGTTGAGCACGGGCAGCCGGCCCAGCGCGGGCGAGAACAACTGGTCCAACGGATTCCTGCCCTCCATCTACCAGGGGACCCCCTTCATGAGCACCGGGGACCCGATCCTCTACCTGTCGGATCCCCCGGGCGTCGATTCCCGGATCCAGCGGGTGCACCTGGACGCGCTTCGGCTCCTGAACGAGAAACGGTACCGGGAGACGGGCGACGCCGAGATCAACGCCCGCATCGCCTCCTACGAACTGGCCTTTCGAATGCAGATGGCGGCCCCGGAGCTGCTGGACTTCTCCCAGGAGTCGCCGCAGTTGTTGGAGGAGTACGGCGTCAACCGGGAAGGGAAGCGGGCCAATTCCTACGCGGTCAATTGCCTCCTGGCCCGCCGCCTGGTGGAGCGGGGCGTCCGCTTCGTCATGCTCAACCACGCCAACTGGGATTTCCACCACGGGCTCGAGAAGAGGCTGAAGCAGTACAGCCACGATACGGACCAGCCGACGGCGGCGCTCCTGAAGGATCTGAAACAACGGGGGCTGCTGGAGGAGACCCTGGTGCTGTGGGGCGGAGAGTTCGGCCGCACCCCCATGGGAGAGCCGGAGATCCACGGAGGCGAACCGGGGCGCGACCACCATCCCACCTGTTTCAGCATGTGGCTCGCCGGCGGCGGCATCCGCGGCGGACAGGTGGTGGGCCGTTCCGACGAGCTGGGACTGTATCCGGTGGAGGACCCGGTGCACGTCCACGATCTCCAGGCCACGCTCCTGCACTGCCTGGGGCTGGATCACACCCGTCTCACCTACCACCACATGGGCCGCGACTTCCGTCTGACCGACGTGGGCGGCAACGTGGTGAACAAGTTGCTGAGCGCCTGAGTCCGAGAGACGTCGCGCATCCGATCGGGGGGAACGAACATGGGAGAGTTGAAGCTCGCGTACAAGGCCAGAAGCTACAGCACCGGAACCCTGGGCCGGGCCATCTGCAGCGCCCGGACCCACCATTTCGTGGCCGACGACCTGGGAGGGGAAGAGGTGGGAGCCGGAGAGCTCTTCTTCTCCGGCGTCGCCGCCTGCGCCGTCAACATGGTGGAGCGGATCGCCGCGGCCGACAAGACCCCGCTGGAATGGATGGACGTCTCGGTGGAAGCCTACCGCGACCCCGACAAGGACCACGGTGACCTGACCCTCTACGATTCGGTCCGCGTCCGGATCGAGATGTGGGGCGTGAGCGACGACGATGCCGAGGTGCTGACGGCGCTTTGGAAATCCCGCTGTCCCCTCTACGGCACGGTGGCCGCCGCGACTCCCGACACGACCGTCACGCTGGAGTCCCACACCGAGTCCCGGGGCTGACCGGCGGGCGTTGGGCAGACTGGGGAAACGCCATTCACCATCGCTTACAATGGGCGGCCCACGCGGCATTGCAATGAGGAGGGATCGATGGCCGTTCCGGCCCAACGCTCAGGCATGACGGCCGAAGAGTTGTTCGAACTCCCGGACAACGGCGGCCGATCTGAACTCGTCGCAGGAGAGATCATTCACATGGTGCCAACGGGCGCAGAACACGGCGTCGTCACCGCACTCATCGGCCATCTCATCCAAGAGTATTCAATCTCACACCGGACCGGCGTCTGCTGCGGCGCCGAGACCGGGTTCATACTGCAACGCGGTCCGGACATCGTTCGCGCGCCCGATGTCGCCTTCGTCGCCGAGGAACGTGTCCCGGAGACCGGAATCCCCAAGACCTACTGGCCGTTCGCACCGGATCTTGCTGTCGAAGTCGTTTCGCCCTCGGACCGTCTGACCGACATGCACGCAAAGATTGCAGAGTACTTTGCAGCCGGGACCCGCTTGGTCTGGCTCGTCGAGCCTGCCGCGCGGGTCGTCCATGTCTATCGGTCGCCGCATGAGATAGAGGTGATCGGAGAGGATGGTGAGTTGAGCGGCGGCGACGTGCTACCAGGGTTCCGGTCCGCGGTGCGGCGGCTGTTTCCCTGAGACGCGCACCAGCATGAGCCTCGACTTCGCCCTTTGGACCGAGTTCATTGGTTGTCTCCCGAGGAGCTGGGGTTTCGTATCGGCAAGCATTTCGTGTCGGTGTCACCCGAGGAACTCCCCGACGAGATGGGACTGGGCAAGACGCTCGAAGCGCTTGCGTTTCTCTCCTGTCTCAAGGCGCACGCGCTCCGATGGTTGTGACCAATGCACCTGGATTCACATTCAAATTGGAGACCGCGCTCGAAGATGGCGATTCTGCGCTGATATTTGCCGTTTTGGGGGACATCGCACGCGCCAAGGGGATGACTGGAATTGCACGGAATGCGGGTCTGGGGCGGGAGAATCTTAACAAGGCGTTGTCTCCTGACGGCAATCCCGGATTTGTCACCGCGTTCTCAAGGTCGTACAGGCACTGGGACTTCAGCTTCACGCGGCGCCGGCGCGAGGTTCAGCCAATCAGTAACGGTCCATTGAGTTCGGCCACACGCCCACGGAAAGCCGGAACCCGGAGGGGACGATCGGGACGGGATTCCCACCCGGCTGTTTCAGCATGTGGCCGACCGGCGGCGAGGAGTGTGGGCTGACCTCAGCGTACTGCCGAGACCCTCAACCGGGGGTCTACTTGTCGCACCGCAGCAGGCACATGCCCATCGCCCCCAGAAGCGGCGGCAGTGCCGCGTCGATGAAGCCCCAGACCAGCGTGACCGTATCGTCTCCCACCGCGGTGAAGCCGGGGCTCACGTAGTTGAACCAGTTCCAGAAGAACAGGATTCCGACGAAGATGAATCCGTAGAACAGCGTGTTGGCTGCCAGATAGTAGCGAGTGACGGAGCGTCGCCGCCCTCGAGGTCCGCTCGCCGCTTGCAGCCATAGCTCAATATCAGGCTCAGCGCGACGGCGATCGCCATGAGCGGGTTGATGTACATCCAATTCGGGGTGTAGGGATCGGCTTCGGTGGAGGTGTAGTACAGCGGCTCGATGATCGTGTGAACGGCCACGATCACCGCAACTGCGATCAGATAGACGCCGATGATTCGTTTGAGATTATCCATGGAATTCTGCCTCCGGTTCGATTTCTTCGATCATGCATTCTCCCACGAGATCTCGTCAAAGTGTCGTTCGGGTAACCAATGCCAAAGCTCGGCAATTTCGACTGACCCAGGAGCCTGCGCGGCAGAAATTGATCTGCTGCGAAAGCGTATAATCGGTCCCATATTCGTGCGATTTCTCGGCGAATAGAACAACTATGCGCCTCTAAATCGTGAAAATCTGGCCTCGATTCTCCACTTTCTCGCTACGATCATTTCTACCGCGCAGACTCCTAAGGAACGACCTCAAAGCCCATCTGCCGGAAGTGATGGTCCAGCGTCAAGACCCTGCGAATTCTCAGTTCCCGCATGACCACGAAACTGCAGCAGTCGGTGAAGGAGAAGTCCTTGTCCCGGTAACCGAAGAAGAGCAACCGCGCCCGCTCTCTTCGTGCTTCACCAACCGACTCGACGCGAAGGCGGGTCGATCCTTCAATCTGCCGCCACCAGGCTTCAGCGGCGTCGAGGCCGAGGCGAAACCGAATCGTCGTCAGGGTCTCGTCGACCACGTAGTCGGTGGTTACCAGGATGGCGCCCTCGGAAAGCCATTGGTCCCGAATCTGCCGCACCAACGGACCCGAAATATCGGCACTGTCGGCTGCGGAAACCCACGCGGCCGTGTCCACGAACATGGGCCTCATCGATAGAGCAGCTCATCGTGTTTCGCGGCGGCGTCCCCCGAGTCGGAAGACCCGACGGGTGCAGCCTGGTACAGCGAATCCGATTCCAAGGGGACGCTATCGACAGAAGGAGTGCCTACCGGGACGATGTCGAAGGCCGGACGGCTGCGGTACAGGACGGTGAACTTCTCCCCGTGTCTTACCTTCTCGACGACCTCCTTCAATCTCTCTCGGAGCTGTTTGGCGGTGAGAATTTCATGCATCGGAGTGCTCTCATTGGCAAGTTTAACTTAAGTTAATCTGTTCTGAGAATTGAGGCCAGTGTGCTGCGTCACAGCGCAGTCGTATGGGGGCCAACGAGCGAGGGTGGATTGTGAGGTGGCGGGGCTCCCCGGTATCATGGACGCGGTTTCATCGTAACGGCGGACGCAGATTGCATTTCAGTGTCTTTTGATTCGTCGTCACGAATGCGAAGGTATTTTCCTGTTTGTCAGGTGACGCGGTCGGGCCGTCGCGCCGGGTCGGACTCCCGCTCAGGTCCTTGAGCCATTTCCAACAGCGATTGGAGTTGCGAGAAGACGACCGGAGAGAAACATGAGTTCCCATAGCCGCGATGACCCCGTTGCGATCATCGGTTACAGCTACCGCATGCCGGGTGGAATCCAGACCGACGACGAATTTTGGAATCTGCTCAGCGAACGCGAGATCGTTCGGGAACCGATCACCGAACGGTATGGAAGAGGCTACCGGCCCATCGGAGAGTTCTCCGGGCCGGGCCGGTTTGCCAGCGCATACGAAGGGTTGATTCGCGAAGAAGGGGAAAAGCTCTTCGATCGCAGCCTTTTCGGAATGTCGCACCACGAAATGTTGTCCGCCGACCCGCACGTGCGGATGCTGTTGACCTGCACCTGGGAGACTTGCGAGCAAGCGGGATGGGACTTGCAGTCGTTGCGCAACAGCCGCACCGGCGTATTCGTCGGAGCACAGGTTCCGGCGACGTCCAATTGGCGCAGGCCGCTCGGCGCAACCGAGTTTTCCATCGCCAGCATCAGCGTGGCCATGCTGGCCAACCGCATCTCCTATCACTTCAACCTGATGGGGCCGTCGCTCGCTTGTTGCACCGCTTGCTCCGCCAGTTTGACCGCCTTGCACACGGCGTTGAACGCGCTCCGCTCCGGTGACTGCGAACAAGCCTTCGTCGGGTCGGCCAACTACCTGGGATCCGCGCGCCTCAGCACCGGATTCAATGCATTGGGCGTCATCAGTCCGGACGGGAGATGCCACTCCTTCGACGCGGAAGCCAACGGATACATGCGCTCGGAAGGGGCGTTCGTCTTCGCCGTCAAGCCCTTGGCGGCGGCCGAACGGGACGGGGACCCCATCCACGCCGTGGTGGAGTCGACTGCGATCAATGCGGCCGGCGCGGCCGATGGCGCCGTCGGCCTGGCGTCCGGGGCGCTACATCACCGCACCCACCCGGCATGCCCAGGTAGAGTTGATGCGCACGGCTTGCGCCAGGGCGGGCCGCGCGCCGCGGGAGTTCGACTATATCGAAGCGCACGCCACCGGCACTGTGGTGGGCGACCGCATCGAGGGCAACGCCATCGCCGAAGCGTTCGGCGGCGGCGGGCGCGAGGCGCCCCTGCGGGTTGCCAGCGTCAAGAGCAACGTGGGCCACATGGAAGCGGCGGCGTTCACGTGCGCCCTGCTCAAGGTCGTGCTGATGATGCGCCGGCGGACCTTCGCGCCGGTGTCGAAGAACTACCTGGTCCCGAATCCCGAGATCGACTTCGAAACTTGCCCGATGCAGGTGCAGACCGGCTGCGAACCGTTCCCCGACTCGCCGGTGGTTGTGGGCATCAACTCGTTCGGCTTCGGTGGTTCCAACGGGCATTGCGTGGTCCGCGAATACCGCCCCGAGCGCCGCCGGATCTGGTCGGTGCCACTGGCGCGGACAGCCGGCTACATGATCCCCCTCTCGGCGCGGACGGCGGGAGCCTTGGAAAGGAGCGCGCGAGAGCTGCGAGAAACGCTCGAAGGTCGGGAACTGGACCTCTATACCTTGGCGGGAAATCTCAGCCGCCGCCGCACGCATTTCGCCGCGCGGACCTCGTTTGCGGTACGCACCCAGACAGAATTGATCCAGGCGTTGAGGGGATTTGAGAATGATCCCACTCCCGTCACCACGGTGGATGAGGGAGATCGCCGGATCGCCATGGTGTTTTCCGGACAGGGGACACAGTGGGCGGGTTGCGGCCGCGAGCTGTACGACGCCGACCCGGTCTTTAGCCGCGTCATCGATGCCGTGGAGGAACACTGGCGGGAGCACTCGGATACTTCGTTGCGCGAGGCTTGTTTCTTCGCTCCCCAAGAGGAGCTCAACGAAGTCCGGTTGGCTCAACCCGTCATCTTCATGCTCCAGTGCGCCCTGGTGGAACTCTTCAAGACCTGGGGCGTCTATCCCGAATGCGTCGTCGGACACAGCTCCGGCGAGGTGGCGGCTGCGTACGCCTGCGGGGCGCTTTCGTTGGCGGAGGCGACGCGGCTGGTATTCCATCGCGCCACGCTGCAACAGCGCAGGGCCGGCTCTGGCCGCATGCTGGCGATCGGACTGGATCGGCCGGGCGTGGAGGAGCTTCTCGAGAGGCTTGGCGTCCCCGCAGGATCCGATGGGGAAGGGGCAACGCGGGTCGAGATCGCTTGCGAAAACGCACCGGCCAGCACCGTCATTTGCGGAAAGGAAACGGTGCTGAGCCCCATCATGGAGGAATTGGACCGGCGTCACGTGCAGAATCGCCTGATTCCGGGAAACATCGCCTTCCATTCCAGCGCCATGGATCCGATCCGCGAGGACGCACTCGCGTCTCTGACCTTCCTGAACGCCGGCAGGTTCGACGCCGACGTGCCGCTGGTTTCCTCGGTGACGGGTGTCGAGACGGAAAAGCTGGACACGGCCTACTGGTGGTCGAACATTCGGCAGCCGGTTCAGTTCGCGGCCGCCATGGAAACCATCGTGCGGAAATTTCGGCCTCATGTTTTCCTGGAAGTCGCGCCGCACAGCGCCTTGCAACCCACCATAGCTGCAGTGCCTGGAAGGCATGCCGAGGGGGTGGCCTGCATTCCGACGCTGATTCGCGACACCGACGTCTGCCTCGGATTTCACGAAGCTCTCGGAGCCCTGTTCCGGGTCGGCGTGGACCTGGACTTCGCCGTCCAATTCCCACGCCCCGAGCCGGTCGCCCACCTGCTGCCCGGGTATCCCCGGGACGATCAGGGGGCATCCGACGAGATGAGCGACGATGAAATGTTCCTCGATCTGGGCGAGTACGCCCACGGTCCACTGATCGGCCACCGGGTCCCGTGCGAACACCCGTTGTTCGAAGCGCGGCTTTCGGAGCAGGACTTTCCCTGGTTGGCGGAGCATCGCGTGCACCATGCTTCGATCATGCCGGCGGCCGGCTATATCGAACTGCTCCTGCAGGCGTTCGGAGGGGTCCCCCTGCACGTGGAGACGCTGGAATTCCTGCAGCCGTGTCCGATTGCCAGGACTCCGGTCCGGCTGCACACCGAACTTTTTCCGGTGGCCAATGCGCCGGACGAATTCACCTTCACCATCTCGTCCCGTTCCTATGAACCCGAGGCGCAAAGCGAACTGCACTCCCGCGGAAAGTTGCGCCTGGTGGACAGCGACTTCCCGGTGAACGTTCCGTTGCGGCTGGCGGATATCGATACGACGGGTTTCGAGCCCTACTACTTCGTGGGCGAGAGCGACTTTTACGAGCGTATCGACGCCAGCCTCGGCGAGACCTTCCAGTACGGTCCGTACTTCCGGAACATCAAGCGTGTTCTGTGGGAGGGCAATTCGGCCGACTACCTGTTCGACGTCGAAATGGATGAGCAGTTATGGACGACCGGCCGCCAGGAAGGGTATGTCGCGAACCCCGCGCTGCTCGACGGAGGACTTCAGATCTTTCTCTATCATTTGCTGCGCGCCACGGACATCTTCGCCATGCCGCGGCGCGCGCAAGGAGTGACGTTCCTGCGTCCGCCGACCGGTCCGCGCCTGACCTGCCACGTGAAAAAAGAAAAGGACTGGGCGGACGTCAACGAACTGGGGCAGTTCACGGAACGGCGCGGCGAGCGGTCCGGAGGAAGCATCCGATTCTACGACGGGGATACGGGCGATCTGGTGCTGTGCATTGACGCGTACGTCTCTTTCAATTCCAACCCCCGCTGGAACGACTTGCCTCGCAGCAAGCACATCGTCTCCTGGCAGCCAAAATTCGTCCCGGAAGCGCAGGCCTTGCTGCACCGGCTGCCCGCCGGTGAAATCGAGCCCTCGGCGGTGATCGCCGCCCTTGAGAAAACCGGTGACGGCGAGCGACGTGCCTGCCATGTCCTGGAATACGCGGGCGGACAGCCCGCCGAGCAGGCCATGCTCAATCAATGCCTCGACTACCTCGGCAACGCCGATGCGCAGACTGAGTTCTGGCTGGTCGGCGATACGGAGGAGCAAACCCGCGCCCACTACGATGCCTTCCACAGCCACGATGCCTCCCTGCGCTTTGCCTGTCTGGATCTCGCCGCGGGGCAGACGCCCGAGCTGGATACCGGCCTGCTGCGGCCACACGGCGCTGAGCTACTCCTGCTCCATGAAGACGCCGCGGATTTCGGTGCGGAGCAATGGAACCTGCTGCGCCACCTGGCGGTCCCCGGCGGCCTGGCACTGGTCACGCGCGCCGAAAGCGAAGCCATCGAGCCGGCCGCCGGCTGGACTGAAGTGCGCACCGACCGGCACACTACCCTGCTGCAAGCTCCACGCGTCGCTGCGGATACCTCCGGATTGCAACAGCCACCCGGTCCCCGATGGGTGATCGGCGAGCCCGACAGTCTGTCCGGCCAGTGGGCGACACTCCTCGATTCGCCCGAAGTTTACACCATTCCCTATGCGGACCTGTCGGAGGAACGCATCGACACCCTTCCCAACTGGCCGGCGGCGGCCGACCTGCAGGCCATCGATTTCTTCTGCGGCTCCGATCCGCGCGACCCGACCGGCGAACGGTTGGTGGCGGGCCTGGTCGCCTTCGTCAAGGCGCTGATACCTTTTCGGGTGGAGCATGCGCGTTGCCCCTGCCGCTTGACCGTGGTGACGCACCGCGCCGCGTTAGACGTGGCGACTCCGCGCGCGAGTGCCGTGTGGGGAGCGGTCCGCAGCATAAACCAGGAGATCGCCGCGGACGTTGGCACGGAGGCGCAGGTTGATTTCCGGCTGGTGGATCTGGACGCCCCGGAGGACCTGCAGACGCTGGCCTGGCTCGGGTCCTGCGACCTCCGCGAACGCGAGTTGGCGGTGCGTAACAAACAGGTATGGACGCCAAGGCTCATCAATATCCGGGAACGGTCTCCGCTCGTACCGGCGGACGAGGAACCCCCGTACCGGCTGGCCCTGGACAATCCGGGACAGATCGGCGGCCTGCAGATGAAGACCTACCAGCCCGAATCCCTGGGACCGCACGACGTGGAGATCGACGTAGCGGCCGCGGCGCTCAACTTCCGCGACGTGATGGTGACGCTGGGGTTGCTGCCGGCCCTGTCTTACGAACGTTCGGCGCTGGGCCGCACGGTGGGGATGGAGGCCAGCGGGATCGTCCGCCGCGTCGGCGATGCCGTGCGCGCGTGCCGCGTCGGCGATGCCGTGGCCTTTACCCAGGGCGGGTGCGTCACCAATCGCGCCGTGGTCAACGAACACCTGGTGTTCGTCAAGCCCCCGAACCTGAGCATGGAGGAGGCCGCTTCGGTACTGTCGGTCTATGTCACCGCGTACTATTCGCTGATACACCTGGCCCGCCTGCGCAAGGGCCAGCGCGTGCTCATCCATTCGGCCATGGGGGGCGTCGGCCAGGCCGCCATCGCCCTGGCCAGGCACGCGGGCGCGGAGATCTACGCCACGGCCGGCAGCGAAAGCAAGCGGGAGCAACTGCGCGCGCTGGGCGTGCGCGAGGCATTCGATTCGCACAGTTTCGACTGGTACGACGAGCTGATGGCCGCGACCGGCGGCGAGGGAATCGACGTGGTACTGAACTCCCTGGCCGGCCGCCACATCACCCTGTGCCTGGAAGCGCTGCGTCCGGGCGGCTGGCACTGCGAGATCGGCAAGGTCGATATCTACTCCGACAACGCGCTCAGCCTGAGCGTCTTCCGCAAGAACCTGCGCTTTGCGGCGATCGACGTCGACCGGATGATGAGCGACGACCCGGTGCTGGCGCACGAGCTTTCGCGGGAGTGCATGAGCCTGTTGGCGCAAGAGACCGTGCCGCCGTTGCCGATCACCGCTTTCCCTTATCGCGACTATGCCCGGGCGCTGCGCCTGATGACCACCGGCCAGCACACCGGGAAACTGGTCCTGAAGGCTCCGGGGGAACAGGGCGATCCTTCGCTGCCGGTTGTCGATCTGCGCCCGTTCCTCGACCCCGACGCGACCTATCTGGTGACCGGCGGAATGGGCGGATTCGGCAAGCTGCTGCTCCCCTACCTGGCGTCCGCCGGTGCGCGGCATCTCACCTTGCTGGACCGCGATCCCGAGCGGCGGCGCAGCGCGGAATGGGTACGGAAAACCAGTGCTTTGTGGTACCTCACGGAGAAGGAAGATATAGCGATCGACATTGTCCAGGGCGACGTCGCGGAAGAGGCGGACGTCCGGCGCTGCATCGCCGGGTTGCAACGGCCGCTGAAGGGCGTGTTCCATCTCGCGGGCACGTTGGACGATTGCCTGCTGGCCGACCTGACGAACGAATCGCTGGCCAGGGTATTCGCACCCAAGGCGCGCGGCGCGCTCAATCTCCATCAGGCGACGGCCGACTGCCCCCTCGACCACTTCGTGCTATTCTCCTCCATCGCCTCGACACTGGGCAACCCCGGGCAGGTGAATTACAGCGCGGCCAACGGGTTTTTGGACGGCCTCGCGTCCTTCCGGCGCCGCCAGGATCTGCCGGCGCTGTGCTTCAACCTGGCCGCGGTTGCCGAGGCCGGCATGGCCTCGCGCAATCTGCACGTGCTTCGCCTGACGCGGTCCTCGGGCATGCCGCCGATCAGCGCCGATTTCGCGATGACCAACCTCGATTACGCCATGCGCGGCATGGACGACATGGATCACCTGATCACCGCCCTGTTCGCCCGGCCGCCGATGACGGTTGATTCGCCCGATTACATGCGCACCGGACGCATGCTGAGCAACCCGGACGCATTCGCGGTCGATACCGGCGGCCAACTTACGCTGGAGACCGTGGTGGATCAGATCGCCGCCAAGGTCGCCGAACTGTGCGGACACGATGAGGGCGGCGTGGAGGAACCCTTGTCCAGCTTCGGACTCACGTCGATCTCGGTCGCCGAACTGGGGGCATTCATCCGGATGCAGTTCAACTACCAGGTCAGCGCCCTCGAACTGATGACCACGGCCTCTTCGCTGTCGTTGGCCCAGGACATCATCCACGGCAAGAAAGACGTGGACGAAGACCGGGACGAGGCGGATGCGGACGAACTGGAGACCGACTCCCTTGTCGACCGGCATCGCTTCAGGCGCGCACCATCGGCTTTCGCCAACGCACTCGAAGACCACTTTCCGGATGGGGTCGGTGCCGAAATGAGCACCTCCCCTGTGCCCTGACCCTGGGAAATGGTTTGGAGGGATTCTGGCCATGCCCAACGCCCTGCTGGTTTATCCTGAGCATCCCCCCGCGTTCTGGGGGGCGAAATATGCGCTGGAAATGCTCGGGATCAAGGCGGTTTTTCCCCCGCTGGGATTGCTTACCATCGCCGCGATGTTTCCGCCCTCGTACGACCTCCGCGTCGTGGATATGAACGTGACTTCCCTGGAGGACGCCGACCTGGAGTGGGCCGATCTGGTGTTCACCTCCTCGATGATCGTCCAGCGAGCCTCCCTGCGGAAGGTGATTGAGCGGTGCAATCGGGCCGGTGTTCCCATGGTGGCGGGAGGCCCCTATCCCACCTCGTATCATGACGAGATTGAAGGGGTAGACCATTTCGTGCTGGATGAAGCCGAGGAGATCTTTGCCGATTTTCTGCGCGACCTGGGAAACGGTACGGCAAAGGCCGTCTACCGGGAGCCGCGAAAACCCGATGTGAGCCTTACCCCTGTGCCACGCTTCGACCTCATCGATACGAGCGACTACCACTCCATGTGCGTGCAGTTCTCGCGAGGATGTCCGTTCGACTGTGAATTCTGCGACATCATCCAGCTCTTCGGGCGCGTGCCCAGGACCAAGTCGCCGCAACAGATGGTGAACGAGTTCGAATCACTGTACAGACAGGGATGGCGGGGTGACTTATTCATTGTCGACGACAACTTCATCGGCAACAAGCGAGAGGCGTTGCAGCTCCTGCCGGTGATCGCCGAGTGGCAGAAGGCGCACGGCTATCCCTTCACCCTGTTCACCGAAGCGAGTGTGAACCTGGCACGTATGGACGGGTTGATGGACGGCATGATCGAGGCCGGGTTCAATTCGGTTTTTCTGGGTATTGAATCCCCGAACCCGAAGGCGTTGCTCAAGACGAAGAAACGGCAGAACGTCGGCAAACAGGAGGACTACCTGCTCGGTTCCGTACGCAAGATCCAGCGCAAAGGGATGCAGGTCACGGGAGGATTCATCCTGGGTCTGGATGAAGATGACGAAGGGGTCTTTGACGCCCAGATCGACTTTATCCAGGAAGCCGGTATTCCCATGGCGCCGATCTATATGCTGGCTGCTTTAAAGGGCACGGATCTGTATAAACGCCTTAAAGGAGAGAATCGCCTGTCGGAGGCATCCATCGAAATTGACGCCATGAGCCTCAACTTCAAGCCGGAGATGAATCCCAAAACGTTGATCGAGGGATATCGTCGTGTGATCACTACCCTCTACGATCCGACGCTGGAGAATTACTTCGAACGTTGCCTGACGCTGTTTAAACATCTCAGGACCATCCCGCACCTGCAAAAGCCCAGGAGCAAGAACGCGATTTTCCTGGAACTCATGGGCCTGCGCCGGCGACTTGCTCCCAGGCAACTCCCCGCCTACAACAAGTTCATTGCCCGGGTCAGCAAGGACCATCCCCGTATGCTCCCGGAGGCGATCCGCCTGGCCGCCCTGGGCTATCACTTTGAAAAGGTCACCCGTCAACAGATTACGGTCCACGAGTTCAAGGAGTCCCTGACGAACGAACTGGAGCGGTTCAAAACAGCGGTTACGCACCATATTCAGGCAGATGAAGCGATCAGTGAACGGAAGCAAGAGATGTTGACGCGTGTCCACGATCGCTACCAATCGATACCCAATGTCTTTCGTTACCCGGGAGACGGCATCGATCCTGCGTTGGCGACCTTCCGACTCTCCGTGAATGAACAGATAGCGCAACGCACACACCCGGCGGAGATGTAAAGCATCGCGCCGGATATTCACATTTCAAGGAAAGGGTATATGACCGAAAGAACCAATGCCGACACGGCCGTGGCCCCGCTTGTCGGATCTTTGCCGCCGCATTGCCAGCGTGACGTCGATACCCTTCGCCGATTCGTCCATACGACGATCAGCCAGGGATCGCCGGCCGATCCGGTATCCCCGGCCGACTTTCGCGAGGTTTTGCTGACCGGAGCGACTGGTTTCGTCGGCCGTTTCCTCCTGCGCGACCTCTTGCGGCAGCATGCCGACCTGGTAGTGCATTGCGTCATCCGGGCCGATAACGCGGAACACGGGTTCGAGCGCCTGCGCGACGCCCTGCGGCAAGCCAGAATCTGGGAGGAGGCATACACGCCGCGCATCCGCGTGGTGATCGGCGACATCGCCCAGGCCCGGTTCGGTCTAGGCGACGCGGATTTCAGCGGGCTATGCCACCGGATCGACGCCGTCTATCATCTGGCTGCCGACATAAGTCTCGCCACTTCATATAACGCCATACGCAAACTCAATACGCTCAGCCTGCACAATGTGCTCGAACTGTGTTTGCGCCATCGCTTCAAGCACCTGTTCTATGCCTCGACGATGGCCGTGTTTCCGCAGTATTTCTTTGCCTTCGGCCGCGAATTCAAGCACAGCCGCATCGACCACCAGATGCAGCCGGACCTCGCCACCATGAAGAAGACGTACCCGCTCGGTCTGCTTGGCTACCCCTGGAGCAAACTGACGGCCGAACAAGTCCTTCTGTTTGCCCAACAGGCTGGCATGCCGCTGGCGATATTCCGGCTGCCGCAGACGGCTGTTTCTACTACGGGACATATACAAACGGACGATCTGACCATGCAGATGCTGGCCGCGGTGATGGATTGCCAATCCGTGCCGGAAGGGTTCACGTTTCGATCCAACAACGAGGCGGTCGATACGGTGAGTCAAGCCTGTGCGGCCATTTCCCTGAATCCCGACCGCCGATTCTCAATCTACCACTGCTGCAGACCGCGGCTCGATTACTACGAGCTCGAGCTCGCGGATTTCGGAATCTACTTTCCCGAAATTCCCTTCGAATCATTTAAGCGCGCCTGCCAGGCTCGCGGCGAAAAATCACCGCTTCATGGACGCTGGGCGGTGCTCGATCATTTCGGAAAATACTGGTTCAGCAAGGAAAAACCTGAAGACAGGCTGCCCATTTGCGACCGGGCCTTCCGGGAGGACTGTCCGCATCCGATCAAGTGGGCGGGCGTGTTGACCAAGCTCAGGCGCTCCTACCGGCTGGGTCAGGACAATCAACAACACTGGCCGTATCCCGATTCGCAAGGCAGTCTGGACTTCGACCGCCTGATAACGCGGGCCGAGCGCTACGCCGAGGACTACGACGTCTCTTTCGAACAGACCTACCCCAAGTGGATGCTTCGAAACATGCAGCAGCTGGTTCGGGCATTTCAAACCTCCGATGCCAGACAATTGGAGGGCAGTGTCTTCGATATCGTCTTCGACCTGAGCCGTCTCCTGATTATCAACGCCGGGTTTACCCGCGAACGGCAGCGGTATCCGGAGATCGAACAGGAGCATATCACCCGCCCGGTCTTCATTGTCGGGATAAACCGCACCGGCACGACCTACCTGCACCGCCTGATGTCCCGAGACCCGCGTTTTTGGGCCCTGCGCGGCTACGAGATCACTGCGCCACGCCTGTCGAAGGAAGAATATGCCGCGATAGGTTGTACCCCGGACGACCCCCGCCGGTCGTGGGTCGAGGATCTGCTCAACTCCTCAGATGCCCTCGAGCTCTTCGAAGGGGTTCACGATTTCGACGTGGACGAACCGGTGGAGGATTTCCCCTTGCTGAGCATGGCCTTCGGGTCGTGGACCCTTACCGTTCGATTCCGTATTCCGGCATTCGGACGCTGGCTGGCCGCCTCCGGTTCGAAGCAAACCTACGCCCACCACCGCCGGACCCTGCAGAACATCACGTGGCAGCACCGGCAGCGTCAGCCTGGACACCAGGGGCAATGGCTGTTGAAGATGCCCTTTCATCTCATGGAGCTTGAGACCCTCGTCGAGACGTATCCCGATGCCCTGTTCATTCAGACCCATCGCGAACCCACGCAATTCATGGGGTCCTGGAACAGTTTTGTCGAAAAGGCGCATTCGATTGTCTACGAGCCCCAGCCGCGTGAGACCTTCGGTTCAGAGCAGTTGGCTTTAATGAGCGGCATGATGGACCGGGCCGTGCACTTCCGGGAGACCCATCCCGAGTTGGAACACCGCTGGATGGACGTGAACTACGTAGATCTGATCGAAGATCCGTTTGGCGTAGTTCGCAGCATCTACGAGCGGTTCGGCTGGCCCCTGGAGCAGACGGCAGTCGAGGCCATGGAGGACTGGCGGGAAAGGCAGGCCGAGCAGCGCCGGGGAGAGAGGCGTCACCGCTACGAACTGGACGATTACGGCCTCACGCCGGAACAGGTCAACGAGGCATTCGCCCGGTACCGGGACTTCATGACCGACCGTGGTATCCGGTCGTCTGTTCGTGATACGTGACGGCCAGCCGGCGCGGCATGCACATCGCTGAATGGGCAAAGCGCAATTGCCGAGGCGCTGGAATCGGCGAATCGCGGAAATACCTTGATGCCCCGGGGACCTTCTGGCAGCCCTGGCCGGCCATCATTCGCCGTTCCCGGTGGACGCGTTCTTCAGGAACAACGCAGCCAGAACGGCAAACGCCGTCACCGCCATCCCGGCCATAAACACATCCTGCACGGCCCCGGCCAGCGCGCCGTCGAGCACGGCGATCAGTTCCCCGGCCGTCCCGGCGCCGTCGACCCCATTTGCCGCGGCATCCGCCGCCAGGTCTTCAGCGTCCGCCGGATCAACCAGGACCCGCAGATTCTGCCTGATCCGGTCAAGTAAGTCCGGGTCGAGGGCGTTCCGCAGCGATTCCGGCATCATGCTGTCCAACCGGGCCGAAAACCTCAGGTTCAGGACCGAACCCAGGAAGGCCAGGCCCAGCGTACCGCTCAGGAAACGGTAGAACTGAAGCGTGGAAGCGGTGAGGGTCTGCATGCCTTGAGGTACGAAATGCCGGACGGCCACGTTGGCGGTGGCGAGCGCCCCTCCGATGCCCAGCCCCGCGACGGCCAGGAACGCCATGGTCCGCCCCAGACCCGCCTCCTGATCCAGGGTCGCCACCAGGTACATGCCAACCGACAGGGCAACCGCACTCAGCACCGCGTTCGTCCGGTAACCGGCTTTGGTCAGCGAGAGGACCAGTCCGGACAGGATACCTCCGCCCACGATCCCAAGCATCATGGGCGCCAGCACGCCGCCGCTCCCGGCGGCCGTCGTGCCCAGGACTACCTGCAGGAAGAGCGGTGCGAAAAGCGCGGCCCCGTAGAGGCCGAATCCGGCCAGGAAGTTCAGGGCGGCGGCGGAGGCCACCGTCCGGTTCCGATACAGGTCGATGGGCATGACCGGCGCTGCCGATTTCAACTCGACCATCACGAAGACGGCTGCCATGACCAGGCCAAAGGCGAAGAGGCCGAGGACCACCGGTGAACCCCAGCCACCCTCCTGTCCCGCCCAGGAGAGGGCCAGCAACAGGGATACGACCGCCAGGACCAGCGTCAACATGCCGAGGTAGTCCGGATTCGAGGCGTTCCGGCTCGTATTGAGGCGGGGATACTTCGACATCAAGGCGAGCAGCAGGACCAACGTCCCGGCGGGGACGTTGACCAGCAGTACCCAGTTCCACGACAGCAGGTCGGTGATGAAACCGCCCAGCGGCGGTCCCGTTACGGCGGCCAGCACGAACACCAGGGCGGCGAGTCCCTGGATTCTTCCTCTTTTCTCAGGGGGGACAAGATCGATGATGGCCACGAAACAGCTGACCACGATGACCCCTCCGCCAAGTCCCTGCACGCCCCGGAATGCGATGAGCTGCGTCATGGAACCGCTCAGGCCGGTGAGCAAAGAGCCCAGTATGAAGACGCTCAGGCCCAGCATGAGCAACAGCTTTCGCCCGTACAGATCCGAAAGCCGGCCCGCAACCGGCGCTGAAACGGCCGCTGCCAGCAGATACGCCGAGGACGCCCAGGCATACCGGTCGAACCCGCCCAATTCGGCTATGATGCGGGGCATGGCCGTGGTCAACGAAGTCTGGTTCAATATGGACAGGTACGTGGCCAGCATGAAGCCCGACAACGTCCAAACCAGTTGATTCAAGGGAAGGAAGGCAACGTCCTGCGCCGCCGGCCGGCCGAGTGTCTTCCTGTCGCGGGAGTGCGGATCACCGATCATGGGAGTATGGAATGAATGTACGCTTTGAAACGCCTGTGTTTACATTGGGAAGAAAGCGGTGTAGATTGTCAGTTTCAAGGACATTCCGCATCCGTATTCCACCAACCGGGACTACAAACAGATCGACCTCATTAAAGAGTCGGTGAAACGCAAGCATCTCTCCGCAGACGGTTTTACAGGCCAGCCAGGCAAGTCCATGAAAGGATCACAGTATGGCCATGGTCGACATGAAACAGATCAACGCGCTGGAAGACGCGACGGATCTGCTCGCGCAGCCCCATAGACTGCGCCGGCGCGCCGCGGAGCACGGTTGCCTGTTCTTCCGCGGTCTGCTCGACCCCGCGCGCGTCAACGACGTCCGGCGGCAGATCCTCGAAGTCTGCCGGGAACGCGGTTGGCTCGCGCCCGGTTCGGATCCCATGGACGGCGTCGCGCATCCGGATACCCGCGTGTTCGAAAGCGACGACCCGCGATGGCAGGGTTTCTACAACGATGTCCTGTGCATTCGCGACTTCCACGCGCTGGCACTCGATCCCGCGCTGACCGGCATGTTCGAAGTGCTGTTCGGCGAACCGCCGCTTGCGCACAGCCGGAACATCTGCCGGCTCGTGTTCCCCGACCTGAACACGCACTCGACCCCGCCGCACCAGGACAACTACTTCATCGGGGGATCGGACGAGACGTGGACGGCCTGGATTCCCCTGGGCGACTGTCCGGAAGAACTCGGCGGACTCGCCGTCAACCGGGGTTCTCACCGGCACGGCATGCTGGAGACGACCGAAGGCGTAGGTCCCGGTGGGCGGCAGGTACCCGTCGAGGACGATTCCGCCTGGGTCGGCGGCGACTACGCGTGCGGGGACGTCATCATCCTGCACAGCCTGACCATCCACCAGGGAAGGGACAACCTGACACCCGACCGGCTCCGCCTTTCCGCCGATTACCGGTACCAGCCGAGAAGCCACCCGGTCCGCGAGGATTCCCTCCAGCCCCACATGAACTGGCTGACCTGGGAAGAGATCTACAGCCGGTGGGATGAGGACGAACCGGTGAAGTACTACTGGAAGGCCTGGGACCTGGACGTGGTCAAGCGGGAACCGCGTTAGGCGGCGCGTATCCCGACTCATCTGGATGCTGCGCGGGACGCAAGACAGCCTCGGCGGGCGGGAACCTCGTCAGGCGGCTGAGCGCGGGAGTTGCGCCGGCGGCAGAACGCAAAGCAGGCCTCCGGCGGGAACCACGCCGGCCCTCGCCTGGACACACCCGGACGGACATGCCCGATTCCTTCTCAAAAACCGCCAGGCATCTGGGACGGCTCTTCCTCAGCAAACCCATGGCCGAGCCCGTCGACATGACGGGGCGCCACGTGATCGTGACCGGGGCGTCACCCGGTTCGCTGGGGTACGAAACCGCGCGGATCCTGGCGGAATGGGGCGCGGCGGTCGTGGCGACCCGTGTCCGCGACGTGGCCCGGATGGAGTCGTCGCTGAAAGACGACCTTCGCGAGCGCGGCGCCGACGCGGACAACATCGCGGCGCACAAGTTGGATCTTGCCGATCCGGACAGCGTCAACGCCTTCGTCGCCTGGTATCGCGACAGATACGACGGTAAGCTCCACGTGTTGGTCAACAACGCGGGCATACACAAGAAGACCCTCGCTCCACAGAAGAACGCGCCTTTAACCGGCGATGGCTTCGAAATACACTGGCGGACCAATTATCTCGGCGCCTTCCACCTGACCTGGGCTCTCCTTCCACTCCTGCAACGGACCGGGCCCGAAAGCGGCGACGTCCGGGTCGTCAACGTGTCCTCCGGCCTGCACGACCGGGCCGGGAACGAGGACCTTTTCGATGAAGCGCCGCAGAGTGATGAAGCGCCGCGTAGCGAGCGGCCGCGCTACCACTCTTGGGACGCGTACGGCAGGTCTAAACTGGCAATGATCCACATGGCGTTTGAAATCGAAAGGCGTTTTGCCGAATCACACCATCTGCACGGAGTGGCCGTACACCCTGGGGTCGTCATGACCAACCTGACCTTGCCGCAGGCCTTTGGCGGGCGAATGGGCAAGGCATTGCATCGCATCAGTTCCGCGCTGACTTCCCTGGTCCTGCTGTCCCCGGCTGCCGGGGCGCAGACCATCGTCATGTGCGCGAGCCGGCGGCCGATCCAGGGTGGGAAGTACTACGAACGCTGCGCCATCGCCGAGCCGTCGGCGGACAGCCAGGACCCGGAAGCCGCGAGTCGTTTGTGGGACCTGTCTGAACAGTGGGCCGGGACGCTTCCGGAACAATGAGAAAGCCTGATACCGATTGAATCGCGGGGATGGGCAGGAATACACGAAATGGACAACGAGCTACTGAAACGGGGGTTCGTACCCCGGCCGCTGACGTCCGCGCAGCTCCGCGCGCTTGACACCGATGGCTTCATCGTGCTGAAGGAGATCATCCCGCCGGAATGGCTCGCCGGGCTGCGCCGCGCGTTTGATGCGATTTATGACCGCGAGGGCGACAAAGCCGGCGAGGAGGTCGCCCAGATGGAAGGCGTGCGCCGCCTTGCCGACCTGGTCAACAAGGGACAGGTATTCGATGAGGTCTACCTGCAGCCCGAACTCTTGACGGCCGTCTTCCATGTCCTGCGGCGGCCGTTCAAGCTGCACTCGCTCAATGGGCACGACCCGCTGCCCGGCAGCGGTTTACAGATTCTGCACGCCGATTGGGGGCAACCCGCCACGCCCGGCGGACCCTACCACGTCGTCAACTCCATGTGGATGCTCGACGATTTCACCCGGGCCAACGGGGCGACCCGATGCGTGCCCGGAAGCCACCTTATACCCGGCAGGATTACCGACCACGTAACCGATCGCCTGGCGGACCATCCGGACCAGGTACATCTGACCGGACGCGCGGGTTCGGTCGCCGTATTCAACGGCAGCCTCTGGCACAGCTCGTATGTCAACCGCGGCGACGCCCCGCGACGGGCCCTGCACTGTGCCTTTATTGCCCGGGAACATCCGCAACAGACCAATCAGCGGGAGTACCTGCGGCCCGCGACGGCCCGGCGCCTGTCCCCGCTGGCGCGCTACATCCTGGACGTCCCGGGTGACGGGGAAACGCGGTAATGCGGTAGCGTGGTAACGGCGTGGCTACAGTGTAGCTACGCAACGCGGTAACTCTTTGACGCGGTAACACGGCAACGCGGCGACGCAGCAACACGGCGACGCAGCAACACGCCATTTCAATTTTCCGATCAACTATCCAAACAGCTCGTGTACCAGAGACCGCGCCCGCTCGATCACGGTTTCGAGGCAGCCGGGGGCAAGCTTGGCCCAGTAGGTGACGTCCTCGTTGGCCTCGTGTCCACCGCGGGGATAGGCCTCCCGCGTCGGCAGGTAGCCGACATAGTGCGTCGTGAGGTGTGCCGGAAAGAGATAGGGTGCCGTCGAGTTGACCTTGAGCGCCAGCTGCCCTTCCACGAAGGGTTCGCCGGGGAGGCCCACGATTGCGAGATCGCCGATGCGAAAGGCCTGGATCTCATAGCTGAACGCGCCGTCCCGCCGCCGGCACAATTCGACGCTGCGGGTCGATGCCGCCCGGAACCAGCGCGGATCGACCTGCCCGTCCGCCTGGCGCGGCGGCTCGGGATGCTCGTCGAGTATCGCGGCGACTTCGCGCAGGCGCCCGTCCGGTATCTCTCGAAAGGGCAGGCCGATCCTTTCGATCCGGGTATCCAGCGCGGCTTCACCGGCGAACGTCATGTCCTGCACGATACGGTCGCTCAGAGAGGACAATTCGCGCCCCATCCGCTGGTGGTCCGGCCGGAAATCGGCGTCGAAGGGGTGCCAGGGATTGATGTTTCCGCAACAGCCGTTGACGACCAGCGGCACGGCGCCGGCACCGAACGCCTGCTGCGTCTCCATGGACCAGGCGCCGGGCCAATCCGCCGACGCGGCCAGGAAGGTCTCGCTGTTTCCGTAGGCATTGACCGGGTGACAGGTGTAGTGCAACAGAAAGGCCATCGGTTTAGAATCCATGTCCTGGACGCAGCACACCCCGACCTCCGGGTCTATCGGCCCTTCCAGGTAGCATACGTCCGAGATCCCGAAGGGCTGCCGCTCCCGGCCCAGCGGCCTGGGCATGAATATGGTGCCGTCCCTGCGTATGCCGCGCCGGTTGAATGCCAGGTCTCCCGACACGCCGCGGCCCAGACCGATGCGCGCGGGTTGCAGCCTGCCCGCCGCCTCGACCGCGGCTTCCACCGCCGCGGCCGCGGCCCGGTCGCCGTAAGCGCGCTCGGCCCCGCGCAGATACTCCGTCTCCTCGCTGGTCTCCAATGGAAAATCAGGGTCCAGCATGAAATAGCCGAGACTCGGCGCGGAATGCGTCTGGGTCGCCTGGACCATGATCGCGTCCCGTTCGATACCCGTTCGCTCGCAGATGGCACCGCGGATCCGTTCCGTGTAGTCGCCGGTGACGATCGTGAGATCCAGGATCACCAGGCAGACGCGCCGCCCGCCCGCCTCGAAGACGATGGCCTTGGCATAGAGCGGTTCGATCACGGCCTGGGCCGGACGGTGATCGCCGGCTCCGCTGCCCGCCAGGTGCGTCCCGGCCGGCGGAGTTATGTCGACCATCGCCGCACCGGCGCTCAGCTGGTTTGACTCGCCCATGGTTTTCCTTTCGCCGATTTCCTTCGCCGTTGTCATTTCGCGGATCAGGGAGCAGTTAACGCATGAACTTCAGATATGACGCCGTCCCCGTTATTGTCAATGCCGTTTTGGCTTGACATGGCGGCGTATTTTGGTTGGGTCTATTTTAATGGCTCAATGTAAACGAGGATTCGAATTGGTCACCTCGGCATAATGTCGTACTCGATCTGTGGCTGAACAGATAACCGGGCTCCGCCGCCGGCCAGTTAATGACGACGCAAATCCGGTTTCCGCCGCCGGCCAGTTTATGACGACGCAAATCCGGATTATCGCCTCCACGCGTACAAAAAGCGCTCAATCATGATAGAATGGCTCG
This sequence comes from bacterium, assembly GCA_965203885.1. GTDB lineage: Bacteria > JAAXHH01 > JAAXHH01 > JAAXHH01 > JAAXHH01 > JAAXHH01. The sequence goes on along the minus strand of OZ241920.1, from coordinate 3,837,725 downwards.
GCATCGGCCACCTTTTCGAGCTGTCACCCACGGAAGCGATCTGGGGTTTTGTCACCCCACTGATCGTCTACGCCGTGTTCTTTCTGGTCCAGCTCCTGCTGCCCGGCAGGTGGGTACCCGGCTACGTAATCAATCCGGAGACCGGCGAACCCCGCAACTACCGCCTGAACGGCATGCTCGTGTTTCTCCTCGTGCTGGTCGTGTGGGCTCTCGAGCTTACCGGGCTGCCCCGCGACTGGTTCTACCGTTCCTCGGTTTATTCCGTGGCCGGCGGGACGGTCTTCGCCATTATCCTGACCCTGATCGCGACGTTCACCCAGCCGGAAGGCAAGGTGAAGAACCGGTTCCTGGCGTGGTGGTTCGGCCGGGCGCAGGAGATCTCTTTCTTCAGGGAACGGATCGACGTGAAGATGTACATGTACGTGGTCGGCGGGTCCATGTTGTCGCTCAACGCGCTGTCCGGCGCCGTATACCACTACGAGCTCTTCGGCGAGAACGCCAATCCGGGCGTCTTCATCTACGCGGGGTTCTTCACGTTCTACATCCTGGATTACTTCGTCTTCGAGCGCGTTCAGCTATACACCTACGACCTGATCCACGAGAACGTCGGCTTCAAGCTGATCTGGGGTTGTCTCGTGGTCTATGGTTGGCTGTTCATCCTCCCGCTCTGGGGCATGGCCGCCTATCCGAACCCCGGATTCTCGCCGGCATGGACGAACTTCTGGCTCATCGGCACGTCCGCGCTGTTCCTGTTCGGCTGGAGCATCTCGCGCGGAGCCAATCTGCAGAAATACACCTTCAAGCGGTGGCCCGACCGCAAGTTCCTCGGACTCATCGAGCCGAAGTACATTCAGGCCGGCGACCGCAAGATCCTGTGCAGCGGCCTTTGGGGCGTCGCCCGCCACTTCAACTACATGGGCGAGGGTTTTCTATCCCTGTCCATCGCCCTGATCTTCGGTTACTTCACGAATCTCTGGGCCTGGACCTACTTCCTCTTCATCGTCTCCTTGTTCATCTACCGTCAACGGGACGACGACGAGCACTGCGCCGAGAAATACGGCGCCGGGAAGTGGGCGGAATACCGGGAGCGGGTGAAGTACCGGATCATGCCGGGGGTCTATTGAGAATGGATGGTCCCACGTCTCACAGCCATGATGTGCGGCGAAAGCAGCGTCCCTGTACCGGCGCCATGTTTGCGAGGAGGCGAGATGCCGGCGTGGGTTTAAAGAAGGACTTTGCCGTATGAAAACCAACAGAACAACTGTGTTTTAAGGAAGCGAACCAGCTTGTAACCCACCAGTTCTCAGGCCTGCTGCCGACACAGTGGCCAAGCCATTGTCCCAGCTTCTGGCTCATTGAACCTTCCTCGCCACGTGCCGGTCTTCGTATATCCCTTTCAGAAACTTTTCCGGATTGAGTTCTTCGGGCATGTAGTGCCATGCCGTGCTGTAGCGGGTGCGGTCGCTGTGGTTGTCATAGGCGCCGTGCAACAGGTTCGCGGAAAATAGTACAACGGTACCTGCGGGAACGGCCAGGTCCACGGCCTGCGCTTCATCGACTTTCGTCCAGCTGCCATGCCTGTTTACTTCGCTGCGGTGCTCGACGATCTCTCCCATCCTGTGGCTGCCGGGAACCACCCGCAAACACCCATTCTCCACGTCCGAATCTTCCAGGTATATCCCGCAGCTGACGATGCGGTCCGTATCGGTCCCGAAATAGTAATTGTCCTGGTGCCAGTCCGTGGACGTGCCGCCATCAGGCAACTTCGGAAAAAACTTGGTTCCGAATACGTCAAGGTTTCTGCCGATCAGGACTTCCACACGGTCCAGAATCGCCGGTTCGCGCGCCAGTTCCAGCACGCGGTCATCGACCACGCACACCCCCTGGACTTTGTGCAGCAGTCCGACCCTGGGTTCGCCACGTTCGTCCTTCTCGAACGACCAGTGCGGAATCTGTTCGGTCAATTCGCGACCCTGCGCGACCAGTTCATCGAACACCCGCTTGTACCAGGCCAGTCGCTCGCCTTGTATGAGGGCTTCGAAGACGAGAAAGCCGTCTTCCCGGTACTGCCGCACCTGTTCGTCGGTTAACATTTGACCCCTCTATTGGAAAGAGCCGCGGCATCATCCGCCTTGGGTTTCCTCGAGCGTCTCCAGCCAGCGATAACCGTATTCCGGGACATTGGGCGATCCGGTCACGCCTTCGGGAAACATGCCGAACTTCTCGACGCGCAGGCGGTAGTTGCTTTCGTGCCTGGGATGGAAGCCCACGATCTCGCCGCGGTAGGGAACGCCGTTGTAGACCTTGCAGTACCCTGGATAGCCGTCGGCGCACTCGACCCGGCCCCAATCGATGGTGATCTCTTCTTCCGTGCCTTCCGCCCTGGTTTTCGAGACGACGTTCGTCAGGACGTACCGGCCATCGGCAAACCTGTCGGCCTCGAGGACATAGTAAAAGCCGGCCTCGTATTCGAAGCCGTTGATGTAATCGTCGTACGGCGCGCCGTCCACCACGGGACAGAAGTCGTCGCTTCGGGCGCATACTACGCGCGCGGCTCCCACCGACAGGGTCACTGCCGTGGAAGGCGCCGGGGTCTTTTCCAACTGCTCCAACAGCCGGTAGGCGTACCGGCTTGCGTCCTGCGGCGGTTCACCCCCGTCCCAGGGATCGTACTTGCCGATCCGGAGGCGATAGGTATAGCCGGTCTCGTACTCGTAACCTTCGATCCCATCGTAGAACAATCCGCCGTCCACCACCATGCACGTCCGCAGGCCCACGCCATAGCATTTGGCCAGGGTCGGGCCGACGGTAACGACCCGCACTTCGATGTACTCCGGTCCGTCAGGTTCGGGTCCTACCGGATCCGTGGAGTCGCCGCAGGCGGTGAACAGCAAAGCCCCCAGTACAATGGGGACGAAGCTTCGGCGGCGGTATGTCGAAGCAGGTATGAATGGCATGCCGGCGCGCCCTCGATGGTAAGCGGGGACTATACTTCAACCTGCGATATTTCCATTGAATCATCAAGGCCAATTTGGGGACGAACGGTTGTCCGATCGCGTGCGAAATACCCCATATTCTTCTTGCCTGAACACGGGTTTGACAGGTATATTTGGCTTCTGAAAGGTTGCAGGAGAGGCATGCAACGAATCACTTAGGAAATGCCATTTCAGCATACATTTACGGAGGAACGAAATGACGACCAACCAGACCTGGTGGCCGGATCAGCTGAGCCTGAAGCCGCTCCGCCAGAACGCTCCCGATTCCGATCCGATGGGCGACGATTTCGACTACGCCGAGGCGGTCAAGGACCTCGACGTCGACGCGCTCAGAAAAGACATCGAAGAGGTGATGACGAACTCGCAGGACTGGTGGCCGGCCGACTACGGGCATTACGGACCGCTCTTCATCCGCATGACCTGGCACGCCGCGGGCACGTACCGCATCAGCGACGGGCGGGGCGGCGGCGGTTCCGGACATCAGCGCTTCGCACCGCTCAACAGCTGGCCGGACAACGGGAACCTGGACAAGGCGCGGCGCCTGCTCTGGCCGATCAAGAAGAAGTACGGCCGGAATCTCTCCTGGGCCGACCTGCTCATCTTCACCGGCAACTGCGCGCTGGAATCCATGGGGTTCAAGACCTTCGGATTCGCCTTCGGGCGGCCCGACGTCTGGGAGGCCGACGAGACGGACTGGGGCTCGGAGACGGAGTGGCTCGACGATCAGCGCCACGACGCCGACGGCGAACTCCAGGGGCCGCTCGGCGCCGATCACATGGGCCTGATCTACGTGAACCCGGAAGGACCGAACGGCAATCCGGACCCGGCCCTGGCGGCGAAGTACATCCGCCAGACCTTCAAGCGCATGGCGATGAACGACGAGGAGACGGTCGCGCTCATCGCGGGCGGGCACACCTTCGGCAAGGCGCACGGCGCCGGACCCGAGGAGCACGTCGGCCCCGACCCGGAAGGCGCCTGCATCCATCAGCAGGGCCTGGGCTGGCAAAACAGCCACGGCAGCGGCAAGGCCGGAGACACGATCACCAGCGGCCTGGAAGGCGCCTGGACCAGCAACCCGGTGAAATGGGACAACGAGTTCGTCGAGAACCTGTACGCCCACGACTGGGAACTGACGAAGAGTCCGGCGGGCAAGTGCCAGTACGCGCCCAAAAACGCCGCCGAGGCGGCCAACGTGCCGGACGCCCACGATCCTTCGAAGAAGCACGCCCCCATGATGCTGACGACGGACCTTTCCCTGAAGGTGGATCCGGACTACGCGGCGATTACGAAGCGCTTTCTCGAAAGTCCGGCCGAACTGGAAGACGCCTTCGCACGGGCATGGTTCAAGCTGCTCCACCGCGACATGGGTCCCCGCAGCCGGTACATCGGACCCCTGGTACCTGAAGAGGCGCTGCTGTGGCAGGACCCGGTCCCGGACGTGGATCACGAGTTGATCGACGAGCAGGATATCGCGGGCCTGAAAGAGAAGGTCCTCTCCTCCGGCCTCTCCGCCACCCAGCTGGTCTCGACCGCCTGGGCCGCGGCCTCATCCTACCGCGGTACCGACAAACGCGGCGGCGCCAATGGAGCGCGCGTCCGCCTCGCTCCGCAGAAGGACTGGGAAGCCAACGATCCGGCCGCACTCCAGCAGGTGCTCCCGCAACTCGAGCAGATCCAGCTGGATTTCAACATAGCGCAATCCGGCCGCAAGAAAGTCTCCCTGGCCGACCTGATCGTCCTGGCCGGCTGCGCAGGGGTCGAGCAGGCTGCCCGGGACGCCGGTCATGCCGTGCAGGTCCCCTTTGTACCGGGACGCACGGACGCGACGAACGAATGGACCGACGCGGAGTCTTTCGAAGTGCTCGAGCCCGCGGCGGACGGGTTCCGCAATTACCTCCAGGCCGGCCAGGAAGGCAAGCCGGAAGAACTGCTGGTGGAGCGCGCGTGCATGCTGACCCTCACCGCACCCGAAATGACGGCGCTTGTCGGAGGCCTGCGCGCCCTGAACGCCAACACCGGGCAGTCGCAGCACGGCGTGTTCACCGATCGGCCGGGGACGCTGACCAACGACTTCTTCGTGAACCTGTTGGACATGGACACCGAGTGGAGCCCTTCGGCCGATGCGGAAGACGTGTACGAGGGACGGGACAGCCGGACCGGCGACGTGAAGTGGACCGCCACCCGGGTGGACCTGGTCTTCGGTTCCAACTCCGAGCTTCGGGCCATCGCGGAGGTCTACGGATGCGACGATGCGCAGGGAGATTTCGTTCAGGACTTCGTAGGCGCGTGGACCCGGGTGATGAACCTGGACCGGTTCGACCTGGCGTAGGTAGAAACTGAAGGCCGATGGACCTACCGAGGCCTGGGCAGCGAAATAACCGAGGTCCAGGCCTCTTAACATAGTTGGTTCGATCTCGACCGGGGCTTTCAGTAGTTCAAACTGCAAACTACCGGTTACCCACCGACTAATCGGACACAACAGCACCTTCGTCCAAACTAAATTGGTCCCGATCCGAAATAAGAGTGGCTTGTATACCGATAGGGAGCGTCAATCGAGGCGCGGTGTGTCCGAAATCAACGTCTGCCAAGATCGGGAATTGCTGATCTACTGTGTATTTTAGGATCAAGCTTTCAAAAATATTTCTCTCTTCCTCAGTTAGTTCGTTGATCTTTCCGACAATTAAGCCCGCAATCTGGTCAAACACTCCTATTTGTTGACATTGGTTGAGATCCTCATCAACGTTGCGTAGCAATTGCCTATCGCCGAAATTTGCCTCTTCAAGACACAAGATTGCACCTTTCGTCACTGGGCAATACTGAGTTCCTACTAGTGTCAATAGCGTCCTTAGATTTCCGCCAATCAATGGACCGCTCGCGCTTCCATCCTTCAACCAACGCCAACCCGGGTTTGTTTTCATCGTCCGCGGTCGGTCTTCACTTGGATAGACATCCGTCCATTGCGCGGGTGGCTCAAGCTTACCTGCCGGCTCTTCGTTGAACAATATCCGTTCAACCTGATGGCTCGTATAGGCAAAAGGCTGCGGAAACTCACTGAAACCATTGAGGATCATCGGGCCATGAAATGAGACTAAACCCTCCTTTGCATTCAGGCCGTTCAATAAGGCAGTATTCGCGCTATATCCCATCACGATTTTCGGAGACTCCCGAACCTGATTCCAATCCAGCAGCGGCAATACTGCATTGGCTCCACTGCCGCCCGATAAACAGATTATCGCCTTTATATCTGGATTGGCGAACATCTGATTTAAATCGTCAGCACGATGCTGCGCCGGTGGATTTAAGTGCTCCCGCTGATCAAGTGTATGGGATGCGAGCTGAACGTGCAATCCGATCTTTTCTAAATATGCAATACCTCGCTGAAAAGCTGACTCGAGAATCGGAAAGAAAGCAGAGGCAGGTGAAACGATACCGACTGTGTCGCCACGGACGAGTTTTGGTGGTTTAATGACTTTACTCATAGAATCCTTCTTTAAGGTTTCGCCATCACTCCGCGCGACTAATGTGAACCAATCCGCCGAGATACCAGATCCCGATAAGAGCGCGCCAGCCGCGATCTTCAGCGCCTCACGTCTACTGATTTCTCTAGACATCCGATTCACTTCCCTGGTATCTGGCGTGGTTGCATTCTCTTGATTAGATGGTGCCAGCCTAGAAGCGATCGATACTTACACAATTTAACATGGCTGTTTTTGGAACGAAGCGGTGGGTTTATTCACAGCCGTAGCCATGACGCGATGTCCTTTTTGAGCCTATGATCGACGACACCACAATAAACATGAGTATTCGGTGAAATAGGCATTGCCACTTGCCTGACAGTTTGAACATAGACATCGCTTTTTAGTGTACTATCGCGATAGAAATACGTCAAGTATGCGCGAGAAAGGCGAAGTGGACAGGACTAGATCTTTGAAAACGTAGGAGTATTGAGTCAGTAACCCAGCACGGCGTAATCGCCGTCCAGGATCAGGCGCGCCGACACGTACATTCCCAGTAGCGCGAAAAGTACCCAGGGGGCGTTCAGGGCGCCGAGGTAGACGCACAGCTCGCCCCTGGTGACCAGACGCTGCCGCCTGGCCATGAAGAAGCTGGCCCAGTAGACCGACGTGACGTAGCTCCACTTCCAAACTAGTATGAGACAGATCATGTCGGCCAGGATTGCAGGCGGGAATACAGGGGTTTGTCCTTGTTCCCGGTCGACACTCCGACGTATTTTACCTCTTCAGCCTTTCGTCCAGATCTGCATCGTGCAAACGAACCGGGTTTGCATGCATAATGACTTGATAACGGGAGACCTCCATGCTGATTGTCGATTCCCACCTTGATATCGCCTTCAACGCCCTCGAATGGGATCGGGACCTGTTTCAGCCCATCGCCAAAATCCGCGAGGCCGAAGCCGGCATGGCACAGAAGGGCCGCGGCCTGGGCGTGGTGAACTTCGAGGAACTTAGGCGCGGCCGGATCGGACTCATGTTCGTCACGGTGAACTGCCGAATCGCTTCCATGGGAAAGCGTTTTTCCGGGGTGCGCACCCAGGACATCGCCTACGCCAGGTGCATGGGCGAGCTGGCCTACTACCGGCTGATGGAATCCAAAGGGGTCTTTCGCCAGGTGCGGAACCGGACCGAGCTCGACGCCCACCTGGCCGAGTGGGAGGCCGATCCCGAGGCGACTCCCCTGGGGTTCGTCCTCAGCATGGAAGGGGCGGACGGCATCGTGGGTCCCGAACAGGTGCCCGAGTGGTGGGATGAGGGCCTGCGGGTCGTGAGCCTGTGCCACTACGGGGTCAGCTCCTACGCCCACGGCACCCAGGCGCCCGGCGGCCTGACGCCCCGGGGACGGCCCATGCTCGAAGCCCTGGAGACGGCCGGCATGATCCTCGACGTGAGTCACCTGGCCGAACAGGCGTTCTGGGAAGCGATGGAGGTCTTCAACGGTCCCGTGCTGGCCACCCACAACTGCTGCCGGGCGCTGTGCGACCACGACCGCCAGCTCGACGACCGGCAGATCAAGACCCTGGCCGAGCGCGGCGGCGTCATCGGCACGGCCATGGACATCTGGATGATCTCTCCCCTCTGGGACCCTGTCGCCATGGACAACTCGGCCATCACGTTCGAAACCGTGGTGGACCATATCGACCATGTCTGCCAGCTGACCGGGAGCGCGCGCCATGCCGCCATCGGGACCGACCTGGACGGCGGCTACGGCAAGGAGCAGAGCCCCGCCGATATGGAGACCATCGCCGACCTGCGGAAGATTCCCCCCATTCTTGAGCGGCGCGGTTACTCACAAACGGATATCGCCGACATCATGCACGGCAACTGGGTACGGACGTTGCGCGCGGCGTGGCGTTGAAACTACGAACAGCGATTTCGTTTAATTGAGCATAATCTCCAGCACCTGAACAGTCGTCGTCGGTAACCGGAGGCCGGTCCATGCCTGAAGCACGTGAATTCCGCCGAGATACGATCTGTTTTTCCCGGAGGCCGGTCCATGTCTGAAATACCCGCATTCCGCCGCCATACCATCTATGAAGGCGGTCCCGCCGAGCGCATGGACTGCGTTGTGGGCGACCTCGACGGCGACGGCGCGCAGGAGTTCGTCATCGCCACCCGGAGTCCGGACGGGCTCCACTGGTTCGGCCGAACGGACCAGGGCGCATGGGCGCCGCACCTGATGGATGACTCGTTCCCGAGCATCAGCGTCGGCACCGCCCTCGTCGATCTCACCGGGAACGGGAAACTCGACCTGATTTCCGGCACCAGCGATCGGGGCAACCACGTATTCTGGTGGGAGTGCCCCGACGATCCCACGCAGCGATGGACCCGCCGCGTGGTGTTCGAGCTACCTCACAGCCGGATCCACGACCTGATGGTTGCGGATATCGACGGCGACGGCCGGGACGAACTGTACGTATGGAACCCCGACGCCGGGACGATCTTCTCGGTCCCGGTGCCCGACGATCCCTTCGTGACCCCGTGGCCCGGCGTCGGCAAGGTGGCGACGGGCGTAAACGAACAGGACTTCGCGGCGGCCGACGTGGACGGCGACGGGCGACTGGAACTCATCGCGGGAACCTCGTGGTACCGCCTTTTGTCAAACGGTGAATGGGAACGGCATGAATTCGCCGAGGGATATGGCGGCGTGCGGGTGCGCGCGGGGGATTTCGACGGGGACGGCCGGACGGAGATCGCCGTCTGCGAGGTGGCGCTGGACATCGGACAGACCTACGGACGGCTGGCGCTATTCCGGCCCGGGCCGGACGTCGAGAAACCGTGGGAATCCGAGGTATTGAACGACCGGCTCCTCGACGCGCACACATTGCAGGTGGCCGACTTCGACGGCGACGGCAGACCCGATGTCTACGTGGGCGAGATGGGACGGGGGGACTGGACCAAGCCGCACCCGCCCCGGCAGCTGCTCTACCTGAGCCGGGACGGCCGCATGGAAGGGCACGTCATCGATACGGGGATCGGCACGCACGAAGCCCAGGTCATCGAGCTGGACGGGAAGGTCGGCATCCTCAGCAAGCCCTACCGCTGGCTCCAGGACACCGCGCCGCGGCCTCAGCCGGTGGACTGTCTGTACCTGTATCTGCCTGAGTGAGATACCTGGTTCATTCCAATGACTGAAGTACGGCACGACAGGCCCACCTGGGCGGGACGCATTCCCCGGCACAAAATCGCCGAGTTGTACAAGAAGGACGCCCTCGGAATCCACGACGAAGAGCTGATCGACGACGTGGGCATTGGCCTTGTGGTCAGAATCGAGCACATCTTCCGTGCGAGGGACGCGAACAGCGGACTTGCGAGATGTCCGATCTGCCGTTGCGAGATCGAACACGACTTCGACCCGGCCTTCCTGCTTCGCTGCGATACCTGCAACTGGGAACTGGCCTGGGGCGAATACCAGAAGTCTTTCAAAGGCAAACACCTTATCGCGTCAGGCATGACCGTCTTTATGAAGGAATACGTGGAGAATTACCCGGTCGCGAAGTCTCCCCAGGAGAAGATGATCCTGATCGACACGCTGATCCACCGATATCACTGGGAACTCGAAGGCGGATTGACGGGACCTGGAGCACGCGATCTCATTGGCGGGAAGCCCTGCGAAGTCATCGATTTCCTGAATCGTCTGAGTTACGGGACCAGTAGCAGTCCCGAGATCCTGTATACCCGGGAGGAATGGCTGGAAAAGGTGCGCGCGAGCCGGGAAAAGGCCGCGTCGAAGATCCGGGAGCGGGACCGACGGGCGGAGGAGAAAAGACGTAAAGTGGAAGAGAAGCGACGGCGAAGTGAATTAAAGAAGAAGGCGCTCCAGGCGGGCCTCGGCGGCCAGGTTCGGGGGCAGGGGCTCGGCGGCCAGGTTCGGGGGTCGTGCCGGGAAGAATCGATCCATGACTGAGAATACGAACACAAGCGACTGTATCTTTTGTCGCATCATACGAGGCGAACTGGATTCCGCGATCATATACGAAGATGAATCTACCCTGGCGTTTATGGACCTTCGACAAAGCAACGAAGGGCACGTCCTGGTAGTACCCAAGAGACACTTCGAGCAGATCTATGACCTTGACGACGACACGGCTTCCGCGCTTGCCGGTACGGTCTGCAAAATCGCCCGGGCGGTCCGAAGTGTCTACGCACCGGAAGGACTGTCTATCTGGCAATCCAATGGTCCGGCGGCGTTTCAGGAGGTACCGCACGTTCACTGGCACGTGTTCCCACGGTACGCGAACGATGGGCATCTTGTAGTATATCCGAAGGAACTTGCAGGACGCGCGCGCCGGGAATACTCTTTGCAGTCTTTGAAGAGCATTGCGGATCCGTTGAGAGAAGCGCTTTGATTTAACGTCGGTTTTAATAGAGATTAATGAAACATAGAACTCAATGTTTCAGTTGCGGAAGAGAAGCGACGGCGGAGTGAATTAAAGAAGAAGGCGCGCCAGGCGGGGCTCGCCAGCCAGGTTTCGGGGGCCGGGCCAGACGGGGCTCGCCAGCCAGGAAAGGGGGCAGGACCGGGAAGAAGCGATCCATGACTGAGAATACGAACACAAGCGACTGTATCTTTTGTCGCATCATACGAGGCGAACTGGACTCCGCGATCATATACGAGGATGTATCTACCCTAGCGTTCATGAACCTTCGCCAGAGCAACGAAGGGCACGTCCTGGTAGTACCCAGGAACCATGTCGAACAGATCTACGATCTTGACGAGGATACGGCCTGCGCGCTTGCCGGCACGGTCTGCAAAATCGCCCGGGCGGTCCAAAGTGTCTACGCAACGGAAGGAATGTCTATCTGGCAATCCAATGGTCCCGCGGCGTTTCAGGAGGTGCCGCACGTTCACTGGCATGTAATCCCGCGGTATACGGACGATGGACTCCTCGTCGTGTATCCGAAGGACCTCGCAGGACATGCGCGCCGAGAATACTCGTTGCAATCGCTGAGGAGCATTGCGGATCCGTTGATTTCGGCGCTTGAGGACGATGCTGCGTAACGCACGTACGCACGCAACGCACGTACGTAAAGGAACGCCCCATGAAGATCACCGAGATCGAAGTCCACGAGATCACCCTTGAGTACGTGGACTGGATCGCGTACCAGCTCAACCATTTCTACGGTCCGGCGAAGCGGACGGTCTACGTAGCGCATACCGACGAGGGTCACACCGGTTTGGGCGAGGGCGGAACCACGGATCCTGAGGAAGTAATCGACCGGTACATCGGGACGAACCCCTTCGACTGGATCGGGGACGAGACTTCCCTGGCGCTGGGCACGGCGATGTACGATCTGATGGGCAAGGCGGCCGGCGTGCCGGTCTACAAGCTCTTCGGACAGCGGGTCCGGTCCTGGGTACCGGTGGGAAGCTGGACCGTGTCGACACACCCGGACCGCATGGCCGAAGCGGTGCGCGAATACGCGGCCCAGGGATACACCTGGATGAAATATCACCTCTCGCCCTTCGAGAACGTCATGGACCAGACCGAGGCCATGCAGGCGGCCGCGCCGGAAGGGTTCAGGATCCATTACGACTTCACCATGCACGGCACCGACGACCACATGCCCGAGCTCCTGGACAAGCTCGAGCGGTTCCCGGTGGCCGGCTGCTTCGAAGACCCCCTGCCCCCGGGAGACATCCAGGGTTACATCGAGCTACGCAAGCAATCGAGGCTGCCCGTTGTGCTGCATCACTTTCCCATGGGTGCAACCTACGAAGTCCTGATGAAACCCGCGGATGCGTACATGCTCGGGCACCAGGTGATCGGCGAAGCGGTGCGGCGGGCCGGCCTTTTCGCCGCGGACAACAGTCCCTTCATGCTGCAGAACGTGGGCGGTAACATCACCCGGGCCATGACCGCCCACATGATGTCGGCCTTCCCGTCGGCGAACTTTCACTTCATCAGCACGACGGAGACCTGGAAGAGCGACGTGGTCACGGAACGGCTGGATCCAGTCAACGGATTCGTGCGGGTTCCGGAATCGCCGGGGCTCGGCGTCACCCTGGACCGCGATGAACTGGACCGGCTGAAGCGCCTCGAACTGCCTCCGCAGGCGAAGTGGATCATCCGGTCGCGGTTCGAGAACGGCGCGCGCATGTACAACATCGCCGATCCCGAGGATTCGATCTTCATGGTGCGGCCCGACCGGCGGCGCGGGATGGTACCCATGCGCTACGACGCGCCGATCACCACCGAGTACTGGGACGACGACGGTTCCGAAGCGTACCGGGATATGTTCGCGAGAATCGAGCGGGAAGGCGTCGTGCTCGAGAGGTAACCATGCCGAAGCCTAAACCGAAACTGATCCACTACAACGACGCTCGTCACTACAGCATCTACCGGTACGAGCCTCCCATGAGCCTGCAACAGTGGCGGCAGCCCGTGGACGAGATCCTGGGCACCGAAGTGGATACCCTGGTCTATGGCCTGGGTTCGGGCGAGACTTTTCTCCACGGTACGAAGGCCGGGCTGAAGTGGGGAGAAGGCGTCGAAGAGCACAACATGAGCATGATGTGGTGGCGTGCGACGAAGAACCTGAACCTGGCGCTCGAGGCGGGTATCGATCCGCTCGCCGTCGCGGTGGAAAGGGCGCGCGAGAAGGGCCGGCGCATCCTGGGAAGCCTGCGGATGACCGAGCCCACCTCACCCGACGACGACAACCCCTACATGCTGGGCCAACTGAAGCGGGCGCGTCCCGAGGTCATGATCGGTGAGCATCATCCCGACTATCCGCGGGCGGCCGGTTGCGCGGACTACACCCGCGAGGAGGTGCGCGCCGAGCGGCTGGACGTCATCGAGGAGGTGTGCGGCCGGTACGGCATGGACGGGCTGGAGTTCGACCCATACGTGGGCGTGTTCTTCAAGCCCTCTAAGGCGCGGGAGAAAGCGCCGGTGCTCACGGACTTCGTGCGGGAAATCAGGCGGCTGCTCGACCGCCTCGGCACGGAACGTGGTGAACCGTTATGGCTGGCGGTGAAAGTGCGCTGTACCGAGGAGGCGAACCTCGCCCTGGGCATGGACGTGCGCGCCTGGCTGGCGGAGGGCCTCCTGGATATCGTCATCCCCTGGACCGAGAGCTTCCTTTTCGACCAGGAGATGCCCATCGGGTGGGTGGTCGAAGCGGCCGCCGAAACTCAGACGCCGGTCTACCCCATGCTGGGCCGTTCGCCCTACGACGACAGGTTTCATCTGCCGACCATCGAGATGTACCGGGCCGCGGCGGCCAACTACCGCGCCATGGGAGCCGACGGGATCTACCTGTCGGACCTGCCCTGGCCGCACACCGAACGCGAATACCTGGTCTTTCGCGAGATGGCCGATCCGGACATCCATCTTCGAAAGAAGAAGCATTACTTCCCTGCACAAAGGGAACCCGCCGCGGAACCCCACGCGCCCGAGCGGTACCTTCCGGGGGACCTTGAAGAAGGGGTCCCGGCCCGGGTGCCGTTCCTGGTCGGCGACCGGTTGGACGATGCGCGAAACGACGGCGAGCTCAAGGGCGTAGCGCTGGGCGTGCGCATCGGCCACTGCTGCCCGGAGGACGATATCTCGTTCAGATTCAACGGCGAGACAGTGACGCCGTTGGAGGCTAATCATGTCTACAGTGGTACGGTTTCCTATACAGCCGCAAGAAACGGACTTCCGGAGCGGCTCATGACCCACTTCTGGTTCACGTTCGAGCTACCGCTGGATCTGGTTCGTGAAGGTCAGAATGAAGTCGAGGTCGTGCTGGATCGGCGGTTCACCGGGATGGGCGGCGTCCGCGTGCTCCACCAGGTCGAACTGATCGTGGAATACAAGGAACCGCCGGTGCCCGTGGGCGGGCAGATGTGATCTCGAAGGCGGGCACGTTAGACGAAACAGAAGCTGCAAGGTCGCAATTTAATTTCAAACAGTATGTTCGGTGATCAGCAAGGATCAAGCCATGAAGCTCTGCGCTGTACAACCCCACATGTCGGATTCGATAGACGAAAATGTGACCGAGATCACAAGGTGGGTCCGCAAGTCTGCTGCAGTGGGTGCCGACGTGGTAGTATTCCCCGAAATGATGCTTACGGGATATGACGTACACCTGATTGAGCTATTTGCTACTACCGACTGGCATGTGAAGGTCGATGAGGCGTTAGACACACTCGCGAACGTGGTTGCCGATGCGGGTATCAGCGCGTTCGTGGGTTCCCCATATCGTTTCGGCAGTGGCCAGCTCAACGCCTTGCTGCTACTCCAGCCTGGTAAAGGAATCGTCCTGGCTGGAGGGAGGTCCCATTTACCTGTGGGAGACCGAAATCAAATGGGATTTGTAGAGCCTCCGGACCGATCCCCGGCGAACGTTCGGGGCATTTCGGTCGGCTCGGTTTTTTGTAATGAGGTTCTCCATCTCGACTACACCCAGGGAAAGGGGTTAGAGAGAAGCGATATCATCCTGTGGAGCAGCGTGGCCTTGAGTGACAAGAATGAAAAAGGTGACATTACGCGAAATCGGAACGTTGAGTTCGCACAGGTAATTGCCAGTTTCTACAATGTCCCTGTCATCCAGTCCAATTATGTTTCAAATGCCAGCGATGATTTCACAAAGATCAACGAGGAACGCGGACGCACGCTGGGCGGCTCGGTTGCCTGCGACGCATCTGGCCGGGTCCTCGACCAGGCGTCCTGGACAGAGGAAGACATGCGGTCGTTCGAAATCAGCAAAGCCGACGGTTCGATCGTGATAACCCCGATTGCGAGCGAGCACCTACCCGCATCCCAGGCAACAACGCTTTCCACATGAGCAACCTGCCCGACTTCGACCAGTTGTGGGACTACAACGATCCGGAGAAAACCGAGAAGGCCTTCAAGGATCTTTTCGCTGAATCGCGGAACTCCGGAGACCGCGAATACCAGGCCCAATTACTAACGCAAATCGCACGGACCCATAGCCTCCGGCGGAATTTCGAGGAAGCCCATCGCATCCTGGACGACGTTGAGAAAATGATCAACGTTGTTGCCACTGCGCTCGACATTCAGATCCCCGTCGCACGAATCCGCTGTCTCCTCGAACGCGGCCGCACTCACAACTCCGCCGGGGACAGCGAAGCGGCCCGCCCGCTCTTTCTGGAGGCCTGGGAACGGGCACGCGACGCCCGCGAGGATTACCATGCCGTGGACGCGGCCCACATGCTCGGGATCTGTGAGCATGGCGATGCATCCCTTTTGTGGAATAACAGGGCGATGGAAGCCGCGGAAGCATCCGGCGATCCGCGGGCAAAAGGCTGGCTCGGTGCACTGTACAACAATACCGGTTGGACGTACCACGACACGGGCGAGTACGAAAGGGCGCTGGCGCTGTTCGAGAAGGGGTTGGCCTGGCGGAAGGAGCGGGACGACCAGCAGGCCACACAGATCGCGAAGTGGGCCGTGGCGCGCGCCAATCGCTCGCTCGGACAAACAGAAGAAGCGCTGGCTATGCAGCGGTCCCTCCTCGAAGAGCACGAATCGGCAGGCACATCAGACGGATACGTCTTCGAGGAGATCGCAGAGTGCCTGTTGACGCTGGACAGAGTGGATGAAGCCCTACCCAACTTCAGACGCGCCTACGTTGAACTATCGAAAGATGACTGGCTGACAGAAAACGAACCCGAGCGGCTCGAACGACTCAAAAGACTTGGCGATGGATAGCCATGTTGACCGCTGCGCACATATCCGCGTTCGATGAGCATGGCTGGGTCCGCGTGCCGGGCGCAATCCCTGACGAGCACGTTCAGACCGTACTCGACCGCGTCTGGAGTGACCTGGAGCAGCGGTGCGGCGACGGTCGCAACGGCAACCGACCGGAAGAGGCATAAGTGTTCCGCAATTACCTCAGCGTGGCCATGCGCAATCTCCGAAGGCATCCCGCCTATTCGCTCATCAATATCGCCGGACTCGCAATCGGCATGGCCACCTGCATCCTGATCCTCCTGTACATCCAGGATGAGCTCAGCTACGACCGGCATCATCCCCATGCCGACCGCGTATACCGCATCGTCGACGATATCGAAAGTGGGGGCCAGACCGTTCAGACGGCCGGGACGCCCACGGGCTGGGGACCCGCCCTGAAGCGCGACTTCCCCGAGATCGAGCTTGTCGTCCGGTTGAGAGGTACCGAATCCGCGTGGCTGGTCGATCTCGGAAACACCATCTACTATGAACGCAAAGTCATCTGGGCGGGATCCGACCTGTTCGAGATGTTCAGCATTCCGCTGGCCGCGGGGGATCAAAGCGTCGCGCTCGCCGAGCCGTATTCGATGGTGATCTCGGAGGATCTGGCCTTCAAGTACTTCGGCGACGAGGACGCCATCGGCAAAGCGGTCAATCTCGACAATCGCTGGGACTTCACGGTGACGGGCGTCATGAAGAACATTCCGACCAATTCCCACATGCGGCCGGACATGTTCGTATCCTATAGCACGATGACTGCGATACAGTCCGGCTGGGACCTGGACGACTGGGAATATCACCGAAACCTGTACACCTACGTCCGGCTCCGCGAGAATGTTTCTCCAAGTGATTTCGAAGCGAAATTGCCGGCCTTTCTGGAGCGTCACGCGGGCGACCGGTACCGGGAGGCGGGCATCAGCCTGCGGCCCTCGCTCCAGCCCCTCGTGGACATACACCTCTATTCGAACAGGGAGAGCGAGCACGAACCCAACGGCGATATACGGTACGTGGCCCTCTTCATGGCCATCGCGTTCCTGGTCCTGATTATCGCTTGCATCAACTTCATTAACCTGGCCACGGCCCGTTCCGAGATGCGCGCCAGGGAAGTGGGCGTGAGAAAGGTGCTGGGTGCGAACCGGATGCAGCTGATCCGCCAGTTCCTGGGCGAATCGGTCCTCATGGCGGGTCTCGCCGCGGTCCTGGCTGTCATACTGGTCCATCTCGCCCTGCCTTCCGTGAACGAAATCGCGGGAAAACAACTCGCGCTGCCGATTACCGACTGGAGGGTGCTGGCCGCGCTGGTCCTCGGTACGACTTTGATCGGATTGGTCGCCGGCAGTTATCCGGCTGCCTATCTCTCCGGTTTTCTGCCGGCCGAAGTAATGAAAGGCAGCCCCGAGACGGGAAAGAAAGGCCTGGGGATGCGTCAGGTGATGGTGGTGACACAGTTTACCATGTCCATCTTCCTGCTGGCCAGCACGGCCGTCATCCACGATCAGCTCGATTACATCCAGACCAAGCGGCTGGGGTTCAACAAAGAACACGTCATGGTCGTCCCCATCGTAGGCTCCCCGCAACTGCCGAATACGCCCGTGCTGAAGCAACGCCTGTCGGGATTGCCCGGTGTGGTGGGTATCGCGACGACCACCGGCGTGCCGGGCATGCGGGCGTTGCCTACCTTTGGAGTTCGGCCCGAAGGCATGCGGCCCGAAGACCACCTGATGATGGCCACGCTGCACGTGGACGAGCACTTCCTGGACGTCATGAATATCGATGTCGTCGCGGGCCGGAACTTTTCACCGGACTGGGGCACGGATACGACCGGCGGAGTTCTGCTAAACGAGACGGCCGTCCGGTCCCTGGGATGGGGAGCGCCCGCCCACGCGATCGGAAGGCAATTCGATCGGCTTTCCTTTGAAGGGGTGGTTCCAGGCCGCGTAATCGGCGTGGTACGGGATTTCCACCTGCGGACGATACACGAAGAAATCGAACCTGCCGCGATCATGACCAGCACCTATCACATTTTCGTCTTGATCCGAATCGAGCCTGAGGGCATTACCGAAACCATAGGGCGTATCGAGGAGATATGGAGAGACGTGGACCCCAGGTTCCCGCTGGATTTCACCTTCCTGGACGAGGATTTCGACGCGCTGTACCGGACCGACCGGTTGCTTGGCGAGATCTTCGCGGTCTTCGCCTTTCTCGCGGTCTTCGTGGCCTGCCTGGGTCTCCTGGGACTCGCCTCGTTTGCGATCCAGCAACGCACCCGGGAGATCGGGATCCGCAAAGTCGTCGGTTCGTCGGTTTCCGGCATCGTGGTCCTGCTCTCGAAGGACTTCATGAAGTACGTGCTCATCGCCAACGGGATCGCCTGGCCGCTGGCCTACTTCGTCATGACCAACTGGCTGCAGAACTACGCCTATACGTCGGACATCCGGTACGGGTGGTTCCTGGCCTCGGGCATGCTTGCGCTGGTCATCGCATGGCTTACGATCGGGGCGCACGCGGTCGCCGCGTCGCGGCGGAATCCGGTGAACGCGCTGAGGCAGGGGTGATGGTAATTCATTATCTCAGAATCGCACTGCGTAACATGATCCGGCAGCCTGGCTACGACGGCATGAATGTCATTGGACTGGCGATCGGCATCACGTGCTGCATGCTGATTCTGCTGTATATCCGGAACGAACTCAGCTACGACCGTTTCCATAAGCATGCCGACAGGATCTACCGCGTGGTTAACGGCGATTCCGCGCGCACGCCACCGGCAGCGGGACCGACGTTCAAAGACCTGTTCCCGGAGGTGGAGGATTATGCCCGGACGCGAGGCACGGTCAACATCTGGATGATGTCGTACAAGGATAACGGATTCTACGAACGCAACGTCTACAGGGTGAGCAAAGACTTCTTTAATGTGTTCGCCTTCCCGCTGTTACGGGGCAATCCGCGCACCGCGCTGGACGACGCGGTGCATTCCGAACAGTCTGTCGTCATCAGCGAGTCCATGGCGATGAAGCTCTTCGGCGATGAAGATCCCCTGGACAAGGTGATCCTCGCGGATGACGAGATGGACCTTCGTGTAACCGGCGTGATGGAAGACGTCCCGTCCAATTCCCACTTCGCCGCCGATTACCTGGTCAGTGAGAACATCGATATCAACGATCGCCGTGAGTACTACCGGACCAACTGGTTCAGTAGGAGCCATTTCACCTATATCCTGCTGGCGGAGGGAACGGATCCGGTCGAACTGGAGGACAAAATCGCCGGGTGGGCCAGTACCTATGAACCGCTTGAATCACTCAATATGCGCGGCTTTCCCTTCCGCCCACGGTTACAGCCGGTGACCGACATCCACCTGCGGTCGAATCTGGAACTGGACGTGGGAGGCCAGGGCGACATCGGCTATGTCTATGTCTTTTCGGTCGTGGCGTTTTCAATCGTGCTGATCGCCTGTATCAACTTCATGAATCTTGCCACGGCACGGTCCACGATCCGTGCAAAAGAAGTGGCCATCCGGAAGACGGTCGGCGCGACGCGGGCCGAGTTGGCGCTGCAATATATGGGCGAGTCCATGTGTTCGGCCGGATTGGCTTTTCTCGTGGCCATCGGCCTCCTGATAGCCATCCTGCCCTGGTTCAACACGCTGATGGGAACGGCGTTTCAAGTCAGCTACCTGGAGAACCCGGAACTGTTGTTGTGGCTGGCGGGCATCGCGCTGCTTGTGGGACTGCTGTCCGGCAGTTATCCCGCGCTGTTTCTCTCCCGGTTTCATCCGGCGAAGATCCTCAAGGGTGAAATGACGGGCGGCGTTACGGGTTCCATGCTGCGCAAGGGTCTCGTGGTTGCACAGTTCACGCTGTCGATCCTGTTGATCATCAGTACGGCGACGGTGTATCAACAGCTGGATTACATGCAGAACAGGCAACTGGGTTTCGACAAGGACCAGGTCGTCATCATACCCCTGATCGGAGGCGCGGAGCGGGGTTTCAACACCCTGAAGGAGCGCCTTTCGCAGCGCCCTTCCATTCAGGCGGTTACTCGATCCAGGCTGATGCCGGGACGCATGACAAGCGCCGCCGTAATGCCCGTTTTCCCGACACGACTGGCAGATCAGTCAGAAGATGAACAGGTCGGGATTCCGGCCCTGTTCGTATCCCGAGATTTCGAGGAAACCCTTGGCCTGCGGTTCATCGCCGGACGACCGCTTTCCTCGGTAGTGACCGGTGACTCGCTCTACGCGGTGGTCCTGAATCGGTCCGCCGCGCTTCAAATGGGCTTCTCCGCGCCGGAAGAAGTCGTCGGACGGCATATGCATCCGGAGTTTTACAGGGGCCCACCGGTCGAGATCGTCGGCGTGGTCGAGGACTTCCACATGCAGAGCCTGCATAACGCACTGGGGCCGATGCAGTTGATCTCATTGCTCAGAGGCGGCGGCGGACAGGCGGCGATCCGGTTGCAGGCGCAGAATATCCCGGAAGGGATTGAAGCGATCGAAGAAACATGGGCCTCGGTGTTTCCCCATTACCCCCTGGCGTATTCGTTTCTGGATGAGGATTTCGAGCAACTGTACCTGTCGGAGCTACGCACCGGCAACCTGCTCGGCGCCTTCAGTTTCCTGGCCATCTTCATCGCGTGTCTGGGGCTGTTCGGCCTGGCCGCATTCACCACGCAGCAGCGTACCAAAGAGGTGGGAATTCACAAAGTGATGGGCGCTTCGGTGATCCGCATTGTCTCCATGCTGTCGAAGGATTTCCTGGTACTGGTGGCGATTGCCGTGCCGGTTGCCTGGGGTCTTGCTTACTGGATCATGAGCAACTGGCTGCAGAACTTCGTCTATAGAGTCGATATCAACCTCTGGTGGTTTCTGATTGGCGGCGCCGTTGCCCTGGTCATCGCGTGGCTTACGATCGGGGCGCACGCGGTGGCCGCATCGCGGCGGAATCCGGTTGACGCGCTGAGGCAGGGGTAGCGGTGGTGGAAATGCAACTGACTTTTCTCGGAACCGCGGCCACGCCATCGATGCCGATCCCTTTCTGTGTCTGCGAGGTCTGCTCGGATGCCAGGAGGATTGGCGGCAAGAACCTTCGCCGGAGATCGTCGGTGGTCATCAATGGCGACCTGCTGGTGGACATCGGTCCGGACATTGCGACCGCGTCGTTCGAGCACGATGTCCGTCTCACCGATATCGGCATTTGCCTTCAGACGCACACGCACGCGGATCATCTGGATGCGGAGTTTATCCTCTCCCGTCATGCTGATTACGGAACGAAGGTATCGAGCGATTTGCTGCTCGGTGCCTCCGATGAAACGCTGCATTCGATCGATAGGCTGGTACAACAACGTAGCGACTATGGCAGCATTTTCGACCCGGATACCCAGGCAGCGCTGCACATCGGCCTGGTACCCGTCTCACCATTTGAAACATACCGCGTAGGTGACTACCGCATAACCGGATATCCCGCCAATCACGGCAACGACCAGGGGTTTCTTCTTTATTCGATTGTGCAGGGAGACCATGCCGTGTTCTATGGTACCGACACCTCGGTGCTGTTCGACGAGGTCTGGGAACATCTTCAGCAGGAACGCACCGGGTACGACGCGGTCATTCTCGATCACACGTATGGACTCGGTCATGAGTCAAAGCCAGCGGATCATCTGGCTTCAAAGGATGTCATTGCCCACGCGAATCGATTTCGCGAAAACGGACTGCTCAAGGATAACGGCGTGGTCTATGCGACGCACCTGTCCCACGAGGGAAGCCTGGAACACGACAAACTGGATGAATACGCCAGCAAACACGGTTACCGGGTGGCCTACGACGGGTTGAGGTTGCGGTTGGATGGTTAAGCGACCAGACTGGAAGAAACGCTTGTTGGGAGCATTCGGTGTCGATATGGCATGGCCGAGATCATAGCGAAAGGTTATCTTAGATGATCGAATTACGTGGAAAGAACGTGATATTGCGGACCATGGAACGTGCGCATTGCCGCACGCTGTGGGAAAACAATGAACCCGTGGAGCCGATTCCGACTGAACACGTCAGGCCCGGTCTGTCAATAGAGGGCGCAGACAAGTGGTTCGAGGAGATCCAGGAGAAGCAGGAAAAGAACCATGTATACCTGGGAATCTTTGACAATGACTCGAATATCGTAGGTGACATACAGCTTGCAGATGTCGATTGGAGAAACCGCACGGCAAGCCTCGGTGCAGGAATCGCACGTAGGACGGATAGAGGGAAGGGATACTGCACGGATGCCGCGGAGGTAATGCTTCGGTACGGGTTTGAACACATGGACCTGTACAGAGTTTCGGCCGCGACCACGTCGAACAATGCGAGTGCCATCAGAGTCCTGGAGAAACTGGGGTTTGTCCAGGAAGGACGCGAACGTGAGGCCGTGTATTGGTCAAATCAGCGTTGGGACCGGCTGTTTTTCGGCCTCCTGAAACCCGAGTTTGAGGCCAGGCATGAGTAATGGTGAGTTGTCGATAGGCCGTGAGTATGACTTAGACGGAAAGATGAACAACTTCCAGGTGCAAATATGAATCCAGCTCCCCTCAAAGATACCGTCTCTTTCGAAGATTTCGAGAAACTCGACATTCGCGCCGGTACGATTGTCTCCGTTGAAGACGTGACGAAATCGAACAAGCTGATGAAACTGACGGTCGACTTTGGCGATCACACCCGGTCGATCCTGGCAGGGATAAAACAGGAACGGTCAAATCCAAGGGAAATCGAAGGAAAGCAGGCGCTCTTCGTGGTGAACCTGGCGGAAAGAAAAATGGCCGGCGAGGTTTCCCAGGGAATGCTCTTCGATATAGGATATGCAGATGGACTTACGCCGTGCCTGCTGGTACCTGATATGCCGGTGCCAAATGGCGCCAGGGCGGGATGAACATTGACGCGATTGTGGAGGCAGCATGACATCCGAAACAATGACCGGCCAGACGCGTGAGCACGCGCGCTACGGGGCCGCCACCCAGCAGGAATTCGATGGTCCCCTGCCGCAGCCCTTTCCCCGGGAGATCGGTCCCCGCGCCATGGAGTACCTGGCCGAAGTCGTCGACTCGGGGCTGACCTGCGACATGGTAGGCCGGTTCGAGCGCGCCTTCGCCGAGGCCAACGGCGTCGCCCATTGCATCGCCACGCCTGGATGCACACCGGCCCTCGCCGTGTTGGCCGCGGCCTTCGACTTCGAGCCCGGCGACGAGATCATCGTGAGTTCGGTCAGCGACTTCGGCACCGTGCAGGGCCTGATCAGCGCCGGTTACATCCCCGTGTTCGCCGACACCGCGCCCGGCACGATCAACGTGAGCGCCGAGACCATCGAGGCGTGCATTTCCAACCGCACGCGGGCGATTCTCGCCGTGCACCTGAGCGGCCTGATCTGCGACATGGACAGCATCAACGAAGTCGCCGCGCGTCATGGCCTCGTGGTCTACGAGGATGCCTGCCAGGCGGTCTTCGGCCGGTACAAGGGCCGGTACGCCGGCACGCTGGCGGCGGCCGGGGGCTTTTCCTTCGATGCGGAGAAGACCATGGGATCCGACGTGGGCGGCTGCATCCTCACTGACGACGATGCGCTGGCCGAACGGGCCCGCTTCGTCGGCCACAGCCGCGCCGGGGAGATGGTGGAGCACTTCGGGCGCGTGCACACGGTCAACGGCTTCGCCCATCGCATGACCCAGTCCACCGCGGCGATCAGCCTCGCCCAGCTGGAGATCATCCGGCCGCAGGTGGAAAAGCGCGATCGCATGATCCGCCTGTTGAGCGAACTCCTGGACGAGATTCCGGGCATCACGGCCTTGCCGATCCCGCAGGAGACCGAAGTGTACTCCTGCTGGATGGCGGGATTCACCATCGACCTGGACCAGTTCCGATGCGATGTGGAGGAGTTCGGCACACAGGTCTCCGCCGGCGGTATCCCCGGGGCGAGTCCGATGCGCTACTACCTGCTGCCGGTAGCCCTGCCCTTCCTCGACGAGGCGGCCCGGCAGCGTCGCTTCCCCTACTCGCAACCGCCGGCGTCGCGCGCCTACAGGTACGACGCGGCCAGTTGTCCGAACGCCCACGGGATACTTGAACGCTTCATCCGCTGGAGTTCGTTCTGCGACAAGTACGAACCTCACCACTGCGAACAGGCGGCCGCGATCGTGCGCCGCGTTGCCGACGAGAACCGGATATGAGTGAAACGGATATGACCGGAAACGACACCGACCGATCCCCAGAAAACACACTTCAACTCGCCGCCCGATACTACCGTTCCGTGCCGACGGACCGCGCGGGATACGAAGACGTCACCCTTTCGCTTCCCGTGGACAGAACCGCCTTGATCGGCCTCCACTGCTGGAACATCGGCTGCCCCGATGGACCGGCAACGGATGACGACTACTGCGTCGGCATGGGCTGGCCGCAGCCGACGCGGGAAGCCGGACGCATCATGGCCGAAGTCATCCGCCCGGCCATGGACCTGGCCCGATCGATCGGGATGGCGGTCTGTCACGTCGAGAGTGACTGGCTGGATCAGCAGTATCCCCACATCGAATCGCGGCGATCTGACGCGCCGTCAACCGTGCATCCGGTCAGGCACGAGCTGTTCGAACGGGCCCACGGCGTCGACTACATGAAGCGCTCGCCCCTGGCAAAAATGCGTCGCGCCGAAATCGTGTCCCCGGTCGGAGACGAGCCCCTCGTGTTCTACTCGGACAAACTGGACGAATACCTGCGCGGCCGCGGCATCGAGACGCTCGTCTACATGGGGTTCGCGACCGACATGTGCCTGCTCGGCGCCGAGGGGGGAGCGCGGCACATGCTGGCGCGCGGCTATCGCTGCGTGGTCATGCGGGACGCGACCGTCGGCGTCGAGTCGCCGGACACCTTCCCGCAGCGGCTGGCGACCAACTACGGCCTCCACATCTTCGAATGGACCCTGGGCCATGGCTGTACCTTCGCGCAGTTCGCGCAGGCTGTCGAAAAGCTGAACACGTGATCGGCCAGGAGTAAGACAGGTGGAATACGGCCGGGAACCTGTATAGTGGCCGAGCGGCCATGATCCGGGCAGCAGCGACGCCCAAGGTAGGCGAGCAGTTATGAGCCTGAGCATCAATGACGCCTGAGGCAGGCGACCTTAAATATGAGCCTGAGCATCTGTCCCTGGAAATACGGCAAGCAATGGGTTTACTCGATCACTTACGACGAGGCCCTGGCCGACCTGCACCGCTTCGCCGTCCCCATGCACGAGGAGTACGGCATCCCCGGTCACGTGGAAGTCGTGGTCGGCCAGATGGGCGAGATCCGGAATATCGGCAACTCCAGTTTCAACGGCTACCGCCACATGAACGGGACCGAGTTGCGCGACCTGCTCGCCCGCGGCTGGGGCGTGGGCAACCACTCGTGGAGCCACGAGGTGATCACGCCGGAGATGGTGGACCGGGAGATCGGCCACGCCAAGTCGGTGTTGGAAGAAGCCCTCGGCGAACCGATCATCCTGTACTGCTCGCCCGGCGACAATACGAACATGGCCGATCACGTCCTCGAGGCTTGTCGCCGCCACGACTACCTGGGCGCCATGAGTCTGACGGACGCGCTTAACCTGCCCGGAGACGAACTATTCTGGATCAACAGAACCGCGTTGCACGACCACTACTACCCACCCTTTTACAGCGCCTACGACCCGTACCGGAACATACGCCTGGCACAGGAATCCCAGGGCTGGATCATCGACTACTGCCACTGTCCGCTGGAGACGGCCGTCCATCCCAACAAGGACTGCTCCGAAGCCCAGCTCAGGCAGCGGATTGAAACGGTGCTGTCCGAGGGAGGCGACGCGGTCTGGTGCGCGGTGCCCGAAGAGGCGCTAAGTTATCACCTGATGCGGCGGCATGTGCGGATCGAGGAGGTGGGCGGGAATGGGACTGGAGATGCGGGCGGCGATACCAACGCTCAGCGCTATCGCATCGCCCTGCCGGAACTGCCCGATCAGGTGCCGTACCGCAGTCTGACGTTGGAGGTCAGCGTGCCGGCCGCCTGGTGCCGCGACCCCCGTGTTACGGTGGATGGGCGTTTACTGGCAGCGGAAGTCCTGCGGCCCGGCGTGCTACGGTTTACGACTCCTGTGCAGGACGGTACCGAGGTCGAGGTGGGTGACCGGCCGAGACCGTGAGAGTTTTCGATACGCTCACGTACACACCCGTACAGGGCATCCCGCCAGTCATCAACGAATCGGTATTGAACAAGGAGAGGAATCCCGGTATGATTGCGCGGCGTATTGCTACGATGGTTCTTGCGTGTTGTTGCATGCTTCTGATCGATCGTCCCTGCGATGCCCAGTCCGAGGAGCGACAGGTCGCACAGCGTTTGGTGATTGATAACGGAGAGCCCACCGAGATGAAATACCTCAAATACCTCCCGCCTTCCTATGACGGTAACGACGAGAAATGGCCGCTGCTTTTATTCCTCCACGGCGCGGGCGAACGTGGAGACGACCTGGAAATGGTAAAGGTACACGGACCACCGAAGATGATCGCTCAGGGGAGGGACTTTCCCTTCGTGGTCATTTCGCCGCAGTGCCCGGAGGAAGTCTGGTGGTCGATTGAAACGCTGCACGCGCTGATTAACGCGATCGTCGAGACCCATCGCATCGATCAGTCCAGGATCTACGTAACCGGTCTGAGTATGGGCGGATACGGATCGTGGGGCCTGGCATACACCTATCCGGACCTGTTCGCTGCGGCCGTACCCATCTGCGGGGGCGGAGAGCCTGAGAAAGCGCCACAGATGAAGGCGATTCCAACCTGGGTCTTTCATGGCGCGAAAGACACGGCCGTGCCACTCCAGCGATCCCAGGAGATGGTCGATGCGCTTAAGGCGGCCGGGGGCGACGTCCGCTTTACCGTGTACCCGGAAGCGGGGCACGTGGGGGCATGGGAAAACGCATACGGCGATGCCGAGCTGTGGGAGTGGTTGGCAAAGCAACAGCGGGCCGAATGAAGCAACTGGTTTTGGAGACCACTACTCAGTGCCTTCATACCGGACGCAAAATTATACCACTCCCGGAAACCTCAAAACCATACTCCCGTTCACCCACCCTCATCCTGAATCCACCGTCCTCCCAGGTTATCCGAGCCTTCGCCGATCCGCCGCAGAAGGCAAGGACCAGGAGGTCGTCGTCCGTGACCGCCACCAGCCGTGTTGAGGCCTCGGTAGCGTCCGGGAGGAAGCTGACCAGGCTTCCGGCGGCGAGTCCGGAAGGCGCGTAAGGCACCTCCTCGGTTCGCCACTGAAGCCCCTTTCCGAACACAGAAACCACCTCCACCTCGCGCGATCCAGCCCCGAAGCGGGCGCGGTCACCCTCGATTCCGCGCAGTTCTACCGGATTCAGCTTGTAGGCCAGTTCGCCGCTTCCGGTCTCAGGTCCCATCCCGGTGGCAGGGTCCACGGTTAGCCGGCGCCGGCCCGGACATCGAAGGTCGATCAGGGACAGATCGCAGTCCGCGGTTACGCCGGGCGTTTGTATCGAACCGCCAAAGGCCAGGGCGGTATTGGGCCGTACGTAGAACGTCCGCGGTTCCTTCCGCGAAGCGAGACCCTGCGCGTCCCGTCCCATCTCGCCGAAGACCGCCGGATCGTCGAGGCGACTCGACTTGCCATCGAGCGCAATCTCCATCCACGGCTTTCCGCCGCGCCGATTGAAGCCGCTCCAGGAGATCTGAACGTCGTGCCAGGTCCCGACCTCTACAGAACCAGGCGCCTGTACAGTCACCAGGTTGTAGTTGTGGCTTTGCACGCTGAAACGCAAACGTCCGTCCGAATCGACGAAGAGGGCGAAGGTGTTGACCCCGGTCCCGCCATGCCCGCCGACACCGTTCCCGGTGTTGAACAGCACCCGGGGGCCGCGTGCTTTATTGAGACCGCTCGCGTTTCTGGGGCCGGTCGCCCGTCCCCGTAACCGGAAGTGAAGACGCAGGTGTCCTTCGTTCGCGCGGAACCGGGGCTTTGCATCGTATTGCAGGACGTCGCCACCACGCAATCGGATCTGCGGACGGCCGTCCTCCAAAACCCGCACGCCGCGCGAGCGACGCCTCAGCGCCACGAGCAGGACCGGATGCTCCTCGCGCGATATCCAGTATTCGTGCTCGGTCCGCCGGGCGGACACGCGCAGGCGCTGCCAGTCCTTCGTACGTTTCAGGCCGCCCAACATGGCGACCGTCTCGTTCTGGCCGCCCACGCAGGGCAGGCTGCCGCACGTCACCGGCTGGGCCTCGAAGGCGCTGATCGTGCGCAACAGGGGACTGCCCGCCCACTGCACGTGCAGGCTCATGAAGTTGGCGGCCAAGCCGCCGTCGAACCCGCTGACGCACAGCATGGCCGCATCGGATTCGTGGCTGCTGCGCATCACGGCGAACCGGCCCGTGTACATACCGTAACGGCCCGTCAGCGAAGTCACCCGCCGCGCCCTGGTTGACCTGAATGCAGGATCATAGTAGCAATAGGCGTATGGCCCGTAGGAAATCATGCACTCCGCAGTCGAACCTTTTACGCCCATCCCGAAGCGATACAGCCGGCCCAGGCGGGGATCGGAAAGGGCCACGTCGCGCAGCCTACCGTCTCCGGCCTCCTGGGCCAGCCTCAGGAGCACCGGCGAACAGTTGTCGAGCTGGCCGCCGAGCACTACGTTGGCATTGATGGGATAGTAAAGCTGATCGGGGATCTCGCGAGGCGCCGTCCAGTGGGCGCGGAACCAGGCAAGAGGACGACGAAACCGGTCGGGAGCCTCGCTTATCAGATCGATTCCGGTGACGTTGCGCAGTGCATCGGCGAAATGGAGCAGCCAGAGGTTCTCGAATCCCCAGAAGGTGGGTCCGTCCACGGGCTCTCCGCCGGGTCCGCAGCCATGGGGCAGGACCCCGCAACGGAAGCGATCGATAACCGCCTGCAGCCATGCTTCCGCACGGGGGTGCTCGCCCAGCAGGTGCACCGCGGCCACCCCGAAGTGCCCGTAGTCGACGACGGTATGATGCCCGCCTGCCGTGAAGTGCCGCCGTTCGTCCACGTACGGCCACCAGCGTTCCATCAACGCTACGAGGCAGTTTCGGACCTGGCGCTTCTCGGCTTCGGGCAAAACTTCGTCCAGCAGGTCGAGGGCAAGGGCGAAAGCCTGCATGTAGCGGTTGGCCGTGTAGAAGTGCTCCTCCACGTGGTCGCCGTGGTCCCAGCCCGCCGCGGCCCGCAGCCATGCGCGGGCCCGCCCGAGCCAGCGCGGGTCCCCCGTAAGCCGCCATGCGAAGGCGAAGTTCTCGATCAGGGCCGTGGCCTGCATGGCGGTGTAGAAGGTCAGGTAGAGTTGGTGGTTGGGGTGGGGACTGTGTGCCCGGCGTGGGACCCGTCTCCACGGCCGCTGACTTGCATACAGTTCACAATCGTCCAGCAGGTTTGAGAGGATGCGACAGCGCACCGGATCGTCCGGCGGCCCGTATTCGAAACCGGGATCGTCGACTGGCCTGAACAACCGGGGCCGTTCGCGGCGGACAACAGGAATCGACGCCTGTTGCGATGTGTCGGTCGAAGGGGCGGACATCGTTACTTGCCGGGATTCCAAACGTGAGACGCTTGCCGGCTCGAGACCGGATGGGCAGGCAGGTGCTTCAACTAAGTAACATGGTTTGCAAATAGGCGACAGAGTATATCTTGCTTAAAACAGACATTTTAAAATGTCGGGTCTCTGGGCAATACGAATGAAACCCGGCTAACTCGCTGAGGCACAGCGAAGTAGGAGATCGGAAACCATACGATCGAAGTCGATGTGCGATCACAATCGATGAGTGATCATAATCGATGAGTGATCATAATCGATGAGTGATCGAAGTCGATGAGCGGTCATACGGAGGTCACCATGTCGCAACATAATGAACTCGCCCTTTCGACCATTGGGCAAATTTCCGTCTCGGTGAAGGAACTCGACAGGGCGGTTTCCTTCTATCGCGATCAATTGGGCATGTCGTTCCTGTTTCAGGTCCCGAACATGGCGTTCTTCGACTGCTCGGGCATCCGGCTCATGTTGACTTTGCCTGAAGAGCGGTCCGGCGATATCCATACTTCCATCCTGTATTACAAGGTCGATGATATCCAGGACGCCTACCGGATTTTAAAGGAAAGGAACGTTCGGTTCAATGGTCGGCCACATAAGATCGCCAATCTTGAAGACCACGAGTTATGGATGGCGTTCTTTTGGGACAGCGAGATGAACCTTTTGGCGCTCATGGCGGAGATCCCCTTGCAGCAATAGGCTAAGCTGGCTATAGAGCGGGGCCCTTACTTTCCCTATATCGGTCGGGACGTAACGAACGGGCTGGAGGACGCTTCTTTCAGTGGGTGATGCCGGTTTGTTGCGGTGGGTGATGTTGGCGCGGAAGGATGCTCTGGCGAGAAGACAGCGGGTTGCAGGAAGTTGCTGACCGCCACTGACATCCCGGCCTACGCCGAGCCTCGCTCTGATTGTGAGACCACGTCATCGAGAAACGGCGGAGGACTTTGCTTCGGTGTGCCAAGTGTGCCAGCCTCTTGTTCCCTGCTGATCCACTCCCTGTAAGCCTGGTCTCGTTCTTTCCGACCTTCCTCACGACCCTCCTCCCTGTGTCGTTTCTTTATGGATTCGTAAAGCCATCCCATGAAATCAACTCCTTCAATTATAGTAAACGTAGCGAATACGGATAGCCCTCCGACCTTGATAATGTAATCGAAGACAAGCTCAATAGAAAGGGTGTAAGTCCCGAATTTCCAGATGATAGGCTGACTTCCATCAATCGGATTACTCCCCGATCCCGCACGCCGCGTCCGTCAGGCTGTCATAGTAGTGGACGTACTTGACGCCGTCGATCACGAGCCGGTCGTTGTGCGGCAGGTCCTCTTCCCACGTCATTTCGACTCCCCAGGAGTGGGGCGGCGCTTCCCGCTTTCCCCAGAGATTGCCGTTGTAACGCCGGAACAGGAGCGTACGGCCGTCGCGGGTGACGTAAGCCATGACCAGCGCCGCCCGTTCGGAGGCATCTTCATCGAAGTCGAACACGCGCATGCATTCGAATGACCGGTCGCCGATGTGCACCGTGTAGAGGCCGTGCGAGAACATCTGCGGGGCATCCTCCTTTTTTGCCAAAGTTCCGTCCGCTTGCTCGACCAGGTAGCCCTTGTCTTCCACCAGACGGGGCGTCATGCCGAAATCCCAGCCAAAGTCCTCGTCCAGGCAGGTCAGGAGTTCCCTGGTGCCATCGGGTTTCATGCTCTCGATGGCGAGCCAGTGCACTTCGGTTTCCTCCAGGCGGCCCCAGACCCGGGTATGGCGGGGCAGCTTCTCAGGATCATGGTTGAGCGGCAGGAGACAGTCTCTGTCCCCGCGGCGTTGTTCCTCCATCTCGATTTCCACGCACGATCGCCCGTGAATGATGGCGCGCCGGGTGGCTGCCATGTCCTTGACCTCGGTCAGCTTCCACGCCGAGCCGTCCCGTGTCGGTTCGTAGTCCGCCCACCTCACCCGGTCGCCGATATCGGGAACGATGAACCACCATGCAAGCTCGCGGAGATCGATGGAGAAAGGGGTTCCGGTACTTTTCTGAATGGAAATGTCGGGTCGAAGTTCCGGAAAGGAGCCCTTCCCGGTTTGTCTGTCTGTGCTCATGGCGATTCTCCTTTCGGTCGTGGCGATTCTCCTTCTGGTCGTGGCAATGCCCAGTTCGCTTCGGACGATATCCCGGCCGTGGGACAGCCGCCGCTTGATGGTCCCCGGCGGGCAGCGATGGCGGGCCGCTATTTCTGCTATGCTCAAACCATCCAGGTAGAACGACCTCAGTGCCTCCCGTTCCTTTAAAGGCACTCTATTGAACGCGTCGACCACGTCCTCGGCTGCCTGTCGTTGCCGCGCCGCCGGCACACCGAATCGGTTTATCATCGTTGCGAGCTCCTCGGCCTCGACAAAGCGCTCCCTGCGTTGTGACGAGCGCAGGTAGTCGGCGCAGCGGTTGCGCGCGACCTGGTAGAGCCACGCGCGCACATGCCTGGGCGCCTGAAGCCGCAATCCCTTCCAGGCGTGCACGAGCGTTTCCTGCAGCACGTCTTCGACCGCGTCCGCCGAACCGATCCGATCCCGGATCAATGCGGCCAGAGACCGCTCATAGCGCCGGATCAGGACCACGAATGCCTGCTCGTCGCCGGACCGGATTTGCCGAACCAGATTCTGATCGTCGAGGAACCCCATCAGATCGCTCTCCCTTCATCTGACAGGGCGGCTTTCGAGGGGGAAAGGTTCACGAGGCGTGGCAATATACAGCACGGGGAGTGCTGCCGATTCCACTTTCTTGTACCTACGGTGCGAACAATCGGATCGCATAGATTATAAACATTAGATGTGCCTCCAATCAGTCGTTAACTTACATTAAATCTAGGAACAGCTTTAGGTTTTTGTTTACGAAAACTACCTGATTATCTATCTGACTTGGCTTCAACCCCATGCGCCTGGAAACGAATTCGATCCGAATCGAGTCTCTTGAACCGAAACACCATGACGGGATTCTCAGAATCGTAGAGCATCTCCCCGAATGGTTTGACGAATCCGCCAGAACCAGATCTGTCCCCACAGATATTCAACATCAACTCGGATTTGTGGCAGTCAGAGAACAAATGGTGGTCGGATTTGTCACTCTGTACGTAGCCGAGGGCCGGATGCACATCGGATGGCTCGCGGTCGATAAGCAGATGCAGAGGCAGGGACTTGGGAGCCGGTTACTGGATGCGGCGGAATCGAAAGCTCGGCAGATGGGTATAGACGAACTCGCAACGTATACGCTGGGAGAAAGTGTCGCGTACCCGCCCTACGACGCGACAAGGAGTTTCTACTGGAAGCACGGTTTCAAGGTGTATAAACGATCAAAGACGGACAATCCCGGATGTCCGGAAGAGATCTGGATTTCGAAGCGGGTATCGTCATGAGCGCATTCACCTATGCGTAAATCGTGGGTGCAGCATACCTACTGCGTCTAAATCTCTCTGCGGACTAACAACGTAACCTGCAAACATTCCGATTCTCAGAGACCAGATCCTTGCCCATTTCAGCCATATCCTTCGACGGCGACATGACCCTGTGGGACTTTCACAAGGTCATGCGGCATGCGCTGAAGAAAGCCCTCGCGGAACTTCGCAGGCTGGAACCGACCCGACGCGCCGAAGAACTCTCGATCGAAGAAATGATCGCGATTCGCGGAGAGGTCGAGGAAGCCGAGCAGGGGCGGACCTGGAACCACGAGGAGATCAGGCGGATTTCCTTCGAGCGGACCCTGGAAAACCTGGGCTGCCCGGACCGGGACCTGGCGGCCCATCTGAACGCGGTCTACCTCAAACACCGCTTCGAAGACATCGAGCTGTATCCCGACGTGATGCCGGCCCTCGACCGGCTTGCGCCGCACTTCGAGCTGGGCCTGCTTTCAAACGGGAACAGCTACCCGGACCGCTGCGGGCTGGAGGGGCGTTTTGCCTTCGTGGTCTTCTCTCAGGACGTGCGGGTTCGCAAGCCCGATCGGAGGATCTTCGAGATCACCGCGCGGAAAGCGGGCTGCCCGTTGGATGAACTGTTGCACGTCGGGGATTCGCTCAGGAACGACGTTTTGGGGGCGAACGAGGCGGGCGCCAGGTCGGTCTGGCTGAACCGCGATGGCCTGGCAAACGACGCCGGGATCACGGCCGATTATGAAATCGGTACGTTGGCCGAGTTGCCGGGGATAGTGGGGACCGGTGAGGGGTTGGAAAGAGAAGCGTAGCGTTCGGACGGCCGTTTGCCCTTCCTCAACTCCGCCCCGCCAGCGGAATCCCGTACCGCTGGAGCGTCGTCGCGAGCGTCGGGCGTCCCAGGCGGATCCGGCCGTCGTTCAGCAGGTAGGAGAACAGGTAGCCGGCGCCGAGCATGAGGATCCCGATGAGAAAGCAGTACATGACCGCCCGGTCGGGATAGACGTCCTTGAGGTACCCCACGTACAGCGGACCGAAAATCCCCGCGGCCGCCCACGCGGTCAGCACCGCGCCGTAGATGGTGGACATCTTCTTCGTGCCGAACACGTCGAGGACGAAGGAAGGCATGGTGGCGAATCCGCCGCCGAAGCAAAGCAGCACGTAGCAGACCAGCGCGGAGAAAATCCAGGGATTGGTCTCCGTCATCAGGATACCGAAGACCACCATCTGGCTTCCCAACAGCACCCGGAAGACCGTAACCCTTCCGAATCGATCGGACAGCAGTCCCCAGAACAGCCTTCCCAGGCCGTTGCAGATCGAACTGACCGCGATGAGCGTGGCCCCGTATTCGGCCAGCACGGTGGGTTCGATGGTGCCATCCGCCAGGCCCCAGATCTCCTGCAGGATCTCCGACTGGAAACTGACGACGGAAATCCCGGCCGCGATGTTGAAGAAAAAGACGATCCACATGAAGACGAACTGCGTCGTGCCCAGGTAGGTCCGGGCATACTTCGGTTCGTCGGCCTCGCCGGGATCGGCCGCGGTGGTCGACGGACCCGATCGATCCGGGGGCGGATCGGACAGCGCCAGGCTGCAGGGGATGAGGATCAGGGCGAAGATGACGCCGAGCCAGATGAATACGTCCGGCAGGGCGCCCTCGGTCCTTATGATCAGGAAAGGCGCCAGGCCCTTGCTGAGCAGGAAGGCCCCCACGCCGAATCCCATGACGACGATCCCGGTGGCCAGCCCCTTGCGGTCCGGGAACCACTTCGCCACGGTGGCGACCGGCGTGACGTAACCCAGCCCGATGCCGGCTCCGCCGATCACGCCGTAACCGAGATAGAACAACGGGATGTAATCCATCTGCAGCGCGAAGCCCGAAATCAGGTAACCGCACGCGAACAGGAAACTGCCGATCAGCGCGAGTTTTCGCGGCCCCATCTTCGGCAGCATGTTACCGGCCCAGGCCGCCGATACGCCCAGGGTGAAGATGGCAATACTGAAGGCCCAGGCCGTCTCGGTATGGGTCCAGCCGATCTGGCGTACAAGTATGGTCTGGAAGAAGCTCCAGGCATACACGGTGCCGAAGCAGATCTGCAGCGCCGTGCAGAAGAGCGCGATGGCGCTTCGGGGCATGCGCATCGCTGTTTTCCTCCTACCGCGCCTTCCCGGAAGGCGCGCCGGGGGTACCGGAGTCGGACGGGTTTTCGGAGATGTGATGGAAGAGGCGGGCCAGGTCGCCTACTTCGTCGTCCCGTCCAAGGAGATCTTCGGCCGTGGTCTCCGGCTCCTTGTTGCCTGCGATGTTGACGGCGTAGGCGAGCAGTTCCGCGAGGGGCTTCGCGGCGAGATTGACCAGCCAGATCGAAGCAAGGACGCCCACGACGAGAAAAATGCATATGAGGATGACCTGCTGGCCGATGGCGCGCTGGATCTTGAGGGCGACCTCATCCTGGTCCATGCCGACGTGCACCGTGCCCGCGACACCCGCCAGGATGGGACTGCCGACCTCCAGGAAATCGCCCAGGCCGGGGATGCTTCGCTCAACGGGCTCGAGATTCCCATGGTCGCCCGCGAGGATCTGCTCCGGGATTCCGGGAACGAAGGTATGAGCGAGATATTCGCCGTCCTCGCTGGTGATGTAGATGTACCGGATGCCCTGGATCTCGACGAACTGATCGATCATCGACTGCAGGGTAGCCAGGTTGCGGTTGAGCAGGATGTCGACACTGGCATCGGCGACGCTTTTGGCGATGTTCTGGCTGTTGGCCTCGTATTCCGCCGTCAGCTGTGTATCCACGGTGTATATACACAGGGCGGACGTGGAGAGGACGATGACGCCGAAGAGCAGGAAGATACCGAAGCGGGTGCGCTGGAACAGCTTCTGGATTTTCATGTCAGGAAAGCCAGCTTTGCCAGTCGTCAAGGGTCACGAAACGCCCTTCCTGGACGACGGTGTAGTAGACTGTCTGCAGCCCCTGCCGGCGGTCCGGTCCGAAGGAGACCCGCTCGCCGATCCCGAGATCGTAGTTGTCGACCGAGAACACCGCATCCTCCAACCCATCGCGGTCGGGACTTCCACCCAGGCGCCGAAGTATTTCGGTCATCAGCTTGGCGTCGAGGAATCCCTCGAGGCTGACGAAACTCTGCGGAAACGGGCTGTACGACTCCTGGACCAGTTCTTCGGGGACCGCGGGATCGTAGCGTTCCATCAGTTCGCGGTACTCCCGCACGGCCGGAATGGACGTGTCCTCGTAACTCGGGACCACCTGGGAGTTGACGAGATACCGGGAGTAGGTCTCCAGGTCATCCCCCAGGTCGCTGAGCAGCTGGAGCATGTTTTCGCTTCCAACGAACGAAAGATTGGCAATGGGTACGCGGAGATCGAGATCGATCGCATCCCGGGCGAAGGCCGCGCAGGCGGCATACGATCCGATGCAGATGACGGCATCCGGGGAATTGGACTTGAGGATCTCCACCTGTGCCCGCATGCTGCCTGTGAATCGTTGGCCCCGTCGGTACGTCGCCTCGCCCGCGAGGCGTTCGCCGTGCCTGTCCAGGGCCGCCCGCACCCCGGCCCAACCGCTTCTGCCGTAGGCGTCGGCCTGGTAGAATACGGCGATCCGCTTCTTGCCCGCGGCGAGGAAATTGTTGACGAGGCCGGCCGTCTCCTGTCGATACGAAGCGCGGAGGTTGAAGGCGAAATCTCCATACGGCGGCTCCCGCTGGGGCTGGGCGCCGGTAAAGGGGAAAAACAGGTAGACCTGCTCATCCTGGAATTTCTTGAGCAGGGGCAATACGCGTGTCACGGTCGGCGTGCCCACGTACCCGAAGAGCAGGAATACGTTGTCTTCGAGCATGAGCTTCATGGTGTTCCGGACACAGGGATCCGGCTGGTATCCGTCATCGTAAAGCTTCAGGGTGATCTTGCGTCCCTCGATACCTCCGCTGTCGTTGACATGGTTGAAATAGGACATGGCCCCGCGGTACAGCTCGCTGCCCAGCCCCCTGGAGGGGCCGGAGAAGGCGGCCGACATGCCCAGGACGATCTCATCATCCGTCGCGCCTTCAAAACCGGTTTCCATTTCCTGTGCTGAGACCATGTTAAATCCCCCCAATACGGCATCGGCGCTTTTCCGGCCCGCCCATCCCGCGCAGGAGACCGCCAGCAGTCCCGCCAGGCCGCGGCGCAACATGGCCCTCCGCGTCAACAACGGCGCAGGCGATCCGGATCCATCCCCTGATTGACCTTTACCGTTACGCACATTCATACGTTTCCTCGTCATCTGATGAGCCGCATCGTTCATGCCGAATGGAGTCTACGGCTGCATGTCAGCCGCGACCGGGCCGAATCGTCGACTGTACCGGAAATCGCTGAATTAATGTCTGGTATTGGTAATGTATTGAATGTTACGGCGCAAAAAACTGTTATAATGATTCAAAATGATAAAACCGGTACCGGCGCGTTGCAAGGTATTTTTCTCAAGATGCGCGAGGTCCCACGGAATCCCGGCCACTTCAATACCGGCAATCGGGCTCGGCGTTTCTCCGAAGCATCCTTCCCGCCAGATCAGTCCATGGAAGGCGCATAGCGGCTGTACGGTTCGGGAAGGCCGTTATTCGCCACGTCTTCCATCACCTCGCAGAAGTTGTCCAGCTCCGGCAGCGTGGTGTACAGATTCGGCGTGATACGGACCCATCGCCGGCTGGGATCCTCCCGGTCGTACCGGCCCCGGGACGTCTGGATCTGATGTTCGTCCCACAGGTAGTCCCGCATCCCGGTCGGATCGCACCCTTCGATCCCGACCCCGGCAATGCAACAGCTCATCTCGGGGTCCGGCGGCGTATAGAGGCGTATCCGGGGATGGGGCCGCAGCCGTTCCGCCCAGTGATCCTTGAGGTACCTGAGCCGTTCCTCCTTGCGCTTCGGCCCGATGGCGTTGTGAAAGGCAAGGGCCTCGCCGATGGCCAGGAACGGCGCATGGGACTGGGTCCCGACGGACTCGTATTTCCGCATGCTTGTCCTGGGGTCGTACCGCCGGCTCCTGGCCGGCCCGTACAGCGGCTCGATCTTTTCGACGTGATCGCGCTTCATGTACAGCATGCCGGTCCCTTTCGGCGCGCTGAGCCACTTGTGCAGACTCGTACCATAATAGTCGCAACCGAGCTCCGAAACCTTGAAATCCAGATGGCCGACGGCATGGGCGCCGTCCACGACGACTTCGATTCCGTGCCGGTCGGCCAGGTCGCTGATACGCCGGACCGGGAACACCTGGCCGGTGGTGTACGTGACGTGGGACACCAGGATCACACGGGTCCTGGTCGTAATGCCCTCTTCCAGGACCCTTACCAGTTCATCCAGGGACCCGGCGGGAAACGGCACCGGCACCTCGACCAGTTTGATGCCCTCTTTCTTCTCGCGGTCCCGCAGTACGTGCACCATGGAAGGGTAATCGTGCATCGTCGTGAGCACTTCGTCGCCCGGGTTCAGGGGAATGCCGTACAGGACCGTCTTGAGGGCCTCGGTGGTATTGCGTACGAGGGCGATTTCATCGGGACTGCTCCCGAATAGGCGAGCCAGGGACTTCTTCACGGTCCCCGCCTGGTCCCTGGCCTTCTGGACGAACGACCCGTACGGGCCCTGTTCCTGTTCCCATATGTACCGAACGACCGCTTCGGTGACGACGCGGGGCGATGGGCAGGCGTAACCGTTATCCAGGTTGATCAGGCCGCGGTTCATGGTAAATGCCTGCTTGACTTCGCGCCAGAGCCCTTCGTCCCGGGCGGCCTGCCAGGGCGTGAGATCCGAGGTCTCGTTTACCGCCGCCTCGACGCCCCGCAACGAATCGGCGCTGAGGAACGGCGCCAACCCGGCGGCAAGACCGGCGGTCTTCAGGAATCGACGCCGTTCCATGGTATTCGGGCGACTATCGTGCGTTTCGGGTGTTCCATCTTCTGACCGCATCGTGATACTCCTCTGATGATCGCGAAAATCGCCGTTGCGGCGCCAACCGGGAATGCATCCTTGACTACAATATAATCGGTTTACACTTTGGATACCGACGTTATTCAAGACAGCGGGCAACAAAAGGGAAACTGGCGCGCGAAAGAGAAATCCGGCGGTCTCCCGAAATGGCCCGTAAACCGGCACTGGCGGGGCCGGGATCCGGATTGCATCACGATTGAGGAACCAAACATGGACCGGCGCCTGCGGCAGAGCATGAACGAATACTACAACGAACGGGCGGCCGAGTTCGACGAGATCTACACCCTGGGCAAGCCGCCCGGTTCGGCTACGGATCCGGAGCTATACAGGCAGGAGGCGGGAGCCCTGGCCAATCTCGTCCATGAATACTGCCGCGGCAGGCTACTGGATATCCCCTGCGGAACGGGCTACTGGCTCACCTTCTACGCCGCCAACTGTTCGGCGATTACACTCGTGGACCAGTCCGAGAACATGCTCGGGGAGTGCCGCGAAAAGGTGGCCTCCCACGGCGTCAAGGCAATCACCGAGTTTATCCGGGGCGACGCGCTTGAAGTGCCCCTGAAGGGCCGAACCTACGATTCCGCGCTCGTCGGTTTCTTCCTCAGTCACGTCACGGACATCCAGATCGTACGGTTCTTCAGGAAGCTGCGGGACGTGCTGGAACCGGGCGGGCGCGTGCTCATCCTCGACTCCAACTGGTCCCGTTTCCGCGGATCCCGGTCCAAGGAAGGCACCGCGGTACGAACGCTCAATGACGGTCGACAGTTCGAGATCTACAAGCGGTACTTCGAGGGGGCCGATTTCGACCGGATGTCGGCGGCCTGCGAAATGGATTTCACCGTGCGGTACGAGGGCAAGCTGTACCTCGGCGTCACGGGGACGATGCGTAGTTGATTACGATCCGACCGAAGAGGCCTTGGAACGCATTTTCCGGCCCCTGGTCAGGAACCTGGACATACATTTAGGCAATTACTGGTGGTGGATCCGGTACGGCCTGAGAACGCTTCATGCTCGAAGTAGTGCGACATGACCACGCGTATGAGCTCCTCGCAATGTCCGGTGCCTTCCTGGAATCCCGCGAGAGCGAGAACAACCTGCCCCTGGGTCTGACGCACACGCTGGCAAGGGACCCGAACTACTATGGCGACGAGCCATCGCTGCTCCTGAGCATCCTGGAGAACGGCGGCCCGATCGGCGTAGCGGTAAGGACGCCTCCGCACAGGATCGTCCTGAGCCGGTTCGACACGGAAATCGAAGCGGCCGCGGACCGGCTCGTCAAATACCTGCGTGCCAACGAACCGACGGTTCCCGGGGTCGTCGGTCCGGAGATGGAATCACGGTGTTTCTCGGACAACTGGATGAAGGCGCACCCCGGGCTGACCGCAACGATCTCCACGCGGCTGCGGGTATTCGAGGCCCGGTACGTCGTCGACGTGCCCCTGGCGCCGGGCAGGCTGCGTCTGGCCGATAGGGAGGATCATCCACTGATGGCGAGGTGGATCGCCGCGTTCTCCCATGAGGCGACAGGGGAGGAATCCGGTCCGGAGAAAGCGGAACGCAACGCGGAGAAGTACATCAGGGAGAGAAAACTGTACGTCTGGGACCACGACGGACCGGTGTCGATCGCCAGGGAGTCCAGGTCCATGAAGCGCGGTACGGTGATCTCGCTGGTGTATACTCCACCGGAGTGCCGCAACCGGGGATACGCGACTTCGTGCGTTTACCGGTTGACGAAGAAACTGCTTGCGGGCCGCCATGAGTTCTGTAGTCTGTTTACCGACCTGGCAAATCCCACGTCCAATCACATCTACCAGGATATCGGTTACGTACCCCTGGGCGACGCGCTGGCATTCGATTTCGATCCGGCGGACGCGCCTGCCGAATGCTGAGTCTCCATCAGCATGCCTTCATTCGGCGCCAACAAAGGAGAGCCAACCGCATGGCGAAGATTACCGAGTTCAAAGGATACACCAGCGAGGACCAGGCCAAAATCCCCGATATTCCCAAACCGGATACGCCGCCGGATCCCATGATCGTCAATGCCCAGGACGGCGTGCCGGTGGTCTATCCCGGGTGCAACGGCCTGGGGGTCAGAGTGGTGCATCCCGTCAATCCCGCCGCTCCCGCGGAGAACATGGGCCTGGTGTTGTTCTACGTGCCGCCCCATGTCATTCTCGAACCCGGGTCCCATCCGACCGAAGAGACGTATGTGATCCTCGAGGGATCGGGGGAAATGACGTTCGTGAATTACAAGCGCAATGTGAAAAAGGGCGACTTCGTCTATTTGCCGCCCTGGTGCCTGCACGGAATTGAAAATACCGGTACCGAGACCCTTGTCGTGCTCATCTGTACGTCTCCTCCCAATCCGTAGATCCGAGGGGGAACCATGCATCGCAACACCGACCCCGATGACTGACCGAACATCCGACCCATGGTCCGGCCGTTCGTTCTCATGCCGGGAAAAGGAGCGCAGGTTATGGACCGCAAGTTGACCGAACAGCAACTCGCCTTCTTCGATACGTTCGGATACCTGGGATTCCCCGGTTTGCTGGCTGATCGTATCGACGAGATCATCGCCGACTACGAGGAGGTATGGATACGCCGAGGAGGCGGTCACCACGGGCGGCCTCATGACGGCAAGGAACGCTCCTGCATCGTACCGTTCATCGACCAGCATGAACGCCTGTCCGCGCTGCTGGAC
Source organism: bacterium (assembly GCA_965203885.1). GTDB lineage: Bacteria > JAAXHH01 > JAAXHH01 > JAAXHH01 > JAAXHH01 > JAAXHH01. Next base: position 3,795,860 of record OZ241920.1, on the reverse strand, counting down.
GACGAACGCATCAGGGGAATCGCGACCAGTCTGTTAGGCGACGATTTCAACTACATGGGCAGCGACGGCAACTACTACGCCGGCGATACGCGGTGGCACTCCGATGGATGGCATCCCGAGATCCTGCATATCAAAATCGCCTTCTACCTTGATACGTTGACACGGGACACCGGCTGCCTGCGGGTCATTCCAGGCAGCCACAAGCGGGATGACGCCTACGCGGGCGCCCTGCAGGAGCATGTAGGGGAGAGTTCGTCTCTGTGGGATACGGATCCACGTGACGTGCCGGCGGTTGCGCTGGAGACCCGGCCGGGCGACATCGTCTGTTTCAACCACAACACGAAGCACGCCTCCTTCGGCGGCGGTACGCGCCGGCGGATGTTTACCATGAACCTGTGCCAGCGCTATCCCGAGCGTCTCATCCCGGAACTGCGTGATTACATCAGCGGCGCTTCCCGGTTCTGGCTGGAGGAAGCATACGGCGAGGCGATGACCCGGACCGCCTCTCCCGATCGCATGCGCCACCTGGAGCAGGTCATGGCCAATGACGACCATCTGCCGGAATTGAGCCGGCAGGCCAAGGAAAGCATGAGCGAACCGTCGAGGGGCTGAATCGAGGAGTCAGGTGTCCGCCCGACGGGACACCTGACTGAATGCAGGCCTTCGGAGGGCTATCCGCTACGTCATCTTCCACTTCGTATCGGGTATATCGCCGTGCTGGACGCGCCGCTCCAGTATGGGTGTCCCGCGCAACTCCCGGACCAGTTCGATCAACCCGTTGATGGCGGCCTCCAGGAACTTTTCTCCCTTCTCTTTCGTCGCTTTCGTGGCGTCCCCCATGACCCCGCTGGGTGAAATCGTACTCCAGTAGGGTACCAGGCGCGCGTCGGATGCCTCCGGGTGCCCGCCGGCCAGGAGATCCGTCTTGAAACTGTCCGGCATGGGACTCCTGTTGTCCACGGCCTTGTCCATCTCGACCAGGCCGGGCTTCAGGGCGAGGTAGAGCGACGTCTCGTATTCCCCGCCGTGGGACGTCCCGCCGTAATCCGAATCGCGGAGCGCGTTACCCGTCTCCCTGGCCTGCCGCAGTCCCCAGTGGTTTGCGCTGGCACACAGGATACGTCCTTCGAAATCGATCACGGACAGGCGCGCGGCCAGGTCGAGGGGCGAGGTGTTGCTCCCGTGGCCGTTGATGATCAGGATGCGCTTGAAACCGTGATAGGCCAGGCTGCAGCAGACGTCGCGGACGTAGTTGATGAAAGTGTCCCACCGAATGGTGATCGTCCCGTGGAAATCCATGTGGTGGGGGCTGTAACCGTGGGTCACAGGCGGGGCCAGAACAACCTCTTCCGGTATGCGGGCCGCGGCGCGCCGGCAGATCTCCGTCGCCAGGACCACGTCGACGTCCACGGGCAGGTGGGGACCGTGGTCTTCGTAGGTCGCCACCGGCAGGATGGCAACCCGGTCCCGGGCGGCCGCGTCCCGAATTTCGTTCCAGATCATTTCCGCGTAGTCGTACTTGACCGAAGCCATTGCATCCTCCTGTGTATGGTGCCCCGCTTGGCGGGTACGCTTTAACGTGTGTTTTGTCTGAACACCCTTTCAGATTCAGATCAACGCCAGATTGCGCAGCGATTTACGGTACAGATCCAATGTCTCCCCGTACCGGTCGTGGCGACCCTCGTCGATGATCTTCTTCCCGGCGACCGTGGCGGATTTCACCGCCCTCGGCGTGGCGCCGAAGAGGATCGCGTCGGACGCGAGGTCCGCGTCGATGGCCGCGATGGAGGGGTCGTCCGGATCCAGATGGATACGATCTTCCGTCCACCGTCCTTCTAAGCCGCAGGCCGCGTATCCCTGCCGCGTGGCGGCGTCCAGCAGGGCCGGCGCTTCCGCCGCGGCGTGCCGGTTCTCCTGGCGGGACCGTTCGTCCAGCTCCACGGACCGGACTTCCTCGAAGGCGTTCTCGCAGGCGTGGCTGTCCACGCCGACACACAGGCGCGCCCCGGCTCCCAGGAGGTCGGACATGGGCGGAAGGCCATCGCCCAGGTCCCTTTCCGTCGTCCGGCAGATGCAGACGCGGGACCCGCTGTCGCCCAGGGCGCCGACTTCCGCCTTGTCGAGGTGGGTGGCGTGCACGGCCACGAACCGGGAGGACAGTATCCCTTCGTCGGAGAGCAGGGCGACGGGCGTTCTGCCGTACTCGACCCTGCATTCTTCCAGTTCGTCCCGTTGTTCGCAGACGTGCATATGCAAGGGCAGACCGTGCGCTTCCGCATAGGCTGACAGGACGCGGATATCGGGGAGGGGCACCGCGCGTATGCTGTGGGCGGCCGCGGCCACGGAGACGCAGGGGTCATCCGCATAGCGCGATCTCAACGCGTCCAGGTCCCGCAGCACGAGATCGATCGAGGGATCGATGAACCGCTCTTGCGCCGGGACCGCCGCCTGGCGGTATCCCGCCCTCAGGTAGGCGGTGCGGATCAGGCAGATGCGCAAGCCGACGTCCCGGGCCGCGCGGACCACGACGTCCGCCAGTTCGGTGCGGTCGGCGTAGGGACGGCCCCCGGCGCCATGATGCACGTAATGGAACTCGCCGACGGCCGTAACGCCGGACATGGCCAGTTCGGTACAGGCGAACCGAGAGATGGCGTAGAGATCGTCCGGACGAAGGCGCTCGACCATCCGGTACATCTCGTCCCGCCAGCCCCGGAACGTGCCCGCGCGGGTCGCGCGGCGCTGGGTCCGTCCGCGCAGCGCGCGCTGGAACGCGTGGGAATGGGCCGTGGCCAGGCCGGGCATGGCCCAGCGGTCATCCTCGAATCGAATCGCGGGCGCGCCGCTGACTGAAGTCATGAGCTCAACACCCGCCCGTTCTTGATCACGGTATGGACCGGGTTTCCGCCGAAGAAGTAGGGGATGTGGCGGTAGTCGCCCGCGTTCAGTATCAGGAGGTCGGCACGCTTGCCGACTTCGATGGAACCGGTCTCGTCCCCCTGGCCGATGGCGAAGGCCCCATTGATGGTGGAAGCGTGCAGGGCCTCCGCGGGGGTGAAACGCTGGTACCGGCAGGCGATGGCCATGGCGGTGGGCATGGACGGACAGGGAGCCGAACCGGGATTGAGGTCGGTGGCGAGGGCCACGACGGCGCCGGCGTCCAACATGGCCCGTCCGTCGGCGTAGTCCGCCATGCCCAGGTTGAAGTTCACGGCCGGCAGCACGACGGCGATCGTGTCCGACCGGGCCAGCAGCTCGATTTCCGACCGGCCCGTCACGTCGAGATGATCCACCGATGCGGCGCCGAGTTCCAGGGCCATGGCGACGCCGCCGAAGTCGTTGAACTGGTCGACGTGCATCTTGGCCCGCAAGCCGGCGTCGATCCCGGCTTCCAGCACGCGGCGGGACTGGCCGAGATCGAAGGCGTGGTCTTCGCAGAATACGTCGATGTACATGGGCACGCCGCGGTCCGCGAACCGGGAGGACCCGTACCACGCCGACGCTTCGGGCAGGATCTCATCGATCACGCGCCTCGTGTACGCCTCGGCGTCCCCTTCGAATTCGGGAGGCACGGCATGGGCGGCCAGGAACGTGGGTACGATGTCACATGGATGGTCCCGGTCGAGCCGCTCGATGACCTGGAGCATCTTCAGTTCGTCTTCCACGGTCAGGCCGTATCCGGTCTTGATCTCCACGGTCGTGGTGCCCAGGGCCAGCATCTCGTCGAGACGGCCGGACGCGGACGTGACGAGTTCATCCATGGACGCAGCCCGCGTGTGCCGGACCGTACTGACGATTCCGCCGCCGGCCGCCATGATTTCCAGGTAGGAAGCGCCCTTGATCCGCAACTCGAACTCCGCGGCGCGGTTCCCGCCGAAGACGGTGTGGGTGTGGGCGTCCACAAAGCCGGGACAAAGGGATCGCCCCCGGCAGTCGACGGAGCGCGCGGCCGTGAACTGCCCATCCAGGCTTTCGGTCGGCCCGACCGCCACGATCCGCCCTTTGCGAATCGCCACGGCCCCGTGCTCGATCAGGTCGGCGGAGGCCGTGTCCGGACCGCGCCGCGGACCCCTCGATGCGCAGGTAACGACCTGCTCCGCGTTGTAGAGATACAGATCTGCAGTTTCCATGTCCCTCGTCAATGAACAGGATGTGATCGTCAATCCGGTGCTCAACTGGTACGCCGGTACGCCTTCGGCCTGTGGGGATGAGCGGATCAGTCCAGCGTGGGCCCGGGGACTTCCACCTGCTCCGCGACCGCGGCGACGACGTCGCCCTGCGCGACCAGCTCACGGACGGACTCGAACAGCGGGGCAAGCGGCATGTCGCGGTCCAGGAAGGGAACGTGCCGGCGTATCAACCGGTATGCCGGGCCGGTACCCCGTCCCATGCCGTCCGGCGTGACCCCGGGTTCCCTGCATCTGAAATCTATGGCCTGGGCGGCGGAGATCAACTCGATAGCCACGATGGTCTCCACGTTCTCCACCACCTGCTGCGTGTGGTGCACCGACGCCGCGCCCATGCTGACGTGGTCTTCCGTGTTCGCGCCGCTCGGTATGGTGTCGGCGCTGGCGGGATGGGCCAGCACCTTGTTCTCCGACGCCAGGGCCGCCGCCGTGTACTGGGCGAGCATCAGGCCGCTCTCCAGGCCGCCGTGTTCCGTGAGGAACATGGGCAGTACGCTGTCGTTGGAGTCGGAATCGACCAGACGTGCCGAGCGCCGCTCGCTCATGTTGCCCATATCCGTGAGCGCCAGTTTCATGCTGTCCATGGCGACGGCGATGGGTTCGCCGTGGAAATTGCCCGCACTGATGACTTCCGCGTCGGCGGTACCGTCCCCGGCGAAGACCAGCGGGTTGTCGTTCGCGGCGTTCAGCTCGATGCCGACCACCCATCGGGCGTAGTCGATCGTGTCCCTGACCGTGCCGTGCACCTGGGGAACGCAGCGCAACGTGTAGGGGTCCTGGACGTTGCCCGGGTTTTCGGTGCGCAGCAGCCGGCTGCCGCTGAGGATGTCCCGGAGGAACCCGGCGCAGGCGATCTGCCTGGGGTGGGGGCGTATGGCGTGTACCCGCGCGTCGTACGCGCGGTCGGTGCCGATCAGCGCTTCCAGGGTCATGGCGGCGGCGACGTCGGCCGTGAGGGCGAGATGGGTCGCCCGCTTGACCAGCAAGGCGCCGAGGCCGGCCATGAGCGTGGTGCCGTTCGTCAGCGCCAGTCCTTCCTTGGCGCCCAGGGTTACGGGCCGGAGCCCGGCTTCCCGCAGCGCGGAGGCGCCATCGAGCCGCCGGGACCGGTACATGGCCTCGCCTTCACCGATGAGCACCAGGGACATGTGCGCCAGGGTCGCAAGGTCCCCGCTCGCGCCGAGGGATCCTCTGCCGGGCACGCAGGGATGCACGCCCGTGTTCAGCATGTCCACCATCAGCTGCACGACTTCCGGCCGAATGCCCGAGTAGCCCATGGCGAGCGTATTGGCCCGGATGACCAGCATGGCCCGCACGGTATCCTCGTCCAGTTCGGGACCCGTTCCGGCCGCGTGGCTCCGGATCAGGTTCAACTGGAGTTCGGCGACCTGGCCAGGCGAGATCAGCCGGTCTTTGAACCGGCCGAAACCGGTGGTGATCCCGTAGGCGATCCGGCCCTCCGACACCAGGCGGTCCACCACTTCCCGGGAGCGTTCCATGGGGGGAAGGGCATCGGGGTGCAGGGTGACGGGCCGGCCCCGCGAGACGGCGACCACCTCGTCGATGGTGAGATCGTGGCCCGTGAGCGCCAGCGGGTCATTGGAGGAAGTCATAGGCGGTCATAGGTGGTCTTAGGTGATAGGTGCTTACTGTGTACGATCCATCATGGGGATCTTGACGCCGTGTGATCGAGCCACGGCCAGGGCTTCCTCGTAACCGGCGTCGACGTGGCGGGCCACGCCCGTCCCCGGATCGTTGGTGAGCACGCGCTCCAGGCGCGCGGCCGCCTCGGGGGTACCGTCGGCGACGATGACCTGTCCCGCGTGGAGGCTGTATCCGATGCCCACGCCCCCGCCGTGGTGATAACTGACCCAGGTGGCCCCGCTGGCCGTGTTGACCAGCGCGTTCAGCACGGGCCAGTCCCCGATGGCGTCCGACCCGTCCTTCATGGCCTCCGTCTCCCGGTTCGGACTGGCGACGGACCCGCTGTCCAGGTGGTCCCGGCCGATGACGACCGGCGCGCTGACCTCGCCCGACGCGACCAGTTCGTTGAATGCCAGTCCCGCCCGGGCCCGCTCGCCGTACCCCAGCCAGCAGATGCGGGCCGGCAGCCCCTGGAACTCCACGTGCCGCCGGGCCATCGTGATCCAGCGGAACAGGTGGTCGTCCTCCGGAAACAGTTCGAGGACGGCCTGGTCGGTCCGGTAGATGTCCTCGGGATCTCCCGACAGGGCGACCCAGCGGAAGGGGCCCTTGCCTTCGCAGAACAGGGGCCGGATGTAGGCCGGCACGAAACCGGGATAGTCGAAGGCCTCCTTCAATCCGTTGTCATAGGCGCGCTGGCGCAGGTTGTTGCCGTAGTCGAAGACCACGGATCCCTTTTTCTGCCATTCGAGCATGGCCTGGACGTGCACGGTCATGGATTCGACCGAGCGTGCCTGGTATGCGTCCGGATCGCGCTCGCGCAGCCCGGCCGCTTCTGCCGGCGACAGGCCGGCCGGTATATAGCCATAGAGGGGATCGTGGGCCGCGGTCTGGTCCGTCACGACATCTGGCACGATGCCCCGTCCCGCCAGTTCCGGCAGCAACTCCGCGGCGTTTCCGATCAGGGCGATCGACCGGGCTTCACCCGCGTCCAGCGCCTCGTTCACCCAGCTCAACGCGAGGTCGATGTTCTCCGCAACCGTATCTACCTGGCGCATTTCGAGGCGCCGGCGGGCCCGCCACGGATCCACTTCGACCAGCAGGCCCACGCCGCCGTTCATGGTGATGGCCAGCGCCTGGGCGCCGCCCATTTCGCCCAGACCGGCCGTGACCACGAGCTTCCCCGACAGGCTGGCCCATCCGTGTTTGCGGGCGAGGGCGCCGAAGGTCTCGTAGGTGCCCTGCAGAATGCCCTGCGTGCCGATGTATATCCAGCTGCCGGCCGTCATCTGGCCGTACATGATCAGGCCTTCGCGCTCCCAGGCATCGAAGTTCTCCTGCGTGGCCCAGGCCGGGACCATGTTCGAGTTCGCGATGAGGACGCGCGGCGCGTCGGCGTGGGTGCGGAACACCGCCACGGGCTTGCCCGACTGGACCAGGAGCGTTTCATCTGGTTCCAGGCCGCGCAGGGTGTCCAGGATGGCTTCGAGGGCTTTTCGGTTCCGGGCGGCCTTCCCCCGGCCGCCGTATACGACGAGGTTGTCCGGATCGAAGGCGACCTGGGGATCCAGGTTGTTCTGGATCATGCGGTAGGCCGCTTCGATGAGCCAGTTCTTGCAACTCAGCCGGGTTCCCGTCGGTGCTTTCATGATGCGATCCAAGCCGGTACTTACGCGTTGTTCTCCCGGTCCTTCCACTTTTCGTAGGTGAAATCGGGACTGTTTATCATGTCGAAATGGGACCGCTCCCAGGTCCTGATCTCACCCGCTTTTCGCAACGTGTCGGCTGCTATGTCGAGGGGGATCTTCACCACGCCGTCCACGTCGGCGAGCAACAGGTCGCCGGTCTGAACCAGCAACTGGCCGGCGACGAGCGGGCGGCCGACGGCCCGCACGTTGAAGGGACCGTGGCCGGAGACCGTGCCGAGGCCCCATATGGGCAGTCCCGCCGCCCGGATACCCTCGAGATCGCGGACGCAACCCTCCACCACGGCGCCCACTACGCCAAGCTTCCGGTGGATGTGCGCCATGCCGTCGCCGAAGAGAGCGGCCCGCTTCGGACGGGTGTCCACGTCCTTCATCACCGCGATCATGGGCCCTGGCGTCTCGTTGAGTACGTCATAGTAGTCGGGCCAGCTCATATTCGCCGGAGTGGCATCCAGCGGTGTGACTTCGGAAGTTACGGCATACCCGATCACGGCGCCGAATTCGGGCGTCAGGTACTGGATCTCCGGTCCGGTATAGTCGTCGTTGGATACGCCCCGCACTTTTTCCACGGCGTTGTACACCGTGGCCGAGTCGAATTCGGCCAGCCCGGCCAATATGGTATCGTCCACACGGGTCATACCTGTAACTCCTTAATTTGAAGGGAAGGTGGATATTCGACGTATAAAGAACCGTCGCGAAGAGGCAGGGATAATGCGTCGTTGCGCCTTGCTGGCTAAAATCGACAGGCGAGGGTTAAAAATCAAGGGAAATACACCGCGGACGCCGCGACTCCGGAAGCCGGCCGAGGCAGCCGGACCGCCGGTTTTTCACACCGGGCCCCGCGGATCGCCTGACCGACGTTATCTCGTTGACACGGGGCCGGATTTGCGGCATTTTTTCTTGTTGTCGCCAGTTTACCGACGTGTCAGAACACGTACCGTTTTCAGGAGGTTTCTATGCATCGCATCACCCGTTTGATCGGCGGCCTGGCTCTTACCATGGCACTTGCGGCCATGGGCAGCGGAAACGCCGATGCCCAGACAACCATGCCTTCGGGCGGTGGAGACATGGACCCCGGCCGGGGCATGGTCGAATTATCGCTCTCGGGGGTAAAAGTGTCCATCGACTACGGCCGCCCCGAGATGAAGGGCAGGGACATGCTGGCCATGGCGCCCGATGGATTCGTCTGGCGCTTCGGCAGCAATAAATCCACCACCTTCACAACGGAAGCCGACCTCATGTTCGGCGACCACACGCTGGCGAAAGGCTCCTACAGCGCCTGGATCAAGCACGTGGAAGGCGATTCCTGGTCGCTCATCTTCAACAGCGAAGTGGGGATCTGGGGCGCGCCAGGCGCCAGCCGGGAAAACGACGTACTGGAAGTACCGCTGACGTACAGCGTGGAAGACGAGATGGTCGAACGGCTCACCGTGAGACTCATGGACAGGGAAGGCCAGGGTTACGTGGGAGTCGGGTGGGGTACCCATCGCCTGATTGTCGGGTTCTCGACCAAGTAGCTCAGGCCAATGGCCAGCCTTCGGCCGATATACAGTCTGCGGCCGATATACAGTAAGGGTATCTACAAAGGGACAGGTGCGCCGCGCCTGTCCCTTTTCTTTACCAGTTTTCAGGATTCATACCTACGCGGATACCCGCTTCCTCGATCTGCCGCCAGGTGGTGTCGTCGATGCTGATCCCTTCCTGTCGACGCGTCGCCGCCAGCCGGAACTCCGGTTCGCCGGGCAGGAGAATCTCGTCGAATCCCGGGGCGATCCGGCTGGCCTTGACGTGCCGGATCATCCCCTCGACCTCCTCGTAGTACCAGTCCAGGTCCGCGAAGAACGAGATGTCGTACACCGTGAAGAGCACGCCGTTGCTCTGCACGATCTGCTCGCCCTGCGCGCATCCCTGGCCGCTCAGCGCGCCGCCCAGGATCTCCACGAGCAGGCCCAGGCTGTACCCCTTGTGGGCGACGATGCCGCCCATGGGCAGGATGGCGCCGTTGGGCGGCGGGCCCTTGATCACCGTCGGGTCCGTGGTCGGGTTCCCTTCGTGGTCGATCAGCCAGCCTTCGGGGACCCGCACCCCCTTGTTCGCGGCGACGCGCACCTTGCCCTCCGCGACGACGGACGTCGTCAGGTCCACCAGGACGGGATCGGCGTCGCGGCGGGGCGCCGAAAAGGCGATGGGGTTGGTGCTGATGCGTCCGTCGATGCCGCCGAAGGGAGGGATCTGGCGGCCGAACCGCCCCGCGTTGACGAAGGCCAGTCCGATCAGGCCCTCCCGGGCGGCCATGAGCGGGTAGGCGCCTACGCGTCCCACGTGGCTGGTGCGGCGGAGCGTCACCGTCGCCGTGCCGTGCTTCCGCGCCTTCTCCATGGCCAGCCGCATGGCGATGGTGCCGCCCACCTGGCCGAGGGCGCCGCCGTTGTCGACCACGGCCGTGCAGGGACTCTCCCGGACGACGCGCACGTCCGCCCTGGCCTTGAAACGGCCTTCGTCCTTGATGGCCTTAACGTATTCCGGGAGACGGATGGCGCCGTGGGAATCATGGCCGAAGAGGTTGGAATCCACCAGGTGGTCCACGACGCTGCGGGCATCGTCCGCCGTGCAGCCGGCCGCTTCCAGTACCTCGCAGCCGATGCGATGCAGTTTTTCGGGGGAGATTACGGGCATTTTCGTCCTTTCATTGTATTGCCTGCGTGCTTCGTCCGGCTTCCGGACGGCCTGCGACATGCATTCCGATGAACCGGGCCGCTCCAGGTCCCGGCATTCCCCGGCGGCATCGGGCCGGGTCAGTCACTGAACTTCTCCAGTTTCCTCCTTAACCCAGGCCGCTCGAGTACTTCCCTGTTGACCACGTACGGAGGCTCTTCTCCCCGGGAAACGGCCAGAGCCGCCTTCATGCAGTCATGTCCGATATCGCGGAACAGCTCGTGGGTCCAGGCCGATGCGTGCGGCGCCAGGATGACGTTCGGGAGGGACAGCAGCTCGTCGTCGGTAGCGGGCGGCTCCGCTTCGAAGACGTCGATGGCCGCCCCCTTTATCCACCCTTCCCGCAAAGCCCGGATCAGCGCACCATGGTCGACGATGGCCCCGCGGGCCGTGTTGATCAGAAAGGCGTCCGGCCGCATCATGCGCAGTTCCCGTTCGCCGACCAGGTAACGGGTGTGTTCGTTCAACGGGCAGTGTATGGTGACGAAGGTGCTTCGCTTCAGCAGGGTCTCCAGGTCCACCAGCTCGACGCCGAGCCGGGCGGCCTCCTCCGCGGATACGGCCGGGTCGGAGACGAGGATCCCGGACGGCTCGAAGGGCGCCAGCAGGCGCACCACCTCGCGGCCGATCATACCCATGCCGATCAGGCCGACCGCCCGGCCGCGGATCTCGCATCCCATGTGGTCGAACCGGGTTTCCCAGTCGCCGTTCCGGACGATGGCGTCCTTGATGGTCACCCGGTGGCACAGGCCGAGCATCAGGGCCATCGCGGAGCTGGCCACGGGCTTGCGCGTGGCCTCCGGGGTGATGGTCACGATGACGTCCGCCTCCGTCGCGGCGTCCATATCGATCATGTCGTAGCCCACCCCGGTCCGGGCGATGAGCGCCAGCCGTTCGACGCCGGCGAAGGAATCCCGCGTATAGGCCTGTCCCATCGATATGACCGCGTCGAAGTCCGCGAGCTGGTCCGGGGTGACGGGACTCCGGTCCTCGGCCAGGAACGCGTGGGATACTCCGGCCTCGTCCAGCAGGCCGACGCCGAAATCATCGAACACGAGCCCGCCGCCGGGACCCAGCAGGTCGGCGACCAGGGCTACACGGTAATCACAGGGCATAAGCGATCGGCACCTTCCTCTTATCGGTCAGAACAGGATCTGGGACGTTGACTTGGCGATCAGCACCAGGGAGACGGCCGCCATGCCGATCAGTCCCAGGCCGCACCCGTACCCGGCCAGGATCACCGGCGCGTACGCGCGCCACCGCTTCTCTCCGTAGCGACGTCCGAAATAGAACCTTCCCAGCATGGCGCCGATGAACGTGGGCAACGTGTAGTGAATCCACGCCCCCGTGCCCAGTCCCGCCACCAGGCCGTAGAACAGCAGCGGCGGCGCCTTGAGCACGCTGAGCACCCCGTACAGCGCCACCGTGAATCCCATCCCGGCGCCGATATACTCCCAGCGTATCAACTGGCCTATGACGTCCGATCCGCCAGGCAGGGTCGACTTGATCCAGATCGTCTCCATGGTCGCCTGCAGCGGCCACATCTTTTCGACGAAGGGATAGGCCGCGGACGGTATGGGCGCCAGTTTCCAGATCAGCGCGTAGAACAGGAAACTGAATACGATGAGCAATACCAGGCTCAATATATAGAGTTTGACCAGACTTGGAAATCGCGTTCGGGTGAGTTCCAGCTGCCGGAAGGTCGCCACGACGCCGCTGTGGTCGAAGAGGGGAACCGGGGCGAACCAGATCGCGACCCCCTTGTAGCCCGAGAGGTAGAAGGACCCCTCCCGGGCATAGGGGAAGGAAGATCCGTACGGGGAACCGGTGAGTCCGATCATCCGGGCGCCGATGTAGGAGAAGAAGGGCGTCCAGAGAAATCCGAATACCACGGAGATCCAGACGGGGAACGCCGGTTCCAGGTAGTAGACCAGGAGAATGAAGCACAGGGTAGACAACGCCCAGAGCGCAATGGGGATGGGCAGCCTGAAATCTCCCCGTTCCGGCGGCGGCCGGCGGGGCCCCTGGACGCCGGACGAGCCTTCCGGGTCCCTCCTCAGCGCCCGGGCGAAGGCGACCAGTCCGATCAGGCCGATGACCATCGAAGTGCCGATGGAGGAGAAGCTCAGCCAGAAGTCGATGGTGTTGTTGATGGAGGTGGGAATGGTGCTCATCCCCGGCGTCCAGCTGTGCAGCAGTCCGAAATGGTAGAGGAGCGGGTTGGCGATGAAGGTGATGAAGAATGAGCTGATGAAGGTGCCGACCACGATCCAGAAGGGCAGGACGAATCCGACCAGCAGGGTGGCCATGTCCGTTCCGATGCCGATGGGCGTCGCGGGCAGCACGTCCCTGAACCGGGGCGTGAAGTCCGCGAAAGGAATGGGGAAGACCTCCACGCCCTTGGTCAGCACCACGCCGGAAACGGTGGGGACGACCACGTACAGTATGCCCCAGCCCAGTCCGATCATGGCGCCGACGGTGAACAGGCGCCATCGCCAGGTCTCCTCCCCCGACGACGATTCCGCCAGGGCGGTGGCGCCGGCCGCCTGAACGGGCGCGAGCGGGAAGGGCAGGCGTTCGGTGTCGGCCGTGATCCGGAAGAGCACGTAACCCAGGGAAATGGCGTTGACCAGGCCGAGGATGGACACGAGGACGGCCAGGAGGATGGGCTCCAGCCATTCCATGGAGAAGAGGGTCCGGGTGATCAGCGAATCGGAGCCCCGGGGCGGGGAGACCCACTGGGGAAGGAGCTGGGCCAGGCCGTCCGCCTGGGGCGACTGGATCAGGTACTGGAACCAGATCATCTTGGCGAAGGGCGCGCCGTGGACCGACGAGCCCGCCGCCATGCCGCTGGCGCCCAGGCCCGTCGCCGCCAGCCCCGCCGCGAGCCAGTACAGGATGATGGCTTCCTGGGGCTTCAGCTTGATGAACAGGCGCTTGCCGATCTCGATGAACATGATGATGGTGACCCACTCCGCCGCGCCCGCGAAGCTCTTTCCGGTCACCAGCTCCAGGTAGATCGCGCCGGGAAGCATGACCAGCCCGACGAAGAAGGCGGCCCAGATGATGCGGCTGCTGAACCCGTCCTCGTAGGGCAGGCTGTCCGGCACGATCTGCCACCGGTCATCCTGCCCGGCGGGGGCCGCATCCCGGTCCCGGCGTTCCTGCTCCTCACGCCTCGTGGTGTCGCTCATAGATCACACCCTGCCTGGCTCATCCGTAGTCGCTCTTCCAACGCGCTCTCCCGGTTCACTGCCCCGGCCCGCTCATCCCCGCTCATCCGTAGTCGCTCTTCCAACGCGCTCTCCCCATTCACTGCTGGCGCCGCGCCAATCTCGCCCGTTCTCCATTACTCCGTCCTGACGTAGTCGCCCGCCTTGTCCCAGTCCGGCCGCGTCAGGCCGTTCAGGTCCCACACCACCTGTCCCCCGCGCACGGTCAGCAGGCACCTGAGCCGCCGGTCGCCGCGCATGCGGGCGTGACCCGAATCGACGAAACCGAACTCCCCGTACTCCAGTTCCAGCACGGCGACGTCCGCCTCCGCGCCGATGCTCAGGGTGCCCAGTTCGGGCCGCCGGATGACGCGGGCGGGGTTGCGCGTGGAGCGCATGACCACGTCCTCCAGGGTCATGCCCATGTTGAGGCATTTGGACATGGTCGCGGTCATGCCCGCGTTCGGCATCAGGGCGCTGTACTTGTGGAAGTCCGTGCTTACCGTGTCCGGCGGGAAGCCCTGCTCGATGGCCGGCACGGCGATGCGGAACCAGAAGCTGCCCCCGCCGTGGCCCAGGTCGAACAGGACGCCCCTGTCCCGCGCCTCCCGGACGTAGTCGTTCACCCGGCCGTTATCGTCCAGCAGGGGGATGTGCTGCGCGTACAGGTGGGTGTGTATGTCGCCCGGACTCAGCTTCTTCAGCAGCAGGTCCCGGTAGCTGCGGTTCGGCTTCGGCGCGAAATCGATCATGGCGATGGTGCCGCTCCGCCGGGCCGCCTCGACGGCGCCGTCCACCGCTTCCCAGCCCGGCTGGTTGAAATGGGCGGTCTTGGACCCGACGACGTGTTCGGGGTACCGGCTGATCATGTCCGCGCAGGGCACGGGGTCCATCTCCGACACGTCCTGTTCCACGGCGCCTTCCATGCCGGCGCCCACGATGTTGATCAGGGCCAGCACCCGGGTAATGGACTCGGCGATGACCGTGTCCTTGAAGTCTTCGAATTTCTTCCAGCCGGCGCCCCCGGTATCGAGCACCGTGGTCACCCCGTTGGGGAGCACGTGGGCATCGGGGAACACCCAGCCCCGGTAGCCTCCGTAGGCGTGCATGTGGATGTCGATCAGGCCGGGCGTTACGTAATGTCCGTGGACGCGGGCGACCTGCCTTCCGTGCTCCGCCGGGATATCGTGTTCGACCGCGGCGATCAGTCCGCCGTCGACGGCCACGTCCCGGCTTCCGTTGATGCCGTTCCCGGGATCGATGACCTGTCCGCCCTTGATGATGAGATCGTACATCGCTGCTCCTTCCGGTTCAATGCGGTGCTTCCGCGGGCGCCCGTTTCTCCTGCCCTTGACTGGTGCGGCGCTAATGAGGACGCCCGATCCTCGACTTTCCGGTTCAATGCGGCGCTTCCGCGGGCGCCCGCTCCCCGGCCTTCCGGTACCGGTCCTTGATGGACTCCGAAAGGGTCCGCCACACGAGAAATCGCTTCCGCAGCACGGTGAAAAAACGGCGGTTGATCGTCTGCCACTGCGCCAGGTCCCCGCTCCGCCGGCGGATCGCGATCATGATCCGGTACAGGCTCTCGCCCGGTACGGGCTCCAGTTCCAGCGCCACGTCCTGGCTGATGGCGAGATCGTAGGGGGCGAGCCATACCGTCGCCGAGACGCGGTAGCCTTCCAGGGGCAGGCCCGGCACTTCGTCGTGCACCGTTCCCTCCGCCACGAAATCCTCCGCCGAGCTGTCCTCGTGGGTCTGGAAGATGTGCGCCAGGTATCCCGCCAGCGGATAGGCTTCCGGGAGGGTGACGGTGAAGGGAAACTCGAAGCGCCAGTCGTCGCCGTCGGGCGGAGGAGGCGTCCACCGCCGGGTGACGTCCTCCACCGTCATGTCCGCGGCCTTCTTCGCGGGGTAGAGGGTGGACAGGAACACGACGGCCATGACGACCACCGTCGCGTACACGGTAGACAGCGAGGAATAGTTGAGCGACATGCCCCCCAGAAGTTCCCATTGCGACAGGCCCATGGTGATGATCTGTCCCGTGAGATACCCGAACACGGCGCCGAGGGTGGCGAACACGGCCGCTTCGGCGATGAACAGCGCGGCGACGTGGTTCGGCGCCAGGCCCACGGCGCTGTACACGCCGATTTCCCGGAACCGTTCGAACACGGCGCCCATCATGGTGTTCAAGACCAGGAAGGCCGCGATGAGCACCGGGATGATCAGGTTGGCCAGGCCCGAAACGGACGTGGCGCCCAGGGAGCTGTAGACCTGCACGTCGTCTTCCATGCCGACGAACACGGCCAGGAGGACCCGCGACATGAAGGCCTCCACGGAATCGCGGAGCCGGTCGACGTCCGCGAACGCAGTGATCGCCACGGACCGCGTGGATCCGTTCAGATCGAGGGTCTGCCGGTAGGGGAGGACCAGCACGTTGCGCGACGGCAGGTGCTCCGATGCCTGGATCGTGGACATGAACACCTCCACGTCCATCTCGGTAAGGGAGCGGGTCATGGAGAAACTGGCGGGCATGATGCTCTCGTCGTCCATGTCCCTGTAGGCGTCGAGTCCATCCGAATCGAGCAGTCCGATCACCCTGTAGCGGCCGCCCAGGATCTCCACCTCCGCCGTACCCACGTCCTCCGGACCCACGTCCAGCCTTTCGGCCAGTCCCGTGGGCAGCAGGCAGACCGCCCTTTCGTCCGGGGCGAACCAGCGGCCGCCCGGCAGCAGGTAGCGGTCCAGCCCGGTAATGGCCGGCTCGTCCGCATGCAGGCCCAGGAGGGACTGTACCGTGGTGGCGGTTCCCTTGCCCGGCGCGCGCAGGTCGATGTAGGGACTCGTGAGGTCCTCGGGTTCGTACCACGACCTGGGCACGACCGCCGCCCGGTCTTCGAAGGCGTTCTCCACGTAGGGCAGGAAGGAGGTGGGCAGCGAATGCCACGACAGGCTGCGCATGAGGACGCCGTTGTAAGGCGGGGCGTTCTCGCGGTCCAGCGTATAGAACTGGATCCCCGTCCTGAAAGAGGTGAAGGAGAGCACGGTGAAGGTCAGGAGGGTCAGCGTGACCGCGGTCAGCGCCGTGCGCATCTTCCGCTTCCGCAGGTTGGATATCCCGAGCGATATGGCCACCGCCGTGGCGCTCAGCCGGCCGATGTCCGCCTCGTGCAGGCCGGCCGCCGACCGGGTCAGGTTCTTCATCTCCGTGTCGAAACGGGTGACGATCATGGTGATGATGATCAGCGCCATGGCCAGGATGATGAAGGCGAGGAAGACCATGTAGGGCGTAAGGCTGAGCTGGAAGGCGGGGTGCACGTTCTGCAGCAGCATGAAGACGGCGGCGAAGATCACGCCCACCGCGAGCAGCCGCTTCCGGATGTCCGGGAACCCGAAGAACAGCCGTTCGAGGAAGAAGCAGAAGGGCACCAGCAGCATGAAGTAGAACACGATGCCGTCCACCGTGTCGTCCGCGGCGTACCGCACGTCGGGATAGGCGCGGGCCTCGTAGCCCCACGCTTCTCTCGACCGGGCCGCGAAGGCGTCGTAGCGCTTGTTCTCCAGGGCTTCCCGCGCCGCCCGGAGCGCCTGTGTGCTTTCCTCGTGCAGCCCGGCGGCCCGGGCGTTGGTTACGCCGTGGTCTTCCAGTCTCATCAGGCGGGCCCTGTTGAGCGACCACAGGTCCAGCGCGCTCTGGTAGAAGGGGTAGAGGACCGCCCCTTCATCCGGCCTGAAGCCCCGCCCCTGGGCCAGTGCCATGACGTCGTCCGAGATCCTTGCCGGCGGATCGTCCAGCCACGACTCGGGCGTATTGGTCAACAGGTACTTGACCCCCCGCGGGCCGGTGCTCATGAACACCTTCACCCGGTCTTCGGGCCTGGCGAAAACCACCGCGGCGTTGGTCATCCAGTTGCCGAAGAAACTCTGGTCTTCCACGAAGGCCGCCCCGTACTTGCGCAGCGGGCTGTTGTCCCTGCCGAGCACGGTCAGGTTGTCGAGGGCGACGAAGACGCCGGGATCGACGATGTCGAACAGGTTGATCTCCTCGCAGGGAAAGAGGACCTGGATGGTATTGTTCACCTTGGACGAGTTCGGCACCGCGAGGGGGAAGGTGGCGTCGCCCTCCTCCCCCAGGTCGGGTGCGTACACGACCCGGCCTTCGCCGTCCAGGCCGTAACTGCGCAGCTCCGTCGGCCCCTTGGGGTCCCGGACCATGGAAAAGCGGAAATGGCCCAGCGAGTCCGCGTGGGTGACCATGAACCCCCGCACGCCGCTGTGGCTCTGGTAGCCCGGCTCGTAGACGACCAGCGCGTCGGATACCGGGGTATTCGGCTTGAAGAAATCCACGGTCCGGTCGAACT
The DNA here is from genome assembly GCA_965203885.1 of bacterium. Lineage (GTDB taxonomy): Bacteria > JAAXHH01 > JAAXHH01 > JAAXHH01 > JAAXHH01 > JAAXHH01. Next base: position 3,778,041 of record OZ241920.1, on the reverse strand, counting down.
CGAGGACCCGGCCTTCGATGTCCCGTCCTTCGTCTTTCAGCCGGATGGACTCGTCCACCTCGAAGGCTTCGGGGTCCGACAGCATGGCCGGCAACAGGGCGCCGATAGTCCGGATCTGCCGGACCAGGTTGGGGAAATCGACGTGTTCGACCCGGTCGACGGGGGTATCGATCAGGAGCCTGTTGTCGTTCGCCGTGGCGAAGGTCATGCCGTGCAGTCCGGCGAGCGTGACCATCTCGTGGTCGAAGGCGGGCCCCGCGGGCATGTAGCTTTCCTGCGACCGGAGCGAGGGCGTCAGCGTGTTGAGGTAGGACGTCCGGCTTTCCTCTTCATCATACACCCCGGCCTTGCGCGCGTAATTCAGGTACCGGTCCGAGTAGGGTTCATACAGGATATCGAGATTCGCGGCGAAGAAGATGTAATCGCCGAAGCTGAAGAGGCCGACCTGGTCCATCCTGCTGGTCAGATCCAGACCGAGAAACAGGCTGAAGGGGATCCGGTCCGACTCGGGAATCCGTTCCAGGAAGAAATCGTCCGTCCGGTAATGGCGGTCCAGGAAGTCGTTTATGCCCTGCATCCCGTGGAAATGGGCGGAAGTGGCCAGGAAAAGCACCGTGTATCCGGGCGGATGGGCGCGGAACACGTCCAGCAGCTCCAGCAACGCGGCCATGCCTCCCGCGCTTTCGGCGCCCGGCGCCAGTCCGGGGACGACCGACATGGCGTCGTAGAAGGCCGACAGCACGACGATGCGGTCCTTCCATTTCGTTCCGTCGCCGCCGGGGACCGGTTCGTCCCGGCCCGGGATCCATCCCATGACGTTCCAGGTCTCCGCCCGCTCCCAGGACATGCTTCCCCGGATCGTCACTTCGACGCCGCCCGCCCGGGCGGTCCGCAGCACCTCCGCCGCGTGGGGATCGGGAATCCAGAAGCGCGGCACGTCGGCGGGTACGTCCAGGATCTTGCGCTGGGCCTGGTTGTTGGTCACCGTGCCCGGTCCGCTGTCGTAAAACAAAACGGCCCGGGCGCCCAGCATCCGCGCGTTGAGGTACTGGTCGCGCCCGTCGAAATCGACCAGGACGATGCTTCCCTCGATCTCTTTCCCGTTGAACGCCCCGAATTCGCCCCGGCTTCCGTAGTGCAGGGGGCCCCTGATCCCCTCCGGAAAGGAATTCAGCCGCACCAGGTTGGGCCAGAACTGGTACACCGGGACCTCGGTCTCAACGGAGTCGTGGACGGTCAGCGTGAAACCGTGGTCGACCGGCGACGACACGGTAAAGGTGTCGACGGCTACATCGAACAGACCACCGGTCCTGAAGGCGTCGACCACGTACTCCATGGCCGCGCGGTTCCCCGGGTAGCCGACGACGCGCGACGGGTGTTCGCTCAGTTTCCTCACATGGGCCTCGACGCCCTCCCGGGTTACGATTTCGGAGACTTCCTCCCAGGTCACCGGCGCTTCCTCCAGGGGGCTGGGCGTCACGTCGTCGGGAAGCGACACGATCCTCAGGATCACGTGCTCCGTGACCCAGGCCGGACCGGCCACGGCCACGGCGAGGAAGAGCAGGACGCCCACGGCAAGGAAGAAGATTCCGGATATCCGCGAATACACGCTAGTCTATCCCGTAGATATGGTGCCCCGCGTGGGGAAACCATACGTAGTCCACGATCATGGAGATGACCACGCCGGTGGCCACGCCGAAGATCAGGCCCAGGAAGAAAGGCTGCCCCTTCCGGTACAGCTCGATGCCGCCGACCCACATCATGATGCTCTTGATGACCCAGCAGACGAACATGGACGATACGATCGCGCGGGCGGGCCACGAGTACGAAAGGAAGAACCCGAGGGGATGCAGGGGCCAGCCCGGCAGCCGGGCCCTCAGGGTCATGAGCAGGAACATGAGCGATCCGCCCACCATGAAGAACATGAGCCGCGCCGTATCGGGTCCGAAGGGATCCCGCATCTTGGTCAGGGTTTCGTTGTAGGGGATGGTCGAACCGATCCTCCCGAACCACCATCCGTTGGTGAACTGGCGCGTGCCCTGGTCGAACCCCAGGTAGATCGTCCAGACCAGCGAGATCACCACGCCGATCACCGCGGCGGCGAGGAGGCTCCACCCCAGGCCCCGGTGCCAGCGCGCGCCGATCTCGGAGAGCTTGGCCACTTGCATGAAAGCGGGCATGAAGGTCGACTTGATCTCGCTGACGGGCCCGTAGGTCTGCGCCATGGCCGTCATGGTGGACATGGACAGGTTGGCCGACCCGACCGAGTAGAATACGAGTACCTGCGCGATCATGGGCGAACGCACGTAGGGCAGCCCGGCTTCGGCGATGATGCGGGAGACCCCGATGTAGATGACGAAGACGCCCGCGAGAAGGAACGCGGCAATGGGCGCGCTCATGCCCAGCTGGTTCAGCCAGACCACGCCGTAGACGAACCCGCCGAGGAAGCCGAAGACCGCGACCCGGTAGGGCAGCATCTCGTCGGAGTCGTCCAGGTCCGCCCTGCGGCCGAAGGCGTGGGAGCACACGGCGCGGATGTGAAACCTGGCCCGCCAGAGCCCCCATCCCACGAACACGATGAAGGCGCCCATGTTCTGCCAGTCCAGCATGGGATGGATCGACGTGTAGTTGTCCCTGCCCGGGATGTCGTACCCGATCCGGTGGGCGATCCCTACCTGGATGATCCCGATCATGTAGAACACCCAGAAGCCGGCCAGCACGTCCAGGTTGACGAAATAGGAAATGCCGAGGATGGCCGGGCGGAAGTTGATCTCCAGCGGCGGGAACCCCTCGCCGAAGACGATGGGCGGCGCCGACCCGAAATAGGGGAACTGGGGCACGACCGGGGTGAAGTACCCGATCATGTTGTACATCATCACGCAGAAGGGGATGGAAAAGCCGATCCAGAACCGCTTCTCTTTCAAGAAGTCGGGGACCCGGCCCGATGACTCCATGCCCCGGGTGAAGGCGAGCGGGATCTGCATCATGGGAAAGACGAGCTTCTCGTGTTCGACCCACTGGCGCCTCAGGATGACCACGAGACACAGGCCCATGAAAATGAGCGGGACGATGAAGGTCAGCCACCAGAACAGGGGGATGCCCCATACGCTCCAGGGAATGGACGCGCCGGGCGGGATGCCGTCGACCAGCCAGGTGAGGGCGTTGCCCTGGTTCGTCACGGTCGCCCAGGGTTTCAGGTACGGGTAGAAGTACTCGGCCCACTGGTTCTCGGGCGTCGCGAGCAGGTAGGGGGCCATCATCGTGGAGATGAACGGGGCGCCCATGCCGTTGGTCGTCAGCCCGGAAGCCGCCATGCCCATGGCCAGGGGAACGACGAACTCGTGGGGCGTCAGGGCCCAGTCGCTTTTCCACCTGGCCAGAATCACGTTGAAGAGCACGAGATACGCAAAGGCCAGGAACAGCGCGCCGAGATGGAGATGATCCGCGCCCAGCTGGGACGAGGCCATGGTGTACTGGAAGTAGGGGACGATCAGGGAAATCAGGACGACGCTCGCCAGTCCGAGGAAGACGGAACGGGGCGTAATGATCCGGGTCGCGGTCGCCGGGACCGCGGGTGCGGAAACACTGTGCTGGACAGAGGCCATGGAAAGGGCCGGGAATGGTTTTTACGACGATCGGACTACGGTACTGAACCTGGCCTGCGGGTCCAGAATAGGTAAATTGGCAAGCGGGATAAGTCAAAGGAAAACACCGGCCGGGGACGTCCCCGGAACCCGGTGCGCCAATCGTTTTAGAGGTTGACACCCCAGGGATATACGGGGATATTCCCATTCCCTGATGTGCCTGTTTCATTCGAGGGATTCGCCGTGAAGGCCGAAACGAGAGCGACCATAGACCGCTTCCTGGACAGGTACATCGCCTTCATATGCCGCCACCCGGCGAAAATCCTCCTGGGCGCGCTGCTGACCGCCTTCCTGTCCGTACATTTCGCCTCCCGGCTTCAGCTCAAGACCGACTTCGTGGAGCTGCTCCCCGAAGGCTACCGGAGCGTCGACGACATTCACCGGCTCACGGAGCGCGTCGGCGGCATCGGCAACCTGACCGTCGTCATCGAAACGGAAGACCTGGCCGCCGCCCAGCGGTTCGCCGACGATCTGGCCGGCGGGATACGTTCCGGCCTCCCGGAAGGGTACGTACGCTACATCGAGTACCGGGTGGACGACGAGAAGCGGTTCTACGAAGACCACAAGTACCTGTACGCGGACCTGGAAGACCTGGAGGAGATCCAGGGCCGCCTGAGCCGGCAGATCATGAAGACGAAACTGGAGCAGAACCCGCTCTTCGTTTCCGAAGAAGACCTGGGGCTGGAAGTCGAAGACGAGCCGTTCACCGTGAGCGACCTGGAAGAGAAGTACGAGAAGAAGGCATCGGAGAAACTGGACAAGTGGGTCGACGGCTATTTCACCGGACAGGACGAGCAGGGACAGTTCCTCGTCATGGTGCTGAAACCCTTCGGATCGTCGACCGGCGTGGCCTTCTCGCGGGACCTGTGCGACCGGGTGCTGGCCATCGCGGACGGGCTCGACCCCACGTCCTACCATCCGTCGCTGAAGGTCGGCCTCACCGGCAAGTACCGACTGATCCTCGACCAGTACTCGTCCGTCCAGCGGGAGATCTTCTCGTCCGCGGTCTTCACGCTGACCCTGGTGGCCCTGGCCATCTTCCTCTACTTCCGCACCATCGTCCCGGTCGTCAACATCACGCTGGTCGTGGTCGTCGGCATTCTCTGGACGTTCTGCCTGACCTATTTCCGCATCGGCTACCTGAACATGCAGACCGCCTTCCTGGGCGCCATCATCATCGGGAACGGCATCAACTACGGCCTGATCCTCATGGCCCGGTACAAGGAAGAACGGCTGCGGGGAGAGAATGCCCGGGACGGCGTGCGGATCGCCTTCCGGAACACGCTCACGGCGACGGTAACCTCGGCGGCGTCCACCGGCCTCGCCTACGGGACCCTCATGATCACCGATTTCCGGGGATTCAACCATTTCGGTTTCATCGGCGGGCTGGGCATGCTGCTGTGCTGGCTTTCGACCTTCTCCATCCTGCCGGCGCTGCTGATGTTGTGGGACCGCACCGCCTTCGGCCGGAAGACCTGGACCCGGAAGGTCTCGCGGGGCAACGCGCTGCGCCATCTCGCCAACGTGGTCCATGCGATACCGCAAGCCGTGGTGGGCCTGAGCGTTTCGATGGTCCTGCTGGGCGTCGCCCTGCTGGTCTGGTGGCTCCCGAATTCCTTCGAGTACGACTTCTCGAAACTCCGGAACGAGCCGCGGGGCGACACCTACGAGCGCATCCTCAACCACCGGGTAAACGCCCTGTTCGGCATTTCCCAGTCGCCCGCGGTCATCCTGGCGGACCGGCTGGACCAGGTGCCCGGCATTCGCGGGGCCGTGCTGGAGAAGAAGGAAGCGGAGAAGGAGGTTGCCAACCCGACCATCGACCGGGTGCGGACGGTTTTCGACCTGCTTCCGGAGGACCAGGAAGACAAGATCGACGTCCTCTGGGACATCGAGTACATGCTTGACACGAATCCGCCCGATGAACTCGGCATCCCGCCCGACCAGCTGGAGCGGATCAACAACTTCCGGGAGAACCTGAGCCTGGACGGGATCACCGTGGACGACCTGCCCCGGGTGCTCACGCGCCCCTACGAGGAACGGGACGGGACCGTGGGCAGGCTGGTCTACGTCTACCCCCGGTCGGACGCCGGACTCTGGAACGGCAGGAACCTGATCCGTTTCGCCGAAGTCGTCCGGTCCAATCCGTTGCCGAACGGTGAAGTCATCTATTCTTCGGGCGAGGCGGTCGTCTTCGCCGATATGCTGAAGGCCGTGGACCGCGACGGCCCCATTGCCACGATCGCCTGCTTCGTGGGCGTGATCGCGCTGCTCCTCCTGGCGTTTCGAAGCATCCACGCGTCGGTGGTGATCCTGGCCTCCCTGCTGGGCGGCATGCTGGTCATGGGCGGAGTCATCGCCCTGTTCGACATCAAGGTGAACTTCTTCAACTTCATCGTCATACCCACCACGCTGGGGATCGGCGTGGACTACAGCGTGAACCTGTACCAGCGCTACCGCCTTGACGGACGCGGCTCCATTCATAATATGGTTAAACACACGGGCGCGGCCCTGGTCATGTGTTCGTCCACGACGCTGATCGGGTACACCTCGCTCATGCTGACGTCCAACCGGGGCCTCCATTCCTTCGGGATCATGGCCAACGTGGGGGAGATCGCCACGCTGGCGACGGCCCTGGTGGCGCTGCCCGCCTATCTGCTCATCATGGAAAAGCGGACGGGGAAAACGGCGCCGGGGCCGCGGAACCCGGTCCACGCCGCCTGATGCCCGCTTCTGAAGCCTCGCCGTTCGGGAACGCGTCGAACAAGGCCGGTCACATGAACCCTCATGCCGTGGATTACCGCCAGGTGCTGCCGGAACACCTGCTGCATACTTTCCTTGAGGACTTCGAGTCGCTGCGGCCCTTCTACGCCCACGATCCCCGCGACCCCGATGTCTGGCCCCGCGCGATCGAAGCGGTACGGTCCCGGTCCAGTCCGCCGCCGCGCAAAGCCGTTGCCCGGACGCTCGAGGCGCAGAACCGGCGCTACGGCGCGGACGAGATCGTCCTCGAAAACGCCCGCGCACTCGCCGGCGAAGATACCTTCGTGATCTCCACCGGCCAGCAGACCGGACTCTTCACCGGGCCGCTCTTCACGATGTACAAGGCCGTCACGGCCGTCAGGCTGGCGGAACGGGTTTCGGAGGAAACCGGCGTGCGGGCCGTGCCCGTCTTCTGGATGGCCGCCGACGACCACGACTACGCCGAGATCAACCACGTCCACGTCTGCCGGGCGGACGGAGACGCCCTCCGCTTCGAGTTGAGCCCCGCCGACCCCGATGACCGGCGGTCCGCGGGCGACCGCCTGCTCGGAACCGGGATCGGGGCGCTGCTCGATCGGTTCGAGGCGGCCCTGCCCGACTCGGAACACCGCCCGTCCGCCATCGACGCCCTTCGGCTGCACTGTACCGCCGATACCCCGCTTTCCGACGCCTTCGCCCGCCTCATGACCCTGCTTTTCAGGGGACGGGGCCTGGTCCTCGTCGACCCCACGGACCCGGCGCTGAAACCGCTCATGCGCCCCGTTTTCGAACAGGAGATCCGCGCGCCCCTCTCGACCACGCGCCTGGTCCTGGAGGCCTCCGACGCACTGGCCGGGGCCGGGTTCAGGCCCCAGGTATCCCGGTCCCCCGATGCGGTCAACCTGTTTCTCTACCACGAAGGGCAGCGCGACGCGCTCAGCTATGAGAACGGCCGGTTCCGCAACCGGGACCGTAGCCTGTCCTTTTCGGACCGGGACCTGCTCCGGGTGCTGGAGGACACGCCCGGGCGATTAACCCACAACGTCATCACGCGGCCCCTGGTCCAGGACACGCTCTTCCCGACCCTGACGTACATCGGCGGTCCGGCGGAAGTCGCCTACTACGGCCAGCTCGGCGGGGTCTACCGCCGGTACGGCCTGCCCTTCCCCGTAGTCTGGCCCCGCGCTTCCCACACCCTGGTCGGCGCGAGGACCGTCCGCGTCCTGGAGAAGCACGGCCTCACGATTACCCACTTCGTCGAGGGCATCGAGTCCGTGGTCGACCGGAAGCTGCGGGACGACATGCCGGTGCGCATCGCCGAGGGCCTGCGGGCCGCCCGGGGAGACGTGGAAGCCCACTACAGGAACCTGAAGGGACATATGGAAACGCTCGACCCCGGACTCGGCCGGATCGTGGACGCGTCGGAAAGAAAGACCAACTTCGCGCTGGGCAGGCTGGAGGAAAAGACCCTCCGCGCCATGAAGAAGGCGGACGGGGTCATGCGCGGCCAGATCATGCGGGCCGACCGCATGGTGTATCCCAACGGCCAGCTCCAGGAACGGGTGGCCAACATCTGGCAATACGTGGCTCTCTACGGATTCGATGTCGTGAAGACGCTCTTCGCGGCCACGGACGAGAGGGACTTCAGACACAGGATAACCCCCCTATGAAACTCGATGTCCTGGCCGTATCCCCCCATCCGGACGACGTGGAGCTGCACTGCGGCGGACTGATGATCCGCTTCGCCGACCTGGGTTACGCCACCGGTATCGTCGATATGAGCCGGGGCGAGAAGGGGACCCGCGGCACGGTCGACGTCCGGAAACGGGAAGCGGCGGCCGCGGCGGAGGTGCTCGGGCTGGCCGGGAGGCTGAATCTCGAACTGCCGGATGCCCGTATCGGGACGGGCGATACGCACCGCGACGCCCTCATAGGCGCCATACGCCGCTATCGGCCCGAAATGCTCCTCGTGCCCCACGAGGTCGCGCGCCACCCCGATCACGAGGCGACTTCCCGGCTCGCCCGGGAAGCGGCCTTCCTGGCGGGCCTGGAGAAGATCGTTACGGACCACCCGGCCTTCAGGCCCCGGAAAGTGGTCTTTTATCTTACCCATCACCGGTACCGGGAGCCCCGGCCTTCCTTCATCGTCGACATATCCTCCGCGTTCGACCGGAAGATCGAAGCCGTGAAGGCGCACAGGTCGCAGTTCCACGACCCGGATTCCACCGAGCCTGAAACCTTCATCAGCCGGCCGGAGTTCCTCGAAGAGGTGGAGGCCCAGAGCCGTTACTACGGTTCGCTGATCGGCGCGCGGCACGGGGAGCCCTTCGTCGTGCGGGAATACCTGTCGATCGACGACCCCCTGGCCCATTTCTTGGGGGAACAATGAACATCGGCATTACCTGCTACCCCACCTACGGGGGAAGCGGCGCGATTGCCGCCGAACTGGGACAGGCGCTGGCCCGGAAGGGTCACAGGATCCATTTCGTGAGCTATTCGATCCCCTTCCGCCTGCAGGAATACAGCCAGAACATCTCCTTCCACAACGTAGAGGTGATGCCCTATCCGCTGTTCAAGTATCCGCCCTACACCCTCGCGCTCGCGGCGAAGATGGCCGACGTGGCGTCCGAGGCGGAGCTGGACATCCTGCACGTCCACTACGCCGTCCCCCACGCCACCTGCGCCTTCCTCGCGCGGCACATGCTGCGCGACCGGGACATCAAGGTCATCACGACCCTGCACGGGACCGATATCACCCTGGTAGGCAGCGACAAGTCTTTCTACCGTATCACCCGGTTCAGCATCGAGGAGAGCCAGGGGGTCACGGCCGTATCCGAGTCCCTCAAACGCGACACCCTGTCCCTCTTCGACGTCGACAAGGACATCCGGGTGATCCCGAATTTCGTGGACGTCGACCGGTTCCGGCGGGGAGACGGCCACTGCGACATCAGCAATTTCGTCGACGATGACGAGAAAGTCATCGCCCACGTCTCGAATTTCCGGCCGGTCAAGCGCATCGGCGACATCATCCGCATGTACGCGGAGGTGCGGCGCCGGGTCAAGTGCAAGCTGCTGCTGGTGGGGGAAGGACCGGAGCGCATACCCATGCAGGAACTGGCCCGGGAGCTGGGACTGGAGGACGGCGTGGTCTTCCTGGGTGAGCAGGAGGGGGTGGACCGCATCCTTTCCTGTTCCGACCTGTACCTGCTGCCCAGCGAACAGGAGAGCTTCGGCCTGTCGGCCCTGGAGGCGATGAGCTGCGGCGTCCCCGTGATCGGCGCCAATGCCGGCGGCCTGCCCGAACTGGTGCGCCACGGGGAAACGGGATACATCACCGAGGTGGGCGACATCCGGCAGATGGCCCTGCACGCCACCGACTTGTTGTCCGATGACGACTTCAGGCAAACCATCGGGCGGCAGGCCCGTCAGCGGGTGCTGGACAACTTCGCGGAAGAAGCCGTCGTCCCGCAGTACGAAACCTACTACGAAGAGGTGTTGCGGGGGTAGGTGTCGACCATTTGGACTACTGGTTACGACACGGGTCGTCGAGTCTCACGCCCGTAACTCGCTAAATGAGACTCCGGCTCTACAAACTTAAGAGGTATAGTCCTATGGTTACGAGACTGGCGCTACTACAAACAAGGGAGATTAGTATCATGAATAGACTCATCGCGAAATCAGTACTTAAGCTTATAGGACCGAATGATTTTATGTATGATGTAACAAAATTTACAACACAACGAGAATTGGATCGTCTGTATTCTCAACTAAAAAGGAATGAAACTATAACTGACAGACAAACTTCATTCCGTCTTCCTGTATTATATGAACGAGAAGTCGGTCTTCTTGAAGAAATTTCTTCCTCATTACGAGGGAAAGAAGATAAAACATTCGAATTCTACCCAGATGGAATAAAATCCGGAAGAGTGAAGATCGTAGGGCATTTTAATGAAATAGGTTTTTCGATTGGGAACGGAGGGAGTACATATTTAACACAAGGGACAGGTGGTGTTACATGGGATACTGTCAAATAACAGTCGAAGACACTAAATTCGTACGAAACTCCCAACTTTAGTCCTCGTTTTAACCACCGTTTCCTAGTTTCGAGATTATACCTGCAGTTAAAACATGTATAAAGGGCCAATAACCAATTCAAAAAAGTCCGTTTTCACAGTGATGGACCTAAATTATAGACCGAGCGCTACTGGGTGTTGTTAAGGCTTGATGTCGAAACTGATTCTTCATTTTTGACTTTTGTTTGTTTGATACTTTAAGACTTGGCCTAAGTCCGATAGAACTACGATTCAGGAATGGTGTTCATAGATTTATGTGGACTATATCAAATGGTCTATCCCCAGGTAAATATGAATCAAGTGTTGTTAACTGCCCGCTTGACAATTTAGTAGGCTTGGACAGTTAAGTTAAAATAGTGGGATTGTGTGGATTATGGTTCAGAGCGGAATTGCCAACCTCGTGCATCGGCACACCTTAGTAGCGCTTTCGACACATTATACTTCATGGAATTTGTCAATCCCTCAAAGTCAATTTGTGCATGCGAAGGGAACTCGTCTGGATCTGGAGTCACATCCCTGCCATTTTGCAAACATTCCTCTACAGTAACTGCCATCACGCCAACCGATTCTAGTTCTTTTTCCACGGTGTGGAATTTCCAGGACTCTTCGGCAGTGATGATATCACCATCGTACACGGAAAGATTGTTATTGTCTTTGGGGGTTGGTCTAAACGCTTGGGAAGTTACGCGGTTGTTCCGTATCCAACTTGGGTGGATTTGACGGTACAGGATGGTCTCGGAATTCACTCAGAGTTGCGCTCCAACCTTAGTATTTCAAGCGCTATCCAATGCCAGGAGTCAGCTTGGTCTAAGTCGAAACTACGTTCGGTAGATTTACTGTTTTCGATATCAAAGCAATGCCAATAGCCAATGTGTTGTAATATATCGATTTCAATACTAGCTTCATAAGGGCCAATTGACCATTCAGCTTGTATACCGCCTTCTGGAGTAGGATACAAGTACGGACGAGAAAGGTGTTGGGCATAATGAAGGTCAAACTGACTAGAAATCCAATCCAAACCCTCAGCACTAAGAGCCTTTCCGTATCCCCTACTCCACTGCTCAGCGGACTGCATGCCATCTGCCCAACCATCCTCTAGATGTCTCATGCCCGCTATCTGCAATTCTATATTCAGTGGATCGACAGCCGGATAGTGCGAAACATTTAGCATATCAGCCTGCACTGCAACTACCGAAACTTCCTTAGTACTCAAAGTATTCGTAAACCAAAAGTCGCTGGCTAGATTAGAGTCTGCCTCATCGTATACAAATACAATTTCTCGATCACGCTCCGTAGGTTGTATTGCTCGGGTAGTATGTAATAACCCCCAAATATCACTACTTTCATAGTACTCGTTCGTAGAGGAGTAAATCCCACGTTCGCGTTTTGCTGGTTGGAGTTTACGACCGAATTGCGAAAGTCGCATGATGACATTACTGTCAACATACACATTCGCTAGGGCGGACTGAAAAACAAAGCGACTGACAGCACCAGTTTCACCGAAGTCCTCGGTCTGAACGCAATTGGATGTGACTAACTTAGGAGTCCTTAGCAACGCATTCACTGGTCGGCTCGGATACTCGTCAACATCGACCCGTGAGGTTTGCTCCACTACCCAACTACTAGTGTCTGTGTTTCCCTCTAACGCATATGCGGTCATCACAAGTTCCTTCTGTCCAAGCACTGAACAAAATCGTGGGCTTGGTTCCAGACACACCCTAAGTCATTTAGAAAATCGGCAGTGCTGGGTACTCGTTGCTCAGCTTTATGCATATTTAAGCTCATGAATACTTTTGAAGTTTCCATGTCGTTGAATCTCGGCTCAAGCTTGATTTGCCAACGACCATCCCCTGAATCAAAGGCTAGCCGTCCAGCACCGCCAATAAAACGCCAGTCACCGTCATCGAAATCGGATTTGCCAAAAAGTCGTTCTCCCAAATACTGAAATGATGAAGATTGTGACGTTTGGTCGTAAACCATCTCAATATTGTAACCGTATGCTGTTGTCGCCTGTCCTGCTAAATCACTATGGTTTAATGCGAAACCTGCGACTTCAGTTAACCGCGGCAGGTCATCCTGATCGGGATATTCTCTCTCTATGACCGTCCGGTCCCCGACATTGTCTATGGTGATCCTTTCTCGATGCAATGACAACCTTAGTCCTGGTTCGGGGCCTCTAGGTGTCATACCGAGTACCAAACCAGTGTCTGATACAATCGCCTCAGTACCAATCGCTTCCGAGAATGTTTTGACCTTTTCGGGGTCGGTAAGAAGCTGAATGCCAACAATAACAATGTTGATTTTTAGTATATCTTGCACTTCAGTGGACATGCCAATTCCTCCACGACATGCTGATGCTCGCCCTCATGCACAACACCCTCGAGACATAGGTATACTGCAACCTATTCGGTATTGTTTACTCAATTATATGAGGTATATCAGAATGGTCCGTTAACCCAGCAAGGTAGGGACACTGGGTTCTCCCTCGGGAATAGTCATCAGATCAAGGCCCGGTCCAGATCTGGCACAAAACAGGCGTAAACACGGGAAACGCCACAACGTAAATTTACTACATGGGTCGACGCACGTCAAGCAGGTTTAAATGTCTGATTGAGTCACGTTCATGAACGACGTATTCGCATAATTGTATTTAAATCAATTTCCGTCAGTGATGACACTGGAAACGTAGGACTGTATTTGTTTGCGAATGGTGTTTTGTCGACTCATGTGTGCATTTAGTTCGCTGTCGAATTCCTGTAGACTAGCCAATTCTTTCGGATCAGGTTTTGGGATTTTGATACGGGTTAGTTCTGTGAATGGCAGATTTGCTCTTGCTGATGACATTGAGTAGTTCATGATGACTTTGAGATAACGCGGTGTTTTTAAGACTGAAACGACATAACTGGGTGGAATGGACTCGTTTCTAATCCGCATTACGACATAAGCAGGACTGGCGAGGGCTCCGTCAAGGTACGGCGGGACCACTCCTATACTGCCAATGTTGACCCTGTATGGGTTGTAAACAATATCCCCGGATTGTACTGGTTTGTATGATTGAGTAAATTCACTTCCTTCAAACGTATCCCCTAAGAAAATACCATTTTGAGAAACCTCGATTACATTCCATTCATGGTTCGGCTGATTGGTGGGATCAACTTTGGTGGTTACTTCTTCTACCAAATCATCTGACAGCGTAATCAAATCTCCATTAACTTCCGGCACATCTTCCATATAGAAGAACGGTCTAAGGTTCCAATTCCCGCTATCTTCTACAATATTGCGTTCGACTATATTGGCTTGCGCCCTCAAAGTCACCGGGGTATTGCCCATTCCCAACAATTTCTTTATATCACTGTCCCCCGGTATCGGTTTCCGATTCGTATTCAGCTCGAACCCGTCGTTATGCACAACAAAAAAGAAAAAACTTCTACACGAAGTCCCTTTCTGAAAAAAAATGATGTTTGTCTTTGTAGGGGTGTATGGCATGAAAACACCACGCGGTAACGATACCACCGTGAATTTCTGAGAGTTCTTTACTATCCATTCTCTCGTTTTCCCGATATCCCCGTCATCATACAGGAATGTTTCCGGGACTATGACCGCAGCTCTCCCGTGTGGTTTTAAGGATCTGAAAATATGTTGAACACAGACGCTATCGGCGTTGGTCGTGGGAATTGGGTAAAGTGCGCCGAACTCTGTTTTTTGAGAGTACGGTATATTAGAAAGAACAACGTTGTAATGGCTGTCTACAGGGTTCTCCAGACTATCCATCTGGTGGATGTTGGCGTGACCGTCACCAAAAAGGATCATGTTCATTTTCGTTATTCTTGCGGTCGAAGTCAATTCTCGGCCGTGTATAGCTTCTCTTTTAATCCAATCCAACATTTCATGATTTGATGGGTCTGTCCGAAGCGTTAGGTATTTGAATACTTCAAGCAAGAATCCACCAGTACCACAGAACGGATCATACACCGTTTCACCATAACGCGGTTCTACCAGATTAACCATCGTTCGAACGATATGTCGTGGCGTGAAATACTCACCTAGATCCTTCGTTCCATTCGTTACGGTCTTGAGAAAGTACTCGAATGCATCACCCTTCACATCCGTATCGGTTGCAGTCAGGTTAATCGGATCCACTTCGGCCACTATCCGTTTCAATGTCCCAGGTTTGTTTATACTGAATTCACTTTCGAAAATATCACCGTAAATACTTCTCAGATGTGGCCAAACTGTATTGGATATGAAATCGAGCATGTCCGATTCGTTGTTTTTGAAACGCTGGACGAAGCTACTCCACAAGTACCTGTCATCAAATCTTGATGGTAGGTTCCTATGCTCGCTCAATTTCTCGAATTCGTCTATCAATTTCAGGAACAATATTTCTGAAAATGCAGAAAACCGTTCATATCCATCCCGCAACCCATCTTTTCTAAGAAGATTGTTAACACCCTTGAAAATCGAAATCAGTTCGTCCCTGTTGAAATTGATGTCTCTAGGGGCTGATAGTATTTCCGCGCCTTCGTTGATAAACCTAAGCGCAGTGGCTTGGTCTACAAAGTCCTGTAACTGTTCCCCATCAATCTTCAGGGGTCGACTTTGGTTAACGTGTAGACCCGCAACAAAAATCTCATTGTAAACGAATACAAGCGGAACACTGAGAGGTTGTGCATATCTCGTTACGGCCTGGTTCATTGCAATGTCCAAATCGCCACTAGGTGGTTTTGCTTCGATAATGGCTAATGGAGTATCTGTACCAGAGTCGTAAAGTACATAATCCGGTTTCTTACCTTCAAATCTCTGGTTCTGTTCTTCTGTCTTTGCTTGCTCTTGGAAGACGTTGCAGTGAGGATTAGATTGATCCAATATCCAGCCCAAGTTCATCAGTCTGAGATCAATCTGAGTTCTGGTATGGGCTTCTAAAGGAGGGCGTAACATTGTCACTCCGGATCCTATTTATGTTTACCTATTAATAGGGTTTCCGACAATATATCCTGCATGTCAACATTACGTTTGTTAAGTAGATATCGCAATGTCCAAATGTAAAGATCAAATGCAGATCGTACTCCCTCTATATCCTAACTATAGTAACATGTATGATTTAGTTCTCGCGCATATAGCCGTCCATCAGGTATCTTCCGACTTCGCCTCCAGCGATGCGTAACTCACGCCTTCGCCGCTGTCGTAACTCACCGGCAGGCCCACTTCCTCCCATCCCGGATTGACCACCTGGCCGAAGGGCGTCATCTCCCCGCTGAACCCGCAGCGCATGTTGACCACCGTCTCATACCCCATCGACTGGAGCAACTGGGCCGCATGGTCGGACCGCTGGCCGGTCCGGCAGCCGAGCACGAGCCGGTCATCCGTCGAGAAGTTGGCCTTTACGACCCGGACGAAATCGGGATTGGGCGTCATCTGCCCGGTCTGCTGGTCCGCGTGCAGGAGCGGGATGTTCACGGCCGGGGCGGGATGGCCCTGGTCGAATTCGGGGACGGACCGCACATCGATGTACACGTAGCCTTCCGATTCGACCAGCCGGGCCGCCTCGTCGGGCATGACCTGTTCCACGCTCATGAAGGATCTCCTTTCGGTGTTCGTTCGATGAAACCGCCGGTCACCACGTCTCCACGATGTGGCCGGAACTAGGAAACCAGATCACGTCCACGCAGTAGGACAGCGCCACGCCGAGGACGTACCCCACCAGCATGCCGATGAAGAAGGGCTGCGCCTCCCGGTAGAGCCTCGTGCCGCCCAGTTTCATGATCACGGCCTTGATAAGCCAGACCAGGAAGATCGACGTGGCGATCATCCCGATGCCCCACGTCTTGGCTACCGCCCAGCCGATAGGGTGCAGCGGCCACCAGTGGAAATTGTGGTGGGCCAGGATCAGCAGCCAGGCGACGAATGCGCCGATGCCGAGCCCCATGTACTCCCCGCCGGTCAACTGCGTCTGGTTGTTGATCCACGTCGCCAGGGTCTCGTATCCTCTTTTCGCGTTGCCGAAGGCGTCCCTGAACCCGTCCGCCCCCGTGGTGTCGTAACCCAGGAATACGGTGTATACGACCGATATGACCGCGGCCATGACGAGCGCCGAGACGATGACGGGGAATATGCCGCGCCGGGCGCCGCCGACCTCGTCGCCCATCTTGTTGACGTGGGCCATGGCGCACATGCCCAGCGTGCGCCAGTTCCTCGAGAAGGTCTGCGACAGGGTCAGGATGGTAAGGTCCGCCCTGTGCAGGTTCGCCGACCCGAAGGAGAAGACGGTGAATTCGTGGGCGTTGTACGGCAGGTCCAGGTTGATCAGTCCGGCTTCCGCCACCACGCGGGTGACCCCGAGGAACAGCAGCATGCACGTGGCCAGCAGCGTGGCCGCCGCGGCCAGGGACATGCCCATGCTGATCAGGAAGAAGAACATGTAGATCACGCCGAACACCACGCCCGCCATGGCGGTCCGGTACGAGAAGAATTCCCCGGAATCATCGATGTCCTGTCCCCGGCCGATGGCCTTCCTCACCACGTCGTAGAGGTGGCGCCGCGCCATCCAGAGGCCGAACAGGGTGTACATGAAGAAGCCGCCCAGGTGCTGGGCCGTGACGATCTCGGCCGTCTTCGGCACGCCGATCCGCGCCATGATGCCGTGCTGGACCGTGGCCAGCAGGAAGAACACCCAGATGCTGAAGAGGATGTTCAGGTTCGTGAAGAACCCGATGCTGATGAAGGCGAAATTCACCTTGAACTGAATCGCCGGGAAGGACTCGGCCAGGGTGATCGGGATGCGGTAATCTCCTCCCAGCCTGATGGCCGGCACGACGTCCCAGTACGAAACGATGTTCCAGAGGATTACGAAGAGGGGTATGGAAAACCCGTACCAGAATACCCTGGAACGGGCGACCCGGGGCAGTACCGAGCCGCTATCGTCTTCTTCGACGAGCAGCAGGGGCACCCGGGCCAGCGGGAAGGTCAGCCGCTCCCTTTCGATCCACTGCTTGCGCAGGATAACCATGAGCGACGCGCTGGCGAAGAAGAGGGCCAGGAAGAAGGTGCCCCACCAGCTCATGGGGATGATCCAGTCCCGCCAGGGTATGACGCCGGTGGACGGCAGGCCCTCGTAGAACCAGTGCACGGCCCTTCGTTCATCGGGAACGATCAGCCAGGTCGGGAGGTATTCGAAGAACAGCTCGACGTACCTGTTTTCGGAGTTGGCGTAGTAGTGGGGGATGGAGGGAACGGCGACCCAGTAGGTGGTAAAGGCCCACCCCGGGATGGCCGATGCCGTGAACACGATGAAGAAGATGATGATCAGTTCCGGCGCGGTGAAGATCCGGGTGGGCGCGAAACGCTTCAACAGGCCGTTTATGACGAAGACGACCAGCATGAAGGGGAAGAGCGCCGCCATGGGCATGTGGGTTATGGAGAGATAGGAGGAATGGGCTTCGAAGGCGGAATGCACGACCCACCACGCCATGGTCGCGGAGAGGAAGAGTCCGAGCCCCACGGCCCGAAGCGTCATGCCCGACGCGAGGCCCCCGGTTCCGGCGGCCGCACCTGTTTCGCGAGAATGGGAATCCGGCTTCCCTGAGGGCGGGGAAGACCGCTGTCGAACACTCATGTGATCAAGGGCTTGAGGGAATCGAAAACACTGGGATTACGGGTCGATTTCAGGGTGTTTCGGGATGGGCACAATGTATTCCCCGGACGGGGTCCCATCAAGGACTAAAACGGCTTCCGGCGGGCGTCCGTTTCCCTTGACACCGGCCCTTGCGCCCCATACAATGGACGAGGTTTGCCGGCCGTTGCCTTCCCGTTCAAAGGACCTTCCCCATGCAGTATCTGCTCACCGGCGGATACGGTTGTATCGGCTCGTGGATCGTGAAGAACCTGATCGACGACGGACACGACGTCGCGATCTACGACCTGGTGGAACACACCGCCCGCATGGCGCTGATCATGGACGAGGAAGAGATCGCGCGGGTCCGGTTCATCGAGGGCGACATCGCCGACGGAGCCCGCTTCACGCGGGTGGCCGGCGAAACCGGCGCGTCCCGCATCATCCACCTGGCCGGGCTGCAGGTCCCCGTGTGCAAGGCCGACCCCATCAAGGGCGCCACGGTCAACGTGATCGGCACCCTGAACGTCTTCGAAGCGGCCAGGACCCTCGCCGACGTCGTCCGGCGGGTCGTCTACGCGAGCTCCGCGGCGGTCTACGGCATGGAGGACGACTACGGCGCCGGGCCCGTGGACAACGACGCGGTGCTGCGGCCCGTGACCCACTACGGCGTCTTCAAGCAGTGCAACGAGGCGAACGCCCGGGTGTACTTCCTCGATCACGGCATTTCCAGCATCGGCCTGCGGCCATGGACGGTGTACGGACCGGGGCGGGACTTCGGGTTGACCTCGGACCCCACGAAGGCGGTCAAGGCCGCCCTGTTGAACCGGCCGTACGTGATCGGGTACGGCGGGCGGAACAACATGCAGTACGTGAACGACACCGCCCGGACGTTCATCCGCTGCGCCGAGTCCGCGGCAGACGGCGCGGCCGCCTACAGCATCCGGGGCGACGTGGTGACCATCGACGAGGTCATCGCGTCCATCGAGCGTGTCGTGCCCGGTTCGGAGGGACTCATCTCCCACCTGGACCTGAACCTGCCCATCGCGCCGGACCTCGACGACCGCGCGATCCAGAAGGAAGTGGGCGAGATTCCCTACACGCCGCTGGACGACGGGATCAGGGAGACCTGGGACATATTCCGGCGGCATCACGAGGCCGGCACGCTGAGCGTGGACGACCTGCGGGGATAACCGTCGTACCGCGGCTTCGTGGCCCGCGGTACACCGAATTTCCACCGTCGTACCGCGGCTTCGCGGCCCCCGGTGAACCGAATCTCCACCGACCGGACTCCGGCCGCGCGGTCCCGGTGCACCGAATCGCCACCGACCGGACTCCGGCCGCGCGTAACTCCCGGTATCGACGAAGGACCCATTCGCCATGACGCTGGAAAGCCAGATGCAGGCCATGCGGACGGAGGGATGGTGCGTCCTTGACGACATCATCCCGGCGGACCGGCTCGACCAGATACGCAACCGGGTCATCGCCTCCACCAACCGCCACCGGAATCCGGACGCACCGGCGAACATCGGCCACGTAAGCGGCTTTCTCAAATACGACCAGTCGCTGGCACCCTATCTCGCGGACCGGCGGCTGCTGGACCTGGCCGGGGCGCTGCTCGGACACCACTTCCGCATTTCCTTCACCACGGCCACCATCAACGAGCCGGGGAACGACCGGGGAGGCTGGCACGCCGACTGGCCCTTCAACCAGCGGAACGCCGGGCACGTGCCCGCGCCCTATCCGGACGCGGTCATGCACCTGACGACCATCTGGATGCTCTCCGCCTTCACCGGCGAAAACGGCGGCACGCTCATCGTACCGGGCAGTCACCGCGCATCCGACAACCCGACCGGGAACAACGGCGTGCCTCCCGAAGCGCCCCACGCGAACGAACTGAACGTGACCGGCAAGGCGGGAAGCGTGCTCGTCATGGACAGCCGGCTGTGGCATTCGACGGCGGCGAACG
Organism: bacterium; assembly: GCA_965203885.1. GTDB lineage: Bacteria > JAAXHH01 > JAAXHH01 > JAAXHH01 > JAAXHH01 > JAAXHH01. Next base: position 3,758,004 of record OZ241920.1, on the reverse strand, counting down.
CATCGCGGGAACCGCGCGTGGCCGTCGTCGTGCGTTACGCGCCGTGGTGGCTCAACCTGAACGTGCTGATGCCCGGGTCGGAAGAACGGAGGATCCTGGTGGACGAGACCGGCGGGACGGAAAACCTGGTGCCCGCCCTGCCCAGGGACGTATACGACGGCCTGCCCGGCGCCCTGAAGCCCCTCGTTTCCCACTGGGTGGAATAGCCGGCCTGCCCGGCGCCCTGAAGCCCCTCGTTTCCCACTGGGTGGAATAACGTCCCGCCAACCTTTTTCAGCACGCAACATTTTTGCCTCCCCCGGGGTCTTACAGGTAGTTGCGGTTTCTCACGCGGACCGGTAAGACGCTTCAATGATCGTACGGGAGGGGAAATGAGATCGCTGGGGATGATGGCGTTATGTTGCGCCTGGATTTCTGTCGCGGAAACGGGCACCGCACAGGAGACGACGTTTATGCGCGATGGCACGGGTTACGTAGAGCGAACGGAATACCGTTTCCCGGTGGAACCCCGGGGTACGCTGACGGCGGACAACGCGTTCGCATCGATCGAAATCAGCAGCTGGCCGAAGGACGAGGTGAGCGTGACGGTCGAGAAACGGTCGAAGTCCGGCCGGGAAGACCGGGCGCGCAGGGCCTTGGACGACATCGAGGTTACGACGGAACAATCGGGCGCTGACGTCCGCATCAGCGTGGACGGCTCGAATGCCCACCGGCGGAACGGAGTCGCCGTTAAGATCACGGCGCAGGTTCCCGATTCGTACAACCTCGACCTCCAAAGTTCCGGCGGCGATATCGAAGTGGATGACCTTCGCGGCGACGTCCGCGCCAGAACGTCGGGCGGCGACGTGGTCATGGGGAACATCCGGGAGTCGGCCGTCGATGTGCGTACGTCGGGCGGCGACATCCGCCTGGAAAGCGGCGATGTAGACACCAAAATGACATCGTCCGGCGGGGACGTTCAGATCGAACACGCCAGGGGAAGGACGAAAGCCCGTACCTCCGGCGGGGACATCCGGATCGAACACGCCGAGGGCGAAGTGGAGGTCAGGACCTCCGGCGGGGACATTCAGATCGAAAACACGGCCGGAGCGCTGACGGCGGCGTCTTCCGGGGGAGACATCCAGATCGAACACGCCCTGGGAAAGTTGTCGATAGAAACCTCGGGGGGCGATATTCAGATCGAACACGCGATGGAAGGCGTGAACGCCGAGAGCAGTGGCGGGGACATCGCCATAGAAAACGCGCGGGGCGCCGTGGAGGTTGAATCATCGGGCGGGGATATCGATGTCGAAAACGCGGACGGCGGCGTGTCGGCCAAGACTTCGGGCGGCGACATTAACGTCGGCCTAGCCGGCACCGATCCCTCGACGAACCGCGGCAGTCACCTTGAGTCGACCGGCGGCGAAGTGACGGTCTATCTCCCGGAAGACCTGGCCGCGACCATCGATGCACAGGTCCGTATCGGCACTTCAGGACGCTGGAAACGGGGCGACTATCGCGTGTATTCGGAATTCGACCTCTCCGAAGAAAACAATGCCGGCAGCCGCAATCCGACCTGGGCGTGGGTATCCGCACAGTCCGGCTCCGCCAGGGTCAGGGGCGACATAAACGGCGGCGGCGACCTGATCAGGATCGAAACCACGAACGGCAACATCAAAATCCGAAAGCACTGACGCCGGTCCGAGTTGCAGGTGCGCGTCCGGAAAGGGTGCAACAGGGAAGATCGAGCGAGGGAAACAATGAGAAATACAGGACTCATGACGGTTTTGTTCGCGTGCGTCGCCGCGGGATGCGGCATACAGGAGGTTGAATCCATGGTGGATGGACGTGGTCATGTGGAGAGGATCGAGGAGAAGTTCGCGGTGGAACCGGGCGGCACCCTGACGATCGACGCCGATTTCGGCAACATAGTCATCGATACCTGGGACCGGAACGAAGTGGACGTGCTTGTGGAGAAGCGGACCCGGATCGACGATGAAGCGCGGGCCCTTCGGGAACTCGAAGACGTGGAAGTGGAGATTTCGCAAGACGGGAACGATGTTCGGATCGAGGTCGACAAGCCCGGATGGTTCAAGCGGAACCGGGTCAGGGTGAAAATGACCGTTCGCGTGCCCGGATCCTACAACCTGGATATGAAGACCGCCGGAGGAGACATCGACGTAGCCGATCTGCAGGGCAACGTGAAGGCCGGGACGGCCGGCGGCAATATAGACATCGGCATCGTAACGGAAGGCGACATCCGGGCCAGAACCGCCGGAGGAGACGTCCGGGTGCGGGGCGGCGGCCGGAAATCGGAATTGTCGACGGCAGGCGGCAGTATCGCGGTCGATCGCGCGGAGGGCGCCGTGACGGCCAGTACGGCGGGCGGGAACATCGAGATCGGCGATACCGGTGGTGATATCGACACGAAGACGACGGGCGGGAACATCACGGTCGGAAGGGTCGGGGGCGACGTGACCGCGAATACGACGAGCGGGAACATCGAAATCGGGCCTGTCCTGGGCAATGTCGACGCGAAGACGGTTGGCGGAAACATCGAAATCGATGACGTGCGGGGTACGGTGAACACCAGTGCCTTCGGGGGACGCGTTACGGTCGGCTCGCTGTAGCGCGCATCCCGGTCAGTTTGGAACCCCCGGCAGACCTGCTCCAATAGGATAAAGGCAGTAACGATGAAGAAATCCGTTCATTGCATGGCGGTCTTCTGTGCGTTCGCAGTCCCGTTCATCGCTGCGCCCGCGCCGGGCCTCGCACAGGAAACGAACTTCACGCGCGATGAGAACCGGTTCGTGGAAACCATCGAGCAGCGGTACGAGGTCGGTCCGGAAGGAACACTGACGCTGCAAGCCGAGACCGGATCGATCCAGGTGGACAGCCGGACGAACGGCGAGGTGGAGGTTCGTATCGTAAAACGGATCGAAGGGCGGCGTGAAGACCGGGCCCGCAGCGCCCTTGACGAGATTGAGACGGTCCTGTCGCGACAGGAGGACGATGTCCATATCCAGGTCGTCGACAAAAACGAGTCTTTCTTCCGGCGCAACCGCGTGACCGTTGAAATGACGGTACGTGTGCCCGAACGCTACAACCTGGATCTATCGACCGTAGACGGAAGTATCGAAATAGAGGACATAGCGGGCACGGTGACGGCCAGCGCCGTGGACGGCGATATCGTTATCGAGTACATTACAGGCCCGGTAAACGCAGTCACCGTGGACGGCGACATTGAAATCGGTTCCGCGGACGGTCCGGTCGACGCGGGAACGACGGACGGCGACATCGAGATCGACGACGTGAAGGGATCCATCACGGCCCGCACCGTGGACGGCGACGTCGACATCGACTCGACCCGCGGCCACGTCACGGCCAGTACGACGGACGGCGACATCGAAATCCGCAACACGCAGGGCCCTGTAACGGCCGACAGCGTGGACGGCAGTATCGAAATCCTTCACGCGACGGGCGACGTCATCACCGGAACCGCCGACGGCGATATCGAGATCCGCAACACGCGAGGCGCGGTGACGGCCAATACGGCGGATGGGAACATTGATGCGAATACCACGGGAGGAGACGTTGACGCGGGCACGCTCGAAGGCAATATCCACCTCTTCGACACGCGGGGCTCCGTAGAGGCGCGGGCCGCGCGAGGCAGCATCGAAGTGTACGTTGCCCGCGGGAACCCGGATGCAGACCCCGACGCCACGGGTGATCCACCGCTACCGCCGGGCCCTGAGTCGCCGGATGCCGACCCGCCGGATACGGAACAGCCGGACTCCGGTCCGCCCGATATCGGCTCGGCGGACTCCGGTCCGCCCGATTCCGGTCCGCCCGATTCCGGTCCGCGAATCACGGATCAGGATCCGGACAACCGATGGTTCCTGGCGACCACCGAGGGAGACGTCACCATCCACCTGCCCGGCGACCTGGCGGCCTCTATCGAAGCGGAGGGGTCGTCGGGCGGACTCGTGCTGAGCCGCCTGTGGCGCGAGGATTTGGGCCACATCTTCTCGGACTTCAGGCTGAACCAGAGCGAATTGGGTGTGTTTTTCTACATACAGAGCGAAGCCAGCGGCCATATCAACGGCGGCGGGGACCGGATCCGTCTCAAGACGAACAGCGGGAACATCTATATCAGGGAAAGATGAAGACTGAGTAGCCGCCGGGCGATGAGGCGAGCTGCCGGGCGGTCGGGAAAGTCGCCGGGCGATGAGGCGAACCGCCGGGCGATCCGACCGGTCAGCCGGCGCCAAGGTACCCGGCGAGTTGCGCGGGCATGATGTTGCCGCCGCTAAGCAGCGCCACGACCTTCTTGCCTTCCAGCGATACCTTGCCGTTCAAGAGCGCGGCGACGCCGACCGCGCCGCCCGGTTCGACGACGAGCTTGGCCGCCCCGACCAGGTACTTCACCGCGTCGATCGCCTGCGCGTCGGATACCAGCACCATCTCGTCCACGCAGGCCATTACGTGTTCGAAGGTGAGGTCCCCCGGACGAGGCGCCACGAGCGAATCGCATACCGTGTCCGGCTCCGGCACCTCGCAGATTTCTTTCTTCAGAAACGACTGGTAGACGGCCTGCGAGCCCTCGGGCTGCACTCCGATCACCTTCACGCCGGGGTTCAGCGTTTTCACGGCCGTGGCGATCCCGCCGATCAGGCCCCCGCTGCTCACGGGGACGATCACCGCGTCCAGGTCCGGCGCCTGCTCCATGATCTCCGCGCCGATGCTGCCGTGGCCCCGAATGACGTTTCTGTCCTCCCACGTGTTGATCGCGGTAAACCCACGCTCCCTGGCCAGCCGGTCCAGCGTGTCCCACCGGGCCTGGTTGCGGTTCTCGCACAGTACCGCTTCGGCACCGTAGTCCTTCGTTCGCTGGATCTTGTACGCCGACGTCTTTTCCATCATCACGATTGCGGTTGGAATCCCGAGCAACGTGCCCATGAAGGCGAATGCCGTCGCGAAGTTGCCGGAAGAAGATATGGCGGCGCCCTTTCGCTTCTGTTCTCCCGAGAGGCGGTTCAGGATCGTATAGGCCGCGCGCGTCTTGTAGGACCCCGTCACCTGGAGGTTCTCCGTCTTCAGCCACACGTCGGCGCCGGTCCGATCGGAAACCGCCCCCGACTGCAGCACCGGCGTGTACACGACTTCGGGCGGAAGCTCCCTCCTCGCCTGCTCGATTTCTTCCAGTGTGATCAGCATCGCTACTCCGTGAAGCCCCAACGACCTTGCCGCGTCCCTAAACACAGCAGTTTTCTTGCCCGTAAATAAAAACAGTCCGATGAAACGCTGATACGGACCTTATCACAATCTGGCTGGCGACATGGCGGCGTCAAGCGGTTTCGAGCGGCCGGACGCGCAGGATTCCGGTTCGGGGATTGTCGAAGTGTTTGTCGTGATCATCTGTGGACAACGAGGCTGCCGATCCCTATATTGGCACCGCCCGGCGGAACAGGCGCATCTCTTGAAGGATTCGAGTCGCTGGATTGTAGATAATAAGATGAAAGTTTCAAACCAGTCGAACCGAATCTGAACAACCCGACCGATCCTGGAGGAGTACATGTCTCTTCGTTCGCCCGTCCGTTCAATCGGCGGCATGATAACCGGTCTCGCAGCGGTCCTCCTTATCCAGGGCGCCGCGCTGGCCCAGTCCTCCCAGGACGAGGCGGCGGTTGAACCGGGCATGCGGGAAACGGTTGCGGCGATGGAAGTAGATACCGGCCGGGCATCGGACCCGAGACCGTTCAGCACTCCCCTGCCCGTATCCAGGACGCCCTTCGACTACGGCAATCTCGATCCTTCCGACTATATACTCGAAGCGTCCCGCGTGCACTCCACTATAGAGGTGGACGGCCACCTGGACGAAGCCGAATGGCAGCGGGCGGATGTGGCCGGCGATTTCTTCCAGCTCGAGCCGGTAGAGGGCGACCCGGCGACTCATCCAACCGAAGTCCGGGTGCTTTACGACGACAAGAACCTTTACATAGGTTTTGTCTGCTTCGACCCCGATCCGGAGCAGATCATGGCCCCGGACATGCAACGCGATACGCGTATGAGCTGGTCGAACGACATGGTCACGGTCGTTATCGCATCCCTCGACCACTACCGCGAAGCCTTCGAATTCCAGACCAATCCCAACGGCGCCCGGTCCGACTCCTTCGTCAGTTCCGAAGGCAACAACTCGGACCGTGACTGGAACGGGTTGTGGAACGCGGCGAGCCAGGTGTACGATTACGGCTGGTCGGCCGAATACGTGATCCCCTTCCACACGCTGAGGTTTCCCAAGCGGCCGGATCAGACCTGGGGCATAAACTTCGGACGCCGTATACAGCGCAGCAGGGAGGAATCCTTCTGGGTTCCCCTGAGCCTCAAGGACGGCGACCAGGCGCTCTACCGCTTCGGCAAGGGCGGCCGCCTGACGGCCCTTTCGGGTATTACGCCGGGCGGGAAGGTGCAGGCGACTCCCTTCACCGTACTCGGCGCCCAGTCCTCCCGGTTTACCGAGTCTGCCCCGACGCCCATCCGGCCCATTGCGGCGACGGACCTCGACAACGGTATGCAGCGGAGCCTGGGCGGCGATCTCAAGGTCAGCGTTACATCAGGAATTACGCTGAACGCCACGGTAAACCCCGATTTCGCCCAGGTGGAAGCGGATGACGAGGTCGTGAACCTTTCCCGCTTCGAATTCCAGTTTACCGAGAAGCGTCCCTTCTTCCTGGAGCGCAGCGATATCTTCACCCTCAACCAGCGGCCGCAGCGGCGCGGGCCGCAACGCAGAGGCGGCGACCTGACGCCCCAGCTTTTCTTCAGCCGGCGCGTCGGACGGCAGTTGCCGGACGGAAAGTCCGTCCCCATCGACCTCGGCATGCGCCTCACGGGCAAGGTCGGACACACGACCATCGGGTTCCTCAACGTTCAGACCCGGGAGACCGAGTACGAAGACGACGGGGAACTGAAGACCGAACCGCTGACCAACTGGCAGGCCCTGCGCGTCGTGCGGGACATCGGGTCGCGTTCCAGCGTGGGCATGATGGCCACCTTCAAGGAGCCGAATCCCCGGTTCGACGACCGGGCCGGGATCGCCATACCCCGGTACGCGGAATCGGACTACAACCGGGTGTTGGGTTTCGACCTGAACCTGGCGTCGCAGCGGACCAATCACCGGGGTCAGATCACTTTCGCCAGGAGCTGGACCGATACGCTGAGCACCAGCAACCAGGACTGGACCTTCCGGATCATCGAGCGGTGGCAGAACCGCTGGCTCATGTACGGGATTTCCTACCTGGACATCGGCGAGGACTTCATCGCCCAGTCCGGCCTGGTCCGGGACGAAGGTCTGCAGCGGCTGGGAGGTGGCTTGACGGCCAACGTCTTTATCCGCCGCTTTGGCATCCGGCGGATCAACGGGGGATTCCGAAGCAATTACGTTACCCGGAAGAACACGGGTTTCTCCGATGCCGATTCCTGGACCTTCCAACCCAACGTGTTCCTGGAACTGGAACGGGGGCTGTGGATTTCCGCGTCCTATAACATGAACTTCGATACCCTCAGCAAGACGACGCGCATAGCCGGCGTACACTTTGCCGAAGGGTCCTATTCCTTCAAGCAGGGCAGTTTATTCCTTTTTACCGACAGCGGCCGGAAAGTCTCTTTCCAGGGCAGCGTCCAGTTCGGCCGGTTTTACGGCGCCGATCTGCTTAGCCTGTCGAGCGAACTGTCCATCAAGCCGAATCCCCGTTTCGCGCTGGAGCCGGGCATTACCCGCAGCCAGGTCGATCGAGGCAACCGCATGGGGCTGGAGCCCGACGAATACGATCATCGCACGCAACTCATACCGAGTGTCCGGATGAGTTACGCCTTTACGCCGAATCTGTCTTTCTCTTCCTTCATTCAGTTGAACGCGGACAGGCAGCGGGAGATCGATGACTTCCACCTGAACACCGTGACCATGAATCTCCTCCTCGCCTACCGGTCGCCTTTCGGCCATTCCTTCTTCCTGGCCTTCAACCAGTTCCGCGACGACGACCTCGATACCGACGGCACGTTCGGGGTTTACGAACGGACGCCGCTCAGGCTGCGGGACCAGCAGATCGTCGCCAAGGTCTCCTACCTGCTCAACCTGTAGACGTTTCTATCCGTGCGGGTACATGACTGATTACGTACTAAAACCGGCAGGTATAGTGTTCGCGATGGCGGCCTGCCTGCTGCTCTTCACCGCGGACCGCGCCGATGCCCAGGAAAGAAGAACCTCAGGCTGGTACGTTTCCGGGGGGCTGGGCGGCAACCTGGCATACGGCCTGGATCAGTCGGGTTCCAACACGGAAACCACCTGCTATCCCACCAGCGCCTGCTTCGATTTGACTGTACGGGACATTCCCGGCTACCGCTGGCGGTACGACCCCTCCACCGACCGCGGTATCGGTTTCGACGCCGCCATCGGAAGCGTGTTCGACCGCACCCGTATCGAGATCGCCTTCGGGCAGCGGCGGAATAAAGTCGACCAGGGGCCGCCGCTTGAGGTATCCTACCTCGACGGCACGTCCGCGGGAGTCAGTACGTATCTGGGGCTTGGGCTGGTGCAGGGTATCAGCAGTAATTTCATGGAGGATCTCGTAACACGAACGGTATCTGTAAACGCCTACTACGATCTGCCCTTCGGCCCTCAAGGGATCACGCCCTACGTGGGAGTGGGGACCGGCATCGCCTTCGTGGACCTGACGCGGATCTTCTTTTCGATCGAATACAGCGACCCCTCGGGCGAGGGTACGCACTACGATCCGCCCCTTTCCTTCTACAACAGCAAGCAGGATACCGAGTTGTCCGACATGGTATTCGCGGGGCACGTGTACGCGGGCGCCGACTACCGCCTGGGCGGCCGCACCGCCGTCGGCCTGAAGATGACCTACTCCAGGGTGGACGACGTCGAACACACCGGGACCTACGAGTACCACCCCTATTTCGAGACGGATCCTTCCTTCACAAACAAAAACACGTTCAGCGCCGTGAACCACTGGTCCGTGACGCTGAACGTGCGTTTCCTGTTCGGCAATTGACAGGGGCGGGCGTTACCCGCTATTCCGTGGACTGGACGAATACCTGGTGCGCGGAGCGGTCCTTGCCCGCGTCCTGCGCGTGCTGGTACGACCGGTGCTCGGACGGTTTGCCGAGCGAGGTGATGGCCAGCATCTTCTCCGCGGTCTTCGTCGCCACGTAGGGCCGCCGGATGTCGGTCGGGTTGGCCTGGATGTGCTGCTTCCAGGCGCCCAGGTCCGTCTTCGCCTGGATCAGCCCCTTGATCATGCCCATGTCGTTCAACATGGCCACGTCGTCCGCCGGGCCGAGGATGATGGCGCCGGTGACCGTGGACCCGTCCCAGATCAGCTTGCGGTAGACCGGCCGGTTGGCGTTGACGACTTCGGTGACGTCGCCGTCGCCGGACCAGTCGCCGAAACTGGCGCACTGCAGCCCGCACACGTCGAGGATGTTGATCAGCAGGCTGCCCGGATACTCCACGTCCTGGCCGGCCATGTTGGCGCCGGCGATGCGTCCGTGGTCGACCGCGGTGGGCTGAATGGCGTGCACCGCCTGCCCGCCGGTGGACAGGTCCGGCCCCTCGGCCACGTCGCCCGCGGCGTATACGTTGGCCACGCTGGACTGGCACCGGTTGTTCACCAGGACGCCCTGGTTGGTCTCGATGCCGGATCCGTCGAGAAAGCCGATGTTGGCCTTGATCCCCGTGGCCACGATGACCACGTCCGCCCGGGTGGCCGAGCCATCTGAAAGCTCCAGGGTCTTGACGCCGTCGTGGCCGTGATCGATGGCCTGCACGCTCACGCCGGTATGGACTTCGACCCCCTGGGACTCGAGCCAGGAGTTCACCAGGGAAGCGCCCTGGGCGTCCAGCATGCGGGGCAGCACCTGTCCTTCCAGTTCGATCACCTTCAGGCGCGCGCCGCGCTTGTGCATCGCGTTCAGGATGATGAAACCGATGAACCCGGCGCCGATGAAGGCTACCTCGGCATCGCTCCCCAGGGCGCTCACGGTCTTTTCCGCGTCCGCCACGGTCCAGAGATTATGGACCCCGTCCCCGTCCGCGCCGGGGATGTTCAGCTGCTGGGCGGACGAGCCCGTGGCGATCAGCAGGTTGTCGAAGGGCACCATGGAGCCGTCGCTCAGCGTCACCATGTTCGCATAGGGGTTCACCTCGGTGACGCTGGCTCCGAAGCGGGTCTTCACCCCCAGCCTGCCGAAATAGTCGTCGTCGCCGGTATTTACCTGTTCGACGGGGATGTTCCCTGAAATGTAGTAGGGCAGGGCCATGCGGGAGTAGGCCGGCTCATCGGAGATCAGGGTGATGGACGCGTCCGCGTCGTAACCGCGGATCGTTTCGATGGCGTTCATCCCGCCCGGTCCGCCGCCTATAATCACGTGTTCTGTAGCCATAATCCGCTCCTTCAGAGAAAGTACCGAAATACGAAGTACAGGTCATCCGTGGTTTGGTTCGGTTCGATTATCATCCCTTGCTTTGGTTCAACCCATCCCTCGCGATCTATTCGTTCCTATGCCGTTACGCGAGTCTGTGCTTTTACGCGAGGCCCAGTTCCATCAGCTTCTCCGTGGTGGGCCGTCCGTCCGCCGTCCAGCCCCGGGCCGCGTAGTAGTCCGGCAGCATGGCGTCGAGATCGACGGTCACCCCCGCGGAAGGCCCTTCCTTGTGGGCCTCTTCCATCAGTCTTTTCGGCAGCGTGTCGTCGGCCGCGGTGAGGCCGGCCCTCAGATTCCACAGCCGCTCGATGTTCCAGATCCGCTCGCCGATGTGCACGAAGTCGTCCATGGAGTAATCCACGCCGGTCGCGGCGGACAGCACGGGGATCAGGTCGTCCAGGGGCGCGCCGGCCGTGGTGAACATGCAGATGCCCGTGGCGTCGTGGGCCGTGGTCCGGTTCTGTTCCTCGGCCACCCAGACCGACTTCCCCTCGGTGGCGTGGGGGTCGTGCTCCCCCGAGGTCTCGATGCCGGGCGTCCACGCCCTCAGGTGGCAGGCGCCGCGGTTGCAGGTGGCGTAGGCCACGCCCATGCCCTGGAAGCCCCGGGGATCGTAGGCGGGGAACTCCTGTCCCTTGACGCCCATGAAGTATTCCGGATGCTCGAACTTCTCGGTCATCCGCTTCGACCCCTCGGCCAGTTCGTCGCCGAAGCCTTCCCGGAATCCCGTGGCCTCCGTCATGGCGACCAGGGCCTTGCCGTCGCCGAACCGGAGCGCCATGCCGGTCTGCCCGTCGCTCAGCAGGCCCCGCTCGTACATTTCCATGGCCGTGGCGAGCGTGGCGCCCATGGAGATGGGATCCATGCCCAGGTCGTTGCACAGGTAGTTGGCCATGACGATGGCGTCCATGTCGTCCACGCCGCAGTCGGCCCCCAGCGACCAGAGGTTCTCGTACTCCGGTCCCTCCCCGGCGACCTTCCAGTTGCGGGGATGCATGTTGACCATGTACTGGTCGGCGTTGGGGGAGACCTGCGTAACGCGGCCGCAGGCGATGTTGCAGGCGAAACAGGCCTTGTTGGCGACCAGCCAGTTGTCCTTGATGCTCTCGCCGTTGATCGCCTCGGTGCCCTCGAACTGGCCGGCCGTGAAATTGCGCGTGGGCAGGCCGCCGAAGGTGTTGACCAGGTCGACCGTGGGCGCCGTGCCCAGTTCCGTGAGGCCCTGCCGGCCGGGGCTTTCCGCCAGGTGTTCGTGGTAGGACCAGATGGCGGACATGTAATCCATGGGCCGGGCGACCCGGACCCCCTGGTTGCCGCGGACGGCGATGGCCTTGAGGTTCTTGGACCCCATGACCGCCCCGACGCCGGACCGGCCCGCGGCCCGGTGCTTGTCGTTGACGATGCACGCGAACCGCACCAGGTTCTCGCCCGCCGGCCCGATGCCGGCCACCCGGAGGCCGGGCATGCCGGTCTCGTCGCGGATGGCGTCCTCGGTTTCCGAGACCACCCTGCCCCATACGCCGGAGGCATCGCGGATCTCGACGCGGTCGTCGTCCACGAGGAGGTAGCAGGGACGGTCCGCCCGGCCTTCCACGATGACCATGTCGTAGCCGGCGAACTTGAGTTCCGGGCCCCAGTGGCCCCCTGAATTGGAGGTCGTGATGGCGCCCGTGAGGGGCCCCTTGGTCACCACCATGTAGCGGGAGCCGCAGGAGGCGTTGGTGCCCGTCAGCGGTCCGGTGGCCATGATCAGCTTGTTGTCGGGACCGAGGGCGTCGACCGAGGGGTCCATCTCCTCGTAGAGGTACCGGGCGGCCAACCCGCGGCCGCCGATGTATTCCTCGGCCCAGTCCAGCCTCAGGGGCTCCCTGGTCGCCTTGCCCCGCGTCAGGTCGACGCGCAGGATATGGCCGGCCCACCCGTGTGTCATGAAGAAACTCCATTCCTCGGCTCAGGCCGGGCGATGGGCAGGGCGCGGGGCGCGCCCGTGATCACCCCGGCCCGGGAGCCGGATCGGGCGCTACGCCAGTCCAAGCGACGCCAGTTTCTCCTTCGTGGGTTCGCCTTCCGCGTTCCAGCCGCGGAGTTCGTAGTATTCCGGCAGCATCTCGCCGAGCCGGTTCACTTCGCCCTTGGTCGGACCGTCCGGAATCGGGTCTTCGAGCAGCCGCTTGGGCAGCGTGTCGTCCTTGCCCGTGAAGCCCGCCCGCTGGTTCCACATGCGCTCGATGTTCCAGACGCGCTCCCCGACTTCCAGCAGTTCGGGCACCGTGTAGGAAACGCCGGTCACCGCTTCGAGCTGGGGCTGGATCTCGGGCAGGCCCACGCCGAAGGTGAGGAACAGGCAGAGGCCGGACGCGTCCACGGTGCACGTGGCGTCCTGGAAGATCTTGGTGATCTCCGCCTTGCCTTCCGTCACGGCCGGGTCCATCTTTTCCGGGATCCCCAGGATCTCGGGAGCGACCGTGTAGCTCTTCAGGTGGCAGGCGCCCCGGTTCGAGGTCGCGTAGCCCAGGCCCATGCCCTGGATCGCGCGGGCGTCGTAGGCCGGGAACTCCTGGCCGCGCACGCCCATGAAGAACTCGGGCCGGTCGAACTTGGCGGTCATGCGCTTCGAGCCTTCGGCCAGTTCGTCGCCGAAGCCTTCCCGGTACGCCGCCTTCTCCGTCATGGCGACCAGCGCCTCGCTGTTCCCGAAGTTCAGCGGCATGCCGGTCTGCTCGTCGCCGACGGCGCCGGTCTCGTACAGTTCCATGGCCGCGGCCAGCGTCGCGCCGAAGGAGATCGGGTCCATGCCCAGCTCGTTGCACAGGGCATTGGCCTTGATGAGCGCGTCCAGGTCGTTGATGCCGCAGTCGGCGCCCATGGCCCAGGCGTTCTCGTACTCCGGTCCCTCCACCGCGATCTTCCAGTTGTGCGGACGGGTGGTCACGGTGAACTTGTCCTGCGCCTCGCCCGGAAGCTGGGACACCCTGCCGCAGGCGATCGTACAGCCGAAGCACGCCTTGTTGGCCACCAGCCGCGTATCGGCGAGGGTCTCCCCGCTGATGTTGTCCGCGCCCTCGAGCTGGGAAACCTGGTGGTTGTTGGTCGGCAGCGCGCCGCTTTCGTTGATGATGTTGACCAGCACCGCGGTGCCGTATGCGGCCAGACCCTCACCCGTGACCGGGTGCTCGACCAGCTTGCTCTTCATCTCCCACATGGCCGACATGAACTTCTGCGGGTCGGCGATGGTTACGCCCCCGGTGCCGCGTACGGCTATGGCCTTGAGGTTCTTCGAACCCATGACCGCGCCGACGCCGGATCGTCCGGCGGCCCGGTGCCGGTCATTGACGATGGCGGCGAAACGAACGAGATTCTCGCCCGCCGGCCCGATACAGGTAACGACCGTGTCGTGCTGTCCCGACTCTTCCCGGACGATGTCGTCCGTCTCCCAGACCGTCTTGCCCCACAGGTGCTCGGCGGAGCAGATGCGGACGTCGCCGTCGCAGATGGAGATATAGGACGGGACCGGCGCGCGGCCTTCCACGATCAGCATGTCGTAGCCGGCGCACTTCAGTTCCGGTCCCCAGTGGCCGCCCGAGTTGGACGTGGTGATGGCGTTCGTCAACGCCCCCTTGGTGACCACCATGTAGCGGGAGCTCGTCGAGGCGTTCGTGCCGGTCATGGGACCGGTCGCGAAGATCATCTTGTTGTCCGGGCCCAGCGCGTCCGCCGCCGGGTCCATTTCTTCATAGAGGTACTTGGCCGCGAGGCCGCGCCCGCCAACGAAGGACTTGGCCCATTCCATGTTGAGGGGCTCTGTCGAGATCCGACCGGTGGTCAGATCGACGCGCAGGATCGTGCCTGTCCATCCGCCGTTGCTCATGCCGCGTTCCCTCCCTCGATGGACTGCAGATAGGAAGCATTGACCTTCTCCGCCCAGCCGCCCAGCCAGTCGGCCGACTCGCTCTCGGTGAACTCGATCGCGCCGGTGGGACAGGCGACCGCGCAGGCGGGGTTGCCGTCGCAGAGATCGCACTTGAAGGCCTTCTGCGTATCGGGATTGTAGAACACCGTGCCGAAGGGACAGGCGATGGTGCACAACCCGCATCCCACGCAGTTGGCATCGCCCACGACCTTGGCGCCGGTATCCGCGTCGATGCTGATGGCGTTCACGGGGCAGGCCGTCATGCACCAGGCTTCGTCGCACTGGAAACAGGTGTACGGGGCGTAGCTGGCCTGCTCGTCGAATATGTTCACGCGGATCAGCGACCGGGATGGCTGGAACATGCCGGTCTGCACCCAGGAGCATGCCAGCTCGCATTGCATGCACCCGGTGCATTTCTCGGGGATTATTTGTAGAGATTTAGCCATACCGACTCCCTTCTGTTACGATGGGTTGGGTTTGGAGGCGTTTCTTCCTGAGTCCCGAAAACTACAAAGATAACGTATAAGACGGACCGTCGGCTTCTGGTGTCAGGTCCGTCATCACGAAGCGAAAGCGAATGCGATATTGCGATGTGGTTCTTTCGGTAATTGACGAAAAACTACTGAGGTTACCAATCAGTATAATGGCACGAAAACCGAATGGCAATAGCAAATCTCGAGATTGGCTGATTAAACTGAACGGTACGGCAATGGCCGGCCGGTTGTACGGCCGGAACCAATCACGCGCCCGGCAACCGGTACGTCACGCTCTTGCCTATTGCTTCGTCGATCGTTTCCGGAGTCAACAGGACCGTCGTGGAGACTTCCAGCGCGCCCGCGGCGGCGATGTTCAGCGCAATCGACGTCGCTGTCGGTTCATCGGGAATATCGGCGATAAGGATGAGGTCGTCGTCTCCCAGGGCGTAGTAGAATCCTTCCAGCGTGCCGCCCATGCCTTCTATCGTCTGCGTAAGCGCCGCGCGCCGTCCGGTTCCGCCTTCCCTGAGCAGACCCTGCAGGCCCGACTGCGTGTACTTGGTACGGTACATGTATTTCGCCATGGTACTTCCTCCCACGGAAGCGGGTTCATGGTCCGCGCCGCACCCGCGCCGGGCGCGGACTCCGGATGATCCGACTTGATGATCCGTCCGGACGATCCGACTTGATGATCCAATATGATGATCCGACGTAGGTTCGTATTTCTAACAAGGCATGGCCGCTCGTCGGCTGTCAAGCGTATTTTGTACCTTGAGCAGGTTAAATCCTTCGTTTTGTAACAATATTCTACATGGATGGAGAATTCATGCAGTTTCCTTGCGGCGATGAGGTGTTCAAACCTATATTGACGATTATCGACAGACGGCGGATGCCCCGTAGAGCCGGGGGTATGCGACCTGGGCGGATTCCCTTCATTCCCGGCCGGCCTTCATGACCTCGGCAGACCCTCCGCGGACGATCCCCATGCACGAAGCCAACCGCCGATGCTGGAACGGCATCGCCGGTTCCTGGGCGGAGATGCGCGAGCGGGACGGGTTGTGGCGCCGCTGCCCGGAGGAACCCGAACTGGGATTCGAGGGCGGCGCCTTCGAGCTGATCGGATCCTTCGCCGGCAGATTGGAAGGAAAGAAGGCCTGTGTCGTCGGCAGCGGGGACAATCATGCCGCCTTCGCCCTGGCGGGCATGAAGGCCCGGGTCACTTCCGTGGACATCTCCGAAGGGCAACTGGAAACCGCATCGGGGCGGGCGGAACAGCTGGGCCTGGAGATCGACTTCGTACGGGCCGACGCGACGCGTCTCGATCCGATTGCGGACCGGACCTTCGACCTGGTCTGCTCGACCAACGGCTTCTTCGTCTGGATCGCGGATCTTCCCGCGGTGTACGGGGAGGTCTTTCGCATACTCAGCCCGGGCGGGCACTACGTATTCTACGACGTGCATCCCTTCCAGAGACCGTGGGCGGAACGGACCGCGCCCATCGAAGTGGACAAGCCATACTGGCAGACCGGACCCATTCGCGACGAAAAAGAGGGGGCGTTCGAGTTCAACTGGACGCTCGGCGACATATTGAACCCGTTGGCGGACACGGGATTCGTCCTCCGGCGCATCCTGGAACGTCCCGCCGGGGATTCGAGTTTCTGGGAAGGATCCTCCTACCTGCCCGGGAAGAACGACGGGCTGCTCGATTGGAAAGAGAACCCCCGGGCCGCCCTGCCGGTCTGGCTCTCGGCGGCTGTGCAACGGCCGGAGCAACCGGCGCGGAGGTCCGACGGGACGGCATGACTTCTGATGATTCTCAATCCCCTGATGCGCGGTCCCGTGATTCGCGGTCCCGTGATGCGCGGTCCCGTGATGCGCAATCCGCTGGTACGGCCATGGGCGTGAACGCGGCCGCGGACTATCGCGGCGTACCGATCGGCCGGAGGGTCCACGTCACCGGCAACAGCTGTTCCGGCAAGAGCACGCTGGGGGCCGGACTCGCGGCCGTCCTCGACGTCCCCTTCATCGAACTGGACGCCCTCAACTGGCAGCCCGGCTGGGTCAGCCTGGCCGAAACGGATCCCGGGGAACTGGAACGCCGCATCGCCGATGCGACGGCCGGGGAAGGCTGGGTCGTCGCCGGCTCCTACATGTCCTTTTCCCGGCGGGTCTTCTGGCCCCGCGTGGAGACGGTCGTATGGCTGGATCCGCCGATGTACAGACTCCTCTGGCGGGTGCTGACGCGGTCATGGCGCCGCTGGCGGTCGAAAGAGCTCCTCTGGGGGACCAACTACGAGCGATTCTGGCCCAATCTGAAGGTGTGGAACCGGGAAGACTCGCTGGTCTGGTGGATCGTCAACCAGCACCGGGCGAAGCGGCGGCGTATGGAGGGCCTTATGCGCGATCCCGAATGGCGGCACATCACTTTCCTGCGACTTGGGTCCAACGCGGAAATCGAAGCGTTTTCGCGCGCCGTGATTCGCGCGCCGTGACAGGAGCCTCGTGATTCGCGCGCCGTGATTCGCGCGCAGTGATTCGCACGCAGTGATTCGCGCACCGTGATTCGCGCACCGTGATTCGCGTGCCGTGATTCGCGCGCCGTGATTCGCACGCAGTGACAGGAGCCTTGAAAGGAGCCGGTACTTGAAGGGTGGTTGAATGCTTCCCGGGCTGTTTGCCAGCTTGCCCGGGCTGTTTGCCAGCTTGCCTGGGCGGCAGATTTTAGGCTAATTCAAAATGAGATCTTGATTTAGCCTGAAATACTGAGTATATTGAGTCTCATGATTGAACGAGATCTCTCCACAGAACTGGTGCACTCGGCAAGGCAGTTCCCTTCGATTACGCTTACCGGACCCCGGCAGAGCGGCAAAACCACCTTGTGCAGGGCACTGTTTCCCGGGCATCCTTACGCAACCCTCGAAGCGACGGACGTCCGCACTTTCGCAAGGGAAGATCCCCGGGGATTCCTGGCTCAGTTCGCCGATGGCGCCATCATCGACGAGGTGCAGCGCGTCCCCGATCTGCTGTCCTATTTGCAAGGCGTTATCGACGACGAACCGGTGCCCGGGCGCTGGATCCTCATGGGTTCGCAAAACCTGTCTTTGCTTGAATCGGTCAGCCAGTCGCTCGCCGGCAGGACGGCCGTACATCATTTGCTTCCGTTGAGCCGCGGCGAGGTCGTACGTTTTAACCGTTACCCCGCCACACTTGAGGAGACGCTGTTCGCCGGTACATATCCGCGTGTCTTCGATCGTGGTCTGAAACCTGTGGACTGGTTCAGGTCCTACGTCGCCACGTACCTGGAGCGCGACGTGCGCTCCATCAACAACGTAGGCGACCTGACGACGTTTCAACGGTTCGTGGAGTTGTGCGCGGGGAGAACGGCGCAACTGGTCAACTACTCGTCACTGGCCAGCGACTGCGGCGTATCCCAGCCGACGGCCAAAGCCTGGCTCAGCATACTCGAGACCAGTTTCCTCATTTTCCGCCTGCCGGCATTTCACGCGAATATCCGCAAGCGGCTCGTGAAGATGCCGAAACTGCACTTCTACGACACGGGTCTTGTCTGCTGGCTGCTGGATATCCGCACGCCCGGACAACTGCGAAACCATCCCCTGCGCGGCGCGATCTTCGAAACCTGGGTTGCCTCGGAAATCACCAAACACCGGACCAACCAGAGCGCCTTCCGAGGGCTCAGCTTCTATCGCGACCGCAATGGCGCCGAAGTCGATCTCATCATCGAACAACGGTCTCGTCGAACACTCGTCGAGGCAAAGTCGGCTGAAACAGTATCATCGAATCTATTCGCCGGAGCGCAAAGGGTTCAAGGGCATCTCGCCCGATCAAAACGCCCGGATTCCGCAGTCGTGGTCTACGGCGGCGGCCAACTCCAACATCGGACCTCGGGCTTGCTGGTACCCTGGCGCGGACTTCACGAGGCCGATTTCTGGAAAGAGGGGCATTGAAATGCATCGAGGCGGGGCAGACGGAGCAAGCGGAGCAGGCGCGGCAGGCGGAGCAGGCGGAGCAGGCGGAGCAGGCGGAGCAGGCGCGGCAGGTGGAGCAGGCGCGGCAGGCGCGGCAGGCGGAGCAGGCGCGGCAGGCGCGGCAGGCGGAGCAGGCGCGGCAGACGGACTTTGGAGGTCGAAATCGGCTGTTTACCGCGTCGCACGCATGGCGGTCTGTGCCGCCGTCGCCTGCGTACCATTCGTTTCCGTACCCGCCGTCGCCATACCCGTTGCCGTCCTACCTGCCGTCGCCTCCGTTTCCGCCGATTCCGTACCCGCCGCCGCGCAGGAAGATACCGAGGACAACACCATGTTCTGGTCTACGACGCTGAAGATGATCCGTGCGAAGTTCCCGCAGGTCGCCCAGCTCTCCACCGACAGCCTGCATACCTGGCTCGAAGAATCGAAGACGGCGGAGCGGCCGCTGCTCCTCGACGTGCGGGAAAAGGAAGAATACGGGGTAAGCCACTTGAAGGACGCCGTTTCCGCCCTGACTAAAGAGGAAGCGCTGCAGGCACTCGAAGGCGTCGCTCCGGATCGGCCTGTCGTGCTTTACTGTTCCGTGGGGTACCGCTCGTCAGAAATGGCCGGGTTTCTGCAGAAGAGGGGTTTCAGGAAGGTCTACAACCTGGAAGGATCGATCTTCGCCTGGGCCAACGAGGGCCGGCCCGTCTACCGCGGAGACGAACGCGTCCACGAAGTCCATCCCTACGACCGGGTGTGGGGCAAGCTGCTCAAGAAGGTCTTGCGGGCCAGATAGCGTGGGGAACCGCGGTGCGCAGCCGGTCCCACCTGAT
This sequence comes from bacterium, assembly GCA_965203885.1. Lineage (GTDB taxonomy): Bacteria > JAAXHH01 > JAAXHH01 > JAAXHH01 > JAAXHH01 > JAAXHH01. Next base: position 3,738,335 of record OZ241920.1, on the reverse strand, counting down.
CACGCCCGCCTCGCCACCCACACCTGCTCGTTTCCATGCCGGAACGGACCGCGCCGGAAGTCCCCGTAGAGCGCTTCGACTTCATAGCCGCAGAGCTCGAGCAGGTGCTGCATCTCGAAACGGTGCACGTAGCGCAGATACACCGGGGTGGTGGTCTTCGAGAGCACCCGGCCCTCGTCGTCCACTTCTTCGAAGAACCGGTGTTCTTCCAGCGTCTGCTCAAGAGGATCGTACCGCCGCGTATCCGATACCATGACGCGCCGTCCCGTTTCGGGATGGGTGAACGATCCCATGTTGTTAAGGGTGCCCCTGGGCGATTTCATGTAAGCGGCGATCAGCTCGATGCTCGGATCGAACACGTTGAAAACCAGCCGGCCCCGGTCCGTCAGATGTTCGCGGATGCGGGTCAAGGCCCGGCGCTGGTCCTCGGCGGTCATCAAGTGGAGGAACGCCCGGTACGGTATGATCGCCAGCGGGAAGCGCCGTTCCAGGCTGAACGTCCGCATGTCGCCTTCGACGATCTGCATGCGCCGCTGCGTATCGTCCGCCAGCGCGGCGACCTTGCGACGAGCCACCTCCAGCATCGCCGGCGCCCGGTCCAGGCCGACGATGGATACGCCCGACTCGGCGATCGGGATCATGATCCGGCCGGTTCCGCACGCGATTTCCAGCACGGGGCCGTCCGCCCTGGCGGCTTCCTCCACGTAGAACGCCTCGTCACCGTCGAGTCCCGTCGAATAACTGTCGTACAGGCCGGCGTCCGTCCTGTCGTATTCCGACACGTCCTTCCCTCCCTGGAAAAATGGCCTGACCTTCGCCCGCGCATGAACCCGCGCGACGTCAATGTGACAGCACACCAGTTTGGATGCAGGATTACCGGGAAACGCGCCAGGCTTTTGGATTTCTTCCTGCCTGCCATATCTATATCTTTACTATGTCTTCATACCTATTATATCGGTTGATTTCGCCATTGTCCCAATTTTACTTCATTGCCAGCCCGGATCACGCGATGCAACAACGCGGCGGTCCGGGCGGCGGGATTCGACGGCAGAGCGCGGTTCCGCCGGGCAACAAACTCATCGACACGCCTGTCACGCCACGATCGAGGATCACCTATGCCTGACCGATTACGTATCGTCATACCCGGGGACGACCCGCCGCAGATGCAGGGATCGCCCCACCTGGAACGCCTTGAAGCCTATGGAGAAGTCGTCCTCCACGCCGACCGTCCCGAGACGGCGGATGAGAAAGTCGAACGGGTCCGGGGCGCCGGGGTGATGATCAATTCCCGGGGACTCGTGAAGTGGCCGGGGGACGTCCTCCGCGCCCTGCCCGATCTCCGCATGATCGCGACCTGTTCCATCGGCGTCGACAGTTTCGACCTGGCGGCGGCGCGGGAGTGCGGCATCCTCATATCCAACCAGCCCGGGCGGACGGCGCCGGTCGTGGGGGAGCATGCCTTTGGCCTGATGTTCGCCCTCGCGAAGAGGGCGGCGTACTTCACCGGTGCCATGAAAGTCGGCCGGTGGCCCCGGATCGACGCTTACTACCTCAAGGGGAAGACGCTCGGCGTCATCGGGACGGGCCCCATCGGATCGGAAATGGCGAAGCTGGCGGGAAGCGTGGGCATGGACGTGATCGCCTGGACGTACAACCCTTCGGATGAACGGGCCAGGGAGATCGGGGTGACCTACGTGGATCTGGACGAATTGCTGGCCAGATCGGACGTGGTGTCGCTGCACGTCATGCTGACGGACGACAGCCGGCACATGATCAATAGCGCATCGCTGGGGAGTATGAAACCGGGCGCGCTGCTGGTCAACTGCGGCCGGGGCGGCCTGGTGGATACGGACGCGCTGGTCGAAGCGCTTCGGTCGGGGCGCCTGGGCGGCGCGGCCCTGGATGTATTTGAAACAGAACCGCTCCCTGCGGATCATCCCCTGCTCGGCATGGAGCAGGTCGTGCTCACGCCCCACTGCGCGGACATGACGCCCGAGGGGGTCGAACTGCTCAACGAGGGCGCGGTGAACAACGTGATCGCATTCCTGGAGGGCCATCCGCAAAACGTGGTGGAATAACCCGCGCGCGGTGGCGGGCCTCTAGCTCCGGATCACCCCGGCGCGCGGTGGCGGGCCTCTAGCTCCGGATCACCCCGGCGCGCGGTGCCGCAGCTCCCGTCCCTTGTCGGGCGTGGGGTCCTCGACCAGGCCGTACATCTGCCGGCCCTCGTGGTCTTCCGGCAGGTACTCGGTGATCGGCAGTCCCTCCGGGGTCACGAACAGCAGGCAGTGGCAGTACTTCCAGATCTTCATCTCGTCGCAGGCGCACACCCATTCGCGGCTGCGTTCCAGCTCGGCCTTCTTGTCGGGATAGAAATTGCACGGGCAAAGGGGCCGGCCCAGTTCGTCCACGTGGGCGGCGAGGCCCTTGACGACCGAATCCTTCACCTCGGCGTTCGGATGGGGCGAGGTGCCCGTCTTCTCCCAGTACTTGTCGCAGTACTTCTCCATGCGCCGCATGCTTTTTTCGGATGGCTGGTTTTCGTTCATGGACCGCTCCCCGGAAAGAGTACGTCTGCTTGGACAACTTCAAAAATTCTTTGAAGTCGGATGGTAGTTGGGTCGTAGCCATAGTTGATCTGTCGCATCACTTCAAGGGCTTCCAGGCGTTCACGGGGCGTTTTGGAGTGCCAGTAGTCCTTGTCGCCTGAATCGTCATAAAGCGAAACAATGGAAATGGCACTCTTATCTATTTCAATTCCACCTATTGCACTCATGAGTTCTATCCTGCTCTTACGGTGGCCGTGTACAGTCCTTCGTTTTACGCACGCTCCGAATATGAAGCCGCAGGCAAGGCATCGTCGTTAACTTAGCCGATTCCACGACAGATGTCAACCCGGCCGGGCAATCCCGATGGGCGCGCGTCGGCTTTGCGGACATCCCGGATGAACGCACGGCACATGCGCTGTTTTCACTGCCCGGCGCGGTTCGTGTCGCCTGTGCGGTGCGGTCGAAATACGTGCCGCAACAGGTCGCCAGGAAAATAGCGGATCACATTCCGATTTATATTGACTTTGTGCGCGGCGCGGTATATCGTGCATGACTGTTGTTGACTGTCCGGTATTTCGTTGAGAAACGCATCAGATAGAGACAGAACGAGACAATATGCCGCAGATTTTCTCCCCCGCCGCGAACACGTGGCTCAAGGCGAGTATCGTTGGCGGGGCGCTTCTACTGGCAACCACATTAGGCGTTATTCTCTACCTCGGTTCGACTTCCTACGTTACCCGGCAGCACCAGGTAAGACCCCAGCCCGTTCCCTTCAGCCATCGGCACCACGTCAACCAGCTCGGCATCGACTGCCGGTATTGCCACGCGTCGGTCGAGACGAGCGCCTTCGCCGGCCTGCCCGCGACCAAGACGTGCATGAGCTGCCACTCCCAGGTCTGGATCGACGCCCCGATGCTCGAACCGGTGCGTGCGAGCTACGCGACCGGGGAGTCCCTCGAATGGACCCGGGTGCACGACCTGCCGGACTACGTGTATTTCAATCACAGTATTCATATAAACAAGGGCATCGGCTGCGAGTCCTGTCACGGCGCCGTCAACGAGATGGCCCTGATGTGGCAGGAAGAGTCGCTTCAGATGATGTGGTGCCTCGAGTGCCACCGCGACCCGGAGGGCTTCATCCGGGAACGGGCGGACGTCTACAAGTTCGAATCCCAGCCCGACTACTCGGCGCCGATGGACCAGCGAGCCCTCGGCGCGCAACTGATCCGGGGCTACCGGGTCAACAAGGACCAGCTGGAAGACTGTTCCATCTGCCACCGGTAGCGGACCGGGCCACGGTAACGGATCACGGTAACGGACTATGAATAAGACCTCAGAGCGGAAAATCACGGAAGCGGGAGCATCGGACGCGGCCGGTAACGGCGCGCCCGAATACTGGCGCAGCCTGGATCAACTGGCCGGGACCGAGGAGTTCCAGTCCTTCATGGAAAAGGAATTCCCGCAGCACGTGGAGGAGGTCAAGGCCAACCCCGTCAGCCGCAGGAAGTTCCTGAAGCTGATGGGCGCTTCGATCGCCCTGGCCGGCGCCACCGCCTGCACCCGTCAGCCGTCCGAGAAGATCATCCCCTACGTGCTGCCCCCGGAGGAAATCGTCCCGGGCAAGCCCCTGTACTACGCTTCGGCCTACGTCCACGACGGCGTGGCGAACGGCATCCTGGTGGAAAGCCACATGGGCCGGCCCACCAAGGTGGAGGGCAACCCGGAGCATCCGGCCAGCCTGGGGTCGACGGACGCCTTCGCCCAGGCTTCCGTCCTGACGATGTACGACCCGGACCGGTCGCAGTCGGTGATCAGGCGGGGCCGGATCACGACCTACGACGCGTACCTGAACGAGCTGAACGAGGCCCTGTCCAACCAGGTGGCGAAGCAGGGCGGCGGCATACGCGTGCTGACCGGCACCGTCACCTCGCCGACGCTGCACGGGCAGCTGGAAGCCCTGCTCGCGAAATACCCCGGCGCCCGGTGGCACCAGTACAACCCCGTCAACCTGGACAACGCCAGGGAAGGTTCGCGCCTGGCCTTCGGCGACGTACTTTCGATCCGATGCCACGTCGAAAAGGCGGACGTGATCCTGTCCCTCGACGGCGACTTCCTTTCGCACGGCCCCGGCGCCGTGCGGTATTCGCGGGACTTCGCCTCCCGCCGGGACGGGAACGACCCCGACAACATGAACCGGCTGTACGTCATCGAGAGCACGCCTTCGCTGACCGGCGCCCAGGCCGACCATCTCCTGAACCGGCGCGCGGGCGAGATCGAGGGACTCGCCCGGTCGATCGCCGCGGAGCTGGGCGTGGCGGGGCTGGACGCGGCGGTTCCGGCCGGCGCGGATGGCGACGGAGACACGCAACGCTGGATATCCGCCGTGGCGGACGATCTGCGCGCCCACGCCGGCGCCTGTCTCGTGGTCACGGGCGACCACCAGCCGCCCGCCGTGCACGCCCTCGTCCACGCGATGAACGACGCGCTGGGGAATACGGGCAACACGGTCACCTATACCGAGTCCATCGAAGCGTCGCCCGTCAACCAGACCGAATCGATTACGGCACTGGTCGCCGACATGAACGGGGGCGAGGTCGATCTCCTGGTGGTAGTCGGGACCAATCCGGTCTACGGGACGCCGGCGGACCTCGATTTCAAGTCGGCCATGGAAAACGTGGCCATGCGCGTGCACGCCGGCCTCTATCACGACGAGACGGCGGAACTGTGCCACTGGCACATCCCGATGGCCCACGACCTCGAAGCCTGGAGCGACGCCCGGTCCTATGACGGCACGTTGACCGTCGTCCAGCCCCTCATCGCGCCCCTGTACCGCGGAAGGAGCGCCCACGAAGTCGTGGCGGCGCTGGACGGCAACGCCATGAAGAAGGGCTACGATCTCGTCCGCGAGCACTGGCAGGCCCAGGCGTACAACGGTTCGCATGCCTTCGAGACCTTCTGGCAGACCACGGTGCACGACGGGTTCATCGCAGGTTCCGCCCTGGCGCCGCAAGCGGTATCGGTCGGCGACGTCGCCGCGGCCGTGGGCGAAGCAACCGGGCCGGAAGCGGGCATGGAGATCATTTTCCGGGCGGACCCGACCGTATGGGACGGGTACTACGCCAACAACGGCTGGCTGCAGGAGCTGCCCAAGCCGCTGACCAAGCTGACCTGGGACAACGCCGCGCTGATGGGGCCCTCCCTGGCGAAACGGCTGGGCGTCGAAAACACCGACGTGGTCGAACTGGCGTACCGGGACCGGAAGGTGAACGCTCCCGTATGGATCCTTCCCGGCCATCCGGACGGCGCCGTCACGGTGCATCTCGGCTACGGCCGGCGCCGCGCGGGCCAGCTGGGCACGGACGCGGGGTTCGACGCCTACTCGATCCGCCCGTCCACCTCCCCGGATTTCGGCGAGGAGCTGCGGGTGACCCCGACCGGGGATACCTTCGACATCTACAGTACGCAGGACCATCACGCCATGGAGCTCGAGGGGCTGGGCAGCATGTCCCGCGACCGCAACCTGATCCGCGTCAGCGATATCGAGACCTTCAAGGACGATCCCCACGTGATCCAGGAGATGTGGGAGGAACCCGATCCGGAACGCAATCTCTATCCCGACGACCACGCGTACGACGGGCCCAACGCCTGGGGCATGGTCATCGACCTGAACAAGTGCAACGGCTGCAACACGTGCACCATCGCCTGCCAGTCGGAGAACAACATCTCGGTCGTCGGCAAGGAAGAAGTGGCCAACGCCCGCGAGATGCACTGGATCCGGATCGACCGCTACTACCGCGGCGACCTCGACGCGCCGGAGACCTTCCACCAGCCCGTGCCGTGCATGCAGTGCGAGAACGCGCCGTGCGAACTCGTCTGCCCGGTGGGCGCGACCGTGCACAGCAAGGAAGGCCTGAACGACATGGTCTACAACCGCTGCGTCGGCACGCGGTACTGTTCCAACAACTGTCCCTACAAGGTCCGGCGGTTCAACTTCTACCTGTACGCCGACTTCGAGACGCCGAGCCTGCAGCTGGGACGGAACCCGGACGTGACGGTGCGCAGCCGCGGGGTCATGGAGAAATGCACGTACTGCGTCCAGCGCATCAACGTGGCCCGCATAGAGTCGAAGAAGGAAGACCGCGACATCGCCGACGGCGAGATCCTGACGGCCTGCCAGCAGGCCTGCCCGTCCCAGGCGATCACTTTCGGCAACACGAAGGACGAGCACAGCGAGGTGTCCAGGCTGAAGGCCAGCCCGTTGAACTACGGGATGCTGACGGACCTGCTCACCAAGCCGCGCACGACGTACCTGGGACGGATCCGCAATCCGAACCCGGTCCTCGAGGCGTGAGGCCGAACCGGGGCGAACAAAAGGCGCGGCAGTCGAAGACGTGAATGAGGAGTGGTCCCTTGTCGCAACAGGCTGTTGACATAGAACAGGCCAAAAAGTACACCGGCGACGGCTTCGTGGCGCCCGAGTACACCAATACCACCGTCACGGAGAAGATCTCCAACATCGTCCTCCGGTCGCATACGCCGTGGGGATGGTTCCTGGCCGTGGCGGTCCTGCTGCCGGTCGTCGGCATGCTGGGCATCTCCATTACGTGGCTGGTGCTGATCGGGACCGGGATCTGGGGCCTGAACGTGCCGGTCGGCTGGGGATTCGCCATCATCAACTTCGTCTGGTGGATCGGTATCGGCCACGCCGGGACCCTCATCTCCGCCATCCTGCACCTGATGCGGCAGGACTGGCGCAATTCGATCAACCGGTTCGCGGAAGCCATGACGATCTTCGCCGTGATGTGCGCGGGCATGTTCCCGCTGCTCCACGTGGGCCGTCCCTGGCTCGCCTACTGGCTGCTGCCGCTGCCCAACACCATGTCGCTCTGGCCCCAGTGGCGCTCGCCCCTCGTCTGGGACGTCTTCGCCGTGTCCACCTACTTCACCGTGTCCCTGATCTTCTGGTACATGGGCATGATCCCCGATCTCGGCACGCTCCGCGACCGGGCAAAGCACCCCGTCATCGCGCGTATCTTCGGCATTCTGTCCATGGGCTGGCGCGGCGCGTCCTCCCACTGGGCGAGGTACGAGAAGGCCTACCTGATCCTGGCCGGCCTCTCCACGCCCCTGGTCCTGTCCGTCCACTCCATCGTTTCCCTCGACTTCGCCGTATCGCTGATCCCGGGCTGGCATACGACCGTCTTCCCGCCCTACTTCGTGGCCGGCGCCATCTACGCGGGTTTCGCCATGGTGCTCACGCTGACCATTCCCGTGCGCAAGTGGTTCCGCCTCGAGGGACTCATCACGACGCGGCACCTGGAGAACATGGGCAAGGTGACCCTGGCGACGGGCTTCATCGTCGTATACGGATACGCCATGGAGATGTTCATCTCGTGGTACAGCGCGAGCCCCTACGAAGGATTCATGATGTGGAACCGCATGACCGGCCAGTACGGCCACATCTACTGGGCGCTGATCTTCTGCAACGCCGTCAGCATCCAGATCCTCTGGTGGAAGCGGGCCCGGCGCAGCCCGGTCGTGCTGTTCATCGTCTCCCTGATCGTCGGCGTGGGCATGTGGCTCGAACGGTTCGTCATCGTCGTGACCAGCCTGGCCAACGATTACATGCCTTCGTCGTGGGACTATTACGCCGGGACGATCTGGGACTGGAGCCTGTACATCGGCACCATCGGTTTCTTCCTGTTCATGATGTGCCTGTTCATCCGGTTCCTGCCCATGATCCCCATGTCCGAGATGAAGATGGTCATCCCGAAGCACCGGAAGAAGGACGCCTGATATGAATCACGGACCCGCGACGCCCCAGCTGCGCGGCCTCATCGCCGAGTTCGAGAACGAGGAAGCCATCGTGGAAGCCACGCAGAAGACCGTGGACGCCGGTTACCATCATATCGAGACCTACACGCCCTACCCGCTCGACGAGTTGCTGGACATCCAGCATCTCCACAAGAACAAGGTGGCGCTGGTGATCCTCATCGGCGGGTTGACGGGATGCGCCGTGGGCTTCTTCATGCAGTATTTCGCCTCGGTGATCCACTACCCGATCAACGTGGGCGGACGGCCGCTCAACAGCTGGCCGGCCTTCATACCGGTCATGTTCGAGTGCACGGTCCTGTTCGCGTCCTTCGCCGCGCTGATCGGCATGATGATGATGAACAAGCTGCCCCGTCCGAATCATCCCCTCTTCGACATCGAGCGGTTCCAATACGCCACGCAGGACCGGTTCTTCCTGTGCATCGAGGCGGAGGACCCGTACTTCGAAAAGGGCGCGACCCGGCAGTTTCTCGAAGAGCTGAACCCGCACGAGGTGAACGAAGTTGAAGCGTAACCCCATGGCCCTCCTGTACGCCGGTTTCCTGTGCGTCCTGTGCCTCGCCGCCACGGCGGCCTGCCGCCAGGACATGCACGACCAGCCGCGCGCCGAGCCCTTCGAGGAAAGCGACTTCTTCGGCGACCGGCGCTCGGTGCGTCCCGCGGTGGAAGGGACCATTCCCCGGGGCCACCTGCGGCTTGACGAGCATTTCTACACGGGCAAGATCGACGGCGCGCTGGCCGCGACCTTCCCGAAGCCGGTGACCATCGGGATGCTGAAGCGGGGGCAGGAACGGTACGATATCTACTGCGCGCCGTGCCACAGCAAGACGGGCGACGGGCTCGGCATGATCGTGCAGCGGGGCATGATACAGCCGGAGTCCTTCCACAGCCAGCGGCTGCTCGACGTGGAAGTGGGGCATTACTTCGATGTGGTGACCAACGGCTTCGGCAACATGTACAGTTACGAGGAACGCATCGATCCGGCCGACCGGTGGGCCATCACCGCCTACATCCGGGCGCTGCAGATGAGCCAGGGCGCCAACCTGGCCGAACTGCCGGAATCGGATCAGCAACGCATACAGCAAATCGTGGAAGTGGAAGAATGACGGCGATCTCCAATACCCTGTTCAATCAGATCAGCGGCATACAGTCCAGGGCGCTGACCGTCGGCGTCGTCCTGGTGCTGGGCGGACTGCTCTACGCCTTCGCCATGGGCGATATGTCCGGTTTCTACCAGGCCTACCTGGTGGGCTACATGATCTGCGTGGGCATCACCCTGGTGTGCATGGCCTTCACCATGCTGCACCACCTCATCGGCGGCCGCTGGGGCTTCGTCATCCAGCGCCTGCTCGAAGCCGCCATGAGCACGCTGCCCGTGCTGCTGATCCTTTTCATACCCATCGCGCTGGGCATGCACGACCTGTACCACTGGACGCACGCGGAAGTGGTGGCCGTCGATCCGATCCTGCAGCACAAGGCATCCTATCTGAACGTGCCCTTCTTCCTCGCGAGGACCGTGTTCTATTTCGCCATCTGGATCACCGCCGCGTTCCTGCTGATCAGGTGGTCCCGGTCCCAGGACGCCTCGGGAGACCCCGGGCTGACGGACAAGATGCGCAACGTCTGCGGACCCGGCGTCGTGGTGTTCGCCCTGACGATGACCTTCGCGTCCTTCGACTGGATCATGTCCACCGACCCGCACTGGTTCTCGACGCTCTACGGAGTCATGATGATCGTGAACGCGGGCGGCGCGGCCCTCTCGTTCATCGTGATCATGATGACCTGGCTCCGGAAGCACGAGCCCCTATCGGAACTCGCCGACGCGGACCGGTTCCACGACTGGGGCAAGCTGCTGCTGGCCTTTACGCTGCTCTGGTTCTACATGATGCTGTCCCAGTTCCTGATCATCTGGGCGGCGAACCTGCCGGAAGAAAACCCCTGGTACGTGCACCGCGTCCACGGCGGCTGGGAATTCGTTTCGGTCGTCCTGGTGCTCTGCCGGTTCGTGATCGCCTTCTTCCTGCTCCTGTCCATACCGCGGAAGCGGGACCCGCGCCGGCTGGTGCGCGTGGCCTGGTTCATCCTGGTCATGCACCTGGTCGACATCTTCTGGCACGTGGCGCCCAACTTCCGGCTCGATGGATTCAGCGTCAGCGTGACGGACCTGATCGTCCCGGTCGGACTGTTCGGCGTCTGGTTCTACTTCGTGCTCAATCGGCTGAAGAGGAACCCGCTGATCCCGCAGAAGGACCCGCGGTTCGAGGAACTCGTGGCATCGGTCTCGAAATCAACCGTCGCGAAGGCCCAGGCGTGAGGATGGCATGAACAACCACAAGAACCATAACGTCGTCGACCAGGAGTCGGTCGAGCGGGGACACGAAGTCTTCGAGACCAACGTGCCCCTGGTCATCAAGTTCGGCATCGGCCTGACGGCGCTGGCCATCATATCCATGGTGCTGATGTGGCTGATGTTCGTGGTGATCGAAGACTACAACGCCATGACCTTCGAAGCCCCGTCTCCCATGATCGAAGAGAACGCGATCCCGCCCGAACCGCGGCTGCAGGTCATCCCCGAGGAGGACCTGATCGCCCTGCAGGAGGCGGAAGCGAAGAAGCTGAACAATTACGGATGGGTGATCCGGACCGCGGAGATCGTTCAGATCCCGATCGAGCGGGCCATGCACCTGATCGCGACCGACGACCGGTACAAGCTGCCCTCGGCGGCGGAATCCGGGGAAGGACAGTAGGATGATGGCAAGCATCCCTTACCGATTCGCCGCAACCGCCGCGCATGCCGCGCATGTGGGTTGCGCCGCGCTCCTGGCCGCGACCGCCGCAACCGCCGCGCATGCCGTTTGCGCCGCGCTCCTGGCCGCGGTCCTGCTCGCGCCGCCGGGCGGCATCAGCGGACAGGAAGGCGATAGCGGCCCGGCGGTCATGAAGGACATCGGAACCGGGCCCGGCCTGGACGCCAGCGCGACGCCCGAAATCCTCCAGCACGTGGGCATCGACCAGAACATCGGCGCTTCGCTGCCCCTGGACCTCGAGTTTTACGACGAGTCGGGCGCGCCGGTCGAGTTGGGCAGCTACTTCGGGGAAAAGCCGGTCATCCTCACGCTGGTCTACTACGATTGTCCCATGCTGTGCACGGAGGTCCTCAACGGGCTCAACCGGAGCCTGGCCCCGCTGAGCTACAGCATCGGCGAGGAATTCGAGGTCGTTACCGTCAGCTTCGACCCGAGGGAGACCCCGCGGCTCGCGTCGCAGAAGAAGGCGGTCTACACGCAGCGCTACGGACGGCCCGGCACGACGGAAGGCTGGCATTTCCTGACGGGCGACGCCCCGGCCATCGACAGGCTGACGGAGACCGTCGGCTTCAACTACGTCTTCGATGAATCGGAAGGGCAGTTCGTGCACGGCAGCGCCATCATGATCGTCAGTCCGCAGGGCACGGTTTCCCACTACTTCTTCGGGATCGAGTATCCGTCCGAAGACATCCGGCTCGCCATCATCGAATCTTCGGAAGAGAAACTGGGCACCGTGTTCGACCAGATCATGCTGTACTGCTTCAACTACGACCCCGAGCAGGGCCGGTACGGGGTCGCCATCATGAACGCCATGCGCGTCGCCGGCCTGATCACGCTGGTGGGCATGGGATCCTTCATGATCATCATGTTCAGGCGGGACCGCCGCAGGAAGCGGGCGCGGCGCGAACGCGGAGAAGGTGCGTAAACGGACGACAAGGCCGGACATAACCGCAAAGTGAGCGTATGAACAACCAATTCCAACTGCATCCCGAGATCGCATCAACCTTTGCCTTCGACGTCGATCTGCTGTATTTTTTCGTAGTGGCCGTCAGCATAATCTGCATGGCCCTGATCTGCGTCCTGATCTTCGTCTTCGCCATGAAATACCGGCGGCGCACCGAGGACCAGCAGGCGGAATCCCAGACGCATGGCCATCTCGGACTCGAGATCACCTGGTCCGCCATACCGCTCGTCCTCATGCTGATCATGTTCGCCTGGGGCGTATGGCTCTTCTTCAGGGTCTACCAGATCCCCGACGGCGCCATGGAGTATTACGTCGTCGGCAAGCAGTGGATGTGGCACGTGCAGCACCCGACCGGCCAGCGCGAAATCAACGAGATGCACGTGCCGATCAACACGCCGGTGAAGCTGACCATGGCGTCCGAGGACGTCATACACAGTTTCTTCATCCCGGCCTTCCGGGTGAAGAACGACGTGATACCGGGGAGGTACACCTCGTTGACCTTCGAGGCGACGAAGCCCGGGAAATATCACCTGTTCTGCGCCGAATACTGCGGCACCGAACACTCGCTGATGGTCGGAAGCGTGTACGCCATGGAACCGGAGGACTACCAAGACTGGCTGGGAGGCGGCGTGGCCGACGAGACGCCCGAGGAGGCCGGGGCCCGGCTCTTCTCGCAGCTCAACTGCGATACGTGCCACAGCGACCAGGCCGCGGCCCGCGGGCCGTCCCTGAACGGTAAGTTCGGCACGGAGGAAGTCCTCGCCAGCGGAGAACGCATCCTGATCGACGAAGCCTATATCCGGGAATCCATCGTGAATCCCCGGGTCCGGCTCGTGGCCGGATATCCGTCGATCATGCCGACCTACCAGGGTCAGATCACGGAGACCAACATCTTCAATCTGATTTCCTATATCAAGACACTGCCGAGTACGGAGGGCGCCCAATGAGCACGATAGCGCAACCGGGGGCTGCCGAACACCGGATGCCCCGCGACCACTTTCTGAACGCGGCCTACTCGGTCAGGTCGTGGCTGCTGACGATGGACCACAAGCGCGTGGGGCTGCTCTACCTGTTCTCGATCTCCTTCTTCTTCCTGATCGGGGGCACCTTCGCGAGCCTGATCCGCCTGGAACTGGCAACGCCCGAAGCGGACCTCATGGAAGCGGACCAGTACAACGTGGCCTTCTCCATGCACGGCATCGTCATGATCTTCTTCTTCCTGATCCCGTCGATACCCGCCGTGTTCGGGAACTTCATCATGCCCCTCATGATCGGGGCGAAGGACGTGGCCTTCCCGAAGCTGAACCTGATGAGCTGGTACCTCTTCATCTTCGGCGGCACCTTCGGCGTGCTGACGACCCTGCTCGGCGGAGTGGACACGGGCTGGACCTTCTACACGCCCTTCAGCAGCACCTATTCCAACAGCAACGTGATCCTGGCGGGCATGGCGGCGTTTATCGCCGGGTTCTCCTCCATCCTGACCGGGCTGAACTTCATGGTGACCATCCACAAGATGCGGGCGCCGGGCATCACCTGGTTCAAGATGCCGCTCTTCGTCTGGGGCATGTACGCCACCAGCCTGATCATGGTCCTGGGCACGCCGGTCATCGCCATCACGCTGGCCCTGATGATGGTCGAGCGCGGACTGCACATCGGCATCTTCGATCCGGCCCTCGGCGGCGACCCGGTCCTGTTCCAGCACCTGTTCTGGTTCTACTCCCATCCGGCCGTGTACATCATGATCCTGCCCGGCATGGGCGTCATCTCCGAGGTCATCGCCGCCTTCAGCCGCAAGCGGATCTTCGGGTACGAATTCATCGCCATGTCCAGCGTCTCGATCGCGGTCCTCGGCTTCTTCGTCTGGGGCCACCACCTCTTCGTGAGCGGGCAGTCGATCTACGCCGGCATGGTCTTCTCCTTCATCACCATGCTCGTGGCGGTGCCTTCGGCGATCAAGGTGTTCAACTGGATGGCGACCATCTACAAGGGATCGGTGTCCTACGACGCGCCCATGCTCTACGCCCTGGGTTTCATCGGACTCTTTTCCGTGGGCGGCCTCACCGGCGTATTCCTGGCCATCATGGGGCTCGACATCCACATGCACGACACCTATTTCGTCGTGGCCCACTTCCACTACGTCATGGTGGGCGGCGCGGTGACGGCCTTCATGGCGGCGCTCCACTTCTGGTGGCCCAAGATCTCCGGGCGCATGTATCCGGAAGGCTGGTCGCGCCTGGCCGCGTTCCTGATCTTCGCCGGGTTCAACCTGACCTTCTTCCCGCAGTTCATCGTGGGGTACCTCGGGATGCCGCGGCGCTACCACGTTTACCCGGAGGAGTGGCAGCTGCTGAACATCATGTCGTCCGCCGGCGCCACCATCCTGGCCGCGGCCTTCATCGTCCCGGCCATCTACCTGGTCTGGTCGCTGAAGAAGGGCGAGATCTCCGGACCCAATCCGTGGCGGGCCACGGGGCTTGAGTGGATCCTTTCCTCGCCGCCGCCGGAGCACAATTTCCCGACCACGCCGATCGTGGAGGAGGAGCCGTACGATTACGGCGAGGTGATCGAAAACCCGGTGCACGAGGAAGAGAAACAGCACGAACACGCATAACCGGCGCGCAAGGGCAATAGCCCCGCGGGCGTGCCGGACGCGCGGTCGGGACGGGCGCGCGGTCGGACGCGCAGTCAGCAAAACGCGCCAGGCGCTCGAAGCAACCCAGTGAAGGAGCAAGCATCGTGTCAGTGAGTACGGAAGCGGCCGGTAGCGGCCACGATGTACACGACCATCCCGAATACATGCGTCACCAGTTCGACGACATGGACCAGCAGAACGACGCCGCGAGCCTGGGGATGTGGCTCTTCCTGCTGACGGAAGTGATGTTCTTCGGCGGGTTCTTCCTGGGGTATTCGATCTACCGCAGCGAGTACTACGATTCCTTCGTCATCGGCAGCCAGAACCTGGACGTCTTCCTCGGCGGCCTGAACACCGTCGCCCTGATCACCAGCAGCGTCACCATGGCCTTCGCGGTCCGGGCGGCCCAGCTCGGCAAGAAGAACCACATAATCGTCTTCCTGGTGCTGACCCTCGTGCTCGGACTCGTGTTCATGGTGAACAAGTACATCGAGTACTCCCACAAGCTGCACGACGGACTGATTCCCGGGTACAATTTCGACTGGGCCGGCGCGGGCGACGGGCAGACCATACAGCTGTTCTACGGTTTCTACTTCTGCATGACCGGGACCCACGGCCTGCACGTCCTCATCGGACTCGTGCTCATCGTCTGGCTGCTGGTCCGCGTCTGCCAGAACAAGTTCACCACCGAGTACTACGCGCCGATCGAAAACTTCGGCCTGTACTGGCACTTCGTCGATCTCGTCTGGATCTTCCTCTTCCCGCTGCTGTACCTCATCGGCGGGCTGGTCGTATAGACCGCATAGGAATAGCACAATGACCGAACACGCCCAACACGCCGAGCACGGACACGGGGACCACCACGGCCCCCACATCGCGACCTCGGCCAACTACCTCACCATCTTCGCGGCGCTGCTTATCCTGACCGCCGTGACCGTATGGGTGGCCACCGTGGACCTGGGCGTCCTCAACACGTTCGTGGCCATGGCCATCGCCAGCGTGAAGGCCATCCTGGTCATCCTGTACTTCATGCACCTGAAGTTCAGCCCCGGCCAGACCAAGCTCGCCGCCGCGGCCGCCATCTTCTGGCTGCTCATCCTCCTCATCATCACCTTCTTCGACTACATCGGCCGCACCTGGCAGGACAATCCGCCGGGCTGGTAGGTGGTTCCGCGGTCTCAGAACGACTGCACAGGATCCGATGCAATGCCAAAAGCACCGGATGCTCTGCTACCCTTCGATAAACGATCTCTCAGGGTTCAATGGCCGACGCTTTCGATGCACCGGTTGTGGCCCGAGCCTGAGGCATAGATGTAATGTGGCGTAGCATGTAAGCTATTCGAGCGGACGGGATGCTCGGATTAATCTCACCGGTTCCGGTATACAAAAACCCGGTACGGACCCGGGGAATTGCGGACGCGCACGACCCTATCCATACTCGGCCTATCCTACAGTCTCAGGAACAAAGAGGACCTGACTCGGGTCTCGGATGTGAGGTTACAACGCGATGGAAAAGAACTGCTTCAGATACTGGCTAGAACGTAGAGCATACAGCCCCGGCACCATTAGCAGTAAGTTGTCTCGGGTTAAGCGGGTTGCGAAACACTACGGGGATCTAGATGAGCTCTACGCGCAAGACCAATTAAATGGTTTGTTAAAGGAATTGGCCTACACGACGACGGATGAACGGGAAGGAAAAGCGAACCCATCCCGTATTGAGCCAATCAACGGCAATATAAGAAGAAACCTCGCAGATTACAAAAACGCGGTTAAGATATACCGCGAGTTCCGGGTCGAAAGCGATTGCGTGAACGTCGATCAGAAGAAAAAGAAAAGTCGTCAGACCGGCAAAAACCCATCACAACGATCGTCACGAAGTTTGTTTGAACCTCCGAAGCTCTACGATGACGCCCTCGCGCTCTGCAAAATCGTCGTACCGTATTGCAAGATGCCCCACTGGGATGTCGTTAAAAAACTGAACGGTCCGGTGTTTCCGGTTATCAGGAACCACGGCAGACGCTTTGAGAAGGACACGAAGGATGGTTGCAGGATAATGTTCGACGACAATACAGCCGCTAGGTGGGCGTTTCTCTGGTCACATGATCTCGGGTCTACGGCACATCCCCATAATGGGTGGCATTTTGCACACGTCTGGGAGAAACCAAAAGACCCGCAGTCCTACACGAATGTCGCCAACCTTTTAATGTTGCCGGCAGGGCTTGCCAGTCTATCTGATAAACACGGCCCACTGTCACCCTACCTCCGATATCATGCGAAACAGGTCTACGACTGGCAGCCAAATGATAATGCCATTGAAAAACCACAGGGCTACGATGAATTGGAATGGAAGTACCTCGATTCGTACCCCGAACCCTGGAGCGCGATTCGAGAACGAATTGAGAGATCGAACGCAAAACCTGCGCGAGTCTTGCGCTGTCTCCTAGGATGGTAACGTACCGCACGGATCCAAGATGGCACTATTTGCGTTGCACGATGCTTGTCGTAAGGAGAATGTTCACCAACGCGATTATCCCAAAAGAAACTCGGTATGGAATCACTGACGATATCGGAAACCTCCATACGTGCAATGACTACAAACCGTCTCTAGTGGTGTTGGTAAATTGCGAAGAACTACTACAAGACCCGGTCTTTCGATAACCGGGTCTTAACTGATGAAGAAAATACTTTGACACGAAGAATTTTTTGTTTTATTAACACTATTGATACTATTACCAATCCAGTTCAGCAGATAGGTAGCATACATCTGCCTGAGACGTGATGTCCTGTGGCTCGGCGGCGAGGCCGTTAAGTCGTACTGCCGACGAAGCATCTGATATCTACTTCATAACTTCAATGATTTCAATCACTTCCCCCCCCCCCCCCCCCCCCCCCCCCCCCCCCTGATTTCTCGCTGTTCAGCATCCGAATCGTTCATCTTGCAGGCCTGAATCGCTCCCCGCCGTACTTTTCCTCGTTCATTCAACTGAACCCGAGGCCACCGCCTCCACTCCATTGTATTCCGGCAGCTTTACCCCACATCAGATGAGAATCGGCGTGCGCGGAGCACAATCCATCGAATTGGTGTGTCGTTTCGTTCGTTCCTGTGATTTAGATACAGGTTCTTTACATCAGAAAGATTGATATTAAGGGTGATATTCATTGTTGCAGGTATAAAAGGATGGAGATCATGATCTCTCGCTTAGGAGGGTTGCTACTCGTTGTCGCGTTACTGGCTTGCGAAGGGAAACCGGGGCCGACGGGACCTGCAGGATCGAGAGGATCCGCAGGACCAACAGGAGCTACGGGTCCTGCAGGGGATACCGGAGCTACGGGACCAGCTGGACCGCAGGGTTTACAGGGACCTCAAGGTTTACCAGGAAGAACCGGACCACAAGGCCCCGCAGGCGAACCTCTGAACTGGGCGGACGTGATAGAGAAGGGGAATATAGACGATTCCGTTTACGCGATAGGTTACAGCGTACGAGGGCGGAACTACGTCATTGGTTCGGGATTTGTTGCCCACTTCACGAATGCGATCTGGACCAATGCACACGTTGCACTTGGGTTAAGGGATGAACTTAGATCAATATCGCACCTGTCCCCGCGACCCTTCGCCGTGAAAACGGGAACGGTAGTCGACGGCTCCAATACATACCGGTTGACCCGCTATCGGATTCATCCAGACTATGATAGATCCACGTTCTCGCCTGACGTTGCTTTGTTGGAAATCGATAAAAGACTGTCACCCGGCACATCCTTCTTGCCAAGAAACCGCGTCCGTGGATTACGCGTGGGACAGCCTATCGCAACTTTGGGATTCCCCGGCGAGCTTTCGCAGAGTTCGACGGAAGTGCCAATTGCTACCTTCAAAGAAGGAACAATCAGTGCGTTGCGGTCCGGCCCGGATGGTATTGCAACGCCTGAAAACAGTCGATTCATTCAGCACAACCTGGACTTGACGGGTGGTACGAGCGGCAGCCTGATATTCGACCATGAGGGGTTTATCGTTGCTATAAACCATGCTGGGTTCGAGAGTGTTGTCTTCGACGTTACCGGAGCACCCCAACGTATCCCTACAGGAAACATAGGACTTGCCATTCGTGTAGATGAACTATGGCGCATGTTCGATATAAACAGAGCACGTAGTTCAGTACCTTCCATTGCAGCGAAACGCACAAGCATCTCCCTGGGTATCCTCCCTTCAAGAGACTACCCTCACTCCACCTACCAACCCTTCCCCGAAAACTGGAACGGAGAGACGTTATTGCCGTAGCATAGCGGCAGTGTCATAGAAGCTCCCAAACCCCGCAGGCGTCAAACGGATTGGACTGTCGATTGTCCTACCCGTCGCCGGCGGGGTTTTTTTAGACTGAATCCGTCACGTACCGAAATCCACACCGCTCATTGTTATCCTCTCGGCCGACAACAGTCGATAAAAACTTCGATGAATTTAAGGAATATCAGACTATAATTGTGTAAGGTTCATGCTGTTTTGTGGACTTTTTGTCTGCGGTAACCGCAAATCGGTTACAAGGCTACGCGTATCAAGACTGGACCGGAAGACTCGTTTCTATTCACATTCCACGCTGTAAGGAGGAGTTATGTGGGAGAATCCCGTCACATATGCAGTGATTCTGGGCGCGATTGGAAGTCTTGTCAGTACAGGGATCTGGATCGGCAGAATGAACGCATTCAAGAGTTCGGTTGAAAACACGCTCGTGGAAATCAAAGATTCGCTCAACAATGTGCAGGACTCCATCGAGAAAATCCTGTTTCGGCTTCCTCCTGACTGATGCACACCGTTGTCTGTGAAAGGTGAGTAATATGGGCGAAATCATCGCTGAAATCGAATTGGAGAACGCGGTAGACCACGAACTGGTCAAGGCGGGTCATCTCGAGGATAGCGAAGTCAGGCGGGCCACCGCCGGGAACGGCGACCGGGCAGGAGCTAGATGTACCGCACCCAGCTCCGGGGACGGCGGGCCTTGAAACGGCGGAACCACCGGCACAGGGGATAGAGCAGGACCAGCACGCAGAGGGCGGCCAGGTAGGCGGCGCCCACGCCCTGATTCATGAACGTGCCCATGGCCAGCGCGCTGAACATCAGTATGTGCATGTGGATCAGGTAGAAGAAGAAGGCGGTCTGTCCGAAGACGAGCAGGGGATTCCAGGTGCGTACCGGGCCCTTCATCGTCCGCTGGAACCGGAAGAAACCGGCCAGCATCACGGCCATCAGCCCCAGCTCCAGCAAGGCGAAGGTCAGGCTGGGCGGGTACTTGTTGACGTACAGCCACTGCACCAGCGAGAAGTCCTCACGCAGCAGCAGCATGTTCCCATAGCCGTTCCAGGCGCGGAAAAGCACGAACAGACCCAACGCCAGCAGGCCCGCGAGAGCCAGAATGCGTTCGACCGGCATCGACGGCCGGGCGCCGTCGGCGGACGACTGCCCTATGGCGGCGGGTACCTTCGCTGCCATGGCGGGCGACGTCGTTGCGACGGCCGATTGTTGCACCAGGTAGCGGCCCAACAGCCAGCCCAGGATCATCATCCCCAGCCACGGAACGAAAGGATACTGTACCCACAGGGGCATGGGGCCGATCTTGACCAGCAGCCCCGGATGGAAGAACGGCGTGAATAGGCTCATCCAGCCCAGGCCGCGGATCTGTGCGCCCATCTCTTCCATGGCCTCCGGATCGAATTCCCCGTCCGGAATCGGGAAACTCGTCACCTCGCGAATCATGTCGGCCGTAACG
The DNA here is from genome assembly GCA_965203885.1 of bacterium. Taxonomy (GTDB): domain Bacteria; phylum JAAXHH01; class JAAXHH01; order JAAXHH01; family JAAXHH01; genus JAAXHH01. The sequence goes on along the minus strand of OZ241920.1, from coordinate 3,717,798 downwards.
CCCCCCAGGTGCATGATTCCCCAGAACAGGCCTTCGTATAAAAACAGGATCGCAAGCGCGGTGATCAGCAGCGTGCGGGTGGACAGGCGCCGCAGGGGGATCATGCAGATCAGCCCCATGGCGATGGCGAACAGTACCTGCAGGCTGAACGGCGCCCACCAGATCAGTTCGAAGGCCAGGATGACGAGCGCCCGCTTGAACAGGTGCCAGTCCAGGTCGCGGTCGCGGGCGCCCACGAGACGGCGCCGCTCGAAGCTCAGCGCCAGCGCGGTCCCGGCCAGGAAGACGAAGGTCGGTGCGCACAGGTGGGTAATCCAGCGGGTAAAGAACTGGGCGGCCGGCAGCTCGGCCCCGGCCTCGCGCGTGAACCACGAATCGTCGGCGAGCCGTCCGCCGTTGAAGGCCAGGCTCGCGTGATCGATGGCCATGAGGACCATGACGAGGCCGCGCATCCAGTCGATGGCCGCCAGGCGGTTGGGATCCACGATCAGCGGTGCGTCGGAGTCGCCGGGAACCGGCGAAGTGCTTTCTCCCTTGATCTTCTTACTCCTTCCCTGAAGTGCTCCCACCCGATACATTGTGGTCCGGGCCGCGTGACGCCCGGAAAACCGGAACGCTCCCCGGATCTCCCCCGTCTAATAAGGGGTAGAAGGCAAGCAAGCCGAATCTGTCAGGAAGCGAGACGCCATGCGTACGGAAACCACACTTTTCGAACCCGATGTGCCTGCCGCCGAGCTCGACCGGCGGAGCGCGGCGAGACTGGATGCCCTTTACGAGAGACTGGTATCGGACCGGAAGGTCACCATCGGGTATCCGTGCGACTCGCGATTCGATTATGCCCCGCTCTATCGTTTCATGGAGTTTGCGGTAAACAACCTGGGCGATCCCTTCTCGGGCAGCAACGTCCGCATGAACACCCACGACTTCGAACGGGAGGTGATCATGTCCTTCGCGCGCCTGACGGGGATCGGCGGAGACGATTGCTGGGGCTACGTGACCAACGGCGGGACGGAGGGGAACATGTACGGCCTCTATCTCGCCCGGGAACTCTATCCGGATGGTATCGTCTATTTCTCAGAGGATACGCATTACAGCGTCAGCAAGATACTACGGCTGCAACACACGCGCAACATTATGATTCGAAGCGGCCATACCGGGGAAATGGACTACCGGGACCTGGAGGAGAGCATCCGGATCCACCGGGACGTGCCGCCCATCGTATTCGCCAATGCCGGCACGACGATGACCGGCGCCATCGACCGGCTGGACCGTATTCGGGAGGTCCTTGAAAGACAGTGCACGCCGAACGCGTATATACATGTCGACGCCGCCTTTTCCGGTATGATCCTGCCCTTCGTGGACGATCCGCCGCCCTGGCACTTCGGCGCCGGCGCGGACAGCATTTCCATTTCGGGGCACAAGATGATCGGATCGCCCCTGCCCTGCGGCGTGGCCATGGTGCGGAAGGGCCACATGGAACGCATTTCCCGGTCGGTCGAATACGTAGGCGCCCTCGACACTACGATCAGCGGGTCCAGGAACGCGATTACGCCCCTCATGCTCTGGTACGCGCTGCGATTGCACGGCGACGACGGGCTGCGTGAACGGGTCGACGATTCCCTGCGGAAGGCGGCCTACGTGGAGAATGCGCTGAAGGGGATCGGCGTGGAGGCGTGGCGAAACCCCTGCTCGGTCACGGTCGTCTTTCCCCGGCCGCCGGCGGCCATACTGGATAAATGGGTGCTCGCCAGTTCCGGGGACATTGCCCACGTCATCGCCTTGCCCGGCGTTTCCCTGGACATGCTGGACGAATTCGTCGACGACATGCGGCGGGAAATCGAGGCGGCCTCATGAAAGAGATCATCATCCCGGTGGAACACGCGCCCGGTGCGTTGGCCTCCGTCTCCGAGACGCTGGCCCGCGCGGATGTCAACATCGAGTCCATCGAGGCGCGCGTGGTGGGAACGGGCGGCATCATCGTATTGCGCGTAGACCGCTACGACGCTGCACTCAGAACGCTGAGCGACGCGGGGTACCGCGCGGTAACGGAGGACGCGCTTGTGCTTGATCTGGAAAACAGGCCCGGCTCGCTCGCGGAGGTGGCGCGGCGCCTGGCGGACGCCAGGATCGGCATCCGCAGCCTACGGATCGTCGAACGGGCCGGCGACCGGAGCCTGGTGACGCTGGTCGCGGATGATCCGGCTGCCGCCCGGCGGGTGCTCGCCGCGGAACTCGTCAGAGGGGACAGCGCCGGCTGATCGCAATGCGAATCTCCGTGTCGAGAATCCCTGCGCGGCGAGTCCCTGAGCCTACAGCGCATGAGGACGCGGCAAGAAAGTGCCTGAACACGCGGCAGTTCCGTGGGCCTACAACAGGGACATGTAGGTCTTCAGCTCGTAGTCGGTGACCTGCGACCGGTAGCGTTCCCACTCTTCCCGCTTGTTCTCGATCAGCTTGTCGAAAACCTCTTCACCGAGACAGTCCACCAGCAGTTCGCTTCCTTCCGCCAGCTTGATCGCCTCGTTCAGGTCCTTGGGCAGGGACCGGACGCCGAGCTTCCGGCGTTCCTCGTGGGACATGCCGTACAGGTCGGTCTCCGCGGGGGGACCGAGTTCGTACCCGTTCTCGATACCGGCCAGGCCCGCCGAGAGGATGACGGCGAAGGCCAGGTAGGGGTTGCAGGAAGGATCGGGCGCGCGGTACTCCACGCGCATGGCTTCGTGTTTCGCGGGGTTGTAGGTAGGCAGCCGGATCATGTCCGCCCGGTTGCGCAACGCCCAGGAAACGAAGAGCGGCGCCTCGTAGCCGGCGATGAGCCGCTTGTACGAGTTCACCCACTGGTTGGTGACCAGCATGGTCTCGGGGGCGTGACGCATCAGGCCGGCGACGAAGGCCCGGCCCGTATCCGACAGGTGGTATTCCATGCCCTCGTCGAAAAAGGCGTTCTCATCGCCGCGGAAAAGCGAAAGGTGTATGTGCATCCCGCTCCCGTTATGGCCGGCGTGGGGCTTGGGCATGAAGGTGGCGTACACGTTGTGCCGGAGGGCCACTTCCTTCACCACGAGCCGGTAGGTCATGGTGTAGTCCGCCATGGTCATGGCGTCGGTGTACCGCAGGGAGATCTCGCTCTGGCCGGGACCGCCCTCGTGGTGGCTGAACTCGACGCCTATGCCGATCTCCTCGAGGGCCATCACGGTATCGCGTCGCAGGTCGGTTGCCCAGTCCAGCGGGGTGAGATCGAAGTAGCCGCCCTGGTCGAGGGGCTGGGGCGGACCTTCGCTGGACTTGAGGTAGTAGTATTCGAGTTCGGGCTGGACGTAGAAGGTGTATCCGTGCCCGGCGGCGCGCTGGAGGCTCCGCTTGAGGATCTGGCGCGGGTCGCCCTCGTAGGGCCGGGCGCCGTCGGGGTCCAGGATGTCGCAGAACATGCTGCCCACTGCGCTTTTCCGGGCGTCCGGACGCCAGGGCAGTATCTGGAAGGTGCTTGGGTCCGGCATGGCGATCATGTCCTGCTCGCTGTGCCGGATGAACCCCTCGATGGACGAGCCGTCGAAGACCTCGCCGTCCTTCAGGGCGTCTTCCAGTTCTTCCACCGTGATGGAGAAACTCTTCAGGAAACCCAGTATATCCGTGAACCACAACTGGATGATCTTGACGTTGTGTTCCTGGGCCGTGTGGAGGACGTAATCCTTCGCCGCATCCGATGTGTCGCTCATGCCTCACCTGTCAGGGATGCCGGACTGGCTACTTGGACGGCTTCACCTTTCTCTTCCTCTTCATATCGCGGATCGCGGCCTTGCGCCTCTGCTCCTTGCGGAACCGCTGTCTCCGGAGTTCCTTCTGACGTTCGCGCATACCCACTCCCTGGTGCGTGTCCGGCTCGAAGGCCCGGACGGTCTAAAGGGGGCTCCCGGCGACCCGGATCGGGGGGTTCGGCGGCGAGCCTTTACGACGTGGATCCACTCAGATTGTCATTGATTGCACCTGCAAAGACGATTATACAATCTAAACCGGGCCGCCGGTCCGGGCAATCAGTTTCTCGCGCGCGGAATACGCCATGAACCCGTCTTCCCAGGGGAGCCATCCTTGAGCCAGGTACGTCTTCTATCCAGGTCGGACATGGCTTCCGTCCTCACCATGCCGGACGTGATCGAGGCCGTGGAAGAAGGTTTTCGCACCGTGGGCGGAAAAGACGACGTACCCGTCCGCCTGCCCGTCCGGGTAGCGGACCGGCCCTCGGTCGCCCTCTTCATGCCGGCCTACCTTCACGGTCAACACACGCTGGGCGCCAAGGTCGTCTCCGCGTTCCACGACAATCCGTCCAGGGGCCTTCCCATGATCACGGGGTTCTACGTGCTGTGCGACGCGGAGACCGGCCGGCTCATCGCGCTGATGGACGCCACGTATCTCACCGGGATCCGGACGGCGGCGGCGTCGGCGGTGGCCACTAAGTACCTGGCGCGCAAGGGTGCGAAGGTTCTGGGCATCATCGGGACGGGCGTCCAGGGCCGGTTCCACGCGGACGCGATCGCGGCGGTCCGGCCCATTGAACGGATCGTCGCGTACAACCGGACGACCGGACGGGGACGGGCCTTCCTGGCGGAACTCGAATCCCGGGGGATGTCCTGCCGGCTGGTGGACACCGCGGCCGATTGCGCGGCCGAAGCGGACGTGCTGGCGGTCTGCACGTCCGGCAAGACGCCCCTCTTCGACGGAGGACGGGTTCGTCCCGGCACCCACGTGAACGCCGTGGGCGTCTTCACCGCCGACTCGCAGGAACTGGACGCCGGGCTGATCCGGCGGGCCCGCGTTTTCGTGGATACCTACGAAGGCGCCTTCGAGGAAGCGGGCGACATCCTCGTCCCCCTGCGCGCGGGCGACATCTCGCGGGATCATATCCTGGCGGAGCTGACGGAACTGGTCACCGGCAGGAAGGCCGGACGGACCGGCGAGGATGAGATCACGGTGTTCAAGTCCGTCGGTTATGCCATGGAAGACGCGGTCACCGCAAAGCTGGCCTACGAGCGGGCTTCGGCTGCCGGGACCGGCTCCGTATTCGACCTGGAAGCATGAAACGCGTCCTGATCATCCGGTCGGGCGCGCTCGGCGACCTGGTCCTCACCCTGCCCGTGCTTGCCGCGTTGAAGAAGCACTACGAAGGCCTGTCCATCGACATGATGGGCCATCCCGGCCGCCTTTCCCTATTGAAACAGTGTGGATACGTGGACAACGTGTTGTCGATCGACAGCCGGGACTACACGCCCCTGTTCGCGCCGGGCGGCACACCCGCGTGGGCGTCAGACGGACCCGCGTGGGCGGCATACGGGTCCGCGGGGGCTGCAGGCGGGTCCGCGGGGGCTGCAGGCGGGTCCGCGGGGGCGGCAGGCGGGTCCGCGAGGACGGCAGACGGGCCCGCGGGGGCGGAAGGCGGGTCCGCGGCCGATCCCGCAATACGTAGTCTCCGGTCCTACGACGCGATCCTCTCCTACCTGCCCGATCCCGACGGGGTGTTTGCGGGAAACCTCCGAAGGTTCGTGTCCGGTCCCGAGCAAACCGGGCTGACCGTACTGACCGGGCGGTCCCGGCCCGCGGACGGTCGCAGGATCCACATGACCCGCGTGCTGATGGATGCTGTGAAGCCCCTGGGTGCAGACGCCATCGCCGATCTTCCCGCGATGCCCTCCACGTTGCGCGGCGCGGCTGACGATATACGAAAAATGAATTTGCCCTCGGACCACAACCTGGTCGCCATTCATCCAGGCAGCGGCGGATTGGAGAAATGCTGGCCGGCGGAGCGGTACGCGGCGCTGATCGAACGGCTGGCCGACAGGGGCTACAAGCCGGTAGTCACCTTCGGACCGGCGGACGACAAGGTTCGCCGCCGCATCCTCCCGCGCATCCCGGTCCGGGACGTGCTTGTCGTGGAGGACCGCCCGCTCGTCGACGTGGCCGCCCTCTACGCCCGGTGCAGGGCGATGATCGGCAACGATTCGGGCATGACCCATCTGGCGGCGGCGACGGGCGCACCGGTCATTGGCCTGTTCGGTCCCACGGACCCGGCCGTCTGGGGTCCAAGGGGGAAAAAGGTCCGGTTGTTGTGGGGAAGCGAAGAGATCGGGAAAGATGTAGGCGGATTGACCTGGAAGGAACCTTTCCGCCCACGCAGCCTTTCGGACATCGACGTGGAGACGCCTGTCCGTGTGCTGTCGGAACTCGGCGTAACGGCCGGTACTGAAACACCGAATTAGTTTCAAGATGTAAAGGCAGTGGCACGTATATACAATGTAGAGCCGCGTATATACAAAGTAGCGCCACGTAAATACAAAGTAGACTCCAATCACCACCGTTTAATTGGAAGCCGCTTGACACGAATACCACGGTGTGCTAAGTTCGCCGACATGCGACCGGACTGGTTGACTCTGCAACGCTGGGGCGCGATCGTTGCCGTCGCCCTCTTCGTCCTCTCGACGACGCCGCACGACCACGACCACGGCCACAACGGTACCGAATGCGAAAACGGTACCTGTGTTCCGTGCCTCGCCCAGCATCTGCAGGTCATCGATACCATCGATCGCTCCGGCGATCCCGAGAAGCTCGATGTTTCGGTAGGCCGAACCTCCTTCGCCGACACCCTGGATCACCCTCGCAACGCAAAGGTTTACGGCAAGGACTCCCGGGCGCCGCCCGCCTGAAGACCCTCCAATATCATAGCAGGTTCGATCGCAGATATCCTGTGCCGTTGCCGGTCGATCGATGACCAGCCGGCACATGGGCGATCGTCTTTCCTATTTCAAGCACTCGCGGACGCGCCAATGGCGCGGCGGCGATACTGTATATCCCAATGGCGATACCGAATATCCCATTACCCCGGAGGGTGAGTCCATGGAAACCGGTCCGGTCTCCCGGATGAATCAAGAAAGCGGAGCAATGACGGCCGATACGCCTGATAAGCAGGCCGCAGCGACCGCGGGTACTACGAAACCCGTGCTCGAGGCAAAGGCGCTGTCCAAGCGTTACGGCGAGCTGGAGGCCGTAGCCGGCCTTGACCTTCGTGTCGGTCCGTCGGAAATCTACTGTCTCCTCGGCCCGAACGGCGCCGGCAAAACTACTACGATACATCTCTTCCTTGGGTTTCTCGAACCGACGTCCGGAAGCGTGCACGTGATGGGAATGGACGTAGCCGACGAGCCCTTGAGGTCGAAAAACCACCTGGCCTATATCCCCGAACAGGTCATGCTTTACCGCAACCTGAGCGGCCTGGAAAACCTGGCTTACTTCTCGGCGCTGGGAGGGAAGGAATCCCTGTCGCACGATCGCCTGGCCGATATCCTCGTCGAAGCCGGTCTTCAGACGGAGGCTGTCCATTCCCGCGTCTCCGAATACTCCAAGGGTATGCGGCAGAAGGTCGGGATCGCGATCGCCATCGCCAAGGAGGCCGACGCCCTGCTCCTCGACGAACCGACGTCGGGCCTGGATCCCCAGGCGTCGAACGAATTCTCCGAATTGCTGGAACGACTCAAGGAACGGGGTGTCGCGGTGCTGATGGCGACCCACGATCTGTTTCGCGCGAAGGAGTCCGGTACGCGGATCGGAATCATGCAGCATGGCCGACTCGTGGTGGAGATGACGACCGATGAAATCGGCCACGCCGATCTCGAACGCATCTACCTGGATCACATGCACGAATAGGAGCCGACCATGATAAGGCATATAATCCGTAAAGAGTTTATGGACATGGTGCGGGATGGACGCTTCCGCTGGTGCGCCGCGCTGGTAGGCGCACTGCTCCTGGTCTCGCTGGGGACCGGATGGGTCCAGGCGCGCAATGCGCAGAAGGAACTGGCCGCCGCACAGGCCACCGACCGCGATCACTGGGAGTCGCAGGGCGAGAAGAACCCCCATTCCGCGGCCCACTACGGCGTCTACGCCTTCAAGCCCCGGCTGGCGTTGTCCTTTGTCGACGAGGGCGTGGACTCCTATACGGGGACGTCGGTACTGCTGGAAGCCCACAGGCAGAACGATTTCCTTTTGCGTCCGGCACAGGACGCGACACCCGCGCAGCGCATCGGCGCCTTGACGGCGGCGCAGGTCCTTCAGCACCTGGTGCCGCTGCTCATCATCCTCCTGACCTTCGGCGCCCTCGCCGGTGAGCGGGAGCGAGGGACGCTGCGGCAGTTGCTGGCAACCGGCATCGGACGCCTCGAGCTCGCGATGGGCAAGGCCCTCGGCGTCGCCGCGGCCCTGGCGCTGCTCCTGGTACCCGCGGCGCTCGTCGGTGCGGCCGCCATCGTCATCGGCAGCCCCGGACCGGCGGCATCGCCCCTGGTCCGCGGCGCCGTGCTGACCGGCATCTACCTGGTTTATTTCGCGACGTTCATCGGGTTGTCCCTCGCCGTCTCGGCAAGGGCCCCTTCGGCGCGGACCGCACTAGTGGTTCTGCTGGCCGTCTGGGTGGTCAACGGACTCGTGGCGCCGCGTATCGCGGTGGATCTGTCGAAGTGGCTGTACCCGACGCCCTCGGCGGTGGAGTTCGCGCAAACCCTCGGCAGGGAGATGGCCGACGGTGTGGACGGCCTCGAGCGTCCCGACCGGGCCGCGTCGACGCGGGAACTCCTCGAGCAGTACAACGTGGAAAACGCAGAGGACCTTCCGATCAACGCCATTGGCGTCTTTCTGCAGAAAAGCGAGGCGTACGGCAACCAAATCTTCGACCGTAATTACGGCGCCCTGTGGAACACCTTCGAGCGCCAGGGATACGTACACGAGGCGCTTGCGGTCACGGCGCCCCTGCTGGCGGTCCGGACGCTTTCCATGGGCCTGGCCGGCACCGACGTCGAACAGCACCGGCACTTCGCCGCCGCCGCGGAGGAATACCGCCGGGACCTGGTGCAGCGCTTGAATGTCGACATGACCGAGAACTCCCGCGCCGGGGAAGTCTACCTCGCCGAGGCCGATCTCTGGTCGCAGATGCCGCCCTTTCGATATGACGCCCCGACGGTGGCGTGGGTCCTTCAGAACCGTGCCCTGTCGCTCCTGGTGATGGGGCTGTGGCTGGCCGGCGCGTTTTTTGCCGTTACGGTCGCCGTTCGCCGCGCGGAGGTGGCCTGATCATGGGGACCAAGACCACGAAAACCATCCTGGTGAACGAGTGGCGGCTTCTCGCCGCCGACCGAGTCCTGCGGATCGTTCTTCCGCTCTTTGTCGTCCTCTTCGCCTACGCGCTGGCCAACGGCATGGCCTGGGTCCGTTTCCAGGAACGCACGGTGCAGGTCGTGCGCGACGGAAGCGTCGAACGGACCGACGCGTTGAAACGCGAACTGACCGCCATTGAAAACGGGACCCGGACGGTGTCCCCGTTCCGCGATCCCCGTTCCGCCAACGTGATGGGTGGCGCGCGGGGAGCCCGTTCCGTCGTGCTGGAACCGGGTCCCCTGACCGCCTTGGCGGTGGGGCAGAGCGATCTCCTGCCCTACTACTACGATGTCAGCATCAATACCAACGAGTCCACCTTCCTTCAGAACGGCGAGGTGGAGAATCCCCTCAACCTCATGGTCGGGCGGTTCGACCTGGCGTTCGTGGCGGTCTACCTGCTGCCCCTTCTCGTGCTCGCCCTGGGTTTCAACGTGCTATCGGGTGAGCGTGAGCAAGGTACCCTGGCGCTGACGCTTTCCCAACCCGTGTCGGCGCGCCGCATCGTGGCCACGAAACTCGGATTCCGGGCGATGCTGGTCATGGCCGTGGCCATAGGAGTGTCGGTAATCGGAATACTGCTCACCGGGAGCCCGGGATCGTCTGAGCCTTCCGGCAGGGCGCTGCTGTGGTGTGCGGCACTGACCGTATACGCGCTGTTCTGGTTCTCGATCACCGCCTGGGTAAACAGCCTGGGCCGGTCCTCCGCATGGAACGCCACGGTGCTGGTGGGCGCCTGGCTCGTACTGGTGGTGGTGCTGCCGGCCGCCATCAACATCGCGGCGGGCCTGTTGCACCCGCTCCCCTCCCGGGTGGAGATGATCACTGCGCAGCGCGAAGCCTCCAACGATGCGGTAAGCCGCCGCAGCGAACTGCTCGCCCGCTACCTCGAGGACCATCCGGAACTCGCCGGCGGCACGGTTGCGGATGAATCCAACCGGGCCGCCCTCGCCTGGGCCGCCACGGACGCGGTGAACCGGCGCCTGGAGGAGGTGTCGGCGCAGCATCACTTACGGCGTGAGGAGCAAAATGAACTGGTCCGTCGTTACCGGTTCCTTTCCCCCGCGCTCCTGGTCCAGGAACTGTTCATCGACGCGGCGGGAACGGGTGATGCGCGGTTCGCCCGGTTTCAGTCCCAGGTGCGAGAATTCGCCGGTCAGTGGCGCTCCTTCTTCGTGCCGGCGATTCTGGCCGGAGAGAAGATGTCGGCGGAGGTGATTCCAACAGTGCCGAAGTTTCAGTACGTAGACGAGTCACTGGGCGACGTAACACGGCGCGCCACGGTACCGCTTTCGACCCTTACCATACTGGTCGGGCTGGTGAGCATGGGCGCCTGGATCGGTCTCGGAAGGGTGCGCGGTGCCGGATGAGCCGGCTTCGGCGGTCTTCCCGGAGATAGGTAGAAGATATGATACGATACATCACTCGAGGAGCCGTAGACAACGCCGGCGTGTTCCTTTCCTCGGCGTGCGCGGTCCATTGCGTGGCCGTGCCGCTGCTGGTAACGTTCCTGCCGCTTGTGGGGCTGGGTTTTCTTGCCAGCGAACCCGCCGAATTCGCCATAGTCGGCGCCGTCGTGCTTGCGGTCGGGAGCGTGGTTGCGGGCGTCAGGTACCACAGGCGATACCGGGCGTTTCTCACGCTCGTGTTGGCCGTGGGGGTCATCACGGCGGGTTACACCGCGGCCGAAGGAAACTTCGAGGTCATCCTCCATGTAACCGGCGGCGTCCTGCTCGCGACAACCCACCTCCTGAACCGGCACCTGTGCAGGACGTGTCCCGCGGCGGATTGCGGACCGGCTTCCTCTACGTCATAGCATCGGCGGGGCCCGCCGGGGAGGACAGCGGGTCAGAGGACCGGGGGGCCGAATCGTCGGTTGAAGTCACCCCGCGGCCGGCCCGAACGACCAGGTCGCCTTACCCGTACTTTCCACGGTAAGGCGGCACGCGGGTCCGAAGGTGTGGGTCGTGGTTATGGAGACCGGGCGGGTTTCCATGGTAAAGGCGGTGATGCCCCCGACTCCGCCGGCGGCTCCAACCTGCCCTGATCCATCGTGCCCCGATCCATCGTACCCTGATTCAACCTGCCCTGATCTATCGTGCCCCGATCCATCGTACCCTGATTCAACCTGCACCGATCCAACCTGCACCGATCCAACGTGGTCGTCGGCCGGAGGTACCCGCTCCACCACGATTTCGAGATCGGGTCCGCGGAACTTCGTCCGTTCACGGGAAGAAGCCGGTTCGCCCCCTGTTTCGTCATCCTTCCTGAGATCCGCATCGCCTGTCTTCGCACGCCCGGAACCCTCCGTCCCAACCGCGACATATCCATAGACCCCCAGTTCAGCTTCGAGCAGATCGGCCTCGTCAGGCGGCAGGGTCACGGTGACTGAAGCAATGTCCCGGAAGAGCCGGCCGGGCAGGTCGTCTCCGATGGCGGAACGATACCGGGTCAGGAACCCGCTTCTGGCGATGCCGGCGGTCCCCGCACCGGGCCGTCCCGGGGGAAGATCCGGCGACCACCTGTCCAGGAACACCGGATCGTATTCCATCACCCAGGAGATCAACCGGGCGTCGTCCTTGCGCGGGATATCAACCGTCCAGAACCAGGGTATGTCCTGGTCCAGGTACCTTCTCTTCCGCTTGAACAGCGTGATATCCCGTTTCAGTTCCATTTCCAGGCTTCCGGCGAGTTCCTGCGATCCGCCTTCCTTTTCAATACCGAAAGCCAGGGCATCGCGGGGCGCCCAGGAAGTCCTGTCCGGATTCATGAATTCGAAATAGGTGTTTCGCCCGTAGTAGTACCGGCCGGTCCAGGACATGCCCGTGGCCTGGTCGTGGGTCGTCCGTTCCTCGGAACAGGCGAAGTGTTCGTTCAGGAACCCGGACGCGGACAGGGCGCGGTAGGTGTCCCGGTCGACGAATACGAGCAAATGGTTCAGGTAGACGGGTTGCATGGCTCAGACGGGGTACTGGGGGTCGTCGGCCGCCGAGAGGTCGCCGGGACGGTTCAGCACGCCGCCGGGGTCCGGGGGAACGTGCTCGTGGTCGGCCAGTGGATCGCCCGTGGACTCCATCCAGCGGTCCAGGCGGGCGCGCAGGTTACGCAACGCACCGGCGGCTTCGGGCCGGTCGGCCAGGTTGTTGGTCTCGGACGGATCGAACAGGGTGTCGTAAAGTCTTTCGCGGGGGACGGCCCGGTCCCGCCAGCCCTCTTCGATCAGGGATGATTTCGTGATCGACGCGTCGCAATTCGTCATGACCGGCAGTTCGCGGTCTCCGTATCGACGGATGTACTTCCACCGGCGGGTCCGCACGGCCCGCTGGGGTTCGTAGGCCGCGTGGTAATTCACCTCGGCGAAGACCTCTTCCCGCACCTCCGATGCTTCGCCCCGCACGAGCGGATCGAGCGAAACGCCCTGCAACCAGCCCGGACGGTCGATACCGGCCAGATCGCACACGGTCGGGAAAACGTCGACGTGGCTCGCCATGCCGTCGACCACCTTGCCGCCGCCGTACCCCGCGGGTCCGCGCAGGATGAGCATGACGCCCATGCCGTGGTCGGTGAGGTGGCACTTCATCATGGGGAAGGCGATGCCGTGGTCGGTGGTGCAGATGACCAGGGTGTCGTCCCGCCGCCCGTTCCGGTCTATCGCCTCCAGCACGCGTCCCATCTTCCGGTCGAGCGTGCGGGCGGCGTCGATGAACAGGCCCATGTCGCGACGAAAATCTTCGTCGTCCGGGAAAGGCGCCGGCGGGCGCACGTAACGGGGATCGGCCGGCGCTTCGCCCTCTGGTTGCGGCGCGAAGCCCGCGCCCCTGCGATGGGTTTCGCCGAACCCCACGTCGAGGAAGAAGGGCCGGTCATGGCATTCCGACAAGAAGGACGCGGCGAGTTCCTCGGCGGGCGCCTTTTCGTCGCCGGCCTCCCGTGGCAATACACGGGACCAGCCGGCGTCGTCGAGATTCTTGACGACGTGCTGGAACCCGGCCATCACCGTGTCGTACCCCGCGCCGCGCAGGGTATGCATGATGAGCCGCTCGGGATGATGGATCGACCAGCCCCGGTTGACCAAGCCGAACATGCCGCAACTGTGGGCCCACTGACCGGTGAGCAGGGCCCCGCGGCTCGGCGAGCAGGTCGGGTTCGCGCAGAAGGCCGACCGGAACAGGACGCCCTCTTCCGCCAGATTCTGCAGGGCGGGCGTCGGGATGGCATGGCCGTAGGGCTGGATGTACCGGCCGGTGTCGTGGGAATGGAGGTATACGATATTCATAAAAGGTGCGTTCCACGTTCGCCATGCCATGGGGCGGGAGCAGGGCCGGGGCCGCGCTACATGCGCCGGGGCCACGCTACATCCCGACCGCGTTGCACGGCCAACCGCCGCGCCGCATAGCCAACCGCCACGCTACATGCGCCGGGGCACTTCAATGCCGAGCAGGTCCAGCACCCTTTCCAGCGCCCGCAGCGTGACCCCGGACACGGCGAGCCACGAGGCGCGGCGATCGCCGTCCTCTTCGCTCAGGATGTGATGGGTGTGGTAGAACCGGTTGTAGGCCGTGGCCAGCTGGAAGGCGTATTCGCACAGGTGGTTCGGCGCGCGGGTCTCGAAGGCCAGGCCGATCACCGCCGGCAGCTCGGACAGCTTGAGGTCCAGGTCGCGCTCCGGTTCGCTGTAGGGGGCCATGATACCGCCCGGCTGAAGACCCCGGTCGCCGGCCCGTCTGAGCACCGACTTGATCCGCACGGCGGCATAGAGGATGTAGGGACCCGTGCGGCCCTCGAAGGACGAAAAGCGTTCCAGGTCGAACACGTAGTCTTTCGTGCGGTGGTTCATCAGGTCGGCGTATTTCAGTGCCGCCACGCCCACCATGCGCGAGATGGTCTCCTTCTCGTCCTCGTCGTATTCACGGACCGATTCGATGGTCTCGATCCGCGCCCGTGCGTGCCCGGTCACCAGCTCGATCAGGTCCTTCAGCTTCATGATCCCGCCCTCGCGGGTCTTGAAGGGCTTGCCGTCCTTCCCGTTCATCGTCCCGAAGCCGTCGTGTTCCAGCCGCGTCGACGCCGGGGCGACACCCGTCTTGTAGGAAGCCTTGAAGACCTGTTTGAAGTGCTGCTGCTGGCGGTTGTCGACCACGTAGAGAATGCAGTCCGGACTGAATTGCTCCACGCGCTGGTCGATGGTGGCCAGGTCGGTCGTGCCGTAGAGCACCGCGCCGTCGGTTTTCTCCAGCATCAGCGGCGGGATCTCCTCCCGGTCGCCGGGCTCGTCGACCTCCACGACCAGGGCGCCCCGGCTTTCCCGGGCGTACCCTTCCTCTTTCAAACGCGCGATCAGGCCATGGACCCGGTCCTGGGTATCGCTTTCCCCGAGCCACAGGTCGAAGCGTATGTTCAGCTGCTCGTAACTCTGCCGGAGGTCATCGACGGACACGTCGCGGAAGTGCTGCCACAGGGCGCGGTAGCCCGGCCTGCCGGCCTGGAGGTCCACGGTGGCCTGGCGCGCCGTTTCGGCGAACGCCGGATCCCGCTGCTCCCGTTCGGCGGCTTTCGGGTAGATGTCCTCCAGGTCGGCGATGTCCACCGGGGAATCTCCGGGATAGGGCCCGGAAAGCGCTTCGTCGAAATACGGAAGGTCCGGGCGGGTCTCCGAGAGCGCCGCGATGATGAGTCCCATCTGCAGTCCCCAGTCGCCCAGGTGCACGTCGCCGATCACCTCGTGGCCCACGAAGCGGCAGATCCGCACGATGCTCTCGCCGATGATCGCCGCGCGTAGGTGGCCGACGTGCAGCGGCTTGGCCACGTTGGGCCCCCCGTAATCGACCATGATCCGCATGGGGAGCGCCGCCGCTTCGCACCCCAGCCGGTCGTCGTCATGCACCTCCTGGACGTGCCGCGCGATATATTCGTCGGCCAGGACGATGTTGATGAACCCCGGCCCGGCGAGAGACAGTTCCCGGACGGCCCCGGGCGCATCGATCGCATCGACCACGTCCTGCGCGATCCGGCGCGGGTCGGACCGGTACTGCCTGGCCGCCGCGAGCGCCCCGTTGCACTGGAACTGGCACAGGTCCGGCCGGTCGGAAACCCGCACTTCGCCAAAGCTTCGATCATAGCCGGCCGATTCGAAGGCGTCCGCGATAACGACCGTGAGTTTGTCTGCCAGCGCTCCCACGGATCTCCCTTCAGGCTGGATTGCCGTAGATGGTGACCACCAGCCGCCGCGCGCCGCCGCGGTCCCGGTGTTCGCAAAGATAGATGCCCTGCCAGACGCCCAGGTTCAGCCGGCCGCCGGTGATGGGTATGGAAACGCTGCTCCCCATCATCGAAGCCTTGATGTGCGCCGGCATGTCGTCCGGTCCTTCCTCGTCATGGCGGTAATGGGGCTGGTTCTCGGGGACGAGGACGTTCATGTGGCGCTCGAAGTCGCCCCGCACGTCCGGCGCCGCGTTCTCATTGACGGTCAGCGAGGCCGACGTATGGCATAAGAAGACGTGGGCGATGCCGACGTCGATGCCTGCCAGTTCGGGGACGTGGCCGGTGATCTCGTCCGTGACCAGGTGAAAGCCCCGGGGCCGGGCGGCAAGGGTGACCTGTTTCTGGATCCACTGCATCAGCGTTCGCACCGCCCTGGGAAGCGGCCGCCGGACGGACACGCGAAAGGTCCGAACGTCCGGTGAACCGCGTGCATCAGAGTACGTACCGCTTCAGGAAGCGTTCCACGTCGTCGTAGTAGGAGACGATCGTCTCCACCTTGCGCCAGCCGTGCCCCTCCCCTTCGTACAGCCGGTAGATATGGGGCACCTTGTTCCGCTTGAGGACCTCGACGATGGATTCGGCCTGGTCCGGCGGAACCACCTTGTCCTCGCTGCCCTGGAATATGGCGACCGGGTCGCGGATCCGGTCCGCGTGGAAGAGCGGAGACCAGGCCTGGTACCGGTCGCCGTGTTCGGGCAGCGTCCCGACCATCAGGTCCAGGTACTTCGCCTCGAACTTGTGGGTATCCGCGGCCAGGCCGAAGAGATTGGTCACGCCGTAGAGGCACAGGCCGGCCCGGAATGCACCGGGATGATGGACGAGGGCGTTCAGCACGGTAAACCCGCCCGCGCTTCCGCCCTTGATGACGATGCGGGCCGGGTCGGCGAGTTCCCGTTCGACGAGGGCGCGCGCGCCGCTCACGGCGTCCTCCGTATCGTACTCCCCCCAGTGCTCGCGCAGCGCGGTCATGTATGAACGGCCATACCCCGTGCTGCCCCGGTAGTTTACGTAAAGGAAGGCATAGCCCCGGCTGGTGAAGAAGGGGACTTCGGCCGCGTAGTCGGCCCTGGACTGGCCCGTCGGCCCCCCGTGGATGCAGACGATGGCCGGCGGTTTGCCCGAACCGGTGAACCGGCCGCTGGCGGGCGGATAGTAGAGTCCGTGCACCTCGCCGCCGCCCGGATTCGTCCAGGCAATCGGTTCGGGCATGGACAGGTCCGCCCTGGGGATCATCTCCGACTGGCTGCGGCGATGCACGACATGGGCGCCTTCATCCAGGGTGACCACGCGCTCGGGCACGGCGGGCGACGAGGCGATACAGGCGACGGCATCCCGCGCCGGCGAGACGGCCGGCTGCATCATCCAGGTGTACTGGGGCGTGTCCAGTTGCGCGATCCGGCCCGTGGCCAGGGATACCCTATGCAGCGACGCGAATCCCCGTTCGTTCCCGCGGTAGTACAGGGTATCGCCGTCCGGTCCCCAACCGTAGACCCGCACGCCCTGCACCCAGGCGGGATCGGCCAGGGTGGCGCCCTCGACCAGTACCCGCCGCCCTCCCGTATCCGGATCCAGCACGACCAGGCTGTCCCACTCCCCATCCGTTATGATAAAGGACAACCACTTCCCGTCCGGGGAGTAGGCGGGTTGAAAGACCGGCGTATCCGTGTCTCCCGCGATCAGCACTTCGTCTGCCAGCCTACGGCGGTCCGTATCGATCCGGGCGGTCTTCAGCCTCGTGCCGTCCCAGGGCATCTGCGGCTGGTCCCATTCGATCCACGCGATCCGTTGGCCGTCCGGGTGCCAGGCCGGCTGCATGTAGAAATCGGCGCCGCGGACCAGGTTGACGGGCCAGCCGCTGCCTTCGCAGTCGACCAGGGCGACGACGTCGACGGATTCGCAGGTGTGGACGTAGATCACCCACCTTCCATCCCTCGACACAGCGGGAGCGGCGGCAGCGCCGAAAGCGGGCGTGATCGGCCTGGCCGATCCGGGGGCGAGGGACTGGCGGTACAGCCTGCCGTCCTTTTCGGCGAAGACGACGAAGTCATCCGCCACGGTGAAATCGCCGCCCCCGTATCCGACGCCGGCCCGGACCGGATGCCCGTCCGTCAGGTCGTACGGCGCCTCGTCGCCCCTGCGGCAGACGAGCACCCCGGTATCCGAACGCTGTTCGAGCCAGACCAGGCCGGATCCGTCGCCGATCCACTGCACGTCGTAGAGCGGCGTTCGGGCCCCCATGGCCTTTGCCGTGATGGCGCTCTTCCAGTATCCGTACGCGACGGGTATGCGATTCATTGTGTGACCGGGTTCAGCCTGGCCGGACGAATCCGCCAGGACCGTGTTTACCGCTTGTCATGGCCGCCTTCAAATCCTTTCTTGAATATACCGGCGGCCGGTATGAAAGCAACCGTTTATGCGCCGTCTCGGGCGGCCGGTCCGCCCCTTCGCGATTCGAAATTTCCGCTCCTGGTTACGGTCATTCCATGCGCCTTTCCGAGTACCTTTTTCAGACCCACCGCGATCCCCAGGGCGAAGCGGAACTGGTCAGCCATCAGCTTCTCCTGCGCGCCGGTCTCGTCCGGCAGGTGGCGTCCGGCATCTTCGCCTACCTGCCCTTCGGTCAGCGGGTCAAACACCGTATCGAGCAAATCGTCCGCGAGGAGATGGACGCCATCGGCGGTCAGGAGGTGACGCTGCCCGTGGTGCAACCCGCCGAACTGTGGCGAGAAAGCGGACGCTGGCAGCAGATCGGCAGTGAAATGGCGCGGCTGAAGGACCGAAACGGCCGGGACCTCTGCCTGGCCATGACGCACGAGGAACTGGTGACGTCGCTGATCCGCGACGTGATCCGAAGCTACCGGCAACTGCCGTGCCTGCTGTACCAGGTTCAGACGAAGTTCCGGGACGAACCGCGCCCGAGGGGCGGGCTGATCCGCGTGCGCGAGTTCACGATGAAGGATGGGTACTCGTTCCACGTGGATGGCGAAGACCTGGACCGGTGGTACGACAAGGTTTACGAAGCCTACGTCAACATATTCCGCCGTTGCGGCCTCGACGCGGTGGCCGTGCGCAGCGACCCCGGGATGATGGGCGGGTCGGACGCCCACGAGTTTATCGAACCGTCGCCGTCGGGCGAAGACACGATCCTGTCCTGCGAAGCCTGCGGTTACCGGGCCAACAGGCAGGTGGCCAAGTTCGGGAAAGACGAACCGCCCAGGGAAGAGCGGTTGCCTCCCGAGGAAGTCCACACGCCGGGCACGGCCACGATCGACGACCTCGCCCGTTTCCTGGATATCCCTCGGACGAAGACCGCCAAGGCATTGTTCCTGGTCGCGACGCTCGCGGACGATCAAGGCGCGTCGGTGGACCGGTTCGTATTCGCCGTGCTCCGGGGCGACATGGAGCTCAGCGATACCAAGCTGGCCAACGCCGTCGGCGCGCTCCAGCTCCGGCCGGCCACGCCCGAGGAGATCCGCGCCGCGGGGGCCGAACCCGGTTTCGGTTCGCCCCTCGGCATCGACCGGTCCCGGACGCTCCTGGTCGTCGACGACCTGATCCCGTCCTGCTTCAACCTGGTCGCGGGCGCCAACCGGATCGACTATCACGTGGCCAATGTGAATTACGGCAGGGACTACGAGGCCGACCTGGTCACGGACATTGCCGCGGCCGGCGGCGGAAGTCCCTGTCCGGTCTGCGGCGGCGTTCTCCGGGCCGACCAGGGCATCGAGGTCGGTAATATCTTCAAGCTGGGCGACAAGTACAGCCAGGCCATGGACGCGGGCTACCTGGACCGGGACAACGTCTCCCGGCCGATCGTCATGGGCTGTTACGGCATCGGCATCGACCGCCTCATGGCTTCGATCGTGGAGCGTCACCACGACGAGAACGGCATCTGCTGGCCCGCGAGCGTGGCGCCCTTCCAGGTCGTCCTCGTAGACCTGTCCGGCGGCGATCCGCACGTGTCGGAAGTCGCGGCATCGGTCTACGGCGCCCTGGCCGGGCCGGGGATCGAGGTGCTGTACGACGACCGGGACGACCGCGCCGGCGTGAAGTTCAACGACGCGGACCTGATGGGCATCCCGGTCCGGCTGACCGTGGGAGGACGGGGCGTGAAGCGCGGCGCGGCGGAACTCAAGGTACGGCGATCGGGGGAGATGAAGGACGTGCGGCTGGGGGATGGACTGGCGGATGAAGTGAAGAAAGTGCTGGAATCTGTCGAGCGCGTTGAGCGTCGTCCCCATGCCCGGTGACGCTTCCCCCTTCCGTGCATTCCGATATGGAGCGTATGGGAATCGGGACCGATTCCAAAGTCAGGTGAACGAACAGGTCATTTCAATTGGATTGACTAACGGCAACCGTGAGATATATTCAAGCCGTCACCATCAGCCTGATGCGAATAATGCATACGCCCACAATAACATCGGGTAGCTGTAGTTGTTTCATTCAGGAACAGTGGAACGTCAGGCTGTTTCTCATAGGAAGGAGCAAGCTGTGTATCGTTTCGCTTTAACCGTGTGTATCGCACTGACCCTTTCGGTCACTTCGTATGCGTCCGGTCAGCGTCCGGGGGATTTTCTGATGGCCGACCCCCATCCTGAAAGGGTACTGGCTTTTGAGGAAGCCATGCCGCCTGTTCCACAGTCAACCGAAGTACAGGAGAAGAGTCCGTGGTTAGCCTTCGGCCTCTCCTTTCTGGTTACAGGCGCCGGACAGTGGTACAACGGCCATTATGCCAAGGGAACCGTACAACTCGTTGCCGCTTCTACCGGGGCCGTAACCTTGGTATTGGACGCGAACGACGATGATGAAATAGGCACCGCAGGCGGAATCGGAGCCGTGGTCTGGGTGGGCAGCGTCGTCTGGTCACTGGTTGACGCCCCCATGTCGGCAAACAGTATCAATCGCCAGGCCCGGCAGACCTCGTTGCAGATTAATCCTACGGTCAAGGATGATCTCGTAGGAGCCAGCCTGACGTTGAAGTTCTAGATTATCCGAAAAGGCTCGGGCCGGTCAGGCGATATGGCTCACACAATCTCCACGCCGGCCTCCGCCGCGATACGCCGGACATTGGCCACGGCGGTCGGGATCTTGTCCTCGGGAAGGTGCTCGACCAGCATGTAGCCGCCGGGATGGAGCGCTTCCCAGCGCCGCACGGCCGTGACGAGGTCGAGCTCGCCGGCGCCGGGCGCCTCTTCGTTCATGTGGACGACGAAGCCGGGTTCCACGCTGATGTCCTTGATATGGGCAACGGTGGAGATCGGCCCCATGACGTCGTAGATGTGGTTCAAACGCGCCGTGCTGTCGTACACCTGCGCCAGGGACTGGAAGTGGTTCACGAAGTCCATGACGACGCGCAGGCGGTCGGAACCGACGGCGTCGACCACCCGCCGGTTGATTTCCGGCGACCCCATGATCGTGAGCGCATGGGTCTCGACCACGACGGTCATGCCCACCGCCTCCGCCTTGTCGGCGACCCGCGAGAGCGTATCGATCAGCATGTCCAGCCGCCCGGGCTCGTGGTTCTCGGGCGCGGGGTCGTAGGATCCCCCGGGGTTCAGGCTGCCCGTTCGGATCAATACGTTATGCGCGTTGAGGGCGCGTCCCACTTCCAGGCCCCGGTGGATCGTCCTGACGACGCGGTCCCGGACCGACCGGTCCGGGTCGAAGAGGCATTCGCGGTACCCGACGCCGAACTGGGGCAGTTCAAGGCCCAGCCTGGCGTAGAGCTCGCTGGCCCGGTCGCAGTCCGACGGCGTCAGCGCGTCCAGGACCTCCCCGGGTCCGTGATAGCAGACGGACGTGACGCCCAGGTCCAGGCCCTTTCGCAGGACCTCCTCCGTGACGGCCCGGGGATCCCCCGGCGCGAATCCCACGACACCCAGACGCATCGACTTGCCCTTTCCGTAACCGATTGAATTTGATTCAGTTGCGCGCCGGGCGCTCAACCTTTGCCGCACATCGCCCGCGGTCCCCGACCGATCGAGCCGGCGCTCCGTCAGTCCCCGATGACCACCAGCACGGCGTTCCTGTCTACCGTATCCCCTTCGGCGACCCGGATCTCCTTGACTGTTCCGCTTGACTGCGCGGGCAGCTCGTTTTCCATCTTCATGGCTTCGATGACGACTACGCCCTGGCCGCTCTCCACCGAATCGCCCACGGCCGCGGAGATGGACACGATACGGCCGGGCATGGGCGCCTTGACCTGCGCTCCCCCGGTCCGGCGCCGGGTCTTGACCTGTCCCCGCAGCCTGGCCAGTTGCTCGTCTTCCACGTCCACCTCGGACGACACGCCGTTGACCTTGACCTCCCGGCGCTCGCCCCGGTTCGCCGCGACCGCCGTGTACGACCGCCCATCGACGAGGAGGGAGAACGACTGATCCTCGTGGATCGAGGCCATGTCGATTTCCAGCGGCCTGCCGTCGATCCGCAGCGCGACCTTGCCTTCCCGGTCATCCAGGCTGACGTTGTACGTCGTACCCTGTATCGTGACGAGATAACTCAAATCCGCTCTTCTCCGTTCCTTGCGTCGGGTCGCGTGCCGCAACTTTCACCGAACGGCCCGCGACAGCGCCGACCGGCCGAGGCAGCCGGCCCTCATCGTTCCCGTCTCATGGCGTCGCGCCGGCCGGTCAGTTTCCACGGACTCTCACCGGCTCCGTCGGGCCCATCTCCGCCGGCCCCGGCCGGGGCCATCCGTCTCGCTTCCCGGTGTTTCATGATCGCGGCGAAGGCGGCGGCGATGTGACGCTCGTCGGCCCCGGCGTCCTCGTCCGGCCCCATGGTCTCGATGAAGGAGGTCGAATAGTCGCCGGAGGTGAAACGGGCGTCCGACAGCGCCCGGAGGTGAAAGGGAATAGTGGTCTTGATCCCCCCGATATCGTACTCACCCAGCGCTCTTTTCATGCGGGCGATGGCCTCCTCCCGCTGCTCGGCCCACACGATCAGCTTGGCGATCATGGGATCGTAGTAGATCGGCACCTCGTAACCCGCGCAGAACCCGCTGTCCAGCCGTACGCCGGGTCCCCCGGGCTCGCTCAGGCGCGTGACCACGCCGACCGAGGGCATGAACTGCGCATTGGGGTCTTCGGCGGAGATGCGGCATTCCAGGGCCGCGCCGGACAGCCGCACGTCTTCCTGCGTGAAGGGCAGGGGCATGCCCGCGGCGATTTCGATCTGCCGCCTGACCAGGTCCTGGCCCGTTCGCAGCTCCGTGACCGGGTGCTCGACCTGGAGGCGGGTGTTCATCTCGAGGAAATAGAACTTCCGGTCCCGGTCCACGATGAACTCCACGGTACCGGCGTTGGTATACCCCACGGCCTCTGCGGCCCGGACGGCCGCCAGGCCCATGGCGTTTCTCATCTCATCGTCGAGTACGCAGGAAGGGGATTCCTCGATGAGTTTCTGATGGCGGCGCTGAATCGAACATTCCCGCTCGCCGAGGTGAACCACGTGCCCGTGCTGGTCGGCGAGCACCTGGAACTCCACGTGACGGGGCTCCACCACGTACTTCTCCAGGTAGACCGTGGCATCCCCGAAGGCGGACTGGGCCTCGGACCGCGCGGTACGAAGGGCGGCTGCCAGGTCGCCGGCCGAATCCACGACGCGCATGCCCTTGCCGCCGCCGCCCATGGCCGCCTTGACGAGGACCGGGTAGCCGATGGATTCCGCCACGTCGAGCCCTTCCTCGTCGCTTTCGATCCCTTCTTCGGTCCCGGGGACGACCGGCACGCCGGCCCGGCTCATGGTCTTCCGCGCCGCTGTCTTGCTTCCCATGGCCCGCATGGCTTCGCCGGACGGACCGACGAACGTGATCCCCGCCCCGGCGCAACGATCGGCGAAATCCGCGTTTTCGGACAGGAACCCGTAACCGGGGTGTATGGCGCCGGCCCCGGCCTGCCGGGCCGTGTCGATGATCCGGTCCATGCGGAGATAACTGTCCGAGGACGGCGCGTCGCCGATGCAGTACGCCTCGTCGGCGAACTGGACGTGCAGGGCGGTGCGGTCCGCTTCCGAGAACACGGCCGTCGATTCAATGCCCATCTCCCGGCACGTGCGGATCACCCGGACGGCGATCTCGCCGCGGTTTGCGATCAGGATTTTCCGGAACATGTATCCTCTTACAGTGGGATGTTCCCGTGTTTCTTGGGTGGATTGGCGTCTCGCTTGTTCTTCAGCATCTCCAGCGCGGATATGATGCGGGGACGGGTTTCCCGCGGCTGGATCACTTCGTCTATATACCCTATTTTCGCCGCGATGTAGGGATTGTCGAACTTATCCCTGAACCCGGCGGTCAGTTCCGCCCGCAGGGCGTCGGGATCATCGGCCTCGGCGAGCTCCCGGCGGTAGAGCACATTCACCGAGGCTTCCGGACCCATGACCGCGAATTGCCCGGAGGGCCATGCGTAGTTGACGTCGGCGCGTATCTGCTTGCTGTTCATCACGCAGTAGGCGCCGCCGTAGGCCTTGCGCGTGACCACGGTCAGCCTCGGCACCGTGCTCTCGCAGAACGCGTAGAGCAGCTTGGCGCCTTCCTTGATGATGCCGCCGTGCTCCTGGCCAACGCCGGGCAGGAAACCGGGCACGTCCTCGAATACCACCAGGGGGATGTTGAAGGCGTCGCAGAAACGCACGAACCGCGCGCCCTTCACGGACGCGTCGATGTCCAGCACGCCGGCGAGCGAAGCGGGCTGATTGGCGACGATGCCGGCGGTCCGGCCGTTGAACCGGGCGAACCCCACGACGATATTCTCCGCGAATTCGCCGTGCACTTCGAAGAAGTCGCCGTGGTCCACCACCCGGTGGATCACGTCCTTGATGTCGTAAGGCTTGTTGGCGTCGTCCGGCACGATGCCGGCGAGTTCGTCGTCCATGCGACCGGGGTCGTCCGCCGGCGCCAGCCGAAGGGGGTCCTCCATGTTGTTGGAGGGCAGGTAGGCCAGGAGTTCCTTCACCATGGACAGGCACGCCGGTTCGTCGGGCGCGGAGAAGTGGGCGACACCGGTCACGGAATTATGGACGTGCGCGCCGCCCAGCTCGTCGAAGGTCACCTCTTCGTGGGTCACCGCGCGGATGACGTCCGGACCGGTGATGAACATGTAGCTGGTGTCTTCCACCATGAACACGAAGTCGGTCATCGCCGGCGAGTAGACCGCGCCGCCCGCGCAGGGGCCCATGATCACCGAGATCTGCGGGATCACGCCGGAAGCGAGCACGTTGCGCAGGAAGATGTCGGCATACCCCGCGAGACTGACCACCCCTTCCTGGATGCGCGCGCCGCCGGAATCCTTGAGACTGATGACCGGCGCCCCGTTCTTCATGGCCAGGTCCATGACCTTGCAGATCTTCTCGCCGTAGGCCTGGCCCAGCGAACCGCCGAACACGGTGAAGTCCTCCGACACGACGTAGACGCTCCGGCCGTCGATCGTCCCGTAGCCCGTGACCACGCCGTCGCCGAGTACTTCCGTGCCTTCCATGCCGAAGTCCCGGCAGTCGTGGGTCACGAAAGCGCCGATCTCCTCGAAACTGCCCTCGTCCAGCAGAAAGGCCACCCGTTCCCGGGCGGTCCATTTCCCCGCCTCGTGCTGCCGGGCGATGCGCTTTTCCCCTCCGCCTTCCGCCGCCTTCTTCCGCAGGGCGTCGAGATGTTTCATTTTGTCGGACATGGACATGGAATGGGATGCTCCCGCCGGGGTCTTCTCATCAGGGTGAACGCCTGGCCGTCCGTGCGCCGCCGCGCGATACCGTGGACTTCCGCCGGTCCAGCCGGTCTCAGGGTGCCAGCCGGTCTCAGGGCGCCAGCCGGTCTCAGGGCGCCGGTTGGCCCCCGACTTAATCTATACTACGTCGAAATCCAGTGCCTCCAGGCCGGCGCGAAGCCGGTCTTCGCCTTCCGCGGTGAGCCGGGCGGCCGGCGGGCGCGGCGGTCCCACCGGGATTCCGCGCCAATCGAGCATCTTCTTGATCCCGGCCAGGACGCCCACCGAAATCAGAAGCGCGATGACCCGGTTGGCCCGGACCTGCAGGTCCATGGCTTCCCGGATGCGCCCGCTTCGAAAGGCGTCGTACATGCGCAGGAACATCCGGGGCATGACGTTGTAGGTGGAGCCGATGGCTCCGTCGCTGCCCATCACGAATCCCGCCACGCACATCTCGTCCGGACCGGTGATGGCGTTCAGTTTTCCCCCGGACAGGTCGACGAGCTGCTGAAAGACGAAGAAATTCGGGTCCGTGAACTTGATGCCCGCGAAGTTGGGCACCCCGTCCATGGCCTCCAGGAACTGCGCGGGCGTGACCTGCCCGTCGACGTCGCGCGCGAGCCAGTAGACGTAGAATGGGACCGCGGAGGCCGCGCCGATGGCGGCGTAGTGCCGCAGGGCCGCCGCCAGGTCGTTCGGCTGGTCCGCGGGGGCGACGGATGCCACCGCGTCGGCGCCGAGCGAACCCGCTTCAGCCGCGAGGACCACGGCGTCCTCCGTGGTCGTGCCCCCCACGTGAAAGACCACCGGGACCTGGCCCGCGACGTCGCGGGTCACGGTCTCGCACATACGCCGGCGTTCCGCGACCGACATCTGCCGGCCCTCGCCCGTGCCGCCGGTGACGAAGAATCCGTCGCTTCCGGCGTCTACCAGGTGCCGCACCAGGGGCGCCACCCGGCCGGGCGCGAGATCGAGTCCGTCATCGAAGGGCGTGCAGAGCGCCGGCCAGATACCCTGGACCAGTTTGGACATGCTGGTAACCGTGGTCGGGGTCAGAAATGGTAATCGATGCCGAGTTGTACGAAACCGTCCCGGCGAAGGTCATAGTACAGGTCGTCGCGATCGATGTTGGTGATCGCGACCGCGCCCAGGTCCAGAGAGAAACTGTCCGTCAGCCGGCGCGCCAGTTCGAACCCGAAGATGCGCTGGTTCTTGTCCAGATCGTGCAGCACGCTCACGGTCGCCTCCGTGCCCTGGACATCGTTCAGCATGAGCCGGAGGGCGGCGAACAGGTCGTTTTCATAGAAATTGGTCGCGCGGCGGCCGCGGCCGTCGTGGTCCCATTCGGCGAAAAGGGTAAGGTCGGCGTCCGAATCCCACAAGGAAAAAAACGTGTACTCGCCGCCCAGCACGAAGGCGTTGTAGGTCTCTTCCACGCCCGCCAGGTTCGGCGCGCCGGACCTTCGAACGGCTTCGAGCTTGAGCAGCAGGGACCCGGTGGTCCACTGCGCGTCCAGCCCGTACTGGCGGATCTGGTTGTAAATCGGATAGAGCACCGGCGGGACGATCAGGGCGTATGGAACGTGCGGCGGGCCGGGGGTTCCGGAATTGCCGTCCGGACCGGGCGGAACGGGCGGAACGGGCGGCGGGCCGGACATGCCAGACAGGCCCACGCCCAGGGCGGGTTCCCTTGCCGTGCCGTCGAAGACGCTTATGCCGAAGTCCATCAGGCCGAGCGTGTGGCTGTACCTGGCGGCGAAGTCCGGCTGCCATTTGCCGGAAGAGCTCTCGTATTCCACCCGGTCTTCGTCGACGACGACCGATGCGCGCAGGCGTCCCTTGCCGCCCGGGAACGTGCGTTTCCGGTGATAGGACATGCCCAGCAGTTCCAGCACGCCCCAGTCCGACGACCAGGCCGCGTAGGCCATGGGCTGCCCCATCCGGGTCTTTTCATCGGGATGTTCGACCAGGTCGATCTGGTTGACGATGTCCACCAGGTGGCGGGACTCGACCACGCCCCAGAAAACGCGGTCGACGCCCAGGCGCAGCTCCCATCCCCCGTTGCCGATTGCGCCGGAGAGCAGGACGTACGCTTCCCGCAGATCGAAGTGGGTCCGCCGGCCGTCCGCGCTGTCGTAGCGGAAAAAGGGCGTCACGTTGAGGATGAGGCCCCCTTCGTCTTCCACGTAGAGGTTGGGTTCCGCTACGAATCCGCTCGCGTGGGCGCGCTGTCCGGAGAAAAGGGCGGTTTGGGGAAACCACCGGCTCTGCGCGCTCAGACGGCCCGTAAAGTCCGCTACGGCGATACCGGACTGGGCGCGCGCGGAATCCGCGCAATACGCCAGGCCCGTCGCGCAGGCGCCGAACAAAAGCAGGCGAATCATGAACCGCGAGGACATCACCGCACCCGCCTCAGGCCGGTCCGGGTGAAGTCGCGGTCGTCGAGGTCGGTCCCGAACCGGTATCCCGTCCACACCAGGTCCGTGCTTTTGCCCGTAAGGTGGTTCACCATCGCCATCCGGCCGGCGCGCCAGTACCGGTCGAGATACTGTGTGTATTCGCTCACGGTAAGGGTTTTCAGGTGCGCATCCTTGCGGTCGTAGTACTCCACCTTCCAGACGCGGAGCGACGACTTGTCGCGCCAGACCAGCTGCCGGCGGTAGACCGAACCCTTCTCAGCCGGAACGCGTTCGGTCACCACGCAGTCGAGGCCGTCGCCGCAGGGTTCGTCGCGCAGGTACCGGTAGGTGTACTTCTCCACTTCCTGCACCGTCATGTCCTCGTAGGTGAACTCGCTTCCCATGAAGGAGCCCGACCGGTTCGACGAACTGATGCGCTTCACGCGCTTGAGGGCGGGCAGGTAGAGCCACTGATCGTCGGGCCGGTCCTTGTGGCCGTGGATGAGCAGCGCGGTCCCCCGGGCGTCACGGGGCTGGTCGAACACGAACAGGCTCTTGTTGCCGTCGTTTTCGGCCTCCAGCACTTTGACCCGCACCTCGCGGATGCTTTCCTGCCCCTTCCTGTTGCGGAGGACCATGGTCATGGCGGCCTCGAAATTCCCGAACCCCTCGTCCTGCATCCGGGCGTCGCGGGCGATCTGAAGTCCCTTTTCTTCCGCCGTGTCGGCCGCCGGCGCCTCGAATGGGGACATGCCTTGCAGGGCGAAGGCCGCCATGAGGCAGAGCCAGGCGACGGCCGGACCGCGGATCGATCTCACCTGTTTTTCGTTCGTCATGTTTTTCTCCTGTCGAGCGCCATGAGCAGCGGAGGAAGCAGCAGGAAGTCGGCTATGAGCGCAAAGGTGATGGTAATGGTCACCAGCAGGCCGAGGGCCCAGGACACCTGGAAGCCGGAACCCGCGAAGGCCAGGAACCCGGCGGACAGGACCACCGTCGTGGTCCACAGCGCCTTCCCCACGGACCGGAAAGTCGCCCGGACCGCCTCTTCGGCCGGCAGGCCGTCCTCCCTGCGCGCCTTGAGGTACTTGCTGAGGAAATGGATCGTGTCGTCCACGACGATCCCGAACGCGACGACGATGACCACCGAAGAGGCGATGCCCACTTCGCCGACCAGGTGTCCCCACAGTCCGAAGCTCATGGCCGCCGGTACGAAATTGGGCAGCAGGCTGATGAGTCCGTAGCGGAGACTCTTGAAGACCAGGACCAGGATGACCGATATGAGGGCCATGGCGATCACCGTGCCGCGGAGCATGGATTCGATGTTGCGCTGCGAGATGTGGGCGAACACCACGCTCAGCCCGGTGGCTTCGGCCGCGAGACCCGGCGCGTTTTCGCGGAGCCAGTCCTCGCCCCGGGCGGCGAGCTCCTGCAGGTCCTGGCTCGACCGGCCGCGTATCACGACGGTCATGCGGGTCGCGGACCTTGAAACGTCGATCCGGTCGTTCAGGTCGCTGCCGAAGGGCAGGGACAGTTCGTAGAGCAGCAGGTACTGCGAAGCGAGATCCCGGGACTCGGGGATCCTGTAGAAAGCGGGATCGTCTGCGTGCATGTTCCTGTTCAACCGCTTCATTATGTCGGAGAAGGACTGTACGTGGCTCACCTCCGGCCGGCTCCGGTTCCATTCCGCGAAATCTTCCACCCGGGCCAGGTATTCCGGATCGGTTATTCCACCCTCTTCCTCCGCTTGGAGGGAATACTCGAGGGAAAGCAGTCCGGTCAGGTTGTCCATGACGAAATCCGTGTCGCGGCGGAACTCGTAGCGTTCGTCGAAATAGTCCGGCCAGCTGTCGGTCAGTTCGTTCCTGGGCACGCCGGTGATCAGGATGACGGTCGCCATGCCGACGACCCAGAGCAGGGGTCTGCGGCGCGAAACGACGGCCGCGCCCAGGCGGTCGAAGAAGACCGGTTTCCCGGTGGACGCGGCACGGGACCGCGATTGCAGCGGCAGCACGGACAGGAGCGCGGGGAGCAGCGTCATCGAGTAGACGAAGGTGATGATCACGCCGAAGGCCACGAAGTTGCCGAGGATGTGAAAGGGCGGCGAATCGGAGGCGTTCAGACTGAGGAACCCGATCGCGGTCGTGATCGAGGCGAGGAATACCGGGTAGATGTTGATCCTGAGGGACTCCGCGATCGCCTCGATGCGGTCCATGCCCCGTCTCACGCCCGAAAGCGCGTGGGTGATGATGTGGACCGCCTGGGCGACGGATATGGCCATGACGATGATCGGCACCCCGGAATTGACCGGACTGAAAACCGTGCGGAACCAGCCCGCGAACCCCATGGTCGTCGCGATCACGAAGGCGATCATGACGATGATGACGGCCGTGCCCAGCACGGACCGCAGGAGCAGGATGGAGGCGGTCACGATCAGGGCGAACACGACCGGCAGCAGCATTTCCAGGTCGTCCCGCGTGGCATCGGCGAAGGCCCGGTTCATGACCACGTCGCCCGTGAGGTAGAAATCCAGCTCCCCATACGCCTCCCGCGCCTCGTCCAGCATGCCGTCCAGGTACCCGGTCAGCTCCATCACCGCGAGGTCCGGGTTCTCGCCCAGCACGAAGTTGATCGCCAGGCCCGCGACGCGTCCGTCCGCCGAAACGAGACGGCCGACCACTTCCGGCGAGCCCATTGCGATCGTCCGGACACGTTCCACGCCGTCGTCGTCCAGCGAAAGGGCGTCCTCGACGAGGGGACCGACGACGAGGTCGTCTTCCATCGCTTCGCTGTGGAAGTAATTCGTAAGAGAATTGACCCGGGTGGAGTACGGAGCGAGCCAGGCCGATTCGGTGAGCGCTTCGACGGCTCCGAGCGCATCGCGGGTGAAAACAGAACCTTCCCGGGGCGCGATGGCGATCAGGGCGGTGTTCGAGACGGAGTAGGTATCTTCCAGCGCGTCGAAGGCGGCGAGCTGCGGGTTGTCCTCGCCGAACATGACCCGGTGCTCGTTGGAGACCGTGATGTGCCGGGCGCCGGCCGCCATCGCGGCCATGAACAGCACGGCGAGCG
Source organism: bacterium (assembly GCA_965203885.1). Lineage (GTDB taxonomy): Bacteria > JAAXHH01 > JAAXHH01 > JAAXHH01 > JAAXHH01 > JAAXHH01. The sequence goes on along the minus strand of OZ241920.1, from coordinate 3,687,185 downwards.
CGATGACCGGCCAGCGATGGTCCAGGACCAGCGAAATGTATCGATCCGGTTTCACGGAACCCGAGTCCCTGTCTCTAAAACCCGGCCGGAGATCGACCCGGCTACCATTTGCTGGATTCGGAAGCCTTTACCCGGTCGGGAAGCCGGTAGCTCATGCCGACGTCGTCGTAGGCCGAAAGCTGGAGCATCTGGGAGAAATTGTCCAGCTTCGTCTGACTGCCCCTCGTTTTCGACAACTGGTTCTTAACCCGTTTGATCCGGTTCTTCACGCGATGGGCGAACAGGACGCCCAGGGTCCTGCTCTTCGGGTAACGCAACGCGTCGGCCAGTTCGTGCCCCAGCAGCGCGCGGGAGATGTTGTACAGCGTTTTGAGGGCGGCGGCCACCTCGTCCGGGTCGGTGATATTCAACAGGGCCGGGCCGGCCTTGATCAGGGCGTTCGCGTTCGCGATCGAGTGCTCGTCGGGAGGAGGCTCGCACGTGAAGCCGATATCGATGGTCGTCCGGGCCTCATCCTCGTCCCGCATGAGGATGCTCTCCGGTACGCCCATGATGTAACCGGTGTAGCGAAAGACCTTTACGAAGCTCTCTCTCTCTTCCGGCGTGTAGACTGCGCCCAGCGAGATCGAATGCCTCAGGATCTGCGCGGAGAAAATGCTGACCGCCAGGGCCACGTGGGCCGCGCTCAGGGGCGTGCCCCATGCCCGGGTATCCCAGATTTCGGAGTCCTTCAGCATGTGGCGCACCATGGCGTGCACGAATCGGATACGGGCGGAGAGCCGGTACCCGTCCCCTTCCCGCCGGAGGCCGCCGGGCATGAATATCTCCAGCAGGTGGCGGTTGTTCTGCTTGAATCGCCGGGTAGCCTCGGGAGAATGGACCCGCCCCGTCAGGTAGAACGACTTGCTGATGAGCGTCGTGAACCCTTCCAGCAGGGCCGCGGTCACGAAGGCCACGAGGATCTCCGGCATGTTCTTGTGGAATCCGACCACGGCGGGACGATACTCGTCGAACTCGACCCATTCGGGGATCTTCGAATCGACTTCCCGGAAGTAGCGCTGCAGGGATTCCGGCGCTTTTCTGAACGCGTCCTCCTCCTGGTGCAGGCCGGCGTGAATATACTTGTGCATCTCGCCGGGTGGCATGCCCGACAGGTCGTCCATCACCGGATCCAGGTCTTCGTCGCCGATCATGGTGTGCCTGATGTAATTCTCGGCGAAGTCCGGATTCAGGCGGCGGGCTTTCTCAAATCCTTCGGTATAGGACGATGGAACCTGGAGCAAAATGTTCTCGCAATTCGACCATCTTTCCCGGTCGCAACGGTTCATTTGATTCTGGTTAACGTAATAAATGCTAAGGATTTGTCAAGATTTCTGATTTTATTCGAGATTATGTTTTTTTTTTCTACTAATTCATTAATGAAGTCGTACAACCGTTTTTTTATCCATTAATGCACACGTGTACATTCGTCGATATTCAGATCTCATCTCCGGTCATGTTTAACCGGAAATACGGATGCTCGAAACGACCGGCATGGCGTTTTCCGCACCATGCGCACAACGGTCCGAGACGCTCCGTATTGTGACTATTAGCCGGTCCGTCCCGACAAGGCGCCGCGGGACCGTCACCGGTTCGCACCGCGAAGACACGGCAGCACCCGGGGTTCCGGACTGCGCTTCGCTGCGCTCAGGCGTGTACCATCTACCGCCTCATGAAGTACAGATCGAACGCTGTCACATCCGCGTCGCCCGTGGATGAAACGACGTTCGATATCATTGTCCCGTTACGTTGTGTCAACCACCGGCCATCGCATCCCGGCACCTGCGGAGAGGCAGCTGTGATGTCCATCCGCGGGCGCGGGGTAGCGAAGCTCCGTTTCCCGGACCATTCGATTCCGGGATTCCGTGGGGGCCGGATTCACCCGTTGCGCCTGATCGCCCCTCGCTTTCAGGCGCCTTAATTGGAAAGGTAGCTACATTGAAGCCATGAAAACGCAATCAAAAAGACCAGGGGACGCTATTCTGATCAACGGCTGTCTTGCGGGCCGGTCAGATGCGCAGACTCAACTCTACGAACTTTACTTCACACCGAACAAGCCTGTTCATTTCTGGGTATACCAGAAGGCATACTGGGTTCCGACGGGCGAAAAGGAGGATATACTGAATGACATTTACATCGCGGTCATTCAGAGCCTTCCCCAGTTCGAATTTCGCAGTGCGCTGAGTACCTATATCACCCGGATCGCCAAGATGAAGTGCCTCGACGCCATGCCTTCCCGGCTTGGCGTCGCCCGGGGCAGGGGCATCCGATTCGTCGATATCGACTGGTTCGCATCGAACAGCGAGTCGGGGCTTCAGATCGAAGACCCCGACCCGAACAACAGGGCGGACCTGTATCTCAAGAAAAGGGAAGAAGAAGAACTGGTTTACTTGCTGCATACAGCCCTCAAGTACTTCACGGGGCCGCGATGCAGGGATGTCCTGTACATGTACGTCAAGGAGCTGAGGGGAGAGCTGAGCAGGGAGGACATCGCGGAAATGCTCGGGGTGTCCGTAAAACGCATGGGGCAGATGATCTACGACTGCATGTATCGCCTTCGACGCAAGATCCAGAGCAGGTACCGCGATTACGAACATTTTACAAGCTGCGTCTTCGATGGCATTCAGCATCCCGGACCCAACAACAAGGAGTAGACATGCATCAGCGAGTTGCGGGGCGCGGCAACACGGGCAGGTTGCCGGATCGTACCCAGATCGCCGACCTCCTGCGAAACTACTGTGAGCTGCTGCTGTCCTCGTGTCCCGAATCGGAGACGCTGCTGATCTTCCATGAAGATCCGGATCAGCTTTCCGCGCGCGAGAGAGAAACCCTGGGCGGACACCTCGGAATCTGTCTCGACTGCAGGGACAAACTTGAATGGCTGAAGGAATCCGAAGCTTCGACCTATTCCGATTCCCTGGTACGCGTTATCTGGTACACGCTCGGCGTACACCATCCATCCGAGGAGGCAGCTTACAGGTCATGCCCGTCCGGCGGGAGTGCGGGCAAACCCAACTCGCTCGATGCCCGGGCCGTTCGGCGGGATGCCGGGGAAACGGCCGCGGCACGCAAGGCAAAGGCGCCGTTTTTCGCAAGCGGAGACGGCGCGTTGCATGGAGAAATCCGGCAGGACGGCAACCACCGGATGTACTTCCGGATAACCCGGCTGCCCAGGTCGTTCCAGTGGCATGCGCTGCACATTCGAGCGCTGACGTTCGACCGGCGCCTGCTGGTGAGCAGGTCCAGGACCATATCGGGACCGAAATTCCCGATTGATCATCCTCCCCGCATTACGCCCGGTGACATGGACAGGGTCGAACTCGGCCTGATACCGCTGCGTCGAGCGAGACCGGCGCCTCTCCAGTGCAGTCCACCGGGTCCCACGGGTTGATTTCGGACCGGAACACCGGCATTAAGAGGTTGACAAATGATGACGCACAGGTACGTTACGAAGTGTCTGAAGGATGCGCGGAGCAGGATGCGCGTACATCCGGAACAGGGGGAATAACGGTACATTCAAACCGCCTGGAATGATGATCCCGCCAGGGTGCCGTCCATGAAGGGATCGACCGCATGGAGATGATTTATCCGCGGCGAAAGACACGGGAAGTCCGCGTAGGAAACATCACGATCGGCGGCCGGCATCCCATTGTCGTGCAATCGATGATCACGGAGAACACGCGGGACGTGGAAGCGTGCGTGGAAGCGATCGTTCGATTGCATGAGCTGGGATGTGAAATCGTACGCGTGACGACGCCCACGCTGGCGGACGCCCACAGCCTGCGTGAAATCAAGCATACCCTCGACCTGAGGGGCGCGAACGTGCCCCTGGTAGCGGATGTGCATCACCAGGGCACCCGGATCGCCGAGGAAGTCGCCCGATCCGTCGACAAGGTGCGCATAAACCCCGGCCTGTTCGTATTCCAGCGGCTGGCCGATTCCATCGAGTACACACCCGAGGAATTCGAAGCCGCGAGACGAAAGGTGGAGGAAGACCTGGCGCCCGTGATCGGGGTCTGCCGGGAACGGGATATCGCCATGCGCATCGGCGTGAACCACGGCTCCCTGTCGGACCGCATGACCGTGACGTACGGCGACACGCCGCTCGGCATGGTGGAATCCGCGCTGGAGTTCATCCGGATCTGCGAGGCGCACGACTACCGGAACCTGATCGTTTCGCTGAAGGCGTCCCGCGTGCCCGTCATGATCCAGGCCAACCGGCTCATGGCCGGCCGTATGGACGAAGAGGGGATGGACTATCCGCTGCACCTGGGCGTCACCGAAGCCGGCGACGGCGATTATGCCCGGGTCAAGTCGACCTCCGGGATCGGCGCCTTGCTGGCTGAGGGGCTCGGCGACACCATCCGGGTATCGCTCGCCGAGGACCCGGCCAACGAAATCCCGGTCTGTTACGATATCCTCCAGTCTCTGGGCCTGCGCCGCACCAAGGTGGAGTTTATCGCGTGCCCTTCCTGCGGGCGGACCAAATTCAACCTGGAGAACGTGCTTGCGGAGGTCAAGGCGGCCACCGGCCATCTGGCGGGGCTCGACATCGCCGTCATGGGATGTATCGTCAACGGCCCGGGGGAAATGGCCGATGCCGATTACGGCTATGTCGGACGGGCCAACGGGATCATATCCCTCTACCGCGGCCGCGAGTGCGTCAAGATGAGCGTCCCGCAGGAACGGGGTGTCGAGGAACTCGTCGGCCTGATCAAGTCGGACGGGCGCTGGGCAGATCCCTGACCGGCCGCTTCCGCCGCCGTTTCCAGGCCGCTTCCGCCGCCGCCGTTCCCGGCCGCTTCCGCCGCTGCCGTTCCAGGCCGCTTCCGCCGCCGCCGTTCCCGGCCGCTTCCGCCGCCGCCGTTTCCAGGCCGCTTCCGCCGCTGCCGTTCCCGGTTTCCCACGGCTGTCACCGGCAGGCGGACGACGGGACGAAATATCCCGTAAAACCGCGTGAGCGTAACGCCCGGGACAGCGGGGAAACTCCTCCCGGAATGCCTTCTCCGCCCTGGAAAATACTCGACGGCCCGGCGCCCTGCCCCGTATTCCTCCGGACTTCCCTTCTACCTCGTCTGCCTCGCGTCTCGCACGCCTCGCACCTCGGATGCCTCGCGCCTCGTCTGCCTCGCGCCCCGAATGGCTCGCGCCCCGAATGGCTCGCGCCTCGGACGCCTCGCGCGCATGACGACAAACGCCGTGGGATCGGTCTCGATCCTGGTTTCCGGCCGCCGCCGGCCTCCCCATCCCCGACCCGGCCGCTTCGAGTGTATAGCCGGGACCGATAATGGTTGACCCGGTCGCCGCGATCCTGTAAGTTGTTGCTTTCACGGCGCGCAGATCCCGGTGTCGATCCCCCTTCCCAGGCCAGTATCCAGGAGGTTGTACGGAATGCCCGACACGTTGACCGTAATTGACAACCGGACCGGCAAGAAATACGAGGTCCCGATCATGTACGGGACCTATGCCAAATACGGCGCCGCAATCCCCACCACGCTCTTCCGGCAGATCAAGGTGTCCGAGGACGATTTCGGACTGCTCGGGTATGATCCGGCCTTCACCAATACCGCCTCCTGCCGGAGCAGCATTACCCATATCGACGGCGAGAAAGGCATCCTGCGGTACCGGGGCTACCCCATAGAGGAACTGGCGGTCAGAAGTTCCTTTCTGGAAGTCGCCTTCCTGATCGTGCACGGCATGCTGCCGACCCAGGCCGAACTGGATGAATGGTCCTACGACATCACCCATCACGCCATCGTCCATGAGAATATCAAGAAATTCATGGATGGATTCCGGTACGACGCCCATCCCATGGGGATCCTGATCAGCACGGTCGCCGCGCTGTCCACCTTCTACCCGGAGGCCAAGCAGATACGGGACGTGGAAATCCGCAACGAGCAGATCCACCGGCTCATCGCCAAGATACCCACCATCGCCGCTTTCGCTTACAGGCACAGCCAGGGCTTCCCCTACACCTACCCGGACAACGGCCTGGGATACTGCGGCAACTTTCTGTCCATGATGTACAAGATGAACGAACAGTACACCCCCGATCCCGTGCTCGAAAAAGCGCTGGACGTGGTGTTCATCCTGCACGTGGACCACGAACAGAACTGCAGCGCCAACGCGATGCGCAGCGTGGGCAGCTCGCTTCCCGATCCCTACGTGTCCGTTGCCGCCGCCGCGGCCGGGCTGTACGGTCCCCTGCACGGCGGCGCCAACGAGCAGGTGCTGCACATGCTGCAGGAAATCGGGCACATCAACCGGGTGCCTTCATACATCAAGAAGGTCAAGCAGGGCGACATCCGGCTCATGGGGTTCGGCCACAGGGTGTACAAGAACTACGACCCGCGGGCCAGGATCCTCAAGGAGATGACCCACCGGGTGCTGGGCGTGACCGGCAGGAACACCCTGCTCGACGTCGCCGTGGAGCTCGAGCGGATCGCCCTCGAAGACGACTACTTCGTCAATCGGCAGCTCTATCCCAATGTCGACTTCTATTCGGGGCTCATCTACCAGGCCATGGGCTTCCCGCTCGAGATGTTCCCGGTGCTCTTCGCCATTCCCCGCACCGTGGGCTGGCTGGCGCAATGGGCGGAAATGCTGGACGACACGGACCAGAAAATCGCGCGGCCCCGCCAGATCTATACCGGCGACGACGTCTGCACGTACGTGCCGATAGAGGACCGGGCGGCGCGGCGTTAGCCCGTCCGTTGCCCGGCGTCCGCCGGATGAGGCCGGTCAACCGCGCGGCACCCCCGGATGAGGCCGGTCAACCGCGCGGCACCCCCGAATGAGGCCGGTCAACCGCGCGGCACCCACCTGTAGGCATCCCTGCTGTTCTTCCCCATGATCTTGTCGAGGACTTCCGTTCCCTTCGGTTCGAAGCAGGCCACGGCCAGCGCCTGAACCTGTCGGTAGGAGGCGAACCGCCAGGATACCGGCCAGTTGCTGGCGTAGAGCAGCCTGTCCGCTCCGAAAGCGTTCCACAACACATCGAGGACCGGTCCGTAGTAGGCCGGATCCTCCGGAGGCGGATCGTCCCGCGCCAGTTCCACCATGCCGGATATCTTGCAGAATACACTGGGATTGGCCGCGGCCGCCCTGATGCCGGCAACCCATTCCTCGTCCGGCCGGCCGCCGGTCACCGGTACGTGGGCGAGGTGGTTCAGCACGATCCGCAGGCCGGGGAAACGGGCGGCGCAGTCGGCCGCGCCGGCCAGCCACTCCTTGCCTACGAGCAGATCCAGCGCCAGGTCGTGGGCGGCGAGTTGCTCCAACGCCCGGAGGTACGCCGGGTCGCCGGCCGGCGCCTTGCCCAGCCGGATGCCGCGGAACAGTTCATGGGCCGCGAAACGGTCCAGGTCGGACTCGAAATCCGGATCCGGCGGTTCCAGGTGACCCACCAGGCCCAGCAGGAAGGGATCGGCCTCGGCCAGGTCCAGGATCCACTGGTTGTCCTCCACCCAGGCGCTGGCTTCCACCACGACCGTGCCCGTGACGCCTTCGGACTGCGCTTCCCGTTTGAAGTCATCGGGCATGATACGCCGGTAGAGGAACTCGTCTCCGCGGTCGGGCCACGGCACGCCCCGCGGACGGGTGGGGTCGTAGAAATGGGTGTGGGTGTCGACGATCAAGTCACGCGCCTCCCTGAGACCTCGCGGCAACTGTCGAAGAAATCCTCATTGGACGCCGAAAAGCCGAACTGCTGCTCGATCTCCCGGACCGCGATCTCCGTCACGAAACGTTCGTCCAGCGTGTCGGGGAACTCGACACCCGCCGTACAGTCGCACAGGAACACGATGTTGTATCCGTAACGGGCCATGGACCGGATGCCGTAGTCCCTGCCCAGGACGCACCAGTTGGTGGCGAAACCGGCGTAGACCAGGTGGAGCACGTTCCGTTCGGCCAGCACCTCGTGCAACTCGGCGCCGCTGGTGATCACCACGTCTTCGTCGCGGACCTCCACGGCCGGCGAAACGGTCAGGTCATCGCTGATGGGATCCCAGTGGATCCCAATGCCCGGCGGCTGGCTCCGGGGACCCTGGTAGGCCCGGTACTCGCCTTCCCTGCCGCGGAACGCCGGGGGCGGCCAGTCCGCGCCGCGGCCCGGTGGATCGGGCGCCTTCGGGTTCCGGGACGCCTGGGGAAACTGCCGCGCCACCTCGGGCGAAGGGGCATGTATGACGGTCAGCCCGGCGTTCCTGCCCGCCTGGATGGCCGGCACGATCGCCTCGCGGGTTACCCTGGCGGCCCGTTCGATCCAGCTGTCGATGAAATGGGTGTTCCACAGGTCCACCAGGACCAGCGCCGTCCGTTCGACGGGCAGTTTCATCCGGATCTCCCTACGGATGAAGTTTTCTTCCCTGCAGGGCACGCCGGCGGGAGTGCTGTCCTGGAAGTATCTCACGTTCAGATCGAGTATCGCCCGGCTATCCGCCATTTTCTGCCGCCTTCGTCTTTGGCGCCGCCTGCTCCTGGAGCGCCGCCTGCTCCTGGTGCGCCGACGTCTTCCGCGGCGGTCCCTGAACCCCGTCCTGCCCGCCGTACCGCATGCGATGAACGATTTCATCCACGTCGTAGACACATCCGCCCCACGGGCCGCCGCCGGCCTGCTGCAGGACGGCCCAGAGACGGGTGTCGTCGGGCAGATTCGGGTCGACGGCGAGATCGGGCCGCGGCGAACGCTCGGCGAGCAGGCGGACGCCTTCCCCGGCGCCGAAAGTGCCGTCCCCGGTGCCGACCAGGTTGATGGAACCGGTCAGGTTGTTCCGGTCTATGACGATTTCGACGAGATCGCCGTCGACCAGCTTGCCGATGGGACCGCCCGCCAGGGCCTCGGGACCGACATGGCCGATGCAGGCGCCGGTCGAAATCCCGGAGAAACGGGCGTCGGTCACCACCGAGACGTGCATGCCGAAGGACAGGTGCCGCAGCGCGGCGGTGATCTGGTAGGTTTCCTCCATACCGGCGCCCATGGGCCCGCGGCAGATGAGGACCAGCACGTCCCCGGGCTTGATCCCGTCCTCGCCCCGGCTCTTGATGGCGGCTATGGCGTCCCGTTCCCGCGTGAATACCCGCGCGGGGCCCGTTTTCCGGTACACGCCGTCCGGATCGACGACCTCCGGATCGATCGCCGTACTCTTGATGACCGATCCTTCCGGCGCCAGGTTGCCCCGGGGAAACGTGACCGTGCTGGTCAGTCCCCGGTCTCTCGCCCGTTCGGGCGACATGATGACGTCATCCGGATCGATCCCGTCCTCCTTCTTCAGCCGCTCGCGGACCAGCCGCCGCCGGTCGGACGCGCGCCACCAGTCCAGGACCTGTCCCAGGGTCGAACCCGCCGCGGTGAGCACGTTTTCGTTCAACAGGCCCGCCTCCCGCAGGTGCAGCATCACCTCAGGGACCCCGCCGGCGAGGAAGGCGATCACCGTGGGATGCCCCGAGGGACCGTTCGGCAGCACGTCCACCAGCCGGGGCGTCCGGCGGTTGATCCTTTCCCAGTCTTCCACCGAGGGGCGGCGCAGGCCGGCGGCGTGGGCGATGGCCGGGATGTGCAGCAGCAGGTTGGTGGACCCCCCGAAGGCGGCATGGACCGTCATGGCATTCTCGAGGGCTTCTTCGGTCAGGATCCGCTTCACGCTCTGCCCTTCGGCGTCGAGCCGCATCAGCGCCCGGGCGGACCGGCGCGCCATGTCGGTCCAGACGGCCTGGCCGGATGGCGCGAGCGCGCTGTGGGGCAACGAGAGTCCGAAGGCCTCCCCGACCACCTGCGACGTGGCCGCCGTGCCCAGGAACTGGCAGCCGCCGCCCGGCGTCGCACAGGTGCGGCAACCCATGTCCGCCGCGTATTCCAGGGTGATCTCACCGTGGGCGTACCTCGCGCCGATCGACTGGATCTTGCCCGCGTCCTCGCCCTCTTCCGCCGGCAGCGTAACGCCGCCCGGCACCAGTACGCACGGCAGGTCATGGGTAGCCGCCAGCGCGATCATCATGGCGGGCAGCCCCTTGTCGCACGTCGCCACGCCGATCACGCCGCGGCGCGTCGGCAGCGACCGGATCAACCGCCGGAAGACCATGGCCGCGTCGTTGCGGTAAGGGAGGCTGTCCATCATGCCGGGCGTGCCCTGCGTGCGCCCGTCGCAGGGATCGGTGCAGTAACCGCCGAAGGGGATGCCGCCCAGCGCCGTCAACTCCTCGGCGGCCGCCTGCATGAGCAGTCCCACCTCCCAGTGGCCGGTGTGGTACCCCAGGGCCACCGGCGTTCCGTCGGACGCGCGGATGCCCCCCTGGGTGCTGAGGATCAGGTACTGCCTGCGGTTCAGCTCGCGGGGACTCCACCCCATGCCCACGTTCTGGGACAGGGCGAACAGGTCGCCGCTGGGACTTTCCCGTAGCATGTCGTCGGTCAGCGGCAGGCTGCCTTCCGGACCCGGCGCGCTGGACCGGATGTCGAAGATGGCCGGATCGGAATGTCCGACGACGGATTCGAAGGACAGCAGGTTCGGGGGTTTCATGAATACGCTCTTCCGTTGCCGGTTCGGCCGGTGCGCCGGGAAGCGTACCAGATATCCCGGGTGAGCGCCGGCTGAACCGCTTCGAAGTGATATGGGGTCTCGCCGACCTGGAACCGGTCCCGGCCGACTCGAATCAAGATACGCCTTTCCGGTATCTCCCGGCGTTGTCCAAAAGCGCTTTCATGTAGCCCAGCGCGAAGGCCCGGGAAGTATGGTGGCGGCCATCGGGATCGAGCGCCAGCCGCGGCACGTGGTCGTCGATCATCGGACAGTCCACGCCGGCCTCTTCGTAGGCCAGCAAAGACTCCATGGGGTCCACGTGGCCCTGGTCGATGAACGTTTCGGAGAAGGAGGGGACGGAACTCGAAACGAACCGGAAGTGGACGTAGTTGATCTTCCCGCGCCTGCCGAAGTAACGTATGGCGTCGAGCACGTCGCCCGGCATCTCCGATACGGTACCCTGGCAGAAGCCCAGTCCGTTGGATTCACTGGGTACGACGTCCACCAGCCGTTTCAGCGCCTCGTGGCTGCGGAAGACGCGGGCGATTCCGCCGATCGGCGAGACGGGCGGGTCGTCGGGATGCAGGCTCATGCGCACCCCGGCTTTTTCAGCCGCCGGTATGACCGCCTCCAGGAAATAGGCCAAGTTGCTCCACATCTCCTCGTCGGACCGTTCCAGGTCATGGGGTATGGGCGGGTACCAGTAATCCTGTCTCGCACCCTTGATCCGTTCGTAGTCGAAACGGGTGACGACCGCGCCGCCCCGGCTTAGGGTCGATTTCGAAGTACGCAGTCCGTAGTTGCCGCCCACGTTGCGCAGGCTGAAGAAGTATCCGAGCACCGGAATGCCAGCGGCGCCCATGTTTTCGAGCGTCCGGCACCAGTTGTCGATCTGCTCGTCCCGGCCCGGCAGGCCCAGCTTGATCTTGTCGCACCACTCGGGAGGCACGCCCTCGAGCACCGACCAGGCCAGCCCGGCGTCCTCGATGCGCGCCTTCTGAAGCGACAGGTCGTGGAAATCGTAATATCCCTTTGCGAGGTCGCAGTCCGGCAAGCCGTTCACCACGTCCGTTACGCCCAGTTGCCGGGCGAAGGCCAGGTGATCGGCGTCCATCCTTCCGTTGACGGCCAGCTTCATGGTACGATCTCCGCAAGCGACCGGTTTCGTCTCCGTCCAGGGGCCGCCATGACCGGGGTTCGCCTTGACAGGACCGCCGGCGAACCGTATAATCAGCCGAGAGTTACGGGGTGTAGCGCAGTCCGGTCAGCGCACCTGCTTTGGGAGCAGGGGGTCGGGGGTTCAAATCCCCCCACCCCGATTACCATTCCCCGCGATACAATATCCCCAGCGTTACCATGCCCCAGCGCGCGGTACGTTCCAACTTCGCGCGGTACGCGTCCCGGCCGGCGCGTATCCTCGGGCGGCACGCTTCGATCCTACGGTTCCGGGTTTCGGATTTCCACGTATCTCTCCAGCCTGACCACCTCGCCTTCGTCCACGTACTTACCGATTTCACGGCGAAATTGTTCCATGCTGGAATACGGTCGGTATTCCTTGAATTCATGGGCCATACGTTCGCCGACCCCGGGAACGGACAGGATCTCCTCGTCGGTGGCCGCGTTCAGGTCGATGGGCACGAACACGTACTGCTCCATGCGCGCTACCTCGGCATCGTCCACGTACTTGCCCATTTCACGGCGCCACTGGGCGATGGAGAGATAGGGCCGGTACTCCTTGAACTCGTGCAGCATGCGATCGCCCACGCCCGGCACCAGGAGTATTTCCTCGTCCGCTGCCGTGTTCAGGTTCAACGGAATGAACATCCGGGCGTAGAGCGCGGCCGCATCGTCTTCGTCCAGGTGCGCGGAAACGAGCCCATCCAGTTCCATCATGTCCGAAAAAGGCCGGGCGTCCGACACCATGTCCGCAAGTTCCGCGGTCATGCCGGGCAACATGGCAAGTTCGCCGCTTCCGGCCAGGTTGGGATTGAGGACCGCCGCCGCCGTTTCGGCCATCGATCCGGTCTGACCCGGATCGGCCGGATCGGCCGGATCGCCGGAACCGCCCCGGTCGGCCGGTTCCGAACCGCCGCATCCCGCCATCCCGACGGTGAAGAGGCAGGCAATAAACGTTCTCAGCAGCACGGACCCGGGTTGCATCGATGTGATCATGATTTCTCCATGGTTTTGATGGATACAGGTTTTGTGTTCAGGGCCGGGTGGCGAAGACAGGCCACCAGGCCGAGCACGCCGAATAACGTCATGGTGCCCGGCGCAAGTGCCGGATAAGCGCCTCCCAGGGCCTCCCACACCAGTTCGAGCCCTTCCCGCGATGGATACATTTCCAGTTCGAACTCCACGTTTCCCTGGTAGTGCAGCCACTGCCCGACGATTCCGGACAGGACGAACAACCCCATGAGGACCTGGTAGACCCTGATGACCGCGCGGCCGGGAGACAGGATGAGCCAGATCGAGACCGGAAGGCCCGCGGCCAGGAGAACGATCGGAGACCATTGCCAGTTGTCCTCCATGTGATCCAGGAGCACGAGTTCGAGACCGACGCCCACGATACCGACCGTCAGTACGATCAGGACGAAACGCCGCAGCGTTGCGGCGTCGTCTCGCGGTGTCCCGTGGGGCGGGTTGTCCATGTCATGCGCCTCGCGTACTCGGGGACGTCAGAACAGCGTATTCCTCACCAGGGGCGCGAGGATATCCGGGGTGTCGTTGGCCACGCGGTTTACCCGGTCGCTTACCGGGCGGATTTCGTAGGGTCCTTCGTGCGGTGTGCCTATGATCTCCTTCAGTGTCTCCGGGGGCGTCCCGGGATCGAGCCAATCCGTGAAGTCGTCGGGATCGACCACCGCGGGCTGGCGATCATGGATATCCGCAAGCGCGGGCGAAGCTTCGGTCGTGATGATGGTGAACGTCTCGAGATGCTGGCCGCCCCGGCCCCATTGCTCCCACAACGCGGCAAAGGAAAGGGGCGAACCGTGTTCAAGCGCCAGGAAATAGGGTTGCTTGCCGCCTCCGTTCCCCCTGGATCCCGTGGTCCCCCTGGACGGGCCGGTCCCCCCGGTCCGCTTCCATTCGAACCATCCGTTCGCCGGGATGAGGCACCGCCGCGCCCGGAAGGCCGATCGGAAGGACGGCTTTTCCTGGACGGTCTCGGCCCGGGCGTTGATGAGCCGCGCGCCGATCTTGACGTCTTTGGCCCAGGACGGGACCAGCCCCCAGCGAAGCACGGCCATGGATCTCATACCGCTCTCGTCGAGGCGGCAGAGCGCGAAATCCTGGGTCGGCGCGCCGTTGTACCGGGGTTGCGGATCAAGCCGCGGCGTTGCGACCGGCAGGGTGTACAGCGTGTAAATCTGCTGCCAGGTCAGGTTCTGCGAGAGGCGGCCGCACATGGGTTCAAACGTCCTTTTTTCGCGACTTCGCGCGTCGTTATCGCGCCGGGTCGGCACACGCGCATGGAATACTTGACCTTGCCATGTCGATGTATATCATTTACACAGCGAAGATACGTTGCTTTCCCCGCGAAGCAAGCCCAATCAGTCAAGAAAAGGAGTGCTGCGTTGAACTACAGTCTGGACGCCTTCCGAGGCGATCTGTTCGGCGGGATAACCGCGGCGGTTGTCGGCCTGCCGGTCGCGCTGGCCTTCGGCGTCGCATCGGGCATGGGCGCGGCGGCCGGCCTGTACGGCGCGATCGGCGTCGGGTTGTTCGCCGCGCTGTTCGGCGGGACCCGTTCCCAGATATCCGGGCCCACGGCGCCCATGACCGTGGCCATGGCGGTCATCATAACGGAACACGCCAGTACCATGAGCGAAGCCCTGATCGTGGTCATGATGGGCGGGTTTCTGCAGATTCTGCTGGGCGTGTTGAGGATCGGCCGTTACGTCGCCTACACTCCCCACGTCGTGATATCGGGGTTCATGTCCGGCATCGGACTGATCGTCATGCTGATCCAGGCCCTGCCCTTCATCGGCGCACCCGCCGCGCCGGGCGGCGTCGTCGGTACCATCGGGGTGCTGGCGGAGGCCATCGGGGATATCAACTACAGCGCCTTCGCGATCGCCTTCGTCACCCTGGCCGTCGGCGTGCTCTGGCCGAGGACGTTGTCCCGCATCGTGCCCGGCACCCTGGTGGCGCTCGTCGCCGGGACGCTGCTGAGCGTGCTCTGGCTGACCGACGTGCCCATAATCGGGATCATACCCTCCGGCCTGCCGGAAATCATCCTCGCGCCGCCCACGGCCGACTTCCTGCTACGGGCCATCGAACCCGCGCTCATCCTCGCCCTGCTGGGTTCCGTGGACAGCCTGCTCACCTCCCTGATCGCCGACTCGCTGACGGGTACGCGTCACAGGGCGGACCAGGAACTGGTGGGCCAGGGCATCGGGAACATGGTCGCCGGACTGGTCGGCGGACTCCCCGGCGCCGGCGCCACCATGGGCACGGTAACCAATATCAGGGCCGGCGGCACCACCCGTTTGTCCGGCGCGATCCGCGCGGTCATCCTGCTGGTGCTCCTCATGGGCCTGGGCTGGATCGTCGAACCGATCCCCCACGCCGTGCTGGCGGGCATACTCATGAAGGTGGGCTGGGACATCGTCGACTGGCGGATATTGACGCGGATCCACCGTCTCCGCAGGGAACATCTCATCATCCTGCTGATCACCCTGGGGCTGACCGTGTTCGTCGACCTGGTCACCGCGGTGGCGATCGGACTGATCGTCGCGGGCATGGCCCACGCCCGGAAGCTGGAGAACCTCGAACTGGACAGCGTGGTGTCCGTACCGCTGCTGGACCGCCAGTTCTTCACCCGGGAAGAAGACGACGCCAGCGTGGACGAGTTCACGGCACGCGTCGGGCTGGTTGCGCTCAGGGGCAGTTTCACCGTCGCGTCGTCCAAGAAGCTGGTGGGGGTGATCAGCGAGGACATCAAGGACCATGACGTCGTCATCTTCGATTTCTCCGGGGCCACCTACATCGACGACAGCGCGGCCATGGTCGTCGAACAGCTCATGGACGTCGCCACGAGCGAAGACACCGAGTTCATCGTCATGTCGCTTTCGGGATCCGTCGAGGAAACCCTTTCCGCCCTCGGGATCATCCAGCGCGTGCCGGAAGCGCACATCGTGGGTACGCTGGATGAAGCGCGCGCGGTCGCCGGGAAAATGCTCAGGATGTGATCCGGATCGATTGCACGGGGCAGGACGGGTTTTCATGAGCTCACAAACGAGATCAAACCTGCCGTTCGCCCCGGGCACGCTCTCCCTGGCCGCGCCCACCCTGTGCACATTCGCCCTGGCCGCGCTCGCCGTCCTGTTGCTGTCTTCCTCCTGTGCGAATGGACCTTCCGATCTACCCGGCCATCCGTTCGTCCGGACGGTGCCCGGAGAGGAAGCGGCGGCCAGGCCGCTCCCGGCGGACGCGGCGCCTCCCGGGCGCCAGGTGTACCGTTACTTTTCAAACGAACCCTCCAGCCTGGATGTCAGCGTCGCCCTGTACGAGTCCCTGGGGAGCGCGTTCCTCTTCGAACGGCTCTGCATGGTCGACGAGAACGAAGAACTCATCCCCGGCGCGGCGGACCGGTGGGAGCGTTCGCCGGACGGCAGGACCTGGACGTTCCACCTTCATCCCGGCGCGCGCTGGAGCGACGGCACGCCCGTCACCGCCCACGACTTCGAATACACCTACAAGCGCCTGCTCCACCCGGACAGCGGGAACGTGTACGCCTTCTTCTATTATGACATCAAGGGCGCGAGGGCGTACAACCAGCGGGAGACCGACGACCCGGACCTGCTCGGCGTTCGGGCGGTCGATGACCTGACCTTTGAAATCGAAACCGAAGAACCCCGCGCCTATCTCCCCTACGTCACCTCGTACACGGCCTCCTCGCCCGTGCCGCGATGGCAGGTGGAGAAATACGGCGCCCGATGGACCGAAGCCGGGCGGTGCGTGAGCAACTCCGCCTTCCGGCTGGACGAATGGGTGCAGGGCAAATACATGACGTTCCGGCTGAATCCCCACTACAAAGGGAACAATCCCGGCCGCCTGCGAAAGATCGTCCGCCTCTTCTCGGGTACGGCGGGGACGGGCAGCGCGTCCGGCGGCGTGGGTCTGCTTCCGTACGAGAACGGTGAAGTGGACCTGGTCGGCGTGGGAAACCCGGCCGATCTCGACCGTATCCGAAACGACCCTGTGCTGCGCGAACAGCTCTGGAAGTTCAACGGCGTGTCTACCGTCTACCTGTTTTTCCGTACCCGGGAACCGCCCCTGAACGACGTCCGCGTACGTCAGGCCATCGCCCGGGCCATCGACAAGCGGACCATTGCCGACGTGCTGTTCAAGGGAGCCGTCCGGCCGGCCTACGGCATGCGTCCCCCGAATTTCCCGGGATACGCGGGCGACCGGCTCCGGCACCTCCAGCAGTTCGACCCGGAAGCCGCGCAACGCCTTATGGAAGAAGCCGGATATCCCGGCGGCAAGGGCTTCCCCGCCATCGAGGTCTGGCTGCGCGACGCGCCGCCTTCCTCGCTGAGCGGCCAGGCCGCCCAGATGATCCAGGAACAGCTGCTCGGGATACTAGGCGTCCGGCTCGAGATCCGCAATATGCAGGCGAACGCCTTCAACCGGTTGATGTACGAATGGGAGATACCCATCGGCATGGTCGGCTACGGCGCCGACTTTTCAGATCCCCAGAGCCTGCTCGGCGTTCCCTGGCGGTCCCAGCCCCGGGGTTTCACCCGGCACGACTGGAACAATGGGCGATTCAACGACCTGATCGACCGGGCCCGGCGGGAAACCGGCCGCGATGAGCGGATGCGCCTGTACGAAGAAGCCGAATGGCTGCTCGCCTCCGAGGTCGGCGGGGCGTTTCTGTGGCACGACCACCGGTTCCAACTCCGCAAACCCTGGCTCAAGGGACTGAAACGGGATCGCGCGGGTTTTTATCCATTCTGGGAAAACAATACCGTGTATACCGAGATGTACATCGGCAGGGAGCGAACGGACGGATGAACGGATGAACGGACAAATGAAAGGACCTGCGGCATGGAGAACCCACATCGATTGGACGGAAGCACCGCGGTCGTGACCGGTGCGGCGCAGGGGCTCGGTCTGGGAATATCGGAGCGGCTGGCGCGCGACGGCGCGAAGGTAGTGATGGCCGACCTGCAACGGGAGAAGGTCGAGGAAGAGGCGGGGAAGCTACGCGAACTGGGGTTGGAGGTGTCTCCCGGGTACCTGGACGTCGCGGACAGCGCCGCGGTCGACGCCTTCTTCGATGGGGCGGCCGCAGCGCACGGCCGGCTCGACATCCTGGTCAATAATGCCGGCGTCGGCCAGCAGGTTGCGCCCGTCGTCGAACTGAAAGACGGGGAATGGGACCGGGTGATGCGCGTCACGCTGACCGGGACCTTCTACTGCTGCCGGGCCGCGGGCCGGATCATGGAGCGGCAGGAATCGGGCGCCATCGTGAACATCTCCTCCATCAACGGACAGAACCCGGCGGCGCTCGTCGCGGCCTACAACGCGGCCAAGGAAGGCGTCATCAGTCTCACGCGGACCCTGGCCCTGGAACTGGCGGCCTACGGGGTCCGGGTGAACGCCGTCTGTCCCGGTCCGGTCTACACCGAGTTCAACCGGTCGAACATGGCGCAGCGCAGCAAGACGCTGGGGTTGACCGAGGAAGAGATGATCGAGCGGATCCGAAGCGCCATCCCGCTGGGCAGGTGGGGCCAGGCGGAGGATATCGCACACGGGGTGGCGTTCCTCTGCAGCCCCGCGGCGGGCTGGATCACCGGCGAAGTCCTGCGGGTGAGCGGCGGCATGGAAGGCGTGGCGGCCGCGCCGGGGAGGCGGGGGTAAGTTAAATGTAAATTTGTTACACGTTAGAATTAGCCAGACTTAGTTGGGTAAACAAACTCATTGAGTTACCAGTTTACCATTTTACAAACTACCGTAACTCCACAATTGAGGAACTCAACCTCAGATTCCTAGTATCTGAAAAGTTGCTCACACTTACATGTTCATCTCTGAAGAATTAATACAGGAGTACCATAACATCCGTGCCCAACGCTTTCAAGGTTCCAATGATTAATGTCTACGGACTGTCCTAGCTTGCTTGTCCACGAGCCATCCGCCAACTGTCTGGCAGCATGAGTTGGGTAACCACGATTATCTGCGAATATCGCAACTTTTTCCATCCCTGATTCTAAAGTGCTATCTTGACAAACTTCATATCCAATTGTATTGAAAGCCTTTGCATAGTCTTCGACCGTGTAACCTCGACGCACACCCTCTGGCCAGTAGTACATACCCTGATCATCCGGTTCCCACCATCTAGTATCGTCACCAGCGGCCCATGCGATACAGTTGTAGTCTGGTTGAGCTGGACTTGTAACTCTATAGGCATTACTGTTTAGCATGGGAAAATTTGTTTCGAAACTTACCATCTCAAACCTTTCAACATTGCCCAGTTCAACCAATCACGTGCCATCTCAGTGACAATCCCTTGATGATCTGGTAGTACGGGGTCTTCCCTAGTTATTGCCCTAAGTGCCCAAAACCAGTGCCCAGGTTGATCTTCAAGTTCTCTTAGTAGAAGTGGAAGTACTGGAGGTCCCATACCTACTATTTGTTGGTATGATGGGTGTAGTACGACCTCTCTAATTGCAGATAGATGATCACATTCCTCACGAACAGTGTCTGCAAGGTTTCGAAACTGATCGTAAAGCAAACTACTAAGACTGTATGTTTCGGTCTCAGTTATCGAAGTGGAAATCCCTCTATCCCACCCTACGGTCATCAGATCCCAAATCGGTTGGCCCAGGCGTCTGGTCTCCTGTGACACGTAAGCTTCGTAAGGGCACTGATCTTGCAATGATACGGTGCTAGTCATTGCTAATCCTCCATCTCGAGAATTTCACGCAGATTATCTGTTATACTTCCCTCAAATGCCTTAACCAAGTTTTCATGTGCATATTGGACCTGCTTACTTAACTCAATTTCTATTGGATCGATTTCAAGTTTTATGATATCGTACAAATCCAACATAAAGATCTGGTTCTCTTGTGTATTTGCAGGAGTTGTGTCAGTACCGAATGTAATTAGTACCGAATGTCCCGTGTCATCCTGAGGTACTTCTACTCGAACTAGAAAAGGTCCGTGAGTATTCCCTAAAGGATCTGGAAGTTGGGGGTAGATTCTAAAGTACTCTCCCATATCTATGCTTGTACCTGATAACTGGATTCTGTTTATATACCTCAGTCCGACTTGCGTGACCTTTTGAGGCTGCGCAAGGTCATTGTAGATATCTAGCGCGTGGTATACTATCGGCTCCCACTCTTCAAAATGAGGATAAGGACACATTTGATTTACAACGAGGAGGTTTTCCGATATCTGTATCATTCGGTCACCTTCCTCAGTTACAAATTGCATCCAAGGAGGCAATGTCTGAACACCCGCTGAAGCCGCTCCACGCCCCAATGCGATCTGAGCCTCCTGAATCTGTCTCTGCTTTTTATCAGGAAACTCAGCCTTGACTTGTTCGTAAAAGGCACCCGGTATCGTGTCATCCCATTTGGAATTTGCGAAATAAACCTCGCAAAGTGCCTCTACCACAGGTGGTTTTCTGTACTTACGTTCATGTACATTTTCACCTGAAGTGTTATGAGGAAACGCTGGGCATGAAATATTTTCAGCCAATATTCGTCTCCGTATCTGATATTTGACAATTCAAGACTAGACCAGTAACAAACCGAAATGCGCTGAATTTAACTGTTCGATTCCCAGATTGGTAAGCAAATTTCCAAGGATGAGCGTTGGTTAGAGATTAATAGCGAAAGTAAAAATTCTACCTGTACACAGAGTTTGCCCATGTAATATAACTAATGACAATTTAGTTATAGTATCTCTGCGAAATCTAGAAAATAAAAACCCTAAATCTCGTGGCCGCATGTCCTGCATATCTGAATTTTCGATTAAGTATTATCACAATATGCAAGTGATCTGGGATAGAATTACATATAACTGTAGTCAAGCTGACACATTCTCAGTTTGGATTGACCCAATTCGAGTTAATTACGCTGTTTCAAAGTCATACATATAATACAGTCTGGAATTGCATTTACAAATATATCGTGAAAACAGGTTCTGATCTACCAACTGGAACTCCCCCCTACACCCCCGCCATCAACCGCATCACCGCGCCCTGATCCGCTTCTTCGCGTGAGAGTTCTCCGGCCACGCGCCCTGAGCGCAGCACCAGAATCCGAGTGGACAGGTTGAGCACCTCGGGCAGTTCGCTCGACACGAGCACGATGGCCGTGCCGTCGTGGGCCAGTTGGTCGATCAGGGCGTGCATTTCCGACTTGGCGCCCACGTCCACGCCCCGGGTGGGTTCGTCGATCAGGAGAATCGGGCAGTTCGCGGCCAGCCACTTGGCCAGGACCACCTTCTGCTGGTTGCCGCCGGACAGGCCCGCCGTGCCGTACCGGACGTCGGACGGCCGCACCGACAGCCGCCGGACGTATTCCCGGGCCAGGTCCTCCTCCCGGCTGCCGCGGATCCATCCGAAGTCGGACCGGTGCGCCAGCGTGGGAAGACCGATGTTCTGATCCACGCGAAGCGACAGGACGAGACCGAACCGCTTGCGGTCTTCCGGCACGAGACCGATGCCCGAACGCATCGCGTCGACCGGATGCCGGATCCTCGCCGGGCGGCCGGAAACCCTTATCCCGCCCACGGCCATGGGGTCCAATCCGAACAGGGCCTGCAGCACTTCGGTCCGGCCGGCGCCCACGAGTCCGGCCAGGGCGAGTACCTCCCCGGACCGCACCGAGAAGGACACGTTCTCGAACTTGCCTGGACTGGAAAGGCCCTCCACGGACAGCATCTCCTCGCCGGGTTCGGTTTCCACGTGGGACGGGAAGTAGGCTTCGAAAGTGCGCCCGATCATCAGGTTGATGAGCGTGGAGCGGTCCATTTCGGAGACCGGGCGGGTAGCCACATGCCGGCCGTCGCGAAGCACCGTAACGACGTCGCACAGCCGGAAGATCTCGTCCAGGTCGTGGGAGATGTAGATCGACGTCACCCCCTTCGACTTGAGATGACGGATGTTCTCCCGCAGCCGTTCCGCTTCCACGTGGGACAGGCTGCTGGTCGGCTCGTCGAAGACGATCACGCGGGCGCCGCTGCCCAGGGCCGCCGCGATCTGTACGAGCTGCTGCTGGGCGACGGGCAGTTCGCCGATGGGCGTCTCCACGTCCATTTCGGCCTCGATGGCCGACAGCAACCGGAGCGCGCGGTCCGCCATCTTCCGTTCGGAGACGAACCCGCCCCGGGCCGGCAAGGCGCCCAGGCAAAGGTTCTCGGCGACGGTCAGGTTCTCGCAGAAGACGAGCTCCTGGTGGACCATGCCGATGCCCAGGTCCAGGGCGTCTTTCGGTTCGATGAAGTGTACGGGCCGGCCGTCGATGCGGATCTGCCCGCCATCGAGATCGTAGATACCGGTCAGGATCCGTCCGAGCGTGCTCTTGCCGGCGCCGTTCTCGCCGACCACGGCATGACAGGTACCCGCCTCGACGCCGAAGGTCACTTCGTCGAGGGCCGTCACGCCCGGAAACCGCTTGGTGATCCGGTCGAATTCGATGTACGGGTTCGGCGGTTTGCGGTCCATGATATCACCGGGGGAACGAAATGGGATTACAATCCGCGTCAACGGCTCATTCGGCCACGGATGGCGGATCCGGCGTACGAACCGGGTCCGCGTCAACGGCTCATTCGGCCACGGATGGGGGATCCGGCGCACGCACCGGGTCCGCGACAACGACTCATTCGGCCGTGGATGGCGGATCCGGCGTATGCACCGGGATCACTCGTCTGTAACGGGCGGGTCCGCCAGCCCCTCCGGCTGCAGGTACCGTTCCGGCACGTCCGTGAATCCCCAACCCTGCAGCATCTCCGCCCATTCGCCGAGGTTCTCCCGCGACACGTGGACGAGCTCGAGGGGATTGATGACGGGCACGTCCCGCTTCAGGTGTATCTTCTCGACGATCAGGCGGACGGATTCGTAGCCCCACAGGTAGGTGGGCTGCCCCCAGAGCACGGGGACGATGCCCTGTTCGATGTAGGTCAGCTGGGGCGGCAGCGCGTCCACGGAGATGATCTTCATGCGTTCGGGGTCCAGGTCGGTCAACAGGGTCTGGGTGAAAAGCGCCCAACCGCCCACCATGGCCCATCCGTCGATATCCGGGTAGGCGTTGTTGACGCGCACCACTTCGGCGGCGGCGTCCTGGGGGGTTTCTATGTTGTAGAAGGTCCCCACGATCGATATTTCAGGATACTCCGCGGCCTTCTGCAGGACGCCTTCCACCCGCTTGCGCAGGTTCGGCGCGTTCTGGTTGCCCGCGAGGATGGCCACGCGGCCCCGGCCGTCCATCACCCTGGCCAGTTCCCCCATGATCAGTCCGCCGGTCTTGATGTCGTCCACGCCGAAGAAGGCGAACCGCTTCGAATCGGGGGCGTCGCTGTCGAAAGTCATGACCGGCACGCCACGGTCCACGGCGTCATTGATGGCGCCGGTCACCTTGGCGGCGTCCGAACAGGAGATCAGGACCACGTCGGCGCCCTCGTTCACGGCCTGCGCGATACGCTGCGCCTGGACCTGGCCGTCCTCCGTCGGCGGCGTGCGCCAGTCGATCACGATGTCCACTCCGTGCTCCTCCGACAACTCCCTCGCCGCGGCCTCGGCCCCGGTCCGGGAAGAAAGGAACACGGGATTGGTCGTGCTCTTGGCGATCATGGAGATCACGAGGCGGTTGTCGTCGGGAGGCGCGGTCCCCCCGCAGCCCATGGCAAGCACGATCAGGCCTGGCGCCGGCGCGAGCAGGTTTGATGTGTGCGCGAGCAGTTTCCTCAGACTCATCATCAAGTATCTCATCGATTTCATCCCTTTCCTGTTTACAGGTTTCCAGTTGCTCAGTTTACAGGTTTCTGCGTGCTCAACCCGCCCCCGCCCCTGCCAGGCGCCGCGCCGTGAGCCGGCGGTTCACCTGGTCGAGGACGACCGCGATGATGATCGCGCAACCGATCACGACCCACTCGTAGTTCTGGTCAAGGTGCAGGGTGCGGATGGACTGGCGGATCAATACGATCAACATGGCGCCGAGCATGGCGTTGACCGCGCTTCCCCGTCCGCCGCGAAGGCTCGCGCCACCGACGACCGCGGACGCGATCACGTAGAGTTCGTAACCCGTGGCGTCGGCGCAGGAGGCCGACCCGTAGTAGCTGCTGCCCACTAGCGCGGCGATACCCGCGGTCAGACCTGAAATCACGTATACGCCGACCAGGATCCTGTCTATGCGCAGGCCGGCGTAGCGGCCGGCTTCCACGTTGCCGCCCACGGCGAAAATATGGCGGCCCATGACGGTTCGGGACAGGTAGACGGCACCGGCGGCCGTGATCAGGAGCATGATGACCATGGGCATGGGATAGAGGGCGTCGGAACCGAAGGACAGCTTGATCGCGTCGGTCAGGGACTGCGGCACGAGAATGCTCTCCGCCTCGCTGGCCACGAAGGCGATGCCCCGGAATACCCACATCGTGCCGAGCGTGACGATAAAGGGGTGCACGCGGAGTCCGACCACCATTACCCCGTTGAGCAGGCCGCACAGCAGGCCGAGACTCACGCAGACCAGGACGGCCAGCGCGACCACCGCGAAGGGACTGTCCGGCGCCACGGAACGGAGCACCATGGCGGTCATCACGCCCGACAGGGCATAAATCGAGCCGACCGACAGATCGATCCCCCCGGAGATGATCACCATGGTCGCCCCGACCGCCATGATCACGAAGAAACTGGCGTCGGTGGCCGTCTGCATCAGGGTACGGGAATTCAGGAAATTGTTGACGAGTTCGCCCGTGGTGCGGTCCACGTGATACCCCGCGAATACGGTGAGTACCGCACCGAGCAGCAGGATGACGAGGATCAGTCCCGTTTGCTGGGAACCGAGCAGGATTCGTAGCATGGACAGGGTCGGCGTTCCAGGCGTTCGCATGGTTTCAGGTGGTGGAGTGGATGACCTGAAATTGTATGGGACCGCCGGTCTAAATCAAGGAAAACGTAACAGCCTGGGATCTGGCCGTACGCTTATTGAGCGGCGGGAGGGAAGCCCCATGGACGATTCCCGGGGCCGGTGAAACAGAAAAACCCCGGCATGGGTCTGTGCCATGCCGGGGCCGGTGGACTTATGGTCGGACTGCGCGGTACCGCCGCGCCGGCGGAACGACGCGCCTGGAAGCCGCCGGGAAGCCGCGCCGGCGGAACGACGTGCCTGGAGTACGCCGGGAAGCCGCGCCGGCGGAACGACGCGCCTGGAGTACGCCGCGTTATGGACGCCGCGTCAGGAGGCCTTCTTCTCCGCCCGTTCCTCATCCTCGCGCCGCAGCTCTTCTTCATGGTCCGCGATGCTATCCTGCGACGCCTTGATGCGTTCAAGGATGCCATTCACCTCCGCGTCTCCCGACACGTCGGTGGTTTCTTCCTCGACCACCATCTGGTGTACGCGGCCGCCCAGTTCGGTCAGTTGGTTGCGGATATCGGCGCGGGCCGACTGGATCTCGAGCTTGATCCGGCCTTTCCGCGTGAGGTCTTCCGCCATGTCCAGCGCGCCGGACAGGCTCTTGCGCACGGTTTCGAACGGACCGTCCAGTTCCGACTTGATCGTTTGCCAGAGGTTCATGATGGCACTCCTTTTCCTGGTTCCTTCGTGGGTCTTTGCACCGCGGTTCGGCGGTCGAATGGTCTTTACAGGTTAGACGTTCGTTGCGCCGTCCAGGTTTCAGTATACGGCAAGCGGGTTAGCGCGTCAACGATAGAGCGCGTAGGCGACTATGTTGATCCCCATGCGAAAAGCGGACTCGCGTTTCGCCGGCGGATCGTTATGGGTCTTTTCGTCGGCCCAGCCGTCGCTGACATTGCTTTCGTACGTGTAATACACCACCAGCCGGCCGTCGTGGAAGAGACCGAGTCCCTGGGGCGGCTTGCCGTCATGCTCATGATGTTTGGGCGGACCGGCCGGGAAGTCGTAGATGATGTGATAGATCGGATGATCGAAGGGCAGCTCGACGAACTCCTGGCCGGGGAAGACGCGCTTCATTTCCCGGCGAAACGCCCTGTCCATGCCATAGTCGTCGTCGGCATAGAGAAACCCGCCGCGCGTCAGGTACTTGCGCAGGTTGCGGACTTCCGGCCCGGTCCACTTTACTTCGCCGTGGCCGGTCATGAAGAGGAAGGGGGAGGAGAACAACAGGTCATCGGTCAGGGTAACGACGCGCTGGTCCAGGTTCGTCTCGATGCCCGCCCGCAGTTGCAGCTCGCGGGCCAGGTTGGGTATCGCCTCGGGGTCGTTGTACCAGTCGCCCCCGCCGTCGTACTTCATCCGCGCGATGGTCAGCCTGCCGTCTTCGGTCCCGGCCGCCCGCCCGTGAGAAGCCGTCCATCCGGAGGCGAGGCCGCAGAGCAGGAGGGCGGTCACGCTTGTGCGGAAGAAGGTCATCGCGGGAAGCTCCGGATTATCTGCGGCCGCCGGGCCGGTTGGGCCGGGTCCTGCCGCCCGCGCGCGCTCCGGGGGCCCGTACGCGCTGTCCGCCTCCGGCAAGGGCCATCAGGTAGACCAGGCCGATCGCCACAAGACCCAGGATAGCCGTTCCGATCACGCTGAAACCAATCGTCGCCAGCATACCGTCTCCTTACTGTTGAAGATGCGTCCGTCCTGACGCTGATCGATCGTCATCACTCCAAATGCCGTCATCACTCCGAATGCCGTCAGCCGCCAACCCCGGCCCGCGGTTCCGTGCCGCGGCTGTCCTTCACGCTCCAGTCGACCAGGCGCTTCATGTCCGTGAAGCGGGTCCGGCTGGTCGGTCCGCCAAGGACGACGGCGTAAATGTCATCTCCCGAGTCTGAAAGCGCGCGCATGACGAGACAGTATCCGGCCCGGCGGATGTACCCGGTCTTGCTGCCCATGCACGCCCACTGACTTGCATTCGCCTGGTCGCGCGCCAGCCGGTTGGTGGTGCGGATGGTATGCGTGCGCCTGTTCGTGCCGAACCTGTGCTCTTTCGCAAGCAGGATTTCCGCCAGCAATTCGTCCTGCAGCGCGGTCCAGAGAAGGGCTACGCAGTCCACTGCCGTCGAAACATTGCCGGAGTCCAGTCCGGTGGGTTCGACGAAACGCGAGTTCGCCAGGCCGAGGGAAACCGCCGTTTCGTTCATCCGCTCCACGAACGCCTTGATCGTCAGGCCCGAAGCCCGTGCCAGCGCACGGGCCGCCGCGTTGTCCGAAGCGATCAGGGTTGCGTAAAGCAGGTCCTTCGCCGAGACCCGCTCCCCGTACCTCAGCTTGGTCCAGTTTGCCCGGTACATGTCCCTTCGTGTAATGCTGACGCGCTTGTCCAGGTCGGGGTCCAGCCCCATATAGGTCACCGCGGTCATCAGTTTCGTGATACTCGCGACCGGGAACGGCGACGTGGCATTCTTCTGGTAGATGACCTCGCCCTTCTGGATATCGACGACAAGCGCGGCCCGGGCTCGCACACGGATTCCCGCGCTCCGCCAGCTCGACCTGACGGGTGCCGCGTCCACCACCGCGGGTGCCGCGTCCGCCTCCGCGGGTGCCGCGTCCACGGCAGGAGTCGGCGCATCGAGTGAGCCGTCTGCCGGAGAAAGTCCGGCGGACGGCCCCGTGTCCGCGGATACGGAAGCGATCGAAAGCAGCGCGGCGCAGGTCACCCATGCCGCCGCCGACCAGATCGGGGAAGGATAGCTCATGGGATGGGAAAATAGGAAGGGACGTAAGGCTAAGTCAAGGTGAATTCAGCCGGTTATCCCGACGGGCCTGCGTGGAAGCCGCCACCCGGGCCAGTCCGTCGGATTCTCCGTAAACCGATTGACCATCGCCGACGGGCTGCAGATCGATATGGACCCTGACCTCGCGGTCCTCGATGCTGAAAGAGGTGTACGTGAGGTTTTGCGGAAGGATTTTCAACCGGCAGTCGAAAACCTGGCTTGCGGTGAGCTCGGCCAGGTCGATCGAGGGCGACGTTACGATCCGCTCGATCTGGTCGAGCTCCATTTCACGGCCGGTGATCGGCACCGAAGGCGGTTCTACCGTGACGTCCCGCGCGAGTTCCAGCCCTTCGGGGAGCTGGCCGGTCAGGTCGTAGTCGACCATGATCCGCCTGTTCACGATCCGATCGGATCGGATGGTCAGGCTTCTCGGATCAATGGAAGTGGCTTCCACGCCGAAGGGCAGCTCCACGTTCGCCTCCGTGAGCGGCATGGTACGCGTCCCCGGTTCGATATCGTCCAGGTCTACCATTACGCGGACCTGATCCGCCGTCAGCGTCGAAATGCTCCCCTGCGGCCCCCGCACGCGGACGTTTACCTCGCCGGTCGAACTGCTGATCAACTCGATGTTGGTCGGGATGTTCTGGAATTCGAGGGCGGCGGTTATGGCGATCTCGGACTGCTGCCGCCCGATCAACATGAACCAGAGCAGGCACGCCACGCCGATGGACGCCAACTTGGCCGAGAGGTTGCTGCGGTTGAAACGGTATCCCGGCCGGAGGGCGATGATTTTCTTCCATGCTTCCCGCGGCGAAAGCCTGCTTCGGGGGATCTCGATCGGCAGCAGCGACTTCTCGAGCGCCTGCCACAGCTTCTCCCTGTCGGCCGTGGCCGAGATGTCCCCGCCGGACGCGATGGATACCTCGCCGCTCTCCTCGGACACCACGACGCAGAACGTATCGCCGAGTTCCGACACGCCGAGCGCCGCCCGGTGCCGCGTGCCGTACCGGGGCGGCAGGTGCTCGCGGGTCGATAGCGGCAGATACGTGGCGGCTTCGACCACGCGGTCCTTTTCCACGATAATCGCGCCGTCGTGAATCGGCGAAGATGGATGGAAGATGCTGACGATCAGTTCCTGGCTCACGAGACTGTCGAGCTTTACGCCGTGCTGCACGACGCCGGAGATCCCGGTCGCCCGGGGGAAGACCAGCAGGCCGCCGATGCGTTTCTCCGAAAGCTCGAAGCAGGCCTCGGTGATCTCCTTCAGGATGCGCCGGGAGACGGGGCTGGATTGAAGCCTGAAAATGACCAGGGGGCTGACCCGCTCCAGGAGCTGCCTGATCTCCGGCTGGAACACGACGATGATCAGGAGGAGGGTAACACCCAGGAGATACTGCAGAATCTGGCTGGTGAGGAGCAGCCCGCTCCAGTTCGCGATGCTGTACAGGATGCCCAGGATGCCCAGGCCGATCAGGATATGGTACGCACGGGTCCCCTTCAGCCACATGTAGAGGCTGTAGATCAAGGCCGCTATGATGAAAATGTCAATCAGGTTGACCAGATCGAACATCGGAGCGGATTCCCTCGGCGCAGGTTACGTTACGTCATCCCGACGTGGACGGTAAGTATTTACTATTATTCACTATAAAGATAAGAAAACACAAGGCTTTTGCGAAATTTCCCGGGAACGGCGGCCTTACGCCGTGTCGTCGGCCCGGACCAGGGGAGCGCGGTGGTCGCCCGTGGCTGCTGGCGCCAACCGGTTGCCGCGTGAGGCGGGGACCGACTGTTCACCCCGCGGCGCGGAGCCCGGAAGGTCTTGCCGGGCTACCTTTCGTTCGCGCGCCTGCAGCGAAGGCAGCGTCAGAACGTTGCTGAAGGCGGTGCCGCCGGAAACGACGAATTCCAGGGCGTCTTCGACCGGCAGATCCACGGGTATCACGTCCCGCCTGGGCACGATCAGTACGCGCCCGGCCGCCGGATTGGGCGTATTGGGCACGAACACGCTGACCATTTCCTCGCGGCCGTCCTCGATCGGGATCTCGCCGGCGATGAAGGCGATCATCCAGGCGTCGCGGCGCGGGTACTCGACCAGGACCGTCGTCCAGACCTGGTTCTCCCCCACCGTCGTGAACGTATCCAGCAGCTTCTTGACGGTATGGTAGACCCGCCGCGCGACGGGCAGCCGCATGACCTGGTTCTCGAACCAGTTGATCACCCTCCTCCCCAACACGTTCGACGCTACGAAACCGGCCAGGTAAATCACGATCAGCATGAGCAGGATACCCAGTCCGGGGATGCGGGTGTCCAGTCCCAGCAATCCGCGTATGACCGGCGCGGCGAAGGAGTCCAGCCAGGTCAGCAGCCAGCTCAGGACGGCAATGGTTATCGTGAGCGGAATGAGTGCGATCAGTCCGGACACCATCGTTCGCTTGAGACGCTGGCGCATTCTGGAAAACCTGGATTGACGCTTTCGATTTTCATCCAGTTTGAAGGTGGACATAAGATACGCCCTAACCTGGATCGGGTTAACCCTGCGAGACCGGGTTCGAACAGCGAGACCGGGTCCGAACACTCGGCCCTGCGCGACCGGGTCCGATCATGCGAGACCGCATGGCATCTCATCCAGCCTGCGGCGAGTTCGCGGCCACGCTTACGCATACCTGATTATACGCGTTTTCCTGTCCGTTGGTTCTACACCTTGAACAGCTGGCCCATTCTCTTGCCGAGTACCTTACCAGTAAACAGCAAACTGCATGCCAGAAGGATCATGCCCAGCATGCCCATGGCGCTCGCCATGTAGGGCCCGTCGGTGATGCGGCCCATGAGGCTGTAGATGGCCTTGGTAATGGGATAGTACTGTTCCTTGATGGCCAGGATCAGGCTGTCGCTCACTTCGAGCATGGCGAAGGAGAAGGACAGGATGGCACCCGCCGCCACGTTGGCGAGTACGAGCGGCATGGTTATTTTCCACAGCGTTCTCAAGGGGCCGGCGCCCATGTTCATGGAGGCTTCTTCCAGGGTGACGCTCATCTGCTGGAACCCGGCGTAGGCCGCCCGCACCATGTAGGGAAGGCGGCGCACGGCGTAGGCGATGATCAGCAGGGGCACGGGAGAGACGCGGACGTCCAGGAAAGTCCCCGAGAAGCCGGAGATGTAGCCGAACGCGAGTACCAGGCCCGGCAGCGCCAGGGGCAACATGGCCACGGCGTCCAGGGTGTCCCGGAACGGGAAGCGGCGCCGGGTCAGCAGGTAGGCGATGGCGACGCCGAGGACGATATCGATGACGGTGCTCATCACGCTGAGCCACAGGCTGTTCCTGATGGAGAGCAGGGTCAGGTCGTGCACGAAGATCTGCCCGTAATAGGCCGCGGTATAATCGGATGGAAGCACGGTCATGAACCACCGCTCGGTCACGGACGTGAGGACCACGCTGAGGTGGGGTATCAGCGCGATGCCCGTGATGGCCAAGAGCATGGTCCAGATCAGGACGGTCTCGAGCGAGGTCGCCCGTTTCGAGGCCGACGTCACGTGGCCGCGGGCGACCATCTCGTAATGGCGGCCGCC
Source organism: bacterium (assembly GCA_965203885.1). Classification (GTDB taxonomy): domain Bacteria; phylum JAAXHH01; class JAAXHH01; order JAAXHH01; family JAAXHH01; genus JAAXHH01. The sequence continues at coordinate 3,656,204 of OZ241920.1, read as the reverse complement.
GAAGAACTTCTTGGAGAGGTAGAAAAGGACGAGGGTGACCAGGACGACGAAGACGACGAGGGCGTATCCCAGGGGATTCGCGTGGACGTCGGTGGACATGTTGAAGATCTGGACCGCCACCACCTCGCGGAATTCGAAGATCAGGGGCGTGCCGAGATCGGTGAACGCCCAGATGAACACGATGATCGCGCCGGCGAAGTACCCGGGCAGCATGAGGGGGAACGTGATGGTGCGGAACAGGCGGAAGCCGCCCGCGCCCACGTTGCGGGCCGACTCCTCCAGGCTCGGGTCCACGTTGGCCAGCCCGGCGGCGATGTTCAGGTACATGATGGGGTAGAGGTGCAGCGCTTCGAGGATCACCACGCCCCAGAATCCGCCGCCGCCGAACCAGTCGATGGGCGCGTCGATGAGGCCCGTCTCGAGCAGGAACAGGTTGATCGAGCCGAAGCGGGCGAACATCTGCTTCATCCCGATGGCGCCCACGAAGGGCGGCATGATCATGGGCACCAGCGCGAGTCCGCCCAGCAGGCCCTTCCCGATGAAATCGTACCGGACCAGGGCGTAGGCCATGGGCAGGGCGATAATCGTCGTCAGGGCGGTGGTGACGATGCCCAGTTCGAAGCTGTTCAACAGGGCGCGTTGCTGGACCGGGCTCTGCAGCATCAGCCCGAAGAACTCCATGGAGAACCGGTCGTCCGAGTAGAAGGCGTTCAGCAGGACGTGCAGGATCGGATAGAACAGGAAGAGGCCGAAGAACAGGACGAGCACGGCCAGGATGGCGACGACGCCGGGCGTGAGGTCCGAAAGATCGAATGGGGTTCGTTTCATGGGCGTAAGGTCCGCGGTACCGCAACCGTTATCCCGGTTTTCCGAGCACGACGACCTGGGAGGGGTCGCATGACAGCCGGATGGGCGCGCCGGGGGCGGCAAGGCGCCGGCCGGGGCGATGGTCCACCAGCTTGACCGGCGTGCCGTCGTCCAGCCGGACCGTATACTGCTCGTGGTCGCCGAGGTAGACGGTCTGGCGGACGACGCCGGCCATGACGTTCTCTTCCTCTCCGGAGGCGGCGTCCGGTCCCGAAACCCGGATGGCCTCGGGCCGGACGGAGCAGACCACTTCGTCCCCGGGCGACAGGTCCTCGGCGGGTTCGACCGTCGAATGGAGCGTGCCGACCGCGGTCTCGACGGCCAGGGGAAGGTCCGAGCGCGTCAACCTTCCCGCCACGAAATTCGTCTCCCCGATGAAGTCCGCCACGAAAGCGTTCGCGGGCCGGTCGTAGATCGACCTCGGTTCGCCGGTCTGGACAACGGCCCCCGAATCCATCACGGCCACGCGGTCCGCCATGGACAGGGCCTCCTTCTGGTCGTGGGTCACGTAGATCATCGTCGTGCCGGTCTCGTCGTGTATCCGCCGGATCTCGTCGCGCATTTCGAGGCGGAGCCGGGCGTCCAGGTTGGACAGCGGCTCGTCCAGCAGCACCACGTCGGGCCGGATCACGAGGGCGCGGGCAAGGGCCACGCGCTGCTGCTGGCCGCCGGACAACTGGTTCGGAGACCGCTCCCCGTAGCGTTCCATCCGAACCATGCCCAGCGCTTCGTCGACGCGGCCGTTCCGTTCCGGCGGCGGCAACTTGCGCAGGACGAGTCCGTAGGCCACGTTCTCCCGGACGGACATGTGCGGCCAGAGCGCGTAGTTCTGGAACACCATGCCCGTGTTCCTCCGGTGTGGCGGCCTCCGCGTCACCTCCTGGCCGTCGAACAGGATGCTACCCGCATCGGGCGCATAGAACCCGGCGATCAACCGCAGGAGGGTCGTCTTGCCGCAGCCGGAAGGGCCCAGCAGAAAGAACAACTCGCCCCTTGCGATCTCCAGGGACACGTCGTCGACCGCCGTCACGTCACCGAATTTCCGGGTGATGCCCTGCAGGGTAAGACTGACCATGCTCCGGTTTCCCTATATGTGAAAAACCATTCAGGGTATGAAAAAACACGCATCCCTGCGCGCCGACTCGACGCGCCGCTACGGACCGTGCCGTTACGGGCCGCGCCGACTCGACGAGCCGCTACGGGCCGTGCCGATCAGACGCCGGGCCGTCCGTTCTCCCTGCGCGCCGATCAGCGGCTTCTCCGCTTCAGCCTCCAAAGGTACAGGACCATCCCCGCCAGCACCAGCCCGCTGCCGGAGAAGAGCATGTACCTTGCGCCGGCCCATCCGGACGCGCCCGAGCCGTACTTCCCGGCCGCCAGTCTGCTCCACGAGAGCAGGGTCCGGTTTCTGAAAGCCTGGTCCCGCCAGCGGTCGCCCAGGGCCAGGGATTCCGCCTCCGTGATGGGCACGGCCCCCAGGGCGGGCAGGACCCGCTCCACGTCTCCCGTCTCGATGGCGCGCCGCCACGTCCGCTGCAGGGCCGCGTGGGCGTCGATTACGAATACGCCGATCATGTCGTCGACGATATGACGCCGCGCCGCGCCTTTCCCGGCATCGTACACGAAGGTCGATTCCCACGTAAACGGATTGAACGTGACCGAGGTATGCGCCGGATCGATGCGCTGGTACAGGTGGGGCAGCACCGTGAACCGGTTCAACTGGAACCGCTCCGGACCGCCCGGCGTGCCCGGCTTCTGCATCCACAGGCGCTGGCCGGCCCCGGACAGGACGTAGCGCAGGAACGACTGCGCCACCGCCGGGTTGGGCGCGCCCTTCAGGATGGAGATTCCGTCCGGATTCAGAATCGTGAGATTGTCCGGCATGGTGTAGCCGATCATTTCAGGTCCCACGGCGTTGATCTGGGCCCAGGCGTAGAAATCGATGGCCATCCCGTAGGCCACTTCGCCGGAAGTCACGTCCTTGGGCACCTGGCTTCCCGAATTCGCGAATCCCCGGGCGTTGGCGCCCAGGGCGGTAATGATCTGCCAGCCCCGTTCCCAGCCGTAGACCTGCAGGATGATCTCGAAGGGCACGTGCGCGCTGCCGCTCTTCCGGGGATCGGCCGCGCCGACCCACGAGTAGAGCCGGGGGTCGGTCAGGTCTTCCCAGGTCTCCGGCAAGGGCAACTCCACGAGCTGCGCCACCCGCTTGTTGTACATGATGCCGAATCCGGCCATCGTCGCGCCGTACCACCGGTATTCCCCGTCGTATAGCGGGTAGCCTCCCGCCTCGGCGGGCAGTCCCGCGAGCAGGGCGTCGGGCAGCCGGTAGGGCGCAAGCAGGCCGAGGCGGGCCAGTTCCACGAACGGGTCGCTGCCCCCGCCGAACATCATGTCGATGCCGATGCCGTCCGGCTTGCCGGTAAATTCGGACTTTATGAACCGGATGATCTCGGAAGTGCCGCCCACGTCCATCCACTCGATCTCGACGCCTCGTCCGGTATCCTCCCGGTAATACGCGTCGAAGCCCCGGGTGAATTCGTAGCGGATGCCTTCCCAGTGCGGGGAGACGATCACCAGGCGGTCCTGCGCCGAAACGGCGGCCGGGCCGCCGGCATGGAAGAGTACGCCCGTGAAGAGGAAACAACGCAGGACGAGATGAATGACCGGCCGACGATTCAACGGTACCTCGAGAGTTGCAGTCCGCTATCGCTTTCTCGCTGTCAGGAGCAGGATCACGGCGGCCAGCGACGAAACCGCCAGGCCGATGCCCAGGACCGCCGGTTTGTTCGCTTCGTTCACCAGGGGATGGTCTATCCCCAGCAGGGCGGACAGAACGAGCACGGGGAGCAGCAGGGCGGCCAGGAAGGTCAACCGCATCGCGGAAGCGTCGATCCTCCTTAGGGTTTTCGTCTGGACAGCCGCGGCCGCGTCGTTCAGCATTTCCCACGTACGCGTAAGCGCGTCGGCCATGTTCCTGAACCGATGGTACGCGTCCTGGAGCTGGACGACCGCATCCGTCTGCAGGGAGAGTTTCTCGCCGGCGTAAAGGGAATGGACGATTTCGCACTGCGGTTTGACGAGATGGATCATGTCGATGAGCCGCCGCTGCGCGTGGTATATCCATTGGCCTTCCACGTCCTGGTCCGGGTCGATCGTCTGCGCGGCAAGTTCGGATACCAGCGGGTCCTGGCGATCGGCGATCGTCTGCATGATCAGGGCGACCGCCAGATCCGCGGACCGCATCAACTGGGCGTCCTGCTGGACCCGGTCCTTTACGTCCTGCAAAATGGCCACCGGCGTGGAGTGAACGGTAATCAGGTAATCGGGCGCCAGGAAGAGTCCCAGCTTGACCGGCGGCTCGTCCAGGCTCTCCTGCACGTGCAGGACGATGAACAGGTGGCCCGGGAACACCGCGGAATAGGGCCGGGTCGAAACCTCCCGGCAAGCCTTCACCGACAGGGGGTGCGCGCCGAACTCCTTGAAATCGCTCAGGAACGCCGCGTCTTCGTCCGTGATCTGTTCGAGGTCCAGCCAGAACAGGCCCTGGGAGTCTTCCAGGGTTTCCTGGAGATGGGAGAGAGACACGTCGTCGTAGCGGATGACGTTGTTCTGTTCTACGATCAGCAAGTCCCGCATGAAATCCCTCAGTTTCCTTTGTTTTTCCTTTCCCAGTAGAAGTAGAAGGGAAAGCCGGCGGCGACGATGGCCAGGCCGATGAGCGTGTTGTAGATGAACTCCATGTTGGTCAGCAGCGACACCAGGTAGCCGGCGATCACGGCGAGAAAGAGCAGGGGCGTAACCGGATAGCCCCAGGCCCTGTAGGGGCGCTTCGCGTCGGGGCGGGTGAACCGCAGCACGATGACCGAGCCGATGGCTATAATCGAAAAGGCGTAGTTCGTGAAGGAGCCGTAGGCAATGATCTGTTCGTAACTGGGCGTGAGGGCGATCAGGGCGGACAGGATGCCCTGGGTAAGTATGGAAACCGCCGGCGTGCGGAACCTGGGATGCACCCGGCTCAGTCCCTCGAAGAACAGGCCGTCCCTGCTGAGGGCGTAGAAGAGGCGCGGCGCCACGAGGATCTGCACGTTGACCCCGCCGAAGGTGGAACACATGACGCCCACCGAGATAAACAGGGCGCCCCAGTCACCCAGCAGCACCTTCATCACGTCGGCCGCGATCCAGGGAGAGGTCTGCACCTGCTCGAAAGGCAGAACGAGGATGTAGACGAAGTTGGCCGCCAGGTAGATGAGGATCACGAACACGATCCCGGCGATGATCGACAGCGGGATGTTGCGGCTCGGGTTGCGCATTTCCCCCGCGACGTAGCTGGAGAAAGTCCACCCCTCGTAGGCGAAAAGGCCGGTGACCATGGCCGCGCCGAAAGCGCCGAGCGCGAATCCGCCCGCGGCGGCCCCGCCGCCGCCGAACAGCGGCGAGAAGTGGGCCATCGAACCCATGTCGGCCATGACCAGGCCCAGCAGGATCAGTCCCCCGAGCGCGGCGACCTTGATGAAGGTGAAGAGGTTGGTGACCCGGCCGCCCCAGCGGACGCCGATCACGTTGATGGCCGTCAGCACCAGCACGCACGCGCACGCGATCAGCGCGCGTGCGCCGTCGCTCAATACGATCCCGGGCGCGGCCCCGTCTGCCGTGACCACGTTCACCACGCTCGCGAGGTAGGCGGAAAACACGTTCGCCACGGCGGCGATGGACACCGGCCAGACGATCCAGAAAGAAGACCAGCCGAAGATGAAGGTGAGCCATCGGCGGCGGTAGGCCTCGCGGATGTAGACGTACTGCCCCCCGGTCCGGGGGAGCATGGCGCCCATCTCCGCGATGCAGAGCCCCCCGCATAGGGCGAGGATGCCGCAGACCAGCCAGACGAGGAGACTCATGCCCGGCGAGCCCACGTTGGATGCGATGGCGCTCGGCGCCTGGAAGATGCCGGAACCGATCACCCCGCCCACGATGATGGTCGTGGCTTCAAGGGGCCCCAGTCCGCGGACCAGGCCTTCGTCCCTGGTCTCGGATATGGGAGAAGCGGCCGTGTTCGCTTCCGGTTCAGCCAAGTCTCACCTCGACGGAAATGCTTGTGAATTCAGGTAGAAACATGGGTAATATAACCGCTTGCACACGTCAACAGCAATCACATTTGAGCCCCCGGAGATCCCGAGTTAATGCCTTGACAGGATACGGCCCGGTTTCTATATTGGGTTGTTCGATTCGAGGCGGCGTAGCTCAGTTGGTCAGAGCATCGGAATCATAATCCGAGTGTCCGGGGTTCGAATCCCTGCGCCGCTATTTCCCCATGGCCTTTCTTCACTCGGAAGGCCATTTTCATTATGGTTCGCTTTTGGGTTTGCCATGCCGGAAGCCATCGAACATAAAATCGAGGCGGCGGTCCATCGCCACGGGATGATCAAGGCGGGCGACCGGGTGATCGCGGCGGTTTCCGGCGGCGCGGACTCGGTGGTCCTGCTGCATGCCCTTCACGGACTTTCCGGCAAGTTGGGCATGAGTCTTGTCGCGGCCCACCTCGACCACGGCCTCCGTGGCGAGGAAGGACGGGGAGACGCCGTCTTCGTCGCGGACTACGCGGCGGCACTGGGCCTTCCCTGCATCGTGGAAAGGGCGGACGTACCGGGTTACTGCCGGGAGAACGGATGCTCCACCGAGCAGGGCGCCCGGGAGGTGCGTTACGGGTTCCTGCGCAGGGCGCTCCTGGACCGGGACGCCGATGCCGTGGCGACCGGACATACGGCGGACGACCAGGCCGAGACGGTGCTGATGCGCCTCCTGCGCGGCAGCGGCAGTTCGGGGCTTTCGGCCATCCGGCCGGTCAGGGACGGTTGGATCATCCGGCCGCTGCTGGACGTCACCGCCGACGAGATCGCCGGGTACGTCCGCAGTCACGGCCTGTCCTTCCGCGTCGATCGCACCAACGCGGACCGGGACTTGCTCCGGAACAGAATCCGGCATCACCTGGTACCCATGCTGCGCCAGGAATACAACCCCCGGATCGTGCGGGGGCTCGGCCGGCTCGCCGACGTGATCCGTTGCGAAGCGGAGTATCTCGACGAAAGGGCGGCGGCGTTCCTCGCCGATCATGGGCGCGCCGCGGACGGGAAGGTCTTTCATCTGAACCGCGAGGCCTGGCGGGACGCGGCGCTCGCCGTACAGCGGGTACTGGTCCGGCATCTGGTCCGGGCGGTGGGAGGCAGCGAGGCGCAACTGGATTTCGACCGCGTGGAAGATACCCGCGCGTGGATCGGCCGGGGCGCGGTCGGCCGTATTCATGAACTGCCCGGCGGGATTCGCATGGAGTGCCGGAGGTCCGAACTGGTGATCTGTCGAGGCACGTTTGCGCCTTACCGGGTGGACTTCGAGGTCCCCGGCCGGGTGGAAGTCCCGGCGTCCAACCTGTCGATCCGTGTGGCGGAGGGGGCCGCGGGCGACGCGCCGGCCGCAACCCCGCGCCGGGCCGTGTTCGATGCCGGGTCCGTGCCGCGGCAATGGACCGTGCGTTCGCGCGAACCGGGCGATCGCATGTCGCCCCGCGGCCTGGCGGGCCACAAGTCGCTGAAGAAGCTGTTCAACGAATGGGACGTGCCCAGGCTGCTGCGCGACCGCGTGCCGGTGGTAACGGGCGGGGACCGGGTGTTGTGGGTAGCCGGTCACCGGCAGGGCAGCGAGGGTATGGTTACCGGGAAGACCCGGCGGGTGATGGTCGCCGAGTTGATGGAGCGCGACCGGGAAGCCTGACGGCCGGTCCGGGACGGCGGGTGATGGTCGCCGCGGAGGGATGGACCTTGGGCCGGCGGCGGGCTGTCTGGGCCTGCCGCGGAGGGATGGACCTTGGGCCGGCGGCGGGTGGCCCGCCATACGGGAATCCGTGATGAGAACCCTGCTTACCGAAGAACAGATCGCGGAGAAGGTACGAAGCCTGGGGGCGCGGCTGTCGGCCGACTACCGGGGGAAAAACCCGGTGCTCATAGGCTGTCTCAAGGGATGCGTGGTCTTCCTGGCCGACCTGATGAGGGAAATCACGGTGCCTCACGCCATCGACTTCGTGCGCACTTCATCCTACGGGAAGGGACAGGTTTCCACCGGTTCCGTGCAGGCCGAAATCTTCGACGTCGACGTGCGCGGAAGACACGCCGTGATCGTCGAGGACATCGTTGACACGGGGCTGACGCTCGGCTATCTTACGGAAGAGTTGACGAAGCGGGAACCGTTGTCCCTGAAGGTATGCGCCCTGCTGGTCAAACCGGAGGCGTACCGGGCGCCCGTGACGATCGATTACAAGGGGTTCGACATACCGGGTGTTTTCGTCGTAGGGTACGGACTCGACTGGGGCGAAAGATACCGGGACCTGCCGTACGTCGCCGTGGTCGACGAGCAGGATGCCTGAGCGTGGGGGTATGCGGGTGCGAAGACGGCCTTGCAGACCCTCACGCTTATTTCTTGGTTCCCGCCGGCGGTGCCGGCCGGTAGCTCCGCGAACCCCCGCTCGCGCATTTCGGCCGGCGCCGGCCGATGCGGCCGGGAACCCCCGCTCGCGCATTTCGGCCGGCGCCGGCCGGTGCGGCCGGGACCGCATGACGGACAGGATCGAATGACGAATACCGGACAGAAAAACGACGGGCCGCAAAGTCGAAAGCCTGGCGCGCCCCGCCAGGACCGAGGCAACCGGCAGCATGCGCCCCCCCAGAACCGAGGCAACCGGCAGCACGCGCCCCGCCGGACCCGGACCATCGTCATGTGGGTACTCCTCGCCCTGCTGTCGGTGGTGCTGGTCCAGTTCTTCAGCCGGGATCGTTCCGACGGGACGGAAATCGGATACTCCACGTTCCGGAACCACCTGGCCAGCGGGAACGTCCGAAGCGTAACGATTCTCGAAAAGACGATCGTCGGCGAGTTCAACAACGCGATCAGTACGCCGGTCGCCGGCGGCCTGGAGTCCCTGGAGACGCGGTTCAAGGTCGAGATCCCCTTTGAAGACACCGAACTGATCGATGAACTGGTTCGGAAGAACGTAACGATCACCGCGCGGCCGAAGTCGGCCCCCTGGTATACCCACCTGATCACCTGGTTTCCGCTGCTGCTCATACTCGGCCTGTGGATCCTCATCTTCCGCCAGATGCAGGGCGGGCAGAAAGGGCTGTTTTCCATGGGCAAGAGCCAGGCCAGGCTTACGGGAGAGCGGGATGGCGTCAAGTTCAGCGAAGTGGCCGGGGTCGAAGAGGCCAAGCGCGACCTGCAGGAGGTCGTGGAGTTCCTCAAGCATCCCGAGAAGTTCAGCCGGTTCGGCGCGCGCCTGCCGAAGGGCGTGCTCCTGCTGGGCCCGCCGGGTACGGGAAAGACCCTCCTGGCGCGCGCGGTCGCCGGCGAGGCGGGCGTACCGTTCTTCACCATGAGCGGCGCCGATTTCATGGAGATGTTCGTCGGAGTCGGCGCGTCCCGGGTCCGGGACCTGTTCAAACAGGGCAAAGAGAACGCCCCGTGTATCATCTTCATCGACGAACTGGACGCGGTGGGGCGTCACCGCGGCGCGGGCCTGGGCGGCGGCCACGACGAACGGGAGCAGACCCTGAACCAGCTGCTCGTGGAAATGGACGGGTTCGAAGTCAACAGCGGAGTCGTCCTGATCGCCGCCACGAACCGGCCCGACGTGCTGGACCCCGCGCTCCTCCGGCCCGGACGGTTCGACCGGCACGTCACCGTGGACCGACCGGACGTGAGGGGGCGCGAGCAGATCCTCGGCATCAAGGCGAAGGACAAGCCGCTTGCGGACTGCGTAGATCTGAAGGCCATGGCAAGGCTCACGCCGGGCATGTCGGGCGCCGACCTGGAGAACATCGTGAACGAGGCGGCCCTGCTCGCCGCGCGGGAAGACCACAAGCGGATTGCCATGCGGGACCTCGAACGGGCCAGGGACCGCATCGTCATGGGCTCGGAACACCAGTTGGTCATGTCGGAAGATGAACGCAGGACCGTCGCGTACCACGAAAGCGGCCACGCCCTGACCGCGGCCCTGATACCGGAGGTCGACCCGCCGCACAGCGTCACCATCATACCCCGTGGACAGGCGCTGGGGATTACCCATTCCATTCCCGAGGAAGACCAGTACCTGTATTCGGAAGCCTGGTGCCGGGGGCAGATCGCCTGTCTGCTGGCCGGGCAGGTCGCGGAACGCATCGGGATGGGAGACACGTTCAACGGGGCCGGAGACGACATCAAGCGCGCCACGGAGCTGGCCCGGCACATGGTCTGCGGCTGGGGGATGGGCGAACTCGGCCCCCTGGCCCTTGGAAACCCTGAAGGGGAGGTGTTCCTGGGCCGGGAGCTGACCCGGAAGCGGGATTACAGCAACAGGACGGCCGTGAAGGTCGACGAAGACATGAAGAAGATCATGGACGCATGCCGGCAGCGCGCGGAAGCCATCCTCACGGAGCGGGAAGATGCCCTGCACCGGATGGCCGAGGCCCTCCTCGAGCATGAAACGCTGGACAGGGACCAGTTGGAACGGGTGCTCGAAGGGAAGCCGCTGGATGCGGCGGCGAAGCGCGAAGTCCAGCCGCGGCGGGACGCGGAGGAAGAAGCCGGGCAGAGAGAGGGAACGCGGACCGGCGATGCCGAAACGCCCGCTCAAGCGCCGTTCAAGGAACCGCCCCTGGCCGCCCCGGGAGTCTGATCGTGCCTGACGAACGGGTCGTCGAAGGCGAAGGGTTCCGGTGGGACTGCTCGATACGCACGCGGATCATGGGGGTCCTGAACGTAACGCCGGATTCCTTCTACGACGGCGGGCGCTACTGGGACCCGTACACGGCGGTGCGACACGGCCAGCGCATGACCGAAGAAGGCGCGGACATCATCGACGTGGGCGGCGAATCCACGCGGCCGGGCGCGGAACCGGTCCGGCTGGAGGAGGAACTCCGGCGGGTCATCCCCGTCATAGAACGGTTGAAGGACCGGGCCGGCCAGCCGATTTCCATCGATACCCGGAAAGCCGAAGTCGCCCGCAGGGCCATCGGCGCCGGGGCCGGGATGGTGAACGACGTCAGCGGCATGACCTCCGATCCGGAAATGGTCGAGACGGTCGCCTCCGCCGGAGTGCCCGTGGTGATCATGCATACGGCGGGAACCCCTCGGGACATGCAGCGGAATCCCGGCTACCGGGACACCGTCGGCGAAATCGTCGACTGGCTGGGCGCGCGCATTGAACACGCCGTGGCGCACGGCATCCGAAGATCACGGATCATCATCGACCCGGGCATCGGTTTCGGCAAACGGCTCAGCGACAATCTGCTCCTGATCCGGTCCCTGGCGTCCTTTCGGAAACTGAACTGTCCCATTCTGATCGGCCCGTCGAGGAAGGCCTTCATCGGCCGCGTGCTCGACGCGGAGAAAGACGAACGGATGGAGGGCACCGCGGCGGCGGTCGCGCTGAGCGTAGCCAACGGCGCCAGCATCATCCGGGTCCACGACGTCAGGGAAATGGGACGCGTCGTCCGCATGACCGACGCGATCTGCAGGGCGCGGCAGGAATAGGGCGCTCCCCAATACAGGATATCCATCCAGCCATCATGATCATCAATATCGTCATCCTGGGATCCGGCGGCGCCGTACCGACCCTGACGCGAAACCTGCCGTCCGTAGCCGTACAGTGCGACGGGCGCGTGTTCCTCTTCGATTGCGGCGAGGGCACCCAGACGCAGATGGTCCGGGCGAAACTGCCCCTGAGCAAGATCGAGCGGATCTACATTTCCCATCTGCACGGCGACCACGTCATGGGGCTGCCCGGCCTGCTGATGACCATGGGCCAGATACCGCGGGAACGGGCGCTATACATCTACGGTCCGCCGGGCATCTCAGACTTCGTGGAAGGGAACCGGCGCTTTCTGGGCTACCAGTGCCCCTTTCCCGTGCACGTAACGGAGCACCGGGGCGGAATGGTCTCGGAGGACGACACGGTCTACGTCGAAGCCGTCCCCGCGGACCACAGTTGCTTTACGCTGGCTTTCGCCTTCCGGGAAAGGGAGCGCCCCGGCCAGTTTCGGGTCGAGGAAGCGAGGCGGCTGGGCATACCTCCCGGTCCGCTTTACGGACGGCTGCAGGCGGGTGAATCGGTGACGCTGGGGGACGGCAGGGTGATCGAGCCCGGACAGGTACTGGGTCCCGCCCGGCAGGGACGGAAGATCGTGTACGCCACGGACACCCGGCCATGCGACCAGGTGGTGTCGCTGGCCCTCGGGGCGGACGTGCTGATCCACGACGGCATGTTCAGCGACGACCTGCGGGCGCAGGCCCGGCAGAAGCACCACTCGACGGTCGTGCAGGCCGCCCGCATCGCCCGGCGCGCCAAGGTCGGCAGCCTCGTGCTGACCCACATCAGTTCCCGCTACATGCAGGACGGGCCGCTGGCCGCCGAGGCGCGCAAGATCTTCCCCGCCACCCGGGTCGCGCGGGATCTCATGGAATTCGACGTGCCCATGTACAAGTGAGACCGCCGCGGCACGGCGCGGCTCGCTCCGGCACGCCCGGCCGTTCCCGGGGAGCGTTGCCCACCGGTTCACGCGGCACGGGCCCTTCCCGATAGTCAGTCCGCGGCGTCCCGCTTGACGGCCTCCCAGGCCGCCAGTCCCCCGACCAGGTCCATCACGTCCGCGATACCGTGCCGCTTCAGGATGCTGGCCGCCATGGCGGAGCGGTAGCCGCCGGCGCACTGGACGACCACCGTGGTGTCGGCGGGGATCTCGTCCAGGCGTTCTTCCAGGTGATTCAGGGGCACGTGGAGACTGCCCCGGATGGATTTGTCCGCGCGCTCCTGCCCGGACCGGATATCGAGCACCACCGGCGGGCGTTCCCCGTCCAGCCGGTCGCTCAGCGCCGCCGCGGTAATGCGTTCGGTCCGGCTCAACAGGTCGGACCGCTCCTCCAGCGCGTGCATGCCGCCTTCCAGGTATCCCGCGATGTGGTCGAATCCGATGCGGCCCAGCCGCAGGGCGGATTCCTCCTCGGCGCCCGATTCCGTGATCAGTACGATCGGTTTGTCGCGCCGCAGCAGGGTGCCCGCCCAGCTGGCGTACTGCCCCCCGAGCCCGATGTTGATGCTGCCTCTCAGGTGGGCGCCTTCGTAATCCGCGGCGTCCCGCGTGTCGAGGACCTGCGCGCCGTCCGCCGCCCCGGCCAACACCTCGTCGAGCGCAAGGGGATGCAGATTCCGCTTCAGCAGATGGTCCAGCGTATCGTGTTCCTGCGCGTTGAACGCGGCGTCATACGTGAAGTAGGAAGGCGCCTCCGGCTGGTCCGTCGTGATCAGGCGGGTAAAGGTCTCCCGGTCCATCGGCTGCAGGGCGTAGTTGTACTTCTTCTGATCGCCCATCGTGGAGACCGTGTCCGTACTCAGGTTCTTGCCGCACAGCGAACCGGCGCCGTGGGCTGGATAGACGAGGGTTTCGTCGACGGTGGCCGGAAGCAGGTTCCCGTGGAGTGAGTCGTAGAGCAGGTCGGCGAGGTCGGCGGCCTTCCAGCCGAGCGCGGCCCTCAGGTCCGGACGGCCCACGTCGCCGATGAACAGGGTGTCCCCGGTCAGCGCGGCGTACGGCGCGATCGCCCCATCGGGATCGAAGACCAGGATGCAGACCGATTCGGGTGAGTGGCCTGGGGTCTCGAGGAAATCGAGCCGGATCGCGCCCAGGTTCATGCTTTCGCCGTCCCGCATAGGCTCGAAGCCATAGTCCGCCTCGGCCCGCGCCCCGAGGTGGATCACGGCGCCGGTACGGTCCCTGAGCTCCAGGTGGCCCGCGGCGAAATCCGCGTGGAAGTGCGTCAGGAATACGTGGCCGATGGTCATGTGCCGGGATTCGGCCTCTTCCATGTACTGGCCGATATCGCGCTGGGGGTCCACCACCGCCGCGGTCCCCGAGGCCTCGTCCCCGATGAAATAGGACGCGTGGGCCAGGCATCCCAGGTAGTATTGCTTGAGTATCATGATCGCCTCCTTAAATCTCTCATCGGCGCCCGGGATGGGCCAGTCCCGGCTCTTCTTCCGCGATATACAGGGTGATGGAGGAGCTCATCACCTGGTCGCCCCGCCACGACCGGTACCCGTCGGCGTTCGGCTCCAGCGCCGAGCCTTTCAGGTAGGGCTTCCAGACCTGGGCCCGCTGCCTGTGCCACAGGAACACGCCGGCCACGTCCTCCACCAGGAGCCGCTCCGCCTCCCTGTACAGGGCAATCCGCCGGTCCGGGTCCCGGACCTCGCCGTCGGCCGCGGTCATCAGGCCGTCGAAGTCGGCATTGTTCCAGTTGTGCCGGCCGTTGGACCGCCAGAGCCCGAGGAGGTTGCTCGGATCCACGAAATCGAACTCGTAGGGCACCAGCCCGAAAGCGAACGTATGGTTGTTCAGGCCGTCCATGAACACCTTGTTCTCCACGTTGCGCACTTCGACCTTCATGTTGAGGTTGCGGTTCAGCATCGCCTGCAGTCCCTCGGCCGCGTCGCGGTGCATGGCGATCTCGTTGCGCAGCCACATGTCCAGCTCGGGGAAACCCCGTCCATCCGGATAGCCGGCTTCCGCCAGAAGTTGCCTGGCGCGAGCGGGATCGTATCGCTGGCTTTCGGCGTAGGCATCCCCCGAATAGGCCGGAAACCCGGGAGGCAACATGGCGTAGCCGGGTATGGCGAAGCCCTTGAGCGCGGATCGGCAGATCGCGGCCCGGTCGATGGCGAGACTGATGGCCAGGCGTACTCTCCGGTCGTTGAACGGCGGTTTCGTGACGTCGAAGAACAGGTAATGGGTCCAGAAATTGGGCCAGGTATGCACCTGTCCGCCCAGGTTGTCGTCGGAAAGCAGGCGGGCCAGCTCCGCCTGGTTCTCCACCTCGGTCAGGTCGATCTCGCCCGCCTCGTACGCCGGCAGCCTCGGGGGCGGCGTGGTGAGGTTGAACATCTTGTAGATCAGCTTTTCCAGGTAGGGTTTGTCGGCGCCCCGGTACCTGGGATTGGCCTCGTAGACCATCCGTTCGCCCTTGGTCCATTCCGTCATGACGAAGGGGCCGGAGGAAACGCAGGTCTCGGCGCGGGTGGACCAGGTATCGCCGTATTTCCTGACCGCGTGCTCGGGCGAAACCCAGGAATAGGTCAGCAGCAGGGGCAGGTGGGGCGTGGGTTCCTCGGTCGCCACGTGCAGCGTGAGATCGTCGGAAGCCCGGACGCCAAGGGAATCCAGCGGCACTTCCCGGGCGACGACGGCCCGCCAGTTCCGGATCGGCTGGTAGTACCACCCGAAGTCGTAGGCGTTTTCCGGGTCGGCGCCCCGGCGCAGGGAAAAGACGTAGTCATGGGCCGTCAGCGGCCGGCCGTCGCTCCACTGCTGTCCCGGACGCAGGTGAAAGGTCCATTCGAGCCCGTCGGCGGACATTTCCCACCGTTCCGCCGCGCCGCCCCGCAACGTGAAATTCCGGTCCGTGCGCGTCAGCGGTTCGGCGATGATGTATTTGCCCGCGGCGCCCTTGTAAACCGTGCGGAACCACTCGTTGTAGGGCCGGGATTCCGAGAAAACGCGCAGGACCTGCTGATCGGGAGGCAGGGCGTCCGCCGGGAGGGTGACGCCGATGGAGTTGACGTGTCGCGGTCCGCCGCCGGAACCGATGGTATCGACCAGGCCGTAGGCCGTCCAGGTTGCCGCCGCTGCGAGGACGAGGAGGATCGAAGGCCGAAGTATCGGCATGCGGGTCTGAATACGCATGTTGCACCTGCCATGCGGCGGAACGTCCTACTCGTTCATCCTCGGGTCGAGGGCGTCGCGGAGGCCGTCGCCGATGAGCGAGAACCCGAGCATGACCAGGGCGATCATGAAAACCGGAAAGAGGGCGAGGTGCCAGTAGTAGATCACGTTGGGCAGGTGGCTGCTGACCATCTGTCCCCAGCTCGGCGTGGGCGGATTGATGCCCAGGCCGAGGAAGCTCAGTCCCGCCTCGGCGAAGATGGCCTGGGGGATGCCCATGGCCAGGCCGACGATGATGGGGCTGAGGGCGTTGGGCAGCATGTGGCGGACGATGATGTGCACGTTGGAAGCGCCCATGGACCGGGCCGCCCGGACGAAATCGGACGCCCGCAGCGACAGGAACTGGGCCCTGACCAGACGGCATACGCCCACCCATCCGGTTACGCCGATGGCGAACAGCACGTTGCTCAGGCCGCTGCCCAGCCACGCCATGATCAGGATGGCGAAAAGCAGGCTGGGGAAGACCGACATGACGTCCACCAGGCGCATGACGATGTAGTCGGCCTTGCCCCCCTTGAACCCGGCGATGGCCCCGAGCGGCACCCCGATCAGCAGGGAGATCATCTGCGCGACGAATCCCACGATGAGCGAAATCCGCGCGCCGTACACGATCCGGCTGAAGTAATCCCGGCCGATGCTGTCCGTGCCCATCGGGTGGGTCCAGGACGGGAACTGCCAGGCCGCGTCGAAATTGGCCTCGGAATAATGGGAAGGCGAGACCCAGGGCGCGAAGACGGCCATGAACGAGATGACGATGATGATGACCGCCGCCACGACGGACAGCTTGTTCTTCATATAGCGGCGCAGGGCGTCGCGCCAGAGGCCGCCGGTGGTCTGGGAGATTTCCGTCATGGTGCTGGTCATCGTTTGCTATTCTTCCGTTTTATGGGTGGAGCGCCTTGCCGCGAGACGCTCGATGATCAGTACGATCGCGCAGCCGGTGATTCCCAGGGAAATGGCCAGCAGGACTTCTCCCGATAACGACGCGGGCAGGACGTTCAACTGCACCAGGGGTTTGACCACGCCCTGACTGTCCGTGACCGTTTCCACCGTTTCCTTCCACGGCCAGATCTTCCGCAACGAACCGGCCATGAGGCCGATCAGGGCCGCCACGGTTACGTCATGGTAACGACGCAACAGCCACCTGAGCACCCGCGCGAAGAAGACCAGTCCCAGGATCCCGCCGCAACCGAATATGATGATGGGCAGGAAATTCCGTTCGACCACGGCGGTGAGCATGTACTGGTACTTCCCCAGAATGACCAGGATGAACGAGCCCGAGATGCCGGGCAGGATCATCGCGCAGATCGCGATCGCCCCGCTCAGGAACACGAACCAGGCGGCGGAGGTCGTCTCGACCGGAACGGCGCCCACCAGGACGAAGGCGGCCGCGGCCGCCAGGAGCAACGCGAGCGCTTCCGTCGCGGTCCAGGCGGACACCTTTCCCCGCACGGTGATGATCGAAGCGAGCACCAGGCCGAAGAAAAAGGCCCACACGTGGACGGGGTGGTGGTCGAGCGCCCAGGCGAAGAACTGGGCCAGGCTGAAAATCGCCACCATGATCCCGGTGACGAGGGCGACCAGGAACCGCCAGGGAAAACCGGAGAGCGCTCTGCCGAACCGAAAGGTTACCAGGGACCGGAGAAACCGCACGTTGACGGCGTGCACGGCGTCGAGCAGTTCCTCGTACACGCCGAGGATGAAAGCCATGGTCCCCCCGGACACGCCGGGGACGACGTCGGCGACCCCCATGCAGAATCCGCGGGCGGAGATACCCAGGTAGTCCCGCAAAGTACGCTTCGACCGCGAAGAGCCGTTGTCCATCACTTGCTCCCCCGTACGTACCTGACCCTCGGGTCCACGAGGGCGTACAAAATGTCCGTGATCAGGTAGACGATCCCGATCAGCACCGCGACGAGCAGCGTCAGCGCCATGATCATGGGATAATCCCGTTCGAAGATGCTGGTGACGAAGAACTGCCCCAGACCCGGGATCCGGAAGATGCCTTCGACGAAGAGCGACCCGGTCATCACCCCGGGCAGCATGGGCCCCATGATGGTCAGCAGCGGGATCAGGGAGTTCTTCAGCACGTGGATGAACAGGACGCTGCGCTCTTTCAGCCCCTTCGCCCGCGCCGTGCGCACGTAGTCCATGCGGAGGTTTTCAAGCACGCTCGAACGGGTGTACCGGGCGATGATGGCCATGGGACCCAGGGCGTATACGATCACCGGCATGATCCAGGTCTCGGGCCCGCCCCATCCGCCCGTGGGCAGGACCCTCCATATGGTCGCGAAGAGGACGATGAAAAGGATGGAAATGGCAAAACTGGGCACAGTGATCCCCAGGGTCGCGAGCACAGTCGTCCCATAGTCCATCCAGGTGTTCTGTTTTATGGCGGACAGGACGCCCAGGAGGATGCCTAAGGAGAAGGCCACGGCGAGGCCCATGCCGCCCAGTTGCATGCTGATGGGCCAGGTCCGCGCGATAAGGTCCGTCACCGTCTCGCCCGGACTTTGGAAGGGGATGCCGAAATCGAACTGCAGCGCGTTCCACATGTACCGTCCGTACTGCTCGT
Source organism: bacterium (assembly GCA_965203885.1). Taxonomy (GTDB): domain Bacteria; phylum JAAXHH01; class JAAXHH01; order JAAXHH01; family JAAXHH01; genus JAAXHH01. The sequence goes on along the minus strand of OZ241920.1, from coordinate 3,637,967 downwards.
ACAGGGGCCGGTCCAGGCCGTACTTGCGCAGGATGTTCGCCTTGGCCTCGGCCGACAGGGGCATCTTCTCTTCGTCGAACGGGCCGCCCGGAACCGCATGCATCAGGCTGAAGGTGATGATCGTGACCAGGAATAGCACGCCGATCAAGCCCACGATGCGGTATATGATGTATCGGATCATAAGGGTCAGGTTTCTGATGCGCCGCTGCGGTAAAAACGGGGCGACTCCGCCGGTTCGTGAAACGGGCGGGGCTACCGGCGGTCCAGCTTCAATAGTGCAAGCGTACGCGACGGGGTGTCAAGGGTTATTTGCCGGGCCCGGACGGCATCCGAACGCGGCTTCGGGCGGCATTCGGACGCGGCTTCGGAGGGTGTTTGGGCGAGGCTCCAGGGGGCACTTGGATGCGACTTCCGGTGGCGCGCGGACGCGGCTTCGGGCGGCACTTGGATGCGACTTCCGGCGGCACGCGGACGCGACTCGGAACCTGGAATATTCCGTGCCCGGGAGGTGTTTTGAAAGGCCCGTTCATCCCGTCCTGCTCCGGGGCATCTCCCCTTGACACCCCCCGGGTCGTTTTACACATTAACCGACGTATTTCCACGTGCCGGTATTGATGTGAACTGGGAGGACGCAAGCGTGCGGATCATTGAGGTTGCCGCGCTGGTTCTGCGGCTGCCGGAGGTGAAGGAGTCCTGTGACGGAACGCAGGATACCTGCCTGATCAGAATCGAGACGGATGAAGGCATAACGGGCTGGGGAGAAGTCGATTCGAGTCCCACCGTGGTAAAGGCCGTCATCGACGCGCCGCTGTCGCACCAGATCTGCGACGGACTGGCCAACGCGCTGGCCGGCGCCGACCCCCTTGATATCGACGGGTGCACGGAGCGGATGATGGAATCCGCCAACTACTACGGCCGGGTCGGGGTGGGCCGGCACGCCATGGCGGGCGTCAACCTTGCCCTGTGGGACATCGCGGGGAAGGCGAGCGGGAAGCCGGTCTTCGAGCTCCTGGGCGGCGCGCGCCGGCTCAAGTTCCGGGCCTATGCATCCGTCCTGTTCGGCGACACGCCCGCGGCCACGCGGACCATAGGCCGGAAGTTCGCCGACCTGGGTTTCACGGCGGTCAAGTTCGGCTGGGGCCCCATGGGCGAGGACGAAGCGCAGGACGTCGCGCTGGTCCGGGAGGCGCGCGCCGGCACGGGCGACGAAGTGGACGTGCTCATCGACGCGGGCCAGGTGTGGGACTCGGACACGGCGCTGACCCGCTCCCGGCAGTTCGCCGAGTTCCGTCCTTTCTGGATCGAAGAGCCGCTCCATCCGGACGACATCGAAGGGTACGCCTCGCTGACCGCGGAGAGCCCGGTCCCCATCGCCACCGGGGAAGCGGAGTCCCGCCTCGAGGACTTCGAACGGCTGGTCGCCGAGGGCGGGCTCGACTGGATCCAGCCGGACCCGGGCCGCTGCGGCATTACGACCATGGCGGCGGCCGGGCTGGCCGCCCACCGGCACGGGCGCAAGGTCGTCAATCACAGTTACAAGAGCGGCATCACCATGGCGGCGTCGCTCCACGCCCTGGCTTCCCTGCCCAACGCCTCCGTGTTCGAATTCTGCATGTCCGAATCGCCGCTGCGGCACGAACTGACCCGTGAACGGTTCGCCATCGATGACGACGGTTTCGTGGCGGTGCCCGAGGGACCCGGACTGGGCGTCACGGTAAACGAGGAAACCATTGCCCGGTACCGGGTCGCGTGACGGGTGCGGCGAACTGCCGGATCCCGTCGGTGCGGCGAATTACGGGTCGCGTGACGGCGCGGCAATTTGACGAGTCGTGCGGCGGGCGCCACGAAGAACCGCGGCGTCACATCGCCGCCGCGCATATCGCGAATAAAACTCATTTACGTTACACCGACACTCCGATCTCAAGGAGCAACACGATGGCCTCACGGAATTCGATCATGCACGCCGCGCTCAACCGGATCAACATCGAGGAGATCAAGGAACAGATCGGCCCGCCGCCGGCCTCCTGCGCCGTCGTCGCCGCGGACCACGTGACGGCCGCGTTCATCTGGCAGGAATCGGGTACGATCAACGACAACCACTGTCACGACTACGACGAATGGTGGCTGGTGCTGGAGGGAGAGATCGACTGGGTGATCGAGGGGCGGGACGAAACCGTCCACGCGAAGGCGGGCGACTTCATCTACGTGCCGGCCCTGACTTTCCATCATATATTCCCCGTGGGCGGGAAGCCGTCGATACGCCTGGGCGTCGCCCTGACGGGACACGGACACCTGCACGAGCGGCCGGAGCGCAAGGTGAAGGTCACGTTGGAGTAACCACAAGCTCGCGCGTATCCACAGCTGGAGTCAGTCCATGTCTACGAGAATTGAAAACCTCGCAACCATGAAGGCGGGAGGCGTGGTCGCGGTACTCAGGGCGGACAGCCCCGACGCGCTGGTCCACGTCGCCCAGGCCATCGGCAGGGGCGGCGTCGGAGCCGTCGAGATCACCATGACGACGCCCGGCGCCCTGGACGTCATCGGCGAATGCGCCGACCGGCTCGGGGATGAACTCCTCCTCGGCGCGGGTTCCGTGCTGGATCCCGAGACGGCCCGCGCCGCCATCCTGGCCGGCGCCGAGTATATCGTGACGCCGACGCTGAACCCGGAAGTCATCACCCTCTGCCGAAGGTACGACAAGATCGTCATCCCGGGCGCGTTGACGCCGACGGAAATCCTGACAGCCTGGGAAAGCGGCGCGGACATCGTGAAGGTGTTCCCCGCCACCGTGGTCGGACCACGGTATTTCAAGGACGTCAAGGCGCCGCTCCCCCAGGTCGACCTCATGCCGACGGGCGGGGTAGACCTGGACAACGCGGGCGACTTCATCCGGGCCGGCGCCTGCGCCGTCGCCGTGGGAAGCAACCTGGTCGACCGCGCCGCCGCGGCCGCGGGCGAATGGCACGTGCTCACCGATACGGCCCGGAAATACGTGGATGCGGTCCGTACCGCGCGACAGGAAGGTGACGGATGATCCGGAAAGCCGTGGTGCCCGTCGCCGGCCTGGGCACGCGGATGCTTCCGCTTACCCGTTCCATTCCCAAGGAAATGCTGCCGCTGGGCCGCAAACCGGCGATTCACCGCGTGGTCGATGAACTGGCGGCGGCGGGAATCGAACGCATCCTGTTCGTGACGTCCAGGCGCAAGAAGGCGATCGAGGAGTACTTCGAACTGTGCGGGCAGGAGGGCGGGCCGCACGGAGGACGTCAGCCAGGTGAGCCGCACGGTGGGCAGCCGGGCGGCCCACGCCGGGAACGATCCGGCCGGGATATGTCCGATCAGGCCGGGCCGCCTGGGCCGCCTGGACCGCCTGGGCCGCCCGCGCTCGACTATTCGTTCGTCCGGCAGGATGTCCCGGGCGGCAACGGCGACGCCGTGCGGCTGGGCGCGTCCTTCACGGGACCGGACCCCTTCGTAGTGGCCTGGGGCGACGCCGTGATCCGGTCGGCGGCCGAAGGCTGCGTCGTGCGGCGCATGATGGAAACCCACGCGAAGGAAGGCGCGGCGTGCACCATCGCGGTGGAGTACGTGCCGGAAGACAAGGTGTCGCGGTACGGTATCGTACGTCCCCGGTTCGAATCCGGCTCGGCATTCCCCATCGATGATATCGTGGAGAAGCCGGCCGTGGAGAACGCGCCCAGCCGCTACGCCGTTTCGGCCCGGTACATTTGCGGCCCCGGCATCTTCCCGGCGCTGGAGGCGACGCCCCGAGGGCAGAACGGCGAACTGTGGCTTGCCGATGCCATCCGCGGCCTCCTCCGGGAGGGCGGTTCGGTCTGGTGCGTCCCCTTGGACCCTGAAAGCAGGCGCTACGACATCGGCACGCCCCTGACCTACTGGGAAGCCTTCGCAGACTACGCCCTGGAGGACGAAGTGGACGGTACTTCCTTTCGCGACCTCCTGCAGGGGCGGCTACAGGAAACATGATCGGCGCGCGCGGAACGCGGGCGTTGCGACGCGCATACCATCAGGAACAACCCGGGCCAGCCGGCTCGCGCCGATGGGAGACCAGTTGAACGGCACAGTAACCGCATCCGCGCCCGGCCGCGTCGGCATCGTCGGCAACCCGACCGACATGTACGGCGGCAGCGTGATCTCGTGTTCGACGACGGAAAGGGCCCGCGTCAGGATCCAGCCGGCGGACCGCCTGATGCTGGACGCCGGCGCCGAACAGCGGGTCGTCTCGACGCCGGACGACCTGGTCACCAGAGAAGACATATTCGATATCGCCCGGGTCGCGCTCTCCGGTACCGAATCCACGGACCTGCGCGTCAGGATCTCCTGGTCGACCGACATACCCTTCCGCGCCGGACTATCGGGGTCCACTGCGCTGCTCGTATCCATGGTCGCCGGCCTGCTCGCCTTCCGCGGCATACGCCACAGTCCATACCACCACGCGGAGCTCGTCCGCGGGATCGAGTACCGGAACCTGACGTTCTGCGGGTACCAGGACGCCTACATGTGCACCTTCGGCGGGTTGCATTACATGGATTTCAGGGGAAAGGAGTTCCACCTGGCATACGGGACCGATCCCCTGGCCACCATGGAGCCGCTGTCCTCTGTCGCATCCCTTCCGGTCGTCGTGGTCATCACGGGCGGCCAGCGCGTATCCGGCGGCGTCCACACGCCCTTGCGGGAACGCTGGCTGGCAGGGGAAACCGAAGTGGTCGAAGCGTACGATGCCATCGCGGCCCTGGCCAGGGACGGGAAGAAAGCGATGCTCGAGGACCGGCTCGACCGGCTGGGAAAGCTGATGAACGAGAACCAGGCGCTTACGCAGTCGCTCGGCGGATCCAATCCGGAGGACGACCGCTTCATCGAACTCGCCCGGCGGGCGGGCGCGTCCGGCGCCAAGCTCGCGGGAAGCAGCGGCGCTATCGTGGCGCTTCACGAGTCGCCCCGCGAACTGGCCCGAATCATGATGGACGCCGGCGCCGCCGGCATACTCGAGCCCTCGCCGGGTCCCGGGCTCGAGATCGAGCGGGAAGACCCGCAGGGAGCCACCGTGAACCGCGAATGGGAGTCGCCGTGAACCGCAAAGGGGTCGCCGTGAACCGCAAAGGGGAGTCGCCGTGAACCGCAAAGGGGAGCCGCCGTGAAACTCACCCTCGACTATCATCGTACCGGGCTCGAAGTCAGCGTGCCGGATAAAAACCTCGCGGCGGTCCTGAACATGCGGGAAACGCCCCCGCTGGATGATCCCGTAGCCGCCACACGGGAGGCGCTGCGCCGGCCCGTGGCGGGTCCGCCCCTGGACGAAATCGCCCGGGGACGCCGGAACGCCTGCGTGGTCGTCTCCGACATTACGCGCCCCGTCCCCCACGACGTCATCCTGCCGCCCCTCCTGGAATGCCTAGAGCGGAGCGGACTGCCGCCCGGTGAGATCACCCTCCTGGTCGCCACGGGACTGCACGCCCCCATGGACGCGGACCAGCTTCGGGAGACCCTTACGGACGCCGTGGTGGACCGCTATCCCGTCGTCAACCACGTCGCGCGCAACGGGGAGGAGCAGGCCGACCTGGGCGCCACGGCCACCGGAATCCCGATCCGCGTGGACCGCAGGTACGTGGAGAGCGATCTCAAGGTGCTGACCGGTCTGATCGAGGCGCATTTCATGGCCGGGTATTCGGGCGGACGCAAGCTGGTCGCGCCCGGACTCGTCGGCGTGGAGACGATCGAGCACCTGCACGGTCCGAAGATCCTCGAACACCCCCGCGCCACGACGGGCGTGCTCGACGGCAACCCCCTTCACGAGGCGGCCCTCGAGATCGCCCGGCGGGCCGGGGTCGATTTCATCCTCAACGTCTCCATGGACGAGGAGCGGCGCGTCACCGGGGTGTTCGCCGGCGAGCTCGACCAGGCGCACCGGCACGGGGTCGCGCACGTGGACGGCATGGTCGTGGCCACCGTCGAGGAACCGGTGGACGTCGTCGTGACCTCGTCGGCCGGCTATCCTTTGGACACGACCTTCTACCAGGCCGTCAAGGGCATGGTCGGCGTGCTGGACATCCTTAAGGAAGGCGGATCCATCGTCATCGCCGCCGGGTGCGCCGACGGGATCGGCAGTGCGGAGTTCGAAGCATTGCTGCGCAAGACGAAGGATATCGATGCCTTTATCGACTGGATTCAGCAGCCAGGCGTATTCACCATCGACCAGTGGGAGATCGAGGAACTGGTCAAGGCGCTGAAGAAGGGCCGGGTTTACCTCTATACGGACGGCCTGAGCGACGACGACGCGCGGGACTGCCTGGTCGAACCGGTCCCATCAGTCGAGGCCGGCATCGCGCGCGCCCTGGACCGCCACGGCCCCGGCGCCACTATCGCCGTCGTACCGCGAGGCCCCTACGTGATACCCCGGGTACTGCCCGGGCAGGACGCCGCGGGTTAGCGCGCGGCCAGAAAACAAACTTCCCATGCCATCCAACGCGTACGTCCACCACACGCCCCGCATACACCCCTCCGCGTTCATCGCGGACAGCGCCGACCTGATCGGCGCGGTCCATGTCGGGAAGGACGCTAGCGTCTGGTACCAGGTGGTGGTCCGGGCGGACGACGAGCCGGTGACGATCGGCGAGGGGACCAACGTGCAGGACGGCAGCGTGCTCCACATCGACGCCGGCATGCCCACGGTACTCGGGAAGGGCGTGACCGTGGGGCACCGGGCCATCGTCCACGGCGCGGTCGTCGACGATCACGTACTGGTATCCATGGGCGCCGTGATCCTCAGCGGCGCGCGCATCGGCGAGCACAGCATCATCGGCGCCGGCGCGCTGGTGCTGGAGAACATGGAAGTGCCTCCGCGGTCCCTCGTCGTGGGCGTTCCAGGCCGCGTGATTCGAGCCGTCACGGACGAGCAAATAGAACGCATACACCGGACCGCCGAGGGGTACGTCGAACGGGGAAGAATCTATCTCGAAAGGCGGGCTCGCGGCAACGCCTGACCTCCCCGTTTTCGACGCGCCGGACATGGCGTCAGGCGTCAAAATCCGCTTGACTTCAGCGCGCTCGGCCTGTAGTTTGCGTTGCTCTGGTTCGCTGACCCTATCAGCGCCTGTAGCTCAATTGGATAGAGCACCTGACTACGGATCAGGAGGTTGGGGGTTCGACTCCCTCCGGGCGTATTTAAAGCAGGACGCGGAAGCATGAGTTGCGACGACGGTGAACACGAAGGATGGCTTCGGTTGGCGCTCGAAGAAGCCCGGTCGGCCGGGGCCGCCGGCGACGTGCCTGTCGGGGCCGTGATCGTCCACGAAGGCGTGGTGATCGGACGGGGTCAGAATCGCGTTGAACGAATGTGCGACCCTACGGCTCATGCCGAAATGCTCGCGATCCGGGAAGCCAGCGCCGCACTGGGATACGAACGGCTGGCCGGCGCCGCGCTCTACGTTACGCTGGAGCCCTGCGCCATGTGCGCGGGCGCGATCGTGCTGGCCCGCCTGGACCGCCTGGTGTACGGGGCGGCTGACCCCAAGACCGGTGCATGTGGTTCCCTTCGCGATATCGTGCGGGATACCCGTTTGAATCACCAGGTGGAAGTTACGGAAGGGATTCTGGCGGAGACCTGTTCCACCTTGCTGAAGGATTTCTTCAGGGAGAAACGGAAAGCAGGCGGGCCCGGCGAGCCCGGCGGACCAAGCGGTCTGGGCGGACCAAGCGGTCTGGGCGGACCCAGCGGACCAGGCGGGCCCGGCGGACCAAGCGAACCCCGCGAACCGGCGGTCGAACCGAGGTTACCGGAGAGGTGCGAGAGTGGTTGAATCGGACGGTCTCGAAAACCGTTGTGCCTTCGGGCACCGTGGGTTCGAATCCCACCCTCTCCGCCAGACTGTTTCTGCTTTATACGAACTCTTCATTTCCTGATTCCGATTGTGTATTCGCGCGTTCTGTCAATTCTGCCCGGTAGCGGTCGATCCATTGGGCGTTGAGTTCGTCCGCCAGACGCCGGTGGCGCGTCCTGATCCGTCGCCCGGGCGGCAGTTTCAGCCCGAGGAAGTCGAGGATCCCACTAGTCGCACCGACCGGCTCGGCGTCTAGGTCTTCGTACCGCACCGTGTGCGGCTGAATCCCAAGGGTATCAAACCACACCCGCCAGGCCGAATTGTGCTCTTCGATCATCTGCACCAACTTGCGGATCTGATCGAAGTCGAATCGTGGTTCCTGTTCCGGCTGTCTCGTCTCCTCCTGGCCGGTCTGGTGCCAAACATTGGTCTGCTCGGCCCGGTGCCACGACACAGCCTGCGCCAGCACATCGTCGCGACGCAGATAGATGAAGCCCGTATGGCCGAACGCCTTGTTCAGCAGGTTTAGATCGCCACCAGCGAGCGCAGGAAAAACCGTACCCAACCTGTCGACCAGAAAGTCCATAGTCCCCCACATAATCCTGGCGGCAAACACCCCGTTTTCGGTCCTGCCCGCGGCAAGGGCGGCTCGAACGTATCCGGAATAATCGAAGTCCCCGTCGGACGAGCGGTCAATGTCCCATCGGGCAGCCCAGAGTTGCTCGTCGGGTTGGCGGAAGTATGACTCGGGTCGACCCGCGACTTTCGTGGATGCCAGCAATCCACACAACAAGGTGCTGCCCGTGCGCGGGGTGGCGCAGACCAGGTACGAGTCGATGTTTTTCATCCGGGATCGGCTTTCCTGAACACTTGTTTGATTCCTGAATCTGCCATTTGTAATACCTCCAACCGGATGCAGTTGTTTTCTGCTCTGTTATCGATCCTCCACGAAGCGATGCGTATTCAATCGATTCCGGCCAATGTAGCCGTGAAGGTGAATTTACTGTTGTTTCTACCGGTCATTTTCGTTAAATTTGCCCATCTGACTCCACGTTTAGACAAAGCGATTTGCTTTGGGTGGAAATACGCGTAGCAGATGAACTTTTAGGCCGGCTTCCGCTCAGGGATTCGGAGTTTGAGTAGAGTTTGAGTAATGACAGGAGTGCCGATAAGCATATTGGGAACATCTGGAGGATTTGTAATCCGGTCGGGTGGGTAATCCGGTCGGCATTACAGCGAAATGTACACCTGGGAGAGGTGCGAGAGCGGTTGAATCGGCACGCCTGGAGAGCGTGTGTTCACCATGTGGACCGTGGGTTCGAATCCCACCCTCTCCGTTGAAAACCGGGGAAACCCGGATCCGGAACGAAGGGGTGGCGGCCCGCATGGGGCCACCTGGACCTTTGCCCCCGCCAGGCCCTCGTTCCACCGTTTGTTTGGGGCAGTAGCTCAGTTGGGAGAGCGCCAGAATCGCAATCTGGAGGTCGGCGGTTCGATTCCGCTCTGCTCCACTCGGGATGACGGGACGCGACAACCAGCGTGCCGTCGTCCGCAATACAGACAGGTACGAACAGGTACAGACAGGTACAGACAGGTTCGATTACGGTCGTGCTAGATGGGGAGTTAGCGGTGCCCTGTAACCCGCAACCCGCTACAGCGGGGTCGAATTCCCATCCCGAGGATCGCACTTGCGTCGCCGGTATGCGCTGCATCCGGTATTGAAAGTCAGGTCCCGCGCAACGTGACAACGCCCAACCCCGTCAGGACCGGAAGGTAGCAGCGGTAAGCGCCTGAAACGTGTGCCGCGGGAGCGCCTGGCCGGAGCCGGCGGCACGGATGCCCCGATACGAGTAGATTCGAGGGTGGGTGCACGACCGCTTAACCATTTCCTCTTCATTCCGCCTGCCTCGCGTCCCGATTAACCCAGGCATGGAGGTTTGGGCATTGGCCTACGAAGTCACGGCCCGAAAATGGCGTCCCCAGGAATTCGACGGCGTAATCGGCCAGGAACACGTCACCACCACGCTTAAAAACGCCATACAGGCCGGCCAGATCGCCCATGCCTACCTGTTCGCCGGACCCCGCGGCGTGGGCAAGACGACCACGGCCCGCATCCTGGCCAAGGCCCTGAACTGCGAAAGCGGTCCCACCGTAACCCCCTGCAATACCTGCACGTTCTGCCGGGAAATCTCGGAAGGCCGGAGCGTCGACGTGCTGGAGATCGACGGCGCTTCCAACAACCGGGTCGAACAGGTCCGGTCGCACTTGCTCGAGAGCGTCAAGTACACGGCCAGCCAGGGCAAGCACAAGATCTACATCATCGACGAAGTGCACATGCTCACCAGGGAGGCCTTCAACGCGCTGCTGAAGACGCTGGAAGAGCCGCCGCCCCACGTGTACTTCATCTTCGCCACGACCGATCCCCGGAAGGTGATCCCCACCGTGCTCTCCCGGTGCCAGCGGTTCGACTTCCGGCGGATCTCGGGACCCACCATCGTGGATCACCTGGCCATGATCAGCGAGAAGAGCGGGTACGACGTGCAACGGGAGGCCCTGGCCCTCATCGCGCGGCGGGTGGACGGCAGCATGCGCGACGCCGAGAGCCTGCTGGACCAGGTCGTCGCATTCGGCGGCACCGGGCTGAGCGCCCGCGAGGCGGCGGAGGTCCTGGGCATGGTGGACCAGGACGTCTATTTCGATCTGCTGGACGCCGTGGCGGACCAGGACGTCCCCAGGGGACTGGACCTGGTCGACCGGATCTTCCGCCAGGGCCACGACCTCGAAGAGATCACCCTGGGCGTCCTGGAACACCTCCGCAACCTGCTCGTCGTCAAGGCGGCGCCCGAGGTGGAAGCGCTGATCGGCGACGCCGCGCTGGAGCTCGAACGCTACCGGGAACAGGTCGGACGGTTCGAGACGGAGGACCTGCTCAGGCTATCGCAACTGGCCACCGGGATGGAGCAGTCGATCAAGTCCAGCGCGCTGCCCAGGGTGCAGCTCGAGACGGGCATCGTCCGCATGATACGCATGGCCCGGTCCGTACAGCTGACGGACGTGATGACCCGGCTGTCCGAAATGGCCCGGCGCGTGGAAGCGGCAGAGGGAGACGACGGTACGTCTGAAACGGCCGATAACGCAGAAGCGGACCCGCCTACCGGCGCGCGGGAAGCGCGGGACGCACGGGAATCGGCGCGATCCGATGAACAGCCTGCTCCTGAACAGCCTGCTCCGAAGGACGCTGCCGGATCCTCGCCTTCGGCCGGCAAGGCTTCCGAAACCCCGTCGTCCCGGGCTACCACTCCACCGTCCGGCACAGCGGCCGAGACACCGTCCTCCCAGGCGCCCGCTCCATCGCCCAGTACAGCGCACGCACCATCGCCCGGTGCCGCGCACGCACCATCGCCCGGTGCCGCGCACGCACCGGCTGCGGAGGAGGACCGGAGCCCCTCGGCAGCCTCGGAATCCTCGACAATGGCCGCCACGACCGCGCCGAAGATGGATCTCCGGACGGCCCGGAACCGCTGGCCGGCTATCGTGAAAGAGATCACCAGGCAACGAAACGTCCTGGGCAGGCAGTTGGAGGAAGCCGAAATCACGGGGTGTTCGTCGGCAGAAGACGGCGGGTCGGGAAGTCCCGCCACGATTACGCTCGGGTTCGGACCCAGGCAGGTCTTTTTAAAGGAACGGGCCGAAAAACGGGATAACGCGGCGCTGATCCAGGCGGCATGCGCCAAAGTTTTGGGGATCCCGGTTCGGATCGCATGCGAGATCGGCGATCGCGCAGCGGTGGATGACGCCGTGGTGGATCGCGCCCCGGTGGATGACGTCCCGGTGGATGACGCCCCGGTGGATCGCGCCCCGGTGGATGACGCGATCTCGGGGGCGGAAGACGCTGCGCCAGGAACAGGGTACGATAGCGGCGGGACGGATAGTTCCGGGAAGGACACCAGCGGTACGGCCGGCGCCGGACCGAATAGAGCTGGAATGGCCGGTGTTAGCGCCGGAACGGATAGCGGCGGGACGACCGGTGCCGGACCCGGCATGGACCCTTATTCCCAAGCCGCTGAAGAACCCGTCGGGGACGAGCGGGAAGCCCGGACGGTCGGGGACGAAGAGGAGACCCGGACGGCCGGCGATACGGCCGGACAGGCGGCGGACGCCCGCGGAGGCGCATTGAAAGACCCGGCCGTCATGAAGATCGTCAAGGCTTTCGACGGCCGGATCGTAGCGGACTGAAACCGGTCAGGGCAAACGGAACCGGAAAGGAAAGGATGAGACTATGGCCAAGGGCATGTCGGGCATGATGAAGCGCGTCCAGCGCATGCAGAAGAAGATGATGCAGCTTCAGGAAGAAATCGCCGAACGCCGGGTCGAAGGCACGGCCGGCGGCGGCATGGTCACCGCGGTGGTCGACGGCAGGATGAACGTCGTGGAGATCCGGATCGATCCGGCCGTGGTGGACGCCGATGACGTGGAGATGCTCGAAGATCTCGTGCTCGCCGCCGTCAACCAGGGCCAGCAGAAGGCGCAGGAAATGATGAACCAGGAGATGGGCCAGCTCGCCGGCGGACTCAACTTGCCCGGCCTGGGCCAGTAAAGCAACCCCCGTTACGCGGCATAGTGCCGGTCCCCTCCCAAGTCACCAGGGATTGAATGCATGGCGCGCAAGTACAGTTCCGAGACCCTGGCCGTCCTGGTGGACGAACTGAGCCGCCTGCCCAACATCGGCAGGGTGACGGCCCAGCGGCTGGCCTTCCATATTCTGAAAGGGCCGGCCGAACGGGCGTTCTCGCTGTCCGACGCCATTCGCGCGGTGAAGGAAAGGGTCCGTTACTGCAGCGTGTGCTGGAACATCACCGAATCCGAGACCTGCGAGATCTGTCACGACGCCCGTCGAAAGCCGGAAACCATCTGCGTCGTGGAAGAACCCCGGGACGTGATCACGCTCGAGAGCACGGGGGAGTACCGCGGCCTGTACCACGTGCTCCACGGCGCGCTTTCGCCCCTCGACAACATCACGCCGGATGACATACGCGCCCATGAACTCATGCAACGGATGAGCGAAACGGTGGAAGAGGTTATCATCGCGACCAATCCCAATATCGAGGGAGAAGCCACCGCGCTTTACCTGAGCCGGCTGATCAAGCCCCTGGGCGTACGCGTTACCCGCCTCGCCAGGGGCCTTCCCATGGGCGGCGACCTGGAATACGCCGACGAAGTGACCCTGGCCCGCGCCCTGGAAGGACGTACGGAGTTGTAACACGGAACCGTATCGCGATCGCTTAAACGACCCGACGATCACTTAAAATATCCGACGATCGCCGAGACGAACCGACGAACCCCTTGCCGCCATGAATCTGCCAAACAAACTGACCATATTCCGGATCATCCTGAGCCCCATCTTCATGGTCTTCTTCCTGGTAGATACGTTGTACACACGGTATATCGCCCTGGTGATCTTCATGATCGCTGCGCTGACGGACCTGTACGACGGCTACCTGGCGCGCAAGACCGGCGTGATCACCAGTTTCGGCAAGTTCATGGACCCCCTGGCGGACAAGATCCTCACCTCCACCGCCCTGATCTGTTTCGCTTCCCTCGGCTACATATATACGTGGATGGTCCTTGTCATCATCGGAAGGGACTTCATCGTGACCGGCCTGCGGTGCATCGCGGCGTACCGGGGGCTGCTCATCCTGCCGACCCAGGTCGCCAAGTGGAAGACCGCGTCGCAGATGGTGGTCATCGTGATCATCCTGCTCTACATCAACATCCAGACGACCATGATCGCCTTCGGCCAATGGAACGGGGAATTCGACGATATCGCCTGGTGGGTCCTCAACGGCATGGTCTTCGTTTCCATGACGCTGACGGTCAGCTCCGGCCTCGATTACGTCGTCAAGAACCGGTCGATATTCACCAGTCTGCTGAGGTAGGCATGCGCGCCCTGATCACCCTGCTGTCGACCGGTTGCTACACCGGCTACACGCCCCTGGCGCCCGGCACGGCGGGCAGCGTGGCGGGACTCGGACTGGCCTGGGCGCTGACCGGGCCGCTCGGGCTGACCCTCCCGTACTATCTGCTGGCCACCGCGGCCTTCTTCGTCCTCGGCGTCTGGGTTTCGAGCCGGGCGGAACCCCTGTTCGGCCACGACGGGCCCCGGATCGTGATCGACGAGATCGCCGGCGTCCTGATCGTCTTCGCCGGGATGCCGCTCGACCTTTTCACGGTGTTGGCCGGGTTCGCCCTGTTTCGCGTCCTGGACATCTGGAAACCCTTCCCCTGCGACCGGATGCAGCGCCTCAAAGGCGGACTGGGTGTCATGATGGACGACGCCGTGGCCGCGGTCTACGCCCATCTCCTGTTGCGGATCATCACGGAGTTCGTATCATGAAATCTGCCGCCATCATCACGATCGGCGACGAACTGCTCTACGGTTCCGTGGTCGATACCAACGCCGCCTATATCGGGCAGCGCCTCACGGAAACCGGTATCGAACCGGTCTGTTCCATGACCGTGGGCGACGAGGGGTCCCGCATCGGCCAGGCCCTGGAGACCGTGTGCCGGCAGGCGGACGCGGTGCTCGTCACGGGCGGACTCGGTCCGACTCACGACGACGTGACCAAGACCGTCATCGCCGAGGCGATCGGACAGGACCTGGTCTTCCATCCCGATCTCCTCGAGACCGTGGAGCGCATGTTCACCCAGCGGGGCATGGACATGCCGGAATCGAACCGCATCCAGGCCTACATGCCCAGGCACGCCGAGGTGCTCGACAATCCCGTCGGCACGGCGCCCGGCTTCATGGTGCGCCACCACGGGTCCGCCGTTTTCGTCATGCCGGGCGTGCCCCGCGAGATGAAAAAGATGCTGAACGAACAGGTGCTGCCGCGACTGAAAGAACAAGGCGCGGGCAGGGTCATCCTGCACCGGTGGCTCCGGACGACGGGAATCGGCGAGTCGAGCCTTACCCAGATCATCGGCGATGTCATCGAGGAGGCGGAGGACGTAAAGATAGCCTCCCTGCCCCAGGAGACCGGCGTCAACCTGCGTCTCACGGCCGAGGGCCCCACCGGGGACGAAGCCCGCCGGCGCATCGAAGCCGTCGAAGCCAGGATGGTCGCCCGGGCCGGCGAACACATCTACGGCGTGGACGACGATACGCTCGAGGAAGTGGTGGGACGCCTGCTCCGGGACGCGGGCGCGACCGTGGCGCTCGCCGAATCCTGCACCGGCGGTCTCGTGGCGTCCCGCATGACCGACGTGCCCGGCAGTTCCGATTACCTGGCGGAAGGCGTCGTATCCTATAGCAACGCCGCGAAAATGGCGCGCCTGGAGGTGCCGGTCGGGACGATCGACCGGCACGGCGCGGTCAGCGCGGAAACGGCGGCCGCCATGGCCCAGGGCGTGCGGCAGACCAGCGGCGCCACCTACGGACTGTCCACGACCGGCGTCGCGGGACCCGGCGGCGGGACCCCCGAGAAGCCGGTGGGACTGGTCTACCTGGGACTCGCCTCGGCGGACGGCGTCGAGACGCGCAAGCTCCTGCTGGGTCCGGACCGGCTCGTCAACAAGACGCGCGCCGCCCTGGCCGCACTGAACCTGCTGCGGCAGGCGCTTGCCCACGCGGCCGGCATGAAGCCGCACTGAACCTGCCGCGGCAGGTACTCACCCGCGCGACGGGTACGAATCGGATTCCGGGGAACTGAACACCCGCCGGGACCGTAGAAAGGCTGAAGATGCGCACGTTCATTGCCGTGGAAGTTCCGGATGCGGTCAAAGTCCGCATCGAGGAATTCGAAAACCTGCTGAAAGGGGCCGGTACCGATATCAAGTGGGTCGAACCGGGTAACATCCACATCACGCTGAAGTTCCTCGGGAATATCGAGCCGGACAAGCCGGCGGCGATCCGGGAAGGGCTCTCCGCCGCGCTCGAGGCCACCAGCCCCTTCGACCTGAAACTGGGACGCGCCGGCGCTTTTCCGGACCTGAACCGCCCGCGCGTCTTCTGGGTTTCCGTCGATGAAGGCCGGGACAGGCTGACCGCCATGCAGCAGCGCATCGAATCCGAATTGCACCGCCGCGGGTTCGTCCGCGAGGAGCGGCCCTTCTCGCCGCACCTGACCATCGGCAGGGTCCGGTCGCCGAAGGGTCTGGCCAAACTCACCGAACTGGTCCGGACGACGTCCTTCGAGACCGATCCGTTTCCGGTGACTCGCGTGGCGGTAGTGAAGAGCGACCTGAAACCCGACGGACCGGTCTACACGGTCATGGACCACGTGGAACTGGGATGAGCATGCCGACCATAACAGACATCAGCGCCAGGGGCGGCGGCAGGCGCCGGGAACGCAAGGTCACCATCGACGGCGAGCGCACCCTGATGATCACGGAAGAGACCTTCCTCCGGTTCGGGCCGGCGGACGGCCAGGAGATGGACCCGGAACGGCTGCGGGAGATGGAACGGGCCGACGGCGTCGCCCGGGCGATGGCGGAAGCCCACCGGCTGATCGACTATCGCATGCGTACCCGCCGCGAACTGGCGGTCAGACTCAAGTCCCGGGGCCGGACGGAAGACGTCATCGAGGAGGTGCTGGACCGGCTCGAGAAGGTGGGGCTGATCGACGACGGGCGTTTCGCCCGCCAGTGGATCGACGAACGGCTTCGCAAGAGGCCGGTCGGCCTTTCCCTGCTGCGCCGCGAGTTGCGGCAGAAGGGGATCGGCCCCGAGATCATCGACGCCGCCCTCGAAGAAAGTGCATCCGGCGAAGAGGAAGCAGGCAGGGCCTACGAGGCGCTGCGCCGGCAGGCCCATCGTTACGCCCGGCTCGACCGCGACGCGGCCCACCGCCGCATGGTCGCATTCCTGGGAAGGCGGGGGTTCGGCCAGGCCGTCATATACCAGGTCGTCCATCGCGTGCTGGACGAGATAGAGGAGTCCGGAAATTGACCGGAGCCGAACTGCGCAGATCGTTTACGGGGTTCTTCGAGCGCCGCGGCCACACCGTCGTGCCGAGCGCCAGCGTGGTGCCCTGGGACGATCCGACCCTGCTGTTCACCAACGCGGGGATGAACCAGTTCAAGGATGTCTTCCTGGGACGGAGCACCCGGGACTACGCGCGGGCGGTGGATTTCCAGAAGTGCATCCGGGCCGGCGGCAAGCACAACGACCTGGAGGACGTGGGCAGGTCGCCCATCCACCAGACCTTCTTCGAGATGCTGGGGAACTGGTCTTTCGGGGACTACTACAAGGAAGAAGCCATCTCCTGGGCCTGGGAACTGCTGACCGGCGAATGGAAACTTCCCGCCGACCGGCTCTGGGCGACGGTTTACCGGGAGGATGACGAAGCCGAGCAGCTCTGGCAACGGCACACGGGCGTGGCGGACGGCCGCATCCTGCGATTCGACGAGAAAGACAATTTCTGGGAAATGGGCGAGACCGGCCCGTGTGGACCCAACTCCGAAATCCACTATGACCGGGGGCCGGAACATTGTGATTTGAAAGACGACCCGGATCACGTCTGCGGGGTCAACGGGGACTGCAAGCGGTTCGTGGAGATCTGGAACCTGGTCTTCATACAGTACGACCGGGGAACCGACGGCCAACTGACCCCCCTGCCCGCCCGTCATGTCGACACGGGGATGGGGTTCGAGCGCATGCTGACCATCTTGCAGGGCGTGGATACGAATTACGAGATCGACGTGTTCCAGCCGCTGATGAACCACATCGGAGAACTGTCGGAACAACCCTGCGCGGAAGGGGATACGGCCGTGGCCTTCCGCGTCGTGGCCGACCATGTCCGCGCCCTTGCCTTCGCCATCGCCGACGGCGCCCTGCCCTCCAACGAAGGCCGCGGCTACGTCCTGCGCCGGATCCTGCGCCGCGCGGCCCGGTATGGCCGCACGCTCGGGCTCGCCGACCCCTTCCTCTACCGGCTGGTGCCGACGCTTGTCGGGGAGATGGGTGAGGCCTACCCGGAGCTCCGGGCCGCTCGCGAGAAAGTGGAGACGGTGGTCCGGGCCGAAGAAGACACCTTCGGCCGTACGCTCGACCATGGGCTGGAGCTTTTCGAGGGGATCGTGGACCGGGCGCAGGCCGAAGGACGCAGCGAGATCCGGGGCGGCGAGGCCTTCAAACTGTACGACACCTACGGGTTCCCCGTGGACCTGACGCAGCTGATGGCCGAGGAAAGGGACATGGCCGTGGACATGGCCGGCTTCGAGGCGGAGATGGCGCAGCAGCGGGAACGGTCCGTTTCGGCGCGAACGCAGCGCGGCACGCCATCCGTCACGGCCGACGTGCCGGTTGAAAACCCTACCGGTTTCGTCGGATACGGCGCGCTCGCAGTCGATCGGACCGAAGTAGTCCTGGTCGAGGGCGGCTCCGTCGTCCTCGCGGAAACCCCCTTCTACGCCGAATCGGGCGGACAGGTGGGCGACACCGGCTGGCTGGAGACGGAGAACGGAGACCGGATCGCCGTCAAGGACACAACGCGGGACGGCAACGTCTTCATCCATCATTGCGGCCCGGACGGCGCGGCCGGTCTGAAACCCGGGATGTTCGTCGCCGCGCACGTCGACGGAGCGCGCAGGCAGTCCATCACGCGCAACCACACGGCGACCCACCTTCTCCACGCCGTGCTGCGGGAAACCCTCGGCGCCCACGTGGAACAGCGGGGCTCCGTGGTCGACCCGGACCGCCTGCGTTTCGATTTCTCCCATTTCAACGCCGTCACGCCCGATGAACTGAACGCCGTCGAACGCAGGATCAACGAGCTCATCTGGGAGAACATCGCCGTCGAGCCGTTCGAAACCGACCTCGAAGACGCCAGGAGCCAGGGCGCCATGGCGCTTTTTACCGAGCAGTACGAGGACAGGGTACGCGTGGTGCGCATAGGCGGCGTGAGCCTGGAGTTGTGCGGCGGCACCCACCTCGGCGCCACGGGAGAGGCCGGGTTGTTCCGGATGGTCCGCGAATCGGGCATCGCCGCCGGCGTGCGGCGCATAGAGGCCGTGACCGGCGCCGGCGCCTACGAAGCCGTCAAGCGGGACGAAGCGCTCGTCGCCGGGACCGCGGAGGCCCTCAGGACCGAGCCGGTGGACCTGGTGAAGAGGGCCGGCGAATTGAACGCGCGCGTCCGCGAACTGGAACGGCACATCCGGGAATTGGGCCGCTCCACGGCGCGGAACTGGGCCGACGACCTGGTCGGCGGGGCCGTGGACGCGGGCGGTGTCTCCGTGGCCGCGGGCCGCGTGGACTGTCCCGATATGGACACCCTTCGCGCCATGGGGGACACGTTGCGCGAGCGCCTTTCCGGCGCCGCCGTGGGCGTGCTCTTCGCAAGCTTCGACGATCGGCCCGTCTGCATCGTCGTGGTCACCGACGGCGCGATTTCCGGCTGCGGTCTCCACGCGGGCAGGCTGGCGCGGGACGTGGCCGCCTTCATCGGCGGCGGGGGCGGCGGAAAGGCGCACATGGCGCAGGCCGGCGGGAAAGACGCGGCCCGGATCGACGAAGCCGTGGACCAGGCGCCCGGTGTCGTCGAGAACCACCTGCGGGACGCCTGACCGGCCGGCAGCCAGATGAGGCCGCCCGGGGCCCTGGCAACGGCCACCCGGATCCCGGATACATCGGACGCCCGGGCAACGGGCAAACCTGCCGCAGGGCGCCCGCGGGACGCCTCGGGCAAATGAACGATCAGAGCAACAGACGCAGGGCGCCCGCGAAGCGCCTCGGGCAAATGAACGACCAGAGCCGCAAATGCGCATACTCATAACCGGGTCCCGCGGACAACTGGGAACGGACCTGCAGCGTACGTTGACGGGACACGAGTTGATACCGTGCACGCACGACGAACTCGACGTCTCTGAAAAACACCGGGTGTACGGCCGGCTGAAGGACCACCGGCCCGACGCGGTGATCAACGCCGCGGCGTACCACAGGGTCGACGAATGCGAGTCCCATCCCGACAGGACCTTTGCCGTCAATGCCTTCGGTCCCTGGCATCTAGCCATGGCATGCCGCGTGTACGGGGCGAAACTGGTGCACGTCAGCACGAATTTCGTCTTCGACGGCACGGCGGACCGGCCGTACCGGGAGGATGACCTGCCCCTTCCGCTTAACGTCTACGGCACGGCCAAGCTAACCGGGGAACACCTGGTGCGGTCGACCTGGGACCGTCATTTCATCATCCGGACCACCGGCCTTTTCGGCCATGGCGGCGGGGGCGGGAAGGGATACAATTTCGTCGAGGCCATGATCCGTGCGGGCACGGAGCGGCGGGAGGTGGCCGTGGTAAGCGACCAGGTGATGTCGCCCACGGCGACGGCGGACCTGGCCCGGGCCCTGGGCGAGCTCGTCACGACCGACGCGTACGGCACGTACCACGTCACCAGCGGCGGCGCGTGCTCCTACTTCGACTTCGCGCGGACCATCTTTCGGAAAACGGGGATCGAAACCGCCGTGAGACCAACGACCACCGAAGCGTACGGCGCGCCGGCCGCCCGTCCCCTGTACACCGTGCTGGACAACGGCCGGATCCGGGCCCTGGGCATCGCGGAGATGCCCCCGTGGGAGGACGCGCTGGACGGTTACCTGGCGCGGCGGGCCGGCCGCGGCGCCGAAGCGATCGGCGGGGCCCCATGATCATTACCCAGACGCCCCTGCGCATCAGCTTCGCGGGCGGACTGACGGATTTCGCCGATTTCTACGAACGGGAAGACGGCCTGGTCGTCAGCGCGGCCATCGACAAGTACATCTTCGTCATCATCAATGAACGATTCGACGACCGTATATACGTCAACTATTCGAAAAGGGAGGCCGTCGACCATCCCGACGAGATCGAGCACGACCTGATCCGGGAGGCCCTGCGGCTCACCGGCGTGAGCCGGGGCGTGGAGATCACGACGCTGACGGACATCCCCTCCGAAGGATCGGGCCTGGGGTCCTCGAGCAGCATTACCGTGGGCCTGTTGAACGCCCTGTACACCTATTGCGGTAATCCGCAGCCCACGGAGAAGCTTGCGCGGGACGCCTGCGAGATCGAGATCGACCGGTGCGGACAGCCCATCGGGAAGCAGGACCAGTACATCGCGGCCTACGGCGGGCTGCGCGGTTTCACCTTCCGGCCCGGCGGCGTGGAGGTGGAACGCCTCGGCCTCGCCAACGGTCACGCGGAACGGCTGAGCGACAGCCTGATGCTGTTCTACACCAACAAGACGCGCAAGGCGGAGACCATCCTGCGCGAGCAGAAAGCGAATATGTCCGATAAATTCGCCCTCGTGCAAGAGATCAAGTCCGTGGCGCAAGGAGTGCGGGGCGCCCTTACGGCCGGCCGGATCGACGGCATGGGCGAACTGCTGGACCGGGGCTGGACGTGGAAGCACAGGATGTCCGGCCTGGTGAGCAATACCGAGATCGATTCCATGTACCGGCGCGCGCGGGACGCCGGCGCGACGGGCGGCAAGGTGTGCGGCGCGGGCGGCGGCGGTTTCCTGCTCCTGTTCTGCCCCCGGGCCTCCCGGCCCCGGGTGCGCGAAGCCCTGTCCGACTACAGGGAACTGCCTTTCAACCTGGAGCGGGACGGCACCAAGGTGATCTTCAACATGCGGAGGCAGCTATCCAAATGATCCGCGAATACCTCGAATGGACGGGCGAGGTCCTGGGCCGGGTCGAACCCGGTGAAGTGCAGGCACTCATCGACCTCCTGATGGACGCGCGGAAGGACGGCCGGGGCGTCTTCGTCATCGGTAACGGCGGCAGCGCGGCCACGGCTTCCCACCTCGCCGTGGACCTGGGCAAGGGCACGCTCCGCGGCACGGAGGACCAGCCCCGGTTCCGGGTCAACAGCCTCACCGACAACCTGCCCTACGTCACGGCCTGGGCCAACGACTTCGACTACGACCTGGTCTTCGAGCAGCAGCTCCGCAACCTGGGCGCGCCGGGCGACGTGGTCATCGGCATCAGCGCCTCGGGGAACAGCCCCAACGTGGTCCGCGCCATGGAATACGCCCGCTCGGCCGGGATGGTCACGGCCGCGATGACGGGGTTCGACGGCGGGAAGCTCAGAGAGATGGCCGACCGTTCGGTCCACGTCCCCGTCGACGACTACGGCATGGCGGAAAACATGCACATGATCATCGTCCACATCATCATCACCCAGACCACGGCCCGCGTGGCGAACGGCGAATGACCCTTCGTTCCTTGTCGTCACGCAGACCATGTCCCCCGTAGCGAACGGCGAATGACCCTTCGTTCCTTTGCCAAGATCAACCTCGCCATTCACCTCCTCGGCAAGCGGCCCGACGGCTACCACGAGATCGTCACGCTGATGGAGACCGTGGACCTGGCCGACGGCCTGGACGTGACCGGGCAGGCGGCGGGGACGACCGTCACGTGCTCCGACCCGTCCGTGCCGACGGACGGGCGCAACCTGGCGCACCGGGCGGCCGGACTCGTGCGGGAACGGTACGGGCTCGGCGACCGGGGCGTGCGCATCCACATCGAGAAGCGCATCCCGGTGGCGGCGGGACTCGCCGGCGGGAGCGGCAACGCGGCCGCCACGCTGCACGCGCTCAACGCGCTCTGGTCGCTGGGATTGGGACAGGAAGAACTGATGGGCCTCGCCGGAGAACTGGGATCCGACGTGCCCTTCTGCCTCTACGGCGGCGCGGCGGTGGCGACCGGCCGGGGCGAAAAGGTCGCCTGGCTGGACGCCGCCGGTTCACGCAGCTACGTCCTGGTCTGCCCGCCCCTCGAGGTGGCCAGCGGATGGGCCTACGGCAGATGGAAAATGGAATTGACAAAAGACGGGACGTGTATTAACTTAATCTCTTCTGTCATGCAGGCCGGAGACGTCGACAGGCTGGCGTCCTGCCTGCACAACGACCTTGAACCGGCGGTCCGGGCGGCCTTCCCGGAAATCGACAGGGCGAAGAGCCTGCTGGCGGACGCCGGACTGGAAGGCGTACTGATGTCCGGCAGCGGTCCGTCGGTCTTCGGACTGGCGGACGGACGGGCGTCGGCGGAACGGATAGCGGACGATCTGCGGGGACGGGTCGAACCGTCCTGGCGGGTCTTCGCGGTCTCCTCGAAATCCCGGTGGGACGCCGGGGTCTGACCGGGGATCCGGAGACCTGAATCAACCGATGGAGGAGGACGGCGCATGGCGGTCGGTTTGAAGATTCTGAGTGGGAATTCAAACGCACCGCTTGCAAACGACATCTGCGAATATCTCGGCGTATCCCTGGGCAAGGCCGCCGTTTCGCGCTTCAGCGACGAAGAGATCCGTATACACATCAACGAGGACATCCGGGGGACCGACGTATTCGTGGTCCAGTCGACCAACCCCCCGGCGGAGAACCTCCTCGAGCTGCTGTTGCTGCTGGACGCGGCCAAGCGGGCTTCGGCGCGAAGGGCCACCGCGGTGATCCCCTATTACGGCTATGCCCGGCAGGACCGGAAGGCGGGGCCCCGGGTGCCCATTTCGGCGAAGGTCGTCGCGAACCTGATCGCCGCGGCCGGGGCGGACCGCGTACTGACGATGGACCTGCACGCGCCGCAGATCCAGGGGTTCTTCGACATCCCCCTGGATCATCTGTATTCCGCGCCCGTGTTTACGCGGCGCCTGAGGGAACTGGGGACGTCGGAAGACCTCGTGATCGCCTCCCCCGACGCGGGGGGCATGGCCATGGCCCGGTCCTACGGCAGGCGGCTGAACTGCCCCCTGGCGCTGGTGGACAAGCGGCGGCCGAGGCCCAACGTGTCCGAGGTCGTCAACGTGATCGGCGAAGTGGAAGGGAAGAACGTGATCATCCGCGACGACATGATCGACACCGGGGGTAGCCTGGCCGGAGCGGCCGAGGCCCTGAAGAAGAACGGAGCGGAAACGATTTACGCGGCCTGCACCCACGCTTTGCTTTCCGGGAACGCCGTGCAGAAGGTGGAGGATTCCGTACTGGACAGCCTGATCGTCTCGGACACGATACGCCTGAACGAGGACCGGCAGAGCGGCAAACTGGAACAGCTGTCCGTCGCGTCCCTGTTCGGCGAGGCGATCAAGCGTATACACGAAGAAAAATCCGTCAGTTCGCTCTTCGAATCGTCGGATCAGACCTGAGCCGGGTCAGACCTGAGCCGGGTCAGACCTGAGCAGGACCGGACCTGAGTCGGGTCGGACCTGAGCCGGGTCGGACCTGATCGAGGTCATCCGTCCGGTGCCGCGGGTACGTGAACGGTAGCCGGCGCCGGACCGCAACAGAACACCGGGCATCGCACAGGAGAAGGAAATGAACCAGGTATCGTTAAAGGCCCGTCAACGGACGGATACCGGCAAGCAGGTCGCCAAGGCGCTCCGGCGGGACGGCGCGCTGCCCGCCGTGGTCTACGGCAGCGGGGAAGCTTCTACGCCGCTGGTCCTCGACTACCGCGAATTCGAGGGATTCCTGCGGAAGACCAGGGGCGAAAGCGTCGTCATCAACCTGGAAATCGAGGGCATGGAAGACAAGAAGGCCCTGCTGCGGGATATACAGCGGGACTACCTGAGAAACCAGTTGCTGCACGCCGATTTCCAGCAGATCAGGATGAGCGACCAGATCACCACGGAGGTCTCGCTCGTGATGATCGGCGAGCCCGTCGGTGTGATCAGAGACGGCGGGGTGCTGGACCAGTCCCTGCGGGTGATCGAGATCAGCTGCGTCGCTTCCGAGATTCCCGAGCACCTGGAAGTGGACATCGCCAACCTCGGCATGGGCGAAACGATCCACGTCAGTGATCTCACCTTCGAGAACGTCGAAATCGTGACCGACGGAGAGGTCGCCGTGGTGTCCGTCCTCACGCCGATGGCCGAGGAGCCGGAGGAAGAAGAAGTAGAGGAAGAACTGGAAGAGCCGGAAATCATCGGAAGGGCCCAGGAAGACGGCGAGGGCGAGGAAGAAGACGGGGACGAAGAATAAGGCAGCCCGGTTATGTGTCAGCATGGCGATTCCGGATCCTCGCGGCCTGAAGGTCCGTCCATGCATGCCTTCATCGGCCTCGGCAATCCGGGCGTCCGTTACGTGGGCACACGCCACAACGCCGGATTCGACGTGATCGAAACCTGGCTCCGGCGGCTCGACCTGGAACTCGCCCCGGTAAGCGACCGGTTCCACGGCGCCGTTGCGACGATCGCCGGACTACCCGTGGCGCTGGTCAAGCCGGTGACCTTCATGAACCGCAGCGGTCACGCGGTCCGGGAGGCGGTTTCACATTACGAGCTCGGCGTCGATCGCATCGTGATCGTCTGCGACGACGTCAACCTGCCCTTCGGGACGCTGCGTCTCAGGGCGGCGGGAAGTCACGGCGGCCACCGGGGCCTGGAGTCCATCATCGGCGCGCTGGGGACGGAATCGTTCGCCCGCCAGCGCATCGGAATCGACGTTCCCCGGGACGCCGACACGCTCATCGATTACGTGCTGGAGGAATTTACAGAAGAAGAAGCCGGCGATCTGCCCATCGTCCTCGACCGGGCCTGCGACCAGCTCGAGTTGTTCGTACGGGACGGCTGGGACCAGGCCGCGAGCCGGTACAACGGTCCTTCTTTCACGGACTGACAGGCCATTCGGGCGGACTGGCGAACTGGCGAACTGGCAATACGGACGGACTGGCAATTCAGGCGGTCAGGTGACACGGACTGACAGGCGACACGGAATAGCCGGACTGGCGAACCCGCATACAACCAGGGAGGAATGCACGTGCGGTCCTATGAAACAGTGGTGATTATCGATTCGAAGCTCGAGGAAGCGCCGCTCGAGGAGGAGATCTCCGCCATCGAGGGGCTGATCGCGTCGAACCAGGGGGAGGTCGTCGACACGGAACGCTGGGGCAGCCGGAAACTCAGCTACGAGATCAACGACGCCCACCAGGGGAACTTCACGCTGATCCGTTTCGAAGGCGAACCGGGCCTCGTGGACGTGCTGGACCGGTCGTTCAAGTTGAACGAACGCGTGCTCCGGCACATGACCAAGCGGGTCAGGAAGCATCCGGCCCATGTGTACGAACGGGCGGAACAGGCCGAGAAAGCCGAGCAGGCGGAAAATGCGGAACAGGCCGAAAAGAAAACGGGAGCGGAAGCATGAACCAATCCAGGATGACCAGGGGCAGAAAGCAGAAGCGCATACCGGGCCGCATCAAGAACATCGACTACAAGGACCCGAAGCAGCTCAAGCGCTTCGTCACCGAACGGGGCAAGATCGTGCCCAGCCGGATTTCAGGCGCGAGCGCGTTGTGCCAGCGGCGCCTGGCGAAGGCCGTCAAGCGGGCCCGGCACATCGGCCTGCTCCCCTTCATCGAAGAGACCTACAAGTAGCCGAGGAGTCGGACGTGAAGCTCATATTGACCGAGTCCGTGCACAACCTTGGAAACATCGGTGAAATCGTCGACGTTTCCAACGGGTACGGCAGGAACTACCTGATGCTGACGAAGAAGGCCGTTCCGGCGACGCCCGGGAACCTGAAGATGCTTCAAGGCAAACTGAAGCAGCAACTGGCCCTGGAAGCCAAGACCGTCGAACAGGCCTCCGAACTCGCCGGGATCCTGGAGGAAGTCTCGCTCACCGCCGTGGTGCAGGTCGGCGAGGAAGACCGCATGTTCGGTTCCGTCACCCAGCAGCACATCGCCGATCTGCTGAAGGAAAAAGGCTACGACATCGACCGGCGCAAGATCCATCTCGACGAGCCCATCAAGGCGCTGGGCATCTACACCATCCCCATCGCGCTGCACGCCCGGGTCGAGGCCAACGTGAAGCTCTGGGTGGTCAAGGAATAGGGGGCTTCCCGCCTTAAATCGGACTTGACGCGGAGGGTCCGTTTTCGTATATTTGCCGTTCGTGGAGGCGTTAGAAGCATGGCGAAAAGACTGCAGTCAGAGTCCGGTTCATCCCGGTCGTCCGGACGGCGTCGCGCCACGGGTTCCCAGCCTTATGTTCCACCGTTCCGGGGCGCCCATCTTCGTCTCCTCGCCGTTGTACTCGGCGTCATACTGCTGGGTTTCGTCGCGTTGGCCTACGAGTCGATTACCCTGGCGCCGCTTTTGATGGTTTCCGGTTACTGCGTGGGCATACCCGTAATCCTCGTCTGGAGGGGAAAGTTCCCGCGGACGGGTTCGGCCAGCGACCGGCAATCGCGTCGACCGTAGCGTGATTTCACGTACGGGCGATTAGCTCAGTTGGTTCAGAGCGCATGCCTTACAAGCATGAGGTCACTGGTTCGAATCCAGTATCGCCCATGCATCAAATCGGGGGCGTAGTTCAATCTGGTTAGAGCACTGCCCTGTCACGGCAGAAGTTGCGGGTTCGAGTCCCGTCGTCCCCGTTTAGTCCTGAACGATAGCCCGCCGAACGAGCATGTCTCCGGCGGGCTATCTTGATTGTGCCGGAGTGGTGGAATTGGTAGACGCGAGGGACTCAAAATCCCTTGACCGCAAGGTCGTGTCGGTTCGAGTCCGACCTCCGGCATCCTTCCAGCCGCGGTTTTCCCCTTTATCGAAAGCAGGTTGAAACCATGTTCGATCCCGTCCAGGTCACCAGGGAGCTGATCGCGTTCAATTCGATCAGCGCCAACAGCAACGCGCCAGTTTCCGATTACCTCGAGAATCAGCTGGACCGGCTGGATTTCGAGGTCGAACGTATCACCTACCAGGACGCCAACGGCGTGGAGAAGGTCAACCTCGTCGGCCGCAAGGGCGAGGGGCAGGGCGGCCTGGCGCTGCTGGGCCATTCCGACACCGTCCCGGTGGACGGCTGGGAGACCGACCCCTTCTCGGCGGAGATACGGGACAACCGGATATACGGCCGCGGCAGCTGCGACATGAAAGGCGCCCTTTCCACCATGCTGGCGGCCGGGGCGTCCTTCGAGGCGCCGGACCTTTCCGCCCCGATCTATCTCGTGTTCACGGCCGACGAGGAAGTCGGCTGCTGGGGCGCGGCCGAGGTCAGCGAACGGTCCGAAATGCTGGCGGACAGCGGCCTGCGCTACGGGATCATCTGCGAACCCACGCGCATGGAGGTCGTGCGGGCCCACAAGGGCGCGGTCTTCATGCGGGGTGAGACGAAGGGCCGGGCGGCCCACAGCAGCACCGGCAGAGGCGTCAACGCCCACCTCGCCATGATCCCCTTCCTGTCCGAGATGAAAGCCATCCACGACGAGCTGCGCACGGACCCCAGGCATCTTAACGACGAGTTCGATCCGCCCTTTTCCGACTGGAACATCGGGGTCAACGACGGCGGGATCGCCCTGAACATGACGGCGCCTAGCAGCGTATGCACGGTCTATTACCGGTCCATGCCCGGGCAGGACCAGGAAGCCATCCTGGCCCGCACCCGCGAGGCGGCCGAGCGGTGCGGCGTGGAGCTGACGATCCAGAAGATCGGGGATCCCTTCAGCACTCCCGCGGACTCGGAGCTGGTCCGGACGGCCCTCCGCATCACGGGTACGGACAAGGCCCACACGGTTCCCTACGGCACCGACGGCCTGGTCTTCGGCAGGAAGATGGAGCTGATCCTGCTGGGCCCGGGGGACATCCGCCAGGCCCACACGGTGGACGAATGGATGGACCTGGACCAGTTCGACCTGGCGATCGACGCGTACCGGGCCATGATCCGCACGTTCTGCGTGTGAGGGGTGGTTAGCCGGCTCGGCCATTGAAATATGTAGGGCAACTTGAGATCTGCCAGGTACTCCTGCCTTCACGCCATACACAATTGCCTCAGTCACTCCCTATTAAAGATATGGCTTGACCAGCGATAGCAATATGGCTAATATGGCAATATGAAGACGACACTCAACATCCAGGACGAATTGCTGTCCCGCGCAAAGCGACACGCACGGCGGACCGGACGGCCGCTACGCGCAGTGGTCGAAGAGGGTCTGCGACAGGTACTCTCGACGGAATCCTCCCGCGGACAATACCTTCTTCCCGATCACAGCGTAGGCGAAGCCGGTGGGAGAGATCCCCTGGAGGCGTACTCCTGGCAGGACCTTCGGGATGTCATTTACGGAAAGCCTGACCTCCAGTGATCGCTGTGGACACCAATCTGCTGGTTTATGCGCACCGGCGCGAATCGAGGCACCATGTGGCGGCCTCTTCGCTGGTGCGCGGATTGGCGGAAGGTACCGATGCATGGGCTATTCCCTGGCCCTGCTGCTACGAATTCCTCAGCGTGGTCACCAATCCTCGCATATGGAAGGATACTGCCACGAGTCCAGATCAGGCGTGGCGACAACTCGCCGCCTGGACAGCCTCCCCATCGGTACGATTGATTAAAGAGACCGATGACTTTCTGGAAGTGCTGGAGCGCTTCGTTCGGCGCCCCCGCGTAATAGGTGGCGTGGTCCACGACGCCAGGATAGCGGCGATATGCGTAGCACACGGGGTGGATGCGCTTTTCACACGGGATCGCGACTTTTCACTCTTCCCCGAACTAAAGACGCGGGACCCAATCGCTGGGTGACTCCGATGGAATTTAGAAAGCACATTGAAGATCTTGTAGTCCGGAGAAAGAATGGACCGTGAAGCGCACCGAGCGTCGCATGAGGTCGAATTCCTCCCGGGAGCCCTTGTCCGTGCACGTGGTCGGGATTGGGTAGTTCTTCCGCCTGAAGAACAAGACGTAGTTCGACTCCGGCCTGTCGATGGATCTGAAGCCGAGTCCGTAGGCATATACCTTCCTCTGGAGCCGGAAACTCTCAGACCCTCAGAATACCAACCGCCCGATCCGGAGATGGCTGGGGACTTCACAGGTGCTCTGCTGTTGCGGGACGCTGTACGGCTGAGTCTCAAGAGCGGTGCGGGGCCGTTCCGTTCGATGGGTCATCTGTCCGTTGTGCCTCGTCCCTACCAATTCGTTCCCCTCATCATGGCGCTTCGGCTGGACCCGGTACGGCTGCTGATTGCTGACGATGTCGGTGTTGGCAAGACCATCGAGGCGGCGATGATCGCCCGTGAATTCCTTGATCGAGGTCTTGCTTACAGGATCGGCGTCCTCTGCCCTCCCCATCTGTGTGAGCAATGGGAGGAGGAACTGCGCACCAAGTTCGATATTCATACCGCCGTCGTCCAATCCTCGCGCATAGGGCGACTGGAGCGTGGTCTTCCGAGGGGCGACATCTCCCTGTACCAGCATTATCGCCACCTGGTAGTGAGCATCGATTTCGTCAAATCTGATCGTAACCGCCAGAGGTTCCTGGACAATGCTCCCGACTTCATCATCGTAGACGAGGCACACACCGCAGCAAGGCCGCACAGTGACAACCGTGGTGGTGTGCGGCACCAACGATACGCGTTGGTACAGGACCTCTCTAGAGACCCAAAGAGACACATGATTCTCACGACCGCAACTCCACACAGCGGCATTGAGGAGAGTTTCAGGTCGTTGTTGGGTATACTGGATAAGGAGTTCGACGTGCCTGTGGAGTCGAATCTGCGGCGTGCCAAGCTGATTCCCCACCTCATCCAACGGAAGCGCTCGGACCTCAAGCTTTGGCTCGGAGTGGATACGCCGTTTCCGGAGCGGGAGTCCGTGGAGCGCAGTTACAATATGTCAGCGGAATACCGCAGACTCTACCGGGACATTCTGGCCTACTGTCGTGAATACGTGTCTACCGATGGGATGACTAATCAGCGCCAGCGAGTCCGCTATTGGACCGCGCTGTCCATCCTGCGTTGTGTTCTCTCCAGCCCAATGGCAGCAAGAGCGACGTTGGAGAACCGAAAACCGTCGCTCTCCGGACATAGCAACGGTGTAGTTCCCGATGAAACTTTCGGCATGCAGCTAATGGACTCGGTGGACGAGGACCAGGCTACGGACTATGTTTTCACCGCTCCAATGGACGAACCTGACGCTGCGCTCAACAAGCTCGAAGTGAGGCGGTTGGATACATTCCTGAGACGTGCCGACGCGCTTGCTGGTCCTGAAAGAGACTCCAAGATAAAAGAGGCAACACTTGCTGTTTCCGACCTTCTGTCCCAGGGTCACAGTCCCATAGTCTATTGCCGGTTTATACAGACCGCCTACTACGTTGCCGAACACCTCCAGAACGCGCTTGACGCGACGCATCCGGGTTTGCAGGTCAGGCCTGTTACGGGAAACGAGGGCGACAGCGAGCAGCGCAAGGAGATCGTTCTGACGCTGGCCAGGGAGCCGGTCCGTGTCCTCGTGGCAACGGATTGCTTGAGCGAGGGTATCAACCTCCAGGATCACTATGATGCCGTGACGCACTACGACCTTCCCTGGAACCCCAATCGCCTGGAACAGCGGGAGGGTCGGGTGGATCGCTTTGGTCAACGCAGGCCAGTGGTAAAGACAGTGCTTCTCTACGGCTCGGATAACGAGGTAGATCTCGTGGTGCTCGAAGTCCTGCTTCGCAAAGCAAAGGTCATTCGCCAAAGGCTTGGCATCTCAGTCCCTGTGCCGATTGATTCCGAACAGGTGGTCAATGCCTTGGTAAACAGCGTCCTCCTTCGGGGATCAAGCCAGGGAAGGCAGCAGAGTTTAGCGTTGGAGGATGAATCAGTCAGTCGATTGCACGACGCGTGGGACCGGATGGCTGAAAGGGATAACCGGTCTCGGACCTACTTCGCTCAGCAGGGCATCAAGCCGGACGAGGTGGCCCGGGAGTTGGAGGAGATGGAGCCTGTATTGGGAAGCGGAGAGGACGTGCAGCGCTTCCTCGCCAATGCCGTACAGCGCTTCAACGGCGAGCTTCGTCCGACCACCAAGGAGGGGGTATTCCAACTGTTGCCCGGAGACCTCCAAGACCGAGTAGCGGCACGCGACTCCAGGTTGGCCTTTCCAATGCACGTTGCCTTCGAAGGCGTTCCGCCACCTGGTGTGTCGCTGCTGGGACGCAACCATCCTGTCGTTGCAGCAGCTTCAGAGTCCGTTCTTTCCCGTGCTCTTGAGGGAAACTTCCCCGGTTTCACCAGATCCGGTGCCATCTTCACCAGAATAGTGAGCCGCCGCACCGTCGTCGTTATACTACGACTCCGATACCTCGTGGAAGCCGAGAGCCAGCAGTTCGCCGAGGAAGTTGTTCCTGTTGCCTTTGAGGGAGACGGCAACGCATTTCGCTGGTTATCGCCGTTACAAGACGAGGCCTTGCGTCTCCTCCGTGATGCGGAAGTGGCCGCCAACATGCCACCCATAGAACGCAGGGAACATGTGGAATGGGCGTTGGGTATGCTCAAGAACGGTTGGGCTGAAGAAATCGTCCGCGAACGGGTCGTCGAATTGGAAGCCTCGCACGCCAGGCTCAGACAGGCGGTCAAAGGTTCAAAGGCAACTGTGACGCCCCACCATCCCCCGGACGTAATAGGCTGTTTCGTTCTGGTTCCCGCGGGAGCTGCGGCATGAGCTATGCGACCATCAGCATAGAAGGAGGACTTTTCCCGCCCGATCTGCTGGAACGTGTGGCAACCGGCGAAGACAGCATCAAAGGTCAGGAAACCCGTGACTTCGCACTCACTGCAAATCGACGTCTCTCCGACGAGATACAAAGGAGCTTCTCCGATGCGCGGGTCTACTGGGAAGCCTTCAATCGGCGCCTCGAAAGGTCGCGCGAAAGCCGTACGACGCTGACCCGGGAGATGTGGGCAGCCGAAATTTTTGAACTGTTGGGATTTCCGACACCTCAGTATCAGCGTTCCGCCATCGAAGCGGGTGGAGCGACCTTCCCTATTTCCCACCGCACCTTTATGGGAGAGAACGCCACTCCAGTCCACATTGTCGCGGTCGATCAGGGATTGGAGGAACGGAGCACCGCGAACCGGCGCACTCCACATGCCCTCGTTCAGGATTTCCTCAACCGCTCGGAGGCCCTCTGGGGAGTGGTTACCAACGGCGAGAAGCTGCGACTGTTGCGAGACAGCGCCAGACTCTCCAAGCCCACGTACTTGGAGTTTGACCTCAGGGCGATGATCGAAGGGAACCAGTACGGCGAGTTTGTCGTTTTATTCCGTCTGCTTCACCACACCCGATTTCCGCGCGAAGGCATTGATCCACACGAGTGCCTGCTGGAGAACTACTACAACCAGGGCATAGAAGAAGGTGGACGGGTTCGCGAGAAGTTGCGGGACGGTGTTAAGAGTTCGCTGGAAATCCTGGGAACCGCCTTGTTAAGGCATTCTCGCAATGATGCCCTTCGTAGTGCTTTCCGCGAGGGTCGGCTCGATGAGACTGGTTACTATCGGCAACTCCTCAACTTTGTGTACCGGATGCTTTTCCTGATGGTCACGGAGGAACGGAAGCTCCTCTTCACGGAGGCCAGTCCGCAGCGACAGGCTGTATACGAACGATACTACAGTGTCTCAAGCCTTCGGGATCGTGCTGAGCGGCTATTCGCGGGAGACGCACATGGCGACCTCTGGGATGGTCTAGCTCAGACGTTTCGGCTTTTTCGGGAAGAGGAAGCAGCCAGCAGACTCGGAATCTCACCCCTGAACGGCGAACTTTTCCGACAGTCGGCCTGCGACGACATTGAGGCCGCGTTCTGTCCAAACGAATCGTTCCTCTCCGCCTTGCGACATCTTTCGACCTTTGACGATAGTGGGGTTCGCAGACGGGTGAACTACGCGCATCTGGACGTAGAGGAGTTCGGTTCAGTATATGAAAGCCTGCTCGACTATCGCCCCGTCGTTCATCTGGAAGACACCTCCTCCGCCCAATCACGTATCGAGTTGGCCGCAGGCACGGAGCGCAAACAGACCGGCTCCTACTATACACCGCCGGAACTGGTGAGAGAACTGGTGGAAAGCGCGCTCGTGCCAGTAATGGAGGAGCGGCTGGCCGCCGCCGGAACCCCAATAGAGAAGGAAAAAGCACTACTTGCACTGCGGGTTTGCGACCCGGCATCTGGATCAGGTCATTTCCTGCTCGCTGCGGCGCGACGCATAGCCCGAGAGTTGGCAACAGTGCGAACCGGGGATGAGACGCCCGCTCCTCCGGCCTACCGAACCGCCATTCGGGATGTGGTGCGCAGTTGCATCTACGCGGTGGACAAGAATCCGCTGGCCGTCGATCTGTGCAAGGTCGCTCTGTGGATTGAAGCTCATGCTGCCGGACTGCCACTCGGTTTTCTCGATCACCACGTCAAATGCGGAGACAGCCTGGTTGGAGTAAGCGACTTATTGGCCCTCGCTGACGGCGTCCCGAATGACGCGTACAAGCCTGTGACAGGCGACGACAGAAAAGCGGCGGCCACGTATAAACGTCGCAACAGGCACGAACGTGGGGGGCAGCAGCGAATGTCATTCGAAACTCCAGAGATAACCACGGGCAGTATAGCAGAGGACTTCGCCGTTTTCGCCACACTTGAGGAACAAACACCGAGCGAGGTTTTAGCCAAGGAGGAACTATACAGCCAACTGCGGGAATCAGGTACTGCCTGGTGGCAGATGAAGACAGCATGCGATCTCTGGACTTACGCATTCTTCGCGCCGCTGCAGGTCCTAGGAGAGTATAGTCTCGACCCCGTGCCTACAACAGGAAACGTCCAAGATGCACTATACGGTCGTGGTGTCGACCAGTGGCTACGCGGGCGGGCGAACGCCGCATCCCAACGGCACTCATTTTTTCACTGGCCGCTGGAGTTCCCCGACGTGTTCGAGCAAGGCGGGTTTGATGTCGTGTTAGGTAACCCTCCGTGGGACCAAGTGCAGTTAGACCCAAGGGAGTTCTTTGCAACTCGTGATGTCAACGTTTCAAGGCAACCGAACATGGCAGCACGCAATCGAGCTATTCAACGACTAAGAACGATCAATCTCACTCTGTATTCTGAGTATCAATCTTCACTACAACAAATGAATGGGATCCAGAAGTTCATACATGCATCGAACCGGTTTGAGAAGACTAGCTACGGCAGACTTAACAGCGCACCGCTCTTCGCTGAAATATCAATGTCACTAGTGTCGAACATAGGAAGAGTTGGGGTCATCGTGCCATCCGGTATAGCCACAGATTCCTTTAACCAATACTTCTTCGCCGATTTGGTGGACAGGCATTCGCTGGTCAGCCTTTTCGACTTTGAAAATCGAGAGAAAGTATTCCCAGGAATCGACAGCCGTATCAAGTTCTGCCTGTTGACCCTGACCGGCGGGGAACGTCCAAGTCAGGAAGCGAGGTTCGCATTCTACCTCTACCGCGCTGAGCAATTACAGGACGAAAATCGACTATTCGTACTTGCTCCGGAGGACTTCGCCCTCTTCAACCCCAACACCCGCACCTGTCCCATCTTTCGCACAAGTCGGGACATGATTATCGCCCAAAAGATGTACCACCGTGCAGGGGTTTTCTGGCGCGAGGCTCGACATGGGCAAGCTGAGGTCAACCCGTGGGGTGCCACGTTTCAGTTAATGTTCATGATGAATAGTGACTCCCACCTTTTCCGCACGAAGGAGCAATTGGAGAACGAAGGGTGGAGGGCGGAAGGCAACACATATGCCAGGAACGGTGAAAGCTATCTCCCCCTATACGAAGCCAAGCTTTTTCATCAATATGACCACCGGTTCGCCACATTCGATGGCGTGGACGAATCGGCGCTTCGCAGTGGCAACGCACGTGAGATGATCCCCGAGGAGAAGGCAGACCCCGAATCGGTGGTAATCCCGAGATATTGGGTACCAGAAGAGGAAGTGAAAAAGAAACTTGACAAACGTGAAGCGGGCGTTTCCACCTTTTTGACACGACACGACACGACACGACACGACACGACACGACACGACACGACACGACACGACACGACACGACACGACACGACACGACACGACACGACACGACACGACACGACACGACACGACACGACACGACACGACACGACACGACACGACACGACACGACACGACACGACACGACACGACACGTATTGGACCACTTTCCGGAGCATCGCACGAGCAACAGACTCGAGGACGGTCGTCGCCACTATCCAACCTCGATGTGCAAACAGCGGGAAAGCTCCCGCGATACATTTCGAGACTGTACACTCGCGTTGAGGCTGATCACCAATGCAACGAACCGGCGAACAATGATAATCGCAGTGATACCGTCAACTGGCCTAGGACACAAGGCAGTAGCAATCAACCTCGGCTATGGCTGACTCCTATACGAAAAACCACCAATGCAACGAATGAACGTACAAGCATCGTCTTGTTTGTACCGAGGTCAGGAATGAGCGACCGTGCCCCATTGATTCATTTCCCTACTGCTGAAGCGGCAGCGTTAATGACCGCAAACATGAACAGTATTGTGCTGGATTTTGTAGCCCGTACCGCCGTGGGCGGAACTGATCTTAGTTTGTTCATTATCAAACAGTTGCCCGTCCTTCCGCCCGACGCATATATGGAACAGGCCCTGCAAGGTCACAATTGGTTAGAAATTGTTGTCCCACGTGTGCTGGAGTTAACTTACACAACCAATGACCTGAAGCCATTTGCCCAAGACCTGGGTTATGAAGGTCCTCCATTCCCTTGGAACGAGGAACGGCGTCACCGTCTGAAGTGCGAGCTCGATGCTATCTACGCCCACATGTATAAACTGGAGCGGACCGACCTCGAATGGGTTCTCGACGCCCAGGAACCATCCCAATCGTTCCCTGGTTTAAAACGCAACGAACTGCGTGAGTTTGGCGAGTACCGCACGCAACGCTACGTGCTGCAGGCCTACGACCAGATGGCCCGAGGCGAACTTCCCGACCTCTCGGCCGATTCTCAACCGGCAGGAGAACAAGGTGGCTCTTGACGTATTCCAACTCCGAGGGCAGGTCGTAGACGAATACCGCGGCTACGTACAAAGCTTCGTTAACGTCCTCGATCATCGCATTGACCAGTTCGTGCGTGGGAGGCTCGAAGCGGGCGAACTCTGGCCCGACGCCGTGCTCCAACTCAACCCTGCCTTTGAGATGGACCAGACCTTGGGTGAACTGGCTGCAGACGACGTTCTCGTGCCTGAAACAGCAAGTTTCTTTGGAACTGACCGGAGGCTCTACCGGCACCAGCGTGAAGCCATCGACATTGCTCTACTCGGCGAGTCCTATGTCGTGACGACCGGCACAGGTTCCGGGAAAAGTCTCACGTATCTGGTGCCCATCTATGACGCGATTATACGCAATGCCCCTGAACGACACTCGGTTCGATCATTACTCGTCTATCCGATGAACGCTTTGATTAACAGCCAGCTCGACGCGCTAAGAGACTTTCAGGAGGAGAATTTCCCGGACTCTCCCATACGGTTCGACCGCTACACCGGACAAGAGCGAGAGGAGGATCGCGAACGCATCCTCAATGACCCGCCTCACATCCTTTTGACCAACTATGTTATGGCCGAATACATACTCGTCCGCCCCAGTGAGCGGCCACTCCTATCCGCTGCGACTCGGGACCTGAGTACACTGGTGATAGATGAATTGCACTTCTACCGAGGAAGGCAAGGCGCGGACGTGGCCATGCTTACGCGCAGGCTTCAGGAGAGCGCCGGACGCGACCTTCAGGCCATCGCCACCAGTGCTACCATGGTGACCGGAGGTTCCAGAACCGAACGAAAGAAGACCGTCGCCGACCTGGCCTCACGCTTTTTCGGCTTAGACATTAAGGCTACCAACGTAGTGGATGAGACACTTCGCCCTGTCGCACAAACATCGAGTCCACAGGGGGTTGATGACATCCGATTCTCTGTCGAGGCTGATCCGCCTGTCGTTAACGCAGAATCGGTATGCCACCATCCACTCGCCGCATGGGCTGAGGAAGCCTTTGGCATTTCGAGTGAGGAAGGCCGGCTTATCCGACGCTCGCCTGAGACCTTTGAGGCCGTGGTGCAGCGGTTGGCTAACGAAAGTGGCCTTTCCACTGAGCAGTGTGCAATTCGGCTTCGAGCGGTGTTGGAGGCCGGCAACGAGGCGAAACTGGACGATGGGAATCCTGTATTTGCATTTCGCCTTCACCAGTGGCTGTCATCCGGAAATAGCGTCTACGCAACCTTGGAACCTCCTGATACGCGCGA
This sequence comes from bacterium, assembly GCA_965203885.1. Classification (GTDB taxonomy): domain Bacteria; phylum JAAXHH01; class JAAXHH01; order JAAXHH01; family JAAXHH01; genus JAAXHH01. Next base: position 3,600,112 of record OZ241920.1, on the reverse strand, counting down.
ATTCAGAATGGAGGGTCAGTATCGGGCCGACAAGAATCGGGTGCTGTTTCCCCTCGCATTCTGCCGGGAGTGTGGACAGGAGTATTACCTGGTATCGCGGATAGAAGAACAGGGCGTCGAGAGTCTGCGCCCGCGCTCACCGATGGTCGGGAATGTCGAGGAGGATGCTGAGGGCGAAGACGGCTTTTTCGCTGTGGAGCTGGACGATCTCTGGGAAGGCAACGATGATGAGCTTCCAGAGCATTGGTTCAACGAGCGCGTCTCGGGAAGAGTCCTTAAGCCGGACTACGCCGAATTCCGCCCAAGGCAGTATTCCGCAAACCCGAATGGGATATTGGAAGAACCGAGTGAAACGGGAGTTAATGGATGGTTCCAGCCACGGCCATTTCTCATCTGCCTGCGTTGCCGCGCAGTCTACGACCGGAGAGAGAGCGACTATCGAAAACTTTCATCTCTGAGCCAGACCGGTCGGTCAACGGCCACGACGGTGAGTGTCAATGCGTTGGTCGCGGGCCAGAGAATTCAACACCTGCCATCGGAGGAGACCAAGTCCCTGAGCTTCACCGACAATCGACAGGACGCTTCGCTACAGGCTGGACATCTCAATGATTTCGCACAAGTGTCTCTGCTGCGCTCGGGGATTGTGGAGGCGATCCGACGCAGTGCCCCACTAAAGTTTGACATGCTGGGCCCGGCGGTCTTCGAAGCGCTCGAACTCCGCCCACTGGACTTCCTGAGAGACCCGGTGGAAAGTGGACCGGGCTACGAACAGGGAAGTCGGGCCATGAAGGACCTTCTTGAATACATGACTCTGGAGGACCTGAGCAGGGGATGGAGAGTCACCCAACCTAATTTAGAACAGACTGGTCTCCTCAAGATTGAATACGAGGGGCTCTCCGATCTGGCTTCTGACGATGCACTTTGGAACGGTCTGCCCGCCATCGCGAAAGAACCGGTTGACTCGAGGAGCAACGTCCTGCGGGCGATCTTGGACCATCTGCGAATGCAGTTGGCCATCGACGCGGAACCACTGACCGACGCTGCCACACGTCGATTGACACGCAACGCGAGCCAGTGGCTGAGAGAACCCTGGCGTCTAGAGGAGAGCGATCGACTGAGAATCCAGGGACTGGCCCTAATGCCTGGAGTCCAACGAACCCAAAGTGAGCGTTATCAACGCGGGGTCGTGAGCTTGGGGCCTCGCTCCGCAGTCGCCAGGTACCTGCGGTCGTCGTTCACCTGGAGTGTCGATTGCAGTCTGTCGTCGGACGACGCCGAGGAACTCGTCCGCGGTATTGTTGAGGCCCTACGAGGTCACCTTCTTATTCCAGTTGAGGATGGACGGAGTGAAGTCAGGGGTGTTCGTGTCCTGGCAGGCGCGATGCGCTGGTGTACAGGAGACGGAAGGCCTATGCCTCCCGATCCGGTGCGGAGCCGATCACTGCATTTGAGACGAGAGATTCCAGGTAGTCGACAGTCAAATGAGTTTTTCACCAGCCTCTACGGTAGTTCCGCCCGTAACTTGCGGGGCATGGTGGCCGCCGAGCATACGGGACAGGTTCCCGCCGAAGATCGAGAACTGCGTGAAGAAAGATTTGGGCGTGGCGACCTGCCCGCTCTGTTTTGCTCGCCCACCATGGAGCTTGGAGTAGACATTCGGACTCTCAACGCTGTCCACATGCGTAATGTGCCTCCAACCCCGGCCAACTATACCCAGCGAAGTGGCAGGGCGGGCAGAGGGGGTCGGCCTGCGCTGATCGTCGCATTCGCGGCACAAGGAAACGCCCATGATCAGTATTTTTTCGGGAGACGAGAACAGATGATTGCCGGGGCAGTGGCCCCGGCGCGTATGGACCTTCAGAACGAAGAGTTGGTCAAGGCACACCTGAACTCAACGTGGCTGTCATTGACTGGATTGCATCTAGGTAATGGTATGGCGGACGTGCTTGATCTAAGAGACCTCGCCTATCCCATCGCCAGCGATAAGCGAGCCATTTTTGAGGGTAGTAGTGGCGATCGTATATTCAGAGAAGCCGTTGCGCTCAGTAAACGAATCGTAAGAAGAGCACAGGACATCCGAAGCGCTAGTTGGTTTTCGGAGGAGTGGATCGAGGAGACCCTGCGTACCACTCCCGCACTACTGAACAGCGCCTTTGAAACGTGGCGCGGACTTTACCGGTCAGCGTGTGATTTGCGAGACAAGGCACGCCTGGTAGTTGACGATCCGCACGCCAGTAGGAATGATCGCCAGGAAGCGGAACGACGGGAGGCGGAGGCGCTAAGAGAGATTAGGGTGCTGCTCAATCGGACGAACCGGCATGAAGAGTCCGACTTCTACCCTTATCGCTATCTGGCCGGAGAAGGTTTCCTACCGGGATACAACTTTCCACGCCTTCCCGTGCGAACCTCTGTCACCGTTGGCGATACCGTTCACTACATAGACCGCCCTCGTTTTCTCGGCCTGTCTGAGTTCGGGCCGGGCAACCAAGTATATCACGAAGGCCGGAAGCATAGAATCCACTCCGCCGTCATTCCTCCAGCAGGTATAGGAACGCAACTTTCCCGAGCTCGCCTTTGCAATGTATGCGGCTACGCCCACGAAGGGACAGAGGCCGATGACGTAGAACTATGCATACATTGCGGAACCCGGCTAGACGCGACCACGTCCGATTTCCCGCAACGCCTGTTGAACCAGCCTATGATGCGAGCGCGAGTGGTCGAGCGCATATCCTCAGAAGAAGAGGAACGAGTGCGGAGCGGCTACGCCATTTCCACGCACTTCAGTCTACCCGGTAGTCGCACCCAGCGATCCAAGGTTCTCACTTCCGATGAGGATCCCATTATGGATCTGTTCTTTGCGCCTGCGGCCCGACTCTGGCGTATAAACCACGGCTGGCGACGCGGCGAGCGGAACGGTTTCGAGGTGGATCCTCAGGATGGGCGATGGGGCAAGCGTAATGCTGAGGACTCAAACGATGGAGAACCAGGAGTTCCGCAACCGATCACCGGAGTAAAGCCCTACGTTCAAGACGGTCGAAACATCCTTATGATTCGGCCTTCATGGGAGGACGATTCCGAGGAGTTCCAAATCTCCCTCCTCTATGCTCTGAAGCGAGCGATACAATTCGTATATCAGGTGGAGGAACAGGAGGTAGGAGCAGACCTCATAGGACAGGGAGAATACAGGAGACTCCTATTTTGGGAGGAAGCCGAAGGAGGCACTGGGGTATGGGAGCGCCTGGCAAGAGATCCCAACGCAATTGCCGTCGTTGCACGACAAGCTCTGGCACTCTGCCACTTCGACCCGTACACTGGCGAAGATGCCAAGGATCATGACGCTGAGAAGTGCGATGTCGCTTGTTATGAATGCCTGCTGACATACTCGAATCAGCTGCACCACCGGCAGATAAACCGCCGCCTACTGCCGGACTTTCTCCTCATGCTCACCTCTGGAAAGACAGTACAGGCCGAGGCGAGGGATCGTGAAGCCCAATACCATCGGCTAAAAGGTCTAGTTGATCCTGGTTCATCGTTGGAAAGGGAGTTCCTACGGTACCTGTACGAAAACCAGATACGGCTACCCGACCACGCTCAGAATAGACCAACCCAGGAGGTGCATGTCCAGCCTGATTTTTATTACGAACGAGATAACATTCCTGGAATCTGCGTTTTCGTAGACGGACCTCATCACGACACGCCCGAACAAAGTGAGCAGGATGTGCGAATTCGCAACCAGTTACGAGACCTGGGCTTTCGGGTGATTACCATCAGATACGACCAATCGATTGCCGATCAGGTGGAGCAGCACCCCGATGTGTTCGTTGTGGAAGGTTAGGTGAGAAAAACCTGCCCGTAGTTCATTAGTATACCGACTATATCACAAGTACATACGAAGTCCTACTGACCCTTGGAGGACACCGAATTGCAGATCGGCCTCGTCGGGCTGCCCGGTTCCGGGAAGACCACGTTGTTCAACGCCCTGGTCCGGGCCAACGCGGAGACCGGCGGTTACGCGGGGCAGAACACGGCGAACCGGGGGACGATCCGGGTGCCGGACCCGCGGCTGGAGCGTCTTTCCAGCCTGTTCAACCCGCGCAAGACCACTTTCGCCACCGTTGAATACCTCGATATCGGCGGCGTTACGGCGGGAACGGGCAGGCAGGAGGAACAGCAGGGCGCCGGGGGGCTCGGCGACCTGCGCACGATGGACGTACTCGTACACGTCCTGCGCGGTTTTGCGGATCTGGCGGGGACGCCCGTCACCCCCGGGGCGGATTTCGAATCGGTCGAGCTGGAACTCGCCATCGCCGACCTCGAGGTCATCGAGCGGCGGCTGACCCGCCTGTCCAAGGAGGCCCGGTCCACGAAGCAGCCGGACCTGGTGCGGGAATGGGAACTGCTCGAGCAGTGCAAGCAGGAGATCGAAGGCGGCGGGGTCATCCGGAATCTGCAACTGGATCCGGATGACGAGAAGAGGCTGAGGGGCTACCGGTTCCTTTCGCAGAAGCCGGTCCTCCTCGTGCTGAACATCGCCGAGGAAGACCTGGGCCCGGAACCGCGCGGCCTGGCGGAACTGGGTGATTACGCCCGGCGGCTGGATGCCTTGGCGCTCTGCGCGAAGGTCGAAATGGAGATCGCCCAGCTCGACGAGGACGACGCCGGCGCCTTCCTGCAGGACCTGGGCATCGAGGAACCCGCCCTGCACCGCATGATCACCGCGTCGTACCGGTTGCTGAACCTGATCTCGTTCTTTACCGTGAACGACAGCGAAGTCAGGGCCTGGACCGTCACGCGGGGCGTCACCGCGCCCGAAGCGGCCGGGACGGTGCACTCCGACATGGAACGGGGGTTCATCCGGGCCGAGACGCTGGACTGGCAGGCGATGCTCGATCTCGGAGGATGGCAGGCCGCCAAAGAGCAGGGCGCGCTGCGCGTGGAAGGCAAGCAATACGTCGTTATGGACGGCGACGTGATCAACGTGCGGTTCAGCGTTTGAATCTCACGTTGAGACCCAGAGATATCTACGCCGCCAAAGTCGCCCGAGTTTTATGTCATAATTGCAGCATTTTAGTAACGTATCGTTTGAAATGCGCCACTGCCAGTTTTTCTTTTGGAAATACATAGCAGTATATGCATATTTAGTATAGAAATACAGTTATATTCGGCGTAACTTGAGGGCGGGCCTTGAGTTATGTCGGGTATACCCCCGAAGGGAGCACCCGGTGTCGGGCTGGGTTAATAGGATAATAACGGGCGATGCGCGCGACGTTCTGAAATCACTGCCGCCAGAAAGCGTTGATCTCAGCTTCTGGTCTCCCCCCTACTACGTCGGAAAGTCCTACGAAAAGCACCTGAGTTTTGCCGAATGGCAATCCATTCTGCGTGATGTTATCGGTTGCCACAATTCCGTATTGTGCAGCGGCGGCTTCATGGTTGTAAACATCGCGGATATCCTGTGTTTCCCCGATCCCGAAATGCCAAAGTACCAAGCCGATAACGTGCGCGGTAAGAAAAACGGTGTCACGAGAGAGCAGGTTCTTAAAGCCGTAAGCAAGAATCCCAACGCCAACCGCCACGAGTTAGCCGCAATGTTAGGTTGTAGTGAACAGACAGTCCAGCGACGCTTGGAACACAACAACGTGCGTGGCGGCAAGTCCTCATCTTCGACCAAGGTTTTATTGACAGGAAACATGGTTGTTGAGTGGGCGGAGCTTGCGGGATTGTATCTTTACGATCAGCGCATTTGGCACAAAGATCCGAGCTGGGCAAATAGTAGGTGGCACTCTCTATCTTACAGGGCAGTTGATGAGTTCGAGCATTTATATGTATTTTGGAAGCCGGGTATTACGAAATATGACCGAAAACGGTTGACCGATTCGGAGTGGTCGGATTGGGGGTCACGTGGCGTATGGCGTATTCCATCGGTTGCGCGGAACAGTAGACACGAAGCCGAATTCCCCGAAGAGCTGGCCAGACGCGTTGTACGGTTGTATTCACCAGACGGCGGAGTCGTTATTGATCCATTTGTCGGCACGGGCACGACTACCAGCGTTGCCAAGAAGTTAGGGCGTCAATGGCTTGGAATCGATACAGTGCCCAACTACACGGAACTTGCAGTAAGGCGGACCAATGACGCTTGAAGAAATCGAACGTTTGGAACAGACCGTAATGTCGTTGGTCGTGCAAGCATTGACAGACTACAAATCAGAGATTGTAATGATATTTGCGGAAGAAACAGATCAACCGCAGGATATCGCAGAGGATGTGACACGTGAAGCTATTGAGAAAATGGGAGTGTCCAGTATTCAAGACCGCTTGTATGGGAAGGTAGACGTAAAAAAGGCGATTTACGTTTTCCTTCCGGATCCCGTTCCAGTTGCATTGATGTTGGACGCGAAGGCAGAGAAAAGAAACGGCGACAGGACCGCAACGATCCAGATGTCTCAAACGTCTATGCGAGTAAGATTGAATCGGCAAGGCGTAGCGTTAGACGAGCAGGGTAAGTTAGACCAGGTTATCCATAGAGATCATCGCAGTTATCATGTGGTCACAGTCATTGCCAAATATGTGTATGAAGATTTGAACCCAGGGCAGAAGCTACTACGGATAATCGTATCGTGTATTCCAAATGGAAAACTTCAGAACAGCTACAACCCAAGCGCCGATGATACGATCTGGCTGGTGGGTCGAGATGCGCCGACACTCGGAGAAGACTTCAGAGTACGTCTCAATTACAGACGGCTAAGCGAGCAAGCCGAATGGCGAGTCCAAGAAATCTCCCTTCAAGACATGTCTTAACCGGAATTGGTCATTCTTAAAGTCTAGGAGGTAATGTGCGAACCGCAGATACCATCAGACGCGCACTTCAGACCATCACTCGTGTTGCGAGTCACTCTGCACCATAGTACGATGCACGTTGATTAGGGCTGATCATCGACGAGTGTCCGTTTCACATTGGGTATTTGATAGCTTTAGGCAACTCGCAATCCCGCCGCACACCGACTACAAGAGGCACCCCACTAGCTTCAGAGTTCGTTTGACGTATCCAAGCAATTCCTCGTCGTTGATGGTCTCAGTAGCTGCGTTCCGATTGTATTCGTGGTGATACCGACGACTATAGGTGTTGAGTTCATCTAGATCCTCAAGGATTTCCGTCAATTGATGCGTCGCACCGTCGTCTCGGATTTTCCCAATCATTCTTCCAAGTTCATCTTGCTCGTCGAATTGTAAAGGGGACAGATTGCGACAGTACGCCTCTAGAACTGGTCGGATCTTTTGAACCACGTCTCGACTATCACCTTGGTTCGCCGAAAAGAACTCTTGTAGTTTTTCTAAGTCCGCCCTGTAAGGTGCTTGAACGGCCTTTTCGATGTTCCATTCTGCGATTGTGGTGTTTTCCTCGCCTATCCTTGCCATACACAGTGTCTTTCGTCGTTCACCCGCCCCAATTCGTTTCCAAAGAAGGTGTAGAAATTGAGGATCGTGAGAGAGCACGATGACCTGGGCGCAAGAGTCCCCGCACCGTTGGATTTGATGTACCGTGTGATTTCGCCTAAAGCTATCCATGCTCCCGAAGGGATCATCAAACACCACTACCTTGCTGGCACGGTTTGGATCCTGTTCCAGTTGAGCAAAGAAAAACGCAAGAGCCAGTGTGGTTCTGTCTCCACTGCTGAGAGTGTTCTTGAAGCTTGGCGTGTCAGCTGGGTTCTGTGGGTCGCCTATATCAACTTTTTTTTCGTTAATAACGATCTGGTAACTCGTGTTAGGTGATCCTCCACGATATGTGTACGTTGGTGTCGTGATTTTAAAGCTAGCGTTGATCCGATCCAGGTACCAGTTTATCCGTTGCCCATATAGAGTGATCACTTGTTCCGTGTGTGTATCGAGTTGCTGACGCACAGTGCCTTTTTGGTCTTCCAGATCAGTCTTCTCGCCTTGGAGTCGTTCGTAGCTTGCACACAGTTCACGCACTTCTTCAGTATACCGAATCTTCTGTGCCTCAAGGCTTGCTAGATCGGCTTTTAAATCGGGTACGTTAGCGATCTGAGCCTGGTTTTTCCTGTGAGCAATGATCACGTTTACCGTGGCAACCTGTTCGTTGTAAATCTCCAGCGAATTGCTCAAAGCTTCGAATGTTTCTAGGTCCTGTTTAAACGTTAAATTAGGTGCCACTGCTTCAAGTGGCGTACTGGCCTTTGCGGCAATCAAGGCCCGAGCCGCATCACGTAGAGCAACTATGATGCCTCTGACGCGTTCAGCCTCGGGCAAGACCGGTTTGTCCAACTCACAGTACTGTTTCCAATTCTCGGCACTTGCTGTGTTTTTCACCAGCGTCTGCTCTAGATCCGATGCCACCTCCTCGTCCAGTGCGGTGTCAACTTGTGTTTTGAGTTGGTTCACCTCGTCACGTAGCGCTCGATACTCACGACTGAAATATGATCTGTAGGCTCGGATGAGCGAAACATCTGAAATGTCTTGGTCGCAAAACGGACAGGTTTCGTCGACGACAAAACTTAGCCCTTTATTGATCCAAGATTCTCCGCGACCTTCCATTTGGTGTCGCACAATATGCTCACCAACTCGACGTTCGGCGTCCTCCGCCACATCCTCTAGTGTCTTTTCTAACAGTCCTACAAAGGAGGTTGGAAACACCGGCACAATCAATTCCTTAAGGGCTGTCTTTAATTTAAGCTCCGCAGCCTGATTAGCCGCTTGTAAATCTAGTTTCTTTGCAGCGATCTTCGTGTCGATCTCCTCGTCTTCCGGCAAGGCAATAAACACCTCCACGCTCATCCCTGCCGCCGCGTGCCGCTGTATCTGAGTTCGGATATCACGAATTGCGCTGTTTTTTTCCCGGACCTTCTCTTCGATCTCTTTAAATCGGGACGCCAAAGCTACGCCGTGTGCCCCAATAATCACACGATATAGACTCCGCCGTTGTTCCGTGTCAATTGCATCGCCCGCGTATACGTTCTCGCTGATGTACGTCGCATCAAATATCGCTATGTTCGGGTAAGCTGCGCTCCAGTTACCTTCCCGAAACACTGAATTCCCAGCGGAAGTTAGCAAGTTAACCTCGGGTAGCGCACTGCTCCCTAGTGTTGCACGACCTACAACGAAAGCAGGATCATTGGTTAACAATGAACGAAGAATTGCACAAAATGTTGTCTTACCTCGTGCGTTCTCTCCGAACAATAGTGTGTAGGGACGAAACGAAACGTCGCCATTAGCTTTGCAGTTCTTGAATCTTCCTACATTCCTAATTGAGACTATACGTTTTAACATTGCGTTCCTCGCCTGGTTTTCATTCCTCGTCTCATCTGCTTCACCATGAAAGACGGTTTTCACAATCGTTTGCTGTTTTTATCGGCATCAACTTTACTCCAATCAATCTGACCTCAAACAGTTTCGTTAGCAGATAATTTCCACACCCCTATGAATCGAAGTTCTATTCCAATCGCGCCTGGAAACCAAAACTTGGTCACATGTTGTGGCCATACGCCGAGAACCGCGCCTTCTACCAACAATCTTCTAAGCGTGGTGTATCACACTGACCAAACTACTTGATGACATAGGACTCCTGAAGTCAGGAGGGACAACTAACCATCATATCTTCAAAACTCCACTCGGACCAATTGGTTTTATTCGTAATCTGGAAAACAGAGCGAGAAATTTGGTTTTGATAATCGACGCTGTATTGATTATTATAGAGTGTGCTATAGTCTATTTGTTATCGCAGAATGTAAGAACCTTAGTTGGCATCTCAATCTTCGCCGTACACCGATAGCTTGTACTAATTACGTCATTATTGTTTTCAGCCCACATGGGCTGGGTTTCAATCCACCATCCGAACAACGGACCTGCGAAAATGAAAACCCGAATCCACCTGATCACCGCGCTGATCCTGTCCGGGGCCCTGCTGTGGCCTTCTCAGGCCGGCGCCCAGCTCACCCGGACCGGCGCCAGCGCCGGCTTCAATCCGGAACCCCTTAGCCTCGTCGATTTCAAGCAGGCGTTCAACGGCGATACGGGCAAGGTTCGCCTCGTCGTGATGTTCTCGCCTACGTGAGGCCACTGCATAAGCGGCGCCGGGGCGGTGCAGCAAGATATTCTGAAACGGTATGCTTCCGACGACCTCCGGGTCTACGTGGTCTGGCAGCGGATACTCAGGAACGATTCGGTCAATACGGCGCGGATGGCGGCGGACCAGGTGTTCAGCGACAAACGGGTCAGCCAGATGTGGGACCCCGCGAACGCGCTGGGATTCTGGTACAAGCAGTCGGGGGAACTGGAACACAAGGACCCCATGGTCTGGGACGCCTATTTTCTCTACGGCAAGGATGCCGAGTGGAAGGACGGGCCTACCGGGCTGATCGACACCGGTTACACGGTGTGGAATATGAAAGACAGGCTGTTGAAATCGGTGAGCACGACCATGGAGCCGGTAGACTGATCCCGGCAAGCGGGATTTGAGATACAACTACCGTGCGGGAAGACGGTTTGAGCGGGGCGGTTCGTCTAGGACCGCCCTTTTTGTATCTACGATCACCCCTCCAGGCTGAGGAGAAAGGGTTCCTCGAAGGCCTGGACCAGCCACTGCATGAAGCGGGCGCCGTCCGCGCCGTCTATGAGCCGGTGGTCGTAGGAGATCATCAGCGGCAGCAGGAGGCGGGGCTGAAAGGCGCCGTCCACGTAGACCTGTTCCATGCGGCTGCGGGCGAGGCCGAGGATGGCCACGTCCGGCGCGTTCACGATCGGCGCGAAGAAGGTCCCGCCGAACCCGCCCAGGTTCGAGATCGTGAACGTACTTCCCTGCATATCGTCCGGCGTGAGCTTCCTGTCCCGCGCCTTGGAGGCGATCTCGGTCAACTCGATGGAAAGCTCGATCATGTTCTTGCGGTCCACGTCCCGGATCACCGGCACGACCAGGCCGCGGTCCGTGTCGACCGCCACGCCCACGTGGTAGTACTTCTTGTAGATGACTTCGTGGCGGGCCATGTCGACGCTGGCGTTGAACCGGGGGAACCGCTTGAGCGCCGCGGCCACGATCTTCAGGGCGATGGACGTCATGGTCAGCTTGCCGCCGGCGGCTTCGGCCGTGGGACCGAACTGCTTGCGCAGTGCTTCCATGTCGGTGACGTCGGCCTTGTCGGCGTAGGTGACGTGGGGGATGTTCGTCCACGCGGCGGACAGGTGCTCCGCGGCGGCCCGGCGCAGATTGCTCATGGGCTCGGTTTCCACCGGTCCCCATTTCGAGAAGTCCGGTAGCGGAGCCGAAGGAGCGGACGGCGCGGGACCGCCCGTCGCGCGGCCGGCGCTCAACTGCCGGGAATGGGACTTGACGTCTTCGACGGATATCCGGCCGTCGGGACCGGTTCCGGGGACCTGTCCGATGTCGAGCCCGATCTCCCGGGCGAAGCGGCGTACGGACGGGGCCGCGGGCACAGGTGCGCCTGAAGATGGCGCGGCCGGTACGGATGAAACGGCAGGGGCTGTCGGAGTCGCTGGCGGAGCGGCAGGGGCTGTCGGCGATGAAGCTGGCGCTGGCGGAGCGGATCCCTCAGCGGGAGCGGCAGGCGCGGTGGCTGGAGCAGCAGGTTCGGGCCGTTGTTCCCCCGATTCCGCGTCCCCCGCGGCATCAGCCTGGCCGGCGGCCCCATCGGAGGCCGTCCCCGCAGCATCGGCGGGCCCATCGGAGGCAGGCGCTTCCGCTTCGGTGGCCGTTTCTTCCGCCCCCGGGCCACCGGCTGCTTCGGACGCCGCCTCTCCTGCCTCTCCTCCCCCATCCGCGGCGGCCTCTCCTGCCTCTCCTTCCGCATCCGCGGCGGCCTCTCCGGCCGCGTCGTCATACATGAGCACGGGCGCGCCTACGTCGGCCGTCGCGCCGTTCTCCACGAGGATCTCCGTGACCACGCCGCTGAATCCCGACGGCACCTCGAGGTTGGCCTTGTCGGTCTCGATTTCCAGGACAGGCTGGTTTTCTTCGACCCGGTCTCCCACCGCCACCAGGATCCCCACCACGGTCCCCGAGTCGACGTTCTCGCCCAGCGCCGGTAGATTGAAAGGCGTCGCCATGGGTCTTCCTTCTCCAGGGTTACAGCATGAGCGGATTCGGCTCGTCGGCGTCGACCTCCAGGTCGGCCATCGCCCGTTACAGCATGAGCGGATTCGGCTTGTCGGCGTCGACCTCCAGGTCGGCCATCGCCTGTTACAGCATGAGCGGATTCGGCTTGTCGGCGTCGATCTCCAGGTCGGCCATCGCCTGTTTCAGCGTGGAGGCCGGCAACTTCCCGTCGCGCATCAGTCCATAGAGCGCGGACAGCGCGATGTACCGGGCGTCCACCTCGAAGAAATCGCGCAGGGCGGCCCGGCTGTCGCTGCGCCCGAACCCGTCGGCGCCGAGCGTGATCAGGTGGCCCGGGAACCAGGCGGACACGGTGTCCGGCAGCGCCTTCACGTAGTCGCAGGCCGCCACGTAGGGCCCCGGTATGTCGGCCACGCAGGAGGTCACGTAGGGTACGCGCGGCGTCTCCTCGGGATGCATGATGTTCCAGCGCTCCACGTCCACGGCCTCGTTGTGCAGGGCCTTGTAACTGGTGATGCTCCAGACGTCCGCGGCCACGCCGTACTGTTCTTCCAGGATCCGGCCGGCCTTGAGCACCTCGTTCAGTATGGCGCCGCTGCCGAAGAGCTGCACGCGCAGGCCGTCTTCCGCCCGCTCCGATCTGCGGAACAGGTACATCCCCTTCAGGATGCCCTCGCGGGTGGCCTCGGGGTCGCCGGGCATGGGCGGCATGGCGTAGTTCTCGTTGTGGACGGTCAGGTAGTAGAACACGTCTTCCTGTTCCTCGTACATGCGCCGGATGCCTTCTTCGATGATCACAGCCAGCTCGTAGCCGTAGGCCGGGTCGTAGGCCAGCAGGTTCGGCACCGGGTAGGCCAGCAGGTGGCTGTTGCCGTCCTGGTGCTGGAGCCCTTCTCCCGCCAGCGTGGTGCGGCCCGACGTGGCGCCCACGAGGAATCCCTTGCAGCGCATGTCGCCGGCGGACCAGACCAGGTCGCCGACGCGCTGCAGCCCGAACATGGAGTAGTAGATGAAGAAGGGGATGGTGTTGATGTCGTAGGTGGCGTAGGCCGTGCCCGCGGCGATGAAGGACGACATGGCGCCGGCTTCCGAAATCCCTTCTTCCAGCAGCTGGCCGTCCTTCGACTCTCGGTAGTACAGGAGCGTTTCGCTGTCCACCGGGTCGTAGAGCTGTCCCACCGGGGAATAGATGCCGGACTGCCGGAACAGGGCCTCCATGCCGAAGGTCCGGGCCTCGTCGGGCACGATGGGCACGATGAGGTTCCCGATCTCCTTGTCGCGCATCAGGTCCGAGAGGATGTTCACGAAGGCCATGGTCGTCGACACCTGCCGGTCCGTCCCCTGGTAGTACTTGCTGTACCTGTCCTGCTCCGGCGCGTGAAGCGGCGTGAAGGTCGTCCGCCGCGACGGCACGTAGCCGCCGAGGGCCCTGCGCCGCTCGTGAAGGTACCGGATCTCCTCGCTGTCGTCGGGCGGCTTGTAGAAGGGCACTTCGGCCACGTCTTCGTCGGAGATCGGGATCCGGAACCGGTCCCGGAAGGCCAGCAGGTCGCTGTCCTCCATCTTCTTGATCTGGTGCGTGCTGTTGGCCCCCTGGCCGCTGTCGCCCAGTCCGTATCCCTTGATCGTCTTCATCAGGATGACCGTCGGCGCCCCCTCGGTCTCCACGGCCGCCTTGTACGCGTGGTACACCTTCAGGGGATCGTGTCCGCCCCGCCGCAGATGCTGCAGCTGGGAATCGGACAGGTGCTCCACCATCTTCTTTAGATCGGGATGGATGCCGAAGAACTTGTTCCGTATATACTCGCCCGACGCCATGCTGTACTTCTGGTACTGGCCGTCCACCGTCTCGTGCATGCGGTTCACGAGGAGCCCGTCGCCGTCCTTCTCCAGCAGGGGGTCCCAGTCGCTGCCCCAGATGCACTTGATGACGTTCCAGCCCGCGCCCCGGAAGATGGCCTCCAGCTCCTGGATGATCTTGTGGTTGCCCCGGACGGGACCGTCGAGCCGCTGCAGGTTGCAGTTGATCACGAAAATGAGGTTGTCGAGCTGCTCCAGGACCGGCACGGTGATGGCGCCGAGGGACTCGGGCTCGTCCATCTCCCCGTCGCCCATCATGACCCAGACCTTGGAGTCGCTCGGCTTCTTGATGCCGCGGTTCTCCAGGTACTTCATGAAACGGGCCTGGTAGATACCGGTGATGGCGCCGAGGCCCATGGACACCGTGGGGAACTCCCAGAAGTCCGGCATGAGCCAGGGATGGGGATAGGACGACAGGCCGGGCGGGTTCACCTCGTGGCGGAAATGCTTGAGCTGCTCCTCGGAGATGCGGCCTTCCAGAAAGGCCCGCGCGTAGATGCCGGGCGCGGCGTGTCCCTGGACGAAGAGCAGGTCGCCCTCGTGGCTCCCGTTCCGGTTGCGGAAGAAGTGGTTGAACCCCACCTCGTAGAGCGTGGCGGACGAGGCGTAGGTGGAGATGTGCCCACCGATGGAACCGTCCGCCCGGTTGGCCCGCACCACCATGGCCAGCGCGTTCCAGCGCACGATGTTCTTGATGCGCCGCTCCAGGTCGCGGTCGCCGGGATAGGGTTCCTGCAGTTCGACGGGGATCGTGTTGACGTAGGGCGTATTGGCGGAGAAGGGCAGGCGCACGCCGGACTCGGCCGCGCGGGACTCCAGCGCCGCGAGAATGCGGCGGGTCCGCTCCGGGTCTCCCTGCGAAATGACGTACTCGATCGATTCGAGCCACTCGTGGAGTTCCAGCGATGCTACATCGGGTTCCACGTCCGTTGTCATCAAGCTTCCCCTGGGTGTAACGCGCGTCGGCCGCCAGCCGGTTTTCCATTCGAAAACAACGACTCAAAATAGGGGCGTGGCACCCCTTCTGTCAATCATTATATTCATATGTAAGCACGCACGGAACGCACCTCGCGGGAGCGGGGAAGCAGGCCGGAAAGAGCGATTCCGAACAATGGGAGGACGGCATGGGATCCGATGGTCGACATGGAGAGCATGGAGAGCAGGGACGGCAGGAACGACACGGCTGGCACGGCATATTCACTATACCGCAGACACCCTTCACCGAGGACGGCGCGGTGGACGAGGACGGGCTGCGGAGGCAGATCGACTTCTGCGTGGACGCGGGCGCCCACGGTATCGTCTATCCCGTCATGGTGAGCGAGTTCTGGCTGCTGTCGGACGACGAGCGGAAACGGGTCGTGGACGTGGCCGTGGAGCAGACGGCCGGACGCATACCCATGATCGCCGGGGTGGCGGGGGTGAGCACCGAGGTGGCGGTGATGTTCAGCCGGAACGCGCGCGAAGCCGGCGCCGACGGCGCGATCGCCCTGCCGCCCTACGTGCTCAAGCCCGGCCTGGACGGTCTGGTCGACTACTACCGGCGGGTGGCCGACGCCGCGGGGAACCCCGTGTTCATCCAGAACTTCGATCCGCCGCTGGGATCGAGCCTGTCACCCGCTTTCATCCGGAAGCTGCTGCTGGACATTCCGCACGTGAAGTACATCAAGGAAGAGATGATGCCCTGCGGCCATTCGGTGACGGCGCTGCTGGAGACCTGCGGCGACGAACTGCACGGGGTCTTCACCGGGTTCGGCGGACGCTGGTTCATCGACGAGCTGAACCGCGGCGTGAGCGGCACCATGCCGGCCTGCGAGTTCACCGACGTGCTGGTCCGTCTCTACGAACGCTACCGGTCGGGCGACGTGGAAGGCGCGCGGGAGATCCACAACCGGCTGCTTCCCCTCATCAACATCGCGAGCCTGCACGGGGTGGTGTTTTGCAAGGAGATCCTCAAGCGGCGCGGCCTGATCGCGTCGGCGTACACACGGGCGCCGGGGAAGCTCGACCGGCACGACTTCGCGGAGATCGACCGGCTCATCCGGGACGTGGAGGAATTGTTCGTGCAGTAAAGGCTGCCGGGATCATCGCCGGCTCATCCGGGACGTGGAGCCATTGTTTATACGCTGACCGGAAACCCGCCCAGGGCCACCGGCTACGTCCACTGGTGCGGGGCGCTCCCAGATCCCGGCAACCCTGCAACCCGCCTACCCGGTCGCCCGGGACCGCCCGCTACGTCCATTCATGCAGGGCGTGTCCCTGGCCGGGGAACCAGATCCAGTCCACGATGAACCCGAGGAAAACCCCCACACTGTATCCTACCAGCACGCCCCAGGCAAAGGGCTGGGCCCGGCGATAGGCCGTTACCCCGCCGATCCGCACCAGCAGCATCTTGATCAGCCAGGCCAGGAACAGCGAGAACATGAGCAGGCGGATCACGTCGGCGAAGGCCACGGTGAACCCCACCGGCGCCAGCGGCCAGCCGGGAAACCGGTAGGTCAGGGCCGTCATGACGAGCATGATGACGCCGCCGAGGGCCATGAACAGGAACTCGGGCGGCTGCAGCCGGTCGGCGTTGCGGATCCACCGCACGATATCGTCGAAGTAGATCTCGTTGATGCCGCCGAAGGCGTCGCGCGTGCCGAAGTTGTACGCGCCGACGGTCGTGTTCCCGATATAGATCGTGTACAGGATGGACGTCAGCAGGCTGACGACGAAGGTGACGGTCATGAGGGCGAGCATGCCTCGCTTGTCCCGCACCAGGTCGGACATCACTTTGTCGGACTGGGCGATGGTGCCGACCCCCATGCCCCGCCAGTTCCGGGCGTAGACGGACCCCAGGCCCAGGGTGGTCAGGCTCTGGGGATCGATGTTTCCCGATCCCACGGTCAGAATGGTGAAATGGTGGGCGTTGACCGGCAGGTCCATGAAGGCCAGGCCCGTCTGGGCGATGATCCGCGCCGTGCCCAGGTACAGGATGAAGAGGAACAGCAGGTACACGGGCAGCACATGCCAGGAAAGGCCCGAGCCCACGAGCCAGGCCACCAGATAGACCAGGCAGCCGGCCAGTCCGAGGACGGCCGTGCGGTAGGACATCAGCTCCGTGGCCGGACGCTCGCCGCCGCGCATGGCCCGCCGGAAGACGTCGGCGATCTGCGCGCGGGCCGTCCACAGGTGCCAGAAGACGAAGACGATGAACCCGCCGAAGAACTGGGCCTTCACCACGGCGTTCACCCCCACCGGGCTGCCGGAATACTGGAGTCCGACGCGGTCGAGCAGGCCGCCTTCCAGCACGCCGCACAGGGCGAAGAACCACAGGCTGAAGGTGATCTCCAGCGGCGCGAGGAAGGCGAAGCACAGGGCGTAGATGTTGACGCTGACCCGGATGGCGTCGGTCCCCTCCATCAAGACCATCGTACTCCTGTAAAGCGCACCGATCGGAATGGGCGGAATGGCGCCCCAGAACGCACCGATATTCCAGATCATGAGCGCCAGGGTAGCGCCGAAGCCCACCTGGAACATGCGGTCGTAGACGAACCGCGGAAAGGTCCGTTCCGTCCCGTCGTCATGGCGGATCAGGTCGACGGCCATCTGAACGAGGGGAAAGGAAAGCCGCTCGTGGGAGACCCAGGTCCTCCGCATGATGGTGGACATGCAGGCGCCCATGAAGAACAGCACGACGAAGAAGGTCAGCCACCAGAAGAGGGGCGAAAACCAGGGACCCCAGATAACGTCACCGGTCCCATCGGGCATCCCTTCGTAGAACCAGACCAGCGTGTTGCCCTGTCCGCTGACCAGCAGCCAGTCCGGCAGATAGTCGAAGAAGGTGGCCTCCCACTGGTTCTCGGGTCGCGCGAAATAATAGGGCGTGGCGATGACCCCCATGAGATAGGCGACCAGGACCTTGCCCGGTACGAGGGAGGAAACGAACATCATGACGAAGACCAGGGCCAGTTCGCTTCCGTTCAACACCCAGGACGGCCGCCACGTGCGCAGGGCCGGGTTGACGATGAACAGAAGGAAGAAGAAGGGGATCAGGACCGCGATGGGCAGGTGGGACACTGTCATGCGGGAGGAGTGCACGAGGAAGGAGCCGAAGGGGACCCAGATGTTGATCAGGACGGCGAGGGCCAGGCCCAGGATCACGGCGCGGCGGGATATGCCGGCTGATCGCAGCACGCCGGACCGCGGGATGCCAGTGCGCGTTGTGGTTGCCATGGTTCGGCCGCCGGGACGATGAAACCGGTTGTAATCGGGGGGAATGGATTCCGGACCAGTACGCAAATCAATATATCCGGTCCCCTTGAGACGGCACAACCATAGTTTTTCCGGGGCGGCGCGCCGCCTTGGTTTTTGCTTGAACAGGCGGCCCGACCCTTTTATATTGCTTTGTTCAAGTATGCAGCGACTCACTACGCTCGGGATAAATGCGAAATCGTCGGCCTCGCGGCAGTTCCGGGCATTCCCATGTTCCCCGGCCAAAACAGACGCGGAAGCGGCGGTTCTGCGCGGCTTCCGGCGCGAGAAACCACCCGTACCGGAAACGGACAGGGGCAGCGCCGGCGGAATCGCGCCGCCGCTCATCATGGATAGACGCCGCTTATCATGGATAGACGCCGCTCATCATGGCGCCGCCGCTCATCATGGATAGACGCCGCTCATCATGGATAGACGCACATGTGGTCTAAGGTAAAAACGGGGATCGGCATCGCCGTCGCGCTGCTGATGTTGTCGTCGGTCACCATCTTCCATCCCAGGGATATCACCGAGAATATCCTGATGAAGCTGATCTCCCTGCCCGAACCCCAGGAGATCCAGCCCTTCCTGGGCCACGACCGCGACCTCGAGGAAGCCCTGCAGTCGGTCAGCGCGGAATCAATCGAAAACACGGTGCGGACGCTCTCGTCCTATCCCTCCCGGGTGGTGGGCTACGCCGGCGCCGATTCGGCCTACGAGTACCTGAGGGCCGAGTTCGAGGCGATCGGGCTGCAGGACATCCGGACCGAGACCTTCCCGGTCACGGTGCCCATCGACAAGGGTTCGAAGCTGACGGTGCTGGACACGGGCGAAGAGATCCCCCTGCATGCCCTCTGGCCCAACCACGTGCGGACGCCCTCCACGCCCCGCGAAGGGCTCACCGGTCCCATCGTATACGGCGGCAAGGGCGAATTCGGGGATTTCAACGGGTACGAGATCCAGGGCAGCGTCGTGCTCATGGACTTCGATTCGCAGGACCGGTTCATCAACGCCCGGATGCTCGGCGCCAGCGCCGTCATCTTCTTCGACAACGGACGGGTGACCCGGAGCGAGGCGGAGCTCAAGTTCATGGGGCTTCCGCTCAACGTGCCCCGCTACTGGGTCGAGAAGGAACACGTCCCCGGCCTGATGGCCCTGGCCGGACCGGGCACGAGCCAGGTGAACGTCCAGGCCCGGATGGAATGGGAGACGGTGGAAGGGAAGAACATCTACGGGTGGATCCCCGGCCTCGACGAGGAAATGCCGAACGCCAGGGACGAGACCCGCACGAAATGGAAAGACTACACGATCGTCATCGAGTCCTTCTACGACGCCATGTCGATTGTCCCGGGCATCGCGCCCGGCGCCGAAAGCGCCACGGGCGTCGCCGCGCTGCTGGAGGTCGCCAGGGCGGTCAAGCGCTACAACCCGAAGTACTCGGTGGTCATCCTGGCCACCTCCGCCCATTTCATCGGGCTGGAAGGCGCGCACAACTGGCTGTACCGTCACGGACGGGCGAGCGGCTACTTCATGTCGAGGATCCCCGAGGAAGACAAGATCGACTTCGACATGTTCTTCGGGATCGATCTCTCCAGCCACGAGTCCCGCGTCGGCGCTTTCGCCTTCGGCACCTTCGACAACGGCGCCTGGGCGACCAACCACTACATCAAGAACATCTTCGCGCCCTACTCGAGGAAGTTCGCGGGCTACATCCAGGAAGCCTTCGGCGCCGGCGCCGACTCGGCCCGGTACGTCAACGCCATCGTGCCGCCGCAGCGCACCTGGAAGGACTTCATGCCCGTCAAGCTGGGCCTCGACAGCGAAGCGGTGACCTACTTCGGCAAGAAGGGCATGTCCTTCGTCACCCCGAACGGGACGCGGGGGCTGGTGGACACGCCCCACGACCGGTTCGAATCGGTCGACATCGCCAATGTCACCGAACAGGCCCGGTCGCTCGCGGTCATGCTGGCCCGGGCCACGACGGACGGCGAGCTCTTCGAGGAGACCAAGCTCAAGATCCAGGACACGGCCCACGACATGTCGGGCATGGTCTACGAGTTCGACCGGGACGTCAACTTCTTCGTGCCCAAGAAACCCATCCCCGGCGCGCTGGTCACCTACTACAAGGGGCTGACCAACACCGGGGTGCGCGGCATCCTCATCACCAAGGCCGATTCCCTCGGCCGCTTCAACTTCCGTCCGCTGAAGCAGCAGAAGGGACCGATCAAGCTCCGGTCCTACGCCCTGGACGAGGACGGCGAGATCGTCTACGCGCCCGACCTGGGGCAGGAGGGCGACAAGACCTTCCCCCTGGACGCGGCCAGCGGCGCGAATGAGAACACCACCCTGCAGATCGTGTTCCGGGCCAAGGCCCTCGACGTGTACGAGATCATCGACTCCCGGTACCTCACCGCGCTGGACCAGCTGACCGTCCTCGCGCAGAACGACGCCGAACCCCAGTGGTACGGCCACAGTTACATCGAAAAGCAGAGCGCCGTGGAGGGCCGCACCGTGCCCGCGGCCGTGGTCTTCGCCAGGCCGGGGCAGCACGTCAAGCTGCTCATGAGCACCAGCCTCTTCGGCGTCAAGTACCTGCTGACCAATGCGCCGGACACCTACCTGAAGAACCCCGTCGAACCGGGCGAGGTGACCCTGGAGCTCCTGGAAGAGGCCCAGGGCCAGGGCTACCCGGTGGACATGGGACTCATCGTGAACCCGTCCTACCAGGGAACGCGGGACATGTGGGTCGTCGACGACGTCCGGCTCAAGCAGCTCGCGCGCTTCGGCGTGGAGAACCAGCGCATCGAGCAGCTGCACGAGCAGGCGCGCGTCACCCTCCTCGAGGCGGAAGAGCACCTGGCGAACAGGGAATACGACGCCTTCATCTCGAAGTCGCGCGAGGCCTGGGGCCTCGAAGCGCGGGGCTACCCGGAGGTCAAGTCCACGGCGGACGACACGGTCAAGGGCGTGATCTTCTACTTCATCCTGCTCATCCCCTTCTCCTTCTTCATGGAGCGCCTGGTCTTCGGGTTCCCGACGATCAACAAGCGGATCTTCGGTTTCGCCGCCTTCTTCATCGCGATCTTCCTCGTGCTGCAGCAGGTCCATCCCGCCTTCAAGCTCAGCACGTCGCCCTACGTCATCTTCCTGGCCTTCGTCATCTTCGCGCTGGGGACGACCGTGCTCATCATCGTCCTGTCCAAGTTCAACCAGGAAGTCCAGAAGATCAAGCGGGCGCAGACCGGGATGCACGAGGCGGACATCGGCCGGTTGAGCGCCACGGCCGTCGCCCTGTCGCTCGGCGTTTCCAACCTGCGCAAGCGGAAGATCCGCACGGCCCTCACGGCGGCCACCATCACGCTGCTCACCTTTACCGTGCTGTCCTTCACGTCGATCACCACGTCGCTCAGGTACTACAAGCTGGAGCGGTACAACGAACCCGGATACGAGGGGACGCTGGTCCGGGACCGGAACTGGAAAGGGCTGCAGCCCTCCGTCTACGACTACCTGAAGAGCACCTTCGAAGACAAGGCCACGCTGATCCCCCGGGCCTGGTACATGTCCCAGGTCAAGGGCGAGAAGGGGTTCTTTTCCTTCTCCTCGCCCCGTTCCTCCCACGAAAGCTACGTGAACAGCATCCTGGGCCTGACGCCGGACGAGCCCCGGGCGACCCGCCTCGACGAGTACCTCCTGGGCGGGAGGTGGTTCGAGCCCGGCGAGCGGAACGCCGCCATCCTGCCCGACGACGTGGCCGCGGTGGTGGGCATCAGCCCGGAAGACGCCGGTTCCGCCCACATCGACATGTTCGGCATGCGGCTGCAGGTCGTCGGCGTGATCGATTCCCGCCGGTTCAACCAGCTCAAGGACCTGGACGACGAGAAGCTCACGCCGGTCGACCTGGTCCAGGAAAAAGGCAAGATCGCGCAGCGCATCGGCGAGGACCCCCGCCTGCAGGCCGAATCGCCGCCCGAAGCTTTCATACACCTCGAGTCCAACAACGTCATGATCCTGCCCTTCGAGACGGTCATGGACCTCGACGGGAAGATGTATTCGGTCGCCATCACGGACTTCCTGGACGCGGAGGGGCAGCCGAATCCCGACTTCGACCGCGATATCGAGGACTTCCTCTCGCGGGTCGCCATGACCATGTTCGTGGGCAAGGACGGCACCGTCAACGTCTACAGTTCCATCGGTTCCACCTCCATCGGGGGCATCGGCAACTTCCTGATCCCCATCCTCGTCGCCGCCATGATCGTCCTCAATACCATGATGGGCGCAGTGCACGAGCGCTTCCGGGAGATCGGCGTCTACAGTTCGGTCGGACTGGCGCCGAGCCACATCGCGGCCCTGTTCCTGGCGGAGTCCTCCGTCTTCGCCACGGTCGGCGCCGTGCTGGGCTACCTGGGGGGACAGACCATCACCCTCGTGCTGTCGAACTACGACATCCTCGCCGGCCTGTCGCTGAACTACTCCTCCCTGTCGGCCGTCTGGTCGGTCGTCGTGGTCATGGCCACGGTGTTCCTGTCGACGGCCTACCCGGCCAAGAAGGCGGCGGACATGGCCGTGCCGGACGTGGGACGGGAATGGAAGTTCCCCGAGCCCGACGGGGACGACTGGAGCTTCGATTTCCCCTTCACCATCGGCAGCGTCGAGGTGCTGGGCATGTACGCCTATCTCACGCGGGTCTTCGAATCCTACGAGGAGGGTTCCCTGGGCGCTTTCGTCACGGAGAACGTCCAGCTGACCGCCGTGGAAGGCCCCGCGGACCAGCCCATGTACCACATCTCCATGATGACCTGGCTCGCGCCGTACGACCTGGGCATCAGCCAGAAGGTCTCCCTCAGCGCCGCGCCGGCGGAAAATGAAAGGGATCTCTACGCGGTGTGGGTGGACATCCACCGCGAGAGCGGCGACGTGGCGTCCTGGCAGCGCATCAACCGGCGCTTCCTGAGTGTGCTGCGCAAGCGCTTCCTGGTCTGGCGCACCCTTCCCCAGGACCTGAAGAACGAATACGCCGTGACCGGCCGGGAAACGACGGAAAGGATGCAAGAGGCGGGACAACCCGTATGAAGTTCGCCTTCTGCAACGAGATGTTCCAGGATGTGCCCCTCCGGCAGATCTTCCGCACCGCCGCGGAAATCGGCTACGACGGCGTGGAGATCGCCCCGTTTACGGTGGCGCCGTCGGTGGACCGGGTCGGGCCGGACGCCCGGAAGGCGATCCGCGACGACGCGGCGGAATTCGGGCTGGAGATCACGGGGCTGCACTGGCTCCTGCTCAGCCCGGAAGGCCTCTACCTCAACCATCCCGACGACGGCATCCGGTACCGCACCCGGCTGTATCTCTGCGACCTGATCGCGTTCTGCGGCGACATCGGGGGCCGCGTCATGGTGGCCGGATCGCCGAAGCAGCGCAACGTGCTGCCGGACCAGACCTTTGAGGCGACCTGGGACCGCACCCGCCAGGCCTACGTGGACTGCCTGCCCGCGGCGGAGGAACACGGGGTCACGATCTGCCTCGAGGCCCTGGACAGCGCCCAGACCAATTTCATCAACACGCCGGCCGAAGCCGCCCGGATGGTCCGCGAGATCGACCATCCGAACTTCCGCATGATCATCGACGTGCGGGCGACCCTCTGCCAGGGACTGGACGCGGCCGCGGCCATTCGCGAGCATAGGGACGACATGGCCTACGTCCACTTCAACGACGCCACCGGCGACGGACCGGGTTTCGGCGAGACCGATTTCACGCCCATACTGAAGGCGCTGCGGGACACCGGATACGAAGGGTACGGTTCGGTGGAGGTGTTCGACTACTCCTGCGGCGCGGAGCACATCGCCCGCAAGAGCCTGGAGACGCTGAGGGCGGCCTGGGCGGCGTCGGACGCCACAAAAGAGGGGGCGGTCCGGTGAATCAGCAGGTCCTCGACAGGGAAGGCATCGACCGGGCGGTGTCCCGCATCGCCCGCCAGATCCTGGAACGCAACAGGGGCGCGTCCGGCATCGCCATCGTGGGCATCCAGCGGCGGGGCGACTGGATCGCGCGGCGGCTGGCCGGGGCCATTCGCGCGGCGGAGGACTCGGCCGTCCCGGTCGGCGTGCTCGACATAAACCTGTACCGCGACGACCTCCAGGTCCGCGCGGACTACCCCGTCGTGCGCAGGACGGACATCCCCTTCGACATCGAGGGGCGCACGGTCATCCTGGTGGACGACGTACTGTACACGGGGCGTACCATACGTGCGGCGCTGGACGAGCTGAAGGATTTCGGCAGGGCCAGGCGCATCGAGCTCGCCGTCCTGATCGACCGGGAGGGCAGGGAACTCCCCATCCAGGCGGATTACGTGGGCGAGCGCGTCGAAGTCGGCCCCGGCAGGACCGTGGTCGTGCGCGTCCATGAACTGGACCGGGACGACAACGTCGCGGTGGAGGAGACGGCGTGATGGCTGAAGACCGCGTCCAGGCGCTGCGCCACCGGCACCTGATCGGCCTCGAGGACTACTCCCGAGAGGAGATCCGCCTTATCCTGGATACGGCGGACTCCTTCAAGGAGGTCATACGGCGGCCCATCCGCAAGGTCCCCGCCCTGCGAGGGAAGAACGTCGTCAACCTCTTCTTCGAATCGAGCACCCGCACGCGGCTGTCTTTCGAACTGGCCGAGAAGCAGCTCTCCGCCGACACCCTCAATTTCACGTCCACCGGCAGCAGCGTGTCCAAGGGAGAATCCCTGAGCGACACGGCGCGGAACATCGAGGCTATGCAGGTGGACTGTGTGGTGGTGCGTCATGCCGCGGCGGGCGCGCCGCTCTTCCTCTCCCAGTGCCTTTCGGACGCGGTCGTCATCAACGCGGGCGACGGCGCCCACGAACATCCCACGCAGGGCCTGCTGGACCTCCTGACCGTGCGGGACGCGCTGGGCGGCCTGGAAGGGCTGAAGGTCGCGCTCATCGGCGACATCGCCCACAGCCGGGTGGCGCGGTCCAACATCTGGGGACTCCGGAAAATGGGCGCCCGGGTCGTGGTCTGCGGTCCGCCCACGCTGATCCCCGTCGACATCGAGGAGATGGGCGTGGAGGTCTGCTTCCGCCTGGAGGACGCCCTCCGCGGCGCCGACGTGGTCTACGCCCTGCGGATTCAGCTCGAAAGACAGCACGAAGCCTTCTTCCCTTCGCTGCGCGAGTACACGCGGCTCTTCGGCATCGACCCGGAACGGCTGGAACTCGCGAAGCCCGGCGCCATCGTCATGCATCCCGGACCCATCAACCGCGGCGTGGAACTCGACAGCCGGGTGGCGGACAGCGGCAGGTCGGTCATCCTGGACCAGGTGACCAACGGCGTCGCCGTGCGCATGGCGGTCCTCTATCTCCTCAACGGCGGAGGTGAGCGCGATGCGGCCTGACGGACGGGATTCGTCAACGGGAACGGGCCTCACCGTGGTACGTAGCGGGCGCATCGTCGATCCGGCGTCCGGCCGCGACGAACCGGGCGACCTCTGGCTCCGCGACGGCAGGATCGCGGACCGCCCCGCGGACGGCGAGGCGGAGGGCGCCGAAGTCATCGACGCCAGCGGCCTGGTCGTCCTGCCCGGGCTGATCGATCTGCACGCCCATCTCTGCGAACCCGGCTACGAGTACCGGGAAGACCTCGAAAGCGGCGCGCTCGCCGCCGCCGCGGGCGGCTTCACCGCCGTGGCGTGCATGCCGGATACCGATCCGGTCATCGACGACGCGCCCGCCGTCAAATTCATACGCGACCGGGCGGAAGGCGCCGCGGCGCGCATCTATCCCATTGCCGCGGTGACGGCCGGACGGGCGGGAGAACGCCTGACCGAGACCGGCGAGCTGGCCGAGGCCGGCGCCGTGGCGCTGTCCGACGCCGGCCGGTCCATCCGGAACCCGGCCATCCTGCGGCGCGCCCTCGAATACGGCCGGATGTTCGACCTGCCCATCCTCGCGCACTGCGAGGACCCGGCGCTGTCCGCCGGCGGCCTCATGCACGAGGGAAGCCACGCCACGCGCCTGGGCCTCAAGGGCATACCCTCCATCGCGGAAGAAACCGCCGCGGCTCGGGACCTCATGCTGGCGGAATGGACGGGCGGGCGGATACACGTCACCCATGTCAGCTCGGCCGGGACGGTCGCGCTCATCCGATCGGCGAAGCAGCGGGGCGTCAGGGTGACCGCCGACGTCAGCCCCCATCACCTCGCGCTGACCGACGACGCGCTGTCCTCCTTCGACACCAGCCTGAAGACCAACCCGCCCCTCAGGAGCAAGGCCGACGCCGAAGCCCTCCGGGAGGGGCTCGCCGACGGGACCATCGACGCCGTCGCATCGGACCACACGCCGCGGTCCGTGGACGAGAAGAACACGGAATTCCAGGAAGCGCTCCCCGGCGCCGCCGGTCTCGAGACCACGCTGTCCGTCGTGTTCACCGAGATGGTCGGACCCGGCCTGCTGACCCTGAACGACGCGGTGCGGGCCATGTCCGCCTCCCCCGCGGGCATCCTGGGGGTCGAAGGCGGCAGCCTGGCGTCCGGCGGTCCGGCCGACCTCACACTTTTCGATCCGGATGGAACCTGGACCGTGGATCCCGCGTCCTTCAAGTCAAGGGCCGCAAATACGCCGTTCGCCAGGCGCACGCTGAAGGGAAGCGTAGTCCGGACCCTCGTCGGCGGCCGGACGAGTTACCGGCGCGACGGTCCCGATTCATCTTGACGGGCGGGCACAGATAACGATATTTTATGAGACTTTCTTTATTGGATCCACCGGAACCGAATATCAAGACGCATACCCAGGACAGGCCGCGGAGACGCGCCGTCAATGTTCCTGTCGAAAGGAGTCCGTAATGTTCTTCAGAAAGGTTTCCGTCTGCGTGCTGTTCGCCCTCGGCTTCGCCCTGCTGATACCCGTCGCGGCCGACGCGCAGAAAATCGAGCTCCGTTCCGCGAAAATCTACATCCGCGAAACGCCCCCGCAGTGGGACAAGGCCATGGCGCTGCTCGAGACCGCGTTGGTGAAGGACCCGGGCAACAACGACGCCCACTACCTCCTCGGGCTCATACATTACTACCAGGGGAACTTCGACCAGATGTTCCAGAATTGGGAAGGCGTTACCTTTGACGATCTGGACAAGAAAGACAAGCAAAGGTACCGGGATACCCTGACTTCGATGATCCGCCGGAACTACGAGGTGGGCCGGCAGAGCTATGAAAAAGGGGAGTTCGTGGAAGCGGCCGATTTCTACAGCCGCTCCGTCAACGCGACCACGATGCTTCAGGCGGCGTTGCGATCCATCGGCAAGAGGAACGAGACAAAGACCGCCGACGATCTGGAAGAAGCCAAGCTTCAGGGGTACCTGTACTGGGGTTACGCAGCCCTGAGCGCCGAGGACTATGAAGGTTCCAGAATGGCCCTGGAGACGCTGCTGGAGGCGGACCCGGACAAGTACGAAGCCTGGGACGGCCTGATCAACGTGTACTATAGCACCCAGACCTGGGACAAGGCGATCGCGGCCTGCGACAAGGTCATCGGATTGTCGGAAGAGGTCGATCTCAACACCTACCTCATCATGCGCAACGCCTATTTCGAAATGGCCGACACGACCGGCGCGCTCGGCGCGTACGACCGGGCGATCGCAGCCTTCCCGGAAGAGAAGTCGCTGTACCGGGACGTCAGTTCGATCCAGACCGCCCGAAACAACCTGGGCGAGGCGATCGAAGTGCTGAAAAAGGGACACGCCGCCCTTCCCGGCGACGAAGACCTGCTGAGATACCTGGGGACCACCTACTACAACAAGGGATTGGCAGACCGGGATTCCGGCAACGCGGATGCCGCCTTGCCGGCGTTTCAGGGCGCGGTGGACAGCATGAACAAGCTGTTGGAGCTTGTGCCGGACAGCATAGAAGCCTACGACGTGCTCAGCGATGCCTATGCCGGACTGGCCAGCATCGAAGCGGACGACGCCAGGAAGCTGGAGCTGTTCACCCAGGGCGAAGAATACCAGAAGAAGAAACTTGAACTGATCACTACGGGAGGAGGCATGTAGGGTTCCGGGGCGGTCCCCGGCGGCCTTCCCAGGCGGCAGAAGCGACTGGCTTGCAAGAGGATTCCGGGGACTCCCGGGATCCTCTTTTGTTTTGTCCAATTTGATTGACACCCCCGTGGCGACCTCCTATACTACCGTTGCTTCCGACTCTGGTCCATCGTGCCGCCGCTCACCCTGCCGATATGGGAGCCAATCATGCGAATCAGTTATCCGAATAACACGTCGTTCCGCGTGGCGATGATGGCGGTCTGCCTCGGTTTCGGTCTGCATGCGGCGGGCTGCGGTCCGTTTTCATCGGGCCGGAACGTACCCGCCGCGACGCCGGAGGCCCGACCTGAAGCGCCGGAGACCGGTGACGGCGGGTTGCAACCGTACGGCGGGTTGTCCGAACAGGAATCCGTTGCCTCCCCGCCCGCCCTTGAGGCGGAACCCATCCAGGGATACAGGGTCCAGCTCTATTCGCTTACGAGCCGCGAATCGGCCGAAGCCGCGCTGAGTCAGGTGAAACAAACGCTGGAGGAATGGTCCTACGGTGTCTACCTGCAGGAGGAATCGGGAACCTTCAAGATCCGCGTGGGCGACTTCGAGGACAAGGCCGATGCCGACGTCCTGCGCGACTGGTTCAGGCGCAAGGGTTTCGTCGATGCCTGGACCGCCGGCACCCTGATCCAGGCACCTTGACCCGGACCCCCTGATCCCGGCGCCCTTATCCAATACCCTGGTTCAGGCACTCTGATTCAGGCATCCTGATCCCGGCGCCCTGACGGATAAACCGGTCAGCTTAAGCTCCGAAGGGAACACCTCCATATGCCCGCGCGTCATGATGCTTACGCCCCCCTCGATCCCGGCCGGCGCGTCCTCATGGGACCCGGTCCGAGCGACATGCATCCGAGGGTCTACCAGGCCATGGGCGCTCCGCTGACGGGGCACCTGGACCCCTATTTCATCGGGGTCATGGACGATACCAAGGCGCTGCTCCGCTACGTGTTCCAGACCGGGAACGACCTGACCCTGGCTATCTCCGCCACGGGTTCCGCCGGCATGGAGACCTGTATCTGCAATCTCGTCGAACCCGGAGACGAGGTCCTCGTCTGCGTGGGCGGCGTGTTCGGCGACCGCATGGCCCAGATGGTCGAGCGCCACGGGGGCGAGCTGATCCGGCTCGAAGGCGAACCGGGCCGGCCCTTTACGCCGGGACAGGTGCGACAGGCCCTTGCCGGCCGCCGGCCGAAGCTCGTGGGCCTGGTACACGCGGAAACGTCGACGGGCGTGCTGCAGCCCCTCGAGGAGATCATCCCCGTCATCCACGAGCACGGCGCCCTCGTCCTGGTCGACACCGTGGCGTCCCTGGGCGGAACGCCCGTCAAAGTCGACGAATGGGGGATCGACGTCTGCTATACCGGCAGCCAGAAATGCCTGAGCGCCCCGCCGGGCCTGGCGCCCCTCACGCTCAATGACCGCGCGCTGGAGGTCATCGCCGCGCGTAAGACGCCGGTCGACAGCTGGTACCTGGACCTCTCCCTGGTCAACGCGTACTGGGACGGCGACCGGGTCTATCACCACACCGCGCCCGTGAGCCTGTTCTACGCGCTGCGGGAAGCCCTCGTCCTCATCCACGAAGAGGGCCTGGAGGACGGCCACCGGCGGCACGCGCTGAACTACGAGGCGTTCCGGGCCGGGATCGACGCCATGGGCCTCGCGTTCTTCGTCGACGCGCCCCACCGCGCTCCGACCATCAACCCCGTCCTGGCCCCGGAGGGCATCGACGAAGCCGGCGTCCGGCGGCGGCTGCTCGAGGCATACGGACTCGAACTCGGCGGCGGCCTCGGCGCGCTGAAGGGCAAGGCCTGGCGCGTGGGACTCATGGGGCAGTCCTCGCAGCGCGACCACGTCCTGCTGTGCCTGGGCGCCCTCGAACAGACCCTGCGGGCGGAAGGCCACGAAGCCCGTGAAAGCGGCGTGTCGGCGGCGAGCGCCGTGTACGCCGAGGAGGAATAAATGTATTTCATCGAAGAAGAAAACATGTCCACGAAATCGATCGCCCCGGGCGTAAGCATCGCCGTGGCGGGGGGCGACAAGGCCCAGATGTCCTTCGTCACGCTCACGCCGGGATCGCAGGTGCCCATGCACGACCATCCCCACGAACAGCTGGGCGTCGTGCTGGAAGGTGAGTTCGTCATGGTCATCGGCGACGAAAGCAGGACCATCAGGCCGGGCGACAAGTACGTGATTCCCGGCGGGGTCCGGCACGGCGTGACCGAGGTCATGACCCGGTCCGTCGCCCTGGATATATTCAGCCCGCCCCGGGAGGACTACGCTTAAGCGACGCTTCCCCCATTCGAGCCAACCGTACGCGGCGTAGGCGGCGCCCGGCGCGGCCGCCGGCGGCGCGGCCGACAGCCAACCAGTCAGGAGTCTTTCATGTCCGACGCCTTACCCCAAGACCGACCCGTGCAACTCTGGAAAATGACCCGCAGGCAGTTCCGCGAGGGGATCTACGACGGCAACCTCAAGGGCGCCATCATCCCCACGGGCAGCACGGAACAGCACAACGAGCACCTGGAGATGTCCCACGACACCGCCAGCGCCGTGCACGTGTCCGAACGCGCCGCGCAGACGCTCTACCCGGAGGTCGTGGTCACCACGCCGCTGGCCATCGGCGTGTCCGAGCACTGGATGGACCACAAGGGCACGCTGACGACCCGGCCCGAGATCTTCACGGAACTCCTCCATGACGTGGCCGACAGCATGAAGCGGGGCGGGATCAACCATATCCTGGCCGTCAACGGCCATGCCGGGAACTCCGGCCCCGTCATGAACGCGCTGGAGGACATCCAGTCCCGCCTGGGCGTCGATTTCCAGTACTGCAGCTACTGGGAAGCCTATACTCCCGAGATCGTCAGGAAGTACATGGATTCGAACAACTGTCCCGGCCACGCCAGCGAGTTCGAGACGTCCTTCGCCTACGCGGCCTTCCCCGGCCACGTCCACTGGGGAGGCGTCGACTACGATGCGGCCAGGCTGACCATTTCCGAGGCCGACCGGGCCGCCCAGGACCGGGAATTCCACCACGAAGCCAAACTCGCCGACGCCGTGAAGGGACAGGGCATGATCGACGTGGCGGTCGACTGGGTCGCGGCCAGGATGAAGGCGATGATCGAGGGCGCCTGACCCGTGTCTACCGACACCCAACCCATCATCGAATTTCAAAAAGTAAGCAAGTGGTTCGGGACGTTCCAGGTCCTCCGGGACGTGGACCTGCGCATAGGCGAAGGCGAGTGCATCGTCATCTGCGGGCCGTCCGGTTCCGGCAAGTCCACCCTGATACGCTGCATGAACCGCCTTGAAACGCACGACCAGGGCGAGGTCCGCGTGGAAGGCGTTCCGCTGGAGCCCGGCGAGCGGCTTCCCCGCGAGCTGCGCGGCAAGATCGGCATGGTCTTCCAGAGCTTCAATCTGTTCCCCCACATGACGGTCCTGCGCAACCTGGCCCTGGCCCCCATGCGCAATCTCGGGATGGACAAGGCCGGTGCGGAACAGACCGCCCGGGCCTATCTCGAGCGCGTGCACATCGGGGAACAGGCCGAAAAGTACCCCGACCAGCTCTCCGGCGGGCAGCAGCAGCGCGTGGCCATCGCCCGGGCGCTGTGCATGAAGCCCGACATCCTGCTCTTCGACGAACCCACCTCTTCCCTCGACCCGGAGATGATCCGCGAGGTCCTCGACGTGATCTGCGAACTCACGGACGACGGCATCACCATGGTCTGCGTGACCCACGAAATGGGCTTCGCCCGCAAGGTGGCCGACCGGGTCATCTTCATGGACCACGGCGAGATCGTCGAGAGCGCCGCGCCGGACGAGTTCTTCGACGCGCCCCGGGAAGAGCGGACCCGGGCCTTCCTCAACCAGATCCTCCATTACGAGGCTTCGGCGTGATTCCCCCCATACGCAGGCCGTGGATCAAAGGTGTCCTGTCGAACTGGATCCAGCCGGCGGCCATGGCCGGCATCCTCGTCTTCGCGGTCATGCGCGGGGCGGAGAACATCAACTACCGGTGGCAATGGTACCGGGTGGACGACTTCCTGTTCACCTCCGAAAACGGCGCCTGGTCCGCCGGCCCGCTGATCCAGGGCCTCTTCGTCACCCTCGAGATATCCGTCCTGAGCCTCGTCCTTACCCTCGTCATCGGGCTCGCGGCCGCCATGCTCCGCCTGTCTTCCTCGGTGATCGGGCGCGGACTCGCCCGCGGGTACCTGGAACTGATCCGCAACACGCCCCTGCTGATCCAGCTCTACGTGATGTACTTCGTCCTCGGTCCCATCCTCGGCTGGGGACAGATCACGACGGCGATCGCGTGTCTCGCCGCGTTCCAGGGCGCCTACACGTCGGAGATCTTCCGGGCCGGCCTGCGCGCCATCCCCCGGGGGCAGGTCGAGGCGGGGGAGAGCCTGGGCCTGTCGCGTATCGACAACTACCGGCACGTCATCCTGCCCCAGGTGCTTCGCCACATGCTGCCGCCGCTCACCAACGAGGCGGTTTCGCTGGTGAAGAACTCCTCCATCGTCAGCGTTATCGCCATCTTCGACCTGACCACGCAGGGACGCAACCTCATCGCGGATACCTTCCTGACCTTCGAGATCTGGCTTACGGTCGCCGCGATCTACCTGGTCGTGACCCTGGCGCTGTCGACCGCGGCGGCCATGGCCGAACGGCGAAGGGCGGGCGCGTGATGGCGACGGCCGGACACGACAGCAGGCGAGAAGGCGGGCGCGACCGGACGCGCGACAACGAGCGCGCCGGCAGGCGTGACGACGTGCGGCCCTCCAGAGACGGCCGTACGCGCGCCGGCAGTCGGAGGTTCCGACCCACCCGGCTCGACGGGATACTGCTGATCGTGCTGATCGCGGCAGCCGGATGGCTGTGGTACCGCTCGGCCATCGGCGTGGCGTACCGCTGGGACTGGAGCCAGGCGCTGTCGACTGTCTTCGCGTCCGGCGAGGCCGGCGACACGCCCTTCTTCCTGACCGGTATCTACGCGACCCTGCGGCTGAGCGTCTGGGGGGCGGTGCTGGCCACCATCATGGGGGTGTTGATCGGCGTGGGAAGGTACTCGGGGGTGCGCGCCCTGCGCATGTTCTGCGGGACCTACATCCAGATCCTCCGCAACATCCCGCCCCTGGTGTTCATCTTCATCTTCTACTTCTTCATCAGCAGCCAGCTGATGCCGCTGCTGGGCCTGGACGCCCTGTTCAACCGGCCCGCGGAGGACGCGTCGGCATGGCAGCGCTTCCTCTTCGGCCCCCCGGCCCTCTGGGAGAACCTGGTCTCCGGCGTGCTGTGCATATCCTTCATCAGCGCCGCGTACATCGCGGAAGTCGTCCGCGCCGGGCTCGCCGCCATTCCCCGCGGCCAGTGGGAAGCCGGGGAAAGCCTGGGCATACCGCTCCTGGACCGCTACCGGTTCGTCATCTTCCCCCAGGCGCTGGCGCGCATCGCGCCGCCGCTGACGGGCCAGTACATTTCCCTGGTGAAGGACTCTTCCATCGTCTCGCTCATCTCCATCCAGGAACTGACCTTCGTCGGATCGGAGATCGCCAATTCGAGCGGGCTGCTCTTCGAGGTGTGGCTGCTGGTGGCCTTCGTGTACTTCCTGCTCTGCCTGTCCCTGTCCATCCTGCTCAGGCAGGTGGAACGGCGCGTGACCCGGCACTTCCACCAGTTCGCGTAACGTGGGCTAGCGCCGCCGGTTCTCCGCGTCGATCCCGCCGCGCAGCGGATCGAATACCTTCTGCACGGTCTCGAACCGGCGCTCGACGGAAGAGGGCCTGTCCAGCAGCCGGTCGCTGAGCATGCGCGCGGCCACCGTGGCGTAGGCGTTGCCCCGGCCCGTGAACCCGGCGACGATGTGGACGCCCGGCGACTCGGTCTCGCCGACGAAGGGACTGCTGTCGTAGGAAAAGCCCATGACGCCGCCCCAGCGGTGAGAACGCTCGAGACCGGCAAGGTAGGGGAAGGCGAGGTTGAAGGACCGGTCGTTCGACCGCTGAACCGCCCGCGTGGGCCGTTCCTTGTACCCCCTGTACGTCCGGACCGGCCGTCCCCTGCGCCGCAGGAAGTGAAAACCCCGCTCTGCGCGGATGTGGTGATTGCGTCCGCCGCCGTAGAGCAGGCGGCCGCCCTCCCCGGGCCCGTCGTGCAGCTGCCGCCAGAAATCCCACCCGTCGTTGGCGTAGAAGACCCCGTTGAACAGGCGTTCGGAAACGGGTTCCGTCGTGAAGACCTGCCCCCGGTGGGGAATGATGCGCCGCTCGTACCGGGCATCGAGCTGGGGCGTGTAGGCGTTCATGCCCAGCAGCACGTGCCGGGTCCTTATCCTTCCGCCCGACGTGTGGACCACCAGGCCGCGGTCCTTCCGCTTGCCCGGGCGTCCACCTGAGCTACCGCGGCCCTGAGCGCCGGGCCCGGCTTGCTCGACCCCGGTGACCGGCGTGTTCTCGAAGAACTGAACGCCCAGCCCGCGGGCGGCGGCCGCGAGTCCGCGCACGTACCGGACCGGGTGGAGTTCGCCGTCGAACTTGTTCCACAGCGCGCCGGCGAGCAGAGGGCTGCGCTTGAGTCCGTAGAGCCGCTCCTCGTCCAGGTACTCCACGTCGAACCCATCCTCCCGCAGCAGGCGGCAGGACTCGACGATCCGTTCCAGGGGATCGGCGTGGGAACCGCGGTCCGGCCGCTTCATGGCCACCACGTAGCTGCCGTGGCGGTAGTAGTCGCAGCGAATATCGTACTTCTTCATGAGCGCGGCCATGAGGTCGTGGTTCTCGAGGGCGATCGTCCACGCCTCCCGCGCCATCTTCCTGCCTTCCTTGCCGTACAGGTCCGTCAGTTCCTCCACGGCCTCCACGTAGTACTCGTGGGTTCCGGCCAGCATGAAACCCCCGTTGCGGCCCGTCGCGCCCGAGGCGACCTCGCGGCGCTCGAGCACGGCCACGCGCGCGCCGCCCTCGGCCAGGAACAGCGCGCCGGTCACCCCCGTCACGCCGCCGCCGATGACGACCACGTCCACGTCCAGGCCGCCCGACAGGGGATCCGAGGGCGTGTAGGGCATGTCCAGCCAGTAGGAGTCACGGATCATGGGGGCAATCGGGCCTCAATGTGCCACCCGGCAGTAGACCGGCGGCGGGATTCATCGTCTTAAACCCTTACGAGATCTCGGAGCGATTTCCGACAGATAAGAATAAGACACCGAGGTCCTATGCGTCAAGGAACACGTCCGGCAATTGTACTGATCCCTGGTCTGGGCGATTGGCGTTGACACGCAATATCAGGTCCGTTACGTATAAAGTGATACAATCGTTTCGACACCGAGGTCTCAAGCGGATTTATGAATCTGGTTCGACAAGTGGGGTACGTAGTGATCTCGCGAGGCGTATCGTGCTTGTCCTGTCGGATCTCGACGCCGCTTCCAAGCCATCCGATCTTGATCTTCCGGGATACCGTCTGCATCCACTCAAGGGAAGCCTAAAGGAGTATTGGAGCATATCCGTTTCAGCCAACTGGCGTATCATATTTCGATTTGTAAAGAAGAACGTGCACGATGTCGACTTGGTCGATTATCACTAAAAGGATCACGTAACATGGCAATGTACACTCCGTCGCATCCCGGCAACAGTATCAGGCAAAACTGCCTGGTACCCTTTGGTCTGAGCATTACCGAGGCAGCAAAGGTACTTGACGTTTCCCGCCACACGCTTTCGCGTCTGCTGAATGGACATTCGGCGGTTTCGGTTGAAATGGCGATACGACTGGAAAAGGCTGGTTGGTCCAACGCCGAATTCTGGCTGCGCCGCCAGGCCAACTTCGATCTTGCCAAGGCACGTCGGAACGAAGACCAGATCAAGGTGGTACGCTTTCAGCCACAGTAAGGCAAAACATCGAGGAGTCGCTCAAATGAACGAGAGCGCAATGTACATCAAAATCGTCGAGTGGTCGGATGAGGACAAATGTTTCATCGGCTATTGCCCGGGAATCATAGGTCCATGTTGCCACGGTGATCATGAAATCGAAGTTTACCGCGAACTTTGTCAGATCGTCGATGAATGGCTCGAGATTGCAAAGGAAGAAAGCCGGGAACTGCCTCCGCCGACGATTGGCCGTAACCTTACCGAGCTATTGATGACCGTCTGACCTGGCAGATTCGACATATCGAGCCAGGGATTCATCAGTGAATCGCAGGAGCAGCAAGTTGACTCGCAGACCGTGGATGGACGTGACGATAAAGGCAGCCCTGATCGGCGCCGCCGTCCTGATGTACCTGGACTTGAAAGCCGAGATCAGAGACGTGCGTGTCGATCTGGGAGACAGGATCGACCGGGTTGAAAACCGGCTGGGAGCCAGGATTGACAGGCTGGAAATCAGGATTGACAAGCTGGATGCCAGGATTGACAAGCTGGAAATCAGGATTGACCGGGTGGAGACCAAGGTCGACGAAGTACGGGGATATCTCAAGTTCTATGTCGCCGCGCCGGATGAAAATCCGTCTCCATCTGACAGGAAGGAGCAGCCCGCCTCACCCGGAGTAAACTAAGGGGTCACATTAAGTTCTCCATCCCCGTATCATACCTCCAGGACCGCCGCGATCGTCTCGCCCTCGTGCACGCGGTTGAAGGTCCGCAGGACCAGCACGTGACCGGATTGCGTGCACACGATCTCCTCCCTCCGTTCTCCCAGCAGGTCGGTGACCACGCCGAAAACGTCTCCCGGCTCTACGCGGTCCATCAGCTCGACCCAGGGCTCGAAGAAACCTGAAAAGGGCGACGGGTAGTTCAGCTGGATGTGGCCCGCTCCTTCCCGGTCGTCCTCCACCGTGTGCCGGATGCTCGACGGCGGCTGGGTCCGCTCGATCATGCCCAGCACGCCCATGACGTTCAGACAGCCTTCGTAGTACGCATCGACGCCCTCGGGGTCGCAGTCTCCCGCCCCCATCCACTCCGAGTATATGGCGGGAATGCCGGCGTCGCGGGCGATGGACAGCGTGCGTCCGTCGTGCCCCGCGTAGGTGCCCCAGACGACCGGCATGTTGAACGCCCGGGCCATCTCCCGCTGCCGCTCCAGGACGTCCGCGTCGGAATGCAGCATGTAGCCCACCGTCGGGTAGAAGCGGGAAATCAGCCCGCCGCTGTGCAGGTCGATCAGGTAGTCGGCCTCGCGGATGAGCGCGCTGACCGCGAAGGCGACTCGCTCGGTGATGGTGCCGTCCTCCCTCCCCGGGCAGGTCCGCGCCAGGTCCAGGCCGTCCTCC
The DNA here is from genome assembly GCA_965203885.1 of bacterium. Taxonomy (GTDB): domain Bacteria; phylum JAAXHH01; class JAAXHH01; order JAAXHH01; family JAAXHH01; genus JAAXHH01. The sequence goes on along the minus strand of OZ241920.1, from coordinate 3,562,590 downwards.
GCGGTCCGCTGGCCGCGCCAGTAGGCCGCCTCGTTGACGACGGGGACCAGGGTTGCCGATCCGCGCAGTTCATCGGGGTCCAGGGCTTCATTCAGACGGCGTATGGCCCACATGGATTCGAATTCGTCGCCGTGGATGCCCCCGAGTATGAGCAGTTTCGGGCCGGAAGCCTTCCCGGTTACGGTTATGGACTTCAACATGACGGGGCCTGACATGGCGTACTCCTTGATTTATATTCCTGTAAGTTGGAATATACCGGGTTGGCGGGTGCAGATCAAGGTACGCAAGCCGTTCAGAACAACCGGGAGGAGTCGTGATCCCGATCCCCATCGTGTTCACCCATGACCCCGCGCGGAAGCCGAGATGCTGGCCCGTTACCCGGGGCGTCCCCTTGCCCGAAGGCATGCTCCCGGGGACGGAGAAACTGCGCGTCCTGGATCCCGACGGCGTCGGCGTTCCCGCCCAGTTCAGGGCGCTCGGTCGATGGCCGGACGGAACGGTCAAGTGGGTGCTGGTGGATTTCCAGGCGGATGCCGCATCATCGGGCGAAAAGGCCTATACCCTGTCGGTTGAAAGGGCCGACGTAACGCGGCCGGTACCCTCGCCGGCGGCGCCGACACCCGCCCCGACCGCCAGGATGGTTAAAAACGCCGGGGCCGGGCATCCGAACAAGCAATCGAATCCTGGTACGCAGGTTCGTATCGAGGAAACCGAAAGCGACCTGCTCGTGGATACGGGCGCCATGCAGTTCCGTGTCGACCGCCACCGATACGGACTCTTCCATTCCGTGTCGCTCGCGCATGCCGCGACGGAACCCACGCCCCAGGGGAGTCCGGCCCCATGCCGTCACGTGCGGGGCGGCGATGCCTGGGCACGGATCAGCGAAGGCTCATCCGATGGGGGTCTGGCGCGACGGCTCTACGGTCCGGGCGGTCTTTGCCGGGCGTCGCTGGCCGGTGATTCCTATGCGGTGAGCGTCGAGGAACAGGGGCCGCTGCGCGCCGTAATACGGCTCGAGAGTGCCCTGGAGGCCGACGTCCCCATGCACCATTACGGCGGATACAGGCCGGTGCGCTGCATCACCCGGATCCACGCCTATGCCGGTCACGCCTTTGTCCGCGTCCTGCAAACCCACGTCTTCACCTGCAACCCGAGGGAAGTGGAAGTTGAAGACCTCGCCCTGGACATCCCCGCCCCGTTCTCGCGATCCGGCCTGCAGTACGCCTTCGGATCGTGTGGCGACCAGACCGGCGGTTCGATTGGAGTGGAGACCGGGACGCTCGATCACGGCGAGCGGCTTCGACTCGCGCAGAAGATGGATAATCACGTGCAGGTAGTCCACGGCCGGCCGGGGACCGAACGGACCATCGCCGAAGACGGAGCGTGCGAAGGATGGGCGATGCTCGACGACGGTGCATCGGGGGTCGGCGTCGCCTGCCGGAACATGGCCGAGGAATACCCGGGCGCCATCGAACTTTCCGGTGACGGCCGGGTCGCCGTGTACGCGCGGCACGACCCGGACGGCGGCCGCCTCTCCCTGTCAAGGTACGCCGAAGAGGTCGCCTGGCACGAGGGAGAAGGGGTGTACGCCGATGGCACCGGCATCGCGAAGACCACCGAGTTCTTCGTGCATTACTTTACCGGAGATCAGCGCGATGAGGCGGTTGAAACGATGCGCTGCGCCCTGTCCCGGCCCCACGCATCGGTCTCGCCGGATTGGATGGCGCAATGCGAGGTCGCGGGCGGATTCCTGGCCGGCCCTTCCGGCGAAACGGCTCGTTCCGGCGAAACGGCTCGAACCGGCGAAACGGCTCAAACCGGCAAAACGGTTCGATCGAGTGACCCGGGTCGGCGGAACGAAGGGGAAAGCCGACCGAAATCCGAGGAGACGCCGGGTACATCGCCGGAGGTCATCGCGGCCGCAGAGCGCATGCTGACCGGGTTCGCGGACTGGCTCGCGCGCAACATCCGCCTCGGCCGCTGGTACGGGTACCTGGACTACGGCGACGTGCGGGTTTCCTGGGACGACGAGGACGACGACTGGAAATCCCGGGGCCGCTGGGGATGGTGCAACAGCGAGTGGGACCCGCGCCACGCGGTCTGGATCCAGTACCTGCGTACGGGCGATCCCCGGTACTTCGAACTGGGCGAAGCCATGACCCGCCACTCGATGGACGTGGATACCTGCCACTGGCATCCCTTCCGGCCGTACATGGTCGGCGGCTGCTTCCGCCACGGGGTCGGCCATTTCGGCGACGAGCCCTGCGCTTCCCATACCTTCATCGACAACTGGATTGATTACTATTATCTGACCGGCGATGGGCGGACCCTGGAAACCATTCAGGAAGCCGGCGCCTTCTTCCTGCGGTACCGGTGGACCGAAGATCCCGCCTTCAGCTTCAGCCTGCGGTCCATCGCCAACGTACTGCGCGGGTTGCTCTACGTCTATGAAGCCACCGGCGAGGACCGCTACCTGCGCCGGGCGGAGGAAGTATATACCGTCCTCGCCCGGGGACAGAACGACGACGGGAGCTGGCACAAGCGCTTCCAGGTCGCGACGTCCGACAGGTTGCCGGCACAGCTTCCCTACGGCATGGCGACGGAAGGCACGACGCTGGCCGTTGAAAGGGGAACGGCCGACCCCTTCACCGACGACGAGTTCAAGACCCTGGGCGGCGGGTTCGCCCGCATGATCCGCGACCTGCCCTACGAGGAGCAGAAGGGCTACCAGACCCACTACCTGATGATTGGCCTGGAACTGATGCACAGGATGACGGACCGGAAGGACGTTGCCGAGACCTATCGGCGGGGCGTGGACTGGTTCTGCGGCTCTCCCGATACCTTCGCGTCCGACCGGCCGCTGCAGGAGCACTACGGCGGCATCCTCTGCCGGCACCTGGGCTACGCCTTCCGCCTGACGGGCGACCGCCGCTACCTGGAGACCGGCCTGGAGATCCTGAAACAGCTCATCGACGCCCAGGACTGGAGCGACGACCCGCGCAAGCGCGGATCCATTGACATGAACCCCACCACCCTGAGCCTGCTGTTCTTCGGCGTGCCGGGCTTCCTGGCCGAGGTACGGCGAAACTTGTCTTGGTGATACACAGGTTCCTGCTTATTCTACAGGTATAGCCACTCTGGGCAGTATAGCCGAACACGATATTGCCGAACACTGTATAGCCACAACGTAGCCACACCGGACGGTATAGCCACAACGTAGCTACACGTGATCGGCCCCCATCCGGTCCATGCCGACTTAACCAAATGCCGTGACGAGTCCCGCGGGCGGGTATTGGTATGAACATGCGTCTACTCATGGCGGTCCTGGTGTGCTCTTTCTCACTCGACGCGCTATCCCAGGCACAACCGGCGCCGGCGGCTTCGCTTGACAGGCCCTCTTCCCTCGACGCCTCTTCCTTCGACGCCACTTCCCTCGAAGCAGGCAAATCCCTCTACCTGCAGGGTCGATACGACGAAGCCCTCCCGCTCCTTGAGCAGGCCGTGCGCGAGGAGAAGAAGTCGGCCCCCGCCCATTACTGGCTGGGCATGACCTTGTTCGCCCTGGGAAACAACGATGAAGCGCTGAAAGCATTCAGAAGGACGGTACAACTGGACAGGAATTGGGCGCCCGGCCACGTGGGCATGGGCATGGTGTACATGGGCCTGCCCAAAAGACGATTGGATGCCCGAAAGGCCTATCGCCGAGCCGTCGAAGCCGATCCTGAGAACGCTGACATACTGTACAACATGGGTCTCACGTATATGGATCAGGAGCAATCGGGCCGGTTGATCGGCAGTGACCGGGACGGCAGGCGGTTTTTTCTTACGGCCATAGCGCTCGATCCTTCCCATCCCGATGCGTACTACCAACTGGGACGTTGTTACGACAGTCCGACCGAACCGGAGACCGAGCGAGCGATCGCGGCTTACATCAAACAATACCGGATCAATCCCGATCACGCGGAATCGCTTCTTCGCTTTGCCAACGCGAGCCACAGGTCCGAACGTTACGACCTCGGCGCAAAGGAACTCAGGGCAATCGTCGACGAATGGGGAGATGATACGCCTGACAAGATCCGTGCCATGCAGTCACAGTTCGAAGTGCTGGCTATCGGGTCGGACCAGCAGGCCGATCAACTTGAAGTAGCGCTTGAGTCCTATATCGCCCAACTGGATTCCGACGAACAGAAGGTATACCGGGACCTGAGACACGTCGCTCCTCCGAAAGAACTTGTGGCGTGGGAGTCCGCTACCGGTCCGGAACGCGACACGATATGGCGGACTTTCTGGAACGAACGGGACGCCAATCCGGCCACGATCGTGAACGAGCGTCTGATCGAACACTACCGCCGGGTGATGTATGCCAGAATCCACTTTTCGGAGAAACAGTACCCTTTTGATCGGCGCGGAGAGATTTACGTCCGTTACGGTAAACCGGACGACCGTCAACACTTTGTCTATACGGCTCACTCCGATCCGTACACTATCTTCCAAACTTCAGATAATCCTGCGGTCGACGCGATCCGTGAGCAGAATCTTCAGTTCGGATACCAACTACGGGTGAACAGAGGTGATGTGGAATTACTTACTTCGGGCGATAAAGCAAAGCGGCTGGGTTTTGGTGCGGAAACGTTACTTGAGGACTCTCCAGCGGCAGAAGGTTTAACCGAGGTAGAAGCAGTTGGCCTAAAAGCAAAACGGATCATGGGTGACGCATACGCGGTAGAAAGTTGGGTGTATGTTCCTCATGGTCTGGAGCTGTTTTTTGTGGATCAGATGGGTGGCGGAAGATACGATTATCCTCTGGCGACCCTCGTGGTCGATGCAAACATTGCCGCTAATGAAGCAACTGGTGTGTCGCGCCGCCAGGAACAATTCCACCCCCGTCGCCAAGCCGCCGCACTGATCGCCCGCAGTCCCGAAGTCTACGCGCACAACTTTGACGGAGAGCCCCTCGAATACGCCTTCGACGCGGTTTCCTTCCGGGGTACGGGAGGTGCAACCGAGGTGGATCTTTCCTACAGCATCCCGGTATGGCAGTTCGACGACATCACCGACGGAAAGGCCGCCCGGACCTGGCTGGAAAACCAGTTTACCTTGCGTGATTCAGTCCACGCACCCGCGTTTTCCCGCAAGTTCCGGTTCGGTCCCATCGACCGGCCTGAACGCAAGCTGGCCAACCAGGAATCCCAGGGAGCCGCATACACGCTGGCCGCCAATGTAACGGCGCCTCCGGGAGAGTTCACCGCCGCCGTGGAGATGCGGGACGAAGCCACGCGGCGCATCGGGGTATACAAAAAACCGGTATCCTTCTCCGACTACCGCGGCAGCGATCTGCTCATCAGCGACCTCAAGCTTTCCACGGCCATCACGCCCGCAACGAACCCGGGACCCTTTGTACGCAAGGGACTGAACGTCGTGCCCAATCCCGGCCGGCTTTTCGCGCGGGGGCAACTGGTGTACGTGTACTACGAAGTGTATAATCTGGACATGGGCGATTCCGGTCGGACTTCCTACGAGACCCTTTACGAGATCACGCCCAGGGGCATGCCCGCGCTGGGGAACCGGCGGGCGCGCAGGCCGGACGACGCGCGGACGGTCATGTCGTTCTTCGAAGGGGCGGGGACTTCAGCGGAGGAGGCGGAGTACACCGCCATGGACACGACGGATCTCGAAGCCGGGGAGTATTTGCTGACCGTGACGCTGACCGACCGGCACGCGGACCGGCGCATGTCCAAATCGGTGAACTTCATGGTGGTGGAGCCGTAGTGGTTTCAGAGCCAACTCTGGAGAAACGTCTTATGGAAGTCCTGAAAATACCTGACAAACCCGATACGATTGACTGGGAATACGACGAAGAAGCTGATGTCCTCTATCTTTCCGTAGTTAGCCGTTCAGTTGCACCGTCTTCTCTTCCCCCGCCGCCAGTTCGAGCATCGCATCGAACACCGCCTCTCCTGAATCCCCCAAACGCAGCCGCGACAACGCAAGCTCGCCGTGCAGGACGCTCAGTCGGGCCCGCAGCCCTTCACCGTTCCGGGAAACCTCACACACCCCCCACGCGTAACCGGTCGACCAGAAATAACGGCCCGGTTCGTCGGTCAGGGTCATGGTCTTCGTGACGGCCGAGTAGTGAAAGCCGGTCAGGGCCAGGTGGGCGGCCCAGGCCGCCATGGCCCGGGCGTAGTGGTGGCCGCACTCGGCTTCGTCGAAGGGGTTGCGCCGGCGGCCGTCGTACCGCTCGCGTACGTCCCGGATGCACGAGACGCCCTCGTCGACCATGCCCTCGTAGATCATGCCGATGGCCGCGGTGTATTCGAAGCCGGTCATGACCTCGGTGAAATAGGAAAAGGGGTTGTCGGGGCGGTCCTTCGGATAGGACGCCATGAGCAGGGCCGACTCGTCTCCCAGGACGTAGGACCGCATGACGTTGGTGTGGGCGCTGAAGCCCTCCAGCCGGTTGTATTTCAGGATGCCCTGAAGCGCACTGCCGACCCGGCCGGGGTCCGCGAGGTATCCCAGGCCGCAGACGTGGGCCATGAACTGGCCGACGAGCTGGTCCACCAGGCAGCCCGACCCGAGCTGGTAGTCGGGGTTCGCCAGGTCCTTCGGTCCCATGCCCACCGTCAGCCCTTCCGCCACGTCCTCCGCCCGCCGGGGCGGCCGGACCTCGTGCTCGTAGTACTCGCCGTTGAACAGGTTCGCGTCGGTCCAGGCGCTTCCCCGCGCGTACAGGTCCCGGCACTGCCCCGCGAAGTCGTCGTCCCCGAGATAGCGGGCCATCTCCTCCGCGGCGCGCAGGGCGCCCAGGTACCAGAACTCCATCTGGGGATTGGGGCCGAAGTACTCCACGTCCATGGTGTTGTGCTGGCAGCCTTCCATGACGCCGTCCCGGTCGGCGTCCCATCCGCCCGGTATCCAGCAGAAGGCCAGCGCCTTCTTCACCCCGGGCCAAAGCGCGCGCAGCCGCCCGTCGTCGCCCGAGAGCTGCCACTCGCGGTACATCTTCATGACGCAGCCCATCTGGCCGTCCGCCGCCGCGCGATTGAAGCGCCGGGCCCGCGCAAGGGGCAGCCAGACGCGGAAGCTCATCAGGCCGTTCTCGTCGGTGGCGTGGGCGAATTCCACCTCGCGCATGGTCTGCGCCAGGCCGCCGAAGAGGAAGGCCGTGGACTGCTCGTAGTTCCAGACGTGGGTGCAGGAGCCCAGGCAGCACCCCGCCTCGTCGTGGCAGCCTTCCCACCCGTAGAAGCGGCCGTCGGGCGTGCGGAAGCAGGTCTGGCTGCGCAGGGTGCTCAGGTTGAACAGGGCCGCTTCCTTGACCACCTCCGGCAGATCGGAACCGCAGAAGGCCTCGACGAACCGGAGCGTGTCCGCTTCCAGGCCGTCCAGGTCGGGCACGACGTTTTCCACCACGTCCCAGGCGTCCTCGAACCGGGTCGCATAGTAGTTCCCGATCCGGTCGCCCGTGTCACAGCAGCCCGCGCCGTCCTCGCAGCAGTCGTTCGCGCGGTCTGCATTGCCGTCGCCACAGTCCGCCGCGCGGTCTCCATTATCGTCGCAGCAGGCCGCCGCGCCGTTCCCCCCGTCCTCGCAGCCCTCGCCCTCGCCGCCGGCCGCGCCGTCCTCGCAGCAGGCGTCTTCTTCGGCGGTCTCCGTATCGCCGCCCACCGCCAGGTCCTTCTTCGGTGCCGGCGTCCAGGTATACCGGTTGGGGAAGTGCCAGGCCAGCACGAAGGTCACGCTCCCCGTCTCCCCGGCCGCCAGGTCGACCCGGGCCGACAGGGAGGCCATGGGACGGTCGTTACCACCGGCATCCCGGTCCGTAAGCGTGCCGCCGCCGCTGAACTCGTCCCAGAAGTCCAGGAGCGGCGTGCCCCACCGGTCGTCCCGCCAGGCGGTCCGGTAGCTGACGGTCTCCGCCGTCGTTGCCAGCGCCATCGTACCCCACTGCGCGGCCTGCCGGTCCACGCCCTTCGATGCCATGAACAGCCCGCGGTACCCATCGCCCGCGCGGTAGCGGTTCCGGTTCTCGCCGCATGCCCCGTCCGTGCCGTCCATGCCGATGAAATTGGGGATCGAGCCGCAGACCGCCGCCGTTACGGGGACCCCGGTCCGGTTGGTCAGCACGTACCGGAGGACCGCCACGGGCAGGCCGCTGCGGTCGGCGTCGCAGGGGATGAGCGGATTGAAGGCCTCCAGCCGCACGTCGACCGGCACGGTGTCGTCGGACAGGTGGACCCGACCGAAGGGGTAGGCCGCGTCGAAGGCGCACCGGGCGAAACGGGGCAGGCCGTGATTGGCCGCGGGACTGCCGCTGGCTCCTTCGTATTCGTAGTATTCGAGTGGACCCTCGAGCAGGCGCGCGACCCCGTCGCCGCCCTCGGCCCGGGCGTACAGCGTGAACGAGGGCGGAGTCCGGGTGTCCAGGCCGGGTATGAACCCCTTGGCCGGACGGTTCATCAGTTCCCAGTCGCGCAGGTCGCCTCGTCCGCCGAGGGAAACGGTCCCCGTGCCGATGCCGCCCAGGGGCAGGGCGATCCGCGCGAGATGATCCTGGTCGTAATGGTGCAGCACGGGCCACGTCATGGGCATGCGTCCCTTCATGATGTATCAGTGTAATCGGCGCCTGGTTATCGCGCCGCCGCAACGAGTTGACTCGATCCGCGGTGACGGTCGCGGCATTTCACGGATGGCGCCTGGTTATCGCGCCGGCCTTACTTTCGCACCGCGGCCGAACCGCTCGATTACCCCTACTCGGCCAGATAGCGCGCGCTGTAGTCCCGCATCGCCCGCATCACCCGGGGCGCGAGGACCAGGGCCGAAAGCATGGTGGGAATGGCCATCAGGGCGAACGTGCCGTCGATCAGGCTGACGGCGGCGTCGAGCGATGCGACCGAAGCCGCGATGACGCAACCCACGTAGAAGTAGTTGTACAGAAACTGCCACCGGGCCCCGATCAGGAAACCGAGGCACTTGGTGCCGTAATAGGAATAGGTGAATATCGTGCTGGTGCTGAAGAAGACCACGCAGATGATCAGCATGTAGGAGCCGAAGCCCGGCATGGCGGACTCGAAGGCGTTGGCCGTCAGCGTCACGCCGTTGTCGGGAGTCGTCTGCCAGACCCCCGTGATCAGGATCACGAGCGCCGTGCAGGTACACACGATCATCGTATCGATGACGGGCTCGAGCATGGCCACCAGGCCCTCGCGCGTGGGTTCATGGGTCTTCGTCGCGCCGTGGACGAGGGACTCGGTGCCGATGCCCGCTTCGTTCGAGAAGGCGGCCCGGCGCACGCCGGTTATGACGACCGCGCCCACGGCGCCGCCCGCCGCGGCCTCTCCCGTGAAGGCGTCGGTGATGATCAGCAGCAGGTACCGGGGCACGTCCCCGATATTCATCACGATGACCCACAGGGCGCACAACATGTACAGCACGACCATGGCCGGCACGACGCGCGAGGCCACGTCGGCGATTCGCGTGATGCCGCCGAATATGACGATGCCGACGAGCAGGACCAGCACGATGCCGGCCGTGAGATCGAACCAGAAGTGGTCCTCGCCGACCACGCCCATGGGCGTGAATATCACGTCGCGGATGATCTGCACCAGCTGGTTGACCTGGAAGAGCGGGAGGCATCCGATCACGGCGACGACGGCGAAGAAGACGGCGAGCGGCCTCCAGTGCCGGCCCAGTCCCTCCCGGACGACGTACATGGGCCCGCCCTGCGTCTTGCCGGCGCTGTCCGGGCCCCGGTACATGATGGCCAGGGAGCAGGTGAAGAACTTCGTCGCGATGCCGACCATGGCGCTGACCCACATCCAGAACACGGCGCCCGGCCCGCCCACCGCGATGGCGATGGCCACGCCCGAAATGTTGCCCATCCCGATGGTGGCCGCGAGCGCGCTCACCAGCGCCTGGAAATGAGTGATGTCGCCGGGCTCGTTCGGGTCGTCGTACTTGCCGCGGATGATTTCGATGGAGTGCCTGAAATACCTGAGCGGTATGAAGCGGGAATAGAGGAGGAGAAACAGTCCGCCGCCGATCAGCAGGTACAGCAGGTACGACCAGGCGGTATCGGCGAAGAAGACGACACCCCGTTCCACCATTTCCATGATTGGACTCCTCCGCGGAGACGCGCCGGTTCTTTGCGGCTATTTCTTGGTGAAGACCAGGGTCCCGCTTCTGAGCCGGGAGGGGTCCGGTACGTTGGCGCCGACGAACACGTCGCTGCGGGGCACCAGGAACACGGTATCGCTTCGCCGGACGGCGTCGCGGCCGGCCCTGTCCAGCGCGACCGGCGCGTTGTAACGGAGCAGCACGCGCGTCCCGGGCGGAATGCGCGACCATCGGCGGACCTGCCTGCCGTGTTTCACCGTGCCTCTCGGAAAGATGTAGTAGGTGTCGGACCGCTTGTACGCGGGCCCGGCGATGTCGAAGGCCGTGGTGCCCCGCTTGATGACGGGCACGGCGGCCGTGACCGCCTGGACGTCTTCCGCGCGGTCCCGGTGCAGATAGACCTTCGTGCCGACCGGGATCCGGTCCCAGTTCCTGATCTCGTTCCCGCGCATGATCGTACCTTTAGGAAAGTGGTACACGGTGGTGGCCCAGTTATACTCCTCCCGGGCGATGCGCCAGGCCGTGTTGCGCCGGGTGATGACGTTCTCGGAGAGCAGGGCGACTTCCGCGTCGTACCTCCCGCGGTCGACGAGCCGGACCCGGGCGATATCGATGTCGGGGTCGCGAATGAGCCTTCCCGCCTTCACGTCCGGATCGTAGAGGACGCTGTTGCGCGGGTCCTTCGAGGTCAACCCGGCCCGGGCCCGGCTGAAGTTGAACACGCCGGGGTCCTTCTTGCGCCCGCGGTGGAGCTTTCTTACCCACCTGTTCGGCCGGCCGTAGGCGACGCGGTAGTGCTCCAGCACGTTGTGATCCGGTATTTTGTACACCCGCTGCATCACCTCGATCAGCCACTTGAGGGAACGGTATTGCGCATCGGTAAAGGGGTCGTTGTGGTATCCCACCAGCTCGATGCCGATGGAATGGCTGCTGATGTTCGTCTCGCCCTTCCACATGCTTAAGCCCGCGTGGTGCGAGCGGTACTTCTTGTCCAGGATCCGGTAAATGGTCCCGTTCCGGGCGACGAGGTAGTTGGAATGTCCCCTGCGGGAAAGGGTATTCAATGCGCTTCCGAGCCCGGACTCCGTGCTGTGCAGCACGATGTACCGGTTGGTGTCGCGGAGGCGTTTCTTGAAGGAACGGGGCAGGTGCTTCTGGTAATCGATGATTCGGGGGGCCGTGCCGGACGACTGGTCCGCCTCGAGGACGTCGGGCTCGAGGGAAATGGGCCAGAGCAGGACCAGGCAGATGAGCCAGACCGGCAAATAGACCGGCAAACGGGCCGGCGCGAGGTGACTGAACTTCTTGGGTTTCGGGGCCATCGTGTACGTATGTTAACGAACACGCGTGATTAGTACTACTGTTTTTTTAAGAAAAAATGTCAAACGGCGCCAGGCGGGCGGACCGGTTGCCAGCGCGGGAAACCGGCGGGGAAACGCGCTACCAGTTCGTGAACGATCCGTCCTCGCGCCGCTACCAGTTCGTGAACGATCCGTCCTCGCGCCGCTACCAGTTCGTGAACGATCCGTCCTCGCGCCGCAGCGTGGGGCCCCGGGACGGGCGGTACGGATACCGTTTCGCGGCTTCCTCGTCGAACTCCACCCCCAGGCCGGGACGGGCGGGCGGCAGCAGGTACCCTTCCTTCCATTCGACCTGTACGGGAAAGACCTCCGGGAGCATGCCCGGCAGTACGGGCAGCTCCTGCACGCCGAAGTTAGGCGACGCGAGGCTCAGGTGCAGGCAGGCCGCCGTGGACACGGGACCGAGCGGGTTGTGGGGCGCCAGGTCGATGTAGTGGGTCTCGCACCAGCCTGCGACCTTGCGCGCCTCGGTCAGCCCGCCCACGAGGCACAGGTCGACGCGGGCGTAGTTGATCAGGTCTTCCTCGACCAGTTCCCGGAACTCCCACTTGCTGGTGAAGTGTTCGCCGACGCCGAGGGGCACGGCGACGTGCTGCCGGAGCATCCGGTAGGAGGACTTGTTTTCCGAACGCAGGGGATCTTCGATGAAAAAGGGCCGGCAGGGCTCGGCGGCGCGGCAGAAGGCGATCGCTTCGGGCGGATCGAGGCGGGTATGCACGTCGCAGATCAGCTCGACGTCGTCGCCCAGGGCTTCCCGGAGCGCCTCGAACTGCGCGACGCCCTTGCGCACCGCCCGGGCGGGTTCCAGCACTTCGCCCTCGTGGGGCAGTCCCCAGCGGATGAACTTCCAGCCGTCCTCCACCCTGGCCTGCGCCTGGGCCACCAGTTCTTCGGACGGCCCGTCGCCGCCGCAATGGGTATAGCAGACGACCCGGTCCCGGCACCGGCCGCCGAGCAACTCGTACACGGGAACGCCGAGCGCTTTCCCGTGGATGTCCCAGAGGGCGATGTCGATGGCGCTGACCGCGGCGGAGAGGGCGTGGGCGCCGGGGAAGAAGTTGCCCCGGAACATCACCTGCCACAGGTGTTCCCTGCGGGTCGGGTCCTCGCCGACGAGGCGGTCGCGGAGGGCGAGGACGATCTCCCTGACGGCCAGCTCGCTCCAGGTCAGGCCGCTCTCGCCGATGCCGTATATCCCTTCGTCCGTCTCCACCTTGACGAAGAGATAGTTCCGGTGGCCGCCGCAGACCGGGAAGACTTTTATGTCGGAAATGCGCATGGGTATCGCGGGTTTCCGCGCCGTGCCGGAAGCCTGCCCCTGTGCCGGACCGGGCGTGCTCCCTGTGGCTCGCCGTGCCTACTCCTCGGGTTCGAAGTCCAGGGAAGCCGAGTTCATGCAGTACCGGAGACCCGTGGGCCTGGGTCCGTCGGTGAACACGTGGCCCAGGTGGGAATCGCATCGCTTGCACAACACCTCGGTGCGGACCATGCCGAAGCTGCGGTCCGTTTCCTCGGCGATGTTCTCTTCGGCGACCGGCTCGTAGAAGCTGGGCCAGCCCGTGCCCGAATCGTACTTGGTTTTCGACGAGAAAAGCGCCGTTCCGCAACCGATGCACGTGTAGACGCCGTCTTCGTAGTGCTTGTCGTACTTGCCCGTGAAGGCCCGTTCCGTGCCCTTCTTCCGGGCGACGTAGTACTGCTCGTCGGTGAGACGCTCTTTCCATTCATCTTCGGTCCTGACCACTTTATCCACCGTAACCGCTCCTTTCTTCGTTCCGTCGGAAGCGACCTCGACGATGGTCACTTTCTCCGCCGAGCCGGACTTGTCCTGGGCCGCCGCTTCGTCCTGCCTCGCCATGCCCGAATCGCACGCGGCCGTGATGGCAAACGTGACCGCGACGGCAAACGTGGCTGCGAAGACAAATGCGGCTTCGGTGAGTTTCTTTCTGAACATGACACCACCTCCCGGTCAACGAACGTGGTCGGCAGCCGACGCGGCCGAAGCTACCCGGCGCCCATCTCCTGCATGACCGCCGCCCCGGTCGCGGATATACCGGGGACGGGGAAACCGGCGCAGAGTTCCCTGACCTCGTCATGGATCGACGACAGTTTTTCGTCGTCTCCGTGGTTCTCGATCGCCGTATCGATCCAGCCGGCGATCATCTCCATCTCGGGTTCCTTCATGCCCCGCGTCGTGGCGGCCGGCGTGCCGATCCGGACCCCGCTCGGACTGAAGGGCGATCTCGTATCGTAGGGCACCGTGTTCTTGTTCACGGTCAATCCGGCCTTGTCGAGGGCGGTTTCGGCGTCCTTGCCGATGATGCCCTTGTTGGTCAGGTCCACCAGTACGAGATGGTTGTCGGTCCCGCCGGAAACGAGATCGAAACCGTGCCCGATCAGCGACCCGGCAAGGGCCTTCGCGTTGGCCACGATCTGGCGGGCGTAGTCCTTGAACTCCGGCTGCATGGCCTCCTTGAAGGTCAGCGCCTTGGCGGCCGTGATGTGATCGTGGGGACCGCCCTGCAGACCGGGGAAGACGGCCCGGTCGATGTCTTTCGCGTACTTCTTGTGACACATGATGATCGCGCTGCGCGGGCCCCGCAGCGTCTTGTGGGTCGTCGTCGTCACCACGTCGGTGAAGGGCAGCGGGCTGGGATGGACGCCGCCCACGATGAGTCCCGATATATGGGAGATGTCCGCCATGGGAACGGCCCCCACCTCGTCGGAGATGGCCTTGAACGCCTCGAAGTCGAATTGCCGGGGGTAGGCCGTGGCGCCCGAGATGATGAGCTTCGGCCGGTGTTCGAGGGCCAGGTCCCGGACCTCGTCCATGTCGATACGGCCCGTTTCCTTTACCACCCCGTAAGAGACGACGTTATAGGACTTGCCGGAGTAGTTGACGTGCAGCCCGTGGGTCAGGTGCCCGCCCTGGTCGAGCTTCATGCCCATGATCGTGTCGCCGTACTCCAGCAGGCCGAACATGACCGCGGTATTGGCCGGACTGCCCGAGTAGCACTGGACGTTGACGTGCTCGGCGCCGAAGAGCTTCTTCGCCCGCCGGCGGGCCAGGTTCTCGATCTTGTCGATGTACTCCTGTCCGCCGTAGTATCGCTTGCCCGGGTACCCTTCCGAGTACTTGTTGGTCAGCACCGAGCCCATGGCCTCCAGGATGGCCGGCGAGACGTAGTTCTCCGACGGGATGAGTTCGATCCCTTCCCGCTGCCTCTCCCGCTCGGCGATCAGCAGGCCGTACAGTTCCTCGTCCCGTTGCCTTACGGCGGTGAAATCCTGCATGGTCGGCTCCATGGCCTGCGTCTGAGTGTGGGCCGGCGTAGTGCGGCCGGTCGGGTCCAAGACCTGCTACAGACCCGTTTTCATAGTACGGCTAATCGGTAGTGCCGGGCAAGTGAAAAGCACCTATCCGGGCATACTCGCGACTCGCCAATACAGTTATGGTAAAATCTCCTGGCTCATGGCACCTCAAATTGGTCTCGAATAAAACCTGTTTCCGCATGGATCAAAAATAAAATACGATACTCTACCCAGAATACAGACTAATACTTTCAACTGCAGTATTGGTCATCTGCTCTGACCGGGAGCAGTGGTATCGCAGATCGATAAAGCGCGCGCATGGCGAAAGCCGGGCTTCTTGATTTTGCTTGCACGTGTCACGAATTGGATGGCATATTTTCGACAATCGGGATGCCAATCAACCTCGTAATCTAAATACTATGCTTCCCTTACCTGCAATATACATGGCACAACATGTTCTTTGGAATCGTCGAGGTAAACGGACGACTCCAATGCAATTACAGAAACTTGTATACCTGTGTCATGGTTGGGTATTAGGAGGAACCGGCGAAGCGTTGATTATGGATCGAATTGAAGCTTGGGAATATGGTCCGGTTATACCAAACCTCTATCATCACTACAAAAAGTACAGAGGGAATGCGATCAATGAAGAAGGGATGGATCATAGCAATAGAATCGAGGAAGGCATAACCGGTTTTCTTATAGACGAAGTATTAACAAAATACGGGCACAACGATGGAATCTCACTTTCAAGTATCACGCATGAGGAAGGGTCTCCTTGGGACATGACCATCAGGAAACATGGACTGGGGGCCGTAATACAGAACGACATTATGGAGAAGTACTATACTCGCGTTCTACTCAAACATCTTGAGGAGAGCGATGCGTGAGAGCCATGCAAGCGATAATGATAAAGGTAAAGCCGAAGCAGATGCTTTCGAAACCAACAAATCGGGCAGAAGAACCCCCTCGACAGTGGTTGATGAGCAATCCAACGTGCTCCGTCCTTACGTATAAACGCTTTCCATCGGGAGACCCGAAATGCCTGGACAAGACCAGCTGGAAGTTCCATCGACCCGGTGGGACTTCCTCGTAGAACGCCTCAACAAGATCGACAACCGCCTCTCCGCCCTCGAAGATGGGCAGAAACACGTCGCGACGAAGATGTGGGTCGTCGGAACGGGATTGACGACCATCGTCTTGCTCACCGGACTGCTCATCAACCTGCTCGACTACCTCAAGCCCTGAATCATCAACCTGCTCGACTACCTCAAGCCCTGAATCATTTCTGCAGCATGCCGGCGGCGCTCACGACGAAGGCCGAGAGGAGCACCGCCGTGGAGACGATCCCCAGCACGATCATGGCGGGCCGGGTGCGGTAGGCCGGCGGCAGCTTGAAGTTCAGGTAGACGGCCGCGAAGCAGACGATGCCCACGCCCAGGTTGGTCGCCAGCAGGGCCACGATCTGCGTGATCAGGTCGAAGGTGATGTCGCTCCAGATCGCCGCGGCGGAAGAGATGAAGAACCAGATCACGATCAGGGTCTGCAGCCTGCGGTAGGAAAAGTCCCTGAACCTCGGCAAGACGGCCGTGAGGAACTCGTGGGTGAAGCGGGTCAGCGCCTCTGGTATGGTGGCGAGCGTGCCCCAGAGGGCCGCGAGAATCGCCACGTAGTACACCGGGATGAGGGCGGCGTGGATCTGCGCCCAGATGGAAGACTGGCGCGTGAGAAGGTCCCACGCGTTGCCGGGGAGGACCGTCTGCCGCGGGTAGAGCACGACCGCGCCCGCGATCATGAAGGCGGCGGTGACGATGAAGAGCACGAGCGCCCCCATGGACACGTCCCACTTGAGGGGCGAGAGCAGCACGCGCATGCGCTTCACCTGGGATGCGTCCTCCTTCAGGTAGTTGATCCTGAGCGTGCCGTCGATCCGGCTGCCGAGCCGCTCCATATCGGGGTTCTTCGTCAGGCCCCAGCCCCGGTGGGCCACCCACCCGGAATAGGCGAGGTAGGTGCTCAGCGTGCCCCCCACGTACCCGAAAACGGTGACCAGGTTCAGGAAATAATCGTTCCGCGCGGCCGCGGGCGCCCAGTCGGGGGCGGCGGGCAGGTTCCCGATGGACAGCGTGCCGAGCAGGATGGCGCCGATGCTGGGCCAGACGATGACCGTGGCCAGGACGGTGCCGGTGACCAGGATGCCGCAGATGATGATCTGCTGCTTTTCGAGGATGTCGTAGGACGTGAGCAGGCTCAGGCCGATGGCCAGCCCCAGGAATGCCGTCGTGACCAGGTTCTCCCAGAACGTGTCCGTCGGACCCACCGGCAGCGAATCCGTGAAGATATGGACGACGAGATTGCCGCAGGGCTTGGCGACCGCCGTCAGCGCGATGCTCAGGGCGAGCAGCTCGATGGTCAGCAGCGTCAGGATGAACCAGCCCCGGGGGCCGGGCAGCTTCGCCAGCATGCGGCCGAAGGGCTGTCCGCTCACCGCCGTGAAGCGGCCGAGCAGGTACGTCACCGCGACGCCCTTGACCAGCACGCTCAGCAGGATGAGCCAGAGCAGGCCGTATTCCGCCCAGGCGCCCACGCCCGTGACCAGGATGGTCTCCCCCGCGCCCACCGCCATGGACGCCACCAGCGCGGCGGGCCCGAAAAAGCCCAGCATGCGCCTGAACTTCCTCCAGGACCACGGTTCCGCGAAGACGCCGGAGGGTTCGGGAATGGACAGAAAATCGGAGGATCCGGTCGGTTCGTCGGGATTGTTCATGGAATTGGAATGATATGGTCACGGAGCCGTTACATCAAGGGATTATGCTGGTGACGACCTTTCCGCCGGGCCGGACACGGGCCGGGCTGGACCGCTCGACCGGTTCGAGGTTTATCATGCGGGACCGGCGCGGGACCGGCGCGGATCGGCGCGGAACCGAAACGGGGCCGACGCGGGCCGGAAAAACACACCGGATTCCGGGCATTATTCCCTGTTTCGACGGATTCTCCCATTGTATAATCAAGCCATGCCCCATGTCTCATGTTCCAAGTCCCATGCATACGCCAGGTCCCATGCATACACCATGTCCCATGCATGCCCCATGTGTGCGGATTCGGATAGCCCGCCGGCCATCCGTGCGCTTTCCGGATCCTGATCCGGCCGTTGAAAGGAAGCCAATCGATGGACACCCGCCGTAAAACGAAAGCCGATGAAACCGACCGGCCGTCAACCCGTTCCGTCGACCGCGAAGCCCTGACCCGCAGGGCCTTTCTCAAGCAGGCGGCCTTCGCGGCCGCGGCGATGGCCGCCCCCTTTCCCGTGCTGGCGGACCCCTACGCGCCGCAGGCGAAGGTCTCCGCGGGGGAGGCCGCGGCGGCCGGCGTGCGCCCGGTCCGCGTCTCCGGCCGCGTCCTGTCCGGCAGGGCCGGTCTGGGAGGCGTCGCGGTCACGGACGGCCTGACCGTCACCGCCACCGACGCCGAAGGACGTTTCGAGCTGGCGTCCAACACGCGCCAGTCCTTCGTATCGATCGCCACGCCCGACGGCTACGCCATTCAGCAGAACCCTACCGGCACGGCCTCGTTCTACCGGCCGATCACGCCGAACGAATCGGGGGAGATGGCCGCCCGCTTCGATCTCGCGGAACTCGATGGTTCCGATGAGCGCCACGGATTCCTGGTCCTGGCGGATCCCCAGACCCAGGACGCCTACGAAATGGGGCTCTTCCACGAGGAGACCGTACCCGACGTGAAGGCGACCGCCGCCGCGATGGCCGACCGCCGACTCTTCGGCGTGGGTTGCGGGGACATCATGTTCGACGACCTGACCCTGTACCCCGAGTACGAGCGGGGCGTCCAGCGGATGGGCATGCCCTTCTTCCAGGTCGTCGGCAACCACGACCTCGACTTCGGCCCGTCCGACGACGGGTCCGTCCAGACGTTCTGCCGCCACTTCGGTCCCAACTACTACTCCTTCGACCGCGGCGAGGTGCACTACATCGTGCTGGACAACGTGTTCTGGCACGGCGAGGGCTACATCGGCTACGTGACCGACGACCAGCTCAACTGGCTCGCCCAGGACCTGGCCCTGATCGAACCCGGCCGGACCGTGGCGGTCTTCAACCATATCCCGCAGTACACCACGCGGCATATCAGGACCGGGGACGACAGCCCGTCCATTTCGTCCACGACCGTGAACCGCGAGCGCATGTACGGCCTCCTGGAACCCTACAAGGCCCACGTGTTCTCCGGCCACGTGCACGAACACGAGCACATCTTCGAAAGCGGCTTGCACGAGATCGTCCAGGGTACGGTGTGCGGCGCCTGGTGGAGCGGCCCCATCTGCTGGGACGGGACGCCCAGCGGGTACGGCGTCTACGAGGTCGACGGTTCGGAAATCAAATGGCGGTACAAGTCCACGGGGCTGGGCGACGACCACCAGATGCGGGTCTACTTCCGGGGCAGCGATCCCGGCGCGCCGGACGAGATCGTGGCGAACGTCTGGGACTGGGAACCCGAGTGGCGGGTCGTCTGGTACGAAGACGGCATGCGCAGAGGCGCCATGGCCCGGCGGCGCGGCACCGATCCCCTGTCGGAGAAACTCCACCGGGGGTCCGGCCTGCCCGAGCGCCGTCCCTGGGTGGAGCCGGTTCCCACGAATCACCTCTTCTACGCGCCCGTATCGACCGGGGCCCGGGAGGTGGTGGTCGAGGCGACGGACCGCTTCGGCAGGACGTACGCGTCCAGACTGGGATAAGCACTGAAAGCGGCGACCGTATTACGCGGCGCCAACCATTCACGGCGGTTCGACACCGCCTGACCCAAGGGAGCACAGCATGGCGAGCGACGGGCTGATCAGCCCCTTCGACCTCGATGACGAGGGATACTTCTGGCTCAAGGGCAATCTGCACGCCCACACGACCAATTCCGACGGGAAGCCGTCGCCCCAGGAACGGCTGGACGGCTACGTCAACCAGGGATACGATTTCCTGTGTATATCCGACCACTACACGATCACCCGGATCGACACGGTCAGCGCGCCGGACGATTTCGTGCTGGTTCAGGGCGCGGAAATCCACCCCGCGAACCCCTTCGGCGGCCAGACCCACCACTTCCTGGCCTACAACATCGACGAGGACATGGATTCGCAGCGCATGCCGCCGCAACACGTGATCGACGAGGTCCGGCGCCAGGGCGGCTCGATCTGGCTCGCCCATCCCCACTGGAGTTCGGTCAACATCCTCCGGGATACCCTGCCGCTGCACGGCCTGGCGGGCATCGAAGTCTTCAACACCACGTGCCGGTGCGCCGGACGGGGCGAGTCGTCCGTGCACTGGGACGACTGGATGGATCTGCTGGGCAGGACGATCCCCGCGCTCTCCAACGACGATTCCCACGCCCTCGAGTCGGATAACAAGGACACCTACGGCGGCTGGAACATGGTGAAGGTCAGGGAACGCTCGGCGAAGGCGATCATCGACGCCCTGGAGCGGGGCTGCGCCTACGTCAGCTCAGGACCCGAGATCAAGGACATACAGCTGCGCCGCGTCGACGATGGGGGCGACGACAAACGGGTCGTGGAGGCGAGCATCCGGTGTTCGGAGGCCCAAAGCATTATCGCGGTGTTCGACAGTCACGGGACGGAATACCGGGACCGATCCGGCAAGGCCAGCACCTTCGAAGAGGCCACGTTCACGCTGCGGCCCAATGTGCGGTGGGTGAGGTTCGAGATCATCGCGCCGGACGGCACGAAGGCGTGGTCCAATCCCATGGACCTGGAAACCGTGGGCCGGTGACGGAGACCCGCGCGCCGGGGAACCGACCCTGGTATCCCCGGCCGAGGTCCGGCGGCGAGTGTGCGCCCGGGCCGACGCTACGGAAGGCCCATCCGACGCTACGGAAGGTCCATCCGGCGGCCGGCCTCGGCCAGCACGACGGCCGACATGGAGGCGTTGTCGTCGTAGTAGGCCACGAAGCGCCTGGTTTCGACCGCGTCGTACGGGGCGAGGTTCCGCGCCCAGCGGAATCCGATGGTCTGGAACATGAGCCGCGCCCTCACCTCGATCTCCCGCACGCCCGCGGGGGCTTCAACCCGGTAACGGATCCTGTCGCTCCCGTCCCGGAAGTCCCCGTCCTCCCGCGCCCGGCCGCGCACCATGATGGCGTCGCCGGCGCTTTCCCTGTCGAATCCCTCGGGCAGCAGGCGGTTGTCCTTGGCGTAGGCGGCCGCCGATAGAAGTCCCGTCGTCACCCTTCCCGACCCGTCCGCGATGATCGGTTCGTAGATCTGCACCTGGCCGGGACCGTCGATCACCCGGTAATGCGGCTCGAAGCGGGACGCGTCCGCGTCGTTGTCGTTGCCCTCGATGCTCCCATCCGGACGCATGGCGCCCGACTCGAACACCATGTTCCCACCGCCGTCACGCACCTCGAGATGGATCCAGGCCCTCCGGGAAGGATAGGCCGTCGGCAGCTTGTGGCCCGCCAGGTTCGTCACCTCGAGATCGATGACGACGTGGCCCTCGTCGCGGGAGACTTCCAGCACATCGAGCCGGGCGGTGGCGGTCCGCAGGTTTTCAAGGGTCGCCTCGGCGGCGCGCTGGAGGTCGCTTGACGGCGCATCCACGAGCAGCTCGTCGCGGTACTTGTCCAGAAGGCGCAGCATGAAGGCGTTGCCTCCGCGGAAGACGTGCTGCGAGACTTCCTCCCGCGGTTCCCCAAGCACAGAGGAGATCGGGGCCGTCGACGCCTCCGGCATATGGCACGACTGGCAACTCTCCGACCCGGCGAATGCGCTGTGCCGCCACTCCAGGTAGGGCGTCTGCTCCGGAAAGCGGCCGACTTCCCGCCCCTCGGCGTCCAGGCTCGGCGTGAACAGGGTGTGGCAGGTGGCGCAGAGCTCGGACTGCTGGACGTGGGTGGAACTGTCCGGCAGGAATCCCGTGGCCGACTGCATGATCCGGCTCAGCCCGTCGTCCACGTCGAAGGGTCCGAATATCCGCGGGTCGACGCCGGTATCCGTCCGAATCACGAAGTTGCCGTCGAAACTCGATTCCTCGCCGAGATTGTCGGGCCGGATCTGGTGGCAGGTCGTGCAGGACACCCCGTCCATCGCAAGCCGCGCGCTTTCCTCGCCCCTTCGGGCGGCCTCCAGGTGCTCGAACACCTTGCCCAGGCCGCCTTCCGCGCGGGCCAGCGTCCGCGCCATGGGCATATGGCAGGTCGAGCAGGTGTCCTCGATCTCGGCCCGGGCGGCCGGATGATCGGCCACCTCCCGCCGCACGGACGCCTGCCAGTAGGGGTCGCGCGCCGATTGGGCCATCATGGATCCGCGCCAGATGTGCCCGATGGACACGTTTCGCCCGTCGCCATCGAGGATATTGCTGTGGCAGGCGATGCACTGGTCCGAAGTGGCGAAGGTGGTGTGATCGGCCAGTTGCGCATCCGGGGTGTGATCCACCGACTGCGCGTCAACGGATGCACAGGAGGTCCACAAAACCAGCGCGGCCAGGCCCAGCGCAGCGCACGCCATCATCCACCAAGGCCAGCTACCAGCCATCGCGGAACCCCCCGTCGAACCAGTCCCAGAGCAGGTACATGACAACCTGCGACTTCCGGTCGCGCCGGTTGGCCGCCGGGACCCGCACGCCCACGTTGAGCAGGATGTGCTGGCGCGTATTCAGCGCGACCTGCAGCTGGGGCACCAGGTCCAGCGTGACCCGGGACCCGGATACCAGTTCCCGCGAGGCCAGCACCTCGACCATGGGGCTCCATGCCCGGCCGAACTCGCCCTCGGAGAAGGTCCGCCCGAGCACCGCCCGCACGGCCACCTCGTCCTCCGCGGCGCCGCTTACGGCGATCTCGCCCAGCACCTGGGCCTGGAGAAAAGCATCGCCGGGCAGCAGCTGCACGAGGGCCGCGTAGGGCTCCAGGATCGTCGAGCCCGATCCGAAACCGTCCTCCTCCCGGCCCGTGGGCAGGATCGCCTCGCCTCCGATGCTGAAGGCGTTCCCCCGGGCCAGGTTATGGTACAGGGCGTACTTGTACCCAAGCGACAGGTCCCCGAACCCCAGGTTCGCGCCGTCGCTGCCGGTATGCAGAGACCCGCCCTCCCGCGGTGACCCGCCCTCCCGCGGTGACTCGCGCCTGCCGAAGGGGACCTTCACTTCGACCATGCCCCGGGGGCCGAACCGCTTCTCGTACACCGGCTCGATGATCACGGCCTTGCTGTCGTCCGTGTCCAGCCTCACGTTGAAAACGGTCTCGTCCTCGGGGAAGGCCTTCTCGGTAAACAGGGGCTTGGGCACGTTGAATTCGCCGCGGGGCCAGGCATCGTTCGTGCAGAAGGTGCGGACGTGCCCGAGGATGGCGTAGATCTGCTCGTCCGTGAGGGCGTCCCCGAACGCCGGCATCATCCGGTCGAAGGCCCGCACCGGACCGCCTTCGTGGATCACGGCATGCCAGTCGGGGTCGGGTTCCCGGGACGCGAATTCGCAGTCCGTAAAGTCCGGAAGCTCCAGGTCGAAACCCAACTCCTCGACGGTGCGTCCCCGGCCATCGGACCCGTGACAGGCCGAGCAGGCCTGCTCATAGAGTCTGGCGCCGTCTATCTGGTCGGCGAAGGCCGAACGCGCTGGAAACAGACAGAAAAGACCGAGCAGGGCCGCACAAAGCAGGGCTGCAAGGTATTTGAAATGAATACGCATATTCGCGCTCGATCCCGCGACAGCGCCGGCCGAACAGGGAGGGGATTGCTGCGAATAGAATTCAGGCCACCCGCTCGATCCGGACCCGCTTCACCCCTTCCCGGCGGATGCGGTAGCACACGGCGTAGAAATCGCTCGTGTCCCCGATCATCCGGGCGAAGAGGTTCACCGCGACGGGGCCGTCCGGCATGTTGGGGCGGCCGTCCCTGCCGTAGAACCAGCACAGTTCGGTGATGCCGTCCAGCCACCCGTGCATCAGGCCCGGTTCCAGGCGGTAGTAGCAGACGTCGCCGGGCAGCGTGCGGCTCGTCAGGTTCTCGGGCGGGATGACGACGTCTTCGGACAGGAAGTAGGCGATCTCGCTGCCCGAATAGACGGCGTGGATGCCTTCTTCCTCCATCGGCAGCGCGTCCCAGACCGCCTGGCAGGTCTCAGGCGCCTCGTCCTCGAGCAGTTCGGCGTCGACCGACACGCCTTCGTCGACGAAGGTCAAACGGATGCTGCGGGCCATGGCTTTCTTCCGGGTTTCCGCGTCGCCTGTTGCGCGGGGAACGTGGTATCGGTATCGCGGTATTGGCCACCGCGGCACGTATCGGCCACTGCGGCGCGAAGCTTCGCGGCACGAAGCTATGCGGCACGAATGTGATCTACAATCTCATGAAAAGACCGATGTCCCAGGCCGGGGCGTCCAACACGTTATGCGGGCCGGTGTACTTCGTCACGCCCGCGGTGATCCCCGCGTTGGACGTGATATAGAAGTTGATCTCGGGTCCGACGGAGACGTACTGCTGGTCGTTCCTCGTCCAATTATCCTCTACGCCCAGCGCTTTCACCCCGCGAACCCATCCTGAAACCCCGATCCGCTCGCCGACCATGAACCCCGCCTCGAAGGCGTATCGCAGCTCGTCGGAGAAACCGCTTTCACGGTTGTTGTAGCCGATTTCCGCCTTGAGGTAACCCGGCGTCGGCCACAGGGAATGGCCGACCTGGAGCGAGAACAACTGATTGAATTCACCGTCGCCGGTGAACAGGCCGACTTCCTGGCCGGTATAGGAATCTCCCAGCGGCAATCCGGCCATGACCTGGATGCTCACGACCGTGGCCCGGTTGGTGAGCAGCCCGATCCGTGCTCCGAGCTCCCAGTCCCCGGTGCCCGTCTTGGCGTCGGACCCGGGACGGTCTTCACTGATGCGCTGGTAGAAGGGGATATAGCCGACCAGCGTAAGACGATCGACCAGGCCGAACTCCCCGTACAGGCTAGTCGTATAGCGGCTCTGGTCCGTGATGTCGGTCTTCCTGCCCGACGGCAGGAAATACGCGCCGCTCTTGATCACCTGCTCGTTCAGCTTGAAATAACCCTTCCCCCTGGGATGGGTCCATCCGCCCGCGAAGGCCGCGCCAGACTGAAGAAGAAACCCCGCGAGCAGGGCGCCTGCTATGACGAGTCTGGGCATGGGCTATCTCCCCGTAGAATGTGGAAATGCCACGTCGTCTACCGCATTCGACGATTCAAATGAACGGGTGGCCAGCCTGCTCCAGCCGCCTACAGTTTCAGAAACACCCCGAATTCCCAGGTAGGCGCGTCCAGCATGTTACGGGCCCGGGTGAACCGCGTCATGCTGGCGGTTACTCCCGCGTTGGGCGTAACGTAGAAATCGACCTGGGGCCCATAGGACAGGTACTCGATATCGTTGCGTCCGTGAAACTCGTTGTCCGCGCGGTCGAGGGCCTGTACGCCGCGGAGGCTCAACGCGATGCCGACGCGTTCGGCGATCGTGTATCCGGCCTGCAGGCTGTACCGCAGTTCGTTAGCGTAGTTGTCGGCCCATACGTCACTGCTCTTTCGGTTGTTGTATCCGATTTCCCCTTTCAAGTAGGCGGGAACAGGGTAAAGCGAGTGGCCCACCTGGAGGGAGAAATGCTGGTTGAACTCGCCGTCGCCGGTCCAGAGGACGATATCGCCCCCCGAATCTCCCAGCGGCAATCCCGCCAGGGCCTGCAGGCTGACGACCGTTGGTCCGCCCGTCAGAATACCGATCCGGACGCCTACATCCCAATCGCCTATGCCTGTTGTTGAACCCAACCCCTCGGCATCGATGCTGTAACTCGTATAAAAGGGCATGTAGCCCACCAGCGTCACCCGGTCGAGCAAGCCGAATTCACCGTAAAGACTCGTCGTATTGCCGCTGACTTTCGGAATCTCGATTTTGGTTCCGGACGAATGGTTCAGTGATTCGGCGCGCACGATCTGCTGGCTGAGCTTGAAATACCCCTTGCCCTTCGGCTGAGTCCATCCGCCCGCTTGGGCAATTGTTGAATGACAGATTATCCCAAATGCCATTAAAACAACAAATGCAAGCCTTTTCATTGTCACTCCTTAGCGATCAGATGGTCTAAAAAGCGCCAGAGCCGAGGTTAGTGTTGAAGGCCCTGCAATGAACAACCACATGGCTGTAGGAATTAAGAGTCTCGCCGGGGTCAGGTGTCCAGGTAAAGCTAAGATTGCCGTCTGTAACTTTGCCAAAATCTCTGGCACCTGCGGGTACAGATTGCCCAGTCCTCCAGTTAATCGACGAACTGGTGTAAAGAAGCAAGTAAGCATCGGGTCCGTTACCATCGTTAAAACCGGTTACGGTCAGCCGGAGCTTCCCGCCAGAGACTTCTTCGAAGACCACGCGACCGGCAGTGCTGGAATAATTGGGTGCACCCGTAATCGTCGCGGTACGCCTCGGCAGCGCTTCAATCGTCAGCGACGCGTCACCTGACACTCCGTCTGTAGTCGCTGTTATCGTGACGGAACCCGTGTCCCTGCTTGTCACCAGCCCGGAAGAGTTGATCGTTGCGGTCAACCGATCGCTGCTATCCCACCTGAAGCTCTTCCCCGCGATCTCCATGCCATCCGAATCGTACGCGGAAGCCGAGAACTTCTGCGTCTGCCCCAGCTTGATCGTCGCGCTGGAAGGACTCACCGTCACGGTCGCTACCGTCGGCTCGGGCGGTGGCGGCGGAGGATCCGGTGTAGGCGGGGGATCCGGTGTAGGCGGGGGATCCGGTGTAGGTGGGGGCTCCGGATCGGGCTCAGGGTCGGGCTCAGGTTCCGGTTCCGGCTCCGGTTCCGGTTCCGGCTCCGATTCCGGTTCCGGGTTCACCGTCAGCGTCGCGCTGCCGGATATGCTGTCCGCCGTCGCCGTGATCATGGTTTCGCCCACGCCCACGGCGTTCGCCAGTCCGGTCTGGTCGACCATCGCCGCAAGCCGATTTGAACTCATCCACGCAAACTCGGCGTCCGGTACCGGGTCCCCGTCGGACGTAAGGGCCATCGCCACGAACTGTTGCGTCTCGCCCACCTCGATCGTCTCTGTCATGGGCTCCACGGTTACTTGAGCTACTACCGGCTTAGGATCGGCAACCGTGACGGTCACCGGATCGGAAGTCGCATCTTCTGTCATGGCGGTAATTTCCGCCATGCCCGCACCGACCGCCGTAACGAGGCCGGTAGAATCAACGGTCGCCACCTCGTTGTCGTCGCTCGACCACGCGAAGGTCACTCCGGCCACCATGGTCCCGTCCGAGGTCCGGGCGACGGCCATGAGCTGGTGCGTTTCGCCTGTCACGAGCATCACCGGCATGGCGTCCACGATCTCGACACTGGCGACTTCCGGCGCCATTTCCTCCACGGTGACCGTCGCGGGCATGCTCGTCACGTCGTTCCCCGTGGCCGTTATCATGGCCGTACCGGCCCCGACCGCCGTTACCAGCCCGGTATCATCCACCGTGGCGACTTCCGTATCGTCGCTCATCCAGGCGAATTCCACGTCCTCGACCACCGTGCTGTCGGCCGTCGTGGCGACCGCCGTGAACTGGAACGTGCCGCCAATCATCATCGTCATTGAAGCCGGAGTCACCGTTACCGTCGATACCACCGGCTCGGGCGGCGGGGGTTCGGCCACGTTGATCGTTACCGCCGAACTCTCTTTGCCGTCCGCCGCGGCTTTGACCGACGCCATACCGGCGCCCACGGCCGTCGCGACGCCGCCGGAGGTAATGGTCACCACCGTGGTGTCGCTGCTCGTCCAGGTGAAGCTGATGCCGCTGAGCACGGTGCCTGCCGCCGACCGGGCCATCGCCATGAAGGTTACCATTTCCCCTATCATCAGATCCTGGGTGTCGGAGGGAGAGATCGCGACGGTGGCCACGGGGGCCTGGATCACCGCAATGGGGATCGATGCGCTCGAAACGCCGTTTCCGGTCGCCCGGATCGTAGTCGATCCAACGCTTACCCCGGTCGCGACGCCGGCGGAATTGATGGTTACCACGGCGGTATTGCCGCTGGTCCAGGCGAAAGCGACGCCGCTGATCACGGCGCCGTCGGAAGCCTTGGCCGATGCGACGAACCGCTGGGTCCCACCCACCTCGATCATCGCCGTGTTCGGGGTGACCTCGATGGTGGAGACCGTCGGGGCGGGCGGAGGCGTCGGTGTGGGTGTGGGTGTCGGCGCGGGCGTGGACGGCTCGGGCCTGGTCGGGGAGGAGTCCCCGCCGCCGCACCCGGCGTACAGCAAGGCGCTCGACGCCAATATCGCGATGAATCCCGTGGCAATCGATCTGTATGACATTTTTCGTCTCCCTCGATCAATGGGCGAAGGCCCGCTTCAATCCGCCTGTCTCCCGTTCCCGTTTCCGTTTCCGTTCCACCGGCCCCGGCCGTTCCGTTTCCTGCCGTTCATCTCCACCGGCTTCCATCCGCTCTGGCCGCTGCGGGCGGGCGCGCCGGCCAGCCGGACGCGCTTCGCGTCGATGGATTCGCGCAGCGTCTTCAGCAGCTCGTCGGAGGGCCTGACGCGGAAATGGTCTCCGGCCCGGACGCCGACCTCGCTTTGATCGGCCGTGGCCACTTCGAGCACCACGTCGCAGTCCCCCGGGTAGGTCTCCAGCACGTGCTTGATCGACGCGATGTTTTCATCCCCTACCTGTCCGTGCTCCATGGTCACGACGACGGACCGCGCCAGCCGGTCCCGGGCGTCCGTCAATGATATAATCTCGGAAGCAATGACCTTGTTGTCCTCTTCTTTTTTCGACAGGTGCCCGTGCACGAGGATCAGCGAGTCGATCGTCACGAGCTCCCGGTGCAGGGCGTAGGGTTCGGAGAAGACGAGCACCTCGCCCGATCCGGAGAAGTCTTCGAGCGTGACGAAGGCCATGGTCTTGCCGTTCCGGTCCACGATGGGCTTGATCTCGGTCACGATGCCGCCGACCACGACGGTCTCCTGCCGGCCGTTGGCCAGGTCGAGGCGCCGCATTTCCGCCGTGGTGAACGCCCGGATGTCCTCCTCGTATTCCTTCAGCGGATGGCCCGTCACGTAAAAGCCGAGCAGTTCCTTCTCGAGGGTAAGCTCCTGGCTCGCCGGCCAACGGACGACGATCGGCAGCACGGGCCTGTGCACTTCCAGCCCGGCGCCGTCGCCCGTGCCGTCGAGGTCGAAGAGGGAGGTCTGTCCCTTCTCCCGGGCGTTCTGGCGGGTCTGCGCCCCTTCGATGACCGTGTCGAGCACGTCCATGAGCTGGGCCCGGTGCCCCTCGAGGCTGTCGCAGGCGCCGGCCTGGATCAGGCTTTCGAGGACCCGCTTGTTCACCAGCCGCAGGTCGATGTGCTCGCAGAGTCCGAAGACGTCTTCGAAGGTCCCGTGCTCCTTCCTCGCCTCGACGATGGATTCCACGGCGGACTGGCCCACGTTCTTGATCGCGCAGAGCCCGAACCGGATGGATCGCCCTTCCACGACGAAGGTCTTGTCGCTCCGGTTGACGTCGGGCGGCAGCACGTCGATGCCCATCTTCCGGCATTCGTTGATCAGCACGACGATTTCCTCGGTGTTCGACATCGTGTTGGACAGCAGCGCGGCCATGAAGGGCACCGGGTAGCGCACCTTCAGGTAGGCTTCCTGGAAGGCGAGGACGGCGTACCCCGCCGAATGGCTCTTGTTGAAGGCGTAGCCGCCGAAGTACTCGATCAGCTCGAACACTTCCTCCGCGATGCTTTTGTCGATGCCGTTCGCGACGGAGCCGTCGACGAAATCCCGCCGTTCCTCGGCCATGACCTCGGGCTGCTTCTTGGACATGGCCTTGCGGAGGAAATCGGCCCGGCCCAGGGTATAGCCCGCCATGTCCCGGGCGATCTGCATCGCCTGTTCCTGGTAGACGATGAGGCCGTAGGTCTCCTTGAGCGCCGTCTCCATCACGGCGTGGTGATAGGTGATCTCCTGGCGCCCGTGCTTCCGGTCGATGTAGTCGTCCACGACGCCGCCGTTCAGGGGGCCCGGCCGGCAGAGTGCGTTCATGGCGATCAGGTCGTCGACGCTGTCCGGCCGCAGGCGGCGCAGGAATTCGTGGAGCCAGCCGCTGTGGAACTGGAAGATCCCGGTGGTCTCGCCGCGGCGGAACAGGTCCAGGGTCTTCGGATCGTCGAGGGGGATGTCGTCCAGCTCGATCTCGTCGCCCGTCGTCTCTTTGATCATCTTGAGGGCGTCCTGGATGACCGACAGGTTCTGCAGGCCCAGGAAGTCCATCTTCGGCAGACCGATGTCCTCCATGAGCTCGCCGGGATACTGGGTGACGATCGTATCCTTGTTGCTGGGCTTGTACAGGGGCACGTAGTCGGTCAGCTCGCCCGGCGTGATCACCACGCCCGCCGCGTGGACGGACGCGTGGCGCGCGAGCCCCTCGAGGGTCTTCGCGTACTGGATCAGCTGGCTCTCCGTACCGCCGCCCTCGGCCATCTCCTTCAGTTCCGGGACCTGGTCGATGGCGCGGTCGAGGGTGATCTTCAACTCGCCGGGCACCAGCTTGGCCACGCGGTCCACGTCGCCGTAGGACATGCCGAGGACGCGGCCCACGTCGCGGATCGCCGCCTTCGCGCCCATGGTCCCGAAAGTGATGATCTGGGCCACGCTGTTCTTGCCGTATTTCTCCACCACGTAGTTGATGACCTTGTCCCGTTCGCGGTCCGCGAGATCGATGTCGATGTCGGGCATGCTGACGCGCTCGGGGTTCAGGAAGCGTTCGAAGAGCAGCCCGTAGCTGATGGGGTCGATGTTCGTGATGCCCAGCACGTAGGCGACCATGCAGCCGAGGCCGGACCCCCGCGTCATGAGGGGGATGCCCTGCTCCGCGGCGAACCGGGCGATGTCCTCGACGATGAGGAAGTAGCTCGGGTAGCCCATCTGGCCGATGACCCCGAGTTCGTATTCGAGGCGGGCCTTCAATTCGGGCGTGACGGCGTCGTACCGCTTCTCCATCCCGTCGAAAGACAATTTGCGCAGGTAGGCGTCCGCGCTGTCGTACCCTTCCGGCAGGGGGAAGTGGGGGAACTTGAACTGGCCCATTTCCAGCTCGAACTCGATGGACTCGGCGATGGACACCGTGTTCTGCAGGGCGCCGGAAACGTGGCCGAACAGCTGGCCCATCTCGTCCGCGTTCTTGAAGTAGAGCGAATCCGTGGCGAACCGGAGCCGCTTGGGGTCCTTCAGCTCCTTGCCGGTCTGGATGCAGACCAGCACGTCCTGGGCGGGCGCGTCGCCCTGTCTGAGATAGTGGGCGTCGTTGGTCGCGACGATGGGAAGGTCGAACTCCCGGGAGAAATCGATCATCGCGTTGTTGATGGGCTTGTCGAATTCCAGCCCGTGGTCCTGGATCTCCAGGTAGAAGCGGTCTTCGAAGATCTCCTTGAGCTGCCCGCACTTCGCCCGCGCCCGGTCGATCTGGCCGTCCACCACCAGGTTGGCGAGGGGGCCCTTGGCGCAGGCGGACGTGGCGATCAACCCCTCGCTGTGCTTCTCCAGCAGCTCCATGTCCACGCGCGGCTTGTAGTAGAATCCCTCGAGGTATCCGGCGGAGGTGAGCTTCATCAGGTTACGGTAGCCGGTCGCGTTCTGCGCGAGCACGACGAAGTGGGTCGTCCGGGCGGACCGGTCGGCGCGGTCGCCGCTCCGTACGGGACGCCTTTCCTTCCGGCTGCCCGGCGCCACGTACAGCTCGCAGCCGATGATCGGCTTCAGTCCCGCGGCCGTGACCGTCTTGTAGAATTCCACGGCGCCGAACATGTTCCCGTGATCGGTCATGGCGATGGCGGGCATGTCGAAGGCTTTGGCGGTTTCGGCGAGGTCCTCGATCCGGCTGGCGCCGTCGAGGAGGCTGTAGTGGGTATGGTTGTGCAGGTGTACGAACGAGGACACGGGGTTCGTCCTTAAAGGCAAGCGCCGCAGTTCACCAGGCGTGGAGGGGCGCGGTGCTGCCCATATGAATTTCTGGCCGGGTCACGATGGCAGGAAAGTTCTTACCGGACTACCATGGAAAAATAGGTTGTAAAGTAGTACGGGCGCAAGGTATTTTACGTTTTTTTAAAATGCTCTGGAACAGTCCCGGATCGATGACCTGAAAGACCTCGGCCAGGCTGGCATTCCGGCCCGGGGAACAGGAACTGGAACACCGCCATGCACCGCATCGTCGTCCTCGATAAACTGGCCCGGGAAGGGCTCGACCGGCTCGAAAGGGCGGAGCGCGTGTCCCACGACGTGCGCACCGGTCTCGGCGGCGAAGCCCTGCGCGAGGTCTTGCTGGAATACGACGGCGCCATCTGCCGGAGCGAGGCGAAGATCACGGCCGGGGTCCTGAAGGGCAACCGCCGCCTCCGCGGCGTCGTGCGCGCGGGCGTGGGGACGGACAATATCGACCGGGACGCGGCGACCCGCCAGGGCATCGTGGTCATGAACACCCCGGCCGGGAACACGCTCAGCACGGCGGAACACACTTTTACCCTGATCGCGGCCCTTTCGCGCAACATCGCGCCGGCGAACCGGAGTCTCATGGAAGGGCGGTGGGACCGCGGCGCGTTCACGGGGGTCCAGCTGGCCGGGAAGACCCTGGGCATCGTCGGGATGGGACGCATCGGCCGGGAAGTCGCCGCGCGGGCGAAGGCCTTCGCCATGCGCGTCATCGGGTTCGATCCCTTCCTTTCGCCCGAACAGGCCGCCAAGCTCGGCGTGGAGTACGTCGACGACGTGCGCGACCTGCTGCCGGAGGTGGATTACCTGACCGTGCACACGCCCCTCACGCCGGAGACGCGCCACCTGGTGAGCGACGAGGAGATCGGCCTGCTCAAGCCCGGCGCGCGGCTGGTCAACTGCGCCCGGGGCGGCATATACGACGAGGAAGCGCTGGTCAGGGGGCTCGAGTCCGGGCAACTGGCCGGCGTGGCGCTGGACGTCTACGAGGAGGAGCCCTGCGTGGACAGTCCGCTGTTCGACATGCCGGGCGTGCTGTGTACGCCCCATCTCGGCGCCAGCACGGAAGAGGCCCAGGCCGACGTCGCCGTGGAAGCCGTGGACCTGCTGGTCAACTTCCTGTCCACGGGCGAAGTCCGCCATGCGGTGAACGCCGTCGCCATCGATTCGAGCACCTTCCAGGCGCTGGGCGGTTATCTCGACGTGGCCTACCGGCTGGGCATCCTGCTCTCCCAGTGGCACAGCGGCGGACCGCGCGCCTGCCGCCTGACCTACCGGGGCAAGGTGGTGGACGAAAACACGCGCCTGCTCACCTCCGCCTTCTGCGCGGGGCTGCTCGAGCACGCGCTGGACGAGGAAGTCAACATCGTCAACGGCGAGATGCTGCTCCGGGAACGGGGCATCCACCTGTCGGAAGAGACGCGGAGCGCCGGGGGGTTCTTCACCTCGGCCATCAGCGCGGAGATCGACTGCGCCGGCGAGACCTACCGGGCGGACGGGACGGTGTTCGGCAACAACATGCCCCGGCTGATCCGCCTGGGCGAACACCGCATGGAGGCCTACCTGGACGGCAACCTCCTGGTCTTCAACCACAGCGACGTGCCCGGCATCATCGGCGCCATCGGCGATACGCTGGGGCGGCACGAGGTCAACATCGCCCAGATGGCGGTGGGCAGGCTGGGGGACACGCCCGGCGGCAAGGCGGTGGGCGTGCTGAACCTGGACGACGTCCCGCCCCAGGCGGCCATCGACGAGATCCTGGGCCATCCGGCCATCAACAACGCGCGGTTCATCCGGCTGCCGGCCCACGGGGTCCTGCCGCCGTGGATGCCCGGGCGGTAGCGGGTGGGCCGAGGGACTTGACGCGGCCCGCGGCACGGAGGAGCCGGGTGCGACCCGGCGGGCGGAACAGCAATGACGCGCGGGCCGAGGCGCGTGGAGCGAGGCGATGTCGGCCGGAACGAGCGGTAGCGCGCGAATGAGCGCGGGCCGAGGCGGTCGATACAATGGAACATTTGAAGGAAAACGGTAGTTATAGGGAATAAAGAGTTTACTCTGATCATAATGAAGGAGCGGTATCTACAGGCGGCTACGACCCGTCGCTTCATAGCGGAGGGAACTTGACCAGACTCAGCGTCAACGTGAACAAGGTGGCCCTGTTAAGGAACACGCGCGTGCACGGCATACCGAGCGTGACGGGCGCTTCCCGGACCGCGATCGAGGCGGGGGCCTACGGCGTCACGGTGCACCCGCGGCCCGACCAGCGGCACATCACGCCGGGCGACGTGGACGACCTGGCCGACATGCTGAAGGATTACCCGGAGATCGAATACAACATCGAGGGCAATCCCTTCCACCAGGTCATGGACATCGTCCGCAAGGTCCGGCCCACCCAGGCGACCCTGGTCCCCGACGACCCGGACGCCTTCACCTCGGACCACGGGTGGGACGTGAAGGCCAACGCCGAAAGCCTCAAGCCGATCATTGCGGAACTGAAGGACCTCGGTTGCCGGGTCAGCCTCTTCATGGACGCGGACCTGGACCAGATCGATCGCGTCCCGGATATCGGCGCGGACCGGATCGAGCTGTACACCGAGCCCTATGCCGTGGCGTTCGCGGAGGGGCCGGAACAGATGCGGCCCGTCCTGTCGTCCTTCGCAAAGGCGGCGGAACGGGCCCGCGAGGTCGGCCTGGGCGTCAACGCCGGCCACGATCTCAACCTGGACAACCTGGCGATGTTCTGCGGTACCGTGCCGGACGTACTCGAGGTCTCCATCGGCCACGCGCTGGTCGCCGACGCGCTGGACATGGGGCTGAAAAACGCCGTGGGGGCCTACCTGGCGGAACTGGAGAAGGCGCGGAAGTGATTTCCCGCGCTTCCTGATCACGCGGAAATGTGCAACCGCGCCATGGATCCATACTATCTTGAGCGTGCGGAATCTAACCCTATCGTATGAATCTGAACCCGATATGAATCCAACGCCTTATCGTATGCATCTTAACCTGAAAACAGATTTCCCCTGGAGGTTATTTTAATGAAAACCCGATTGACACGGTACATCCCCCTGCTGGTCGCGGCGCTCGCGTTGTCCGGTCCGGCACAGGCGCAGGACCTCGCCGCCTTCGAGAAGAACGTGACCGAGTTCACGCTCGATAACGGGCTCAACTTCATCGTGGTGGAGAACCACGACGCCCCCGTGGTCACGGTCCTGACCTACGCCGACGTCGGTTCTGTGGACGAGGTCAAAGGCATCACCGGCCTGGCCCACGTCTTCGAGCACATGGCCTTCAAGGGCACCACCACGATCGGCGCCGAGGATCTGGAAGCCGAATACGCGGCCATGGCGAAGGTGGACGAGATCTTCGACGAGCTGCGGAGTGAACGGCACAAGGGCCACCAGGCCGATTCCGAGCGTCTGGCGAGCCTGGAGCAGGCCTTCGAGGACGCCAAGAAGGCGGCCCGGGAACTCGCCCGGTCCAACGCCATGGACGAAGCTATCGATCGTTCGGGCGGTACCGGGTTGAACGCCACCACCAGCCGGGACGCCACGAGGTATTTCTACAGTCTTCCCTCGAACAAGCTCGAACTCTTCTTCTCGCTGGAGTCGAGCCGCTTCCTGGATCCTGTGCTCCGCGAGTTCTTCATCGAACGGGACGTCGTCAAGGAAGAACGCCGAATGAGCGAAAGCAGTCCGGTCGGACGCCTGGTGGAGGAGATGCTGAGTACGGCCTACAAGGCCCACCCCTACGGCGAACCGACCCTGGGCCACATGTCCGACCTGGATTCAATGACCCGCGCGGAAGCGATGGACTTCTTCAAACGGTACTACGGAGCCGACAACCTGACGATCATCGTATCGGGCGACGCGGACCCCGCTCACGTCAGGGAACTGGCCCACGAGTATTTCGATCGCCTTCCGGCCGGTCCTCCGATCGAACCGGTCGAAACCGTCGAGCCGCCGCAACTGGCGGAGCGCCGCGTGATCATGGAAGACAAGTCGCAGCCGGTGCTGTTGATGGGTTACCACAAGGTCGACATCAACCATGAAGACGACGTGGTGTTCAACGTGCTGTCGGATATCCTGGGAAGCGGCCGGACCAGCCGGATGTACAAAAAACTCGTGAAGGATCAGAAAATCGCGGTCAACGCTTCATCCTTTACGGACTTCCCCGGCAGCAAGTATCCCAACATGATGGTGTTCTTCGCCTTTCCCAGCAAAGACCACACGGCGGCGGACTGTGAAGCGTCCATCGAAGAGGAAATAGAGCGGATCCGTAACGAAGAGGTGACCGAAGAGGAACTCTCCAGGGCAAAGGTCCGGGCCCGCGTGAACCTGATTCGCCAGCTCGACTCCAACATGGGGCTTGCGCTTCAGATGGCCTATTTTCACGTACTTACGGGAGATTGGCGGGACCTGTTCCACAGCATAGACCGGATCAATGAAGTGACCGCCGAGGATATCAGGCGCGTGGCCGATCAGTACCTGGTGCCCAGGAACCGGACGGTGGCTTCCATCGTTACCATGGATGATGAATCTTCGGAATAGAAACGCGACGGGAATCGCAACCGACTCGATGATCCCCGGCACTGAACACAGGAGTTGAACCCATGCGCAGTACCCCTTTCAAGATCGCCCTCGCCGCCCTGTTGACGGCCGGACTGTTGACGGCCGGCCTGCTCGCACCGGCCATGCCGGCCGCGGCCCAGAAGGACTACAGGGAGCTGGAATTCCCTCCGCTCAACGATATTGAAGTCCCGACGCCCACGCGCGTCGTCCTGGATAACGGGATCATCCTTTACCTGGTGGAAGACCGCCGGCTTCCGATGATCAATTTGAGTGCGCGGATTGGCGTCGGGGCCGTCAATGAACCGGCGGACCAGGTTGGCCTCGCCGGCATCACGGGTTCGGTAATGCGAACCGGGGGATCCACGACCATGTCGGGCGACGAGATCGACGAAACGCTGGAAGGCATCGGGGCGGCCGTCGAGACGGGCATCGGACCGGTTTCCGGTTCCGCTTTCATGTCGGTCCTCAAGGATAACGTGGATACCGTGCTGCCCATCCTCGCGGACATTCTCATGAACCCCGCCTTTCCGGACGACAAGATCGAACTCTCGAAGGTTACCGCAAGGTCCGGCATCGCCCGCCGAAATGACGATCCGACCAACATGGCCTTCCGGGAATACCGCAAGCTGATCTACGGCGCGGAGAGCGTATACGCGCGCCATCCGGAATACGCCACCATCGACGCCATTACCCGGGACGACCTGGTGGCCTTTCACCAGGCATGGTACCATCCGGACAACACCATGTTCGGCGTGTGGGGAGACTTCGACACGGACGAGATGGTCAAGAAGATCTCCGGCGTCTTCGGCGAATGGAAGAAGGCCGGTTTCGAGCGTCCCGAACTGCCCGACGTAGACTATGCCTTCGACAGTTCGGTCAACTACATCGAGAAAGACGATATCAACCAGAGCACGGTCGTCCTCGGCCACATCGGCGGCCTGATGAACAACCCCGATTACTTCGCCCTGCGGGTCATGAACGACATCCTCAGCGGCGGGTTCTCCGGACGGCTCTTTCGCAACGTGCGGTCCGAACAGGGCCTGGCCTACGCGGTTTTCGGCATCTACAGCGCCAACTACACCTATCCCGGCATTTTCTACGTGGCCTGCATGACCAAATCGGAAACCACGGTACAGGCCGCCCGGTCCCTGCTGCACGAAGTGGAACGGATGAAGACGGACGAGATCACGGAGGAGGAACTGAACCTGGCCAAGGACAGTTTCCTGAATTCCTTCGTCTTCAACTTCGATACCCGGCGGGAGATCATCAACCGGCAGATGACCTACGAATACTACGGTTATCCGCAGGATTTCCTCGAGAAGACCAAGACCGAGGTCGAAAAGGTGACCGTGGATGACGTAAAGCGGGTGGCCCGCAAGTACCTGCAGCCGGACAAGGTGCGCCTCGTCGTGGTCGGGAACGGAGCGGACTTCGACGAGCCGCTGTCCGTATTCGGCGAGGTGAACGAGATCGACGTGACCATCGCGGTCCCCGCCGTGGAAGCGCCGCAGGCCACCGAGGACGACGTGGTCCGGGGCCGGGCGCTGCTCGAACGGGCCGCTGAAGCGATGGGGGGCGGCGAAGCGATCGCGGCGGTCCAGGCCACGCTTGAGAAGGCTACGTTCAATGCGGTCACGCCCCAGGGTGAAATGACGATCGGCGTGGAAGTGCTGATGGCCTTTCCGGACAGATTGAAAACGACGATGCGGATGCCGATGGGTGACGTTGAGATCGTGATGAATGGAGACCAGGGCTGGATCATCGATCCCATGGGCAATACGCATCCACTGCCACCACAGCGGCGGGAAGCGATGGCCGATGGATTGTGGAAGAGCTTTGCCTACCTGTACGGCCGGCTGGACGATGAGGGGCTGAAGGTCCAGTATCTCGGGCAGGAAGAAATCGACGGCAGACCCGTTGAAGCGATACTGATTTCGCCGCCGGGATTCAACCCCTACCGGCTCTTTCTGGACGCGGAGACCATGTTGCCGGTCAGGACGGCCGGGCAGACCGTCACACAGCAGGGACCCGTGGAATCGGTGACTACCGTGAGTGATTACCGCGAAGTGGGCGGGTTGTTGATTCCTTTCAGGGCGGTGAATATGGAGAATGGGCAGCCGAGTGGCGAGGCCGTGACCGAATCCGTCGAAATCAACCCCGAGATACCGGCGGACGCCTTCACGGCCCCGGAATAGCGGGTTGTGGAAGGCCGGCGCGGGTTGTGGAAGGCCGGCGCGCAGGTAGTGGAAGGCCAGCGCGGCTTGGGGAAGGCCGGCGAGGCTTGTTGATACGTGACGATTTTGAAAGGACGCCTTCACGGCGCAGGAATAGCAGGGGCGCAATTTTGAAAGGACGCGGACATGTCCGCTGATATCAAGCACCTGATCGACTGGAAGTACTGGGACGACGGCGAGATCGTGGAGATCCTCGGCCTGGCCCGGCGCGTCAAGCATTACCGCTGGGAATACCAGGGCCGTATGCAGGGCAACACGCTGGTCATGATCTTCCAGAAGACTTCCACGCGCACCCGGGTGTCCTTCGAGGCGGGCATGACCGAAATGGGCGGGCACGCCATCAACCTGGACTGGATGGCGACCAACTTCACCCTGAGCAAGGTGCGGTTCGAGGCCCGTTACCTCGGCCGCAACGCGGCGATCATCATGGCGAGGCTGAAGGACAACCGGGACCTTTTGGAAATGGAGAAGGCCTCCACCGTGCCGGTCATCAACGGATGCTGCAACATGTACCACCCCTGCCAGGCGCTGGCGGACATGCTGACCATCGCGGAAGACCGGCCGGAGGGCGTGGAAGGCGCGCGGCTGACCTACATCGGCGTGTACAACAACGTGGTGAACTCGCTGGTCTCCATCGCCGCGCCGCTGGGGGTGCACCTGACGCTGGTCTGTCCGATCCGGGAGGCGGACAGCGTGGACGAGGAGAGCCGGGGGAAGCTGCTTGAACGGGGGCTGCTGACGGAGACGCTGGACGCCGAGGCGGCGGTCGGAGACGCCGACTACGTCTATACGGACACCTGGCTCGACATGGAACTCTTCAACGATCCGGCTTACGCGGAAGAGAAGGAAAAGCGAAGCGGGATCATGATGCCCTACCAGATCGACGGCGCCCTGCTCGCCGGTAGCCATGCGAAGATCATGCACGACATGCCCATCCACCCCGGCTACGAGATCGCCGAGGACATGATCGAGCACGAGCAGTCGATCATCTACGACCAGGCGGAGAACCGGCTGGACGCCCAGAAAGCCATCATGCTGCGGCTGCTGAACCGGTTGTAGCGGCCGGTGCGCGTCAGCGGCCGGCGCGCGTCAGCGGCCGGCGCACGGCATCGGAAGTCCGCGCGCGTCAGCGGGTTGTAGCTACAATGTAGCCACGATCCACCAGGCTCAGTCCGCGCCCGGCACCCTCAGTCCGCGCGTAGCTACTATTCCGGCAGGGTTTAGTCCGCGCCCGGCAGACCCAACACCACCAGTTCCGCCCGCTCCGACGCCCCGCCGATCGGCACGGCGATGTACTGTTTCCCACCCGTCATGTAGGTCATGGGATTGCCCGTGGCGTTGCCCGGCAGGGCCACCTCCGCGAGCAGCTCGCCCGTATCCGGATCGAAGGCCCGCAGGAACGCCTCGTTGCTCTCGGAGTCGTAGGTCATGGCGTTGCCGCGATCCGACACCTTCCGGTCCGCCACGATCCCCATCTGGGCGGCGAACAGCAGCGATTCCGTCAGCAGCGGGAAGGTCCGGCGGTCCCATCCCAGGGTCGGCAGGTCCAGGCCTTCGAGGGCGGGATGGTTCTGCGGTCCGTTGCCCACCGGGCTCATCCACGCGTGCTCTCCGGTATTCAGGTCGATGGCGGTGATCCGGCCGTAGGGCGGCTTGATCACCGGGAGGCCGTCCATGATGGTGGGTCCGTAGGCGAACCGTCCGGTGTATGAATAAGGCGCGTTCTCGTCTTCCGAAGGTATCGCCGTCATGATGGTCGGCAGGCTGTAGGAAGGCACGTACAGCATGCCCGATTCCGGATGCACGGCCGCGCCCGACCAGCTCGCGCCGCCCACGAGACCGGGTACCGCGACCACGCCTTTCTGCGTCGGCGGCGAGAAAACCGGACCGTAGTCGTACTCGGCGATCGCGTCCATGGCCGCCTGGCGCAATTCGGGCGTGAAGTCGATGAGGTCGTCTTCGGTCAGGCCCTGCCGCTCGAAAGCCGCCGGCTTCGTGGGAAAGGGCTGCGTGGGCGAGGCGGATTCGCCGGGTACCGTGGACGGCGGCGTCTCCCGCTCCTCGATGGGCCATACCGGTTCGCCCGTGGCCCGGTCGAAGACATAGGTGAATCCCTGCTTCGAGACCTGGGCGAGCGCTTGGATCTCGCGGCCGTCCACCGTAATGTCCACCAGGTTCGGCGCGGCGGGCAGGTCGTAGTCCCAGATGCCGTGATGCACCGTCTGGAAGTGCCAGACCCGTTCACCCGTCTCGGCGTTCAGGCAGACCAGGCTCTCGGCGAAGAGATTGTCGCCCAGCCGGTGGCCGCCGTAGAAATCGTTGGTGGGCGTGCTGACCGGCAGGTAGACGTATCCAAGCTCCTCGTCCGCGCTCATCCACGTCCACACGTTCGTGCTGCCCGTGGTCTTCCAGGACTCGTCCAGCCAGGTCTCGTTGCCGTACTCCCCTTCCTGGGGGATGGTCTGAAACACCCATTTCTGTTCCCCCGTGCGCACGTCGAACCCCCGCACGTCGCCCGGCGGCATGGCCGCGTCCGGCATCCGGAACACGGCGAAGGAGTCCAGCACCGTCGCCCCCACCACGACCACGCCGCGGACGATGGCCGGCGGGCTGGATACGGCGTACAGGCTGCGGTCGATGGGACGGCGCAGGCCCTTCGTCAGGTCCACGCGGCCGTTCTCGCCGAAACCTTCAACCGGTTCGCCCGTACCCGCGTCCAGCGCGATGAGATATGCATCGCCCGTGGCGTAGAGGATGCGCCGGTCATCGCCCTCCTCCCAGTAGGCCACGCCGCGGTGGACGAACCCCACGTTGGCGGGCGTCCCGTCCTCCCAGGTCTTCGGATCGTACGACCAGATCGTCTCCCCCGTGGCCGCGTCGATGGCCGCCACCTGGCTGAGGGCCGTGCTCGTGTACAGCACGCCGTCGACCATGAGCGGCGTCGCCTCGTTGACGAATGCGCGCAGGGTGGAATCCGCCTCCAGGACGGCATTGTCGATGGAATCCCAGCGCCATGCCACCTCGAGGTCGCCCACGTTCTGCCGGTCGATCTCGTTCAGGGGCGAGTACTTGGTGCTCCCGTGGTTGCCGGCATACGCACGCCATTCAACCTGGGTGGCGTCGCCGGTCTGGGTGGCGTCGCTCTGTGTGGCGTCGCCGGCGCAGGAGATCAACGCGCCGGTGCAGATGACCGGGAGCAACAACCCCGCAAGCCAGGTAAGCGGGGAGGCTGGACGTGTCTTTTTCATGTGCTCATCTCCTGATGGTATTGTACAATTGTACAACTGCCTGGTGCTATTCCCACGAACTTTACCTGCACCTGAGCCATGGGCAGATCTTGCTGCGTGGTGTGCGCTTCCGTCATGCCACCAGAACGCCGCCACAATGTCGTGTCTCGCCGCGTGATTAAATATACCCGGTAGATCCATCCGGGCGGACGTAACACGTGCGCTGCCAGTGCACTACTTCGTTATCCTTCACCACTTCTTCATCTACGTCGATGCCGAGGCCGGGCGTGTCGCGAAGCTGCAGGTACCCGTCTTCGGGCAGGTAGGGGTCGATGATGCACTGCTCCCATTCCGTGCCCACGGGCAGGCCGTACTCGAGGATCTTGAAATTGGGCGTGGCCGCCGCGAAGTGCACGTTGACGGCCGTGGCCACGGGTCCCATGGGGTTGTGCGGCGCCATGGTGACGTAGTGCGCCTCGGCGATCGCCGCGATCTTGCGCATCTCGAGCAGGCCGCCGCACACGCAGATGTCCGGCTGGATGATGTCGGCGCCCTGCGCGGCCATGAGCTCGAGGAATTCGAAACGAGTGTACAGCGACTCGCCCGTGGCCAGCGGGACCTGCATCTGCGACCGCAGCCGGGACCAGGCGGGCAGGTGCTCGGGGCGGAGCGGCTCTTCGTAGAAATAGGGATCGCAGGGGGCCAGGGCGTTGGCGAGCTGCAGGGCCCGGACCGGCTCGAAAATCCGGGCGTGGGGATCGAAGGCGAACTCCCAGTTGTCGGGCGTACTCTGCCGTACGTCCTCGAAAAACCGGGCGGCGGCTTTGCAGACCCGGCCCCATCGCTCGGACTCGATGTCCACCTGGTACGGACTCGTCTTGAACGCCGTGAACCCCCACTCCTCGTGCAGCGCATGGGCCCGCTCCGACGCGTCCACCGCGCTGCCCCCGACGCTGTGATACACCCGGACCCGGTCCCGGACGGTCCCGCCCAGGAGCATGTACACCGGAAGGCCCGCCGCCTTGCCGCTGATGTCCCACAGGGCGTGGTCCACGGCGGACATGACCGCAAGGCCCGTCCCGCCGGGCGGAAAGCGGAACTGCTGGAACAGCTTCAGCATGATGTACTCGATGCGGCGCGGGTCCTCCCCCTTGATCATCTCGAAGATGTAGTCGGCGATCGGCTCCACGGACTTGTCCGGCCCGATCGAGTAGGCTTCTCCCCAGCCGTACAGCCCCTCGTCCGTCTCCACCTTGATCAGGCCCCGGGAGCGGTTCTTGAACGTGCCTGCAAACGTTTTGATGGCGGTGATTTTCATAGAAGAGGACTCCGGTAGACCGGTGTGTTGACGCCCGCATCCGCGGTACGCTTTCATTTGAGATCATGGGGCGAATCTGGTCAGACGGGTCTCTGCAAGATAGACGGGCGGTTTCGGGCTGTCAAGGAAGGGCAGGCGCACGGAATCGAGCGGTCGGCGGGGCTGCCGGATTCCGGGAGACGTGATCTTTCGGTGCGGTTGACTTGCACATTCCTTTGCATATCTTGATTTGATGGGCTACGCGATCGAACTGTTCTACGATGACGATAGTGAACGAGCCGTTCGCGAATGCTGGGACGGCCTGGGGGCCGCCCTTGGGAAGCCCTCGCTGTCGGAACTCGGCGCCCGGCCGCACGTTTCGCTCGCGGTTTACGACGACGATCTCGATACGGCCGGTTTCCCGGAGCGATTGCTCGAATTCGCGCAATCCATCGATCCCTTCGAGTTCCGGCTGAGCAGCGTCGGCACATTTCCCGGCAACGAAGGGGTGGTATTCCTGGCGCCCGTAGTTACCCGGCGGCTGCTGGCCGTGCACACGCGGTTTCACGAGGTGTTTTCGCGGCACGGCGAGTCCGGCATGGCCTATTACCTGCCCGGCAACTGGGTGCCGCACTGCACGGTCGCCATCGACCTGGCGGCGGATGAGGTGACGGAGGCCATGGCGTACTGCCGCGGAGCTTTCCAACCGGTCAAGTGCCAGTTCCAGGAGATCGGCCTGGTCGAATTCCGACCCGTAAAGGAACGGTGCACCTGCAGGCTCGGTTAGCATTCCCGAAAAGGAACGGTGCGCCTGCGGGCTCGGTTAGCATTCCCGTAAAGGAACTGTTTACCTACGGGCTCGGTTAGTATTAATATGAGCCTGTGGACCTGTGGGCCGCAGTTACCGATAGTTCATCGTATTCGCAAGGATCTTCATGGCCAGTCTGATTATCGAGGGGGGAAAACCGCTGTCCGGTACGGTCGTTCCGTCCGGCAACAAGAACGCGGTGCTGCCCATTCTCTGCGCCACGCTGCTGACCG
Source organism: bacterium (assembly GCA_965203885.1). Classification (GTDB taxonomy): domain Bacteria; phylum JAAXHH01; class JAAXHH01; order JAAXHH01; family JAAXHH01; genus JAAXHH01. The sequence continues at coordinate 3,518,462 of OZ241920.1, read as the reverse complement.
ATGAGACGGTGACGATCCGGAACGTGCCGGACATCACCGACGTGCAGAAAATCGTCACCTTCCTCGAGTCCCTGGGGTCCCGGATCGACTGGGACCGGGCCGCCGGTTCGCTCCAGATCAACAACGCCGGCTTCCACGACGATACCGGCGAAGTGGCCCTGCCGGAGGGCATGCGATCGGCCCTGCTCCTCCTGCCCGGCCTGCTGCACCGCACCCGGTCCATCCGGTTCGCGAACGTCAAGGGATGCGCCCTGGGCGTGCGGGAGATCGATCCCCACGTGGACGTGCTGCGTTCGCTGGGCGGGCGCCTCGTATCGGACGATCCCATCGAATTCGAGCTGAACGGCCGTTTCAGGGGCGACCGGATCTGGCAGGATTACGTGTCGGTGACCGGGACCGAGAACTTCATCATGGCCGCGGTCCTGGGCGAGGGCACGTCGACCCTGGTCAACGCCGCGTGCGAACCCAACGTGCAGGACCTGTGCCGATTCCTCAACGCCCTCGGGGCGCGGATCGAAGGCATCGGGGCGAACGTCCTGCACATCCAGGGCGTGGACCGTCTCGGCGGCGGGGCGGTGGACATCACGCCCGATCACCACGAGATCACGACGTTCCTGGCCGTGGGCGCCATGACGGGCGGCGAAGTGCGGGTCGAGCAGGCCATACCCCACCACTTCGACCTGATCAACCGGTGCTTCAGGAAACTGGGCGTAACCATCGAATACGAGGGGGATACCGCGCTGGTGCGGGGCAGCCAGCCCCACCGGATCGAGAACCCCTTCACGTCCAATATCCTGGCCAAGATCGAGGCCGCGCCCTGGCCCTACCTGCCCGCCGACCTCCTGCCCCTGATGATCCCCCTGGCCATCCGGGCCGATGGATCGATCATGTTCTGGAACAAGGTGTACGAAGGCGCCTTCTTCTGGATCTCGGAGTTGGTCAAGTTCGGTGCCCACGCGGTCATCAACGACCCCCACCGCATCATCGTCTTCGGCAACCGCCCCCTTCATCCCGCCACCGTGGAAGCGCCGTACATCATCCGGGCCGCCGTGGCCCTGTACATGACCGCCGCCAGCATCCCCGGCACCAGCGTCATCAACGGCGCCGAGTCCATCCGCCGGGCCCATCCGAATTTCGTGGAGAACCTGCGCGCCCTGGGCGCTGAAGTGTCGTGGGACGGGTTGGATGGAGAATGATCTCGAGGATGGAGATTGATCTAAACTAAGTTCAGGAAGTCGTGCCGGATCGGTGAGCAGGTGCGGCGCCCTAGGCGGGATCGTGCCGGTTTGCGCTCCGGCGATGCGACGGACGAAGTTTGTCGGCCAGGTGGCGCGTTATTTCGGCGATGCGCCGCTCCGGCTTATCGGGGCGCTCCGTCAAGGATCCGTGCGGCGCCCTAGCCGATCACCCGGATGGGCAGGAGGGGTTTGGCGGGGTCGACTCCGAAGTCCAGCCGGACTTCCTGGTCGCCACGGCGAAAGGTCATCTTGCCCGTGCCCATCGGCGCGTCCACGCCGGGCGCTTCGTACAACGGATAGGCGTCGTAGTCGATGGCCGTGCCGTCCACCCGGTGCTGCCCGTCGTAGTACATCTCCATCCGGTTGCCATTCAGCGTTTCGACGGCGACACGGTCGCTCCCCGGCCATCCGGACAGGTCGGGCTGCGATGCGGCGCGGCACGCGCAGAACGCCTCGAAGGATTCCTCGTCGTTTGCCTCCCGCGCCTCCAGGATCAGTCCGCCGTGCACGTCCGGGATCCTGAGCAGCCATCCGTCGATCTGGTCGGGATTCGCCGCCAGGTGACGCATGGCTCCTTCTTCCCGGATCTCCGTCCACTCGTAGGGACCGATCGGATAGACGGCGACATACGCGCCGTTGCCCGTATCACCCATGATCCAGCCGTCCCGCTCCAACCAGGCGATCGTGCGGGGAAGGAACATGTTGATGAACGGCGCCTCGTCGTCCGGCGGGATCTTGTACAGGACGATGACGGTGCCCTCGTGCTGCATCATCCGTTCATAGGGCGATGCGCCGAAGAGCCGGTCGGGCCACTGCAGGTAGGGCTTGTCGGAGCCGATCTGCCGCCGGATCTGCTGCGGATAGCCCACGAGGAAAGCGCTGAATCGTTCCGGGCTCCGATAGGGATGGTTGCAGCAGATCGTGGCCTGCTGGTTCTCTCCCCGCCAGGTCAGGTCCCAGGAAATCAGGTCGATGGGACCGGCCCCCGGACCGGGAAGGCCCAGCTGCGACGATCCCAGGGCGAAGGACGGGCTCATGTACGTGTACTTCCGCACCGGCCGGGCCTCGTGTTCCACGCGGCGGTAGATCGTCCGGGGCGCCTTGGTCTTCTTCACGGCATGCGGCGTCGACCGGTCCACGGCCATCTCGGCGAACAGGGCCGGGGGCCGGTATGCGGCCGTGGCCGGCGGGATGCAGAAGCCATGGACGTGGTGCTTCGGATCGAATTCCTCGTCGCCAAAATAAAGGTACTGCAACGCGGAGATCGCGCCGGATTTCCTCCACGTGTTTTCACGGTATCCTTCGCGGCTGTGTCCCCCCGCCCAGGCGCCGTAGAAATACTCCAGGGCCATGTCCGCCACGTACAGGGAAAGGACCTGCTCGACCTGGCGGCGCAGGTGGGGATCGGCGGCGTGATCGGCGAGCGTGATCATCGGCACCATGTGCTCCACGTGGTACTGGGGCGAATCGTACTCGTGGTGGCCGTTGACGGCCGTCCGGTCTATCATGCCCAGGATCCAGCGCGTGGCCTCGGCCCGGTTGGCTTCCGCGGACAGGCCGTTCCACATGCAGGTCGCGTCCGGCCACCGTTCCGCCGCGAGCAGGTTGCCCACGTAGAACATGAGCCAGTGGTTCTCCGTGTTGCCGCGCTCGAGCACGCCGTCCATCATGAAGTCCCGGATGATCTCCAGGGCTTCCTCCGGCAGCCGGTCGGGCCACCGGGCGATGAGCGCGCCACAGGGATATACATGGAATGGCCCGCCAGCCGGTCGGCCGCCCCATCCGTCCGTCTGGTCCGAGAGGGATTCTCGCACGATTTCGACGACCTTCGCGTCATCCATGCCGGTCGCCAGGTGCGCGTTCAGGTCCCAGAGCCCGCCACCGTCCCGCTTCGACCAGTCCTGGACTACCCTGTCGGCCCGTTCGCTGACCTGCTTGTTGTAGGTTTCCTGGTTCATGGTCTTTCCACTTCCGGCGCGATGATCGCCCGTACGTTTACGAATCCTGGAATCTGCCGCCATGTATGACCGCCGTCTTCCGTGTACCACAGCCCGCCCGGCGTGGCACCTGCGAGCCACGTCGAGGCAGAATCCGGATGGCAGGCCATGGCCGCGCACAGGTGGCGAGGTCCGGTTCGGACCCAGTGGCCGGTCCCATCCCCGATAGCCGCACCGTGTTCCGTGGCGGCAATGATGTCGTCGCCGGCCAGCATCAGGTCGAAGACCGCGCCGCCGTCCGGCGTATGGCCCGCCGAATCCCAGCGTACGCCGTCATCGCTGCGCCAGACCCCACGATCATCGGTACCCGCCCAGAACTGTCCGTTCATGAATGCCAGCGCGCGCACGGCGGTGCCCGAGATACTGGTCCGCCGCCATGACGCGCCCGAGTCGTCCGCGATCAGGACGCCGCCTTCGGTGCCTATCAACCAGGTCGTGGGTTCGCCAGGATGCACCAGGATGGCGTTGATGAACCGCTCATTGACGCGGAGGGCGTCCGAGTGGTGCGTCCAGCGGACCGCGCCGGCGTCGTCGTATCGACCCGTGGCGATGCCGTAAGGGGATCCGGCCACGACGCCCGGAGATCCGTCGATCGACGCGATGGCCATGATTTCGGTGAGCGTTTCGTCGTGCAGCTGCTTCCAGCGGTCGGTTTGGCCCGGACGGCCAGCCTGGTTCGGTCGGTTTGCCTGCTCCGCCTGGCCTGTCTCGACCGTTCGATTGGCCTGGCTCGTCGGGTCCGGTCGATCCGCCCCGTTCGACCACTCCCAGAGTCCGCTGCCCCAGCTTGCGCCCGCCACCAGGCGGTCCGGCTCCCGGATCAGGCTCGAAATGCCGTACTCCTGGGCGCCGATGCGGGTCCAGGAGCCACCGATCGTGCCGTGGTATACGCCCTTGGAACCTATGAGCCAGTGGTCGCGGGGGATTATGTCGGTGTGTGTGTCGATATCGTGTGACTGCTCGATCATTCGCTAAAACTATCTGAAGACTAAACTAAAGAACCTCTGTTCAACTGGCTGTCGTAACAATACAGAACAAAGCCTGCTCACACATCAACTATTTCTCACAGATTGTAGTCCGAGCAGAAACCGTTTCAATGGATCCAGGTCTGGTACTTCCAGGTCCCAATGAGATGGGTCGTCGTACCTCCGCCTGGAACCGTTCGTCTCTATATTCAATGCCTCGCAATATGCATAGATTCGTGCTTTTTTGTTGGGAAGGGAATACGGATGTCCACTTCGATCTATGCAATTCTCGTACGCGTCGAAGCAGAACTCATTAACGTATTTCGATCCTCTGGGCAATGCAATGTTCGAATTTGTCGTATTCGTACCTGTAGGAATGCACGACACCCTGACTGCTTCTTTGTAAAGCGTAACAGTTTGTTGTACTTCGATTTTGAGAAAACTGACCCTGGCTCAACACTTCATGAAGACTCTCCAGTACTCCCTGGCTGTGCGTGGTAGCGATGACTTGTACTCCGCTTTCCTCTGATAGCTTAAGCAGCGCTCCAATTAAAGGCCGGATAGCACGAAAATGCAGGCCATTTTCCAATTCATCGATCAGGACAATCCTGTCATTACCCAGAATACAGGTCGAGAGGATCGAAGCCGCTCGGATCATACCGCTTCCTAACATGTTAAGCGGAATCATCTGATCCAGTCCGATGTCCAGGTATGCTACGTCTCCACTGACTGTGACCCCTTCTACGCGAGGATTGACAACCTGCAAGTACTTTATGAGATCGTCTGTCTTCTTGTTTACAATGATGTTTTCGATGATACTTCCATCATACGTGTAGTTGGCACCCAGGTAACTGGTCGCCAGTATTTCATTGGCGAAGGCATCTGGCGGCTCAGAAATTTCGAGGTTGCCGTCGCGTACGGTCAAAGTCCCTGAAAAAGAAACCGGGGCTCCTGCCGGCGACACCTTCGACGATTCGTAATGCAACAGACGAGGACCTGAAAGTGCTGATGACGACGAATGAATCCTCGTATGCTCTTCAGTACGGATTCCCACAGCATCGCCGTTTGCGTCGCCACCGACCCCCTGGGTTTCTGATACAACGCCCGGATTTGTGCGTGGTGCCGAAATCACCAACGTTCGTATCGTAGAGTCCAGTGTATGAGACTCGAGTCGTAGTTCGTTGTGGACTGCAAAATTCTGGAATATAGGGGTCAGGGCATCAAACCTGTGAACATAATGGTTTTGCGGATTCTGCATTCTGTCGGGTAATTCAAAGTTTGGAAACCCTGACAAAAGGAAGATCGCTTCCAGTATTGTGGTTTTGCCTACGTCGTTAGCCCCTAACAGGACGTTAAATGATCCCAGACCGTCGAGATCGAAGTCCGAAAGTCCCCGGAATCTTCGGATCTTGAGGCTATCCAGATGTTGTCCGTCTCTCATGGCTCGGTCCAGATGTGGGTATTAAATACGTTCGGTATTAAATACGTTCGGAGAAACTACGATATTGTGCTTTCCCGTCAGTAAACTTCGTTCAGAACTGAATAACGTGAATGATGGCCATCTAACTGGTCAAAACCCAACGTGGAGGACTTTTGTTTGAAGGATTTACCTTACATTTTGTCGAAGCGCAACTACAGGTTCATTCCCCGATTATGCCATAATATACGCTGAATAAACACTACCTACAAAGCCAATTCATATGACCACATATCGTACCTGACGTAGTTGAAAAACCTGGTACGCCAACTACCGCCTCGACTTAGGCACAGATGAGCGTTCTTCGTTCCAATTGCAATCGGAAAGTGAGGAAAACCGCAGCTCATCCCTACTCATCCCTACTCAACGCCCGTTGTCCCGGCACTTGACCCGCATTACCCGCCCCGGTATACTTACCTTCCATGTACCGGCCCCTCTTCTGGTTCCTCCTCCCGCTCGTCATCACCGAACTTGTTTTTGAACTGGGCATCCAGGTCCTCAACGGCGGCATCGCCCGCGTGCCCCGGCCCACCGAAACGCTTGCCGCGTACGGAATCGCCTGGGGACTGGCGTCCTTTCTGAGCGGAACCGTCTCCCAGACCCGCCAGATGTCCATGGTCCTCGTCCGGGACCGGGCGACGTTCCACACGGTCTTTCGATGCGTCGCCGGGTTCGGCGGCGTGCACTTCCTTATCCTGGGCTGCCTGGCATTTACGCCGGTGGGACTATGGGTGATCGACGAGCTTCACGCCGTGGACCCGGGCCTCGGCAGTGTCGTGCGCAGAGCCCTCGGATACCTGCTGCCCTTTCCGCTTATCGTCGGGATCACGCGGTTTCTGTCGGGTCTGTTGCTGGGGGTCAGGCGGACCGACATCGTCAGCTATGCCATGATGACCGGCATGGGCATGTGCGTCCTGGCCGTATTCGTGTTCCTGCCCACCCCGATGGTGCAGTCCGATCCGATTCTGCTGCCCGTCATCGCAACCTATTTCGGCGTCCTGACGGAACTGGCTGTGATGATATATGGCTACCGGAGATTTGTAAGGCTGACGTTGAGGAGGTCGAGCGGGACGACCGGGTCGAGCGGGACGACGGGTGAAAGTGCGGAGGAGGAGGCAACCGCCGAGCGCAGGGCGCCCGTCCTGACGGCGGGCTACGTGCTTCGTTTCTACTGGCCCCTGGCCGTGACGAGCGGGATTCAGGCCCTGAGCCGGCCCATCATCAACCTGTTCGTGGCCCGCGGGGCGGACGGCACGGAGTCCCTGGCCGTGCTCACCATCGTGTACGCCCTGGCCCACCTGCCTTACGGATGGTTGAACGAACTCAAGAACCTGCCGCCGGCATTTCAACGCCAAGATCCGGAAGGCCGGTTCATCCGGCGGTTTACGGCCGGGTGCGGTCTGTTGTCATTCGCCGTCATGGCCCTGATGTTCTGGACCCCGGTGCGGTTCTTTCTGCTGGAAACGCTGATCGGCGTGGATCACGAATTCGCCCTGCGCTGTACCGTGCCGCTGATCATCTTCTCCTTCTTTCCCCTGGCCGTCACGGTACGGTCCTACCTGCACGGCGTCGCGCTGCGCGACCACCGGACGGGCGCCATCGCGCCCAGCGGTCCTGCCCGGGCCGGCGCCATCGTCATCGTGGTGAACCTACTCACCCTGTTCGATCTGCACGGCGCGATCCGTGGCGTGGCCGCCCTCTACAGCGGTTTCGTCGTGGAAACGATCGTGGTGCGGTGGCGCATGGGCAGGCAACGCGTCGCAACCGCCCGGTCGGACTGACCCGGGCGATGACCGTGGTGCGGTGGCGCATGGGACGAACTCATGCGGTGGACGCGGCACGTTAGATTCTGCTAGCTGGCAGATGCGTCCACGCGGCTCCAACGCGCTAGCTGGCAGATGCGTCGACACGGTTGGCTGACGCGCTAGCTGGCGGCCTCCCTCCACCCCTTCGTGACATCCAGAAAGGCATCGATGTCCTGCTCGTTGTTGAACATGGCGGGGCCCACGCGGATCTGGGCGTTGTTCTCCCGGAAGGACGCCCAGACTCCGGCGTCGTTGAGTTGCTCTTCGATCACCTCGTGGTCGGCGCCGTGGTTGAAGGACACGATGGCGGATTGATTGCCGGCCGGCGTGAAGACCTCGAACCCCTGCTCGGTCAGGCCGCTGTGCAGGCGGTGCGCCAGGGCGACCGTGTGCTGTTCGATCCGGTCCGTTCCCACGTTCAACAGGTAGTCCAGCGCCCCGGAAAGCTGGTAGATCGCCGCGAAGGCGGGCGTGGCGTAACCGAATTTCCTGGCGTCGGTGTAAATCGTGTATTTGTAATCGGGGAGCCTTTCGTCCACCATTCTCCAGCCCAGGCGGTCGGGCTTCACCACGTCCATCACGGATTCCCGCACGTAGAAAGGCGCCACGCCGAATCCGCCGAGGAGCCACTTGTACGACCCCGTGGTGAGGAAGTCCACCCCGGTCGGCCCCACGTCGAGATCGATCATGCCCACGCCCTGGACGGCGTCCGCGTACAGGTACGTGCCGTGGGCGTGCGCCAGGTCGGCCAGCGCCTTCAGATCCTGGCGGTAGCCGTTGCGGTTGGAAATCCACGCCACGGAGATCAGCTTCGTCCTGTCGTCCACCATCTCGGCGAAGGCTTCGGGCGAAGTCACGCCGTCCACGTTCCGGACGATGCGCGTCTCGATGCCCCTGGTCTCGGCCAGCTGGCTATACATCACCAGCGACGTCATGTAGTGGAGATCGTCGATCACCACGTTGTCCCCGGCCTTCAGGTCCAGGGAATTGACCACGATGTTCTCACCCTCGCTGGTGGAAGAGACCAGGCCGATCTCGCCGATCCGGGCCCGGATGAGGCGCGCGAACTTCTCCCGCACGGCTTCCTCTTCGTCGAGCATCTCCCTCAGCAAGACCGGATTGCGGGACTTGGCCGCGAGAAACTCGATGGTCTTGTCCACCGCGGGCTGCGGCGATGGACCGATGTACGGCGTGTTCAGATACAGGGATTCGTTGGCGACCGGAAAGTCCGCGCGCACGCCGAGTGGATCGTCGCCGGTCGGCGGCAAGGCGGCGGACGTTGTAGCCGCGGCATCGGCCGTGGACTGATTCGCTTCGGTGCCGCATGCGGGCCCCACGACGCCGGCGAGGGCCGCCGCGGACGCAATGCCCATGAACTCCCGTCTCGATACGGACATGAGTTGCTCCTTTTGCTTGTTGATATGATCCAGGTTTGTGCTTAGCTGGGGATAATGTGTAAACGGTGTGCAGACACGGTATGGAAACCGCGGGGAAGCGTCAAGGAAGAACGGCGACCACCGACGGCAGTCCCAGGATTGGTACGATACAGGTCGCAACATCATTTGGGACATCTTGACACGACTGGGTTATTCCTGTTCCTTTATTTCGAGATTAAACCTCACAACTTACACTGATATTTTTACACACTCGTTTCAAAATCGTCTCGAAAGAGTATGATATCCAACATGCATAAGACACAGACAGGAATTCAGCGTGCGACTGCCGACTTACGAGGAACTTGCCAGTGTCGAGGAGCAACTGGAAGTCTTGGAGTGGCCACTTGATGAACCCCTTTTCGTTGTCGGGCCTCCGGGATCAGGCAAGACAGTATTGGCAGCGCGGCGAGCGGAAATCTTATCGGAATGGGAGAAATCAAAAGGTGTTGTGGTGGTTACCTACAACCGTATGCTAAGACGGTTGCTGGATCTGCTAAACAGTGATGGCGTCAAAACATCGACTATGCACAGGTTCATAGGGAGTGACTTTCGAAGGCAAACGAAGGGTCAACTTGTACCTACGCTTTATGACCTCTACGACTATGATTGGCAGGCGATGCTTGATTGTTTTAAACAAGCGCGTGTCAGACCTTCTCGCTCGCATTTGATCGTTGATGAAGGACAGGATCTTCCTGAGGGATTCTTCGCTTACATAGCTCGTCACGTAGCACAAACCCTCACGGTGTTTGCCGATGAGGATCAGGCACTGTCACGAAGCCACACGACCCTGGAACAGATCAAGGCATCTGCAAATCTGGACGATCCCGTCATACTCCATAGGAATCACAGGAACTCACCGGAAGTGGCGCGGCTGGCTGAACATTTTCACAGCGGTCGCCTGCCCGCCGCGGAAGTGAGCCGCGAAGCATCCGGCGATTTGCCGCGTCTTGTGCGTTCTGCAAGCAATGATTCCACGGCTTCGCTGGTGTCGAATTGGCGGCAGACCAGAGGAGGCACAGTGGGGGTGATCGTCTACAACAACGCTACAGGTGAGGAGATTCATCAACGGCTTTCACGGTCGCTTTCCGGTTCTCGAGTAGACATCTACCGAAACGAGCAAAAGAACGAAGAAACCACGAACGTCCTGGAAGACGGCGTGACGGTGTTGAACAAGGAATCGGTCAAAGGTCAGGAGTTCGATGCGGTATTTGTCCTGGAACTCGAGCGGTTCATTCCCTGTGCCTACCATACCGAGAAACGGGCAATGTATATGATGTGTTCACGTGCTCGCGACCATCTGTTCCTTGTATATGGCCCCGGCGATCTCTCTAAGCCGGCTGCCGAAGCACTGCCAGGGCCCGGTGTTCTGGAGCGATCATGACCAAGGAAGACTACAAACAAATGTCTATACCGCTCCAAGGTGTTGAGGAAGCCGCGCCAACCTATAAATCCGATCGTACGGAGGAACGTTGGCTCGGGCTGATGGTGCATCACCGGCGGTTGTTCGATGCGCTCCAGGATGGTTGGTTGCGCCCTCAGCCGAAGGACACCGGGCTGATGCTGGGCGCCAGTGCATTCACCTCGGAACCGGGTGATGCGGGAAAGCACAATATCCGCGTTTGCATGAAGTTCGATGCAGGGAAACTGCCAGGTCTGGATGCACTCGTCTATCGAGGCGAACATTGGTCGCCAGGTACGCCGGTTGACGTAGAATCGTCCGATAATGCGTTGTACTGGCCCGGTGCCCTGCCCACTTACGCGGTTTCCGGCTTGTCCGTCGCTACGGACGAGGAGCGAGTGCGACTCTATGGAATGGCCCGACAGTCTTCCAATGTGTGCCTGCCCGTCGATGTTGCGGTTGATCATGGTGAAACCGACATCGTCATACGGCCTGCACCACCGACATACGTAATGAACACGAGGATCGATATTCCGGACTGCGAGGACGCGATTCATGGCGCCATGACCATGGCTGTGTGGGCGGTACCACGCATTGATCCGTGGCTGGACGTGCTCGTAGCGAGTCTGTCCGGCGACCAGGAAGAACTTAGCGCATCGGCTGCCAAAGTGAAGGCCGAATGGTGGCGGGTTCCTCCGTGGGCGACGACGGCCGGCACTGGTCCACCAGATGACCTTTCGGTCGACAATTTGCAGAACGCTCTTTGGCAGTCTGCCATAGAAGTCTTTCGGGAACTGCCTGGCCGGAGCGGACTTCGTCCTCTTGCACTCGCAGAAAAAATCGCTGACGGTGCTGGTTCAAGCTACACCGGTCCGAAGGGAGAAATCACCGCCTGGCTCGACGGGACACGCCGCCTTCTTCGCGCGGAAACCACATTTCATTCCACCGATTGGCTGGACTGTCGTGTCGGGATGGCGATCCAAATGGTACTCGCACGTCCTGAACCAACCAACTTCAAGACGTGGCATCGGGATTTACACGAACTGCCCCCTTCGGTGTGGTGGTCCGCGGCGGCACTATGCGGACTAAGGCACGGCTACAAGAGACTGGATCTCTGCTTTCGCGGCGATGCGCCGCTCCAGGAGTCGCTGTCCATGCACGCGCTGCTGACAAGCACACCGGATCTCCGGGATCTGAAATGGCCATCCATGTCCGGCGAACCGAGGTGGCGCCGAGAAGACGACGGAGTCATTTTACTATGGGGCGACAAGCGTGTGGATTATAAACCCTGGACTGCGCGTGGCCAATGGTACACCTCCGACTTTGAAAACGAAGCAGTGAGGCGCGTAGCCCATACTGTCGCGAAAGATCTGAAATGGCCGTGTTTGAATCGAGAACTCAGGCTAACCACTGGTCAGGTGTCTTTCGCTGGTTCCGGCGAAGTGGCCGTTAGTGACCGAAAAATCGACATACAAGGAGACATTAGATTACAACTGCCAACTGAGGCACACGTCGAAGATGTACTTGACGTCGAGTCCTTTCGTCATCATGTCGCCGTGTCTGCCGGTCGTCTTCCGGAACCGCCGGTCGTACCCACCGCTGAGTTGCCTGCTGCACGTCACGGTGTCCCTGGACTCACCTATGTGCCGAACTTCCTTAGCGACGTTGAGGAGGCTGAAATCGTAGAGAAGATCGATCAAAACGAATGGCAAAAGGACCTTAAGAGACGCGTACAGCACTATGGTTGGCGATACGACTATGTGAATCGTCAAATAGATCCCGGCATGCGTATAGACAAATTGCCAGATTGGGCTGTTGCAGTAGCCGAGCGGCTCGTTGAACGGAAGATTGTGCCACAGATGCCAGATCAACTGATCGTCAACGAATATGTCCGAGACCAGGGAATCGGTAGACACATTGACAGAGAGCCAGACTTCGCCGACGACATTGCCATGATCAGCTTGCTGGAATCCTGGGAAATGGTGTTCCGAAAGAAAGGCAACAACAAAATCAAGCACAATGTCGTGCTGGACAACCGGAGCGTGGCAGTTATGAGCGGCCCTGCCCGTTACCAGTGGACCCATGAGATACCGAGCCGAAAATCTGAACCGGGACCTAAGTTACCTGATGGCACGAGACCAAGAGTATTGCGAAACCGCCGCCTATCTCTCACGTTTCGGAAAGTGCTCAAAGGGCATCTTCGGTAACAATCTCGTGTTCGTTTCTACATTGAAACTGCCTGTGAGGGAATTACCGATTTGGCTGTAGTTTTGCCCCAATGGCTGGAAAACATCCGATCTAGTGAAATCGTCGAGCGTGTTAAGTACGATCCTCGATCTGTCGGACAGACGATATTAGGTTTCGACATCGACACGGCACAACGTGAAATCTTGGAGAGTGGACAGGCTGATTTTGACAAATCTTGGGGGGATCTTACTCCTGACGATCGCGTACTAGTGTACGCCTACTTGAATCAGTTGGGTCACCTTGAGGAACTTATAGAGGCATTTGACCAGATATTTCATGCAAACAAACCGCCCTCCAAACCGGTAGTCATCGACTTGGGAAGTGGACCCTGTACCGGCGGCCTCGCCTTTGCCAGCGTCCAGTCCGGCAAACCGCGATTCGACTACATCGGCGTAGATCGGTCTCGCTCAATGCGCGTACTGGGTGAACGCTTGGTCTCTAGTGCGCCGCTATTGGAAGAAATCCGTCGACAATGGACTGAGGACATCCCATCAGTCCAATGGCATGATGCACCTGGCTGGCGGCCTGTTATCGTAATCGTATCGTACCTGCTTGCGAGTCCAACACTCCTCCTCACACAGCTTATTAACCAACTAGAGTGTCTTCTACGCAATATTGGGAACGGCCCGGTTACGGTTTTATATACGAACTCCGCCCAACCTATCGCCAATCGCAGATTTGCAGACTTTTTGGAGGCACTGAGAGATATTGGTTTTAAGTTGTATGCCGACAATGTGGGAATGGTTGAGATCAACCGATGGACCGGAATAGCAGAACGAAAACTTCGATATGCGTTGTTTTATCGTCCAAAAATACAAACTTTAAATCTTTGAGACCGTTGACAGTCCGTTGAAACCCTAAATTCAGGGAAATACCATCTTTGTGTAAGGACATTTCATGGATGTTTCACAGAGTAGCTTTTATGATACTGAAAGCAATCTCCCTCGTGCGTAGCAAACGATCCTCCTATCCCTGCCATTCACTTTTCATGGAAGGCAAAAACAATGTTCAATCGGTATAGCATCCTGCTCGCATGCTGTTTAATTGCCACGATACCCCTCCACGCCCAGGAAGCCGGTCCGCCCTTCGGCGATCCGGAGTTCATCTCGCCTGACGCGAAGTTGGAGATGGTGTTCAACGAGGGCCTGGCGCTGACCGAGAGTCCCGCCGAGGGTCCCGACGGGATGATCTACTTCAGCGACATCACCTTCACCACGGCGGCGGGTCCCGACGGCATCGAGGCCGGGCACATCTGGCGCTATGATCCCGGGACCGGCGAGACCACGATCTACCGGTCGCCCAGCGGGATGTCCAACGGCCTCAAGTTCGACGCGCAGGACCGGCTGATCGCCGCGGAAGGGGCCGACCAGGGCGGACGGCGGGTGACGCGGACGGACATGGAGACGGGCAAGGCCTACATCATCGCCCACGAGTACGAAGGCCGGCCGTTCAACGCCCCGAACGACATCGCCATCGACGAGCAGGGGCGGGTCTACTTCAGCGATCCCAAGTACATCGGCAACGAATCGGTGGAGCAGCCCGTGATGGCCGTGTACCGCATCGATACGGACGGTTCGATCCACCGGATCATCACCGACGCGGGCAAGCCGAACGGCGTGGTGGTGTCGCCCGACCAGAAGACGCTCTACGTGGTCAGCAACGACAACGGTTCCATCGACCTCGGCAAGATCACGCCGGACATCCCTGTGCGCAAGGGTCGCATGGCGCTGCTGGCCTACGACCTGCACGAGGATGGAACCGCCACGTTCCGGAGCGTCCTCGTGGACTACCTGCCTGAAGACGGTCCCGACGGCCTGGTCGTCGACGTCGAAGGAAACCTGTACGTGTCCGAGCGCGACATGACGAGGCCGGGTATCGCCATCCGCGCGCCGGACGGCACGGAGCGGGCCTTCATCCCCACCGGCGAGTTACCCACCAACGTGGGCTTCGGCCGGGGCGAGAACAGCAAAATCCTGTACATCACCGCCGGGACCGGGCTCTACCGGATCCCCGTGATGAAGGACGGGTACCACCTGCCGCGGTAACGGAAGCGGCAGCGCATCTGTCCGAGACCTCGTCGGACCGGACCGGTGACCGCCTGGATCGTCGCCAGGCCGGACCGGCGTCTTGTGACGCCTCCTTACGCATCGCACCATCCACATCCACTCCTAAGCCATGTCCTATCTAGACTGGACCATCGTCTTTCTCGTCAACGGCGGCATCGTCGTGTACGGCCTGCTGGCCTTCCGCGAGAAGGGCGAGAGCTTCGACTGGTACCTGGCGGCCAAGTCCATGCCCTGGTGGGCCATCGGCCTGTCCGCCTTCGGCACGGCCGTGGACAGCGGCGACTACGTGGCCATCGCCGGCGGATCGTACCTGTTCGGCCTGTCCCAGCTCTCCCAGTGGTGGCTCGGGATCGCCATCGGCTGGTTCGTGCTCGCCTTCTTCGTCATCCTGCCCATGTACCGGTCGGGCGTCTTCACCAACGCCGAGTGGCTGGAATACCGCTTCGGGCCGTCCGTCCGCGTCATGGCGGTCCTCATCAACATCCAGTCCCGCACCAACGTCCTCGCCAACATCTTCTTCTCCATGTTCCTGGTCCTGAGCGTCCTCGCCGGGTTCTCCTCCACCGCCAGCTGGTTCGTCGTGGTGGCCGTGGCCGCGTCGGCGACGCTCTATGTCGTCCGCGGCGGGCTGCAGGCCGGGGTGTTCACCGACGCCGTCCAGGGCGTGGCCATGATCATCGGATCCTTCGTGCTGTGGGTCGTGGTCTGGGTCCGGGGCGGGGGATGGTCGGGCCTCAACGAGCGGCTGGCCGCCGTGGACCCCGCGCTGCCGGACACGCTCCTCCACGTGGGCGGCTACGCGCCGACGGGCGTCCCCGCGGTGGTGGTCATCCTGAGCTTCATCGTGGTGCTGACCATGTACGCGGTCATCAACCAGTACGAGGCCATCCGGTTCCTGGGCGCCCGGTCGGAGTGGGACTTCAAGATGGCCGCGGTGGTGGCCAGCACCGCCACGGCCATATGTCTCTGGTTCAACGTCACCATGGGCCCCATGGCGAGGGCGGACTTCCCCGGACTCGAGACCATCGACCAGGCCTATCCCCTGATGATCCAGGCCTACCTGCCCCACGGGTTGATCGGCCTGGTGGTCGCCGGCCTCATCGCCGGCGGTTACTCCACCTTCGACTCCATCGGCATCGGCATATCGAGCCTCTTCGTCCGGGACATCTACGCCCGGTTCATCGTGAAGCGGGCCTCCGACGCCCACTACACCCGGGTGGGGCGCATCGCGGCGCCCTTCATCATGGCCCTGGGATTCGCCTACGTGCCCTTCATCCAGGAGGGGATGCTGGCCTTCTACCTCCGGTTGGCCGGCGCCATCGCCGTACCCCTCATGACGGTCATCCTCATGGGCGTCTTCACCCGCGTCCACCGGTCGACCGGCATCCTGGGCCTGCTCATCGGCCTGGCCTACGGCGTGACGGCGATCCTGGGCGAGCGCCTGGAATGGGGCCTGCCCGTCTGGTACACCAATACGTGGTGGACCTACCTGTGGAACATCGTGCTGCCGGCGGCCGGCATGCTCATCGCATCGGCGGTGATCACGCTGCGGCGCGGCCCCATGTCCGACGAAGACCTGGAAGGCCTCGTCTACGCCCGGCAGAACGACATCGCCTCGGTGCGCGACCGCATGGCCCACCGGCTGAAGGCCCTCGAAGGGACCTGGCTGCAGAAGACCCTGGCCGAGGGGCCCGTTCGCGGGGCCTATCCCTTCAAACTGCCTCCCGGCGGCCTGCCGATCTTCCGGCGTCCCGGCGTGCTGGCCCTGGGCTACCTGGCGATCGCGTCCGGACTGCTGTTCGGCGTGCTGTGGTAGACCGTTACCTGGCGATCGCGTCCGGACTGCTGTTCGGCGTGCTGTGGTAGAACGCAACAGGGCGATTGCTACCTGGCCATCGCGTCCGGGCTGCTCTTCGGCGTGCTGTGGTAGATCGCTGCCTGGCGATAATGTCGGGCTGTGGTAAGGGGTCGACCTACACCCCCAAGGCTGGTTTCCGAATCGCGTTTCCCGGCTGTCCGGCCCGGCTGTCCGGCTCGGCTATCCTGCAAAAGACATCTCTGATCATGAAACAAACGACAACTCCGGTGGGTCTTATCATCAGCGTACCGGGATAATCCACCGCTCAGGACCGACTCATGCTCAAAAACTACCTGACTACCGCGCTGCGGAACCTGCTCAGGCACAAGGGCTATTCGACGATCAACGTCCTGGGCCTGGCCATCGGTATCGCCTGCTGCATTCTCATCTTGCTGTACGTGCAGGACGAGCTCAGCTACGACCGGTATCACGAGAAGCACGACCGGATCTATCGCCTGGTCGAATCCGCCACCATCGCGGGCAGGCCGATCGAGGCCGCGGTCACGCCGCCGCCCTGGGCCCCGGTGCTCGCGGAAGAATACCCCGAGATCGAGCAGATCACCCGGATAAAGCCGCCGGGCTCCCGCTGGCTCATCCGGTACGAGGAAAACCGGTTCTACGAGCGGTACTTCATCTTCGCGGATTCGTCGGTCTTCGACATTTTCACCATCCCTCTCGTCCAGGGAAACCCGAAGACGGTCCTGGCCGAGCCGCACGCCGTGGTGTTGTCGGAGTCCATGGTGGACAAGTACTTCGGGGACGAAAACCCGATCGGGAAGGTGATTACGGGGGACGACCTCTACAAGTTCACGGTGAAAGGCATCATGCGGGACATGCCGGGGAACTCCCACCTTCATTTCGATTTCCTGGCTTCCTACGCGTCCCTGGCGCCGAACAAGCTTTACAACGAACCGTCGACAATGCAAAGCCAGGGGTTCAACCACGACCTCTATACCTATCTGCTGCTGAGGGAAGGCGCGGCGCCCGGGGACCTGGACAGCAAATTCCCCGGATTCCTGGATAAACACCTCGGCGATCAGCTCGAGGGCACGGGCATCGTCGCCAGGCCTTACCTTCAACCCCTCACGGATATACACCTGCGCTCCCACATGGAAGCCGAACTGGGTCCCAACAGCGACATCCGGTACGTCTACATCTTCTCGTCCCTGGCCGTGTTCATTCTCCTGATCGCGTGCGTGAACTTCATGAACCTTTCGACGGCGCGGTCGGCGCGGCGGGCACAGGAGGTCGGCATTCGGAAAGTGCTTGGCGCCCAGCGGCCGCAGCTGATCAGGCAGTTCACCGGCGAGTCGATCTTTCTTTCCGTGATCGCCCTCGTCGCGGCGCTGGGGCTGGTCCACCTGCTTCTGCCCCAGTTCAGCATGCTCTCCGGCAAGGACCTGCAGATGGATTACGGGTCGACCTGGCTGGTGCCGACCCTGGTGGGCATCGCCCTGCTGACGGGGATCGCCGCCGGGGGTTATCCCGCCTTCATCCTGTCGTCCTTCAAACCGGTCGCCGTCCTGACGGGCGCCCTGAAAGCGGGCGCGTCCCATTCGGTTTTCCGGAAGGTCCTCATCACGTTCCAGTTCATGGTCTCCATCATCATGATCATCGGCACGGCCGTGGTGCTCGATCAGCTCGAGTACATGCGGAACAAGAACCTGGGTTTCGACAAGGAGAACGTGGTCATCGCCCGCCTTCCGGACGCCGAGGCCATCAAGGGGTATCCGGCCTACAAGAACGCGATTCTGCAGTATCCCGAGATCCTCAATGTGAGTACGTCGTCGAGCGTGCCGGGCGAACAACCCAGTATCACCCTGATGACGCCGGAAGGCGTGCCCGAGGATCAGAGTCCGGCAATCCAGCTTATCAGGACGGACTACGACTTCACCGAGACCCTGGGTATCGAGATGGCGGCGGGGAGGACGTTTTCCCGCGCATTCGGATCGGACTCCACCGCGTGCCTGATCAACATGGCGACCGCGCGGTCCCTGGGGTGGGAGAACGCCGTCGGCAGGACCATAGGCTGGGCCGGCGCGCCGGATTCCATTCCGCCCTTCGAGGTCATCGGCGTGATGGAGGACTTTCACAACAAGTCGTTGCACCAGCCGATCGAGCCGCTGGTTATCCTCCTGCTCAATGAACCGTCTTCGTACATGGAGATCAGGATCCGGGATAACAGCGTGCCGCGCGGGCTCGAGATTCTCGGGGACGAGTGGGGAAAGATCTACCCCAGCCATCCCGCCATGGAGTATTCCTTTCTCGATGCGGACCTGGAGCGGCTTTACGTCGCGGAACAGCGGATGGGCTCGGTCTTCATTGCCGGCGCCATACTCTCCATTTTCATCGCCTGCCTGGGACTGCTGGGCCTATCCTCCTTCATGGCCGAGCAGCGCACCCGGGAGATCGGGGTCCGCAAGGTCCTCGGCGCCACGGTATCCAACGTGATCCTGCTGTTGTCCAGGGACTTCACCCGGCTGATCCTGCTGGCGTTCGTGGTCGGCGCGCCCGCGGGCTACTACGTCATGCACACGTGGCTTGAGGATTTCCCATACCGCGTCGAACTGGGCCTGGGCGTCTTCGCGTTCGCGGGCCTTGCCGCGCTGCTGATCGCCTGGCTCACCGTGGGATACCAGGCCTTCAAGGCCGCGGCCTCCAATCCGGCGGACGCGTTGCACGCGGAGTGAAGCGGCGGCAGGGCGGAATGCGAGAACAGGGAATCGGCAAGGCGGAACTGGCCCGGCGCCTCGGTTGGCATCTGCCGCAGGTGGACCGGGTGCTGGACGTGCGGCACAACTCCCGCATGGATCATGTAGTAGAATCTCTCTCGGATACGATCCAGACTATAGCACTCCACGCAATCCTTCAACTTCCCGATCCATAGATTACGCGAAGTTCCAGCACAACATTTCTGTTGACATTAACAGATCTGTTGTGTATGCTGAACTGATGCTTACGTATCCGTTGGTACTCGAAAATGACGATGAATCCGTGCTGGTCACGTCTCCGGACTTTCCAGAGCTCACGACATTTGGTATGGACCGGGACGAAGCGATCGCACGTGCGGTTGACGCCCTGGAGGAGGCGATCGCAGCCCGCATACATGACGGCCTGGATATCCCTTTGCCGTCTCGGGGCCGAGACGTTGCCGTGCTGCCAACGCTTACCGCCGTCAAGGTGATGTTATACCGGGGAATGCGAGAACAGGGAATCGGCAAGGCGGAACTGGCCCGGCGCCTCGGTTGGCATCTGCCGCAGGTGGACCGGGTGCTGGACGTGCGGCACAACTCCCGCATGGACCAGATGGACGCGGCCATGGGCGCCATAGGCCGGGCCCTGTACGTGCGGGATTCCGTGCCTTAGGTTTGCCTGCGCCTGCCGAACATTCTCTCGACCACTGTACTTGCCGAATGTATGGACAGATTCTGAATGAGATTGAGGGTAAGTCGGTGCAACTCACTCACTCCTCTTGATGACAGCCGTACCGGCAATGAGGTCGTGAAGACCGCGCCTGTCGTCACGGAATGCTACCATGAGATACCCGATACCCAATATAGCGGCAGAAAAGAACTTTGCTGATTCCCGGGCAAGCGCACGCCAGAAACCACATCGTCCGCCATCGGCTTTAACGACCCATAAATTGAAAGGCCTTTTTCCAATGGTCGTGCTCCACAGGCCGATGAGAATAGGCGCGTAGACGATATAAACGACCCAGTTTACGACCACCAAGATCCATTCCACATTGTTTAATTGTTCAAGGGAATAACCGGGTGACTCGGGGTCAATGGAATCCAGGATGCCTGCGCCAAGGAACTCCAGGATGCCTACACCAGACAAAACGGCCACAATCAGGTTAATCGAATGGACAACGAAGTAGTCGAGCGTGGCGGCACCAACCCGTACCCAGAATCCACCCGGCGAACCCAGTTGGAATGCTCCGATATTCGAAGACGTATCAGGTGCCTTTTCGTCATCCAGGAGCAGGCCGCAGTTGGAACAGTAGGTCGAACCCGGCTGGTATGAGTGTTTGCAACGAGGACAGACGATATCGAGAACCTGTGCGGTTTCGGACGGCTCTTTTGTTGTTTCCACTTCTGCCTCGTGTACGGATTGTGCGGCATCCTGATCGGACTCAGTCGACCCGGTCGCCGCCTCCTTCTGTGACCCATTCAGCGGTTTTTCGCAATTTTCGCAGTAGTACTTCACATCGGGCGGGTTCGGATGTCCGCAGTGCCTGCAGGTACGCTCAAGGCGGTCGCCACAGTAGTAGCAGTGCGTTACAAGGGAACTATTGCGGGCACCGCACCTCAGACATATCAGGGTTTCATCGTCTTGCATCCCGCCTCCGTCTCAAAGCCCGGTACTAACTGCTCACCAGCACCTTCTTCAGCGCCGCGATGAAGGCCTCGTTCTCCTCGGGCAGGCCGGCGGTGACGCGGATCCAGCCCTCGATGTTCCAGCGCGCCTTCGCGTTGCCGACCAGGACGTTGTGTTCCTCCCGCAGGCGGCGGACGAGCTCGTCCACGTCGGTCTTCATGTTCATCATCACGAAGCTCGATTCGCTCGGCGCGTATTCGATGCCCATGGCGTCCAGCTGCTCGTAGAAATAGCGCTTCCCCCGGCTCACCAGGTCCTGCGAACGCCGCAGGTGGGCCGTGTCGTCGAGGGCCGCCGACGCGGCGTGGGTGGAGAGCAGGGTGAGCGTGTTGGCCCGGTGGCTGTTGATCTTCGCGATGACTTCAGGCCGCGCGACCGCGTAGCCCACCCGCATGCCCGCCATGCCGAAGACCTTGGAGAACGTGCGGGTCACGATCACGTTCGGGTGGTCGGCGATGACCGAGGCCGCGCCTTCGCGGTCGGCCGCGTTTTCAGCGAACTCGATGTACGCTTCGTCGACGAGAACAAGCACGCGCTCGGGGATGGACGCGACGAAGGGTTTCAATCGGGACAGGGGGGTCAACTGGCCGGTGGGGTTGCCCGGGCTGGTAACGACGACCATGGCGGTCCGGTCGGTCACGGCCGCGCTGAGGCCGTCCAGATCGGGCTTCATGCCCGCCAGCAGGGGGACCCGAACCGCGTCCGCGTTCGCCACGCCGGAGAACCTGGTCATGAACCCGAAACCAGGCAGGCTTTCCACAACCTCCGTACCCTCTCGAACGTAAGCGTGGCCGATGGCGAAGAGCAGGTCCGACGAGCCGGCCCCTACGGCGATCCACGCGTCGTGCACCGGGGCGAAGGGGCTGTCCGTCCATTCGACGACGGGCACGCCGTGCCGTCGGGCGAGCTTGCCGAGCAGGTCCGGGTTCTGCCCGTACCGGTTGATGCTCGTAACCAGGGAGAGCACCGCCTCGACCGCCCGGGGAGACGGACCGAGGGCGTTCTCGTTGCTGTCGATGCGCACCAGCCCAGGGGGCACGCCCCAGCCGCGGACGGATGGGCCGCCCACCATCTGGGCCACGGCCTCGTAACTGCCCAGCGATAACGCGCCGGCGCCGGCCAGGGCCCCTTTCAGGAATCCCCGTCGTGAAAACCCTGTTTTTCTCATAGTATTTTCGTCTTTCAACTCGGACATTTCAGCGCTCCTCAATCGATTGCCGATCCGCTGCGCATGCAGGTTCGCCAGATCATGTAACGTCATGGTACAACGTCACGATATAACGTCATGGAATTACGTCATGATATAACGTCGCGTCACGGATGGGAAGATCATTTGCATTGATTTTGACGATTCCCCGCACCTCTCCTTGACGATCCCTTGACGATCCCGCGGACCTCCCGTAGATTTAAAGCAGAAATGCGCGCGGAGACCCGCGAAGTTCAACCCCGTGAAGGAGTATGCAATCTTCGGCAAGTCCCCTCTCGTTACGTCTGAAACCCACCGCCAGCTGGACCGGCTGCTTTCCGAACGAATCCTCATCATCGACGGCGCCATGGGCTCGGTCCTGCAGGGCCATGCCCTCGAAGAAGCCGATTACCGCGGCGATGCGTTCAAAGACCACCCCGTAGCGCTGCGGGGCGACCTCGACCTGCTGTCGATCACAAAACCCGAATTGATCGAGCAGGTCCACCGCCAGTACCTGGACGCCGGCGCCGACATCATCGAGACCAACACCTTCAACGCCACGGCCATCTCGCAGGCCGACTACGGCTTGCAGGACCGGGTATACGACATCAACGCGGCGGCCGCGAAGATCGCGAAACGAGCCGCCGCGGCCGCCATGGCCGACGATCCGGAGCGGCCCCGCTTCGTGGCCGGCGCCATGGGGCCCACCACCCGGTCGGCATCCGTCGCCTCCGACGTCGGCGATCCGTCCTTCCGGTCCGTGACCTTCGACGGCCTGGCCGAAGCCTATGGCGAGCAGGCCCGCGGACTCCTCGACGGCGGCGTGGACCTGCTCCTGGTCGAGACCCAGATCGACACGCTCAACCTGAAGGCGGCGCTGTTCGCCATCAACAGCCTCTTCGACCACGGAGCGCGACGCGTACCTCTCCTGGCCTCGTTCTGCATCGTCGACGCCAGCGGCCGCACCCTCTCGGGCCAGACCGTGGAGGCCTGCTGGACGTCCATACGGCACGGGGAACTCTACAGCGTGGGCATCAACTGCGCCCTGGGCGCCGCGGAGCTGCGGCCCTACATCGAAGAGCTGTCCGGCATAGCGAACATCCCGGTGACCTGCTATCCGAACGCGGGCCTCCCGAACGAAATGGGCGGCTATGACGACACCCCGGAACACATGGCCGGCGTGCTGGGGGATTTCGCCGAAGAGGGCTGGCTCAACATGGTCGGCGGATGCTGCGGGACCACGCCCGAACACATCGCCGCGGTCGCGGAAGCCGTGAAGCGGCGGGGGAAACTGCGCGTGCCCCATCCGAGCGAACCCCTGTCCCGTTACGCCGGGCTGGAAACCTTCACCGTGCGGCACGACGGCAACTTCACCATGATCGGCGAGCGGACGAACGTGACGGGATCGCGCAAGTTCGCCCGGCTGGTCCGGCGGGAGCAGTACGAGGAAGCCCTGGGCGTGGCCCGGCAGCAGATCGAGGGCGGGGCGAACGTCATCGACGTGAACATGGACGAGGGCCTGCTCGACAGCGAGCGGGCCATGACCACCTTCCTGAATCTCATCGCGTCCGAGCCCGACGTCGCCGCCACGCCCGTGATGATCGACAGCTCGAGCTGGCCGGTCATCGAGGCGGGACTGAAATGCGCGCAGGGCAAGAGCATCGCCAATTCCATCAGCCTGAAGGAGGGCGAGGAGGTCTTCAGGAACCAGGCCCGCATGGCGAAACGGTACGGGGCCGCCGTGGTGGTGATGGCCTTCGACGAGGAGGGCCAGGCCACGGAGGTGGACCGCAAGGTGGAGATCCTGAGCCGGTCATACCGGATCCTCACCGAAGAGATCGGCATGGACCCGACGGATATCATCTTCGACCCGAACATCCTAACCGTGGCCACCGGTATGGAGGAACACGACGACTACGCCGTCCACTTCATCGAGGCCGTGCGGCGGCTCAAGGAACGGCACCCCCTGGCCAAAGTCAGCGGCGGCGTGAGCAACATCTCCTTCTCGTTCCGCGGCAACGACCATATCCGGGAAGCGATGCACGCGGCGTTCCTCTACCACGCCATCCAGGCGGGCCTGGACATGGGCATCGTCAACGCGGGGCAGCTGGCGATCTACGAAGACATCGACCCGGAGACGCTCCTCAGGGTCGAGGACGTCCTCTTCAACCGGCGGCCCGACGCCACCGAGCGGTTGCTGGAGTTCGCGGAATCGAGAAAAGGAGCGGCGTCCGGAAGGGCGCGGAAGGACGAGGCGTGGCGCGAGGACAGCCTGGAAGGGCGCATATCCCACGCGCTGGTCAGCGGCATCGCCGACTACGTGGTAGAAGACATGGACGAGGCCCTTGCGCGCTACGACCGGCCGCTCCACATCATCGAAGGCCCCCTGATGGCCGGGATGTCCATCGTCGGAGATCTCTTCGGCGAGGGGAAGATGTTTCTGCCCCAGGTGGTCAAGAGCGCGCGGGTCATGAAAAAGGCCGTGGCCCACCTGGTCCCGCACATGGAGGCCGAGCACGGAGACGGCGGAGAGAGACAATACCAGGGGACCATCCTCCTGGCCACGGTGAAAGGGGACGTGCACGACATCGGGAAGAACATCGTGGGCGTGGTGCTGGGATGCAACAACTACCGCATCATCGACCTGGGGGTCATGGTCCCGGCGGAGAAGATCATCGATACGGCCGCGGAAGAAAGCGCCGACCTCATCGGATTGAGCGGGCTGATCACCCCGTCGCTCCACGAGATGATCCACGTGGCCCGCGAGATCGAGCGCAACGGCTTCGAAACGCCCCTGCTCATCGGCGGCGCCACGACGAGCCGCAGACACACGGCGATCAAGATCGAGCCCGCCTATCACGGACCGACCGTGCACGTAACGGACGCGTCGCGGGCCGTGGAAGTGGCCGGGAACCTGCTCAGCGACGATCTGCGGCCGGACTACGCCCGGCGCGTGCGGGAGGACTATCGGCAGATCCGCGACACCTACGAACAACGAACGCCGCGCATGCCGCTGGTGCCTTTCTCCGAGGCGTGCGCGCGTCGGCCCGCCCTCCAATGGTCGGAAGAGACCATCGCGGTGCCCGGGTTCACCGGGGTCCGCGTCGACGAGGACTTCCCCCTGGACGAACTCCTGTCCTACATCGACTGGACGCCCTTCTTCGGCGCGTGGGAGCTGCGGGGCCGGTATCCGGCCATCCTGGAGGACGACAAGGTCGGTGAAGAGGCGAAGAAACTGTTCGACGACGCGCGGGAACTGCTTGGGGAGATGGTCGAAGGCCGGTTGCTGAAGGCCCGGGCCGTGTGGGGGTTCTTCCCGGCCCATTCGACGGGCAACGACATCGTGCTTTTCAAGGACGCCGGCCGTTCGGAAGCGCTCGCGACGTTCCACATGCTGCGCCAGCAACGGCCGCGGTCGGAGGACGGGCCCTGCCTGGCCCTTTCCGATTTCGTGGGTCCGGACGGCACGGCGGACTACATCGGCGCCTTCGCGGTCACCGCGGGCATCGGTCTCGACGAACTGGTCGGGCGGTACGAGGCCGATCACGACGACTACCGCGCCATCATGGTCAAGGCGCTCGCCGACCGGCTGGCCGAAGCGCTTGCCGAGCAAACCCACCAGCGGGCGCGGCGGGCCTGGGGTTACGGGAAGGAAGAGGACCTGGAAGGCGAAGACCTGATCCGGGAGAAATACCGCGGGATCCGGCCGGCCCCCGGTTATCCGGCCTGCCCCGATCATACCGAGAAACGCCGGCTCTTCGACCTGCTCCGGGCCGAGGAACGGACCGGCGTCACGCTGACGGAAAGCTACGCCATGGACCCGCCGCCTTCCGTCGCCGGGCTCTACTTCGGCCATCCCGAGGCGCGGTATTTCAACGTGGGGAAAATCGGGCGGGACCAGGTGGAAGACTACGCCCGCCGCAAGCGCATGACCGTCGAAGCCGTCGAGCGATGGCTGGCGCCCAACCTGGATTATGAGCCTGTGGATGGTGCTGAGGCAAGCCTGTGTTGCGCTACTTAATGCAACCTGCCTACAAGTGAATCATCCCACCGTAAACTGCAGCTTTTTACCAATCGCTTTTGCGTACCTTCCGAGCGTAGACAACCGGATGTCCTCGGCATGGTTTTCTATTCTCGAAATGGCAGACTTCCTGGTTTTCAATCTGCGTGCCACTTCTTCCTGGGTCAGGCCGGCATCCTCTCTAGCCTGCCGAAGTAGTACGCCGATCTTGAACTCCTGGTATCCCTCGTCGTATTTCTCGGCGAATTCCGCATCCTTGACCCTGCGATATGCCACGTACTCGCTCAAGTCGCTCATCGGTTTTTCCTCCTTAGCACCGCCGTGCCCCACGTGCTGGGATCGACGTGGACGCGCAGGTCGCGCCCGGCGCTCCACCACTGGGCGGGGTATTCCGAATTGTTGAGGAAATAGGTGAAGCCCAGGCGGGGGAACTCTTCCGGGTCGTATCCGCTGAGCGTCTCGGTCGGGAGGCAGACCTCAAGGGTGTAACCGCGGTCCGTGATCAGGGACGCGATGGGAAGGGCTTCCGGTTCCGGCATGTTCCACCGCTCGCGGGCGCGGTCGACCTGCGTGGGCTTGACCACCGGCCGGTCCCCGTGGTCGCCGCCTCCGGTGGGCAGGCAGTTGAACTGGTGGCAGTACCGCCCGGCCCGCCGCGCGGTCTTCACGTCCCGCGTATCCAGCCAGATCTGGAAGCTGTCCCCGGTCCAATGCCGTCCGTAGTGGGATTGGACCGGCTTGCGCTTTCGCACGTCCACGGCGAAGTACAGTCCCGCCTCATTCCAGGCCATGTAGACGTCCGCCGCGCTTGGCCGGTTCTCCAGATAACCCAGGTCGGGTACCAGGTATGCTCTGTCCCAGTCGTCCAGGACGCCGTTGATATAGGGCGCTTGCTCGCGGTATCCGCACTGGAAGGCGTAGGCGAAATAGACCCGGTTTGGAATGTCCAGCGGCATAGGCTGTTGTCACATGGGGAAGCGACCGGCCGAGTGTGACCGGTGGAATGCGTCCTCGGAAGCGACCGGCGAATGTGCCCGGCGTCCGCGGCCCGGCTGAATGCGACCCGCGGAACGCGACCGGCCGAGTGCGCCGAAAGCGGTCAGTGGATGTAGTCCGTTCCTTCGAGTTCGAGCAGAAACGCCTTGACGTCCGGCCGGTCCCCGTAGCCGCCCAGGCGTCCGTCGCTGGTGATCACGCGGTGGCAGGGAACCAGGATGCCGATGTCGTTGTTGCTGTTGGCCTGGCCCACCGCCCGCGCGGCCCGGGGCCTGCCCACCCGTTCGGCCACCCACTTGTAGGAACGCCACTGTCCGTATGGTATATCCTGCTGCGCGCGCCAAACCTGCCGGGTGAACGGCGTGCCCCGGAGGAAATCCAGCGGCACGTCGAAACCCTTCAGCTCCCCGGCGAAATACCGCGTGATCTGGTCTTCGGCCATTGAGAGCAGTTCGTCGTCCGGGACGAAGCCGAGCTCCGCGTCGAACCGGTTCAGCATGTCGGTCACGAAGGCCTCGTCCGTGACGCCGGACGTGATCCGGCACACGCCCGCGTCGCTGGCCGCCGCGTACATGGGGCCGAGCGGCGTGGGAAACACCGTGTATTTCAGTACGTGTTTCAACGGGTCTGGACTACCCTACGATGTCGCGGTCCCGCAGGCCCTTCGCCAGCGCCCGCGCGATGATCTCGCTGCCATCGATGGTGGGATGCCAGGTATCGGTGAAATACCGTTCGCGTTCACCGTCCGACCCGGCAAAAGCGGCGTTGAGATCGATGAGGTCCGTATCCTCTTCCATGGCCAGCCGGCGGATCGAGGCATCGTAGATATCGTAGAGTTGCGTGAGGCGGCCGAGATCTCCCCGCTCGAGGAAGGACGGATAACGCATCTTGTCGAGGCTCTGCATGGACATCCCGTCCCCGTTGCGGGAGATGAGCGTCGGCAGGGTCGTCAGGACGACGCGGACCCGTTCGTTCTTCGCCGTCTGGATGAGGCGGCGCATGTTGTACTCGAAATTCTCGGGCAGAAAGTCCTCGAGATCGAAGGAGCCGATGGGCGGCGGCGTCTTCAGCTCCAGGATCTCCTTGGCCTCGTCCAGCAGCCTCAGGCCGGAGTCGCCGCCGTTGCCGTAATGCCAGTAGGACTGGGTCTTCCTCCGCATGTCGGGATAGTGCTTCGGGTTCCCCAGCCACATGTCGTTCCAGCCGATGTAGACGATCAGGATGTCCGGTTCGAAGGCCAGGAGCCGGGGAAGGCGCAACTGGGCGTTGATGGACGCGTGGTCGTCCACGCCCGCGTTGACCACCTGGTGTCCGCGCTCGAGGTCCATGCGCTCCAACTGCCGCTCGAGCTGGGAGGGATAAGGCGAATCGTCCCCGGGCGCGCCGAAGGTACAGGAGTCGCCGAGACACATGATGCGGACGACGTCGGGGTCCTTCCGCCGCGGAAAGTCCTTTCCACGGAACCCGTAGTCGTTGATCCGGATGCCGGCCACGCTGTACCCCGGCATCAGTTCCCAGCCGCTCCGGTTGTGAAACACGATGTACGGATGGGCGCCGTCGTATTCCTCGTGGAACCAGCGGTCCCGGTTGTACGCGTGGTCCTGGCGGCGGAGGTAGAACTCCGCACCCACGAGGGCGCCCACCGCGGCGCCGGCCACGGCGGCAAATGCGTATCGCTTCATTCCACTTCTCCGGCTGTCATGCCATCGATTCTCCGGCCGTCATGCTTCCTGTCCCGGCCGCGCGGACCGGACCGGTTTCGAGCGTCGTCCCGGTGCGTTGACCGGCCGTCCATCGCTGATCGGACCGGCCGTCGTCCCGGCCGCGCGGACCGGCCGGCCGTCGCTGATCGGACCGGACCGGTTTCGAGCATCGTCCCGGCGCGTTGACCGGCCGTCCGTCCCGGCCGCGCGGACCGGCCGTCCGTCGCCGCAACATCCCGATCCTTCAATACCGCCGTTCTCCCCTTGAATCTAAGGGTATGCGGGCCGGAATCGCAAGGGAAAACGCGCCCCTGTTTTGTTTGACGACAATGCCTTCGTTCCCTGTATAACCATATATGAAAGGTCTTGACGACGCCCGGAGCGACTTCCATATTCTTAGGGAGGTTCCCAACCTGTTTATCACGTTTCACCGGATTTGCCGGATTTGCCGGACTTGCCGGATTCGCCGGACTTGCCGGTCCCGAACTTCTTAATTGCTTACCAGCCGGAAACTGTCGGAAGATTCCGTCCGTTTTGGACGGCTTACAATACGCAGAAGAGGAGGTCCTATGGCTGATCGACACGATGAAGCCAGGCCCGATGAATCGTCCCGTCCCGATCATGTGGCGGGGAAGCGGTTCACGCGGCGCGGTTTTCTCAAGGGCGCGGGCGCCGGCGCGGTGACGGCTGCCGTGGCGCCGGCCATCCTGGTCTCGGAAGCCGGGACGGCGGCCGCCCAGGAAGCCGAGGGGGTCATGTCGGCGACCATTTCGCTCGACGTGAACGGCCAGGCCCACAACGTCGAGGTGGAAGCGCGCACGACCCTGGCGGACGCGCTGCGGGACAGGCTGGAGATCACCGGTCCCAAGGTGGTCTGCGACCGCGGCGAATGCGGGGCCTGCACGGTGCAGATGGACGGCAGGCTCGTCTTCAGCTGCATGACGCTGGCCATGGACGCCCAGGGCCGCAAGATCGAGACGGTGGAAGGCCTGGCGGACGGCGACAACCTCCATCCCATCCAGGAAGCCTTTGTCGAGAAGGACGCCCTGATGTGCGGATTCTGCACGCCGGGATTCCTGGTGTCCTCCAAGGCGCTGCTGGACGCCAACGACAACCCGACGCCGGAAGAGGTCCGGGAGGGCCTGTCCGGGAACATCTGCCGGTGCGGCACCTATCCCCACGTGTTCGAGGCCGTGATGAGCGCCGCCGAAAAGATGCGGAAGGGAGGGTGAGGCCATGCAGCAGAAGATGAAGAAGGTCAAGATCACCATCCAGGAAGACGGTGAACCCAGGGAAATTGAAATTGAAGTCCCCGATACGGGCGAGGGCGGATGGGGAGACCTTTCGAAGAACACCTACATCAACAAGCCCCATACCCGCGTGGACGCGGTCGACAAGGTCACCGGAAAGGCCAAGTACACCGCGGATATCAAGCTGCCCGGCCTGCTCTACGGACGCATCCTGCGTTCGGCCCATCCCCGCGCGCGGATCAACCGCATCGACGCGACCGCCGCGATGGCGCTGCCCGGTGTCAGGGCGGTGGTGCTGCCCGGCGACGACCCCGACGTGTTTTCACGGGAGTGCCGGTTCGCGGGACAGGAGATCGCGGCCGTGGCGGCGACGACGCCGGAGTTCGCCGAAGACGCGCTCCACGCCATCGACGTGGATTACGAGGTGCTGCCCTTCGTCGTGGACGAGGACGCGGCACGGGATCCGGACGCGGCCCAGGTGCACAGCGACCGCGGCAACGTGGGCGAGCCCCGGGTAGGCGAACAGGGCGACGTCGCGGCGGGATTCGCCCAGGCCGACGTGACGCTCGAGGCCACCTACCGGTGCCAGGTGCAGTCCCACATCGCCCTGGAGACCCACGGCAACGTGTGCCAGTGGGAAGGCGACAAATTGACGGTCTGGGCTTCCACCCAGGGCGTATTCAGCGTGCGCGGGGAACTGGCCGGGCATTTCGGGATCCCCGAAGCGAACGTGCGCGTGATCACCGAGTTCATGGGCGGCGGGTTCGGCGCCAAGTTCGGCGCCCGCAAGGAAGGCGTGATCTGCGCCCTGCTCGCCAGGAAGGCCGGCGCCCCCGTGAAGCTCATGCTGACGCGCAAGGAAGAGCATCTGGCCACCGGCAACCGGCCCTCCGCCGTACAGCACGTGAAACTGGGGGCGACGAGTGACGGCAAGCTGGTCGCCTACGAGCGGTCCAACTACGGTACGCCCGGCGTCGCCGGCAGCGCCAACATACCCGGGGCGCCGTACCTCTACGAGATCCCCAATTACCGCATCGAGCAGACGAGCGTGTTCACCAACGCCGGGCCGATGGCCGCCCAGCGCGCGCCGGGACACCCGCAGGCGGCTTTCGCCATGGAATCCATGATGGACGAAATGGCCGAGGCGCTGGGCATGGACCCGGTGGACATCCGGCAGATGAACGACCCGAATGAAGCGCGGCGCAACATGGTGGCCATGGGGGCCGAGCACATCGGATGGAAGACCCGCCGGAGCGCCGCGCCC
This sequence comes from bacterium, assembly GCA_965203885.1. Lineage (GTDB taxonomy): Bacteria > JAAXHH01 > JAAXHH01 > JAAXHH01 > JAAXHH01 > JAAXHH01. The sequence goes on along the minus strand of OZ241920.1, from coordinate 3,487,174 downwards.
GATACCGGGACCGGCCGGGTCAAGACCGGCATGGGCGTGGGTTCGTGCAGGTGGGGCGGCGGCGGCGGAAGGACGCAGGCCGAGTGTACCATCAATCCGGACGGCAGCGTCGAGGTGAAGTGCGGCACGCAGGATATCGGCACCGGGACGCTCACCCTGGTGCACATGGTCGCGGCGGAAGAGTTCGGGTTGAAGACAGAAGACATCACCGTCGGCATCGGCGACACGAACTACCCCTATTCGGGCGGAAGCGGCGGCAGCACGACGGCCGCGTCGGTCTCCCCCGCCATCAAGGGTACGACGATGCTGGCGAAACTCGAGCTGTTCAAGAAGATCGCGCCCAGGTTCGGGGTGGAACCCGGCGAACTCGTGGCCTCGGACGGCAAGGTGTTCGTGGGCAGCGATCCTTCCAAGAGCATGACGTGGCAGCAGGCGGCGGCCCAGCTCGGGGACGAGCCCATCTTCTTCCACGGCCAGTGGCTGCCCGGCTACTCGGACAGCGGCGTGCCCGGCGTGCACTTCGTCGAAGTCAGCGTCGACACCGAGACCGGCCTGGTGAAGGTAGACCGGGTCGTGGCGGTCCACAACAGCGGCATGATCCTGAACCCGCTCACCTGGGCGAGCCAGGTGAACGGCGGCGTCCTGATGGGTATCGGATACGGCATGTACGAGAACCGCATCATGGATCCCGCGACGGGCTACATGGTCAACGCCAACCTGGAAGACTACCGGCTCATGGGCTCCACGGACATACCCGAAATCGAGATCCTCAGGTACGACGAACCGGAACGCGGCGTCATCGGCATCGGCGAACCCGCGACGATCCCGACCCCCGGCGCTATCGCCAATGCCATCTACAACGCCTGCGGCGCCCGCATACGGGATATGCCGTTCACCCCCGACAAAGTGCTCAGCGCGCTGGCCGCCGTGAAGGAGGGCTGACCCATGCAGAACTTTTCCTACGTCAACGCGACGTCGATAGAGCAGGTGCCTTCCCTTCTGGGCCGAAGCTGGGACGACGCGGTGGTCATGGCGGGCGGGACGGACCTGCTCGGAGAAATGAAGGACTTCGCCGCCGTTCCCAAACGCGTGGTCAACCTCAAGTCCATCGAAGGCCTGGACTACATCCGGCAGGATGACGGCGTAACGAGCATCGGCGCGCTGACCACCCTGACGGACGTGTTGGAGAACGACGCCGTGTCGCGGGACTATCCCGTGCTTCACCAGGCGGTCTCCGTCATCGCCTCGCCGCAGATCCGCAACATGGCCACGCTCGCCGGTAACATCCTGCAGCGTCCGCGTTGCTGGTACTACCGCAGCGAGGATTTTCCGTGCCTGAAGAAGGGCGGCGCCCGGTGCTACGCGGTAGGCGGGGTCAATACCTACCACGCGATCTTCGGATCCGGACCGAGCTACATCGTCCATCCCTCCGACGCGGCCCCGGCGCTGATGGCCCTCGACGCCACGGTGAAGATCCATGGTCCCCGCGGCGCGAATGAGGTCGTCATGGACGATTTCTTCACGATGCCGGAAATGAACATCCGGCGGGAGAACATCCTCCGCCCCAACGAGGTCGTGACCGAGTTGACGATCCCGAAACCGGAGGCGAACAGCAAGGGAATGTACCTCAAGGTGCGCGAGCGGGAATCCATCGATTTCGCCCTCGTCAGCCTGGCCGCCCAGATGACCGTGGTGAACGGGACCTGCGAGCGGGCCGCCCTCGTGTTGGGCGGCGTGGCGCCCGTTCCGTGGCGCGCCGTCGAGGCCGAACGGTATCTCAGGGGCCGCCGCATCACCGAGGCCCGGGCGGAAAGTGCCGCGGAGGCGGCGGTGGAGGACGCCGCGCCCATGCCGCACAACGGTTACAAGGTGGAGATCGCGAAGAACATGGTGAAACAGGCCGTTCTGGCCCTGGCGTCGTAAGCGGCTCAACCGGTCCAGGCCGCCTGGCGGCGTGAGCAGTGCGGCCAGTCCAGGCCCTGGCGAATGAGCAGCCCGGCCAGTCCAGGCCCTGGCGAATGAGCAGCCCGGCGCTTCGGCACAGCTGGCAAGCGTCGCAAGCAGCCCGGCGCAGCAAGCAAGGAGTCCATCATGGCAGAACCCGTATGCCGTTACTTGAGAACGAAATCGTATTACACGGCGGAAAAGAACGACAAGACCCTTACCGAGCAGAAGCCCGGCCGCGCGTTCTGGTGCGTCCGTTCCGTGTCGGCCATCGGTCCGGATGACAAGGTCGTGGGACCGACAGAATGCGACGCGAATCGCGCCTGTTTCGATACCGTCGACGTACGCTTCGTGTAACAGGGTGGGAGATCCCGCACATTGAATGACTTTGCCTACCACGAGCTGCTGCCCGTGGGCGAGGACGATACGCCGTACCGTCACCTGACCGCGGACTTCGTTTCCACGGGTACGTTCGAGGGAAGGGAAATCCTCAAGGTGGACTCGGCCGGGCTGTCCATGCTCGCGGACCAGTCCATCCGCGACAGCGCCCATCTGCTCCGGCCCGGCCACCTGGCCCAGTTGCGCAAGATCCTCGACGATCCGGAGGCGTCCGACAACGACCGTTTCGTCGCCATGGAGATGCTGAAGAACGCCAACATCTCCGCCGGCGGCATCCTGCCCATGTGCCAGGACACGGGGACGATCATCGTCATGGGCAAGAAGGGTAACCGCGTCTGGACGGAGGGAGACGACGCGGCCGCCCTGTCGCAGGGCGCCATGAACGCCTTCCTGAAGACCAACCTGCGGTACAGCCAGCTCGCGCCCCTGGACATGTACACGGAGTCCAACACGCGGACCAACCTGCCCGCCCAGATCGAGATCTACGCGGACCGGGGCGACGAGTACAGGCTGATGATCATGACCAAGGGGGGCGGCTCGGCGAACAAGAGCCTGCTCTTCCAGGAGACGCGGGCGCTGCTCAACCCGGGCCGGTTCCTCGAATTCGTCGACGAGAAACTGCGCATCCTCGGCACGGCGGCCTGTCCGCCCTACCACCTGGCCATCGTGGTAGGGGGCACTTCCGCGGAATACTCCCTCAAGGTCGCCAAGCTCGCCAGCACGCGGTTCCTGGACAACATGCCGACCGGGGGCAATGAGCACGGACAGGCGTTCCGTGACCTGGAGATGGAAGAGAAGGTGCTCAGGATGAGCCAGGAGATCGGCATCGGCGCGCAGTTCGGCGGGAAGTACTTCTGCCACGACGTGCGCGTGGTCCGCATGCCGCGCCACGGCGCTTCCTGCCCCGTGGCCATCGCCGTGTCCTGCGCCGCGGACCGCCAGATCCTGTCCAAGATCACGCGGGACGGGATTTTCCTGGAGCAGCTGGAGACCGAACCGTCGAAGTACCTGCCCGAGATCGACGACCAGGCCCTGGGCGGCGAGGTGGTCAGGATCGACCTCAACCGGCCCATGTCCGAGGTCCGCGCCACGCTCAGCGGCTACCCCGTCGCCACGCGGCTTTCCCTGACCGGTCCGATGATCGTCGCCCGGGACATCGCCCACGCCAGGATGAAGGAACGGCTGGACAAGGGCGAAGGGCTGCCCCAGTACATCAAGGACCTCTGTGTCTACTACGCGGGACCGGCCAAGACGCCGGAGGGCTACGCATCCGGGTCGTTCGGGCCGACGACCGCGGGACGCATGGACACCTACGTGGACCAGTTCCAGGCGGCCGGAGGCAGCATGGTCATGCTCGCCAAGGGCAACCGGTCCGTCCAGGTCACCAACGCCTGCAAGAAGCACGGCGGCTTCTATCTCGGGTCCATCGGCGGACCCGCCGCACGGCTGGCCAGGGACTCCATCCGCGAAGTGTCGCTGGTGGAATACCCGGAACTGGGCATGGAAGCGATCTGGCGCATCCAGGTGGAGGACTTCCCCGCCTTCATCGTGGTGGACGACAAGGGCAACGACTTCTTCGCCGGGTTCGTCAGCAGGAACTGAGTTCGGCTGCGTCGCCTATTCCGCAAGTTCCACTTCCAGGTGGGTTTCGGGCATCCGGCCGTCCACCAGGACCAGCGGCCGCCAGGTCCACGCGGCCTGCCAGCGATGGCCGCGCTGGTCGATCACCTGCCGCCTGAGCAGGCCGATCCGCCATACATCACCCGGAGCGGGCGCCGCGGCCTGCCCTTCGGCCAGCCACCTGAAGCCTTCCCACGGTAACGCGATCTCCACGGTCCATCCCCGGTCGACCCGGTCCCGCCTGCCCGGATCGCCGTCGACGCTCACGCCGGCCTGCAATCCCGGGAAACGCCAGTCCTCGAAGGCCCAGCGCATGGCGGCGATGTCGGTCCTTGTATGGCCTCCCATCACCTCGGGCCGGTGGACCACCAGGTCGTATTCCGGTACGTGGAAGCGCCGGTCGTCCCGGTAGGATTCTTTCCAGATATAGAACATCTCGGAGGTGGCGCCCAGCGGATTCACCGCGAGATCGTAGTAGGCGCCGGGACCGGTGATCAGGACGCCCACGTGGCTGTCCTGGCGGACCTCGTGCGACGACTCGTCCCGGTTGGTCTGGCCGGCCTGGCCGGCCTGGATGTCGCGGTCTTCCAACCAGCATCCGATGTAGAGGCCCTGCTCGTCCCAGGCCAGAGCCGCCCGGGTATCGAACAGGGCCCGCGCGCCCGTGTGATCGTTGAACACCGGGGAACGCTCCGCCTGCGTCCACGTTTCCTCGCCGAGGTGGCCGTCCACGACCAGGCTTTCCCGGGCTTTCCGGCAGAGGTAACGCGTGGTTCCGGTTGCCGTCGAACGGACTTCACTACCGGTCGCATCCTCCTGCCTCGCGCGGTCCTTCGCCATTTGCTCTTTCGCCAGGCCGCCTTCCTCACGCGCCTTCTCGCCCACCGTTCCTTCGCTTTGTTCTGCTGCCGCACGCGATCCCGTGGCTCGCCCCTCGCCTTCGCCCACCGTCTTCTCGGTGAAATGGATCACGCTGAACCGATCGGGGATGTGCGAATCGTAGATACCGTGGCTGTTCCAGGCCCATCCCGGACACGTCCTGAAGCCGCCTTCGTCGATCCACTGGAACCGCGAGAAGTCCATGCGCCAGGTATCCCCTTCACGGGCGGGAAGAGCGCGCCCGTCCGCCAGGTGCTTCAGGCCCTGCCATGGGAAGGCGATCTCTGCCGTCCACCCGCGGTCCCGGTCGCCCGGATCGTTGATGGTGCCGTCCACGTGCACCGCCCACTTCAGCCCCGGCATGTCCCATTCGCGGAACACCCAGCGGCGCCCGCGCGGATGGGCATGGCCCGTCTTCGTTCCGCCGAGGGTATCCACCAGGTCGGTGCCCTGCAGGTCGAATTCGGGAATCGCGCCGCAGCCGCCTTCCACGTAGGCGTCCTGCCACACGTAGAACCGCTCCATGATCGTGCCCAGGGCGTTCAGCTCGTATTCGTAGTAGGTGTCCTTCCCGGCGATGAACACCTCCACGTCGTTCTCCTCGCAGATCATGGAATCGCGCACCGTGTACGTCGCCCGCACGTCGGGGTCCTCCACCCAGAAGCCCACGTACATGTAGTCGTCGTCCCAGAGGACCGCCGCCCGCGTGTCGAACAGTCCCGGCCGGCCCGGCTCCTCCAGGTCCTCGAACCGCGGCGACCGGGCCGCCTGGCTCCAGGCCGGCTCGTCGAGACGCCCGTCCACCACGATGGGACCGCTGGTCCGGCAGGCGGTATAATGCTTCAGTCCTTCTTCCGAATAGCCCCAGTCACTGGTCATCAGCTTCTTCTCCATAACGGTTGCGGCGGGCAATCCCCCGCCTCTTCCACTTATTCCTCCCAGGGTAACTCCAGCCCGAATTTCGCCGCGACTTCGATGAGTTTGTCCCGGGTCCCGGCCGGCAGGGGGATCCCGTGCTCGACACGCTCCCGGTACACGCGCTCCTCCGGTTCGCCGGGTACGAAGAGTTCGTCTACCCCATCGGCGCGCGGCAGGCCTTTCATGGCTGCGGTAAGTTCATCGATCTCCGCGCGATACGATTCCGGATCGGTGAACGCCGAGATATCGATGGCGCCGATGAAGCTGTTCTGCACGCCGGGTACGGCGCCGGGACCCTTGATTGCCCTGGTCAATAGGGGATTCCCTACCATCAGGCTCGACAGGCACTCGAAGATGAGGGCCAGGCCGTAGCCTTTGTAACCGCCGGCCGGCTGCAGGAACCGCGCCCGCCGGGGGTCCGTCGTCGGATGGCCGTCTTCGTCCAGCGCCCACGTATCGGGAATGGACTCGCCCCGGTCCACGGCCACGTCCAGCTTGCCGAAGGCGGCCACGCTCGTGGCCATGTCCAGCGAGATGAAGCGGCCGTCGCTTCCCGGTACGGCGATGGCGATCGGGCTGTTGTGCACCCCCGGCGCCCGCGCGCCCGGCGGCGCCATGTTCGGGGGATTGCAGACCGACGCGATGCCGGCCATGTTCTCCCGGGCGGCCATCTGCGCGTAGTAGGCCATGGCGCCCTGGTGGGTCGTGTTGCGGATCAGCACCCATCCGATGCCCGCCCCGCGGGCCTTCTCGATGGCCCGCTTCATGGCGAAGGTCGTCACCACCGGCCCAAAGGCGCGGTCGGCCTCGATGAGCAACGTGGCGGGCGTCTCCCGCTCGACGCGGATATCGGGACGGGGATTGTAGAATCCGGCCTCCACGGAATGGACGTACCCGGCGACACGCTGCACGCCATGGGAGTCCACCCCACGCAGGTTGGCCCATACCAGCACCTCGGCCTCGATGGCCGCGTCCCCGCGCGGCAGGCCGGCCCGCTCGAATACCGCCCTCGTAAAGGCCTGCAACTCCTTCCCGTCCACGCGGATATCCGCCATGGGCCTTCCTTTCCTGCCAGGTATATACCACTGCCGTCGTAACCAGTTGCCACGGCCAGGAATCGGCCATACAAAACCGGTAAAATAGAAGACAGGACGGCACTGCGCCAGAGGTTACTTCCCGGCCGTGGATCCAGTCGGACGGAATCCGGAGCGACGCTGTAAGAGTCGTGGGTGGCCAGGGCGTTCCGCGCTCTATCTTCATCGTTGACAAAGCCCAGGCCGGGCGGTAAAGTTCCCTAGCCATGATCCTTGTTCAGATACTACGGATATACCTGGTGCTCATCATCGTCCGCGCGGTCATGTCCTGGTTCAATCCGGATCCGGACGCGCCGCTCGTGCGGATACTTACGTGGCTCACGGAGCCTGTCCTGTTGCCCTTCAGGCGGATCATTCCGCCCATCGCCGTGCCGAAGACCAATGTGCGGATCGACCTGGCCCCGGTATTCGTGCTGCTGATCGGCGGCTGGCTGCTGACCAGGCTGCGTTTCTGAACAGCCTGTGTTACCGGCCGGGCAGTGTTTCCGGCCAGTCCGCGATGCTGACCAGGCTGCGTTTCTGAACAGCCTGTGTTACCGGCCGGGCAGTGTTTCCGGTCAGTCCGCGATGCTGACCAGGCTGCGTTTACGGCCGCGCCCTTCGGTTCGCCGCCGCGGAGGAAAACCGCCCATGATCGTCCTGGGATTCGAGACCTCTTCCACCATCGCCGGGATCGCCGTGATCCGGGACCGCCAGGTGATGGCCGAGGCATCGCTTGAGCTGGGCGGCGTGCACGCCGAGAAGCTGCCGGGTATCCTGGAGCGTACCATGGGCGACCTGGGCATGCAGTGGCCGGAAGTGGAAGGGTTCGCGATCTCGATAGGACCCGGCTCATATACCGGGCTGCGGGTCGGATTGAGCCTGGTCAAGGGCCTGGCCTACGTGACGAAACGGCCGGTCGCCGCCGTGCCCACGCTCGACGCCATCGCCTTCCAGGTGCCGTGCTGCAGGTATCCCGTCCACGTGTTGACGGATGCACGCAGGGACCAGGTATACGAAGCCCGGTACGACACGGCCGACGGCTGGCCGAAGCGGCTCACCGAATTCAGGGCGGGCCTGCTCGAAGACGTGCTGGAAACCATCGAGGACAAGGTGATGCTCGTCGGCAGCGGCGTGGACGCGCACCGTGCGCGCATCGACTCCCTACTCGGTGAGCGGGCCTGTTTCGCGCCTCCGGGCACGGGTCGGCCGCTGGCCTCGTCGACCGCGTTTCTGGGTCAGGAACGCCTCGTGCGGGATGAGCAGGCCAACCTGAACGCGCTCGAACCCCTGTATCTGAGAAGAGCGGATTTCGCCAGGCAGCCGCCGACCCGGTCCGGACAAACGCCACCCGCCGACACTTCCCCTGGTCCGCCCGCTCGCCCTGGACGGCCTGATCCGCCCGATTCGCCTGGACCGCCCGACCGCCCGGGTTCACAGGGTCCGCCCGCTCCGTCAGGCCGGAGCGGACCTTCGTCTGACTGACCCATGGCCGAGACGAATCCCTTCGTCGTACGGGTAATGGACCGTAGTCATATCCCCGGGGCCCTGGAAATCGAACGGGCGTCCTATCCGGCGCCCTGGTCCGAATCCGTTTTCATAAACGAAATGACGTCGGGGAATTCCGTCGCCATAGTCGCTTTGGCCGGGGACACCGGGGAGACCGGGGAGGCCGGGGACACCGGGGAGACCGGCAGGAAGGTGGCCGGTTACCTGGTAGGGTGGATCGTCGCCGACCAGGTGCACATCGCCAACATCGCCGTGGCCGCCGGGCACCGGCGAAGGGGCGCCGGGATTCTCATGATGAACTGGTTGCTCGAGGAGTCCGTGCGCCGGGGATGCGTTTCCTCCAGCCTCGAGGTGCGCGAATCGAACCTGGCGGCCCGCGCGATGTACACCCGGTTGGGCTACCGTGCGGTCGCCATAAGGAAGGCCTACTATTCGAATCCCAGGGAAGACGCCGTGGTCATGTTGAAGACGCTGTAAACCCACGATTCAATACGCGAGTTTCTGGTGTCAACTTAGCGGTCAAATAAGCGGTCAAATAAGGCGGCAAGTTCGAATTATACGATGTCTTTTGTAATCGTTACCATCGAATTTACATGTATTTAAGAAAGTCCAATTCCCTGTCAAATAAGCTGTCAATTATGCTGTCAAATAAGCTGTAAACCCAACTTCGGCGCTATCGAAAGGCATTGACGCCGCCATCCACCAGTTTCTCCAGCAGAACGGAAGCCGATCGTCCAATCGGTTCCACGGAAGCCTTCTCCATGTAGACCTTGCTGCCGCCTTCTGCGATCCTGCGCAGCAGTTCGCGGTCTGCGTATAGCCGCCTGATTGCGCGGGCCAGGGCTTCCGGGTCTCCGCGCCGGCACAGAATCGCGTTTTCTCCGTCGGTCAACAGTTCCCGTATGGCCGGGGTATCCGCCGTAACTACCGCTTTGCCCATCGAGAGCGCTTCGTATACTTTTCCCGGGATTACGCGAGCGGCCTTGGCAGTCGTTCCGAATATACCGAGGCAGACGTCCGCTCGGTTCAGATAGCCGGGAACCGACTCGTAGGGTATCCACCCTGGAATCCGGACATTCTCCAGGGCCAGCCGCCGCACGGTCTCGTGCATCTCATCGGTTAACTGTCCCGATCCGACGAAATGAAAGAGGATGTCCGGCTCGTCCCTGAACCGCTGCGCCGCCTCCAGCATGAAGGACAGCCCGTGCAGCGGGGTGAACTTGCCGACGAACACGACCTGGAACGGCGCGTCCCGGTTAGGTTTCCGGCTGGCCGGATCCCCCGTGAGCACCGGTTCCGCCGCGCCGACGAGTACCCGGGCAAACCGGCGCCGGGGCAGGTTGAAAGTATTGACGAAATAGTCGACGTGGACGTCCGTATCCAGCAGCACGAGATCCGCCCGGGCGCAGGTCCACCGGTCCAGCCAACGCAGGAAGCGGCTCATGAGCGTACCGTCCGCGAAGGACCGCCGATCGTCGACGAGGGTGTCGTACAGGGAAACCAGGGGGCTGAAAACGAGGGGCCGCCGAGGCAACCGGGTCAGCAGCCAGGCCAACGGCATATCGAGATGGCCGATGTAACCGACCATCATTACATCGTAGGCGCCGACCTTGAAGACGTATTTGAACAAAAGCCGCAGGTAAGCCAGCTTCAGTTCGATGGCGCGGAGAACCAGCGAAAAAGCGCTCAGGTAACGGCCGGTCTTGTTACGTTCCTTCTCCCAAAGGGGCGCATGGCATTCCAGCACCTTCCAGCCGGACCTTTTCAGACCGTCAATGAGCGTCACGTTCCGCAGATAATCGCGTTCGTAGGTGCCGAAGAAACAGATTCGCCCGGGTTGGGTGGGAGTCATGCCGTTCGCCGGTTATCTGTGCGCGCGTGTCGAAGGTCCGCCTCGGAAAGGGCCTGTCCAGTGGAGCATTGAGGTCCAGTCAAACAGTGACGCCTTCCTTGAGCTTCTTGAAGACTTCTATCTGATAGTAGTTGGGATTGTCGACGTCGGAGAAAGCGTGCCGGTTTCGGACAAGATCGTGAACGATTGCGGGGATGTCGTGTTTCGCCCTGAACCCGAGGACATCCTCGATCCTGTCGCAGTTAACCCTGTAATTACGGAGATCGTGCCTGTGATTGACCTCCAGGCCAATGTCCAGTCCCATCTCCTCGTCGATCACCCTTTTCACCATGCTTCCGATCTCTCCGATCCGGTAATTGCCGGAAGCCACGTTGAATATCCCGGTTACATCCGCATCGGCCTCTACGGCGCACACGTAGGCCGCCGCCGCATCCTGTACACTCAGGATCGGCCGCCAGATCGCCGGGTTGTCGATGGTGATCTGGCCTTCCCCCACGGCGTAGCGAAACATGGTGTTTACGCAGATGTCGAGACGCATTCGGGGACTGTATCCCGATAGCGTCCCTTTTCTCAGGCAGATAACGGAAAAGTCTCCGTCCGCAAGTTGCATCGCCGCGCGTTCGCCCTGCAGTTTCGAAATGCCGTAGGGGTACCCGGACGTGGTCGGCGCGTCCTCGTCGTACAGTTCGTCAGACGTAAACCCGTAGACCGAGCAGGAACTGGCGTAGACGTACCGTCGCACACCGGCCCGTTTGCCCAGGTACCCGAGGAAGGCGGGAGCCGCGGCGTTGTAGATGAAGTTGTCGCCGGGGGAATACTCGGCCATGGGATCGTTCGAGAGTCCCGCAAGGAACACGATCTGTTCGTAACCTGCGAGATCGTCCTCGGACAGTTCGAACAGGTCCCGCTCCATGATCCGCGTGCCTGCCGGCAGGTGATTGCCAAACCAGAGCAGGTCGATCACGTCCACTTCGTAACCGCGTTCCATGAGAACCGGCACGAGAACGGACCCCACGTATCCGGCGCCGCCGGCCACGAGTATTTTCATGGTTGCCTCATTCCAGCCGTTCCCGGACGGCATAGTCTTCCGTGCGCCGGGCCTGGTGGGCGATCATTTCCGCGATCAGCCCCATGGAGACCAGCTGGATGCCGAGGACCATGAGGAGCACGGACAACAGCAACAGGGGACGGGCCCCGATACCGACTCCGTTCAACCAGAGCCAGGTCAGGTAGAGCGCGATGGCGAAACCGGCGCCGAAGGCCAGCAGGCCGAACGAGCCGAAGAGATGCAGGGGGCGGCGGGTGAAATTTGAAACGAAATACACGGTCAGCAGGTCGAAGAACCCGTGGGTGAACCGTCCCAGACCGAACTTGCTGTGCCCGTGCTTCCTCGGATGATGCAGTACCGGCGTTTCCGTCACGCGGAAACCGGCCCAGTGCGCCAGCACCGGCAGGTACCGGTGGAGTTCTCCATAGACGGGAATGGTCTCCACGACCTCCCGCCGGTAGGCTTTCAGGCCACAATTGAAGTCGTGCAGCCGCAGGCCGCTGACGATGCCCGTGACCCAGTTGAACAGCTTCGAGGGGATGCGCTTGGACAGGGGGTCCTTCCGGGTTTTCTTCCAGCCGGAGACCAGGTCGAAGCCCTCGTCCAGCAGATCCGCCATGCCGGGCGCTTCCGCGGGATCGTCCTGCAGGTCGGCGTCCATCGTGACGACGACGTCGCCGCGGCTCGCTTCGAAGCCGACGGCCAGCGCCGCGGACTTCCCATAGTTGCGGCGGAACCGGACGGCCCTGACCCGGCCGTCGTTCTCCCGGAGCCGGCGTATCGTTTCGAAGGACCCGTCACGGCTGCCGTCATCGATATAGAGCACCTCGAAGGACCGTCCCGCCGCCTCGAGCGCCGCCGTGATGCGGTCGTGGAGTTCCGGCAGGCTCTCCGCCTCGTTGTACAGGGGAACAACGACGGATATGTCCATCTCTTCCTCCCTGTCATCCGCTTTTCCCGGGCCGTCACGCCGCATCGGCGCTTTCCTCCAACGAACGCCGGATCACCCGCAGCGTCTGCCGGGCCGTATTCTCCCAGGTGTAGAGCCTGCTCCTCGCCAGCGCGTTCCCGGCGAGCCGCTCACGCTCTCCCCGGTCGCGCAGCAGACCGATCAGCGCGCGCGCCAGGGCCTTCCGGTCCCCAAGCGGGACCAGCACGCCCGTTTCCCCGTCGACCACGGCGTCCTTGAGTCCGGGTACCCGGGCCGCCACGACCGGGACCCCGCGGGCATTGGCCTCGATCACGGTGATGCCCCATCCCTCCTTGCTCGAGGGACAGGCCGCCACTTCGGCGCGGGTCAGCAGGCGTATTTTCTCTTCCGCGGAAACGTACCCCGTGAAGTGCACGGCGCCGCCCAGGTCCAGGGAGCGGACCGACGCCTCGAGGGCGCGCCGCCTGTCGCCCGCGCCCACGATCACCAGGCGGGCGCCGGGGACCTCCTCGCGCACGATCGCCATGGCCTCGATCAGGTGGTCCACGTTCTTGTACTTCTTGAGCCGGCCGAGATAGATGACCAGCCCGGATTCCTTGCCGTCCGGATCGGCCGGCGCATCGACGATCCCGGCGTCGAGCCCGTTGTGCACGACGCTGATCCGGTCCGCCGCGACCCCCAGCCGGACGAGCTCGTCCCGGGTGCTCTCGGATACCACCTCGAAGAGACAACGCCGGTACACCCGCGGTATCAACCTTTCCATGAAATACAGGTAGGTCGCGAGCACGGGGTTGATCTCACGGTAGAACGTGGTCCCGAAAAGATGGTGCAGCAGGACCATCACCGGAGGGCCGTTCAGGAACCAGGGCAGCAGTACCGGGATCTTGTTGATGTCTTCGATGACGACGTCGAAGGACCGGTGGGACAGGCGCCTGCGATAGTGCCACGGGACGGTCAGGTTGAACGTCCACTTCCCGCCGAGGCGGATGACCTCGATCCCGTCTATCTGTTCGGATTCCGCGGCGCCGGGGAACCTGCAGCAAAGCAAAGTGACCTGGTGGCCCCATTCGACGATCCGCGAGAAGGTCTCGTGCAGGTGCACTTCCGCGCCGCCCGCTTCCGGGTTGCGTATATCCCTCCAGTTGATGATCAGAACGCGCATTGGACTGAACCGGCCCGCTAGGGACCGCCCGCGTCGCCGGCCTCCTCGAGCTCCTCGATCATGGCCTCTACGACCGAATCTCCCGGTGCGATCGCCCGCCACCGTTCCAGGGTCTCCCGCATGCGGTCCGTATCCTCCCGCTGGTAGTAGAGACTCACCAGCTGATCGTATCCCGAGGTGTATTCGGGAAAAGCCTCCACGCCCCGTTCAAGCACGGCGACGGCCTCATCGATCCGGCCCCGCTTCCGCATCGCCTGAGCCATCGCCGTATACCCGTCGAAGGTCTTGTATTCGCCGGCCAGTTCGGCCGCGAGAGGCTCGACATCGGCATACACGCCCTTGTCGGCGTTGAACTGGATGAGCATCAGTCTTTCAAACGCCCCGTTGGTGATGTTGTATTCCAGGTACTTCTCGATGGTCTCGATGGCCTGGTCCAGCTCGCCCCGTTTCCACAGGCTGAGCGCGAGTTGGTGGTAGGACACGGTGTAATTCCTAAGGAGGATACGGGTCTGCGGGTTCTTGTAGACCTCCGGGTCCGCTATGCCGCGGTACTTGTACACGTTCCAGAGATTGTGCCGAGTCTTTTCCAGGTCCATGAGATCGGGGTTGGGGTCCCGGACGACCCGCCACACCATGCCTTCCAGCTGCAGGTAATCGTCGAGGCCCACGTCGTTCTCCGGGGAAACGGTCACGGCGAAGAAAACGGGTCTGCCCCAGTCGTTCTGTTCCAGGATGTGCAGGATCATCAGGTCCTGCACCCTCAGGTATCCGATGTCGTCCCCGAGCGTGCCGGCCCTCGGTACGGTCCACGTCAGGCCGGCGATCTCGACCTCCCTGTCGTCCCAGCCCTGGATGGTCAACGCCTCGATGGTCTCGTCGGCCAGCGTGATCGGCACCCGGGGCTCCTGGTATTTGAGCTGCTTTATGTACCAGTCCGTGTTGAGCAGGCTGAGATTGATCACCCGCACGTCCTTCCGGATGCCTTCCACTTCCTGCAGGAACCAGAGCGTGAAGGTGTCGTTGTCGCCATTGGTGAAGATGAGGCCGTTCTCGTCGCAGGACTCCAGCATGTTGTACGCGTAGTCGTACGCGATATAGTTGCCCTCGCGCGAATGGGATTCGTAGTGATAGGTGAAGGGCACGAGGGGAAGGGCGATCGTCAATACGGCGATCCCCGCGGTGCTCCTTTCCGCGGGCAGCCGCAGGCGCTCCAGCCACGTCGCGATCTGGCCCAGCAGCGAGCGGACGCCGATGCCCATCAGCACCGCGGCATAGACGAAGGCCGGCGTATAGAAATAATCGCGGATGCGCACCTCGCGCTGTATGCCCCGGGAACCATCCGAGAAGTTCATGTACAGGATGAGCCCGAGACTGCAGGTGAGCAGCATCCCGCCGAGGAACAAAATGCTTCGGCGGTCGCGCTCCGCCTGGGCGACGATCCCCAGGGCGACCAGCAGGACGGGGAGGAGAAAATAGGGGAAGCCGGGCGCGCTGAACTGCCGGGAAAAGAAACGCCAGAACCCCATGTTCTCCCCGTTGCCGAACTGGGACGACCAGCTGCCCTTGCGATTGAACATCGATTCGAGCATGCTCTCCTGCCCGTACTGCTTCCGCTCCAGGAATCCCTCGAAGTTCTTCCAGTTCGACGGGTCGTTCTCGTTGATCACCGGCTGCTGGACCGCCCGGATCGGCACGTAGAAGTTCACGGAGTATCCCGACACGGCGACGCAGAGCACGATGAGCCAGAAAGGCCACTTGTACCGGCCCTGATCATAGGCCGTAGCGGAGACCAGCGCGAGGGCCAGGCTCACCAGCGCCACGCTGAACATGACCGTTCCGATCGTGGCCTCGAATCCTCCGATCACGATCAACGGAAGGCCGTTGTACGAGTAGATTTCTTCCAGTCCGAAGAACATCACGGCGACGGAAAAGACGAAGGCCAGGGCCGGGAAGCCCCAGGGCAGCCGTCCCCTGGTAAGGAGCAGGCCGGCGATGGCAAGCGGCACCGCGAGGAAGAAGACGTAGATGGAGGCCACGACACTGAACAGGATCAGGCCCATGACTCCGCACAGCAGAATGAGCTTCAGGTTCCACCGGATGGCCCGGTCCGTAAAGACCACGCACAGCAACGCGGCGGGCAGGACCAGCATGGTGAACATGTGCACGGCGATGCCGAGGAAGGCCAGGTAGACGACCAGGAAGAGGTATCGCTCGCTGCCGTTCTGCTCGTGCTTCTCGATCCAGTGCAGGATCAGCCAGGTGCACCCCATCATGATCAGCATGGAGAGCGCATAGACTTCGGCTTCGACGGCGTTGAACCAGAAGGTATCGGAGAAGGCGAGCAGGAGCGCGCCGGTCAGTGCGCTGCAGCAGACGACCAGGCTTTCATGGAGGGAAAGTCCATTGCGGTCCCGGTTGAGCGTGACCGCCTTCACGATGACCAGGTAAACGGCCGTCACCGTCAGCGCGCTGAACAGGCACGAAGAGAAATTGACCAGCCAGGCGATGCCCAGGCCCATGTCGGGCAGCAAGGTGAACAGGCGTCCGATCAGGATGTAGAGCGGTGATCCCGGCGGATGGGGTATGCCCAGGATATAGGATGCCGCGATGAATTCGCCCCCGTCCCAGAAGGGCACGGTGGGCGCGATGGTCCTGGTGTACACGGCCAGCGACGCGATGAACGCGGCGGCTGAGCCGATCATGGATACGACGCGATACACAACCATGTTCCAGGCTTCCTCTTCACCGGCCGTATTCGAGCCGTTCGGCGAGCATTTCCGGGAGGCCGGCGTCGCGGATCTTCCGCTGCGCGGTCTCGATGTCGTAGTCGACCCGCTTGATCTCGACCCTCTTCTCCGCGCTGTCGAACACGCAGTAAGCCGCGCGGGGGTCGCCGTCCCGCGGCTGGCCGACACTGCCCACGTTCACGATGTACCTGCATTCCGGAGCCAGCTCGAGCTTCGCCGCCTTGACCTGCCTGCTCCGGTCCTCCGCGGTCCGTTTTTCGAACATCCCCGGCGCGTGCGTGTGGCCCAATACGCAGAGCACGGTATCGCCGGGCATCGCGGCGAATGCTTCGTCCGCCAGCCAGAGCGAGGTCAGGTAGATCCAGTCCTCCGGATCCGCCGGACTCCCGTGGACGGCGAACAGATCGTCCTTCCGCCAGGTGTAGGGCAATGCGCCCAGGTAGCGCCGGCCGGCGGGCGTGAGCTGCCGCCGCGTCCACAACGCGGCCTCCGCGGCGTAGCGGTTGAACGCGGCGATATCCAGCCTGCCGATCGCGGCATGGTCGTGATTGCCGGCGATCACGTCCGTCGTCAGTCCGGAAACGCGTTCGAGACACGCGTTGGGATCGGCGCCGTATCCGACGATGTCGCCCAGGCAGAGGTACCGGTCGATACGCTCATCCGCAAGGGCTCCGAGCACGGCATCCAGCGCTTCCAGGTTCCCATGTATGTCGGACAGCACGCCGTATCTCACGTTGACGGTTCATTCCTGTGTATGCGCGGGTATGCCGGTGGGGCGGGATCAGGCATGGTCCGTCCCGGGCGGAATCAGGTATGGTCCGCGGCCGCCAGATGTCTCGCGGCCACGGCGTCCAGGACGCCGTTGACGAACCCGCCGGACTGTTCCGTGCTGTACTTCTTGGCCAGTTCGATCGCTTCATTGATGGAAACAGCCGTCGGAATATCGAGAAAGGCGATGAGTTCGCAGGCGCCCAGCCGGAGGATGCAGTCGTCGATGCGGGCCACGCGGTCCCGGTCCCAGTGCCGCACCACCGCGTTTATGTGATCGTTCACGGTCTCTTCGTGCTGCCGGAGCCGGCCGACCAGCGCCTCGGCGAAACGCCGGGTGCTCCGCGATGCCAGGGACCACCCCGGCAGCCTGGCCAGGGACTTGCCGGGATCGTCCCCGGTCTGTTCGGCGAGATAGAGCGACTGCAGGGCCAGTTCACGGCCCAGGCGACGTTCCTCCGCGCGCGCATTCACTTCGGACCGCCTTGCTGGCCTGGCCCACCTGGCCCGGCCGGCCCGCCTGGTCCGCCTAACTTGCGCATCAAGTCCGCCATTCTCAGTGCGGCCAGGGCGGCTTCCCGACCCCGGTTGTCTTCCATCGGACCTGCGCGTTCGGCCGCCTGTTCGCGGTTTTCCGTGGTCAGCACGCCGAAGATCACCGGCACCCCGGTGTCCCTCGCGGCTTCGGAAATGCCCTTCGCCGCTTCCCCGGCCACGTAATCGAAGTGGGACGTCTCGCCGCGAATGACGCATCCCAGGCAGATCACGGCTTCGTAGCTTCCGCCCGCCGCCATCTTCCGGGCCGCCAGCGGGATCTCGAAGGCGCCGGGTACCCAGGCCACGTCGATACGGTCTTCATCCACGCCATGGCGAAGGAGCCCGTCCAGCGCGCCCTTGAGCAGGGAGTCCGTAATAAAGCCGTTGAATCGGCTGGCCACGATGCCGTACCGGTCGTTCGCGCCGTTCACCAGGCTGCCTTCAATGGTTCTCGTCACGTTCCCGCTCCCTGCGGATCATGATGCTGCGCGCCCCAGCGGCTCGGACGCTTCCAGGCCGGATCGGCCGCTTCCGTCCGGGAGGCTCGGACGCTTCCAGGCCGGATCGACCGCGCTCACAACAGGCTGTCGAACCCGACGTCTTCCGGCGGCTCGTCGAGGTCCAGCAGGTGACCGAGCTTTCCGCGCTTGGTCTTGAGATAACCCACGTTGTGCCGGTTCGGCGAAGTCTGCAACGGGACGCGTTCGGTAACCTGAAGGCCGTAGCCCTCTATACCGAACCGCTTGGACGGGTTGTTGGTCATGATCCGTATCGTGGTCAGGCCCAGGTCCGCCAGGATCTGCGATCCGATGCCGTAATCGCGCGCGTCCACGGGCAGGCCCAGCGCCTGGTTCGCTTCCACGGTGTCGTGGCCCTGGTCCTGGAGGGCGTAGGCCCTGAGCTTGTTGGCCAGTCCGATGCCCCGTCCCTCCTGGCGCATGTACAGCAACACGCCGCATCCTTCGGCGGCGATGCGCTTCAGCGCCTGCTGCAACTGGTCGCCGCAGTCGCACCGCATGGACCCGAACACGTCTCCCGTGAGACACTGGGAGTGCACGCGGACGAGCACGTTCCGCTCGCCGTCCACGCTGCCCCTGACCAGGGCGACGTGGTGGTCGCCGGTCAGCTCGTCTTCGTAGAGGTGGGACTCGAAATCCCCGTACCTGCTGGGGATGGTCGTCGTGACCACCCGCTTGACGAGTTTCTCGCTGCGCCTGCGGTACTCGATCAGGTCCTTTATGGTAATGATCTTCAGGTCATGGTCGTTCGCGATCTCCACCAGCCGGGGCAAACGGGCCATGGACCCGTCGTCGTCCATGATTTCGCAGAGCACGCCGGCGGGATACAGACCGGCCAGCTTCACCAGGTCGACGGTGGCCTCCGTGTGCCCGGCCCGCCGCAGCACGCCGCCGTCGAAGGCCTGCAGCGGAAAGATATGGCCCGGCCGCGCCAGGTCATCGGGCCTGCTGCCCGGACGGACGAACACCTGGACCGTCTCGGCGCGGTCCGCCGCCGAGATGCCCGAGGTGGTGCCGTTGACGGCGTCGACCGAGACGGTGAAGCGCGTGCCCAGCAGGGCCGTATTGACCTCTTCGCCGACCATGGCGGGCACCTTCAGCTCTTCCAGGCGTTCGCGCGTGGTCGGAAGACAGATCAGTCCGCGACCGTACCGCGCCATGAAGTTAATGGCCGCCGGAGTCGTACTTTCGGCGGCCATGATGAAATCGCCTTCGTTTTCGCGGTCTTCGTCGTCGATGACGATCAGTATGCGCCCGGCCCTGATCTCTTCGATGGCTTCCGGGATGGTACAAAAGGGGGACGGCATGGCGTTCAATATGAAGTTCAATCGTGTTTTCGGTTACCCTGACGGCGCGCGTCCCGGTCTGTGCCCGATCCGCCGCCGGGTCCTGCCGACCTACATCTTCTCCCTCAACCAGGCTTCGGTGATGGGGGAGGCATCCGCGTCACCGCCGGGATGAGCATTCCGGCCGGAATGCAACAGGGACGCGACGTACCGGCCGATCATGTCCACTTCTATGTTCACCCCGTCACCGATCTGCCTGCCGCCGAACGTCGTGATCGACGCGGTATGCGGTATGATCGATACGGCTGCCAAACTACCCGCCAGACCGGCGATTGTCAAGCTAATTCCATCCAGCGCGATGGACCCTTTCTCGATGACGAAGGGGGTCAGGCCGGCCGGGATTTCCACCTCGTACCACAGGCTGTTGCCCCGTTCTTCCCGCGCCGCGATACGGCCCACGCCGTCCACGTGGCCCTGTACCAGGTGGCCGTCTATCCGGTCCGACAGGCGCAGCGGCCGCTCCAGGTTGACCCGGTCTCCTTCCCGCAGGCCGCCGAAGGTCGTCCGGGCAACCGTCTCGGGCACGATCTCCACGTCAAAGGCCTCATCCCCGTGATCCACCACGGTCAGGCAGACGCCGTTTACGGCGATGCTGTCGCCCCGCGCGAAGTCCGGCGCCATGGACGGCGCTTCCACGGTCAGTTCGAGGCCGCCCTCATCCCGGCCGATGGTCCGTACGGATCCCGTGGTTTCGATGATTCCCGTGAACATGGTTCAAGCTCCTTGACGCGATTCCGCCCCTGCGCCGCGTATCCCGCTCCGAGTCGGGCGATTCCGCCCTGCGCCGCCCTGGTCCGCGTCGGACGGCTCGCCCTGATCCGCGTATCCCGCTCCGCGTCTGGCGGCACGCCCTGGTCCGCGTCGCGCGGCACGCCCTGATCCCTTCAGGCGTACTCCGGCGTGCCCGTGACCAGGAAATCGCCGCCCAGCTGTTCCACCCGAGGATCGCACAGGGCGATCGCCTTCGTGAGATCGTCCAGCTGAAGGCCGGATATCGAGGGGATTCCCTCGCCCAGGATGCGCGGCGCGACGAAACAGGCGACCCGGTCGACGGCGCGTTCCCGCAGGAAGGAAGCGGCCACGCGGCTGCCGCCCTCCACCATGAGGGTCACGATCCCCGCCTCGCCCAACGCCGACTTAAGCGGATCCACCGGGACGGATCCGTCTTCGGCCGGCAGGACGAGCACCTCGGCGCCCGCCTGTTTCAGTCCGTCGATCCGGTCTGCCGGCGCAACGTCCGTAACGCACACGGTCGCCGGCGCATCGCCGTTCAACACCCGGGCCTCCAGCGGCGTCCGGGCCCGGCTGTCGAGCACGACGCGGCGGGGCTGCCGGCCTTCCAC
This sequence comes from bacterium, assembly GCA_965203885.1. Taxonomy (GTDB): domain Bacteria; phylum JAAXHH01; class JAAXHH01; order JAAXHH01; family JAAXHH01; genus JAAXHH01. The sequence continues at coordinate 3,466,580 of OZ241920.1, read as the reverse complement.
GTGCCGGACCGTGAGCCGCGGGTCGTCCGCCAGCACGGTGTCGATGCCCACGAGCACGGCGTCCGCCCGGCTGCGCATCAGGTGTACCCGTTCCCGCGCGGCCTCCCCGGTGATCCACTGGGAATGGCCGTTCCGCGTGGCGATGCGGCCGTCCAGCGTCTGGGCCAGCTTGAGCAGCACGAAGGGCCGGCCGGTTGTCCGGTGGTGGATGTAGGCGGCGTTCAACTCCCGCGCTTCCGCTTCGAGGAGGCCCGTCTCCACGGCGATGCCCTCCGCGCGCAGCCGTTCGATTCCCTTGCCCGCAACGCGCCGGTCCGGATCGGTCATGGCGACGTGGACGCGGGCGACGCCCGACGCGATGACCGCGTCCGTGCACGGCGGCGTGCTGCCCCGGTGGCAGCAGGGCTCCAGGGTTACGTACAACTCGGCCCCCCGCGCGCGGTCGCCGGCCTCCTCGAGCGCCTGCGGCTCGGCGTGCCGCCCGCCGTATTCCCGGTAGTATCCCCGGCCCACGACCACGCCGTCGCGGACGACCACGGAGCCCACCATGGGATTGGGACTGGTCCGGCCTTTTCCCCGCGCCGCCAGGTCCAGCGCCTGGCGCATGAATACCGCGCCGTTTTCGGGTTTCGTCATGGGGTAAGCTAGGCGGAATGCGAAGAGGGTGTCAAGGCCTTTTGCCCTTGACAACGGGGGGTTCGCCCCCTAGTTTGCGCCAGATTGTGAGGCGCGCAACGGACCGCAGAAAGGAGATCGAGCATGGCCACCCTGCCGGAGGCCGAATACATCTGGTTCAATGGGAAACTGGTACCCTGGCGTGACGCGAAGATCCACGTACTTTCCCACGTGGTGCATTACGGTTCGAGCTTCTTCGAAGGCATGCGCTGTTACGAAACGAATCAGGGTCCCGCCGTATTCCGGCTCCGGGAACACACGGACAGGCTATTCGACTCCTGCAAGATCTACCGGGTGGAGATCCCTTACACCAGGGAACAGATCAACGAGGCCATTCTCGAGACCATCCGGTCCAACAGGCACGCTTCCTGTTACGTCCGTCCGGTAGTGTACCGCGGGTACGGCCTGCTGAGCGTCGAACCCACGGGGTGCCCCATCGAAGTCGCCATCGGCACATGGGACTGGGGCGCCTATCTCGGCGACGACGTACTGGAAAACGGCGTGGACGTGTGCATCTCCTCCTGGACCCGTCCCGCGCCGAATACCCATCCCGCCCTGTCGAAGGCCGGCGGAAACTACCTCAATTCCCAGTTGATCCGCATGGAGGCCATCGAGAACGGGTACAGCGAAGGGATCGCCCTGAATACCGACGGCCTGATCAGCGAAGGCAGCGGCGAAAACATCTTCGTCGTGAAAGAAGGCCGCGTCATCACGAACAGCCTGGCCGCTTCGGTCCTCGGCGGGATCACGCGCAACTCCGTCATGACGCTCGCCCAGGACGCCGGGTTCGAGGTCGTCGAGCAGGACATCCCCCGGGAAATGCTCTACATCGCCGACGAGGTGTTCTTCGTGGGCAGCGCCGTGGAAGTGACCCCGGTCCGGTCCATCGACCGCATCACCGTCGGCGGCGGCTCCCGCGGTCCGGTCACGAAAGAACTCCAGGACCGTTTCTTCGCGATCACCACCGGCGAGGGCGAGGATACCCACGGCTGGCTGACGCACGTGTGAGATTCCGCGCAATGACGAACCTCCACACGTAATCCATTAAGTCCTTCCTATTCCAACCTCTCCCGTCGCATGACCAACACAACGTGCGCAATCGGCGTTGCCGCGCGCTTGTGATTAGTTATAGCATATATGTAAATTATACATACATAATTAATTGAATTCCAAACTATCCGACCTGTATACTACGATTGCATCATCGACATGTTATGGTGAAATGTCCCATAGAAAGTAAACAGCCCAGGGTTTGTAAGGCCGGATCGCATACCTGGGCTTCGGCCGAACATACCGTGCAAGGAGACCCGAGGTGATTCCAGCATCCCGCACGTACCTGGCGCTGATACTATGCTTCGCTTTTCTGACGTTGGCCAGTTGCGGCAAGGACAGCCCCACCGAGCCCGTGCCTGAAACACCAGCCCCTACGCGTATTTCCGTTACACCGGCTTCTGCCACGTTGACCGCCGCGGGACAGGCCCTGCAACTCACCGCGGCCGTTCTCGATCAGCATGGCCAGACCATCACGGGCGCGGGCGTCACCTGGACCAGCAGCGACACAAATATCGTCACGGTTACGAATCAGGGCCTGGTAACCGCCGTAATGAACGGCACCGCCCGGATAACCGCGGCGACCGGCAGTATCACCGCATTCGCGACTATCTCCGTGGAGGTCCCCGATCCGGAACGGGATGCGCTGGTCGCGTTTTACAACGGCACGGACGGGGACAACTGGATCATAAAGACGAACTGGATGAGCGACGCACCGCTTCGCGACTGGCACGGCGTGATCCTGAACGGCGAAGGGAGGGTAGAGGAACTGCACCTGCCTGGCAATAACCTGCGGGGTCCTCTGCCTACCGAAATCTCCGCACTGGAAAAACTAAAAAGGCTGGTCTTGTTCGGGAACGGGCTGGCCGGGCAGATCCCACCGGAAATCGGACAACTTGGAAACCTCGTCGAACTGAATTTATCCAGTAATCAATTCACAGGTAACCTCCCCGCGGAGATTGGCCGGCTCGACGACCTCACATTGCTGTTTGTAGACGACAATATCGGACTCTACGGTCCACTGCCCCGCTCAATGCTCAATCTCACATTCACAGTCATTTGGGTCGTTGGTACGCAGTTGTGCCTACCTGCAGATGTCGAGTTTCAGGAATGGAGCAATGCAATAACAAACAATCGGGGACTGGCGGAATGCAGCGTGGAGAGAAATGCGCTCGTAACGTTGTACAACAGTACAGACGGCGGGAACTGGACGATCAATACCAAATGGCTGACCGACGCCCCCCTCGCCGAATGGTACGGCGTGACCACCAACACCGAAGGGCTGGTGACGGAACTATTGTTGGAAGACAACAACCTGCGAGGCAACCTGCCTATTGAGATTACTCACCTTGAGCATCTCACGGCACTTGTGTTGTCCAAGAACAGGTTGACGGGCAGCATACCGCCGGAGATCGGACGATTGAAGCAACTGAAGAGACTCAGACTGTACAGCAATCTCCTGTCGGGTCCAATACCCGCGGAACTGGGGCAACTGGAGAATCTTGAGACGATTGTGCTACTTGAGAACCGGTTGACGGGCAGTATCCCGCCCGAACTGGGCCAACTGAAGAAAACCTGGTGGCTGACCGTCTCCGGGAACCGGTTGACCGGTCCGATACCCCCGGAACTGGGACAACTCGAAAGCCTGGAACGGGTTTTTCTTTATAACAATTTCCTGACCGGTAGCCTGCCCCCCGAACTGGGGCAACTGCAGCATCTTACAATCGCCGAGCTTTCCGACAACCAGCTATCGGGCAGCATCCCCCCGGAAATCGGACAAATGGCAAAACTGGAAAAGCTGTTACTGTCGTACAACCGGCTGTCGGGCAGCCTCCCGCCCGAACTGGGTCAGTTGGAGAACCTTCAGACCCTGTGGCTCGATAACAACCAGTTGACGGGCGAAATTCCTCCCGAACTCGGGCAACTCGGCAACCTCCGGGTGCTCTGGCTGTACAACAACCGGTTGACGGGCGATATTCCCCCGGAACTGGGTCGGATGCGGCACCTCACGAGGCTGTCTCTTTCGGTCAATATGCTGTCCGGCGCCATCCCGCCGGAACTCGGGGCGCTGCACAACCTCAGAGTACTGCTCCTTCGCGACAATCCAGGTCTTGCGGGGCCTTTGCCCCGGTCATTCACCGGTCTTGACCTGCTCTCCCTGTGGTTGGCGGGCACCGGAGTGTGTGTTCCGCCTGGCGACGAGTTCAATATGTGGCTCGCCGGGATAAGCGACAGGCGCGGCGTAGCCAGATGCCAACCGGTTGTGGCAACAACGAGTACAGGGAACGGGAATCCTGGTGGGATTCAAGCGAACGGGATATCGATCTCTCCGGACGGAAGCGTGACGGATCTGGATCTTGAGGAAAACAGACTTCGGGGCGATTCGTATCAGGCGATCCCGTTCTAGCTGTGACAGAAGTTACTTACGCAATGCGTCACCGCCAGGCAAGTGGGGAGGTGGATGCCGGAGCCGACAGAATCCACGAGGTGGCCAGGTGGATGCCGGAGCCGACAGAATCAACGAGATGGCCGGGCACCCCTACGCCACCCACACCGGGTGATCCGCGCCCAGGTGTCCGTACCCGTCCGTCACCATGCGCGGGTTGGCGCCGTCGGCATCGGCCAGCCAGATGCCGCTCGGTGAACCCACCTCGGCGCGGCAGTAGGCGAACAGGGCGCCGTCCGGAGACCAGGCCGAGCGGAAGTTCCATACGCGTTCTTCGAAGGGGATGAACTCCGATTCCTCCCCCGTGAAGGGGTCGAGCAGGCAGATGGCGGTGCCGCCGCGGGCTTCTTCCGGGTAATAGTCCCGGTTGAAGTGGTCGGTGTCCGGCCGCTGCGCCTGGTAGGGCCAGGCCGTCCGGGAACCGGGCTCGGCGCGGGTGTAGGTTACCTGTCTTCCGTCCGGCGTCCACTGGGCGATGTTGGAACCGCCGCCCCGGGAATCCGGGTCGCCGTAGGACGTGGCGAACCACTGTCGCTGGCCCGTCGTGACCTTCCGGTGCGCCGTGCCGCCCGCGCCGTCCGCCCCCTCCGTGCCGTCCGAACCCTTCGTGCCGTCCGAACCGTCCGTGCCGTCCGCACCGCCCGGACTGCCGTCCGCACCGCCCGGACTGCCCAGGCAAATGTCGGCCCAGTCGTGTCCCGGATCGTCGGGATAGTGGCAGTCCTGGTAGATGAGCCACTGCCCGTCCGGCGACCACATGGGTCCGAAGTACAGGTGTCCCTCCCCCGCCGCGACTTCCACCCGGTTGCCCCCGTCCAGGTCCGATACGAAAATGCAATAGCTGTCCCGGCCTTCCAGGAAGGTGGCGTGGTACGCGAACTTCCGCCCGTCCGGGCTGATCTGCACGCAGTAGACGAACCCGTCCCCTTCCCCCGTGATCCCCCGCGGATCGGACCCGTCCAGGTCCATGGTCCAGATGCGCTGCTTCCCGTCGATGATGGGGTTCGTCACGAGCCGTTCCTCGCCCGGCAGGATATGGGTGCACCCCATGAACGGCGCGGGCCGGTTCTTGAGGGCGATCTCCTCCAGCAGGCGGTCTTCCTCGAGGTCGTAGATCCAGAGATGGACCCGCACGTTGCCTTCCCAGGCCTTGCCGGGTTCGTAGCTGGACAGGATCACCCTGCGCCGGTCTTCGAAGACGGGTCCCCAGCCCCAGCTGGACATGCCCGGGACGTCCAGGCCGGGATACCAGACCGTGGCGCCCGGCTCGGTCGGAGCGTGTTCCGCGGCGTCTTCCAGGTCGGCCACGCCGAGCCGTCCGTGCGAATTGAAGAGCATCCGGCGCCGCTTGCCTTTCATGACGTTTCCCTCTATACCCTAAAGGTCAGGGCGTCCTCCACGCGATCCCGGCGTGGAGACCGACATCGGGGGTGTTCTGGTACTGGCTGAGGTTTTCGGTCAGCCCCAGATCGAGCGACAGGGACTCCGACAGGGCGTACCGCACGCCCGCGGTCGCCTCGATGGCCGTGCGGTTCAGCGGGCCCAGCCTGCTGCCGGGAAAGGGGCCGATGTTGACCTGCGTCTGTACCAGCGCGGCGAGCCGGCCCGTGGTCCGGTATTCGAAGGCCAGCAAGAGCGTAGAGATGGAACGCAGGGGGAATCCCTCGCTCCGGGTAGCCCCGCCCAGCAAGCTGTGGGCGAGGTTGGCGTGGAAGACCATGTCCCGCCCCGCCAGCCGCGGCCGCCAGGTCGCGAACAACGCCGCCTGGATGTCCGTTCCCCCGCTGCCGGTCAGCGTCTCAAGGCTGCCCGTGGGCAGCTTCAAGGCGCCGGCAAGGGACAGGACGAACCTCCCGCCGTCCCGGTAAAGCGGCGTCTTCACCCGCAGCACGAAGTCTCCCGGCCGGAAACCGGCCGGCTCCACGCTCCGGATCCAGAAACGGCGGTCCCGCACGACGAATACGCCGTATTCGTTCCGTGGCGACCATTCCCTACCCCCGTTGGACAGGTTGAGCAAGCCGTGGAACCCCTCCACCAGGCCGTCCATAAAGCCGCCGCCGTGCTTGAGGAACGGCACGGTCGCGCCAACCTGCACCCGCGACGCGACCCGCCAGTCCAGTTCCACCGAAACGCGCAGGGTCTCCGTATCGACGAAGAGACGGTATTCGTCCGGCGGGGCGGCCTGGTAATAGTCATCGGCGACCAGGCGGTCGCCCACCGGAAAGGTGCTCGCGTAGGTGTTGGCGTAGTCCAGCCGAACGGACCACCGGACCGAGCGCCGCGGAAGGAGGTCTCCGGCATCGGGCCGGAGGCCGAGGAACAACATTCTTACCGGGAACTGGTCCCGCTGCATGAAGGGGCCGGTGGCCGGGGACTGGGAGAAGACAGGCAAGGCGGCAAGCAACAGGCTGAAGGCGACCGCGCGAGGCAACAGGCCGCAGGCGACAGCCCGGCACAACAGGCTGAAGGCAACCGCCCGGCGCAGCGTGCGTGCCGCGCCCGGGCGGGGGGCCGCGTTCGGAAAGCGCTTTTCAACCCGGATACGGTGCGATGGGAGTCCCGCCATTCGACGCTCCGGAACCGGCCCCGCCTCGGAGGGACTCAACCCAGGTAGGCCAGCGTCTGGCCCGCGATCACCTGGACGCCCGGGTTGATGGAGACATGGGTCACGGTACCGGCCACGTCGGCGGTGACCTGCATTTCCATTTTCATGGCTTCCAGGACCGCGATGACGTCTCCCTCCTCGACGGTCTGCCCGGGGGTGACCGCCACCTTGAGCACTTTTCCGGGTATCGGCGCGATGACCGGCGTGGTCCCGGCCCGTTCCGCCGCCTCCGTCGCGGCTTCGGACATATCGGGCTGCAGGTCGACGTCATAGGCCTTGCCGTTCACGATCGCCGTCTTTCCCTCGATGCGCAGCGCGTAACTCCTGCCGTTGACGGTCACCTGGTATCCGCGGGGACCGTCCGTCCCGGGCAGCCCTTCCTCCGGCAGTTCCTCCTGATCCTGAGGAGATTTCTTGCGGACCCCGATGAACCCCTCGCCCTTGAGGAAGGCCAGGCCCCGCTCACCGCATGCCGCGACGATGAAAACGTTCTCGTCCGTGTCCTCGATCCCGGCTTCTTTGAGCACGCTGCGGGCCGCCTCGACGCCCTTCTTCGGATCGTTGTCGTTCAGTTCCAGCACCGGCCGCCGGTTGGGCGGCAGGCCGAGCTGCTCCGAGGCGATGTTCACGACCACCGGGTCCGGGGGCACGGGCGTCCTGCCGAAATAGCCCAGGACCATGCGTCCGTAGTCTTCGGCGATCTTCTTCCAGGGCCCCATCATCACGTTGTTGAAGGCCTGCTGGAAGTAGAACTGGGAGACGGGGGTGACCGACGTGCCGTACCCGCCCTTCTCCACGACCTCGCGCATGGCCTTGATGATTGCGGGATAGCGGTCCATGATGCCGTTGTCCCTGAGCATCTGCGTGTTGGCGGTCAGGGCCCCGCCCGGCATGGGGCTCCAGGGGAGCAGGGGTTCGACGGCCACGGCCTCGGGGGGCAGGAAGTAGTCTTCCATGCATTCCTTCAGGATCTCCGCCGCTTCCCGCACGCCGTCGGGATCGATGTCCAGGTCGTAATCCGTGCCGCGGAGCGCGTGCCACATGACGAGGATGTCCGGCTGGGAGGTGCCGCCCGAAACGGGCGCGAAGGCCAGGTCGATGGCGTCGGCGCCGGCTTCGAGGGCCGCCTGGTACGCCGTCACGGCTATGCCGGACGTATCGTGGGTGTGGTAATGGATCCAGGTCCCCTCGGGGAGCAGCTTCCGGGCCGCCTTGACGGATTCGTACGCCTTGGAAGGCACGGCCGTGCCCGAGGCGTCCTTGAAGCACACCGAGTCGAAGGGAATGTCGGCGTCGAGGATCTTCCGGAACGTCTCCGTGTAGAACGCCGCGTCATGGGCGCCCGAGCATCCCGGCGGCAATTCCATGACGGTAACGCACACCTGGTGCCGGAGGCCGGCTTCCGTGATGCACCGCCCGCTGTGTACCAGGTTCTCCACGTCGTTCAGCGCGTCGAAGTTCCGTATGGTCGTCATGCCGTGTTTCTTGAACAACTCCGCGTGCAGCCGGATGATGTCGCTGGGCTGGGAATCCAGTCCGACCACATTGACGCCCCGGGACAGGGTCTGCAGGTTGGCGTCCGGACCCACCGCCTCCCGGATGGCGTCCATCCGTTCGAAGGCGTCCTCGTTGCAATAGAAGTAAGGCGACTGGAACAGGGCGCCGCCGCCGGCCTCGAAGTAATTGATGCCCGCGTCCCGCGCCGCTTCCACGGCGGGCATGAAGTCCCGGGTGAACACGCGCGCGCCGTAGACGGACTGAAACCCGTCCCGGAACGTGGTGCACATGAAATGGACTTTCTTCTTCATGTCGGTTCCTTCGTTTTGGGAGTGGATGCTCCTTCGATCCCGAGCAAACTGTTCCTGATCGTATCCTGCGCAATCTGAAATCCTGCGCAATCTGAATCTACATCGTTTCAACGCGCCCGGGAAACCGGTTTTTCACCGCACTCACACGCCCACCAGCACCGACCAGAGGATGCCGGCGGCGATGGCCGATCCGAGAACGCCCGCCACGTTGGGCGCCATGGCGTGAAACAACAGGAAGTTCCGGGGGTCTTCGCGGTGCGCTTCCACCTGGGCCACCCGCGCCGCCATGGGCACGGCGGAGACGCCCGCCGCGCCGATCAGCGGGTTGATCTTGTCCTTTACGAAGAGGTTCATGAACTTGGCGAAGAGCACGCCGCCGCTCGTCGCGATGGAGAAGGAGACCACGCCCAGGGCGAAAATGAAGAGCGACTCCATCGAAAGAAAAGCCTCCGCCTGCGTACTTGCGCCGACCGAGAAACCCAGCAGGATGGTGACGATGTCGATCATCGACGTGCGGGCCGTATTGGCGAGCCGTTCGGTTACGCCGCATTCCTTGAGCAGGTTGCCGAAGAAGAGCATGCCCACCAGCACGATGGAATCCGGCGCGATCATCGCCGCGACGAAGAACGCGACGATGGGGAAGACGATCTTCTCCCGCCGGGAAACCTCACGGGGCGGCGCCATGCGGATGAGCCGCTCCTTCCGCGTCGTGAACAGCCGCATGATGGGCGGCTGGATGATGGGAACCAGGGCCATGTAGGAATAGGACGCGATGGCGATCATGGACAGCAGGTGAGGCGCGAGTTTCGAAGACAGGAAGATCGCCGTGGGACCGTCCGCGCCGCCGATGATGGCGATGGCGCCCGACTCCGCCGGCGTGAACCCGATGGCCATGGCGCCCAGCAGGGTCAGGAAGATGCCGACCTGCGCCGCGGCGCCCAGGAGGACGAGCCGCGGGTTGGACAGCATGGCCGAGAAATCGGTCATGGCCCCGATCCCCAGGAAGATCAGGGGCGGGAACACGCCTTCCCGGACGCCGAAATAGATATAATAGAGTACGCTTCCCTCATCGTAAACCCCCTGGCCTCCCCCTTCCATCATGGGGATGTTTCCCAGCATGATGCCGAAACCGATGGGCACGAGCAGCAACGGTTCGTACCGGCGCGCGACCGCGAGCAAGATCATGACCACGCCGATCAAAATCATCACGCCGTGACCCCACGTGGCCGAGGCCAGGCCGGAAGCCGACAGAAAGTCATACAGTATCGTCATTTATTCCGCCCGCATGGCCTGCTTACCGGTTATTGTTTTTTTCGTCGAGCGCGAATCCGACCGCCGCGGCCACGGCTTCGTCGTCGCGGGGGGATTCCGATTCGGTGGGATGGTGCGGCCCCTCAGGGAGAATACCCCCGATTAAAGCCAAGACCTTCGGCAGCATGGGAATGCAGAGGCTGATCGCGGCGAGGGCCAGGAACACGATGAACATGCCGGTGAAGGCGATTTCGAGACCCTGGCCGTCCACGATGCGTTGCCAGCCGGTGTGCAGGGGAGTGGACATTAGCCCTTTGACAGAAACCACGGTGACATTAGATATTAACGATGGGATCAAGTAAAGGGCGGAACGCGCTCCGGGCAAGGTATTTATGCCGTGACGCCCGCCGTGCGAACGGGTGTTTTCCCCGCAGTCCCGACGAAGGCAGAAACCCTGGAATCCGTATGAAGACCGACACCCCGAACGTCACGTACGCACTGGCCCCGGACCGGGTATGGGACGGCGTATCGGACGGGACGCGGGACGGTGTGGCCGTGGTGGTTAAAGGCCGCCTCGTCGACGCGGTCCTGCCGGTCGGGGAAGTCCCCGCCGACATGGAGACCGCGGTCCTGCCGGACTGCACGCTCCTGCCCGGCCTGATGGACGCCCACGTCCACTACAGTTCCGTCATGGGGGCGGCGTTCCTGGCCGCGGGGGTAACCACGATCCGCGACGTGGGCAACGACCTGGCATGGATTCTCGGCGAGCGGGACCGCCATGCCGGCGACCCGGCCGCGGGCCCGGCCATCCTGTGCTGCGGCCATCTGCTCGACGGCCCCAGGGTCTACTGGCCCCAGCTGGGCCGCGCCCACGCCAGTCCCGCGGAGATCACCGATTCGGTCCGGCGCCACGTGGAAGCCGGGGTGGACCAGATCAAGCTGTACGCGGGGGTGGATCCTCCGCTGCTGAAGGCGGCCGTTGACGCCGCTCATGAATCGGGTAAATTCGTGGTAGCCCACCTGCAGGCGACGACCGCGGAAGACGCCGCGCGGCTCGGACTGGATGAATTCGAGCACCTGGCCGGCTGCGGCGTAGCCTGGCGCGGGGCCTCCGAGGTGGAGGACGATCTCATGATCGACCTGCTCCTGGAGCGGGACGTGATCATCGACCCGACCCTGGTGGTCTGGGACCGGCTCGGGCGCATCCTGGACCGGCCGTTCCACCACGACGGCCGGCGGGCCTGGGTCCACCCCCGCCACCTGGACATATGGCAACGGTATCTCGGCCGTTTCGGACCGCCGGAATACCGGTGGAGATACCAGGGCGCCATGGCGCACCTGAAGCGCTTCCTGCGCAGGGCCCATCAACGGGGCGTGACCGTCGCGCTGGGCACGGATACGCCCTTTCCGCACCTCGTCCCGGGGATGAGCGTGCACGACGAGCTCGCCATGTACACGGACGCCGGCATACCGGCCGTGGACGCGCTCCGGTCGGCCACTTCGATCAACGCCCGGGTACTGGGCATCGACGACCGGACCGGCACGATCCGTCCGGGCCTGCGGGCCGATCTCGTTGCGGTGCGGGGGAATCCCCTCGAAAGGATCGAAGACATCGAAAACGTACGTTGCACCGTGCGCGAGGGGCGGCGGTTCGAACCGGCCGGACTGATGGAGGTCCATAAGGCGGCCTTCGACCGGGAACCCGACGGCGCGGTCACCCGGGACCTGTTGGATTACGTCGACGGCAAACTGGTGAATCGGCCGGCCTCATGAAACGCGTGGTCAAGGATCTCCTGTTCTGCCTGGTCATTTCCGCGTTCACGGCGGCCATCCCCGCGGCGGGCGCGAGTACGCTGCTGGCCATGACCGGGATCGTCGAGGACGACCGGGCGCTGATCTGGATTTTTCTGGCCCTCGCGATACCGATTTTCGTTATTGCCTACATGCGCGTTACGAAGACCCCGCGAGGATGAGCGCGGCAGGCGCGGGCAGGCGCGGATGAACTCCGACGGGAACGAAGACCCCGCGCGGATGAGCGCGGCAGAGCGCGACGGAGTGCGGATAGCTCGGCCGGGCATGGATGAGCGCGGCCGGGCGCGGCGGACTCGAAAACAACGGATCGGCCCTCACCACAGGGAGGACGGCAACATGACTCAGGAAACGCAAACGGCGACGCTGGGCGGAGGTTGCTTCTGGTGTCTCGAAGCGATCTATCAGCAGGTCAAAGGCGTATCGAGCGTGGTGTCCGGTTATGCCGGCGGAAGCGTCGACGACCCGGATTACAAGTCCGTATGCACCGGCGCCACGGGCCACGCCGAGGTCGTGCGGATCTCCTTCGATCCGGCCGTTATAAGCTACGCGGATCTGCTGCACGTCTTCTGGCGCATACACGACCCGACCACGCTCAACCGACAGGGCGGGGACGTCGGCACCCAGTACCGTTCGATCATCCTGTACCACGACGAGGAACAGAAGCGCGCGGCCGAGTATTCGAAGACGGAGGCCGACGCGTCGGACCTGTGGAGCGCCGCGATCGTCACCGAGATCGAACCCCTCGAGACGTTTTACGAAGCCGAATCGTACCATCACGACTACTATCGAAACAATCCGCGGCAGCCCTACTGCTTCATGGTCATCGACCCGAAAGTGGACAAGTTCAGAAAGTCCTTCCAGCACATGATGTCGTGACCATTCGGGACGATCTGCCCGGACGCGCTGCCTGTGGCGAGACCTGCTCGGGGATCCGCCCGGACGAGCCGCCCGGGGCGCTTCCGTTTCGTGACCGCCGGCCGCTCATCTTCAACCCGGGGAGTACCGATCCTTGCGCGTGGGCATCCTCTCGCTGATCCATGAATCCAATACGTTCAGCAACACGCCGACGACGCTGGACCTTTTCCGGCGGGACGGGATCCTCGAGGGCGAGGCCGTCGCCCGCCACTTCAGGGGCGGATTCCACGAGATCAGCGGCTTCCTGGAAGGGCTGGACGACGCCCGTATCGACGCCGCGCCGCTGTTCTTCGCGTCCACCCCGCCGTCCGGCCGGATCACGAAAGACACCTGTGACGCCCTGATGGCGATGATGTTCGAGCAGCTCGCGGGCGCGGGACCGCTCGACGGCCTGCTCGTCGCGCCCCACGGCGCCAATGCCGGCGAGGGGGCGGACTACCACGACCTGGACGGATGCTGGCTGTCGCGGCTGCGCAGGGAAGTCGGGCCGGACCTCCCGATCATCTGCACCATAGATCCCCACGCCAACCTGTCCCGCCGCATGATCTCGGCCTGCGACGCCACCATCGCCTACCGCACAAACCCGCACCTGGACCAGAAGCAGCGGGGCCTGGAGGCCGCGTCGCTCATGGCACGGACCCTGCGCGGGGAAGTCCGCCCCGTGCAGGCCGCCGCCTTTCCGCCCGTAGCCATCGGCATCGAGCGCCAGGACACGTCCTCGCCGCCCTGCCTGCCGCTCTACGAACGGGCGGACGCGTGGCTGAACGAGGAGGGCGTCCTTTCCGACAGCATCGTCCTCGGGTTTCCCTACGCGGACGTGCCGGAAATGGGTTCGGCCTTCATCGCCGCGACCGACGGCGATCCCGACCTGGCCCGACGTATCGCGGACGATCTCGCCGGATACCTGGTCGCGCACCGCGAAGAGTTCGTCGGCGAGTTCGTTTCCATCCCCGACGCGGTCGATGCCGCACTGGACGGCGAGGGCCCCGTGTGCCTGCTCGACATGGGGGACAACGTGGGCGGCGGCTCGGCCGCGGACGGCACGCTCATCGCCCATGAACTGCTGGCCCGCGGCGCCGTGAGGGCCTTCCTCTGCCTGTACGACCCCGGATCCGTCGAACAGGCCGTCTCCGCGGGCGTCGGGGAGCGTCTTACGCTGGACATGGGGGGCAAGACGGACGACCGGCACGGCCCGCCCATCCGGGCGGAAGTGCGCGTACTCGGCGTCCACGAGGGACGCTTTACCGAATCGGAGGTGCGCCACGGCGGCAGGACGGCGTTCGACATGGGGCGGACCGCGGTCGTGGCCACGGACAGCGGCCTGACGGTCAGCCTGACGTCCCTGCGGACGGTCCCGGTCAGCCTGGGCATGATGACCGGCGTCGGCCTGGACCCCGCCGGATTCCAGGTGCTCATCGCCAAGGGCGTGCACGCGCCCACGGCGGCGTACGCTCCGGTCAGCAAGCGCCTGATCCGGGTGGACACGCCCGGCGCCACGACCGCGGACATGCGTCGGTTCACCTACCGGTACCGGCGGCGGCCGCTCTATCCGTTCGAGGAATGAACGGGCAGGACTCGAATGCGCGCACGGCTCAATGCCGCAACTCGGACCCGATGGAGTCTACGCGCGGACGGCCTTCCCGCGGACGGCCTTCGCGTCCGTACGCCTTGACAGCAGCCTTCCCGGTGATTAAGGTTTTTGCGGAACGCGCGACAACCCCGAAGGTCCGGGGCGGCCTGCCCGGCCCCCTGCGGCCTGCACGGACCAGTCCGGACCACCGCGGACCACTGCAGACCCCTGCAGACCACAGCATTCGATCAGGTGCAGCGTCGTACAAGGAGAGACCCGGTGAATGATCTGAACGAAAAACTCGACCAGTTGGAACGGGACGGGTTCGTTTTGCTCAAGGGCGCCCTTTCCCAGGAGGAAACCGAGCGGGTACGCTCACGCATCTTCCAGGCCAGGGAGAAGGGGTGGGAAGAAGGGCTGAACGCCGTCGGGAACATGTGGTTCGACACCCTGCTGGACCGTGAACCCGAGATATTCGGTCCGCTCGTGGGCCATCCGAGCGTGGCGCCGCTGCTCTACGCCATGATGGGCAAGCAATGCCAGCTCCGCAGTTACCGGGCCCACATCAACCCCGGCGCCTACACGCAGGAATGGCACATGGATTTCTACGGCTACTGGAACGAGAAGCGGGAGACGGAAAAACGCAGGCTGGCCGTGCAGCCCAGCAGCGTGAACACGACCTTCTATTTCCAGGACAACGTCCCGGGCCAGGGCCATCTCAGGTTCGTCAAGAACGGCCACCTCGCCGAGCCGCCCCACCTGTATCCCCGGATCGAGCACGAAGCATTCGAAAAGTGGTGCTACGCGCAGGAACACGTCGTGCTGCACCCCATGGCGGGCGACGCGGTCGTCTTCCTCAGCCACATCCCCCACCAGGGCGCCAAGGAAGACGACGACATGGAGCGGTGCAACGTGGTCTGCCATTACCAGACCTGCCCGATGTACGAAGGCGTATGGTACGTCTCCAGTCCCCGTCCCTTCAAGGGGTCCTTCCCCTTCCACGAGACGGCGCCGGCGGGGATGAACTAGTCCTTCCGCACAACCGCCGCGGGCGTGCCGGCCCGGTTAGTTTCCGGTGTTTTCCGGCCGTCGCGACGAAATCCGTTGACACGGTTAAATCCGCCCTTTAGAATACGATTCGGCGTTGTTAAGTTAAGTTAAGGCATAGGGATAGCGTCCGATCGTCACCGGCGGTCCGGTTTCCGGGAGGAGGCCTTCATGACCACCACCAAGAAAGAACTGGTGGAACAGATCAGCAAGCGTCTGGGGCTCAAGAAAGAACAGGTTTTCCCGGTGGTCGACCAGACGTTCGCGGCCATGCGGGATTCACTGATCCAGGGAGATCGGATCGAAATCCGGGGATTCGGGGTTTTCGAGGTCAAGGACACGAAGGCCCGCACTTCCGCGCGCAATCCCCGCACGAGTGATATCGTTTACGTCCCGGCCGGTAAAAAGACCCGTTTCAAACCCGGAAAACTGTTAAAAGAAGCCCTTCGGGTCCCCCTCGATGACTGAAACAAAGGCGGACCGCATACCCCCCGCGGTCCTTTCGAAAATCACCGCGTACGCCCGTCCATACCTGTTTCTATGGCTGATGTGCCTTTGTCCATTCCAGACCGCCGGGCAGGACACGGCCGCCGGGCAGGACACGGCCGCCAGGCAGGACACGACCGCCGGGCAGGACACGACCGTCGATGCGGCCTTGCGGCAGGTCCCCGCCATATCGCTGGAAGAAGCCGTTGCCTTCTACGAGTCCGGCCGGCACGACCGGGCGCGTGAGGCCTTCCTGCGTATACTGGACGACCGGCCCGAAGAACCGGTAGTCCTCTACCACCTGGGACGCCTGGATACGGACCCGGAGGCGGCTGAGCAGTATTTCCTGAAGGTCCTGTTGCACGATCCCGAGCACGCGCTGGCGGACGACGCGTTGCTGGAGGTCTCCCGCATACAGTACGCCATGGAACGCCACGACGATGCGGTGAACGCCTGCAACCGGCTTCTCGCGGCCTATCCCGATTCGGATCTGGAGGATGAAACGCGCTTCCTGCTGGGGCGGGCGCTTCTAGCCGGGAATCGCCCGGAACTGTCGCTCATGGTCTTCCAGCAACTGCTGGCTGCGGAACCCGACTCGACGCTCGTGCTTTCGGCGCGGCTCGCCATTGCGGAAAGCTACCGCGAGCAGGGAGACCTCATCGAAGCCGCCCGCCAGTACCTGAGGTTCGAGATCGATTACCCTGGTGCGGATGGGCTGGAGACGGTCCTGTGGCAGGCCGGGCAGTGCCTCGAGAACGCGGGTCGCACCGTCGAGGCCGGCTACGTCTATCAGCGGCTGATCAAGCGTTATCCCGACTCGCCCGAGGCGAAGCGCGCCCGGGTGGGAAGGCCCGTGCCGGAATAGCGGCGCTACCGGGCCGAATTATAGTACATTACGCGGCAACACCGGGCCGGTGTGAAGTACATAACGCGGCGCGGCGCTACCGGGCCGGCTTGAAGTAAACGGAATGGTCCGGCGCGATGAGGATGCGCTTCACCCTGTCCGGCAGGGCGTACTCGAAAGTCTGACGCCTTTTGGTATTCCAGATCTCCCGGGTTACCCGGTCCCCGTTTTCCAGTTCGAAGACCAGGGGCACGATCGCCTGGAAGACCCGTCCGTCCTGTTCCTGCAGAAGCTGCCCGCGCACCGTGAACCCCTGTGCGGCGGTATGGTAAACCCGGTAGACCGGATAGCCCGTATCCCGGATCCACTGGTCGAAGAACCAGGCCATCTCCCGGCCCGTTTCCGCCTCCACCGCGGTCTCGAAGTCCGCTGTCGTAACCAGCCTGCCCGCGTTTTCCCGGCAGAATCGCGAAAGTACGTTCATGAAGTGCTCGTCGCCCAGGGTGCGCCGCAGCATGTGGAGTACCATGGCGCCCTTCTCGTAGACGACAGCCTGGTAATGTTCCCCTAGCCGCATGCCCAGGTCGATCGCGCCGTGCCGGTCGGCGAAGAGCGCCTGGTCCGCGTGCCGCTTCAGCATCTCGCGGAACGCTTCAGCGCCGGTTTCGCGTTCGATGTACAGGTCCGCCGCGTAGGTCGCCACGGCCTCCGAAAGCCAGGCGTCGCGGTACGTCTTCGGGACTACGGCGCCGCCCCACCACTGATGGGCCAGTTCATGGGCAAGGAATCCGCGGAAGATGTGCTGCACCTCCGTGTACATGTGGGCGTGCAGGTTCGCGTCCAGGCTGAAGGCGTCCTGGAAATACAGGCCCCACAACATCAGCATCGACGGCAACGCCCGCCCGAAGGCATAGTCGTCCGGCATCTGGACGACGTCGAGCTTCTCGTATGGGTAGGGCCCGAAGAGGCCGCCGAAGTAATCCAGCGCGGGACCGATGTGGGTGAGGATGCGCTCCGTGCTCGTATCGGACCTGCTTCGGTCCTTGTCCACGCTGAGCACCACGTCGACACCGCCCACGTCTACGGTGCGCGTACGGCTTTCGGAGAAGGTCATGCCCAGGGACGACACGGGCCTCTTCCGCTGCCAGCGTGTGACGCGTGTATCTCCCTCGGTGCGACTGGCCACATGGGCGCCGGTCGTCGCCACGGCCAGCTCTTCCGGGTAGCGCAGTTCCAGGTCGAATGCGAACAGGTCCCCGCTGGAATGCACGGGCAGCCACTGCTGATTGTTCAGCAGACCGAAGAAGCCGTCGCCGCCGCCTCGAAAGATCTCGCCCTCGTACCACAGGGTCAGCGTGGTGGAACGGTCCCGCGGGACAGGCCGGCGAAACGGTACCGTGAGCCAGGTCCCCTGCCGCGTGAACAGCGCGCCCTCGCCGCCGGCGTTGTCCACGCGAATGACGTCGAACTCCGGGTTCAGCGTGAAAGTCGCCGCGGTCAGCGGGTCCGCCATGGCCGTGATTTCCACCGTCGTCTTCATCCGCATGCGCCTGCCGCCGTTCTCCAGGGACCCCGAGATATCGTAGTGGTCCAGGGACATGAGCGGGCCATGGAACGTCCCGTCCTTCCCGTCGGGATCATCCGGGCCCGGCGCGAATCGGCACCAGACCACGGGGGGACTGATAACCGGGATACGGGGGAAACCGCTCTTCTGTACCAGGCTGACGGATTCCGACTCATAGGGACTGTACGTGTAGACGAGCCATCGGTCCGAGTCCGCGAGGTCGATTTCCGCCTGGAGGAAGTCCGCGTGCGTGTGGGCCAGGGAGAAGCGCTGCCGGGCGGGCTTCATGTCCATCAGGTAGTCCCGGTCGACCCGTCTCAGCAAAGCCTCCGCCCGGTCGAACGCCCTTCCGCCCCTGACGTGCGAAAGCGCAACGCCTTCCACCATGCGCTCGTAACCTTCGGGCGACAGGATCAGCACCACCCGGTCGAACCGGGCCGTGTACTCGGCGGTGTCCGTACGGGCGTACTTGTTCATCTGCTGGCGCTCGACCCGGTCCGGCGGCGTGAAGGTGAACCGCCCCGATCCCACGAGGACCGCGCGCCCGACCCGGTCCCCGGAGAACCCGGGCATCAGCAGGCCGTCTTCCACGTGCAACACGCCGGCTGGACGCTCGATCGTCAGGCGGTCGAAGGCATAGACCTCGTCCTCGCGCAATGAGAACCGGAAGCCGAGGCGGGCCGCCAGCAACGGTTCGAACCGGTCGGCCTTCCAGTCTTCTCCCTGCCGCGCGAAACCGACTTTCCACAGTTCTGCCGAAAGCCGTTCTTCTTCTTCCATGAACACATTGAGGTGGACTTCGGGGTGCGCGAGGAGGCTGTCCACCGCGTATCGCTCCCTCAGCCTGATCGTGGCGCCGGCGTACCGTTCGGCCAGGGAAGGATCGCCATCGGCGAGGGTCTCTGCCAGGGGAAGCGCTGCGACGTCCCGGCCGTTCAGCTGCCGGTACAGTCCGTCCAGGGCCTTTTCGATGGACGCGCCGTCGATGGCGGGACGATCGATGGACGCGCCGTCGATGGCCGGAGTGTCGATTGCCGGACGATCGATGGCGGGACGATCGATGGACGCGCCGCCGATGGTTCGGTCTTCGACGCCCTGCGGAGACGCAAGCTCCGAGCCGGCGCTTGCGGCGCCCTGCGGAGGCGCAAGCTCCAAGCCGGCGCTTGCGGCGCCCTGCGGAAGCGCCGGTTTCGCCCAGGCGCCGTCGTTTGCGATGAAAAAAACGTGGAACAGGAGGAAAACCGGGAGGGTGGGCAGCAACCGGGGCGACGGACGTGGACGGGAGGCGATCATGACCGTTTCCTCACGGGGAATGCATGATCCCTAGTCCATCGATTCCCGCAGTTCGATCAGGCGGGACCTGATCCACTGTATGAGTTCGGGGTCGGGCGCCGTACCGGAGGCCGCAGTCCGCCCGTCGCGGGGGTCCGCCCCTTCGGACGACGCCTGCCCGGCGCCAGGAGCCGCCCCTTCGGACGACGCCTGCGCCGCGCCGGGATCCGCTTGCTCCGCGCCGCGGACGGCCTGCTCCCCATCGCTTTCCGCCTGCGCCGCGCCGCGGTCCGCCTGCGCGCCATCCCGGTCCGCCTTCGCCGCGCCGCGGTCCGCTTTCTTCGCGCGCAGTTCCTCCGCGGATTCCTGGAGCTTCTTTTTCGCGCCGGCGATCGTGTATCCTTCGTCCCGGGTGAGCTGCTTGATCGTGCGGATGAGCTCGATGTCCTTCTCCCGGTACATCCGCTTGCCGGCACGGTTGCGCTTGATGCGAAGCTGGCTGAACTGGTCTTCCCAGAACCTGAGTACCGACGGCTCCAGGTCGAGCATGGCGGAGACTTCGCTGCTGGAGTAGTACAGCTTGCTCATTGTTTCCCTTCCCGCCCACGGATCAGCACCCGTATGGGCGAGCCCTCGAATACGAAGGCTTCCCGGAGCCGGTTCGACAGGTACCGCCTGTAGGAATCCGGCACCGCGTCCGGATGGTTCACGAAAAACACGAAGGTGGGCGGCGCGACCTGCACCTGCGTGCAATAGAGGATCCGGCTCGCCCGGCCGTCAGGCGCCGCCGGCGGCGGATAATAGGCCGTGATCTGCTCGACGACGCGGTTCAGCTCGCCGGTGGATACCCTGAGCGATCGCATTTCGTGGACGTGATGCGTCTTCTGCATGATCTGGGTCACGCCGCGGCGGGTCTCCGCCGAAACGAACAGGATCGGCGCGTAGTCGGCGAAACGGAGGTACTCCCTGGCCGTCTGGACGTAGGCCTCGGTGGGATGCTCGGTCCGGTCCACCAGGTCCCACTTGTTGAAGGCAACGACCAGTCCCTTCCCCGCCTCGTCCACCTGGGAGACGATCCGCTGCTCCTGCGTGGCCAGGCCGTCGACGGCGTCCACGAGGAGCACCGCGACGTCGCACCGCGCGATACTCCGCATCGTCCGCGTGAAACTGTAGAACTCGATGTCGCTCGAAATCCGGGACCGGCGCCTGAGACCGGCGGTATCGATCAGCTTGTACTCCACGCCCTGCCGCGTGATCCGCGTGTCCACCGAGTCCCGCGTCGTACCGGGGACGTCGGAGACGATCACCATGTCCCTGCCCACGATGGCGTTGACCAGGGAAGACTTGCCCACGTTGGGCTTGCCCACGATCGCCACCTTGATCGCGCCGTCCTCCTCCTCCGCGACGGGTCCGGGCTCGGGCATCCGCTCCGCCAGCAGGTCCATCAGGTCGCCCGTGTTGCGCCCCTTCAGCGCCGAGATCATCACGGGGTCGCCCAGTCCCAGGGCGCCGAACTCGTAGGCGTGGTTCTCCTGCGCGCCGCTGTCCACCTTGTTGGCGACCACGACGACCTGCTTCCCGGCCCGGCGGACGACCTCCGCGGCCTTCTGGTCCAGGGGCGTTATGCCCGTGCGGACGTCCGTGACCAGCAGGATCACGTCGGCCTCGCTCACGGCGAGCCGGGCCTGCTGTTCGATGGCCGCCTCCATGGGCTCGTCGGATTCCGGGACCAGGCCCCCCGTGTCCACCACGGTGAACTTCTTCCCGAACCAGTCGGCCTCGGCGTAATGCCGGTCCCGCGTGATGCCCGGGGCGTCGTGCACGATCGCGTCGCGGCGCCCGATCATCCGGTTGAACAAGACCGACTTGCCCACGTTGGGACGGCCTATGATGGCGATTACCGATGACATGGCATTATTTCCGTTCAAGGCCTACAACCCCGGGAGATCCCGGACCCGGTCCGGGAAAAGCGCTACCGGGACGCCGACGCGCTCGCTCAGAACGGGCAGCGTCATGTCGTCCAGCAGCAGGCCGTCGTCGTTCAGTACGTTGGGCGGAAGATAGACCCGGTCGCCCACTTCCTCGTCCTTCAGCGCATGGAGAATGTCCTGGCCGGTCAGCAGGCCCGACACGGTGATCCCCGAGCCGAAGAACGTGTTCTCGGCCACGACCAGTTTCGCGTCCACGTTCTCCACCCGGTTCAGCGGTTCCACGAGCGAAGCCCTGACCACGTCCCGGGCCAGTTCGGCCGTGACGAGCGTGGTCCGGACGGGTTCAGCCGACCGGCCGGGGAGCGTCCGCGTCTGCTCCGCCATGTCGGTCTCGAACTGCGAAACCATGCCGACGCCGTTCTCCACGACGGGACAGTCTTCATAAAAGGACGGCGGGGGCAGCGGCGTGGAAGACATGAGGTACCATTCGTCGGAGAGGTATACCAGCGGATGGCCGAGCCGCGCGCGCAGTTCCTCCTGCCAAGCGCCGACCGTGTCGATCATGCGCTTCGCGTAATCCACGGTGACCGGTTCGAGGTGGTACAGGCCCTGCCGGTGATCGGAAAGACCGACCGGCACGATGGATATCGATTCCACGGCCGGATACAGTTCGGCGAGATCGTCCACCGTATTCCTGAGCGCCGCGCCGTCGTTGAGGCCCGGACAGAGCACGATCTGCGTTTCGATCAGAATGCCGCCGTCGGCCAGCCGCCGGAGGATGGGCATGACGTCCTTCGCCTTGGGCGAGCCCAGCAGCATCCGGCGCAGCTCCGGGTCCGTGGCGTGGACCGACACGTAGATCGGGCTGAGCCGCTGCACGATGATCCGGTCGAGGTACGCGTCCGACGCGAAGGCCAGCGTCACGTAGTTGCCGTACAGGAAAGTCAGGCGCACGTCCTCGTCCTGGAAGTACACGGCCTTGCGCATGCCCTTCGGGTTCTGGTGGATGAAACAGAACACGCACTTGTTCGCGCAGGCCTGGTAGGGCGGCTCGTGCAGGTCCAGGCCGAGGTCTTCCTCCGGATCCTTCTCCACGTCGATCAGGACCCTGCTTCCGTTCGCCTGGAGGATGTCCAGTTCCAGTTCGTCTTCGCTCGACCAGAACCGGTAGTCCAGCGAATCCCTGACCCGGGCCCGGTTGATCCGGATCAGCCGGTCGCCGGGGACCAGGCCCACGTGCTCCGCGATGCTGCCCGGACGTACCTGTTCAATACGCATAACACATAACACCATGAAATTGCTATGACAACATAGCGTCATCACAAGCAATCATTTAGGTATCTCCATTAACAAATTGCGACTCTTGACAATATAGAGAATCGAACCCTGCATGTCAAGGGATTGGCGCGCACCGGGAACCCTGGACTGCGGGTGCCGCCGGCCGGGGAGCGGGACCGCCCGGACGCGGAGTTTTCGCTTGCGGGATGGGCCGCCCGGACGCGGACTTTTCGCTTGCCCGACGTGCCGTTTTCGGGCTATATTGGATCAGTGGGCCCGCCGAAGGGTTTTGCGGGCGTAAGCGTATGAATTTACGGCCTTTACAGGCCATCGCGCGGTACGACGTCGATCAACGGACCGATGCCGCGCAATCCAGGGATCGGCGCCGCGCCAGCTTACGGATCGACGCCGGGCACGTTTACGGACCGGCGCCACGCAGCTTACGGACAGGCGCCGCGCCAGCTTACGGATCGACGCCGGGCACGTTTACGGACAGGCGCCGCGCAATCAACGGATCGGCAATCGCAGGGGAACGAGCCATGCCAGCCAGGACCATGTACGAGAAGGTCTGGGACCAGCACGTCGTCAGGGAGATGCCCGATGGGCTCACCGTACTGTACATCGACGCCCACCTGGTCCACGAGGTAACCTCTCCGCAGGCGTTCGAGGGGCTTCGGGCGGCCGGGCGTTCGCTGAGGCGGCCCGACCTGACCTACGCCACGATGGACCACAACGTGCCCACCACCGACCGTTCCCTGCCCATGACCGACGAGATCGCGCGGCTGCAGGTGGAGATGCTCGTCCGGAACTGCGAGGAGTTCGGTGTGCCCCTGTACGATCTCGATTCGCCCCGCAACGGGATCGTCCACGTGATCGGGCCGGAACTGGGCATCACGCAACCCGGGAAGACCATGGTCTGCGGCGACAGCCACACGTCCACCCACGGGGCCTTCGGCGCGCTGGCTTTCGGCATCGGCACGAGCGAGGTCGAGCACGTCATGGCCACGCAGTGCCTGCTGCAGAAGCGCTCCAGGACCTTTGAGATCCGTGTCGACGGCGAGCTGAGCGAGGGTGTGACCGCCAAGGACATCATCCTGAACATCATCCGCCGCACCGGTACGGCCGGGGGCACGGGCACGGTCATCGAGTATGCGGGCAGCACGATCCGCGGACTCTCCATGGACGAACGGATGACGATATGCAACATGTCCATCGAGCTGGGCGCCCGGGCAGGCCTCATCGCGCCGGACGACACGACCTTCGAGTACCTGGCGGGGCGGGAGTTCGCCCCCGACGGCGCGGCGTTCGACCGGGCCGTGGCGGATTGGCGGAAGCTGGCCACCGACGATGAAGCCGTTTTCGACGAGCGGCTCGCGCTGAAGGCGGACGAGATCGTGCCCCAGGTGTCGTGGGGCACGAACCCCGGCATGGTGACGGACGTGACCGGCGTCGTGCCGGACCCCGGCGTGATGGACAGCGAGAACGACCGGCGGGCCGCGGAAAAAGCCCTGTCCTACATGGCGCTGGAACCCAACACGTCGATCACCGATATCGAGATCGACCGCGTATTCATCGGCAGTTGCACCAACTCCCGGCTGAGCGACCTGCGGGCGGCGGCGGACGTCATCAAGGGCCGCCGCGTATCGCCGCGGGTGACCGCCCTGGTGGTGCCCGGGTCCCACGCGGTCAAGCGGCAGGCCGAAGCCGAGGGACTGGACCGGGTGTTCAAGGAGGCGGGTTTCGAGTGGCGCGAGGCCGGATGCAGCATGTGCCTGGGCATGAACCCGGACATCCTGCAGCCGGGCGAACGGTGCGCCAGCACCTCCAACCGCAACTTCGAAGGCCGGCAGGGACGGAACGGACGAACCCACCTGGTCAGCCCGGCCATGGCCGCGGCGGCGGCGGTCGCCGGCCGTTTCGTCGACGTGAGAAACTGGTAGGAACCCGGAAACGGAGCATGGCATGGCGGAACCCTTTACGACCCACACAGGCCTGGCCGTCCCGCTCGACCGGATCAACGTGGATACGGACCAGATCATCCCCAAGCAGTTCCTGAAGCGCATCGAGCGCACCGGGTTCGGCCAGTTCCTGTTCTACGACTGGCGGTTCGCGGGCGACGGTTCGCCCGACCCCGGATTCGTGCTCAACGAAGACCGCTACCAGGACGCCACGATCCTGGTGACCGGGGACAATTTCGGCTGCGGGAGTTCCCGCGAGCACGCGCCCTGGGCCCTGCAGGACTACGGCTTCCGCGTGATCGTCGCGCCGTCCTTCGCGGACATCTTCTACAACAACTGCTTCAAGAACGGGCTGCTTCCCGTCGTGCTGGCCGCCGATACCGTGCGGCGCATGCTCGCAAGCGCCGCGGAACAGCACCGGTATACCGTCTCGGTGGACCTCGAACGGCAGGTCGTCGCCGAACCGGGCGGCGCGTCCCACCGGTTCGAGGTCGATCCCTTCCGCAAGAACTTTCTCCTGAAGGGTCTGGACGAAATCGGCTGGACCCTGCAATACGAGGATGATATAGCGGCGTATGAACGTACCCAGTGTACCTGTTGACCAACTGCTCGCGCTGTCCCAGGCCAGCGACGAAATGTTGCGCAGCGTGTTTCACCGGGACCGTCACGCCTCCCTGCGCACGGTGACCCGGTGCGTCCACGACCTGCTCGACGCCGAGTACTGCGGCATCTTCCTGGTGCCGGACGACGCGCCGCACGAGCTGGAGCTGACGACGCAGTACTCGGACCTGTCCGGTCACGACGATCCGCCGCCCGTCCGGCTGCGCATACACAGCGCCACCCGGGGCGGCATGACCGGCCACATCGCCGACCAGGGGGACGTGGTGCGCCTGCGCGGTACGCAGATCACCGAAAGTCCATTCTATACCGCGGAAGTGCGCGAATACCTGGCCAGCAAGAAGCTGCGGTCCCTCCTGGCCATTCCGCTCAAGGACCCCAAGGACACGGTCCTGGGACTCGTCAAGGTGGAAAACAAGAAGCAGCCGGGAGGCTCGCCTTCCGAGTCCGGCTTCGACGAGGCCGACGAGTCCATCGCCCGCATCCTGGCCAATACCATCTCGCTCGTCCTCGAACATCTGCGGACCGATTCCATCAACCGGAGTCTCGTGCAGGCGATTCACTCGATCCGGGACCGCGGTTCCATGCTCCAGGAGATCCTGCGGTGCAGCCTGGCGCTGGTCCACGCCGACCGGAGCGATCTCGCGCTCTGGAACGACGCCCTCGGCGACCTGGTCGCGGGCGCCCAGCTGGGGGAACGCACGCTGACCCTGGGCCGGCCGGTCCCGGGCCCCAGCATCGTGCGCCGGCTCTGGAACGACCCCGGGCAGCGCGAGGTCTGCGTTCCCGACGTATCGGCGGACCCGTACTACCACGCGATCGACGGAAGGACCCGCTGCCAGGCGTCGGTCAAGCTCCGGTTCGAGGACCGGGACATCGGCGTCCTGAGCGTGGAGTCCTTCAAGGAAGACGCCTTCGACGAGCACGACCTGGAAATGCTTCACTGGCTGGGCCACTACGCCGCCATCGCCTACCAGGTCGTCGGCAGGGAAGTCCAGTTCCGCGGGATCGTGGAGCGCCTCGTCGAGCATTCGCCGCACCGCGACGAACTGCTCAACCGGATCCTCGTCAGCATACGATCGATCTTCGGGTTCACCGACTGCGTGATCTACACCGTGGACAACACGGAGCAGATGCTGCAGTGCCGGTCGTACATCGGCTGCGAGGGCTTCGACGAAGACCCGTCGGTGCTGAGCTACCGGTTCGACGACAATACCCTGGCGAGCAAGGTCTACCGCGAGCGCAAGGGATACCTCTGCGCCGATCCGCAGACGGATCCCCACATCAGCCGGCACGCCCTGGAAAGGTTCAATTTCACGTCGCCTATTCTCGCCATCCCCCTCATCTACAATGAGAAGGTGGTCGGCACGTGCACGCTCTGGAGCCAGTCCGGGACAGTGACGCCCGGCGGGCACCACCTGGTCGAGATGGAGCCCTTCGCCCGGCTGGCAGCCGCGAACATCGCCCTGGCGGAAACCGAGCGGAACCGCAGCACCGTATTGGATTCCATCCAGGAGATCCTCACGCTCATGCAGACCGAGATGTCGCGGGAGAAGAACCTGCGGCTCATCCTTCACGGCGTGCAGGCCGCGGGGTTCGACCGGGTGCGCATCTACGAGACGGACGAGAACCGGGAGAAGCTCGTGGGGATCGATTCCGTCGGCATGGCCGATCCCGAAGCCTTCGCCGGTTATTCCATGACCATCAGGGACAATCCCTACGTCGACCACGTGGCGAAGCAGTCGCTGACCCGGCCGGCCGCCTGCTGGTTCGACCCCGCCGACCCCGCTTTCTGGGGAACGGACCCGGCCGCCGCCAGCCTGGGCAAGGACGACGACCTGCCCTGGCTGGACGTGCCCCTGGTCATCGCGGGCAGGTTCTACGGCATGATCGGCGCGGACAACATGCACAGCCGCCGCGAGATCACCAGCGATCACCTGGACTTCATGAACGTCGTGGGCGCCCTTACCGCGCAGGTCATCGCCAACTCGCACACCGTCGACCTCCTCCGCGACCGCACCCGCGCCGAGGCGCGCGGCGAACTGGCCCAGCGGACGCTCCACGCTTTGAAGACGCCCGCCATGGCCACGCAGATCTTCCTCCGGCATCTCGGCGAGACGGTCGCCGGCACGCCGCCGGACAACGGCCGGGCGGGGGAGCTCATGGACAAGATCCGCGGGCAGGTCGACCGGATCGCGGCCATCGCGGAGGACATGCAGCGGTTGACCAAGCTGACCTTCACACCGAAGCGGAAGGTGAACATCAACGAGGTCGTGCGCCGCACCGTCCTGGACGGCCTGATCAGCGACGACTGCCGCGCGGAGTTCGACTTCGTGGAGCCGGCGCCCCACGTAGAAGCCAACGTGGAGGAAATCGACCAGGTCATAACCGAACTGACCGGCAACGCCTGGAAGGTCATGGGGTACCGGGGCGATATCCAGGTATCCACCCGGATGGGTTCCTCCACCGACTATCCCCGGTTGTTGCACGGGGAAGAGGGCCGGTACGGGGAGGAAGGCCGGTACGGGGAGGAAGGCCGGCACGGGAAGGAAGGCCGGTACGTGCTGATCGACGTGCGCGATTCGGGTCCCGGGATCCCGGAGACCGTGCTCAAGGAGCTCTTCGAACCCGGCGTGTCGACCACCGGCGGTTCCGGGCTCGGGCTGTATGCCATACGGACCATCGCCGAGGAGCACCAGGGCGAAGTCTGGCTCGAGGATACCGGTCCGCACGGCGCCACCTTCACCTTTGCCCTGCCCCTGGCGGGGTGAAGGACAGGATTTCCCATGGCCAAACCCCTCGTACTGCTCCTCGACGACGATCCCGCCATGACCGACGCCGTTTCCCTCGACCTGGAACCGGCTTTCGACGTCATCTGCGCCACGGGAGTGGATGAGTGCGTGGACCGGATCGGCAGCGCACGCGGCGCCGTAGACGTGGCGGTGATCGACATGTGGATCGAAACGGACCGGGAAGGCGGACTCGAAGCCATCCGGCGCATCCGGGCGCTGGAGTCTCCGCCCGAGTGCGTCGTGCTGACCGCCTACGGCACCCAGCCCAACATCGTGAAGTGCATGGAGGCGGGCGCCTTCAGTTACGTGGAGAAGTCGGGCCGCATCGCCGACGACACCACCGGGCTGCTGGTCACGGCCATCAACCGGGCGCTGGAAACACGTCACCTGAAACAGCTCGAGGCGGCCCAGGAACAGATCAAGGCGGACGAGCGGCTCAAGCAGGACATCCAGCGCGCCTACGAAATCCAGCGTTCCATGCTGCCCCAGGAGGACCTGGCGCACGCGGGCATGCGGTTCACCGGATACTGCCGTCCGGCCGAGAACGTGGGCGGCGACTACTACGACTATTTCGCGTTGCCCGACGGGCGGGTCGGCCTGCTGATCTGCGACGTGACCGGCCACGGGTTCGACGCGAGCCTGATCATGGCCATGGCCCGCAGCTGCCGGTCCACGCAGACCCGCGTCGACCCGGGTGTATCGCAGGTCATGGACGCCCTCAACCGGATCGTTCAGGGCACCGGTCCCGACTGGCTCTTCATGACGGCATGCTACCTGCTTATCGATCCGGCCGCGCGCCGGTACACCTACGTGAACGCCGGCCATCATTTTCCGCTTCACTACGACGCGGACACCCGCACGGCCGAACCCCTGGAGTCCACCTGCCCCCTGCTGGGGATAGACGCCCGGATGACCTTCGAATCCGTGGAACGGACCTGGAAACCGGGCGACGCGCTGGTCCTGTTCTCGGACGGGATCGTCGAAGCGGAAAACGCCGCGGGAGAGATCTTTGGTGAAGACCGTCTCCATGCGCTGGTGGAAGCCCATGGACACCGGCAGCCCGCCGACCTGAAGCGGCGCATTATCGACGCCGTCGAGACGTTCAGCCAGGGCGTCCCGTTTCAGGACGACGTGACGCTCCTGGTGGCGGGACTCTAGGGTGGGTTGTGCGAATCGCAGGACGTGACTACTTGAAGATCGTCGAAGAACCCGTAACCAGGCTCGCCGAGCACGGCACAATACCCATCGCCTACGAGGTGAGGTCGCGCCTGCGGCCTTGCCCGGTGGACGATGGCCTGGGCGGCATCACGCTGACGGAAGAACCGGTGGACCCGCCTTTCGTCAAGGACTACGATCAGACGTCCGAGGAAGGACCCGCCCGATGGCTCAGGCGATGGGACACTTCATCGTGGGGGCTGCTCGCGGCCTACGACGGGGACCGGCGGGTTGGCGGCGTCGTGCTGGCCCGCCGTACGCCGAAGGTGAATATGCTGGAAGGCCGGGACGACCTGGCGGTGATGTGGGATATCCGCGTCCACCCGGACCATCGAGGGATCGGCGTAGGAAGGAGGATCTTCGAAGCCTCCGTGGACTGGGCGCGCCGTCACGGGTGTACCGAATTGAAAATCGAAACCCAGAATACGAACGTTCCCGCGTGCCGGTTCTATGCCCGGCAGGGATGCCGCCTGGGCGCCATCATATCCAATGCCTACGAAGAGTTCCCGGACGAGCTCATGCTGATCTGGCGCCTGCCGCTGTGACGGGCATTTCCGCCTTGCGTACCGGTTGCGCCGGTTTATAATGATGAGTAACCGAAAGCCCAGGCAGTTTCGCGGCAACGGCAAACCCCGCGCGCCGGCTCTCCCAGGCAAATAGCACAGATGAGTTGTACAATTGTACAATAACCTCGCGAGCCTCACACGCGGCATGCTCGCGACACACAGCCGGCAGGCATGTCGACAAAACCGCGACAGGCAGCCTCGGACCATACCATGCACCCCACGTTCCTGACCGAATCCCAGCGACGTTCCTTTGAAGAAGACGGTTACCTGATCGTCCGGGGTGCGCTGGACTCCGCCCGGATCGAAGCGCTGACGGAGACCGGCGACCGGCTCATGGACGGGTTCGAGTTCCACGGCTTCTACGCTCATCGCCGTCCCGGTCTCGTCCAGGAAAAGCCTTTTCTGGATCTCGTAACGAACGAGCGCACGGTCCCGCTGATCGTGGCCCTGCTTGGCTTCAACATCCACATAACGAACACGGCGCTCATCCACAAGCACCCGGAAGCGCCCGGAGATACCGGGGAGGTCAACTGGCACCGCGACGTGGGCGTTTCGCTGGACGTGGGCCACGTGGTGCTGCCGATGGTCGGCCTGAAGATCGGCTATTGCCTGACGGATTTCCCCGGCCCGGACACGGGGGCGACCCTGTTCGTGCGGGGGAGCAACAACATGAAGTCCGCGCTGCCGATACGAAAGGGCCGGATCCATCCGGACGAATACGTGCAGCCGGAACTGCGGGCCGGCGACGCCTTCCTTTTCGAGAACCGGACCTACCACGCGGCCGGCCTGAATTTCACGGACCGGATCGCCAGGGTGGTCATCTACGGCTATCACTACCGGTGGATCAAGCCGGACCACTACATGCGGTTCTACAACGATGCGCCGCAGCCCGATGCCGGGTTGCTCGAGGGGACCGACGACGTGGGCCGCCAGCTGCTGGGCGCCACGGTGGACTCCGAGGGCCGCGAAGCGCCCGACGGACTGGACTGGCCCATCCGGGAATGGGCCGAGCGGCACGGGCTGGACGTGGCCCAGGACGTGCATACCATAGAAGCCTGATCCGGCGGCCCGGTCCATTAGTGCCTGATCCAGCCGGCCCCGGACGAGAACGCGCCGTGGTACTGCTGGCAGGATGAAGAACGGAGCAGCTGGACCGCCAATACCGGGCACGGCGAGTCCATGGCCGAGGCGGCCGGACCTTCGGGCGAGTCCATGGCCGGGGCGGTCGTCGACGCCTGGGTCGAATTGATTCAGAGCTGAATTACCGCAGGGCTGAATTGTCGCGGAGCTGAATTACCGCAGGGCTGAATTGTCGCAGAACTGAATCCCAGTTGAAGCGCTGAACGTCAGAAAGGAGCGAAGCATGCGGTCCATTTTCGTCGGTATCGAGTACGCCGGCAAATCCACCCTCATCGATTTGCTGGACGCCTATTACCAGAAACGGAGGCGCCGGACGCATCTGGATGATCACTTCACCATCCCGGACGCTTCACTCAGTCCCGTGTCCCGGGCCCAGTACGTCCACTACCCCGACGACGTGAAGGAACGCATGCAGCGGATGCAGCTGCACTACCACGTGGAGGTGATCCGCAACTATCCCCACACGCTGATCGCCGGCTGGCACATCGAGGAAGCCATCTACTGCGACGTCTACGGTAACGTGGCGGGAAATCCCTACTATCCCAACTACGTCCACCATAACCAGCGGCACTACGAGGTGCTGGTGCTGGAGGCCCGGCTGCCCGACGTCGTGCTGATCCACCTCACGGCCGACGACGAGGCGATCCGGGAACGCATGCGCACCGATCCCCACGAGTACCAGATCATCGACGAGAAGGATATACCGGACCTGAAAAAGCGCTTCGAGGACGAAGTCGACCGGTCGCTCCTGACGCGCAACGGCCACCTCATCACGCTGGATACGACCGATAAGTCTCCCGGTGAGTCGCTTGACGAACTGTTGCTGAAGACCGATCCGATCGTGACCGACGGGGAACTGGCCATGCGGTCCATGCCGGTGCCCGAGGAGGATTACGAGGTGCGGTATGAAAACGGGGTAAGGAAGATGGTGTAGGGGAGAGTGGCTGGCAGGAAACAGTATTCATCTTTTACTGGCTAATTCAGGTTTTTACGAGTTTGCTGACTGGTTTTCGACTAATACAGAAACGCAGCGACCATCGGCTGGATCGGCTTTTGAATAATTGGTGCCAGTAAGGGCTTCTGAATTAATCGGACCGTAAAATGGACAACTTGGCTCTGATCATAGATTCAGTATCTACCGTATGCCTCGTAGTCGTAGCAATCGTTACCCTGTCATGGAAGATCTCACAAAGGAATCAAGGTGAGTTGCAGGAGGTACGTGATTCCATAAATGAGATAAAAAACGTACTGTTTGACATTAATGGCAGGCTGGGAAGAGTTGAAGGGCAATCAAGTTCGAACGTTGTTTCGGGCAAGGAGAGGAACAATGACGAATAAATTGTCTGAAGAAGCCAGGACACTTGTCCGGAAAGCCTTACAAACCGATGATGGACTGATCTTGACCGGGCAGACGTTCTCAGGTTGGTTCATTCAGGCCGGTGACTGGAATACCGGATTTGTAAGAGGACGTGAAGCGGCCAGATGGAAAGACGCACTGGAATCGCTGTATCTAAACCGGTTTATCAGACTTACCGGCGTCCACCTGTATAAACTTACATCCTATGGCTGGCGGTTGAGTGATTCACTCAGAACAAACTAACCGCTACGCCGCCAGCTCCTTGTCCTGGGCTTCCTTGACACATTCCGCGAGGATGGGTATGCCTTCGCGGATATCCTCGATCGTGGGGAACCCGAAGGCGATCCGAAGGTAGGGAATGTCCTCGTTCGCGGCACTGAAGCCTCGTCCCGGCGTGTAGTAGACTCCGCGCTCAGCCGCAAGCCTGTAAGCCTTCTGCGTGTCCGTCGACGCCGGGATCCTGACCCAGACGAACATGCCGCCGGGCGGATCCGTCCACCACACGTCCTCGCCCAACGCGCCGAAGTGGGTCGAAAGCGATTCGACGACAGCGTCCTTGCGCGCCTTCATGACGGCGTTCACCTCGCGGATGTGATCCCAGAGATGTTCGCCGAAGTATTCGGCCACGATCATGCTGGCCAGGGCGTTCGTTCCCCCGTCCATCTTGTTCGCCATGATCCGCTGCTGCAGCGCCTCCGGCGCCATGAAATAGCCCTGCCGGACGCCCGGTCCGAGGATCTTGGAGAATGAACCGACGTAAACGACCCGTCCGTCTTCGTCCAGGTGATACAGGTTCGGCGGCACCGGTTCGGACTGGAACACGATGTCGCCGTAGCAGTGGTCGTCCACGACGAGCGTATCGTATGCACGGGCCAGTTCGAGCAGGCGTTCCCGCCGTTCCAGCGGCAGGATGGAGCCCGTGGGGTTGTGATGGGTCGGAATGGCATAGATGAACTTCGGCGGCGTGCCCGCGTCGACGAGCCGTTTCAACACCGTCTCCAGTTCGTCCGGGACGAGGCCCTGGTCATCGAGCGGAACGGGCACGATGCGCACACCCCGGCTTCGGAACACGCTCAGCGATCCGCCGTAGGTAAAATCCTCCGTGACGATCGTGTCGCCGGGAGACGCGAAGGCGTCCGTGATCAGCTGGAGCGCCTGCATGGAGCCGGAGGTCAGCACGATCTCCTCCAGGGGAACCGGCTGTCCCGCACCGCGCTCGAATCGCTCTGAAGCGAGGAGCCTCAGGGGTTCGTAACCACGGCCGTCCGGGTAATTCACGAGTTCCGCGCCGCGGGTGGAAATGACCCTGGCGGCCGCCTCGGCCAGGGCGTTCGAGGGGAATGAGAATGGATCGGGCCTGCCTGCGCCCAGATTGATCTCACGCATTGATCTGCTCCTTCAAATGGCTGTTACGAATGTGTCCGGATCACTCCGCCGCAATCCGCTCGACTGCTTCGAGCGTCTGCCGGACGTCGTCCCACGTCGTGTTGTGGTTCACGATGCACAGCCGCAAGACGAACTTCCCGTTGAACATCGTGGACGAAAGGAAAGCCTCCTCGCCCCAGAATATCTTCGCAAGCACATTGCGGTTCAGGCTGTCCAGGGCCTCCTCGTCGAGACCGCCGGGATTGGCGCGGAAACACATGATGCCGAGGGAGACCGACAGCAGTTCCAGCTTCGGGCTCGACCGGGCGTACTCCGCGGCGCGAGCGGCCAGGTCGAGCCCGTTCTCGATGGCCGCGCGGAACGCCGCGATCCCGAAGGTCTGGATCGACATCCAGATCTTCAGCGCGCGGAAACTCCGGCTTAGCTGGATGCCGTAGTCCGCCAGGTTGGCGTGCTTCGCGCCCCACACCGCGTCCTGCAACACGTCGTGCTGGACCGCGAAGGCGCGTTCGAGCGTGCCAACGTCGCGAACCAGAACGCAGCCCGCCTCGTACGGCTGGAACAGCCATTTGTGCGGGTCGGCGTTGATCGAATCCGCTCGTTCGATGCCCTTAAGCGCCGCGGCGCCGCGAGGCGTCAGGATCGAAAAGCCGCCATAGGCCGCGTCGATGTTAAACCACACGTGCTCGGCCGCGCAGATGTCCGCCAGGGCCGGCAGCGGGTCCACGACGCCACGGGTTGCCGTGCCGGCGTTCGCGCAAACGACCATCGGCGTGAACCCCGCGGACCGGTCGGCGGCGATCGCTTCCGCAACCGCGCCGGCATCGAGCCGGCCCGACGTGTCGGTCGGCAACACCCGTATCCCCTCCGGCGCTATGCCCACAATACGCGCGGCCCGGGCCATTACGCTGTGGCTCTGATCGCTCATGTAAACGGCCGGGCGATCCGGATTGCCTGCCGCCTCGCGCGCCGCCACGAACGCGTGCAGCGCCGCCGAAGACCCGCCGCTCGTGATGAGCCCGCCCGCTCCTTCAGGCAGTCCGAACCACTTCCGAAACCAATCGACCACGACCATTTCGACTTGACTCGGTCCGCTCGCAACGAGCCAGTTTACCGCGTTGACGTTGAACCCTGAAGCCATGAAATCGGCCAGTACGCCCGGCCACGTCGGACTGGTCGGAACGAAACCGAACGACCGCGGATGGTCGAGCCGCAGCGTGTTGTTCAGCACATGCCGCGCCGCCCGGTCGACAACCTCCTGGGCCGGCCGGCCGGACTCCGGCGCGTCTTCGTCCAGTACGTGAGCGAGCGCGTCCTTGAAGTCGCCCTCCCACACATGTTCTTCCGGCAGACGCTGTATCCGCTCTATCAGTATTTCCGTCACGTGATGCGCAAGCTCGCGCATCTTTTCCGGTGACATCTGCAACATGGGCATTCGGCTCCTGCAATGAGATAGGTACGGAATTCACTAATGTAAATATGGTGAAAGGATTTGGATAGCGTTATTGCACCGCACTCACTACCGGGACGTGGATTTCGGCTTCTTTCGGAACGAGGCGGCGCCCCGAGGCGCTCATTATCGCCAGGGCAACCACGGCCGTCAACGGCCTTTGCGCCGGTCCGGAGCGCTGGCAGCACGGCAAAATGGGCGGCGTTGACAGGATACAGGACCCTGCCTACATTGGACCTACAGGCCGTCCGGACAGTTCGATACGTACGACCGCCCGGGCAGTCCGGTCCATACGGGCCATCCGATACGCCCGGTTTCAATGATCGAACCCGACCTGTCCCGCGTGCCCGAATCCGTCCGGAGCGCCCGGTCCCGCGTGCCCGAGTCCGTCCGTCAATCCGTTCATCATTCGGACCATGATCTCTCACCGAATCATCCTCCTGCTCGCCCATATGCGGACACGCGTGACACGCGCGGCCATGGCATGCCCCGCAACTGCCCAAACCGTTGCGGTCCTCGCGGCCATGGCATGCCTCGCGGCCGCCGGAACCGCTGCGCGCGCCGCCCAGGCGCAACAGGACGAGCTGCCGGTCCGCGCCGAGCTGCAGACAGTCGCGCAGCCGCAGGATGTCGCCCAGCCGCAGACTGTCGCCCAGGCACAACCGGAAACGCCGCCGATCCGCGTGGAGCCGGCGATCCGCGTCGAACCGCAGACAGTCGCGCAGGCACAACCGGAAACGCCGCCGATCCGCGTGGAGCCGGCGGCGCTTGCCGAGCCGCCGGTCCGCGTCGAGATCCCGCTGTTCGAGGGCGGCCAGGGGCTGGAGTTCTTCCTCGTATGCGCCCGGACCTACGAACAGGAGCACGAGGGCGTGGTGATCGACCTTTACGGCGATCCCCGCATCCACGACAAGGTGCGGGTGCGCATCCTGGAACGGTCCTTCCCCGAGGTCACCAACGCCAGCCTCAACTACTGGGCGCTCATCCGCAACGGCGACCTGCTGCCCCTGGACGAGTTCCTCGACCAGCCCAGCTGGGAGGGCGACCGCACCTGGCGCGAGTCGTTCCTGCCCGGCACGCTGTCCCGGTACACCCACGAGGGCAAGACCTACGGCGTCCCCCTCATGGCCTCGGCCTTTGCCGTGTGGTACAACAAGAACATGTTCGAGGAACGCGGATGGGAACCGGCGACGACCTGGGAGGAATTCTTCGCGCTCTGCGAAGAGATCAGGGCCGCCGGCATGTGGCCGCTCGCCTTCCAGGGGCGTTACCCGGGCTACGTGCAGGCCGTGATCGACCACGGGTACTACCACCTCGCCGGGCCGCGGCGCTACTTCGACCAGAAGAACCTGGTGCCCGGCAGTTTCGACAACCCCGAATTCGTCGAGGCCCTGTCCTTCGCGCAGCGGATCGCGCTCAACTACTTCCAGCCCGGCGCCATGGGCATGAGCCACACCGAATCGCAGCTCGAGTTCTTCCTGGGACACACGGCCATGATCTTCTGCGGTTCGTGGCTCAAGAGCGAGATGCTGGGCAAGATACCGGACGGCTTCCGCCTGGGTTCCTTCAACCTGCCGGTGGCGCCCACGGGCAACGCGGACCCCTCGGCCGTCTACGGCGGGTCGGGGTACTATTTCGTCATGAAGGACAGCGACAACCCGCTGGCCGGGGTCGAGTTCCTGCGCTTCATGACCTCCCGGCGCATGGCTGGCCGCTTCGCCCGGATGCGCGACATCCCCGTTTCCGTGGCCGGCGTATCCGAAGAGAACCTGTCCGAGGACATGGCCGACCTGGCGGCCATGCTGAAGAACGCGGCCGTCACCTACGGCACGCCGCCCGGGGAGGGCTATCCGGCCATGACGCAGTACTGGACCGACGCGCGGTTCAGGGTGATCACCGGACAGACCACACCCGCCGAGGCCGCCGCCGAACTGGAAGCCAATGCGGCCGTGGTCCGGCGGCAGACCGCGGCGCCGGACGAGATCAACATCCGGCACGTATGGAAGCCCGTCCTGCTGATCGGCCTCATGGCCCTGGCCGTGGTCTACTGGTCGGCCACGACCTGCAAACGCTACCGGGACCGCCGCCGCGCGGGGATCAGTACCACGGAGGGCCGGCCCTTCCTGCGGCGGGCCGACCGGATCATCCTCATCGCGCCGGCCCTGGTGCTGTACGCGGTGTTCGTGATCGTCCCGAGCGCGAAATCCTTCCTCTGGAGCCTGAACGAATGGGACGGACTGACGGACATGCGCTACACGGGCCTGCTCAACTTCGGCCGCCTGCTCTTCGAAAGCGACGGCTTCTGGATCGCGCTGAACAACAACCTGTTCATCATGTTCGTCATCCCGCTTTTCGTCATCCCGATCTCCCTCTTCCTGGCCGTGTGCATCAGCCGCGAGATATGGGGCTCACGCTTCTTCCGAATCGCCTTCTTCTTCCCCAACATCCTCGGCGCCGTGGCCGCCACGCTGCTCTGGATGCATCTCTACAACCCCCAGGGCGGTCCGATCAACATGGCGCTGGTGGGACTGGGCGTGATCCTGTCCGCGGCCGGCCTCGAAAATGCCGGAAGCTGGCTGCAGGCCATGGAAGGATTCGCGTGGCTGTCGCAGTCCAACCTGTACTGGGCGCTCATCCCCATGTCCATCTGGGGGGCATGCGGATTCAACATGATCCTCTTCCTGGCGGCCATGGAGAGCATTCCCCAGAGTCTCTACGAAGCGGCCGACATCGACGGCGCCTCGTCGTGGCGGCAGTTCTGGACCATCACCCTGCCGCTCATCTGGGAGGTGCTGTCCATTTCCATCGTGTTCATGGTCATCGGCGGGATGAAGGCCTTCGAGACCATCTGGCTCCTGACCAACCAGACGCCCACCACGCAGGTGCACGTCATCGGCACGCTCATGGTGCAGGACATGTTCACCGAGTTCAAGATCGGCGAGGCCACGGCCATCGCGGTGCTGCTGTTCATCATGGTCTTCTTCGGCACGGCCGCCACGCTGCGGCTCATGCGAAGGGAAACGGTGGAATTCTGATGGGGCGGACAAGTAAGAAGAAGCGAACGACGACGAGGTTTTGATGACGGGAACGAGACCGGACATACAGCGAATCGGGAAGAGCCAGGCGGGCGAGAAGCGTCGGACGGGTGAAAAGCGCCGGAGAACCGGGTGGAATCTTATCATTTACCCGATCCTGCTCGGCTACCTGGTCATCGTGGTCTACCCGATGGCCTGGCTGCTGTACACGTCGCTCAAGACGGACCGGGAGATCTTCCTGGCGCCTTTCACGCTTCCGGACTGGGCGGACCTGCAGTGGATCAATTTCTCGCGGGCGTGGACGGTGGGGCACTTCGGGGATTACTTCCTGAACAGCGTGGTGCTGACGGTGCTGACGGTGGTCCTGTCGCTGCTCTTCGCGGCCATGGCGGCCTATGCCCTCTCGCGTTTCCGCTTCTTCGGCGCGCGGCCCCTGTTCTTCTTCTTCCTGGCCGGGCTGATGGTGCCGCTGCAACTGGCCATCGTGCCCCTGTTCTTCCAGATGAAGGACCTGATGCTGCTCAACTCCCGGCTGGGGCTGCTCCTCGTCTACATCGCCTTCGGGATGCCCTTCGCCATCTTCATCCTGGCGGGATTCTTCAAATCGCTGCCATCGGGATTGCACGAATCGGCCCTGATGGACGGCGCCAGCGAGATGCGGGCCTTCTGGCACATCATGCTGCCGCTGGCCAAGCCCGCGCTCGTCACCGTCGGCATCTTCGCCTTCCTCGGCACCTGGAACGAGTTCTTCATGGCCTTCATGTTCCTGTCGGGCGAGAACGCCGAGAGCCTGCGCACCCTTCCCCTCGGCCTGGCCAACATCACCATCGTGAGCCAGTACCGCAGCGACTGGGGCATGGCCTTCGCGGGCCTGGTGCTCATGATGCTGCCCACCATGGCGGTCTACGCCCTGCTCCAGCGGCAGGTGACCCGGGGGATTACGGTGGGCGCGCTCAAGGGGTGACTACGGCCTGGCGATCCATTCCGGGTCGGGCGTGATGCTCGTCTCCGGGGCCGGGCCCGTGTCGGTCCACTCTTCCTCGTTCTCCAGCAGGAACCCCGGTTCGACCGACATGTCGTGATCGCAGATGATCTGGCAGGACAGCCGCACCTCGCCGACCAGCCCCTTCTCCGAAAGCACCTCGTGCTCGGCCGCGGTCATCGTGTCCGGCTCGCCCTCGGAAAAAGTCACCCGGCACGTCGTGCACTTGGCGTTCCCGCCGCATCGGTGGCCGATGTTCACGCCGGTGCCCTCGATCGCCAGCACGAGACGCTGGCCCGATTCGACCTCGTTATCTACGCCGTTTACGGTGAGTTTCGGCATGTTGTCACGCTCCTTTCATATGTTGACGAGTTAATCAATGTTGACAATGTATTAAACGTCGTTCGAACCAACCATGCAGCCGGCACAATCGCAGCCGGCACAATCAAACCGTGATGTCGTGACCCAGCCGGTCCCGCGTGTGCTCCAGGTCGACCCACCGGTGCGGTCCGTCGGTTATGGCAAAACACACCTCGTACACCGGCTTCTCCGTGGCTTTGAGCGCGAGTTCGATGATGGCCGTGATGTCGGCCTGGCTGCACCACACCGATCTCAGGAAGGGTTCGGTGGCCTCGTTCTGCTTGTTGACCCAGCCGATGCGCAGGCACACGACGGAGAACCCGTGGGCGTCGTGGTAGGTGCGGCAGATGCCCTCCCCCCATACCTTGCTGGCCGAATAGGGTTCCGTGGGCCTGGGCGGGTCGGTGACCTTTACGATGGGCATGGGATCGGGCAGCCCTTCGAGGCGGCCTTCGTTGAGGGACACGTAGGGTTCGGAGAACTGGCCGTACCCCCAGCTCGCCATGACGGAGCTCGCGTAGATCAGCCGCCTGATGCCCTCCTCCCGGCAGACTTCCAGCACGTTGTACGTGCCCCGGATATTGCTTTCCAGGATCGTCTCGAAGGACGCGCCGGGATCGGGGACCGCGCCGAGATGGACCACCGCGTCCATGCCGGAAAGCGCCCGGGACACCGCGTCCCGGTCGGTCAGGTCGGCCAGTGAGAAGCGGTCATCGGGAATGCGCAGGAGGTCCTCGTCGTCGATCCGGTCCGAGGAAGCCTGCCGCCTGCCGCTGCCGTAGGCCTCGTAGCCATCCTTTCCGCTCAGATGCCGGTAGGTCAGGTTGCCGATCAACCCGTACGCGCCGGTCACGTGCACCTTCAAAGGGCTTCCCTCGCTCATTTATTCCTCCAGTTGAACTTCAGTGAATCGATCAGATCACGCCTCGTCCATGAAAGGATAGCGCCAGTCCGTCGGCGGGACCATGGTTTCCTTGATGGTCCGGGCGCTCATCCACCGCAGCAGGTTCATCGGACTGCCCGCCTTGTCGTTCGTGCCCGACGCCCGCGCGCCGCCGAAGGGCTGCTGCCCGACGACGGCGCCGGTGGGCTTGTCGTTGACGTAGAAATTGCCGGCCGCGTAGCGCAGCGCGTCCGATATGCGCGCGATCGCCGTGCGGTCCTGGGCGAAGACGGAACCGGTCAGGGCATAGGGCGACGTGCCGTCGCAGAGCGCGAGGGTCTCTTCCAGCCGGTCATCCTCGTATACGTATATGGTCAGCACGGGGCCGAAGATCTCTTCCGCCATGGTCCGGAAACGCGGGTTCGTCGTGACGATGGCCGTGGGCTCGACGAACCAGCCCCGCGACCGGTCGCAGCCGCCGCCGGTGATGATCTCGGCGTCGTCCGCCGACCGGGCGTATTCGATGTATTCGGAAATGTTCTCGAAGGACGCCTCGTCGATCACGGCCGCCATGAAGTTCGTGAAGTCCTCCGGATCCCCCATCCTGATCCGCGCTACCTCCGCCGTGAACCGGTCCCTGAAGGCCGGCCACAGGGAGCGGGGCACGTACATCCGGGAGGCCGCGGAACACTTCTGGCCCTGGTACTCGAAGGCGCCGCGGACCGCCGCCGCGACCAGGGCTTCCACGTCTGCCGAGGCGTGGACGAAGATGAAATCCTTGCCGCCCGTCTCGCCCACGATCCGGGGATAGTGCTTCATGCGCGCCAGGTTCCCGGCCACGGTGCGGTACATCCGCTGAAACGTAGCCGTCGATCCCGTGAAGTGAATGCCCGCCAG
The DNA here is from genome assembly GCA_965203885.1 of bacterium. Classification (GTDB taxonomy): domain Bacteria; phylum JAAXHH01; class JAAXHH01; order JAAXHH01; family JAAXHH01; genus JAAXHH01. The sequence goes on along the minus strand of OZ241920.1, from coordinate 3,425,387 downwards.
GTCGGGGCTGTCGAGCACCGGATCGCCCACCTCGGCCCCGGACCCCGGGATGAAGTTGATCACGCCGGGCGGCAGGCCGGCTTCCCGCAGCAGCCCCATGACGTGCCAGGCCGAGTAGACCGCCGATGAGGCCGGTTTCCAGAGTACCGTACAGCCGGTCAGGGCGGGCGCCGTGGGCAGGTTGCCGCCGATTGCCGTGAAATTGAAGGGCGTAACGGCGAACACGAACCCCTCGAGGGCCCTGTACTCAAGGCGGTTCCACACGCCAGGCGAGGAGGCCGGCTGGTCGCTCATGAGCTGCGCCAGGTAGGAAACGTTGAACCGCCAGAAGTCGATCAGCTCGCAGGCCGAGTCGATCTCCGCCTGGAAGACCGTCTTGGACTGGCCCAGCATCGTCGCGGCATTGACCGTCTGGCGCCAGGGGCCGGCCAGCAGGTCGGCCGCCTTCATGATGACCGACGCCCTCTGCTCCCAGGGCATTTCAGACCACGCGGCCCGGGCTTCCAGCGCCGCTTCGATCGCCATGCGGACCTCGGCCTCGCCCGCCTTGTGGTAGACGCCGAGGTCGAGCGCGTGATCATGCGGGGCGCGCAACGGCGCCGTGTTGCCGGTCTTCACCTCCCGGCCGCCGATGACCAGCGGGACCTCGATGGGCGCGGATTTCAGCTCGGCGAGCTTCGCCTTGACGGCCGCTCTTTCCGTCGAGCCCGGCGCGTAATCCAGGACCGGTTCGTTGTAGGGCTGAGGGGGGTCGAAACGCGCGTTGGACATAATCCATATGTATCCGGCGCAGCGCCGATGTGTCAACAGTTTTGTAGGCCATTTTACCCTTGCCAGACCAGCCGCGGTTATGAGATATTGAGGTTATAAAACGAATTGGGAAATGGGATCGAAACAAGCGCAGGAAGAGCAAGGTCCGCGGCAGCCGCGAAAGGCAGCCACGAAAGGCAGCCGGGCGGGCCGGAGGAAGAGTCATGAGCACCGATCAGGCGGGACAGGAACACGGCATCAAGGCGGTAAACCAGGAATTCACGCAGTACGACCAGGTGAAAAAGGAACAGACCTACAACCTGGCCGAAGGCGCGACGGAAGAGGCATTCGACGAGGAAACGCGGATCAGGACCTGCGACATGAGCCTGTTCCTGCACGGCGGTCCGGAGGGCAAGGCGCAGTTCGCCCGGGACATCGGCGAGGCCATGGAAGGCATCGGCTTCGTGATCCTCGAGAACCACGAAATCCCGCCCGGCCTGTACGTCGAGGTGGAGAACAAGGTGGCCGAGTTCTTCACGGCCACGCCCGTGGCGGACAAGATGAAGTACGAGGCGCAACGAGAGGGTTCGGTCAACCAGGGCTATTTCCCCATCAAGCAGACCAGCCGCATGCATCCGGACCTCGTCGAGGGCTGGGTCTTCTGCCGGCGGGCCTTCAACCTGGGCGAGAACCCGGACTACCGCGAGACGGACTACTGGCCCGCGGCCGGATACGAGCCCTTCTTCCGCCAGGTCATCCGGCACCACGAGAAGCTGATCCTGCCGCTCATGCAGAGTATCCTGACTTATCTCGGCTGCGATCCATCGCTCTACGACGAAAAGCTCACGCGGACGAACTTCGGCTTCCGGCTCAACTACTACCCGCCCATCACGAAAGAGGACGACGAGTCCGGCGCCGGCCGCATGCTGGGCCACGAGGACGTGGACCTGTTCACCATCCTGCCCTCCCACGGGGTGGACGGCCTGCAGGTGCTCAACCGCGAGAACATGAAGTGGATCCGCCTCAATCCCCCGGAAGGCAGCATCATCATCAACACGGGAGACTACATGCAGCGGATCACCAACGACCGCCTGCCCTCCACCACGCACCGGGTCAGCAAGCCGCAGGACGCCAGCCTCTTCGGCTCCGCCCGCATCAGCATCCCCATGGCCGTCTACGTCTGGGAGGAGGAGATGCTCGAGGTGCTGCCCAACACGGGCGAGCCCAAGTACGAGCCCATCTCCGCGGTCCAGTTCCACACCCGGACCACGAGCAAGTACTACGGCGACGACTACGCGGTGGACGACGAATGACCCCCCACGAAAGATACCTCTTCGACTTGCAGGGCTTCATCGAGGTCCCGGACGCCCTCGACGCCGCGCAACTCGCCGAATTGAACCGAATCCTCGACGAAAAGATCGACGGGGCGATGGCGCCCGGCGCCACGACCCATCGGTTCGGCTTCACCATGCTCGACTGGGGACCCGCCTTCCGCGACCTGGTCGACAACCCGCGCATCGTCCCCTACCTGGAACAACTGGTGAGTCCCAGGTTCCGCCTGGACCACGATTACGCCGACATCATCCGCAAAGGCGACGGCCCCATCGGCACCTCGCTCCACGGCGGCGCCATCCCCTTCGACCCCCTCTACTCCTACACCTGCGTCAACGAAGAGATCCGGTGCGGACTGACCGTGGTCGCCTACAACCTGAAGGACGTGAACCCCGGCGACGGCGGCTTCGGGTGCGTGCCCGGCAGCCACAAAAGCAACTTCCGCTTCCCCGACGAATGGCGCAACCTCAAGACCGACTAGCCCTTCATCCGCGCCGTGACCGGCAAGGCCGGCACCGCCGTCATCTTCACCGAGGCCCTGACCCACGGCACCATGCCCTGGCACGGCGACGAACGCCGCACCGTCTTCTACAAGTATTCGCCCAACTCGGTGTCCTGGTACGCGGAGTACTACGACGCCGACCGGTACGAGGACCTGACCGAAAGCCAGCGGAAGATCCTCGAAGCGCCAAACGCCCGGTACGGGCAGCGGCATAAGCGCGGGGTTGTGGTGTAGGTGGACCGGTGGAACGAGAATGGGCGGCGTATCACTACGCCAGAGATTTGGTAAAGACCCTCGATTTCTCAGTTAAAAACGTACTACTGGTTAGACAAAAAATATGGCCATACTTTATCCGGATCATGAAATCGAGAACATGGTAAACGAGCGTAAACCTCTGCCTTTTGATAGGCGTAGCCTTTTGGAAGCGGGTTAAGTTATGGCCACCGAAACTATTTTACAGGATTTTCACGACAAGGTTTCGAGTAAGGTTCGTTTAGAATCAGAAGGTATGGGACGCTTTCGGGTATTCACTCCCTTCCTGTTCGAAGATGGCGATCATCTGGCCATAGTCCTGAAGAAAGAAGGGTCACAGTGGGTGCTGACGGACGAGGCCCATACATACATGCACCTGACCTATGACGTCGATGAGAGGGATCTGCATACAGGTACTCGCCAGAAGATCATATCGAACGCACTTTCTACGTTCCAAATCGAGGATCGCAACGGGGAGTTGATGCTCCAGGTGCCCGATGGACGATACGGTGACGCACTTTATTCGTTCGTACAGGGACTGCTCAAAATAACCGATGTGACCTACCTGTCCAGAGAACGGGCCCGATCCACGTTCATGGAGGATTTTAAGAGTTTACTCAGTGAGGTAGTATCGGAAGAACGAAGAAGTTTCGACTGGAGTGACCTCGAACATGATCCCCAGGGAATCTATTCCGTAGACTGCCGGATAAACAGTATGCCGATCCCAATTTTCGTCCATGCACTCGGTGGTGACGGCAGAACGAGGGACGCAACGATCGCGTTACATCAATTCGAGAAGTGGCGCATCCCATTTCGTTCCCTGGCGATTATCGAAGATCAGGAGTCTATCAATCGCAAGGTATTGGCACGCTTCAGCGATGTCTGTGAGAAGCAGTTCTCCAGTCTGACGGCAAACCGTGAGAGAATCACTCACTATTTGACCGAAAGCATCTCGGAGTGAATCGACCGTACTGATGTGAGTACGGTCCGACCGCTCGTATTACTACATAACGGGCCTGACGTTGATCTCAAGGTTCTTACAAGCGATTTTGGTAAGGGTGCCAGGAATGAGGCTGCCCAGACAGATAAGACCCCTATTGCTCTTATGAATGGCAAGCAACTCGAACTGTTGCTAATGGAGCACGGTATCGGCATCCACCGTCTAACACCTAGCATTTTTGAGATCAAAGAAGAACCGCTTACTTTGGGCAAAGATGAGGAAAAGTAGTCGATGAACCCACTATCGCAAGAACCCAACACCAGACCCTGCTGGTTTGTAGGTGCCTGGTATAGCGATGATGGTGACCAATTTGAACGGTTCCTCCAGCAAGGAATCTGGGAAAACGGCTTCGACGATGATCATCCGACTGTCGCACTGACCAAAACCATGCAGACCGGTGACCGTATCGCGATAAAGTCCGTTTACGTTCGCAAGAACGGGCTGCCTTTTGACAACCGCAACCACCGCGTCTCTGCAATGGCCATTAAAGCCATTGGTACTGTAACTGGAAACCAAGGAGATGGTCACACAGTCAAGGTAGACTGGCATCGAGTTGATCCTGTACGCGAATGGTACTTCTTTACTTATAGAGGAACAATCTGGCGGGTGTTGCCCGGAGACAACTGGCATATCGATGCGCTGATAGCATTCACATTTGAAAACATGCCGCAGGAGATAGATAGATTCCGAAACGCGCCGTACTGGCGCGAACGTTTCGGTGATGTAGTATCTGATGAAAAGCGTTACGAATGGACCCGCTTCTACGCGGCGATTGCGGACAAATTGTTGGACTATAGAGACAAGCGCTCGGAGTTAGTCGAAGGGATTTATAAGATCGCGGCAAAGGTCGGTGGCATGTCCCATCTGCAGGATCGATTTCAGGATGGGACAACAGGTCAGTTGAAGGATATCTGTCCTTTCACAATTATGGGTACCTTTAATCGCGGCATCACGGACGCCAACAGAAGGACCGTATGTGCTGAATTAGCAACACTGCTCAATGTAAGCGAGCCCGTCCCGGAGACCTTTGCAGGAATACCGGTATTGAACAATCTGAAGTCCATTTTTTTTGGTTTTGAGATTAATCGGCAACCAGACGATATAGATGCCTTATGGGAGGTTTTTTCACACGCGATCGCTTTTAGTGAATCGGACGATACGGTTGCCCGTGACGAGTTTGCCTCAGCGTATAACAATGTCGCTGGACGCTTCATTATAGGTTGGAACCTTACATTCGGTCTATACTGGATACGACCTTGGGATTTCATTGCGCTGGATATACACGCCCGGAGTTACCTGGAAAAGAAACTCAACATCGAAATCGGCCTGAACGGTCCGAAGAAGGGGTACTGTAACGCGAACGACTACCTGACAGTCCGTGACACACTCGAAAAGAGGTTTCACGAAGACACATACCCCGTCCGCTCATTTCCGGAACTAGCACGTGAAGCCTGGTTGTACAAACACAGCGGCACCTATGATCCGCCGGGTAATGGTTCGGTTCCTTCCACAACCGGGGAGGATGAGCCAGAGTATGTGCCTGAAGACGACGTACCCGTCGCACCACTCGTTCCATATTCGCTCGATGATATCGTGCACGATGGTTGTTTCATTGCCAGAGATAAACTCGAGTCGATGCTCGAGCGACTACGCACCAAGAAGAACCTTATTCTTCAGGGCCCTCCGGGAACAGGGAAGACCTGGCTTGCCAGAAAGCTCGCCTACGCCCTAATCGGTCAACGTGACGAAAGCAAGGTACGCGCAGTGCAGTTCCATCCAAAACTCTCGTATGAAGATTTCGTACGCGGCTGGCGGCCGACCGGAGATGGTAAACTCAGGCTTGTAGATGGACCCTTCATTGCCATGCGGGACGAGGCGGAAAAAGATCCGGATACCCGGTACGTCCTGGTGATCGAGGAAATCAATCGGGGTAATCCGGCACAGATCTTTGGCGAGATGCTGACGCTGCTGGAGACCGACAAGCGAACTCCGGACGAGGCCCTGAAACTGGTTTACTCAAGGACCCCGGATGAACGGTTCTTTATCCCAAACAATCTGTTTGTAATAGGAACGATGAACATCGCCGATCGTTCGCTAGCCCTGGTTGACCTCGCACTGCGCCGCCGGTTCGCCTTTATCGATCTGGAACCCACACTTGGCAAGCGCTGGCGGGACTGGGTACATTCCAAAAACGGGATAGACGAGGAGACGCTCGCCTTAATTGAGCAACGTATCGACTCATTGAACAAGACAATCTCGGATGACGCCAGTCTTGGACCGCAATTCCGCGTTGGCCACAGTTACGTCACGCCTCCGTTTGAGCAACCGATCGACGACGGGAAGAAATGGTTTAGTGAGGTCGTCAACACAGAAATCGGCCCGCTGCTCGACGAATACTGGTTTGAAAACCTCGAGGCCTCAAGGAAGGCAAAACAGGATCTTCTGGAAGGGTTTCAGTAGTGAACGGCGCGGCTGAGAGCATGTTGCGGGAGAGTACGCTGCAGGAGAGCGCGGCGCGGGAGACCTCGGCGCGGGATATGACCGAAAAAGTCGGTTATATCGGTCGAATCCCCGTAAGAAACTTGTGGCTCCTCATGCTCTACGCCTCGGACCTTTTCCGGCAACTCGACGCATCAGGAGACCGCTCTTTCGAAGATAATCCTGATGACCTACCTGACCTGGTTGCCGAAATCCTCACCCATGAGGTCGAGCGTCGCCTGAGACGTAACCTGAGCTACGGATACCAGTACCGGCACGAAGTACTCGGAAGAGTCCGCGGACGTATCGACCTTCTCCAGACCGAGGCACATCAGTTGCTTAAGCGGGGTGTGGTCGCCTGTCGATTCGACGAATTGACGATCGACACACCGCGAAACAGGTACGTCCGATCCGCGCTCGAGGTGTTATCGAAATTCGTCCGCAGGAAAGAACTGGCTCATCGGTGCCGATCTATGGTGGGGAGTCTGAGGCGTCAGGGCGTAGTGGGTGAGCGGCCGGGGCGCGAGGAGACTACAGTCGAACGATTCGGAAGACACGACGCCGTTGACCGCAAGATGGTGGATGCGGCACGTCTCGCTTTCGAAATGGCCATTCCGACTGAGAAGGCCGGCTCCAGGCACCTGCCGTTTCCGGACCGCGAAGTTAACTGGATTCGCAGACTCTATGAGAAAGGTGTAGCGGGGTTTTATGATGTGGTACTATCAAGCCAGGGATGGCGGGTACATCCAGGAACGATATTACATTGGCCCAAGGCAGGCAGGAGTCCACGAATAGATCAGATACTCCCCACCATGCGAACCGATATCGTGCTGGATCACGTCGATACAGATCGCCGCATCGTCATCGACACGAAATTCAACTCGGTTTTATCTGGTGGTTGGTATCGAAATGAAGGGATACGAAGCGGATACATGTACCAGATCTACGCTTACCTGAGATCCCAGGAAGAAAGCGGCGATCCGCTTGATTTACACGCGGAGGGGATGTTTCTCCATCCGGCAGTTGGAGAGAAGTTCAACGAATGGGTAGATATCCAGGGTCACCGGATCCACTTTAGGACCGTCGACCTCGCAGCCGACACTCAGACTATCAGATCACAGCTGCTGGATGCCATTAAACCATAAACCGACTTTGCCCACGACTGAGTTTTCGGCCAGCCCATATCTCGCATCCACTTGGTCCTACCGGCGGCCTTGAGAATCTCCAGCCTCTCTTCACCCCGCCTCCCTGAAATCCTCAAAACGACGGTCCAGCCGGTCCTGGTCAGGGTAGTCCCGCAGTCGGGAAGGCAGGTGCAACTTCGATCCTTCTAGCTGCTTGAGCGCCAGGAGCATGGGACCGTCTTTCTTTTCTAACAGGCGGTCGGATACGTGCAGCCGGTAGTCGGGGTCAATCCCGATCAGGTGGGCGTCGAAGGCGGCGTGATGGATCTTGGACAGGGATAGTCCGTTCGGCACGACGGGTTGCCCCAGCGCTTCGTCGCCGTCGGAAATGATATGAGCGGCGTCAAGCAGCCGTGTTTCCGGCAGCCCGGTGATGGCGCATCGGCTGCGATAGGCGTGAAGGACAGCCTCGCGGAACTTATCCTGGTGAAGCCGTTCCTTGACCATGCGGAGCGCATACCGGCGTTCTGTCGCATTAACCGGTACTTCGAACTCCTCCTGGTAGGGATTGCCGAAGGTAAGTGAGGACTTGAGGCCGAATCCATCCCAGCCGGAAATGAAGGTGGGGATGATCGCCTGGTAACGGCCGGGAGACACGCCAAGAAAGTAGATCACAGGGATTTGATTTTCGAAAGCATCCCTCAGCCATCGGTTGTCTGCGGCTTCCGGGTCCTGTCCCATGAACGCGTAGTCCACGGTCTCCTCGCCCTCGAAGATCTGGCGGTGGACCTGACGCTGATCTTCGTACCAGACCCGGCCCCCCGTTGTGGGATAAACTGTCGTTATTGAAAGCAGATACTGCATCTGTCGTGGTTTGAAGATCCCCCGCTGCGGATTGACCAGGGGAAACCGTTCCCCTTCGAAATCAAACCCCTTCGACAAAAGGTTCCTGGTCAGGAGGCCATGCGCTTCACTCAATCTCCGCACATGATCGAAGGCGGCCATCCGCATCCTGGTATCGGTATCATCAAGTTGCATGGCGGTCCATCACCCCCGGTAAATCTTCTCGTTGTGCCAGGACAGCGCTTCGGGTTTTGGCCGGTCCACTACCTTCTTGGGAACGACGATCTTCTTCCCGTGCAGTGCATAGTAATCACGGCCGTTTTCGAACTCCTCGTGGACCTTTCCGCTGACCTCGAAGTGCAAATCCGGGGTCACGGTAACGTATCCGAAGTCAAACAGTCCGTGAATGTCCTTCCTGAGTAGTAGCCCGTTTGTAGCTTCGTGGACGCCACCTCTACTAAACGGTTTAATGTGCGCTGCATCCAGGGCTGGTAGCGTCCGCTCGCGGGTAACTGCGCAACGTCTGTCGTAAAGGTCAGTTACCAGTGTCCTGAAAGCACCCTGACCGAGTCGAGGTTTTACCAGCTGCGGTTTACCATAATCAGCTTGCCCGACCGGCAGACCGGGGGTTTCGGCCACGACCCCAGCTGTATCTACGGGCATACTCGTTGCCTGTCGGAATACCAAGCGGGCGTTAACCGCATCCCACAACGCCCGTCCGTCTGAATCGTTGGTACTGAACGTCTTTAACGACACGATATTCGGCGACCACGTCGACGGGACCTCTATGAATTCGGAATCATCGAAGAAGAACGGCTGGGTAAGGATCCGGCAACCTATCCTGAAATCGCTCATGTCGTTCGGGTCGGCCTTGCGGTAACGCGAGATACGATCGCGCATTTCCTGAAGTGTACTGGCGCCGTTCGCGTCTCCGAACGCTTCCCAGGCCAGGGAACAGGGCAGTTCATTGGCATAGGCGAAGACACCGCCGCCAACGATCACGTTGTAAGGCGCGTGCAGCTTGAACAGAAACAGTTCACCAGGACGAAGCGCCTGGAAGTTCCTTGGAGAAGGCGCCCAGAAGTTGACCTCATCCAGATGGGGCTTCTGCCGGAGGGTCTTAAACCAGTCACCATCGGTTACGGCAACGACCAGCTTGATGTCCAACGTATCGACTCCTGTTTGTCTACGAGGACAATAGGACTCAGGAAAATCCAAACGCCAACCAATTCCAGTCGAACGCAGACCAATTCCGGCCGGACTGGACCAATCACAGTCGGACTGGACCGATCACAGCCGGACTGGACCAATCACAGTCGGACTGGACCAATTCCTGCCGGACGGATATACAATGAAATACTGAATATTTAAAATAAAAAACTTCTGCCATGGCAGGTCAAGTGGTCAAGTGCCGCCTGCGCAATTCAGTTTTTTACATTTGAAATACCAGGCGAGTGCTTCCCGATTGCCTTGACCAACACTTCAGGTTAGTTTACTGAATATCTTTAAACCGAACCTCAATCGGAAATAGACCGAACCTCAATTGGAAATAGACCGAACCTCAATTGGAAATAGATCAAAAAGGGGGACTTCATGAAAAAAGACAGTAACTCGAATGGCAAAAAAAGACGTCGACCGAAACCTCGGAACGCCAGACATGGCAAGCCGGGTGGTGGAAACAAACGGCCAGCCAACCTGGCAGAGGCGATTCGCGCTCGTTTTGCCCCACTGGGTGGTGTAGAACTGGAGATACCTCCGCGCGATCCAATGCGCGATCCGCCGGATTACATGCGCGATCCACCGGATTTCAAGTGAGTCGAACGCACCCGCTCTCAATAGCATCTCAGCGTAATTGTAGATCTTTATTGTAGATCTTTATTGTAGCCCTTTCACACCAAATCGACCGGAACCTCAGAACGCCAAACATGGCAAGCCGGCTGGTGGAAACAATCCGCTAGCACCCCCACCCCAAAAGGACACCCCATGAACCTCATCGACCTGGGCTCGCGACGTGAACTCTTCGTCGATCCCTACCTGATCGACAGCCTTTCGGACGCCCGGCTGCACCTTCACGAGCCCGTCCGGAAGGAGACGGTCTTCCGCGTAGTCGAACCGCTGGAGAACGCCTGCACGGGATGCTACAATCTGGTGCAGGCCGACGGCAAGGTCCTGGTGTATTACCGCGGCTACCATCCCACGGGCAAGCACGAGGAGCTGCCCGAGGGTTGGGCGCAGACGCAGACGACGAACCTGCTGGTGAGCGAGGACGGCATCCACTTCGAGCGGCCCAGCCTGGGGATGGTGGAGTCGGAGGGTTCGAAGGACAATAACATCCTCATCCGGGGCTCCCAGGCGCACAATTTCTGCGTGTTCCTGGACGGCAATCCCTCGGCGGCGCCGGACCAGCGTTTCAAGGCCATCGGCGGTGAGGGGATGAACATGCTCTTCGGCTTCACGTCTCCCGACGGGCTCATCTGGGAACCCATAGGTGACGGTCCGCTCGACATCACGGGCGCCTTCGATTCGGTGAACGTGCCCCTGTGGGATGACTACGCGGGGTGCTACCGGATTTTCAGCCGGTACTTCGAACAGACCGGGGACGACGGCGTCGGGGTCCGCGCCATTCAGAGCTGCACCTCGGACGATTTCATCCACTGGACTACCCCCGAATACCACGTGTACGAGGAAGGCGTCCCGCTCGAGCACTTCTACACCAACGCGACCACGCCCTGCCCGGGCGCGGAGCACATCCTGCTGTCCTTTCCCATGCGGTTCGTGCCGGAGCGGACGAAGGACATCGAGGGCATGGATTACCCGGGTGGAGGCGTCTCGGACGCGGTGTTCATGTCGAGCCGGGACGGCGTCCACTGGGACCGGACCTTCATGGACGCCTGGATGCGGCCGGGCCCGGAAAAGCGGAACTGGACGCACCGCAACCAGACGCCGGCCGCGGGGATCATTCCGACGGCACCGGACGAATGGTCCATGTACGTCGCCGAGCACTACGGCTGGGACACCAACGGCGTGCGGCGCGTGACCGTCCGCCCCCACGGCTTCGCCTCGGTACGGGCGGGATACCACGGCGGCGAGCTGCTGACGAAGCCCCTGACCTTCTCCGGGTCGAATCTGTTCATCAACTACGGGACGTCGGCGGTCGGCAGCGTATCCGTGGAGATACAGGACGCGGAAGGCCGTCCCGTGGAGGGTTTCGCCGCGGGAGACATGGAACCGCTGTTCGGCGACGATCTCGACGCCCCGGTCGCGTGGAAAGGATCGGGCGACCTCTCAAAACTGAACGGTACGCCGGTCCGTCTCCGCTTCGTCCTGGCGGACGCCGACCTGTTCTCCATCCGGTTCGGGGATTCCTGACGGGGCTGGCGATGGCTTCGTTGAGTGGATCGCGACCACTGACATCAGCCACGACCGGCGACACGACCAGGCGCTGCTGACCAGGCCGCCACCACTGACATCAGTCGCGACCGCTGACAAGGCCAGGGGCCGCTGACCGGCCCGGGCACCACTGACATCAGCCACGACCGGTGACGTGACCGGCGACACGTGCCACCGCCACGGACGTGGGCTCGCTATCTGACACGGCCAGGCGCCTACTTCTTTTTACTACGGAGCTTCCGATAGATCGCCGGGGTCAGGGAAATGCCGATCAGGAGGGCGAGGGCGATGCCCAGGTTGGTGAGGGCCGAGGAGCGCAGGGCGGCCCGCGCCACCTCGTCGAGTTCGGCGCCGGCCATGTAGACCTGCATCAGCGACGCCGCGGTGTATGCGTAGATGAACGTGGAGGGCGTGATGCCGATCATCGTCCCCAGCACATAGTGTATCTTTCGGATCCCGGAGAGCCCCGCGGCGAAGTTCAGCAGGTTGAAAGGGATGAGCGGGATCAGCCGGAGCTGGAGCATGCGCAGGAACCCCTTGTTCCGGAGCTGGCGGTCGATCCGGTCGATCGGACCCTTGATGTAGCGGGAGATGAAATCGCGGCCCAGGTACCGGGCCAGGTCGAAGGCAAGGTTGGCGCCGATGTTCGCGCCGATCAGTACGTACAGCGTGCCGTACATGGCGCCGAACGTGAACCCGGCGACGAAGGTCATGACGACCATGGGCACGCCCACCGTCGTGAGCAACGCGTACAGGCCGATGAACACCAGGGGCGCCCACCAGAAGCCCTCGATGGAATCGAAGAACCCCTCCATCAGCACGGGCTGGACATACTCGCCGAGCGGCGTGAAGCTATAGGCCAGAAAGCCGGAAAGGGCGATCGCGAGCAGGATGGCCGGTTTGACGAAGGACTTCGACCGGGTCGGTTCCTCGACGGGATCTAACTGCTGCACGGCGTGATCGTTTTTTTCATGAGAATTGCCCGACCCGGGATATACCCGTCAGCGGCGGCACATGGTCGACCGCTCTACTCCGCGCGCTGTTCGTTGATGCCCCAGTCATAGTGCAGGTAGTCCACGTCCACGTCTTTCCGCTCCAGCACCGCCCGGGCCGCGTCATCCGGCACGTAGGGGGCGATGTAGTCCAGGACCTCCCGCCGGTTCTTCCCGAAGTCGTCCTTGTACCAGTCCATGATCGGCGACAGCCAGACGGTGTTGTCCTCCGGGTCGGCTCGGAACTTACTGGGATCGGCGAAAAACACAAGGGTATTCGCCTTCAGCTGCCGGTCCATGTCTTCCGCGGTAAACGCATCCCGCATGAGCGGCGGGCATCCGATGGAGGCGCACACGAGGGCGAAGTGGACCAGGGGCTCGTCCATCTTGCGCAGGATGTTGTGCTCGATGTCATCCAGGGAGTATTCCTTGCCGACGATGTCGATCTTGTAATCCTTCCAGATGCTGTACCCGAGCAGGCTGACGTGGTTCTTGATGCTGGTGGTGGGATAGAAGTGCAGCATCCCCCGGATCGTCAGCGCGTTGTAGGTATTGATCCAGAAGGCGAAGACCTCGTTCCGGTCCTTCAGCCCGCCGGGGTCCACCCCCTTGATCATGTCCAGGTAGCCGTCCAGCGCGCCCACGTCGCGGGCTTTCCAGGTCCGGTAGTCGATCATGCCCCGGTCGTCGACATACTTCTTGAGCAATCCGTCGAACACGGAGTGGTCCACCATTACGCCTCCCTGCGCCCCGGCCGTCCCTGTATACACGATTGCCGACAGCAGAGCGGCCATCAAGGCATTCCATAGTCTGGTGCGCATCGGTCTCGTATGCCCATGTCGCATTCGCATCGCACGCATTCGCATCGGTCGTATTCGCATCGGTCCTACTCGCATCGGCCTTGTACCCATCGGTTCTATTCGCATCGGTCGCGCCCCCTAATTCCCTTGCCTTGCATGGGATTTCCTGCTATCTTTCATTATCTTCCGCGGACGTTCCACAGACGTTTCGCAGACGCTCCGCGGACCGGATTCACCCTTCCCAGGCGGTCTGAACCATGGAAACGAAATCCCGCGTCAGTTTCATCTACATCCTCGCCGCGCTCCTGATCCTGGCCGGACTGATCTCGGCCATCGTGGGCGAGATGAGATCGCCCGAAGACTCCGTCATGTTCTCCACCGGCGATCCGTGGTCGTCGAGACCGTTTCCGGTCGATCTGGACTTTACCCTGACGGACCTCGACGAGAACGAGGTGACCATCGGCCAGCTGGAAGAACCGGTACGGATCGTCAATTTCTGGGCCACCTGGTGCGGTCCCTGCGTCGCTGAAATCCCCGATTTCCAGGCGTTCCATGAAGAATACGGCGACCAGGGGGTCAAGGTCATCGGCATCGCCCTCGACGAGCAAGGCGCTGAAATCGTGCAACCTTTCGTCGAGGAAAACAACATGACCTACCTGACGCTCATCGACACCAGGGGTAAATCCGCCGCGATCTTCGGAGGCGTCTACGCCCTCCCGACCACGTTCGTCATCGACGGGGACGGGATGGTACAGAAGAAACACGTCGGCCAGATGTCCTACCAGCGCCTGGAATCCGCCGTACTGCCCCTGCTGGCGAACCAGGTCAACTAGGTCGCATGGGGCCGATACCCATCGGCCCGATCTTCGAATGCAATCCGATGCGACCAACGCGCGTCGGTCCGATCTTCAAACTCGATCCGATGCGGCGCGGTCCGTATTCACCTCCCCGTGCCGTGGAGCCTCCCCAGGGTCTCCGCAAGATTACGTCCCAAACCCTCCACCGCCGCCTGGCGCTTCCCGTCCTTTAAACCGCCGTCCTCCGTAAACGCTCCGTGCGCGCCCGGAACCGCCACCTGGTCCGGCAGGATCATCACGTGGATGTTGCTCAGGATCGATCGAACGTGCACGAGTCCGCGCAGACCGCCCAGCGCACCCGGTGAAGCGCTCATCAAGGCGGCCGTCTTGTTCATGAAGACCGCCAGCCGCTCCTCCCCCGGCGCGGGCCGCGACGCCCAGTCGATCGTGTTCTTGAGGAGGGGCGTGATGGAGCTGTTGTATTCGGGCGCCGCGATCAGCAGGCCCTGGCTGGCCATCATCAGCTCCTTGAAGCGGACCGCGTTCTCGGGAAGCCCGTCCCGTTCTTCCAGGTCGCCGTCGTACAGCGGCATGGGAAAATCGCGCAGATCGACCAGGTCGACCTCGGCTCCGGCCTCCTCCGCGCCGCGCGCCGCGATGCCGACCAGCTTCCTGTTGAAAGACCCGGTCCGCGCACTGCCGGCAAACGCAAGTATCCTGGGCACATAACTCATGTAGTATTCGCTTTCTTCAATAACTGTCCTGAACCACTTTCGGCCTCTTTTCAACGCCGCACCGGAAATCCCCCGTGGCGCGACCCGGCCCCTCGTTGGCGCCGGACCGCAGCATGACCCGGCCCTCGTCGGCGCCGCCCCTCGCCAGAACCCGGCCCCTCGTGGGCGCCGCCTCGCGGCACGACGCGAAATCCCTATGGAAAGTCGTTATTCAAGCCCCGAAAGTCAAGGGAGGATTAAACCCGCGGAGACGCCGCGCCGGTCGGCTGCTTCAGCCCGTCCGGCAAGGTCTTTTCACTCCGGTCGACAAGGTCTTCCCAGCCCGGTCGGCAAGGTCTTTCCGGCCCTACCGTCGGGGACTTTCCGGCCCGTCCGGCAAGGTCTTTACGGCCCGCTGAACGATGGAGAAACACCTTGACTCGAAGGGCCGCCGTGGCTATGGTTTCAACAACGTAAACGCAACTTCCGCACCGGGTATTCCGACGCGCTGCCGCGACCGGATTCAGCGCGGTTTTCCATGACGGAATCCCGGGTATTCCGAACCGGCCGGAAGCCGGCCGATCCAATCCCGCCCATGCCCCGATCCAAAGGAACGCTGACCCCCGCCATGGCGCAGTACGCCAGGATGAAGGATCAGCACAAGGACGCGATTCTCTTCTTCCGGATGGGGGATTTCTACGAGACCTTCGAAGACGACGCCAGGCTGGTCTCGCGCGTCCTCGGCATCACGCTGACCGCGCGAAACTCGGGCACCGGCGGCGGGGAGAAGACGCCGCTGGCCGGCGTGCCCTATCACGCCGTGGAGAAGTACATCGCCGAGCTCGTGGGCTCGGGATACAAGGTGGCCGTCTGCGAGCAGGTCGAAGACCCGAAGAAGGCCCGCGGCGTGGTCAAGCGGGACGTGGTGGAGGTCGTCACGCCGGGGACGACGATGCTGGCGCAGACCCTCGATCCCGGCGAGAACAACTACATGGTCGCCCTCGCCTTCGACGAGGAGGTGTACGGCCTCGCCTTTCTCGACCTGTCCACCGGCGAATTCCGGGCGGCGGAGCTGAACGAAGACGACCTGCTCAGCGAACTGAACCGCCTCGACCCCGCCGAGGCGATCGTGTCCTACGACAGGGCCGAACAGGCCGAAGCCCTCCTCGAACCCCGTTTCCCCGATATCGCCATCAGCCGCCTGGAGGAGTGGGCCTTCGCCTACGACCAGGCGCACCAGACCCTGCTGGATCATTTCGAAGTGTTGACGCTCAAAGGATTCGGCTGCGACGAAATGGACGCCGGCGTCTCCGCCGCGGGCGGCATGCTGGTCTATCTCCGGGAGACCCAGAAGAACCGTCTCGCCCACCTGAAGACCATGGCCCGCTACGACGTCGCGGATTCCATGCTCATGGACACGGCGACCCAGCGCAACCTGGAGCTGATCACCTCGCTTAGGGACGGCGGCCGCGAAGGCACGCTCCTGTCCGTGATGGATCGGACCTACACGCCCATGGGCGCCCGGTACATGCGCCAGGCGATCACCCGGCCGCTGGTGTCGGCCGAAGCCGTCCTGGCCCGCCAGGGGGCGGTGGGCGAACTCCACGCGGAACACGGCACGCGGGACGAGTTCGCGGGCCTGCTGGGCTCCATGGGGGACCTCGAGCGCCTGGCGGCCAGGGTCGGGTCCGAGCGCGCCAATGCCCGCGACCTGATCGCGGTGAAGGCCGCCCTGCACGGGATCCCGATCATCCGGGAAACCCTCAAGGGGCTGAAGGCCGGGCTGTCGGCCGGGCTGCGGGACGGGCTCCATGAGCTGAAACCCCTGGCGGAGAAGCTGGACCGGGCCCTGGTGGACGATCCGCCCCTCTCGCTGACCGAGGGCGGACTCATCCGCGCGGGATACAACGAGGAGCTGGACGACCTGCGCGTGATCAGTTCGGGCGGCAAGCGCTGGATCGCCGAGCTGCAGCAGAAGGAGCGGGAGCGCACCGGGATCCAGTCCCTCAAGGTCGACTACAACCGCGTCTTCGGTTACTACATCGAGGTCACGAAACCGAACCTGCACCGGCTGGAAGGCGAGTACATCCGCAAGCAGACCATGCGCAACGCGGAGCGGTTCATCACGCCGGAACTGAAGGAATACGAGGAGAAGATCCTGGGCGCCGAGGAGAAGATCGGGGAGCTGGAATACGCCCTTTTCCTCGAGCTGCGGGAGGAAGTGGCCGCGAGCCTGGGCGAGATCCAGGGCAACGGCCGGGCGATCGCCCAGCTGGACTTCCTCACCGCGCTGGCCGAACTGGCCGTGCGGAACGACTACGTGGCCCCGGAGATCGTGGACGGAACCGTCCTGGAAATCGCCGACGGCCGGCACCCGGTGGTGGAACAGCTGCTGCAGGGCGAAGCCTTCGTGCCCAACGATACGCAGCTAGACACCCGGACGAAGCAGATCGGCCTCATCACGGGGCCGAACATGGCCGGCAAGAGCACCTACCTGCGCCAGGTGGGCCTCATCGTGCTCATGGCCCAGGTCGGCTCCTTCGTCCCGGCGCGGTCCGCGAGGATCGGGATCGTGGACCGCATCTTCACGCGCGTCGGCGCCTCCGACAACCTGGCCCGGGGCGAGAGCACCTTCCTCGTCGAGATGAACGAGACCGCCAACATCCTGAACAACGCCACGCCGGGCAGCCTCGTCCTCCTCGACGAGATCGGCCGGGGCACGAGCACCTTCGACGGCCTGAGCATCGCCTGGGCGGTCACGGAGTTCCTCCACAACACGCCGGAACGGGCGGCCAAGACGCTCTTCGCGACGCACTACCACGAGCTGATCGAACTGGCGTCGAGCCTCGACCGCATCGCCAACTACAACGTGGCCATCCGGGAGCAGAACGACCAGATCGTCTTTCTGCGGAAGGTGATGCCCGGCGGGAGCGACCGCAGCTACGGGATCCAGGTGGCGCGCATGGCCGGACTCCCGCGCAGCGTGGTCGAGCGGGCCCGGGTCATCCTGGCCAACCTGGAGGACGAGGACCCTGGTACGGACGGGACGGAAGAGGCGGGCGGGGCGGGCGGCCCGGGCGGGGCGGAAGGTGCGGGTGGCGGGGCGGAAGGTGCAGCGGACGGCCAGGGCAGTACGGACGGCCCGGGCGGGACGGACGGCGAAGCGGGCGGATCGGAAGGTCTGGCCACGCCGCGCCACGGAAGGCCCAGGGCGAAAAGCGCCGAGTACCAGCTCAGCCTGTTCCTGCCGGCGGACCATCCGGTCGTCGAGGACATCAAGGAACTCGACCTGGACCTGATGACGCCGGTCGAAGCCATGAACGCCCTGTACCGGCTTCAGCAGAAAGCCGCCGATCCCGACCTCGACAGCGAGTAACATCGCGAGGCGAACAGCATCGCGCAAGGAGCAGCAGCCATGTCCATAATCTCTTCCGCCATGCTCGTCAACGCCGACGGCGACATCCTCGTCAATCTCCGCGACGACGATCCCCGGATCATCTTCCCGAACCAGTGGAGCCTCATCGGCGGCCACGTCGAGGAGGGCGAAAGCCCCGAAGAAGGCCTGGTACGGGAAGTGGAGGAAGAGATCGGCTACCTGCTGGCCGAATACCAGCCCCTGGCGACCTTCTTCGACGGGTCGGACGTGCGGCACCTCTATCTCGCCCCGATCGACGTGCCCTTGGGCGACCTCGTGCTGGGCGAAGGCCAGGCCATCCGGTTCATCGACCCCGCCCGGGCGCTCGACGAACTCGACCTGTGCGTCACCGGCCGGCGATGCATCGAGGTCTACCTGCGCCACCTGGACTTCCAGGCGTACGTCCAGACGCGGGCGTGAACGTGAAATGAGCGCGGGCCTGAGCGCGGGCGTGAAAATGAGCGCGGGCCTCAGCGCGGGAACAAGCCCCCCTTACCTTACGCCTTCCGCAGCCCCCACGATTTGACCATGTAGTAGATGACCGGGATGACCACGAGCGTCAGCACGGTGGACGTCACCATGCCGCCGAACATGGGCGCCGCGATGCGCTGCATGACCTCCGAACCCGTGCCGGTCCCCCACATGATGGGCGCCAGCCCGGCCATGGTGGCCGCGACCGTCATCATCTTGGGCCGCACCCGTTCCACGGCCCCGTGCATGACGACCTCGTACAGGTCCTTGCGGGTGTTCAGCGCGTTGCCGTCCACTCTTTCCCGGTAGGCCTGCTTGAGATAGAGCAGCATGACGACCCCCGTCTCCGCCGCCACGCCGGCCAGCGCGATGAACCCGACGCCCACCGCGATGCTGAAATCGTAGTCCAGCAGGTACATGAGCCACACGCCGCCCACCAGCGCGAAGGGGAGCGACAGCATCACGATCAGGCTGTCCGTCACGTTGCGGAAGTTCATGTAGAGCAGCAGGAGGATGATGGCCAGGGTGACGGGCACGACGATCTGCAGGCGGCGCTGCGCCCGTTCCAGGTACTCGTACTGTCCGCTCCAGACGATGCTGTACCCCACGGGGAGCGAGACCCTCTCCGCGATGAGGCGCCGGGCGGTGTCTACGTAGGCGCCGATGTCCGTGTCTTTCAGATCGACGTACACCCAGGCCGTGGGCCGGGCGTTCTCCGACTTGATGCCCGCCGGCCCCTTGCGGAACCGGATGTCGGCCACCTGGCTGATGGGGACCTGCGCGCCCGAAGGCGTGGGGATCAGGACGCGCCTCAGGTCCGACACGTCGTCGCGCAGTTCCCTGGCGTAGCGGATATTCACCGGGTAGCGCTCCAGCCCCTCGACCGTGTAGGTCACGTCCACGCCGCCCACCGCCGACATGATGATGTCCTGCACGTCGCCCACCGTCATCCCGTACCGGGCCGCTTCGACCCGGTCGATCTCGAAGTCGAGGTAGTTGCCGCCCATGGTCTTCTCGGGAAAGACGCTGAGCGTGCCCGGCAGCTCGCCGAGTTCCACCGCGACCTGCTCGGCCAGGTCCGACAGCACGGCCAGGTCGTCGCCCATCAGCTTGACGCCGATCGGGGTGCGGATCCCCGTGGAAAGCATGTCGATCCGGGTGCGGATGGGCATGGTCCACGCGTTGGTCAGACCCGGGAACTGAATGGCGTCGTTGAGGGCTTGCACGAGCCCTTCCCGCGTCATGCCCGGACGCCACTGCGTCTCGGGCTTGAGCATGATGGTGGTCTCGATCATGGACAGCGGCGCCGGGTCGGTCGCCGTATCGGCCCGTCCGACCTTGCCGAAGACCCGTTCCACTTCGGGGAAGGAGGCGATGATCCGGTCGGTCTGCTGCAGGAGCTGGCGGGCCTTGGTGATCGAAATGCCGGGGTCCGTGGTGGGCATGTAGAGCAGGTCGCCCTCGTAGAGCGGCGGCATGAACTCGGACCCGATGCGCTGCAGCGGATACCACGTGGCCGACAGGACGACCACGGCGACGGCGATGGTCAGCCATCTCACCCGGATCGCCGCCCGGATCACGGGCCGGTAGAGGAACACCAGCAGGCGGCTGAGCGGGTTCCTGCGCTCCGGCAGGATGCGGCCCCGGACCAGGTACCCCGTCAGGACGGGCACGAAGGTGATCGCCAGCAGGGCCGCCGCGGCCATCGTGTACGTCTTCGTGAAGGCCAGCGGCTTGAAGAGCCGGCCCTCCTGGGCCTGCAGGGCGAAGATGGGCGCGAAGGACAGGGTGATGATCAGCAGGGAGTAGAACAGCGACGGCCCCACTTCCTTCGTGGCGTCGAGCACGATCCGCCAGTGGTCCTTCTTCCCGCGGTCCCGCTCCATGTGCTTGTGGGTGTTCTCGATCATGACGATGGCGGCGTCCACCAGCGTGCCGATGGCGATGGCGATGCCGCCCAGGGACATGATGTTGGCGTTGATCCCCTGCCAGGACATGACGAGGAAGGCGGCGAGCACGCTGATCGGCAGGGTGAGGATGACCACCAGGGCCGAGCGGAAATGGATCAGGAATATGATGCAGATCAGGGCGACGATGAGGCTTTCCACCAGCAGCTTGTCGGAAAGGTTGTCGATGGCGCGCTCGATCAGGTTCGAGCGGTCGTAGGCCGTGATGATCTCCACCCCTTCCGGCAGGCCGGACTTGAGCGATTCCAGCCTGGCCTCCACGTCCCGTATGACGTCCATGGCGTTCTCGCCGTAGCGCATGACGATGATGCCCCCGACGATCTCCCCTTCGCCGTTCCATTCCGCCAGTCCCCGCCGCAGTTCGGGACCCGTCGTCACCCGGGCGACCTGGTGGAGCAGGACGGGCGTGCCGACTTCGTCCACGCCGAGGGTGACGTTCTCCAGGTCCTCGACGGACTGGATGTATCCCAGCCCACGGACCATGTATTCGGTTTCCGCCATTTCGACGACCCGGCCGCCCACGTCGTTGTTGCTCCGCTGGATCGCCGTCTTGATCCGGTTGAGCGGTATGCCGTAGATCAGCAGCTTGTTGGGGTCGACCTCCACCTGGTACTGCTTGACGAACCCGCCGATGCTGGCGACCTCGGACACGCCGTGGACCGACGTCAGTTCGTACCGGAGGAACCAGTCCTGGATGCTGCGCAGTTCCGCCAGGTTGTGCCGGTCGCTTCGCAGCACGTACTCGTAGACCCAGCCCACGCCCGTGGCGTCCGGCCCGAGCGCGGGGTTCACGCCCTGCGGCAGGCGGTCGGTCACGTAGCTCAGGTATTCCAGCACGCGGCTGCGGGCCCAGTAAATGTCCGTGCCGTCCTCGAAGATGATGTACACGAAACTCAGCCCGAAGAAACTGAAGCCGCGGACCGTCTGCGCATGGGGCACCGCGAGCATGGCCGTCGTCAGCGGGTAGGTCACCTGGTCCTCGACCACCTGGGGCGCCTGCCCCGGATACTCGGTCAGGACGATCACCTGCACGTCCGAGAGGTCCGGGATGGCGTCCAGCGGGATCTCCACCAGGGCCACGGTCCCGCCCACGATGAGCAGGAGCGTGACCAGGATCACCAGGAACCGGTTCCTGACGGAGTATTCGATAATGCGTTGTAACATGATGGGTTCCTTTATGCTCCGGTCGGTCCGTGCGGTCCGGCCAGTACGGGCAGTACGGGTGTTCCGGACGGCCCGGTCGGCCCAGTCGATTCAGGCGGCCCGGGTGCTCCGGTCAGCCTGGACGGTCCGGTCAATGCATCATCCGGTGGTCGAGCATCTTCTGGATCGCGTCCTGGAGCCGGCTCTCCGAATCGATGAGGAACTGGGCCGAGGTCACGACCTGTTCGCCCGCGCTGACGCCGCTCGCGGCCTGCACGTAGCCGTCCCGCCCCTCCATGCCGAGGGTCACCTCGCGCGGCTCGAATTTACCGCCTTCAAGCGCGACGAAGACCACGTTGCGCTCCCCGCTGTGGATGACCGCGTTGCCCGGTATCACCAGCACGGGCCGTTCGCTGCGCGCGGAAAGGCGGATATTGGTGTACATCTGGGGTTTCAGCTCGAGGTTCCGGTTGGGAAAGACCAGCCGGATCTTTATGTCCCGCGACGTGCGGTCCAGGTACGGATAGATGTAGTCGATCCTGCCGCGATAGACCTTCCCGGGATTGTAGGGCAGTTCCATTTCCGCCGGCAGGCCCGGACTCAGCCAGGGCGCGTCCGCGTCGTACACGTGGGCGAAGGCCCAGATGCTGGAGAGATCGGCCATGCGGTACATGTCCATGCCGGGTGTGACCCGCATGCCCAGTTCGGCCATCCGCTCCACGACGATGCCCTTCGACGGCGCGTAGATCGTCAGGGTCCGCGTGATCGTGCCCCGCTCCTCCAGTTCCCGGATATGCGCTTCGGTCACGTCCCAGTAGAGCAGGCGTCGCCGAGATGCGTCCAGCAGCGACTGCGCGCCGCGCGTGATGTGCTCGAACGTGCTGTTTTCAAGGTTCTTCACGTTCCGGAACGCCAACAGGTATTCTTCCTGCGCCGCGACGAGCTCCGGTGAGTAGATGTCCACCATCGGATCGCCCGCGGCGACCCGCTGTCCCGTCTCGTTCACGTACAGTTTCTCGATCCACCCGGCGTACTTGACGTTGATCCGGGAGTACATTTCCTCGTTGTAGTCGAGATGGCCGACGGTCCGTATGGAACGGGTGAGCGGCCGTTCCCGGACGGCGGCGGTCTGCACGCCGATGTTCTGTATGGTGACCGGGTCGATCACGATGGAGGCGTCGCGGGAGGGACTCACGGCCATGGGCGCCCCCGCTCCGGACATGTCGCCCTGGGCCCCTTCGTCTGCCGCGTCGGCAGCCATGTCGGCCGCTTCGCCGGTCCCGTGCTCGTGGGCCGTGTGCGCCGCTTGCTCATCCGCGGCCTGCTGCCCCGCTTCGCCGGTCCCGTGCTCGTGGGCCGTGTGCTCGTGGCCCATGTGCGCCGCTTGCTCATCCGCGGCCTGCTCGTCCACTACGGCCGCCGCCGCCTGCTTCACCGGCGTCAGGTTCATCTTGCAGATCGGACACTGGCCGGGTTCCTCCGTGATCACGTTCGGGTGCATCCCGCACGTCCACAGCTGGACCGGCTCGGTTTCGCCGCCGTCGGACGTGGCCGTTGATTCAGGGTCGCCGCAACCGGCCAGCAGCACCAGCGGCGCGGCGGCCAGCAGCAAGACAACCAGCGAGGAGGCCAGTACGCCCGGTACAGCCCGTATGGCCGGTATGGCCCGTATGCCCGGTACGGCCTGTACGGCCGGTAACCGGAGCACGCGCTCGCGTATGTGTTTGATGAATTCCATGGTTTACCTCCTGTGTCTACGGGAGCGAACCCCCGGCGGCTCGTTCCAGCAGACTTAGATACTTGCGGTAGTTCGCCGATTCCGCCACGTACCCGAGCCGGGCGCGCAGCACCATGCGTTCCGCGTCGAGCAGGTCCAGGAAATCCATCTGCCCCGTCTGGTAGGCGGCCAGCGTCGCCAGCACGCTGTTCTCCGCCTGGGTGACGAGGCCCTGCTCGTAGACGTCGAGGGCCCGGCCGGCGTGACGCAGCCGCCCGTACGCCTCGGCGACCTCCGCCGCGACGGTATCCCGGATGTTCTCCCTGATGTAACGGCTCTCTTCCACGCGCGCCCTGGCCTCCTGGACTTCGGCCCGCGTGCGTTTTCTGAACAGGGGCAGGTTCACGTTCACCATGACGCCGAACGCGTCCTTCCCCGCGTCGGATGCCGGATTGCTCCCGAGCTTCGGAACGGTGACGTAGGAAGCCTGCACCGTGAAATCCGGCCGGTTGGCGAGGCGGGCCAGCCGGACGCCCAGTTCGTTGCGCCGGATCCGGGCATCGGCCGCCTCCAGTTCCGACCGGACCGCCAGGGCCTTCTTTACCACGAGGGACTCGGGCTGCGCGTACCTGGTCGTGTCTACGGACGTCACGCGCTCGAAAGGCGAATCGGACGGACGGCTCAGCAGGGCGTTGAGGCGCGCCGTGAACGCGCTGCGCTCGCCTTCCAGCGTAATGCGCCGCTTCAGGACCTCCGACACTTCCACGTGGGACTTGAGCACGTCGGCCTGGCTACCGCCCCCGGTGGCGTACTTCTCCTCCGCGGCCCCGGTGAAGGTCTCCAGCATCACCAGGTAATCGTCCAGGATGCGCAGGGACCGGTCGATCCGGTAGAGGTCGTAATAGGCGCGCTTCACATCATAGGCGATATCGCGGGCGATCGTGCGGATGCGGGCCGCCTCGACCGCCGTTTCCTCCCCGGACATGTCGCCGCGCAGGCCCAGCTTGCCCGGGTAGGGAAGCTTCTGACCGAAGGCCAGCACGTTCCGTTGCGGTCCGACGCGCGTTTCCGGCGAGGAAAGCCAGCGCGTGTACGTAAACGTCGGATCGGAGTACGAATCGGCCTGGGGCCGCCGTTGCTCCACCGCGCCGCGGCGGTGACGGGCCGCCTGCAGGGCGGGGTTGCGGTCCAGGGCCTCGGCGACCAGCGCCTCGAGACGAGGGGTCTGCGCCCGGGCCGGGTGGGCCGTGGCGGCAAGGATGAATAACACGATCAGAACGCCCGCGTATCGCAAAAATACGGTCATGGGCCTGTTCCTTGGTTGGTGATGAAAAATTCGTTATTCGTAAATTCGGACGCGGCGGCCGAACGGCTCGAACTGCATCCGGCTCGAACTGCATCCCGGGACCGGCGGACGGACGGGACGGAAAGATCCATCGCGTCCGGATACACGATCTCCCTTGCGCGTCGCGGGGATCGCTCACGGTCCGCTGGTACTTATGGAATCAGAATGATATTAAATGAGGTAGGTGCAGAAGAGTGCGCGCATGGGGGGTGGTGACCGGCCGGTATCCATCTCCGGTGAGGTCCGGGCGGCATGCACCGCCGGTTCGACCACGTGCAAACCCCGCAGCGGTGTCGATACGTCCAACTGATCTGGCTGTATGGGAGCGTACGCGGGGAGCGCACCCGCCCCGGTTTCCCGGTACGGCGCCGTTTCGAGGCTGCAGCAGGACATGGCCAACGATCCGGTGTCGCACGCGTCCGTCGCTTCGGCCGTCGTACAGCATGCATGGGCGTTCCTGGCCGGCGTCTCGCAGTGCGACGGGGGCTGCGCTTCCGCCACCGCGCACAGGCCGGCCACGGACGCCACCGCCATGGGCGGAGACGACAGCGCGACGAAAAGGATGAGGACAGTAATCCGCCTGATCATTTACGGATTCTCCCGCGGATTCTACGGAAACGAATCTCGTTTGTTGAGGTCAAATTAAGCAAAACCCGGCGGGTACGCAATCGAAAACGCATCATCGGGGGCTTGTGGAGGATCCGGCGGGGCACCGCCAGGCGGCCTACCTGTCCGAATCGGTTCCCCGCTTCTTCCCCCGCATGCGATGGCGCCTGACGAGTTTGACCACTTCCTTCACCGAGAGATTCGTCTTGACGGTCGGGATGTCCAGCGGCGAAGCGGGAGGCAGCTCGGGGACGACGGCGTATCTCCGGCCGTCCTTCCTGCTTATGATGACCTTGCCGGTCGTTTCCGCTTCGTCGAGCAGACTCGACAGATGCTGTCTCGCTTCGGAATAGGTATATACATCCATAACGGAATCAGCCCTCCTGATCTTCCAGGCGCACCACGTTGATGCCCAGCGACTCCGCGGCGCGGCCCATGGACCGGTCCAGGGTAAGCAGCGGCGCGTTGTACCTGATGGCGGTCTCCAGGAAAAACGCGTCGGCCGCCACCCCCTTCAGTCGCGACGCGATCGAAAGGGCCTGCGCCATGTCCACGTCCACGAAACGCAAGGGGATGTTGTCCAGGATCTCCATCCCGCGTTGCGCCTCCCCGGCTTCGATCCCTTTCTGCCGTACCATGACGGAGAAAGCATGGCAGATTTCCCACCTGACGAAGTCCGGCGCGATGAGGACGTGACCCGATGCCGCTTCGGCCAGGGCGCCGCGTTCCGGGCTCCGCATCACGGATGCGATGATCGCCGATGTGTCGATGACCTTATTCACGTTGAAACCTCCTTTTTGCTATTGTACAATTGTACATCAACATGTCAATGGAATTCACGAGGATGACGGCGTCGGTCGCACAAATGACCTTTTCCAGCGCGCATTGTTCACACACAAGTCACTCTTTTTCTGTTATACTTGAATGGACTATGCGGTTACGTACAGGCTGTTGCCCATGGCCCGCGAAGCCGGTGACTACATCAGGATTGGACCCATCGTGCGTATGGACTGCACGTTTATCACGTAATCGGGGATAGCCATCATGAACGGCGCATCGAGAAAAGGCATCAGGGGAGAGTTGACGGACAGGTTCGTTAGTGCGATTCAACAATTGAATCGGTTGATGCACAACGGACGTATCGACGAACTGAGGAAACTCGACTTGAACCCACACCAGGCGAATACGCTATTGCTGCTGTATCATCACGGACCCTCCAGGATGAGTAGCCTGGCCAGTTTCCTGGGCAGCAAACTGCCTCACATGTCCATCATCGTCGATCACCTGGTCAGCAAGGGATACCTTCAGCGCGGTGCGGATCCGGCGGACCGGAGAGTGGTCATCTGCGATTTCACGGAAGCTGGCAGGAAGGCCGCGGAGAAAATCATTCTCCATACGAGGATGCGCGCGAACATAGTGGCCAAAAAGTGGGATTTCGAGAAACTCGAATCAGTGGTCGAGACGCTCGAATCGCTTTGGGGCACTGACGAGGGCGTTCCCGCATCCGTCGTTTCGGATCAGCCTCGACGCAAAGGCAGGTTCGCGGAATAGATGTAGCGACCACTCGGGCTGCCCGGTCCGGCGCCGGACGAAACATCCGGAGACCCGACCGGTCCATATCGCCGCCGATTCAGGTACTCGGCTCCGGGCCGCCGGAATGAACATATTTCAGTAACAGCCAGATCCGCCATTAACCCCCACGCACGCCGTTACGCTCCGAGCCGCAACTAACCCCCAGGCCGACTGTTACTCTCAGATCCACCATTAACCCCCACGCACGCCGTTACGCTCCGAGCCGCAACTAACCCCCAGGCCGACTGTTACTCTCAGATCCGCCATTAACCCCCACGCACGCCGTTACTCCCCGATCCCACCGGGGAGATCAGACTCCCGACCCATCCCGATCAGATAGTCCCCGACCCCTTGGCCGGACGCAGGCGGTAGCGTTGCACGCCGTAACTCAAGGGTGCTGCCGCACGCTCTATCTCCCAATTGATCGCGCCGCCGCTAGTTCTTCCGGGAGGGCGCCACCTGCATTTCCCCCGGCTGACCGCCGCCCGCATTCACCGCTGTGACCAACGGCTGAATCGTCGACGCCACGGTGCTCCGCGGCCTGTTTCTCCCTGTTGCCAGCCCGCCTGGAACCGACCCTTTTCACCACAGAATGCAACCGGCCATAAAGTTTAATTTGACAAATGTTAATTTACTGGATAGTTTCATTTTGACTTGGTTGAAAGCGCGATTTTCCGCCGGGCATTCCCTGCTCCGGAGCATTCAACGTGAATCGACACATGTACAACCGGTCCGACTCAAGATACATGGAAAAATCGGCTTCCGGACAGATTCGACCGTCCCTGTTCGCAGCTTGATATACACAACCTTCAGTCCGGCGGAGCGCGTGTTGTCGCCGCCACTTGTATAATGCGGGGTGAAAACGTGGAAAACGAACACAGACAGGACATCTCGGACCGCTACCTGCGTTCCGTCGAAGAAATCAACCGGATCATGTACAGCGGCCGTCTGCATGAGTGGCAGGGCATGGACCTCTCGATTTCCCAGTTCAATACCCTGGTCATGCTGAAGCAGATCGGGCCGATGCGGATGGGCATGATCTCCTACTATCTGAAGAACACGCTGGCCGCCACCACGGCGATCGTGGACCGTCTGGAGAATAAAGAACTGGTGGTCCGGGCCAAGGACCCCAATGACAGAAGAGTGGTCGTCTGCGAACTGACGGAACAGGGGCAGAAAACCACGGAGCGATTCTGGCGTGTCGCCCGGGAGGCGGCCTTGAGGGTAGCCGACAAATGGGACGTGGATCAGTTCGATTCAGTGGTCAAGGCGCTGGAGCTGATCTTGCAGACGCATAAAGAGATCGTTCAGTCCGTACAGGCAGGCCAGTCCGCGCAGGCAGGCCAGTCCGCGCAGGCAGGCCAGTCCGCGCAGGCAGGCCAGTCCGCTCAGGCCGCTCAGGCCGCTCAATCCGAGTAGCCCGCTCAGTCCGCTCAGCCAGGCCAGTCCGCTCAGTCCGAATAGCGCCGGATTGCCGTTTTTTACGCCATGCGGAGCCGGCCGGTTCCCGCATCACCCGCTTCAAATCCAACATCAAGATGAAGGGCAACGGGTCAGCATGAAGTGCCGCGCGGCGCCGATGATACCGGCGTCGTCGCCGAGTTCGGCCGGCACGATGCCGAGTATGCCGGCCGACCACTTGTAGGCTCGCCGGGCCACCTCGGCGCGGACGGGGTCGAAGATCAGGTCGCCCGCGTTGCTCACGCCGCCGCCGATGACGAACAATTCGGGGTTCAGCAGGTTGGTGAGACTGGAAACGGCCGTGCCGAGCAGCGTGGCGGACCGGTGCATCACCTCCCGCGCCAGTTCGTCTCCCCGGCCGGCGGCCTCGGCGACCATGGCCGCGTCGATACGTTCCGGTTCGCCGCCGGCCATTCCCGTCAGTACGCTCTTCCCGCCGTCCCGCAGCAGTTCCCGCGCCTGATCGGCGATGGCCGTCGCCGAGGCGTAGGCTTCCAGGCATCCCGGCGCGCCGCAGCCGCACAACCTGCCGTTCTCCACGACGGTCATGTGGCCGATCTCGCCGCCCGCGCCGTTGGACCCGCGCCAGACTTCGTCGTTCATGATGATCGCGCCGCCCACGCCCGTCCCGAGGGTGATGCACACGACGTTCGACTTGCCGGCGGCGCCGCCGACCCAGTGCTCCCCGATGGCCGCCGCGTTGGCGTCGTTCTCGATCGTCACCGGCAGGGCCAGGCGTTCGTGGAGGATCGACTCGAGCGGGAGGTCCACCCATTCCGGCACGTTCGGCGCGTAGACCACGGTCCCCGTACCCTCCGGGATCAGCCCGGGCGTGCCCACGCCCACGCCGGCCACGCGGTCCCTGCCGCAGGAATCCATGGTCATCTCGACGCAGGCCACCAGGCGGTCGATCACCTCGCCGGCGGTGCGGCTGCCCGAAATGGACTGCCAGGCCCGGTGGGTTATGCGGCCGCCGTCGTCCACCACGGCGCTGTTGACGTTGGTCCCGCCCAGGTCTACCCCTATGACCAGGTCTCGACTCATGCCAACTCCAGGATTACGGCCCGATCGCCACGTATGACCAGGTCTCGACTCATGCCAGCTCCAGGCTTACGGCCCGATCGCCACGTATGACCGGGTCTCGACTCATGCCTCGCCCGACCCTTCCCGATCATGGCCCGGGTCCGCCGCCAGGTCCTTGCCCGTCATCGACTCCGGGCAGGGTATGCCCATCATGGAAAGCACGGTCGGCGCCACGTCCGCCAGCCGGCCGCCGGCGCGAAGCCGCGCGTTTCTCCCGGTATGGTCGACGAGGATGAGCGGAACGGGATTCGTGGTGTGGGCCGTATGAGGCGCGGAGGTGGCGGGATCCACCATCATCTCCGCGTTGCCGTGGTCCGCCGTGACGATCGCCCCGCCGCCGGCAGAAGCGACCGCGTCCATCACCTCGCCCAGGCACCGGTCGACCGTCTCCACGGCCGCGACCGCCGCCGGGAGCGAACCCGTATGCCCCACCATGTCCGGGTTGGCGAAATTCACCAGCACGAAATCGTGCTGCCCGCTTCGGATGGCGCCGGCAACCCGGGACGCGACCTCGGGCGCGCTCATTTCGGGTTTCGCGTCGTAGGTGGCCACGTCCCGCGGCGAGGGGACCAGCAGCCGGTCCTCGCCGTCGAATGGCCGCTCGTCGCCGCCGTTGAAGAAATAGGTGACGTGGGGGTACTTCTCCGTCTCCGCGACGCGCAGCTGCCGCCGTCCGGCACGGCTGATCGCTTCTCCCAGGATATGGGTCATGGGCTCGGGCGGACGAAAGGCGCAGGGGACATCGAAACGTTCGTCGTAGGGCGTCATGGTGGCGACGCGCACGTCCGGCACGGCCCCGCGGGGGAATCCGTCGAAGTCCGACTCGATGAAGGCGCGAACGAGCTGGCGGCCGCGGTCGGCCCGGTAATTGAAGACGATCACCGCGTCGCCGTCCGAGATCGCCCCGCCGCCTTCCGGGATCGCACCGCCGCCGGCCGGGATCGCCCCGCCGCCGTCCGAGATCGCACCGCCGGGACCGTCCCCCGTCTCTCCGATCACGGTGGGCGATACGAATTCGTCCGTTTCGCCCCGGTCGTAGGCTGCCTGGACGGCTTCCGCCGCGGTGCCGGCGCGGTGCCCCTTTCCCGCGGTGAAGAGATCGTAGGCCCTGCGCACCCGTTCCCACCGGTTGTCCCGGTCCATGGCGTAGTATCGTCCGGTCACGGTGGCGATGCGGCCCACGCCGAGCCGTTCGATGGTCTCCTGCAGGGTCCGGAGATACGCCGGCGCGCTTCGGGGCGGCGTATCGCGGCCGTCCAGGACCGCGTGCACCAGGACGCGGTCGCCGCTGAGTCCCCGCCGCGCGGACAGTTCGAGCAGCGACAGGTAGTGTTTCTCGGCGCTGTGGACCAGTCCGTCCGACGTGAGGCCCAGCAGGTGCAGCCTGCCGCCCGTTTCCTGAAGCCCTTTCAGGATTCCGTCGAACGCCGCGTTCTCGAAGAACCTGCCGTCGTCGATGGCTTCGTTGATCCGGCTGACTTCCTGCCGCACCACCCGCCCGGCGCCCAGGTTGAGGTGGCCTACTTCCGAGTTGCCCATGATCCCGGGCGGCAGCCCCACGTCTTCACCCGATGCGCTCAGCCTGGAATGGGGATACGCCCGCCACAGCCGGTCGAAGCAGGGCGTCTCCGCCAGCAGGACGGCGTTGGCCTCGCTACGGGGAGCGATGCCCCAGCCGTCCAGGATGACGAGCGCGACGGGAGGATTCATCTGGGCGTACGTATCCGGAAAATATCGATTCGGGCACCCGGCACGTATCAGGCCATATCGATTCGGGTACCCGACGCCTTTCGAGCGAAAGGCCTATTATGAAGAAAACGCGGAAGGCGCTCCGCGTTTTCTGATGGGTCGATCGTTGTTCCGTTGAATGGGGTTTGCGGCGTTACCTGCCGGATTCACATGCGGCGTCACCGCGATCGTCCTGCCGCGGCATGTGAATCGCGCGGCGGGCCGACCACACGCGGTATGCCGAACATGCGGCGGCCCGAACTGATCACCGCCGCCTCGTCCCCGTGTTATTCTGCGGGGACCCGAAGTCCCACCAGGAACTGCGCGTTGCCGCGCTGGATCCTGAACCGGATGGCCTGCCCGGCCTCGAACTGCCGGATAATGGCCGTGAATTCCTTCACGCCGGAGACTGATTCGCCGTTCACCTCGCGTATCAGGTCGCCCCGCTGAAGCCCCTTGTCCTCGGCCACGCTGCCCGAACGCACCTGTGAGATCACCACGCCCGAGCCCGATTCGTAGAAGCGGCTCCACTCCCGGGAAATATCCATGACGTCGATGCCGATATTGCTCGCCGGGCTCTTGGGCTGTTCCTCTCTCGCCGCGCCGCGGGAGGGGTCTCCGTCGGGCAGCTCGCCCAGTTCGATCGCGACCATCACGGGTTCGCCTTCGCGGATCACTTCGAGTTCCACTTCGGTACCCGGCGCGATACTCGCGATCCGTTTGCGAAGGTCGTCCGTGTTCTCAACGTCCGCGCCATTGACTCCTACGATGACGTCCTCGACCCGGAGATCCGCGTCCTTCGCCGGTCCGTCTTCGGTGATTCGGTTGATGACCGCGCCGTCGGTGCCTTCGAGCCCCATGGATTCGGCCACGATCTCATCCAGATTCTCGATCTGCACCCCCAGGTATCCGCGGCTGATGCGTCCATCCTCGACCAGCCGGGTCATGATGTCCCGCGCCATGTTGGCCGGCACCGCGAACCCGATGCCCTGGTACCCGCCCGTCCGGGTCGCGATGGCCGTGTTGATGCCCATGAGGTTGCCGTCCAGGTCGACCAGCGCGCCGCCGCTGTTACCCGGGTTTATGGCGGCGTCCGTCTGGATGAAGTTCTCGTAGGTGGCCTCGTTCTGCGGCAGGACCTGCCTCCGGCCCTTGGCGCTGACGATGCCCGCCGTAACGGTATGGTTCCGTCCGAGGGGATTGCCCACGGCCATGACCCATTCGCCTACGCGCAGCTTGTCCGAATCGCCGAAGGGCAGCACGGAGAGATCATCGATATCGATTTTGATGACGGCCAGGTCGGTACGGGGGTCCAGGCCGACGATCTCCGCTTCCACCTCGCGCTCGTCGATCAGCTGGACGGTCAGCTTTTCCGCGTTTTCCACCACGTGGTTGTTCGTCAGGATGTAGCCGTCCTCCGACACGATGACCCCGGATCCCTGGCCCACGAACGGCCGGGGCCGGTTGTTGCGCGGCGGTCCGCCGCCGAAGAAATCCTCGAAGGGGCTCCAGAACCGCTGCGCCTGCGCCTGCCTGGCTACCCGCTTGCTTTTGATCAGTACTACCGAAGGCTTCACCCGCTCGGCGATGGTGGCGAAGGTCTCGCTGAAGTCCTGCAGCGACCGCTGGTCCGCGGCAACCACCGGCGTAATCGACCGGTATTCTTCCGGTTCGCCGACGGAGGCGTCCCAGTTGGAAATGAAGAGGCCGCCGAGCACCATGCCCGTGACGAGCAGCGCCGCGCCGGCGAGACCGCCGATTCTCCTTTTCTCCGACATGCTTGATCTCCCTTTCTCTACTGGCTGAACCCTGCCTGATCCAACTAAGAATATTACCGGGCGGGCGGCCCGGCGTCAATCGTTTACGCCATACCTCCGTTTACGCCATACTTCATAGAACGCGCGACCCTGCTTAAAGGTTCAGTTCAGATTCGCGTCCCGCGCAGGAACGGTCACGCCGCCCTCTTCCGTGATTCCGCCATCCGCGCCCGACCTGCGCATCCTGCCCTGCGCATCCCGGCCTAGCGTATCCGGCCTTGTGCTTTCGGCCGTTCAGTTCAGATTCGCGTCCCGCGCAGGAACGGTCACGCCGCCCTGCATGGACCCCACCCAGGCCTCGTCCTCTTCCGGCGCGCCGGCCGGCTCGTCCATGAGCGCCAGTTCCAGGACCTGGTCGATATGGTCGACCAGGCAGAAGCCGAGCTTCTCCTTCACGGCCGCGGGCACGTCGTCCAGGTCCTTCTCGTTCCGGCGGGGCAGGATGATGGTGGTGATGCCGGCCCGCATCGCGCCGAGGACCTTCTCCTTGATGCCGCCGACGGGCATGACCTTCCCGCGGAGGGTGACCTCGCCGGTCATGGCCAGGTCGTTCCGCACCGGCCGTCCCGTGAGCAGGGAAGTCAGCACCGTCACGAGCGCCACGCCGGCCGAAGGGCCGTCCTTGGGGATGGCGCCCACGGGCAGATGGATGTGGATGTCGTGGCTGCCGAAGAACGCCGGGTCGATCCGCCACTCCTCCGCGTGCGACCTGACGTAGGTCAGCGCGGCCCGGGCGGATTCCTTCATCACGTCACCCAGCTGGCCCGTCAGCGTCAGTCCCTTTCCGCCGGACATCTTGCTGGCTTCGACGAACATGATCTCGCCGCCGGCGGGGGTCCAGGCCAGGCCGATCGCCACGCCGGGGTCGCCGGTGCGTTCCGCCGTCTCCGAGAAGTACTCGGGCGGGCCCAGGTACCGGTGCAGGTCCTCTTCGGTGACCCGGAAGGGCGGAGACTGCCCCTCGGCTACCGAGCGGGCCGACTTGCGGGCGACCGTGCGGATCTTGCGTTCGAGGTTGCGCAGGCCCGCCTCCCGGGTATAGTCGGAAATGATACGTCCGATCGCGCGGTCGTCGAGCCCCACGCCGTCGGCGTCCAGCCCGTGGGCGTCCAGCTCCCTGGGGACGAGGTAGCGCCGCGCGATCTCGATCTTCTCCTCCTCCGTGTAGCCGGACAGCTCGATGACCTCCATGCGGTCGCGAAGCGGCGCGGGTATGCCGCCCAGCATGTTGGCCGTGGTCACGAACATGACGTTGGACAGGTCGAAGGGCAGGTCGATGTAGTGATCGGTAAAGGTGTCGTTCTGCTCCGGGTCGAGCACTTCGAGCAGCGCCGAGGCGGGGTCTCCCCGGAAGTCCCGTCCGAGCTTGTCGATCTCGTCGAGCATGAAGACCGGGTTGTTGGTGCCCGCCTTGCGGATGCTCTGGATGATGCGGCCCGGCAGCGCGCCGATGTAGGTCCTGCGGTGCCCCCTGATCTCCGCCTCGTCGTGCACGCCGCCCAGCGAGATGCGCACGAACTGCCGGCCCAGGGCGCGGGCGATCGACCGGCCCAGCGAGGTCTTGCCCACCCCCGGCGGACCGACGAAGCACAGGATGGACCCTTTGAGGTCCGGCTTCAGGCTGCGCACGGCCAGGTGCTCGAGGATGCGGTCCTTGATCTTCTCGAGGCCGTAGTGGTCCTCGTCCAGGATCTCCCGGGCGTTCCCGACGTCGAGCTGATCATCCGATGAAACCGACCAGGGCAGTTCCGAAAGCCACTCGAGATAGGTCCGCAGGGTCGAATACTCCGGCGAGATGGACGGGATGCGCTCCAGCCGCTTGAGCTCGCGCTCCGCCTCCGCCCGGGCCTCGTCCGGCAGGCCGGCCTCGTCGATCTTCGCGCGCAGGTCGGACAGGTCCTCGCCCTGCCCGTCGCCGTCTTCGCCGAGTTCCCGCTGGATGGCCTTCATCTGCTCGCGGAGATAGTACTCGCGCTGGGTCTTGCCCATCTTGTCCTCGACCTGCGACTGGATGCGGCTGCCCGTCTCCGCCACTTCGATCTCGCGGGTGATCAGGAAGGTCAGCGCCCTCAGCCTCTGCTGGACGTCGCTCAGTTCCAGCATGGCCTGCTGGTCTTCAAGGGAGATCTTCAGGTTGAAGGCGATGAAATCGGCCAGTTTGGACGGCTGGTCCTCCAGGTTGAGCAGGGGGATCCGCAACTCTTCGGACATGGTCGGGACCAGGTCGATCAGCCGCTGGAACTGCTCCGTCAGGTTGTGGGCCAGACCCTTGCCTTCCATGGACTCGTTCTTCTGCTCGGCCTGCAGCTCCACCTGTACGCGCAGGACCGGCTCGGTCTCGAGCACTTCCATCACGCGGGCGCGGGCCACCCCGTGGACGACCGCGTGGAGGCTGTCCTCGGGCAGCTTCATCGTCTTGTAGATACGCACGAGCGTGCCGAACCTGTAGAGATCGTCCGGCGTCGGCTTAGCCGTCTTCGGGTCCCGCTGCGCCAGGATCAGGACCATCTTGTCCTGCTGGAGCGCCTCGTCCAGCGTCTTGACGGACCCCGGCCGGTCGGCCACCAGCGCGGCGGCCATATGGGGATACACGACCAGGTTGCGCACGGGCAGCACGGCGATGGACTCGATCACCGAGTTCTCCCGCAGGTTCACCGGGACTTCCTGGAGCGCCTTGTGTTCAGCCATGATTACCTCGCTTTCCGTGCCTGTTCTCCGCGTCCTCGAGGAGCGGCCTGCCGGTTATCCGGGCTTGGCGGTTGCCCGGGGCGGCCGGTTGTCCGAGCCTGCCGGCTGCCGGTTGCCCGGGGCGGCCCGCAATCGGGCAGGCGGCCGGCCGTGCCTCGCGGCTGCTTACATTATTATACGCACCATCCGGCCAATACGCTTCAATCGGCCCGAAAGTCGATTCCGTACAGCATCCGTACTGCAAAAACTAAATGTGCAAACATCATGCCACGCCGACAACAGGCTTGAACCTGCCAAATTGGCAGGTATTGGCGCCCATGAACTGCCATATTGGCATGGGGTCGGCGGGGTGTTTTCATTGACCTTAAGGCCAACTGCTTTATGTTGTTTAATCACACCCTGAAGGAACGAGGCTTGCGCGGACCGTGCGGACCGCAGGATATCGACTTCCCTGCATGGCTCCTGCCCATCGAGGGAGAAATCATGTACCGTATTATCGTATCTGTTCTGTTTGTCTGGGTCATCTTGCCGGTACATGCCCAGCGGGCGGAGGTGATGATGCTTGGCAACGGGCAGATTTCCCTGCCTGAAAGTTTCGAAACCCCTCCGCTGGAAAAGCCTGACGAGAAGAACCCCTGGATCGCGTTTTTGCTGTCGACGGCCATCCCGGGAGGAGGGCAGTTCTATAACCAGCAGTTTTTCAAGGGTGCCACTATGTTTCTTGGTACTGCGGCAGGAGTCGGCCTTTTTTACGCCACAAGAAACGACAACTACACGAACAAGCTGACCGGCAAGTATCTTGATCCGGACGACAATGACGGCAAGGGTTATCTCGGACTGGGATTGGGACTGGGGTTCGTCGCATGGTCCATGATCGATGCCCCCGTTTCGGCCAACCGGATAAACGAACGCAACCGGCAGGCTGTGCGCATTGGGCCTATGATCGACAGGGATAAGGCAGGGGTAGTACTGAGTCTTCAATTCGATTAACAACAGACGGAAACACTGTTCTCCACACGAGGAATGCCCATGAAACTTCCTTTCAATCGGATCATGACGACCGCGCTGGCATGCTTCCTGGCCGCGGGACTGGCCGTGGCGGGTTGCGGCGGCGAAGGCGGCGGAGAAAGTGCTGACCACGGCGGAGAAGCGGCCGAAAGCGAGGAACCCGATCCGAACACCGAGGCGCGCCAGGAGTACATGAGAGAGATCGCGCGGCTTTGCGTAGGCATCGCCGCGGCAGTGGAGAATAATTCCCTGGGGACAATCAACGCCGACGTGTCGCAACTCAAGGAGATCATGGAGGATGTATCGACGATGCCGCCGCGGTACGACTCCTCGAGGTACGGGTTCTACGCATCCGACTTCCAGATACGCGCCGAGACGCTCATCGCCGCCGCGGAGACCGGCTCCGCCATCGAGGCCGACTCCGCCATGCAAGCGCTCTCGATCACCTGCGGCGTCTGCCATTACAACTGCAAGTACCCGGCCGATCCTTGAAACCAGGCCGATCCGAAATCCCCGGCCGACCCGTAAACCCAGGCCGGTCCGTTATCCGGCCGATCCTTGAAACCCGGCCGACCCGTAAACCCAGGCCGACCCTTAAAAACCCGGCCAATTCACAATCCCGGCCGATCCGTAATCCCCGGCAAGGAGGCATCATGTTTCGACAATTCGCCGCCGCGCTCGCCTGCGCGGCGCTCGTAGCCGTGGCGTGCGGCCAGTCCGAAGCGCCCGCGCCGACCGAAGAGGAGTCCGCACCCGTGAACCCGATGACCGAATACGGCATGACGGCCAGCAACGTTTTCCTGTACTACGCCGACGTGGAAGCGGCGAATGAGTTCTACACCCGCACCCTGGGCTTCGCCGTGGCCGCCGATTACGGGTTCGCCAAGATCCTCCGCGTCGGGCCGAGCTCCTTCATCACCCTCGTCGACGAAGAGATGGGCATGCACAGCGCCAGCGATCCCAAGACGGTCGCCATCGCGCTCATCACCGACCAGCTCGACGAGTGGTGGGACTACATGAAGGACCAGGACGTGGAGATGCGGTTCCCCTACAACCCGGTCGAGGGGCGTGCCCATCACGGCTTCGTCGCCATCGACCCGGAGGGCTATCTCCTGGAGTTCGAGCGGTTCAACGAACACGCCGAGAACGAGATGCTGGTCCCGGTGCTGAACGAGACCGAGACGATCTATCCCGCCGAAGGGGCGTCCAACGTGCCTCCGGGACTGGGTTTCAAGGCGACGGTGGTGTGGTTCTACTACAAGGACATGCCCGGGATCCAGGCCTTCTACGAGGAGGTCATGGGCTTCGACCTGATCGTGGACCAGGGGTGGACCAAGATCTACCGCATTTCGCCCTCGGGCTACATGGGCCTCGTGGACGAGACGCGCGGCATGCACAACTTCACGGAGAAGAAGGCCGTGACCATGTCCTTCTGGACCGACCGCATCGACGACTGGTACGCCTACGTCAGCGGTCACGGCGCCTTCGAAATGCGTTCCGAGAAGGTCGAGGAGACGGACCGGTACCGCGCCTTCGTCGCCTACGATCCGGAGGGCTACTACCTCGAGTGGAACGTCTTCAAGGACGCGCCGGACAACGAGACCCTGCACCGGATGCTGCGGGGCGAGGAATAGAGGACGGTAAAAAGAGCCGGGCGCCGGGCGAAGAGTAGCAGTTAAGGGGAAAAGTAGCTTCCGAAGCGCCGGGCAATAAGTAATGCACGCGTGAGGAATACCAAGGAAGATCAATGCCGACCATCAGGCCCTATGACCCGGAACGGGACCGCGACGCGATTATCCGGGTCTGGCGCGAAGTCCACTGGATCACGAGCGACGAACAGGCCAAGTGGGCGCCTCAGTTCATGGAGAAGACCCGGACCGACGTGGCCGAGGTGAACGGCGAGGCGGAGTGCCAGGCCTCGTCGGCCGACGGCACGTTCCGCTACCAGGACGAAGACCTGGCCATGTCCGCCATCGTGGGCGTCACGACCAGCCGCATCGCCCGGAAACAGCGCCTTGCCCAGCGGGTCACGGCGCACCGCATCGGCGAAGACGCCGCCAACGGGGCGGAGATCTGCATGCTGACCATGTTCGAGCAGGGCTTCTACGACCTGATGGGGTTCGGCACGGGTCCCTACGGACACAGGATACGTTTCGATCCCGCCGACCTCGCGATCGACCGGCCCTTCCGGGTGCCCAGGCGCCTGACCGCCGCCGACTGGGAAATGATCCATTCCGCCATGATGAACCGCAGGATGACCCACGGCGGGTGCAGGCTTCATCCCGCGGAGCTGCTGCAGGTCGAACTCAACCACTCCGAAAAGTCCTTCCTGCTCGGGTATTGCGATGGACCTGACGGCGAGCTGACCCACTTCTTCTGGGCGAGCGACGACGAAGAACACGGCCCGTGCTATATCCACATGTTCGCCTACCAGAACCATGAACAGCTCATGGAACTGCTCGCGCTCATCAAGTCGCTCGGCGACCAGATCCGGCTCTTCCAGATCGTCGAACCTCCCGACGTGCAGCTTCAGGACCTGATCAGGCAGCCCTTCCGGGCCAGGATGGTCTCCGAAAAGGGTCCCTTCAACACGCTGATTCGGGGCGACGGGTACTGGCAGGCGCGCATCTGCGACCTGGCGGCCAGCGTGGCCAAGACCCATCTGCACGGGCCGCCGGCGCGGTTCAACCTTACCCTGCGCGATCCCATCGAGAAGTACCTGGACGCCGATGCCCCCTGGCGCGGGATAAGCGGCGAGTACGTGATCGCGCTCGGCCCGGAATCCAGCGCCAATCCCGGCGCCGACCCCGCCCTTCCCACGCTCAACGCCTCGGTGGGCGCCTTCACCCGCATGTGGCTCGGCGTCCGCCCCGCCACCGGCCTGGCCGTCACCGACGACCTGGACGGCCCCCCCGAACTGCTGTCCGCGCTGGACCGGACCCTGCGCCTGCCCGTGCCGGGCATGTGTGGTTGGGAGTTCTAGGAAGCGTAATAGGAAGGCGTAATAGGAAGGCGTAATGGGAATCTCGAAATGGTCTTGAAAATCACATCTGATCGCAAAGTCACGCTACCTTCCGAGGTCCTGGATGCCATGGGCGTAAAACCCGGTGAGCAAATCAAAATCATCGAAGGACCTGACGGGTTCATCCTGAAGCCATGGCGGATCGACTACTCCAGCCTTGCTCCCCTCAGAGACAAAATCCCTCCCGGACACCCGGAGTTCGACATCGAATCGTTCCGGGAGCAACCGTATGATCCGTCGCTTCGGGATTGATACGTCCAACCTGGTCAGGCTTCCGACCGGCCTGCCTTCGGAAGAATTGAACGTTGCAGACAAGAATTGAGCAACCTCGTTAAAGCCGACAAAATTCAGTCTCAGAATCGAACCCCGTTGTGGCGGAAGTCTATGTCGCCGTAAAGCATCACCAGTCATAAAGTGGAGAAACTCTTCGTGGTCATAAACAACGACATAGAAAATCCGGCTCGTCACGACGAAGCAGCCGACCATGTTACACCAGGCAAGCAGGTTACTCAGGACTTTTGGGAATCACCGACGATAGACGAGTTGGCGGAATCTCAGAATGTTCAGCCCATGGTGGATGGGCAGACACTTTTCGGGACTTGGCCGGGTGAGGTGGACGACGGATTCGAGGCTATCATTGATGATTTGCGTCATCCTCGTTAATTTATATCCCATAGGACATATGTATTAGGGCACAAGATGTCGGTACGTTTTTAGAATCTGACTTTGGTCATGACGCAGTTCAGCGACAAGGGAAATACCGTGAATCAGCCCAATATCATAGTAGATATCGTTGATCTCCTCTTACCGCTCGACCCGTACAGGATAGTGCTTTTCGGCTCGTATGCGAAGGAGAGGGAGACCCCGGAAAGCGATCTCGACCTTCTGATCATCCTGGACTCCGAGGCTATATCGCAGACTTATGAAGACCGCATGAGCAGAAGGATTGAGGTTAGAAACTGTATCCGAGAGATCAATCGGGAGATTCCTTTTGACCTGCTGGTTTACACCAAAGCCGAGTATGCAATCCTTCAGCGACAGGGCGCTTCGTTTCTGAACGAAATAGAGAAGTCGGGGAAAACGCTATATGAGAAGACCGGCTAAGATTTGGTTGGAATCAGCTTGTGATGACTTGGAGGTCGCGGAGGAAATCATCGACCGGGAGGACCTGACGCATATGGTCGCCTTCCACTGTCAGCAAGCGATCGAGAAATCACTGAAAGCCGTTCTTGAAGAGAATGAGCAAGTCGTACCTAGAATCCATGACCTGATTACCTTGCTAAGTAGCACCGAAGAGTATATCGAACTCGAGATCGATTCGAAACTTCTGACACTGATAAATGAATCGTATATCGACGCGAGGTATCCGCCCGATATCGGCATGGTCCCAGGTAACAGACCGACCATAGAAACGTCCCGAGAGATGTACTTTCTTGCTCGCAGGATATGGGAAAGAACGAAGCGACGCATTGCTTAACTGCGCAACGCACCCATTTCAAGCCGCGTTTTTCGATCGACGATTCCGGAAAAAGGTCAACCATGAAACTACACTACTACCCTGAGACAGACAGCCTCTACGTCGAATTCAAGGCCGGCCCCGGTGCGGAAACGCTCGAGGTCACGGATGGCCTGAACGTCGATCTGGATGCCAGTGGGGACGTGGTAGGATTCGACATTGATCACGCCTCCCGACGCGTGGATCTGTCCACGCTGGAAACCGAGGCGCTTCCCCTCAACGCGTTTAAAGCGACCTGAGGATGTCGTCGATGAGAAACGAATTCATGGCGATAATCGAACGGGGCGAAGATTTCTACATCGCTATTTGTCCTGACCAACCTCGACACCGACCGCTGCATCACAACTTCGGGTCCGGGTCCCGGGTGTTCTCGCCGCCTTCCTGTATCAGCAGGTAGTTCATCGTCGACGCGGCCTGGCGTAACTTCATTGATTCACTGCGTGAAGCACAGAGGCGCCTGGCTGGCCGCCGGCGGATGAACGATGCGCTTGACGAAGCCGCCCGCCCCGTCGTCCTGCCACTGGATCTGTATGCCCTTCAGGTCGCGCTGGGCGCCGGCCTGCGCGTCGCCGAGCGGATAGACACCGAAAATCCCCAGGACGGTCGGTTTGGAGGTCGCAAACAGAAAGTCGCGTATCGACGCGCGGTCGATTCCCCCGGTGGGCGTAGCGGACCGGTTGATGCCCTCCGCGAGCAGTTCCACGGCGCTGAAACCCGAGGCGGCCTGGTAGACCGGCATCGTGTTGTAGGCCGCTTCGTAGCGTCGTACGAACGTCTCGTTCGTGGCGATGTACCCCTCCGTGTGGATCGTTGGATCCCAGGCCGAATTGCTGATGACGCAACGCCCGGCCGCTCCTGCCTCGTTGATGAAAGATGCCCCACTCGCCAGGAGGAGGGACGTAAGAAGCGGTCTGTATTCCACCGCGGCCACGGCCTTCGCGAACGCGATCGCGTCGTCCGAATACCCTCCGCCGATGAATAGATCGGCGCCCGCGTCCCGCGCCATGGCCGCCAATGCCACGTGGTCCGCGCTGCCCGCCGCGTAGGCTTGCTCCATCACGAGGTCGAGCCCCCGGGCCCCCGCTGCATCGCGTATGCCCTGGGCCACCGCCGCGGGAAAGGCCGTATCCTCCCACACCAGGGCCACCGTTTGCGCACCGGACTGCTCGGCCAGTTCCACGGAACCCTTGAGATAATCCGGGCCCGGAACCGACATCTGCACGCTCCACTGCCGTCCCCGATTCTCCCAGATCGCGGGAGCCGCCGCAGCCGGGGCGACGAGCGGGATCCCGGCCGCTTCCGTCACGCTGATCACGGATTCGGTGATCCCGCTGCTGTAGGGACCCAGAAAAGCGGTGATCGTATCCGAGGCGATCATCTCTTCATACAGGCGAACGCTCGCATCCGCGTCGCTCCCGTCGTCGTGAATCACCAGCTGTACCTCACGCCCGCCGATGCCGCCCCGCTCGTTCAGCATTTCGACGGCAAGCCGATAACCGCGGCTGACCTCCGACCCGGGCGTGCTGAGGCGACCGGTCTCCGCCACTGCCGCGCCAAGCACGATGGGTTTCGGTTCCGGCATCGGCGCCGGCCCCACGGGATCTTCCTCGCCGCACGCGGTCACCGCCATCGCCAGTACACCAAGCCATAGATACCTCATGATCGCACCTCTCAGGTCGAATCGTGTGGGGTGTGTGGGCGTTTCAACGTCATGGTGTGCCTCCTGAATCAATGGACGCCTGGCTGTGTCCCGACCGAGGGGAGGTCCCGGCATTCGGGGTTGAATCTCGTTCAGGATGGTGCGAGTCCACCCCTACCTCACCCGCTCCGCCCGGTGCGTCTTTCCGTCCTGGAGAAAGAGGAAGTGGTCCACGATTCCGCTGTCGTCCGGGACGAAGGTGATCCGGGCGTCCTCTTCTTCCAGGTAGAAATCCCCTGACGATTCGAGGACCAGTTCGCTCCGGGGCTGGCCGGGCGGCTGGCCGTAGAGCTTGCCGTCGCTGTAGGTGATGTCGACGGTGAATTCGGGGGAGAACGCATAGGTGCCGATACAGGCCTCGTAGGCGGCCTCGCTCATGCGCGCGGTCCGCTTCGGCGGGGGCGCGAGGGGGTTGCGGGCGCTCAGCAGGTGGAACCCGATGTCCTCGATGTCGGCCGAGCTGTTGGACAGGACCACGACGCCCTTTCGCCATGCCTTGATGAAGGCGGCGAAGGCGTAGAACCCGTTGGTCCGGCCCGTGAGCCAGTGGATGTTGCGGCCGCGCTCGTCCTGGCGCACCTTCCAGCCCAGCGCGGTCCGGACGCCCGCGACGTCCGTCGAATCCCGGGTCACGATGAGGCTGTCGAAGGATGCGTGGTAGCGGGTGGAATCGTCTTCGGTGAAGTCCTCCGGCAGGGCGTAGATGATCCCCATGTTGGCCGACACCAGGGTCATCATGTCCAGGAGATTGGAACGCAGCCCCGTGCCGCCCACGAGGGCCGTATCGGACCAGGCGGGCACAGGCCGGCGGGCGTCGTCATGACCGTCCGCCAGGTACGTCCGCATGGACTGCGTGGGCGCGTTGGCCGTGTTGGCCAGCTTGATGGGATCGCCGAGCAGTTCGCGGATCAGTTCGTCATAGGATGCGCCGGCCGCCCGCTCGAGCACGTGGCCCAGCAGGCCCATGCCGAGATCGGAATAGGCGTAGCGTCCTTCCAGATCGAAAAGATCCTCCGCTTCGTTGCGGCTATCCGGATCGTAGGAATCCGACGCTTCGTTGCGGCTATCCGTTTCCCGGGGATCTTCGCCTGAGCGGCCGGACGCACCGGACAGGCCGGGTCGACCGGGTGGATCTTGCCGATCGCGCGGACCAGGCGGACCAGGCGCACCGGACAGGCCGGGTGGATCTTGCCGACCGCGCGGACCAGGCGGACCAGGCGGACCATCGAAATCGA
The DNA here is from genome assembly GCA_965203885.1 of bacterium. Lineage (GTDB taxonomy): Bacteria > JAAXHH01 > JAAXHH01 > JAAXHH01 > JAAXHH01 > JAAXHH01. The sequence continues at coordinate 3,380,921 of OZ241920.1, read as the reverse complement.
ACAGGGACTCGAGCCCGTTGCGCTGCGTTTCCGCGTACCGGCCGAGGAATTCGTACATCAGGTCGACCGAATACCCCTTCAACGGATCGTCCGGGTCGTCCGAGACCAGGTTGTCCGGCAGGCCGGGCAGTCCCGAGGTGTGGGTGGCGAGGTGCTCGATCAGGATCGGGCGTCCGGACGGCGTGGTCGGAACGGTCACGGTCTCGGGCAGATAGGCGGACACCCGGTCGGTCAGGTCGACGTCGCCCCGCTGGGCCATGAGGGACAGCATGGCCGACGTGTACAGGCTGCTCAGCTGGCCGATCTCGAAGACCGTCATGGAGCTCACGCGCCGAATCGTGCCGCGGTTGAGCGTCCCGTATGCGTAGGCGTACCGGTTTATGCCGCGGATGATGCCGGCGACGATGCCCACCGACTGGCCGTACTCGTCGACGCGCTCGCGAAGCACGCGCCGTACGGGATCCTCTTCCTCCTCCTCCAAGCCGGGGCTTCCCGCGCTACTCTGGGCGATTGCCCGCACGCCCTGCGCTTGCGCCGCCGGCCCTTCCACGGCGAGCGCGAATACCGCGCCTTGCTCCTGCATCGCGCCCTGTGCTTGCGCCGCCTCTAGTCCGTTCGCCACCGCCGAGACGGCAACCGAAAACAGGATGCCGAAGCAACACAACCACGTGAGAAAACGGCTTGTGGATGATCGCATCAGATTAAGTCTCATCATTCAGATTACGCCCCATCATTCAAACTAAGCCTCGTCATTCTGATTAAGCCTCTTCATACAACGTACCGGCCAGTACCGTCGAGATTTGCGGTTATTCCTTCCGTACCCGGCGTACCCAGCACCGCCCGGTCCGCCCGGCACCGCCCGGCGCTCAGACCCGCGGCACCAGCATTTCGTTGACGCAGTCCATCCGGACGGGTTCCGCGTAGTGGTACACGTTGACGCCCTCGGCGACCGGCGTGGGAACGCGGACGATGAACTCCACCCAGTCCGGTGTATTGAACGCGGCAAAGGCCAGTTCGATCCCTTCCATCATGTCTTCGGGGTCGCGGGACAGGTCCGGCAGCAACACCGGGCCCGTGTCCGGCTGGTAGATCCAGTCCCGCTCGTTGGCGTTGATCGTCTTGACCGGGTACTCGAGCGCCGCCGTATACCGCTCGTTCTCGATCGTCGTCCGGGCGTTCAGCGGGACGTTCCCGAGGACGGCCTCGACGATGGCCCGGGGCGACGCCAGGGCGTTGCCGTCGACGCGGGACAGGTCGATGCGCACGTCGTCGAAAGTCTCCTCGATGGAGATGATCTGCCGCTCGGGCTGCTCGCCCAGCGTCGGCGGGTAGAGCGTGGCGCCCCGGTCGGCCACTTCGTAGGTCTTGATGGCCATGAAAGTGTCCGACGAGAAGATCGGCTTGAAGTCCGCGTTGGGGATGTGCCAGATGCCCTGCTCGACCCCGACCTGCTCGGTCTTGCAGCTCACGCCCAGGACGAATTCCTCGCGGAATCCGCCGTCCTTCGCGGTCACGGTCAGCGCGGCCTCGATGGGAATGCGGGCGTTGTTCAGGGAGTACGGCACCTTCTGCGACACGGTCTTCGGCGGCTTCTTTTCGGAATCCACCCGGAAAGTGAAATAGGATCTCGCGAAATCGATGGTCCCCATGGGCACTCCTGTGTATGGAACGATTCACGGCGCGTCCGGGTTCCGCCGGGGTGGTATGCGCCTTTCCGGCCGGGTTCCGCCAGGGTGGTTTGCGCCTTTCCGGCCGGGCGCCACTGGGGCGATCCGAGTGTTTCCGGCCTGGTCCCGGCCTGGTCCCGGTCTGTTCCCGGCCTGGTCACCAGCCTGTTCCCGGTTCGGGATAATATAGTGTTTTCCGCGGGTTTTCGGTATAGATTATGCGAGGCAAATTCACCAGTCAGGAGAGCGCCCATGTCGAACGATTTGACCAGGACCTATCGCCCGTTTTCGGACTCCCGCCCCTACACGCGCTGGTGGTGGTTCCATGACGACATCCGGGAAGAAGACGTGCGGACCCAGTTGCGGTGGGTGCGGGACCAGGGATTCGGCGGCGTGGAGATCGCCTTCATGTACCCCCAGCCCGGCGCCGGGGAAGGGCCGCGCTGGCTGAGCGAGGCGTGGTCGGGCCTGGTCACCGGGGCCAAGGAGGAGGCGGACCGGCTGGGGATCGGGTGCGACTTCACCTTCAGCACCTCCTGGCCCTTCGGCGGATCGATCGTGTCCGAGGAGGACGGGGGACAGGTATTCGGCGGGCCGGCGGCGCAGCGCCTTGAGAAGTCGTGGGAGCTGTCCTATTTCGGCCAGGGCCGGATCCTGAACCACCTGGACCCCAACGCCTTCGGGCGATACGCCGAGCGCGTCGGCGGGGCCCTGAAACCCGCCCTGCAAGGCACCACCTCGGCGCTGTTCTCCGATTCGTGGGAGGTCTATCCGGAGGGGCTCTGGAGCGCCCACCTGGACCCGGTCTTCCGGGACCGTTTCGGGTACGACCTTGAGCCGTACAAGGCCTCTATCGACGAACATCCCGACGCGCGGTACGATTACCGGAAGATCCTGTCGGAAGCGGCGATCGACGGGTTCTTCAGGCCCTACGCCGAAATCTGCCGCCGCCTCGGCGCCGTGAGCCGCGTGCAGTGCCACGGGGCGCCGACGGACCTGCTGGAGGCCTTCGCCCTCGTGGACGTCCCGGAGTCCGAGGCCCTGCTCTTCGAGACCTTCTTCTCGGCCATTCCGGGCTCGGCCGCGGCCCTGGGCGCGCGGCCCGTCGTGACCTGCGAGACCTTCACCTGTATCTACGGCTACGCACCGTGGCCCGCGCCGTCGCCCCATCACGGCGAGGAGAAGGTGGAAGACCTGAAGCTCATGGCGGACGCGGTGTTCGCCAACGGGGTCAACCACATCGTCTGGCACGGCATGCCCTACAACGCGCCGGGCGGGACCAACACCTTCTACGCGACGACGCACGTCGGTCCGGACAGCGGGTTCGCCGGCCGCCTGCCGGCCTTCAACGCCTACCTGGCCGAGGCCGCCGACTTCATCAAACAGGGGCGGACGTACACGGACGTGGCGGTATACCTGCCGCTGGAAGACCACTGGATGCGCCACATGCTGCCCGAGGATCGGCGCGGACCGGCCGCCAACTACTACTGGGAGCTGCAGACCGTCGAACGGCCTGCCGCGCTGCTCGGGTATCATCCGCTCTGGATTTCGAAGCCCTTTCTGCAGGACGCGGCGGTGGAGAATGGCCGCGTCCGGTACGGCGAGGCCGTGTTTTCGATGATCTGGGTGGACGTGGCATGGCTGGACGGCGAAGCCCTGGCGGCCCTGCTCAGGCTCGCCCGGGAAGGCGCCTGGATCTGCGTCCCGCGCCGGCCCGCCGCGCCAGGCCGCCTGCCGCCGGACGACTACGAGGACCGCCTGGCGGAACTGATGAACCAGCCCAGTGTCATCGCGGACCCGGGCGTGGCCCTTCGCCATCCGGAGACCGGGCGCCCCCATCCCCCGCTCGTCAGCGGCCGGGACGCGCCCGAGTTCTGGTGCCGGGAGGTCGACGGCGACTATCATCTCTTCTTCGCCCACCCCGATACGAAGCGGATCCGGTACCCCATGGCCTACGAGGGCTGGCGTTCCACCACCCCGGTCGAGCGGGATGTGTCGCTCCACGTCAACGGCCGGGAACGTTCGGTGCGCCTGGCCTTCGAACCCAAAGACGCCATGATGGTCAGGGTATCGTCGACGGGCGCGGTGGACGTGCGGCCGGGGCGGATCGATGCGTGAAGAGGTATGTCATATGACTGTACATCGTGCTACGGCATTAGATCTAGAAACGGGCTCGATAGTAGTCTGAGGTGATTTAAACACGTTCATCATAAGCCTGTCCGCCTTAATGAGATCTCCACGATTAAAAACTCCTTGGTCAATCCTACGATTCCATTTCTATCCGATAGTATAGGCATTTGCGACGTAGTTGCCCTTGGTTGCGTTATTACTAAGAGCAATGCCACTGGGCGTATCTGAATCAATTAAGTGTGCCTTTAACCACACCTATAACAAGCCTGATCTTTAATTTGGTCAAGGCACTATGGAACAACGGGTTGACTAGACACGAGCATGGCCGTGGATTACGAGGTCTATCGGAAGGTCTTGACTCCTTGACAGACCCTGACACGTGTCTGTATTTTGTTGGCTTTGTGGACAGCAGATCCTTAAAGCCATATAAATCTCTAAAACCATTGATATTTTCAAATTACAGTGCAAATGACATTCTGGTATATATTGAAACCAAGTTTCTGAACGAGCACAACTACCAACACTTTTGGAGGGTGTACCATGGCTTTTGAACTTCCAGAACAAGGGATAGTTTTTTGGCCCGTAGGAAACGGCGATAGCACAACCATTGTCGTCGATTCCGAATCTTGTCTTCAAGTTGACTTGAATCACCTAGAGAAAACAGACGATGATAAGGATGCTAGTTGGGCCGTCATCGATGAGTTAGTCGAACGTCTACCCAAAGTCAATAGCCGGCCATATTTGGCAGCTTTCGCTCTGACGCACCCGGATCAAGATCATTGCCGGGGCTTTCTGGAGTTACTTGAAAAGGTCGATGTTGGCGAGCTTTGGTTCACGCCAAGGATTTTTCGCGAATACAAGAAGGATCTCTGCGACGATGCGGCGGAGTTTAAGAAGGAGGCTGAACGTCGAGTTAAGGAAACAATCGAGGCTTCGGGTGATCCTGGTTCCGGCAATCGTGTACGCATCTTTGGATACACAGAGCTTATGGAAGAAGATGAATTCATGGATTTCCCTAAGGATAGACTAACGGTACCCGGTAACGAAGTCTCTGTGATCGATGAAATGGACGTGTCCGACAGATTCCAAGCATTTGTCCATGCACCGTTTAAAGATGATGACGCAGGCGAGCGTAACGACACCAGTCTCGGCATGCAGATTACGCTTTTCGACGGTAGCTACAAACTTAGAGCGCTCCTTCTTGGTGACCTCTCATATCCGATTATAAATCGTATCTTCGATGTAAGCGAAGCTGACGATCTAGCCTGGAACGTGCTTCTAGCCCCACACCACTGCTCGAAAGGTGTTATGTATTGGAAAGACGATAACGATGATGAGGAAGAGCTTAAGAAACATATAGTCGAAGAAATAGACAAGGCGTCGCAGGAACCGAATTGTGTGGTATCAAGTTCTAACTCGGTGCCGTCATCGAACAAGCCCGGAGACAACCCTCCGCATGCCAAGGCAAAGACGCAATATGAAACGGTCACCGATTCCTTTCTTTGTACTATGGACCAAGATGAACCAATCGTGGCTGAACTTGACGGCGAGAAAGTCGTTCTTGCCGGGACCACGACGGTTGCCATGTCTGCTTCGCAGGCCGCAGACACAGCGCAGGGCTCAAACGAAACTCCCGAGAGTGCACAAACTTACGGTCAGGGTTAATGATCAATGCATTCAAAATCGCTAGGGAACAGATCAAAGATATCGCTGCCGCTTCCGGTGGCACAGTTCAACTACATGGCGAAGGACAGCGTTCGGAGATCTTCTACCTGTTTGAAATAAGCATCCGTTTCGACGGTTTGGAACGTACCGCTGACGGGCTTCGTGTGCGAGCACGTGAGACATTCTACGTTTTAGTCCCACGTACGTTTCCGTTCGGCCACCCTCTTGTCGCAACAACGCACATACGGTTCTCTGGGTTCCATCACGTCCAGTGGTGTCGATGGATTTGCCTTTATAGGAGTTCTGCAGATTGGCGCCCAGAGAACGGCATGTACGGCTTAATAAAAAAAATAGACTCCTGGATACGTGACGCCGCGATTAACAACCTCGACCCGGATGATGCACCACTCCATCCGCCGGTCGCATACGCCACAGTAAATCGCCTATATGTACCCAAGGCAAATACGCCTTTAGTTTCAGACGCACCATGGTTTGGATTTGCCGAACTTCGAGAACATCACAATCGGACCGAAATCGTCGATTGGAAGGAACGTCTTGAAGATATCAATGGGAAGTCTGCAGCTGCCATACTTCTACATGAGGACTTTCCTTTCGAATACCCTGAGACGATTAATGCCCTATTAAATGAGTTACGCTCACACGGTGTCGACAGTGTTCGGTATATCCGCCTACTTGCCTTGTATGCAAAACACAGCGACGCAGGGACACCGCTAGTTGTTGTCTTGGGAACTCCTATGCGTCGTGTAGATGCAAGCGAACGAGCTTTACAGCACCTCGCAGTCTGGGAAATCGCCAAAGAGGACGCCGACAAGTTACGTGAATTGAGTGATTCTGCTGAAGTTGGCGAGTTAAATCAATGGAAGTTGGCAGTTGAACGAGTTATCAACTGGGCATTATCGGCCAAGGTTGGGTGGTGTAACGTCCGTGAGATGCGTCCAGAGGTCACCCTGCGTCGAGATCATCGTTCTCCGATGTCGTGGTTTAACGACAAACACGTGGCTATATGGGGATGTGGCGCTATAGGAACCTTTGTGGCAGAATGCGTCGTACGAGCAGGTGCTAGGGTCATCGAGCTTGTTGACAACAAATCTGTCGATCCTGGTCTTCTTGTACGACAAGGTTACGAAGACGCCGATATAGGTGAATTTAAAGCAATAGCACTGGCCAATCGGCTTAAGAGAATCGAACCAGATCTTGAGGTAGTTTCTTCCACCGACGACCTTATCGAACGAATAACAACCGCAGATCCGGTTCCGAATGTGGATCTGGTTATCGACTGTACCGCCTCCGTGGCAGTTCGAACGGCCTTAGAGAGTCGCATTCAGGGCACGGAAGTTAACACCCCAATTGCGTCTATCGGTATCGACAGTCAAGCAATCACTGCGATTGCTACACTAGCTTATGCCGGTCACAGTGGAAGCACACTTGATCTTCTTCGACGACTTAAGCTCGAATCGTGTCAACGATCAAGCCTTTCGAAACATCTAGAGGCTTTTTGGCCTCAAACGGCAACCGATGTAGTATTTCAACCTGAGCCTGGTTGTTCGGAACCGACGTTCATTGGATCAAATACGGACCTTGCCGGTCATACAGCACGAATGCTTAACTCAATTGCTCGTGCTTTAACAAATCCTACTGACTGTTACACTGGTATGGGTTGGTTATCGGAAGAAGTGGGCCCGATCTATTCGTTTTCATGGTCTCCTGACATTACGTTTCAGGACAGGAATCAGGGCTACTCAGTTAGAGTATGTTCAAAGGCTTTACGAGAGATGCGTGGCTGGGCTAGACGATCTGTTCGTATGGTAGGTCCAAAGATTGAGACTGGAGGCCTTATTTTCGGGGAGATGAACGAAGCTGCTGGTGCTCTTTGGGTTACGGATGTGGAAGGACCGCCGCCGGACAGCTTTGCCGCAAAGGATCGATTTACTTGCGGTATTGAAGGGATGGAAGAAGTTGCCAAAGGTAAGTTAAGCAGGTACCGAGGGTCCGTTAAATGTCTCGGTAGTTGGCATACTCACCCTGTTTCGGCGCCAAATCCTAGTATTGTCGACCTTGGAGCGGTGGCACAGCTATTGACTGAATCCGGCCACAACCGTAGAACGTGCCTCATCCTGATACTTTCGGGTGATCCCAATGAACCAATACTTGGTGCTCATGTATTCAGAACAGCGATGGCCACCGAAAAGTACGTCCAGATCGAATGGAATCCCACGGAATCAGTGCGGCTTGGAACGCAAAACAGAAATCCACAAAATGTGGGGCTTGCACTATCCGGCGGCGGTTCGCGAGCTATTGCGTTTCATCTTGGATGCTTACGTGCATTGCATGACCTCAATCTTCTTGACCGGGTTCAAGTTATTTCAAGTGTGTCCGGTGGATCTGTCATTTCAGCGATGTATGCATATTCCAATGAACCGTTTCAAGAATTTGAAGCACGTGTAGAGCAGTTACTAGGACGAGGATTCCACCGCGACATCTTCTACCAAGTCTTAAGGCCGCGCGCGTTGTGGAAACTTCTTGTAGTCAATATTTCTGCTTGTTTGTGCTTCACTATCCGGTCATTTCTTCGACTGATTTGGGCTACGATACGTGCGATTCGACCAAGCTTAGGCAAACGCGAGTTTTTAACCACAGTCCGCACGTTCAGCCGCACTGAGGCGTTCAGAGACGTTATAGCCAAATCGCTATTTGGCGACACCACCATGAGCGATGTTTCCCGGGAATCGATACATACAGTCATCAATGCCACCGAACTTCGATCTGGTTCTGCGTTTCGATTCGGAAGTCGCCACAGCGGATGCTGGCGTTTCGGAACAATTGATCCAAAGGAAGCTCTGGTCGCAGACGCGGTGGCCGCCTCGGCAGCCTATCCGGTTTTTCTCCCATCCCTTGAACGCAAGTATCGTTTCACCAAGAACGGTCAAACGACGAAGCCGACGCGTGTTCTGCTCACCGATGGAGGAGTTTTCGAAAATCTGGGTATCAGTCCGATGGAGCCTGGTAGGTCGCCGAATATAAGTACAAACGTCTACAATCCCGACTACTTAATATGCTGCGACGCAGGAGCCGGCATATTTGACGATGACGCTTATCCCACTCACTGGCCGAGACGGATGTGCAGATCGTTTCACACAGTCTTTCGCAAAGCCCAAGATGCTAGTCGAAAACAACTGCACTACCTTGATGAAGACGGTAAGATATCTGGATTCGCTTTGTGCTATCTGGGACAGCGGGATAATGCACTGCCCTGGGTTCCCGCGGGACTACCATTACGAGACGAGGTTCGGAACTACCCAACTAACTTCGCTGCTATGTCAAAGGAAAACATCAATCGTCTGGCACTTCGAGGAGAACTGCTGACGAGGATGCTTATCGCCTACTACCTTCCAGATCTTTGAAATCCGGAACGCAACACGGGATGGCATACCACTATCTTGGCCAGCATTTCCAAACTTGCTCGGTACTAAGTGGCCAATCGTATGTTTTGAGATTAGATGGATTCTGACTTCACCTACTTTTTGATTGACCGTTGCTAGTAACACCCTTGGTCAATCACTACACCTTGTCGAAAATCCTGGTAGAGGTGTGGTGGCTTCTTAGGACGATCGTACGGCAGTCTTTTAAACAAGCCCGTTTATGTCCTAGATCTTCATGAGTTCCATGTAATGCTACCATCGTTTCTGGTCGTTAACACGTAACGTGTGCGTCCATTAACTGTGACTCCAGATGCATGCGCCGCATAGGTATCAGTTTCTTCTTGTGTCGCATATTTAATTGGACCATCAGCACAAACCACCACATCGGGATGACAATAGTCGAAAACCTCTCTACAATAGCCGCTTGTTCGACCGTGATGCGAAGCAACAAAGACATTTGTTTTAACCAGATTTTCTCGAAACTCCTGGTTCTGTAACAACTTTATCCAAGCTGGTTTTTCTACGTCTCCAGGTATTAAAACATTGCACATGGGAGTTTCGAGAAAGGTAACAACACTAAGGTTATTTGTATCTTGAAAGTCTGCCGGATAATCGCAGAAAAACGTCTTAAATTCAACGCCTGGGAATACCGGAGGATCGTTCGCGGGGCCAGTGTACCGGTTCATCATCGACAGAAGGCTCGACATTGCCGGTGTAATCGGTCCAGACTGTTCTTTAAGCTCTCTTAATTGATTTGGGGTAATTGATCGATTCCTACGCAGAATCACTATATTGACCGCTTGTCTAAGTCTTGGTAAATCACTTATGTGGTCCTCGTCATAATTTGTAATGATCAATCTATGCACGGTATGTATTCCACCTTCGGGTAGAAACTTGGAAGGCCGGGTTTCTGGGTCAGATTTGTGGCCGCAATCCCATAACATAACATTGCCGTTCTCGTGCTTCAAATGAGCACAGAATCCATGGCCGACATCGTGAATCGTGAATCTCATTTACCTCACCTTTACTTTGATCTCAAATTCGAAATGAACCGCTGTATCACAAGAAAATACTCCAATCTTGGGGAATCGACTTGAGTGCCCGTTTTACATTTGCCTGCGTATCCCAGCACAGTTAGGTTTTTTGAGGCATTAGCTTTGAAGCTTGCAGCGGATTCTGTAATTTGACTTGCCAGAGGACATTTGTCCAGATGGATAGATCAATGTCCAAAATTGATCTTATTCTGAAGAATTATATGCGGAGTCAAATTAAGCGACCAACACAGCAAGACTAGTACTACTCGCGTCAACGGCTGATATATCAAGTTGCCAAGCGTTTGGAAGTTGCGCAGGCCCCATCTGGCTTTAATGCTATACCAGCAGGTGTACTTAGAAGCCACTCACATATGCGTTCTCCTACTCAATCCAGTTTCGATGAAGGTGGTCCGATTCAAGATAGTGCCGGTTTGTCGGCGATTTATACTGTTAGTTATGGTTAAATTCACAACCACGGAGACCACGAACCCATGCGCGACCCACGATACGGTGAACTGGCCCAGGTGCTCACCGGACATTCGACGAAGATCCAACCGGGGGACCGGGTGCTCATCGAAGCTTTCGACGTGCCCGACGACATGGTGATCACGCTCATCCGGACGATCCGGGCGGCGGGCGGCGTGCCGCTGGTCTCCATCAAGCACCAGCGCGTCATGCGGGAGCTGGTCCACGCCGGGGACGAGGCCGCCATGGAAGCCGCCGGCGCATATGAATCCCATCGCATGGACCAGGTGCAGGCCTACATGGCCCTGCGCGGCAGCCGGAACGTGATGGAGATGTCGGACGTGCCGGGCGAGGCCATGCGGCTCTACGAACAGCGCTGGCTCAAGCCCGTGCACTTCGATATCCGCGTGCCCAAGACCCGGTGGGTGGTGCTGCGCTGGCCGACGCCGTCCATGGCGCAGCAGGCCGGCATGAGCACCGAGGCCTTCGAGGACTTCTTCTTCGACGTGTGCACCCTGGATTACGGGAAGATGGAGCGCGCCCTCGCGCCGCTGACGGAACGCATGGACCGGACCGACCGCGTGCGCCTCACGGGTCCGGGCACCGACCTGCGCTTCAGCATCAGGGACATCCCCACCGTGGGATGCTCGGGCGGTCGCAACATCCCGGACGGCGAGTGCTTTACCGCGCCGGTGCGCGATTCGGTCGACGGCGTCATCCGGTTCAACACGCCCACGCTCTATCACGGCGTGACGTTTACGGACGTGGAGCTGAGATTTGAAGAAGGCAGGATCACCGGGGCGACGGGCAACCGGACGGAGAAGCTCAACGAGATCTTCGACACCGACGAGGGGGCGCGCTACATCGGCGAATTCGCCATCGGCTTCAACCCCCACATCACCACGCCCATGCTGGATATACTCTTCGACGAGAAGATCGCCGGGTCCTTCCACTTCACGCCCGGGCAGGCCTACGAGGAGGCCGACAACGGCAACCGGTCCGCCGTCCACTGGGACATGGTCATGATCCAGACGCCGGAATACGGCGGCGGGACCATCGAGTTCGATGGGGAAGTGATCCGGAGGGATGGAAGGTTCGTCGTCCCGGACCTCGAGGGCCTGAACCCCGAACGCCTCAAGTGACGCGCCTTTTACCCCGAACGCCTCAAGTGACGCGCCTGACCCCCAACGGCTCAGGTGGCGTTGCTTTCTACTGTTCCAATAGAATGAAACGGGTCGACCGGGTCGCGCTCTGCCCGGTATGCCGGTCCTCCAGCGTCACCGTGAGCACATACACGCCGGCCGCCAGGTCCGTGGTATCGATCGCCGTGAACTCGCCTTCCTCGGACGCATCGCCCTCTCCCTCATAGCTCAGGACGACCGTCTGCATGTCCCCGGCCCGCCCGGCCCGCTCGGTCCCGCCGGTCCGCTCGGCCCGGCCGGTCCGCCCGTCCAAGCGGCCGCGGGAATCCGGCATGCCCTCGGGGTTTATCTCGTATTCGGTCTGGTAGGAGGTCCTTCCCGCTTCATCCTTTCCCAGGTTGTATACTTCGTAGTACACGTAGACCAACTGACCCCGGCCGTAGGCGCGCAGGGGATGAGGAACGATGTTCAGCCCTTTCCGGACGTAGGGCCCGGCCTGGTCGGTCGGCGTGATGCCGGTGGACAGTTTCAGATCGCTGATCATCAGTGCGCGGCCCCGGTAGTCGGGGACGACAACCGGTTTCTTGTAGACGCCGATGCGCTCGGAGGCTTCATCCTGCATTTCCACTGCCGCCGTGTATTCGCCCGGGGGCGCCTGCACGTCGACGGCCAGCGTGAAGGCCGATACCCGGGCCTGCTCGGAGCTGATCTTCCTCGCGGGTCTTTCGATGGGACCGAAGCGGAACTTCTGGTTGAATAACGGCTTGTGAACGGAATCGCGCAGCGTGGCCTGGTTTCTAAGGAAGGTCTCGGATCCGTTGCCGTCGGTGACGTCTCCGAACTGCCAGACGGGAATGCTGTAGGCCAGTTCCATCAAGGTCGTTTCGTTATCTCCCCGGAAGGTGGTGATATCGTAGGCATAATCCAGGATCCCGCCGCCGAAATCGTGCGGGTAGTTCTCGGGACTGCGCGCGATGAGCTCGGTGGCGAGTCGGCCGGGATGGTACCGGTGCTGACTGACCATCTCATTCCGGTCGGAATCGACGGTCATGAGCGGATAGTCGAATTTTCCGTCACCTATCAGGTCCACGAAGTACAGCTCCATGTCATGAGGCACGTAGACCCAGCTTTCGACCACGTAACCGTAATCCAGTTCGGCTTTTGCTCTCATCCCGATTACATCCGAAATGTTTTGGGGCCCGAGGTCGTTTCTGGCCTGCCCCGGGCCGCCCTGCAGCCTCAACTTGTAACCCGAAAGCAGGTTCTGCTCTCGTATCGCGTCCACGGCGGGATTCCCGGTGGGCATGAAGACGATTTCAGGATTCTGGTATTGGTGAAAAACGAAACGGCGGCGGTCGTCCGGCTCCCCGAAACGGACATACATCTCTCCGCGGCGATCATAGGGCTGCTGTCCACTGGAAAAGTGCAACCGGGCGTACATGACCCGCTTGTAGTGTTCGACCAGGCGCTCGTTTTCGACCGTGGCGGGATTCGGGTCCCGGCCATTCCAGAATTCCAGCCACACCCTGTCCCGTTCAGGTCCGGCCGCGGACTGCCAGGCCTCCAGGACGTCCGGCGGAGCCACGTGGGCCAGATCCGCGTAAATCTCCTGCTCTTCGGCGTCAAGCCCCTTGATATAGGTCTCCAGCGCGCGCTGCAGCATGTCGTACTGTTTCCTGGCGCTCATGGTCAGCGCTTCGAACTGCGTGAGCATGGTCCGGATCACTTCCGGTCTGATGCCTTCCATCTCCTCCGCCATCTTCCTCAGCCGTTCCGCGCCCCGATCGTACAATTCGAACCGGTGGCAGATACCCGCGAACCGCAGAAGCGCCTCGGGATGTTCCGGATTGACCTGGTACTGCTTGAGATAGGCGTTCAACGCCTTTGTGTAGTCGTCGTCCCGGTCCCTGGCCGGCTTGTTGTGGTCCGACAGGTTCAATTCCTCGTAACAACGGCCGAGTTGAAAATAGGCGTCCGGATGTTCCGGGTCCAACTCCACGGCCCGTTGGAAGTAATCCCGCCCGTCCGGGTGGCTGCCGATCAGCCAGCCCTTGTCGCCCTGGTCCATGTAGGTCAATCCCATGATATACTGGTATTCCGCGTATGCCGGGTCCAGGCTCATCGCCTTGCGTAGCGCTTTACGCGCGTCAAGCCTCCGGTGGGGTATGCGCATGTAGATGAGTGCCATGCCCATATGGCCCGGCGCCCAGTTCTTGTCCCGCCATACCGCCGCCTTGAAGGACTTGAGCGCTTCGTCGTCCCGTGACAGGTTGTACAGGGCCATCCCCAGCCAGTAGTGGGCGGGGGCCGCCTTCTCGTTCTCTTCTGCCGCCTGCCGCAGGGGAGTAAGCGCCTCGGCATACATCCCCAGCGCGTAGAGGCGCTTGCCCTCTTCGAGTGGCGACAGGCCTGCCGGTGCCGTATCCTGTGGTGCGGTTTGCGCCGGCAACGGACCTGATGTCGATACCGATGCAAGGATCAGGCAGATGGCCGGAATCAAGCGCTCAATCCGCATAAACCTCTCTTTTCTCTTAACAAAACACGCGTTTTCGCATCCAGGTCTGTTTCAGGAAACCAGGCGTGGGCGAACCGTCCTACCGCTCCATAACCAGGAAATTGGCCGACTTGGAGACGGAACTCCCCCCGTTCAGGTCGGTCAGCGTGACGGTCAGCACGTATTCGCCCCTCGGCAGTCCGGAGGTGTCCAGCGACGTGTACTCGCGGTCCTCGGCCGAATTTCCTGCTCCCGAGAAGGCCATCATCACCGTCTGCATGTCTCTTTGTCCGCGGGCCGACCAGCCGCGCGGCGCGCTGCCGTCCGCGGGCTGTATCTCGTAGAGGATCTCGTACGCCGTCTTCTTCTCCCTGTCCGGCGTGAGGTTGTAGACCTCGTAGTAGACGTACACCGGGTTTTCCCGAATGTAGAGCCGTCCGGGATTGGGCGTGATGTTCAGTCCCTTGCGAACGAAGGGTCCCTGCACGCCGGACGGCGCGATGAGGGTGGCCAGTTTCAGATCGCTGATGAGCAGTTCGTCGCCGCTGTAGTCGGACAGGATGACCGGCTTGCGATACACCCCGATCCGTTGAGACGCTTCGTCCCGCACCTGGACCGCCAGTGTAAAGCGTCCCGGCGCCGCCACGACACTCGCGGGCAGGGTATAGACCGGGACTTTCACGTGGCTTTCGATCATCATCCGCTTCGGCCGGTCGAAGGGACCGAAACCGAACTCGTGGGAGAACTCGGGGCTCATGGTCGAATCGCGCAGGGTGACCAGGTGGTCGAGCGACGTGCGCGCTCCTCTTCCGTCCGATACGTCGCCGAACTGCCACACGGGTATGCTGTAGGACAGGTCCAGTTCCGTTGCGCCGCCTTCCGCCCGGAAGGTCACCGCGTCGAAGGCGTACTCGAGCGGGCCGCCACCGATGTCGTACAGAAATTCCTCGGGCGCTTCCGCGATCAGTTCCTCGGCGAGCTGCCTGGGGCTGAACCGTTCCTGCCGGACCGTCCACTCCGGGGAGGTGAACAGCGATCCCCACGGGTAATCGAACCGGCCTCCGCCGAACTGGTCGACGAAGAACAGTTCCAGGCCGTACCGGGCGTATACCCAGCTTTCGGTGGCGTATCCGGCGCCCATCAACTTTCGGTCTTCCTGCATCTGCATGTCCGAGTTCGACACAACGATCCCGTCGGCCAGCATGCCCCCCGCTTCTTCCAGGTCTTCCGGGGTCAACCCGTCGGGCGGGACGACCGTCAGGTAGCCCCGGTCGACGCGCGGTTGATAGCCGAACTGGTGATTCTGCTCCCGGACCGCGTCCACGGCCGGGTCATCGGAAATCGGGGCCGCCCCATAGTGCTTGAGATCCGCGACAAGGACTTCGCCGCGGCGGTTTTCCGGTTCGCCGTAACGGACGTATATCTCGCCGCGGCGGTCATAGGGGTGTTGTCCCTGGGAAAAAAAATGCCGGGCGTACATTACGCGCCGGTAATGCTCCAGGAGGCGTTCGTTCGTCACGGTGGCGGGGTTCGAATCCCTGGCGTTCCAGAAGGCCCGCCAGCGCGCATCGCGGTCATCCCCGCCGGATGCCTTCCATGACGTCAGTTCGTCCGGAGGCGCCACGTGCGCCAGGTCCCGGTAGACTTCCCGTTCGTCCGGGCCGAGCAGGGAAAAGTACGTCTCGAACACCTCGTTCAGCACGTCGGGCCGTGATTCCGGGTCTTTGGAAAGCAGGCCGAACCGCGTCAGCAGGGTCCTGACGGCAGTTGAGCCCGCATCTCCCAGGTCATCGCTCGCCCGTTCGAGGAACTCCGCGGCCAGCCCGTACCTTTCGGTGATAAGGACCAGATTGACGAAACGTCGGAGCGCGTCGCGGTGATCCGGATTCACCCCGTATTGCGTGATGTAGGCCGCCATCGCCTTGTCGAGTTCAGGCGACCCGGGCCGGTCGTAGCAGCGGCCGATCTGATAGAACGCGTCGGGATGGGAAGGATCCAGCGCCGCCGCCTTCAGGAAAAAGTCCCGTCCGTCCCGGCCGGCGCCCAGAATCCGGTCGGTGTATCGCGGATTCATGAAGGCCATGCCGAGATGGTACTGGATATCCGGGTCGTCGGGCGACAGCCTGGCCGCCATGCGCAAGGCGTGCCGCGCGTCCAGCCTTCGATGCTTTATCTGCAGATAGGACTTGCCCAGCCCCGCGTAGCCGGACGCCCACTTCCCGTCCAGCTGGACCGCGCGCCTGAAGGAACTCGCCGCCTTCCGGTATTCTCCAAGCTCGTACCGTGCCATGCCCCGCCAGTAATGGGCGGGCGCCGAGCGGCCATCCTCCTCGACCGCCTCCCGAAACTGCGCCAGCGCTTCCCGGAACCGCTCATCTTCGTACAGCGCTTTGCCCGCTTCCAGGGCCGCGGGATGGTGTGATTCGGAAACCGGGTCCGCGGCGGGCGCGGCGGGCGCGGAAGGATCGGCAAGCGTAGAAGGATCAGCAAGCGCGGAAGGAGCGGCAAGCGCGGAAGGGCCGGCAGGCGCAGCAGATGCCAGTGCCCGGGCCCCGTCCCACAGGGAACAAATCGCGAGGACTGAAACCAGCAATATGCTTGATCTGAACATGTTTTATCGGGAAAATGGGCGCGCAAATCCGCCCGGGAGCGTGCAAGCACATCCGCCCGGGAGCGCGCAAGCACATCCGCCCGGGAGCGCGCACCGTGCCGCTGAGAAACGCGCAAATCCGCCCAAGGCGCGCATCCGCCCAGGCTGGGGAATACCACCACAACGGTATATGGATAACCTACGAACCGGCGCGGAAGGGGTCAACCTGTAATCCCCCTACTCCCGCCGCAGGGCCTCCGCGGGATTGAGCATGGCGCTGCGGAGGGCATGGGCGCCGACGGTAAGCAGGGCGGTCGCCAGGACGGCCAGTCCCGCCGCGATGAAGGGGACGGGGCCGATTTCGGTGCGATAGGCGAAGTCCGCCAGCCACTCGTTCATGAGCCACCAGGCCGCCGGCCAGGCGAGGACGTTGCCGATCGCCACGAGGACGACGAACTGCCTCGACATCAACGCGACGATATCGGAGACGGCGGCGCCCATCACCTTGCGCATGCCGACCTCCCGGGTGCGGCGCGCGGCATCCAGCGACACGAGTCCGTAGACGCCGAGGCAGGCGATCAGCAGGGCGAACACCGCCGAATACGTGAAGATCCGCGCCAGGTTGGTCTCGTCCTGGTAGTACCGGGCGATGTCGTCTTCCAGGAAGGCGTATTCGAAGGGCGCCTCGGGCACGGTTTCCCGCCAGGCGTCCCCGAGCAGGGCAAGGGTGGCGGACAGGTCCCGGCCGGCGACCCGGACCAGGATGTAATAGTACTGGTTCGTAATCTCGCCCATGGGCGCCGGGGCGAGAGAGATTATGACCGGCTCGATCTCCTGGTGCCTGGACTCGACGTTGTAGTCCGCGACCACGCCGACGACCGTGAAGCCGTGGGGCAGTTTGCGGCCCAGGGGGTCGTCCCACGCCATCTTCCGGGCCGCGGCCTCGTTGATGATGCACGAACCGGCCTCGTCGCCGCCGAACGCCGGGGAGAAGTCGCGGCCGGAGACCAGGCGCAGCCGGAGGGTGTTCACGTAGTCGTAATCCACGGTGAACATGTACGCTTCGAGCTTTTCCCCGTCCCGGGTGGTATACGCCGACTGTCCTAGTCCCCGCCCCTCTCCGAAGGTGTTGGACGTGCCCGACACCTGGAGGACTTCCCCGTACGAAGCGATCCTGTTGCGGAAGACCTCGTAGTAGGCGAAACCGGGTCCGGTTTCGATGACGACGACGTTCTCGGCGTCGAACCCCAGGTCCCCGGTCCGCACGAAGTCCAGCTGCCGGGTCATGACGAGGATGGAAACGACGAGCAGGGCGGAAAGGCCGAACTGGACGGCCATGAGGCCCCGTATGAACAGGTTGGGCCTTCCGATCCCCACCTGCCGCCGGAAGATGGCGACGGGATTGAACCGGGAGAGCACCAGGGAAGGATAGCTGCCGGACACCACGGCGACCAGGCCGGTCAGGACCAGCATCGCGGCGACCGTGGCGCCGCTGGAAAGGTAGTCGAGGACCAGCGTCCTCCCCGCCAGCATGTTGAACACGGGCAGGAACAGGTGGGCCAGTATCACGCCGAGGACCAGGGCAAAGCCGCACTGGACCGCGGTCTCGCCCATGTACTGCCCCATGACCTGGGCCTGCTTCGCGCCGAAGACCTTCCGCAGTCCCACCTCCTTTGCCCGCGAGGACGAACGGCAGACGGCCAGGTTCATGAAGTTGACGCAGGCGATGAAGAGGACGAGCAGCGCCGTGCTGATCAGGATATAGGACAGGTTGGGGTCGCTCGTGGGCCCCATTCCGAAACGCACTTCCGGGTCCAGGTACATCCCGGTTACGGGCTGCAGGACCAGCCGCGGCGGCGCCCACGAAGGGTAATGCGTCTCCACGAAAGCCGGCAGCCGGGCCTCGAGCGGTCCGGCCCGGTCCGGACCCGAAAGTTCGATGAACGTCTCCGGGGAGGTGTAGTTCCACTGGCCGATCGCATTGGAAATCCAGGGGACTATTTCGGGCATGACGGCGACGGGAACGAGCAGGTCGAACCGGATGCTGGAGTTGGCCGGGGCGTCCTCCGCGACGCCGGCGACGGTCAACAGCGCGCCCCCTACGAGGAGCTGCCTTCCCAGCGGGCTGTCCGCGCCGAAGTACTTCCCGGCGGCGGAGCGGCTGACCACCACGGAATTCGCGTCGTCCAGCGCCGTCCCGCGGTCGCCTTCGATCAGCGTAAAGGAGAACATCTCGAAGAAGGACGGGTCGCTGAACAGCGCGTCCTCCTTCAGATGCCGGTCTTCGCCGACGCGGACTTCAAGTGTCCTGTCCATCAACCGGACGGTCCGGTCCACGGCCGGATACTCCCGCTTCAGGGCGGCGGCGAGCGGCATGGGGGTTCTCGCGGAGGTGAACGTGTTTTCGTCGAAACCGACGTCGGCGGAGATCACCCGGTACAACCGGCCGGACTTCTCGTGAAAGGCGTCGTAGGTCCATTCGTGCCGCACGAACAGATAGATGAGGAGGCAGCACGCGATGCCGATGGACAGGCCCAGCGTGTTGATGAAGAAGTAGCCCTTGTTGCCGAAGAGGTGCCGCAACGCGATGAGGAGGTGGTTCTTCAGCATGGCCGGTATGTCTCCCGTAGCTTACGGATACATGACGGCAGGCGTTCCCGGGAAACTGGAACCCGGAGGGGAAAAAGGGGATCTACGGATTTGACCCGCCGATCCCCTTGAAGGTTGCGTATTGGTAATTGTTTCTATGCGAAACGGACGTTACCCGGTCCCGAGTTGGCTGTCAGGGTTCGACAGTAAACGTATTCTCAGTCTTGCGAAATTCCCGCTCGCCGTTGAGCGTAATGTCACCGACCAGTCGGTACTCACTGGCGACATTGGGACCATTATATGCGCAAGCGTCATACATCACCCTGGTATCCTCGACGTCGCGCCACGTACCGCCCATATCGTCGCTCCACTGCCATACGGAGTAGTGGATGGTAAGGGTGTCATTAGTAAAACTATTCGTCCAGTCTTTAATACCCTCGGGGGGAAGGCCGAATAAATCGCTAAGTTCATGCATAGTGAGACAGCCCTTTACAGTAATTTGTTGAATTACTGGTGCCTTAAATGTCAACCAACCCTCATCAGTAACCCTAACCCCTTCCCACGGGGTGTATTCGACTTCACAATAGGCAACCCCCAGCTTTTTCTCCAGTCCGTTCACCCACGCCCTGAATTCGGCAAGCGGAGGCACGCAGATATCGGTGCCCTCCAGCCACAGGCCATGGACCGGGGAGTCAACGAAGGATAGGGGCAGTTCCCCGGAAAGGTCCTCGTTGTGATCCAGTTTCAAGATTTGAAGACGGGGCAAATCACCAATTTCTTCGGGCACGGCGCCTTCCAGTTCATTATTCGACAAAGACAAGGACTGGAGACTGGTAAGCTGCCCGAGTTCCGCTGGTATTACACCGGACAATTCATTCTGATCCAGCGTCAAATTCACCAGATTCGTCAGTTGACCCAGTTCGGGAGGGATGGGTCCGGACAACAAATAGCCATGCGTTATATTAAGCGTCTCCAGGCTGGACATCTGCCCCAGTTCAGGGGGGATCGGACCGGACAACCTGTTAACGCCCAGGTACATTTCCTTGAGCCCGGTCAGTTGGCCGAGTTCAGCGGGGATCGATCCCGTCAGATCATTGCCTTTCAGATCCAGGTAAACAAGACGGTCCAGTTGACTCAGTTCAGCGGGTATTGATCCCGTTAGAACATTGGCGAAAATATCCAGACTGTCAAGATGCGCCAGTTCCGCCAGTTCTACGGGGATCGGACCGGCCATGCCAACACCGGCCAGTTCTATCCTGGTCACGCGGCCGACGTCATTGGTCGTAATGCCGTACCACGTACTGATATGCGTTTCGCTCAACCAGTTATCCTGCTGCGTCCAGTTCGGTCCGTCCGTCGCGTTGTAAATGGCGATGAGCGTCTCGCGGTCCGGACTCGGCGTCATGACCGTAATGATTACGCTCTGCGACACGTCGCCCGACGTGGCAGTAATGTCCGCCATCCCGTTGCTTACGGCCGTAACGAGGCCATCCTCGTCCACGGTCGCCACCGATTCATCACTGCTCGACCAGGTGACGTCCGGATCGGCGATGGGATGGTCGTTCGCGTCGCTGACGGAGGCCATGAGCTGCAGCGTCTGATCTATTTCGGTCAGCGTGGTGGCTTCGGCGTCCACCTCGATAACGATGGCGGCCGGAGCCTGGGCGACGGTAATGGACGCGGTGCCGGACGGGTTGCCGGATTTGGCCGTGATCTCCGTCATGCCGTTGCCCACCGCCGTCACGAGGCCATCCCCGCTCACGGTCGCCACGGCTTCATCGCCGCTCGACCAGGTGATGGGCTGGCCGGACATGACGTTGTTGCGCTGATCCCGCACCGTCGCGGTGAGCTGTACGGTCGCGCCGATCGCCTCCAGCGTATAGGGCGTGGGCGAGACCGTGACCCGGGTCGGAACCGGCTCGGCCACCGTGATGGACGCGGTGCCCGACGCGTTGCCTAAACGGGCCGTGATCTGAGCGGTCCCGTTGGCCACGGCCGTCACCAGGCCGCTGGTGACGGGCGCCACCGCGGGATTGCTGCTCGTCCAGGTTATGTCGAGCGGGCCGGTCATGGGATTGTTGTTCTGATCTCTCACCATAGCGGACAGCCGCACCGTCGCGCCGATCATCGTCAGCGTGTGCGAAGATGGCGTGATGGTTAAGCTCGTCGCCACGGGTGTCGGCGGTGGGGGCGGAGGCGTCGGATCGGGCGCCGGGGAGCTCGTCGGCCCGCTGTCGCCGCCGCCGCATCCCGCCAGCGTGACGAGGAACATGGAAGTCGCGATCATGGTCAACGCGCGACGGTAAGAGCGTATCACGTCGTACTCCTTTCGGGTAAAATCCGAAAAGTGGTTGGCGAATATTTTCAGCATGTGAACTAAATGAACGGATTCCCGGCGTTCACGCAAGTAGTTCCTTCATGCTCTCCCGGGCCGCTTCGAGGGTCCGGTCGATGTCCTCCTCGGTGTGGGCCAGGGACACGAATCCCGTTTCGAGGCGCGAGGGCGCCAGGTAGACGCCCCGGTCCAGCATGTTCCAGAAGTACCGCCCGTACGTATCCGCGTCCGACGTGGAAGCGGCGTCGAAATCGGTGACGGTCCGGTCGGTGAAGAAGGTGCACATCATGGAACCGACCCGGGTCAGGCAGGCCGGGACGCCGGCCCCTTCCGCCGCGGCGCGAAGGCCGTCGCCGAGGCGGGCGCCCAGCGCTTCCAGCCGCTCGTAGACGCCGGGCGCCTGGAGCTGCCGCACCGTTTCGTAGCCCGCGGTCATGGCCAGCGGGTTGCCCGAGAGCGTGCCGGCCTGGTAGACCGCGCCGTCGGGCGCCACGGTCTCCATGATCTCCCGCCGCCCGCCGTACGCGCCCACGGGCAGGCCGCCGCCGATGATCTTGCCCAGGCAGGTCATGTCGGCCTTAACGCCGAACCGTTCCTGCGCCCCGCCGAAAGCGATCCTGAACCCCGTGATGACCTCGTCGAAGATTAGGACGATCCCCCGCTTCGCCGTCTCTTCCCGGATGGTCTCGAGGAAGCCCTCGGCCGGCGGGATCATGCCCATGTTGCCGGCGACCGGCTCGACGATCACGCAGGCCACGTCGTCGCCCCGCTCCGAGAGGGTGCGCCGGACGGCCTCGCCGTCGTTGTAGGGCAGGTTGATGGTCATTCTCGCCAGGTCCGCGGGCACGCCGGGACTGTCGGGGATGCCGAAGGTCGCGGCGCCCGAACCGGCCTGGACGAGGAAGCTGTCCCCGTGGCCGTGGTATCCCGCCTCGAACTTGACCGCCAGGTCCCGTCCCGTGTAACCGCGGGCCACGCGCAGGGCGCTCATGGCCGCCTCCGTGCCGGAATTGACCATGCGGATCAGCTCGATGGACGGGAAGGCGGACTTGACGAGCTCCGCCAGCCGGATCTCGGCCTCGGTTGGCGTGCCGAAACTCGTGCCCCGCTCGCAGGCCTTCTTGAGGGCTTCGACCACGGCGGGATGGCCGTGGCCCAGGATCAGCGGCCCCCAGGACCCGAGGTAATCGATGTACTCGTTGCCGTCCACGTCGTAGACCTTCGACCCCGCCCCCCGGTCCATGAAGACCGGGCGGCCTCCCACGCGTCCGAAATTGCGCACGGGGCTGTTCACCCCGCCGGGCATGGATCGGCGGGCCTGGTCGAAGAGGTCGGCGGATCGGGAACGGTTCATAGGCTTTTTTATTCAGAGGCCGGCATGCGGCGTCTGGCGACCATTGCCGAGCTCGGTCGCGTGTCAGGTCAGCGCCAGCGCGACGTTCAGATCAGATGACGGGCTCGACGGTCAGAGGCCGCGCGCCACGTCTTTCGCGAAATACGTGAGGATCATGTCGGCGCCGGCGCGCTTTATGGCGGTCAGCGTCTCCAGGACGATCGTTTCTTCGTCGATCCAGCCCATCCGGCCCGCCGCCTTGATCATGGCGTATTCCCCGCTCACGTTGTAGGCGGCCACCGGCACCTCGAAGGCCGATTTCACCCGTTGTATCACGTCGAGATAGGCCAGGGCCGGCTTGACCATGACGATATCGGCGCCTTCCTCCAGGTCCAGCTCCACTTCCCGCAGCGCTTCGTTGGAGTTCGCCGGGTCCATCTGGTAGGAACGGCGGTCGCCGAATTGCGGGATCGAGCCCGCGGCGTCGCGGAAGGGGCCGTAATAAGCCGAAGCGTACTTGGCGGAATAGGCCAGGATCGGTACATGCGTTAGACGCTCGCCGTCGAGGCCCTCCCGGATCGCGCCCACGCGGCCGTCCATCATGTCCGACGGCGCCACCACGTCGGCGCCGGCCCGGGCCTGCGAGACCGCCGTCCGCACGAGCAGGCGAAGCGTGGGGTCGTTCTCCACGTCGCCCTCCCGGATCACGCCGCAATGCCCGTGATCGGTGTACTCGCAGAGGCACGTGTCGGCGATGACGGTGAGCTCCGGCACCGCCGCCTTGATCGCGCCGATGGCCCGCTGCACGATGCCGTCGTCCGCGTAGGCGCCCGTACCGTAGGCGTCCTTGCTCTCCGGGATGCCGAAGAGCATGACGGCCGGGATGCCGAGGCCCGCGACTTCGCGGCAATCCTCCACGCCCAGGTCCACCGACACCCGGTCCACGCCGGGCATCGAATCCACCGGGGCGCGGACGCCCGCTCCCGGGCAGATGAACATGGGATAGACCAGGTCGGCCACGGAGAGCCGGGTCTCGCCGACCAGGCCGCGCAGGCTTGCGGTCCGCCGCAGGCGCCGCAGCCGATGTACGGGAAATGCCATGAAATTATCCTGTCCGCCGCCGGGGAATCAGTGCTCGCCGTAGAAAAATCAGTGCCTGCCGCCGGGAAACCAGTGCCCGCGCCGGGAGATCAGTGCCCGCCGCAGTTGGCGCATCCGCCGTCATCGAATCCGTTCAGGGCGCTGCACCGTTCACACTGGAACAGCACGTGGCCGGCGTCGATGGACCGCGACGCCATCCACTCCCGCGCCGGCGCCCGGTGTCTCGAAGGCACGATGATCCTCGCCGCC
The DNA here is from genome assembly GCA_965203885.1 of bacterium. Lineage (GTDB taxonomy): Bacteria > JAAXHH01 > JAAXHH01 > JAAXHH01 > JAAXHH01 > JAAXHH01. The sequence goes on along the minus strand of OZ241920.1, from coordinate 3,356,687 downwards.
TCGGCCGAACACGGGCCGATGAGCAGGCCGGCGTCCAGGTCGGCCGAAAACACCCGGCTGTCCACGCCCTGCCGCACGAGGTAGCTCTGGTAGTTCAGCGCTTCCCGGTCTTCGGCCCGATAGAGAATCTCTTCCTCCGGCGGCGCTTCTTCCGATCCGTGACTTTCGCAGAAATACCGGCCCAGCCGTCGGACCGCGCAGTCCGCGCACATGTGCCGTCCGCAGACGACGCACCGTCCGTGGGCGGGCAGGGCCGGATGGGCCAGGCAGCGGAGATCGTCGACGAAGACCATCCCGCAGACCGGGCAGGACCCCGCGTCGCCCGGGATCTCCGATTTGCATTCGTCGCACAGCCACGTCGACACCTCGTTCAGCGTGTCGACAAGTACCGTTGCGCAGATCGGGCACTTTTCCACGCCCAGGGCGAGTTCGCTTTCGCATTCGGGACAGAAAGGCATCGAAGTCCGCTCAAATCTACTGGTTGTCGCGTCGTGCGGCGCAAAGCCCGCTGCATGCATGATGTCGCGTCAATTTAAACGCGGGTCTATCCGCCGATCATCGAGCCGACAATATACAAAGGTGATGAACGGCGTGGCAATCGTTATTCCCCGTGCCTACCGCCCGCGGGCAGCGGGGCGTCCTAGGGCAGCCGGTCGTCCTAGGCCAGCCGGTCGTTCTAGGCCAGCCGGTCGTCCTAGGCCAGCCGGTCGTCCTAGGCCAGCCTACCGTCCGCAGCCGGCCGGTCGCGCACGATCGCATCCACGAGGGCGGGGACGGTGGCCTCCTCCGGCACGATATCCACGGACAGGCCCGATTCCGCGGCGGTGGCCGCCGTGGAGGGGCCTATGCAGGCGATGCGGACGCCCTCGGTCAGGAGTCGCAGGCGGTCCGGCCCCACGACCCGGGCAAAGGCCGTCACGGCCGACGAGCTCGCGAATACGGCCAGGTGGATCTTCCGGTCTTCCAGCATGGACGCGACACCGTCCGGCAGGACTTCTTCCATGACGGTCCGGTAGACCGTTACCCGCGTCACGGACGCGCCGGCGGCGGTCAGTCCGTCCACCACGGCGGGACCCGCGATGTCCGCCGCGGGGAAGAGGACCCGGGCATCCTGAAGGTCGCGGCCGCCGGTCATGGCTTCCACCAGCTTCCCGGCCCGGAAGACGTCGGGCCGGCAGTCGGCTTCGATCCCGCGCCTGCGCAGCGCGCCGGCCGTGGCCCGGCCCACCGCGGCGACGCGGACCCCGCCCAGGGCCCTGGCGTCCATGCCCAGTTCGATGAGGCGCGAAAAAAAGGCCTCCACGGCGTTCCCGCTGGTGAATACCACGTGATCGAAACCCGAAAGGCCGGACAGGGCGGCGTCCGCTTCCGACCAGTCGCCGGGGGGCTCGATCCGTATGAGCGGCGCTTCGACCGGCTCCGCGCCCTGCCGGACGAGCAGTTCGGAGAGTTCGCCGGCCTGGCCGCGGGCCCGCGTGACCAGCGCACGGACGCCGAAGAGGGGTTTCGACTCGAACCATTCGAGCTGGGGCCGCAGCGCCACCACTTCGCCCACGACGATCAGCACGGGCGGGGTGAAGGTGGCCGTCCGGGCCCTGGACACGATATCGTCCAGCGTGCCGACGAGGGTCCTTTGCTCCGCCGTGGTGCCCCACTGGATCAGCGCGATGGGCGTGTCCTTCGGCCGGCCGTGATCGATCAGCCTCTCCACGATGAAGGGCAGGTTCCGCGCGCCCATGTAGAAGATCAGCGTGCCGATCCGCCCGGCGAAAGCCTCCCAGTCGAGGTCCGTCCGGGGCTTGTCCGGCGATACGTGGCCGGTGACGACGGTCATCGTCGACGTGATCTCCCGGTGGGTCACCGGTATGCCGGCGTAGGCCGGGACCGCCACGGCCGCCGTGATGCCGGGGACGACCTCGAAGGGGATCCCGTGGCGTTGCAGATGCAGGCCTTCCTCGCCTCCCCGGCCGAAGACGAAGGGATCGCCGCCCTTCAGCCGGACCACGGTCTTCCCGGCCCGGCCGTGCCGCACCAGCAGGTCGTTGATCTCCGCCTGCCGTCCCGGACGCCAGGGGACGCGGATGCGTTCGGCGTGGGGAGGCGCTTCCGCCACCAGCCGGTCATCGGCGAGGAAGTCGGCAATGACCACGTCGGCCCGCCGCACGCAGTCCAGGCCCTTCACGGTAATCAGTCCGGGATCGCCGGGGCCCGCGCCCACCAGGTAGACCATGCCTTGGGGATCGTGTGTGTCTGGGGATTCGCCGTTCATCAGGATTCCGTGGTCTGTTTAGTCTGTCGGGGCCGCTTAGTCCGCTTGGTCCAACCGGTCGGTCCGGTCCGGGCGGCCAGGGTGGCCTGTCTGCCCTATCCGGCCTGCGTGGCCTGCGCGTCCCGCCCGGCCTGTTCCGCCGCAGCCAGCACCGCTTCGGCCAGCCGGCGGCCCAGTTCGGGTCCCTCTTCCGGCTTTCCGCGCAGGGAACGGCGGACGAGCCAGCTGCCGTCCTCGGCGGCCAGCACGGCATCCAGCGCCAGGCAATCGTCCTGGATGCTGCCCCAGGCGCCGACCGGGGTATGGCAACCGCCGCCAACGCCGCGCAGGAAGGACCGTTCCGCCGTCACCGCCCGCCGGGCCGGCACGTCCTCGATACGCCCGGCCGCGTCGAGGGTGGTCCGGTCGTCCTCCCGGGCTTCGATCGCGAGGGCCGCCTGGCCGACGGCCGGCATGCAGACGTCCGGTGACAGTACCTCGGAGATGCGGTCCGCCCAGCCCAGCCGCTGCAGTCCCGCCACGGCCAGCACGATGGCGTCCGGACCGTCCGGTTCCTCCAGCTTCTTCAACCGGGTGTCGATGTTCCCTCGAATGCCCGTGAACCGCAGGTCCGGCCGGTAGTGTTGCAGCTGCGCCCGCCGCCTCGGACTCCCCGTGGCCACGCGCGCGCCCTCCGGGAGCTCGTCCAGGCCGGCGCCGCCGCGGCTGATCAGGGCGTCGCGGGCGTCCACGCGCTCCGGCACCGCGGCGATCGCCAGGCCGCCGGGAAGGATCGTGGGCAGGTCCTTGAGACTGTGCACGGCCGCGTCGATCTCTCCCGCGGCCAGGGCCCGTTCCAGTTCCTTGACGAAGACGCCCTCGCCGCCGAAGGTGTCCAGCGAGGCGCTCCGGTCCGCGTCGCCCTTCGTCTTGAGGACGCGCACCTCCACGTCCAGGTCGTCGCGGCCCGCGCCCAGCGCCCTGGCCACCGAATGGGCCTGGACGAGGGCCAGCCTGCTGCCGCGGGTGCCTATGATGAGTGATGAAGCCATGGGAAGGGGGATCGGCGACCCGGCCGCCGGGACGGGCCGCGTCAGTCGTTTTCGGCGCCGGGACGGGCCGCGCCAGTCGTTCTCGGCCGCCGGGACGAGCCGCGCCGGTCTTGCCCGCGCCCGGCCGCCGCGTCAGTCGTCTTCGGCGCCGTTCTTGTCGTTCCCGCGCTCGTCGAGACCGAAGAGATGGCGCAGGCTGTAGAGGTGGTAGTCCTTGTGCTCCGGGTCGGACGTGTTCCTGAGCTGGACCGTCGGCTGGTGGAGCAGCTTGTTCACGATGGCCCGGCTCATCTTCACCACGGTCTCCCGGTCCTCGTCGGAGAGATGGCCGAGCTGCGCGAAGGCGCGGTCCACTTCCTGGTGCCGCACGTCGTCCGCGAAATGGCGCAACTGGGCGATGGTGGTCGTGATGGAGAGGTTCTGGTACCACGCGAGCAGCCGCTCCACCTCCGTATCGACGATCGCCTCCACCTTCAGCGCTTCCGCCTTCCGCGCCTCCGCGTTGTCGTCCACCACCGACTGCAGGTCGTCCATGTCGTAGAGGATGACGTTGTAGAGGTCGCGCACGCGGGGGTCGATGTCCCGGGGCGCGGCGATGTCGATCAGGAAGATGGGCCGGTTGCGGCGGTCCTGCATGATGCCCGCCATCCGGTCCCTGCCCAGCACCGGTTCGGCGGCGCCGGTGGAACTGATGACGATGTCCACGTCGGAGATCATCTGCATGCCGTCGTGCAGGGAGACGGCGATCCCGTCGTAGCGATGGGCCAGGCACGCGGCCCGCTCGTAGGTCCTGTTGGCGACGATGAGCCGCTTCACGCCCCCTTCGACCAGGTACTCCGCCGTCCGCTCGCCCGTCTCCCCGGCGCCGATCAGCATGGCCGTGTGCTGCCGCAGGTCCGTGAAGATCTTCCGCGCCAGCTCGACCGCCACGGAACTCACGGAAACCGAGCCCGCCCCGATCTCCGTCCGCTCCCGCACCAGCTTGCCCACGGCCAGCGCCTTCTCGAACAGCCGGTTGAGGACCAGTCCCGTGGTCTTCGAGTTCAGCGACTGCATGTAGGCCTCGCGGACCTGGCCGAGGATCTGCTGTTCCCCGACGACCATCGAATCCAGGCTGGAGACGACCCGGAACAGGTGCCGGATGACCGCCTCGTCCCGCCGGTGGTAGAGGTAGGGCGACAGTACGCCCGCGTCCACGCCGTGGATCTCGTGGAACCACGCCTCGATGGGCGCGGGATCGGTGTGTTCCTCGTCCGTGGTCGCGTACATCTCGCTGCGGTTGCACGTGGACAGCAGCACCGCTTCCAGGATGCCGTTCGAAGTCTTCACGAAGGAGAGGGCTTTTTCCTGGAGCGACTTCGTCAGCACCGCCTGGTCGCGCACGTCGATGGGCGCGGTATGGTGACTCAGTCCGACGAGCGTAAGATGCATGACTCCACCCTGTCGCGCGCGTCGATGGGCGCGGTATGGCGACTCAGTCCGACGAGCGCAATATGCATGACTCCACCTTCTCGCGCGCTTCTTCCGCGCGTCCGGCGCGTATGAGGTCGAGGAGGTCGGATTCCACCAGGGACGTCCACAGCCTCGCGCGGGTTTCGATATCGTCGGGGTGCCGGGCCTTCATCCGGGGACGGTACGCGCCCAGCAGGTCGAGCAGGACGGCGTACTCGCTCCCGAAGGCTCCTTCCAGCTGCCCGCGGATCTTCTTCGCCAGCGCGGGACTCTTGCCTCCCGTCGATACGGCGATGCACAGGTCGCCCTGCCGGACGACCGACGGCACGATGTACCGGCACAGATCGGGCACGTCCACCACGTTGACCAGGACGCCCTCCGCCTCGGCGTCCCCGTGGACCTGTTCGTCGGCCTCCTGGTCGCCGGCCGCGCAGACGGCCAGCCTGAAGCCCCGGACGTCGCCGGGTTCGTACCGCCGCGCGATCCAGCGCAACTCGCCGCGGTCCGCCCGGCCGCGCAGCTCTTCGGTCAGGTCGGGGCTGATCACGGTCACGGCGCCTCCGCAATCCAGCAGCGCCGCCGCTTTTTCCTCCGCGATCGCGCCGCCGCCCACCACCAGGCACGGCTGTCCCTCGATATCTACAAAGGCGGGATAGAATTTTTTCATGGGCCGGATTGCAACATTTTGGTCTGATTGCATACTTTTTGTCCGAATGTCATACTTTTCGCAAAAATTCATACTTTTCAACCGAATGTCATCATTTTCGCAAAAATTCATACTTCATGGGCCGCCTTACTTTTCAACGTTCGCCTGACTTTTCCACCAAACGCCTTATTTTCTCGCCAATCGCCTTACTTTTTCATCATCCTGCTTACCTTTTCATGATCCCGCCTTGCGTCATGGACCGGACATTTCATCGGACAACGCCCTCTGGTCAGTCGAAAATATGCAGATTGGTCCAGAGCCCGGCGCCGAGATAGGCCAGCAGCACGGACGCGAACCCGGCCATGGAGATGATGGCCGACCGTTCGCCCTGCCAGCCCGCGGTATAACGGGTAACCAGCTGGGAAGTGAAGATGACCCAGGTCAGCATCACGCACAGGACCTTCGGGTCCAGCAGCCAGGGCGCGATCGAGTCCCACGCCGCCGTCGCCCACCAGAAGCCCGTGAGGATGCCCGCGGACAGGAACACCCATCCGATGAGCGTCGCCTTAAGGTTCATTTCGTCGAGCATGTCCAGCGCGGGCAGCCGGGAGAACACCAGGCCCACGCGGCGGTGGTGGATATAGTACATCTGCATGACGTACAGCAGCCCGGTGATGAAGGAGAAGGAAAAAGCCGCGTACGCCAGCAGGCTCGCCGTTACGTGAAAATTGAACCACGGGCTCTGGAGGAGGGGCGGCAGCGGGTCGACGGGGCTCATGAACGCCGTGGAAGCCGTCTGCGCCGCCAGGACGAGGGGCAGGACGAACACGCCCAGCGACCGGTCGTGGAACCGGCGCTCCAGGAACAGGTAGACCGCGGCGATGAGCCACGCGAAGAAGCTCATCGACTCGTGCAGGCCGACGAACGGCGCGTGGCTGGATTCGACGGCGCGGGCGATGAGAAAGGCGCTGTGGCAGGCCAGCGCCAGCACCAGGAACAGGCTGGCGTAGAAACCGGACCGGGGCTGCTTGGTCCAGAAATGGCGGAAATAGATCACCGTGGCGACCGCGTAGCCCGCCAGAATCAATCCATGCAGAATGTAGATGGCCATGGGCCCAGCCTCGACGTGATGCCGCTACAGTAATTCAGACGGGACAAGGTACCGTAAAATACCGTCTTATCATGCATTTATCAAGTTGAACCGTCACCCGTTCAGTCCGTGTTTTCGATCTGCGCCAGGATATCCATGCCCACCCGCCGGCTCCACGCCTCCATCACCCGGGCGAAGAGTGGCCCGGGGGCGCCGCCGCCGATGGGGGTGCCGTTGATACGTGTACACGGGGCCAGACAATAGGGCGTGCTGGTCAGCCAGGCTTCGTCGGCATTGACGGCGTCGTAGGGCTGCAGCTCCTTTTCGACCCAGTCCAGCCCCAGCTCCGGCGCCATTTCGCGCAGCGTCACAAGGCTGACCCCTTCCAGGATGTTCCGGCTGGTGGGCGTGAAGATCGTATCGCCTTCCACCACGACGAAGTTCGCGCCCGAGCACTCGGTGAGGTTGCCGTCCAGGTCGAGCAGCAGCGAGGTGGCGGCCGGGTCGACGGAATGCGTCTGCCGGTCGGCCAGCCAGTAGTGCAGGCGCGAGCGGTTCTTGGTCTTGGGATCGACGCACTGGGGCGGCACGTGGCGGATGGAGGGCGTGACCACGTGGGCGCCCTGTTCGTAGAAGGGACGCCACACGGAGAAGGGCAGCGGGAAGGAATGTATACACAAAGTGGGCTTCAGGCGCACCGGCTTACCCGCGCTCCCCGCGTAGATCGGGTTCTCCCCCGGCGTCACGAAATGGACGACGCCCAGGTCCTGCTCCCCGCCGATCAGCCCGGCGTTGGTCTCGATCAGGCTCCGCGTGCATTCGACCAGGCCGGCGTGGTCCAGGTCCAGCTCGAACCCCGTGTACTTGCACGACCGCAGGAGCCGCCGCACGTGCTCGTCCAGGCGGAAGGGCTCGTGCCGGAAGGTCCGGGTCATTTCGGTCACCGTGGCCCCCAGGACGATCCCCAGGTCGTAGACGTTCAGATGGGCCTGGGAAGCGGGGACGAATCCATCGTTCAGATAGACGACCGGTTCATTCATGGCGTTTTTCTCCTGTGCGGTCGAGGTGGTTCAGGCGGCGTGGTACCGTCTACACCTATTGGTTGCGATGACGGCAAAAGCAAATGTAAAATGCCCGACGCGATGCCCGACGCATGGTCCCGGCACGCCTGATCCGGTCACGCACAGACTCCGGTTCGACGGTTTCAGTCAGCCGCGGCAAGTCAGGTGTCCGGCGGCTGATTCAACCTGTAGATAGTCCTTGACGCACGTGCGCAAATCCTCTTTTTTCGCTTCACCGAATAGTCCGATTCAACAACTTCTTTCAGTACGAATTGAAACCGAGTTCAGCAGGTCGGCGCTAAAGGACATCCGGTTATGATTCGCTATGGATTACTGTTAGAACGTCATGTGGTCATGCTGGCCCTGGTCGTTCTGACAGCATGCGGCAAGGACAGTCCCGTTCAACCAGAGAACCGGACTCCTTCCCGCATCGTCCTCTCGTCGAATTCCGTGACGCTCGACGCAATAGGGCAGACCATACAGCTCAACGCAACGGTATTTGATCTGGACAATAGCGTTATTTCGGGCGCTCCGATTACCTGGACGAGCAGCAACCCCGCCGTCGCAACGGTCGGTAGCACCGGACTCGTGACGGCGGTATCGGGTGGCTCCGCGCAGATCAACGTTTTCTCTGGCAGCGTCTCGGCCATCGCGACGGTCACGGTCATGCGGACCGTAGGAAGCATCACTGTGGTGCCTTCCGTTGTCACGCTGACGGCAATCGGCGAAACCGAGCAGCTTGCCGCCAGTGTCTATGACGCGAGTGGACAGCCGTTCGCTGATGCGGAAGTGAAATGGTCCAGCAGTAATCCGGTCATCGTGGCCGTCGATGCGCGCGGTCTCCTGACGGCAGTATCGAACGGTACCGTGTTGATCGAAGCCAGATCGAATGGCCAGACCGCGGGCGTAGCCGTTACGGTCAGTCAGACAGCGAGCCGTATCGAGATCTCGCCGATGACGGCAACGCTCACAGCTGTTGGCGAGACCGTGCAATTGACCGCCAGGGTACGCGACAGGAACGGTCACGCCATAATGGATGCCGTGGTCAACTGGTCCAGCGGCGACACGAGTGTTGCAACCGTCAGCATGCAAGGCGTGGTGACGGCGGTGATGCACGGCACCGCACAGATAACCGCCGAATCAGGAACCTTGTCCGCGCGAATCGAAGTCGTCGTGGAGATACCCGATCCGGAACGGGAAGCCCTGGTGCAGTTGTACAACGCGACAGGAGGCCCGGGCTGGGCGAACGGCTCAAACTGGCTGAGTGACATGCCTTTAGGTGAATGGTACGGCGTGACCGCCGACGGAGATGGGCGGGTGATCCAACTGCGACTGAGAGAAAACAACCTCAGGGGCCCACTTCCCTCGTCGCTGGCCAATCTCGACAACCTGAGGGTGCTGGATCTCAACACCAACAGTGTAAGCGGAACGATACCACCGGAACTGGGCGGCTTTTCGAACCTGATCGATTTCAATCTCGGGGCCAACAACCTGAGTGGAACGATCCCGCCGTCATTAGGCAATCTCTCAGAGGTGACCAATTTCAAACTCGACCGCAACAACCTGACCGGTTCCATTCCTGCGTCACTGGGGAATCTGTCATCTGCCGCTACTTTTGATCTGTGTTTAAACAATTTGAGCGGCTCGATACCATCGGAATTGGGCGGTTTGTCATCCGTGAGTTTCTTCTGCCTCGGGGCTAACCAGTTTTCAGGATCGTTACCGTCGGCATTGGGTGATTTGACGACTATTCGATACTTTCACGTCGGTCAGAACAGGTTGAGCGGTACGATCCCGTCCTGGTTCGGAAACCTCATAAACCTGCAACACCTTCTGCTTTTTACGAACAATTTCACCGGTCCATTCCCGAAGGTGCTGGCCGATCTTCCCGTCCTGACACGCCTGAGCATATCCGGCAATAGGCTGACCGGATGCATTCCTCATGCGCTTCGCGATCTGCCCAGAAACGATCTGGACAGTCTGAATCTGCCCGACTGCGCTACGGGACTGTGATTCCATATGCGTGGGATTAACGCTGTCCGGTGGTGCGCGGTAGAGGAATCGTCACGACCATCCGAGGCCGGGGAGGCGGTTTGGAGCGGTGAGGTTGACCCTTGCCGGCATCGAAATTCACCAGCGCAGGGTGTTTCATGAACAAACTGACCCAACTATCCGGCTCACTGGACAAAATAGTAAGGTTCCTGGCCTATCACACGCCAAGACCCTTCAGGGATTTCATATTGCCCTCCTATCCCTATGCGATAAACCCCGCCATGCTCTCATTTCTGACCCGGGCGATTGACAATAACCAGGGGAAGGGCGCCGCCGTATGCGAGATCGGGGTAGGCTGGGGCCATACCTCCGTTTTCCTGCTGGAGCATATGCGCAGCGCCGGCTACGGGGACCGCGTGGTATTCGTAGATACTTTTCGCGGGTTTACTTCGGAGTCGTTGGATCACGAAGTAGCCCATCGCGGCAAACTGAAAAGGGAGATCGACCGTTTCGGTTACGCATCTCCCGCGGTATACGGGAAGAACCTGCGTAGACAGGGATATGATCACTTCCAGGTCGTCGCTTCCGACTGTGAAAAGGTGGACTGGCCGAGTATCGGATCCCTGTCCGTCGTGCTGCTTGACGTCGATCTGTACCTGCCGACGCTTCGGACGCTGGAAGCGATCTACCCGTTGCTTGTGTCCGGCGGTGTCATCCTGGTTGACGACTGTCAGCCGGATCAGCCATTTGACGGCGCGTTGCAGGCTTACACCGAGTTTACTGAAGCCAGGAACCTGCCTTATGAAATCATCGGAGGAAAAGCCGGGCTCATAACCGGATAGTATCTCATGGAGCCAACGGACCGCATGGAACGCTTGGAAAGCTCGGACGGCGCGGGACCCCATCGCGCGGGCGGTGCGGGCGGCACGGAAAGCGCCGGAAGCGCGGAAAGCGCCGGAAGCGCGGACGGCGCCGGAAACACGGACGGCGCCGGACCGCATCGCGCGGGCTTCGTGGCCCTGGTCGGGAAACCGAACGTGGGCAAGTCCACGCTGATGAACGCGCTGCTGCAGCACCGGCTTTCCATCGTAACGCCCCGGCCCCAGACCACCCGCCAGCGGGTGCTGGGCATTCTGACGAAGGACAGCTGCCAGGTCCTGTTCCTGGATACGCCCGGGCTGCTCGAACCCGGCTACCGGCTCCAGGAATACATGCTGCAGTCCGCGGTCCACACGCTGCACGACTCGGACGCGGCCGTGGCCATCGTGGACGCCACCCGCTTCGAACGGGATCTAGACGACCGGGTCGTCGGGTTCCTCGAGCAGAGCCGCGGGCCGGTGATCCTGGCCATCAACAAGATCGACCGCACGTCCAGGACGGCCCTGCTGCCCATGATCGAGCGGGCCGCGGGCCGTTTCCCCTTCGCCGAGATCGTGCCCGTGTCCGCTCTCAAGGGGGACGGGCTCGAACCCCTGCTCTCCGCCGTCGTCCGCCTGCTTCCGCCCGGACCGGCGTTGTATCCCGACGACATGCTCACCGACCAGCCGGAACGGTTCTTCGTGGCCGAGATCATCCGGGAGCACCTGTTCCTGGCCGTGCACGAGGAGCTGCCCTACGCGTCGGCGGTGATCGTGGAGGACTTCACGGACCGTCCCAACGGCACGGCCTTCATCCAGGCGGCCGTCATCATCGAGCGGGATTCCCAGAAGGGCATCGTCATCGGCAGGAACGGACGCATGCTCAAGCGCATCGGCACGTCCGCGCGGAAGGCGATCGTCGAATTCCTCGACCGTCCCGTCTATCTCGATCTCCGGGTCAAGGTCCGGCCCTCCTGGCGGAAGAAGGACCAGGACCTGAAGCGGCTGGGCTACACCACGCGGTGAGTGGCGGGGCCGAGGCGTGTCCACGAGATGAGCGGCGCGGCCGAGCTCAGGCCGGTCCACGCGGCGCAGCCTCAGGCGGGTCCACGCGGCGCGCCGACGCGCCCGCCCGCGATCTCTAAATACCGTTCCAGGTCTTCCCACAGCGCTTCCACCGGACGGAGTTCGTTCCAGGGCTGGACCGCCTGGCGGCCGTAGCCTTCGATCAGGGACAGGATCCGCACGCACCACTGCAGGGGAAGTATGGCCTGGTACACGGCCACCTTCTCGAAAGCGTGGGGATCGGCGCTCCGTTCGCAGTAATCCGCGATGGCCGCTTCCCGCAGATCCGGCTCCAGGCCCGCGCTTTCCGGATGCCAGATGAACCCCGCCACCTCGTAGCACGGGTCCATGATCCCCGCGTGTTCCCAGTCGACCAGGGCGATGCGGCCCGGGCCGGCTTTTATCGCGTTGGCCGGCCGGAAATCGCCGTGGCACAGGCGGGACGGCGCATCCGACCAGAGCGCGGGGCGGAGGTCGGCCATGGCCAGAATCCGCCTGAGGTCGCGCAGGCGCTCCATGGTCCGGCTGAAGGTCGGTTCGTCCATGGCGGGGGATGCGGCCATGCTTCCGATGGTTGAGTCGATGTAGTCGAGACAGTCCGCGGGGCGGGCCGGACCCGCCGGCCGCGCCAGGCGTGGATCGCCGGGATCCGGCAGGTCATGGGCCGCGCCCACGATCCCGGTGAGCAGGGCCAGTTCCTCCCGGGTCATGCCCGCGGGTTCCACCGGCGACCCCGGGATTTTTTCATAGATCAGCACGGGGGCGTCCAGTTCGGCGGCCATGGGGTCCGCGAAAAGGGCGTTCGGCACTTCTTTCATGGCGGAGAGCCGGTTCATCGCGGCGTGTTCCCGTTCCAGCCGCCACGCGCGGTCGGCGGGATACACCTTGATTAGGTAGACTCCGGCGGATGTATCTACTTCATAAATCCGGTTGTTGAATCCGCCCGCCAGGGACCGGACCTGGCCATGGCCCATGGCGAAGGCGTGCCCGTCCGCGGCCAGCCTGGACAGGTAGCGCGAAACGTCCGCTTCCGAAAGGGAGTTGGGTCGATGCATGGCCTGCCGTTTCCTTCCGGGCTTTTCCGATTGCCCGCCCGTCCGCCGGTCCGTATCTTCAGTGCTCAGAACCCATCCGCCGGCGCGCCCCGGAACGCAGGTTTCCAGGCGTCCCGCGCCGCGCCCGGCCAATCCCTGATTCCGGTCTGAATCAAGATGAGATTCCTCCGCCCGTTCTGGCGAACCGCAGCGCACCTGTTCCAGCGTGCCACGAAGCGCCTGTCCCGGCGAACCGCAGCGCGCCTTTTGCAGCGGGCTGCAGAGATCCGGTCCCGGCTTCCCACGAAGAGCCTGTCCCGGCGCCTGTCGCTCAGGACGGCCCTGGCGCCGGCCGCCGCGTCGATCTCCCTCCTGCTGCTGACGACCCTGGGCTGCGGGACCGCCTTCCAGAACATCAACATCCTCAGCGAGTCGGAAGAAGTCGCGCTCGGACGGGAGTTTTCGAGAGAGATCGAAAGAGAGTTGAGACTGTACAGGGACCCGGAGGTGGTCCGGTACGTCGACGACCTGTGCCAGACCCTCGCCAGGTATTCCGGGCGACCGAATTTACGTTACTACATAAAAGTCGTGGATACGGATGAAGTCAACGCCTTTGCCCTGCCCGGCGGCTATCTCTACGTCAACCGCGGCCTCATCTCCATGGCCGAAGTCGAATCGGAACTGGCCGGGGTGATCGCCCATGAAATCGCGCACGTCGTGGCGCGCCACGGCGCCAAGGCGCTGACCCGGCAGCTCGGACTGGAGATCATCATAGGCATCATATCGGGAGAGAACCCGAGGGGCGCCCGGCGCGTCGTATCGCAGCTGGCGGGCATCGGCGGCGTCCTCTCCATGCTGCACCACTCCCGGACGGCGGAGCGGGAGGCGGACGCCCTCGCGGTCGAGAACCTCTGGGAAGCCGGCTACGATCCCGAGGGCTTCACGGGGTTCTTCGAGAAGCTCCTGGAGATCAACGACAGCGAACCCGGCGCGCTGGCCGCCATGTTCGCGACCCATCCGCCGAGCAGGGAACGGATAGCGAACACCCGGGAGCAGATCTACGAACTGCCGTTCGTGGACGGACTGATTTACGATACGGATCGGTTTCACCGGATAAAGGACCGGCTTCCGCCGCTCGAGAACAACCCGCTGGAATAGGAGAGACAGCCGGGTTGCGCAGGTCGTGCGGGTCGCACGGTTTGCGCAGGTTGCGCGGTGTGCGCAGGCCGGCCAGGACGCGCAAGTCGCGCAAGTCGCGCAGGTCGCGCAGAACCATTTGCCCATGCCGCCATCGAACGTTGAAAACCTCCCCGGCCTCCTGCTTCGCGGGGGGACCGTCGTGGACCCGTCGCAGGACCTGAACCGGGTGTGCGACGTCTCCATCCGCGACGGTTCGATTGAGGCCGTCGGGGACGGCCTGCCGGCGGAGGGCCGCCGCGTGGTCGACATTTCCGGCCGCTACGTCTTCCCCGGCCTGGTCGACCTGCACGCCCACATCTGCTGGGGGTTCACCGACATCGGCCTGGTGCCGGACGACGTCTGTCCCTCCACCGGGGTGACGGCCATCGTGGACGCCGGCAGCTCGAGCTGGCCCAGCCAGCAGGCCTTCCGGCGCAACGTGGCGGAGCCTTCCCGGACCCGGGTCTTCGGCTTCTCCAATATCTCCAGCGTGGGCATCCCGACGGCGGGCACGCCCGAACTGGCCAGTCTGCGGTTCGTGGACGTGGACCGTTCCGTGGCCGCCGTGGCGGGGAACCGGGACCTGATGACCGGCATCAAGGTGAGACAGGGCCTGCACCTGGTGGGCGACAACGGCATCGAACCGACGCGCCTGGCCGTGGAGGCGGCCGGACAGCTCGGCGTCCCGGTCATGGTCCACGTGGGCAATACGCCCTGTCCGCTGGCCGGCATCATGGACCTGCTCAGGCCGGGCGACATCATCACGCACGCCTATCACGGCCATCCTCACGGGATCCTGGACGACCACCGGGCCATCTGGGAGGACGTCCTCGAGGGGCGGGCCCGGGGCATCCTGATGGACGTGGGATACGGCGCCGGCAGTTTCAGCTTCGACGTGGCCAAGTCGGCCTTTGAGCGCGGGTTCTTCCCGGACGCCATCAGCACGGACCTGTACACCGTGAACGTCAACGGGCCGGTCTACGACCTGCCGACCACCATGTCCAAGATGCTGAACATGGGCATGCCCCTCGCGGACGTCGTGGAGAGCACGACCTCCATTCCGGCCGCGGCGATCGGGCGAAACGAGCTGGGCACGCTCCGGCCGGGCGCGGCCGCCGACGTGGCGGTCTTCGACCTGGCGGAAGGCGATTTCGAGTTCAGCGATTCGCACGGGGAACGGCGGAGGTGGCCGCGGCGTCTGAACTGTGAAATGACACTGCTGGACGGGGAGATCGTTTTCGAAGGGGTACCGGATGACGGCAGCTGAACGGCGCGAGTTGGGACGAGATAAACAAAGTGAGAGACTAATGGACAAAAAAGACATTGAAAGACAGGAAAAAGACAGGCTTCAAAAGTACTTTGACCAGTTCAATGAGAAGGGAAGCACACTGTCGATCAAGATGACTGGCGATGAGAGTTTTTTAGAACTCGGAGTATATGACAGTTACGAAGTGACCCGGGTGGTTCCTTTCGTTGATAAAGAAGGGAAGGTAACTGGGACTGTTTTCTGGCTTTTCTTTAAATCAGTGGGATATGATGCGGGGTTTCAGTACTGTCACACCAAAAAGATGGTCAAGCTTCACCAGGAAGACACATACGAGCTTGATTTGGAGGATGACAGGGGGTACAAGTACCACATAGAGTTGATTTTTCCAGAGCTTGAGCCCAATAAAGCGATGGTGTGGACTAAGTGGCAAGCGTATAGGAAGGAAAGGCACGAATGGTTTGCAGGAGCAGACCCGGATATCAGGGAAACGCATCTTCAGATTGCATGGGAGGGAACGCCTTGAACGTAGTAGAAATCAGAACGGCCGGAGACCTGTATGACAGGTACGACCCGGTGTTTGTGGCATACTGGACCAGTCCGAACTTCATGCTAGTGTTTTGCCGACAAAAACACGGTATCGAAGAGACACCCATGCATTGAACCACAACCACGGGGATAGCGCGCAATGAAAACCAGGTTCTGGGTGGGCGGATGCCTGACCTCGATCGTTCTGCTCGTCGCAATCGGCGGCGTGGCCTATTACTTCCTCCTCCAGGCGAGCGATGAGCTGGTCGATACCTACACGAGCCCGGAGCCCCGCGATTTCGCCCGCGTGGAGACCGGCCGGGATGAAACGCAGTCCGTCGTCGTCCGGTTCAGGGATTTCCTGGTCGCCCTGGAGCAAGGGGAGGAGACCGGGAGTTTCTCGCTGTCGGCGGACGATATCAATACCCTCCTCGAGTACGAAGACCTCTTCCGGGAATTCCACGGGATGGCGCGGGTGGATATACGGGATGACCGGTTGCACGCCGAGATCAGCGTGCCCCTCGGCCTGTTCAACGAACGGTTCGAGGGACGGTACCTGAACGGCACGGGCGAGCTCGCCGTCGAGATGAAGGACGACCGGCTGGAGGTTACGCTCGACCGGCTGGAGGTGGCCGGCAGGAACCTGCCCGAAGAGTTCATGCATGAGATCCGCAAGAACAACTTGGTCGAAGCCCTGTACGAGGAACCGTCCCTGGAGCGGGTCCTGCTCCTGATCAAGTCCGTGAAGATCGAAGACGGCCGGGTCGTCATCGAGCCCAGGTAGGGCCCGGCCCAGGTAAGCCCGGTCAAGGCAGGTTCGAGCCCAGGCAGGACCCGGACCTTTTCACCGAGGAACCCCTTCATGCCCGTCCTCCTCGCCATCGCCCTGCACGCGGAAGCGCGGCCCGTGATCGAGCGCTTCCGGTTGAAGCAGGACGGAGCCTTCGACCTGCCCGTCTTCCGGCGGGACGAGGTCTGGCTCGCCGTAACGGGCACGGGACGGGTGAAGTCCGCCGTCGCGACCGCCTCCCTGCTCACCCGGGCCGGGCGCGATGAGGACGCGGTCATCTTCAACCTCGGCGTCGCCGGCCATACGCAGCAGGCGGGGGAAGGCCCCGTCAGGGTCGGGGACCGGTTCCTCGCGAACAAGATCACGGAGCACGGCACGGGACGGTCCTTCTATCCCGACCTGCTGGCAAAGACGCCCCTGGCGGAGTCCGCGGTCACCACCGTGGACCGCCCCCTGGACAGGGCGGACGCCGGCGCCGTCGAACCGGGCCTGGCCGACATGGAAGCGGCCGGGTTCTACCAGGCGGCGGCGACCTTCCTGCCGCCCCACCGGATCGGCTGCGTCAAGGTCGTCTCCGACCACCTGGAAACGGGGCGCTTCGACAAGGACTGGATCGGGGAGCTGATCGCGGGGTCCCTGGCCGATTTCGAGGCGGCGGTCGCGGCCTACCGGGCGGTCTCCGACGGCGCGCCGGACGTGCTGACCGAGGCGGACGCCCGGGTCGTTTCAGCCATCCGCGACAGGCTGCGGCTGACGGCCAGCCGGCACCGGATGCTCTCCGACATGGCGCGGTCCTACAAGCTCCACACCGGGTCGGAACTGCCCGACCTGACGGGGTTTACCCACGTCTCCGTCGGGACGAAACAGGAAGGCGAGGCGCAATTTGAGCGACTACGCGGCGTCCTCTCGGTGGAATAACTTCTCCCACCTCTACATCGAGCGCGGCGCGGCGGACTACCCGCTCGCCCGGCGTATCGGGGAGCGCTTCGCGAAGGCCCGGGTGGTGGAGATCGACGACTACAAGGCCGTCTTCGCCCGTCCGCGCCAGCGGTTCCAGGCCCAGAAGGAGAGCATGAAGCTGATCCTGGCCGTGAAGAAGGACCGGTTCCTGTACGACGGTTCGGGGAACAGCCAGGACTTCGACCTCGAGGATTTTTACTACAACACGCTCATGTTCAACTGCGTGTACAATTGCGACTACTGCTACCTGCAGGGCATGTACCCCTCGGCGAATATCGTGGTCTTCGTGAACCTGGAAGACTACTTTACTGCAACGCGCAGGGGCATACGGGGCAGGTCGAACCCCGCGCAGCCGTTCTACCTGTGCATCTCGTACGACACCGACCTGCTCGCTTTCGAATCGGTCGTGCCCTACTGCCGCGCGTGGATCGAATACGCCCGGGAGGAGCCGGACCTGCTCGTGGAAATCCGCACCAAGAGCGCCGCGTACCGCGCCATCGGGGATCTGGCGCCCACCGACCGCGTCATCCTCGCGTGGACCCTTTCCCCCGAACCGGTCGCCGCGCGCTTCGAACACGGAGCGCCGCCGCTCCGCCAGCGGCTGGACGCCGTCCGTTCGGCCATAGACGATGGCTGGCCGGTCCGCCTCTGCTTCGACCCGGTCCTCGCCGTCCCGTCTTGGGAGTCCCTTTACGGAGACCTGGTCGAGGAGGTCTTCCGGCGGATTGATCCGGCCGCGGTCCGCGACGTGACCGTGGGCGTCTTCCGCTTGGCGAAGAGCCATTTCCAGCGGATGAGGCGACAGCGGAAGGACACGCCGCTGCTCTACGACGAATACGCGCAGGAGGACGCGACCGTCACCTATCCGGCCGGGCGGCGGGAGGAAATGACCGCTTTCATGCGGCGGCGCCTGGGAGACCACTTCGAAGAGGAGCGGATCGTCACATGGACGTAGCGCTCGTCACCGGCGCGTCGTCGGGGATCGGCCTGGCCATCGCCGCGCGCCTGGTCGAAATGGGCTACGAGGTATACGGGTATGCCCGGGACCACGGGAAGTCCGCGTACCGCCACGCCCGGTTCAAACCGGTCGATTGCGACGTGACCGATACCCCGGCGCTGCTGGAGCGTACCGGGCGGCTGCTCGAGGAGACCGGGGGACTGAAGGTCCTGGTCAACAACGCCGGCGTCGGGTTCTTCGGCCCCCACGCCGCCATGGCGCCCGAGCGGATCGAACGCATGGTGCGGACCAACCTGACCGCGCCCATGGTCCTGACCCGGGCGGTCCTGCGGCACCTGGAGGCCTCCAAGGGGTACGTCGTCAACATCGCTTCCACCGCGGCACTCAATCCGGGTCCCTTCGGCGCCGCCTACGGGGCCACTAAGGCCGGCCTCCACCAGTTCGGACAGGCGCTCTTCAGCGAGGTGCGCAAGAGCGGGGTCCGGGTGGTGACCCTGTACCCGGACATGACCCGGACGCCGTTCTACGACGGGGCCGACTTCGAACCCGGCGGGGAACCGGACGCCCACATCACGCCCGAATGCGTGGCCGACGCCGTCGCGCAGGCCGTGGACCAGCGGGAGGGCACGGTGATCACGCAGATCGTCATCAGGCCGCAGCGGACGCAGGTCGTGCGCAAGGGGCGGTCGGGGAAGAAGATGGAATAGACGCCCGCGCGCACAAAGAATTAAAGATCGCACGCGCGGCGCGCACATATGGACGCGCCACGTACGCATGCGGACGCGCAATGGAATCGAAGGCCTGCATTTTTTAAGAAAGGAACGTCCATGCCCTACATTTCTTCCCTCCACGTCTATCCCGTCAAGTCCTGCGCAGGGCACGAAGTAAAGCGGGCGGAGCTTGACGCCCGGGGGATCCGAAGCGACCGGTCGTGGGTCGTCGTCGACGGCGGGGGAAGCATGATCACCCAGCGCGAGGCGCCCGCCATCGCCCTCGTGCAGCCGAGCCTCGCGTCGGGCGGACTGGCGCTTTCGGCGCCGGGCATGGAGGACCTGCCGGTGCCGCGTATCGAGGAGGGCCCCGTCCGGAACGTGGACGTGTGGGGAGATCCCTGCGACGCCGTCGACCAGGGCGACGACGCGGCGGACTGGTTCAGCACGTACCTGGACTCCCCCTGCCGCCTGCTTGGTTTCAGCCCGGACTTCGTGCGGCCGGTGGACCCGGACTACGCGCCCCGGCCCGGCGACCAGGTGGGCTTCGCGGACGGGTTCCCGCTGCTGGTGATCTCCGAAGCCTCCCTGGCGGACCTGAACGCGCGGCTCGACGCGCCCATCCGCATGAACCGATTCAGGCCCAACGTCGTCGTGGCCGACTGTCCGCCCTACGCGGAGGATACGTGGAAGCGCGTCCGCGCGGGGGACGTGGAGTTCGACATGGTCAAGCCCTGCGGCCGGTGCGCCACGACCCTGGTCGAACAGGAGAGCGGGACGGCGGGCAAGGAGCCGCTGCGGACCCTGGCGGCCTACCGCAAGTTCGACCGGCCGGCGCCGTCCTTCGGCCACAACGCCGTGCACCGGTCGCCCGGCGTGCTGGAAGCGGGGACGGCCATTCAGATACTCGAGATGCGCGACACCGCGTGATGCGGTTGCGGGCGGCGGCCGCTCGCGCCGGACCGCTTGCGGCGGAGCGACGTCCCATGCGGGGTGTTTCAACGGTAGAATCAAGGAGGAAAACCATTTGAGTCAGCGCGTAATCGCCATGCCGTCCGGCCGGTGCGACCTGGGTTTCGCACGGATCGACATCACGCCGCCCGCGGGGATGTACCACCGCAGCTGGGGCGCGGCGAAACATGACGCGTCCACGGGGGTGCACCGGGAGCTGACCGCCTCCGCGCTGGTCTTCGCCCACCCCGGTTCCGGGGAGGAACACGTCCTCGTCGCCCTCGAACTGGGCTGGCTGCAGGCCGGCGACCTGCAGCGTCTGTCGGATACCGTCTGCGCCGGGTCCGGCCTGCCCCCCGAGCGCGTCGTCATCACCTTCTCCCATACCCACGCCGCGGGCAACTACGACCCGGACCGGCTGGAGCACGAGGGCGGCGCGCTGATCCCTGGATACCTGGAGGAACTCGGCAAGGGCCTCGCCGGTCTCGTGGCGGAGGCCAGAGACGCCGTGCGGCCCGTCGACCTGGCCTTCGGGTCCGGCCGGTGCGACCTGGCGTACAACCGCGACTACTGGGACGAAGAAAACCGGCTGTATGCCTGCGGGTCCAACCCGGACCGGGCCGCGGACGACACGGTCCTGGTCACGCGCGCAAGCGACCGGGACGGCGGGCTCGTCGTCACCCTCGTGAACTACAGCTGCCACCCGACCACCCTGGCCTGGGACAATACGCTGATCAGTCCCGACTACCCCGGGGCCATGCGGGCGCTGGTGGAGCGGGAAACGGGTGCGCCCTGCGTGTTCCTGCTGGGCGCGAGCGGCGATCTCGGGCCGCGGTACGGGTTCGCGGGCGAAACGGAAGCGGCGGACCGGAACGGCCTTCAGTTGGGCTACGCCGCCCTTTCGGCCATGGAGTCCCTGCTGCCCGACGGGACCGAGCTGCGCTACGACGGCCCCGTGATATCGGGCGCCACCATCGGGGTCTGGCGCCACGGCCCCATGGACGCCGGACGGGCGCGAGGGCTCGAGGCCTTCGACTCCGCCGCGATGACGGTGGACCTGCCGTTGCTGGACCTGCCCACGCAGGCGGAACTGGACCGGCAACTCGCCGAATGGACCTCCCGCGAGGAGCAGGCCAGGGAGGACGGCGCGGACCGGGAAGCCGCCGACTGCCGCGCCCGCATCGAACGGGTCCGGCGGGCCATGCGGCGCATCGAGAGCATCCCGCAGGACCGAAAGGCCGCCCCCTACGGCGTCACGCTCTGGCGCATCGGGGAAGGCGTCCTCGTGCTGGTCAGCGGCGAACCCTACAACGTGCTTCAGCGCGAGCTCAGGGCGCGCTTCCCGGCCACCGCCATCGTCGTGGTCGTCCTGTGCAACCGGGGCACGGGCGGCTACCTGCTGCCCGCGGACGACTACGGCAAGGGACTCTACCAGGAAGAGGCGGCGGCCATCGGTCCGGGCGGACTCGAAGCGGCGACCGCCGCGATCGCGGGAAAGCTCGCGGAATGGGGCCTGAAGTAGCGGCCCCCATCGCGGGCATTCGAACCAGGAACGGGACGTAGATCAGACAGGAGCGGCATTATGGCGGAAGGCAGCGTGGCGGCGGGCGACAGGGCGGCAGACAACCTGCGCGTGGGGCTCATCGGCCTCGGGACGGTTTGCGAATACGTACATTACCCGGGGTTCTCCCGCATTCCGGGCGTGGAAATCGCCGGCCTGTGCGAGGTGGACGGCGACCTGCTGGCCCGCAGGCAGGCCGAGTGGGGCGTCGCGGCCGGTTTCACGGAGGTGGACCGGTTCCTGGCCGACGTCAGGCCGGACGCCGTGACCGTGGCCGTGCCGAACGTCTACCACCGCGACATCGTGCTCAAATGCGTCGAGGCGGGTTGCCACGTGCTCTGCGAGAAGCCCATCGGCATGACCGTGGCGGAGACCGTCGACATGTACGATGCCGCCCGAAGCGCCGGCGTCCGCCACATGACCGCCTTCACCTACCGGTTCGTGCCGGGCATGCGCTACCTCAAGCACCTGGTCGACGAAGGAGACCTCGGCGAGATCCGCCACGCGCGTTTCCAGCGCCTCCAGGACTGGGGCGAACATTCCGTGGGATGGCGCCAGTACAGGCGCATGGCCGCCACCGGGGAGCTCGGGGACATGGGCATTCACCGCATCGACTTCGCCGAGGACCTGCTCGGTCCGATCAGGTCGGTGTGCGCGTCGCTGAAGCAGGTCGTCCCCCGGGACCGGACGGAGGACGGGAATCCGTGCGAACCGCAGGACGTGGAGGACTGGGTCGCCTGGATCGCCGAGTTCGAATCGGGGACCACGGGCGTATTCGAGATGGGGAAACTGACCAAGGGCCACGGGCCCGGGGGGGATCACGACATCTGCGAGTTGAACGGGACCGCCGGGTCCGCCGCCTACCGGCTGCACACCCCCGGCGCCGTCCTGGCCGGTCCGCGCCGCGAGAGATACCGGGAACGGCCCGTGCCCGCGGACTTTCTCACCCTGCCCGGCTCTCCCCGCGACCCGGCAGAAGGCGATCCCCTTCAGACCTTTCGCTTCGACCAGGCCTGGGAGTTCGTCCGCGCCATCCGCGCGGGGCGGGACTGCGTGCCGTCCTTCTACCACGGCATGCGCGCGCAGGTCGTGGCGGAGGCCATCCTGGAGGCGGCGGCGACCCGGCGGTGGGTGGACGTGCCGGTGTGAGACGCCGGCCAGGCGCGATGACGCGAGGCGGCGGTGGCTTGCGATGGCGGAAGCGAGGCGCGCGGGAACGGCTCGAAGCGCCTGACCGCTCGCGGGAACGGCCGAAGTGCGGAAACGGCCGAAATTTCGCACTGCCGAATTTTCATTTCATCGTCATGGATTCGTCATACTTGACCTTTATCTTACGACCGTTCCGAAGATTGGACGCAACGTCCCAGCGACTGCCGGGTACCGCGCCAGTCAGAAACCGCAAGGGGGTCCGTGACCGATGGGGACTTGATGGTCCCGACGGGTCAGCATTGGGGGAAAGATGGTGAAAATATCTCGTTACCTGCTCATCGCAACGCTGCTGGCGATCCCGGCCCGGCAGGCCCAGGCCGGCGTCGGCCAGGCCGGCGGCCTGTTCCTGCAGATCGCTCCCGACGCGCGGTCCACGGCCATGGGCGAGACCGGCGCCGCCCACGCGCACGGCGCCCAGGTCCCGGCGTGGAATCCGGGTGGACTGGGATTCCTGGAGCACAGCGGCCTGTCGGGGACCTATTTCAAATGGCTGCCTTACCTGGCGGACGACCTCTACTACCTCCATTTCTCCTACGTGCATCCTGTCGAAGGCATCGGGACCTTTGGCGTCAGCCTGCCCTATCTTTCGCTCGGAGAACAGGAAAGAGTGAACGCGACGGGAGACAGCCAGGGGACGTTCCGCAGTTCCGACATGGCGGTGTCCCTCTCCTACGGCGCCCTGGTCAGCGACCGCCTGGGATTCGGATCCAACCTGAAGATCATCCGCAGCGCCCTGTCCGACGAGAACGACGGGGTGGGCACGAGCTACGCCCTGGACGTCGGCGTGACCGCCCGCGTCACGCCCCGGTTCACCGTGGCCGGCGTCGTGCAGAACCTGGGAACGGAAATCAAGTACGCCAATCCGGACCAGGGCGATCCGCTGTCCCGGAACCTCAAGGTAGGCGCCGCGCTCAAGGCGCTGGAAGACGAGACGAACAGCCTGTTGCTTGCCGTCGACCTGAACCGCATGCTGCTGGAGGACAGCGGAAACGTCCTGAACGTCGGGGTGGAGTACTGGTACCAGGACCTGATCGCGTTGCGTACGGGGTACGTGCACGACCCGGACGGCGACGTGAAGACGCCCACGTTCGGCGGCGGCCTGCAGTGGAAGATGTACCGCATCGACTTCAGCTACACCACGAGTTCGACGCTGCAGGACGTCACCAAGTTCACCATTTCGGCACGGTTCTAGGATGATGCGGCGAGAGATCCGATGGTCGGAGCAGGGCAGGACCGCCGGGTAAACGGTTACCCGGAAGGGTCCTGTTTTTCGACCAGTCGGATCTCGAAAAGCCGGGGCCACCACTTGCCGGTAACGAACAGGCGGTCCCCCGCGGCGTCGTAGGCGATGCCGTTGAGCACGTCGGCTGTGCCGGCCGGCTCGGTCTGCCCGGTCTGCCCGGTTTGCCCGGTCTGCCCGTCCGGCCCATCCCCCCCGTCCGACTCGAGCAGTCCATCCAGATCGATCCAGCCCGTCACACGTCCGCTTTCAGGATCGATACGGGCAATGCGGTCTTCCTGCCAGATGTTGGCGTAGACCTCCCCCTTGACATACTCCAGTTCGTTCAGATTGGGCACCGGTCCCGCCTCGTCCCGCACGGCCACGCGTCCGGTTTCCTGGAAGGTCACCTTGTCTCGGAAGTACAGGATGGACGACCCATCGCTCATGATGAAACGCGTCCCATCGTAGGCGATGCCCCATCCCTCGCCGGGATAGGCCACGCTCCGCAGCAGCTCGAAGCTGTCCCGGTCGTAGATGAAGCCGACGCCGGACTTCCAGGTCAGCTGGATGATCTTGTCGTCGAAGAGGGCGAGCCCTTCCCCGAAGAGCGTCCCGGCGAGCCGGCGGATCCGTTCCACTTCCCCGGTCCGCAGCGCCACCCGGCGCAACGTGGACTGTCCGTAGTTCCCGGTGCTTTCGTACAGCGTTTCGCCATCGATCGCCAGGCCCTGGGTGAAGGCGCCGGTATCGTGGGGGAAGGACCGGACCACCTCGTAGGTATAGGACTTCGCGGCCGGCGGCGCGGGGTCGCTCCGGTCGGACGAATCCGTGGGGAAGGTGCTCAGATCCGTCGTTTCGGAGCAGGCCGTGACGGCGAACAGGCCGGCCGACAGGCAGATCATTGCGGTAATTGCGATACGGCTCACAGGATCCATGGAATCGTTCCCTACAGCTTCCGGTACATGATGTGGGCATCCACCAGGCCGTGTTCGGGATGGTCGAACGCGGCCGGGATGGTGCCGGCGATGGAGAACCCCAGGTCGCGCCAGAGCGCCACGGCCCGGCGGTTCGTGGCGACGACCATGTTGAACTGCATGGCCAGGAACCCCTCGCGCCGCGCCTCGTCGAGGGCGTGGGCGCCCATCGCCCGTCCCACGCCGCGGCCCTGGCTGTCCGGATCGACCATGAAGCCCGCGTTCGCCACGTGGGCGCCCTGTCCCGGCTGGTTGGGCCGGAGATAGTAGGTGCCCGCCACCTCGCCGCCCGCCAGCGCGACGTAGGCCCGGTTCGGCGGCGCCATCCAGAGCTTGCGCGCTTCCTCCCGGCCGGTGCCGGGCGGATAGGGATAGGTGTCGGCCGCCTGGACGACCCGGTGAAAGATCTTCCAGATGGCCTCGAAGTCGTCCTCGCCGGCGCGGCGGATCCGGATCATCCGGTCCCTCTTTCCAGCAGCATGGACTCGATCGTCTTCCGCTTCCGTTCCCGGGCGACGTCCAGCGCCGTGGCGCCGTCCCGGTCTACGATCGACGGGTCCGCGCCCTGTTCAAGGAGATAGCCCACGAACGCCTTGCCGGCGCCGCGGACCGCGGCCCAGTGGAGCGCGGTGCGACCGCGGTGATCGTCGACGCCGTTCACGTTGGCGCCGCGGTCGATGAGGAACCGGGCCATCTTGTACGTGCCGTACTGCACCAGCTCGCTCAGCGCGTCGTCCACCGCGGGGTGCCGGATGTCCGCCCCCGCCTCCAGCAGCAGCTCGACGGAATCGTAATCCACGCTCCACAGCGCGGTGATCAGGCCCGGATCGGGTTTCGCACCGGCGTCCAGCAGCGCACGCATCATGGCCGGATTCCCGATGGCGGAGGTCAGCGCCGGGGGCGGGCGGTTGACCTCGGCGCCCCGTTCCAGGAGCAGCGCGACGATCCGCTCGAGGCGGGCCGCTGTTTCGGCGTCGTCCCGGCCCGCGGCGGACGCCGCACCGTAGTTCAGGGGACGCCACCGGTTCTCGTCCACCGCGCCAGCCAGCCCGGGATCCTCGTCGAGTAGCGCCCGGACGCGGTCCTCTTCGCCCAGCGCCGCGCTGGTGAAGATGTCCCATTCCTCGATGAATTCCCGGAGTACCGGCAGGAACCGGACCTCCCCGCCCACGGCGGCGAGGCAGGGCGCCGTCATGCGGCCGTGGCCGCCCCGCAGGTCGACCCGCGCGCCGCGCTCCAGGAGGACCCGCACGGTGTCCACGTGGTGGGGCCCTTTGGGGATCGTCTTCTTGTGTTCCAGTACGCGGTGCAGGGGCCGGTGGCGGTGGTTGTTCCGGCTGACCACGTTGGGGTCGGCCCCGTGTTCGAGCAGCAGTCCGACGAGCTCCGCGCTCCCCGTAAAGGCCGCGGTCATGATGGGCTGCCAGTGCCGGGCGGCTTCCGGGTCCTCCTTCAACAGGGCCTTCGCCCCGTCCAGGTCGCCGGACCACGCCGCGCTCGTCAGTTGTTTCTCCAGGGCCACGGCCCCCTCCTCCGGTTGCTCAGTACCTGACGGCCACCTTGATCACCTCGTCCGGCGCGTGGCGCATCTTGCCGTAGGCTTCGGGCAGTTCGTCCGGCGTCACGACGGGATCGGGCAGGCCGTGGGGCTGGAGCGTGCCCGCCCGGAAGAGGCGGACCAGGGTCTCGCATATCCGGTCTTCCTCCCAGAACAGGCCGCGCTGGGGGTGGCTGCAGGCCCGCGCCGAGACGATGTCGATCTGGTTGAAATGGAACTCCTCGCCCAGGTAGAGCCCCTTCGCGTCGCCCAGGTAGAAGGCCAGGGGAACGACCTTGCCCGCGTACCGGGTCGCGCGGATCGCCTGGTTGAGGGCGTGGTAGCTCCCGCTCGCCTCGATGGCGACGTCCGCGCCGAGATCGAGCCACTTCCGGGACGCCATGCCGAAATCGCCCACCTCGCCCGGATCGACCGCCAGGGTGGCCCCGTGCCGCAGGGCCAGGTCGCGCCGGCGCGCGATCGGGTCGACCGCCACCACGTCGACGGCGCCGGACATCCGGGCCAGCTGGACCGCGAAGAGCCCGATGGCGCCCATGCCGAAGACCATGACCCGCTCGCCGATCCGCACCTGTCCGTCCCGCACCGCCGCCAGGGCGAAGTCGGCCGGATCCATGCAGCACGCGGCCTCTTCGGTGAACCCGGGCAGCATCGGCTTGAAATGACGGCCCTGGTGGACCGTCCTGAACCCCCCGTAGCCATACACCCGGTCTCCTTCCTTCAGGCCCTCGACCTCCCGGCCCGCGGCCAGGACCGTGCCCACCGTCGTATTCCCCACGGGCTTCCAGGTCGACGGGTCGTAGGGACTGGTCCGGGATCGGTCGAAAACCCGGCCGTCCGGGTCCATGGGCACGTTCGTGTAAATGGACTCGCCCGTGATCTCGCCCTTCTCCGTCCCGTGCTTCGCCGCGGAGTACTCGCTGCGGACGCGGACTTCGTCGGGACCGAGCTCGTCCAGCGTATAGGGTTCCCAGCGGGGCTTGAATTCGTTGTTGCAGACCAGCTGCCGCAGTTCGATGCCGTCCACGGTGGCCATGCCGTCCTCCCACGGTGCTTTTTTCGTTGATGCCGGGCGCATTACCCCCAGATCGACTTCATGCGGTACGCGTCGAGCGACAGGACCCGGCAGCCGACGCCCTGGGAGCGGAAGGACACGCCCGTGCTGTCCGGCCGGTCGGGGTAGACCCGCAGCGAGACGCACTGGCGGCCGTTGGCGAATACCTCCACGACGCTCCGGTCCACGAAGACCCGCAGCTTCAGCGTCTCGTCCTCTTCCAGCGCCAGCGGCGCGGTCTCCGGCGCGCGGGACTCGACGTCGGGCGCAATAGACGCGTAGGAGTTGTCGACGGAGAGCAGACTCTTGCCCCGGAACCCGCGGCCCCGGTAGAAGGCGATGCGCGTGAATTCCTCCCGGTCCGGCGACCGCAGCACGTTCATCTCCACCATGGGCGACGAACCCGGGTCGATCTCCACCTCGAATTCCATGGTATTGCCGCCCTCCAGCGCGGGCAGCACGACTTCCTGGTTGGCCGGAAGGTCCAGGGCGCCGAAACGGGTCGGTGTTTCGCGCAGCGACTTCAGGGCCTCGACCGGCTCCTGGTACAGGTCGTCGCCGTCCACGGTCATGCGCCGGGGCAGGGACATGATCTGGTTCCACCCCTCCGTCGGCTTGCCGTGGTTCATGTTGAAGATCGTCACCAGTCCGCCCTTCCCGTCCGGCGTGGCCGACGGCGCGTGGAGCCCGGAAGGCTTGTACGCGCCGAAGTTGAACTTGGCGCCGTAGGTCACCACGAACTTGTCCCGGTCCGTGTCATAGTCCCCGATCAGGTACTGGGGGCCGCTCATGTGGCTGAAGAAGAGCAGGATGTGGCGGTCGCCGATGGGCCAGAAATAGGGACAGGCGCCGTCGTCCCCCACCAGGGTGTAGTCGTCGTCCTCGACAAAGGGATGGAGGTAGGTCCAGCGGGCCAGGTCCTCGGAGCGGAACAGGTAGTTGGCGCGCCGCGGCTTGCCGGCCGGCCCCTCGGGCTTGGTGCCCGCCGAGAGCGAATAGTAGACCCCGTCCTTCTTCCAGATGCACGGGTCGAACACGTTGTACGGCGCGGGCGGACCGTCCTTCGGCGGCATGGGGATGACGGGGGCGCCGGTGACCTTCTCCCAGTTGAGGAGCAGGGGATCGCTGGACACGGCGACCATGTTGCCCACGACCGTGCCGTGGTACATGGCGATCACGCGGTCTTCCTCCACCAGCGCGGCGCCCGAATAGCAGCAGCGCTCCGGGTTGGGGTAGATGCAGTACGGCAGGTCCCGCCAGCGGACGAGATCGTCCGAGATGGCGTGGCCCCAGTGCTGCCGCGTGTCCTCGGGCGGATAGGCCTGGTAGAACAGGTGCCAGCGTCCCTGCCAGAAGCACAGGCCGTTGGGGTCGTTGAGCATCGCCTCCGGATTCACGTAATGGTACGTGGGCCGGTGGGGGTCCGCCGCGTAGCTCATGCGCGCCGCATGGAGCCGTCGCAGGAGCGGATTGTCCGCCAGCGCGGCCTCCTGCGCCTCGAGCGAGTCGGTGGGGAAGGTGTAGTACGGGACGAGGGACGTGTAATCTTCCATGGCGTGCTCCATTCGTGGATTCGATTTTGCCCGGCGGTGCCGGAAAACGCCTGATTTAGCTATGAGCCGGTGCTGGGCCGCCCGGACCGTCCCCGGCGTCCGGTCGCCGGCCGGACAACGTGCGGCTTCGCCCGGGACCGAAGATCATTCAATTGTGCCGGCCTGACAACGCGCGGCATCACTACGGCCCGGAAACTTCCGCAACCCAGGTATCGACCAGGTACCGGGCGATGGAGTCGCGGCGCGGCAGGGCGTGGCGCGCCGATTCGTCGCCCCACTCGCCGAAGGCCCGCACTTCCTCCGCGGTGAACCAGCGGGCCTCCACGAGCTCATCGGGGTCCACCGTGATCCCGGTCGTTTCGGCCCGCGCGCGGAAGCCCAGCATCAGCGACGACGGGAAAGGCCAGGGCTGGGAAGCCTGGTAGTAACTGGCGCGCACGCGGACTCCGACTTCTTCGAACACTTCCCGGGCCACCGTTTCCTCCAGGCTCTCACCCGGCTCCGCGTAGCCGGAAAGGGTGGAAAACACGTTGGGCGGCGGACGATGGTGGTTGCCCAGCAGGCACACGGGAGGCCCCCCGTCGTCCGGGCGGTACTCCACCAGCGTGATCACCGCGGGGTCGATACGGGGGAACAGGTTGCCGCCGCAGCCTTCGCGCGTGCACCGGCGCCGGTGGCCTCCGTCCCGGCTTTCGGTGGCGTGCCCGCAAAGGCCGCAGAACCGGTTCCGGCGGTGCCAGTACAGCATGCCCCGCGCGTAGGCCATCAGCGCCGCGCCGCGCGCGTCGATCGACGGACCGGCGCGCCACAGGTCCTGGAACGTCCCCCGGCCCCCGGCCAGCGCCGCCGCATCGCTTTCCCCGGCTTCGGAAAGGTCCGCGGCGAAACAGGCCTTTCCTTCCTCCTCCCCCAGGAACACGGTCTCGCAGCTGGCCGCCAGCACGTCCGCCGCGGCGGCCCCCCGGCAGACGACGGGGGACGGGAGGGAGGGCGCTTCCCCGCCGCCGATCAGGCTGAGGTCGCGCCACACGGGGACGACGCCGGTGTCCTCCCGGCCGAGCCGGTCGGCCAGCCAGTCCGTATCGCCCCGCCGCTCCGCCGCCCGCGCCAACGGGACGTCCGCGAATTTCAGTACCGGGTTCACCCTACAGGACCGTTTCCAGCGTGTTGACGAAGGCCTCGTTCTCGTCCGGTGTGCCGACGGTCACGCGCAAGTACCCTTTCAGCCCCCACCACATGGCGTCGCCGATCCAGACCTTGCGCTCCTGGAGGGCATTGAACACGCGCTCGGATTTGTCCCCGAGCCGGAACAGGACGAAACACCCATCGCTGGGCGTATACGGGATGCCCAGCCGGTCGAAGGCGCCGCCCAGGTAGGCCTTGCCTTCCTCCGCCGTCCTCCGGCTCCGCGCGTAGTGCCCGTGGTCTTCCAGCGCGGCGAGGGCGCCGTACGCCGCCAGGTTGCCCGGCGGCCCGCCCAGGTTGTACAGCGACAGCTTCCGTCTCAACCGGGGCGAGAGCAGGGCATAGCCGACGCGCATGCCCGCCAGGCCGTAGATCTTGGAGAACGTCCGCGAGACGATCACGTTGTCGTGCTCCGGGACGAGATGATCCGCCGACCGGTAGCCGGGATCGGACGTGTAATCGATATACGCCTCGTCGATGAAAACCGTTACCCGTTCCGGCACGGACCGCACGAAATCGGCCAGCGCGTCAGGGTCCACCACCGTGCTGGTGGGGTTGTTGGGGTTCGTCACGACCACGACCGTCGTGTTCTCGTTGATCTTCTCGTACATGGCGTTCAGGTTGTGCCGCAGGTCCCGGGTCAGGCGTACGTTGACGACCGTGGCGTCGGTCCCTTCTTCTTCCCTGA
Organism: bacterium; assembly: GCA_965203885.1. Taxonomy (GTDB): domain Bacteria; phylum JAAXHH01; class JAAXHH01; order JAAXHH01; family JAAXHH01; genus JAAXHH01. The sequence continues at coordinate 3,325,849 of OZ241920.1, read as the reverse complement.
ACCGCCTCCAGACGTCCGCCGTGTCGAAATAGGCGGGCTGGGCCTGGACCAGCTCGGCCTTGTCCCCGACGGTCGCCAGGCCCACCGAGTGAAGGATCATGCTGGACCCCGCGCTGAGCACCACGCGGCGGTCCTTCGTCACCTCTTCCCAGTTGTCCCACGTCGTCTCGGTCACGGGCAGGCCGTGCTTCCGCTCGAGGGCGTTGATCAACACTTCCACCGGGTCGGGCATGAAACTCCAGTGGTAGCGGTTGACGCCGAACATGTGCGCGGCGACGGCCTCGATCGCCCGGGGCGACGGTCCCAGCGGGTTCTCGTTGGACGACAGGTTCACGTAGCCCGGCGCGATGCCGTGTCCCCGGATGTCCTCCGGTTTCTTTCCCGATAGCAGCGCCTGCGCCATGACCAGGGGATCGGCGGACAGGGCGCCCAGGCCTCCAAGCAGGCTCCCCGCGATGAACCCCCGGCGCGACAGGCTGTTTTCTTGTTTCATGACGATCCCACTCCCGTAGTTCCGGCCGCATCGGCCGGATATGCATTGCGTTGACGTTCAGGACATCGACGTTCAGGACGTCGACATTCAGATCGTTTACATTCAGGACATTTACATTCAGGACCTTGACGTTCAGGACATCGACATTCAGGCGCGTATCTTCTTTACCACTTCCCGGATGCTGTCCGAGAGCACGTCCAGCATGCGGTCGGTCTCTTCCCGGGTAATGACGAGCGGCGGCGCCAGGGCGATCCAGCCCGGATCGAACCGCGTCAGGAGTCCCTTGCCCAGCGCGGTCCGGCCCACCTCCACGCCGAACTTGAGCGATGGATCGAAGGGCGTCCTCGTCTCCGGGTCCGCCACGAACTCGACGCCGGCAAGCAGGCCGCAACCCCGGATATCGCCCACGATCCCGAGTTCCCGCAGGTCCTCCAGCCGCTGCCGGACGTAGCTGCCCGTCTCCCGGGCGCGGGCGCACAGGTCCCGGTCCCGTATCTCCGCCAGGTTCGCCAGGCCGGCCGCCGCGGCCAGCGGGTTCCCGCCGTAGGTGTGGCCGTGGGAGAACTCGACCTCGTCTTCTTCCTTCCCGAGGAAGGCGGCGGCGATGGAATCCCGGAAGGCGATCCCCGCCAGGGGTATGTATCCGCTGGACATGCCCTTGCCCATGCACAGGATGTCGGGCGCCGCTTCGAAGGTCTGGGCCGCGAACATGCTGCCCGTGCGGCCGAAACCGGTGATGATCTCGTCGTAGATCAGGAGGATGTCGTGGCGGTCGCATATTTCCCTGAGCTCGGCGAGGTAGCCCGGCGGCGGCATGATGACGCCCCCGGTGTTGCCCACCGGTTCCAGGATGAGCGCCGCGATGGTCTCGGCGCCTTCCAGCTCGACGAGGTCCTCCACCGTCCGCGCGCAGAAGACCTCGCAGTCCGGGAAGGTCTTCTCGTAGGGACACCGGTAACAGGTCGGGGGGTGGACGTGCAGGAATCCGTGCAGCGTGGGCTCGAACATGGTCTTGCGCCGGCGCGTGCCCGTGGCCGAAAGGGCGCCCATGGTCGCGCCGTGGTAGCCGTGGAAACGGGAGATCACTTTGAACTTGCCGGGGTTGCCGGTCTGCCGGTGGTACTGGCGCGCCAGTTTCATGGCGGACTCGGTGGCCTCCGAGCCCCCGGAGAGCAACTTGACCGTGTTCAGGTCCTCCGGCGTCACCTCGGCGAGGCGGTGGACCAGCTCGATGGCCGGGGGACTGGTGGCGTGGAGCGGCGGCGCGAAGGCCATGGTGTCCAGCTGCGCCTTGATCGCGTCGATGATCCGCCGGTTGTTGTGGCCCGCGTTCACGGTGAAGATGCCCGAAATGCCGTCCAGGATCCGCCGCCCGTTCACGTCCTCGTACCAGACCCCGTCCGCCTTCCGGATGACGAGGGGGTCCTCGATGAAGGTCTCCATCTGGCGCAGGTCGAGGACCAGCCGCCGGAGGGATTCAGGCGCGGTGAGCTGTTCGGTATCCATGGCGTTTCTCCCGGACGGGGGCAAGCCGGCCCTGCCCGCGTACAGGACATTCGAGGAAAATCGTTCGGAATATGGGCGGCGGTCAGTACAGCCGGTCGATGACGACGCCTGGTACAGCCGGCCGATGACAACGTCCGCGCCGGTCGGTGACGGCGCCTGGTACAGCCGGTCGATGACGACGACTGGTACAGCCGGTCGATGACAACGTCCGCGCCGGCCGATGACTGCGTCTTCTAGTACAGCCGGTCGATGACGACGTCCGCGCCGGACTGTCCGACGACCACCCGCGGGATGACCCCTTCCATGTCGCCGGCCTGCGGGACGCCGGCGTTCCCGTCCAGGTCGATGCGCGCGACAATGGTGACTTCACCGGTGAAGGGCGGTCCCTGGACGGCCTGGTCCGCGCCGGACAGCGTGTAGGGCATGGGGAACCGCAGGCTTCTGAAGCGCTTGACGGCCAGGGGCGGACCGCCCTCACCCCGTCTCGCCATGACGTACATGGTCTCCGAGCCCCTGAGCCGCGCGAAGAGTCCCGGCGCGATGTCGATGGTCCCCGAAACGCTTTCTCCATCTGCCGGGCCCGCGGCGGGCTGCCCTTCGACGAAGCTCCGCTCGGGGACCGGGGTGGGTTGGCCTTCCTCGAAGCTCCGGCCGGCCACGCGGCGGCCGTCGATCGACTGTTCCCGTTGCGCGAAGGACCTGACGGAGTCCTGTCCGCCGTCTTCGGGCAAGGGACGCAGGTTCTGATCGCATCCGCACAGGATCAGCAGGCCCAGCAAAATCGATACATGATGGAGTGCGCGCATGGTGATGAAGGGTCCTGTCCACCGTCAAGGCCCGTTTTCACGGGTGTTTTTCATCATCGAAATACTCCGGATAGTCTAGGCGAACCCCCGGTCGTTGTCAACCTCTATGTCCCTGCTACGTGCCCGCCATGTACCCGCTGTGTACCCGCTGTGTACCCGCGCGGTTTAAGGAAGAAAAACCTTGACTCGACCCGTCGCGCGAACCTAACATGGAAGTTCGCCGCCGGTCCCTGTCTCGGGGCCGTCCGGCACGGTATTTCAGGCACGCGAAGCACGAGCGCTCATCTCCTTTGTCATGCCTGCCGCGGGTGGTACGGCCGGTACGGTCTCGCCGGATTCCACCTCTTCTTTGCTACAGACAGGGTCTTCTTTCAGACAGGGCCTTCTTCTCAACGGTTCCCCGGAACCGGGGCGGGACAGTCATGCCGCAGGGTACGATAACCAGGCTGAACCAAACCAGGGGATACGGGTTCATCAACACGCCGGAGAACGAGGACCTGTTCTTCCATCGTTCCAACATAAAGGACGGGCAGTTCTCCCTGCTGCAGGTCGGCGACCGCGTGACCTACACGGTCCAGTTCACCTCCCGCGGCCCCCGGGCCGACCAGGTCCAGGTCGAAGCCCAGTCCGTGAAGCTCCAGGTGAACCTGTCCGTGAAGGACCTGAACGTGTCCGCGGCGTTCTACACGGAGACCTTCGATTTCAAGGAAGTTTCGAACAACCCGGGCTACATCCTGCTCCAGCGGAACGCCCTGGTCCTCGGACTGAAGACCGATGAGCTGCTCTGGCATCCGGACCCCGGGGACCAGCCCGTCGAGTCGCTCGTCCGGGGCGTGGGCATCGAACTGGTCCTGGAGATCGCCGATATCGGTCCGTTCCACGAAAAGATGCAGCAGGCCGGCGTGGCCATCCACGAACCGTTGAAAGAACAGCCCTGGGGCGCAACGGACTTCCGCGTGCTGGACCCGGACGGCTACTACTGGCGGATCACGTCCCCCCGCGACCGCGCCGTCGCCCTCGCCGAGGAAGAACCGGCCGAAGGAGAACCCGCGTGAGTCTCCTGGGCATCGACATCGGCGGATCGGGCATCAAGGGCGCGCCGGTCTGCCTGGAATCCGGGAAACTCGAGACGGAACGGTTCAGGATCGCCACCCCGAAGCCGGCCACGCCCAAAAAAGTCATCGAGGCCGCGGCGGAGATCGTCCGGCACTTCGACCTCCCGGGACCCGTGGGTTTCGGCTTTCCCGCGGTGATCAAGCGCGGCACGGTGCGGACCGCCGCGAACATCGATCCGTCCTGGATCGGGGTCAACGCCGCCGAACGCATGGCGGAGGCGACGGGACGTTCGGTCGTCTTCGTGAACGACGCGGATGCCGCGGGCATTGCGGAGATGCGTTACGGCGCGGGCCGGGACCGGGACGGCGTGGTGGTCATCGCGACCCTGGGGACCGGCATCGGCACCTCCCTGTTCGTCGACGGCGCGCTCGTGCCCAGCACGGAATTCGGCCACATCGAGATGAAGGGACGGGTGGCGGAGAAATACGCCGCGGAGAGCGTACGGAAGGCGAAGGGCCTGAGCTGGATCGAGTGGGGCGGCCGCGTGAACGAATACCTCTGCAAGCTGGACGAGCTGATCCGCCCGGACTTGATCATCGTGGGCGGCGGCGCCAGCAACAAGTACGAGAAGTTCTCCCCGTGCTTCACCGTGGATACCGAGGTCGTGCCCGCCCGGCTGAGGAACCAGGCCGGGATCATCGGGGCGGCCCTGGCCGCGCGGAACGCCGCGTGAACAGAGGGACTGGAGATAGCGCTTTGGCCGCGCCACGTGACGGCCGTGCAGAAAGCGCTCTGACCGCGCCACGCGCCGGCCGCGCGGATAGCCACCCGGCCGCAGGACGGGAGCACGCGCCGGCCGCGCGGAACGACGCCTGAACAGAAGGAACGAAGAAAGCGCCGTACATGTCCATACTCACCAAGTCGACACTTTTTCCCCTGCTGCCCGACAACGTCCGCGGACGGGTGACCGAAAACCACCGTCTTTCGCCGTCCAGCCGCCTGAAGAACCGGAAACAGGCGGGCGAGTTCATTTTGGAACGGTGTTTCGTCTCGGTCTACGCCGGCACCGAACTCCCCAGTATTCAGGAAGCCATAGACGGCAGGTCCGACCGTTCCGGCGGCGAAGACCGGATCAGCACGGGACAGGGCATCGCCAGCATATGGATGAGCGACCTGCCGGACGCCGTGCCCTGTCTCTTCGGCACCTTCGTGAAGCGCAAGCCGACGCTGGTCGCCCGCAAGCACTGGGCGGCGCTGCTGGCCATGGAGCCGGAGGGCTTTCGGGGCGCCCGGGAACGCAACCGGATATCCCCGGCGGCATTCCGCCTGGCCGACTGCATCGAGCGGGAGGGGCCGGCCACGACACGGACGCTCCGCAACCGGCTCGCCGGATCCGTCCCCATGGACGGGCGGACGTGCCGCAGGGCGCTGCTGGAGCTCGAAAAACTGTGGCTGATCGTCCCCGGCCGGACCGGAAAGAGTATCCGTGACGCGGCTTCCTGCGTCTGGGAACTGACGAAGCGGTGGGTGCCCGACGACGTCGAGCGGGAAGCAGCCGCCATTTCCCGCCGGCACGCCATGGGCAGCCTGCTCCTGGGCGCCGTGGATTCCGCGGGGGCCGTCGACGAAAAGGCGGTCTACCGGTGGTTCGGCTGGCCCCGGTCCATGACGGGCGTCCTCATGAACGAAGCCCTGTCGGCGGAAGCGTGCTACCGGGTGGACGGCCCCAATCCCGTGATCATATCAAGCGCCCTGGCCGATATCTGGCCGGAATCCTGACGCGCCTGAACCCTTCCGCACGGAACCTTTCTTCCCATTATGCGCCTTTACCACGATGACGACCGGGTCCGGCTCTGGCTGGGCGACGCGCGCGGGATGGACCCGATCCCCGACGGGTGCGCCGGCATGGTCCTGACCTGCCCGCCCTGGTGGGACGGCGGCGACTACGGCCACCCGGACCAGATCGGTTTCGGCCAGACCTATCCGGATTTCCTGGCCTCCCTTTCCGAGGTATGGGCCCATTGCCACCGGTGCCTGATGCCCGGCAGGGCGATGATCGTCTGGATCGCGGACCTGCTCTGGCGGGAAGAACCGGTCGCGCTGGTGGCGGACGCGCACCGCGGTCTGCAGGAGGCAGGGTTTCAGTACGAGGCAACGTGGTACTGGTTCGAACCGCGGAAGGAAACGAGGCAGGAGGATGCGGACGCCCGCGTGCCGCTGGGTTGCCGGCCCAAGGTGCACGCCGAGACCATCCTGGCCTATCGCAAGCCCGGCGAACCCGAAGCGCCCGATCCCGGCGTCATGGAGAAAAGCCGCGTGCCCGCGGAAGAGTGGCGGGCGGCCCGCCAGGCCGTGTGGACGCCCGGCGACAACCTGGAACACCCCTACAGGCGCCTGATCCGCCTCTGGTCGTACGCGGGAGAAACGGTCCTGGACCCCTTCGCCGGGCAGGGCGCCATCGCGCTGGCCGCCCGGGCGCTGGACCGGCGCAGCATTTCGGTGGAACTGAACCCCGAGTCCTGCCGGCACATCGCTTCGCTCCTGGCGGAGCCTCACATGCCGTGTTCGGCCAGCAGCCGCCGCAGGTAGGCGACGGCCTTGGGTACCGCCGACTCCTCGGCTTCGACGTCCTGCCCTTCGTAGACGACCGACATCCAGCCGTTGAACCCGACGTTTTTCAGGATCCCGAGTATGCGGGGATAGTCCAGCCATGCTTCCTCGCCGGACTGGACGCGGTAGAACTTCGCCCGGACGTGCACGGCGTACGGCGCGCTCGTCTCCATGCTGCCGTAGAAGTCGTACGCGGGATCGGGGTTGCCTCTCCTGCCCGACGCGCCCGGCGATCCGGCGTACTGGCCCGTGTCCAGGATATGGGTGAACGTGGCCCGGTCCACCTGGTTGAGGATGCGCACGACGTCGTCGCCGGTGCGGGTCACGCAGCCGTGGTTGTGGTTGTGCAGTCCGACGGCCACGCCCCGGCTGGCTCCGTAGTCCACCACTTCGGTGATGCCGTAGATCATCCGGGACCAGGTGACGCGGTCGGGCGTATCGTCCCGTTCCCACGCCGCGAAGATCCGCACCATGGGCACGTGCAGCCGCGCGGCCACGTCGATCCAGTGCTTGACCATCTCGACTTCGGCCGCGATCTCCCCGGCCGGCTTCCCGAAGTTGTTGCTGATGCCCAGGTAGGAGATGGCAAGGCCCCGCTGCAGGCACCGCATGCGCACGTCCCCCAGATACGCGTCGTCTTCCGATGCCAGCGCCCGGGTATGGATGTCGATCCCGTCGAGTTCCAGTTCGCGGGCACGGTCGATGAAGTCGAACAGGTCCATGCGGCCTTCCGAAATGGCGTGGCCGTAGCTCAGGGACATGCAGCCGAGTTTGATCACTTCGCGGTATCCTTTCTGCCCGCGGACGGGCCGCCGGGCTGACGGGCTTATTGGTGCCGGGTTGGTTGGTGCCGTACTTATTGGTGCCGGATCAGTCGCCGCCGGGCTGGTTGGTGGCCGGACTGTCGCCGTCCATCGCGCAGGACTGCTCCAGGAAATAGACCATCACGTACTCTTCCGCCGTGCGCTTGGGACCGGGCAGGTTCCGGATCCGCCGCGCATGGGCTTCGAGGTGGCGCTTCACGAAGAACAGGTAGAGCTGGGTGACGAAATCGGTCGCCGTATGGTTGTAGAGATACGTGGGCGACAGGGACAGGGTGGTGTCGACACCCGGATCGGACGCGGACCTTTCATGGCCCTGCAGCAGCTTGTCGTTCAACGATTCGAGCTCTTCGGTGGAGACGCTGAACAGGAACTCGCGAAAGGCCTGCAGTTCCTCGGGCGGACAGGTCTTCCTGGAGAAATAGTCGAGGAACCGGATGTCCCCGCCCGCGCGCATCAGGGCGAAGATTTCCGAAACGCCCATGAGGGTGCCCAGTTGCACGGTGGTCTGCCGCCGGGCTTCCCACGTGGTCTCGAGCACGGGCAGGAAGGCTTCGATACGCCGGGAGAACCGGTCCTCCCAGAGGTGGGTCAGGGCGGTGGCGGCCATGGTGCGGACGCCGCCGCCGAGACTGTCGTCGCAGACGATGGCGGTCAGCAGCGATTCGATCACCTTGTTGTGTATGCTCTGGCTGATCCGGGCGCCGATGGCGTCTTCCACGTCCGTGAAGTCCTTCCTGCCGCCCAGCGCCTCCTGGGCGACCTGGTGCAGCAGCCGGAACAGATTGAGCCGCGCCATGACGTACACCTGCCCGACCGCGGCCCGCATGGGAAGGAGCATGTCGACCGTGAACAGCGTGGCGTTGGACAGCGCTTCGATGAGGGAGGAGGCGTCCCTGCGCTGCTGGCCGAGGGACTGGCTCTCCAGCAGGGAGGGATAGGCGTTCATGACCTTCGCCAGGTCGCTCAACCGCGCGATCGATTCGCAGATCGCCTGGTCGAGATGGGCGGCGTGGGGATTGTTGCATTCCTTCAGCGAATCGGTGATATCCCGGATCAGCCGCTTCTCGTCGAGGGTAAGGACGGGCGTATCGAGGGTGGATGTGTCCAACGTTTTCTGGTTACCCTGCGCGCGGGGGGCGCGCTTTACCTGCTACTCCAGGTAGAAAACCTGCTCCAGCGGCACCATGTTCTCGTCGGCGTGCTTGCCGCCGAGGTTCTCGAAATAGGGTGCCATGAACTCCTGCCAGCGCGCGTTGACGTCCTTCTCGGCCATGGCGGCCAGCGACTTTTCGAAATCCTGTGTCTCGCAATAACCGAAGAGCAGGCCGTCCTCGCGCATGAACAGCGAGTAGTTGCTCCAGCCCGCCTCGCGCAGGGCGTCCAGCATTTCGGGCCAGACCTCCCGGTGGTGCTTCTTGTAGCCTTCGATCATGTCTTCCTTGACCTTCAGTATGAATCCCACCCGTTGCATGTTGGTCTCCTTCGCGCTGCGTGCCTGTAGCCGGCCTTTTGTATTATCCTTCGTACTTGTAACTGACGATCTCGATGTTCTCGTGGTCCGACCGGCGGGCGCGCTCGAGGGCATAGGACGAGACCGGGAAGTAGTAGTGGGTCTCGGCACTGAGCGAAATGAACCCTTCGGCGTAGGCGACGTGGGCCGCGCCGCCGAAGGCCCCGTCCGACGTCTCGATGCGTTTCCGGGCATACGCGCCGCCGTAGCCCTGGCTCACGAGGGCGTCCAGCGACGCCAGCTTCTTGTCGACCACGTCGGTGATGTCGATGAAGACGTCGTTGTAGTACCCGCCGCGGGCTTCCCACACGTTCCGGGGAAGACTCGCCGCGCCGCAGCCCCAGTAGAACACCTGCGCGACCTGGTGGGGCGGACGCCGGTCGCCGGGGTCGACGGAACCGGCCAGTCCCAGGGCGAGCATCACGATGCGGCCGGCCACCGCGTGGGGGTTCCAGGTGCCCCCGCCTTCGTCGGGGAAATGGGTGAGGACGATATCCGGCTTCAACTCCCGCAGCAGGCGGGCGAGCTCACGCACGATCGGCCGCTCGGGCAGCAGCACGGCGTCGTCCGCCCCCATGAAATAGACGTCCTCCACGCCGAGGGCGCGGCAGGCCGAGCGCACCTCTTCCGCCTTCACGTCCGACCGTTCCGCCATCATCTTCTTCAGCGTATCGCCCTCCGGCACCTCGTCCGCGTGGAACATCTCGTCGCTGATGACCTTGTCGTGCACGCGGGCCCCGTGGGTCAGCACCACGCAGCCCACCCAGTCGCCCCGGGCGGTGTGATGGGCCATGGCCCCGCCGGACTGGTCGAAAATGTCGGCCGGATGCGCGCCGATGGACAGGATGCGAAGCGGATCACTCATGACGGTACGCTCATCCTCTTAAAAGAACGCGATCAAGGGGTGTTTTCGGGTGTGTTGTACGCTTGACTGCGGCCGCCAGAATGGCTTTCTTTTCCCAGGCTCGCCGACCGGCCGGATTGCCGGCAGACGACGAGGGGATCCGGTTTTCGGCGGCGCCTGAGGTCTCGATATCCCGGAATATAGATCGTCGCACCTGCCCGTCAACAGGATTTTCCACAGGGCGCCCATGTTCGCGCGGCTTGGCTTACGCTGGAAAGCGGCCGGTCTGCTTTCCATCACCGATTTCCGATACCTCTGGATATCCAGCAGCATCTGGTGGCAGTCCCGCTGGATGGACGAACTGATCGTCGGCTGGGTCGTGCTGGAACTGACCGACTCGGCCGGCATGGTGGCGCTGGTCAGTTTCTGCCGCATGGCCCCCTTCATGCTGTTCGGCCCCTTCTTCAGCACCGTGGTGCGGCACGTCAGCTACCGGTGGCTGATCGTCAACGCCCAGATCGTCAACTGCGTCGTGAACGGCCTGTTCTGGGTCCTCGCCTTCCTCGGCGACCTCGCCTTCTGGCACGTGGTCCTCGGTTCGGTCCTCATCGGCCTGGGCGGCGCCTACGACTGGTCCTCCCGCCGGGCGCTCATCCCCGACCTGGTGGGCAAGGACCGGACGACGGACGCCATGGTCCTGGAGACGGTGCCGCAGAACGTCTCGAGGCTGCTCGGGCCGCTCATGAGCGGCGTCCTCCTCGAGTTCACGGGGATAAAGGGCGGTTTCCTGGCCCTCTTCCTCCTGCACGTCGGCCAGATCGCCGTCATCGTCCGGCTCTCCGCGGCAACGGACCGGAAGGGGCGCAAGAAAGGGCGGCTCGGCCCGTGGAAGGACCTGCTCCTCGGCTACCGGTACTCCCGCCGGCATCCAAGGATCTCGGGCGTGCTGATCATCACTTTCATCATGAACGCCTTCGCGTTCTCCTACCAGGTCCTGCTGCCCGTCTTCGTCCGGGACGTCCTCTTCCTGGGCCCCCTGGAACTCGGCATTCTCGGCGCGGGCACCGGCATCGGTTCCATCCTCGGCATCGCCCTCATCGACCGGCTGGGACAGTATTACCGGGACGGCCTGGTCTTCACCGTCAGCTCCCTGGTCAACGCCCTGGCCACGCTGGTCTTCGCCCTTTCGACGTCCTTCCCGCTTTCCCTCGTCATGCTGATACTGGTCGGCGTCGGGCAGACCGGGTTCGGCATCATGCAGTCCTCCATCGTCCTGCGTACTTCCAGCGACGCCATGCGCCCCCGCGTAATGGGCCTCCTCGTGCTGGCCATCGGCGGCGGTCCGCCCGGCCGTTTGCTCGTCGGCGGGATGGCCGGCATCGCCGGGGCGCCCCTGGCCCTTACGATCTGCGGCGGGATCGCCAGCCTGGGCGTGGTCGGCGTGCTGTGGCGGTTGGGTGGATTGCGGAAGGATTGAGGGGGGTGCGCGGGGCCGTAACCGCAGCGGGCGCGGCTGCCATTGGCACGGTCAACATTGGCGCGGCCGGCCGTGAAGAGCGCCTACCGAAGCCAGCCCATGCGGTCCTTTCGCCAGCCCAGCCGGTCTAGATGGTTTGCCCGGATCGCCTCGATGTGGCGGGTATGCAGGGCCTGCTTCTCCTCCGTCCACCGGTATTCCGCAAGCAGGTCGGGGTCGAGTTCCACTCCCAGCCCGGGTCCCTCCGGAACGCGCAGGCACCCGTCCTCGTAAGGCATCTTGCCGCCCTTGATGACGTCGCCGACCCACTGGTTGTAGTGGGCGTCCAGGCCGTGGAGCGACATGGGCATGGTGCCGTTGCCGTGTACGATGTGGTACGGGATGGTGTAGGGGAAGGCGAAGGCGGCGGCGTGGAGGCGGATGACCGTGGCCGGACCCAGTTCGTAGGCGCTGTGCATGCCCAGCTCCATGCCCATGAACCGGGCGGTGTCGTAGTACCGCTTCAGGGCCAGCGGCCCCGCGTAGGCGTCCGGCGCGGTCACGTCGGCGGGCACGTGCCGGCGCATGACGTCGAGGTCCAGCGGCTGGTCCAGCGTCTCGTCGCCGTAACGGCCGGAAACATAGGCGCCGTAGGGACGGGGCGCCGCGTCCCGCTTGAGCGGCGGCAGCCAGACATGGGAGGAAATGGGGATGCTGCTCATGAGCCGCAGCCGGTGCCCGGCGCGGAAGATGTTCTCGAACCGGCCGCCCACCGGTTCCTCGATCCACTCGATCCGGCAGTCCTCCACCCCCTGCATGAACCGGAGCGCCTCGCTCTCGCTCCAGGACGCGTGGGGGTCGACACGGATATCCACGTCGAAGCCGGCCTCGTCGCGGATGTTGTGGATGAGCTCGACGTAGCGGTGGGGCTCGAAATCGCACATGGACAGCTTGATGATGCGGAAGGTCTCGTCCTCCATGAGCGACTTCACGTGCCTGGGATAGGTGTCGAAGGTCACCTCGTGCTCGCCGTTGACGTCGGGGAAGCGGTACCAGGTGTAGGCCGCGATGGGGATTTTCGTGACCACGGGCGAATCGAGGTCGAACACGTCGCGCAGGTACCGGTACAGGGGCTTGCCCGCGACCTTGCCCGCCAGGTCCCAGTAGGCGAGGCCCAGCAGCCCCCGTATTTCGGGATCGAAAGGATCTTTACCCAGGACCCGGGAACGCAGCTCGTCGGCCTCGCTGGACAAACCTTCGGCTACGCCCACCAGGCCCTGGTCTGTTTCAAATTCGGCGAATGAAAACCCCTCGGCGGACCCGTCCCACCGCTTGGTCCCGCGCCACGGCATGAGCACCCGCCAGGTCCGCGCGCCCGTGATCTTCAGTCCGGCCGCGCGTCCGTCATCATTGATCTGCGCCTGCCGGGCCTTGATGTCCGCCACGTTCTCCCGGTCGAAGGCGGCGATGGCGTCCACGTCATACATGGCGGGTCCTCCCTTCGTCGGCCGGTCACCTCATTGGCCGGTCACTGCGTCGGCCGGTCACTGCGTCGGCCGGTCACTTCGTCGGACGGTCACTTCGTTGGCCGGTCACTTCGTCGGCCGGTCACTTCAGCGTCCGGTCACTTCGACGGCCGGTCACTTCGTCGGCCGGTCACTTCTCGAACGGGTTCAGCGTTTGCACTCCGAGCTTGTCAAAAACCTCCGGGTCCCCGGTAACCACGGTAAGCCGGTGCACCACGGCCGTGGCCGCGATCATGGCGTCTGTCATGCGAACATCCCACCGGCGATGCAGGAGTTTTCCCCATACCCGGAATACGGCCGAATCCATGGGCAGGACACGATGGGTACCGGTCAGCTCGTCCAGCCAGGCTTCCAGCGCGGCCGCCCCGGGCGCATCCTTTCCACGAGCGATCTCGATCCCCGTCTGGATCTCGCCCACGGTCACCGAGGAAAGATACAATTGATCCGAAGCCACATTCGATAGCCACGCCAGCGCACCCGGGTGAGACTGGTTTCTGCGGAGTTCCGATACGACTTCGGTATCCAGGAGATACATGGCTATTCAAGGCTCACCGCTTTGCGCGACCGGCGTTTCTCGCGCATAGGCGTCAGGGAATCCGTGCGCGCTTCAGGTGCAAGCAGCAGGTCCTTCAGATCGGAACGGGCCGACTGCCTGAGCCGATCCCACTCGTCGATCGAAACCAGGACCGCCGCCTTCACTCCCCGTTTCGTCACGGTTTGCGGGCCCGAGGCCTGGCAGGTCTCGAGCAATTCGCTGAATTTCGCCTTGGCTTCCTGTACCTGCCATTCCCTGCCCATTATCCGGCCGCCTCGGTCTGGTATCTGTCTCGAATAATGACCCTGTCTGACTAGTCATATAACTAGTTATTTTAATCTTGTCAAGAAAATGCCGTATGAAGCAGCGGTCAAATCGGAAGTAGACGCCAGGTCTCACGCCCGAACCTGCCATGGAACACAGCCTGGTATCGCCGTCCTGACGTTTGACCGAGGTGCCGGCCAGTTGCTGGGAATCATGCCATCTAAGAGGATGGGTTCCTGGTCCCGTTCACTTCTGAGTCCCCTTGAGTCAGCGTCCGCATTCCGGGCATGACTTCCTCGACAGACTTTCCAGTGATTGCCAAATACAGTGCATCGGGGCAGAGCTCGATGTCATCGTCCCATGCAATGGCGCCGTGCGGAGCTATTCGGACCTGTTCGAAGCGTTCCGGATCCTTCCAGGCAATAAACACCCCACTTCCCACGAGATGGGACAGATCAACCTCTCCGTCGGACCCATCGGCGTATTGGAGCCATAACCGGTATCTTTCACGGGCTTGCACCGCGGTAGGACGAATCATTAGTTCCCTCCTTCGTTTTCTCTCGGCCCCAATTCATCGGTATGCGCAATCTTCACGATCAGCCGCGCCCCTCAACCAGGCCTTAATCCCTTGCCCAATCCATACGCCGGCGTTTAATTCGGTTTCGTGGCCGCAGGTACACCCCGTACCGGCGAGCCCTGTCTAATTTAACCTATCCAGTTGTACATTCAAGTGACGGAACCGGCATGACTACCGACACGATCAGCCTGGGCGGCCGGGTCGCGGACCGGGCGCGGATCCGTGAATGGGTCGATACGTTCAACCGCCAGGGATTCCTGTTCCTGGAGAACGTCCTGCCGCCCGACTGGTGCGATGTGCTGCGCCAAGACCTCGAGCGCGGCCTGCGCGACAACCCGAACGGCCTGAATTCGGTCAGCGCGAACATGGCGCTGTGCCACCGTATGTTCGAGTTCAGCGAGGCGAACCTGCGGCTCTTCGACCTGGAGCCGATCGTGAGTTTCGCCGAGGCGCTGGTGGCCGAGAACTGCCACGTCATCCACAACAACTCCTTTGTGACCCGTCCGGGCGGATTCTTCCGGTGGCACCAGGACGACGCGCCCCATTTCCTGCTGACCGAAGGCGAGGCGCCGCCGAACATCCGCCTCCCGGTGTTGTTCTTTACCTGCAACTACTACCTGACCGACGTCAAAGAACCCGAACACGGCGGCACGGAGGTCATCCCGGGCTCCCACCTCTTCGGCCGCCCCTGTCCGGATTCGCTGGACGGGACCGAGTGGGAGGATCGTATACACTACAACCTCGGACCGGCCGGCAGCGTCGCCATGTTCAACAACCAGGTCTGGCATCGCGGCGGCCCGAACCGCAGCGACCGGACGCGTTACATCACCCAGATCACCTACGCCCGGCGGGTGGTCGGCCACAAGTACTTCCCCTTCATCAACTACACCATGCCCGAGCACGTGTACCGGGACGCCGACCCGCGCCGGAAACGCCTGCTTGGCTTCCTGGAGCACGGTGCGTATGGGTGAAACAGCGCTTTGAAGAGTCCTATGGAGTCATGTCCGCCCTGTGGCCAGTCTGATACGGACAAAGCGAACGCGCCGGCCGGAACATGACACGCACCACCGATCGGAACCTGAAACGCGAGGAGCAACGAATGGGAACGATCCGCCAGTCCATCTGTTTCGGCTGTTTCCAGCGAAACGGCGTCACGCCCGAAGCTGTGATCCGTGAAGCGGCGCGCATCGGCTACGCTTCCGTGGAGATGCTGCCCCGGGAGCACTGGGACCAGGTCCGCGACGCAGGCATGGACATCGCCATCGTGGTGGGGCACGCGTCCCTGCCCGACGGGCTCAACAAACGGGAAAACCACGACCGCATCGAGGACGAGCTGCTCGCCAACATGGACGTGGCCGTCGCGTACGGCATCCCCGGCCTGATCTGCTTCTCCGGCAACCGGGAGGGCAAGTCGGACGAAGAGGGCCGCGACAACTGCATCGAGGGCCTGCTGCGCGTCGCGAAGGCCGCCGAGGAGAAGGGCGTCACGCTGTCCATGGAGCTCCTCAACAGCAAGGTGAACCACCCGGACTACCAGTGCGACTACACGGACTGGGGCGTATCGGTCTGCGAGGGCGTAGGCTCGCCCCGGGTCAAGCTGCTCTACGACATCTACCACATGCAGATCATGGAAGGCGACCTGATCCGGACCATCCGCGACAACATCGGCCACATCGGGCACTTCCACACGGCCGGCAACCCCGGGCGGAACGACATCGACGAGACCCAGGAGATTTATTACCCGCCCGTCATGGGCGCCATCGCGGAAAGCGGCTACACCGGTTTCGTCGGCCACGAATTCGTCCCGCTCGGCGACCCGCTCGCGGCCATGCAGGCGGCCTACGACACGTGCAACGTCTGAAACAGAAAGGACGCCCCCTTGATCGTAGATACACACGTGCACGTCTGGGAAGTCGAACCCGGGTACCCGGTAGGCCCCACGGCGGCGACCTTCACGGGGAGACCGGACGTACCCGCCACGGCCGACGAACTGATCGAGGACATGGACGCCAACGGCGTGGATACGAGCGTGCTGGTGCAGATGTCCTGGTCGACGTGGGACAACGGCTACATCGCCGATTCCGTGGCTCGCTTCCCGGACCGGTTCCTTGGCCACGGCCTCATCGATCCCCAGGACCCGTCCGGGAACGCGGAACAGGTCCGGTACTGGATGGAGGAACGAGGCCTGGTCGGCTTCCGGTTCCACCCCTTCTACTATCCGGGCGAGCAGGTCCTCGTGGACGAAGGCAACCGGGCCATGTGGGAGGAGCTCGCCGCGCGGGAGGCGGTGGTCCAGTTCCACATGAAGCCGTGGGACGCCGCCCAGGTCGACGAGATCGCCCGGCGCCATCCCGGCATGACCCTGATCATCGACCACATGGGATATCCAGATCCGCAGACCGGCATGGACGTCTTCAAGCCCATTCTGGACCTGGCCCGGCACGAGCGGATGTTCGTGAAGATCTCCGACGTGAAGGGGCGGTCGCGGGAGCCCTTTCCCTTCCGCGACATGCACCCCTTCATCCGGGCGCTGCTGGACGCCTTCGGAGTCGAACGGGCCATGTGGGGCACCGGGTACCCGGGCCATCACCGGGTAAAACACGGCTGGCTCTCGCTCGCCGATGAACTGCGCCTGGTCAGGGAGGGGTACGACTTCCTGAACGCAGAAGAGAAAGACCGGCTTCTGGGCGGTACGGCGGTGGAGGTGTGGGGGTTGGACGCAGGCGGACAGGCAGGGCGTTAATAGTTAATAAAGGGACCTCAGATAAAGAGTTTTTACTCGATACGGATGCCCCTGATTCCGACTAAAAAGGGAGAAGACTGTAACCATCAGGGGATGGCTGATCTGCTCGGACCAGGGTGGTCCGATCTGATGCCAGGCGTTCCCGGTAACTGATAGTGCGGAACGCGTCCAATGGAGGAGACACGAAAATGGGTACGACACACGTTAAGGTCAGGATCATCAACCCCGCGGAACCGGAAAAGTACTGGGAAGGGCTGTTTCTTGTCGATACCGGGGCTACCGACACCCTCGTCCCCAGACCGCACCTGGAAGCCATCGGTCTGAAGGCGGAGGGCACACGCATTTACACGCTGGCGGACGGAAGCGAAATCTCGGTGGATATCACCGTGGCCATGCTTGAATTGATGGATGACAAAATCGGAGCTACGGTTATTTTCGGCAATCCGGGAACCGACCCGCTGCTCGGCGTAACCGCGCTGGAATCCGCGGGTATTGAAGTGGACCCGGTCAATCAACGTGTGAAGAAGCTGCCATCTGTGCGGTTGTAGGCGATCCGCAACCGTCTGATCCAAACAGGTCCAAGCGCTGGCCCGGAAGAGATCGAACCGCGCGACAGGCATCCCACATGATCATCGACGTACACGCCCACGTCCTGCGCTGGCCGGTGCTGAAGAAGTTCAACAACGGCCTGACTTTGATGTCGGCCGAAGAGCAGGTCCGGCGCATGGACGAGAAGGGGATCGACAAGGCGGTCATCCTGCCGCTCACGTCTGCCGAGGTGATCGGAGAACCCCAGAGCATGGGCGAGGTCTTCGACATCTGCCGGCTCTACCCTGGCCGCTTCATCCCGTTCTGTGATTTCGACGTGCGCCGCTACGATATGAACAGTGCGGAGCGGTACCGCGAGGTGCTCGAGCAGTACATGGCCCGCGGAGCGAAGGGCGTGGGGGAGCTGACCTGCCGGGTGTACTGGGACGATCCCCGGCTGTGGGACCTCTTCACGGCCTGCGAGGACCTGGGCCTGCCCGTAACCTTCCACACTTCGCCGCCGGAGGCGGTCACGTACGGGCTGATCGACGAACTGGGGTTTCCCCGTTTCGAGCGGGCCCTGCAGCGCTTCCCCGACCTGCGCTTCTTCGGCCACAGCGCCTCCTTCTGGAGCGAGATCAGCGGCGACCTCACGGCCGACCGGAAAGAAGGCTATCCGAATACTCCGGTCGCGCCCGGCGGGACCTTGCTCCGGCTCTTCAGGACCTATCCCAACCTGTGCGGCGACCTGTCGGCGGGCTCCGGGTTCAACGCAATGACGCGGGACCCGGCCTTCACCTACGAGTTCCTGGACGAGTTCCAGGACCGCATGTTGCTGGGGCTCGACCATACGGACGCCGAGCTCGACTTTCAGCACATCGAGTGGCTTCGCGCGCGGCGGGACGAGGGACACATCACGAACGAGGTCTGCGAGAAAATCCTCTGGCGCAACGCCGACCGGATCATCGGGCTGGGCATCGCGGATGGGGGGTGAAAGACACGGCGGTTGAGGGGTGAGTGACGCGGTGTAGAAGCGGTCTGAGTGTTCGCGCGGAAGGGGACTGAGTGTCGGCGCGGAAGACGGGTTAACGACGCGGCGCAAGAGCTATCTGAGGCCGGCACAGAAGAGGGCTGACCGACGGCGCGCGCGATTAAATCATTTACACGCACCGAAATAAACACAACATTAGAACACATCCCATTTAAAATCACATCATCCTGAACCTCGATCGAGGTGACCATGAGCGACGTGCGGGAAGACGCCCGGACCGACTCATTCGGAGAGGAAACCGAACTCAGGCGGGACCTGGGGCCGGTCTCGGCGACGACCGTGATCGTCGGTTCCATCATCGGTTCAGGCATCTTCGCGGGTCCCGCCATCGTGGCCGGCTACGTGGGCACGTCCGGCTGGAACCTCCTGGTCTGGGTCATCTGCGCCTTCATGGCCTTCTGCGGCGCGGTGACGTTCGCCGAACTGGGCGGCATCATGCCGCGGTCGGGCGGGCTGTTCGTCTTCCTCCGCGAAGCCTACGGGCGCCTGTGGGGCTTTCTCTTCGGCTGGACCTCGCTACTGGTCATTCGTCCCGCCGACCTGGCGGCCATCTCCATCGTATTCGCCACCTACCTGGGTTATTACGTCACCCAGTTCAGTCCCTACCCGGACTGGGCCATGCGCGGCGTGGCGATCATCGTCCTGGTCATCCTCGCCTTCATCAACTACCTGGGCGTCCGGTTCGGCGGACTGGTCCAGAACCTGTCCTCCTTCCTCAAGGTGGGCGGGTTGCTCCTCATGGTCGCCCTGGCCTTCGGGATCACGCCCGACACGAGCCAGTTCCAGCCGGCCTGGCCTTCCGATACCACCCTGACGCTCGGGTTCCTCAGCATGGTCAGCCTCGGCATGGTGGCGTCCTTCGGCGCCTACGACGGGTGGGACGCGTCGACCTACGTGGCCGAGGAAATCAAGAACCCGAGACGCTGGGTGCCTCTGTCCATCATCCTGGGTCTCGCCATCACCACTGTCGTCTACCTGCTCGTGAACGGCGCCTACCTGCTGGTGCTCTCCAACACGGGCGTCGCCGAGAGCGAACGCGTCGCGTCCGAGACCATGCAGGTACTTATCGGACCGGTCGGAGCGGCTTTCATCGCCGCCACCGCCATGATCTCCACCTTCGGCACCGTGAACGCCGGCATATTGACCGGACCGCGCGTCTTCTTCGCCATGGCCCGCGAAAAGATGTTCTTCTCGTGGGTCGCGCGCGTCCACCCGCGCTACCGCACGCCTTCCAACGCCGTCGTGTTCATGGCCGCGCTGGGCATCCTCTATATCGTCTTCCTGGGCGACTGGGGCTCCATCATCGCGGCGCGGACCGGCTCCCTGTGGCTCTTCTACATCACGACCACCTTCAGCGTGTTCATCTTCCGGCGCACCCGTCCCGACGTGCCGCGGCCCTACCGCACCTTCGGGTATCCCGTCACGCCCGCCATCTTCGTGCTCATCGGCGTGATCTTCTTCGTGTCCATCACCGTCAGCAACCCCGGACAAACGCTGATCGGGCTGACCATCACCGGCCTGGGCATCCCGGCCTACTGGTTCTGGACGCGGAGCAGGCGGTCGGAGGCATCCGGAGAGGAATCCGGTAAGGAAGGTTGAGTAGATCCCGGCGGCCTTCCCTTCTCTCATGAAGGATCCCGGCGGCCTTCCTGTTCTCACGCTATATCCCTGCGGCCCCCTCTTTCGTTGTGCGCTGGCCCGGCGACCTCCTCTTTCGTCACGCTCGTTTCGGGCGGCCATCCCATTTTCACGCTCGTTTCCGCCGACCTCCCCCTTCGTCACTCACTGGGACAGAAGCAATACCAGAATCGAAATCACCACGGCCAGCAAGGCCGCGAGCAATGAAAA
This sequence comes from bacterium, assembly GCA_965203885.1. Lineage (GTDB taxonomy): Bacteria > JAAXHH01 > JAAXHH01 > JAAXHH01 > JAAXHH01 > JAAXHH01. Next base: position 3,305,672 of record OZ241920.1, on the reverse strand, counting down.
GCCCACCCTTTCTATCGTTCCCAGTCTCTTCTCGATTTGTTCGATAATCCCGTCTATCCGGCTTATCCTGCCTTCATGCTGTAACGTTTCGGACATAGATGTTCCCGCCTTTCTCTGCCGGTATCCGTAGATATACATTAACCAAGATACTTCAATTCGGTGAAGAAGTCCAACCCGAACCACTGGCCATGGTTATTTCCAAATACGTGCAAGTGGTTCGTTCCTGGTCCAGTCTATCGCAGGACACGCCCTACTTCCGGCCTGACCGCGCCCGTTGATCAATACAGTCGATAAAGCGGCCCGGATCTCGCATTTTTGTGCCTCCCAATCCCGTACATTCTGTGCCGATCAATTTATATTTACTATTTTGATCAACATGGTTACTTTTTCTGTTGACGGCCTGTTTTCCGTCCGGTATTATGTCGGTTCGCCGTTCGGTTCAAGGCGGATCTTCTGTTCTGAAATATCCTGTTCTACTGTCACGAAATCGGAGTGCGAGCATGGCGAAGGCGGTCCGCAGGCCGCGTCGGGAGCAGCCGGAGCCCACCTGGGAACTGGTCCGGAAGCGCAATTACGTGGAGCGGCTCAAGCACGAGAAAGCGCCGATGGAGGTCATTCACGACGTCCCGGACCTGATCGAGCAGGGCTACGAGGAGATTTCGGAGGAGGACGTGGTGCGCCTGCAGTGGTACGGCCTGTACCACGACAAGCCCAAGGTGGGGCACTTCATGATGCGGGTCAAGCTGCCGGGCGGACGTCTGACGCCGCACAAGCTGCGCACCATCGGCCGGGTCTCCCAGGACTTCGGGAGCGACTACGGCGAGCTGACCACGCGGCAGAACATCCAGCTCCACGGCATGAAGCTGAACGACCTGCCCGAGATCTTCGCGACACTGAACCGGGCCGGGCTGTCCACGAGCGGCGGTTGCGGCGACACGGTGCGGAACATCACGGGCTGCCCGGTGGCGGGATTGGCCGCCGACGAACTGTTCAACGCCCGTCCGGTCATCGAGGCGGTGGCCGATTTCTTCTACGGCAACCCCGATTACTGCGATCTGCCTCGCAAGCACAAGATCACCATCTCCTGCTGCCCCCACCAGTGCAACGCGCCTGAAATCAACTGCATCAGCCTGTTGGGCATCATCCGGGAGGGAAGCAACGGGTTCGCGGTCCGGATCGGCGGCGGCCTGTCCACCTGGCCCCGTCTCTCCAGCGACATGGGCGTCTTCGTTCCCGTGGACGACGTGATCCCCGTGCTGCGCGCCATCATCGACGTGTGGAAAGAGGACCTCAAGTACCGCATGTCCCGCGTGAAGGCGCGGCTGAAGTTCATGGTCGCCGACCTGGGGCCGGAAGCCTACCGGGAACGGGTGGAAGCGCGCCTGGGATACCGGCTGGCCGATGGCGCGGCGCCGGAACCGCCGAAGACGGAATTCGATCACACCGGGATCCATGCGCAGGTGCAGGACGGGCTGTTCTACGCCGGCTTCCCCGTCTTCCTGGGCCTGTGCACCGGCACGCAGATGATCCAGCTGGCCGACCTGGCTGACGAGTACGGGGGCGAGTTCAGGCTGACCCGGCGACAGAACGTCATCCTCACGGACATTCCCGAGGACCGGCTGGAGTCCGTCACCGGCGCGGTGGCGGACATCGGCTTTCCCATGGAGGTTAATGACCTGCGCGGTACCAGCATCGCGTGCACGGGCGAGCCCTTCTGCAACTACTCCGTCGGGGAGACCAAGACCAAGATGGAAGAGATCGTCGAGCACATGGAACGGGTCTTCGGCGACCGGGCACGGGGCCTGCGGCTGAACCTGGACGGCTGCCCCCACGCCTGCGCCCACCACTGGATCGGCGACATCGGCTTCCAGGCCACGACCCTGCGCGAGCGGGGCGAGGGCGGCGAGCGGCTGCGGGGATACGACCTGTTCCTCCGCGGCGGGCTGAGCGGCCAGGCCGCCATCGGCCAGCCCGTGCTGCGTCGCGTGCCCGCCGGGTCCGTGCATCGCTACACCGAAAGGCTCTTCCGGTCCTACCTCGACCAGAAAATCGACGACGAGACGATACAACAGTTTTTTAACCGCCACAGCGATGACGAGTTGACCGCGATCGCCGCGGGGAACGAACTCGCCGCGATTGCAACAGGAGAGGAATGAACACCATGGACCACCCGGACCGCGACTTCCTGGATGAATTCGAAGCCGGGCAACTGGCCATCGAGTTCGACGGAGAATCCCCCGAGGCCGTGATCGAATGGGCCCTGGACCGCTGGGGCCGGCGCGCCGGGCTGTGCACGAGCTTCCAGGCGGAGGGGATGGTCCTGCTCGACATGGCCTGGCAGATCGACCCGAACATCCACGTGTTCACGGTGGACACGGGCCGGCTGCACCAGGAGACCTACGACTTCATCGACCGGGTCCGGGACCACTACGACATCGATATCCAGGTCTATTTCCCCGACCTGCTCCAGGTGGAGAACATGGTGGGCGCCCACGGCGTGAACCTCTTCTACAAGTCCGTGGAGTCGCGGTTCAAGTGCTGCAACGTGCGCAAGGTGGAGCCGATCCGGCGCGCGCTCGAGGGACTGGACGGGTGGTTCACCGGGCTTCGGCGCGACCAGTGGGCCAGCCGGGCGAACATCCGCAAGATCGAGATCGACCACGACCACGGCGGACTGGCGAAGATCAGTCCCCTGGCGGACTGGACCGAGGAAGAAGTCTGGGACTACATCGAGCTCTACGACGTCCCGAAGCATCCCCTGTATGAGAAGGGCTATACGAGCATCGGCTGCATGCCGTGCACGCGCGTCACGAAGCCCGGCGAGGACTCGCGGGCGGGGCGCTGGTGGTGGGAGAAGAACGCGCCCAAGGAATGCGGCATGCACTGCCCGGTGGAGACCGGCGGTTTCGAGCACGAGATGGAAGCGCTGGTGGCGGAGGAGGCGGAAAAATGAGCAACGCGGCCATCCTCTACCTGCGTTTGTTGCGCAAGATCGTCCGCGAATCCGCCTGGCGGCTCGGCGGGGGCGAAGAGACCTTCCTGGCCGGGGGGTTCGGTGGTAGTGACGGATCCAAACACGGTGGTGGCGAGGCACCGGTTATCCACGGACGCGGCGACGCAGCAACCCGACCGACCGACCGGATTCATCGCACTCGCGACACGGAGCGTGACAGCAATGGGACCGTCCGAATCCAAAACCCGGCATGCGGAGGGAAACTACGTGCGGGCAAACCGGGGAACAGGCAGACCAAGGACGGGAACAGGCATTCCAAACCGGGGAACAGGCACAAATGAGCGACCTGAATACATCTTTGGCCCGGCTCGACGACCAGGAGCGGGAACTGCTGCTGGACGCACTGGACGCCTTCACCTCCTCCCTGGCCGATTCGGAATCCAAGTTACCCTACCTCGCCCTCCGCCGGGATATCGAAGAAGGCGGAGTCTCCCCCGAGAACGTCCCCTTTCTGGAGAACCTCCTCGAACTGACCCTGCAGTCCGGCCGCGCACGGCGGCGCCAGAGTCCCCAGGCCGAGAAACGGCTCCTGCGGCTTTTCGGCAAGACGCCCAGGGGAAGCGCCGTCAAGCGGGCGGTGTCCGAAACCAACGAGGCCCTCGCCTCCCTGAAGGGACAGGTCCTCGACACCGTCTCCTTCACCCCGAACACCCCGGGCGCCTACCGGCTCCTCATCGACACGGAAGCGTGCCGGGTCGACCTCGAGATCACCCGCCAGGGCGTATCGGTCAAAGGCGTCGAGATCGGCATCTGACCCCGGTTCGAACCCCCGGTAGCCTCCCTCTGCGGATAGGTTCGAGCCCCGGCCGTACCTTCATTCCCCGGTCACGAAAAAAGTTGGCTCGACCCGCGCCGGCCGTATATTAGCCATCAGGCAGGCGATCGATTCTTTTGCGCCACGCAATTCTCCTCCTTTAATCCTTTATTCAGGAACGGACGCCCCATGGGCTACCCGCGCATCGACGGCCGCAGGGTGCAGGTCGAACCCCTGGCGGATCGGGAGAGCAAGCACCACGTCGACGAGATCATCGTCGATCCCGACGGTCCGCTGCCGCCGGCGTCTTCCCGCCAGACCGCACAGATCGGGACGATCGCGGACCGCGTGCGCGCGGCCCGTTCCGGCGGCGCGTCCGTCATGCTGGCCTACGGGGCGCACCTGGTGAAGAACGGGCTCGGCCCCGTGGTGACGCGCATGATGGAAGCGGGATGGATCACCCACCTGGCCACCAACGGCGCCGGCGTGATCCACGACTGGGAGTACGCTTTCCTCGGCCGTTCCGAGGAGGACGTGCGCGCCCACGTCGCGCAGGGACGTTTCGGCACGTGGGACGAGACCGGCCGGCATACGGCGCTGGCGGTGCTCATCGGCGCGGTGGACGGGCTGGGATACGGGGAGTCCATGGGCCGGATGATCGTGGAGGACGGCTACGATATCCCCGCGCAGGCAGCGCTCCGGAAGACCCTGGCGGACTGGTGCGGCCGACCGGTGGACGACGGGAACATGCCCGCCCGTGCCGTGGACGACGAGGCCATGCCCGCCGGCGCCGTGGACGACGAGGCCATGCCCGCCCGCGCCGACCTTCTGCAGACTATCGTGCGCCACGGGATCGAACCGGGCCGCCGCGTCGTCGAGCACCCGTACAGCGCGCACTCGCTGACCGGGAACGCCTTCCGGCTCGGCGTACCGCTTACCGTGCATCCCGGCATCGGGTACGACATCGTCTACACCCATCCCCTCGCCAGCGGCGCGGCCCTCGGCAGGGGCGGCATGATCGACTTCCAGGTATTCGCGGAGGGCGTCTCGCGCATCGACGGCGGCGTGTTCCTGTCCGTCGGCTCCTCGATCATGGCTCCCCAGGTCTTCGAAAAATCCGTTTCGATCGCCAACAACCTGCGGCGCCAGGAAGGGCTCGGTCCCGTGCGCCCCTTCATCGCGGTGAACGACCTCACGGAAGAGGACTGGGACTGGAACGCGGGCGAGCCGCCCATGGACGACCCGGCCTACTACAACCGCATGGGCAAGAGTTTCAGCCGCATGGGGGGAGAATTGATCTACGTCGCGGCCGACAACCGGCTGTTCATTCCCCATCTGTACCGGCTGCTGAATGACTGAGGCTGGGTCCGGTGGCTCGGCCGGCTCCGGTGGCTCGGCACGTTTGGCGAGTCCGCGGCGAAGCGTTCGGTGCGCCCGGCTCTGCGCGGCCCGCGGCCGGCGTATATCTCAATTCAGATTTTTATGTTGATTTTTAACTCAATCAATATTGACAAGATATTTTTATCGTTCAAAACAATAACCCAGTGCTCACCGACAAATCGAGCGTCGTCTACCTGCCGACGACCGAAAACTATGCCATGCTGCTGAGCATCAGGGAACCGGACGCATTACTCGAGGCGCTGGGGCGCCCGTAATCTGCCGCGCACCTGTCAACTGTCAAGGAGACCGAAATGGAAGCCTGGATATTCGTCCACAACCCCCTCGACCGATACATCCTCGACTACAAGCGGACCTTCGACGCGTGGCAGGACGGCGGCGTCACCGGCATCGTGGTGGGCTATCTCCACTTCGAGCAGGACGACGGCACGCGTATCCCGGTCTTCGGCAGCGACCCCGCCGTGTACCGGTCCTTCGGCGTCGATCCGCCCGGCGAGACGCCCCGCGACCTCGAAAAGGAGCGCCTCTTCGCCGCCATGCTCGACGACGCCAGGGAGCGCGGATGGCACATCATTACCTTCGGCGCCGGCCTGGGCGGGGGACGCCTTCCCGTGGAAGAAGACCCATACGGCGTGATCGGCCACGCCGCGACGGTGCAGGACGCCATGAACGCCCTGCCCCAGGCCCACGGATTCCTGATCGACGGACCGGGAGAGCAGCACTACGAACTCGCCTTCCACCACGGGGGCGAGCTATTCGAGATTCGGCCCGGCGAAGACGAGCGTTTCGCCGCACTGGGATACGACATGGACCGGCTGCAGCGCGGGATCGAACACCTGTGGACGCGGTTTCACCAGCTGACGCCGGCCGAGGTTCGCTACCGCGCGCCGGGCGGCATGCTCGCCGGCATGCAGCTCTTCGACATCAACGAGGACGCCCTGTACTGGCTCCGCGCCCGCCGGGAAACGGCCCTCGGATTCATGGCCGCCGTCGCCGAACAGGTCGGCAAGCTCAACCGCAGGGTGGAGCTCGGCGGCATCCCGCGCACGGCGGCCTTCTCGTCGCTGACCTGCCAGGACTACCACGCCATGGCCTCCTGGTTCGACTTCATCTTCCCCAAGCATTACTACTGGCACCGGGGCTTCGACGGCATGTACGGGACGGTCTCCCGCTGGGTGCAGCGGCTGCGGAAGTGGAACCCGTCGCTCACCGAGGAGGACGCCTTCGACGTGGTGAAGCTGCTCTTCGGCATCGACCTTCCGGGCGTGCGCACCCTGATGGACATGGAGATGGGGTTCCCCGACGAGTTCTTCTCCACCATCGTGTACGGGGAGACCCGCCGCGCCCTGGAGGCCATCGGCGATACGGACAAGTGCATCTGCTGGGTCTCGACGGGCCGGGCGCCCCACGCGGGCGACGCCATGCCGGCGCGGGACCTGCACGGGATCCTCAACGCCTCCAGGGAAGCCGGCCTCAAGCGCTTCCTCTTCCATCCCGACCCGGACATCGGCGCGGCCGAGTGGCACATTCTCACCAACTTCTGCGGCAATCCCTGGCAGGAGTCGAACGAGGCCCCTTACTGGCCGCCCGACACGCCCCGGCTCGACTCCTTCAGCCACAGCCGCAAGCCCACGCGGACCGACTAGGAACCCCTGGCATGGCGCTGTCGGATTTCACGGGACCTGACTACATCGACGCGTGGACGCGGGACCTGGACGCCAGGTGGCCCGAGCGGGCGGAGATGGCGCGTTGCGTGGTAGGGACGCTTGGCCGCTGGCGTGATGAAGGTGGTGGAGAAGGATCGCCCGCGCGGCGCGACGGCGGATCGGGCGAGGTTCGGCGAGGCGAGGAGCGGCGTGATCGGCGCGAACGGGGACATCACCAGGATGGATCGCGCGGGGGCAGGCCTCCCGGAGTGATCCGCCTGCTGGAACTGGGGGTCGGCGCAGGGCGACTCGCCACGTCCGTACTGAACTCGTTAGCCGATGCATCCGGTGAGGGACCACCCACCGACGTCGAATATACAGGGGTCGAGATCGAGCCGGCGCTCGTCCTGCACGGGAAGGAACTGCTAGAAGCGGCCGGTCACCGGAACATTCGCCTTGTCCGCGCGAACCTGAAGGATGACGCATGGACCGAGGGTATCGGCCCTTTCGACGCGGTCTTCACCCTCCAGACCTTGCACGATCTCGGCGGCATCGACGCCCTCGAAGCCGTCTACCGGCAGATCCACGGACTCCTGTCGCCCGGCGGGATCCTAGTCAACGCGGATTTCGTCGTGCCTTTCGAGAAAGACGACCCCCTACGGCCCCGGCGGCTTCCCGTCGAGACGCACAAGGACCTGCTTTCCAGCCTGGGATACGTCGATTTCAGGTGTGAACTGCGGATCGGGAAGATGGCGTGCATGGCGGCCAGGCGGTGGTAGCGGACCCTAAGAGGTCTATCGGAGTCGCTTAAAAACACGTCAGCGTGCCGACAAGCACTTCTCACCTACTTCGAAGACAACATGGCCGGAATCGTAAGAATCAGATTAAGAAGGCGATAGACTTGGTATCGATGGTGTTTCCATTAGGGTGAACCTTTACATGGTGATGTCAGTTTACACGAAATCCTTATTAAAACCTTAAAGGAAGTAGAGAACAGGAGAGCAACATGCTGCTGACTGTCGAAGTCGAATTGTACAAAAAGCACAGATTCTCGAAACTGCAGATAGGTGAAGTTGCTATATGCCTCGATGAAGAAGGTCTCGAGTTGTTGGAAAAAAAACTCGCATTCTTAAAGAAGGGCCCTGATCATGTACATCTAATGACTCCTTCTTGGGGAGGTGATGAACTTACAGAAGACAAGCAAGATGACAATCAATTCTTGTTAGTAAATCACCTCCGGATTGTGCGTATTTAATATCACATACCGGTCTTGATGTTCTCGCGCATTAAAAGATAAAGGACAGTTAATAGCAGAGATGTTTCCGGGACCTCCATGTGGGACACGCCATGAACTTCGATGACTTCATACTCCGGCCAGGAGGTCTCAATTACCAAAGTCTTGGATCTGGTACCGATGATATTTCAATTAAGCGGGCGGAGGCTGTCTTGAAGGTCCAACTTCCTGGCAGTTACAAGCAATTCCTGCGCAAGTTCGGCTGGGGCGGAATAGGAAATTGGGAACTTTACGGTCTGGGGTCCGATGTGCCAGAGTACCTGGATCTAGTACATATGACAGTCAGTGAGAGAGAGGAAATGAGACCTGGAGTGCCGGTCCATTTAGTACCCATAATGAATGACGGCTTGGGGAATCACTATTGCCTCGACACCAACAAAGTAAAGGATAATGATTGCCCCGTGGTCTTTTGGGATCATGAATTATCAGAAAACCAGGATCCGAAGTTTGTCTCGAAGGGTTTTGTAGAATGGCTGAGTAGTTTGCTTGATGAATCAGGTTCGCTAGATTGACCCAATGATCTGATGAATGGGTGAGTTTATATGATCCGGACATCGGCAGGTCAGTATCCGGCGCAATAAAGAAGATTGCTCTTCAAGAAAGCTGTGAGATTCGCAAAATATGCAGTTAACGTGAGACTACGATAGGGCGAACGCCTCCGGCTTGTTCATACACGTAGAATTGCCTGCCCTCAAATCCCCAGCTTCTTCCGCGCCATCGGTTCCCAGCCCAGGAGCTCGCGGGCCTTCGCCATGTTCATTTCCTCGCGCTTTTCGTCCCCGGAGATGAAGAACACCTCGCAACGGCCGCTGCCGGGCTGAACGCTGCCGGCCTTGCCACTGCCGGCCTGGTCACTGCCGACCTGGTCACTGCCGACCTGGTCACTGCCGGCCTGAACGCTGTCAGCTTGGCCGCTGCCACTCTGCCCGCTTTCGCCCTGTCCGGTGCCGGCCTGATCGAGGAAACGGAGCCCCGCCAGGTAGGCCTCGGCCATGTCCTCCTCGTCGGTGTAGTAGAGTTTCGGACCGCCGGGCGGGTTTTTGATCCGGTCGATGAACATGGCCCGGTTGCAAGGTCCCGTGATGCGGTAAACGAGCAGGCTCATGTGGTACTCGCGGGCGAAATAATGGCAGATCTGCTCCGTGAGGCCCTTGGTCAGCCCGTACACGTTGGGGCCGTCCAGGGGTACTTCCTCCTCGGAGGGATACCAGGTCCGGTGCCGGTTGTGCACGCTCATGGTGCCGGTGTAGATACCGCGCATGACGCCCATCTCGGCGGCGGTGTAGAGCAGCACGTGGTGGCCGAGGCAGTTGACGGTGTAGTTGTCGAGCACCTGGTCCATGGTGTGATGCCGGTCGTGGCCGCCCTGGCCGCCCTTCATCGCCATGGTGATGAACGCGTCCATGCCGTCCAGGGCCCCGCGCACCGCGTCGGGATCTGCGATGGACCCCTGCGTGTATTCCACGTCGTCGTGTCGGGGGGGAACCAGGTCCAGCACGCGCAGGTTGTGGTGGTGCTGGAGGTAGGGCGTGACGGCCGTCCCGACGAGACCGGAACCGCCGGCCAGGAGCAGGTTCATGGGGAAGAATCGTTACCGCGTTCGGGGTAATCGTTACCGCGTTCGGGGTAATTGTTACCGCGTTACCGCGTTACCTCGGTATCGGTCTTCGCCCTGGGCGTAATTTCCGCACCCATGGGCGTATCCTTGATATCGAAACCGGCAGCGAGGATCTGGTCGCGCAGGGAATCGGCGTCGGCGTAGCGCTTTTCCGAGCGGGCCTGCCGCCGTTCTTCCGCGAGCGCCTTGATGTGATCGGGGACGGCCGTCTCTTCGGGTTGCCACTCGGCCAGGCTCAGTCCCAGTATCTCGTCGAACCGCATGATCGTGGCTTTCTTCAGGCCGTCCGGGAGATCGCTTCGGACCAGGTCCCAGGTGACGGACATGGCGCGGGGCATGTTCAGGTCGCTGTTCACCACGTCGGTAAAGCGCTTCATGTATTCTTCGTCGGGTTCAGCGGCGGGCTCGCCCCAGCCGTGGACGGCCAGCCGGAGCCGGTTCAGCTGCCGCGCGGCGCCGTCGATACTCTCCCACTTGAAATTGAGCTTGGACCGGTAACTCGCGCTCAGGCAGAACAGCCGGTAGACGAGGGGATCGTAGCCCCGGTCGATGAGCGTCTGCACCCGCAGGAACCCGCCCGCGGATTTCGCCATCTTGGCGTCTCCCAGCTGCAGGAAATACCCGTGCATCCAGTAGTTGGCGAGCCGCGTGCCGTGACAGGCCTCGGTCTGGGCGATCTCGTTCGAATGGTGCACCGAAATATGGTCCTCGCCGCCCAGGTGGATGTCGAAGAATGGGCCGAGGTACCTGGCGGACATGGCCGAGCATTCGATGTGCCAGCCCGGGAACCCGACGCCCCAGGGGCTGTCCCACTCCATCTGCCGCTGCTCGCCCGGCGGGCTGAACTTCCACAGGGCGAAGTCGGTTACGCTACGCTTCTCCGCCATGTCGACCCGCGCGCCGGCCTCGAGCCCTTCCACGTCCAGGCGGGCTAGATAACCGTAATCGGGCTGTTTCGAGGTGTCGAAGTAGATACCGTCCGAGGTCCGGTAGGTGAACCCCTTCTCTTCGATACACTGGATCTCCCGGATCTGTTCGGCGATATGGTCGGTGGCCCGGCACCACGTGTCCGGCTCCAGGATGTTCAGCCGACGCATGTCCTCCTTGAAGACGCCGGTGTAGTACTCGGCGATCTCCCAGGCCGTCTTGCCGGCGCGCCGCGCACCCTCCTCCATCTTGTCCTCGCCCGTATCCGCGTCGGAGGTCAGGTGCCCCACGTCGGTGATGTTCATCACGTGACGGACCTTGTATCCGTTGAACGCAAGCGTCCGGCGCAGCAGGTCGCCGAACACGTACGTGCGCATGTTGCCGATGTGGGGGAAATCATAGACGGTGGGGCCGCAGGCGTAGAGACCCACCTCGTCCGGGGACAGCGGCTCGAACTCGCGGAGGCTGCGCGTGTAGGTGTCGTAGAGGGTGAGACTCATGGAAATTGGCTCCGCTCAGTCTGCTCCGGGCGCTAGGGCCGGTCGGGCTGCTCAGTCTGCTCTGGTCGCTCAAACTGATTCGAGCACGCCAGCCGCTCCGGCCATGCCGACCGCCGAAATCCGTTTCGAGATTCAGGCGGGTTTTTCGTCAATTTTGCCATGTACCAGATATGCAGGAGAAGGGGTGATGTCAAGCGGTAATTCGGGGGCTTGCCACGAACTACATGGACTGACTTGTTGTGAAAAAGTTACCCGTTTCACATGGTTTAGTCGAAATCGCGTTCAAAGTTCAGCGTCCAGAAAAACTTGTGCAGATATGGTGGATTCACTATCATAGAAATGACAACACGGATACTTAAACCTATCGAATGGGTTGGCTCCAGTAAGTCCGACCTTAGAGCGTTTCCAAAATCGGTGCGTAGCAAGATTGGCTTTGCGCTCTATCAGGCTCAGGCTGGGTTCAGTTACCGAAACGCCAAATTCCTTAAAGGGCTGGACAACAACGTCATAGAAGTGATTTCCCGTTACGACGGCGATACTTTTCGAGCGGTCTACACTGTCAGGTTCAGCGGAGTAGTCTACGTGCTGCATGCTGTAAAGAAGAAATCCAAGCGAGGCATCGCAACTCCTAAGCCCGATCTCGATCTGATCAGGAACAGACTGAAAATCGCTGAGCAGCATTACCGTTTATACTATGAAGAGGAGGAAGGCTGATGAAATCCCAAGACATAAAGATCGAACGCGGCAGCGGGAACGTCTTCGCTGATCTGGGATTGCCGGATGCCGACGCGCATCTGCTCAAAGCGGAATTGGTGACGCGGATCGACAGGATCATTCGCCAGCGCGGCCTTAAACAGGTCGAAGCAGCGAAACTGATGGGGCTGTCGCAACCTGATGTTTCACGGCTGATGCGAGGGGACTTTCAGGAATACTCGATGGAACGGCTGTTCCGTCTCTTAATTGCACTGGGGCGCGACATCGACATCATTATCCGGGAGTCCAGAACAGGACGACCGGGACGACTCAGCATCGAAGCCTGAGTACATCAACAGCAAGTTCTAACCCGGATGTTTAAATCCTCCGAAAAACCCGGTCCCGCCAGTTTTCGAGTCCCCGGAAAACACGCTCTGCCAGGTGCCTCCTACTGGTCCGGCGCCACGTCGTCCTCCCAGTCCAGCGTCTTGAACCAGTAATCCCGCCGTTCCTTCAGCCACCCGTCCTCGGTCCGCAGCAGGATCCAGTTGTCGAAGAAATTCAGGGCGTCCGATTCGCCCTGGCGGATCGCGATGGCCTCGGCGCCGCGGTCCAGGGGTTCGTCGAACGGGATGAACAGCCGGTCGCTGTTGCGCAGGACCTCGTGTTCCGGTTTGGGCGAAGAGGCGATCACCGCTTCCGCGTTGCCGTTCAGCACCTCCTGGAAGGCGAGGATGTCGTCGTCGAACTGCTGGATGGTCGCGCCGGGGAAGTTCTTGCGCGCGGCCTGGACCGAGGTCGAGCCGCGGCGCACCGCGATGGTCACGTCGGCGCTGTCGTAGTCCTCCCTGTCGACGAGATGGCCCGCCTTGTCCCTGCCGGCGGCCAGGAGCAGTTCCGAGTGGGAATAGGGCCGGGTGAAGTTCACGCTCAGGTTGCGCGGCGGAGTGATGGACATCCCGGCGATGATCACGTCGAACTTGCCGGCCAGGAGTCCGGGGATGATCCCGTCCCAGGCCGTGGGGATGAACTCGATCTCCAGTCCCGAGTCGGACGCCAGCCGGTTGGCCACGTCGATCTCGAAACCGACCAGCTCGCCCTGCTTGTTACGCATCGCCCAGGGGACGAAGGTAGACACCCCGACGCGTATGGTCCCGCGCTGCTTGATCTGGTCGAGCAGGGTCGGGCGGGATGTTTCCGACGCGGATCCGCAGCCCGACAGGATCAGCGCGACCGCGCAGATGCCGGCCAGGATGTGCTTTCTCGTGAAAACCATGGGAGCATTCCTCTCTCTCGATCCTTGGTAGATTGTTACGGCTGGTTGCGGCTGGTTACGGCCTTTCCTACAGCGCCGGACTCGCGATAACCACCCTACACTGCCGGACTCAGCGCCCCTTCGCCGAAGATGACCGGGAAGTCGTGCCCCGCCCGGGACCGGGTCGCCGCCTCCATGAAGCATATGCTGAAGGCGCGCCGCGCCGTGTCGGTGCTGTTCGTCCCGGAGCTGTGCAGCATCCAGTTGTGCATCAGCACGGTTTCGCCGCGCGCGACCTCCATGTTGACGGGTTCGTTTTCCGCCACCACCTCCGCCGCCTGCTCGTCGGTCAGGAACCCGGAACCGTGGCTCGGGTTGATGAGCCGGCGGTGGGAACCCGGGATGATCTTGACGCAGCCGTTCGCCTCGACGGCGTCGTCCAGCGCCGTCCACAGCGTGACGAGCGGGTCGCGGTCCAGGTCGGTCCACCGGTCCTGGTGCCATACGAGCGGCGTGCCTTCGCCGCTGGGCTTGTTCATGAACATCGCCCGGAAGCAGGCCACGGGCGTTTCGGGACCGTAGACCCTCCCGCAGATCTCCTCGAAGACCGGTTTCTGCATGAAGGACAGGTACACGGAGTCGATCTCCAGATCCTGGATCTTTCGGTATCCCAGCGTGGCCCCCTTGTGCCCCCTGCTCTGCGGTCCGGGCCTGTCGCCCCCGCGCTCCGGGTCCCGGTCGAGCTGCATCATGACCCGGCCGTAGTCGATGTCGGCCCGGCCCAGCATGATATCGTCGATGCGCTCCTGGAGCCGCTCGAGCTCGCCCGGTTCCATCACGCTGCCGAGACGAAGGTAGCCCTGTTTTTCGAATACCTCCCACTGGTCTTCGGTGATCCGGGTATGCATGATGGTCGCTCCTGTTAATCAGGATGTGGGTCGAAGATATGATTCAGGCCGCGTCCCCGAGCAGTCGCGCGAATCGAAAGGCCTCGTTCTCGATCGTAGTCTGCTGCCCCAGCGCAGTCTCGGCCAGCCATTCGCCGAAGGTGCAGGAGAACTTGAAGCCGGTCCCGCTGAAGCCGCAGCCCACGGTCACGCGGTCATACGCGGGGTGCCGGTCGAGCACGGGCATGTCGTCCGCCGTGCGTGTATACATGCAGATCCGCATGGCGGTGAGCGGTCCGTCGGCGTCGGGGATGTAGCGGCGCAGGCAACCCCGCACCTCCTCCTCGTCTTCGGGACGGGCGCTCCGGTCCAGGTTGTCCGGATCGGACGCCTCGCCGTACCTGTGCAGCGCCAGCTTGAACCCCGGATGGTCCGGCATCATGGGGAATCCGTAGTACTCGCCGTCGTATTCAGGCGCGGGGATCTGCCAGATGGGCAGCGCGCCCACGTCGAAGGAGGCCGCGTTCCGCGCGGGCCACACCCAGGCCAGGGGCTGGCGGGTAACGGTCATGGATATGCCCAGATCCGCGATCAGCGGGGCGGTCCACGAACCGCCCGTGAAAACCACCTGGTCCGCGCTGTAACGGCCGCGATCGGTCTCGACTTCCACGCACTCGGCGGTTTCCTTCCACCCGGTCACGGCCTCGCGGCCATGGATCTCGGCGCCGCGCCGCAGTGCCTGGATGATGTGGCTCGCGATGCCCAGTTCCGGCCGCAGGAGTCCGCCGACCGGATCGTACAGGCCGTGGTAGTCGGACGTCAACGTGAACTGCGGATACCGGTAGGCCACTTCGTCGGCGGTCAGCACCTCGTGCCGGACTTTGCCCTTCAAATGGTCCCACGTGCCGGTATCGGCCATGCGCAGGTAGCCGGTCGTCACCAGGATCTGCTGGCCGGTCTCGCCCTCGAGGAGCCGCCAGAGCTCGAAGGACCGCCCGATGAAGGGTTCGTAGGGCGTGTCCACGTACACCGCCGTCTTCGTGTGGCGGGAATAGCCGTGGGAACTGCCCTGGGCGTGGGGCAGGTCGAAGCGCTCCAGGCCGAGGACCTTCGCGCCCCGGCCGGCCAGGTGGCAGCACGTGGCCGAGCCCATGGCGCCGATGCCGACGACGATGACGTCGTAGTGGTTACCCATCGCGCCGCCTCATCTCTATTTGGTTACCCATCCTCGCGCCTTTCCTCGCGCCTCTCCATGTGCCGGACCAGGTCCGGGAAGAACCGCAGGAAGTGGCCTTCCATTGCGCCGTAGTTGGCTTCGAGTTCCTCCACCGATCCCGCCAGCGTGTTGGGCCGCCGCAGGCGCATGGACAGGCCGTCCAGCGCCCGCCCGATGCCCGACGTTTCACGGTAGCCCCGCAGCCAGTCGTTTCTCACCATGTGTTGGATCACCCGCGACAGGACCGGCGGCATCTCGCCCCGGTAGGCGCTGAGGGACCCGTAGGTCCGGTCGATGAATTCGGATAGCGGCACGTCCGAGTACTCGGACCAGTTCCGGGCCAGGAAATGGTCGTAGCAGACGTCCACGATGATCCCGGCGAACCGCCGGCGGCCCCCGCTGATGAGCGCCTTGCTCTCGCGGACCACGTCGTGGCCGTCGGTGTACCGGTCCACGGCCACGTGACTGCGCATGCCCCGCATGACCGCGCCGTTGTACGGCTGCCTTTCCACGGGTCCCCGGACGAAATCGGCCATCAGGTTCCCCACGCGGGACTCGGGCGTGTCATCGGCGAAGTACAGGTGGGCCAGGTAGTTCATGGGCTTAAAAACGGCGCTTTCATGTGTTGGCCGGCATCGTGTTCTGATCACCCGGGCAGCCACACGGTGACCGGCTGGACCATCGTCGTTTCATGGTTCATACAGCCGGGTTTCCACCACGATCTCGGAATGCAGGGTCCGGTGCACGGGGCAGCGGTCGGCGATTTCGAGGAGCCGCGCCCGCTGCTCATCGGACAGGTCGCCGGTCAGCTCGATCTCCCGCTCGATGCGGTCCACCTTGCCCTCGGTGGTTTCGCAGGTCTCGCAGTGGCTGGCGTGGATCTTCGCGTGGCTGAGCCGGACGACGATCTCCTCGAGGGGCCAGGACTTCCGGTCGGCGTACATGCGCAGGGTGATGGACGTGCACGAGCCCAGGGCCCCGAGCAGCAGGTCGTAGGGCGTCCCGCCGCGGTCCGTGCCCCCGACCGACTCGGGTTCGTCCACGGTCAGGCGGTGTCCCGAGGCCACGACTTCGGTATAGTAGTGTTCCCGGCCCGTGCGCACCACCACCTGGCTCCCCGCCGCTTCGGGTCCGCCGCCCCTGGCCCCTCCAGGGCCGGGTCCGCCGGCCCCCGCCGCGGGCACGTCCAGGTACCGCGTCGCCCAGGCCGCGGCGGCCCGTCCGACGTAGAAGGCGTCGGCCTCGTTCGAGAGCAGGTGGTCCGCCTTGTCCAGGGACAGGAAGCTCTTGGGATGGAGGGCGGCCTGGAAGATCCGGGCGGCGTTGTCGATCCCGACCGTCTGGTCGATGGGGGAGTGGCACACCAGCAGGGCGCGGCGCAGTCCGCGGATCGTCTCGTCCATCCGCGTCTCTTCCAGGTCGTCCAGGAACTGCTTCCTGATCAGGAAGGAACGGCCGGCGAGGGTGACGGTCGCCTGGCCCGTCTGCTCGATGGTCTCCCGGGCGTCCCCGATCAGGTGGGCCACGTGCTTCGGATCGGCCGGCGCCCCGATGGTCACCACCGCCTTGCAGGCCGGTATGGAACCCGCGGCCTTGAGCACAGCCGCGCCGCCGAGGGAGTGCCCGATCAGGACCTGCGGCGCGTCGTATTCGGTCTCCAGGTACTTCGCCGCGGCGACCAGGTCTTCCACGTTGGACGAGAAGCCGGTTTCGGAGAAGTCCCCTTCGCTGTCGCCCAGGCCGGTGAAATCGAACTGCAGCACGGCCAGCCCGTGGTCGGACATCTCCTGGCTGATGCGCCGGACGGCGTTCAGGTTCCGGTTGCAGGTGAAGCAGTGGGCGAAGAGGGCGTAGGCGACCGGCCTGCCGTCGGGCGGCAGGCTGAGCCGCGCGGCAAGCAGGTCGCCGTGGTCGTTGGGAAAACTGAGCGTCTGAACGGGCATGACAATCCCCGGTCCGCGGTCAACCCGTTCCTACTCCAGTTGGGCGGCCTCGTCCGACAGGCGCCGGAGCACGTTCTCCAGCTGCTCGAGCGAAGCGCCGTACTCGGTCCAGTCCCCCGCCTGGAGGTGGTTCTGCGCCTCGTCGAAGTGGGTTACCGCCCGCCGGGCCAGGTCGTTCAAGGTCACGCTCCGCGACTGCGGCACGACCCGGCCGTCGCTCGTTTCGGTTGTCTCCAGGGCGAGGGTCGCGCCGTCGAAGGCGAAAATGGTCGACAGGGCCTGGTCGAGCGTCTCCCGCATGGCGATGCGATTGCCGTAGGCGACGATCACGCGCTTGAGTTCGGGCAGGCCGCCCCGGGTGGACCGCTGCCGCAGGTACAGCGGCTCGATGTAGAGCAGCGATTCCTGTATGGGCACGACGATGATGTCGCCCCGGATCACCTGGGAGCCCTCCTGGTTCCACAGGGTGAGCTCCTTCGCGATGTCGGCGTCCTGGGTGATCCTCGCCTCGATCTGCATGGGACCGTAGACCAGTTCCTGTTTCGGGAAGTTGTAGACCTGGATCCGGCCGTAGAGCGGCGCGTCGCAGTGGGCGGCCATCCAGCCGATCATGTTCTCCTTGCCCGCCGGCGTGAAGGGCAGCAGGAGGAGCAGTTCCTCCTTTTCCATCTGGGCCGTCTTCATCACGGCGTAGTACGGGTAGACCTGCTGTTCCGTCTCGCCGTAGAATTGCTGGGGCACCGCCCACATGTCCTCCTTGTTGTAGAACACCTGGGGATTGCGCATGTGGTAGATACGGTACATGGCCGCCTGGATGGCGAACATGTCGCGCGGATAGCGGATGTGGTCGCGCAACGTCTGCGGCATCTCGCTCAGCGGCCGGAACAGCGACGGGAAGATCTTCCGGTAGGTCAGCACCAGCGGATCCTCTTCGTCCACCAGGTAGAAGTCGGTCTCGCCCGAATAGGCGTCGATGATCACCTTCACCGAATTGCGGATATAGTTGATGTTCTGCAGCGTGGGCTGGTTCTGGACGAACCGCCGTTGCGGCGCCTGGTTGAGGCCCGGGATATCCGACTGCGGCCCGGTGCCCATGTCGCCCGTGTCCGGCATCTGCAGGAGCCCGCTGAACCGTTGCGAGTAGGGATAGGAGCCGGTCGTCGTGTAGGCGTCGATCATCCAGTAGAGCTTCCCGCCGGCGATGATGAGGTAGGGGTCGTGGTCATAGTCCAGGAAAGGCGCGATGTTCTCGACCCGGCTCAGCAGGCGCCGGTAGAACATGACCTGGCTTTCTTCCGTGATCAGCGGGCTGATGACGAAGTTGGCCTCGCTGAAATAGCGGGCGAAGGCCAGGCGGCGGAAATAGGAGCTGAGCTCCACCCCGCCGTCGTCCTCGTACCGGCTGAACTTGTTCTGGTCGCCTTCCGGGTAGTCGAATTCCTCCTGCGTGGTCTTCACGACCGCGTAGGCGTCCATGTTCTCGCCGAAGTACAGCTCCGGACGCCGCACCGTAAGGTCTTCGCTGATGGAAACGGGCGGGATGTCCTTGACGAAGAGGTCCGGCAGGCCCTCGGGCGTGGCCGTGTTCACCGGACTCAGGCACAGGCCGTAGCCGTGGGTGTAGAAGAGGTGCCGGTTCTGCCACGTGGGCGACGGGATCTGGTTGTAGGACAGCTCCCGGGCGGCCAGCATGACCTGGCGGTACTGCCCGTCGATCAGGTAACGGTCCTCGTCCACGTTGGAGAAATCGTAGTAAGTCCGTATCTCCTGGAGCTGCTGGTACGTGCGGCGCAGCGGACGCTTGTCCTGGATCTTCAGGTTGTTGATGGTCGTGATGTTGGACTGGATGTCTCCCGACGTGAGGTTCTCCTGGATCTGGAAGGGCACCTCGTCGACGCTGTCCAGTCCGTACCCCTGCAGCGTGTAGTTTATGCTGTGTTGTATATACGGCGCCTCCCGGTCGTATTCATTGGGCGCCACCAGGAAGTACTGGACGAGGCCGGGATAGACCGAACCGACGACCAGGGAGGAGGCGATCATGCCGCCGATGGCGATGAACGGCAGGTTGCGGCGCTGGGAGCGGAGGGTCATCAGGAACAGCCCGGCGCAGCCGACGGCCACGAAGAGCAGGATCCACAGGGCGTACATCCGGGCGTGCAGGTCCGTATACCCCGCTCCGAAGGCGAACCCCGATTCGGAGAAGAGCAGGCGGTACATGTCGAGCCGGTAGCCCCAGGCCATGAGCAGGAACACGATGGCGCCGAGGACGCAGACGTGGTTCCTGGCGTAGGAGCGGATCTGTATGCCCCGTTCCTCGATGGTGACGGCGCCGCGGTAGAGGTAGTACAGGGTCACGGCGATCGCCGAGGCCACGACCAGGAGCAGCAGCCAGAACCGGACGAAATGCCAGATCGGCAGCGAGAAGACGAAGAAGCCGATGTCGAGATTGAATATGGGATCCGTGGCGCCGAAGGCCTCCTGGTTGAAGAAACGCAGCATGCCGTCCCAGTTGGCCAGGCCGATCAGTCCCATGATGGCGGCAATGACCAGGATGCCGATGATCGTCACGACCTCGATCAGCCTGGACGAGGAAAAAAGCTGCTCGAGTTCCGACATTTCCTCGTTGAACAGGTGCAGTTCGGTGAGGCGCGTGGAGAAATACCGCGCCAGGTAGACGTTCGCCCCGAGGCCGACCAGCGCGACCAGCCCGAAGACCAGTCCCGTGAAGAACTTGGCGCCGATCGTCGTCCAGAACACGTCGTTGAACCCCAGCTGGTCGAACCAGAGCGCTTCAACGAATATGGTGGCCCAGAACCCGCTGAGGATCCACAGTCCGATCGCGACGACGGCCGCAATGAAGAGTAATGATCTGAATCTGCCCAAAATATCGCTCCTTGCCCGGTGTGTTGGGGGACATCCGTGGAATCACAGAACCCCCGCCCCCGGAATGGTCCTGCTCTGATATGCCTTCAGCCGTTTTCGCTTACGTTTCTTCAGTCATTTAGTGAATGCTGTTTTTGCCTATCTGTAAATTTCCAATTCTGAAAAATTCAAACGTGCCTCAATCCCGCCACAGCTATCCCTTCATCCAGCATCATGGGACGGGCGGCCTGGCGTATGCGGGCCTTGACCCCGTCGTCTGTGATGTACTTGACCTGGTTGATCCCGTCGATGCGGAAGAGCATCTCCAGACCGGCCTGACGCAGGGCGGTCGTTTCGGTGCCTTCAGCCAGGTAGCCGTCCATCCCGCCGGCATAGGCGCCCCACAGCTGTTCAACGGCGCCGAAGACCCGGTCGGATACCCGGGGACTGTTGTACGCGTGCAGCAGGTAGTGGGCCATGATGAAGCCCGCGTCCTGCGCCGGGTGTCCGTAGTTGACGAACTCCAGGTCGAAGGTATGGACCCGCTCCTCCGCGGCAATGACGCTGGCCGTCCAGAAATCGCCGTGGAGCAGCGCCTGTTTCGTCTCCGTGAACGTCTCCGCCAACCGGCGGGCGACGCGGTTCAACGCCGGATCTTCGACGAAATAGAAACAGTACTTGTACCTCAGGCCCTGCATGTCCTCGTTGTCGAACCGCCCGCGCAGATCCGGGTCGTCCCAGGTCTGGCGGTGCAGGGACGAAAGGAACCCGCCGAGTTTGCCGGCCACGTCGAGGTCGACGCGTCCCCGCTCCAACTCGGTTTCCAGGGACGGGCGCTTTCCGAGGTCCGACATGACCAGGACGCGGTTCTCGTCGTCGAAATGCAGGACGGCCGGGACGGTCCCCTCGGGGAACAGCCCGTCCAATACCCGCAGGGCCTCCGTCTCGAATACGATCCGGTCCGTGGTGACCTCGAGGTCCGGGAACAGCCGCAACGCGTCCAGGGCCTGCTTGACCACGACCGACCGGTCGCCGGAAGAGACCCGCAGCACGGTGTTCAGGAACCCGCCGCCCAATCCTTCCACCGTGCAGGAACCCGTCGGCGGCGGGGCCAACAGATGTCTTGTGTGAACATACTCCGCTACATTATCTTTATCGATGTTCATGACGAAAGTGGCGTCATCGTTACGCGGTCCCCATCGCGCCAAGCCATGCCCTACGGCCCATGATTCCGTACCCGCCTACCGCACTCGTCCTCCTCGCCAAGTACCCCGAACCCCGCAACGTCAAGACCCGGCTGGTCAATGGCACGGAGGAGAACGATTATGCCGGCCTCAAGGACGTCCGCGACCGTTCGGGCGCGGCGCTCGGCCAGAACGAAGCCTATCGCCTGGCGGCTGGGATGTACCGCGCGTTCCTGGTGGACCGGTTCGCGGCGCACCGGGGACGGGATTACGACGTCCTGCTGGCCACGTCCGAACCCGGGCGCGCGGAGGCCTTTCGATCGATCACCGGGCCGGACGTTCCGTACCACGCCGCGTCCGGCGCGAACCTGGGCGAGATGATACTCGGCATCTTCGAGGATCTGCTCGGAAGATACCCGTACGTGCTGATCTCCGGGAGCGACATGCCCCGGCTGGAGGAAACGGTCATCGATCGAGCCCGCGCGTCCCTCTCATCCCACGATATTGTGCTTGTCCCGGCCCAGGACGGCGCGTACAATCTTATCGGCATGCGCAAGCCGCACCGGATATTCGATCTGTCGCGCTGGAGTTCGGGATCGGAACTCGAGGAAACCGTCGCCCTGCTCCGGCGGCGTCGAATCACCTTCGAGGTGCTCGACGAGTACCGCCTGCTGGACATCGATACGATCGAAGACCTGGTGCAGTTGATGCGCGGTCCTGAAACCGTCGACGCACCGGAAACCAACACCTTCCTGGCGGCGCTCGACGAACGACTGGACTTAGCGGATTGAACCCGCGAATCAACGCCGTATATTAAACCGGGCGGGCTTCGGGTGTCAAGGGATTTCACCGGCAAAAGGGTTACCGTTCTGGGCCTCGGCGTGCTGTCGGGCGGCGTCGCTTCAGCAAGGTATTTCGCCGCGCGGGGAGCGGACGTCACCGTCACCGACCTGCTGCCCGCGGAAGCGCTCCGGAAGTCCATCGACGCGCTGTCGCCCTGGCCGGTCCGCTACGTGCTCGGGGAGCACCGGGAGGAGGACATCGCCGGCGCGGACCTCGTGGTGGTCGGACCCGCCGTGAAGGACGACAGCCCGTTCCTCCGGCTGGCCCGGGACCGGGGCGTTCCGCTGACCACCGAATCGAACCTGGTCTTCGAGACCTGCCGCCGGCCGGTCGTCGGCGTCACGGGCAGCAACGGGAAGACCACCACGACCCGCCTCATCGGCGCGCTGTACCAGGCGGCCGACCCGGCGGTGCTGGTGGGCGGGAACATCGGCCGGGCCCTGCTCAACGAGCTCGAAGAGGTCCCCTGGCAGGACGCGTCCCGCACCAAAGGAGGCGGAGACGTCACTGGCGCCGGAGACGTTGGGGTCGCCGCGACTGGCGAAAGCCCCGTCGTGCTCGAGTTGTCCAGCTTCCAGTTGCACCGGCTGGCCTGGATCCGGCGAAGCCCCGGCATGGCCGTGGTGACGAACCTGTCCCCCAATCACCTGGACTGGCACGGGACCTTCGACGCCTACGAGCGGGCCAAGCGGCACATCGTGCATTACCAGTCGCCGGAAAACGTGGCCGTCCTGAACGCCGACGACGAGCGGCTGCGCGCGTGGGCGGCCCTCTGTCCGGGACGGGTGGCCTGGTTCAGCCTGGAGGGACCCGTCGAGACCGGGTGCTTCGTGCGGGACGGCCAGGTGGTGTTTCGGGACGCGTCGGGGGAAGCAGGAGCGGCCGGCGCGTATAGTCCGACGTCCAGACGCGGTCCGGAGGGCGAGCGCGGCTCGGCCGGTGAACGCGGCTCGGCGGGCGAGCGCGCCATATGTCCCGTGGACAGCCTCCGGCTCCCGGGCCCGCACAACCGGGCCAACCTGCTGGCCGCGGTGACGGCCGCGTGCCTGGGAGGGATCCCGCCGGACATCATCCGCGCCACGGTCGAGGCGTTCCGCGGCGTGGAACACCGCCTTGAAGAGGTCGCCGCTATCGATGGCGTGGGCTACTACAACGATTCGGCCTGCACCACGCCGGCGTCGACGGTCACGGCGCTCCGGGCGTTCGATACGCCGGTCGTCCTGATCGCGGGCGGGTACGACAAGCGCACGCCATTCGACCTGATGGCCAGAGAAGCCGTCCGGCGCGCCCGGGCCGTAGTCCTGATCGGTGCGACGGCCGACGCGATCGAGACCGCGATCGGGGAAAACGGGGCGGCGGTTTCGGCCGGCGCGGCATCGCCCGTCATCGCCCGAGCCGATACGCTCGATGACGCCGTCCGGCAGAGCGCCGGGCTCGCACGTCCCGGCGACGTCGTGGTGCTGTCGCCCGGTTGCGCGAGCTACGACATGTTCACCAACTTCGAGGAACGCGGGAAGCGGTTCAAACAAGCCGTGGCGGCGCTCAAGTAAGCACTCAGGCACGGAACCGCGCGCGCACTGGGCGCGGGGCGCGGACGGTAATGCGTAACACGCTTGTTGCGCGGGACGAGAACGGAAACGTGGCCGCACTAGGGCGCGGGGCGCGGACGGTAATGCGTAACACGGTTGTTGCGCGGGATCGGGACGATTTCACGTAACACTGAAGATACTGGAACACACCACCCGGAGGATCAGGCATGGCCATCGAAACCGTGGGCGTCATCGGATGTGGACTGATGGGATCGGGCATTACGCAGGTTTGCGCCCAGGCGGGGTACCGGACGATCGTCCGGGAGGCGTCCGACGAACTGGTCAGCGGCGGCATCGGCCGTATCGACGGCGTCCTGTCGCGCAACGTCTCCAGGGGGAGGATGACGGACACGGAAAAGGCGGCCGTGCTCGGACGCATCGCGGGCACGACGGATCTCGATGATCTCTCCGCCTGCGACCTGGTGATCGAGGCGGTCACCGAGAACCTGGAAACCAAGCGGGAGGTCTTCCGTACCGTCGACGGCATCGCCCCGCCCGGCGCCATCCTGGCCAGCAACACATCATCCATCTCCATCACCGAACTGGCCTCGGCGACGGACCGGCCGGAACAGGTCCTGGGCCTTCATTTCTTCAACCCCGTGCCCGTGATGGGCCTCATCGAGATGGTCATCGGGCTTCAGACCAGCGCGGAGACCGTGGAAGCCGCGCGGCGGTTCGGCGAATCGCTGGGCAAGCAGGTGATCCAGGTCAAAGACACGCCCGGCTTCATCGTCAACTACCTCCTCATCCCCTACCTGCTGGACGCCGTGCGCCTGGTCGAATCGGGCGTGGCCACGAAGGAGGACATCGACGCGGGCATGGTCCTGGGGTGCAGTCACCCCCTCGGCCCCCTCAAGCTGCTCGACTTCATCGGCCTGGACACCACGCTCTACATCGCGGAAGTGCTCTTCGACGCCTTCCGCACCGACCGGTACGCCGCTCCGCCCCTGCTCCGCCAGATGGTCGCCGCCGGGATGAACGGACGTAAGAGCGGCCGGGGGTTCTACGCGTACGGTTGAGCCGCGCGGGTTGATTGCCCCGCGCAAGCCGGCCGAGTCGCGCAAGCCAGCCGAGTCGCGCAAGTTGATCGAGTCGCATAAAGCTGATCCGGCAGGGATTGACTTGTACAATTGTACAATAGTAATACCGGAACACCCCACGAGTATGGCGTATTCAACCGATCAAAATCCAAATGAAAGGCATCTGCATGACCGCTTCACCAGGTAAGGAGGCCGTCCTGCTCATCGCGGACAGCGAAAGCAACGCCGACATGCTGTACGCCACGGGGCTGTTCGTGCCGGACCCCTTCACCTTCCTGCTGGTGGACGGCCGGACGACCATCATGATGAGCGACCTGGAAATCGACCGCGCGCGCGCCCAGTCGAAGGTCGATGAAGTCGTATCGCTCACGGACTACACGGACCGCGCGAAGGGCGGCGGCACCGCGGACCCCGGACTGGTGGACGCCATAGCCGAGCTGCTCCGCGACCGGGAGGTGGAAAGCGTCCTCGTGCCGAACGGCTTCCCCCTGGGCTACGCGGACCGGCTCCGGGATCGAGGGTTCGAATTGGCGTCGAAGGAGGATCCCTTCTGGGACGAACGGCCGGTGAAGACCGAAGACGAGGTGGCGGCCATATCGGAGGCTTCGCGGCACACGGAAGACGCCCTGCGCATGGCCTTCGGCGTGCTCGCCGAGGCCGCCGTGAAGGACGGCACGCTCCACGGACCGGACGGACCGCTGACTTCAGAATACCTCCGGCAACGCATCCACGTGTACCTGCTGGAAAGGGACTGCATCGCCCAGCACACGATCATCGCCGGGGGCGTCCAGGGCTGCGACCCCCACAACGGGGGCTCCGGACCGTTGCGCGCCGGCGAGCCCATCATCTTCGACCTGTTTCCCAAGTCCACGAAGACCGGCTACTTCGCCGACATCACCCGCACCGTGGCGAAGGGTCCGGTATCCGATACGTTCCGGCGGCTCTACGATACGGTGCTGGAAGGACAGGAAACCGCGCTCTCGCGGGTACGGGCCGGGGTGGACGGCCGGGAGATCCACGGAGAAGTGGAACGGCTGTTCGAGAGCAGGGGCTACGAGACGGGCGCGAAGGACGGCCGCATGCAGGGCTTCTTCCACGGAACCGGCCACGGTTTCGGCCTGGAAATCCACGAACCGCCCCGCATTTCGAAGGTGTCCCAGACCCTGGTATCAGGCCACGTGGTGACGGTTGAACCGGGCCTGTACTACCCCGGCCTCGGCGGCGGCGTGCGCATCGAAGACAACGTCGTCGTTACCGAATCCGGGTGCGTCAACCTCACGCGGCTGGAGAAGGTGTTCGAGGTGTAGATTGGGCATGAATGGACGTTGCCGCATGTGCCGGCCTTGCCTACCTGGCCGGACCTTCTTTCGAATGCGACCGGTAATCAGCAAGTCAGACTGATCAAAATACAGTTTCTCCTCACGCAGAATCATTGACCTCGTCGCCGGTTGTTCGGTTTCCTGCCTGAATCCCATTACCATTTTCGCAATACAACGGAATGATCATCGACCTGAAGCGGGACTTCTTCCAATGAAGTTGTCCGGCCGTCTGCAATTACGTTGTTGTGTTGTTGATTGTGTATTAATTATGATTATTTTGTCTGTTTATATGTATTTATTGTTAACATTCGTCTCCTTTTCCCATCGGTCTGAAGCGACATTTGTCCTAATGGAGTACCCATTCGATGAGGGAGTCCCGCTTCCTCGCTCTCCTGGTTTCCTGCCTGGTCTTGCTGCCCATCGCCACCTGCGGTAAGGACAGTCCGACCACGCCAACGCAGCCGACGCAGCCACAACCAACGCCGACGCCACAACCGCCAACGCAGCCGACCACGCCAACGCAGCCGACCACGCCAACGCAGCCGACCACGCCAACGCAGCCGACCACACCAACGCAGCCTACTCAACCTACGCCGCCAACGCAGCCTACGCCGACGCCACAACCGCCAACGCAGCCTACGCCGCCAACGCCACCGACGCCGCCAACGCCACCGACGACGCCACAACCGCCACAGCCGCCAACGCCGCCAACGCCGCCAACGCCGCCGACGCCACCACAACCACCGACGCCGCCACAACCTACGCCGCCACCACAACCGCCGACGCCACCACAACCACCGACGCCGCCACAACCGCCGACGCCGCCACAACCGCCCCCCGCGCCGGTGGTGCCTGCACGGATCACCATTACACCGTCTTCGGCCAACCTGGATTCCATCGGGCAGACCGTGCAGCTCAGCGCGGCGGTCTTTGACAACAACAACGCGCCGATCGCAGACGCGGCCGTCACCTGGGCGAGCGACGACGAAAACGTAGCCACCGTGGACGCGCGGGGACTGGTCACCGCGGTCGGCGACGGGTCGGCGCAGATCACCGCCAGGTCGGGCAGTGTGTCCGGGACCATTACCGTAGACGTTCTGATTGAGATCCTGGAACCACTTACCGACCGGGAAGTCCTGATTTCATTCTACCAAAAAACGAACGGTCCTGCCTGGTCCAACAGCACGAACTGGCTCAGTGACGGGCCTTTGGACACCTGGTACGGCGTGGGTACCGATTCCAACGGAGATGTTGAATTCCTCGAGTTGGAAAATAACGATCTCGAAGGGCCCATTCCAAGAGAACTGGGACAGCTCGAACAACTCCGGACACTGCGATTGTACGCCAACCGGTTGAGGGGATCGATACCCCGGGAACTTGGACAACTCCAAAGGCTTGAGCACCTGATGCTCAAACGCAATGCCCTGACCGGTCCGATACCCCTCGAACTCGCACGGCTTGGAAACCTTGCCAACCTGAATCTTTCCGATAACCGGTTGACTGACGTAATTCCGCCCGAATTGGGACAATTGAAAAACCTGGTGGTGCTGTCTCTGGACCGGAATCAGTTTTCGGGAACCATACCGGCGGAAATCGGACAACTCTCAAACCTCTCTGACTTGTGGCTCGACAGGAACAGGTTGGAAGGCCAGGTCCCCGATGCGCTCGGAGAGCTCTCCAACCTTAGAACACTGGCGCTCAATGGCAACTCCGGTCTTTCGGGGCCGCTGCCCAGGGCGCTTACGAACCTTAAAAACCTTCGACTGCTTTTCCTGAACGACACACAAATCTGTATCCCGCCGACGGTTGCATTCCAGACATGGTTCGGCGGAATACCGTCAAGGAGGGGCGGTTCCACCTGTGCGGACCGGCAACGGGATGCCCTGATCGCGTTGTATGAGCAGACCGGCGGGACGAGCTGGACACGCAGTACGAACTGGTCGAGCTTCGCGCCGTTCGACGAGTGGTACGGCGTTACCATGGATGGTGATGGCCATGTCACGGGGCTCGACCTCGAAGACAATAACCTGAACGGATCGATATCCAGCCAGTTGAGCGACATTACGGCACTTCGAACGCTGAATCTCTCGTTCAACCCGGGCCTTTCCGGCGCCTTGCCTCATGCGCTCACGAAACTTGCCCTTGATGATCTGGATCTGGAAGGGACGCAACTGTGCGCTCCACCGGTCCAGGTGTTCGAGCAATGGATTGGCGGGATTTCGAACGCGACCGTCGACGAATGCACCGACCCCCGAAGGGATTACTACCCTTTGTCCGTTCTTTACAACAGCATGAATGGACCGGGTTGGCACCGCCGCGCGAACTGGCTGAGCGACGAACCGCTGGGAAGCTGGCATGGGGTGACGACCAATGCCGACGGACAGGTGATCGAGCTCATTTTGAAGGCCAACAACCTCCGGGGAACCATACCGTTGGAATTGGGACAACTCGTACAACTCCGGTATCTCGATCTCGGCGAAAACCAGATCTCGGGTACCATCCCGCCGGATCTTCAGCAGCTGGGCGACCTGGAATCCCTGCTGCTGACGGATAACCAACTGACAGGGGCCGTTCCTCCGCAACTCGGGCAACTCGCAAAGCTCCGGTTCCTCGTGCTGAGCTTCAACGAGCTTACGGGTTCGATACCACCGGAACTGGGCCAGCTGACCAACCTCGTGGCGCTGTCTCTCTACAAGAACCAGTTGACGGGAGAAATCCCGCCGGTACTTGGACGGCTTGAATACCTGGATGCCCTGTTGCTCGCCGAGAACAGGCTATCCGGATCGATACCCGCGTCACTGGGTCAACTTGGCAACCTGCGTTCACTGGACCTTCACCAGAACAGGTTATCGGGGCCGATCCCTCCCGAACTCGGACAACTCGGCAAGCTTAAGAACCTGTCTCTGCACCGCAATTTCCTGACGGGAATGATTCCACCGGAAATCGGACGGCTTTCCATCCTTTGGATTCTGTTTCTAACTGAGAACAAGTTGGAAGGGCCGATCCCGCCCGAACTCGGACAACTCAAGCAGCTCAGCCGCCTCACGTTTGATCACAATAACCTGACGGGGCCGATCCCTCCGGAAATCGGACAACTACAGGAACTGGAGATTCTACATCTCAGCGATAACAGCCTGACCGGTTCGATTCCCGCGGAAATCGGGCGGCTTGGCAGGCTCGAAGACCTGGAACTCGGTAACAACCGGCTGGATGGTGAGATCCCGCCTGAAATCGGAGATCTGGGCAGCCTGGTGTTTCTATCGCTCGATCACAACCTGTTAACCGGGATGATTCCGACGGAAATCGGGCGACTCGAAAAACTGGAGGTCTTACGGCTTTCGCACAACCAGCTTTCCGGTAATGTGCCGCGGAGCCTGGGAGATCTTGCCGAACTAAAGACGCTGGGTCTTACGGAAAACACGGGAATGTCCGGTGCATTGCCGTTGACGCTGACCCGACTCGGCCTGGATGATTTGCTGCTCGACGGAACGGGGTTATGCGCACCGGCGGACCCTGGATTCCAGGACTGGTTGCGGACGATACCGAACAGCCGGGTTGCCTTATGTGTCGATGGCGACGCCGGGATGACGGCGTACCTGACGCAGGCGACGCAGTCGTTGGATTACCCGGTGCCCCTGGTCGCCGGCAAGGACGCGCTGCTGCGCGTGTTCGTCACGCGGGATACGGACGCCGACGTGTCCATGCCCCTCGTCCGGGCCACTTTCTACCAGGACGGTGCCGAGGTGTTCTCCACGGACATCCCTGGCGGGGGCGTCTCCATTCCGCAACAGATCGACGAGGGAGACCTTTCCGCTTCGGCAAATGCGCCGGTGCCGGGAAGGGTCCTGGCGCCCGGCGCGGAAATGGTTGTCGAGATCGATCCTGACGGCGCGACCGATCCCGCTCTCGGCATCGCCGGCCGCCTGCCGTCCTCCGGTCGTATGGTGCTCGACGTGCGGGAAGTACCGCCCCTCAAGCTTACCATGATTCCCTTTCTCTGGACCGAACATCCCGACCGATCGATCCTGATGCGGCTGGAGGGGTTGACGGAGGATTCCGGCCTGTTCCGATATACGCGCGACCTTTTGCCCGTGAAGGAAATCGAGCTTCACGTGCACGACCCCGTGTCGATATCGGTCGACCCCTCGTGGGAAAACCATAATGAATTGATCCGTTTGACTACCATGATAAGCACCATGGAAGGCGCGAGCGGACACTACATGGGCGTGCTCAGAAACGGGGCCGGGTGGGGCTTGTTGCCCGGGAACGTGTCTATTTCGGTTCTCCATGGACCGACGATCGCCCATGAACTGGGCCACAATTTCAATCTTCTGCACGCCCCCTGCGGAAGTGTCGTGGGACCCGATCCCGACTTTCCACAGAGCGATGGATCCATCGGGAACTGGGGGTATGATCTGCTGGATGGGACGCTGGTCAGCCCGGACACCCCGGACCTGATGACGTACTGCGATCCCCGATGGATAAGCGACTACCATTTCACCAAGGCCGCCGGGTACCGCCTCTTCCAGGAAGCTTCTCTGGCTACGGCTTCCAATTTCAACGCGCCGAGCCTGTTGCTGTGGGGCGGCGTAAACGAAATGGGTGACCCGGTCCTCGAACCCGCTTTCGTGGTCGACGCGGTTCCTTATACATCGCGACTGGACGGTCCCTACCGGATCACCGGTACCGCCACGGACGGCCGTACGCTGTTCAGCCTGTCCTTCGGCATGGCCGAGATCGGGGACGGCGAGGGAGGTGCCTTCGCTTTCGCTCTACCGATACGACGGGACTGGTCGGAGCGGCTGGAACGGATCACGTTTTCCGGTCCGGAGGGTGTCGTTGCGCTGAACGGGCGAGATGACCCGGTGGCGGTCTTGTTGCTGGATCCTGCATCCGGCGCGGTGCGGGGACTGCTGAATGATGGGCCGGGTTCCGATGTGTCGTTGCCGTCGGCCAGGCGGGTGATACCGGAACCCGGACTGGACGTCATCCTGAACTGGAGGTTCCGGTAGCCAGGTAGCCGAATGACCAGGGAGGCGGCCGGCACGATGGCCCGTATATCCCGCTCAGTCCACCAGCGCCTGGTAGACGAGCGCGCGGAGCCGCTGGTGGTCGTCGAGTCCCTGGGCGGGGATGACCTGCGTCATGTACGAAACCACCAGCTCTTCGGCCGGATCGACCCAGTACGTGGAGTGGTAGGCCCCTCCCCAGGCGTATGCACCCGGTGAACCCGGCAACCCGCTCCAGCCGATCTCCTCGGTAATGCCGAACCCCAAGCCGAAGCCGCCGCCGTCGCCCTGCCAGGCATCGTGGACGTGGTCGACGGTCATGAGCTCCACGGTCTTGGGCGACAGGATGCGCGCGCCGTCGAGCGCGCCGCCGCGCCGGAGCGCTTCGAGGAAGCGGGCGTAGTCCATCGGCGTGGAGACGAGCCCCGCGCCGCCCGAGAAGCTCTTGCGCGGGCCCTCCAGATACATGCCCTGCCCGACCATGTGGCCCGGATCGGGCGCGCGCTCCATCCCGCTTTCCTCCGTCACCGAGTACACGACGGTGAGCCGGTCCGCCTGCTCCGGCGGCACGTAGAAGTGCGTGTCCACCATGCCCAGCGGCTCGAGGATCTCGGCCCGCAGGAAGGCGTCCAGCGCCATGCCCGATGCCCGCTCGATCACCACGCCCAGGATATCCGTGGCGTAGCCGTACACGAAGGCCTCGCCCGGCTGGGCGTCCATGGGCAGACTTCCCATGCGCTCCACGGTGTCGGCGATCGGCTCGTCGCGGTCGGCGAAATACCAGCCCACGATGCCGGCCTCCTCCCAGCGCTCGGCGCCCGGCCCCCACCCGTACCCGATGCCGGCGGTGTGCGTGAGCAAGTCGCGCACCGTGATGTTGCGCTCGGCGGGAACCGCCTCGAAGCCCCCGTCCTCGTTTTTGACGGCGACGGTCGTGCTGTCGAATTCGGGGATGAAGTCGGCCAGGTCCTGGTCGATCAGCAGGCGACCCTGCTCCTGCAGGATCATCACGCCCACCGAAACGACCGCCTTGGTCTGCGAAGCGATGCGGAAGAGGTCCGTCATCTCGAGCGGATCCCCCGCCTCGCGGTCCCGGTAGCCGAAGGCCCTGGCGTAGACCACGTGCCCGCGCCGGCCGATCACGAGCGCGGCGCCCGGCAGTTTTTCCTCCTCGACGTACGCTTCAAGCGCCGCGTCGATCCGGGCGAGCCGTTCGGAAGAGACGCCCGCCTCTTCCGGGCCGGCGGGAGCAAAGGACTGGGCGAAGGCCCGCGGCGCGGCGGGCGAACCCGCGAGGAAGAAGAGCACCGCCGCAAGCAGCGGAAGCAGGGCGCGGAATCGTGGTATCGTCAACATGGATGAGGTTCCTCTCTGGTCGTGTGGTGGCGGTGCGGATTATGTTCGTATTCTCTTGCGATCTTCCAGACCCCCTTTTCGCGAAACGCGGGAATGGTCTGCCGCCGGGCGGCGTTCGTAATTGCCGGAGCCGACAGGCGGTTGCGCCTGATGTATTCCGACAGCCGGATGATCTCCGCGCCTCTCAAGTAACTCAATCGTTTGTGCAATGATTCCAAAAGCCCGAGGAAGACGATGCTTTCCATGGTCCTGGTCGAAGCGCCTTCCCCGAATTCCCTGAAAGCCTGGTAGTACCTCTCCTTCTCCGAATTGCGTATGATAATACGGGGCAGACCGAGTTGCAGGAGCTGGAAATTCATGATGACACGCCCCAGTCTGCCGTTCCCATCGCAGAATGGATGGATGTATTCGAAATCCAGATGGAAAAGCGCGATCTTATCTAGAAAGTAGGCATCCAGGTCGCTGACGTAGTCGATCAGGATGTTTTCCATCATGCGTTCCACGTGCTCGGGCGCCGGCGCAATGTGCGTCCCCACTCGAACGTATTCGCCCCGCCGCCGAAAACGTCCGGCGATGGAATCGTCGATACCGCCCATCAGCATCTGATGGAGCCGCAGAATCAGGGTTTCGCTCAACTCGCTGTCTTTCGCCGCGGTCCGCTTGTACTCCATGACCCGGGCAAGGTTTTTCGCCTCGAAGACTTCACGAATGGATACATTACGGGACAGGGCTTGTTCCAAAAGGATCCGCTCCGTCTCCTCCAGCGACAGCGTTGAATTCTCAATGGCGTTCGAGTTGTATACGCTCTCGGCAATCTCCACTTCGTCGATCATGGACAGGAGCGAATCCTTGCCTTTGCGCAGGGTATCGTATTCACGTTTGAGCGAATGGATGCGGTTTTTCATCGGTCTGGTCGTGGCCATGAAATGGAAATTAACTCATTCACGTGTTATTGTCAAAATTATGTGAATTATCTCGCATTTAAGGTATCCATTAACGATATTATCTGTAAAATCGGTTAACTTACCCCCAATGCTCTCTATGCCCCCCGTATCCCAATGCATCCGGATGCGAATGAGTTAAGCACTCCTACGAACACGTCCGTTGCGTACCTGTTTAGTTCCCCGACAGGCGCAGCCATCTCCCCAGGCAAGGAACCCTCAACCATGAAAATCAAGTCCCTCGAAATCGAACAGGCGTCCGAATTAAAGGATTTCTACAACGATCAGTTCGCGGCCATGCCGTATTGCTACCCCGTCTCGTCGGATGAATTCGAGACCGGGGTCCGCTGGCACGAAGAAAGGGACGAACCCTACGAGGACCTTTCGGACGAGTCCTTCCTGGTGGCGGAAGACGACGACGGCGCCGTCGCGGGATTCGCCCACGTGGCCGTCTGCCGCAAGGGCGAGGAGTACGACCGCGTCGGGCTCCATCCCATCGAGGAACTGCTGAAGGACCGGATCGGCCTCATCCGGTTCTTCCACTACCGGGCGGGGGCGCGGCCGGCGGGCCAGGCGCTCCTGGAAGCGGCGGAAGCCCATTTGCGGGGGTTCGGCATAAGCCAGATACGGGCCTTCAGCTACTTCGGCTACCGGTTCTACCGCTTCTGCCACGGGTTCCAGTCCGACAGGATGGGCCACGTGGGCGCCCTGTTCAGCATGAACGATTACCGCATAACACGCGGCATCATCCTCCTCGAACTCCCGGATTTTTCCGTTCCGGACCCCGAACTGCCGGATGCCGGAGTGACCCCGCGCTTCGAAACCAGGCCCGGCCGGGGCAGGCTGCCCAACATGGAGTTCCAGCTCTTCCGCGGAGATCAGTGCATCGGGCAGGGGTTCGCCCAGTCGCTCGGTGATTTCTGCCGGGCGCCCGAAGCGCAGGAAACTTTCTACATCCCCTGGTTCTCCATCGAAGGCAGCCCGGTGGGCGGAAGGGTGAGCGAGGGGGAGCAGGGGAAGGGCTTCGGACGGTACATGATGGAGATCCTGCTGCGGGAGATGCGCCGGCTCGGGTACCGGCACGCGACTACCCAGGCGAACACGGGCAGCCCCCGGCCGATTCTCCTGTACACGAATATGGGTTACCGGGTAGTCGATACCAACTACCAGTACTTCAAGGACCTGGAGAAGGAATTACCGCTGGAGGTGTTTAAAGAGGTGGGGTTTTAGTAAGCCGGGTCCTGATCATCTCGCGCCCGCAACCAACGCCTGTGGTCACCGCCTGACGGCCACGCGATTTCGGCGGTCGTCAGAGGCGCCTTGCGGTTACGCGCTTGCCGGTCATCCCGCGCCCGCAACCAACGCCTTCGCCCTGCCGGCGATGTTGGCGGCGGTGAAGCCCAGGTGCTCGAACACGACGTCGTAGGGGGCCGAGGCGCCGAAGCGTTCCAGGCCGATGACGTCGCCCCGCGGTCCCACGTACCGCTCCCAGCCGAGCGTGACGCCCGGTTCGATGGCGAGGCGCGCGGTGACCGACGACGGAAGTACGGACTCCCGGTATTCCGCGCTCTGCGCATCGAACAGCTCCCAGCTCGGCATGCTGACCACGCGCGCGGCCACCCCTTCGCCGGCCAGCGCGTCCCGGGCCTCGAGGGCCAGGCAGACTTCCGAACCGGAGGCGATGAGGATCACGTCCGGGTCGGTGGCCGCGTCGCCGCTCGCGTCGCCGCCCCCGTCACCGGCCGCGTCGCCGCTACCGTCCCCGTCGGCAAGGACGTAGGCGCCCCGGTGCAGGCCGTCGGCGGATGCGAGTCCCGCCCGGTCCAGCACGGGCAGCTTCTGCCGGGTCAGCGCCAGGGCGACGGGACCGTCCGTGCGCCGCAGCGCCGCCACCCAGGCTTCCGAGGTCTCCGCCGCGTCGGCGGGACGGATCAGCGTCAGGTTGGGGATCGCCCGCAGCGCCATGTAGTGCTCGATGGGCTGGTGGGTCGGACCGTCCTCGCCCAGTCCCACGCTGTCGTGGGTGAAGACGTAGACCGGCGCGATGCCCATCAGGGCCGCCAGGCGGATGGCCGGGCGCATGTAGTCCGAGAATACGAGGAACGTGCCGGCGTAGGGACGCAGGCCGCCGTGGAGCGCCATCCCGTTGAGCGCGGCGGCCATGGCATGCTCGCGCACGCCGAAGTGCAGGTTGCGGCCGCCGTGGTTCCCGGCGGCGTAGTTCGTCTCGGCCTCCACCATGGTGTTGTTGGACCCGGCCAGGTCCGCCGAACCGCCCAGCAGACCCGGGATGCGCTGGGACAGGGCGTTGATGGTCACGCCGGACGCCTGCCGCGTGGCCATGTCCCCCTGGTCGGCCGGGAAGGCCGGCAGGTCCTCGTCCCATCCCGCCGGCAGCTCGCCGTCCATGGCCCGCTTCCAGGTCTCCGCGAGTCCGGGGAACAGGGCCGCGTAGGCCTCGAATTTCTGGCGCCAGGCCAGCTCCCATCCCTTTCCATACAGGACCATCTGCCGGAAGAAGGCGCGCACGTCATCGGGGACCAGGAACTTCGGCGACTGCGGCCAGCCGAGGTTCTGCTTTGTCAGCTCCACTTCTTCCGCGCCGAGGGGCTCGCCGTGGGCCTTGGATGTGCCGGCCTTGTTGGGGCTGCCGTAGCCGATAACCGTGCGGCAGATGATGATCGAGGGCCGTTCGGTCTCGTTCCGCGCCATTTCCACCGCGGCTTCGACCCGGGCCAGGTCGTTCCCGTCCATGACCCGCTGTACGTGCCAGCCGTAGGCGTCGAACCGCAGGCCCGTATTCTCCGAAAAGGCCAGGTCCGTCCCGCCGTCGATCGTGACGCTGTTGTCCAGGTAGATGACGATCAGCCGGCCGAGTCCGAGGTGTCCCGCGAGGGAACAGGCCTCGGAGGCGACGCCCTCCATCATGTCCCCGTCGCTGGCGATGACGTAGGTGTGGTGGTTGACGATCTCGTGGCCGGCGCGGTTGTACCGGGCCGCCAGGTGGGCCTCGGCCATGGCCATGCCCACGGCGTTGGAGATGCCCTGGCCGAGGGGACCCGTGGTGGTCTCCACGCCGGGCGTGTCGCCGTATTCGGGATGGCCGGGCGTCTGGCTCTCCCACTGCCGGAAGTTCCTGATCTCGTCGAGGGACAGGTCGTAGCCGGTGAGATGGAGCATGGCGTAGAGCAGCATGGAACCGTGCCCGCCGGAGAGCACGAAGCGATCCCGGTCCGGCCAGTCCGGATTCTTCGGATTGTACCGCATGATGCGCGTCCACAGCACGTAGGCGATGGGCGCGGCTTCCATGGGAAGGCCCGGGTGGCCGCTGTTGGCCTGCTGAACGGCGTCGACGGCCAGCATGCGGATGGTGTTGATGCAGCGTTGCTCGAGATCGTTCACTGACACGGTCAGGGTCCTTTTCGATTCGGGTTTTCGCTCCCTGCAGTCCGGGAAGCTGTAGTCCGGTAATCTGGGTGGATATTTCGTTGCGTCGGGTAACCGTCCGGGCGGCCGGGCGACCGTCAAAACCAGGTCCGCCGGGTCCGGACGCCCGCTAAGATACAACCCGGCCCTTCAACTGTCCATCATCATATCGTACAGATCCTGCTGCCGTTTCACCGCTTCCCTGTAGGCATCCCGGTTCGCCGGTTCCGGTTCGTAGGTCTTCCCCATGGGGGCGGGCGCGGCGGACAGGTCCTCCAGCGCGCCGGAGGCCTCCAGCGCCAGCAGCGCGGCCCCGCGGCTCGAGGCCTCGGTCACGGCCGAGGCGGTGATGGGCCGCTCCAGCACGTCGGCCAGTATCTGCATCCAGACGGGCGACTGCAGCAGGCCCGCGCCCGACGCGACGATCTCGCCGGAATCTCCCCAGATCGACCGCAGCCGGCCGTGGATGTTCGCGAAACAGTAGGCCGTGGCCTCCAGGCTGGCCCGCATGACGTCCAGGGGCGTGGTGTGCAGCGTCATGCCCGTGATGGTCGCCCGGGCGGAGTCGTGCCAGCCCGGGCTGCGCTCGCCGGCCCAGAAGGGCAGTACCGTGAGGCCGTGGCTGTCCGGCGCCATGCCGCCCAGGTACCGCTCGACGCGTTGCTCGCCGGCAAGGCGCAGCGTGTCGCGCATCCAGCCGTAGACGTTCCCCCCGTTGCTCAGGGCGCCGCCCATGAGGATCCTCCGGCGGTCCGACCGGTAACACCACAGGCCTTCGGGGATGGTAAACTCCTCGGCCCTCCGCATGACCCGCATGGCGCCGGAAGTGCCCACCATCAGGGCGATACGGCCCTCGTCCACGCATCCGCTGCCGATGTTGTTGCAGGCGCCGTCGCCGATGGCGGGATACCAGGGCGCGCCGGCCAGGACCGGCCAGCGGGACGCGAATTCGTCCTTCAGGCCCAGGACCGGCTCGTCCACGTCGCTTATGGGCGTCAGCTGGTCCCGTTCCACCGGCAGCGCGGCCAGCGTCTCGTCGTCCCAGTCGCAGCGGTGCGCGTTGAACAACCCCGTGCCGGACGCCATGGAAACGCTGCAGGCCGGCGCGCCGAACCACCGGAGGAAGAGGTATTCGCCGATGGACATCCAGCGTTCCACCCGGGCGAACAGGTCGGGGTCGTTCCGGGCCAGCCAGCATATCTTGGCGGGCAGGTAGGACGCGTGGAGCACGCACCCGGTGCGGCCGTGGGCCGAAGCGCCGTCGAGGCGCCCGCCCAGTTCGGCGATGACCGTCCCCGGCCGCGTGTCGGCCCAGCTGATCAGCGGGGTCACGGCGCGGTCGCCCTCCACGCCCACCACGTTGTGCCAGAACGTGGTCATGGCCACGCCGTCGATCGTTGCAGGTCCGCCCGTTGCAGGTCCGCCCGTTGCTGATCCGCCCGCGGAAGGTCCGCCCGCGGCGCAGAAATCGTCGAGGACCGAACCCACCACGTCCGCGAGGCGGTCCGCGTCGATACAGGCCCCGCCGTCCGGCGTGGTCTCCATGTCGTAGGTTTTCTGAAAGGGCGGCGACGCGATCCGGCCCATGCGGTCGAACAGGATCGCCCGCACGGACGACGTGCCGATGTCGATGGCCAGAACGCGGGGCGGCTCAATCACGTCGTCGGGCGGCTCAATCACGTCGTCGGGCGGCTCAATCGTGTCGCGGGGCATGGAGGTTGCCTGGCTACCGGGTCGAGGACAATGCCGCGTCCTGATGCGGGGCGGACTTCCGGAGAACATCGGACGCGCATGCGGATATGGAAGCGGGAAACGGCTGCAGGCGGTATTATATCGAAGGGCGGTCCGTGTTTCAAGCCAAAAGCGACCGGCCAAGAAAGGATTGACAGCCAGGCCCCACCCGCCTTTTTTACATGCGTTCTACGTGTTGTATTTTACCGGACACAAGCGTTCTACTTGTTGTTTTATACCAGAAGCAATACCCGCGAGGAGAAGCAGCAGAAGATGTCTTCCGAACTGAAAGAAGTCGCCCGCGCCATGGTCGCTCCCGACAAGGGGATCCTGGCGGCGGACGAGAGCAGCGGCACGATCAAGAGCCGGTTCGACGGCATCGGACTGGCGTCGACGAAGGAGAACCGCCGGGCCTACCGCCACATGCTGTTCACCACCGAAGGCATGGAGGAATTCATCAGCGGGGTCATCCTCTACGAAGAGACCCTGCGGCAGAAGGCCCTCGACGAGGCCGAGACCCCGTTCCCGAAGCTCCTGGCCGACAAGGGGGTGATCCCCGGGATCAAGGTGGATACCGGCATCCACGACCTGGCCGGTTTCCCGGGCGAGACCGTGACCGAGGGGCTCGACGGCCTGCGGGGGCGCCTGGGGAGATACCGGAAGCTGGGCGCCGCTTTCGCCAAGTGGCGGGCGGTCATTACCGTGGGGAGGGGCATTCCAACGGACCCATGTATCAAAGCCAATGCCCACGCCCTCGCGCGGTACGCCGCCCTGTGCCAGGAAAGCGGTATCGTTCCGATCGTCGAACCCGAGGTGCTGATGGATGGCGACCATAACATCTACCGGTGCGACGAGGTCACGCGGGTCACGCTTCGGCACGTGTTCGAAGCGCTGGACGAGCACGGGGTCATGCTGGAAGGGATCGTCCTGAAGCCCAGCATGGTCATCTCCGGCTCGGAATGCCCCGAGCAGGCCAACGTGGAGGAAGTCGCGCGCCGCACGGTGAACAATTTCCTGCGCAACGTGCCGCGGGAAGTGCCCGGCGCCGCCTTTCTGTCGGGCGGGCAGTCCTCGGAGAAAGCCACGGCGCACCTGAACGCCATGAACGCCATGTTCGGCGAGCTCCCGTGGGAACTCAGCTTCTCCTACGGCCGCGCCCTGCAGGCCGCTCCGCTGCGGGCATGGGGTGGAGATCCCGCCCGTTTCGAGGAGGGCCAGAAAGCCTTTTACCACCGCGCCCGGTGCAACAGCGCCGCCCGCACGGGCCGGTACAGCGCCGACATGGAAGCCGCGGCCTGACACAGCCGCGACCGATCTGATGTCCAGACCCCCTTATTCCGACATCGTGGCAGGCCTGCCCTCCGTGACCCCCTTCGTGGGTCCCGAAACCATCGAACGTCGTCAGGGAAAACCGTTCCGCGTGCGCATCGGCGCCAATGAAAGTGCCTTCGGCGTATCGCCCCGGGCCGCGGCGGCCATGAGCGAAGCCGCGAGAGGCGTCGCCTGGTACTGCGACCCCGAAGGGTACGACCTGCGGGCCGAACTGGCCGCGATGCACGGCGTGGATATCGGGAACGTGACCCTCGGCGCGGGGATCGACGACCTGCTGGGACTGATCGTCCGCATGTACATGAACCCGGGCGATGCCGTCGGCGCGTCCCTCGGTTGCTACCCGACCTTCGTCTATCACGTCGACGGCTTCGGCGGCAGGCTGGAAACGGTTCCCTACCGCAACGACCGCAACGACCTGGCCGCGCTGACGGACCTGGCGGCGCGCGCGAAGGCGTCCATCCTCTACCTCGCCAACCCGGACAACCCCACGGGATCCTATTTTGGCAGCAACGCCGTGGGCGATCTGCTGGACCGCCTGCCGCCCGGCTGCCTCTTCGTGCTCGACGAGGCGTACCTGGACTTCGTGCCGCCGGACACCGTCCTCCCGGTCGACGTGGACGACCCCCGGCTGATCCGCGTGCGCACCTTCTCCAAGGCCCACGGGATGGCCGGCGCCCGGGTCGGTTACGCCATTGCCCACCGGGACATCATCCGGACCTTCGACAAGGTCCGCCTGCACTTCGGCGTGAGCCTGGTGGCCCAGGCGGGCGCCCTGGCCTCACTGCGCGACCCGGCATTCGTCGCGAGCGTGGTACGGGCCGTGGAGGAGGGCCGCCATGGCTACCGGGATCTGGCGGAGGACGTGGGGATATCGTCCCTGCCCTCCCAGACCAATTTCGTCGCCTTCGATTTCGGTACGGGCGAACGGGCCGGCGCCGTGATGAACACGCTCATCGAGCGGGGCGTGTTCCTGAGAAAACCCGCCGCGCCGGGCCTGGACCGCCTCGTCCGGGTCACGGTGGGGACGCCCGAAGACCGGGCCGTCTTCTCGGAACTGTTCCGGGACGTCATGTGCGAGAAGTAAGGAATGCTGCAAAGGGGCGAGCCGGGAAGGACTATCCGCCAGGGAAGAGGAATTCACCAGCCATGGTCGATCTCGAGTTCTTCAGGCAAAACGGCTATGTAAATCTCGGACAGCCGTTTACCGCTGAAGAGACTGGCCGCTACATCGAACTGTACGACCGCGACCGGTCGGAGACGGGGTATTTCTGGCGGGCCATCGCCTTCGACGGGCACCAGAGCGTGAACTGTGAGCCGCTCATCTCAACCCCGGAATTCGACGGGCTGATCCGCCACCCCGCGCTGATCGGCGCCATCGAAACCATCTTCGAGGGACCGAGCTGCCTCGCGGAGGCCTGCCTGCGCCACATGGCGCCGCACGAGGGCGATCCGGTGGAGGTCTGGCACCGCGACCGGAGGCACATGACCGACCGGCCCTACCGGTGCGGCTACCTCCACATGATGCTCTACCTGTCCGACGTGCGCGAGGATACCCACTGCTTTTCGATCTCGCCGGAACCCTGCGACGGGCCCGTACTGGATATCGAGGAACAGGTCAGGGAGCGGGGCGGGGTTCATCTCCACGGACCGGCCGGCACCGTCATCCTCTTCAACCTGTCCGTGGTCCACGCCGCCACCGTGCGGAAGACCGCGCACGAACGCAAGTCCGTCCAGGTCTATTACGGCCATCGCGACGGACCCGTCCTCAGCCAGTTCACCACCATCCCCACGGGTCTCTGGCGCGACCATCCCGACCCGGAAGTGCGCGGCTTCTACAGCCTGCTCAACACGCGGTCACAGAAGTTCGCCGAGGCGTTCGGCTGATAAGCAGTTCGTGCAATTCTGTGCATTCCGATCGGCAGGTATCTCCCGTTTGCGCGACTTCCTCTCACACGTGCATTGCGTCCGCGCGCCGATCGGCGGCGGTCCGGTCACGGCGTGCCTGAGCAAGTTCGTAACTCGCCTGCATCCGCATCCAGTGATCGGCCGTGCCCCAGCCCAGGTCTTCCAACGCCAGCGCCATATTAGCGGATACCCCCGCCTTGCCGTTCAGTAATCGGGACAGTGTACCTCGCTCACAGCCCAGCCGAGCCGCCGTCTCGGTCACGTTCCAGCCCAAATCGTCCATGCTCTCGCGGATCAACTCGCCCAGGTGCGGCGGGTTCAGCATCGGGCCGACTCGATCGCTTGCAATATCGTTCATGGGGGGTCACTCCCTTGGTTCAGTGATAGTCGATCAGGTCCACATCCACGACTACAAATGAACACCCAGTCCCACGAGGATTTCCGTCTTCGTTTGCGTGTGGTCCGCGTGATGCAGGAAGAGGTTTCCGTCGATCGCGATGGAGAGACGCGACACGATGGATACGTCGATATGCGTGTATTGCCGAAGCGAAAGGTGGTTGGAAAGGAAGAGGTCCCCCCGCGAGGTGAACTCCACGCCGGGCCTGATCTGTCGCTTCAATTCCTGGGCGATCTCGAATCCGTAGTCCAGGACGCCGGTCAGCCGGTCCCAGTCTCCCGCCGCGCTGATTCTCAAGACTCCGTTCCATTTTGCCGGCGAAGCGGCGCTTCCACCTGTTCCCGCCTTGCCCAGCCTGTTCGTAACGCCGGCCTTGACGCGTACGGAAAGGGGTCTGTCATCCGCGGTACCGTCCGGACGGGTTGGCGCGGTCCACGCCGAGATCCCCGACACCCCCAGGAACGGAGCGATGGTGACCACGTCCGGGCGGGCGTCGATCGGCAACTCGTACGTCGCCTCTCCGGTAAGCCGGTCCACGGCCTCGCGCGGCGCTCCGCCATCACGCACCTCGCCGTATCCGGCGCGCATACGCAGCGCGGAGATTCCCCAGTAGTTCGTATGTTCCATTCCGAATTCGGATTGAAGCGCCCACGCCAGGGCGTCGGTCCCGGCCACCTCCGCGGGAGACGCGGCGCCTGACCCCTGGCCGTCCTCACTGGCTTCCCCGGTCACGGCCACCTGGGACACCGATCCGGTAACGCGGAAATCGCGGGTGGTCGTACCGTTGGGATGATCTGTTTGCGCGCGGGTTTCAGCAGGCAGGAGCAGCGGCAACGCCACCGCGATGGTCAGCACGAATCTTACCAAGGTCATATCCCCTTTTCAGTGTCGCCTCCCCGGACCCGAAGATACCGCCCATCCGGAAGGCTTCCTGACGGTCCGGTGCGGGAGGGCGCAATTGAAGTCACTCATCCAACGCAATATACGAAATCCATTCAATACGCGCTCAAAATAAATGGCTATACACTGTCTTCAATGGCTATACCCCGTCCCACGGCACGTCCGACAGCCACGAACCGAGCTTGTCCCCGTAGGCGAACAGGGCCGGCAGGCCGCCCGTATGGATGAAGAGCACGCGGCTGCCGGAAGGGATGACGCCGGAGCGCACGTGTTCGATCAGGCCCGCCATCGTCTTGCCGGTGTAGACCGGATCGAGGAGCAGCCCCTCCTGGCGGGCCGCCAGGGCGATCGCCTCGCCCACCGCGTCGTTGAGCCGGCCATAGCCGGGCGCCAGGACGCCGTCGAAGGCCGCTACGTCGCCCGCGTCGAAATCCTCCGGCCGTTCGATCATCCCGGCCAGCCGCTCCGCCACTATCTCTACGCGCGCCGCCTGGCTGGCGGCATCGCGCCGCACGCAGATGCCGTAAACGGGCACGTCCTTGCCCAGGACCCGCAGGCCCACCAGGAGCCCCGCGTGGGTCAGGGCGCTGCCCGTGGGACAGACCACGGCGTCGAATTCGAGGTCGAGGGATCGGGCCTGCGCCAGGACCTCCTCGGCCGCGATCACGTAGCCGAGCGCACCGAGGGGCGGATGGGCGGGGGCGAGATGGATCACGTAGGGCCTGCGGCCTTCCTCCGCGAGCGACTGGGCAAGCAGGTCCAGCGACGCGTCCGCCGCGGGCTCGTCCTCGCCGACCGGGAAGGAATGGAGCTTCGCGCCGAAGAGCCGGTCGAGCAGGACGTTGCCGGAAGTGCGGTAGAGGGCGTCCGCCTCCGGCACGCGCTCTTCCAGCTGTATGTGGGTCTCCATGCCGAGCCGGCGGCCGGCGGCGGCGGCCACGCGGACGTAGTTCGACTGTACCGCGCTGGTGATCAGCAGGGTGTCGGCATCCCGGGATTGCGCCTCGCCCAGGGGGAATTCGAGCTGGCGGACCTTGTTCCCGCCCATGGCCAGCCCCGTGCAGTCGTCGCGCTTGATCCACAGCTCGATGCCGAGGGCCGCACCCAGGCGCGGGGCGGCGTCGAGGGGCGTCGGCCCATGGCCCAGCCGGACCCGGGGGAACTGTTCGATGGCTTTGGTGATCGGGCTGGACATGACGGGCCTGCCTGGCATGATGGGCATGCCTGAGTTCCTACTGGCGGCGACGCGATTCAGGCGCGATGTCCGCACCGGTTACGGATGAGTTACCCGGTTTCCCAGGCGGACTTGAGCTCATGCACGGTCAGCGAAGCGATGCGCGCCCGCCCGCCATCCGCCTTCAGGGCCAGCGACTGGTTTGCCGCGGCCGGCAGGAAGCAGAAGGACATGGACACCTCGCCCCGGTTGCCGAAGATCTCCAGGGACGTGCGGTCGACCAGGAGTTGGAGGCTGACGCGGCCGTCAATGGTACGGAGATCGGCGGTTCGCCCCATGCAGGACAGGGTCTGGCGATCCGCATCGTATTTCACGGGATGTCCCCGCACTTCGACGGTGAATCCCCTGGCT
This sequence comes from bacterium, assembly GCA_965203885.1. Lineage (GTDB taxonomy): Bacteria > JAAXHH01 > JAAXHH01 > JAAXHH01 > JAAXHH01 > JAAXHH01. The sequence continues at coordinate 3,261,109 of OZ241920.1, read as the reverse complement.
CCGGCCGGTTCGCCGCCGTCGCCTTTCTCCTCATCGGCGCCCGTGTTGTCGCTGCCGCCGACTTTCTCCTCATCGGGGCTTCTTTTTTCATCGGCGCCCCGGTTGTCACCGCCGTCTTCCACTTCTATTTCCATCCGCACGTCGAAGAGGTCGCCTTCGCCGGCCAGGACGAGCCGGCTTTCGGCCTCGCGCAGGTCCGTGACCGCGTAGCTGGTGATCTCTCCCGATTCGAAGCGCTGACGGAACCGGGTGGCCGCCATTTCCGCGATGTCGCCCGCGGGCCAGGCGCGCGTCCTCTCATGCAGCGTTTCGATTTCCGCCACGGGCTCGCGGCACAGCCGGATCCCTTCCGGCAGCGTCCTGAGCGTCAGTTCCACGGGAAAGGTCATCTGCTGGTTGAAGGGCATGGCCGGGTACCGCCCGTTCCGCATCCAGGAGATCTGGATCCGCCTGCCGTCCTCCGCCGGGACGTCGCTCCAGGTCTGCGCGGCATAACCGTTGGCGCCCTGCTCCGCCGGGAGCACGTCCGTCTCCGGCGTGAAGGTCCCGCCGTCGAAACGCCCGAGCAGGTAGCCGCCGCTCGCCCCCCAGAAGACCCACCGCGTGTTCGACGGGTCGCCGTCCACCGGCAGCTCGAAGAAGTCGGGGCATTCGGACACGCCGGGCAGGGTCAGGTCCTGCAGGTGCGTCCAGGACTTCAGGTCCGGGGACGAGAACAGGGCGTAGTCGTTATCGTCCATGAACAGGGTCATGATCCACCGGGCGGTCGGCCCGTGCCACACCACCTTCGGGTCCCGGTTCTCCGCGCGGATATGGCCGATGACCGGATTGCCCGCGTATTTCGTCCACGTCCGGCCCCGGTCGTTGCTGAAGGCTATGCACTGTATACACCGCTTGCCAGGGAACATCCTTTCGCCGCCCGCCGTGTAGAAGGCGATCAGCGGCGGCGCGTCCCCCTCCTGGAACCCGCCCGTGTCGTCATGGTCCACCGCCGCGGACCCCGACCACATCCAGCCCGTTTCGTCCACGTCCAGCGCGGCGGTGTGGAGCTGCTTCCAGCGCACCAGGTCCGTGCTGACCGCGTGCCCCCACGTCGTGCGCCCGTGCACCATGCTGCCCGGCGTATGCTGGAAATAGAGGTGAAATTCCCCGTCGAAATACACCAGTCCGTTGGGATCGTTGATCCAGTGTTCCCGCGCCGTGAAGTGGAACTGGGGGCGGTGGGTTTCCCGGTAGAGGGTGTCGTTGTTCAATGCGGAGATTCCTGTCTGTCCTTTTCCGGCCGGTTCTCGAGGATCGACTTTGGAATGATCGACCGGACGAGACGCGCCGCGGCAGGTTACTTCAGCGCGGGGCCGGGCACGCGGTTCCAGGCAATGGGTTCCGCCCCGCCCTCGTACACCGCGGTCAGCGGTTTCAGCTCGCCCCCCGTCGCCTCCGCCCACGAATCGGGCCGGGGATGGCGCGCCAGGTAGGCCTGGATCCGGCCGGGCAACGCGTGATACAGGGGGATGTACCACAGGGTGATCACCGTGCGCCGCTCATCGCTCTTGTTCCCGTGGGCCGCGTGCAGCAGCCGGGAATCCCCGATGACCAGGTCGCCGGCCCGGACGGGCACGTCCACTTCGCCCGGCGCGGGCTGGTAGGCCGGATGGTCGGGATCGCCCATGGCCCGCAGGTCGTCCGTGTGGGCCTCCTCGACGTGCCGGTGGAGGGGATGGCGGTTCAGGTGGGACCCCGCGATCGCCCGGAGGCACCCGTTGTGCCGGTCGGTGTCGACCAGGTAGTACATCAGGAAGACCTGCTGCGGCGGCGGCTCATAGCTGCAGGGATCGTCCCATCCCCACCAGTCCTGGTGCCAGAAGAGCGCCGGGCTGCGGGGCGGCTTGCTGATGACGAACCCCGAGGACCACGTGGGCCGGTCGAACCCCAGGCCGGCCAGGGCCGCCAGCGCCGGGGGATAGGACACAAGTTCGGCGAAGAACACGTCGTCGAAGACGCTGATCATGCTGCCCGTGGACTTCTGCTCTTCGAAATGGGACGGGGGCTGGGCGTCAAGCAGCCGGTCGGAGACGGACCGGACCCTTTCCAGCATATCGGGCTTCAGTACCCCCTCGATTACGCAGAAACCGTCTCTGATCAACTGGTCGTACTTGTCCTGCGCCGCCCGTTCCGCCATGGTCTTCCTCCCGCGCCCGCCTTCGTTCACGGCGCCGCCGCGATGACCGGATCGACAAGACCCGGCCGCGTGCAATACCGGTCCCGGCCGACCGCAATACCGGTCCGCGTCCGGTCTCCCGTGCCCGTTCCCGTCACACGTTCGTCTCGATCAACCGCACGCTGTTGGGGTCCAGTTTCGTGTAGTCGACGACCTCGAACCGGTTGCCGTCCACGTCGGTAAGCAGCAGCCGCGTATCCGACGCCCAGTGGGTGTTCTCGTGGCCGCGGATGACGAACTCCCGTTTCCCCCGGTCGGTCGTTACGTCCCAGTAGGTCACGCCATACTCCATCTGGATGGAGTGGACGCACGCGATGGTCGCCCTCAGGTACCGGTGCGCCAGCTCTTCCTCGATGACCTTGCGCGACTCCTCGTCCAGGTCGTTCATGTCCTTGATGAAGGCCACTTCCTCGTTCTTGATGTCCAGGAGCGACACGTACCGGTCGTTGTGGGCCATGGGCGAGGCGTTGACCGGCCGGACGCGGATGTAGGACCGCTCGCCCGTGACCGTCATCCGCACCGTGTGGGCCGGCGCCCTGAACACGCGGATCTCGTGCGCCTGGTAAGGTTCGACGGGCGCGTTCTCGATCCCCGTTTCGAATTCAAAGGTGTCCGGCGCGTCCACGCCAGGTTCTTTCGGCATCTCGTTCTCCCCGCTTACGATGTGTGTCCGTTGGCGTCACGGTTCGGGTCGCTCTTGCCCCCGCCCACGGCCAGGACCGCGGTGCTCGCCCGCTGCGTCTCGACCATGCGGTAGAAATGGCCTTTCATGTCCAGCAGTTCCTCGTGGGTGCCCGTCTCCACGATCTTGCCCGCGTCCAGCACCACCAGCCGGTCCGCCCTGCGCAGGGTCGACAGCCGGTGGGCGATGGCGAAGGTCGTCCGGCCCTTCACGAGGTTGGCGATGGCCTCCTGGATGAGCTTCTCCGTGTGGGTGTCCACCGAGGAGGTCGCCTCGTCCAGGACCAGGATGCGGGGATCGTGGATGATGGCCCGCGCGATGGCGATCCGCTGCTTTTCGCCCCCCGACAGTTCCTTGCCGTTCTCGCCGATCTGCGTGTCGTAGCCGTCGGGCTTCGCGCAGATGAAATCGTGGGCGTTCGCCGTCCGGGCCGCCCGCATGATCTGATCGAACGAGGCGTCCGGACTGCTGTACCGGATGTTCTCCGCGATGGAGCCGCTGAAGAAGTAGGAGTCCTGCAGCACGACGCCGATCTGCCTTCGCAGGTCCTCCAGGCCGATGTCCCGGATCGGCACGCCGTCGATCATCAGGCCGCCCTCGTCGATATCGTAGAACCGGCACAGCAGGTTGGTCATCGTCGTCTTGCCGGAACCGGACTTGCCCACCAGGCCGATCATCTCGCCGGGCCGCACGTGCAGGTTGATGTCGTGGAGTACGGGCTTGCCCGCCTCGTAGGCGAAGACCACGTCGCTGAACTCCACCTCGCCGCGCATGTCCTTCATCTCGACCGGGTCGTCCCGGTCCTCGGTTTCCGCCGCGGTGTCGACGATTTCGAAGACCTTCTCCGCGCCGCTCATGGCCCGGCTCGACCAGGTGTTCAGCTCGCCGAACCACCGGAGCGGTTCGTACAGCATCCAGAGGTAGGCGATGAACATGATGAGCGCGCCGGGGGTGAAGTCCCCGTCGATGACGGCCGATCCCCCGTAGAACCAGACCAGGATCAGTCCCGACGAAGTGAGCATGCTGACCGTGCTGAAGAACACGGCCGCTTCCTTCTCGCTCTCGTAATCTCCCTGGAAGACGCCTTCGTTGCTGCTCCTGAACCGCCGCATCTCCCGCTTTTCCTGGACGAAGGTCTTTACGACGCGCACCGAGGAGAGCATCTCGCCCGCCATGCCCACCAGCTTGCCCCAGCGGTAGTATTTCGTACGGAAGGCCCGGATCAGCCGGACCCAGAAGAATCCCCCTCCGATTACGAGCAGGGGTATGGGGATGAGCACCAGGAGCGTCAGCTGCCAGCTGGTCAGGAAAAGCAGGACCAGGATCCCGGCCAGGAGCAGAAGGTTGGTGATGATGTAGGGCACGCCGTCGACCAGGAACCACATCATGCTCTCCGTGTCGTTGGATACCCGCGAGATCAGGGACCCGACCTGCCGCTTGTTGTAGAACTTCATGCCCAGGCGGGACAGGTTCTCGTACAGGTCCTCGCGGACGGACACGATCACGCGGCCGCCGAGCCAGACGGAGAGCCGGTCCTTGAAGATCTCCAGGACGAAGGACACCAGCCGGATGACCGCGTAGGCGCCGACGAGCAGGTAGAGGAGCGCGAAGGGGTCTCCGGCCGCGGCGTCCCCGGCCGCGGCGGCGCCGGGGTCGACCAGTACGTCGTCGATGATGATCCGCATGATGTAGGGCGGACCGAGTTCGGCCAGGGTGAACAGCAGCGACAGGAAGACCATGAGCGCGAGGCGGCCCTTGAAGGGCAGGGCGTACCGGGCGATCCGCGCCATCATCGCGAGCCGGTTGGTGCACGCCGAACAGATCCCGTTCGGCTCGGGCAGAAGGCGTCCGCACTGGTCGCACCGGGTGCGGTCCACCTCCCCCTGCATATCGACCGGTTCTTCCTTGATGAGCTGGTCGATACCCCGGGCGATCCGCGCGAACTTGGCGCGCTGGGACGGCGTGTAGCGGATGACCTCGACCTCTTCGTTGCCGATCACCACGTTGATCCGGCCCGAGCCGACCAGTTCTTCCACGGCGGCGCTTTTGGCGTCGGAGAACTCGATGGAGGCGTTCCCGTTGCCCGCGTCCCCGTTGCCCGCGCGCGACCCTGCGCCCGCTCCCGCCCCCGCGTGCGCCCCGTTCGTATCGAACCGCATCAGGCGCTGGTCCGTCACCACGAGCCAGCGTTCCTCGAACCGCAGGTCTTCCGTCAGGTCGGTCGCCGCCGCGATACGGACGGACTCCCCTTCACGCAGCGCCTCCCGGCAACGGCCGGCCAGCGCGTCGGGCATCCGCTCTTCGTAGGTGGTCGTGGTATCCGTGGTATCCGTCATGCCTTTACAGTCCTCGCCCGATCCGGCAACCGGCGCCGGTCAGGCCACCTCCATGATCTCGGAGGTCGCTTTCTGCAACCGCACCAGGTGATGGAAATGGCCGCGGTTCGCGATCAGTTCCTCGTGGGTGCCTTCCTCGACGACCCTTCCCTGCTCCAGCACCACGAGCCGGTCGGCGTCCCGCAGCGTGGACAGGCGGTGGGCGATGGCGATCGTCGTACGTCCCTTGATCAACCGGGCGATGGCTTCCTGGAGCTGTTTCTCCGTCTCGGCGTCCACCGAGGAAGTCGCCTCGTCCAGGATCAGGATGCGGGGGTCGTGGAGGATCGCCCGGGCGATGGAGACGCGCTGCTTCTCGCCGCCCGACAGTCCGTTGCCCTTGTCCCCGAGGATCGTGTCGTATCCGTCGGGCTTCGCGAGGATGAAGTTGTGGGCGTTGGCCGCGCGGGCCGCCGTCATGATATCCTCGAAACTCGCGGCGGGCTTCCCGTAGGCGATGTTCTCCCGGATCGTGCCGTTGAAGAGGATCGGTTCCTGCAGGACGACGCCGATGTGGCCCCGCAGGTCCTCGAGCCGGATGTCCCGCAGGTCCACGCCGTCCAGGGTGATCGAACCGTAATTCACATCGTAGAACCGGCAGATGAGATTGATGGTCGTGCTCTTCCCGGCGCCCGACTTGCCGACCAGTCCGATCATCTCGCCGGGCCGGATATGGAGATTGACGTCCCGGAGCACCGGCAGCGCGGCGTCATAGCCGAACGTCACGTTCTCGAAGACGATCTCGCCCCGGGTGCCCGGCATCGGCCTCGCGTTCCGGTCCTCGTAATTCTCCGGCTCCATGTCGATGAGCTCGAAGACCCGCTCGGCGGCGCTCATCGCCCGGGTCATCCAGCTGTTGACCCGGCCGAGCCAGCGCAGCGGTCCGTAGAACATGTGCAAATAGAAGTAGAACATGATCAGTTCGCCCGTGGTGAGCTCCTGCCCGAGCACCTGCCTGCCGCCCACCAGCCAGACCACGATGAAGCCCAGGAAGTTCAGCAGGCCCATGGTGGAGAAGTAGTAGATCCACTGCTTCTCGGTCCAGTATTCCAGGGCGAACATGTCCCGCGCGTTGCGCCTGAACCGGCCGACTTCCCTGTTTTCCTGGGCGAAGGCCTTGACGATGCGGATCCCCGAAAGGGACTCCTGGATGTGGGTGAAGAACCCTTCCCACTGGCGCCACATACGGGTGTAGTAGACCCGCAGTCTCTTATACAGTACCCGGCCCCATATGACGATGAGCGGGACGGGGATCAGGATGTACAGCGTGAGCACCCAGTTGGTATAAAACAGCATGCCGATGATCCCGAGCGTCGTCAGCCAGCGGAGGACGAGGAAGGGCAGGCCGTCCACCAGGAAGCTGCGCACGTTCCGGGTGTCCCGCGTTACCCGCGAAAGCAGGCCGCCCGTCTTCTGCTTGTCGTGGAATCCAAGCGATAGGTATTCCACGTGGTGGTACACCTGGGCCCGGATGTCCGCCACCACGCGGGCGCCCACCCAGGCCGTCAGCCAGCCGTTCGCCATCTCGCCCAGCCACCGGACGACGAGCAGGACGCCCATGACCGCGACCAGCCAGAACAGGAGCTCCGTGTCCCCGTTCGCGAAGGCGTCGTCGATGATGAGCTGCGTGATCTTGGGCGGGAGGAGCTCCGCCACGCTGAGCACGGCGAACAGCGCCACCATGATGACGGCCTTGCCCCGGTGGGCGCCCAGGTAGGAGCAGATCCGCTTGAGCATGCCCCACTTGCTGACGCAGGCCGGACACAGCCCGTCCTTCGTGGGCAGGCGCCGGCCGCAGGTCTCGCAGACCACCCGCGGGAACTCCGTCTTGACCTGGAACGGCTTTTCTTCGATGTGCTGCTCGATGCCCCGCTGCGCCTCATTGAAGAGGTCGACCCGGCTCTGGGAATACTGGATGAGCGGGATGGTGTCTTCGGCCGTGGAGACTTCCAGGCGGGACCCGCCGACCAGGGGTTCCACGGCCACCCTGGTCAGGTCCGAAAGCGGGACGGCGATGTCGTCGCCCGAGCCGTTCAGTTCCAGGGCCATGACCCGGCGGTCGGTCACGATGAGCCACGAAGGCTCGAACCGGCCCCTCGCGTCCATGTCCGATTCCAGCGTGATGTGGATTTCTTCGTTGGGCTCCAGTACGGGGTAGATTTTCTTCTGAATCTGATCCGGCAGGGGATCGGCCAGGCGCATGGAGCGTCCTTTGGGACTATGCTGCGGGGCGTGCCGTCGTGCGGAATGAACGGGACCAGTCATATATCAATAAAGTGGATGCACCCGTAAGCCTGCCGATTGCGAGTGCGGATTGGGGCGTCGAGGCGGCGCGAGGAAACCGCGGTTCAGCATGAGGAATCCGCGGTGCGATCAGATTCGCAAATGTACACTTCCGCGGCCTGAAAATCAAGGAAAAGGTACGTGCCGAATACGTTTATTTACTGTATATACTTTGATTTACGTACGACGAGCCGTACATTGCGTGAGATCGGATCTTTTCAATATTTCACGCCCAAACCTCGAACCGATCTCGTCCATATCTTCACCATGAAACGACGAACTGAACCCGTGTCCCCACCCCCGTTCCTCAGCCGGGCGAAGCTGTCCCCGTTCCGCAGCCGGGCGGGCCTGTCCCCGTTCCTCAGCCGGGCGGAACTGTCCCCGTGCTCGACGCGCGGGCCCCACTCACGCTCGACGCGCGGGCTCCGCTCATGATGACGCCGGACCGACTCGAAACCCTGCTGTCCCGCTTCTCCGGCCTGTCCATCCTGGTCGTGGGCGACTTCTTCCTGGACAAGTACCTGGTCCTCGATCCGGGACTGGACGAACCGTCCCTGGAGACGGGGCTGGCCGCCCGCCAGGTCGTGGCCCGGCGTTGCATGCCGGGAGCCGCCGGCACGGTCGCGGCCAACCTGCGCGCGCTGGGCGTCGGGCGCCTGCATGCCCTGGGGATCACGGGGGACGACGGGGAGGGCTACGAGCTCCGGCGGGGGCTGGCCGCGATGGGGGTCCGCCTGGACGCCCTGATCGAATCGCCGGACCGGTTCACCCCGACCTACATCAAGCCCATGCACCGCGAGGCGGGCGGAGAACGGGAATCGAACCGCATGGATATACAGAACCGGTCACCCACCCCGCGGGGCCTGGAGGACCGGATCATCGCCTGCCTACGGGACATGGCGCCGACGATGGACGGCGTGGCCGTCCTGGACCAGGTGGGCGCGCGGAACACCGGCGTCGTCACGGACCGGGTTCGGGAAGCGATCGGCGAGCTGGGCCGGACCCATCCCGACAAGGTCATCCTGGCGGACTCGCGCGAACGGATCGGCGCATTCCGCCACGTCATCCGCAAGGGCAACCGGGACGAGTTGGGCGGAGTGGCCTCCGAACAAGGAACCGTTGCCGGCGAAGGACCGGCGCGGCCGGTGTACGTCACCCTCGGCGCGGACGGCCTGCTGCTGATCGACGGGGAAGGCCGCCGGCACGTGCCCGGCATACCCGTCCCGGGACCCGTGGATCCCGTGGGGGCCGGGGACAGCGTAACGGCAGGGATTGTGGCCTCGTTGGCGGCCGGCGCGACGCACCTGGAGGGCGGGCTGATCGGCAACCTCGCCGCCTCGGTCACCGTCCGTCAGCTGGGTGTCACGGGAACGGCCTCGCCCGCGGAGTTGGTTGAAGCATCCAAAGCGCTGAATTGATGGGGTCTGCCTGGATTCAGAAGGTATGCCGGGACAGGCCGGCACGGAAGCGCGCCTCAAGTTTGCGAGGCAAGCCCAGGCGGGAGGTTCCATCGGCACGGAAGCGCGGCTGGGAAGAAAGTCCGACACCGGAATAAGGGTCTAGTCCGGTTCTACCTTCCAGAAATTGAAGACGACGGACAAGGCGACCGGAACCCACTGGACGTTGCGGTCGTTGAAGGCGCGAATGTACCGGACGTCCAGCGCCAGTCCGACCGTTGACGTCATCGGTACGTGCACGCCGCCGCCCAGGAGGATGCTGAAAGAGGACTCCGCGCTGAAGGCGGTCAGCTTTGTGCCGTTCACGGTGCCGAAGAACCGGTCGATCACCCTGGAGTAGCCGATGCCGCCCACCCCGTAGAAGCGCGCCGGGGACGTGGAGGTTTTCAGCATCAATCCGAAATTGCCGCCTTCCAGGCTCATATTGGCATCCACGTGGGGTCCGAGCCGCTGCAGCGCTTCGTCGTTGAGGCGGTCCCGGTCGTGTTGGCCGCGCGCTACGGACAGGAGGTTGTCGTAGCCGTTGAAGGCGAGATGGACGGATCTGGAAACCCGTACGGTAACCCCCAGGAGGAACAGCGACCCCGTTGATTTGCCGTCGGCGAAACCGCCCGTGGGGATGCTTCTCCCGCCGCCCAGGCTGATCGACATGCGCTTTTCCGCGACCTGGGCGAAACTCCTGCCGGCGGCCGGCAGCGAGACCCCGACGGCCAGCAGGACGATGACGATCTTCTTCATGCTAGCCGTCCCAGACGGGCCTTAGCAGCCTTTGAAAGCGTGCTCATTTGAAATAAGAAGATCGAGCGCCCGGGCATCTGGACGCCGGTCCGCATTCCGCGCGCATTCCGCGCGCGTCAGGACTTTTGCGCGGCGGTCTTTTCCCGGGGGCGCCGGCCGCTCAGATAGGCCTTCAGCTTCGGCGGGAACTCCCGCTTGACCAGTTCCTGCCGCAAGGCCCACTGTTCTTCGGCCGCCACCGGGGACGCCTCCCTGATTTCGCCGCCTTCCATGATCAGGATCGGTTCGCCGTCCCGGTAGAGGATCCGGTTGTTCGTGATCCCGGGAATGCGCCTGCCGGGGGTGATGATCCCGACCAGGTTCAGCGGGTCGGCCGCGCTGATGGCGACGAGCGTGCCCTGCTTCTCTTTCCGGCGGATGCTTCGCAAGAGGGTGACGGCCTCGCCCAGGGCGTACTGCTCGCCCCAGACGCCGTTCACGAACCGGCCGCCGCGGATCTCTCCCCGGGCTTCCATGCGTCGCAGCACCCGCACCAGGTCCCGCCACGGCGGCGAGGCGTTCTCCCGTTCCGTGAGCCGCCGGAACACCACGCCGTACCGGGCCAGGGCGACGCGGGCGTAGGCCTCGAGATCCTCCTCCCCGCGGCCTTCCTCCGGGGTCCTTGAAGTCAGCCCCCACCGTCCCGCCGTCGACAGGTCGAAGGGATTGACCCGTTCCCGTCCCCGCCGGGACTCCCGGTGACGCGTCGGCGCCAGCAGGGCCCTGAGTCCCGCGAAACTGTCGGAGGTCGCCATGCCCGCCGAGACCAGCTCCGCCACGGCCTCCTCGGCGTGGGTGCGCAGGATCCCCGCCTGCGCGACGATGTCGTCGAAGAACACCGCGCCCTGCCGGGTCATCAGGTCCAGGACCGTCTTCGCGTAGGTGGACAGGGGAAGGTCTTCCTCGCCGGTTACGCCGCTCAGGGACATCCACAGCGACCGGTTCATCCGGTCCACGATGGCGATGGGCGTCGTCCGGATCGGACCGGCCGTCTTCCCGTTCTCGCCGTTCGAACGGTGGGGACGGAGCCGCCCCCAGGCGTACTTGCCGGAGAGGCACAGGTTGTCGAGCCAGGCATAGTCGTAGTCGGAAACGCGGGAAGGCAGGATCTCGCTCTCCCACGCCGCCGCCGGCGCTTCCACGCCTTCGAGCATGCGCAGCACCGCAGTCACGGCGTCGGGCCCCTTCAGCCGGGTATCGGGCGCCAGGTGATGCCAGGTAAAAAGGAACTGCATGAAGTCGGCGGGTGAAACGGGCTGGATCTCCCGGCGGAGCCTCGTGATCGTGAAGCGGTGGATCCGCGCCAGGAGCCGCCGCTCGCACCATTCCAGCCCGTCCGCGTCCGGCGAGAACTGTCCCCTGAAGACGAATCCCTCGTGCTCCAGCGCGGACAGCGCCTGTTCGATCCTGCCCACCGGCAGATCGATGGACGCGGCCAGCCCGGCCGCCGTGACCGGTCCCAGGGTCTCCAGCCTCCCCCGCATCAGTTCCACCAGCGCGGCCTCTTCCGTTGCGGACGCGTCAGGGCCGGACGCGCCGTCAGACGCGGCGACCGATGCACTGGTCGCACCGTCCGATGCATCGGCCTCGGTGGTCGCAGCAGCCGCACCGTCAGTAGCGGACGCGCCGGTTGCGGACTGAAAACTCTTCTCCAGGTTGCGTCTCACCTCGGCCGGGATTTCCTCCGCCGGCTCGAACCGACCCCGGGGATGCACCCGTTCGAAATGGATGCGCCGCTCCAGGGGCGCCCAGAGGCGCTTCCCGCCCTCCGTCACGAGCGTCGCGGCCCGCCGGTCGCTCTCCAGCACGGCGTAGTAGTCCGTCCAGCCTCCGTACTGATCGCCCTTCTTTCCCTCTTCTTCCGTGACGTACCCCGCAAGCACGAGGGCGTCATGGAGTTCGTCGGGACTCCGCACCTCGGGCCAGGCGTCGCCCCGGACGGTGTCGATGGCCTCCGGGTCCAGGCGTCCCAGGTCGCCCGCGACCGCGGGGTCGAGCCAGCGGCGGTTCCGGACGGCGTTGGTCCGCCGCTCCTCGAGGGGCGCGTCGTCCAGGAAGGCATAGGGCCGGGCGTTGAGGATCTCCTCGGCCATGGGCGAGGGCTCGCGCAGGTCCCGCGCGTGCACGTTCATTTCCCCGGCCTTCATCGCCTTCAGCACAGCCTCCAGCGACGACACGTCCATGGCCTCGTGCAGGCAGTCCTCGATGGTCTGGGTGACCAGGGGATGGTCCGGCACCTCCCGGTCGCCCGCGATGTTCTCCAGGCACGCGATCTGATCGGGAAACACCTGGGCGATCAGGTCCTCGGCCACGGACCGCTGTATCTGCGGCGGCACCCGGTCCCCGCCCCTGCGCCGCAGCACGGCCAGGGCGGTCGACGCGTTCCAGCGCCAGCGCACCTCGAACATGGGCGCGTCGAGGAGGGCCTGGACCAGGACCTCCCGGACCGACTTCGCGTTGAGGTAGCGGAAGACGTCGTCGAGGGGGAAGCTGTGGGTGGCGCCCAGGGACAGGATGATGGAATCCTCGTTCGCCGCGGCCTGCAGCTCGAAGTTGAAGGTCCGGCAGAACCGCTTGCGCAGGGCCAGTCCCCAGGCGCGGTTGACCCGGCTTCCGAAGGGACTGTGGAGCACGAGGTGCATGTCGCCGGCCTCGTCGAAGAACCGTTCCGCCACCAGGTCCTTCTGGGAGGGGATGACGCCGAGGGCCGCCCTGGTCGCGCCCAGGTACTCCGCGATCTGCGTCGCCGCCACGTGGGAGACGCCCGCGGACTCCATCAGCCAGTCTTCGGCCGCTTTCTTCCAATCGGGGTCGAGCTTCCTCCCGCCGTCCTGCCCGTTCGCCGATCCTGCCCTGTCGTCGCGACCGTTCGCGGCTTCAGAGCCCGCCCCATCGTCGCGTCCGATCGCGGCTTCCGATCCGTCGCCATCCGTCGGTCTGCCGTCCCCGGCGCCCAGGTCGATCCGGCTCGCCACCTCTTCCCGCAGCCGCGACAGCGAAGCGGAAAGCTCCGCCGTCCTTCCCGGCGCCTCGCCGAACCAGAAGGGCATGGTGGGCGGCAGGCCCTGGGCGTCCTCGACCCGGATCTTGCCCTTTTCCACGCGCAGGATCCGCCACGAGTTGTTCCCCAGCTGCACGATGTCCCCGGCCGTGCTCTCGATGGCGAAGTCCTCGTTCAGCGTGCCGATGAAGGTCTCCGTGGGCTCCATGATCACGTCGTAGTCGAACTGGTCCGGGATCGTCCCGCCCGACATGAGGGCGTTGATCCGCGCCCCCCTGCGGCCCTTGACCGCCCCGTGCATCAGGTCCCGCTGGATGTAAGCGTGCTTGCGTCCCCGGCGCGGCGTATAGCCCTCGGCCAGCATGGCCACGACGCCGTCGAATTCCTCGCGGGCAAGGTTCCTGTACGGGTAGGCCCGGCGGACCAGGTGGTACAGGTCGTCCTCCTGGAAATCGCTATTACCCACCTCGGCGATGATCTGCTGGGCCAGCACGTCCAGCGGCTGTTCGGGGATGATGATCCGGTCGAGTTCGCCCCGCCGCACCGAATCCATGATCGCCGCGGCCTCCACCAGTTCGTCCCGCGTCAGCGGAAAAAGCCGGCCCTTCGGCGTGCCCGTGATCGTGTGTCCCGACCGGCCCACGCGCTGGATCAGCGTGGCGATGGCCTTGGGGGAGCCGATCTGGCAGACGAGGTCGACGGAACCGATGTCGATCCCCAGTTCCAGGGAGGCCGTGGCCACGAGGGCCTTCAGCGCGCCCGCTTTCAGCCGCTGCTCGGCGTCGTGCCGGTGCTCCTTCGACATGCTGCCGTGGTGGGAGGTGACGTTTTCGGCGCCCAGCCGGTCGCTCAGGTGGCGGGCCAGCCGCTCCGACATGCTCCGCGTCGTGACGAAGACCAGCGTGGTCCGGTGCCGCAGGATGAGTTCCTCGAGGCGCTCGTACACCTCCTCCCAGACCTCGTTCGACATGACGGCGCCGAGGGGGGAGCGCGGGACTTCGATCTTCAGCTCGAGTTTGCGCCGGTGGCCCGTATTGAGGACCTTGCATCCCTTCCCCTTCGCGTAGCCCGCGCCGGTGAGGAAGTGGGCGATCCGGTCGATGGGCTTCTGGGTTGCCGAGATGCCGATGCGCGTGAGCGGGCCGGAGGTGAGCCGTTCCAGGCGCTCCACCGAAAGGGCCAGGTGCGATCCGCGCTTGTTGCCGACCAGCGCGTGGATCTCGTCGATGATGAGGGTATGCACGTTCGGCAGGATCCGCCGCCCGCCCGCGCTCGTGAGCAGCAGGTACAGGCTCTCCGGCGTCGTCACCAGGATGTGGGGCGGATGCTTCGTCATGGCGGCCCGCTCGCTCGTGGGCGTGTCGCCCGTGCGCACCGCGACGCGGATGGGCGCGTCCGGCCTCCCGCGCTCCTTGAGGATCGCCTTGATGCCCTTCAGGGGGACCTGCAGGTTGGCGTGGATGTCGTTGCTGAGGGCCTTCAGGGGAGAAACGTAGACGATCTGCGTGCCCTCGGGCAGCGTTCCGTACTGGCTCTGCCGGACCAGGTCGTCGATGGACGACAGGAAGGCCGCCAGGGTCTTGCCCGAACCCGTGGGCGCGGCGATCAGCGTGTTCTGCCGCTGCTTGATGACCGGCCAGGCCCGCTTCTGGATGTCGGACGGTTCCTCGAACCGGTCGTCGAACCAGGCGGCCACGGCGGGATGGAAGAGGTCGTTGAGCATGGGTTTTCTGAAAGGTGCTGGTGCCCGGGGAATGTCAGTTTAATTCGGAAAGCCCAGAGGTAAACAAGATTACGCCCACGATCAGGGCGATCATGCCGCGCCGGGGGGTGGACAGCCCGATGCGATGCATGTTGTGGCCGCCGGACATGGCGAGCATGCCCGTGATGAAGAGAAAATTGCCCACTAACATTAGTGCCGTAACTAACACTGCGTCCAGTATTCCGCTCATACCAGGCAACCCCTTTCCGGCACAGTGATCAATATCCTGTACCCATTCCGTTTACGCTTCCCCGCCGTGCCGCCGCCTCCGCGCCGAGCCGTGCCGATGCCCATCGAGCCGAGCCGCTTCCCTTTCCGCGCCGCCGCCCTTCCGCCGCGACGTTTCAGAGCCGCGCCCTTGCAAATCACGCCTCGTACAGCACCGGACAATAGGCGGGATCGTCCAGGTGCTGCACGTAGTAGTCGTCCCGCCCTTCGACCGGCCGTGCGTGCTCGGTCCGCAGGTGGAAGGCGAAACTCCGGCGCGGCGCGTTCGATACATTCGGCCCGCTGGCATGGTAGGTGTGGCGGTCATGGAAACTGACCGCGCCGGGCGGCAGGACCGCCTCGACCTCGTCCCAGGCTTCTCCCTCCGGCACGGGGATGCCCTTTCGCTGGGCTTCGTGGTCGTGCCCGAAGAAGTCGCCGCTGTCCAGCAGGCCCCACCGGTGCGAACCCCGCAGGAACCGCATGGGCCCGGACTCCCCGGTCACGTCGCTCACGGCGACCCACGCCGTGTACAGCTCGCCGTCCAGGAATTTCCAGTACTGCTTGTCCTGGTGCCACCCGACGTTGCCCGTCACCCCGACGCTCGAACCGCCCGAGCCGCCCGGGCCGGCCGGCGGCTTGTAGAGCATCTGGGACGCCCAGAGCTGGACCCGTTCCGCGCCCAGCAGGGCCGCCGCCCAGCGGCCGATCTCCGGGTGCGAGGCCAGTTCGTAGATCGTACGGTCCGACAGGTGCGCCTGGTCGATCTTGCGGATGCGCTTCGGGTCGTCGCCGGGGTTCCACGATCGGCGCGGAGGTTCCCCGGTCTCGTACTCGCCGGCCATGACCCGGTCCATGCTCTCGGTCACGCGCTCGATCAGATCGGCTGGGATGATGGGCGGAGCGAGATAGAAGCCGTCGCGCCGGTACCGGTCGCCGGCATCCTGGGGTATATCCACCTTCGGAATGGTAATCGTCATCCGGTCCTCATAAATCCGGTCCTCGCCAGTCCGTACCTCGTCAGTCCTGGCCAATTCGTCCCAAAGCCTTCCGGCAGCGCGCTCCCGCAGGCCTCACCCGTCCGGGCCTAAACGATCTGATCCTCGGCCTGTCAGATCCTCACCCATCGGACCTTCGCTCCCGCAGGCCCTCACTCCTCCGGCAGCGCGCTCTTGTACGTCTTGCCGTCCCTCGCCTCGTCGAATTCCTCGTTGGCCCGTCTGAGCAGGTCCGGGTCCCGCAACAGGTCGAGGCCCGTCAGCGCCAGGGCCTTGGCCGCGAAGAGCATGCCCCGGCTGCCGATGCTCGAACCGGAGGACGCCACCATCTGCCAGCTGTGGGCCGGCGTGCCCAGGGGCCAGCAGCACGTCGTGATCTGTCCGGTGGGCGTGATCCAGCTCACGTCGCCCACATCGGTCGAACCCTCCACGTGCGGCGGCGTGTCGGAATGGGGCAGCACCTGGGTCCAGAGGGGGTTCTCGATACTCTCGGCAATAGATTCCGGCTGCGTCGATTTCTCCATCCGTTCGTAGGCCATCCGGATCGCGTTATCGGGGAACGTCGCCTGGAGCTGCCGGGCGAAGCGCCGCTCCTCGGCGGTGAAGGCGAGATCGTTCACGGCCTGCATCTTCCGCAGCATCAGGTCGGAGATCGTGCCGTTCGGCAGGACCTCGTACGCGCCTCCGATGAACTCGATATCGTGGGTTGTGCCGGTCATCAGCGCGGCGCCCCGGGCGATGTCGAGCACCCGTTCGTACATCTCGTCCACCTCGGCGCGCTTGGGCGACCGGATGTAGTACCACACCTGGGCAAAGGCGGGCACCACGTTCGGCGCCTCCCCGCCGCTCGTCACCACGCTGTGGATGCGGGCCTCCGGGATTACGTGCTCCCGGAGGTAGTTCATGCCCACGTCCATCAGCATCACGCCGTCGAGGGCGCTGCGTCCCTGGTGCGGCACGCCCGAGGCATGGGCGGCCACGCCGTGGAAGTTCACCTTGAACGAGTTGAGCGCCAGCGAGGAACCGTTCCAGACCACGTTCGTCGCGCCGGGATGCCAGGTGATGGCGGCGTCGAGATCGTCGAAGGCGCCGTCGTTCGCCATGAGCACCTTGCCCACCACCTGCTCTTCCGCGGGACAGCCGTAGTACCGGATCGTGCCGCCGATGCCGTCCTGCTGCATCGCGCGCTTCAGGGCCTTCACCGAGCCCAGGCACGCCGTGCCGAAGAGGTTGTGCCCGCAGCCGTGGCCCGGACCGCCCGGATCGATGACTTCCCGTTCCGCCGACACCGTCTGCGACAGGCCCGGCAATGCGTCGTACTCGCCCAGGAACCCGATGACGGGATCCCCCGAGCCCCAGGTGGCGACGAAGGCCGTGGACATCCCCCCTGCGCCCCATTCGACGGAGAAGCCGTCCGCCTCGAGCTCCTTCGCCTGCAGGGCCGACGCGTACGTCTCCTCCAACGCGATCTGCGGATGGTCCCAGATGTCCTTGGCCATTTGGGACAGGTTGTCGTCCTGGTCGTTTACGTAGTCGATGATCAGTTTTTCCGCGGTCATGGTCCTGGGTCTCCGTCTGGTTGGCGGCGTATGCAATGGGCAAGCGGGATTTGGGATGTCGAAGGGGATTTCAATGGTATATTATAACGGTCGCCAGGCATCCATGCAACGTCGATGCGACGTCGATGCGACGTCGATACATTGTCGATACATTTACAGATACGACATAAAAAAGACGTAGATTGGCGCGGATGCGGCGCGGTAACGTTGCGGTTAAGACACCGATACAGCGCGGATAAGACGCGGAGTACCCGTCTCAAACCCGGGTACTGCGCTGACAGCAGTCAATTAGAGCTCTTCCGGAGGCGTACCTCCACCATGCGCATGTTCGACCGCAAATTCGGCGAGCGCCTCATCGAGGAACTGCCCTCGACGCCGGCGGTCTACCTGTTCAGGGACGGGCAGGGCGCGGTCATTTACGTGGGCAAGGCCGGGAACATCCGGCGCCGTCTGCGGCAGTACCGCAGCGCCACCCGGCGCAAGGTGCACCGGAAGATGCGCGCGCTGGTACGGGAGGCCAGCGCCCTTGAAGTGATCCACCGCGATTCCGAGCGCGAGGCGCTGCTGCTCGAGAACGAGCTGATCCGCAAGCTGCGCCCGGCGTACAACGAGGACGGCACGTACGATTTCCTGTACCCGGCGATCGGAATCGGCGGCACCGAAAAGCAGGTGCTGCTCTGCTTCACGACCCACGTGGACGCGTGGTCGGACCTCGACCTGCGCTGGTACGGCGCGTTCAAGTCGCGCAGGCGGGCGCTGGCCGCCTTCGAAGCCCTCGTGTATCTACTCAGCCTGGCCGGCCACATCGAACGGACCATCCATCTTCCCCCCCACGAACGCATACGCGGTTCCCGTCTCACCGGGTTCCGCCGCCTGACGTCCGAAGTCGCGGCCTCCCTCGAACAATTCCTGTCCGGCGCCGGCCACGACGCGCTCGTCCCCCTGACCCGGCAGCTGCTGGAGAAGCCCCTGGCCCGGCGGGAGGCGTCCGAGGTGCAACGGAACATCCGGCTGTTGAGAAACTTCCACGACCGGGATCTCGGTCCCCTGCGCGCGGCCATTCGCGCGGACGGCCGCACAGGCACCTACGTTCCGCAGGACGAACGCGACGCGCTGTTCCTGTCCACGGACGGACGATTGGAGGAAAGTACGTAATTTTCAAATAATCCTTACTTTTGCCTTAAAAGTACGCTATTTTAGAAAAAGTACGTCATAATACAAAAAAGTATGACATAATGCCAAAAAGTACGTATTTCCAGAGAAAGGATTGCGATGATCGAATCCAGAATCAACAGAAAAGGACAGACCACGCTGCCCAAGGCGGTACGTGAAACGCTCGGCATCAGTGGCCCCGACAGGGTCCGCTACGTGATCTGCGAAGACGAGGTGCGCATTCTGCCCGTACGCCCGATCGGACGGCTGTTCGGCGCACTGGAACACAACGGTCCCGCCGTCACGCTGGAGGACATGGAGCAGGCGGTTTCCGATGGAGCCCGTGAGGAATGATCGCGCTCGATACCAATGTCCTTGTCCGGTTTCTCGTTCGCGATGATGAAAGACAGGCCGCGGCGGCCCACGTACTGCTGACGTCGCTTACGGTTGAGGAACCGGGATTCATCGGCCGGGAAGTCGTGGTCGAGCTCGTCTGCGTCCTGGAGCGCGCATACGGCTTCGACCGCGACCGGATCGCCGATGTGCTCGACGACCTGGTCTCGACGGAGGTCCTCGTGATGGAGGCCGCGGACGACGTCGCGACGGCGGCTTTCCGCTACAGGGACGGTGGCGCCGGGTTTTCCGGTCTGATGATCCGGGCCGCGGCCGAACGGGTTGAAGCCCTTCCATTGTATACTTTCGATCGGAACGCCGCCCGGCAGGAGGGCGTGGCGTTGCTCGAGTAGCAGCCCGGACTCGAGCGGGTCAGGGACGCCTCCCACACCGGGCAGGGACGCCTCCCGCACCGGGCATATGCGCGTCCCAGCGGCCGGCACCGGTTCTCGGCCCGGACTCGAGCGGCTCCTCCACAAAGCTGCGCCGAATCGGATAAGCGTTCACACCTTCCGGTTAAACACGAACTGGCCGGATAAATGCGAACTGGCCGGATGAACACGAACCGGCCGGATATACACGAACTGGCCGAAAAAACACGAGAGACCACACCATGTTCAAAAGCGTAATGAACCATGTATGGGCCTTCGACGCCGAATGGGTCCCGGACCCCGACGCGGGACGCCTGCTCTACGACCTGCCGCCCGACATGCCCGATCGGGAAGTCGTCCACGAGATGTGGCGCAAAAACGGCGCCACGGAGGAAGCGCCGCGGCCCTTCCTCAAGTACGCCATGTCCCGCCTGGTCTCCATCGCCATGGTGACCCGGAGCGAGGAACCCGGGGGCGGGGTATCGGTCGGCCTGCGCGTGCAGCCCCGGGACCCCGAAAACCCCGACGACTGCGACGAAGCCACGATCCTGTCCCGGTTCCTGGAGAGCGTGGGCCGCCGCCTGCCCCAGCTCGTCGGCTTCAATTCCTCGGGATCGGACCTGCCGATCATCATCCAGCGCGGGATCATCAAGGGCATCACCGCGCCGGGGTTCTGCAAGCGGCCGGACAAGCCCTGGGAAGGCTACGACTACTTCTCGCGGGCGAGCGAGTGGAACGTGGACCTGATGACGGCCATCGGAGAGTGGGGCAAGGCGCGCCCTTCCCTCAAGGAGATGTCGGTGCTCTCGGGCATACCGGGCAAGATGGACGGTTTCGACGGCGGCAGCGTGGCCGAGTCCTGGCTCGACGGCGATATCCGGCGCATCGCGCAGTACAACCAGCACGACGCCGTGACGACCTACCTCGTATGGCTGCGGATCGCCCATTTCGCCGGGTTCTTCAACGACGATCAGTACCGGGACGAACAGGACCTGGTGCGGTCCATGCTCGAGGAGAAGGCGCAATCCCCGGAGAACGGACACCTGGCCGCGTACCTGGCGGAATGGGACCGGCTCAGGGGCGTGTCGGGGGGAGGGTGAAGGGATGGCGGGGCCGGACGGACGCGGAGGATGGCCGCGGCAGGCTGAAGAATCCTCGGCGGATGGCTAAGGGGTGGCGCGGAATGGTACCGGTCTGCCGGTTGTACGGCAAGTGGTGTGATCAAAGGATATCCCGCGTATGAAGTGGACCACCGCGCGTGCCGTCGTCCTCCTCCCGGCGGCGGCTACGATCTACGTCCCGGGCGCGATTCTGTGGGTGGCGGCCGGCACGCCGGGCGCACTGTCGCCGGCGGAACCCGCGCAGGTCCGGTTCTGGATCGGGATCGCCATGGCGGTGGACGGCCTGTTCCTGGCGGTCTGGACCATGACGCTGTTCGACCGGGTCGGCAAGGGCACGCCGGCGCCGTGGGCGCCGCCCGAGAAGCTGGTCGTCCTCGGTCCCTACCGCCACGTGCGCAACCCCATGAATTCGGGCATGGTGCTCATCCTCGGCGCCGAAGCCCTGCTCTTCGGCTCCTGGCACCTCGCGGGCTGGATGGGCGTGTTTTTCCTGGTGTGCGCGATCTATTTCCCGTTCCACGAGGAGCCGGGCCTCGAGCGCCGGTTCGGCGACGCCTACCGGCTGTACAAAGAGAACGTGCCGCGCTGGATACCGAGGATACGGCCCTGGGAGGGGCCGTGACCCATTGCGAAACCGGGCCGGGGTTTTTTGTTGTATTTCATAGACGCTATGACATATCATGCATTAGATGACGGTCGTCGGATTTCGGCACCGCCCTGCCCGGGGATGCGTATTCGATGACGCGATAGGCCCAAACGTTCATCGAGATTGGAGCGGCGATCAGATGATGAAGCTCCCTGCCCCCACCCGCCGCCCGTTCATTCCGCTTTTCGCCCTGTCTTTTTTGATTTCCGTAGCTTCCGTAGCATCCTGCGGTCCTTCGGCAGAACCGCCCCGGGCCGCGTCCGACTGCGTGACCTGCCACCAGGACGCCACGCCCGGTATCGTCACGGACTGGGAACTCAGCACCCACAGCACGAGCGGCGTGTACTGCGTGATGTGTCACGGCGGCGAGCACCGCACGGAGGAGGACGCGCACCTGGCCGGGGTCGCCACGCCCGACGTCTGCGCCACGTGCCATCCGATCCAGGTGGAACAGTTCGCGGGGGGCAAGCACGCCCTCGCCTGGGCCAGCATGAACGCCATGCCGACGACGCACTTCCTGCCCATGGCCCTGACCGAGGGGATGAAAGGCTGCGGCGGGTGCCACCGCATCGGCCTCAAGACCGAAGAGGAAATCAAGACGATCAAGGCGCAGGACGGGCTGTTCGGCCTGTCGTCCTGCGACGTATGCCACACCCGCCATCTCTTTTCGGTGAAGGAGGCGCGGGAGCCCCAGGCGTGCAGGACGTGCCACATGGGATTCGACCATCCCCAGTGGGAGATGTACTCCTCCTCCAAGCACGGCGTGCGGCACCTGCTCAAGCAGAACGGCACGCTGCCGGAACATGCCCAGGCGCCCACGTGCCAGACCTGCCACATGCCCCAGGGCGACCATGGCGTGCGGACCGCGTGGGGGTTCCTGGCCGTCCGCCTGCCCATGCCGGAAGACGCGCAGTGGGCGGCGGACCGGGCGACCATCCTCCAGGCGCTCGGCGTGCTGGACCCCGATGGCAACCCCACTCCGCGGCTGGAGGTGGTCAGGCAGGCCGACGTGGCCCGGCTGACCCAGGAAGACTGGCAGCGCGAGCGCGACCGCATGACCGGGATCTGCGAGCAGTGCCATTCGGAGAATCTCGTGCGGGCGGAACTCGAAAAGGGCGACGAGATGATCCGCGAGACCGACCGGCTCCTGGCCGAGGCCATCCGCATCGTCTCCGCGCTCTACCGGGACGGGATCCTGGTCCGGCCTGAACACTATGCCTACGACTTTCCCGACCTGCTGGCGTTCCACGACGCGCCTTCGACCATCGAGCAGCGCCTCTTCCGGATGCACCTGGAGCATCGCATGCGGGCGTTCCAGGGGACCTTCCACAACAATCCCGATTACGCGCTGTGGTACGGCTGGAGCGAGATGGTGCAGGACCTGGCCGAGATCAGGTCGCTCGCCCGGGACCTTCGTGAAGACGCCAGGAGGTACGGCGGGGCGGAGTAAGCGGTTGGAGTGGCCTGGGGTAGCCGAAGAGATCGGAACGTCCTGGCCGAAGCGGTTGGCGCGGCCGGAGCGGTTGGAGTGGTCGGGCCGAAGCAGCCGGCGCGCCTTGGCGGCTCGGCCGACGCGGCCCAAACGCCCCGACTTAGCGCGAAAACGCCTCACAGCGGGACAGGAGTCGAACCGAGTGGCCGGATTGACCGGACTGTCCGGACTGACCGGACTGACCGTCAGCCTCATCTTCCTGGCGGCCGTCACGCTCGCCATGATCGCGGTGGTCCTGAGGCGGCCCGATCTTACCGCCTCGGCCGGCGGCATGATATTCGCCTTTTTCACGTTCTTCGTGCTGCCCGGCGTGGCGCTGCTCGGTGGATCCGTGCAGCACTACGAGCAGGCCAAGTCGACCGAGTTCTGCGTCTCCTGCCACGTCAACAAACCCTTCGGAGAGAGCCTGTATATCGACGACGGGCGGTTCCTGCCCGCCGCCCATTTTCAGAACAAGCGGATCCCCGCGGACCGCGCCTGCTACGCCTGCCATTCGGACTACACCATGTTCGGGGACGTGGACGACAAGATCCGGGGCGTGCGGCACGTCTGGCACAACGTCTGGGGGACCTGGTCGGAGCCGATCGCGCTGTACGAGCCTTTCGAAAACACGGCCTGTCTCGAATGTCACGCGGGCGCGCGGACGTACGAGGAGCATCCGGACCACCTGCCCTATCTGCGTGAGCTCCTCGACGGTTCCCGGTCATGCGTGATGTGCCACAACCTGGTGCACGAGGTGGACAAGCTGGAACGGTTCGGACGATGGCGGCCGGAAGCGGGAGAGTGAGCCGGATTACTGACGGTCAGGGAGATGGCGGGCGGAAGCGGCAGAGTGAGCGGGATGAGTGACTGTCAGGGAGATGGCAGCCGGAAGCGGCAGAGTGAGCGGGGTTATTGACGGTCAGGGAGGCTGATGCATGGACGGGGCATTGCTTGCAAAATGGGTGGTGAAATGAATGGTGCGGGAGGGATCGGCCGCCGAAAGGGATTCGCCGCGCGCCTATGCGTTGCGGGCTGGTTGATCATAGCGGGGCTGGCCGTGGAAGTGGCGACCCTGTTCTGGATCCACCCGGTCTCGATGACCCTGTTCCTGTGCCTGGGCGCCGGGCTCGTCCTCGCCGGCATGGCGGTCTTCCTGTGGTCCGTCGTTTCCAGGCAAAGGTACTGAGATCCGGCCAGCCGGGATACGCGAGGCCGGCCTCGAATCAATTACATGGAGAATGTAGAGAGCGCGGCACGACAGACCCGCTACATCGAGCGCGCCACGTGCGGCCCGCTACATCAAACACGTCAGGTAAGACCGGCTACATCGAACGCGTCACGTAACGCCCGCTACATCGAGAACGTAAGGCCGGCGCCGAGCCGCACACCGCCCAGTGTCACGGTTCGATCCGTACTGCCGTCGGTCCCCCTGGTAAGATGGTACTTCGCATCCAGCCGGAGCCCCAGCAGCCCGCTTTCGGTGGCCAGGAACCATAAATTGCATCCACCGCCCAGGTACCCCCCGATCGATGCGCTCTTGTGGGACGACAACCTCGGCAGACTTCCCGCGCCCGAGGCGCCCAGGCTGGCATCCGGCAAATCGATGCTGTAGCGTCCCACGCCCGCCTGCGCGTATACACGCATCGTATTCGAGATCATCGTGGACGGTTCCACGAAGACCGAAATGGCCGAAATCGAACCCTCCGGCAATTTGTGGGAGCCTTCCAGGCTGCCCATGGAGAGCTCGGCGTAGGGCGTCAGTACCAGTTGTGACCAGGCGGCGCCGGCCCAGAGAAAGTCCGTAACGCGAAACGATACGCCCAGGTCGCCTCCCAGGTAGGAATTGGGCGCCAGCTTCATGTCGCCAGGGAGCGGCACACGCCCCAGGGCCAGCTGGTTGAACTCGCCCGTCGGGACGTATCTCAGGTGAGTTCCCTGCAGTCCCATTTCGCCCATCTGCGCCATCCAGTTGCCGGTGATCCACACCGAGAACCTGGAATTATCGGAAATGGATACGATCCTGGAGGCGCGTGCCGCGACGTTTTTCGCGATGGCGTCCTCCAGGTACTGCCGGATGGCGTCGGCGTTCGGACGGTAGATTTCATCGTAGCCTATCTGGTTCGGTCTCGTTTCCATCAACAACCGGAACTGTTCGATCGCCTCCGTGTACGATCCCCCCTCATACAGCGCGACGGCGTTGTCGTACCGTTCCTTCAGCTTCGCGGTCTCCGAGGCGACGTGTTGCGCCTTCTGGCTCTGTGCCAGCATGAAGTAGTCGCGCGCCCCCTGTCCGTCGCCCTGGGCGCGTAAGGAAAGAAACGTCATAAAGGAAGACATCGCCGGCGATCCGGCTTTCTCCACGGTGAATTCGGCGCGTCTTCCCGCCGCTTCATCCAGGTCGATCCCGTAAGCCGAATTCGCCTCCGGATGATCGGGATCGATTTCCAGGATTTTCTGATAGAACTCCGTGGCGGTATCCGTGTCCTGCTGCAGCGCCGCGAACAGCGCTCTCTGGTACAGATGGTCGACCAGCGCCTGCCGAACGCCGTCCCAGTCCTCCCAGACCTCCAGGTAACGGCCGGCGGAATAGGGCGTCTGCGCCTCGACTTCCCCCGAAGTCGGCTGCCTGCCCAGTTCGTGCCAGAGGTCGTAGTACGCGTTCAGGAGCGTTTCCTGGGTCACTGCCTGGGCCTGCGCCGGTTGCGCGTACCAGCTCAGGGCGGCCGCGCAAAGCAGCGTCGCAACTCGAAGCATGGGTCAAGCCTCCCATTGGTTGTGGCGGGGCGCCCCGGTCTGGATATACGGATGATCCAGCGCCAGGCCGGGACGAGACGTAAACGAGATTTGAAGGTGTTCTTGTTAGTATCAGTCCAGGACGAAATTTGATTTTAATGCAATATTCATGCTCATTCAAACACTTTTATTTGGACAACAGGCGCAGTCGGAGTAATCGGGGTCGGCCCCCGCGCTAAGGGGGCCGGTTCCCGTGCTGTCGCGGCCGGCCCCCGCGCTTTCGGGCTTGTCCACGTAGAAGGTGATTTCACGCCACCTGGTCATTCGGGTTCTCCTTGATTTTCGGGCCACGGATCATGGCGCTGTCTTTCGAGATCATGGCATATAAAACCCAGGTAGTTTTCCGGATGGACAACCTGGTAGGTGCTGTCGGGGTAGGCCTTGCGCCAGGCACCCGGCGCCCGACTTGACCTGGCGGACCATTTCATCTCCGTCGCGAGCAATCGCCCGCCCCATTCCTCGACCAGGTCGATTTCCTGCCGGTCGTAGGTTCGCCAGAAGTAGCTTTCGGCCAGGCGGTCGTTGTAAAGGTTGTACTTCATCCGCTCAACCAGGACGTAACTTTCCCACAGATACCCCACGTCGTCACGCATCGCCAATGGGTTGAAGTTGCTGATCAGCCCGTTCCTGATGCCGTTGTCGTAGAAGTAGTACCTCCGGCTCTTGGTTATTTCCTTTCGCAGGTTGCGGCTGAAACCGCGGCGGCTGTAGAGGATATAGGATTTTTCGAGCAGGTCCAGATAGCGATCCACGGTGTTCGCGCTCATGCCGAGTTGGGTGCCCAGTTCGGAGGTCGAAACCTGTTGTCCGATCTGGAAGGCAAGCATCTGCAGCAGTCTGGTCAGCCTGTCCGCATTTCGAATGCCTTCCAACTGGAGTATGTCTTTAAAAAGATAGGACGCGATCAATTCCTTTATGTAGCGTTGCCGGTCTTCGTTCGAGTCCATGAGGACGACTTCCGGATACGATCCGTAGATCAGCCGCTGCTCGAGATGGGCCCTGGTCTGGTGGGCGGACTCCCGTTCCTGGATTTCCAGTTGGGCCAGGGGCAGAAGCGGCAGGGTATGCTTTCGGCCGGTCAGGGGCTCGCCGGTTTGCCGGGCCAGGTCGAAGGAGGAAGAACCCGTGGCGATGATCCGAAGCCCCTCGACGTGATCGGCCAGCAGCTTGAGATTCAGTCCGATCTCCCGGACATGCTGCGCTTCGTCGATAATCAGTGTACGCCGCCGCCCGACGAAGGACGTCAGTTTGGCCAGGGATTGACTCTCGAGGTATTCCCGGACCACGATATCCTCCCCCGTCACGAGCAGGGCGTCGGGGTCGTGTTTCCGAATGTAGCGCTTGATCAGCGTGGTCTTGCCCACCCTCCTGGGACCGTAGACCACGACGACTTTTCCCGGTGTAACCCGTTGAGCGAGCCGGGCGAGTTGTGCCTGAGGAATGTATGAATCTGTCATCATATTGACATAATTAACGTTAATTGTGTCAGTAAACAAGGGATATTTTTGATAAAGTGTCTTTATTGACTACCCGTTGAGTCTTCACCGATTTCTGTGATTCCGCACGACTGATTCGGCGTCAGCGGCCATGGCGGACCGGACAGTTGCTTCAAATATCTAATTCCTTTATTATAGGACTGTAGTTTCATAAATCCAGAATCACCAGGGCTCACCCGGTACCTTTATGATCCCTCACGCAACGTTGCTAAAGTCGTATTTCTAAACGCCAACTCACTGTCCAACTGAGGAACAAAAATGGAATACACGGCAGTTGTGAAACGCAGAGGCGAGTGGTGGATTGGCTGGATTGAGGAAGTGCCTGGTGTTAATTGCCAGGAACGGACCCTTCAGGCATTGCGGCAAACCCTTGTCGAATCGCTTTCAGAAGCCTTGGAGTTCAATCGGCGCGAGGCCCTGGCGGCAGCGGGAGACGACTACCAGGAGGAAAAAGTAGTCATCGCATGAAACGAATTGAACTGCTGAAACACCTTCGACGTAGAGGATGTGTAATGATCCGTGAAGGCAGTCGTCATTCCTGGTGGCGCAATAGTCGAGGTGATCGGCGTTCTTCGATTCCGCGACATAGGGAAATCGACGACTTGCTGGCGAAGAAGATTTGTCGAGATCTTGAGGTAGAGTCGGTCAAGTAATTGATTGACTCTTAACAGCCTGAAGCAGTCGCAGATTGCCAGAGGGAGATGAGAGAAGAAGGGTATCCCATACCCGAGCCAACCGCCAAATCCGCCTACCTTGAAATAGCAAATTAGTTCCTGTTCGCGACTTGGCGGGACGGTTTGTACGAGAATCCACTCCGGTACAAGCCCCCTTGCCATCTCCATAAGACTCCCTCGACATCCCTTTACCATCTATTCCGCCTGTGCGCTGATAGTGCTCAGCCGTCCACAATCTTTTCCTAAAAACACTTGACATAACAGACAAATGTCTGTTTTATGGATTTTCAGGCGCGCGTTTTGGTGCGTCTCGGCCCCTGCCATCGACCCATTCACCGTCCCCGTCCCTGGGAGACCATCATGGCCTACACATCGCCCGGAGAGACCCGGAAGAAGATCTACGATTTCGTGCGGGACCGGATCCTGGGCGGCATGCCGCCCACCACCCGGGAGGTGCAGCGCGCCTTCGGGTTCCGGGCCGTCCAGTCCGCCCGCCAGCACCTGGAGCGGCTGGTGGTCGACGGCAAGCTCGCCAAGACCGGCGGCAGGTCCCGCTCCTACCGGCTGCCGGAGTTCGGCAAGGCCCGTCCGCCCCAGTTGATCGCCATGCTGGGACGCGTCCAGGCGGGCGAGCTGACCGAGGCCATGGAGGATCCCCCGGAATACATCATGGTGCAGACGCGTTTCGACGACGATGAGCTCTTCGCGCTGGCGGTGGAGGGGGAGAGCATGCTCCATGCCGGCATCCTGCCTGGGGATATCGTGATCGTGCGCCGGCAGCCGACGGCCACTCCGGGGGACATCGTGGTGGCCCTGGTGGGCGACGAGACAACGGTCAAGCGGTACCGGGAGCGGGACGGGCGCGTCGAGCTGCATCCGGAGAACGAGGCCTTCAGCCCGATCATCCCCCGGGAGGACGGCGCGCCTTTTTCGCTCCTGGGCAAGGTCATCGAGGTGCGGCGGAGCGTTGAGTAGGACGGCCGGCCCGTCGCGTCGAACAGGGAATATCAGATCAACGTATTGAATAAGTCATCGAACAGTAGAAGGAACCACTATGTCGTCCCAGCGGGACCGGGATCTGCAGGATCTCGAACCCTATCTCACGCGGATGCCCGCCAAGAAGCGGGAGGAGCGGCCGCGCTGGTCGCGGGCCCAGCTGGCCGGGCGGTTCTGCGAGCTCTCGTCCGTCCCCGGGACCGCCCTGCTGACGGCCGCCTTCCGGCTGGTGCTGGACGCCCAGCTCGAGGGCGAGCCGGCGGCCTGGATCGCGGCGACGCCGGACACCTTCTTCGCGCCGGACGCGGCGGAGAGCGGCGTGGACCTGGACGCCCTGGTGGTCATCCGCGTACCGGACGCCCGGGCCGCGGCGCGGGCGGCGGACCGGGTCCTGCGTTCGGGCGGCTTCGGGCTGGTGGTGATGGACCTGCACGCCGATTCCAGGGTCCCCGTGCCGCTGCAGGTGCGCCTGGCCCGGCAGGCGCGGGACCACCACGCCGCCCTCCTGTGCCTGACCGCCAAGTCCCGTGAGGCGCCTTCGCTGGGGCCGATGGTCACCCTGAGGGGCCAGACCTCCTGCCGCCGCCTGGCGGTGGACCGTTTTCAATGTGAAATCGAAATCCTGAAGGACCGACGCCATGGACCGGGCTGGCGCCACACCGAAATCTGCCGCGGGCCGGACGGCCTGCATTAACATCCGGGCGCTGCCGCTGCAGCTCCTGTTGCGGAGCCATCCGCAGTGGCGGGAGAAACCGGTGGCGGTGGTGGAGGAAGAAAAGCCCCTGAGCCCCATCCTGTGGCTCAACGCCGCGGCCGTCCGGGGCGGGGTCCGGCCGGGCATGAAGTACGCCGCGGCCCTCTCCCTGGACCGCGACCTGTGCGCCGGGACGGTTTCGGAGGAGGAGGCCGGGGCCGCGGTCCGGCAGGTCCACGGGGCGCTGGACCGCTTCAGCCCCCGGGTGGAGCCGAGCGGAGAGGAACCGGGGATCTTCTGGGTGGACGCGGGAGGGCTGGACTGGCTCTACGAATCCCTCGAGGACTGGGCCGGGCAGATGCACGCCGCCCTCTCCGCGCTGGAGCTTTCGGCGAGCGTCGTGGTCGGTTTCGGCCGTTTCGGCGCCTATGCCGTCGCCAAGGCGAGGAACGGGGTGGTCGTGCTTCCCACCACGGAGGCC
Organism: bacterium; assembly: GCA_965203885.1. Lineage (GTDB taxonomy): Bacteria > JAAXHH01 > JAAXHH01 > JAAXHH01 > JAAXHH01 > JAAXHH01. The sequence continues at coordinate 3,231,499 of OZ241920.1, read as the reverse complement.
GAGGAATCCGCGAGCCGGAAGGTGCGGCTGCTTGATCTGCGGATCGAGCCGAAGTTGCGGGGACGGCTGGACAAGCTGGCCGTGTATACCGTGGGGGATTTCCTGGCCCTTCCCGGGGAGCGGATCGCCCGGCATCTCGGCGAGCAGGCCCGGGCACTCTACCGCTTCGCCGCGGGCGACCGGTCCCTGCCGCTTCAGCCGCGGGGGCTTCCCGAACCGCTCCGCGCCCGGATGGAGCTGGACGCGAACGAAACGGACGCCCGGGGCCTCCGGTTCCGGGTGTCCCAGCTCCTGGCGCCCCTGCTGAAGGCCGCGGGCGAAAGATACCAGGCGGCCGCCGCCCTCCGGCTGACGTTCCGGCAGGAGAACGGGGAACGGCGCCGCTGCCGGGTCCAGGCGGCCGAGCCGACGCTGGACGCCAGGCTCCTGCTGGAGCTGGTGGGCCTGCGCCTGGAAACGGTCTCCTTCCCCTTTCCCCCGGTGGAGCTGGCCCTCGAGGTGGAGGGCGTGGGCGTCACCGCCGATAAACTGAACCTGCTGCAGGAAAACCCGGACCGCGACCGGGGGTCGGCCATGCGGGCCCTGGCCCGGGTCCGGGCCGAGTTCGGCCCCGATTCGGTGCTCACGGCCGGGCTGGCGTCGGGGCATCTCCCGGAGGCCCGTTTCGCGTGGCGCCCCTTCGGCAAGCTCGCCGCGGCCTGCCCCCGTCCCGTCGCCGTGCGCGCCCTGGTGCGCCGCGCCCACGCCCGTCCCCGGATCCTGGAAGGCCAGCCCGTGAACTGGCAGGCGCCTTCGGGTCCCGGCCCGCCCCCGGAACACCTGGTCAGCGGCGGATGGTGGGTCCGGGAGGTCCGGCGGGACTACCGCTTCGTCGACACCGCCCGGGGCGAAACCCTCTGGATCTACTACGACCACGGGAGTGGCCGCTGGTACGTCCAGGGGCGGGTGGAATGATGGACGGGGTCCCTCCGGTCCTTTCGGCCGTGTCCGCCCTTGCCGGTCGCTGAGATCACCATGAACACTGAGAAAACAGCAACCGGGCCGCCCCGGGAACGCGCAGGGCCGCCGCCCCGGGACGGCGCCTGCTCCGGCGCCTACGCGCCGCTCTGGTGCAAGAGCAACTACTCCTTCCTGGAAGGGGCCAGCCATCCCGAGGAACTGGTGGAGGCCTGCCACCGCCTGGGCATCCCGTCCCTGGCCCTCACCGACCGCAACGGGGTGTACGGCATCGTGCGGGCCCACGTCCGCGCCCGGGAGCTGGACGTCCGCCTGGTCGTGGGGTCGCAGGTCAGCCTCCGGGACGGCTCGGAGATCCTGCTGCTGGTGCGGGACCGGGAAGGCTACGCCCAGCTCTGCCGGCTGCTGACCGCCGGACACCTGCGCGGCGCCAAGGGGAACTGCCGGGTGAGCCGGGAGGAGGTGTGCCGCCACAGCGAGGGCCTGATCGCCCTGTGGACCGGCGGGGCCGGCGGGGCGCCAGGGGCCACTGGACAGTCTGGCGCCGCGTCGGGACTTACAGGCTCCGGGGCCGGCGGGGTCGCTTCCGACTCAACCGGCGGGACCGCCCCCGCCTCGAACCTCTCGGACCCGGCCCCCGCCTCCATCCTCGAACAGCTCCGCGCGGCCTTCGGCGACCGCCTGTACGTGGTCCTGGCCCGGCACCGCAGGGCGGAGGAGACCCTGCGGGAGATCCGCCTGCGGGAGCTGGCGGACCGGTTCGGCCTGCCCACCGTGGCCGCCGTGGAGGTCCTCTACCACGTGCCCGGACGGCGCCCCCTGCAGGACGTGCTGACCTGCGTCCGGGAGGGGGTGACCCTGCCCGCGGCCGGACGCCTCCTCCGGCCGAACGACCAGCACGCCCTGAAGGGCCCGGAGGACATGGCGCGCCTCTTCGCCGACGACCCGGCGTCCCTCGAACGGACCCGCGAGGTGGCCGACCGCTGCACCTTCTCGCTCGCCGAGCTGCGCTACCGCTACCCGCTGGAGCGCCTGCCGGAGGGCAAGACGTCCATCCAGTACCTGGAGGAGCGCACCTTCGCGGGCGCGGCCCGCCGCCTGGGCGGCAAGTTCGAATCGCAGGTCCCCCAGCTGAAGAAGGAGCTCGCGCTGATCCGGGAACTGGAGTACGAGGGGTATTTCCTGACCATGCACGAGATCGTGGAGTACTGCCGCCGCGAGCGCATCCTCTGCCAGGGGCGCGGGTCGGCGGCCAACTCCGCCGTCTGCTTCGCCCTGGGCATCACGGGCGTGGACCCCACCCAGGTGAACCTCCTCTTCGAGCGGTTCCTGTCCCGGGAGCGGGCCGAGCCGCCGGACATCGACCTGGACATCGAGCACAACCGCCGGGAAGAGGTGATCCAGCACGTGTACCGGAAGTACGGGCGCACCCACGCCGCCATGGTGGCCAACGTGGTCCGCTACCGCCACCGGTCCGCCATCCGGGAGGTGGGCAAGGCGCTGGAGATCCCGGCCACCGGCCTGGACCGCCTCGCCCGGCAGGTGTCCCACGGGCAGTGGGACGCGGACTTCATCCGCCAGGCCGGCCTCGACCCGGAGAACCCGGCCCTGCGCCACCTGGACGCCCTGGTGCGGGAGATCCAGGACTTCCCCCGCCACCTCTCCATCCACCCCGGCGGCTTCCTGCTGGGCCACCACCCCGTCCACGACCTGGTGCCCATCGAGAACGCCACCATGGAGGGGCGGACGGTGATCCAGTGGGACAAGGAGGACGTGGAGGACGCGGGCCTGTTCAAGGTGGACCTCCTGGGCCTGGGCGCCCTCAACCTGCTGCACCTCGGCTTCGACCTCCTGCGGCGGCACCGCCGGATGGACCTCTCCCTGGCCACGCTCCCCCGGGAGGACCCCGCCACCTTCGACCTGGTCTGCCGCAGCGACACGGTGGGCGTGTTCCAGATCGAGAGCCGGGCCCAGATGGCCATGCTCGGGCGCCTGAAGCCGCGCACCTACTACGACCTGGTGATCGAGATCAGCATCGTCCGCCCCGGACCCATCACGGGCGGCATGGTCCATCCCTACCTGCGGCGGCGCAACGGCGAGGAGGAGGTCACCTATCCCCACGAATCCCTCGTGCCCGTCCTGGAGAAGACCCTGGGCGTGCCCCTCTTCCAGGAGCAGGTGATGCAGCTGGCCATGGTGGCGGCGGACTACACCCCCGGCGAGGCCGACCAGCTCCGGCGGGACATGGCCGCCTGGCGGCGGTCGGGACGGATCGAGCGCCACCGGGAACGGCTGGTCTCGCGCATGATCAAAAAAGGCATCCGGCAGGAATTCGCCGAGCACGTCTTCGCGCAGATCCGCGGCTTCGGCGAGTACGGCTTCCCGGAGAGCCACGCCGCCAGCTTCGCCCACATCGCCTACGCGACCGCCTACCTGCGCTGCCACTACCCGGCGGAGTTCACCTGCGCCCTGCTGAACGCCCAGCCCATGGGGTTCTACTCGCCCTCCACCATCGTCAACGACGCCCGGATACACGGGGTGGAGGTGCGGCCGGTGAGCATGCGCCACAGCCGCTGGGACTGCACGCTGGAGGAGATCGCGGGAAAGGACGGGCGCGCGGGAGAGGACGGAAGCGGCGCGGCCGGTCACGCATCAGGTTCGGCGCGGGAAAGCCGCAACGGGCGCACCGGAGCGGGCGAAAGCAACGGAAGCGGCGCGGACCTCCCCTTCGCGGTCCGCATGGGCCTGCGCTACGTCCGGGGACTGGGGGCAGGGGACGGGGCGCGGCTGGAAGCGGCCATGGAGCAGGCCCCCTTCCGCGACGTCCCGGACGTGGCCGGGCGGAGCGGCTTGAGCAAGGACAAGCTCGAGTCCCTGGCCGAGGCGGGCGCCTTCGCGTGCTTCGGTCCGCCTGGTCCGCCTGGTCCGCCTGGCCCGGACCGCCGCGGCGCCCTGTGGCAGGTCCTCGGGACGGAAACCGCCGGTCCGCCCCCTTTGCCGCTGAAATCCCGCGAACCCCCGACCCGCTTCCAGCCCCTGAACGGCCTGGAGACCATCCTCTGGGATCACCAGGCCGCCGGCCACAGCGTACAGGGGCACCTCCTCAAGCCGCGCCGCGCCGAACTCGCCGCCCGGGGCCTGCCCACCGCCCGGGAGCTCAACGGCATGCCGGACGGCAAATCGGTCCGCTACGTGGGCCTGGTCATCTGCCGCCAGCGCCCCGGGACCGCCCAGGGCGTCACCTTCATGACGCTGGAGGACGAGACCGGCTTCGTGAACCTGGTCATCTGGGAGAAGGTCTTCGAGCGCAACGCCCTGCTGGCCAGGACGCTGCACTGCATGGGCGTGACCGGCAGCCTGCAGGTGGGCGAGGGGGTGGTCCACCTCGTGGTCGAAACGGTCTGGGACCCGAAGCTGGAGGACCGGTCGCTCCGGCTTCGGAGCCGGGATTTTCGGTAAAGGGGCCTGGGGAAACGGACGCGAACGAGGGGACCGGGACGGTTAAAACCAACTTATGAAGATATTGCTTTCCAATTGAGTAATTGAATATAAATCAATATGTTAGAAATATCATACTTGCAATCAGACGGCGTAAAACTTGCAATCAGACGATGGATAACTTGCAATCAGACGGCGTAAAACTTGCAATCAGCCGACGGATAACTTGCAATCAGACGGCGTAAAACTTGCAATCAGACGCCATCCGGACCAGCAACTTTATAAAAAAATAACATTGATCATTATTATATATTTCATAAACTAAGGCGATTCATGTGGATTGATCGCTCGAGAACGGATCCTGGAGTCGTCCGTTGACCTGCATTCATCGTGGTCCCACGGCATCCATAACGGGCCTGGCGCTGCTCGCGCTGCTCGCGCTTTCCTCGTGCGGCGAAGACGGCCCCACGGAACCGACGGCGCAACTGCCTTCCACGATCAACCTCTCGTCGTACGACTTCGCGTTCACCGCCATCGGCCAGACGCTCCGGATCACCGCCACGGTGCTGGACCAGGAAAGCAGACTGATACCGGGCGCGTCGGTTACCTGGTCGAGCAGCAACCCCAACGTCGCCAAAGTCGACGCGGGCGGAACGGTGACCGCGGCATCGAACGGATCGGCGCAGATCACCGCTTCCTTCGGCCAGGCCAGGGCAACGGCGGGCGCCAGCGTCCGGCAGGAGCCGGCACGCGTCGTCATCACACCGGAATCCGCGACGCTGACGGCGGTCGGCGAGACCGTTCAGCTGGAAGCAGCGGTGTACGATAGCGGCGACACCGTCATCCCCGGCGAACCGGTGGCCTGGACCAGCAGCATGCCCGACGTGGCAACGGTCGGCGCCAACGGACTCGTGACCGCGGTCTCCAGCGGCACCGCGCAGATCACCGCCGCATCGGGTACCGCGACGACGCGGGCGCCGGTCTCGGTCGTCTTCCCTCCGGATGCGTTCAGCATTACCCTCAACATATCCTCCGCCACGCTGGCCGAAGTCGGCCAGTCCATCCAACTCGAAGCCATGGTGTACGACATCGACGGAGAGGCCATTCCCGGCGCGCCGGTAACGTGGACCAGCAGCGATCCCGCGGTGGCCACGGTCGACGATACCGGGCTGGTGACCGCGGTCTTCAACGGGACGACGCAGATCACCGCCACGTCGGGCGAGGCCAGGGAATCCTCGAGGATATCCGTCGACATAAGCGGCACGGGACCCCGGCCCTCGATCGACCGGGAAGCGCTGATCGCCCTATACAACGCGACGGGCGGGCCGGACTGGACGATCCGTACCAACTGGGTGAGCAACACGCCCATCGGGACCTGGTACGGCGTCACCGCGGATGACGAAGGGCGGGTGGTCGCGATTCGCCTGAGAGAAAACAACCTGTCCGGCTCGATTCCCGCGTACCTGCGCCACCTGGGCGAGCTGAAGACGATGGACCTGGGTCTGAACCGGTTGACGGGAGGGCTTCCGCCCGAGCTGGGCCAGTTGCTGAAGCTGGCCGTGTTGTCGCTGGACGGGAATCAATTGACAGGGCGCATCCCGGCCGAACTCGCCGACATGATCAACCTGAAGGCGTTCCATCTCGGCGACAACCTGGTTTCGGGCGGCATACCCCCGGAACTCGGCCGGCTGGCCAAACTGAACGTCCTGGATCTCCACGAGAACGATTTGACGGGCGGCATACCACCGGAACTCGGCCGGCTGACCGCTCTCGAATCGGTCCGGCTCGACAACAACCGGCTGTACGGCGCCATTCCCCCTGAACTCGGGCGGTGGACCCGGCTCACGCAGCTCATTTTGCACGACAATCAACTGTCGGGCGCCATTCCGCCCGAACTCGGTCAACTGGCGAGCCTGGTCGCGTTCGAACTCCACGACAATCAACTGACCGGAGGAGTGCCTTCCGAACTCGGCGATCTCACCGTCATGAAATCACTGCATCTTCGTAACAACCGCGGTATGGCCGGTCCGTTGCCCCTGTCGCTGACCGGCGTAAGCCTGACCGGCCTGTCGCTGGATAACACGCAGTTGTGCGCGCCGTCGGATTCCGCGTTTCAGGCCTGGCTCGCGGGCATTGCCAATGTGTCGGGCGTTGCCGAGTGCACTCCCTAGAGGCCGTTTTGAATTAGAGGTCGTTTTGAACGATGTAGTGATGTACTCTCCTCCCGGGATTCCGGTTTGATAAGATACGCTCCAGAGATACGCTCCCTGCCCTTTCACGCGACCCTGGCCCTGGCCCTGGCCCTGCTCCTGCCGGCGGCCTGCCAGAAGAGTCCCTCCGCGCCGCCGGTGCAGGAACCTTCCACGATCACCCTGTCGACCTACCGTCTCGTGTTCACGGCCCTCAGCGAGGAGATCCGTATCGACGCCACGGTGCTGGACCAGGACAGCAAGGTGATTCCCGACGCCACGGTGAACTGGCGAAGCGCGAACAGGGACGTCGCCACGGTGACCGACCGGGGCGTGGTGACGGCCACGGGGAGCGGCACCACGCAGATCATCGCCACCTCGGGCTACGCCACGGCCACCGCGACGGTCATGGTGGAGCAGTCGGCGGACAGCATCGAGATCATGCCGGCCTCGCTGCGGCTCACCCGCGTGGGCGAGACGGGCCAGTTCACGGCGCTGGTCTACGATTCAGGCAAGAAGATCATCCCCGATGCGGTCGTGGGGTGGACGAGCAGCCATCCGGCGATCGCCTCGGTGGACGCCAACGGCCTGGTGACCGCGGTGTCGGGCGGCACCGCCCAGGTCACGGCTTCATCCGGCGGAGAGTCCACGTCCCGTCCGGTCCATGTCGAGATCGCGCGCGTGCCGTCGCGCATCGAGCTCAACATATCGGAAGCGACGCTGAACTCGTTGGGCCAGAGCCTGCAGCTCGACGCCCGGGTCTACGACGCGGACGGCGCGGCCATCCCGGGCGCCCAGGTGACGTGGACGAGCAGCCACCCGGCGATCGCCTCGGTGGACGCCGACGGCCTGGTGATCGCTTTGTTGCCCGGCTCGACGCGGGTCACGGCTTCCTCCGGCGCCGCTTCGGCGCACGCGACGATCCACGTGATCACCGAGGGTCCGGAGCCGGAACCGCCGTCAGACCGCGATGCGCTAATCGCGCTTTACAACGCAACAGATGGTCCGAACTGGACGATCAACACCAACTGGCTGGGCGACGGACCGCTGAATACATGGGCGGGTGTGGGCACCGATGCCGAGGGACGGGTCACGGTGCTGCTCCTGCACGAAAACAACCTGGCAGGGATGCTTCCCTTAGAAATCAGCCGGCTCAGCCGCCTTGAAGTGCTGTCGCTTTCGATAAACAGACTTACCGGTACGATTCCACCGGAACTGGGCGAACTCACCAATCTGAGTGAATTGAGCCTTTTTGCCACTGAGCTTACCGGAAATATTCCACCGGAACTGGGCGAACTCGCCAATCTGAGGCTTCTGACGCTTGGAGACAGGCTGACGGGACCCATTCCACCGGAACTCGGTCGCCTGACCCGGCTCGAACACCTCAGTCTGGGGAGGAACAATCTGACGGGACCCATTCCACCGGAACTCGGACAGCTGTCCCGGCTCGAATACCTCAGTCTGACGTTGAACAAGCTGACGGGACCCATTCCACCGGAACTCGGGCAGCTGACCAAACTCAAACAACTCTGGTTACCTAAAAACGAATTGACCGGGGGCATTCCCGTCGAGCTCGGGAATCTGGCAAATCTCGAGAAGCTCGAATTGTTCGACAACATGCTAACCGGCGAAGTTCCTTCAGAACTCGCTCAACTCGAAAACCTTACGCATCTCAGCATAAGTGAAAACCAGCTTTCAGGTCCCATACCTGCCTGGTTGGGAGCGCTTACCAACCTCAAATCGCTCGCTATGAATAAAAACAGGTTCTCGGGTCCAGTGCCCACGGAATTGACGCAACTCACCAACCTTACTTACCTTGGGCTAAGGGAGAACAGGCTCACCGGCAGGATTCCCCCGGAACTCGGCAACCTGGTCAACCTGAAAGCTCTGATTCTGGACAGCAACCAGTTTGAAGGCGCGCTGCCGCCGGAACTCGGCAACCTCGAACAGCTCGAGTCAATATGGTTGAACGACAACCAGTTGAGTGGGGCCATTCCGCCAACTTACGGAAACCTTGTACGCCTTTTATTCCTTCGCCTCAGCAGGAACTCCAGCCTGGCCGGACCGATACCTGATGAGCTAACCGCGATTTCCACCCTGTTTGAATTGTATTTGGAAGAAACGCAGGTCTGCGCGCCGAATACTGATCTTTTCGACGCATGGCTGGATGGCATTCTGCGAGCTAGAGTAAATCGATGCAGTCCGTGAATGACGGTAGTCTTCCCCTGATCCTGATTTGACCAGGACAACTATATGTTCCGCATCCTGCCCATTTACGCGACCCTGGCCCTTTCCGTGGCCCTGCTCCTGCCGGCGGCCTGCCTGAAGAGTCCCTCCGCGCCGCCCACGCAGGAACCTTCCACGATCACCCTGTCGACCTACAGTCTCGTGTTCACGGCCCTCAACGAGCGGGTACGCATCGACGCCACGGTGCTGGACCAGGACAGCAAAGTCATCCCCGACGCCACGGTGAACTGGCGAAGCGCGAACAGGGACGTCGCCACGGTCACCGACCGCGGCGTGGTGACGGCCACGGGAAGCGGCACCACGCAGATCATCGTCACGTCGGGGTACGCCACGGCCAGTGCGACGGTCACGGTGGAGCAGGCGGAGGACAGCATCGAGATCATGCCGGCCTCGCTGCGGCTCACCCGCGTGGGCGAGACGGGCCAGTTCACGGCGCTGGTCTACGACAAGGCCAAAAGGATCATCCCCGCCGCGGTCGTGGGGTGGACGAGCGGACACCCGGCGATCGCCACCGTGGACGCCAACGGCCTGGTGACCGCGGTGTCGGCCGGCACCGCCCAGATCACGGCTTCCTCGGGCGCGGTCTCCACGTTCCGCCCCGTGTACGTCGAGATCGCGCGCGTGCCGTCCCGCATCGTGCTCAACGTATCGGAAGCGACGCTGAGCGCGGTGGGCCAGAGCCTGCAGCTCGACGCCCAGGTCTACGACGCGGAAGGCGCGGCCATCCCGGGCGCACAGGTGACGTGGGCGAGCAGCCGAACGGACGTGGCCACGGTGGACGCCGACGGCCTGGTGATCGCGGTGTCGAACGGCACGACGCGGGTGACGGCCTCCTCGGAGGGCGCATCGGCCCACGCTACGATCCACGTGGTCATCGAGGGTACGGAGCCGCCGCCAGAGCCGCCGCCAGAGCCTCCACCACCGCCACCGGAACCGCCGCCGGAGCCACCGCCGCCGGAGCCGGAACCGCCGCCGGAGCCACCGCCACCACCGGAGCCGGAACCATCGTCCGACCGCGACATCCTGATCGAATTCTACAACGCGACGGATGGCCCGAACTGGACGAACAAGACCAACTGGCTGAGCGACAGGCCGATCAGGGAATGGTTCGGGGTATTGGGTACGGATCTTGACGGCCGGGTAACCTGGATCGAGTTGAGCGGAAACGGGTTGGCGGGGCCCTTTCCCCCGGTACTCGGAAAGCTGGATCGTTTGGAAGTCCTGTATCTACACCACAATAATCTGACAGGTCCGGTTCCCAGAGAGATTGGTAATCTGCGCAATCTGATTTACCTGTATTTCGGACATAACGATCTGACCGGGCCAATACCTCCTGAACTGGGCCAACTCGTCAAACTCGAGGATCTTGATATCTCGTTTAGCGGACTGTCCGGCTCGATACCACCGGAGATCGGCAAACTACGCAAACTAGGCCTACTAGGTCTACAGGGAAACCAATTGAGCGGTCATATTCCACCGGAAATCGGCATGCTTTCTAATCTGCGAAGTCTTGGTTTGAGTCAGAACGAATTGTCCGGGCCTATCCCGCCGGAAATCGGACAGCTCAGTGCACTTCAGGATTTGAATCTCTTCGAGAACAGATTGTCCGGACCTATCCCGCCGGAAATCGGAAAACTCGATGCATTGGTAGGTCTTGGTCTTCAGTCTAACCAACTGACGGGCGCCATACCGCCCGAACTCGGAAATTTGAACAGCCTCGAAGGACTTACTCTTTCGAATAATGAGCTGGAAGGCGCCATACCGCCTGAAATCGGCAAATTGAGCAATCTCCGGGCTATCTGGCTTGGCGGCAATCCACTGACCGGCACCATACCGCCCGAATTTGGCAGATTGACCCGTCTCAAGAGTCTGAGTTTGCAGCGCAATACCAGGATGGCAGGACCCATCCCGCGCGAACTTATCCGTATCCCATTGGAAGTACTTTCTTTACAAGGTACCCAGTTGTGCGTGCCTTCAACCGACGAATTCCGGGCGTGGCTGGCTGGCATCGAGACGAAACACGGTATCACGTTCTGCGAGGACGAGCAGGAGGAATTGTCCGACCGCGACATCCTGATCGCTTTGTACAATGCGACGGATGGTCCGAACTGGACGAACAAGACCAACTGGCTGAGTGACAGGCCGCTTGGGGAATGGCATGGGGTCACCACGGACGACGGTAAAATGGTGACCGAGCTGTACGTGGCTAACAACAACCTGACAGGAACCCTACCCGCGGAAATCGGTCGGTTGCGGAACATCAGTAGGCTTGACCTGAGCGGAAACCGGATATCCGGCCCCATTCCACCGGAAATCGGCCAGCTGCGTTCGCTTGAAAGGTTGGTCATGCCGCATAACCAACTGACCGGAGAGATCCCGCCTGAAATTGGACAACTTGTCAATCTTACCTTTCTCGCTTTGGCACACAATCAGTTGTCCGGCGTAATACCGCCCGAATTAGGAAAGCTGCAATCACTTCGCAGCATATGGCTGTCAAACAACCGGCTGTCCGGAGGCATACCGCCCGAACTGGGAAGCCTGAAATCGCTGATACAGCTGACGATCTACGAAAACCAGCTAACCGGAGACATACCGCACGAATTGTGGAATCTGAAATCACTCAGAGGACTTAACCTCTACAATAACGAATTTACCGGAGAAATAGCCTCCGAAGTAGGGGAACTGAAAGCCCTGCACACACTCTGGCTCAATGGAAACCATTTCACCGGGGTATTACCGCCTGAAATCGGGAACTTGACCGCGCTTACAGAACTGAATCTCGAGAACAACCGGTTTTCGGGAAGCGTGCCCCCTGATTTCGGGCGACTGGCCAGACTCGAGTTGTTGCTTCTGAATTTCAATAGGGACCTGGCCGGTCCCCTGCCCGTGCAGATGACTTCCATTTCTACCCTAAGAAACCTGGGTTTGGCAGAAACCGGCTTGTGTGTGCCGCCCGATGCGGCCTTCAGGACATGGCTGGATGGCATCGAAATGAAGTACGGCATCACGTTCTGCGAGGACGAGCCGGAGGAAAATGTCGACCGCGATGCGCTGGTCGCGCTTTACAACGCGACGGGCGGTCCGGAGTGGACGAACAAGACCAACTGGCTGAGTGACGAGCCGCTGAATACATGGGCTGGCGTGAACACCGATGCCGAGGGAAGGGTCACGGTGCTGAATCTGGACAATAACGAGTTGGCAGGTATTCTACCCGTTGAAATCGGGCGCCTGTCCCGGCTCGAACACCTCGATCTGTCGGGCAACAAGCTGACGGGAACCATTCCACAGGAAATCGGGCGCCTGTCCCGGCTCGAATACCTCTTTCTGTCGAGCAACGAGCTGACAGGAACCATTCCACAGGAAATCGGGCAACTGACCAAACTCAAAGAACTCAGGTTATCCAGTAACGAATTGACCGGGGGCATACCCGTCGAGCTCGCGAACCTGGCTGATCTCGAGCAGCTCGTTTTGATCGATAACATGCTTTCCGGCGAAGTTCCTTCAGAACTCGCTCAACTCGTGAACCTTACCCATCTGAATGTAAGTGAAAACCAGCTTTCAGGTCCCATACCCGCCTGGTTGGGAGGGCTTACCAACCTCAAAACGCTCGGTATGAACAGCAATAGGTTCTCGGGTCAAGTGCCCACGGAATTGGCGCAAATCACCAACCTTATTTACCTTGGGCTGCGGCAGAACAGGCTCACTGGCAGGATTCCTCCGGAACTCGGCAACCTGGTCAACCTGGAGTTTCTGATTCTGGACAGCAACCAGTTTGAAGGCGCGCTGCCGCCGGAACTCGGCAATCTCGAACAACTCGAAATTATAAGGTTGAATAACAACCAGTTGAGTGGGGTCATTCCACCGGCATACGGGAACCTTGTTCGCCTTAGATCCCTTCGGCTCTACGGTAACTCCAACCTGGCCGGACCGATACCTGATGAGCTAACCGCCATTTCCACCCTGGAAGAACTGCTTTTGAAACATACGCAGGTCTGCGCGCCAAACACTGATCTTTTCGACGCATGGCTGGATGGCATTATGCAAGCTTCAGTAAATCGATGCATTCCGTGAATGACGACAATCTTCCCCTGAACCCGATTTGACCAGGACAAACATGTTCCGCTCACTGCCCTCTTACGCGACCCTGACCCTTGCCCTGGCCCTGCTCCTGCCGGCCGCCTGCCTGAAGAGTCCCTCCGCGCCGCCCACGCAGGAACCTGCCACGATCACGCTGTCGACCTATAGTCTCGTGTTCACGGCCCTCAACGAGCGGGTACGCATCGACGCCACGGTGCTGGACCAGGACAGCAAGGTGATCTCCGACGCCACGGTGAACTGGCGAAGCGCGAACAGGGACGTGGCCACGGTGACCGACCGCGGCGTGGTGACGGCCACGGGGAGCGGCACCACGCAGATCATCGTCACGTCGGGCTACGCCACGGCCAGCGCGACGGTCACGGTGGAGCAGGCCGAGGACAGCATCGAGATCATGCCGGCCTCGCTGCGGCTCACCCGCGTGGGCGAGACGGGCCAGTTCACGGCACTGGTCTACGACAAGGCCAAAAGGATCATCCCGGCCGCGGTCGTGGGGTGGACGAGCGGACACCCGGCGATCGCCACGGTGGACGCCAACGGCCTGGTGACCGCGGTGTCGGCCGGCACCGCCCAGATCACGGCTTCCTCGGGCGCGGTCTCCACGTTCCGCCCCGTGTACGTCGAGATCGCGCGCGTGCCGTCGCGCATCGTGCTCAACGTATCGGAAGCGACGCTGAGCGCGGTGGGGCAGAGCCTGCAGCTCGACGCCCAGGTCTACGACGCGGAAGGCGCGGCCATCCCGGGCGCACAGGTGACATGGGCGAGCAGCCGCGCGGACGTGGCCACGGTGGACGCCGACGGCCTGGTGATCGCGGTGTCGAACGGCACGACGCGGGTGACGGCCTCCTCGGAGGGCGCATCGGCCCACGCTACGATCCACGTGGTCATCGAGGGCACGGAGCCGCCGCCTGAGCCGCCTCCCCCAGAGCCGGAGCCACCACCGGAACCACCGCCACCACCGGAGCCGGAACCATCGTCCGACCGCGACGCACTGATCGAATTCTACCACGCGACGGATGGTCCGAACTGGACGGACAACACCAACTGGCTGAGTGACAGGCCGATCAGGGAATGGTTCGGGGTATTAGGGACGGACTCTGACGGCCGGGTGACCTGGCTCGAGTTGATCGGGAACGGGTTGGCGGGTCCCATTCCCCCGGTACTCGGAAAGCTGGACCGAATGGAATCTCTGTATCTAAACAACAATAAACTGACAGGTCCCATCCCCAGAGAGATTGGTAACCTGCACAACCTGATTTACCTTTATTTCGCAAGAAACGATCTGACCGGGCCAATACCTCATGAACTGGGCCAACTCGTCAAACTCGAGGACCTTATTATCTCGAATAGCGGACTGACCGGCTCGATTCCACCGGAGATAGGTAAACTACGCAACCTTGGACTACTAAGTCTACATAGAAACCAATTGAGTGGTCAGATTCCACCGGAAATCGGCAAGCTTTCTAATCTGCGATACCTTGGTTTGGGTTACAACCATTTGTCCGGGCCTATCCCGCCGGAAATCGCCAAGCTGACTGCCTTGGAGAGATTGTCATTCAACTCCAACCGGTTGGAAGGAGATATACCACGTGGAATCGAGAACCTGCGTGCACTTACCCGTCTGGATTTAAATAACAACCTTCTGACCGGAGAAATACCCCCTGGTATTGGCAATCTCACTGCACTCAATAAGCTTTTCCTAGGACAGAATCAGCTATCTGGAGAGATCCCTCCTGGTATCAGCAATCTAACGATGCTTGACAACTTATCGCTTCATAACAACCGGTTCTCAGGAGCATTACCCCCGGAGCTGGGCAATCTTGTTGCGCTTACATCGTTGGATGTTGAAAACAATCAGTTATCGGGCAGGTTGCCACCTGAATTGGGCGATCTAACGAATCTCAAATCGCTGGACGTCCGCAGAAACCTGGAATTGTCAGGTCCGGTGCCCCTGTCTTTAACCAATATCAAACTAAACTCCTTGTGGTTGGAATCGACGAATCTCTGCGTTCCTGCGGAACCCGTGTTCCGCGCCTGGCTGGACAGCATCGACACAACGAACGGCATCACGTTCTGCGAGGAGGAGCCGGAGGAAAATGCCGACCGCGACGCACTGGAAGCATTCTACCACGCGACGGACGGGCCGGACTGGACGGACAACACCAACTGGCTGAGTGATGAGCCGCTGAATGCATGGGCGGGCGTGAGCACCGATGCCGATGGAAGGGTCACGGCGCTAGACCTGGAAAACAACAACCTGGCAGGAACCCTACCCGCGGAAATCGGTCAGTTGCGGAACATCAGAAGTCTCGAACTGAAGATTAACCGGATATCCGGCCCCATTCCACCGGAAATCAGCCGGCTCAATCGCCTTGAAGTGCTGTCGCTTAGGTTCAACAGACTGACCGGTACGATTCCGCCGGAACTGGGCGAACTCAGTAACCTGAGGATATTGGACCTTGAGGCTAATGAATTTACCGGCAATATCCCGCCGGAACTGGGCGAACTCACCAATCTGAATGAATTGCGCCTTACTGCCAATGAGTTTACCGGTACGATTCCGCCGGAACTGGGCGGACTCAGTAACCTGAGGATATTGAGCCTTGTGCTAAACGATCTTACCGGCAATATCCCGCCGGAAATCGGCAAACTTCGCAACCTTGTTCATCTTGATTTCTTTGGCAACCAGCTGAATGGTCAGATTCCACCGGAAATCGGCATGCTTACTAATCTGCAATACCTTGATTTGGGTGCCAATCATTTGTCCGGACCTATCCCGCCGGAAATCGGACAACTCAGTGCACTTCGTGGTTTAGTTCTCCTCAATAACAGGTTGTCCGGGCCTATCCCGCCGGAAATCGGACAACTCGATGCCCTGGTAGAACTTAGACTGCAATCTAACCAACTGACGGGTGCCATTCCGCCCGAAGTCGGCAACTTGAACAGCCTCGAAAAACTTGTTCTTTCGGGTAATGAACTGGAAGGCGCCATACCGCCTGAAATCGGCAATTTGAACAATCTCCGGGATATCACGCTTGGCAGCAATCCACTGACCGGCACCATACCTGCCGAATTTGGCAGATTGACCCGTCTCAAGAAACTGAGTATGCAGTACAATGCCAGGATGGCCGGACCCATCCCGCGTGAACTTATCCGTATCCCATTGGAAGCCCTTTTGTTAATTGGCACCCCGTTGTGCGTGCCATCCGATGACGCGTTCACGGCCTGGTTGGACAGCATCGACCGTACGAACGGCATCACGTCCTGCGAGGAATGACCAGCCACGCGACGGCCTCAAAGCCTCTGTCACAGGATCCCCGACCGTTCCCGGCAGATCAGGCGGAGACCGCATGAATCCAGCGGCTGGAACGGGATTGCGCAATGCGGAGACCGCATGAATCCAGCGGCAGGAATGCGATTTCGTAATCCTGCATATATTCTTGCAAACGTTTGTTATGGGTATTACCTTAGGGATTTAATCGAAGCGGCGGACCGGAATCAGATGCCGGTGTCGAGCGCCGTGCCTGTCCGGTCCCAGTCATTGAAACGGGAGTTCTCAGCATGCATGATGCAGGGCACAACGTACCGCCGGAAAACGAGCGAACGCATCCGGACGGCCAGGACGGTCCGAATGGTCCGGACGGTCCGGACGGCCGGGGCCGGGGCCAGGGCAAGGTCCAGGGCCAGGCCGCTGACGATACGATCCGGCTGAACTGGCGCGAGAAGCTGGTCGAAGTCGGCCTGTTCGGGGCGGTGATCGTGAGCGGCATGATGATCGGGTCGTTCATCATCCTGTTTTCTCTAATCTACCTGCACCGTACCCTCGAGGATTTCGCCCCGGGGTTCGCGGAGGCCGGTTCGATTCCGTTCGTCTTCCTGGTCGTCCTGTGCGCGGCCATCGGAAATGCCGTTTCGTTCAGCTGCGCTCCCTACCTCATGCGGCTTATCTTTCGCGGCTACGAGTTGAAGGACGAGCGGGTCGACCGCGCGCTGGAGCGATTGAGAACCGTGACCGGGATGGACATCAGGCCCGACAGGATCTACGCCATAAAGGGCAAGACGGTCAACGCCGTGGTGGCCGGCCTCTTCCGCAAGGCACAGTACATCTTCGTTACCAACAGGCTCCTGGAGCGGATGAACGAAGGGGAGATCATGGCGGTCCTGGCCCACGAACTGGCCCACAGGTGGCACCGGCACATGCCCAGGTTCTGGCTGGTAATCGTGCTATGGGCGCTGGGGGTCCATGTGTTACTCTGGCTGATCGACTATCACGCGTACATCGAAACGTTACGGGAATCCTGGAAACTCGCGGTGTATGTGGGGGTTAACTTCGTATACATCTACCTGCTTATGTTCCTCGTGCTGTTCCCGCTTTCGAGGCGGCACGAATACCAGGCGGACGCGACCGCCGCCCGGTGGGTGGGCGTAAGCCGGTACAAGCAGTTCCTGTACCGGTTGCATCAATTGAACGACCGGCTGAAACCGCCGCGGAAGGTCCTGGCGAAGCTGGGCACCCATCCCACGCTGCAGGAGCGGGTGGAGCACGTGGGCAGGCTGGAATAGCGCGAGGGTGGAGAAGGGTATTAAAAGTAGAGATCCAACGGTATTGTATTCAATGAGAATCCGATTCTCCCTCTGGATCGAGCAATCTCTGCCTTACATCCTCTATTGTATAAGGTGGCTCTCGCATGTGAAGCATTGCGTGACAGTTAGGACAAACAGGAACCAAATCACTTATCGGATCAACTTTGTAGTTAGGACCTAACTGCGACACGGGAACAACATGGTGTATGTGTATAAAATCTCGACCAATCTCGCCGTATCGATCTTCTAGTGCAAGATCACACACTCTACATTTCGTACCTTGAATAGAAATACACAGTGCACGATTTATGCGGCTGCGTTCGTAACGGTTGACAACAACTTTTTTTGCAACTCCTTCGGGTAATCCTTCTAAGTTGTTATCGCTTTCGAGTTCTATCTCCTCGACACGCATCAATGCAATAACCATTCCTAGAATGCCCCCACCCCAGTACAGAACTGCGTTTGTCACATCTATTTCGTTTTCTTTATCGATCGACACCGGCGTGCGTTCTACTCCAAATTCCAAATCCGTCCAACTTTGCTCCCAATCTCCTGGCGAAAATGGATCTGCATCATCCTTGTTTATTTGTAGGTGAATCTTCCCTCCAGCATCGGATAGCGATTGGGCCATGCTCGCAAACATCAATCTCTGTGCTTCAGTAGAATGCGCCATGTCGTTCAATAGACGAGCGCCAAACCTGCCGATTTCCAGCCTAGCGCGTATACTACGCCAACCTATCGTTGTGCGAATTAGAAACCCTTCGTGAGCATCAAGGTCTTCCGGTTTTAGTAGAACTTCAATGCCGTCTTTACTATCCCCGGATTCTGTGCGAAGCGCAATCCCAAACCTGCTGGTGAGCAGACGGTTCAGTTTGTTTGTATCGGGCAAACTATTCATCCTCGTCAAATTCGGGTTCGGGTAGATCTGCAACTAAACGACGTAAAAGCTTAGACACCTCATAACGCATTTCCAAAAAATGAGTCTTGTTGTTTTCTGTGACTGTGCCGAATTCGGCTGAGCAAAGGGCCCACAAGAGAGAATCCATACCTTGTATAGTTACACCTGATGTATGATTCGGCACATATACCTTGTGATAGTATGGATGCCCAGTGTTTATCCGTATTGCATTGTGACCATCTATAATGCAAGGTTCCCAAAGTAAACCATCATCAATCCCGTCAGCCGGTTCTATGTAACACTGACCAGGTTTCAATGCACTCGAGACCTTTAATTTCAGCCGCACTGTTCCTGCTTGATTCGTAACCTCTACATCACCTGATTTCGCATCAAGGACATTTACGTCAGCCGCATCTATGTCCCTTTCTTTGGATGCAATGTTCCTGTTCGACGTGTCATGCACATTAGTTGATTTACCTTTGATATTACTCCTCTGTCCGCTTCTATAGCGAGCCTGCGCTGCACGCCGAGGTGCTGGTAGAAACTGCTCTCGCAGCCAGTACCATAGTTTTTCTTCTAGCATGATCCTAGATTTTTTTATGTCTACGTTAAATGCGTCATCTAAATCGTGTTGGAACGAAAACTCTACTCGAAGCAACGAACTGTGTGGCTCTTGCTGAAACATGTTGAGCCAATCAGCATCATGTATCAACCGGTTCTCCCTATAAATGTATATCCCTTGGCGTTCATTGGTAATACGAGCACGTTTCTCTGCGTCTTCGTTTGGAAACTCCTCGCGTCGTGGGAGAACAAACGCCCGGATTGTGAAACTAGACTCAATACCACCTTCCAATTCCACTTGAACCGTGTCATTTGCTACAAGTTCAGAGATACCTTCGCAATAAGGATCCCACGGTTCCACATTCGCATCGTTTAGTCGGATCTCGACGTTTTGAGCGCGATCATCTGATGGATCAAGAAACCGCTGATAAACCATACCAATATGTTCGGCCAATCCGGTTACTTTGCGGTCTAGTGCTTTTCGCGCTGCTGAACCCGCGGGCTTCTGGTATTCACGTTGAAACAATCGATCGATTTTTTCCCAAGTAACGACCGTACCTGCTTGCCCACTAGATGTCGCTTCTAGGCGTGCTAGGCTGTCTTTGTCAGGTTCAGGAAGAATGAGCAACCATTCACCGGCTGATATTACGTGATCCAAGTCCCATGTTGCTTGAAGTGCAGAGGTATCATCGTTCGACCTAGAGAGCACCGAAAGTCGACGACAAAACGCGGTTGAAGCGGTCTTGAGACCTAGTCCAAACTTACCCAGACTTGCCGGACTATCACGTCGTTGTGAGCCGTATTTCATTGCGTTTATTAGTTCGTTGCGGTCCATGCCGACACCGTTGTCGGCAATAGAAACCTGTACCGCACCTCTGTAGTCCATATCGATTTTAATATCAACCAGGGTTGATTCAGCTGCGATAGAGTTATCAATTATATCTGCCACCGCCGTAGCGAATTCATAGCCTGTATCTCTCAAACCTTCTATCATTCTTGCAGGATCGGGGGGTAATACATGTGTGTCACCCATTCCTATTCTCCTATAGTTTTATTTCTTTCCATGTACTGCCAAGTTTTAGAACACCACACTCGCTTAGTCGCGACACTGTTGCTCTCTTGTATTTTACGTAAAGTCTTCCATCATCGGGATCGCGAATTAGAGTTAGGAAGTCACCTGGGCGTAATCCGTGTTGGCGAATGAACGCAGTCATCCTCGTAAGACGATACTCGTTTCTTGTCCCTCCAAAAAACAAGTTATTGTAATAAATGAATGCAAACTCCCAACTTTGTCCGTCTACATCATGAAACACCAAGTGAATCCTTGGATTCTTGGATGCAGTATCGAGCTTAGGAAAAAACGACAGTATCCTGCTATCTTTGGGTATATGAATCCCGGCTTGATGTGCACCTGTTTCGCCAGTATCGTTTGCACTGAGTTCCTTGGTAATCGCTTGTGGACGTTCAACTCTATTCATTTTGAGGTCCCTGTTATAGGTGATTTCTGTAATGCAAGAAGGATGTCTTCAACTCCGTCGTCACTGCCGTCTGTGCCAACAACTGCAGTATCTGCTAGCTCCCTTTTTCGTGATAGACGATCATTGATTATCTCTTCCACCGTATTTACGTAATATAGTCGGTGTATCGTTACTGGGCGCGTTTGACCTCTTCGATAAACACGCGCCGAAGCTTGATCCTCGACAGCAGGATTCCATTCTAAATTGTAATGAATGACGTGATTTGCCATGGTGATATTAAGCCCCGTACCTGCTGCATTTGGGTTTAGTACGAGTACTGAACCTCCTGGTATGTCGTTTAACACATCGATAATCGATTGACGGTCTTCAATCGGAGTTCTTCCGTCAATACTAAATGTATGGACTCCGAATCTATTATGAACATCTTCAACCACAAAATCCGACATCCTGTTAAACGATGTAAATAAAACAGCCTTCTCCCCGTATGAAAGAATCTCCTCCAATATTTCTGTAAGGCGTTTGTATTTTACGCTTTCAGCAGTAAGATCAGGATCCTGAATTTGAATTAGGGCGGGATGCGTGCAGAACATTCTGAGTCGAGTCAAGGCAACTAAATTCGCACTTTCACCATATTCAGCAATAGTGTCTTCTCGTATTTTCTCATATCGTTCAGATTGAACACCATCCAATTCAAGTGGTTGGGGAATCTCGATGCGTTCAGGCAGGTCAGTAGCTACTTCATCTACTCGACGGCGCAGTAGTATAGGTGAAATACGTGGTTCCAACGATAACGCTCCACTTGCATCATCCTTAAACGTCTTCTCGAATTCAGATTGTGAACCCAGTAGTCCGGGAACTGCAAAATCTGTTATCGACCATAAATCCCTTAGGCGGTTTTCGACAGGTGTACCTGTCACAGCAATTCCTACTCGCCTTGGTAGTTTTCTTACAGAAGACGCACGTAATGTTTCAGGGTTTTTGATGGCTTGGGCTTCATCGAGAACTACTACATTCCAATCTACTGTTACGAAAAGAGATAAATCTCTCACTAGGGTGTCATATGAAGTAATTACTATAGCGTTATTCGACAACTGTTCAGGAAAACCCGTTCTCTCAGCACCACGGTGAATTACCGTACGCAGACTTGGTGCAAATCGTGCTATCTCACGTCTCCAATTCTCTAACAAAGTACCAGGCGCAACAACCACTGAAGGTGTACGACCTTCAAATGTCTCGTTTGCCAATACCGCTACTAACTGTATTGTCTTACCGAGGCCCATTTCATCTGCAAGAATTCCACCTACCTCCTGAGATGTAATCGTGTAAAGCCATCTTAGGCCGTCCCTCTGATACGGGAAAAGAGTGCCAATAAACAGTGGCGCTGTATCAAGTTCCGGTGTCGCTTGATAACTAGACGCATTCGCTGCCTGGTCGGACATGTCTTTGATTAACGACCGGTCAAATGAAAACTTAAGGAGATCCAAGTATTGTCGAAGTGTTATAGGACCTAGTTCCTTTATCTCGGCTTTGCCAAGAACTTGTCTAACTTCGTCCAGACTATCTGGAACAATCGGAAACCAACACTGATCGGTTAATATGTGATCTGGTGTTTCGTTAGCTATTGACGTAAGAGGGACCGTCGTGTTTTTGTCTACTGCATAAACTGTAACACGCAACGGAAGGTCGGCAGTGTCCGAATTAGGTTCAATAACTATAATTGGCCGAAGTGGATAGCGTGAGAAAGTAAGGTTGCCTAGTAACGAGTTGGCATCAATCGGTGGTATACCATTTACTATTGCGCCTTCCACGCAAGCACTGTAGATCATTTCCGCACTCGGAATCACCAATATTCCATTGGGTTTCCGAACAGCCAAATACCTGTCCATGATTTCCCATTTTATTATCTGTTCACTATGAGACATATCGGAAGGATTATGCTTGGTGGAAACAAAGCGGGGTTGGCACGGCTTTTATTAATTAGATTCAATTAGCACTATCGGGGCTCCGGCAGATGCAGGATTACTCTCGGGTACCGAACACCTAAGTCTTTGAATCGAAATTCAAAACAGCTTACCTCTCAAGGCGTAATGCGTCTATAATATCTGAAGTGATGTAAAATCGAACTGTTCCCTGTATCCCGTTAGCCACAATACAACAACACAAGATAAACTTCCAATTTGCTTTTTTGATCTTTTTTTGGCACATTGTTACGTAATACAGCAAAAACTTTCGGTACCAATGCCCTCGCTACAGTTTATTCTACTCTTTCAGTCACCGCTGATTGTGTATTAAAATATGTGCAAAGGCTTTTAACTACATGCGTTATTTTCAGTTGCTCCATCAATGATGGATGAACATTTATGCTCTGATTCCAATGGACAATCTAGAAAAAACAGCCAATAGAAGACATACGGTGGACGAAATAGAAGGTTTTCGTTTCGTTGACCTATTCGCTGGTATTGGCGGATTACGACGGCCATTTAACGAAATAGGCGGAAGGTGTGTTTTTACGTCAGAATGGGATCGATTTTGCAGGGAGACCTACTTCGCGAATTTTCCGGAATCTTATGACAACGAAGAAATCGTTATTGGCGATATTAGGCCGTTCGCTGCGGAACCGGAAAGAGTACCAGAGCATGATGTTCTTCTGGCAGGTTTTCCCTGTCAACCATTCTCGATTGCGGGTGTATCTAAAAAAAACGCCCTTGGTCGGCCGCACGGATTTATGTGCGATACACAAGGAACTTTGTTTTATGATTTGGCGAGAATCCTAGAATACCACCGTCCACCGGCTTTTCTACTCGAAAACGTTAAGAACCTTGAAAGACATGATGGCGGTAGAACCTTCTCCATTATCATGGACGTTTTAGAAGGGGAACTCGGATACAATGTTTATACCCGCATCATCAATTCCTCTCCCTGGGTGCCTCAGAAGCGAGAACGAATATTTATAGTCGGTTTTAGTGATGAAACCGGCTTTGATTTTGACGATTTGAAAATACCAGTTGGTCCCCCTCCGAAACTTAGTGATATACTTGATTCAGATGTCGATCCCAAGTACACGCTTACACCGCATTTATGGCAATACTTGCAAGACTATAAAGAAAAGCACAGACTTGCAGGTAATGGTTTTGGTTATTCATTGTTTGGTAGGGACGAAGTAGCTCGAACTCTATCTGCACGTTACTACAAAGATGGTTCTGAGATTCTGATTAGGCAGGAAAACAACCGTCCTCGCCGATTGACACCAAGGGAATGCGCACGACTCATGGGTTTTGATAACCCGGGTGAAGCCTTGTTTAGAATCCCAGTTTCTGATACGCAGGCTTATCGGCAGTTCGGCAATGCTGTGGTTGTTCCGGTTGTTCGGGCAGTGGCTCGTATAATGAAACCGAGTATTGAGACTTTGCTGTTAAAAAACAGAGTATCCCTACCTTCTGGCTCTCAGGCAACAGTCCCCTTCTCTTAAAACTGTACTTTCCTTGGATCTATGGTAGCAGATTTCGTAACTCCCGAAATCCGAAGCCGGATGATGGCTGGTATAAAGGGTACCAATACCAAACCAGAGCTAGCCATAAGGTCGGCTTTACATATGCGGGGATTCCGATTCCGTCTTCACTGTAGGAACTTGCCAGGAACTCCCGACCTCGTTTTCCCAAAATACCGCGCAGTGATTTTCGTTCATGGCTGTTTCTGGCATGGTCATAACTGTCATCTCTTTAAGTGGCCAAAGACTCGGTATGAGTTTTGGTATGATAAAATAAACTCAAACATCAAACGGGACCATAAACAGGTGCAAGCCCTAACATATAGCGGATGGCGCGTAGGGATATTGTGGGAATGCGCCTTCAAGGGTAGGGAGAAACTTCCAATTGATGTTATTGCCGAACGTTGTTCAACCTGGCTGGTTTCCGACGTTAGGCAAACGGGGTTAGACTGTTATGAGGCACGGACACTTACGTGATTATTTTGCGGGAGCTAGCGTTAAGCACCTTTCCGCAGTGGATGCCGATCCTTCAAGATCTAATCAACATGAGATTGGCACAACACGCAATATGCGGGATCAGTTTCTAGCCGAGAATCAACGGGAGAAATTTTCTGTTGTATATATCTGGTTGGGCCAAGATCAGGATGGGTTCAGCGTCGCAGGTCAAGCCACGCATTACGATACTAGGGAGCACAAACCTAATCGTTCTCCGGAATGGCGCCTTTATTACGAAACCAATGGGGTTACAGAAACAATGAGGGAGAGTGACACCCTGTTTCTTGCTATGGATCCAAACCGAGTGCTTTACTTTATAGTGACACCAAACGGCTCCACAAGCGAACGACAATTGTCTTGGCTATTCGGACTGAGTCCACGTGGACGTTCTTTTGTGTCAAGAGAGATTGAAAAAAATGGTGCCGAACTAGACTTTGCTGCACGGTTCATATTGGACGAGATAGGTATAGAATTTGAGGACCCGGACACTGACAAACTCGATTCTATAATTGAAATGTTCGGTGATACGTTCCCAAGGCCTATGGAACTGTCAGATTTAGCCCGACTTACTCTACCTGATATTACAGCAGACGAAAATCCAGATGTAGCTCTTGTAGCATGGTTAAGTCATGAAGAATCACTATTCCGACGTCTTGAACGACGGATTGTTGCCCATCGCCTTGAAAGAGGATTTACACATGATAACACAACTGATGTAGAAGCATTTCTGGGGTTCTCGCAAGGCATACAAAACAGAAGGAGAACACGTCTACGACAATCTCTTGTGAATCACATAGAAGCGATTTTTGAAAGACAAAAGCTAGACTATGTTCGAGATGCTGTCACAGAAAACAATGAAAGACCGAACTTTCTGTTCCCAAATATAGAAGCATATCGATCAGCCCTTCCCGAAGACTCTACAAGCCTTTCGATGCTTTCAGTTTATGCATCTTGTAGAATTCGATGGAGGCAAGTCCTTTCGCAAGCTAAGAAGATTAAAAGGAAACATCTTCTGACGTTAGAACCTGGAATACCGGAATCGCAAACTAACCAGATGGATTTCGAGCATCTGCAACTCGTAGTTCCGCAGTCAATTCAAGTGAGTTATACGAAATCACAACAGAGATGGCTTTGGACTCTTGATCAGTTTATCCAATACAGAAAGAGTCTCTAACATACTACTCCTTGTGTTTTAAGTAACTTAGCGGCAGTCCTGATTGTGCAGCATAAAGTATATACAATGCCTCTGTTGCTTTGGGGTGATGTTGCTCCGCAGCTTTTCTATACCATCGACATGCTTTCCCAAAGTCCTTCGTGACACCAATACCTACCGCGTATCGTGTACCTACGATAAACTGGGCACTGGAATTTCCATTTACAGCTGCCATTAGGTACCACTTGAACGCCTCGACGTTATTTTTTTCAACGCCAATACCCTTGGAATAAACTGCTCCAAGAACGGCCTGTGCTATCGCAACCCCTTGCCCTGCTTGGTATGTAATTCTCTTCATACGTCTGTTAATCTTTAAGTGTAGAAGTGAATCCCTTAGTAGAAGAAGCAGCCATTTTGCACATAACCTTCGTCGAGATTTCCGTGCCATTTCTATTAAACCCTTTATTGTTGAGTTCTCATTTCACTAGTTATCTGTTCTTATATCTGTTTGTCATCTGTACCCCAATTTCTCGAGCCATACTTAATTAGTCGTAGTCTACTTCGAAGTCTCGAAGTTAAAATTGAATCACATCAAAAAGTAGGCATTAGATGGACGTGAAACAGGCCTTGTCATACATTGTTGGTGTCTGAGGATCGTAGAACTGCGATTAGACGCATAACACACTTTGTAGTCCTGATTTCTACTATTGTAATGTTGTTTGTGTAAGGACCGTACAATCTTGCGGGATAAGATGGAGAGAAGAAGCAAGATCAGAATCAAACAGCAGGAGTTTGATGACGAAGGATTACCCAAGGGTGGAAGTGTAAGGAGACGACTGGTTCTGTATCAGTGTACCCGGCGGTATTCCTATATTTATGGATGCTGTTCCAGCGATCGTTTTGATGAGCCCATCTCGTTCTATGGTAGTTGTCAACTCACTTCAAATCTACTTCGGACATCAAGCACCCTTTGTTTGTACCTGATTAATGATACTCTATCTATGTTCGTGAAGAATCATACTTGAAGACGCCGACTTAGACTTCTCGCTACCCCCCCTACTCCCCATCCCCCTTCCGCACCGCCTCCAGCAGCGCTTCCCGCGTCACACCTTCGGGAGGCGTGTTCAGGCCCGATTCCTCGCCCGGATCGGCGACGAGCCAGATGCCGCGCTCGAGGGCGTAGCCGCCTCGTTCGGAGGCCTTGCCGAGGAGATCCCCCAGGTCCGCGCCGTCCATCAGGCCCAGCAGGCCGACGGGGACCGCCTGCGCGTGGATGCCCCGGTCGCGCAAGAAGCGCGCGAGCCAGTGCGGGGGCCGTTCGTAGGAGAACACGAGGAAGGGGCGATCCGGCGTACCGGCCCCGCGCCAGAAACCCAGGCGGAACCAGTCCGGCCGCGGGGAGCGGACGAAGGCGCCGTGGCGCAGCCGGGGATTGATCTCGTCCAGGGTCTGCCGGTAAAGGACGCCGAGGCGCTCGGCGTTGGTTTCCTGGAGCTGGACGTAGGTCTCGAGGTATCCCGACTTGAGCAGCCACTCGAACCGGTTTTCCCGGTCGAGCCCCATGAGCGACCCGAACTCCTCCCCGTGGTACAGTCCGTTCCGTACGAGATGGCGGATGAAGTACCGGAAATGCAGGTCGTCGAAGGCGTCGGTCGCGGCATAGGCCTGAACCGGCCGGGTGATATGGGGCTCCCAGTCGTGCACGATGGCCTGCAGGTTCCGCTGGCCGCGGCTGTACCGGGCGATGGCGCGGGCCGGCTCGAAGAGGTGGCGGTTCAGGTAGGCCGTGTCCAGCCGGGAAGGCAGGCCGACCGCGTCCCCCCGCGCGTTACGGGCGGCCGTGTAGTCTCCGGAGATCTCGCCCGCGCGCGGGGCGCTGACGCCGGCGTACCAGGCCGTCGGCGTACCGCCCAGGCGGCTTAAAATGGGCAGGGCCCACGATTCGAAACGCACGTCGCCCGTCATCGCCGTCCCCCCGGTGTAGCTGGCGGCCGGCGCCACGGTCCACAGGAAATCCATCCCGAGGCCCGGCAACAGTCCGGCGAGATCGGCCACGTGCTCATGCCGGCGGGCGACGAAATCCCAGGCGCCGCGAAGTGGAGCGGCATCCGACGTGGCGGGGCCCGACGACGCGCCCAAACCCGGCGACGCGCCGCGGACCACACGGACTCGTTCGGGGACCGTGGTCCCTATGGAAATGTTGTTCAGGGAGAACCCCGGCTTCTTGTTGCCGGGCATCTGGGCCGTGGCATAGGCGTTGTCGGGAGACCAGTCCGCCGGGGAATCGGCCAGCGCGCGGACGTACCCCGCCAGTCCGTCCAGAAACCCGGCCAGTCCATCGGGGCCGTCTTCACGGGGGCGGATGCCCAGGGGAGGCAGGGACCGGTCGAGTCCGGCAAGCACCTGGCGGTCAACGGCCAGGACGAATCCCTTGTTCAACCGGTCGGTCCGTCCCGCGGCCGCCACCGCCATGCGGCCGTAGGTCTCCTCGTCGTCCCGCATGGACTCAAGGTCTTCGGAGGACCGGATCTCTTCGCGGATCTCCCGCTCGGCGAACGCGGCGGCGATGGCCCCCACCGGAACGCCCACCAGCGCGTATTCGGACCCCCAGCGGTTGCCGGACATGCGCACGGTCAGCGTGTCCTTCGCGTCCGAAACCCCTTCCACCCTGCCCTTGAATCTCGCCGTGGTCCAGTCCACCAGCCTGGAACGATCCCGGTTCCGGTAGCGCAGGTCGGCCCGCAGGTCCTGGTCGCCGCGGAGCAGCAGTTCGATGTCTTCCCCGGCCATCGCTTCCCCGGGCGGGATGCGCAGGGTGCGCCGGACAATGCGGTATTCGGGTTCGGGCGCGGGTTCCGCTTCGATGTCCTCTCCAGCCGGCGCTTCGGGTTCCACGAGCAGCGGCTCGGCGCCGCCGCCCACGAGCAGCCGGGTGCCGGCGCGGACCGCCACGGCGCCGTCCATGTCCCGGCCGGCCGGGTGGCCGGCGGCGATTTCGAAAGTCACCACGGGATTCAGGACGGGACTGTCGGCATGGTCGGCGTTCAGCGCGTGCAGGTTGATGTTCAGGCGGGACAGGATCTCGTTGAACTGGTACCGGTCGTGGACGCCGGGATTGACCTTTCTCCGATCGCCGTAGGGCCCGTCGGATGGCATCGCCAGCACCAGCGTCTTGCCCCGCGACACGAAATTGATGGCCAGGTCCACTTCCTGCATGCTCATGCCCGGGTCGCCGCCGCCCAGCAGGACGATGGCGTCGTAGACCCTGGCGTCCCGTTCGACCATGGCCGGGTAGTACGGCCGGTAGTCGACGTCGAACCCCGCTTCCGAGAACGCCCGGATCATCCCGGCCTGCTCTTCCGGATAGGCCATGGCGTAGTCGACGACGAGCAGGCGGGGCCCGGCGGCCTGTCCGGTGGACGCTGCGGCGACCTGTCCGGTGGGCGCTGCGGTGGCCTGTCCGGTGGACGCTGTGGCGGCCGGCTCCTGCCGCGCGCTCGAAGTGTAAAGGGGTGCCAGGAAAACAACCAGGCAGGCAATCAGTTTGGTTCGCATGGCATTCGATCCGGGGAGGCGATATCGACCGAAGTATCAAATTACAGCCATGCGACTCCGATCACAAGGCGATAAACGACGAAACGCCGGCAATGAAATTCAGTCTTTCTTCGAAGATTTTACATATGGGGAATGTAAGATAGAGCGTAGGCGCAGGGTACGCTAAATGAAAAACCCCGGCCAGGCTAAAATACAATTTTTTGGTGACAAACGTGTGTAATGAAGGCGATATTTGAAGACAGTGACCCGATTCAGCGCCTTTCCGCGGGATGTTACGATGGCAGGCGCGCTTGCGGGGGATGCGTAGCGAATCCGTTCGGCGGGGAGGTCGAACCTGCGCCGGGGAGGGAATGAATGCGTGGTGGACAGGCGGGAGAACGCAAACTTCCACGGGAGGGAAGATCGTTGAGCACACGGGACGATCCGTTGCGTGAGATTCAGGTATTGCGCGCGCGCAACGCCGCACTCAACGCGGCGATCCTGCGTATCAGCGCAAGCCTGGACCTCGAGAAGGTCCTCGCGGAGGTCGTGGAGAACGCAAGGGCGCTCACCGGAGCACGCTACGGCGCCATCACCACCGTCGACGAGGCGGGCCTGCCCCAGGAATTCGTCTCCTCCGGTCTTTCCGACGGGGAAAACCGGCGCCAGGTGAAGTGGCCCGAAGACCCGAAGATCCTGGAACACCTCCGCGACCTGACGGGTCCGCTGAGGCTCCCGGACATCGCCGAATACATGCAGAATATCGGCTTCTCAACCGAGGGGCTGCCGCCCGCCCGTTCCTTCCAGGTCGCGCCGATGCGTCACAGCGGCGCGTACGTAGGCAAATTCTACCTGATCGACAAGGTGGACGGCAAGCAGTTTACGGACGAGGACGAGGAGGTCCTCGTGCTGTTCGCCTCGCAGGCGGCCGCCGCGATCGCCAACGCGCGGGCGCACCGCGTCGAGCAGCGTACCCGGGCCGACCTCGAGGCGCTGGTCGAGACTTCGCCGGTGGGCGTCGTGGTGTTCGACGCGGCGACCGGCACTCCGGTGTCGTTCAACCAGGAAGCGAAGCGGATCGTGGAGAACCTGCGCATGCCGGGCCGGTCATACGAGGCCATACTCGAGGTGGCGACCTGCCGCTTCGCCGACGGTCGCGAGATCGCGCTGGACCAGTTCTCGCTTGCCCAGGTGTTCAGCGGCGCCGAGTCGTTGAAGGCCGAGGAGATCGTGCTTTCCACGCCCGACGGACGCAGCGTGACGATGCTCGTAAACGCCACCGCGATTCGCGGCGAGGACGGCGCGGTCGCGTCGATGGTGGTCACCATGCAGGACCTGGAGCCGCTGGAGGAACTGGACCGGACGCGTGCCGAGTTCCTCAGCATGGTGAGCCACGAACTGCGCGCGCCGCTGACTTCCATCAAGGGTTCGGCGGCGACGGTGCTGAACGCCTCGCGGGACCTGGACCCGGCCGAAGTGCGCCAGTTCTTCCGGATCATCGACGAACAGGCCAATCTCATGGACAGCCTGATCGGCGACCTCCTCGACGCGGGACGTATCGACACGGGCACGCTGTCGGTCTCCCCCGAGCCCTCGGAGGTGTGCGTCCTGGTGGACCAGGCCCGCAACACCTTCCTGTCCGGCGGCGCCCGGCAAAACGTCCTCATCGACCTTCCGCCCGACCTGCCCCCGGTCCTCGCCGACAGGAAACGCATCGTGCAGGTGCTGAACAACCTGCTCTCCAACGCCGCCCGTCATTCGCCGGCTACGGCGCCCATACGCATCTCGGCCGAGCGGGACGGCGTGTACGTCGAGCTCGCGGTCTCCGACGAGGGCCGGGGCATTGCGCCGGAGCTTTTCGGGCGTTTGTTCCGCAAGCACGGGCGCGCCGAAGAAGACGCGGGCGTGGGCGGTGGACTGGGCCTTGCCATCTGCAAGGGGCTGGTGGAGGCCCATGGCGGGCGCATACGAGCCGAAAGCCCGGGCGCCGGCAAGGGCACGCGGTTCATCTTCACGATACCTGTCG
Source organism: bacterium (assembly GCA_965203885.1). GTDB lineage: Bacteria > JAAXHH01 > JAAXHH01 > JAAXHH01 > JAAXHH01 > JAAXHH01. The sequence continues at coordinate 3,200,357 of OZ241920.1, read as the reverse complement.
CGGAAACAGACGGAGAAGACGCCGCGGACGGCGATGCCCGGCACCCATCGGGCCTGCCTTCGGAAGGCCGCCAGCCGACGGCTGTTCTCGTCGTGGACGACGACCCGCAGACCTTGCGCTACGTGCGCGACATCCTCACCGACGCGGGCTACTCCGCACTGGTGACGGCCGAACACAGGGAACTGGCGGGCATCATCGAAGCGGAAAAGCCCAAACTGGTCCTGCTCGACCTGATGCTGCCCGGCACCGACGGGATCGAACTCATGCAGACCATTCCCGAGCTTTCCACCCTGCCGGTCATCTTCATCTCGGGATATGGCCGCGACGAAACGATCGCGCGGGCGCTGGAGGCCGGCGCCGAGGACTACATCGTCAAGCCCTTCTCGCCGACCGAGCTCACCGCGCGGATCGGGGCCATCCTCCGCCGGCGCGCCAATCCGGAACGTTTCGTGCTCGGCGAAATGACCATCGATTACGACCGCCGCGAGGTCATGCTGGCGGCCCGGCCGGTGGCGCTCACGGCCACCGAGTTCGACGTGCTGCGCGTGCTTTCGCTTTGCGTGGGCCGGATCGCGACCTACGAAGCCTTGCTGCGAGAGATCTGGGGCAGGCGCGGCTTCGGGGACGCGCGACTCGTGCGGGCAACCGTCAAGCGACTTCGGCGCAAGCTCGGCGACGACGCGAACGATCCGTCCTACATCGCCAACGTGCGCGGCGTCGGCTACCGCATGATCCGGCCGGGCGGGACGGGCGAGGCGTAGGCTGTCCGGGACGGGACGGGCACCGGGCGATGCGTACAGCCTGATCCTGCCTCACACCTCCGCCAGCCGCTCCAGCAGGTCGACGCAGCGGTTGGAGTAACCCCATTCGTTGTCGTACCACCCGCAGATCTTGACCAGGCCGTCGTCGATGATCATGGTCAGCTCGGCGTCGAAGATGCAGGATGCGGGGTTGTGCACGATGTCGACGGAGACGATGGGGTCTTCGCAGTACTCGAGGATGCCTTCGAGGGGGCCTTTCGCGGCGGCCGCGAAGGCTTCGTTGACTTCGCCGGCCGTGGGCACGCGTTCGACCTGGGCCACGAAGTCGGTGAGGGAGCCGTCGGGGACGGGCACGCGGACGGCCATGCCGTTGAGCCGGCCGTTGAGCGCGGGGATCACCTCGCCGATGGCCTTGGCCGCGCCCGTGCTCGTGGGGATCATGGACAGGGCGGCGGAACGGGCCCGCCGGGGGTCCTTGTGAGCGAAGTCGATGATCTGCTGGTCGCTGGTGTAGGCGTGGACCGTGGTCATGGACCCGCGGACGACGCCGAAGTGCTCGTGCAGTACCGACGCCATGGGGGCGAGGCAGTTGGTGGTGCAGGACGCGTTGGAGACCACGCGGTGCGAATCGTTCAGGATCCCGTCGTTCACGCCCATGACGATGGTGGCGTCCACGTTGGTCGCCGGCGCCGAGATCAGCACCTTCTTCGCCCCGGCCGACAGGTGGGCCGAGGCCTGTTCCCCGTCGGTGAATATCCCGGTGGACTCCACCACCAGGTCGACGCCGCGGTCCCTCCAGGGCAGATCCGCGGGATCGCGCTCGGATACGATCTCGATCTTGCCGCCGTTGACCGCGAGTCCTCCGTTCACGGCCTCCACCGGATGATCGTACCGGCCGTGGACGGAGTCGAACTTCAGCAGGTGCGCCAGCGTCGCGTTGTCGGTGAGGTCGTTGATGGCGACCACGTCGAAACCGCCGCGCTCCGTCATGGCGCGGAAGACCATGCGGCCGATGCGGCCGAACCCGTTGATGCCTACCCGGATTCCCATAATATTCATCCCTTTAAAAGTTTCGGGAAACCGTCCCGGGCGTTCGGGCCGATTTCCCTTTGTTTCTTCCGGCTTTGACCGGTTCGTTATCTATGTCTTGCGCGCCGCTACGCTCCGGATTCCAGCAGCCCGCGCAGCACGTACTGCAGGATGCCGCCGTGGCGGTAATATTCCACCTCGACCGGCGTGTCGATGCGTATGACGGTGTGCAGCGTCTTCACGGCGCCGCCGCCTGACGTCACGCGGACGCGGACGCGCTGCCGGGGCGCGATGCCGCCCTCGATCCCCTCGATGTCGTAGGTCTCGAAGCCCGTCAGACCGTGGGATTCGGCGCTTTCGCCCTCTTCGAACTGCAGGGGCAGGATGCCCATGCCGATGAGGTTGCTGCGATGGATGCGCTCGTAGCTTTCCACGATCACGGCCCGGACGCCGAGGAGGTTGGGCCCCTTGGCGGCCCAGTCCCGCGACGATCCCGTGCCGTACTCCTTGCCGGCGATCACCACCAGGGGCGTGCCGGACGCGCGGTATTCCATGGCCGCGTCGTAGATGGCGACCGGCCCGGCATCGGGCGAGAGCCTGGTCCAGCCGCCCTCCGTGCCCGGCGCCATGCGGTTGCGCAGCCGGATGTTGGCGAAGGTCCCCCGCATCATGACTTCGTGGTTGCCCCGCCGCGCGCCGTATGAATTGAAGTCCTTCGGCGCGACGCCGCGTTCGACCAGGTACCGGCCCGCGGGACTGTCCGCCTGGATCGAGCCGGCGGGCGAGATGTGGTCCGTCGTGACGGAATCGCCCAGCACCGCCAGCGCGCGGGCGCCCCGTATGTCCGTGATCCCGGCGGGCTCGGGCGGCATGCCGTCGAAATAGGGCGGGAGCTTGACGTAGGTGGACGCGTCGTCCCAGGCGTAGGACTCGTCGCCGGTCGCGGCCAGTTCCGCCCAGCGGTCGTCCCCCGTGAAGACATCGGCGTAGATGGACTGGAACATCTCCCGGCGCACCGACGCGCGCACGGCGGTCCGGACTTCATCCGGCGTCGGCCAGATCTCCCGCAGGAACACGTCGCGGCCGTCGGGGTCCGTGCCGATGGGCTCGTTGTACAGGTCCACGTCCATGCGGCCGGCGAGGGCATAGGCCACCACCAGCGGCGGCGAGGCCAGGTAGTTGGCCTTTACGATGGGGTTCACGCGGCCCTCGAAGTTCCGGTTGCCGCTCAGCACGGCGGCCGCGACGAGCTCCGATTCCCGCACCGCGTCCCCGATGGGGGCGGGCACCGGACCGCTGTTGCCGATGCACGTCGTGCAACCGTAGCCCACGACGTGGAACCGCAGCTGCTCCAGGTAGGGGAGCAGGCCCATGTCCTCCAGGTACCGGGTCACGACCTGCGAGCCGGGCGCGAGGCTGGTCTTCACCCAGGGCCGGGTGGACAGGCCCCGTTCGACGGCGTTCTTCGCCAGGACGCCCGCGGCCGCGAGGACGGCCGGGTTGGACGTGTTCGTGCAGCTGGTGATCGCGGCGATCACGACCGAACCGTGTCCCAGGTCGAAGGAGGACCCGTCCATGTCGACGGCCGTCTTCTTCGTCAGCGTGCCCAGCTCGCCGGGCGCGTGCCCGTTGCCGTCCACCCACTGGTCGACGGTCTCGTCGGACAGGCCCGGGTTCTCGTCGGCCAGCATGGCGGCCAGTTCCTTCCGGAAGGACGGCTTCACGCTGGACAGCGAAACGCGGTCCTGGGGCCTGCGCGGCCCCGCCATGCTCGGTTCGACCGTGCCGAGATCGAGTTCCAGGGCGTCGGGGAAATCCGGGTCGGGCGTGTCGCTCGTGCGGAAGAGGCCCTGCGCCTTCGTATAGGCTTCGGCCAGGGCGATCTCCTCCCGGGTCCGGCCGGTCAGTTCCATGTAGGTCAGCGTCTCGCCGTCCACGGGGAAGAACCCCACGGTGGCGCCGTACTCGGGCGCCATGTTGGCGATGGTGGCCCGGTCGGGCAAAGACAGGCTGTCCAGGCCCGGACCGTAGAATTCGACGAACTTGCCGACGACGCCGTGGGCCCTGAGCATCTGCGTGACCGTAAGGACCAGGTCCGTCGCCGTGGCCCCGGCCGGCAGGGCGCCCGTCATCTTGAATCCCACCACGGACGGGATGAGCATGGATACCGGCTGCCCGAGCATCGCCGCTTCCGCCTCGATGCCGCCGACGCCCCAGCCCACGACGCCGAGCCCGTTGATCATCGTCGTATGAGAATCCGTGCCCACCAGGGTGTCGGGGTAGGCGACCCGCTCGCCGTGCTGTTCCCGCGCGAAGACCACCTTGGCCAGGTACTCCAGGTTGACCTGGTGCACGATGCCCGTGCCCGGCGGGACGACGCGGAAGTTGTCGAAGGCCTGCTGCCCCCATTTCAGGAAGAGATAACGCTCCTGGTTGCGGCCGAACTCGCGGTCCACGTTCGCCGCGAAGGCCCGGCGGGAACCGAACTCGTCCACCTGGACGGAATGGTCGATGACCAGGTCCACGTCCTGCAGGGGATTGATGCGGTCGGCCGCGCCGCCCAGTTTCCTGATGGCGTCCCGCATGGCCGCCAGGTCGACGACGGCCGGCACGCCCGTGAAGTCCTGCATCAGGACGCGCGCGGGCCGGAACGCGATCTCCCGTTCCGAGGTCCCGCCCCCCACGCTCTCCACGACGGCGGCCACGTCTTCGGCGGAGACCGTCACGCCGTCTTCGTGGCGCAGCAGGTTCTCCACCATGACCTTGAGGGAGAAGGGCAGGCGGGAAATGTCCCCGGCTCCGCTTCCCGAGGCCCTGGAAAGCGAATAGTAGGTACAGGCGCTTCCGCCCGCCTTCAATTCGGCGCGCGCACCGAAGCTGTTCAAATTACGCGACACGGCAATCGACTCCGTTTCGAATTAGAAAAGATTTCGCAAACTAACCGCCGGACAGGCGTTCTGTCAAGTACATTCCTGCGCGCGGCACGGGCGAAACCCCTTGTGTATCGGTGTTCGGCCGTCCTGCGGCGTGCGGTCCCGACGCGTTGCGGCGTGAGGTCCCGAAGCCCCGCGCTGTACGGTCCCGACGCCCCGCGCTGTACGATCCCGACGCCCGGCGCTGAACAATCCCGGCGCCTTGCGCGATGGAGCGGAGACGGTCATTCGGTGCTTGACACAAGGAGACGGCCCGGCCTATCATCGGTCCATTGTGAACCTCGTCAAACTCGCATCCGGGACGATGGCCGCGCCACGCCATATCCCGCGAAGGATACGGTATGGACCTGAGCATCCTGGCGGGAAGACAGAGCCCGGCGCGTCACCTCGCCCGTGCGGGAAGAAGGAGCCCTGCGCGGCGCCTTGCCCGTACAGGTAGAAGGAGCGTGGCGCGTCACTTTGCCTTTGCGGGCATCCTCTTCCTCGCGCTCGCCCTGGCCTCCGACGCCGCGGCCGGCTCCTGGCGCTTCGCCGCCCCGCAGCAGCGGCTGTTCCGCCCGCTGCTGGCCGACCCGACCGAGGCGCGACTGGCGGTAATTTCAAACCTGGGCGACCGGCTGAACGGGGACATCGGCGGCTCATGGGAGGCCGCGGACTATGCGTGGGACGGGGACGGGCGCGGCCGGGAAAAACCCCGTAACCTGGAAGCAGGCCGCCCACTGTGGGACGGGGACGGGCGCGGCCGGGAAAAACCCCGTAACCTGGAAGCAGGCCGCCCACTGCGGTTCCGGACCGGGATCCACGCGGGCGTGTTCTCGAAGCTGCGCCGGTCGGGAACGACCTTCCCGCTGGAGACCGCCGACTACCTGATCGGGTTTCACGCGGACCTGGGCGGCGACCGGTACACCGGCCGGTTCGAGTTCGCCCACGTGAGCGCCCACCTGGCCGACGGGTACGACGGGACGGACCAGGCCATGCGGGCCATGACCTACAGCCGGGAGTACTTCACGCTGTACGGTTCCTACGAACGGGAGTCCGCGCCAGGTTCCGCGATTGGTTCCGCACGCGTGTACGGAAGCCTGCGCTGGTCGAACCACGCCATCCCGGACGTGCGGCGGTGGCGGGTCCAGGCCGGGGGCGAGCTGGTCTCTCGTCCCCTCACGGGTCCAGGCGGCGCGACCCGTGCCTACGTGGCCTGCGACCTGCGGCTGTTCCGGGACGGGGACCTGTCCGTTAACCGCACGGCCCACGCCGGCCTGATGTTCCACAACGAAGGTTCGCGCGGACTTCGCGTGGCCCTAGTGTACCACGGGGGACGCAGCGAACACGGCCAGTTTCATCACCTGGAGGACGACTACGGCGGCGTTGGGCTGTTCTTCGACCTGTGAACGGCCGGCGTGTAAGCGAGCGGCCCGCGGTGTGACCAGCCTGCCGTGCGAGCGGCTTAGAGATAGTCCGCGTGCGGGACGCGCGCGCGACGCGAATGGAAACCATTATGACTTTTCTCATCGACCTGGAATGCAGCGACTGCGGCAAGCGCCTGCCGGCGGACGAGCTGCAGAACCTCTGTCCCGCCTGCGGCCGGCCGCTCCTTGCCAGGTACGACACGGAAGAAGCAGGCAAGGCGCTGGCCCCGGACGTCCTGGCCATGCGCGAGCCCACGCTCTGGCGCTACCGCGAGATGCTCCCGGTGCGCGACGAATCGGCCATCGTCACGCTGAGCGAGGGCGGCACGCCGCTGATCCACGCCCGGCGCCTGGGCGAACGGCTGGGCATGGACGGGCTGTACATCAAGGATGAATCCATCAACCCGACGGGCTCGTTCAAGGCGCGGGGACTGGCCATGGCCGTGTCCCGGGCACTGGAACTGGGAGCGGAATCCCTGGCCATTCCCTCCGCCGGCAACGCGGCGGGCGCGCTGGCGGCCTACGGCGCCAAGGCCGGCATGGCCGTACACGTATTCATGCCCCGGGACACCCCCCGGCCCTTCATCGTCGAGTGCCGGGCCCACGGCGCCGCGGTGGAGCTCGTGGACGGCCTGATTACCGACTGCGGGAAGCGGGTGGCCGCGCGGAAGGACGCGGAAGGCTGGTTCGACGTGTCCACCCTGAAGGAGCCCTACCGGGTGGAAGGCAAGAAGACCATGGGGTACGAACTGGCCGAACAGTGCGGCTGGGCGCTGCCGGACGCGGTCCTCTACCCGGCGGGCGGCGGGACCGGACTGATCGGCATGTGGAAGGCCTTCGCCGAGATGGAAGCCCTGGGTTGGATCGGACCGGAACGGCCCCGCATGGTCGCGGTGCAGGCCGCCGGCTGCCAGCCCATCGTGCGGGCCTGGGAACAGCAGTGGCCCGACGCCCCGGAGTGGGAGAACGCCCGCACGCTCGCCAGCGGTCTGCGCGTGCCGGCCGCCGTGGGGGACAAATTGATGCTGGCCGCGATCCGGGAGAGCGGAGGAGACGCGGTGGCCGTGCCCGACGGCGACATGGTGAAAGGCGTGCGGGAGATCGGGGCCTGCGAGGGCATCTTCCCGTCTCCCGAGGGCGGCGCCGTGCTGGCCGGCCTGCGGAAGATGATCGCACTGGGACGCATCGACCGGTCGGAGCGGGTCGTGCTCTTCAACACGGGAAGCGGGCACAAGTACGTTGATAACCTGGCGGCGTTGCATGAAGGTTCATGACATGCCGAGGCAAGAGCAATGTCGTAAAGCGCGAGCAGCCGGTATGATCTGTTTCCGTTGACCGTCAGGATGAACCACGGCATATTCTTCGAATAGAGGACGGACCCTAATTGCTGGATTCACCGACCCACTCTATCGAAGGGAAGAATGCCATGAAAGTCAGGGTTACCGTTGTCATAGAACCCGATGGCGAACAGTTTCATGCATACTGTCCGGCTTTGCCCGGTATTCATATCAATGGTCCTACTGTCGAGGAAGCCTGTGAGCGGACCATACCAGCGATAGAATGGTATCTGGACTCTCTGGACGAGCAAGGCGACCCTATTCCCGTGGGACCGGGCCTGGATATCGAAGTGAGTAAAGAAATCGTCGACCTCCTTTCAAAACCTTCCGATTCAACGGTCCAGAGTGTTGAGGTCCCATGGCCGTCAGCCGTTCCTCGCTAGAACAACTTAAGTCCAGAACATGCGTCGTTTCTCCTTCCTTTTCATCCTGCTCCTCCTTTCCGCGTCTCCCGCCAGCGCCCAGAAGATGCTGATCTTCATGGACCTGGAGCAGCAGGACCATCTCAAGGCCTACGGCATCGCCTTCCAGGCCCTGGAGCAGGGCTATACCGTCGAATGGCTGCTGAACTACCGCGGCGGGTCATTCGTCATGGACCCCACGACGGACCGGGTGCGGGCCTGCTACCTGCGGGGCGTGAGTTTCAAGGTGATCGACGGCGCGGAACTGGTCCAGATCTACGCCCACATCGATGAAAACAACATGGACCGGGTGCTCCTCGAAAAAGCGCCCGGAATCGCCGTGTACACCCGGCCCGACCAGCGGCCGTGGGACGATGCCGTGACCCTGGCACTCGAATACGCCGAGGTGCCCTACAAGACCATCTTCGACACGGAAGTGCTGACCGGAGCACTGAAGGAATACGACTGGCTGCACCTGCACCACGAGGATTTCACCGGGCAGTACAGCAAGTTCTACAGCTATCACCGCATGCCCTGGTACCAGCAGCAGCAGGCTACCGACGAATCGCTGGCGCGGGCCCTGGGGTATCCGACGGTCGCCGAGGCCAAGAAGGCCGTGGCGCAGGGCATCAGGGCCTACGTGGGCGACGGCGGGTTCATCTTCGCCATGTGCGCGGCGACGGAGACCCTGGAGATCGCCCTGGCATCGGCCGGCACCGACATCGTGGCGCCCGAGTACGACCACACCCCCGTCGATCCCGACGCCCAGTCCAGGCTGGACTTCGACCAGACCTTCGCCTTCGAGAACTTCACGCTGCAGCTGAACCCGTTCATCGGTTCCTTTTCCAACATCGACGTGAACCAGGTCAACGCCGGCAAGGTGCTTACCGGTCCCTTCACCCTCTTCGATTTCTCGGCCAAGTACGACCCGGTCCCCACCATGCTCACGCAGAACCACGTGAACTACATCGCCGGATTCTACGGGCTGTCCACGTCCTTCCACCGCGACGTGCTCAAACGCACCGTGGTCGTCCTCGCCGAGGAAGCCGGGACCGACCACGTCAAGTACCTCCACGGCAACTTCGGGATGGGGACGTTCACCTTCTACGGGGGGCACGACCCGGAGGACGAAGAGCACCTGGTGGGCGATCCGCCGACCAATCTCGCCCTCCACAAGAACTCCCCGGGCTACCGGCTCATCCTGAACAACGTCCTCTTCCCCGCGGCCAAGAAGAAGAAGCAAAAGACCTGACGGCAGGCCCCGCGGCTGCGCGTGATGTAACGGCAAATCCCGGCCGCTTGCCCGGTCGCTTGCCCTGCCATAAATCAAAAACACTTGCCCGTCCGCGGCGGATCGGGTATAATGGTTGTTACCTCACACAGGTTTCCAGCAAAGTCATTTTAAAAGAACCTTTGCTATACCATAGGGAATCCTGCTCCGGGTATCGATGGCATGCCTCACCAGAACGGAGGACGTCAGAACTGCCCGGGGGGACAACCACTGTTCCGAACAGGTTCTCCTAAAAATACTTATGCTCGCCTGTGTGGGGTGAACATCCGACGGTAGGGATTGCTGGTTATTCGGATCCGTTGGCCGTGTAGTGGTGTTTAGACGCGCCATCCAGTTCTTTGGATAGGCGCGTTGATTTTATTTGGACTCAACGAACGCAAATGAATTCGTATTTGACAATTTTTTAGATTGCATCAACGGAACATAAACTGTGATAGACAGCCAGTTCTTTGAAGAAAGTAACAAGCAGTCTCAAGTTAAGGCCGACATTGTATCCAAGTACTTTAATGCATGGGCTAGGATTATAATTGGTTCTCAGAACAGAAACCGTGTAGGTAGCGTCCATAAAATTGCGTATATAGATCTTTTTGCTGGTCCCGGACGTTACAGTGATGGTACGATTTCGACGCCATTAAAAATTTTAAATCTCGCAATTCAAAACGACGAAATGCGTGATCGTCTCGTCACGGTTTTTAATGATAAAGATTCGAATAACAGCAATAACTTGAAAAACGCAATTGAAGAAGTTCCCGGCATAGATACACTCAAATACAAACCCCAAGTTGTTACCAGCGAAATAGATAACGAGATTGCTCACCGTTTTGATGAGATGCACTTAATTCCTACGTTGCTGTTTGTAGACCCTTGGGGTTACAAAGGGCTCACACGACGCTTAGTTTATTCAGTCGTTAAAGACTGGGGATGTGACTGCGTTTTCTTCTTTAACTATAACCGTATCAATATGGGTTTAAATAACGACATGGTGAGAGAGCATATGGATGCTCTGTTCGGTAAGGACCAAGTTGAATTCTTACGTAAATCGGTAGCCAAACTCAGTACGACAGACCGTGAAAAGGCAGTTATTGACTCTCTTTGCAAAGCCTTCAATGAATTGGGGCCAGAGTTTGTTTTACCTTTTCGATTTAAGGATGATGCCGGTTCTAGAACCAGCCATTTCCTTGTTTTTGTTTCAAAAAGCTTCAAAGGTTACGAGACAATGAAAGAGGTTATGGCCAAAGAATCATCCAAAACGAAACATGGTGTGGCAAATTTTGAATACAGCCCTGCCGAAGAGCCAACACCCATTCAACAAATGTTGCCACTGTTGCCATCATTTAATCCACTCGAGGAATTAGGGGAAGAACTATTGGTGGAATTCGCTGGTAGTGTGATTTCGATGAAGGAAATCTATTTGAAACACAGTTTGAATCGACCCTACATAAAGAAAAACTACAAGGAAGCACTGATGCTGTTGGAGAGCAGACAAAAGATCGAAGCGTCAAAACATAATCGAGGGACATTTGGCGATAGCGTAACTGTAACCTTTCCGTCTTCAATCTGAAAACCCATGGGAAGCAACTCGTCAATAGAATGGACCGAAGCTACGTGGAATCCAGTAACTGGTTGTCGGAAAATCAGTCCCGGATGTAAGCATTGCTATGCAGAAAGGATGGCCACACGACTTAAAAAAATGGGTAATAAACGGTATACAAACGGCTTTTCCTTAACCTTACAAGAAGACGTACTAGAACTACCGTTCTCATGGAAAAAACCAAAACTGATCTTTGTTAATTCGATGAGCGATCTCTTTCACGATGACGTCCCTGAGTGGTTTGTCAGGAACACATTTGATGTGATGAGTCAAGCATCGTGGCACGAGTTTCAAGTGCTGACGAAACGCTCTAAGCGAATGATGGATCTGTTGGATACGATAGAGCTTCCTCCAAACGTTTGGTTAGGTGTTAGTGTTGAAAACCAAGACTACAGCTTCAGGATTGATCATTTAAGACAAATAAATGCTGCTGTTAGGTTTCTATCGTTGGAACCATTGTTAGGACCGTTACCCAATCTCAGTCTTAATGGGATTGACTGGGTCATTGTTGGTGGCGAGTCAGGTGCAAAAGCGCGATCGATGGATGAAGAATGGGTACTTGAAATCAAAGATCAGTGCTATAATGGTAGGGTTCCTTTCTTCTTCAAACAATGGGGTGGTATTAATAAAAAAAGGACTGGGCGATTACTTCAGGGTCGCACATGGGACAGCTTGCCAAGAGTATCGAGATTTAGATAAGAACTAATACGGTAATTAGCACTAAATCACCAAACTCTTGGTCGCTGAGTACCTCATATCGAGGGTATGTTTTAGAATGACGCCCTTCGATAACCCCCTGTTTTCTTCACTTTCCTAACTAGTCTGATCGAATTGAATGGTCTGGGTTGTGCATATCCTGATTCGCTGTGCGAGTTATCATATGTGTTATCCCCCATGCTCCAGAACCTGACGCTGGGCCAGTTCTATCCCGGCGAGTCTACCATACATCGGCTGGACCCCCGCACCAAGCTGTGCGGTGCCCTGGCGCTGATGGCGGTACTGGTCCTGGTGAAGACCCTGCCGCTCTTCTTTTTCATGCTGGCCGCGGTGGCGGTCCTGGTCCGGATCTCCCGCGTCCCGCCCCACCTGCTGCTGAACAACCTGAAGGCCTTCCGGCTGATCCTGATCATCACCTTCGCCGCTCACGCCTGCTTCACGCCGGGAGAAGCGGTGGTCGTCGCGGGGTTCACGGTCCCGGGTCCCACCTGGGAGGGCATGTTCCAGGGGGCGGTGTTCAGCATGCGCCTGGTGGTCATCATGCTGATCGCGGCCCTGCTGATGCTGACCACGGCGCCGCTGGACGTCTCGGACGGCATCGAGCGGCTGCTCAAGCCTCTTGAACGGTTCGGGCTGCCCGCCCACGAATTGGCCATGATGATGGTCATCGCGCTGCGGTTCATTCCGACGCTGGTTGAGGAGGCGGACCGCCTGCAGAAGGCCCAGGCCGCCCGGGGCGCCGACTTCACGGGCAACCCCATCCGCCGCGTCCGGAAAATGACCGCCCTGCTCGTGCCGCTCATGCTCTCGGCCTTCCGCCGGGCCGAGGAGCTGGCCGTCGCCATGGAGTCCCGCTGCTACCGGGGCGGGACCGGACGGACGCAGTTCCGCGTCATGGCCCTTGCCCGGAACGATTACGTGGCCCTCGCCGCCGTGTCGACCCTGCTCGTCCTCTTCGCGGCCGCCGGCCGCATCGGCAACGCCGGCGTCCTGTTCTGATCCGCTCCCGGCCTCGCCATTCACCATTCCGCTGCCACACCACGGGCGGTTACCATCCACTATCACCCCATAGGCGATAATCATCCACCATGCGCACCCTGGTCCTGAAGATCGAATACGACGGCACCGGTTTCCTCGGCTGGCAGCTCCAGCCTGAGGGACGGACCGTGCAGGGCGTCCTGGAGGAGGGGATCGGCAGGATACTGCAGGCCGAAATCCGGGCGACCGCGGCCGGGCGAACGGACGCGGGGGTGCACGCCGCAGGCCAGGTCGTCCATTTCAGGACGGATTCGGACATGGTGTTGGACCGGTTGAAGAAGGGGTTGAACGGCGTGCTGCCGGCCGACGTGCGCGTGCTGGAAGCCGCGCAGGCGCCCGATGACTTCCACGCCCGATTCAGCGCGGTGGGGCGCCGCTACCGCTACCGGATCATCCGGCGCGCGAGCGCCATGCGCCGCCACTTTGCCTGGCACGTGACCTACCCGCTCGACCCGGACGCCATGCGCCGGGCCTGCGCTCCCCTGGTGGGCCGCCACGACTTCACGTCCTTCTGCCAGGCCACGTCGACGGCCGAAGGCACGGAATGCGAGGTGCGGGCGCTGGACTGGGTCGTGGAGGAGGACGAACTCCGCCTCCACATCGAGGCGAACCGCTTTCTTCACCACATGGTGCGGGCCATCGTGGGCACGGCCGTGGACGTCGGCCGGGGGCGCTGGGCGGAGCGCGTCATGGAGGAGATGCTGGAGGCGAGAGACCGCCGGGCCGCGGGCGCCAACGCGCCGGCCCACGGGCTCTGCCTGGAGGCGGTGCGCTATCCTTCCGGATTCGGGCTCTGAGGACCGGGCGATTCGGGCGGGCCCGGAGGACCAGGCGATACGGGCGGCCCGCCGGACCACCGAACCGGGTCGGATTCACCGCCGCGGGACGGATTCACCGCCGCGGGACGGATTCGATGATCACGGACCGCCGCCGCGCCGTTCCACGTACGCGTCGATCTCGTCGCATACCTTGTGCAGCGTGGCGACGTCGCGCTGTTCCAGGCGCAGGCTGCGGCGCAGGACCCGCCGGATGGACCGCAGAAAGGTCTCCTCGCTCGGCGTGGGCGCGAACCCCAGTCTGAGCAGCGTCCCGTGGATGCGATGGGTGATGCGTTCGACGTCCCGGTTCTCGGCCAGGCGCACCTCGGACGCGGGCGGCGCCTCGCCACTCAGACGAAAGAGCTCGTACGCGCAGACCATGACCGACTGGGCCAGGTTCAGGGAAGGATAGGTCGTCGCCGCGGGGATCCGGGCGATCACGTTGCAGCGTTGCAGTTCGTCGTTCAGGAGGCCGCGGTCCTCCCGCCCGAAGAGGATCCCGGCGGGCTGGCTCCGCGCCACGGCGGCCAGTTCGGCGAAGGCCTCTTCAACGGGCTGGATGGGGTTCAGCCAGATGCCGCGGGTGCGGTTGGTCGTGCCGGCGACGAGGGCGAGGCCGTTCACCGCTTCGTCCAACGTCGGGACGACGCGGGCGTCGTCGAGGATCTCCCCGGCGCCGTGGGCCATCCACCGGGCCTCGGCCTCGCGGCGGAACTCGACGGGGTTGACCAGGACGAGGCGGGAAAGGCCCATGGTCGTCATGGCCCGGGCGACGGCGCCGATGTTGCCGGGCACCTTCGGTTCCACGAGTACGATGTGGATCCGGGAGAAATAGCCCGGCGCGATGCTGTCGGATCGATCGGCCATGGGGGACGTCCGGTTCTTTCCGATACAAAACAGCCGCCCTCGGAATCCGGGACGGCTGGAATATGGCACGCAGGTCACAAATCCAGGGCTGAGACAAAGGTCACGCCCCGCAAGGCCAGGCCCCGCCAAGTCCGGTCAGGTCCGATCCGGTCCGGTCAGGCCCGCCCCTCGTCCTTCGATTCCAGTCCCTCCACGGCGGCCTTCAGTTCGGCGATCTCCGCTTCCAGCTTCTTCTCGCGGCCGGCGATGGTGAAGAGGTACAGGAACAGCCCGACCCATATCAGCGTGTAGGCGGAAAACAGGTACCAGAAGTTCTGATCCACGGTTCAAACGCTCCTTTTTGTGCTCGATCTCCAACGCGTTCAGGGTTCGATGCCCGCGCCGCAATTCCACGAATCCACGGCGCCCGGAGGCTCAAGCCCCCACGCTGCCGGGGTGCCTGTGCTCCACGCGCTCCCGCAGGGCCTCGGCCTCGTCGCACAGGCGCTCCAGCGCCATCCGCCGCTGCATGAGGTAGAAGAACAACAGGGTGAAGACGACGGCCGACACGGCCAGCGCGATGCGCATGTCGACTTCCATGCCCGCGCCCAGGCCCTCTTCCGTCATGACCAGGGAGTCGGGGTGCAGGCCCCGCCACCACATGGTCGCGAAATGGATGAAGGGGATGTCGATGGTCCCGAGAATGCCCAGCACGGCCAGGAAGGTCTTCACCTGCGGCATGTCGTCGCCGTACACGCGCAGCATCAGGTAGGCCACGTAGATGAGCCAGAGGATCATCGAGAAGGTGAGCCGGGGGTCCCAGGTCCACCACGTGCCCCACACCGGCTTGCCCCAGATCGGCCCGGTGATCATCACGAAGCAGCAGAAGACGAATCCGACCTCCGCGGCGCTGTAGGCCACGATGTCCCACCTGCGCTCCCGCAGCCACAGGTAGATGACGCTCGAAACGCCCACCAGCACGAAGGCGAACTCCGCGATCCAGGCGGAGGCGACGTGGAAATACATGATCCGCTGCACGTCGCCCATGACCCGCTCCCGGGGCGCCCAGATCAGCGAAAGGTACAGCGAGGCGACCAGTCCCGCCAGGCAGATGAGGCCGAAGGGCGTGATGCGCAGGCGGGCGGCTATTCCGGCCATTTTCATTCCTCCACGATATACTCGAACAGCATGACGGACGCGACCAGGAACACGACGGTGAACACCGAAAGCAGCCTGATCCAGTTGGTCATGTCCTGCCAGTCGCCGCCCTCGAAGGTGGTCCGCGTCGTCTCCACCAGGGCGATCAGGACGGGCGAGGCCACGGGCAGCAGCAGGACCGGCAGCATTACGTCCCGCATGCGGGTGTTGACGGCCACGGCGGCGAACAGGGTGGCGACGGACGAGAATCCGACCGTCCCCAGAAAGAAGATCACCAACAGTTTAGACAGATAGGGCAGGATTGTCATGTTGAAAAACAGGACGAACAGGGGAAGCACGGCCAGCTGGACCAGGCCGATGAGCGTCACGTTGCCCAGCAGCTTGCCCAGGAATATGGACCCGCGGTCGATGGGCGCGAGGAGCAGCCCGTCGAAGGTGCCGCGGTCTTTTTCCGGCGCGAAGGAGCGGCTCGCGCTGAGCATGCCCGCGAAGGCGAAGGCCACCCAGATCATGCCGGGCACCACGCGCCGGATCACGTCCGCCCCCGCGTTGAAGGCGAAGTTGAAGATGACCACGACGATCAGCGAGAAGACGAACATGGTCACGACCCGCTCGCGGGTCCGGTACTCCACGACCATGTCCTTCCGGTAGATCTGCCATGACTGGGCGAGGAATGATCTCATGAAACGCGTTCCCGGTAGGTCCGTTCGAATTCGGCCGCGGACAGGCCGCGGGCCTCGGCATCGAATACGAGGCTTCCCCGGTTCAGGATGGCGACGCGGTCGGCGGATTCCAGGCCGCGGACCAGGTCGTGGGTCACCAGCAGGATCGTCTTGCTCCGGGCGGCCAGGATCGTCTTCAGCATGACCATCGCGTCCTGGTCCAGCCCCGAATAGGGCTCGTCGAGGAGCAGGACGTCCGGGTCGTGCAGCAGGGCCCGGGCCAGGGCCACCCGCTGCCGCATGCCCCGCGAGAGCGTGCGGACCGGACTCCCCGACCTGGCGTCCATGCCCACTGTGCGCAGCAGTTCCTCTATCCGCTCCTCGCGGTTTTCGACCCCGAACAGTTTTCCGTAAAACCGCAGGTTCTCCCGGACGGTCAGCTCGTCGTACAGATAGGTCTGGTAGGACAGCGCGCCGATCCGCTTCCCCAGGTTTTCGTCGCGGTCCCCCGTGATTTCATCGCCGTCCAGGAACACCTGGCCGCGGGACGGGCGCACGAGTCCGGCCAGGATGCCCAGCAGGGTCGACTTGCCCGCGCCGTTGGGGCCGAACAGGGCTACGAAGGATCCCGGCGCCACCTCCATGTCCACCCGGTGCAGGGCCCGGAAGCGGCCGTAGGTCTTGGTCAACTGGCGGATGCTGATCCCGGGGGCGGATCGATCACCCATCTTCGCTCCCGGGTTGGCGCAGCCGGAGCGCCCGGTCCTTGAGGTCCGCGCGGCGGGTGCGATAGGAGGCCGCGTCCAGCCCGCCTTCCTCGAACTGGTCGTCCAGCGCGGCCAGGGCCTGGACGAGCGCGGCGTACTTGCGTTCGTCCTCCGGCGCGAGATCGCCCACGGCCGGCGGTTCGTCCGGCTGCTCGGGCCTGACGCGGATGCCCACCACGAGTCCGGCGGCCACGATGAGCACCACGAACCCGAGCATGCCCCACTTCATGACGTCCTGCCAGGCCAGGATGGTGGGGAAGGCGACGGACACCGCCATGCCCTTTCCCACGCCCACGCGGTTCGACAACAAGAGGAAATCGTCCTCGCCGACCCGCTGCACGCCGTCGTTGGTCAGATTGGTGGGGTTCACCGTCTCGGTGCTCGGGGAAACCAGGACCTGCACGCGTTCGATATCATAGTCCATCTGCCGGGTGAACCGGTGATCGATGGACGCCCTGTCCACGTTGTAGGCGTACACGATCCGCGAGACCCCGGGGAGGATGGGCGCGGAGAACAGCAGGCCGCGATCGGTGTGCTGAAGCCCGTCCACCATGGGCTGCAGTCCGAACGCCGCGGCGGGCAGGGTATAGACGAGGCCCTGCCCGAGGATGGGCGGCGGGGCGAAGGTCAGGTTCCCCCGGTTCTCCACGACGATGATTTCCGTGACGGTCAGGACGGCGGGATTGGCTTCGATGACCAGGTGGACCGCGCTGTGGACCAGGGCCGTTTCGTCCGTCGTGATATCGTATACCCGGAGCGTGGCTTCGCGCCGGCCGGCGCCCGGTTCGAGGGGGATGTGCTCGGTCAGGTAAGGCATCTCGAGGTACCTGGCGGCGGCCACGTAGTGCGACCCGTCCGCCGGCAGGCCGGTGAACTCGTACCGGCCCTCCCCGTCGGTCACGACCCGGGCCAGCGTAACCTCGTTGCCCATGCCCAGTTCGCTGTTGGGGCGCAACAGGGTCACCTCGTGCCCCGCCATCGGCAGGCCGGTCGTGCCGTTCAAAACGGTGAGTCCTATGCTCCCCGTTTCCTGGGCCCGCGCCGGAGCGGGCGGCCAGGCCACGCCCGCCGTTACGGCCGCCAGGGAAAGCAGGACCGTGTAAAAAACAAAAAGCCCCGAAGGGCTGAGATTCCGGATACGTGTCAAGGCGTCACCATCAGATCAGTTTTACTCCACACTGCCCGCAGAATCTGGCCGCTGCCGGGTTTTCGGTACCGCAGCCGCTGCAGGTTATGCGCTTCAGCGAAGCGCCGCACTCGATGCAGAAGTTGGCGGATTCGTCATTGACCGTGCCGCATTTCACGCACGTCAGGCTGGCTGCCAGCTGCGTACGCCGTCCGTCATCGGCTTCCCTGTCTTCGGATGCCGGGTCCGCCGCGGACTCGTCCGCGTAATCCAGGGCAGGATTGGTGACGTCGGCAACCAGGGCCGGATCGGTGGCGTCGGCAACCAGGCCCGTCTCGGGGCCGCGGCGCCGCCGGATCTCCAGCACCGCCTCCTCGATCTGTTCCTCCACAGGCAGGTCGCTGCCGGCGGTCCGGTCCAGTTCGTCCAGCACCTCCGACGCTTCACTCATGTATTCCCGGTGGAGCGCGTCGTGGTCCTCGGCGGCCAGCTTGCCCATGTTGTAATCGATGTTCAATTCGCGGATGGACGAATAGATGAAGTCCTTCTTCTTCAGCAGCTCGTCCCGGCGGGACCGGGTAGACCAGGCCGACCAGGCGGACCGGGCGGCCAAGGGGCGGCGGGCCGAGCCTTCCAGCATCGGACTGATCATGAAGGCGAGTACGCCCAGCGCGAGCAGTCCGCACGCGACCAGTGTCATAGTCTGGGACCGGCTCCCTTCGCACGCGTGCCGTCCGGACCGGTTCCTCTCGCGGGCGCAACGGCCGTTCCGGCGCGCCGGCCTGCCGGGACCGGGCTAGGACCGGGGAAGCGGCTCCGGCGATTTCGGCTCGGTCTGCTCATACTGACCGTATCCCCCTTCGGCCTCGTACTTGGACGGACACTTGGCGTACAGCGTGTGGGCGTTGAACGTGCCGTCCCGGCCGTATCCTCCCTCGACGACGACTTCCGAATCGTCCCTGAAGGTGTCCGGGACCACGCCGGTATACACGACGGGGGCCTGCTCGCCGCCCTCGTGGGCGATGAAATGGATGCGCATGGAGCCCACGTCGCCGCGCTGGATCGACCCGTTCACGACCTTGCCGTGCAGGCGCATGTTCTCGTCGTATTCCACCTCGCCGGTCTCGACGGCGGCCTTCAGTTCGCTCACGGTCAGGTAATACATGGTCGCGTCGGTCGCCCCGGTATAGATCAGGTAGCCGATGGCGGCGATCACCAGGCCGAAGCCCACCAGGAATTTGCGCTGCTTCTTCCGCTTGCGGATTTCCATGCTTTTCTCCGGAAAACGTCCAGTGCTGCGCGACCCCCGCAATATAGGCGATTCACCCGGTTCCGGCAAGTACTATTTGATCCGGGGAGACGCCCGCGACGGCCTGCGGGCAGGGGCCTCCGGCGGTGAAAACCACCGCTTCCCGGACAGGGGAATGTGCTTGACACCCCGCCCGGCCTTCCCTACCTTACGCCGGGGTTTACGCCGTCGGAATGATCGACGCGGGATCATGGCGCCCGCCCCGTAACGACCGGTTTTCCCACCCCGTTTCGTCTTTGTCTTCAGGAGCATCATGACCGCTTTCACGTCGGCCGAGGACGTCATCGAGCGCTTCGAGGCCCAGGACTATATCTGCGGTCCCGAACTGGCCACGCCCGTCTTCCTCATGGAACGGCTCGAGAAGCCGCTGCTGGTCGAGGGGCCGCCCGGCGTGGGGAAGACGGAGATCGCGAAAATGCTCTCGGGCGCGCTGGGCCGCCGCCTGATCCGCCTTCAGTGCTACGAGGGGCTTGACGAATCCAAGGCGCTCTATGAATGGGAATACACCAAGCAGCTGCTGTACACGCAGATGCTCAAGGACCGCATCGGCGAGCTGCTGAAGCGTACGGATACGCTCGGCAACGCGGTGGAGACGCTCAACCGGGAGGACAGCGCCTTCTTCTCCCGGCACTTCCTGCTCCCGCGGCCCCTGCTGGAGGCCATCCTCGCGCCGGAGCCCGTCGTCCTGCTCGTCGACGAGATCGACCGGTCGGACGATGAGTTCGAGAGCTTCCTCCTCGAGGTGCTGAGCGACTTCCAGGTGAGCATCCCCGAACTCGGCACGCTAACCGCCGCGCAGCGCCCCCTCGTGGTGCTGACGAGCAACGCCAACCGGAACCTGTCCGAGGCGCTGAGACGGCGGTGCCTGTATCTCTACATCAACTACCCCTCTCCCGAGCAGGAGGTCCGGATCGTCCTCTGCAAGACCCCGGGCATCGACGAGGACCTGGCGAACCAGGTCGTCCGGTTCGTCCAGGAAATCAGGACGCGCAACATGCGCAAGCCCCCGAGCATCGCCGAGACGATCGACTGGGCGCTGGCGCTGGTGGTCCTGAACGCGCGGCACCTCTCGCGCGACATGCTTTCGAGCACGCTGAACGTCCTGATGAAGGACCGCGAGGATATCGAACGGATCATGCGGGAAGGCTACCATGATCAAGCGGCTGGTTGAGTTCGCCCGGCTGCTCAGGCAGTCCGGCGTGCGTGTATCCATGGCCGAGACCCTGGACGCCGCCGAAGTCCTCCGGCACGCGCCGGTCACCGAGCGGCCGGCCTTCAAGGCGTCCCTGCGGACCACCCTGATCAAGACCCGCGAGGACATCCCCGCCTTCGACGAGGCTTTCGAGCGGTTCTTCCTCGTCCGGGTGGGAGACGATGCGGAGGAGACAGGCGACCCGTGCGGGGAAGCCGAGGGTCCGCCCGACGGCCATCCCGACCTCGACGATATGCGGGACGACGGGGAACAGGACGTCCGACGGTTCCAGGACGAACGGGGTGAGGCCGCGGCGGGGGACGGGGAAGGAGAACCCGCGGACGGCGACGAGCAGGAGGAAACGGAAGGGGAGCTGGAGCGGATGCTCGCCCGCGTGCAGGTGGGGGAGCAGGCTTCCGACGGGGTCGCCGAGCCCGGCACGCAGCCGAACCCGCAGGCGGAAGACGTCGACCTCTACCAGGAACTGCCGCCGGGCGACGTGGAGAACCTCTACGAGGCGGTGGAGGAGCTCGCCCGCAATCTCGTGACGCGCAAGTCGCTGCGCTTCAGGAAGTCGCGCCACGGACGGGTGGACATCAAGAAGACGATCCAGCGGAGCTTCCGCACGGGCAACCTGCCCTTTCACATCATCTACAAGCACCGCAAGATCAAGAAGAACGAACTGGTCGTGCTGTGCGACGTGTCGGGATCGGTCTGGGAGGTCGCCCGGTTCTTCATCAAGCTGGTCCACGAGATGCAGAACCAGTTCAGCCGCGCCCGGAGCTTCCTCTTCGTGGACCGGATCAACGAGGTGACGGACGAGTTCGACACCAGGCCCTTCGAGGAGATCGTCGAAAACCTGAAGGACGACCACGCGCTGAATTTCTTCGGACTGAGCGATTTCGGGAGGGCCTTCTACCAGTTCCACGACGAGCATCTCCTCTCCCTCTCCGGGAACACGGTGCTCGTCATCCTGGGCGACGCGCGGACGAACTGGTTCGATCCCCAGGACTGGGTGCTGGGGGAACTGAGGAACCGGGTGCACCAGACGGTCTGGCTGAACCCCGAACCCGTGCAGTACTGGGACACCGACGATTCCGTCATGTCCAGGTACAGCCCGCACTGCGACCACGTGCTGGAATGCCGGAACCTGGCCCAGCTCCAGGAGATCGGCGAACTGATCCTGAGGGCGTAGACCCGATCGGACGGACATGGTGAAACGGTTGAACAACACGAAACGCGTCGTCCTGGCCGCCCTGGCCTGCCTGCTCGGCGCCGCGCTGTGGACGTCCCGCGGGGCCGGCGATTCGGGCCACGACCTCTTCCTGCGCAACGACTTCACCTTCGGCCGGGTGGTATACCAGAACTACGGGGGCTTCTACCGGGGGTTCGGGTGGGGGCGGTGGTCGGTGGACTTCCCGTCGGCGGATTCCAACGTGATCCGCGCCTTGCGGGCCACCACCTCCCTCAAGATCAACGAACCGCAGTCCGTGGAGCTGACCGATCCCGAACTGTTCGATATCCCCTTTCTGTATATCCTGGAAGTCGGATCCCTGCAATTCAGCCCGGAGGAAGTGGACGCCCTGCGGGAATACCTCCTGCGCGGGGGGTTCCTGCTGGTGGACGACTTCCACGGTTCGCGGCAGTGGGCGGTCTGGGAATCGCAGATCAGGCGGGTGTTCCCGGGGCGGGACATCGAGGAGATCCCGGCGGACCACCCGATCCTCCACTGCTACTATGATTTCGACGGGTACCCCCTGGTGCCCGGGATCGCGGCGCTGTGGAACATGAACCACTACGAACGGGACGGCGCCCTGTACGGCCACCGCCTGCGCGGGATTTTCGACGACGCCGGGAGGCTGATGGTGCTGATGAACTGGAACGCCGACCTGGGCGACGGCTGGGAACACGCGGCCGATCCCGGGTACCCGCGGGAGTTCTCCGTTACCGCCTACCGCCTGGCCGTGAACTACGCCATCTACGCCATGACCCACTAAGCGGCTATGGGACGGCGTTGGTCAGGTGTCCGAGCGCCGCCGCCAGCACTTCGACGGACCGGAGATACTCGTCCAGTACGATGTGCTCGTCCGGCGTGTGGTCGAGGCTGGAGTCGCCGGGACCGTAGGCCGCGATCGGGCATTGCCAGGCGGGACCGACGATGCACATGTCGGACGTGCCCGTCTTCTTCTTGAAGGTCGGCCGGCCGCCTTCCGCGCGGATGCCCCTCAGCAAGGCCCGGATCAGCGGCGTGTTCTTCGAAGCGACCACCCCTTCCAGCCGCTGGTCGCACACGATTTCGGCGGGATCCGCCTGCGCCGCCACGAAGCCGATCAGGCCGTCGAGGTCGTAGCCGGGCGGCACGCGCACCGAGAAATACGCTTCGACGCCCTCGGTCAACCCCCGGTCGAAAGTGCTGAACCGTCTCAGTTCGAGCCGGGGCGATTCGAATTCGCTTTTCGTGGCCTGGCCGGCGACGCGCGTCTGTAGCGCGTTGTACAGGTCGATGGCCCGTTCCCCCGCCCGTCGATGGTTCCCCGCGTGATGGGCGTTGGGCTGCTCGAGGCGGTAGTCGAACCCCACGTGGCCCTTGTATCCGATGGTGACGCTGTCCCAGCCGCTCGGTTCGCCGATGAACACGTAGTCGGGCCGCATGCGGTCCACCAGGTGGCGGGCGCCCTTCGAGGTGGGACACTCTTCCTCCACGGCGCCGACGACCGTGATCCGGCCGCGATCGAGCCGCGTGAACCGGGTCGCGGCGGCCGTGAAGGCGGCCAGGGGCCCTTTTGCGTCCACCGTGCCGCGGCCGTAGAACCGGCCCGATTCTTCCCGCAGGGGAACGATACCGGTAACCGTGTCGATATGCCCGACCAGGGCGATGTGCGGTTCGCCGCGGCCGACTTCGCCCACGGCGTTCCCCGCCTCGTCCACGTGGGCGCGGATCCCCCTTCGTTCCATCGACTCGACGAGGAAGGAGACGGCTTCGTCTTCTTTCGTGGAAGGACTGTAACGCTCGACCAGGCCCCGCAGCAACGCGATGTCGTCGCGGTCGCGACTCATCTAGGCCTCCCGGGCTTCCACCCGGCTGGAACCGGCGCGTCTCTTGTTCACGGCCTTGCGGCCTGCACGGTTGCCGCGGCCTTCCGGACTTTCCTCCAGCGCGACCAGCACTTCGCTCACCGCTGCGACCACCTGGTCGATTTCTTCCCTCGAGATCGACAGGGGCGGGAGGAAACGCAGTACCGTGTTGCCCGCGGGCAGGGCCATCACGCCCCGCTCCATGAGTCCCCGGAGGACGGGGGTGACCCGGCTTTTCATCTCGACGCCGATGATCAGGCCCATGCCCCGGATCTCGCGGATGGCCGGGGCGTCCAGCGACGCGAGCCGCTCCCGGAAATACGCCCCGGATTCCCGGGCGTTGTCGACGAGCCCTTCCTCCTCGAGCACGCGCAGCGTAGCCAGGGCGGCCGCGCAGATCACCGGACTGCCGCCGAAGGTGTTGCCGTGGGACATGGAAGGCACATCCCGGACTGCGTCGGAACAGAGCGCCGCGCCCACGGGCAGGCCGCCCGCCATGGCCTTGGCCAGGCAGAGAATGTCCGGCCGCAGGTCGTGATGCTCGCAGGCGAACAGGGCGCCGGTCCTCCCGAAACCGGTCTGCACCTCGTCCACGACGAAGAGGGCGCCGCGTTCCCGGCACAGGGCTTCCACGCGCTTGAGATACGCGCCGTCGGCGACCCGGACGCCGCCCTCGCCCTGCACCGCCTCCAGGATCACCGCCGCGGTGCCGTCGTCCATCGCGCTTTCCATGGCGGCGGCGTCGTTGTATTTCACGTGGGTGAACCCGGGGACGAGGGGTTCGAAGGGGGCGCGGTACTTGGGGTTCCAGGTTGCGCTCAACGCGCCGAACGTGCGGCCGTGAAACCCGCGCTGCGCCGCGATGACGCCCGGCCGGCCGGTGACGACGCGGGCGAACTTCAGCGCCGCTTCCACCGCCTCCGTGCCGGAATTGCACAGGAAGAGCCGGTCCAGACCCTCCGGGGCGGCCCGGGTCAGGGCCGTGGCCAGTTCCGCCCGGAGGTCGTTGTAGAAGGTGTCCGGACAGATCACGAGCCGCTGCGCCTGGCGCGTGACCGCCTCCGTCACGGCCGGATGGCAGTGCCCGATGTTGGCCGTGCCGATCCCGCCGATGCAATCGATGTACTCCCTGCCTTCCGCGTCCCACACCCGCGTGCCGCTGCCGCGGACGATCACCACGTCCCGCTTCGGCAGGATACCCATCGTCGCCTGGTCTTCCATGGCCTGGTAATCAGTCATGTTCCTTTGCTCCATTCACGTTCAGGGTCCGGATCCGTTACATTGCCGGCGGATTCCGGTCCCGTTCGTCCGCCGTGACACCGTGCAGATTTCCGCTCGTCTTCCCGGACAGTTTTCCCATCCGGCGCGTCCACTATCCGCCGATCACCGTGCCCGCGCCAGCCGGCGGCTTCGGGCCACGAAGCGCCGCCCAGGGCCTCGACGGCTGGCCGCTTCGGGCGGCTCCGCCCTTCGCGGGACCTGGTTACCCGATCACCGTGCCCGCGCCGCCCAGGGCCGCCGTCACCGGCCGCGGTATGCGCCCGTCGCCCAGGATCACCTGTCCCACCCCGACCTCCAGCGCCTCTTTCGCGCCGAGCAGCTTCTTCTTCATGCGGTCCTTCGCGTGGGTCGCGATCGCATCGTCAATGTCCCCGGGGGCGAGGCGGGGGATCAGGGTGTCCTCGTCGTCCGCGTCCTCGAGGAACCCGGGCGTATTGGAGAGGATGACCAGCCGGTCCGCGCCGAGGGCGTCGGCGAGCACGGCGGCCGCCCGGTCGCCGTCCACGTTGATGATCTCCCCCTCGTAGCTGATGGCCGGCGGCGTGACGACCGGCAGATAGCCCTGGTCCAGCAGCGCGGTCAGCAGCGATACGTTCGCCTTTTCGACCCGGCCGGTGTAATCGTCCCTCAGCACCTTCTTCCGGCCGTCCTCCACGATGCGCAGGGTGGGTTTCCGCCTGCCCTCGAGGAGGCGTCCGTCGACCCCGCTCAGCCCGACGGCGTTGACGCCGAGCTGCTGCAGCTTCTCGACGATGCGCTTGTTGCGCTTGCCGCAATAGATCATGGTGAAGATGTCCAGCGTCTCCGGGTCGGTATACCGGCTCGTGTACCCGGAGGGCGACGTGACCATGCGGGGCGGCTTGCCCAGCCGCGTCGATACGGCGTTCAATTCGTCGGAACCGCCGTGCACCAGCACCAGCGGTTCGGTCTGCCGCGCGATGTCCTCCAGCACGTAGTCCAGGTTGATGCCCCTGCTGCCTCCGGTCTTCACCACGATCATGACGTCTTCACTCCCTTCACGGCGCGTCCCCGCCGCTGACCGCATCCAGGACGTCCGCCCTGGGCACGGCCACCTGCGTGCTGTCCGCCATGCGGCGCACGGTGACCACGCCTTGCTTCACCTCGTCCTCTCCGACGATCAGCGTGTACGCGGCGCCGAGGCGGTCCGCCTGCTTCATCTGGGCTTTGAGGCTGCGGTCTTCCCACAGGGCCGCCGTGCCCACGCCGGCCGTCCGCAGCTCCTGCGCCAGCAATACGGCGGCGTCCTTGGCCCCGGCGCCCAGATAGGCGACGAATACCCGCGGCCCGGGCACTTCCGGGGGTACGATCCCCTCCTGCTTCATCGTGAGGATGATGCGCTCTATGCCCGACGCGAAGCCGATCGCCGGCGTTTCGGGTCCGCCCACCATCCCGATCAGTCCGTCGTACCGCCCGCCGCCGCACACCGCGTTCTGCGCGCCGATGCCCTCGGCCCAGACCTCGAACACCGTCTTCGTATAGTAGTCGAACCCCCGTACCATGCGGTGGTTGACCTCGTAAGGACGGTCCAGGGCGTCCAGGTACGCCCTAAGCCGACTGAAGTGGTCTTCGCATTCGCCGCACAGGTAGTCCGAGATGGGCGGCGCGCCGTCCGATATTTTGCTGCAGGCTTCCTTCTTGCAGTCCAGAAGCCGCAGCGGGTTCTGTTCGTAACGGCGCCGGCAATCTTCGCAGATCCCGTCCAGGCGCGGTTCGTACCACGTCTTCAGCGCCTGGATGTATCCCGGCCGGCACACGGGACACCCCGTGCTGTTCACCTGGAAGGACAGGCCCTTGATGCCGACTGCTTCGTAGATCTGCCAGGCGACCTGCATCACCTCGAGGTCGATGGCCGGGTCCTGGCTGCCCAGGACTTCCACGTCGATCTGGTGGAACTGGCGGAACCGCCCCGCCTGGGGACGTTCGTACCGGAAAGCCGGACCGATCGTATAGAGTCTCAGCGGCTGGGGCCTGCCGTGGAGCTTGCGCTCGGCGTAGGCCCGGCAGATCCCCGCCGTGAATTCGGGCCGCAGCGTCATGCTGTCGTCACTCCGGTCGCGGAAGGTGTACATCTCCTTCTCCACGATGTCCGTGGTCTCGCCGACGCCCCGCTCGAAGAGGCCGGTCTGCTCGAAGACGGGCACGTCGATCTGCTCATAGCCGTACAATTCGCAGACCTGGCGGGTCTTCTCGGTCACGAAGCGCCAGTAAGCCTGGTCTTCCGGCAGGATGTCGTAGGTGCCTCTCGGTGCCCTGTAATTCATTTTTCTACCTGTACCCGATGCAGATGCCTCTGTCTATACCAAATGCGGATGCCTCTGCCTGTACCGGGTGCGGATGCCTCTGCCTATACCGGGTGGAGGCCCGGGAACTCCAGGCCCGTCCGTTCGTCCCACCCGTACATGATGTTGAGCGCCTGCACGGCCTGGCCGGCCGCGCCCTTGACCAGGTTGTCCAGCGCCCCCATGACCACGACCCGGTCGCTGTGCCCGTCCCGCTCGAACCCGACGTCGCAGTAATTCGTGCCCGCCAGGAACTTGGGGTCGGGGTACCGGAACACGCCCTGCCGTTCCTTGATGATCCGGATGAAGGGCTCCCGTCCGTAGGCCTCCCGGTAGATACCCCAGATGTCCCTTTCGGACAGGCCGCCGTTCACGAAGGCGTGGGTCGTCATCAGGATGCCGCGCACCAGTTCGATGGCCGTCGCGGAGAAATGGACGGACGGCGCCTGTCCCCCGAAGGTCAGCTCCTGCACGATCTCCGCCGTGTGGCGGTGGCCCGTGGGCTTGAAGGACCGCACCGCGCCGCTGCGGTCGGGGTGGTGCGTGGAACGGTCCGCCCGGTTCCCCGCCGCGGAGGAGCCGATCTTCCCTTCCATGTAGAGCCGCGTGGGGTCGACGGCGCCGGCCCGCACCAGGGGCGCCAGCGACAGGATCGCCGTGGCGGCCAGGCACCCGGTGCACGCGACGTGACGGGCGTCCCGGATCTCGTCCCGGTACAGTTCGGCCAAGCCGTACACGAAGCGGTCCAGCACCTCAGGGTGCCCGTGTTCGTGTCCATACCACGTGGGATAGTCCGCCGCGTTCCGCAGGCGGAAGTCCGCGCTCAGGTCGATAACGCGGCCGCCCAGGCCCGAAAGGGCGTCCCACCGCTTCATGGCCTCCCCGTGGGGCAGGCACAGGCACAGCACGTCGCAGGGCTCCAGGTCGTCCATGCCGCTGAACTTCAGGTCCGTGACCCTCCGCAGGTTCGGATGGGAACGTCCCACGGGCTTGCCGGCCTGCGATCTGGAAGTCACCTGGGCGATTTCGATTTCCGGGTGAAACAGCAGCAGGCGCAGCAGCTCGCCGCCGCCGTAACCGGTCGCGCCGACGATCGACACCTTGATCATGACTCAGCCACCTTTACCAGGTAATCGATGATGCGCCCGGGGATATCCACTCCCGTCGGCCGGACGCTGTTGCGGAACTCCATGGTGTAGTTGACTTCGTTGACCTGGATCCCCTCCTGCGACTCCAGCAGGTCGACGGCCACCACGCCGCCGCCCACCGCCTCCGCCGCGCGGGCGGACAGCGTCCCCACCTCCCCGTCGACGGGGCAGTCCGCGGTCGTCCCCCCCAGGGCGGTGTTGGTCTTCCAGTGGTCCGAATAGCGGTAGACGGCGCAGATGGTCTCGCCGTCCACCACGAAGGACCGGATGTCCCGCCCGGGCTTCTCCACGTACTTCTGGATGTAGAACACCGAATGGTGATAGGACCCCAGGGTCTCCTTGTGCTCCAGCACCGCTTCCGCGGCGTGGCGGTCGTTGATCCGGGCGATCAGGCGTCCCCAGGAACCGATGGGCGGCTTGAGCACGACCGGATAGCCCATGGATTCCATTTCTTCCAGCGCCGATCCGGCCGTGAAGGCCACGCGGGCCTGCGGCGTGGGCACGCCGTGATCCACCAGCGCCATGGTCGTCAGGAACTTGTTCCCGCACACCCGGGCCACGTCGTAGGAGTTTACGGTCCTGATGCCGCTGGCGTTCAGCATCTTGAGCGAGTAGAGCGCCCTGGAATGGTTGACGCACCGCTCCAGGATGACGTCGTGGTCGTACCGGTGGTTCTCCAAGTCGAAGACGATGCGCCGGTCGTCCATCCGGTCGAAGACGACGCCCCGTTTCGCGGCCGCCTCGAAGAGCATCTTCTGTTCCGTGGACACGATGGACAGCAGCATGCCGATCTTCACGATGCCCCGCCTCCCTTCGCCACCGTATCCGTCTCCGCGTCCGACACCGCGTCCGTCACCGCGTCCGACACCGTATCCGACACCGTATCCGGCACCGCGCCCGACACCGTATCCGCCACGTAGTCCATGATCTTGCCCGGAATATTGACCCCGGTGGCGTCCGACGCGTCGGAAAGGCCGGACGGCGGGCCCATCTCCTGCACGTACCAGGCGTCCTTCGTGCGGACCATGTCCACCACCGCGACGCCGCCGCCGATGGCCTCGACGGCGGAGACCGCCAGGGCGTTCAGCTCCTCCGTGACGGGCTCGTTCTCCATCAGGCCGCCGGCGGCGATGGTCCCGATCCAGTGATGGGTCAGCACCGACACGGCGGCCACCGTCTCGCCGCCCACCACGTACGCCCGTATGTCGTATCCGGGCGCGTCGACGTGTTTCTGCATGAAGAAGATGGAATGGTGATAGGCGCCGAGGATGCGTTTGTGCTCCAGGACCGTCGCCGCCGTGTACTTGTCGCCTATGCGGGAAACGAGCTGGTCCTCGGGGCCCTCCACGGGCCTCAGCACGACCGGGTACCCCATGTCTTCCATCGCCGTGAGCGCCGAGTCCGGCGTATAGGCCAGGCGCATGTCCGGGACCGGCACGCCGCGCTCCCGCAACGCCAGCGTCGTCAACAGCCGGTTCCCGTAGGTCTCCACCACGGACTGCCGGTTCACCGTCGGTATGCCCCAGTGGTCGAACACGGTCAGCGCGTATACGGCCCGGTGGTGATCGACGCACCGTTCCAGGACCACGTCCAGGTCCATGTGCCGGCGGTCGAGTTCGAAGACCTGCCGGGTGTTGTCGATCGTCGTCACGTCGAATCCGCGGCGCCGCGCTTCGGCGATCAGCCGCTTTTCGTCTTTCCGGACCCGCGACAGGACGATGCCCATTTCCATGTTTCCGCACCTTCTCAGGAAGGTCATGCCAAACAAAAAAGGAGCCGGCCTCTCCGCCCAATCGGAAGAGGAACCTGGCTCCTTACAGTTCCCTTGGCCCGGTTATGCCCCGCAGGGGATCAACGCGGGCCGCGTTGAGCGAACGAACGCAAATCACAATCATGGTATCCATGTTTATGTTTCATTCGTTTACTCATCGCCGTTTCCTGTCCGTGTACAATCCCGCGTGTACGGTGAGGGCCTATTCTCCCCAGTCTTCCTCTTCTTCCGGCGCCAGCTCCAGCTCCAGCGGATTGACGCTGATCACCTCGAGTTCCGCGCCGCATTCCTCGCACTCCAGGATTTCACCTTCCACGACGTCGTCGTCCACGACAATGACGGCGCCACACTCCGGGCAGGTACCCATGATCTCCTCCGAACTGCCTGGATAAAGCCCAGTGCTCCAAACCCATCCCAGGGTCCTTGCACGCTGCGGGAAGGTCCCTGGCCCATCTGAAACGGTCGAAATATATGGCGCGGTATATCCGTGTCAAGCGCTTTTTAAGCCGGTTTTTCGTCCGTATCCCCGGTCGGTCCGGCCGTTTCGGACGGCGCCGGATCGTCCCCTTCGCCGTTCGGCGCCGGATCGTCCCCTTCGCCGTTCGGCGTGATCCTGGAAACATCGATCACCCGGTCCCCCTCGCCGAGGTTGATGAGCCGGACGCCCTGGGTGTTCCGGCCGATGGGACGCAGGTCGCGGACCGGCAGGCGGATGATGAGGCCGTTCGTGGTAATGATCATCAGCTCGTCTTCGTCGGAAACGGCGTGGATCGACACGACGGGCCCGTTGCGCTCGCTGGTGCGTATGTTGCTCACGCCCTTGCTGCCCCGGTGGGTCAGGCGATAGTTCTCGATGTCCGTCCGCTTGCCGTAGCCGTTTTCCGTCACGGAAAGCAGCGTCGTGTCCCGTCCCGACGCCAGCATGCCCACGACCCGGTCGTCTTCGCCGAGGCGAATGCCCCGCACGCCCTGTGTGCCGCGGCCCTGCGGACGGACCTCCGACTCGTGGAACCGGACGGCCTGGCCGTCCCGGCTGGCGATGACGATGTCGTTGTCGCCGTCGGTGAGCAGGGCCCCGATGAGGGCGTCGCCTTCGAGGATGTTCAGCGCGACGATGCCGTTGCGGCGGGGGTTCCCGTAAGCGGAGAGCACGGTCTTCTTCACGCGGCCGCCCCGCGTCACCATCATGATGTAGTGCTCGTCGTCGAAGGTCCTGGCCGGCAGGAAAGCCGCGATGCTCTCGCCATGGTCGAGCTGCAGCAGGTTGACCACGGCCTTTCCGCGGGCCGTGCGCCCGGCTTCGGGGATCTCCCACACCTTGAGCCAGTAACACTTGCCGCGGTTCGTGAAGAACAGGATGTAGGAATGGGTCGAGGCGGAGAAGAGGTGCTCCACGAAATCCTCTTCCCGGGTCTTCATGCCGGTGATCCCCTTGCCGCCGCGGTTCTGGCTGCGGTAGGTGTCCATGGGCAGGCGCTTGACGTAGCCGGCGTGGGAGATGGTGATGACCATTTCCTCGTCGGCGATCAGGTCCTCGATGCTGAGATCGCCCTCGATGTCGATCAGCTCGGTCCGTCTCTCGTCGCCGTAGCGCTCCTTCAGATCGATCATCTCATCCTTGATGATCTGCATCCGGCGTTCCTGGCGCGAGAGGATGTCCCGGAAATCGGCGATCCGGGCGACCAGCTCCTCGTACTCTTCCTCGAGCTTGTCCCTTTCCAGTCCGGTCAGGCGTTGCAGGCGCATGTCCAGAATGGCCTCGACCTGGGCGCGGGACAGGCCGAACTCGTCCACCAGGACTCCCATAGCTTCCTCGCCGGTGCGGGACCCGCGGAGGATTTCGATCACGCGGTCCACGTTGTCCAAAGCGACGCGCAGGCCTTCCACGATGTGGGCCCGCTGCTCGGCCTTCTCGAGGTCGAAGGTGGTACGGCGCACCAGCACCTCGTGGCGGTGGTCGACGAAGTGCTGAATGCATTCCTTGATGTTCAGGACGCGGGGCCGGCCGTCCACGAGCGCCAGCATGGTGACGCCGATGGTGGTCTCGAGGGGCGTCATCTTGAAGAGGTGGTTCAGCACGATGGTGCCGGGAATGTCACGCCGCACGTCGATGGCGATGCGGAGCCCCGACCGGTCGGACTCGTCCCTGATGTCGGTAATGCCCAGCAACTGCTTCTCGCGGACGAGGTCGGCGATCTTCTCGATCAGGCTGGACTTGTTGACCTTGTAGGGGATCTCCGTGACGACGATGGTTTCCTTCTCGCTTTGCTCATGGACCTCGATTTCCGTGCGGGCGCGCACCTTGATCTTCCCGCGGCCCGTGGTGAAATACTCGTTAATCGCGTTGCGGCCGTAGATGATCGCGCCGGTGGCGAGATCGGGCCCCTTGATGTGCCCGGCGATTTCCTCGATCGTGATTTCCGGGTCGTCGATCACCGCCACGATCCCGTCCACCACTTCGCCCAGGTTATGGGAAGGCAGGTTGGACGCCATGCCCACGCCGATGCCGAGCGACCCGTTGCAGAGCAGGTTGGGGAACTTGCCCGGCAGCACCGTGGGCTCGTCCTTCGACTCGTCGTAGTTGGGCATGAAATCGACGGTGTTCTTGTCGATGTCCTCCATCATCTCGATGGCCAGGCGGGACATGCGCGATTCGGTGTACCGCATGGCGCCCGGCGGGTCGCCGTCGATGGAACCGAAGTTCCCCTGGCCGAAGACCATGGGGTAGCGCATGCTGAAGGGTTGGGCCATCCGCGCGAGGGTATCGTACACGGCCAGGTCTCCGTGGGGGTGGTAGTCCCCGATCGTCTGGCCGACGATCTTTGCGCATTTCCGCGTGGGCCGTCCCGGCGTGAGGTTCAGGTCGCGCATCGCCACGAGTATGCGCCGCTGGGACGGCTTGAACCCGTCGCGGACGTCCGGAATGGCCCGTGACAGGTTCACGCTCATGGAGAAGTCGAGATAGGAACTCTTCATCTCGTCTTCGATGAAGATGGGCTGGATGTTGTCGTGCTGTTCTACCGCCATGCTTTCCCCTTGAACGTGTTATTCCGTGTTGCGGCCAGCCTGGCCTGCGTGGACAGCCGGGTCTGCGTGGCCCGCTGCGTCACCCTGACCGTGCCAGCCGCGGCCAGCCCGGCGCCTGGTGTCAGTGCAGGTCCAGGTTGTTGACCAGGAGGGCGTTGCGCTGGATGAAGTCGTTCCGCGCGGCCACGTTGTCGCCCATGAGGATCGTGAAGATCCGGTCCGCCTCCACCGCGTCGTCCAGCGTGATCCGGAGCAGCGTGCGGGTCTCCGGGTTCATCGTGGTCTGCCACAGTTCTTCGGCGTCCATCTCGGCCAGTCCCTTGTACCGTGAGATGGTGGCGCCTTCGCGCCCCACGTCCAGCACGGCGTCGATCAGGTTGCCGACCCCCCTGACCCGTTTCTCGGTCTTCTCCGTGCTCACCACCATCTCGTTCTCGAGGACGTCCTCCAGCTTGCCGCAGAGCTTCCGAAGCCGGCCGTACAGCGAGGGGTCCAGGGCATCTTCGACAGGGTCCACGGGTACCGGAACGCCGTCGGACGCTTCCTGCGCCTTCCTGGCTTCCGCCCGGTCGCGGAGCTCCCTGCGGTACTCGTCGTACAGGTCCCGGTCTCTCAGCATGGCCAGGACGTGGTCGCGCTTCATCCCCGTCTTGACCAGCCTGCCGACCTGCTCCTCGAAATCCATCATCTCGCGGAGATGGGCCAGAAGCCCCTCTTCGGTGAGCGTGTGCCCGTTGCCGTCCGAATCCGCCCGGTGCACCCTGGTGCGGTCCACGCTCTGGTTCAGGAGGTACTCCCAGAGCTCGCGGTCGTTCTTGAGGTAGTCCTCCCGGCGCCCCTTGCGCACGCGGTAGAGCGGCGGCTGGGCGATCAGGACGTGGCCGTGTTCCACCAGGGGACGCATGTAGCGGAACAGGAAGGTCAGCAGCAGCGTGCGGATGTGCAGTCCGTCGTGGTCGGCGTCCGCCATGATGATGACGCGTCCGTAACGCAGCCGGGACAGGTCGAAATCCTCGTCTATGCCGACCCCGAGGGCGGTGATGATGGGCTGGAGCTTGTCGTTGCCCAGCACCGTGTCGATACGGGCCTTCTCCACGTTCAGCGGCTTGCCCCAGAGCGGCAGGATGGCCTGGAAGGTCTTGTCGCGGCCCGACTTGGCCGTGCCGCCGGCCGAGTCGCCCTCGACGAGGTAGATCTCGCAGGCCATGGGATCCTTCAGGGTGCAGTCGGCCAGCTTGCCGGGGAGCGTGGTGTTCTCCAGCGCGCTCTTCCGGCGGGTCAGCTCCCGCGCCTTGCGGGCGGCGTCGCGGGAAATCGCCGCCTGGATGCATTTCTCGATGATCTTCTTCGCCGTGGCCGGATGTTCTTCCAGGTACGTGGAAAGGCCGTCGCCGACCACCGACTCCACCACGCCGCGGATATCGCTGTTGCCGAGCTTCTCCTTGGTCTGGCCCTCGAACTGGGGATCGGGTATGATCACGCTCACGATGGCGGTGATGCCTTCCCGCGTGTCGTCGCCTGTTATGGGCACCTTGAGGTTCTTCAGCAGGTTGTTCCGCTGGGCGTAGTTGTTGATGGATCGGGTGAGGGCCGTCTTGAAGCCCACGAGGTGGAAGCCGCCCTCCGTCGTGCGCACGGTGTTGGCGTAGGTGAAGATGTTCTCCTGGTAGCCGTCGTTGTACTGAAAGGCGATGTCGATCTGGTTGCCGTCCCGTTCCTGGCGGATCCCGATGGTGTCGTGGATGGGGGTCTTGTTCTCGTTCAGGTACTCGACGAACTCGACGATGCCGCCCCGGTACTCGAAAACGGCCGATTTGCCCCTGGCCCGGTCGTGCAGCTCGATGCGCATGAGGCGGTTCAGGAAGGCCAGCTCGCGGAAGCGGTGGGCGATGTGGTCGAAATTGAACTCCGTCGTGTCGAAGACCTCGTCGTCGGGCTTGAAAGTGACGGTCGTCCCGTTCTCCTCCGTCTCCCCCCTGACCTCGAGGTTGCAGGAGGGGATGCCCTGCTCGTAACGCTGGTAGTAGACCTTCCCGTCCCGGCGCACCTCCACGACGAGCCATTCCGACAGGGCGTTGACCACGGACACGCCCACGCCGTGCAGGCCGCCCGAGACCTTGTAGGACTTGTTGTCGAACTTCCCGCCGGCGTGGAGCATGGTCATGACGACTTCCACGGCCGGCCGGTTCTCCGTGGGGTGCGTCTCGACCGGTATGCCGCGGCCGTTGTCGATCACGGATATACGTCCGTCTTCCTCGATGTACACCTTGATCGTATCGCCGAACCCCTGGAGATGCTCATCGATGGCGTTCTGCATCACTTCTTCCACGAGATGATGCAGGCCGGTGGAGCTGGTGCTCCCGATGTACATGGCGGGCCGCTTGCGAACGCCTTCGAGTCCCTTCAGGACCTGGATATTCTCCGCGTCGTACTGATCGGCGTCCCGGGCGCCCGGGTCCGTCCCCGGTGATTCAGGGCGGTCCGTGCCGTCCCGGCTGTCTGAGCCGTTCATACCGTTCGAGCGGTCCATGCCGTCCATGCCGTCCGACGTGTTTTCCGGTGTTTCTGACATCGGTTTTACCTTCTGGAATTGGTGAATATGATGTCCCTGACCAGGGGCCTGCCGAACGACCGGTCCAATCGGCTCAGGATGTCCGGTTTCATGTAGTGCAATTCCTGGCTCCAGGTGGCGCTGTCGCACTCCACGAACAATTTTCCGCCATCGAAGAAGACCGCCCGCGCGTGGGTGGCGATACGGTCCCCGACCACCTGGGCCCAGCGGTCCACGGCCTGCTGTTCCTCCAGCCTGCCTTCCATGCCCAGGCTTCGCACCAGTTTCCCGATGGCCTCGCCGAGGGTCGTGGGCTTCTTCTTCCGCGTCATGCCCGGTCCTTCAGTCGAATGGCGTCACCGCGCCGTCGTGGACGCGGAACCGCGTGATCCCCCTGCTGTAGTCCCCGATATCGCTTTCCTTGGCCGTCGTAATGAAGGTCTGGCCGTACGCGGGGACCATCTCCATCAGGCGGCCCGTCCTGGCGGCGTCGATCTCCGCGAATATGTCGTCCAGCAGCAGCAGCGGGGGGGCCTGCAGCTGCCGCCAGAGAAAGCGGGCTTCCGCCAGCTTCAGGGCCGTCGCCGCCGTCTTGTGCTGCCCCTGCGATCCGAAGGTCTGCAGCGAGACCCCGTTCATCCTGATGGACAGGTCGTCCCGGTGCGGCCCCACCTCCGTCACGCCCCGCGCCCGCTCCCGGGACGCGGCTCGGTCGAGCGCCTCCTCGAAGGCGCTTTCGATACTCCCCGGGTCCTCGAACTCGAAGGAGGGCGCGTAGTCGATCTCGAGGCGCTCCCTGTCTTCGCTCACGGAGGCGTGGATCCCTGTCGCCTCTTCCTCCAGGTCGGCGACGACCTCCATCCGCTTCCGCATGATGCGGCTGCCCAGGGCGACGAGCGGCGGGTTCCAGACCTCCAGTTCCGCCGTCCTCCCCGGGTTCTCCAGGCCGGCGCGCAGGGCCTCGTTGCGCTGGCGGACCACCCGCCTGTATTCCTGCAGGGCGGAAAGATACGCCGCGTTGGACTGCGAGATCGCAATGTCCAGGAAACGCCGGCGCGAACCCGGCGAGCCCTGGACGAGCCTCCGGTCGTCCGGAGAAATCACCACGGCGGCCAGTATGCCGTACAGGTCCGACAGGTTCCGCCGGGGTGACTCGTTTACAAAGACCTTCTTGCCCGCCTGGCGGGCGTACCTGATCTGTACTTCGACCTCCCTGCCCTCCGCGGACCGGCCCTTTCCCCGAATCTGGAAATGGTCGGAACCCATGCGCACGAGGTCCCGGTCCTGTGCCTCGCGGCAGGACCGGGCCACGCACAGGTAGTAAACCGCCTCCAGGAGATTGGTCTTGCCCTGTCCGTTCGTTCCGATGAAAACATTCGTTTGCAAATCACAGGCCAGCGACAGGGTCGTGTAATTCCTGAAATCACGGAGGTCCAGCCCTTGAAGGTGCACCTTTAACTTTCCGGCTCGGTCGTTCTAAAGGGCATGATCAGGCACTGGTAGTCCTCGCCCTCCGCTTCTTCTTCGGAAGGGGTGATGATCCCCGCGCTGACGGACGAATCGAGTTTGAATACCACGGCATCGCTTTCAATCCGCTCCACGACGTCGAGCAGGTAGCGGAAATCGTAGGTCGTATCCATGGCTTCGCCTTCGTATTCGGCCGGCACTTCTTCCCGGGCCTCGCCGCCGATGTCGTGGCTGGACGAACTCAATTCGACGAACCCGGGCCGGAACGAGTACCGGATCTGCCGGGTGGAGGGGTTGGACAGGACGGACACCCGCCGGACGGCGCTTTCCAGTTCCTCGCGGTTCACCTTGACCACCTTGTCGTTGCCCGTGGGGATGACCCGCTCGTAATCCGGATAGGTCGCCTCGATCAGCCGGGCGAACAGCTGGGCGTTTTCCAGTTCGAACAGGACGTGGTTCTCGCCGATCGTAATCCTGGACGGCTCGTCCGATTCCCCGATGAGGCGCGAGAGGTTGTTCAGCGCCTTGGGCGGCACGATGATCCCCTCCGTGGCCTCATCGGAAACATCGCAGGGGAGCGTCGTCTTGGCCAGCCGGTGGCCGTCGGTGGCCACCATCCGCACGGCGCCCTTGCCGATGCGCAGGAAGGCGCCCCACAGGCTCGGGTGTATCTCGTCCTTCGATACGGCGTATACCGTCTTGCGGATCAGCCGCTGCAGCGAAGACGCCGGCAACGTGATGGTCTGGTCCGCGGGCACGTCGGGTTGCGCCGGGTACTCTTCCTTGCTGATGCCCACCAGGCGGAACACCCCCCGGTCGCACCGGATCGTCACCTTGACGCCGTCCACCTCGATGTCCACGGGCGCGTCGGGCAGCTCGCGCACCATCTCCGCGAATTTCCTGCCCGGCACCGTGATCGAGCCCCCTTCCGATATGGTGGCTGGGATCTTCGTCACGATGAATATGTCCAGGTCGGTGGCCCCTATCGTCAGGTGGCCGTCTTCCGTCTCGAGCAACATGTTGGAAAGGATGGGCAGGGTGGTCTTCGGAGGTACGACGTTCAGGACGGTCTGTATACCGCTCATCAGGGTGGAACTGGCCGGTACGGTGATCTTCACAGGGGCGCTCCTTTGGGCAGTCGTCGCCGGATGCCTTGTCCGATACGCCGGGGTACGGAACGAGCCAGGGCGTTATTTGTACGATAACCTTATACAACTATTGAATATAAAAAAACGGGGAAGGAAAGCGCAAGGGAATTGTGCGGCAAAACCTACTTCATGTTGTATAACCCCCGCGGGAGGTCTTTGAAAACGTACCACATATTGTGTATACGTATTACTATATGGTGTATGTATCTTAAAATAAGAATACTAATAAGGAATGTGGATATGTGCATAAAGGCGCTTAGTATTTAATAACATCCAATAAAAACAACCACTTATAGGAAAAACCACATGTGGAGAAAGAAGCACCTAAACAGATGTTTATCCACAGATATCCACACACTATAACCCGGAGGCGGCCGAAACACCCGTTTATACACATTACATCGACAATCCCCATGCCATTATCCCCCGGGTTATCCACATTAAACCCAGCTCCGAAAAGGTCCGGCGCCCTCCTGTCCGGCCAGCCGCCGGTCCGGGCCCGCTTTTTTCCCGGATCGGACCCCCTTCAAGTCCCCTTCGACGGTCTTTCCACATAAATACGCCTTACTCGTGGAGTATTGGTGTGGAATTTCCGGATGCCGCGCGGACAACCTGTTGCCGGAGAAAGGCTTACCCGGGGCGTGTTTTGTTGACAAGATGTGGATAACCGGTGAGTTTTCCACACCTGGAAAGGCCATTTTGCACTCGTAAAGGCCATATGACGGCATGGCGGGCGACTGGGCGTCGATGGCGGCCAAGAGGGACCAGTTGGCGTGCGACCGGGACCGAATGGAGCGCAAGATGGAGTCGATGGTGGTCGACCGGGAAGGGCAGACGGGCTAGGACAGGGAATTCCTGATCTTTTCGAGTTCTTCCTGCAGGTGCTCGTCGTTCAGCAGCAGCTTCTTGACCGTGTTGCAGGCGTGTATCACCGTCGTGTGGTCTCTCTTGCCGAAAATCGCGCCCACGTCCTTGAGCGACGCGCGGGTCATGTCCCGGCAAAGAAACATGGCGATCTGGCGGGCCGCCACCACGTGCTTTTTGCGCGTCTTCGCCGCGAGATCCTCGACGGTGACGCCATAGTGGCCGGCCACGGCTTTCTGGATGTCCTCGATCCCCACCGACCGCTGTCTTCTGCGGATCTTGTTTCTCAGCACCTGTTTCGCCACGTCGATCGTGATATCGCAGTGACTCAGCGACGCGTAGGCCAGGAGGCTGAGCACGGCGCCTTCCAGTTCCCGTATGTTCGACGCGACGCGGTCGGCGATGTACGCGATGACGTCCGGGCTGAGCGACAGGCCGTCCTTGTCCGCCTTCTTCTGCAGAATGGCCTCCCTGGTCTCGTAATCGGGCAGCTTCATGTCCGCGAGCAGGCCCCATTCGAACCGGGATACCAGGCGTTCTTCCAGGCCGGAAAGCTCCTTCGGGATCCGGTCGCTGGTCAGGACGATCTGCTTGCCCTTCTGCCGCAGCACGTCGAAGGTGTGGAAGAACTCCTCCTGGGTGCGGTCCTTGTGCCCCTTGCAGAAGAACTGGATGTCGTCCACGATCAGGAGGTCGACGTTGCGGTAGGTCTGGGCGAACTCTTTCGTCTTTTTTTCCTGGATGGACTCGATGAATTCGCTGTAGAAGATTTCCGAGGTGACGTACCGGATGCGGTCGACGGTGCCGAGCCGCTTCGACTCGTGGGCGATGGCCTGCGCCAGGTGGGTCTTGCCCAGGCCGACGCCGCCGTAGATGACCAGGGGATTGAAGGTCTGCTGGCCCGGCGATTTCACCACGGCCAGGGACGCCGCGTGGGCGAAGTCGTTGCACTCCCCCACGACGAAGTTCTCGAAGGTGTAGTTGTCGTAGAGATTGCCGGTTTCCTCTTTCTCCTCGATCCGCTGGTCGTCGGCCGGGCCGTAGGAGGGCAGGTCGGTGATCACGGGGACGATCTGCGAATTGCCCTCGAAGATATGATAGTCTATGGAGACCTGGCGGCCGAGGTGCGTCGTCACGACCTGGCTGATCTTGTCGTGAAACCGCTTCAGCATCCGCTCGCCGCAGAACGGGTTCGCCACCTCGATGGTGAATTTCTCCGGCGTTACGTCATGGCCCCTGGTCCGCTCGAACCAGGTAGCGAACGTCTGCGCGGGCATCATGCTTCTCAGTTCCGACAGACACACCGACCAGAGCTGTGCAGGATCTTCCTGCTTCATTTGGTATTACCTTGTGGAACGAGGGAGCCGGGACGCCCGGGGACGGACCGGCGGAAATCCGGTCCGAAAACATAGTAGTGCGCTCGCATGAAACATGCTAAATGGTTGTAATTACTGCATTTATGGTGGTATTAGATGCTACAACAAATCCACGGCAGGCGGAAACGTTGCGGGTAGTATCTACAAATTAGTATGTAGTGCGGACGGGGCACTGTCAAGAGAATATATCGAAAAGATTTGCTCCCCGGGGAGGACTAAAAACAACTTGACATAATCGCGCTTCCGAGATAAAATGGAGGGCTGTCGTTTTCACGAAAAAAGCGAGCAAAACCGGGAGTAAACGATGAAGCGGACCTTTCAACCGAGCAATCTCAAGCGGCACCGCAGGCACGGGTTTCGTCGAAGGATGAGCACGAAGGCGGGACGGCTGATCCTGAACCGCCGCCGCGCCAAGGGAAGGACCCGCGTTGCCGTTTAGGCGCCGCCCGAGTGCGGCAGGACCGATGCGCCATGGCCGCCGGTTCCCGACGTTTTCCCCACGACGAACGCATGAGACACCGGTGGCAGTTCGAACGGGTCAGGAAATCCGGACTGACCGTCAGGGGACGTTCGATGATCCTGGCCCTGGCCGCCAGTCCGGACCGGCTCGAGCGCAGGGTGGGCTTCATCGTGACCAGGCGCTACGGCGGCGCGGTCAGCCGTAACCTGGTCCGTCGCAGAATGCGGGAGATCTACCGGCTGAACAGGAGCCGCCTGAAGAAGGGAATGCACCTGGTCCTCATCGCCCGCAGTCCCAGGCAGGAAGCGACATACCGCCAGATGAACGAAGAGTTCCTGTCCCTCTATCGTACCGCGGTGACACGCATATGCGGAAAAGGCTGACCACGGCAATCACGACCACGCTCGTCTGGGGCGTCCGCGGCTATCGACTCGCAGTATCCCCGCACCTACCGCCAAGCTGCAGGTTTACCCCCACCTGTTCGAAGTACGCCATCGAAGCGCTGGAACGCAAGGGCCTGTTCGTCGGGACCTACCTGGCCATACGGCGACTGCTGCGCTGCCATCCCTTTCATCCGGGCGGCTACGACCCGGTGGAGCGACCGGCCAGTCAGGACGGTTCGGAGGGATCGGCCAGTCAGGACGGCTCTGGGCGTACCCGCGGCCCAGGCGTACCCGCGGCCCAGGCGTACCCGCGGCCCACAGCGTACCCCGTCGGGCCAACGTACCAGGCGGGGCAGGCGGGCCAATCGACCCCAGTCGGACCGGTGGGGCAGGCGGGCCACTCGACCAGCCGCATGCCACGGCTTGAAACCCTGGAACCACACCAATCATGGAAAAACGGGTACTCGGCGCATTCGGGCTCATCATACTGACCTGGATCGGTTACTACTACATTATATATCCCATGTACGCGCCCCAGCGTCCCCCTCCGGTGGACCCGACGATCGCGCGGGAGCAGCCGGGGGACTACGCGACGGATGACTACGCGACGGATGACTATGCGTCGGGGGATTACGCACCTATTGATGAGCAGGCGGGCGCCTACCCACCCGGAGAGACCGCCGGCGGCGCGACTGCCGGCGAGACCGCCGGACCGGCCTACGACGCCGGGGCGGACGCCGCCGGTCCCGGGCCGGCGCGGACGTCTGCCGCCCGCGGCGATTCCTCCCCCCGCAGGGAACTGGCCGCGGAAAGCTGGGACCGCTCCGAACGCGTGCTGTTGCTCCCCCCGGTCGATGGCGCGCCGGAACCCAGGGACATCGTCGTCGAAAACCAGTACTACCGCGGTGTGATCAGTACGTTGGGCGGTGTCATAACCAGTTGGAAACTCAAGGGTTATAGAGGCATCGGCGGGGACGACGTCGAACTGGTCCCACCGGACCGCGAAGCCGGTCCGGATGTCGTGCTCACCACGGAGCGGGGACCGCGCAGTACCCGCGCCCTGCGCTTCGCCGCGGACCGCGACGGGGTCGTGCTGGGTCCGGGGCAGGCCTCGGGAACGCTCACGCTCACGGCCGATACGCCCGGCGGGCTCACCATCACCAAGGTCTTCGTGATCAACCGGGACGACTACGCCGTGGACCTCCAGGTGAAGTTGAACGGCGGGGAGGGCCTGGCCCTGGGCAGCAAGTATTATCTCCGGTGGGGCGGAGGCATCAACGTCACGGAGAAGGACTGGGACCAGGACCTGTACGCCTTCCGGGGATTCGCATCGCTCAACGACACGGTGATCGACGAGGACCTTGGGACCGAGCTGGAAGACCCCAGGCCCGAGACGACGGGAGAGACCCACTGGGTCGGCGTCCGGAGCAAGTATTTCTTCACCGCCATGGTGCCGGTGGACCGGAAGGCCAGGGGCTACCGCCTGAACGGCCGGCCCGTGCAGCGCCCGCAGTACGACGACCGGCAGATCGCCGCGGAGCTGTCCATGGGCCTCGCGTCTCCGCTCGTGGACAACTTCCTGCTCTACCTCGGCCCGGTCCATTACGATACCCTGGAGAAATACGGCTACGGCCTCGAGGGCGCCGTGGACCTCGGGTGGACGATCATTCAGCCCATCAGCCGGATCACGCTCATATCCCTGGTGTGGCTGAACCAGTTCATCACCAATTACGGCCTCGTGATCATCGTACTGTCCATCATCGTGAAAATCCTCCTCTTCCCCCTGACCCACAAGAGCATGAAGGCCACCCAGGGCATGGCCGCGCTCCAGCCGAAAATGGAATCGCTCAAGGAGAAGTTCAAGAACGATTCGACGAAGCTGAACCAGGAGATGATGAAGCTGTACCGGGAAGCGGGGGTGAACCCCCTGGGCGGCTGCCTGCCCCTGCTGCTGCAGATGCCGATCCTCATCGCGCTCTATACCATCTTCAGCAGCACGATCGAGTTGCGGGACGCGCCTTTCGTGGGGTGGATCCAGGACCTTTCCCTCAGGGATCCGTACTACGTGCTGCCCATACTCATGGCGGCCACGATGCTGCTGCAGTCCAAGATGACGATGAAGGACCCCCGGCAGGCCATGTTCGTCTACATCATGCCCGCGGTGCTGTTCTTCATCATGATGAACCTGCCCTCCGGCCTGATCCTGTACTGGACCATGATCAACGTGCTGACCATCGCGCAGCAGGCGTTCCAGAACCGGTTCTTCCCGGTTCAGCCCGCGAAGTGACGGGCCTTCCGGGCGCACGCAGGCCGCACAGGACGCGCACAGGTTGCAAAGGGGCGCGCGCAGACCTCGGCACGCCTCGACGATAATCCCATGAATACGCAGGCCCCGAACGATACCATTGCCGCGATCGGCACGCCGCCCGGCGAGGGCGGACTGTGCGTGGTGCGCATGAGCGGTCCCGACGCCTTCCCCATTGCCGACAGGATCTTCGACGGCGCCGCCCGGCCTTCCGAGTGCGGGACGCACACCATACATCACGGTCACGTCGTCGACCCCGGGAGCGGCGAGCGGGTCGATGAAGTCCTCATGTCCATATTCAGGTCGCCCCGTACCTACACCCGGGAGGACCTGGTCGAATTCAGCGGCCACGGCGGCATGGTGCCGGGCGCCAGGATCCTGGAATCGCTGATCCGCTCGGGCGCCAGGCTGGCGGAACCGGGCGAGTTCACGAAACGGGCGTTCCTCAACGGGAGGATCGACCTGTTGCAGGCGGAAGCCGTGGGGGAACTGATCCGGGCGCGGACCGATGCCTGCGCGCGGGCGGCGCTCCGGCAGCTGAACGGATCCTGCTCGCAACAGATCGACGGATTCAGGTTAAAGATAATACAAACCATTGCATATATTGAAGTTACACTAGATTTCACCGAAGAGGGCATCCCGGATATGGCGCCGGAGACCTTCCTGGGACAGCTGCGGCCGGTGCAGGAGGCGGTGGACCGGCTCATCCGGTCTTCCCACGAGACGCGCGTGCTGAGAGACGGGATCCGGATCGCGTTGCTCGGCAAGCCGAACGTGGGGAAGTCCAGTCTGCTCAACATGCTGACGTCGCGGGACCGGGCGATCGTGCATCCGGAATCGGGGACGACGCGGGACACCATCGAGGAGAGCGTCGATATCCGCGGCGTGCCCGTCGTCTTCGTGGATACGGCGGGCATCCGGAGGACGTCGGACATGGTGGAACAGCAGGGCGTAACGCGGTCGCAGAAGGAACTGGAGCAGGCAGACATACCCCTGGTGGTCTTCGACGCCTCGAAACCGCCGGACGACGACGACCGGCGCCTCGTAGCGCAGTTGTCCCGGCGGGCCGGTGTGTTTATATTGAACAAGTGCGATCTGGATTCCTGGGATCCGGAAGCTTACGACGATTTGACGGCCGGTGGCCGGTGGGTCCGGACCTCCGCGAAAAACGGGGAGGGCCTGGAAAGCCTGCTTGAAGCGATCCTGGAGATCGCGCGATTCGATCCCGACGGCTTCGAGTCGGCGCTCGTCGTCAACGCCCGCCAGGCCGAGCTGCTGGACCGGGTGAAAGCGGGACTGGACCGGGGTATCGGGGTCCTGGAAGAAGGACTCGGCGCCGAAATGGCGGCCGTGGACCTGCGCGAATGCGTGCATCAGCTCGGCGTGCTCGTGGGGAAAGAGATCGGCGACGCCGTGCTGGAC
The DNA here is from genome assembly GCA_965203885.1 of bacterium. GTDB lineage: Bacteria > JAAXHH01 > JAAXHH01 > JAAXHH01 > JAAXHH01 > JAAXHH01. The sequence continues at coordinate 3,155,397 of OZ241920.1, read as the reverse complement.
CATGTATTCTCCAGGTTCTGCATAGGCAAGTGATGTTCCACGTGGAACAGGGGCGTTTCAGTGGCTGGAATTGATCGGGCGACATCGGTTGAAGTCCTCGTTATAGGCGGAGGCCACGCCGGTTGCGAAGCCGCGCTGGCGTCGGCCAGGATGGGGGTGGATACCGCGCTTGTCACCCTCGATGCGGCGAAAATCGGGCAGATGTCCTGCAATCCCTCCATCGGCGGCCTGGGAAAGGGCCAGCTGGTGCGGGAGGTCGACGCCCTCGGCGGGGAGATGGGCAAGGCCGCGGACGCGACGGCCGTGCAGGTCAAGATGCTGAACACCCGCAAGGGCCCGGCCGTGCAGTCCCTGAGATCCCAGAACGACCGGGTCGCCTACCGGGACTACATGCAGCGGGTCATCGGCGAGACCAGGAACCTCGCGGTGGTGGAAGGCGAGGTGACCGCCCTGGATGTCGATCGCCGCGGCGTGACGGGTATCCGGACGGCCGATGGCAGGTCCATCGCATGCCGGGCCGTGGTCGTGGCATCGGGCACCTTCCTGAACGGCGTCATGCATCGGGGCAGGAGCAACGCACCCGGCGGCCGCCTGGGCGAAAAAGCGGCCACGAAGCTGTCGGATTCCTTGCGTGAACTCGGTTTCAATATTGGCCGGCTGAAGACCGGAACGCCTCCCCGGATAGACGGTAAATCCATAGATTTCAGTCAGTTGGAGATCATTCCCGGAGACGAGTTCCCCGAGCATTTCTCCCAGGAAAGGCTGTCGCCGCCCGATGAGCAGCTGCCATGTTACCAGACGTTCACGAACGCCCGGACCCACGACATCATCCGTTCGGCCTTGGACCAGTCGCCCATGTACTCGGGCCGCATAACCGGCCGCGGTCCCAGGTACTGTCCGTCGGTAGAGGACAAGATCGTGCGGTTCCCGGACCGGGACAGTCACCAGATCATCCTGGAACCCGAGGGATGGAATACGGACGAGGTATACGTCAATGGCTTCTCCACCAGCCTGCCGGAACCGGTGCAGGACCGGGCGCTGCATACCATAAAGGGCCTGGAAAAAGCGGAGATACTCCAGTTCGGATACGCCGTCGAATACGATTTCATTCCTCCCGAAAACCTGACCCGGACGCTTGAGACGCGCCAGCTGGCCGGGCTGTTCCTCGCGGGACAGATCAACGGTACGACGGGTTATGAAGAGGCCGCCGCGCAGGGGATCCTGGCCGGGATCAACGCCGCGCTTTCGGTCAGGGACCGTCCCGCGTTCACCCTCGACCGGGGCGAGGCCTACATCGGCGTGATGGTCGACGACCTCATCACGAAAGGCGCGGACGAACCCTACCGGATGTTCACATCGCGGGCGGAGTACCGCCTGTTGCTGAGGCACGACAACGCGGACATGCGCCTGTCGGACCGCGCCTTCGAGATCGGCGTGATTTCAAAGGAACGCCACGAGGCCACGGTCAGGCGGCGTCGCGTGGTGGAGGAGGAGACGGAACGCCTTCAACGGGTATACGTGGCTCCGGACCGGGTAAACGGCATCCTGGAGGCCAGGTCCTCGGCCACGGTCTCCGAACCGGTGGCCTTGCATAAGCTCTTGTCCCGCCCGGAGATACAGTATTCCGACCTCTACGCGATAGATCCGGTTCCGATGGAACACGAGCCTTCTGTCATCGGCCAGATTCAGACCGCGGTCAAGTACGCCGGATACCTCGATCGCCAGCACAAGGAGATCCAACGCATGCGGTCCTGGGAATCCCGCGTGATTCCCGCGGATTTCGACTACGCCTCCATCCGGGCAATGTCCCACGAAGCACGTGAGAAACTGACCGCGATCCGGCCGGCGAACGTGAGTCAGGCATCGCGGATACCAGGCGTAACACCGGCCGATCTTTCCATTCTCGTGGTGCATCTCGAACGCCGGAAAGCAGACCGGCGCGATAAAAAACAGATGTTCCACGTGGAACATTCCAAGACATGAGATGGAATCCCTCGAGCATTTCGTCCATGGCATCGAGCAACGAGGCTACCGCCTGGATGCCCGCAAATACGGGGCGTTCGGCCGGTACCTGTATGATATCCGCCGCGTAAACGGTCGGCTCGGCCTTATCTCCCGCAACGACCTGGACCGTATCCCGACACGGCACTTCCTCGATTCAGTCATGCCCGTCATGATGGGGATCATATCCCCGGTCGGCGCGGTCATCGACGTCGGGAGCGGCGGCGGCCTTCCCGGTATTCCCCTCGCCATCATGTTGCCGGAAACGCAATTCGTGCTGGTCGAGTCCAACCGGAAAAAGTGCGCTTTTCTGGGACAGGCCCGGCGCGCGCTCGGGCTGGACAATGTAAACGTATGCAATATGCGGATGGAGATGCTGACGGAAGGGGATCCGGGTGTATTATATGATTTCGCGGTGGCCAGGGCCGTGGGTACCATAGGCCAACTGGTTGAATGGTGCGGGAGTTTACTGAAGCCGGGGGCCATTCTGATCTGCTACAAGGGGCCCGGTCCGGAAGAAGAGATCGAGGCGGCGGCGACCGTCATGGAAGCACAGGGCATGGTTTGGGAAGGCACGTATCCGTACGAGGAGGGGAACACTGGCTCGCCGACCCTCGTCGTTTTGAAAAAGCGATAATCGGGATGATTGTACGCCGCGCCGCCGCCGCCATCTGGAAATCGCCGCCATAACGCAGGAAAAACCACCGATAAATCAGGCTACCCGCCCTCCGATCGACCGGTGCGGACCGAAGGCGAGTATACATAATAATATACACGCTTTGCACTATGCTTGAACAAGCGTTATAACTTATTGTAATATCAGTAGTTGCGGTCAGCGGAAAGCCCGCTGTATCCCCCGAGCAACATGACCTCGATTTCCTGGCCGGCCGGCATGAATTCCTGGTCTTCATGACTGACGGCCAATCCATCGGCGATGGACATGGATCTCAGGATCCCGGAGCCCTGCTCGCCGGTACGCGAGGCGAAGTAGGTGTCTCCCTGCTTCCTGAGGGTCACGCGGATGAACTGTTTGCGTCCGAGCGATTTCGTAATGTCCTCCAACAGGCGGGCCTTGATCGTGGGGCGGTAGATGAGGGTGTAGCCCTGCATCTGGAGCAGGGCGGGACGCATGAAGAGTTCGAAGGTAACCATGGAAGCCACCGGGTTGCCCGGCAGGCCGAACACGATGGTATCTTCGATCGCGCCGAAGGCCAGGGGGCGTCCCGGCGTCATGGACACCTTCCAGAAGGCCATGGAGGTGCCGACGGCCTCGAGGGCGGCCTTGACGTAGTCGTATTCTCCCACCGAAACACCGCCCGAAGTAATGATCGCGTCCGCCACGAGTCCGTCGCGAAGGACCCCTTCGAGGGCTTCCTGCGTGTCGGGGCAGATGCCCAGCCGCAGTGGTATGCCGCCGGCGTCGGCCACCAGCGCGGAAAGGGCGTATCCATTGCTGTCCACGATCTTGCCGTCTTCGAGGGGTTCGTCCACGTCGACGATCTCGTCGCCGGTGGAGAGCACGGCGACCCGGGGCCGGCGGTAGACCGACACGTGGGAGCGGTTGGTGGAGGCCAGAAGGCCGACTTCGGCCGGCCGGATCAGCATGCCGGAAGGGATGATGAGATCGCCTTCGCGGATGTCTTCGCCGGCCCTGCGCAGATCCGTTCCGGATTCCACGGGCTGGAGTATGCGCACGCGCCGCTCGTCGACCCGCAAGGCCCGTTCGGAGCGGACGATGGTATCCGCGCCATCGGGCACCGGCGCCCCCGTCATGATGTGTATCGCCTGTCCCGGTCCGACGGCGCGTTCCGCCACGTATCCGGCGGCCAGGTCTTCGACGATCTCGAGCTCCGCCGGGGAGCCCGGCGGCGAGGGGACCGTATCCTCGGCCCGCACGGCGTAACCGTCCATGGCCGAATTGTCCCAGGGCGGCTGGTTCCTCGTGGCGTGCACGTCTTCGGCCAGTACCCGGCCGCGCGCCGACACGATATCGACCCGCTCCGCGCCGAGCGGGCGGACCCGGTCCAGTATGGTGTCGCGGGCTTCGATTACGGAAATCATCGCGGGTTCCTCACGATCCGGCCTGGCCTCACGATCCGGCCCGCCCGTCTGATCCGGCCTGCCCGTCTGATCCGGCCTGGCCGGCCGAGACGGCCTGGTTCACTGTACCCATCAGCAGCACCGAAACCTCGGTTCCGCGGCGTATGGACGTCACGCCCGTTTCCACGACGACGAGCCCGTTGGTCCCGGTCATGGAACTGAGCATGCCCGAGCCCTGGCCCGCAACGGTCGAGACGGAAAACCTGCCGCCCGCGCAGGTGACCCTGGCGCGGAGATAGTGCCGCCGGTCCCCGCCGGCCGTCAGGTCGTTCTCGAGTTCCGCCCGAACCTCGGGCAGGCGCCAGTCATCCGGATCATAGCCCATCATCTTGCGCATGGCGGGCCGCGCGAAGAGGAGGAAAGAGACCATGCACGAAACCGGATTGCCCGGCAGGCCGAAGTACGGCTTCCCCTGCAGCAGTCCATAGGCAAGGGGTTTCCCCGGCTTCATCATCACCCGCCATAACCGCATGTCCGCGCCCAGGTCATCCAGCACTTTTTTCACGTAGTCGTAATCTCCGACGGATACGCCGCCGGTCGAAAGGACCAGGTCCGCGCTCAGGGCCGACTGTATGGCCCGTGCGATCTCCGGCTCGCTGTCCCCGGCGATGCCCAGGTTGACGGGCCGGCCGTTGCATTCCCGCACGAGCGCGGCCAGGGAATAGCTGTTGCTGTTGACGATCTTTCCCGGGACGAGCCGCTCGTCTATTTCGACCACCTCGTCGCCCGTGGAGAGTATCGCGACGACCGGGCGCCTGCGGACCGCGACCTGGGACCGTTGGAAGGCCGCCAGGAGGCCGATCTCGCCGGGACCGATTTCGTCCCCGCCGAACAGCACGTGCCGGCCTTCCCGCACGTCTTCGCCCCGGTAGCGCACGTTCTGGCCCGGTTCGACGGCCTTCAGGATCTCCACGTCTTCCCCATTCGGCCTGGTGTGCTCCACCATGACGACGGCGTCCGCGCCTTCGGGGAGGAAGGCGCCGGTCATGATGCGCGAAGTCTTGCCGGGGACCACCCGCGCGGCCGGGATCGTCCCCGCCGGGATCTCTTCGAGGACTTCGAGACGGCAAGGGGCGTCCGTGGATGCGCCCGCCGTGTCCGCGGCCTGTACGGCATACCCGTCGACGGATGAGTTGTCGTGGGGCGGCACGTCGTACCTCGGCGCCACGTCCTCGGCGAGCACCCGGCCCTGGCTTTCGGACAGCGGTACGCGTTCGATGCCCGAGACGGAGACCGAATCCAGCACGATCTCCTGGGCTTCCTCCACCGTCAGCATGCGGTCCGTAGTCATGAGTCCATCCCGGTAGTCCCCGGTGAAAATTACCTGCCGGCGGATTCCGCCATAAGCGCCTCGATGGCTTCGATCGACCTGGGCAGGCCTTCCGAAAGCACCCGGTGCCCGTCTTCGGTCACCAGCACGTCGTCTTCGATGCGTATCCCGATGTTCATGTACCGCTTGAAGGCGGGCCGGACCGCCTCCATCAGCGCCTGGTTCCGGGGGGTGTCGTCCAGGTTCTCCAGCGTGTCCTCCCGGACGTAGATACCCGGTTCCACCGTGATCACCATGCCCGGCCTGAAGGGCATGTCCCTTCCGCCCACGTCATGGACGTCCAGTCCGAGCCAGTGGCTGGTGCCGTGCATGTACCACATGCGGTACTCGTTCCCCGACGCGTCCGTTATCAGGCCCAGCTTCAGGAGTCCGTCCGCGATCACCTTCCGCGCGACTTCGTGCACCCTTCGCATCGTCATGCCGGGCCGGACCGCGGCGGTGGCCCGGGCATGGGCGTCGAGGACGATTTCGTATACTTCGCGCTGCGCTTCCGTGAAGACCCCGCCGGCCGGGAACGTCCGGGTGATGTCGGCCGTGTAGTATCCGACGGCCGCGCCGATATCGGCCAGGACGAGCTCGCCGCGTGCGATTGCCCGGTTGTTTTCCTCGTAGTGCAGCGTCGTCGCGTTGGGGCCCGAGGCCACGATGGATGGGAATCCCCAGTGCGCGCCGTGGCCGCGATAGGTCGAGAGGATGATGCCGTCGAGCACGGATTCGTTCAGCGCTTCCGCGGTGTTGGCCGCCCTGCCCATGATGGCCCGTTGCGCCAGGCAGGTGATGTCGACGGCCCGTTGCAGCAGCCTGAGCTCCCGGGGCGACTTGACGACGCGCTGGTTCCGGAAGAGGCCGGTCGCCAGTTGCACCCGCGCTGCGGGGAACCGGCCGGCTTCCGAGGCGAACCGGAGGGCCCGTGGATACCGGGTCCCGTACCTGGACTGCCCGTCGGCCAGCAACCAGATATTCACGGGGGTTCCACGCTTGATGGATTCGCTTAGGGCCCGGTAGTCTCCGTCGTCATCGGACGGACGTTTCCCATAGGCGGAACCGCCGAGGACGGCCTCGACAAAGGCGTCGAGCTCTTCAATCGGCCATACTTGTTCGATCCCGGTCATGCGCCGGGCTTCTTCCACCCCGATCATGTGGCCGGTCCAGATCTCCCGCGCGGGGTCCCGGACGGGGAGGAAGAGGATCTCCCGCTGGCTCCGGTTGCCGGGAAGCAGCACGAGCGCGGCGCCGGGCTGGCTGACGCCGGTGAGGTAGAAGAGGTTGCTCTCCTGCCGGTAGGGATAGTTGACGTCGTTGCTGAATACCTTGGGTTCCGCCCCGTACAGGATCATGATCCCGCTGCCCATGCCCCGCAGGATCCGGGTCCGTCTCTCCGCCAGCTCCTCCGCCGGCGCCGGTCCGGCGTCCTCCGTGATCGCCGCGGCCCCCGGCTGTGCGGCGGCCCCCGGCTGTGCGGCGGCCGGGGAAACCGGCGTCAATCCATAAATGGCCATGATCCATAGCGCGGCGGCAAATATCGTGCGCGGCCCGGCGCAGGAGAGCGTGCGCACCGCGGCGGCATGAAGGGTCGTGATCCATCGCACGGCACCGGCCGGCCGCACCGCGGCACCGGCCGTAATGCCCGCGCGCACCGCGGTATTATTTCGTAGTGTCATGGGTCGTCGTCCTTGGTGTCCGTGGCTTGATGCCCGGCCCGGGGCCGTCGCCTCGGCCAGGACCGTCGCCCCGGCCCGGGGCCGTCGCCTCGGCCAGCACTACCGCCCCGGCCGGGGTACGGCTGTCAGGTGGTGTATTCCGCGTTCACGGTCACGTATTCGTGGGACATGTCGCAGGTCCAGACCGTCGCCGCGCCGTCTCCGAGCTTGAGGTCGATCTCGACGGGGATTTCACTGGCGGAAAGCGCTTCCCGCATCAACGGCTCGTCGAGGGGGAGTCCCCGGCCGTCCCGCGTCAGCTGATGGCCGCACAGGAACAGGTCGATGGCGTCCGGGTCCGCCTCGGCGTCCGCGTAGCCGACGGCGCAGAGGATCCGGCCCCAGTTGGGATCGTGGCCGTAGATGGCCGTCTTCACGAGCGCCGAGTTCGCCACGCTCATGCCGATCGTCCGGGCGTCCTCGTCCGTCCGGGCCCCCCGCACGCCGATCTCCACGAGCTTCGTCGCGCCCTCGCCGTCCCGGGCGATCTTCTTCGCCAGGTCGGTGCAGACGTGCTCCAGCGCTTCGGCGAACCGTTCGTAGGCCTCCCCGTCGGGCTGCGTGATCGCCGGGTTCTCCGCGGCGCCGTTGGCCAGGATGAACACGGTATCGTTCGTGCTCATGTCCCCGTCGACGGTGATGCAGTTGAAGGACTTGCCGGCGGCCCGGCGCAGGGCGGCCTGGAGGGCGCCGGGCGCGATGGCGGCGTCCGTCGTGACCAGGCCAATCATCGTGGCCATGTCCGGGCAGATCATGCCCGCGCCCTTGGCGACGCCGCCGACGACCGCGTCCGTGCCGCCGAGATCGCACCGCACCGCGCAGGACTTGGGCACCGTGTCGGTGGTCATGATCGACTCGGCGGCGTCCGGGTCGGACCCCAGCCGCTGCCGGCCCAGCGCTTCCCGGATCCCGCCGCGGATGGCGTCCATGGGCAGGGGACGGCCGATGACCCCGGTGGAGGCGACGAGGATCTCGCTCGCGGGCACGGACAGTCCGCCGGCGACCAGGCCGGCCATCTCCCGGGCGTCCGCCATGCCCTCTTCCCCGTTGCACGCGTTGGCGTTGCCGCTGTTGGCCACCACGGCCCGCGCCATGCCGGTCTGCAGATGGTCCCTGGAGAGGATCACCGGCGCGGCCTGTACCCGGTTCGTGGTGAACACCCCCGCCGCGGAGGCGGTCCCGCCCGCGTCGATCACCACCAGGTCCTTGCGGCTGCCCTTCGGACTGTTGATGCCGCAGCTCGCCGTGTTGGCCAGGAATCCCTTCGGCGCCAGCACGCCCCCTTCTACCCTTTGCATGGTCAAACCCTCGCTTCTCTCAAGGTCTCGTGCCACTCCTGCAGGCTCTTCACCGATATCCCGCTGCCCTCGAGTTTCAATGCCCGGATGGCCTTGGCCGCGGACCAGGCCCCCGAGAGCGTGGTGATGCACGGGATGTTCTGTTCGATGGCGGCGCGGCGGATCATGTAGTCGTCGTCCCGGGCGCTTTTGCCCAGGGGCGTGTTGATGATGAGCTGGATGTCGCTCCGGCGGATGTGGTCGACGATATGCGGTTCGCCTTCCCACACCTTGTTGACCCGGACGACCGCCAGGCCGGCGTCCTCCAGGGTCTGCCCGGTCCCGCTCGTCGCCATGATCGAGAACCCCAGCTCGTCGAGCTCGCGGGCGATCTCGACGACGTTCTCGTGGTCGAAGGCGTTGACGCTGATCAGGACCGTCCCGGACAGGGGAAGGGTCCCGCCCGCCGCGCTCTGCCCCTTGGCGAAGGCGATGCCCGGTTCTTCGTAGATCCCCATGACCTCCCCGGTCGACTTCATCTCCGGTCCGAGCAGGCTGTCCGAACCGGCGAATTTCACGAAGGGCAGCACGACCTCCTTCACCGAGGCGTAGGGCGGGATGATCTCTTCGGTGAACCCGAGTTCGCGCAGCGTCTTCCCCACCATGACCCGCGCCGCGATCTGCGCCAGCGGGACGCCGATGGCCTTGGACACGAAGGGGATCGTCCGCGAGGCGCGCGGGTTGACTTCCAGCACGTACACGACGTCGTTCTTGATGGCGTACTGCACGTTGATCAGGCCGACGACGTTGAGACTCCTGGCCATGGCGTGGGTATAGGTCCGCATCGTGTCGATATGCACCGGCTTGACCATGTAGGGCGGCAGCACGCAGGCGCTGTCCCCCGAGTGGATCCCCGCCTCCTCGATGTGTTCCATCATCCCGCCCACGACGACGTCCGTCCCGTCGGAGACGGCGTCCACGTCGTATTCGAAGGCGTCCTCGAGGAACTTGTCGATGAGGATGGGATGTTCGGGCGACACGTGCACGGCGGTCCGCATGTAGGCCTTCAGGGAATCGTCGTCGTAGACCAGGGCCATGTTGCGGCCGCCGAGGACGTAGGAGGGCCGCACCAGCACGGGGTATCCGATCTCGCTCGCCACCTCCAGGGCCTCCTCGAAGGAGAAGACCGTCCCGTGGGGCGGGTGCGGGATGCCCAGTTCCTTCGTCAGGGCGCCGAAGCGCTTGCGGTCCTCGGCCAGGTCGATGCTGTCGGGCGAGGTGCCGATGATGGGCACGCCCGCGCGCTCCAGCGGCAGGGCCAGCTTCAGGGGGGTCTGCCCGCCGAACTGGACGATCACGCCGTCGGGCTTCTCCGTCTCGATGACGTTCATCACGTCTTCGAAGGTGAGCGGCTCGAAGAACAGCCGGTCCGAGATGTCGTAATCCGTGCTCACGGTCTCCGGATTGCTGTTGACCATGATCGTTTCGTACCCGTCCTCCTTGAGCGCCATGACCGCCTGCACGCAGCAGTAGTCGAACTCGATCCCCTGGCCGATGCGGTTCGGCCCGCCGCCCAGGATCATGATCGTCTCCCGCGTCTTGGGCCGGGTCTCGTTCTCGGTCTCGTAGGTCGAATAGTAGTAGGGCGTCATGGCCTCGAACTCGGCCGCGCAGGTGTCCACCGTCTTGAACACCGCGTCCACGCGCGCTTCCGACCGCCGGTCCCGGACGGACCGCTCGTCGCTGCCGGTCAGGTGGGCGATCTGCACGTCGGAGAACCCGGCCTGCTTGGCCTTGTGCAGCAGGCCGCGGGGCATGGACCCGTTCCGGTGCGCTCCGATTTCGCCCTCGAGTTCGACGATGTCCCGCAGGTTGTGGAGAAACCAGGGATCCACGCCGGTCAACCCGTAGATCTCATCGACGGGCATGCCGAGCTGGAGCGCTGTCCTGATCTGGAAGATGCGCTCCGCCGTGGGCCGGGCCATCTGCGTCCTGAGCTCGTCCAGCATGCCGTCCGCCCGCCCCGCGGCCAGGGCGCCGGCGTCCGTAGCGTCCACCGCGTCTTTCCCGTCCGCCCCGAGGCCGTGGCGGTCGATCTCCAGGCCCCGCAATCCCTTCTGGATCGCCTCCTTGAAGGTCCGCCCGATGGCCATGGTCTCGCCCACGGACTTCATCTGCGTCCCGAGGCGCGTATCGGCGTTGGGGAACTTCTCGAAGGCCCAGCGCGGGATCTTCACCACCACGTAGTCGATGGTGGGCTCGAAGGAAGCCGGCGTCTCCCGGGTGATGTCGTTGGGGATCTCGTCCAGCGTGTAGCCGACGGCCAGCTTCGCGGCGATCTTGGCGATGGGGAAGCCCGTGGCCTTGGAGGCCAGGGCCGAGCTGCGGGACACGCGGGGGTTCATCTCGATGGCCAGGATGCGGCCGTTCTCGGGACTGACGGCGAACTGGATGTTCGATCCGCCCGTCTCCACGCCGATCTCCCGGATCACCTTGATCGAGGCGTCCCGGAGCTCCTGGTATTCCTTGTCGGTGAGTGTCTGCGCCGGCGCGACCGTGATGCTGTCGCCGGTGTGCACGCCCATGGGGTCGAAGTTCTCGATGGAGCAGATGATCACCACGTTGTCGGCCAGGTCCCGCATGACCTCGAGCTCGTATTCCTTCCAGCCGATGACCGACTCCTCGATCAGCACCTCGGTGATGGGACTGGTGGACAGCCCCCATTCGACGGCCTCGGCGTATTCCGATGCTCCGTGGGCGATGCTCCCGCCCGCGCCGCCCAGGGTGAAGGCCGGACGGATGATGGCGGGGAAGCCCGTGTCCTTCACCAGCTCCCAGGCCTCGTCGACGGTCCGCGCGAAACCGCCCCGGGGCACCTCCAGGCCGATGCGCTCCATGGCTTGCTGAAAAAGCTCGCGGTCCTCGGCCATCTTGATGGCCTCGAGCTTGGCGCCGATGAGTTCGACGCCGCAGCGGTCCAGCACGCCCGACTCGGCGAGTTCGACGGCCACGTTCAGGGCGGTCTGCCCACCCAGCGTGGGCAGCAGCACGTCGGGCCGCTCGCGCCGGATGATCTTCTCCACGTATTCCGCGGTGATGGGCTCGACGTAGGTCCGGTCCGCCATGTCCGGGTCCGTCATGATCGTGGCCGGGTTGCTGTTGATCAGCACGACCCGGTAGCCCTCTTCCCGGAGCGCCCTGCAGGCCTGGGTGCCGGAGTAGTCGAACTCGCAGGCCTGCCCGATCACGATCGGCCCGGAGCCGATGATCAGGATGGATTCGATGTCGGTTCGTTTCGGCAAGATGACCCTCTAGGGGGGACCGCGGCGGGGCGCTCGCGTATCATACCCGTCCAGTGCGAACAAATCGTTTGAATATAAACGCGGGAGGTCCGTCCTGCAATGTTAAAACGGGGACATATAAGCAATACATTAAGCCCGCAATGTCGTGCTGTCTGGACGGTAGACCATTAAACATTGGCGTATCAGAACGATGACTGGAATTTAAACGTAAACGGCGCCTTATATTCCTTATTGCCATTGTGTTATATTCATGATAGAGTATCAGGGAGATCTGTTTCGGGCTTTTTACATTCGGAACGGGCTCTAGGTTGCAATGCGGTCAGACCCGATTTTGCATTCGTCGTGGATATTCGCCGTCAGAATCTGATGCAGCACCATTTCGGTCGGCAAGCCGGAGTAAGGCTATCCCGGAAGGCTGAATAGTCGCCGGTCGAACGTTCCAAACCTTTGACCGCGCTCTCCTTATGCCTTCCATTTATCTAACAATCGCTGTCAGATCTTTTCTCAAACACCGATCCCACACGGCGTTTAACATCCTCGGTCTGGCCATCGCAATTGCGGCCAGCGTGTTGACCCTGTTGTACGTAAAGTACGAGTGGACGTACGACGGACACCATCGCTACGCCCCCCATATCTTCCGTTTGATCAACGGTAACAACGCACGCACGCCGGGCGCCCCCGCCACCTTGCTGAAACGGAACTACCCGGAAGTCGCGCACGCCGTCCGAATACGGACTGCCAGCAATAAATGGCTAGTGACCTACGGGGACACGGAGGCCTACGAAGACCGGATATACTGGACGGAGAGTTCGCTGTTCGACGTGTTCACCGTGCCGCTCGTCAAGGGCAATCCCGAAACAGCGTTCGAGGGGCAATACAAGGCCGTACTTTCGGAATCAATGGCCGCGAAGTACTTCGGCGACGAAAATCCCATGGGCAAGGTGATGCGCCTGGATGACATGTACGATTTTACCATTACAGGCGTTATGGAGGATTTCCCGGGTAATACCCACTTTCCCACAAATATGTTGTTGTCTTTTCATCCCTACGATTTCGATCGAATGGAGAACAACTGGTGGGAATCAGTTTATTACACGTACTTGCGGTTGCACGATGGGACCTCGGCGCCCGGGTTGGCCTCCAAGTTTCAGTCCTTCGTCGACGCCGAGATCAGATCCACCAGACAACAGGAGATCCAGGACTTTCAATTTGACCTGCAGCCCATGTCCTCGATCCACCTCCATTCCAATCTGCTCAACGAACTCGAGTCGAACAGCAGCGTCGCGTACGTCTATACCCTGATAACAGGCGCCGCATTCCTCCTGCTCATCGCCTGTGTGAACTTTATCAATCTGTCCATGGTCCACGCGACGGCCCGCGTAAAGGAGGCGGGCCTCATGAACGTGTTCGGCGCGGGACGAAGGCGCATCGTAATGCAACACCTGGCGGGGTCCTTGCTGATTTCAGGGTTGAACTTGGCACTGGCCGTTCTACTGGTTCTTGTTTCGTTGCCCGCGTTCAATTCGTTGACCGGAAAAACACTGACCCTCGGCCTCGCCGGACAGGGCGATATCTGGCTGGGAATGATAGCCGTGGCCGTTCTTACAGGGATTGTGTCGGGAGGGGGAATCGCCTTGGTCCTCTCGGGATCCAGGCCGACGGACGCCTTGAGCAATCGTTTGAGTCCAGCGATCGACTTTCCATCCATAAAGCGAATGCTTGTTACGGCACAGTTTTGTATGTCCGCCATGCTGATTGTAAGTACGGGCGTGGTCTACAGCCAGTTGCGCTACATGTTGGACCAACCGGTGGGTTTCGAGAAGTCAGACGTGATCGTGATTCCGCTGATCCTGGGTGTCCAATTCGAGGACGGGCTGAGGAGACCTTCGGAGGCGTTTGAAAGTGAGTTGTTTCGATCACCGAACATCGCGGGCGTGTCCACTGCGAGTTACGTGCCGGGCCTGCCCCCGGCGAGAGGAAGCCTTGTGGAGTGCATGATTGGCGGAGTGGATGAACGAAACGCTTCGGTTACCACTTTCATGCGTGTGCTGACCATTGATCATGACTTCTTTCAGACGCTGGGCATGGACCTGGTTTTCGGTTCGTATCCACGCCCACTGGATATGAAAACCTACAGTCCATATGGCGAAAAGGACGTATATCTGAACGAAACGGCGGTCCGGCATCTGGGATGGCCGTCGCCAGAGGCTGCCCTGGACCGGTCGATTGATATGATCTGGCCCATCGTAACCTTACCGGGAAGGGTGGCGGGCGTCGTGGAAGATATCCATTTCCAGTCGCTGTTCCATCCGGTGGAGCCCATGTTGTATATGCAGGGCGGTGGTGAACATATGATAGTGCGTACTCAACCCGGAAACGCAGAGCCGGCTCTTGATGACCTGGAAAGAATCTGGCGGTCCAATTATCCCGATGTTCCCATGATCTACAGTTATCTGGAAGACAACATCGACCGGTTGTACGAGCCGGTGGAACGCCTTGGCGCCATTCTGGTGCTTTGCGCGTCGCTCGCAATCCTGCTCACCTTCTTCGGGCTGTTCAATCTGGTCTCCCTGACTCTGCGCCAGCGGTCGAAGGAAATCGGCGTCCGCAAGATACTGGGTGCGAGAGTATCTCAGGTCGTCTGGTTGCTGTCGAAGGAGTTCACGGTCATGGCGGGCGTGGCCAGCATAGTTGCCTGGCCGATAGCCTACCTCGTCATGATCCGCTGGCTGCAGGACTTTGCCTATCGCACGGCACCGTCCGCGGCGCTCTTCATGCTTGTAGGATTGGCCGTCGTGGTTGTAGCGACGGTTTCCGTTGGCGTGTTTGTCCTGAAAGAGGCCCGGGCGAATCCCGTCGAAGCGTTGAGGTACGAGTAATACTGTTGGAGTATTAAGCGCTGCACTACCCGGCCCTATCTCATTCCAGCGACCGGAGCAGGATGTCCTGGGCGGCTTCGAAGCCGGGCGCGGCCTCCAGGGCTTTCAGCGCGGCCTTCCGGGCGTCGTCCTTCCTTCCCGCCGACAGGTACGCGCGGGCCAGGTCGTACTGCGCCTGGACCCGGTCGGTGGTCTCGACCGCCACCACGGCCTCGTACTCCGGCACGGCGAGGTGGGGCCTTCCGTCCCGTTCGTACGCGCCGCCGCGCATGCTACGGACCTCCCCGTCGAAGGGGTCGATCATGACGGCGCGGTCCAGGATGCGGAGGGCGTCCGCGCGACGGCCTTCCCGGACGTAGAGCCCGGCCAGCGTCTTGCAGGACGCGATATCGTCCTCGTCCACGGCCGTGAGGGCCTCGAGGACCCCGATCGCCGCTTCCGTGTTATCCAGCTCGAGGTAGATCTCCGCCAGCAGTTCGTGGGGGTTGCCGGGGTGGGTGTAGCGCCCGTAGAGGGCCCGGGCGCGCTCGAGCGGCCCGACGGCCTCCTCGAAACGCGTCAGCCCGTGCAACGCCCGGCCCAGCGCCAGTTGGGCGTGGAAACTCTCCGGATGGCGGGCCGCCATCGCCTCCAGGTCGGCCACGGACAGCGACACGTTCCGGGGCGGCTTGAATCGCAGCGCGCGCTGGAGGCCGGCGCTGCGCTCCTCGGCGTAGTCCGCGAAGGCCCGGTCGAAGTCGTCCATGGACATGCCGAATACGGCGCCCACGATATCCGCGGTTGTCCTGTTCTCTTCGTACAGGTCCAGCATGCGCCGCACCGCCTCGAATCCGAAGCCGTCCACGATGTATTCCACGACGACCGAGGCCTGGTAGTAGGAGAGGACGACCTGTCCCCGCGATTTCGGCCGGGTGAAACCCCGGTTCAGCTCGCTGACGGGGAGCAATTCCCCCTCGGCCACCGCCTCCGCGAATTCCGTCTCCAGGTCCATGTCCCACTCCGGGCGGGCGAGACGCGTCTCGTAGACGGCGATGCCCTCCGCCAGCCAGCGTGGGATGCGGTTGCGCGTCTGCTGCAGGTGGGTGACGTGGACGTACTCGTGCCAGAGCGTCTGGCCCCAGTTGAACGTCCCCTTCGGCCGGGCCTTTGGCGAGTTCGCCACCACCACTTCCCCGAAGCACACCCCGAGGAGGCCGCCCGTCCCCGGCACGCCGGCGATACGCACCATAAAGTCGTCGTTGTCCGGCAGGATCTCGACGAGCACGGGGCCTTTCGGCTCGAAACCGTACCGCGGCGCGACGGTCCGGTGGGCTTCTTCGAGCAGATCCAGGGCCATCTTGCCGTAAACGGCGTCTTCTTCCCGGTGGATCTTCAGCGTGAAACGGCCGCTCTCGCGGGTCTCGAAATCCTCGAAGGAATCGAGCAGCTCCAGCGTATTGTACGTGCGGGTGTTGAAGGGGTCCCTGTCGAACGCCCGCTCCAGCATCCGCCTTCCATCCGCCATCTCGCCGACCCGGGTCAGGTTGATCCCCAGCCCCGCATAGGCCGACGAGAGCGTGGGGTCGGTCTCGATCGCCCGGCGGCCCATCTCCACGGACTCCCGGAACCGGTAGCGCCGCGCGAGGTGTTCGGCGATGATCTCGTAGAGCCGGCCATAGGAAGGATTGATCGCGAGCACGCGCGCGCGAGCCGATTCGTAGGCCTCCTCCCGGCCCTGGCCATGATAGGCGGCGGCCAGCAGGGCGTGGGTCTCCGGCGATTCCGGGTTGACCTCCAGGGCCTGGTTCAACTGGCCGATCGCCTCCTCGTAGGCCTCGTCCGTCAGGTGGAGCCCCGCGAGGAAATGTCGTCCCTCCACAAGCGCGGGGTTGACCGCGAGCGCCTTCCGCGCCACGGCCTCCGCCGCCACCGGCTGTTTCTCCGCGAGCGCCTCGGCCAGGCCGATCAGGAACGGCGGATAGTCCGGATCGATCTCCAGGGCTTCCTCGAAGATTTTGGCCGCCTCCGCGCTGTGGTGCTTCTCCATGAAGAGGCGGCCCCACGCCACGTGTGCGTCGGTTAGTACCGAGTCGGTGCGGATCGCGACCGAGAACAGGTTGTTGGCCTCGTGGCTCCGGTTCAGGTGTCGCGCGGCGAGTCCCGCGGCCAGCAGGTCCGGCGCCCTGTCCGCCCGGGCCGTCCCGATGCCCGACAGCGTCTCGCGGCACAGTTCGAGTCCCTCCTCCATCCTGCCCGTCGTGAAATACACCTCCGCGAGCCTGGCGGCGGCCAGGGGAGGTCTGCCGCGGGAAAACCGCGCGGCGTCCAGCGCGGATTCCGCCTCGCCGTATCGCCCCTGAAGCAGGTACAGGCCGGCCAGCATTACGCGCATCCCGTCCGCCGCGTCCCCGGCGACGGCCTCCGCCCCAGTGTCCACGGCGTCCGCGGCGCCTGTCCCTGCCCCAGCCTCCGTCCCGCCTGCTTTTTCCAACTCGCCCGTCAGCAGCTCGACCGCCTGATCGTACTGGCCGACCGCCCCGTGAAGCCGGGCCAGCGCAAGGACCATCTCGCCTCGCCGGGCCGCCTCTGCTTCGCGGTTACCGGCTCCGGCCGCAAACGGACGGGCGTCAAGCCTTGAAATCTCCGACCTGAGCCGGTTCATCCGGTCCACGTAGCGTTGCCGCGCCGCCCGTCCTTCTTCCAGCGCTTCCTCGATGGCGTCGCCGCCCTGCGCCTGTGCGCCGGGACGGATTTCCACCACGGTGAGCAGGAGGAAAACCAGGAGCAAACGGAAGGATCGAGTCATGGCAAACCGGGCGGATATATGGCGTTAAATATATGATTGGTAATGATTTATGGATGTAATCGAAATATAGACTACGGGAATTTTCCTGTCAAGAGAAACCCCTCCAGAACCTGCCTGGGCGAAGGACCGAGGGGTTCCGGTGGAGCGAAGGGATTTATTTCCCAGGATTGGCCGTTGCTGCGGATGACGATCGCGCCGGCGCGGTCCGTCCGGTACACTGCCACGCCCCGCCGCCTGTATCGCTCGAGGGTGAAGATCGAGGGGTGGCCGAAGGCATTGTACATGCCGGCGGAGACGGCCACGGCCTCCGGGTCGACGGCGTTCAGGAAGGCGGCGCCGCTCGACGTGCTGCTGCCGTGATGGGGCGACTTGAGCACCGTGCTGCCCAGCGTGGACGGCCGACGGACCACCGCGGCCTCGGCCTTCTCCTCGATGTCGCCGGTCAGCAGCATACTGAATTCGCCGTAGGACAGGCGCAGGACCACGGACGCTTCGTTGGCGTTCGTCTTCGCCGGGCCGGTCAGAAATACGGGATCCGGATGGAGGATGTGGCCGCGCACGCCGCCCAGCGCCGCCAGCGTGTCCCCCCTTTCGACGGTACGGTACGGGATGCCGCGCCGGTCGACGGTCTCGCGCCAGGCGCGGTAGGAATCGGACTCCGACCCGACGCCGCTCGAAAGGACCTCGCCCACGTCCACGGTCTCCGCCACCGCCCGGAGACCGCCGTAGTGGTCCAGGTGGGGATGGGTGACGATCATCGTGTCCACGCGGCGGTGTCCCTCCGCGCGCATGAAGGGCACGATGACGCGGGCGCCCGCGTCATAGAAGGGGGATCGCGCCCCGCCGTCGACCAGCAGGGTGCGCCCGTTGGGACAGGCGATGAAGACGGCGTCGCCCTGTCCGACGTCGAGGACGGTGATCTCGAGCGACCGGCCGGGCAGCAGGCTGTAGCCGAACAGCAGGACGGAAAGGGCCGTCAGCCCCAGCCTGGCCCGCCGCATTCGGGGCTCGCCCGGGTTCCAGATCAGCAGCAGGCCCGCGGCGTAGAACGATGCGAAGAAAAGGCCGGATGGCGCCGGTACTTTCACCAGGGCGGTCGGCACGCCGGACAGGGCCGTCGAAAGATGGATCATGGCGAACAGGACCACCGCGTTGGCGGCGCTGAAGAGTCGGGCGATTTCGATCAGCAGGGGACCGGTCAGGACGGTGAGCACGCCGAAGGTCGTATTCAGAAAGACCAGCGGCCCGATGAAGAGATTCGCGACCGCCGACATCCAGGAAACCTGGTAGAACGCGCCCGCCACCACGGGGAGCGTGCCCAGCTGCGCGGCGACCGAGACCAGCAGCCCGTCCCGCAGCCACCGGGCCCACCACTTCTCCGAACGGGAGAGCCGGTCGGGGAGCAGATCCTTCATCCTGGGATAACCCGCGATGATGGCGTAGGTCGCGAGAAAGGACAGCTGGAAGCTCAGGTCGAAGAGAGCCGTGGGCCAGATCAGGAGGATGACGATGGCCGCCACGGCGAGGATGTTGACGGTGTCGGTCTGCCGGTCGAGCAGCCGGCCCGCCAGGAAAAGCGCCGCCATGATCGTGGCGCGGATGACCGACGGCGTCAGGTTGGTGATGAAGGCGTACAGCACCAGGACGCCCAGCGTGCCGGCGACGACGACGTGCCGCGGGAGCCTGAGGACGAACAGCAGCGTATGGATCACCAGGGTGATCAGGCCGACGTGCAGTCCGGACACGGCCAGGATATGGGCCAGCCCGATCGTCTTGAAGGTGTCGAGCAGTTCTTCGGGCAGCTGGCGCCGCGCGCCCAGGAGGATGCCTTTCAGCAGGGCGGCGGAATCGCCCCGCATGGTCCGGTCGATCGTTCGCTCAATACTGTTCCGGAGCGGATCGATGACCCCGGTCTGCCAGGTGAACGACCGGTTGCGGAGCGTCACGCGGTAGCTTCCCGCGTCGCGCACGCTCATCAGCGCGAGGACGCCCCGGCTCGCGTAGTACGTCCGCGCGTCGAACCCGCCGGGGTTGCGGGCGGGCTGCGGCCGGCGCAGGCGGCCCGAAAAGACGACCCGGTCGCCGTACCGGCCGGGATCGATGCCGCTGGTCAGGCGAACCTGCAGGCGTCCCGTAACCGGTGCGGTCCGGCGCTCGCTGTTCGTCGAGATGGAGTCCGCGACCACGGTGACGAGCGTGAACCGGTCCCTGACCTCGGGCGTTCGGACGATCGTGCCGGTCAGGGCGTGGCGCTGCCGCTGGTCGCAGAATCGCCGGATGTCGTTCGACGGCACGACCCGGACCTGCACGGCGTACCAGAAGGCGCCCGCGAGAACGATGCACAGGGCCATGCAGGCCTGAAGGGATGAAGCGGCGGGTCCGCGGGTCCGTAAGAGCGCGTAACCCGAAGCGATGGCCGCCAGGGCACCCAGCGCGAAGAGGACCGGCGAAACGGCCAGGCGGTGCCCCAGCAGGATGCCGATGACATAGCAGACCGCGATGAACAGGGCCGGCCGCCGCATGCGTCGCTATTCCCCTCATCCGGCCATCGCGCTCGGCGGCCGCGATATCCAACGGTCCATCTCGATCCGCCCGTCGCGCAGACGGACGATCCGCCTGCAGTGCCGGGCCACGTGCGCTTCGTGGGTCACCAGCACGATCGTATGGCCTTCCCCGTTCAGACGGTCGAAAAGGGCCATGATCTCCTCACCGGTCCCGCTGTCCAGGTTCCCCGTGGGCTCGTCCGCCAGAATGATGGAAGGCTCGCCCACCAGCGCGCGGGCGATGGCCACGCGCTGCCGTTGACCGCCCGACATCTCGTTGGGCCTGTGGCGGGTCCGGTCGCCGACGCCCACCGATTCCAGGGCTTCCATGGCGCGACCTCGCCGCTCCTTTCCGTCCATTCCGCGGTAGAGCAGCGGCAGCTCCACGTTGCGCAGGGCATCCATTCTCGGAAGCAGGTTGAAGGCCTGGAACACGAACCCGATCTTCCGGTTGCGGATCATGGCCTGCTCGTCTTCCGACAGGGCTTCCACCGGCCTCCCGTCGAGTTCGTAGCGGCCCGCCGTCGGCCTGTCCATGCAGCCCAGGATGTTCATAAGGGTGGACTTTCCGGACCCGGACTGCCCCATCACGGCCACGTATTCGCCCAGGCGAATGACCGCGGAGACGCCCCTGAGCGCGGTAATGCGCTCCCCGCCCATCGGGAAGGACCGGCGGAGATCCTGGAAGCGGATCAGCGGGGGATCGGGTGTATTTCGTTTAGATGGATGCACGACGCCTGCCTGAAACCGGGTGTGTGATTCGGTGTTATTCAGGAATAGTCGTGTTTCGGAAGAAAATCTCGTGCGGGAAACGTGAAGGAATGCTGAATTGAATAGAAATTCGAATGACCGCACGCAGGCCGCGCGTCGTCGTTCGAGGCCAAATCTTCCGCGCGCAGTCCGTTCGCGCGTCATTCGTCGTGCATTTGGGAACCAGTTCAGTTGACCGGACGTTTGCAAAGCTATACCATTGCAATTTACTGCAATTGTCCCTTACGTAATATTTGCCCAATCATAACTGTCCCCAAACATCACCATTGTCCCTAACCATGGAACCAGCGACAT
Source organism: bacterium (assembly GCA_965203885.1). Classification (GTDB taxonomy): domain Bacteria; phylum JAAXHH01; class JAAXHH01; order JAAXHH01; family JAAXHH01; genus JAAXHH01. The sequence continues at coordinate 3,134,415 of OZ241920.1, read as the reverse complement.
GACCACACCTGCCCCACGTACCAACATCCGGCGATACCTTTACGTCGCCGTCGCGGTCCTCGCCGCATTGAGCATCGCCCTCCTCTGGCTCAATGACCGGCAAATCCGGGAACTTCAGAATGCGCAGAACAGGCTATACAACGCCCAGGTGGAAATCCGCGTGCTCCAGGCGGAAAAGATGTTCGGCGCGCCGTTTATCGCCCCCTTCCCCGCGGTCGACCAACACGGCCAGCCTGCCGAGCTGCCGAATTTCGGTGAGGGGCGTTTGTTCCTCCTGTTTTTTGGGGCGCGGCAATTTCCAATGTACCTCGACATGATGTCTTTATTCGGATCGGTGATCGGGGACAATGTCCCGGTTGTCGGCGTGCTCCAGGCGGAATCGGCCGAGGAGATCACGCCGATCGTGGAGAAATTCAGGTACAGCTTTCCCGTGTATCTGGCCGTCGATTCGCCCTTTGATCTGCCGTCTTCACCTTACAGCGTATTGATCGACCGGACCGGCAATGTGTTGCAATTGTCCCCCGTCGATTTCACCGATACCAATTCGGCGGAGGCACGTATCTCGGAGATTTCGAAAATGGTGGCTGCTGCCGCCGCAGGCGATGAGGATCAACCAGAACCGGAAGTCCAACTGTCTTCAGCAGCCCAAACGGACTCGGCCGCCCAACCGCCTACTTCAGCCCATCCGGACTTGGCCGTCCAACCGCCTCCGACCAGGCTCCCGGAACTGGAGGTCGACGAAGAAGCCGGCATCTATACGACCACAACGGTGGACACGATAGCAGAGGCTGTCTATCACCCCACTATGCCCACCGATGTCGTTGATCTCAATTTCGATGGAATCACAATGGTTCAAGTCGTGGTAGGTACTACTGGCAACGTGGTCGCGGCTTTCGTCGAAATGTCGTCAGGTCGCGTTGCCGTGGACACTCTGATGCTGGACGTTGCTCGGAAAATGGTCTGGACGCCGGCAGTGCGTAAAGGTGAGCGTGTAAAGATGCGCATGCGGTTCCCGTTCGTGTTCAGGAAAGGTCCCGCATCACTTGGCGTAGGAACCCTCCCCGCGGAGGCTGTCACCGAGGAGGCCGTCCCCGAGGAGACCGTCACCGAGGAGTAAGGATTGACGCGAGGAGTAAATATCGTGTGTTCATCTACGGCCGGCCATTCAACTGTGCTTGCCGTTCTTCGCCACGATGATGTCGACGGTGCCGCTTTCCGTTAAGACCGTGATGTCTGGATTTGCGAAGTCGTACGTTGATGCCAGCGTCATCCAGTATTCGTTGTGTGCCCATGATATGATGGGCATTAACTTTTTCAACTCCCCGTACTTCGCCACACCGCAAACGGTATGCATGACCAGGCGGACGTCTTTCGCCCTTTTCCTGTCCAGGACCAGGTCAACGTCGCCGGAAACACTTCGGACATAGCACCGCTGCCCTTTGTTGTAGCCACTCTGAGCCACCCGGGTTCTGCCATATCGGTTGTAAATGGCGATATCGCCCTCGAGGTCGAGCGCGTTCAAGTCCATGCATCCGACGTCGATATCCACGTCGCCCATGACCGCTTCGATCTTTCCTTCGTGCTGATAGGGAATTCGTCGCAGCATGTTGCCGTCCATGCTGCAGCCTCCATCGCCGCCGTACCCGTACATGCGCTGGTACAACGAGCCGCCCACGCTTCCTATATCCGAAAACATGCTGTTGAACAGGTAAACGTCCCCCGTTATCTCGCTTACCCTGCAAGAAGAGCAGGAATAAGCCATCAGTGAACCATCCAGGCCATCGACATTCACCTTGTCCGACCTGAAAATCGAGATGTTCGCGCCGGCGGGAACAGCGACCGAAAGATGGCAGTACGTCGCGGGTCCGTATAGCCTGGTGTTATCGGACTGCATGGACCGGAATATACGCTCGACGTTGTCTGACACGGCATCTCTGGTCATTCTGATGGGTCGCGCATCCGAAGCGTGAACCGTGACCCGTATCGACTTCCCCAGGCCTTTCTCCGCAGGTCCCGGCAACGGCAGGAACGCATTGATTTCATGCTTCGAATCCGGTAAGGCGTCGACCATTCTGACACCGCCCCGCTTATCGTCGAGTACGCTTTCGTTCTTCAGATCGCGTTTCCAGTACTTGCTGATAGGTTCGGTGTACGGGACGTTATCAGGAAACCAGTGCTTGGCGCTGAGAAACAACGCTCCGTCGTGCGGACCCGTTTCCATGTAATCGTCGACCTGGTCATGAGAAACATGAAACCCACTGAGGTTACTTCGCGCTTCGTCCTCCGTCAGACCCAACGCGATCTTCGAGCCTTCGATTACGACCTGATCTCCTTCGGCCTGTTTTATCTCGACTTCCGTGCTGACGCCGCAATAGAGGACGATGTTTTCCACGTCACCCATATCGGTCTTTTCTTTAAAGTCCTCCCTAGCGATCTTGCAGACCACATCCTGGACATCTTCAGTGACATCGATCTGACTCATGGCGATGGTCTCCTTCTCCTGGGGCGATAACGCGTTTCTCAGTCGGATTCGGGATTGATACAGCCGCCCTCTCGCCGTGGATTCGGGAATGTCGAGAAACGTGGCGATTTCTTTCAGTGAAAAACCGGTGTAATAGTACAGCGTGACGACCTGGCGGTAATGTTCGGGTAGCTTTTCGACTTCATCCCATAGCTCTAGACACTCGATGTATTCCCGATGCATACGGTCCGCTTGGGGGAATTCGTCGCGAATGTGTTCAGCATCCGGATCGACTCGGCTCAGACGACCCGCCTTGTTACGACGGCTCCACTCCTTGCAACGGTTGACTACGATACGGTGAAACCAGTTGCCGAAAACGGCCGGATCTTTCAGTTGCGACAGCTTGCAGAAGGCCGCGACAAAAGCATCCTGCACAACGTCCTCGGCGTCCGTACGGTCCCGGAGGTAGCCCAGCGCCACGGCGAAAGCGGCGTTCTGATACCGCCGGACCAAGGATTCGAAGGCGTTGGCGTTTCCCTGCAGGCATTGCAGGATGCTATACGTGTCGTCGTGTGTGGTGGTTGTCATTGGAGCCTCGCGCAAGATCAAAAAAGCGAATCGTTACGTAGAATAAGACGACTCAACGGGCTCAAAGATCAAAAATAGAACGACGATTTACTGTTGATGGCGCAGGGATATGATCGACAGTAACCAGGCCGTTGGCGGGATATCAAACGGATAGACGAATGCCTGGGAGAGAAGAACGCATCAAGCTGCGAATCACAGCTTTTTGATTATATCCACAAGTAAATCCGGGCGGATGTGGAGCGTAGACCTGCGGGGAATCGTACATAGTATCTCTTTAACTTCGTCTCTTGACAGCTGATGGCGTCGAATAGCACGTACCAGAATACCAATACTTCCATGCACGCGATAGCCGAGGGTGAACGCAGCCAGCCGGGCGGCGGCGTCATCCGTCAGGAAGATAGCTTGAGGATGCCCTTGCATCAGTTTCAATGCCGCTTGTTCACCGATATCCAGAGATAGGGTTTGCGCCAGGATTTGAAAGGATGGATCCGAGGGTATGACGACACCGACCTGTTGACAGCGCAAGACGGAATCGTCAAGCACGCCCGGACGATGATGGGATACCTCTTGCCCGACTTGTTCGGGCACAAGTACGGGATCGAAATCGTTCAACAACGACAGTGCGTCGAGTTCGTCGAGATGTATCAGGGGACCGGCATCGCATACAACGCTTGGCGTCGGTTTATTCATCGCCTGTCAGACCCCACTCGAGGTCTTGTCGAATAGAATCTTCCATCAATTCTTCACGATGGGACTCCAGAAAACGTCGCAGTGCGTCCAGGACGAGTTCGTCGAGATCACGAAACCAGCCGGCCTCGACCAGTTTTTGGGCCTGCGAAGCCAGACCGGTGGGAATCTCAGTTTGGAAAGTCGTCGATTGCAGCTTCGCCATGATTAAACTCCGCGTGTAGAAGACCTTGGCCGTTTAATTCGTAATATAGTCTAAACATTGATCTTTCAAAGAGATTCGAGGTTTCTTGGTAGTTTTGAGCTAGCTTCCCAGCCTTTAATGGTTCGGACGAGCGCTTCCATAGCTCGATATGGGCATTCAAAACTTGGCGATCCGTTCCAGTTACGATACCACAGGATCGTTGACACTTTTCGTGTATCCGATTAATATAGGTATTAGAGCACATTCGTACAAAAAACGATCGTTGTCACCTGCTAAGCATGTCGTAATCGAGTACTTCTTAATACCATATCCCAACCCATACGGGAGTAATTCATGGCGTTCCTGGAAGCCGGGGTCGCGGCCCCGGAAGTCACGCTGGAAGACGCGGACGGACAGTCGACGTCGCTGGGCGACCAGGCGGACGGCGGCTGGCTGCTGGCGGTCTTCTACAAGGTGGGCTGCGGGACCTGCAAGTTCAGCGCCCCCTATTTCGAGAAGATCCACCAGGCCTACGGCGGCAACGGTGGATTCCGGGTAGTGGGCGTCTCGCAGGACACGCCGGAGGACACGCGGGCGTTCATGGAAGAGCACGGCGCGACCTTCGAGAACGTGTACGACGCCACCCACTGGGCCTCCTCGGATTTCGGACTGACGAACGTGCCGACGTGGTTCCTCATGGATGACAGCGGCGGGATCCTGGACAGCAACACGGGTTTCTGCCGGACCGACCTGAACGAGTTGTCGCAGACCATCGCGGGCCATCTCGGCGAGGAGGCCGTGGTCATTTCGCCGGGGGACGACGGCGCGCCCGAAATGAAGCCTGGATGAGGCTCGAAACAACCGGTCGGGCCTCGACCGTAACCCGGACAACAAAGAGCAAGCAGAGAACCTGACAACCATGGCGGCCGCTCCGGCGCGGAACCACTGTTCCCGTTGCCGGAGGGTCGCTTTTTGTTCCTGATGGCGGCAGGATGCCGGCCGCGCAGGCGTGATGCCGGCCAACCGGATTTCAAGCTGGCCCCGTCGCCGAACCATTGGCTCCAAACCGCAAGCATCGTCTCGCGGTGCCTATTGAGTACGTGCATCGCCGGAACCCGTTAAGGTAACATGAGCGAATCGACCACATCCCACGTGCCCAAGCCCCCGTGGCTCAAGGTGCGCCTGAAGCAGGGGCCGAACTTCCGGGAGCTGAAGCGCCTGGTCGGGGACAACCGGCTCCACACCATCTGCGAGAGCGCCCAGTGCCCGAATATCTGGGAATGCTGGGAGCAGCGGACCGCCACCTTCATGATCCTGGGCGACATCTGCACGCGCAGCTGCGGGTTCTGCGCGGTGAAGACGGGCCGGCCGGACAAGGGGCTGGACTGGGACGAGCCTGAGCGCGTGGCCGGCGCCGTGGAGAAGCTGGGCCTGCGGTTCGCCGTGATCACCTCGGTCAACCGAGACGAGCGGGCGGACGGCGGCGCGCCCATCTTCGCCGAGACGATCCGGGCCATCCGCCGCCGGTGCCCGGGCGTGGGCGTGGAAGTGCTCATCCCCGATTTCAAGGGATCGGAAGCGGCGCTCCAGACTGTGCTTGACGCCCGTCCCGACCTGCTGAACCACAACCTGGAGACGGTGCCGGACCTGTACCGGACCGTGCGGCCCCAGGCGCGGTACGACCAGTCCCTGGAACTGCTCGAGCGCGCGAAGGCCCGCGGCGCGAAGACGAAGACGGGCATCATGGTGGGGCTCGGCGAGACGGACGAAGCCGTCCACGCCCTGATGCGCGACGTGGCCGCGGTGAAAAGCGACATCCTGACGGTGGGTCAGTACCTGCAGCCGACGAAGAAGCACCTGCCGGTGCGCAAGCACTATCACCCGGACGAATTCGCCCGGTTCAAGCAGGCGGGCGAGGCGTACGGCATCCCCCACGTGGAGTCCGGCCCCCTGGTCCGCAGCTCCTACCACGCGGCCGACCAGGCGGACAGCGTCGGCGGCGGGGCGCCTTCGGGATCCGGCGGGGCACACGGGACGAACAGGAACGGCTCGCACCAGGCCGCCGCGCACCCCGGACAGGGCAACGATTCGCACCCTGCAAACGGCAGCGGATTGTTGTCGATCGAGCCCCTCGGAAGCGTGCCCGGATAGCGCCTCCCGGCGGGGCCCCTGATCGGCCCGAACCGGCCGCGCAATCCCGGCGAGGAACGCGGTTTGCCGCCCCAGGTTCGGACCCCCGTTTCGGGCCCGAATCCCGCTGTACGACGGCTGTTTGGTCAACAGGAATTAAAAATAAAGAAACCTGTTGACTTCATATACCCGGCTGTGTATCTTGCGCGGGTTGCGGTAAGATTACGCTCTTTGAAAACATGGCAGCGTGCATGTCCTAGTCGTCTGGCAAGGGCTCTCCGGATCCGTCCGGGGGGTTCACACAGATGCAATTCAAGATTGGACTTTTCTTTTATGGAGAGTTTGATCCTGGCTCAGAACTAACGCTGGCGGCGTGTCTTAGTCATGCAAGTCGAACGAGAAAGCGTTCTTCGGAACGCGAGTACAGTGGCGGACGGGTGAGTAACACGTGGGGAACCTGCCCTCAAGCTGGGAACAACCCGCCTAACGGCGGGCTAATACCGAATGTGGTTGTCAATCCGCATGGTATGACAACTAAAGGTGGCCTCTCCCTGGAAGCTACCGCTTGAGGATGGCCCCGCGCTCAATTAGCTTGTTGGTAGGGTAACGGCCTACCAAGGCGACGATTGATAGCCGACCTGAGAGGGTGATCGGCCACACTGGGATTGAGATAAGGCCCAGTCTCCTACGGGAGCCAGCAGTCTAGAAATTTGGGCAATGGGCGAAAGCCTGACCCAGCGACGCCGCGTGGGGGATGAAGCTTCTCGGAGTGTAAACCCCTGTTAGGTGGGACGAAATCCCGTATGCGAATAGCAGGCGGGTTTGACGGTACCACCAGAGGAAGCTCCGGCTAACTCCGTGCCAGCAGCCGCGGTAATACGGGGGGAGCAAGCGTTGTTCGGAGTTATTGGGCGTAAAGGGCGTACAGGCGGTGGTGTCAGTCAGATGTGAAATCCCCCGGCTCAACCGGGGACCTGCATTTGATACTGCATCACTTGAGTACAGGAGAGGAGAGCGGAATTTTCGGTGTAGCGGTGGAATGTGTAGATATCGAAAAGAACACCAGTGGCGAAGGCGGCTCTCTGGCCTGATACTGACGCTGACGCGCGAAAGCTAGGGGAGCAAACAGGATTAGATACCCTGGTAGTCCTAGCCGTAAACGTTGGGCACTAGGTGTTGGAGGTATCGACCCCTTCAGTGCCGAAGCTAACGCATTAAGTGCCCCGCCTGGGGAGTACGGCCGCAAGGCTGAAACTCAAAGGAATTGACGGGGGCCTGCACAAGCGGTGGAGCATGTGGTTTAATTCGAGGCAACGCGAAGAACCTTACCTGGGCTTGACATGTACCTGAAAGCCCTGGAGACAGGGCCCCTCTTCGGAGCGGGTACACAGGTGCTGCATGGCTGTCGTCAGCTCGTGTCGTGAGATGTTGGGTTAAGTCCCGCAACGAGCGCAACCCTTGTCCTTAGTTGCCAGCAGGTGAAGCTGGGCACTCTAAGGAGACCGCCGGTGATAAATCGGAGGAAGGTGGGGATGACGTCAAGTCCTCATGGCCTTTATTGTCCAGGGCTACACACGTGCTACAATGGCCGATATAAAGGGTTACAATACCGCGAGGTGGAGTCAATCCCAAAAAGTCGGTCCCAGTTCGGATTGCAGTCTGAAACTCGACTGCATGAAGTCGGAATCGCTAGTAATCGCGGATCAGCATGCCGCGGTGAATATGTTCCCAGGCCTTGTACACACCGCCCGTCAAGTGATGGAAGCCGGGAGTACCCGAAGTCGTTACTCTAACCCTCGGGAGGAGTGCGCCGAAGGTAAAACTGGTGACTGGCACTAAGTCGTAACAAGGTAGCCGTACCGGAAGGTGCGGCTGGATCACCTCCTTTCTAAAGAGTTATCGCAACTCGAGGTCGACTTGTCCGGCGAACGGCGTGCACGCTGTCATGTTTTTTGGAGCGGGGGGGCCTGAAGCAACGGGGGCCTATAGCTCAGATGGTTAGAGCGCACGCCTGATAAGCGTGAGGTCAGTGGTTCGATTCCACTTAGGCCCACCATCCGAAAGCCGGGGATATAGCTCAGCTGGGAGAGCGCCGGCTTTGCAAGCCGGAGGTCACCGGTTCGATCCCGGTTATCTCCACTGGGGCACCGTCGGCAGGACCAGTACGACCGGTACGGCCAGCACGACGAAGACGGCGCCCGCTCTTTGACAATTACATAGGAATGACGGGAACGGCGTTGTAACATCGGAGCACTCAAGCACAGTAGCATTTGTTGGTCAAGCTACTAAGAGCACTCGGTGGATGCCTTGGCGTCAGAAGGCGATGAAGGACGTGGTTAAGCTGCGATAAGCCCCGGGGAGTTGCACGCAAGCATAGATCCGGGGATTTCCGAATGGGGAAACCCGGCGCGGGTCATACCGCGTCATCGGCGGTTGAATATATAGGCCGTCGAGGCAAACGAGGCGAACTGAACCATCTCAGTACCCTCAGGAACAAAAAGCAAAAGCGATTCCCTGAGTAGTGGTGAGCGAAAGGGGAACAGCCCAAACCGGCCTTATGTAAGTCTGCATGCGTTGTACGGCCGGTGTTGTGGGGTTCATTCGGACCAGGATGCAGCCTGGTCGGAGAGTTACAAATGTCTTGGTTAGTCGAATAGGTTTGGAAAATCCAACCACAGACGGTGATAGTCCGGTAGACGAAAGCCATAGACACTCTCTCGAATGAAAACCCGAGTACCGCGGGACACGTGAAATCCCGTGGGAATCCGGGAGGCCCACCTCCCAAGGCTAAATACTCTCTGACGACCGATAGTGAACCAGTACCGTGAGGGAAAGGTGAAAAGTACTCCTGGCGGAGGGTGAAATAGATCCTGAAACCGTTTGCTCACAAGCTGTAGGAGGAAAGGCCGCGACTCCACGTTACCGCCCTTCGGGGCGGCGACAGGCCGCGGCTGGACTGACTGCGTGCCTTTTGCATAATGAACCGGTGAGTTACTTGTATGTAGCAAGGTTAAGTCCTTCAGGGACGGAGCCGCAGCGAAAGCGAGTCTGAACAGGGCGACATAGTTGCATGCAGTAGACCCGAAGCCGAGCGATCTAGCCATGGCCAGGGTGAAGCGTGTCTAACCGCACGTGGAGGCCCGAACCCACTAACGTTGAAAAGTTAGGGGATGAGCTGTGGATAGGGGTGAAAGGCCAATCAAGCTCGGAGATAGCTGGTTCTCCCCGAAATAGCTTTAGGGCTAGCCTCGTGGGAAGAGTGATGGAGGTAGAGCACTGAATGGGCTAGCGGGCCCACAAGCTTAGCAAACCCAATCAAACTCCGAATGCCATACACTTGCTCCGCGGGAGTCAGGCTGTGGGGGATAAGCTCCACAGGCGAAAGGAAAAGAAGCCAGACCGTCAGCTAAGGTCCCCAAGTGTAAACTAAGTGATTAAGGTGGTGGAGTTACACAGACAACTGGGATGTTGGCTTAGAAGCAGCCATCATTTAAAGAGTGCGTAACTGCTCACCAGTCAAGTGATTCTGCGCCGACAATTCATCGGGGCTCAAGTTTACCACCGAAGCTGCGGGATTGTCGGACCCCTCTGGGTCTGACGATCGGTAGGGGAGTATTCTATGGTAGGTTGAAGGTCGGCCGTGAGGCCGGCTGGACGAAATAGAAGAGATCATGCCGGTACGAGTAGCGATAAAAGGGGTGAGAATCCCCTTCACCGAAAACCTAAGGTTTCCTGAGGAAGGATCGTCCGCTCAGGGTAAGTCGGGTCCTAAGCCGAGGCCGAAAGGCGTAGGCGATGGGAAACAGGTTAAAATTCCTGTACCACTTATGAGGCGCTCAAGACGCGATGGGGGAACGCAGAAGTGAAAGGTCAGCCAGCGATTGGAAGTGCTGGTCGAAGCCGGTAGGAGGTCCGCGCAGGCAAATCCGCGCGGGCATTACTCCGAGAGGTGATCGGGAAACGAGCCTTCGGGCAAGCCAACTGACCCTAAACATGCTGCCAAGAAAAGCCTCTAAGCGAGTCTCATGTGTGTCCGTACCGCAAACCGACACAGGTAGGTAGGTAGAGAATACTAAGGTGCTCGAGTGATTCCTCGTTAAGGAACTAGGCAATCTAGCTTCGTAACTTTGGGAGAAGGAGTGCCCCTACGTAGGTGATCCCCCTCGCGGGGTGAGCCGAACGGGGTCGCAGTGACCAGGCCCAAGCGACTGTTTACTAAAAACACAGGTCTCTGCCAAGTCGTAAGACGATGTATAGGGACTGACACCTGCCCGGTGCTGGAAGGTTAAAGGGCGGGGTTAGCCTTCGGGCGAAGCTCTAAACTGAAGCCCCAGTAAACGGCGGCCGTAACTATAACGGTCCTAAGGTAGCGAAATTCCTTGTCGGGTAAGTTCCGACCTGCACGAATGGTGTAACGACTTGGGCGCTGTCTCAACGAGGAGCTCGGCGAAACTGTAGCTCCGGTGAAGATGCCGGATACCCGCGACAGGACGGAAAGACCCCGTGAACCTTTACTGCAGCTTGATATTGGATCTCGCCAATGCATGTGTAGGATAGGTGGGAGGCTATGAACGGAGGGCGCCAGCCTTTCGGGAGCCAACCTTGAAATACCACCCTTGTGTTGTTGGGGTTCTAACTTCATTCCGTGAATCCGGATGGAAGACAGTGTCAGGTGGGCAGTTTGACTGGGGCGGTCGCCTCCTAAAATGTAACGGAGGCGCCCAAAGGTTCCCTCAGCACGGTTGGCAATCGTGCGTAGAGTGTAAAGGCATAAGGGAGCCTGACTGCGAGACATACAAGTCGAGCAGACACGAAAGTGGGGCTTAGTGATCCGACGATTCCTTGTGGAAGGGTCGAAGCTCAACGGATAAAAGGTACTCCGGGGATAACAGGCTTATCTCCCCCGATAGTCCACATAAACGGGGAGGTTTGGCACCTCGATGTCGGCTCATCGCATCCTGGGGCCGGAGAAGGTCCCAAGGGTTCGGCTGTTCGCCGATTAAAGCGGTACGCGAGCTGGGTTTAGAACGTCGTGAGACAGTTCGGTCCCTATCCGTCGCGGGCGTAGGACATTTGAGAGGATCTGTTCCTAGTATGAGAAGACCGGAATGGACGAACCGCTGGTTCACCAGTTGTGGCGCCAGCCGCATCGCTGGGTAGCTATGTTCGGACGGGATAACCGCTGAAAGCATCTAAGCAGGAAGCCCACCTCAAGACGAGATGTCCCAAGCGTAAGCTTCTGAAGGCCCCTTGAAGATTACAAGGTCGATAGGCCAGAGGTGTAAGTGGCGAGGTAACGAGCCATTCAGCCGACTGGTACTAATAGCCGTGCGGCTTGACCAGCGCTCCATGATACGTCGTCGTTCTCTCATTCCTTGTAATTGCACCCCATTTCTTCCGGTGGCGATAGCGGAGGGGAAACACCTCTTCCCATTCCGAACAGAGTAGTTAAGCCCTCTTGCGCCGATGGTACTGCTTGGGTGACCTTGTGGGAGAGTAGGACGCTGCCGGGGGATGCCGGAAAGGCGCTCGATTCATTTCGGGCGCCTTTTCTTTTTTGGCTGCGGTCCAGGCGCTTATGTGCTGAAGGGCGCTTTCGTTCCAGGCACCGGTCCTGTCCAGGCGCCATCCGCTGAAGCAGGCGCCGCGGTCCGGGCCCGGCCTCCTCCGCGCCGTGTTCCGGTCCTGTCCAGGCGCCTTTCGCGGCGGCGCTCCCGTCGGGGCGGACGGCCGGCCCGAAAAACTTGACAGCGGGACGCGTACACAGTCATATTAGGATTTTTCCCGGAAGTCCTGCAAAACGAAAAGAACCTGAATCGCGGTGGCCGGTCGGAGTCCCGAAGAGGAGGGGTGTTCGTGAAGGAATACAACATCGAAAAAATAAGGAATATCTGCCTTGCGGGCCACGGGGGAAGCGGCAAGACCTCCCTGGCGGAAGCCATGCTCTTCAACGCCGGCGCCACGACCCGGCTCGGGAGCGTGGAGGACGGCAACACGGTATCGGACTACCGCGAGGAAGAGATCGAACACCGCATTTCCATGAACCTCACGCCGCTGCACTGCGAGTGGAACGACCACAACCTCCATATCCTCGACACGCCGGGCTATTCCGATTTCACCAGCGAGGTCCACTGCGCGATGCGCGTCACGGACAACGTGGCCGTCGTGGTCAAGGCCATCGAAGGCATCGAGGTGGAGACGGAGCGCGCCTGGGAGTACGCGGAACAGTACGGCCTGCCCCGCATGGTGGTCATCAATCAGCTGGACAAGGAGCACGCCGACTTCTACGACGCGCTCGGCCGCATCCAGGAACGGTTCGGCACGCAGGCCGTCCCGGTCCAGATCCCGATCGGCGAAGGCGAGGGCTTCTCCGGCGTCGTCGACCTGGTCGCCATGGAAGCGGTGACCTTCGCGGGCGGCGACGGCAAGGGGACCCGGTCGGCGATCCCCGGCGAGGTCTCCGGCCAGGCGGACGAATACCGCGAAAAGCTCGTGGAATCGGTGGCGGAATCCGACGACGAACTGCTCGAGGTCTACTTCGAAGAAGGCGCGCTCACCGACGAGCAGCTCCTGGAGGGGTTGCGCAAAGGCGTGCGGGAAGGCGCCGTCTTCCCCGTCCTGGCGACCTGCGCCTCGGCAAACGTCGGGGTCTCCGGCGTGATGGACGCGGCGGCCGCGTTCATGGTCTCTCCGGCGGACCGCCCGCCGGTGACGGTCACCCGCTCGGGCGACGGCGAGGAAGTCGCCCTCGATCCGGACCCGTCCGGCCCCCTGGCCGCCCTGGTATTCAAGACGGTCTCCGAGGCCCACATCGGGGAACTCACCTATTTCCGGGTGTTCTCCGGCGAGATCAAGCACGGCGGCGACGTGTACAACTCGTCCAAGAACACGTCGGAACGGTTCGGGCAGATCTACCAGACCAACGGCCACGAGCGGCATGAGCTGAACGCCATCCGCGCCGGCGAGATCGGGGCGACCGTTAAACTGAAGGACACCCACACCGGCGACGGACTGTGCATCCGGCAGAAAGCCTTCGACGTGGCCTGGGTGGAATTCTCCGAGCCCGTGGCGAACGTGGCCATCCTGCCGAAGAGCAAGGACGACGAGGAGAAGATCAGCACCGGCCTGTCCCGGTTGCACGAAGAGGATCCTTCCTTTACCTTCCGGTACAACAGCGAGATCAGGCAACTGATCCTGGCCGGCGCCGGGGAAATGCACCTGGACCTCATCGTGGAGCGGCTCAGCCGCCGTTTCGGCGTGGAAGTCGAGATGGTGCAGCCGCGCATCCCCTACCGCGAGGCGATCAAGGGCCGGTCCGAGGCCCAGGGCCGGTTCAAGCGGCAGAGCGGGGGACGCGGGCAGTTCGGCGACGTCTGGCTGCGCGTGGAACCCAGGCAGCGCGGCGAAGGATACGAATTCGACAACGGCATCGTGGGCGGCGCCGTCCCCAGCCGGTTCATCCCGGCGGTGGACAAGGGCATCCAGGAGGCCATGGTGGAGGGCGTGATGGCCAAGTATCCCGTGGTCGACCTGAAGGCCACGCTGTACGATGGTTCGTTCCACACGGTCGATTCATCCGAAATGGCCTTCAAGGTCGCCGCGTCCATGGGGTTCAAGAAGGCCTTCATGGAAGCCCGCCCCGTCCTGCTCGAGCCGATCTACGAAGTGGACGTGGTCGTCCCCGAGGACTACATGGGCGACGTCATGGGCGATCTTTCCAGCCGGCGCGGCCGCATCCTGGGCATGTCCCCCCGGGGCAGCAACCAGGTGGTGCGGGCCGAAGTGCCGCTGGCCGAACTGTACCGGTACTCGACCGTGCTGCGGTCCATTACCCACGGCCGCGGCAGCCACGCGCGCAAATTCGTCCGCTACGAGGAAATGCCCAAGGAAATCGAGAACAAGGTCATCGAAGAAGCCAAGGCCCTGGAAGAAGACTGAGCGCGTAATGACGGGAAGCATGGACCCATGGAACCCTTACTGAAGGTTGAGAACCTTTCGACCCACTTCCTCACCCGCGGCGGCGCGGTGCGGGCCGTGGACGACGTCAGTTTCGACGTGGCGGAAGGGGAAACGGTGGGCATCGTGGGGGAGAGCGGATGCGGCAAGAGCGCCACGGTGCTTTCCATCATGCGGCTCATCCCGAGTCCCCCGGGCCGCATCGTCAACGGCAACATCCTGTTCCGGCCCGGCGCCGACCAGCCCGCGGTCGACCTGCGGACCGTCTCTGAACCCGAAATGCAGGAGATCCGGGGCAATATCGTCTCCATGGTGTTCCAGGACCCGATGACGTCCCTCAACCCGGTACTGACCATCGGATGGCAGCTTCGGGAGCCCCTCCAGCTCCATCTCGGCCTCGACAAGAAGGAGGCGACGGACCGCAGCATCGAACTGCTGCAGATGGTCAACATCCCGAGCCCGGAGCAGCGCCTCAACGACTACCCCCACCAGTTCAGCGGGGGGATGAGGCAGCGCGTGATGATCGCCATGGCCATCGCGTGCAACCCCAAGCTGCTCATCGCCGACGAGCCGACCACGGCGCTGGACGTGACCATCCAGGCGCAGATCCTGGAACTGATGATGAAGCTCCAGGAAGAACTGAACATGTCGGTCGTCATCATCACCCACGATCTCGGGGTCGTGGGCGAGGTGTGCGACCGGGTGATCGTCATGTACGCCGGCCGGATCATCGAATCGGGCCCGGTGGACACGCTGCTCGACGACCCGAAGCACCCTTACACGCACGGCCTGCTCCAGTCCGTGCCCAAGCTCGGCCCGACGGTGAAGGAACGCATGGAACCCATCGACGGCGTGCCGCCGAACCTGATCCAGCTGCCCGCCGGCTGCCGGTTCGCGCCGCGGTGCCCCAGCCGTTTCGACCTGTGCGGGGACGACCCGGAACTGAAGGACGTGGCGCGGGAACACGACTGCGCCTGCTGGCTGTACTGACGCCGGCTGTACTGACGCCGGCCGCACCGACGCCGGTCGCACCGACGCCGGCCGCACCGACGCCGGCCGCATGCCATCCCGGAGGACGCGTTGAACGAGCCCCTGCTGCAACTGGATAACCTGGTAAAGCACTTCGAACTGGAAGAAGGGCTGGGCCGCAAGGAAGAAGGCGGTACCGTGCGGGCGCTGGACGGCGTTTCCTTTTCCATCGACCGGGGCGAGACCTTCGGGCTGGTGGGAGAAAGCGGCTGCGGAAAGTCCACCCTCGGCCTGACGGTCCTGCAGCTCTACCGGCCCACGGCGGGGAGGGTCCTCTTCGAGAGCAACGACCTGGCGGACATGTCCGAAGACGAGCTGAAGCCCGTCCGCAAGCGGCTTCAGATGATCTTCCAGGACCCCTACGCCTCCCTGGACCCGCGCATGACGGTGGGGAACATCGTGCAGGAGCCCCTCGACATCCATCGCGTGGGCAGACGGGAAGAACGAAGGGCGAGGCTGGTCAGCCTGCTCGAGATGGTCGGACTGAGCGAAGCCTACGTGGACCGCTATCCCCACGAGTTCAGCGGCGGCCAGCGCCAGCGTATCGGCATCGCCCGGGCCATCGCGCTGAACCCGAGCCTCATCATCTGCGACGAGCCCGTGTCCGCCCTGGACGTGTCCATCCAGGTCCAGATCCTGAACCTGCTCCAGGACCTGCAGGACGAGTTGAACCTGACCTACATGTTCATCGCCCACAACCTGGCCGTCGTCGCCCACATCAGCGACCGCATCGGGGTCATGTACCTGGGCAAGCTCATCGAGGCGGGGCGGACCGACGAGGTGACGAACAACGCCCAGCACCCCTATACGCAGAGCCTGCTGTCCGCCGTCCCGGAGATCAGCAAGCGGCGCCAGAAACAGCGCATTCAACTCACGGGCGACGTGCCCAGTCCGGTCGACCCGCCCTCCGGTTGCCGTTTTCATCCACGCTGCCCCATCGCGAAGGACGACTGCGCCGTGCACGAGCCGGAACTCAAACAGAACGAAAGCGGCCACTGGGTGGCCTGTCATTACGCCTGAAGCGCCGCGCCCGCCCCATCCATCCGAACATGTCATCTTCCCTTTCCGGCCGGTCGGACCGAATGCGTTACGATGTCGTTACGTTCGGCGAGACGATGATCCGGTTTTCGCCGGTGGACGGCGAGATGCTGGAACAGGCCGATTACCTGCGGGCCGACGCGGCGGGCACGGAGTCCAACATGGCGGCGGCCCTGGCCAGGATGGGCGCCGGCGTGGCCTGGGTCTCCGCCCTCCCCGATCATCCCGCCGGGCGTTGGATCGCCTCCCGCCTGGCCCTCCACGGCGTGGACACGTCCCACGTGGCCTGGGTTGATGGGCGGGCCGGGCGGGCTGAGCAGCCGGAGCAGCCCGCTCGGGCCAGTCGGCCCGAGCGGCCCGATCAGCAGGAGCAGCGCGAGCGGCCCAGTCGGCCCAGTCGGGCCGGCGTATTCTTTCTCGAACCCGGCACGCCGCCGAGAGGCAGCCGGGTCGTCTACGACCGCGCCGGTTCCGCCGCGACCGGAATGACGCCCGAGGTGGTGGAAAGGGCGCTGCGGTCCGGCGCCCGGATCGTGCATACCTCCGGCATCACGGCGTCCCTGGGCCCGTCGTGCCTCGAGACCGTCGCCCGGGTCCTCGGCGGCCGGGCGGAGGGCGGGTACCGGACGTCGTTCGACATCAACTACCGGGCCAAGCTGTGGACGCAGGAACGGGCCCGCGAGGTCCTGGAATCCCTGCTGGGCCAGGTCGACGTCCTGGTGTCGACCGCCGCCGACGCGGCGTTGATCTTCGGATGGGACGGCGCGCCGGAGGCGACGATCGAAGCCTTTCACGGCCGGTTCGGGAACGGGATCGTCGTGCTTACGCTGGCCGAAGGCGGGGCCGTGGGCTGGTCCGCGGAGACGGGCTTCCTCTACACGAAGCCCTACGCGGTGGAACCGGTCGACCGCCTCGGCGCCGGGGACGCCTTCGACGCCGGCCTGCTGTACGGCCTGCTGCGGGAGGATCTCCCCGCCGGACTCTCCTACGGCACCGCGCTGTCCGCCCTGTCCTTTTCGGAACGGGGCGACATGACCTGGTCGACACTGGACGAAGTGAAACGGATGGCCCGTCCGGTCCATGCGGTCCGTGCGGTCCGTGCGGTCCGTCCCACCCGGTCCGCTTAGATCATGAAGACGAAGGAAACCGCGAACACGCGGGACCGGAAGCCGGCCGTGGCGACCGTGGGCATCCTGAAGCCGGCCGTGGCGACCGTGGGCATCCTGAGCCGCCGCGCGCCCGACGAGGCAGGCCGTCCCTTCGGCCCGCCCACGGGGTTTTTCGCGGAGTGCTGCCAGGCCGCGGCGAAGCTCGGCCTGCGCGCGGTGGTGTTCGACGCGACGGACGTGGACCCCGGGCAGGGCACGGTAAAGCCGGCCACGGTCGTGGACGGCAGGTGGGTCGAATGCGGCCGCGAGCCCTTTCCGGCGGTCATCTACGACCGCGCGCCCGTGGTCGATCCGGCCGGATCCGTCGCGGCGGAGCGGGCGCGGGACCTGTTCGACCGGGCCGGTATCTCCTTCGTGAACCCCCTCACCTTCATCCGACTGGCGGCGGACAAGCTGGAGACGTACCGGCGCCTGGCCGGCGGCGGCCTCCCCGTGCCGCGGACCGCCCTGCTCGACGAGCAGTCGCTGCGGGCCTTTCTGTTCCGCTACGATCACGTGTACATCAAGCCGAGGGCGGGGTCCCAGGGCACGGGCGTCATCGAGGTCGTCCGGTACGGGGACGGACGCCACGTCATACGGACGCTGGCCGCGACCTACGAGATACGCGGCGCGCGGCCGGCGAGGGACCGGATCATGGAGCTGGCGGGACAGGGCGCCGCGGGATCCCCCGACTGCCTGGTGCAGCAGGGGATCGCGGCCGAACCCCCGGGCCGGAGGCGTTTCCCGCGGTTCGACCTGCGGTTGCTGATGCAGAAGAACGGCCGTTCGAAGTGTATCCTGACCGGCCTGGCGGCCCGCGTCAGCCAGACGGGCGGCCCAACGTCCAACCTGAGCAACGGCGCCCGTTCCGAAGAGGCGGAACCCGTGCTCGACGCGCTGTACGGCCGGTCCGCCCGCGAGAAGGTCCTGCGCGACGCGGCGGAGGCGTCCTTCGCGGCATGGGGACGGATGGAGGCGGAACTCGGGCCCATCGGGGAGGTGGGACTCGATATCGTGCCGGACGCCGGCGGCACGCCCTGGATCATCGAAGTCAACGCCCGCCCCGGCAGGAACGTGTTCAAGCGCATCGCCGACAGCGCGGACGTTTCCGCCCCGGCGCGGAGGCGATTCGGCGCGTTGCGACGCAGGGCGGTGTCGCGCCCCTTCGAGTATGCGAAGACCCTGACGGGTACGGGATGAGCGTATGACCTTCAAAGAGGCGCTGGACTATCTCTACGACTTCGTGGATTTCGAAAAGATGCCGGGCGCCGCGCCGGAACGCATGGACCTGGCGGGCATTTCCGCGCTGACGGAAGCCCTCGGCCATCCCGAACGGCATTGGAAATCGGTACACGTGGCGGGGACCAAGGGGAAGGGGTCCACCGCCGTCATGATCGCGTCCATCCTCCGCGAAAGCGGCTACCGCGTGGGCCTGTACACGTCGCCCCACCTGGTGTCGCTGCGCGAACGCATCCAGGTCGACGGCGAGCCCATCACCGAACGCGCGTTCGCCGGACTGACCGAACGCGCGCGTCCGGCCATCGAAGGAACCCGGCTGCGGCCGGAGGGCATGGGTTCGTTTTTTGATATACTCACGGCCCTGGCCTTTGTGTATTTTAAGGAACGCCGGGTGGACCTGGCGGTGGTCGAGTGCGGTCTCGGCGGGCGGCTGGATTCGACCAACGTGATCCAGCCGATGGCCTGCGCGATTACGCCCATAGGGCTGGACCACACGGACCGCCTCGGCGAGACGATTGCGGAGATCGCCCGCGAGAAAGCCGGGATCGTAAAGGAAGGCGCCTGCACCGTTTCCGCCGCCCAGCCGCCGCAGGCATCGGAAGTGATCCGGGAGGCCTGCCGGCTCCGGTCGAGCCCCCTCGTGGAGGCGGGCGTCGACGTGCGGTACGCCCTCCGGGAAGAAGCGGTGGGCCGGCAGGTGGTGGATATCGAGACGGCCGGCGGGTCGTACGAAGGGGTCACGCTCCCGCTGTCCGGCGCTTTTCAGGCCGGCAACGCGGCCGTGGCCGTGGGCGTGGCGGAGGCCCTGGCGAAGCGGGGCATGGAAATAACGGCCGATGGGGTACGCCGCGGCCTCTCGACGGTACGGTTGCCGGGACGCATGCAGCTGATCCGGAGCGGCCCCTGGCTGGTACTGGACGTCGCTCACAACGTGCTGGCGGCGGAGAACCTGACGGCCAGCCTGCGCCGGCTCTTCCCGGCCCGCCGCGTCATCGTCGTGTTGTCCGCGCACCGCGACAAGGCGGTGGGCGCGTTGTGCCGGGTCATCGCGCAATACGCCGACGAGATCCTCGTCCCCGAGCGGCGGGTACTCAGAAGCCGGCAGGCCGGTCCCGCGGAAGTGGCGGCGGCCTGCGCGGCGCTTGGAACGCCGTCGCGGACGGCGCCGTCCGTCGCGGAAGCCGTCGCGGAGGCGAAGGCCCTGGCGCAACCGGACGACCTGGTCCTCGTGACCGGATGTTTCGCGCTGGTGGGCGAGGCCCTGGAGATTTTGTGCGAGCTGGAACCTGAGGAGACGCGGAGCCGTTGAGACGAAGCGGGGAACCAGAAGAGACGCGGAGCCGTTGAGAGGAAGCGCGGGTCCAGATGAGACGCGGAGCCGCTGAGACGAAGCGCGGGACCAGAAGAGACGCGGAGCCGCTGAGATGAAGCGCGGGACCGATATAGTGATCCATACCGGAAGGCGGTGGCATATGAGCTTAAGCAACCATGCACGGGGCGGCGCACCGTTTCGTACGGTCCTGACGCCGGCCCTTAGCGTCCTTTTTCTCTGCATATTCTGGGTTGCTCCGGCCGGCGCCCAGACGTCTGCCGAGGCCGATACGCAGACTTCTGCCGAGGCCGGCGCCCAGGCGTCTACCGAAGCCGAGACCCAGACTTCTGCCGGGACCGATGCGCAGCAGACCCCCGCGCCCGCCGGATTGATCCCGGTCGGCCAGTCCGGCGCGGCCGCCGGGGAAGGCGCGGAACCGGACACCACCCTGACGCCCGAGCAGCGGCAGCAGGCGGCGCTGCAGCAGTTCCTGGCCGCCGTCGCCCTCGCGAAGAACAACCTGGGCGCCGTGTACTATGCGCAGGGAGAGATCGACAGCGCCCAGGTCCATATCGAACACGCCCTGGAGGTCGCGCCAGGCTTTGCCGCCGCCTACCTTACGCTCGGCCTGGTACATCACGCCAGGGGGGACATGAACGCGGCGCTGGATGCGTTCAAGAAGACCGTGGAGGGCGATACGCTCAGCATCGCGCGCATGACGATCGTTCCCACCGATACGGTCTACGCCTGGGCCCGGACCCAGTACGACAGGATGATGGAGGGGCCGCCGGAACTGGCCGCGGCCCATACCGCCATGGCGTTCGTGTACAACCAGGGCGGGTATCTCGACGAAGCGATCCACCACTACCGGCAGGCCATCGAGGACGATTCCTCCTACGTCGACGCCTACACGAATCTCGGCAAGGTATATACCGATACCGAGGAATTCGAAAAGGCGGCCGATACCTACGAGAAGGTGCTCACCCTGTCTCCCCCGGAAGACCAGTTGCCCAGGATCCATCTCAATCTCGGCGTTTCATACTTGAACATGGATCGGGTCGACGACGCGATCGTGGAATGGAAGCGGGCCGTCGAACTCGCGCCGGACTACATGGACGCCTACATGAACCTGGGGACCGCCTACCAGAACAAGGACCAGCCGGACAGCACGCGCGCGGTCTGGGAACGGGCCCTGGAGGTCGGCGGGCAGTCGGTGGTTCCGCGCGTGGCGCTGGCCCGCCTCGCCTTCGCCGAAGGCCGCTTTTCCGATGCCCTGGAGTACTACGGGGAGATACTCGAAATGGGCGCGAGAGACCCCCGCATTTACGCGGAAACCGCCATGATACACGAACGGCGGGAAGAATTCGGCCAGGCGATTGCCCAGTACGAACAGGCCCTCGCCCTCGCGCCGGAAAACGCGCCGCTGAAGGCCGCGTTGAGCCGGGTCAGGCGGGTCGTGGAGGAGAGGACGAAGGCCATCGAATCCAACAAGATACGCGTCCGCCAGATCGTCGTCGCCACGCAGGCGGAAGCGCAGGCCGTGATGGAACGGCTGGAGGCCGGCGCCGATTTTGTCGAACTGGCCCGGGAGACCTCCATCGATTCGAGCCGGAACGTCGGAGGCGACCTCGGGTTCTTCGGTCCGGGCGAGATGATCCCGGAATTCGAGCGGGCCGCGATGGGACTGCAAGTCGGTGAACTGAGCGCGGTCGTCGAGACGTCCATGGGTTTTCACATCATCAAGCGGATCGAATAGCGCGGTGCCGCGAGAAGCGGTCCGGTCCGCGACGGCAAAGGGATAGAAAAGGAAAGAGATGGAAAAGGAACGGGCTGAAACGGAGCAGGTGGTCATCATCGGCGGGGGCCCGGCGGGGTACACGGCGGCCCTGTACGCGGCCCGGGCGAACCTGTCCCCCGTCGTATTGACGGGCAGCACGGTCGGCGGACAGTTGTCGCTCACCAGCGAGATCGAAAACTTCCCGGGCTTCCCCGAGAGCCTGGGCGGCATGGATCTCATGGACCGCATGCGGGAGCAGGCCGAGCGTTTCGGCGCCGTGATGAAGTACGAGGAGGTCGTCTCGGTGGATTTCGATCCGGGGGCCCACCGGATACGCACGGACCGGGGCGAATACACGGCCAAGGCCGCGGTGATCAGCACCGGTTCCTCGCCCCGGCTGCTCGGCGTGCCGGGAGAGGACACGTTCTTCGGCCGGGGCGTTTCCACCTGCGCGACCTGCGACGGCGCCTTCTACCGGGACCGGAAGGTCGCCGTGGTGGGCGGAGGCGACAGCGCCATGGAGGAAGGCCTCTTCCTGACGCGGTTCGCGAGCCGGGTCTGGATCATTCACCGCCGCCGCGAACTGAGGGCGAGCCGGATCATGCAGGAACGGGCTCTCGAACACCCGAAGATAACGTTCCAATGGGGATCCGTGATAGACGAGGTGCTGGGCGACGAAACCGCGGGGGTGACCGGCGTCCGCGTGCGGGAACTGGAAACGGACCGGACACGGGTGCTGGACGCCGAGGGCCTCTTCATCGCGATCGGCCATACGCCCAATACCGGGATCTTCAGGGACAAGCTCGACCTGGACGAACAGGGCTACATCCTGACCGACAGGAGGCAGCGCACCAGCGTGCCCGGCGTGTTCGCGGGCGGGGACGTGCAGGACCACGTGTACCGCCAGGCGGTCACGGCGGCGGGGACGGGATGCGCCGCCGCCATGGAGGCGGAGAAATATATCGCGGAAGAGGGGGGTTAGGCCGTCCGGTCAGGCCGTCCGGGCGTTCGTTCAGGCCGTCCGGTCAGGCCGTCCGGGCGTCGTGTTTCACCACGTCCAGCTTCGGGTTGCCGATGGTAACCTTCGAATGGGGCGGGACCGGTTCCGTCAACCATACGCTGGCCCCGATCACGGAGTCGTGCCCGATCGTCGTTTCACCGCCCAGGATCGTGGCGCCCGAGTAGATCACCACGTCGTCTTCTATGGTGGGGTGGCGCTTGCCGCCCTTGACGAGACGGCCGCCTTCGTCCTTCCGGAAGCTCAGCGCGCCCAGCGTCACGCCCTGGTATAGTTTCACGTTGTTGCCGATCAGCGCCGTCTCCCCGATCACGACGCCCGTACCGTGGTCGATGAAGAATCGGGTGCCGATGGTCGCGCCGGGGTGGATGTCGATCCCCGTGCGGCTGTGGGCGTGCTCGGACATGATCCGCGGAATGAGCGGCGTCTTCCGGAGATAGAGTTCATGGGCGATCCGGTAGGTGGCGATGGCTTCCACGCACGGATAGCTCAGGATGATCTCGTCATGGCTCTTGGCCGCGGGATCGCCGTCGTAGGCAGCCTCCACGTCGCCCATGAGCAGCTTCCGGATGCCGGGGACCGCCTCGAGGAGCTCGAGCGCGATCCGGTTTGCGATCTCCTCGCAGGCCACGGGGTCTTTCCCCTTGCACTGCGCGTCGTGCATGAGGCTCCGGGTCACTTCCTCTCTCAGGCGGATGTAGATGTCGTCCACCAGTCCGTCCACGTAGAAGGCCACGTTCTTCGTCACGAGGGGTTCGGCGCCGAAGTATCCGGGGAAGCAGAGCGCAAGCAGGTCCTTCAGCATGCCGTAGACCCGTTCCCTGGAAGGCAGGTTCTTGCCGTCGATACGGTTCAGGCCGCCGATCGTGTCGTAGGACTGTACGATCTGGGAGGACAGCGCGCCGATCTGGCTGCGCGTTTCGGACATGGTCATGTTGCAGATCGGCACCACGTTCTCATCGGAGGGCTTTTCGTGCCCGGGACGTTTCATGACGCTCCTGACAGGTTTCCGGATTCAGGTTTCCGGACTGGTTTCAGGACAGGTATCAGGACGGGCCGGGACCGGCGCCGTACCTGCTCTTCCGGACCCTTCCGCCGCCGTCTGAATTTCGAGGAACCATCGCGGTAAGTCAAGCGATTTCTTTTGTTAACGGCTGCCCCGCGATCCTTCGGCGGCCGTTACAAAGCAGTTGCCCACGCACGCGGTGCGGCCTTATATTGCAGTAGTTTCAAGTCGCCTCCCGATCCCCTGTTCACCAGGCAGCGGCCCCATGCACATCAATCGAACGGTCGTCGCGCTTTCCCTCTTCGCATGCCTGCTCGCGCCCGGCGTGCCGGCAGCGGCCCAGTCCGCCTCCGGGTTCATGGATATCGACGAGGTGCGGCCGGGCATGCGCGGATACGGCCTCACGGTCTTCCAGGATGCCCGGATCGATACCTTCCACATCGAAGTGCTGGGCGTCATGAAGAACATCTTCTACGCGAAACACGATATCATCATGGTGGGGGTTTCGGGCCCCTACGTGGACGACGCGGGGGTCATCGCGGGGATGAGCGGCAGCCCGGTGTACATCGACGGGAAACTCGTCGGCGCGCTGGCGTACCGCTTCGGCGCGTTTCCGATGAAACCCATCGGCGGCGTTACGCCGATCGGCCATATGCTGGCCATACGGGATGCCGTGGAGACCGAACCGGCGCCGGACCGGAACGCCCCCAGCGGAGACCGGGACGGGACGGGCGGGCCCAGCGGTGATTACGGGCCGGGCGGACCAGGCGGACCGGGAGACCTCCAGAGTGATTACGGGCCGGGCGGACCGGGAGACCTCCAGAGTGATTACGGGCCGGGTTGGCCTGGCGGATCGGGTTGGCTGGGCGAACCGGGCGGCACGGGCGCCGGTCCCCCATCCCCCTGGCCAGCCGAAGACCGTTCGGAAACGGAGTTCGCCGGACATCCGGGCACCCCTTCGGGTCCGTCCGGCCTCAAGCCCATTGCCGTGCCCATGGTGCTTTCCGGTTTCCATCCCATGACGGTCAGCCTGTTCGAGCGCGACCTGCGCCGGCGAGGGCTCGTTCCCGTGGCCGGCGGAGGCAGCCGGGGCGTCGGGCCGTCCGGCGCGGTTTCGGCAGGCGCGGTTTCGGACCCCGTACAGGCCGGCGATGCTGCGGTCCCGGAACAGGACGGCGCGTCGTCGAGCGGCGGGAAAGCCGCCCTGGAACCCGGCGCCGCCGTGAGCGCGCAGCTCATCCGGGGCGATTACAATATGGCGGGCACGGGTACGGTCACCTGGCGCGATGAAGACGCCATTCTGGCCTTCGGACATCCCTTCCTATGGACCGGCGCCCTGAACATCCCGATGAACCGGGCCGAGATCATCACGGTCGTCCCGGACCAGACCGGGTCCACGAAAGTCGGCAGCGTGACGGACGAAGTCGGTTCGGTCCTGTGGGACCACACGAACGGGATATACGGCCAGCTCGGCGATACGGCGCCTATGATACCGGTTGAGCTTTCCTACGTCGATGCCGGCCGCGCGCCCCGGAACTACCGGTTCGACGTGATGATGGCGAACGGCTGGACGCCGATGCTGGTAAACATGGCGGTGACGAATACGATCTTCGCGAACGGCCGCGCGTCCGGTGAGCGGACGATAACGCTCGGCGGCCGGATCGAACTGCGGGACCATCCGGACGTGGTCTTCGACGACCAGTTCTCCGGACGGGCGTCCCTGCCGGCCCTGGCCAGAGACGTGAACGGCGTGCTCAATTTCGTGCTCGACAACCGGTTCGTGACCCCGATGATAGAGTCCCTCCGGATCGAGCTCCATTCGTCGGACGAACGCCGGACGGCCGTCATCGAAGACGTCTGGTTCGGATCGGATACCCTGAAACCGGGGGACACGCTGGAGGTCAGGGTGTACCTCCGGCCCTACCGGGGCGGCCGCGTGGTCAAGCGGTTCGACGTGACGGTCCCCAAGACCATATCCGCCGGGCAGGTGCAGGTACTGGTCGGTTCCTCCCGGGCCGTAACCCGCCACGATCTGAACGCCGTTCCCCAGCGGTACAGGCCCACGGACGGCCCCCGGCTGATCGAACTGCTCAACAACCGCCGCACCGGAAACCGGATATACCTGAAGATGTTCCAGGGCGGCGCGGGCGGCATGCTCAAAGGGAGGGAGATGCCCGGTCTGCCCCCGTCGGTCCTCGCCGTCATGGATTCCGAGCGGACGAAGGGCAGTTTCATACCGATCCGCGAGAAGGTGGTTGCCGAAGAAACGGTCCGGACGGACTACGTCGTCGCCGGGCAGCACTGGAGCAGGCTGACCGTAAAGCGATAGGAGCTGCATTTGAACAGGATCCCGCGATGGCGCGCGCCGCTCATGGCATCGGTCTTGCTGATGGCCGTGTTCGGCGTCGTTGCGTCGACGCCGGTAATCTGGAAACAGGCCGGACACGGAGATTTCCTCAAGGGCGAGTCCCGGGACGTTTCCATAACCGGGAAGGGCCGCCTGACGCTGTCGCCGGTCCTGGACCCCGTTTTCGAGAGCGACGAACCGCTGATATGGAGCCTCGCGGCCGATTCCGGGGGGAACCTCTACGCGGGCACGGGGAACGACGGCAGGCTGTACCGTATAGACTCGTCGGGCCGGTCCGAGGTGTTCTTTGACGCCGAAGAGCTGGAAATCCGCAGCGTGGCGATCGACGGGAACGACCGGGTCTACGCCGCCACTTTCCCCGACGGCCGGATCTACCGGATCGACGCGGACGGGACCCACACGGTGTTTTTCGATCCCGCGCGCGATGGCGGCGCGGCCGGCGATGACGGCGGGGAGGACGGTAGCGGAACGGCCGGCGATGGCGACGCGGCGGACGACGGCGGCGCGGACGACGGCGGTGCGGAGGACGAAGGCGGCGCGCAGGACGATGGCAGCACGGACGGCAACGCGGACGGCGCGACCCGCTACATCTGGTCGCTTGCGCTGGACGCGGAAGGCGGGCTGTACGCGGGCACGGGCGAGCAGGGAAGGATATATCGTATCGACGCGGACGGCGATGCGCGTCTGCTGGCCGAGCTGGAGGAAGCCCATGTCATGGCCCTGGCCGTGGACGGATCGGGCCGGCTGATCGCGGGCACCGAGCCGGGCGGCCGGATCTACCGGATCGCTTCTGACGGCGCCCTTTCGGTCCTGTACGATTCACCCTACGGCGAAGTGAACGCCCTCCAGGTCGCTTCGGACGGCGCCGTGTTCGCCGGCGCGCTGAGCGGACCGCGCCGGGCCGGCCGGCCGGGCGGATCGATGCCCCCGCCGTCCCGGGCTCCCGACGAGCCGGGCGGCGACGCGGTCCGTAACGTGGTCGAGGCGGCGGCCTCGGCGGAGAGCGCGGACCGGCCTGCCGGCCGTGGTTTCGCCACGGGCGGCGGCGTCGTCCTCAGGATAGATCCGGACGGCCGGGTGGAGGAATGGTGGCGGTCCGGGACGGACGTATGCCTGTCTCTGGCGCTACGCGGGGAAGATGAGCTGCTCATCGGCACGGGCTCGCGCGGCCGGCTCTACAGCGTCCGGGAACGGGGCCGGGGCACGCTGCTGAACGAACTCGAGGAATCGCAGATCACGGCGCTGATGCCCCTCGCAACGGGCGGGATAGCCGTGGCGACGAGCAATCGCGGCAACCTGTACCGCCTGAGCTCCCGTCCCGTGCGCGAAGGCGAGTACACGTCCGACGTCCGGGATACCCGGGGCATTGCGCGGTGGGGCCGTATCCGGTGGGAGACCGAGCAGCCCGAGGGGACGGCGGTCCGCCTGTACGCCCGCTCGGGCAATACGGATACGCCCGACCAGACCTGGAGCGACTGGACCGGTCCCTATACGGATCCGGATGGGGAGGCCCTGGCCTGCCCGCCCGCCCGCTACCTGCAGTGGAAGGCGGAGCTGAGTACGGGGAACGGGGAAACGCCCTCGGTCTCGTCCGTTTCGGCGGCGTACCTGACGCGGAACAATCCGCCCACCGTGCATTCGGTCACGGTCTACGAGCCGGGCGTCTACCTGCGTGACGCCGCGCCGGGTCCGGACGGGCCGTCCGATCTTCCCCCGGGCATCGCCGCGCAGGTCGGCGGCCGCGCCAACGGCCGCGGCCAGAACGCGTCGGCCGGCGCGCCCGCCTACCGGAAGGGCATGCGGGCGATCGCCGTTCAGGCGAGCGATCCCGACGGGGACGGACTGTCCTTCGAGATCTACTTCCGGGGCGAAGCGGAAGAAGCGTGGAAGCTCCTGGAGTCGGAACGGCGCACCCCTTCCTATTCCTGGGATTCCGAGACTTTCCCGGACGGAACATACGTCGTCCGCGTCGTGGCCAGCGACGGGCCGTCGAATCCGCCGGACCAGGCCCTGGAGTCGGAACGCCTCAGCGAGCCGTTCCTGGTGGACAATACCGGTCCGCGGGTAACCCGGATCGACGTGACGGCCGGCCGGCTTTCCTTCATGGTCCAGGACGGCGCCAGTCCCCTTTACCGCGTGGAATACGCCATTGACGGGGGCGACTGGCGGGTGGTCCACCCCGGGGACGGCGTCACGGATTCCAAGACGGAGGCATTCGAGATCGCCCTGGACGGACTGGAAGCCGGCGAGCATACTCTCGCCATTCGCGCCAGGGACACATCCAATAACACGGGTACGGGGAAACGGGTCGTCACGATCCCCTGAGGAGGCACGGTGTCCGGGCATTCCAAGTGGAGCACGATCAAGCGGAAGAAGGAGCAGAAAGACGCCGCCCGCGGGAAGATATTCACCCGGGTCATCAAGGAGATCACCATCGCCGCGCGGCAGGGCGGCGGTTCGGCCAGCGGCAACCCCCGGCTGAGGACGGCCGTGCTCGCCGCCAAGGCGGAAAACGTGCCGCAGGCCAACATCGACCGGGCCATAGCGCGGGGCACGGGCGAGCTGGACGGCGTCCACTACGAGGAACTGGTCTACGAGGGATACGGCCCGGCCGGCGTGGCGCTGCTGGTGGAAGCGGTGACGGACAACAAGAACCGCACCACCTCCGAGATGCGCCATGCCTTCACGAAGAACGGCGGCAACATGGGCGAGGCGGGCTGCGTGGCCTGGATGTTCGACCAGAAGGGCACGATCGTCGTGGACAAGAGCGGGGTCGACGAGGACGTGGTCATGATGGCCGCCCTCGACGCCGGCGCGGAAGACATCCTGGACGAAGGAGATACCCTGGACGTGCTGACCGCCGTTTCCGATTTCGAATCGGTGCGGGTCCGGCTCGAGGAAGGCGGGTTCGCCCCCCTGCGGGCCGGGATCGGCCGCATCCCGCAGTCCACCGTGGCGGTCGCGGGCAAGGACGCGGAACAGCTTCTCCGGTTGATGGAAGTCCTCGAGGACCACGACGACGTTCAGCACGTCTACGCCAATTTCGACGTGGACGACCGGATGCTGGAGGAGATGAACGGGTAGCGGGTATCCATGATCATCCTCGGAATCGACCCGGGCAGCGTGATTACGGGATACGGCGTGATCGAGGCCCGGGACAGGCAGTGCAGGCTCCTGGACTTCGGCGTGGTGCGGACCGGGTCGCGAAAGGCCCTTCCGGACCGGCTGAAGGTCATCTACGACGGCCTGTGCGAGGTCATCGACCGGACCCGGCCGGAGTTGGTGGCCGTCGAATCCACTTTCGGCGGACGGTTTCCGAGGGCGGCCCTCGTGCTGGGCCACGCCCGCGGGGTCGCCCTCCTGGCCGCGGCGAACCGGGGACTGCAGGTCTGGGAATACGCCCCGCGCGAGGTGAAGATGGCCATAGTCCGCGCGGGCGGCGCGTCGAAGCAGCAGGTGCAGTACATGGTCAGCGCCATGCTGAACCTCGACCGAAGCCCCGATCGTAAACCCATACCGGAAGACGCATCGGACGCGCTGGCGGTCGCCATCTGTCACTATCACAGGATAACCGGAAGGATCCAGGCGGTTGATCGCATTCGTCGAAGGTGAACTGGTCGACAAGCAGCCCGAGGGCATCACGGTGTCCGTCGGCGGGATCGGCCTGTACGTGGACGTCCCCCTTTCCACCTACCAGGCCCTGGGTCCGCCCCGTTCCCACGTGCGCGTGGAAACCGTGCTGCACGCGCGGGAAGACGGCATGCAGCTCTACGGCTTCGCGACCGTGGACGAGAAGCGGCTTTTCGAAGTGCTGATCACCCTGCCCGGCATAGGGCCCGGCGTGGCCCTGAACATCCTCTCGGGGGCGACGGTCGCCGAGTTCACCGCGGCGATCATCAACGAAGACGTCGGCAAGCTGGTCTCGCTGCCCAAGATCGGCCGGAAGACCGCGCAGCGGCTGATCATGGAACTGCGCGACAAGCTGGCTTCCATGGATACCGGCAGAGCGGAGACCCTTCCCGTGGCGCCGTCGGGCGAGGCGCCCGAAGCGGACGACGCGATCATGGGCCTGGTGGCCCTGGGCTACGATCACCCGGAAGCGCGCCGGCAGGTCGTCCGGGTGATGTCCGAAAGCGCGGAAACCCCCGCGGCGGCGGAGATCATTCGTCTGGTCCTGCGGAACCAGGGAGGGCAGTAGATGGACGAGCGGGACTACCCGTTGACCGACCCCGACCGGTTTGACGAGGATACGGAGTTCGACCGCGCGCTGAGGCCGGGCCGGTTCGATGAATTCCCCGGCCAGGAAAAGGCCAAGGCGGAGCTGGAGCTGTATATCGAGGCGGCGAAGACCCGCGGCGAGAACCACATCGACCACGTGCTGCTTCACGGACCGCCCGGACTGGGCAAGACCACGCTGGCCACCATTCTGGCCAATGAGATGGGCGTGGAGATCCGGCAGACCGCGGGACCGGTGCTGGAACGGCCGGCCGACCTGGCGGGACTCCTGACCAACCTGCAGCCGGGAGACGTGTTCTTCATCGACGAGATCCACCGGCTGAACAACGTCGTGGAAGAGCACATGTACGCCGCCATGGAGGATTTCAAGATCGACATCCTGGTGGACCGGGGACCGAGCGCCCGATCCCTGTCCCTCACCCTGGACCGGTTCACCCTGGTCGGCGCGACGACGCGCACGGGCCTTCTGACGGCGCCGCTCCTGGCGCGTTTCGGCATCCCCATCCGACTCGATTTCTACACGCCGGAGGAACTCTTCCTGATCGTCAACCGGGCGGCCGAGATCATCGGCGTGGAGGCCGATGACGGCGGAGCGATGGAGATCGCCCGGCGGTCCCGGGGAACGCCCCGCATCGCCAACCGGTACCTGAAGCGGGTGCGGGACTACGCCCAGGTCAAGGGGGACGGCCGCATCGACGGGGAGACCGCGAAGGCCGCCTTCGAAATGCTGGGCGTGGACCACATGGGCCTGGACGACATGAACCGGCTGATCCTCACGACCGTCATCGAGAAATACGCGGGCGGCCCCGTGGGCCTGAACACGCTGGCCGTGGCCGTGGGCGAGGAGAGCGGAACGCTCGAGGAGGTGTACGAGCCCTACCTCATCGTCCAGGGCCTGATCAATCGCACGCCCCGGGGCAGGGTGGCCACCGAGCTGGCGTACGGGCACCTGGGGTTCACCGCGAACACGAAGCCGCAGGCCGGCCTGTTCGAGTGACGGCCGTCCGGAGCGTTCCCGGCCGATATGAGCATGGCGGCCGCCCGGAGCGTTTGAGTGACGGCCGCCCGGAGCGTTCCGCGCAGCAGACCTTGCGATCATCCGTGAATCTAGCCGAATACGACTATACCCTGCCGGAAGACCTGATCGCCCAGTACCCCGCCGAACCCCGCGACGCGTCCCGGCTGATGGTGGTGCACCGGCGCGGCGGGGCGATCGAACACCGGACGTTCCGTGATATTGCGGACTACCTGGCCCCGGCCGACACGCTGGTGCTCAACCGGACGCGGGTGATGCCGGCCAGGCTGCTGGGCACGCGGCCGGAAACCGGCGGGAAGGTCGAAGTCGTGCTGGTCCGCCCGGTCGACGAGGCAGGATCGGCGGGCGAAGCGGCGCCGGTGGACGACGCAGGGCCGGTCGGCGAAACAGGGCCGGTGGACGAGGCGTCGCCCGCCCGCTGGGAAGCGCTGCTGAAGCCGGGCGCACGGCTCGCCAGGGGGACGCGCATCGAACTGGAGGACGGCGCGCTGGCCGCCGTCGTGGAGGACGAGCCCGGTCCGGATATACGACAGGTCCGTTTCGAGGGGGACGCGGAAGTTTTCCGGGTCATCGAGCGGGTGGGCCGCACGCCGCTGCCCCCCTACATTCGCCGCGATCCGGACGCGTCCGACCGGGACCGTTACCAGACGGTCTACGCGGAGGAATACGGCGCCGTGGCCGCGCCCACGGCCGGACTGCATTTCACGGCGCCCCTGCTGGACCGCATCCGGTCGCGGGGCACGGCCGTGGTGCCGGTCCTGCTCCACGTCGGACCGGGCACGTTCCAGCCCATCCGTTCCGATGCCGTGGAGGACCACGAAATGGACGCGGAATACTACCGCATGGAGGCCCACGAAGCGGAAGCGATTCTGGGAAGGCGGAGCAGGGGGCGCGTGGTCGCCGTGGGGACCACGACCGTGCGCGCACTTGAGACCATCGCGGCCGGTGGCGCCGATGGAGCGCCTCGTGGCGCCGGACCGGCCGGTCCCGTACTCGAACCGCGCCGGTACGAGGGCCGCACCCGGTGTTTCATCTATCCCCCTTTCGAATTCCGGCTCGTCGACGCGCTGCTGACCAATTTCCATCTCCCGAAGTCGACGCTCCTGCTGCTGGTGAGCGCCTTCGCGGGAAGGGAGCTGATCCTTTCCGCTTACGAGGAAGCGGTCAGGGAGAGATACCGGTTCTACAGCTATGGCGACGCCATGCTGATCGTCTGAGGAGGACGGAGCCGTGCATTCCGTGATGGGCATCATCCCCGCGGCCGGGCTTGGCCTGCGCATGCGGTCGGATGAGGAGAAACCATTCATTACGATCGGCGGCAGGTCGATCCTGGCTCACACCCTCTCGGTTTTCGAGGCGTGTCCGGCCGTGGAGGGATACGTGCTGGTGGTGGAGCCGTCCCGGGTGGCGTCCTGCCGGGCGCTTCTGGCCGGACCAAGTAGACTGGCCGAACCGGGAGAACCGGACGACCCGGGCGTCCCGGGCGGACCGGGCGACGCCTCTTCGGATGCCTTTCCGAAGCTTGCCGAGGTGGTCGCCGGCGGGAGCACGCGCCAGGAGTCGGTCTACCGCGGCCTGATGGCCCTTGACGAAGACACCGCGTCCGTGCTGATTCATGACGCGGCGCGGCCCTGCGTCGAGCAGGGTGCGCTCGAAGCGTCCATCCAGGGAGGTGCCCGGCACGGCGCCGTGATCTCGGCGACCCCGTCCACGGATACCATGAAGATCATCCGCGACGGCGTGGTGGAGGCGACGGCGGACCGGTCGTCGCTCTGGCGGGCGCAGACGCCCCAGACGTTCGCGTACGGGATCCTCCGGACCGCCCATGAACGGGCCCGCGAAGAGGGCTACGTGGGGACCGACGACGCCGAACTGGTGGAACGGGCCGGATACGTGGTGCGGGTCCTGGAAGGCGCTCCCGACAACATCAAGGTGACCACGGCCGAGGACCTGGAAGTCGCGGAGCGCATCCTGCGGCGGCAGGGTCGGATCTGACCGCGCGAGAGCTCGCCGGTGTCGCAACCGGCGCAACCGACGAAAGATGCGCAATCGGCAACCGGCGCAACCTGCGAAAGAGGCCATCGAATATGGATGACATGCGCGTAGGAACCGGCTACGACGTCCACGCCTTCGCGGACGGCAGGCCCTGCGTACTGGGCGGCGTGACCATTCCCCATGAGCGCGGGCTGCAGGGCCACTCGGACGCGGACGTGCTTTCCCACGCTATCGGCGACGCCATCCTGGGCGCCGCCGCGCTGGGCGATATCGGGAATCACTTCCCCGATGACGACGAGCAATACCGCGGTATTTCGAGCCTCGTCCTGCTCCAACGGATTGTTGACGCGCTGGGCGAATCGGGTTATACTGTATCGAATGTGGACGCCACCGTCGTCGCGGAACGTCCGAAACTGTCGCCCTTCGTGCCGCTCATGCGCCGCCGGGTCGGCGAAGCCCTCGGACTGCCGGACGACCGCGTGTCGATCAAAGCCACAACTTCAGAGAGACTCGGATTCACGGGACGGGAAGAAGGTATCGCGGCCCACGCCGTGGTATTGATCCGTTCCGCTGGCGGCGGGTAATTTGCGTTTTTAAAGTGACGGTGGGTAATTGATGGGCAAGGTCATTTCGATCGCGAATCAGAAGGGCGGGGTGGGCAAGACGACGACGTCCGTCAACCTGTCCGCCTGCCTGGGCGTCGAGGAAAAGAAGACGCTGCTGGTCGACCTGGACCCGCAGTCGAACGCCACGTCCGGGCTCGGGCTGCAGGACCGGACGCTGGACGTGACGATCTACGAGGTCCTGCTGGAAGAACGGGACATCGGGGACGCCGTCCAGCAGACCGAGATCCCCGCGCTGCACGCCGTTCCGGCCCACCGGCGGCTGGTGGGCGCCGAGATCGAGCTCGTATCGGCCATCGCCCGGGAGCGGAAGCTGGAAGAGGCGATCAAGCCCATACGCGACGAGTACGAATACATCCTGATCGACTGCCCGCCCTCCCTGAGCCTGCTCACACTGAACGCCCTCACGGCGGCCGACTCGGTGTTGATACCCATTCAGTGCGAGTATTACGCCCTCGAGGGACTCGGGCAGCTCCTCAATTCGATCCGGAAGATCCAGAAGCACCTGAACCGCAACCTGAAGATCGAAGGCATCCTCCTGACGATGTACGACAAGCGGCTCAATCTCTCACGGCAGATCGAGGTGGAAGCCAAGCAGTACTTCGCGGACAAAGTCTACCAGACGACGATCCCGAGGAACGTCCGGCTGAGCGAAGCGCCGAGCTTCGGCAGTCCGATCATCCTCTACGATATTCTCTCGTCGGGAGCGGAAAGCTACATGAATCTAGCCAGAGAGGTGATTGCAAATGGCAGCCAGGAAAGCGCTGGGACGGGGGCTGGAAGCGCTGATTCCTGATCTTCCGGAAGATCAGGAAGGCCGGCAGAGCGTGCTCCAGGTGCCGATAGACCGCATTTCGGCCAACCCCTACCAGCCGCGGCAGTCCTTCGACCAGGCCCGGCTCGATGAACTGGCCCGGTCCATTCTCGAAAAGGGCGTGATCCAGCCGGTTACCGTCCGGCGGAAGGACGGGCAGGGGGAATACGAACTCATCGCCGGCGAGCGGAGGCTCCGGGCCGCTCGCCAGACGGGCTACCAGACCATACCGGCCATCGTCATGGCGGTCTCGTCGCCCGAAGAGATGATGGAACTGTCGCTGATCGAGAACATCCAGCGGGACGACCTGAACCCGATCCACGAAGCCCGGGCATACCTCCGGCTGCAGGAGGAATGCCACCTCACGCAGGAAGAGGTCGCCACCCGCGTGGGCAAGAACAGGACGACGGTGGCCAACACGCTCCGGCTGTTGAAGCTGCCGGCCGAAGTCCAGAAGTGCCTCCTGGCCGATGAGATCACCATGGGCCACGCGCGGGCGCTGCTGGGACTCGAAAACCGCGCGGAACAGGCCGAGTTGTGCAAGCAGGTCGTCAGGAAGGGCCTGTCGGTGCGCAAGGTGGAAGAGCTGGTCAAGAAACGCTACGAGGAGAAGCGGGAAAGCGCCCCGGCGCGCAAGCCCCACGACCTCGCGGCCGCCGAGTCCGTCATGCAGCGCATACTCGGGACGAAGGTGAACATCAATCGCAGGCAGCACAAGGGGAAGATCGAAATCGAGTTCTATTCCACGGACGATCTGAACCGTATCCTCGAACTGCTGAAAGTCCGTCTGTGAAACCCGCCGAACCCCGTTTGCGCCCCTCGCCCGTTCAGCCCCTTTATTTTATCGATATTCTTTGACATTTCGGGCCGGCGGCCTATATTTATGCCGTCGCGCCGATTCCGTTGCGAGGCGCGGCGGAACGGGGACGAAGGTACGTATCCGAGGCGGTGTCGGCCATGTCCAGAATACACTGGATGACAGTGGTTTTCGTCTCCGACCGATCGGGACGGGCGCATGAGATTCGCATGCCGAGATTCCTGTTCGGCGCGCTCGTCGTGGTGGTGGGACTGGCCCTGGTCGCGCCGGTGATCATCCTGGCCCTGCCGGCCGGAATCGCCGACGTTTCTTTCGGATATTCCTGGCAGGCGCAGATGCGGTCGGTAGAGGAAAAGACCATGGAACTGACCCGGGAGCTGGAGGCACTGAAGGAGACCCACAGGTCGATACGCAGGCTGGCGGGCGTCGAGCGGTTCGATTCCGAGTCGCCGGCGGGCGTGGACGAAGCCTACGGCCTCCTGGCCGCCCGCCGGGACGGGTTGCCCTTTCTGACCGATGACGGCCTCCCCGCGAGGGTGGAAGCCGCCGCCGGGGAGCGCGCGGCGCTGTTGCGGTACGTGCCGTCCATATGGCCCGTCGCGGGCTGGGTTACGCGGGAGTTCCATCACGGGGACGATCCCATCGCCGGGACGCATTACGGCCTGGACGTCGCCGCCCGCGAAAGCGCGCCGGTCATGTCCACCGCCGATGGGACCGTGACGTTCGCGGACTGGGACCAGGACCTGGGCTGGCTGGTCGAGATCGATCACGGATACGATATTTCGACGCGTTACGGCCACAACGCGCTGCTGCGGGTCGACCGCGGCCAGTCGGTCCGCCGCGGGCAGATCATCGCCCTGGTCGGGAATACGGGCCGCAGTACGGCGCCGCATCTGCATTACGAAGTCCTGAAAGACAACGTCCCCGTCGATCCTCGCGGCTACCTGCCCGAGGTCATCCACTGGGACGATCTGCTGCTGAGCATGGGCGCGAATCGCTGACATGCCCGGGTCATCGGGCGCGGGACGACATCGGGAGCGCGGTATGACGATCATTGCCAAAGGCGCTGAAGTGAACGGTTCGATGGACGTGGAGGGCAATATCCGGGTCGACGGCACCGTGATCGGCGACGTGAGAGCCACCGAAGGGGTCGAGGTCGGCAAGTCCGGCCGGATCGTGGGATCGGCGATATCGTCCAAGACCGCGGTCATCCACGGCTACGTGGAGAGCCACCTGACCGTATCGCAACACGTGCTCCTGGGCGGCAAGTCCACCCTGGTCGGCGACCTGAAGACCAAGTCCCTCGTCATCGAGGAAGGGGCGGTCTTCCACGGGAATTCGTCCATGGCGGAAGAGTACGGCGGCGACGGCCGCGAGAGCGGCACAGGCGGAAGCGGCGCAGGCGGTAGCGGCACTGGCACAGGCGCAGGCGCAGGCGGTAGCGGCACAGGCACAGGCACAGGCGCAGGCGGAAGCGGCGCAGGCGGAAGCGATCGAGGCGGTAGCGGCGCAGGCACAGGCGGAAGCGGCGCAGGCGGAAGCGGCGCAGGCGGAAGCGGCGCAGGCGGAAGCGGCGCAGGCGCAGGTGGAAGCGGTGGAGGCGCAGGCGAAGGCGGCCGCACGCATGGATCTCCATACCGATCGAGCGTCGACTGATGGTCTATGACACGGAACACGCAGGGCCGATGGCAGTACATGAGGGAAGCCGGCGAACTCGCCGTGATCGGCCTGACCCTGGTCTTCGCCACGGCGATAGGATACTTTCTGGGTCACCAGGTCGAGCTGGCCTGGCCTGAGTGGGCCCCCTGGGGCGGCGTCGTCGGCGCCATGCTCGGCGTCGTGGCCGGGTTCCTCGAGATGGCGAGGACGCTGAAACGCCTGAACAGAAAGCTGGAAGCGGCGGAACGGGAGAGAGATGGGGCGAACGACGGAACATGACGGCGAACCGCTGAGGCGGTTCCTGCCGCGGGTCTACCGGGTCAGCGCCGTGCTGACCGTGGTCGGCGCCGTCGCGGCGCGGGTGGCGGGCGCGGACCTGCTCGCCGTCAATTTCTTCGTCGGATCGATGACCGGGCTGACGATGCTGTATATCACGGCCTGGCTGGTCCGCCGTTACGTGACGCCCGGCGCGCGCGTCAAGCGGAACCGCAACCGGCTGTTCCTGCTGCTGATGGCCAAGCTGCCGCTGCTGGGGATCGTGTTGTATTTCGTGACTTCGAGCGAATGGTTCCACCCGATCGGGCTTTTGACGGGCGTATCCCTGGTCCCCTTCACGGTGACCCTGTGCGGACTGATCCTGCTCGCGAGGCAGGGTCCGGGAGATGGGCGGGCCGACTGGACCGCCGTACTGGACAAGCCGAAGTAATCCCTTCGGCAAGGAGGTAATCCTTTGACTACTCCGTGGTCGAGTGTCCTCTCTCTGGAGATGGCGTCTGAGGGAGGAAGCGGTGAAGCGCACTACTCGATTCTACATGGGTTATTCTACTTGCTGGGTCCGCTGGCCGAATGGATCCCCAAACCCGTCCGGCAGCCGGATCTCCTGCTGAACACCCTGCTCGTCTTCGCAATCATCCTCGTTCTCGTTACCATCGCGGTAAGAACGTTCAAGCGCATTCCCGAAGGCTCGGTCCAGGCGCTATTCGAAATGGCCGTCGAGGGACTGACGGGATTCTTCCTCAACATCGTCGGAGAGCGCGGCAGGAAGTATATACCCTTTTTCGCCTCCTTCTTCATCTACATCTGGTTCATGAACATGCTGGGCGTCATACCCGGCATGCAGTCGCCCACCGCCGATCTCAACACCACGCTCGGGTTCGCGCTCATCTCCATCGTGGCGGCCCATCTCATCGGCCTGCGCGAGATCGGGCTCAAGGCCTATCTCTGGCATTTCTGGGGCGAACCCAAGTGGATGGGCGTGCTCATGTGCCCGCTTCATATCGTCGGCGAGTTCGCCAAGGTCATCTCCCTGTCGATCCGCCTCTTCGGAAACGTGTTCGGAGAAGAGATGATCGTACTGGTGCTGCTGGGTCTGTCCCCGGTGTTTCTTATCGGCGCCCTCGAGGTGCCCTTCGTGCCGATGCAGGTTCCGATGTTGATGTTCGGCGTGTTTTCAGGGACGGTCCAGGCGATGATCTTCTCGGTGCTCAGCGCCGTGTACGTGGCCCAGTTCCTGGATCACGACCACGGGGAGGAAGACCACTGACGGGCCGTTTGATGAGTACAGTTTGTGTGTAATCGACGTTATGTAATCGACGTTTTGCAATCGACGTTATGATGCAGTCGTAATTCAATCTCCATTCCGAAAGGAGCCTTTTTCATGCTGTACTACATGGGTTTAGGACTTGGCGTAGCCCTTGCCGTTTCGGTTGCGGCAATCGGTTCCGGCGTTGGACAGGGCATCGCCACCGGCCTGGCCTGCCAGGGCATTTCACGTCAACCCGAATCCGCCGGCCGCATTCAGCTGGTGTTGATCATCGGCCTGGCCTTCATGGAGTCGCTGGCGATCTACGGCCTGCTGGTGTTCTTCATGCTCCAGGGACAGTTGCCTTCCTTCGAGCAGGTCATGGAACTGACCCGCCTCGCCCAGTAGAAGACGAGCGGCTTGCGGCGCACGCCCCCCTGGAGCGTGGCGCCGGCGTTCGAAGGAGCATAGCGCGTGTTAGACATACTGCACGATCTTGGCATTGACCTGAGCACCCTGATCATCCAGATGATCGGGTTCGCCATCCTGTTCTTCGTCCTGAAGAAGTACGTTTTCGGCATAATCGCCCAGGCCATCGAGGACAGGAAACGGGATATCCGCGACCGCCAGGAAGGACTGGACGCGGACCGGGCGGAGCTGGACCGTCTCCACGAAGAAGCCCGGCGGCGGCTCGACGAAATCGAGGCCGAGGCCCGCGAGAAGATGCATGCCGCGGTCGACCAGGCCAACGCGGAGCGCGGCCGGATCCTCGAGGAGACCCAGCGGGACGCGGAGCGCGAGCTCGAGAAAGCGCGGAACACGATCCGGCGCGAGAAGGAACTCGCCGTGGCCGAACTGCGGGCGCAGGTGGGCGACCTGGCGGTGGAGATCGCCGGCCGGGTCCTGAACAGCACGCTGGACGCGGCCGAGCACCGGAAAGTCGTGGACGAGTTCATCGCGCAGATCCCCTCTGAGAAGGAATAGCGGGCAGCCATGGCCAGTACGAAAGACATCGCACAAAGGTACGCGGGCGCGTGGCTGGAAGCCGCGTCGGAAGTGGGGACGCTGGATACGGCCCGCGGCGAAATCGCGGCGTTCGAGCGGCTGTGCCGGGACTCCGGACCCTTCGTGGATTTCATCACGGACAAGGTCATCCCGGGCGACGTGAAGCAGCGCATCCTGGGCGAGCTGTTCGAAGGCAAGGTCCAGGACATCACCCTCAATTTCCTCTACCTGCTGGCTTCCCGGCGGCGGGCGCGCCTTCTTCCGGAGATCCTGGAAGCCTGCCGGGACATCCTGGACGAATGGGACGGGGTGGTCAACGCGGACGTGACGAGCGCGGTGGCGCTTTCCGAAGGGCAGGAGCGCGACCTGAAAACAGGACTCGAGGCGCAGACGGGCAAGCGTGTCCGCATGAGGACCGCCGTGGACCGGGATTTGATCGGAGGGTTCGTGGTTCGCGTAGGCGACCAGGTATTCGACAGCAGCCTGGCGACCCAGCTCCAGCGGGTCCGGCAGGCGCTCGTTCGAAAATGAGCATCGATGGAGAAGACTATGGCGTTTGATGAGATTACAATTCGTGCGGACGAGGTCTCCGAGCTCCTGAAGCAGCAGGTACTGGACTTCAAGAGAGAGGTCGACATCTACGAAACGGGCACCGTGCTCCAGGTGGGCGACGGGATCGCCCGGGTGCAGGGCCTCTCCAACGTGATGGCGAACGAACTCGTCGAGTTCCCCAACGAGGTGGTGGGCATGGTGCTCAACCTCGAGGAAGACAACGTCGGGTGCATCCTCTTCGGGGACGACCAACTGATCAAGGAAGGCGATCCGGTCAAGCGGACGCAGCGGATCGTCGAGTGCGCCGTGGGCGACGGCATGCTGGGCCGCGTGGTGGATTCCCTGGGCCGGCCTATCGACGGCAAGGGGCCGATCGCAGGGGCGGAGTCGCGCCCGATCGAGACGAAGGCGCCCGGCGTGGTGCAGCGCCAGCCCGTGAACGAGCCCATGTATACCGGGCTCAAGGTGATCGACAGCATGTTCCCCATCGGAAGGGGACAGCGCGAGCTGATTATCGGCGACCGGCAGACGGGCAAGACGGCCGTGGCCCTGGACGCGATCATCAACCAGAAGGGCCAGGACATGGTCTGCATCTACGTGGCCGTCGGCCAGAAGGGGTCCACGATCGCCAAGACCGTGGCGACCCTGGAAGAAC
This sequence comes from bacterium, assembly GCA_965203885.1. Taxonomy (GTDB): domain Bacteria; phylum JAAXHH01; class JAAXHH01; order JAAXHH01; family JAAXHH01; genus JAAXHH01. Next base: position 3,093,560 of record OZ241920.1, on the reverse strand, counting down.
ACGGCGCCATGGAATACACGACCGTGGTCGTGGCCTCGGCCAGCACGCCGGCGCCCATGCAGTTCCTGGCGCCCTACGGCGGGGCGACCATGGGCGAGTACTACCGCGATAGCGGGAAGCACGCCCTGGTGATCTACGACGATCTGACCAAGCACGCGGTGGCCTACCGCCAGCTCTCGCTGAACCTCCGCCGTCCGCCCGGCCGCGAGGCCTATCCGGGGGACGTGTTCTACCTCCATTCCCGCCTCCTGGAGCGCGCGGCCAAGATGAGCGACGAGTACGGCGCCGGGTCGCTGACCGCGCTGCCGGTCATCGAGACCCAGTTCGGCGACGTGTCGACCTACATCCCGACCAACGTGATTTCCATCACCGACGGCCAGATCTTCCTGGAGTCCAACCTGTTCTTCGCCGGACAGCGGCCGGCGGTCAACGTGGGCCTGTCGGTTTCCCGCGTGGGCGGCGCGGCGCAGATCAAGGCGATGAAGTCGCGCCAGGTGGCCGGGCTGCTCAGGACCTCGCTCGCCCGGTACCGCGAGCTGGAGGCCTTCGCCCGGTTCGGCACGTCGGGCCTGGACCAGACCACGCAGCGGGAACTTCACCTGGGCGAGCGGCTGGTCGAGCTGCTCAAGCAGGCCCAGTACCGGCCCATGGCGGTCGAGGAGCAGATCCTTTCCCTGTACGTGGGCGTCAACGGCCTGTTGAACGACCTGGCCGTGGACCAGGTGCAGCCCTTCGTGGACGCGTTCCTCGAGTACATGGAGACGCATCATTCGGACGTGGGCCGCGAGATCAGGGAGACCGAACAGTTGACCGAGGACGCGGAACAGCGCATCCGTGACGCGGCCGGGGAATTCAGCAAGACGTTCACGTCGTAGAGTCGTAGAAAGGGCGCCATGCCGTCACTTCGCGAGATCCGGCGACGGATCGCGAGCACGAAGGACATCCAGAAGATCACCAAGGCCATGCAGACCGTGGCCGGTGTCCGCCTGCGCCGGGCGCAGAACCGGCTGTTCGCCGCCCGGCCCTACGCCCGGAAGCTGGACGAGATGATGAGGCACCTGGCGGCGCAGACGGCCGACGAGCGGCATCCGCTCATGACCCCCCGGGACGTGGAGGCGACCGCCCTGATCGTCGTCACGGCCGACCGCGGGTTCTGCGGAGGGTTCAACTCGAACGTCGTGCGGCGCGCCACGAGCATCGTCGGGGAAAGCGCCCCGCAACCCGGGCTGGTCTGCATCGGCCGCAAGGGTTCGGATACGCTGTCCCGCCAGCGGGTGGAGGTCCTTTCCCGTCATACCAACGTGTTCCAGGCCCTGGATTACGCCCAGGCGGCGGATATCGCCCACCAGGTGACCGGGCTGTTCACGAGCGGCCGGGTCGACCGGGTGGACCTGCTCTACAACGAGTTCAAGTCCGCCGGGACGCAGAGTCTCGTGACCGAACAGCTGCTCCCCGTGCCGCCCATGGCGGTGGAGGACGACCCGGGCTTCACCGGCTACGTGTACGAGCCGTCGCAGCCCCTGCTGCTGAACGACCTGGTGCCGCAGCATATCCGTTTCCAGCTCTGGCGCGTGCTGCTCGAGTCCAACACGGCCGAGGAAGCCGCCCGCATGCTGGCCATGGACAACGCCACCAGGAACGCCAACGATCTGATCGACGAATTGACCCTGACGGCCAACAAGATCCGCCAGGAAACCATTACATCCGAACTGATGGACATCGTAGGCGGCGCCGAGGCTTTGAAGTAAGGCCGGGCCGCCGCCCGCTGACCGGGGAAGGGAAACCATGGAAGGAACGAATACAGGAACCGTGGCGCAGATCATCGGCGCCGTCGTGGACGTGGAGTTCGGGTCGAGCGCGCTGCCGAAGATCCACAACGCCCTCGAGGTGCCGGTGGAGGGGAGCGACGCGCTGGTCCTCGAAGTCCAGCAGCACCTGGGCGACAACAAGGTGCGCTGCGTGGCCATGGACGCCACGGACGGGCTGGTCCGGGGCGCGGCGGCCATCGATACCGGCGGTCCGATCAACGTGCCCGTGGGTCCCAAAGTCCTCGGCCGCATGATGAACGTCCTCGGCCGCCCCATCGACGACCGGGGCGCCGTGGAGTCGGATCACAGCTACCCCATACACCGCGCCGCGCCGGAACAGGAAGACCTGACGACCTCGGCGGAGATGTTCGAAACGGGGATCAAGGTCGTCGACCTGATCGAACCCTATACGCGCGGCGGCAAGACGGGCCTCTTCGGCGGCGCCGGCGTGGGCAAGACGGTGCTGATCAAGGAGCTGATCAACAACATCGCCCGGGAGCACGGCGGGATCTCCGTGTTCGCCGGCGTGGGCGAACGGTCGCGCGAAGGCAACGACCTCTGGCTCGAGATGGAAGAAGCGAACGTGCTCGACAAGACCGCCCTGGTGTTCGGCCAGATGAACGAGCCGCCGGGCGTGCGCCTGCGGATCGGCCTGACCGGCGTGGCCATCTCCGAGTACTTCCGCGACGAGGAAGGCCGCGACGTGCTGCTCTTCATCGACAACATCTTCCGATTCGTGCAGGCGGGATCGGAAGTGTCTGCCCTCCTGGGACGCATGCCCTCCGCCGTGGGGTACCAGCCCACGCTGAGCACGGAGATGGGCGACCTGCAGGAGCGGATCACCTCCACGAAGCAGGGCGCCATCACCTCGGTGCAGGCCATTTACGTGCCCGCCGACGATTATACCGACCCGGCCATCGTGACCGCCTTCCCCCACCTCGACGCCAGTACCGCGCTGAACCGCGATCTCTTCGCGCGGGCCATCTTCCCGGCCGTGGACCCCCTCGAATCCAATTCCCGGCTCATGGACCCGGCGGTCGTGGGCGAGAAGCACTACAACGTGACCCAGGCCGTCCAGCAGAACCTGCAGCGGTACAAGGACCTCCAGGACATCATCGCCATCCTGGGCATCGACGAGCTGTCCGACGACGACAAGCAGGTGGTCTCCCGCGCCCGGAAGATCGAGCTGTTCATGACCCAGCCCATGTTCGTCGCCGAGACCTTCACCGGGCTGCAGGGCCGGTACGTCAAGGTCGAGGACACGGTGGAGGGTTTCGAGAAGCTGGTCGAGGGCGAGTGCGACGAGCTGCCCGAGCAGGCCTTCTACATGGTGGGCACCATCGACGAAGCCTTCGACAAAGCCAAGGAGCTTCAGTAGATCATGGCGGGCGAGTTCCCCTTAGTCATCGTTACGCCTTCCAGCATGGCCTACGAGGGCGAGGCGCGCAGCGTGCTGGCGCCGGGCGCCGACGGATACTTCGAGGTGCTGATCGGCCACGTGCCCATGCTCACTTCGCTGCAGCCGGGCGTCCTGACCATCCGGAACGCCGGCGGCCGTACCCGGTACACCGTGTCCGGCGGATTCGTCGAAGTGCTGCGGTCCCAGGTGACCATCCTGGCCGAGACCATCGAAGAGGTGGGCGACATCGACGTCGCTCGGGCGCAACAGGCCGAGGAGCGGGCGCGCCGGCGCCTGGATTCGGATGAAGAAGGCGTCGACGCCGAACGGGCGAAAGCCTCGCTGGACCGCGCGGTCAACCGCATCAGGGCGCGTTCCGAGTAGCCATCCGTCCGGGGCGCCCGGAAGCAATTGCCTGCCCGAGGTGCGCCGGCAGCAGTCCCTCTCGGGGCGCGCCGGCTGGAGTCCTCCTCGGGGCGCGCCGGGTCCCCACAACACGGCCGGTCCATCCCATGAACCCCATTGACAGCGGTGTCGAGCTGGAGTTGACGCCCGTAGCCTGCGCGATGTGGGGGAGCGCTGCTCGAACTGACCGCGTTTTCGATGGTATTCAGTCATGAATCTCGAACGATTCGAGCACCTTCTCCGGTGTCCGAGGTGTCACGGTAATCTGACCAGAATATCGAACGACCTCTTTGCTTGTCGGGATTCAGATCACAGATTCCCAGTGATAGATGAGGTACCGGTCCTTCTGGAGGAAGCCGAACATCAGCGTTTGCATTACGATTTCGAGAAAGCCGATCAAATGCGGTCGGAGTTCAAAACGGGATTGTTGGAAAAGTGCCTTAACGTACTAAAGAAAGGTATCGGAAGTACCTTACACCTGCCGATTACCCCTCGTGTTGCAGAAATCTGGTCGAAATACGAGGAAGAGTTAAGACTTGTAGTAGGTTCAGGAACCACTGCATCTGCCACTAATCAGGTTAATCTCGATATCGATCGGTTTGAAAATGTGGATGTCGTCGCTTCCGCATTAGAGATTCCCTTCGAAGACAACACCTTCAAACTAATATACAATACTGCTGTGCTGGAGCACGTGAGGGATCCGAATCGTGTGGTTGATGAAATGTTTCGTGTGTTGAAACCAGGAGGGTATGTCTATACGGAACTACCATTCATAGCACATTTTCATGCATATCCAAATGACTTTCAACGGTACACAATCGAAGGCCTGAAGATTCTGTTTGATAAGTACAAGGTAGTTGAGAAAGGCGTATGTGTCGGTCCTGGATCCGCTTTCACAGCAATTGCAGCTGACTGGTTCGAACTTTTTTCGTTCTCAAACAACCGATACGTTAACGGTCTTTTCAGGCTTGTGCCCCTTGTGCTGCTGTGGCCATTCAAGTTTGCAGACTACGTTCTGGTAAAGAACGAACGCGCTCACGAAGTGGCCATGGGACTGTATATACTCTGCAAAAAACCGGGATGAGATCAGGTCGTCTTGACTGTAGATCCAGGTATCTGGAACAGACGGAGTTGTATGGATAGTAAAATCGGTTCTGGTCATATACTGGAACTTGTGCCGGTCGCCTGCGCGATGTGCGGAAGCGCCGAGACGCAGCCGCGGCCGGTCTTCGAGGGATACGACTTCGAGTACCGCACCTGCGACAACCGGTTCCGGTTCGTCGCGTGCGCGGATTGCGGACACGTGTACCTGTCGCCGAGGGTCCGGATGGCGGACATAGACCGCATCTATCCCCGCGACTACATTGTGCGCGTCACGGAAATCGAGTACCCCGCCTTCGCCCCCTTAAGGTGGCTGAAGCTCAACGTGCTCGACCGGGGATGGATCCGGAAAGTGATCGCGAATCTCCGGGCCGGTTCCCGGGTGCTCGATATCGGCGCGGGATTCGGCGGCAATCTCGCCTATCTGGCGGAACTCGCCCCTTTTCCTCTCGAACTCTTCGCCAACGACCTCAAGTTCGAGCCGGAAGCCCGGTCCTACCTTTCCGGCCGCGGCGTGACCCTCATGGAAGGCCCGATCGAGGACGTGCAATGCGGGGAACGGTTCGATGCCGTCATCTGCCAGCAGGTCATCGAGCACGTGACCGATCCCGGCCGGCTGGTCCGGTGGATTTCGGACCATCTCGTGCCGGGAGGCGTGTTGTATCTCGAGACGCCCGACCTGCACGGGTTATCCCGTTACTTCTTCCGGAACCACTGGATGGCGCTGAGTATCCCCAGGCACTTCCACCTGTTCTCCCGCAAGGCCCTCGCGGCCTGCGTAAGCGGATGCGGCCTGGAGATAGAATCCCACGGCGCCATCGTCGAAGCGAGCCACTGGCCCGGGAGTCTCCGCATCAAGCTGGGCATGGAACCCCACGCGCCCGGTTCGACCGGATTCATGTACAGCCTGATCAGCTACGAAAACTTCATTACCAAGTCGGTAAGCTGCCTGATCGATCTGGCGGCCATGCTGCTGGGGCTGTCCACGGTGAGCCAGGCCATGATCGTCCGTAAACCGAAGGATCAGGCTTAACGCGGGCCGCGGCGGACGGCCGCGTACGCTATGGCGGAATGAGTCGGGCGGCGGACGATCCTATCCGTCCCTGCGCAGGAACGCCAGTTCTTCGACCGCCCGCCGGAACCCGTCCTTCAGGACCGGCTCGTCGCCTCCGACGAGCAGCAGGCGCACGCCTTCTTCCACCTGCCTGCGCACGTTCTCCTCGTCGTCCACGGGACCGAGCAGGGGATGGCCCACGGGCTTTCCCGCGCGCTGTCCGGCTTCCCGCACGCGGCGGAGGGCGTCGAGGTACTTCGGGTGGTCGAACCGGAAGGGGACTCCGAGGGAAATGCACAGGTCCACCGGACCCACGATACAGCCGTCCACCCCCTCCACGGCCATGATGGCGTCGATACGGTCGACCGCTTCGGCGGACTCGATGATCGGGAGATAGACCACGGCGTCGTCGATCCCGGCGGTGTATTCCTCTTCGAACAGGCCGTACCCCGCGGCGCGGTGAGGCCCCCATCCCCGCGTGCCGCGCGGGGGATAGCGGCAGGCGTCCGCCCCGGTCTTCGCTTCCTCCGGGGTGTTCACGAAGGGGACGACGATCCCCATGGCGCCCATGTCGAGGTATAGCTTGATCAGGTCGGGGTCGGTGCGGGTGATCCGGACGATCGGCGTGGCCGGCGTGCAGCACGCGGCCTGGACCTGCGCCTGCACGGTCACCGGCGTCTGGGGCGCGTGCTCCGTGTCGATCAGGATCCAGTCGAAACCGGCCAGTCCGGCCAGTTCCGCGACGGCGGGGGAGCCGAACCGGAGCTGAGCGCCGACGGCGGGCTTCCCTTCGTTCAGCAGGTCCCTGAGGCGGCTGCGCATCATGAACCGCCGGCCGTGACGTCCTGGTAGAAACCGAGTTCCAGGAGGCGGTCCAGCCACCGCTGTCGCTTGGGGCTGCCCCCGGGATTGGCGAGCCAGTGCGGATCCACCAGGGGATCGCCGGGCCGGTTGTACTTGGCGGTCGCCTTGCCGTTGTTAGCTCCCTGCTCCCGGGTTGTTTCGAGTTCTTCCGGCGTCCTCGGATTGTTGTAATACACGCAGGTGCACATGCGGCGGTCGCTGGAACCTCCGAAGCTGGCGTGCCACAGCCGGAGGTCGAACCCCACCACGTCGCCTGGTTCGGACGCGCAGACGTGGGCCGGCACGTCCGCGACGGGCAGGCCCAGTTCCGGCATCACCTTTCTGAGTTCGCCGTGGTACGGGTTGCGGTGAGAACCCGGAATGACGCGCAGCGCCCCGGTTTCCGGTCCCACGGGCTGGAGGTAGAAGGCGAACTTGATGCCGTACTGGTGGATGCTGTGGGTATCCGGATGCCATCCCGTGTTGCCGACGTACCGGTTGGCGTCCGCCGCGACCCCCAGCGCATCCTCGCCATAGAGTTGTTCGGCGACGCCGCAGAGCCTGTCGTCCTCCAGCAGGTTCGCGAAAAAGGGCGTGGACTCCCCCATCATCGTGACCCAGTGCCGGACCGTGCCGTCGAAGGGCAGGTGGCGGTAGGCCGATTCCAGCCCGTGATCGAACTCCCGGTTGATCACGGCCAGCTCGTCCGGCGTGAAGACCTGCCTGAGGACCACGAACCCGAAGGTCCTGAAGTGCTGGAGTTGCTTATCTGACAACATGATGGGCTCCCTCCGTCTCCGTGTCGAAGCGTATCTACATGCGGCGCAGCAGGCGCTGCAGGCGCAGCCACCAGGGGATCCAGACCGCCTCGCTGATCACGCCCCGGGATAGTTTCGACGTGCCCGAACGCCGGTCTACGAAGATAATGGGGATTTCACGCAGGCGATACCCCTTTCGCCAGCACCTGAAATTCATCTCGATCTGGAAGGCGTACCCGTCGGACCGGACGTCGTCCAGCGCGATGTTCTCCAGCACTTCGCGGCGGAAGCACTTGTATCCCGAGGTGGCGTCCCGGATCGTCATGCCCGTGACCAGGCGGGTGTAGATGTTGGCGAAATAGCTGAGCAGCAGCCGGGACATGGGCCAGTTCACCACGTTGATGCCGCTGACGTACCGGGACCCGATCACCACGTCGCAGGACGCGATCTCCTCCAGGAACCTGGGTATCATGGCGGGGTCGTGGGAGAAGTCCGCGTCCATCTCGAAGACGCAGTCCACGTCCTGCCGGACCGCGTACCTGAAACCCGCCACGTAAGCCGATCCAAGGCCGAGCTTGCCGGGCCGGTGGAGGACGCTGATCCGCTCGTTCCCCGCGGCCAGCTCGTCGGCCAGCTTCCCCGTCCCGTCCGGCGAGTTGTCGTCCACCACGAGCACGCGTATATCCGGATCCAGCGCCATCAGCTCGGGCAGCAGGCGCCGGATGTTCTCCAGTTCGTTGTAGGTGGGGATGATGATCAGCGGTTTCATGGTTTGCGTCTTTGGTGTCAGTTGTCTTCGCGTCAGGCCGCGGCCTTCAGGCGGTTTCGGCGTCCGGCGTCTACGTTGTCAGGCCCCGGCCTTCAGGCGCTTTCTGATGCGCATCGCGCCCGCGGCGATCAACCCGGCCAGGACCAGCGTGCCGGCGATCCGGCTCACGAGGAGTCCCGTGGCAAAGCTCGACGGGGCAAAGGTCATGACGACTTCATGACGGCCCGCCGGGACGGCCACGGAGCGCAGCACGTAGTTGGTCTTGTATATCTCGGCGGGCTCGCCGTCGATCGTGGCGCTCCACCCGGCCGGATAGTAGATCTCGCTGAGCACCAGCAGGCCCGGCGCGTCGGCCTCCACCGCCACCTCGATGCGATGGGGCGTGTGCGCCGTGATCTCCACGGAGGATTCGCCCAGCGGCCCCAACGCCTCCCGGACGGGCTGCTCCAGGATCGCGTACTCGCCGGGTTCGAACCCGGGCTCGTTCAACGCTTCGAAGACGGCGTCCTTCCCGGCGACGACTTGCACGCTGTCCACCAGGAAGGCCCGCGGCAGCGCGGCGTCGTTCCGGTAGAGGTATCCGCCGTCGGACTCGGCCACGGGCGAGAGCCCGGATTCCGGTAGAGGCTGCCGGGACACAAGGTAACGGGTATTGAGCATGTTCAAAACCGGAAAGGAGCTGAACCCCACCCGGTCCATGAGTTCCTGGTAGATACCGAGTTTGGCGGCGTGGTAGCCGCCGATGCTGGAGATGCCGAAGTATCCGTACTCGTTGGACGAGAACTCGGACAGCGGGAGGATGCGGTACAGGCCGGTGTCTTCCTCCAGGGCCTTCACGATCTCGTTTTCGCGGGCGGCGTAATGGGCCTGGATCCGCGCGGGATCGTCTTCGGGGTTCACGACCCGCGAGGCCACGAGCAGCAGGTCGACGGCGAGGAGTGCGCTCACGCCGGCGGCAAACAGCGCCGGGCCCGCCTTGCGGGTGGCGAAGAGCAGCGCGGCCGCCGCGCAGAGGAACAGCGTCATGAGCCACAGGTCGGCCATGAGCAGGCCGAAACGCATGGCGTTGAGCCGGGCGTGGTAATCCGCGTTGTCCAGGAGGCCCGCGCGCGAACCGTGGGCCGCGTCCGCCTGTACGTAGACGCCCGTCATGAAGGACTGGAAGGAGGACTCGAACACGGTCAGGACCAGGACCAGCAGGAGCACCCCGCCGGCCACGCAGCACAGCCGCGTCGCGAAGCGCCTCAGACTGTCCCGGCCCGCGCGGATCCGTTCGATCAGCGCGTGCACGCCGTATCCCGCCAGCAGGGCGGCCGCGAACTGCACGATCACCAGGATCATGACCGGCGCGCGGAACTTGGCGAAGAAGGGGACGAAGTGGAGCATGACGTAGGATACGGGGGGCAGGTGCCGCCCGAAGGAGACCAGGAGCGCCAGCGCGGCCGCCAGGACGAGGAAGGCGGTCATGCGCGAAGGGCGAAGGATTACGCCCGATACCGCCAGCACGAAAACGACGACGCCCAGGTAGTTGGGAAAGTCCGTGAAGGGCATGTCCCCCCAGTAGAAGAGCCCGCCGAACCCGGCGAAGGATGGGATGAGGAAGGTCAGCACTTCGATGGGCGGGAACGACCAGCTCGTGGCGAAGGGGGCGTTGACGCCGCTGCCGCCGACGGAGAGGCCCCGGACGGAATACTGCGCGTATTCCTGCATGGGCAGCACGAGCACCGCCGCGACGGCCAGGGCCAGGACGATTCCGCCCGCGAAAAGACCGGATTTCCTCAGCATGATGCCGGCGGGCGCCCGGTCCCGCAGGTCGTTGATCACGGCGTACGCGGCGTACAGGCCGATCAGCATGGCCGTGTAGAAGGCGATCTGGGGATGAAAGGAACACAACTGCGAGCCGAAGGCGCCGCCGAGCAATACCATGTCGAACACCCTGCCGCGATCGAATACGCGGTAGGCGGCCAGGAAGACGAGGGGGACGTGCATGAAGCAGATGAACCGGTTCGCGTGTTCCGTGGCCATCATGTGGGTGGAGAACACGAAGGCCGCCGCGGCGACGAAAGACGCGGGCCGCGAGAGCGACAGGGCCCGCGCCAGGAAGAACATGGAGACCGCGCCGAGGAGCAGGTGGAAGAAGAAGCGGCCGTGCAGCGCGCCGATGAGCCCGTCCGGCAGGACGGCGTTGACCAGGGCTTCGAAGCTGTACTGCAGATGGTGATAGGTGCCGCTGGCCTGGAAGGGCATGCCGCCGAAGATGTGGGGGTACCAGAGGGGCGTTTCGCCGGACCGGCTTGCGAAGTCCTGCGCGAAGCGGTCGAAGGGAATGGCCTGGCCAATGAAATCTGGCCGGATGTCCATCTTGCCTTCGATGATATAGCCGCGGTAAACGAAGATGGCCAACACCGCGATCACCAGGCAGAACAAGGCATCCTGGACGTACGGATGCAAGGTTCGTGCCGTGCGTTCCGTGCGCGCCGAGCGTTCCCGCCGGTCCCTGGCCGAGCCGCGGGTTCTGTCCGCTCCGCCGGTTCTGCGCCGATCGGGTCGCGTATGTGGTTGTTTCTTCGCCATGAATGCCCTTTAACGGTCTATACGGTCTGTATGGTCTGCCCGGTCTGCCCGGTCTGCTGGGTCAGTACGGTCTGCCCGGTCTGTTGCCGCGCCATGAACGAAGGACACGACTGGTGTATCAAACCGGTGCCTTCAGTCGTTCCCTTCAACCGTTCCCTTCAACCGTTGCCCGACGTGATCCGGGCGGCGAATCCCTCCCGGATCCCGCGATGGAGCGCGCCCAGGTGGGTCCACCTGCGGCGGATGACCAAGATAGCGAGCGGACGTAGATACCGATACAGAAAAAGGTAAGGCAGGAACGCGAACAGAAACGGCAGGTGCGGCACGTGTTTTCTCGCGAACAGAATCCTGCTGCGCACCATGTGAAGCATATAGAATGGACTGTTTAAACCGATGGTCTGCGTCCCCTTGTGGCGGATCACCGCCCTGGGCTCCAGATAGAGTTTGTAACCGGCTTCCCGCGTCCGCATTCCCCAGTCGAAGTCATCGAAGTAGCAAAAATAGTCCTCATCCATCAGTCCGACCTGCTCCAGCACGGCGCGCTTGACCAGGAGCGCCGTCCCCGTGATGTAGGGCATCTCGGCCGTGGCATCGTACTGGCCCCGGTCCTCTTCCCCGTGGCCGACGAGGAACCCCTGGGCCAGCCACGGTATCGTACGCGTACCCGCCGAGTCGAGTATCTTGCCCTTTCCATACTGGTATATCTTGGGACCCACCATGCCGATATCGCCGGAACGTTCCGCCGCTCGAACGAGGATATCCAATACGTCGGGATCTACCACCGTATCGTCGTTCAACAGGAACACGTAATCGGTGCCGGCCGCCAGCGCGTGGCGCATGCCCTGGTTGCCGCCCCCGGCGAAACCCCGGTTATCGGCGTTGCGAATGAGTGCCAGGGGCAGGTTCTCCCGTCCCCAGCCCTCGATGGCGTCCGGCGACCCGTCGGTCGATCCGTTGTCCACGACCACGACCGAAAAGGACGGGTAGGTCATGCGCGCGACGGACTCCAGGCACTCCAGCGTGTCCGATTCCCGGTTCAGGTTGAGTATGACGATGGTTACGTGGGGTTCGGCAGGGTTCATTTCCGTATACGAAATCAGGGTAATTACAGATTCGCTTACCTATTTAAGGTCGTCCGAGTGAAATCTGTCGTAAATGTCATAATCGAAATACCTGACGGAAGCGACTTCCGTCTTGGGTACAGCCACTCGAAAATACGGTTCTACAAGCATTGAAAGGAACTCGATCAGTTCTGTTTCCTCAATTTTCAATTCATTCTCTACAAAGGAGTTAATCTCGTCTTTATAAACGTCCCTGTATACGGAAATGTAGTTCAGATTGAGATTGAGATTCAATGAATCTTCTTCCCTGTATCCACTCGCCACAGGAATAAGCGATAAATCTCCTTCACCGCCTTTGCTTTCCAGTCCGGTCTCAAAAACAAACCCAACATAATACTTCCTGCTTTTGGTCGTGATAGAAACCAGATCTACATTACGCATTGCATCTCTTAACAAGATTTCTGTAAATGCTCCGTTTTCATGTGCGCTCTTTCGTATTGAGGAGTCTTTGTCTCTGAACAGATTGAAAATGAGCGCACTCCAAACGCCCGTAAGCATACTTAAAAAGCAAGTTGCTGAGATTTCATTGAGATTGAAGAACGTCCATATGTAATCAAGTGAGTATAACGATAGCATGCGAACTTGAAGGTATGACAACACGAACAGAGCCAGTCCGGCGATGCCGGATTTCAAAAAAACATGGTAGCCGGATGCTCTGAGGATTTCGTAACGGTAATTGTGACAGCAGATTAGGAACAGGTAGCCGGCAAGGAGGGGTAGTGCGAAAATACTGAAGGACATCTACTCACTTTCCGTGCGCTCGTTTCTGAAACTTGTGATCACGTTCCATGAATTTACGGATGGTGTCCATGGCCTTCTTGCTTCTGGTGAACTCGTTTCTGTCTATACGCTGTACGCCGAATACGGTGCTGTGAACCTTTATCTGCGCTTTCTTGTTGTTGCTCGTAGACATGTTTTCGGTTCCAGGAATTGAAAGGGGATTTGTACGGGCGGCCCGATGAAGGTCCTATGGCGATATTCGACCAATACATTCATTCAAATGCACTGTCAATATAGTACCAGTCGGAGATTAAATACAAAACCTGCGAAAAAATTACAATCCTATCCTTCTCACCAGGCCCCGCACGTACTCCTTCTCCGGCCGGTCCAGCAGCCGGAAGGCGTACCAGAGATAGGCCGCCATGCCCAGGACGGCCAGGGCGGCGCTGACCTCGACCCGGTCGAGGGTCCACCTGGCCGCGCCGAAGAAGACCGCCGAAATGGCGGTCAGGAGGACGTAGGGCTTCCAGGGGAGGAGCGCGCTGACGGGTTGCTTCAGCAGCCGGGCGTACCGGGCCAGGTAGTAGATCCATCCGGCGGCTGTGCCGCACAGTGTGGCCAGGGCCGCGCCCCAGAGGCCGAAGGCCGGGATGAAGACCAGGTTGCCCGCCACGTTGACGATCAGCGAGGCGGCGGCGGCCTGGACGATGACGGCGTTCCGGTTGAGGGCCCGGGCGAGCACGTCCGGGCTGTTGAAGCGGAGCAGGAGGAGCAGCGCGTAGATACCCAGGACCCGGTGTCCCTCGAAGTAGGCGTCCGGGAGGATGAGCCGGTACAGCACGTCGGAGAAGAGAAAGACGAAGATCCCCGCGGGGACGATGGCGATCATGCCGCAGGTCGAGCACTTGCGCCACAGGGCCGCCATGGACCGATGATCGCCGCTTTCGGCGTGTCCCACGTAGGTGGAGAAGAGCACCGACCCGAACACGCTCATCAGGATGCCGGCGATGGGCAGCTCGATGGCCGACACGCTGTAGACCGCGAAGCTCGAGGCGCCCAGGAAGGCGCTGATCATGATCTTGTCCAGGCTGGCGTTGATGAAGGGAACGAACCCGGCGACGCCCAGTCCCAGGGCGTAGCGGTACTGGGCCCCGGCCTCGATGCCCCGTAGCCGGAAGGACAGCTGTTTCCCGCCGAGGAGGACGAGTCCGTAGAGGAGCGTCTGGAACGCCTCCAGGAGCACGATCAGCACGATGAGTCCGTAGATGGACGAGATCTGCCCGGAGAAAAGCGCGGCGGCGACGGCCGAGACGCGCAGCAGGTACTGAAACAGGCGGAGCCCGCTGGCGGCGGCCGTGCGGCCGGTCCCCACCAGGACGTTGTGGGCGGCCACGTTCACGAAGAGGAACAGGGCGATCAGGAGGTAGGCGCCCACCTCCCGGAGATAGGGTCCCAGCTCCGTGTGGACGAGCAGGTAGGGCTTGACGAGCAGGTGGAACAGCAGGAGGAGGGCCAGGAAGACCGCCACGCAGCCGGCCAGGGTGTTCCCCGCGTACCTGCGGGCTTCCGGGGCGTATTTCCCCGAGATGAAGTAGAAGACGCTCTCGATCAGCCCGGCGGCGAAGAGGTACGCGAACCCGGCGGCCAGGATGCCGTACCGGTAGGGGGCCAGGTATTCCGGGTCGAAGAAATGGGCGACGACGATCGACTGGAGGACCTGGAGCGCGCTCGCGGCGAGCAGCGCGGCATAGAGGATGACCGCGGCGTTTCGCTTTGACATGGGCCCGTCAGGCGGTGGACCTGCACCGGCGGTAAGGCTCAGACTCCGTCCCTCAGGATCTCCGCGACGGCGGTGACGGCGCGGTCCGCCTCGTCGAGCGTGTTGTAGATATGAGGCGAAAGGCGGACGTTGGGGCCCATGCCCGCGCCGGCGACGTGGTACTTCGCGTAGAGCCGGTCGAAGACCTTGCGCGGATCGAGATCGCCCGGCTTGAAGATGACGACCCCGGCGGAGAGGGCGGGCTCCATGGACGTGGAAAGCGTAACGCCGGGCAGCCCGGAAAGGCCTTCCTTGATGGCCGTGGCCACCTGGCGCATGCGGGCCTCCACGCGGCCGGCCCCGATCTTCTCGTGGAAATCGACGCCCCGTCCGGTGGCCGTCAGCGCCGCGTCGTCGCGCTGTCCGAGGACCTCGTACTTCCGCGCGCTTCCCTCCACTTCGTCCCGCCAGCCGGCGCTCACGATGCTGGGCCAGACGGCGTCCTGGCTGTCCTTGCGGACGTAGAGCACGCCGACCTCCTTCGGGCCCATGAACCACTTGTGCGCGCTGCCCGTGTAGGCGTCGCATCCCATGTCCGCGAGATTGATCTTCAGGGCGCCGAAGCTCTGGGCGCCGTCCACGAGGGAGAAAACACCCCGGGCCCGCGCCGCCGCGCACAGCCTCTTGGCCGGCATGGTCAGCCCGGTGCGGTTGGACACGTGGGTGAGGGACATGACCTTCGTCGCCGGGGTGTACGCCCGCTCGAAGGCCTCGAAGATCTCGTCCTCGCTCCGGGGCACCACGGGGACCGACACGTAGTTGATCCTGAACCCGAAGCGCCGGGCCTTGACCTGCCACGCCTGGTTGTTCGAGGGATGGTTCAGGTCGGAGAGGAGCACCTCGTCGCCCGCCCCGAGGTGATAGCCGGTGCTGATGCAGTTGTTGGCCTCGCTCGTGTTCCGCACCAGCGCGATCTCGTCGGAATGGGCGCCCAGGAGCCGGGCCATCTTCTCGCGGGTCTCCTCCCGGATCTGCCGGTACTTGGTCCGGTTGTGGAAGGACGCGTCGTAATCCAGGTCCCGGGTGTACTTGAAGACCGATTCCATCACCGGATAGGGCGACGGGCAGAGATTGGCGGCGTTCATCAGCGCCAGGTTGTCCCGGAGGAGGAACTGGCTCCGGACCGCGTGCCAGTACCGTTCGCCGCCGGGGTCTTCGCCCGATACCGCCGTCTCCAGGTCCTCGACCGGGGACGCGGCGGCGGAGGACGCGGCGTCGAAGGATGCGGTGCCCGGCGAGGCCGAGGCCGGGGACGCGAATGCTGAGGACGCGGCGGAGGAGCCGTAGACCAGGGCGCCGCCCGCGGCGATCCCGCCGGCCAGCCGTTTCATGAACGATCGGCGGGATACCTGCCACTCCGCCTCTGGAATGCTCTCGATTTTGAAATCGTCCTGGATCATCCTGAAACCTCCGGATGTGAGGTAATGGCCGGCGCGCGGGTGACCGCCGGCGCGCTGGGGACCCACTCGCTAGAAGTCTATCGCCACGCCGAGATGGGCCGTGATGAGGTCGGTGGTCGACTTGGTTATGTTGAGCTCGGCCGAACCCGACTTGCGGACGATATCGCCCCGCCTCAGGTAATCGGCCTCGGAACCGTCATGGTAGCGCATCCGGAAATCAAGGGACACGGTCCGCAGGGAGCGGTTCTGCGGCGTCCGCTCATCGCTGCGCCACAGTTCGATCAGCACCCCGCCGCCCACGCCCTTGGTAAAGGCGAAATCTTCGAGGTTCCTGGAACTGGCGACGTCGTGGCCGCTGATCCGGTCGCTTTCCTCGATCGTCGTGCTGGTGAACAGGTAGTTGAAGCCGACGACGCCTTCAACGTAGAAACGCAGGGGATCGGTATCGGTCTGCAGGCGGAGAAAGGCGTTCATCTTGAAGATGTTGTTCTCGGTGACCACGTCGACGAGGACGTCGGGTATCGTCAAGCTGAATTGCTCCTTGCGCCGCTCGTGGCCGTAGATCAGGTAGCCCAGGTCCAGGCCGATCACGGCCGGCGTCCGGGGGATCATGTAGCCCATGAATCCGGATATGCCGACCCCCGGGTTCGTGACGTTCTCGCCGAACTCGCCCGCCGGGAATCCGCCGAGGATGCCGATCCCGGTGATGAAGACGGGGGGCACGTCCACGGCTGGCGCGCTCTCCTGGGCGCTGGCCGGGCTCGTCCGCGACAGGAAGGCCAGGACGGCCAGGACAGCCAGGACGGTGAAGGCCGCCTTGATCGCGGGACGGGCCGCCTCGATCGCGGGACGGGCCGCCTCGAATGCGGGACGGGCTGCCTCGATCGCGGGACGGGCCGCCTCGATCGCGGGACGGGTTGCGCGGCAGAATATACGGCGTACTAAGCGGTGCATGTGGATCGTCCTCATATAAAATGGTGATTTCAGGCCGCCGCGGTCAGGCCGCCGCGGTCAGACCGGCTGTCCGCCGATTTTCGCCAGAACGGCGGACCAGCGCGCCCGGTGGCTTTCCTCGATATAGTCCGGTATGAATCCCAGCCCGAGATAGGTCCTGACGGCCGGCACGCGGAAATCGTCCGTGCCCAGAAAGGCGGCCGCGTAGCCCTGCTCCCGCATGAAATGAAGCACGGCCAGGGTCACGAGACGGCCCAGGCCCCGCCCCCGGTGGGCGGGTTTCGCGCAGACCATGTGCACCTGCGCCGCGTTGACGCCCTCGGGCCGCACGTCGTATGCGCAGGCCGTGGCCACGGCTTCCCCCGCGCGCGTCGCGAAGAAACAGCCGTCCGGCATGAACGGATCCCGTTCCGTCAACTCCCCGCGGCACTTCTCCGCCGTCCAGCCCGTCCCGATGCCCGTGTTCATGATCTCGCACCAGGCCGCTTCGTCGCCGGGCCGGTAGGTCCTCAGTCCGTATCCTTCCGGCACTTCCATCCCGGGAAGATCGTCCAGGCCGGGCCGCACCATCCGGAGCTGTGATTCAGCCATGGACGCCCCGTCCCCTACACGTCGCACCCGACGCTGCGCAGGTGCGCCACCGAGTCCGCCACGCGCCGGCAGGTCGCTTCTTCGTCGAGCGATTCGCCTTCCACGCCTTCGATCTCCATGGTGAACGGCCCGTAGAACCCGTGGGCGTTCAACCGGTCGAAGACCTTCCTGAAATCGACGATTCCCTCGCCGAAGGTCGGGAAGCACCAGGTCCTGTATCCGCCGTCGGTATCCTTGAGATGCATGCTGCCGATGTAGTCGATGACCTTTTCCATCTCGTCGACGTGGTCCACGTCCCGGTTGTAGTAGTGGACGTTGGCCGTGTCGTAGTTCACGCGGACGTTGGGGTGGTCGACGCCGCGCATGGTCTCCAGGGCGACGGCCGCGTTGGTGATCAGGTCGGGATGGGTCTCCATTCCGATGGTGATCCCGTATCCGGCGGCCTTGACGCCGCAGCGGTGCAGCCGTTCGTAAGCCACCTTCTTGTCGAGCTCACCGGCCTGGACGCTCACGAAGAGCAGGCCGGCGCCCAGGGCCGCCGCGGCCTCCAGGTGGGGGGTCAGCCGCGCGTCCGCGTCTTCGTGTTCGATCTCCACCGGGCACTGCAGGCTGCTGGCCGACAGCCCGTGACGCGCGAGCCGGGCCCTGACCTGGTCCACCTCGTCCGGCGCGGGGGCGTTGATCTCGACGTGGCGCACGCCCGTCGTGGGCAGATGGGTCCAGGCGGCATCGCTGAACTTTCCGTAACTTGCCGTTCGGCACGCAAGCAGGTTGGCGGGCATAGATATCCTTCTTTCGGGCAAATCCTACGGTCTTGAAGCGGAGTGGAAACGTACCGGAACGAATTACTTCGAAATATAACAGTAGAACGGCAGGGGGTCAAGGTGTCGTGGCGAGGGGTCCGCGTCGCGGGGCGGCCAGTGCCTGGCGCCGTGACGAGTGGTCGGCCGGTGTCTGCGGCTGTATGTCGCGGTCGGCGTGGGCGGCCAGTGTCTGCGGTCGTGACGAGAGAGCGTGATGAGCGGCCGTTCAGCGTCTCCGGCCGTATAGCGCGGCGGGCGGTATATGGCGGTATTATGAAAAAACGTGAAAATATATATGGTCAATATTGATCAATATAAGAATCAACATAAAAATCTGAAATGATATATCCACTCCGCGAGCGAGCGATCAGGAATGCGGTCTCGACCAGGCGAGCGGCCGAGCGTCGGACCTGGACGGCGGTGCTTGGAGGGCCGAACAGGAGCGCGATGGCACCAGGAGCGCGGCACCGACGCCACCAGGTTCCGGTATACCGGCCACGAGAGAGACGCCGAGTCCCGTCTTGACTATATGCTGGAAAGGTCGTACGCTAACGACACGGGCAGGTTCCTGCGGCCGGATTCCATGCAGAATGAGTACCCGGGGATCAGCCCGTATGCCTATACCGCCAATAATCCGCTGAAATATGTGGATCCGGATGGGAGGATACTGTGGAAAGTAGTAACTAAAGGACTAAAGGTTGCCAGCCGAACCACGACGCTAAACGGGTCGCTCATTTCACATAGATGTAAACAACAGATCTGGTGAACCAACTCATGTCGATGTCAATCGGTACAAACGTTACAGAGGACCTTTAGAAAAGAAAAAGTACTTTACAGGAGAATGAGGACAATATGCTAACCGTCGAAGTAACACCTAGCAAGGAATGCAATACTGCAGATTGGGAGATAGATGAAGTCGTTGTCTGCTTTGATGAAGAAGGCCTTGAGCTTTTGGAGTATAGGCTGAAACTATTAAGGCAGGGCAAAGTACCGAATCATGATCATTTGATGACTCCTTCGTGGGCAGGTGATGAGTTAACTGAAGAGAAGCAAGGGCATGATCGAGACATTTTGATAAACCATCTTAGGTTAGTGCGGCTTTAAGTTTGGGGTCTGTCGGGTCTGTCACGGATTTTGTGTAACTGACTTTATCATGTTATGGGCACACGGTCCTCGTACATGATGACGTATTCTGAGAAAGTGGTGTTATCACTATCAAGCCACTATAGTGTGTGGTAGTGCTTTTTTCAGCTTGTTGAGCCTGCTACGGATTGTGGGTATAATTGACTTCAGTTATCACGACTCCCCCGATGTGCAGGCTCCATAAAATGAGACATCCAGATAGGCGAAAGTTCAAACATGTGTCCTCTTTCCTCACACTCGTTTGATGGCAAGTAGTTCAGAAACCGATTGCTGGCGTTTGCCTCGAAACAATGAGAGGCTACTGGATCATGAGAAAGCTACCGGTTTTTCTTTTGCCGATCGGTAATACGAACAGGGAGAGGGCAGGGTGACAAGTATCGAATGTACCATTATGTCCATAAGTGATGTGTTTGAATCAATTTGGAACATCCTGTCCTACCCCGGTCAATTGCAAGAAGATTCAGCCGCATCGTTTCTTGATCTGATGTACGTGTACGGACTAGATCCGGTTTACACAATTACAGTTTTGGCAAATTTGTTAATTCTAAGCTATTGGGGTAGTTTTAAAAATTGGGACAATCAAATTCCTTTCATTAAACACTCCGCGATAATAGCGGCGGTTTTTGCCGGTTATATGAATCTCTGGAGTTTACTGAAGTTATTAGGCGTCATTGATGGATAGTAAAGAAGATAGTCAAGTCGGCTTCGGTGTAGTCGATGCATCTTTGCTGCACGCTCCGGGACCGGCGCGAACGATTTCATCACACGGACCGAGCACAACCACCATGCCTGGAGGCGGCAGGACCATCTGCGCCTGCGACACTCTGGGACGCATGACCAGCAGGCATCACCCCGATGCTGACACAGCTACCCTGTACAAGTAAAACGCCCTCGGAAGACTGCGCTTCTCCCAGATGGCGCGCCAGTGCCGCCTGCTACTACTGGCCCGCACGGCAAGATGCTCGCATCGCGTGGCGCTGATGCTGGAGGGTTATGGAATGGTCCGGGAGACTGTAATGCATTTCGTTTGTATGGTGTTGGAATTTGGGGACATACTTGATTCATTATGGAGATTCCTGCAGTGGCCGAAATACGGCAGAGAAGCTATTGCAGATTACTTTCGTTTTGTGACAGAAATGTTTGGTTTAGATCCCTATTACTCGGCAACCGTAATTGTCAATCTGATCATGATAAGCTATTGGAAACAAATAAAAAACTGGGAGAAAGAACCCGATTGGTTGAAGAGTCTTATTGTAACATCAGGATTGGGTGCAGTTTTTGTTAATTCACTATGCTTATTGCGTCTTTTGGGCATCGGCGGTTTTTGATTTCGAGTCATGATGTTACACCGTTTTGGAGGACGGAAGTGTCATTTTCCACATGTACATTTCATTCCTGAAAAAGGCGTATGAGCGGTTGATGTCCGAAACCGATGGACTTGTACTTACAGACAAAGGTCTTAAAATGTTTCATAACACAGTCATGGAAAATCCCTACAGTCGGATCTGGGCCCGGAGATATTTTTGGGAATCAGGAGAGGGTACGCATTTAACATGGTTATACGTCAAGCGAGAAGATAACCAGATCCACAATGCCGAGTAACCTTATATCGCTTTGATTTCTAGATTGCACTACAAGGAATCAGTTGTTGCGCCTTTTTTTGGATCGAGGCGTGAATTTCGAGCTGGAGCCGTAACTTAAAGGATAGGTGTCATGTTACACTCAATCTGTACCAGCGCCTCATTAGTGGTTGCTCTAACGGTGTCAGCGTTCTCATGTCATCCTCCCAAACGGCCAGACAATACAATATCGTTCTCGCGAGAGGAGTTCGAACAAATAGCCGCGTCGGATGAGAGTTATGGTTACCTCGGCTCCGGATATATACAACGGGGCGCACGATTAGGTGTGTCTGAACTCCAGATGGGCGTAGTTCAGGTCATTGTAAATAGAGACAGGCATTCTATCAAGATTGCTGGTTACGTAGTAGACGACGGAACTCGAGATCCTCTATCTTATTGTTTTGTTGCTATCGGCACGGTGGTGTACTATCGGGATGAGCCGCACGTGATCAACGCCAAAGAGGTGGTTTTAACAGGATCCAATGGCAGATTCGAGATCGAAGCAGATATAGATCCAGTAGACAATCTGTTTATCGCCAATGTTTACTACCTGGTAAAGGTATATGAAGTGTCCAGGCTCGTTTATCCACACTTATCAAGCAACGACAAGTAATCGGATTGGATATTTCTACAACGTCTCCTGGCGAAGCCGCATGACCTACGACGGCGATGTAACCGTCGCGTACGGCTATTGGCCCTTAAGGTACAGGCGGGTCTCCATCAAGGTGTGGACCCGCCGTTGATCCTTGAACCTAGATTTGGTCGTCCTGTTGGTAGACCCAAAAGATCAAGACCAGCACGGCCAGACGAAACGCCTCAGGGGTATTGGTTATGGTAAGTTTCGATCCAAGGATCTTGAAGTTGTTCCAAGATTCGAAAGACGACCTTGTCGATACAACGGACTACCTTTACTTCGATGACAAAGGACCGGAGTTGGCTTTGATCTATTCAAAACTGTTCTGGCCAGACCTGATAGAAGTAGACGGTTTTGTTTTTCTATCAGAGCAATACTCGAAGGAGAATTATGACGAACTTCTGGCTGTTTACGGTCCTGGCAGTGTAGAACGCATCGTTAACGCTTGCTACCTGCAGTACGCAGTAGGTACAGGTGAGCACGTATATTCGGACGAGATATGGGAATTGCTGGGTCAAACTCTTTGCGAAACCTGGAAGCAAAGAGCGCAGCTCCTTTTTCCTCAGAAGTCGTTTACGACTGTATTTAACTGGTACTCCGATGATGTTGGCGATCCTGGCGTAACCTTGTATCAAACCAAATACCTGTCTACGAGGTAGGGTTGTTGAAGAGACCAATGACTGGCCACCACGGCCGTCCGTTATATGCTGGAGTCTGACCCGGCTTCAGATCTGTTGCGCAGCGAAGGGTATGACTTAACAGGGCAGCAACGGCCGCAACCCTAGACCGCCCTTGAGAGGTGCTATGATAAGGCAATTCGGACTTTACAATGTTGTTACTGTTGACGAAGAGACGAAGCAGATCGGGCTTCGATTTCGCAATGAGACACGATCGGTACTTGCCCTGTTTGAACGTCATTTAAAACCCCCTCGTGAAAGTGGGAATCTCTGGAAGGTGAACATCTATGTCGTGGAGCATGTGCATAGACCCCAACCCTTCGACGTATTGGGTGTGATAGAGGTACAGATCGCAGGCGATTGCAGGGGGTTTTTTAGTCTCAAAGCAGACGAGAAAAGAAGACAGACTTTGAATTGGTTGTTCCAGGGAATCGAAACCGTGACAGAATCCTATGGCTGGGACATAAAGCCATACGAGGATGCGAAAGACGCGGTCTTGAACCTGAATTTCGTGAATAACTGGGCATGGCGTAAACGTGCCTGGTGGAGAAACGGCAGGCGCTTGGTCGCCGAGGTCTTCGCCGAGCACGAAATAGAAGAAATCCGGATTTACATCCAACTCAGAAACCGTTCTAAAGAGATTTTGGAAAGGGTCCTTGTCGTTACGGACATGCCGGACGAGTTTGCGTTCGACAAGTACTTCGGGGCATTGCAATGGATCGATGATACTACGGTCAGGCTATCCCCCAAGAGTTGGGCGGAAGGCAGCTGGTCTGTCACGTTCGATAGTCGCCATTTCCCTGACTAGGATAGGCGTATGCCGAGTTACTGGACGGGTTGTTTCCTGCTTTTTTAGAAAAGCAACCTGTCCAGATCCCATGCTTGTACGGAAGTCCGTGACGGCGAGTTATTAAGCGTCACCTATTTCGCCATCACGTTTTTACCGGAAGATAACTTACGGGCGGGTTAGTTCGAAAATTGTACTCCTGTCTGTATAACCCAAATTCTGCGTAATAAATGAACAACAGTGAACAGTACTTCGTTACTGAAGACGAAAACGGCCTAGGTCGTGTCCTGGTTCCGAGAACGTCCACCTGGGATGCCCGCTTCAAGGTGATGATGGAAGAGAACGGGATCGACATGTTACGTCTCAGCCATTCAGCCGGCTGGAGAGAAACCGATTTATCCTTTCTCGAAAGCATGCCATACCTGAGAGGCATAGAAATCTATCACTGGGATGTAAAGGACTTGAGGCCATTGCTTACACTCAGCGAACTGCAGTTACTGAGTTTCTCATGTCTGTTCACAAAAGGACCGGATTTCTCTGCGTTCGAGAAACTGCAGTACCTGTTATTGACTTGGAGGCCTAAAGCAAAGAGTGTGTTTGATTGCAAGGGTTTATCGTACCTTAATATCGACAGGTTTCCTTATGAAGATTTGCAGTCAGTTAGGCATATGACTCGACTGGAAAGACTGTTCCTGAGTTCAAGGAAACTCACGTCTTTATCCGGGATCGAACATCTCGAATCACTGAATAGACTGGAACTGGTCTATTGCAGTCAACTGCGGTCTGTTGACGGCATCGAACGGTGCGGGAAGCTTCAAAACGTAGAGTTACATTGCTGCAAGAAAGTCAACGACATATCCAGTTTTCGTTCGTTGAAGCACCTGAAGACGCTCGATATGGAGAATTGCGGAAGAATCAGGTCATTGCGGCCGCTGGCCGATTGCAAGATGTTGGACTACCTGCGTTTTGTTGGCGATACTAACATAGAAGATGGAGACCTGTCGCCATTACCGAACCTCCCAAGATTGAAGAAAACAAGTTTCGCTCATCGCAGACATTACACTCATAGGACATTTGATGTGTTTAAAGGTAACCGTCAGTCCTTCGATGAGCTTTTGAAGCTGAGGTTTTTTACCTACAGAGGACTTGTGCTCATTAGCGAGGGATTTACGAGGGATCGCCGACGGTCAATTGACAATAGACTCAGTCTGGGCGAATCGGCTGATGGTGAGCAATCGTGGCACAATCGTCAGGAAATGTATCGATTTGCGTCATCCGATCTATCAAGGCAAAGAGCATACGCCGAGGAACTGAAGAGGAGTTGGGAACAGAAGTTACCCGTGGAATGTCCAGACATCCCGGCCTACGTCAAGGTTTATGACGATGGTGAGAAAGTGATACTAACAGTTCAGAATAATTCATTTCGACCAGGTTGATTTTTCATGGCCGGGAGTCTGTAACATGTTACGGTACTGTCCTTCTGTGCGACCCAGGACGAGACCGTACTATGGAAGCCATACCGCGAAACCACGAAACATGAGCCCGATCCAATCAGTATCCCCGTTTTCCCGCCAACCATTTCATCGGCCCTTCGAGGGGTAATTCGGACTTCAGGATGGGTGTGCGCTCGCCGAGGGTCCGCAGGAGGGCCTCGGCGCCCTGGTAACCGCTGCGCACCGCGCTTTCCATGGTCGCCGGCCAGCCCGTCTGCACCCAGTCGCCCGCGACGAAGAGATTGGAAAGGGGACTGGACGGCCCGGGGCGCAGCGCGTCGCAGCCGGGCCTGGGCGCGAAGGTCGCCCGGCCTTCCTTGACGACGATGGCCTTGAGCAGTTCGGCCTCGCGCACGGCGGGGAGCAGGGCCCTGAGGTCTTCCATGGCCTCGTCGATGATCTCCTGCCGGGGCGTTTTCATCCATTTGTCGGAAGCGCTGACCACGAGACCGAGATAGGCGCCGGCGTCATCCGCGGCGGCGGTCCCGGCGTGCCGGCTGGAGACACCCCCGGCGTGGCGGCTGGAGACACCCCCGGCGTGCCGGCTGGAGACACCCCCGGCGTGCCGGCTGGACTGGTTGAATATCCACTGTATCCTCCGTCCGATCACCGCGGCGTATTCCAGTTCCGTCACGGGCCGGTCGAACCAGACGTGCACGGCCGTGATGGGCGATACGGACAGCCCGGCCAGCATCGAGAAGTAGGGATTCGAGGCATGGCTTTCGGGCAACAGCCTGCACAGGACGTCGAAAGGCAGGGAGGAAAGGTACGCCCCGGCCTCGACGGTCGAACCGTCCTGCAGCGAGATGGAAGCCACCCTGTCGCCGTGGATCGAAATGCCGGCGGCGCCCCGGTTGAACACGACGCGGCCGCCCCGCCGCTCGATGTAGTCTATGCACGGCGCGTACAGGTCGCCCAGCGGAACGGCGGGCAGGCCCACTTCGTAGCCCCGTCGATTGATCAGAAAGGCCCGGACGGCCGTCCCGATACCGTATTCGGCGTCGATGTCTTCCAGCTCGTCGTTCAGCGCGCTGATCATGATGGGTTTCCAGAACGCCTCGACGGCCCGTTTCGTCGCGCCGTGGGCATGGAGCCAGGCGGCCATGGAGACGGCGGACGGCTCCGTAAATCCGTTACTCCCCGGTCTGATGGCGTGGCGAATCATGCCGGCCACGGTGCGGACGATCGAGAGCTTGTCCCGGATTCCCATCGTCTTCAGCCGCATGAAGGATGGAAGCAGGTGAAGGGGCGGCGGGAGGCGCGACGGCCCGATGACCGAAACCCGGCTGGACTCGTCGATGAACGGAATGGTCTCGTGGAAGTCGATATGTTCCGCGACGCCGAGGCGATTGTAGAAGTCGATGAGGTTGACGCAGCAGCCCAGGAGCACGTGCTGGCAGTTGTCCACCCTTTCGCCGCTCGACGGGTGTATGAAGGAGGTGGCGCGGCCCCCGAGGATCGGGCGTCTTTCGTACAGCTCGACCGGGAAGCCGGCGTCGGCCAGCGCGACCGCGCCGGCCAGTCCGGCCAGTCCGCCACCGATTACGATTACTTTGCTCATACGCGCTTTCTGATCATCGCCCGGGCCGTGATGGAGAGTTTCTTCCACGGAGACAGGCCGATGCGTTGGCTGTACACGTCGTACTGTCTACGGGGGATCTCTTCGAGACACGCCCGGTAGATGCCGATCATGGCCGCCAGGCAGGCGCGGCTCGAGGGTTGAACGAGCGCAAGGAGCGGCAGCGCTTCGTCGTAATACCGCCTGGCGCGCTCCACCTGGAAGCCCATCAGGCGCCGGAACGTGTCGTTGAACAGTCCGTTCCGTACGTGCTCCTCCGGATACCCGAAGGCGTCGAGGTCCTCCTGCGGCAGGTAGATACGGCCCATCGCCGCGTCTTCCCGGACGTCGCGAAGTATATTGGTCAGCTGAAAGGCGATGCCGCAGGATTCGGCGTAGCGCCTGGCTTCCGCGCCATGGAATCCGAAGATGTGGATGCACACCAGTCCGACGGCGGAAGCCACGCGGTAGCAGTACCGGTACAGGTCTTCGAACGTGGCGTAACGCGTCACGGTAAGGTCCATTTGCGCGCCGTCGACAATGGCGTCGAAGTACTCCCTCGGGATCTCGAATCTCCTCACCGTATCCCGGAATGCCGGCAACAGGCCGCCGCCGTCCGGGGTTCCGCGGTACGCGTCGGCCGCCGTTCCGTCGTACGCGTCGGCCGCCGTTCCGTCGTACGTGCCGTCCGCCGTTCCGTCGTATGCGCCGTCCAGGGTCTCGCGCCAGGCCTCCAGTTGGCTTGCCTTGTCCGCGTCACCGGTGTTCCCGCCGTCCCCGGCCTGCCTGGCGTCCCCGGTCTTCAAATTGGCGTCCCCTGCCAGCCCGGCGTCTGCGTCGTCCCCGGCCTCTCCGTCGACGATATCGTCGCAGTAACGCATGAAGGCGTAGACCGCGCACATGGCCCGCCGTCGTTCCGCCGGGAGGACGATGAAGGAATAGTAGAAGTTCCTCGCCCTGGATTTCGCGATTTCGCGGCAGTAGTCATAGGAACGCTTGAGCGATTCCGGGTCGGCGGACTGTTGTTTCACAGGGTTCATGACCTTCTTGATCCATCGTTGCGTTCGGCGTGCGCAGGTCGGCTGCGCACGTTGCTCACAGGCTGCTCGGAGACGCTTCCGGACCGCCTGGCCCGCCTGGTTCACCCGGGCCGGCGCATACGATTCGGCGCACGCGGTTCACCCGGGCCGGCGCGTGAGTCTTTTCAGCGCGTATTTCAGGAACAGGCCGGCCTTCCGGGCGGACGACAGGGTGGGCCGCTTTGAGAGCACGTCGTATCGCCGTTTTTCGATCTCGTCGAGGAGGGCGGAACCGCACCGGTTGAACAGTTCGATGTCCAGCCCGGCCCGCCCGTCCACCATCCCGCACAACCCGAGTCCCTCGTCGAACAGCGCCCGCGTCCGGTCCACCTGGAACGCCATCAGCCTTCTGAAACGCTCGTCGGCGACCCCGGCCTCGAGGTCCGCCTCGGTGTAATGGTACCGGTCCAGATCCTCCAGGGGCAAGTATATCCTGCCCTTTTCCAGGTCCCTCCGGACGTCCTGCCAGAAGTTGGCCAGCTGGAGCGCGGTACACGTGGCGTCGGACAGTTTCTGGCGTTCCCCGTCCCGGTAGCCGCACAGGTAGAGTACGAGGCGGCCCACCGGATTCGCGGAGTACCGGCAGTATTCGAGCACGTCCCCGTAGGTCCTGTAACGCGTCACGACCTGGTCCTGTCGGAACGCGGTCAGCAGGTCCCGAAACGGGTCAATCGGTATATCGAATCGGTCGATCGTCTCGCGGAGGGCGATGAATACCGGATGGCGTAGGCGGTTCTCGTAACAGGCCTGCAACTCGCCGTCCCACCAGTCGAGCAGTTCGAGGGACAGGCCGGGGTCCCCGGTTTCGTCGGCAAGGTCGTCGGACCACCGGCAGTAGGCGTAGACCGGGTAGAAGTGCCGCCGCAGCGCCGCGGGGAGAAACGGGGACACGACTACGAAGTTCTCGTAGTGACGGCGCGCCAGGCGCCTGCAGTACCGGTGGGCGGACGCCAGGGAGGTATCCCCTGAACCGGGCAGCGCGTCGAGGGCGAGATCGTTGAACCGCAGCACGGCTTCCGGCAGGTAGTCGGGTAACTGGGACATGAATCAAGACGCGGAAAGACCGTTTCCCGGTCCGCCCGGACCTCTCTGTCTGATCTCGCTGGGAAAGACCGGGGATTGTGCTGCCGGTCGTCGCGTTTGCCCGCCGGCTGCCGTCGGCGGGACGGCCGCTGGCGAAACGGCCGTCGCCTTCAGTTGCCGCCATTAGCCGCCGCTGCAGGCGAATTCCAGTACGAGTTCTTCTTCGAGACGGTATTCGATGAGGTCTTTGATCGTCGCGATCTTCAGGTGGTGCTCGTCGGCGATCTCGACCAGCCGGGGAAGCCGGGCCATGGACCCGTCCTCGTCCAGCACTTCGCACAGGACGCCCGCCGGGTACAGGCCGGCCAGCCTCATCAGGTCGACCGTCGCCTCGGTGTGGCCGTCCCTTTCCAGCACGCCGCCGTCCCGCGCCTGCAGCGGGAAGAGATGCCCCGGCCGCTCGAAGTCTTCCGGCGCCGTTTCCGGGTGCACGAACAACTGGGCGCTGATCGCCCGGTCGTGGGCGGAAATGCCGGACGTCACGCCGTTTATGGCATCCACGGACACCGTGAAGGGCGTATCCGCGATCGACGTCTTGCCGTTGACCATGATCGGGATGTCCAGCTCTTTGAGGCGCTGCTTCGTGGTGGGCAGGCAGATCAGGCCCCGTCCGAACCTGGACATGAAGTTGATGATCTCGGGCGTGACCCTTTCGGCGGCTACCATGAAGTCGCCTTCGTTCTCGCGGTTCTCGTCGTCGATGACGATCAGTACCCGGCCCGCCCTGACTTCTTCCACGGCCTCGGGAATGGTGCAGAAATGGGATAACATGTCGCCTACCCCCTTTTCTCGGGTTAAATTAAACAAGAACGGTGCGGTCTCACAATCGGATTCGCAACCGGGTGGAAGATTAGACATATGCTCATAAGGGGATTATATTCATACCATATATGAATTGCATGAGGTCCCCGTGAGTATTCTGTGAGCAATGCGTGAATCCTCCTTTTTTTTCTTCTAAATCCGTCCGCTGAGCCCCGAATGACGCAACAGACCGCCGCCAGAGGCTTCCGTTTCGACGACTTCGTGCTGGACGTCCGGAACCGCCAGGTCCGCCGGAACGACGCCGTGCTGCCCTTGAGTTCCAGGTATTTCGACGTGCTGGTCCTGCTCGTGTCCAACGCGGGGCGGCTGGTGGAGAAGAACCGCATCTTCGACGAAGTCTGGGAGGACGTGATCGTCAGCGATACGGCGCTGACCCAGTGTATCAAGTCGATCCGCAAGCAGCTGGACGACGACGCGGCGAACCCCCGGTACGTCAAAACGGTGCCCAAGCACGGGTACGTCTTCATCGGCGACGCGGTGGAGATTACGGACGAGCCGTCCCGGCCGGCCGGCCAGGGCAAGCCGACCCGTCCGTACAAGTTCCTCGACTACTACACCGAGAACGACCAGGGCCTGTTCTTCGGCCGCGAGGAGGAGATTGAGAACATCTGCTCCCGCATCCTCGCCCGGCGCTCCTTTCTCCTCTACGGCCGGTCCGGCGTGGGCAAGAGTTCGATTCTGAGGGCCGGCGTCATCCCCCGGTTGCAGGACCAGGGACACCGCGCGTGCATCGTCCGGAGCTTTACCGATCCGCTGCAGCACATGCGGCGCATGGTCCGGCGGCTCGTCCCGGGTGGCGAGGAGGGCGGCGTCGGTGCGGAAGCCGGAGAGGGCGGCGTCGATCCGGACGGCCTTTCGCTGCGGGAACTGATTCACAGGCGCTGGCCCGGTCCATCGTCCCGGATCGTCGTCGTGCTGGACCAGTTCGAGGAGTTCTTCCTCCTGCTCGACGCCGGGGACCGGCAGGCGTTCATCGATGAGCTCGGCGCGATCATGGAGGACGACGCGCTGCCGCTGCAGTTCGTTTTCGTGACGCGGGAGGACATGCTCGCGGAGATGAGCCAGCTCAAGCCGGCGGTCCCGGAGATCTTCCACCATGAGTACCGACTCGGCCGGCTATCGCCCGAACAAGCCGCGCGGGCCATCACGGGTCCGGCCTGGCGGGTGGGATGCCGGTTCGAGGACGACCTCGCCGACCGCCTGCTGGAGGATCTCTCCGACCAGGACGCCGTCGACCCGCCCCACCTGCAGATCGTGTGCGACACGCTGTACGATCAGCGCGATACGAAAAACCTGATCACGGAATCGGCCTATGACCGCCTGGGCGGCGCCTCGCAGATCCTGGCCGACTACCTCTCGAGGGTGCTGCGCCGGTTCTCGGCGGCCGACCTGTCCATCGTGCAGCAGGTGCTCCTGGCGCTCATTTCCGCGGACGAGCGGCTCATCGTCGTGCGGGAGGCCGAGCTGGCGTCGCGCATCCGGACCGGCGACCGGCACGACGACGATGCCCTGGAGAGCCTGCTCGGCGAACTGATCGACGCCCGTATCGTCCGGCGGCGGAACCAGGAGGGGGAAGGGTGGCTCGAACTCGCCCACGAATGCATGATCCCGGAGGTGTCGCGCTGGCTGACCAACAGCGTCTACGAAGCGAAGCAGGCGCGCAGCCTGCTCGAACGGTCGGTGGAGAATTACCGGACCTACCAGCTCATCATGGACCGCGAAAGCCTGGACCTGCTCGCTCCCTACCTGGACGAAATCGGCGTCTCCGGCCATGAGGCGTACCTGCTTTGCATCAGCCTGCTCAACCGGGACCGGCCCGTGCCGGCCTGGCTGGTCGAAAAGGTGCCGGACGGGCTGAACGTGATCCTGGAAGCCATGTACAACGACCGGTGGGAAGTCCGCCGGCGCGCGGTGGAGTCTTCCCGGCCCGTGCGCTGCGCGGCGCTGAACAACCGGCTCAGACACCTCGCGTTGCGCGATCCCGAGCTGCAGGTGCGCAGGGCGGCCAGTATCGAGCTGGCGGACTGGTTCGGCTCGGCGGTGGAATCGATCCTGACCCGTCCCACGGGCAACGAGTCGGTGAGCCGCCTGCAGCGCGCGGTCAGCCTGGCGTTTCTGCGGGAACAGAACCGGTCGGTCAAACTCTCCCGGCTGTACCGGGTGATGGTGATGGTCGGTTTCATACTGATGCGCCTGCAGCAGGGCGGGATCGACATCATACAGCAGGGGGTCGGCGGCACGTTCGGCGGCGCCGTGTCCGGCCTGCTGGGCGGGCTTCTCCTGGGAAGCGCCCTGGCCGCGGCCGGTTCCGGCCTGCTGGCCGACGCGCTCTCGCCCATATTCGTCCTGGCGGGCCTCGGCCTGTTCGCCGGCGCGTTCGGCGGCGCGGGCGTGTCCTTCGGCATGGTTGCGCTGCGGCGCATGTCCGGGAAGTACGGCCGTTGGCTCGGCGTGCTGGGCGGCGCGCTGGGCGGCGGCCTGGTAGGCGCCGCGTTCAAGCTGTATAGTTCCGACACCCTGGAAACCCTGTTCGGCCGGTATCCCGCGGGCCTGCCCGGCGGTCTCGAAGGCGCTTTCATCGGCGCGGGCGTGGCCCTCGGACCGGTCGCCACGTATTACCTGGCCGGGCGGCGCGGGCGGCCGGGGCAGACGAGTCATTCCGGGCAGGCCGGGCAGTGGCGCAGCCTGCTCAACATCGTCTTCGGCGCGCTGGGAGGCCTGGTGGCCAGTATCGTCCTGACCGGGATCGGCGGCAGCATGTTCACGGCCAGCCTGGAGACCCTGCGGCAGTCCTTCGACACGTCGCAGATACGGCTCGAAACCATCGCGACGATCTTCGGCGAGGGCGAATTCGGCCGCACCACCCAGGTCGCCCTGGGCGCCCTGGAGGGTTTGCTCTTCGGGGGCGGCGTTGCGGCCGGCATAGAGACGTTCGCCCGTTCGAGGGAGCGGGACGCCAACGCGTGACCGCGCCGGCTGCGCCGGCCGTGCGAGTCGCGTTTGCAGGCCGCGCCGGCGGCACCGGCCGCATGATCGCGCCAGTCGCGCCGGCTGCATGATCGCACCAGCCGCGCCGGCCACGCCAGTCGCACCGGCCGCGCCGGACACGCCAGTCGCGCCGACCGCGCCGGCCGCGCGAGAAGGAACCGATAAACCGTGGAGAACCGGAAAGAAGGCGCAGGTCTTCCCAGCGAATTCGAGTTGATCCGGCGTATCAGGCGCGCGCTGCCCGGGCCGGACCCGAGCGTCCTTCTGGGGATCGGCGATGACGCGGCGGCCGTTGAGCCAGCGGCCGGCATGACGACCCTGCTGACGACCGACACCTTCGTGGAAGGCGTGGATTTCGACGTGGCCTTCTCGTCCTGGCGGCAGATCGGATGGAAGTGCATGGCCGCCAACTACAGCGATATCGCGGCCATGGGCGGCGTGCCCCGGCACGCGCTGACGACCCTCTGCCTTCCGGCCCATCGCACCGCGGAAGAAGTGGAGGCGCTGTACGGGGGGTTTCGCGACCTGGCCCGACACACCGGCCATGCCGCGTCCATCGTCGGGGGCGACCTGAGCGCGACGGACGGACCGACCGTCATCTCCATTACGGTGAGGGGAGAAGCGGCGGAGAAAGACATCACGTCGCGCGGCGGCGCCCGGCCGGGAGATATCCTGTGCGTGACCGGACACCTGGGCGCGAGCGAGGCCGGCCTTCGCCTGCTTCGGTCGGCGCGGGAGCATCCGGAAGTGCGGAGGACGGCGGACCGGTTCGAAGGCGTGCTGCGCCGCCACCGCACGCCTGCTCCGCGAGTCCGCGAAGGCGCCATACTGGCCCGCAGCGGATGGGTGCGCGCCATGATCGACGTGAGCGACGGGATCAGCTCAGACGCGCTGCACCTGGGCCGCGGCAGCGGAGTGGGACTGAAACTGGACGGGAACGCCCTGCCCATCGCGGATGAAACGAGGCGGGCCATGGAACATCTCGGGCTCGACCCCGTAGGGACGGCCCTGGAAAGCGGAGAGGAATTCGAACTGCTGTGCGCCGTTGCGCCGGACGGGGTGGACCGCCTGGCGGCCGAGCTGGCGGAGCGTACGGGAACGCCCCTGGCGCCCATCGGCGAATGCGTATCCGGGGACCGCGGATGCACCGTGACGGACCACGCCGGAACCCGGCCCCTGCGTCCGGATGGATACGAACATTTCAGGAGCTGACGGCTAGATTTCTATTTCAACGGCATCTTCGGTCACCCGGACCTGGAAGCAGGTGAGGTTCTCGTAGGCCGGGGGCGACAGCACGTCGCCCGTGGTCACGTCGAACGACGCGCCGTGGAAGGGACACCAGAGATCGGTGCCGTCCAGTTCCCCCTCGCTCAGCGGCGCGCCCATGTGGGGGCAGAAATTGTCGGCGGCATAGTATTTCCCGTCCACGTTGCAGAGGACGATTTCCTTCCCCTCGATCGAGACCATCTTCATCTGTCCCGGACTCAGTTCGTCCAGGTCCGCCGCCTTGACGTATCCCATGTGCGGGTTCTCCTTTCACGGTCCTGCGCGGTCCCGGTCCCGCGTTCCGGCACGATGATCAGCCGGGAATGATGATCCGCTGGCCGACTTTCAGGTACCTGGCCTGCACGTCGGGGTTCGCCCGCATGAGGGCCGCGACGGTTACCCTGAAGACCTGCGCGATCCTCGAAAGCGTGTCTCCCGAGCGGATGTCGTAGGTCACCGGTCCGCCGTTCGTTCCCCTCGCGCCTGCTTGTCCGTTTCCGGACAGGCGAAGCACCTGGCCGGGATGGATGAGGTCTCCCCGCAACCCGTTGGCCCGCTTCAGCGCGGTAACGGACGTCCCGTAATACCGGGCGATCCGGTCCAGCGAGTCGCCCCGCCGCACGGTGTGTGCCGCGGCGTTCGTCGGCGTGCCGTAGGAAGCTCCCCCGTCCACCCACAACCGGTTGTTGTAGCTTCTTCCGGGTACGCGGATCACCTGGCCGATACGGATCAGGCTGCCCCGGATCCGGTTCATGCGCCGGAGCCTGCTGACCGACGTCCGGAACCTGCGGGCGATGTGGCCCAGCGTATCGCCCCGCCGCACGCGGTACCTGCGCACTTCGGGGGGCGGCTTGAAGTTCGATTCAGGCAGCTCGTCGAGACTGCCGAGAAGGGTCGAACCCGCGCCGAGGGGCACGCGCAGCGTATAGCCGGCGGGCGGCGTCACGCCGTAACGTATATCGGAATTGAGCGCCTTGAGATCGTCCTGCGGCATGGCAAGCAGGTCGGCGACGTGCTTCAGGGTGACCGACTTCTCGACATGCACCTCTTCGACGAGGTGGGGCGGGTGCGTCTCCGGCCATTCCACGCCGTATTTCTCCGCGTTTTCGATCAAATGCACTACCGCGAGGAACTTGGGCACGTAGTTCCGGGTTTCCCTGGGCAGCCGCATAGTCCAGTAATCCCGTTTCCCCGTCCGGTTGATCTCGCGGAGTACGCGGTACTCGCCGCAGTTGTACGCCGCGAGGGCGAGAAACCAGTCGTCGAACATGGCGTACAGGTCGCCCAGGTAGCCGAGGGCGGCCGGGGTGGCCTTGTGCGGGTCGAAGCGGTCGTCCACCCAGCCGGAACGCTGGAGTCCGTACCGCTTGCCCGTGTCGTAGATGAACTGCCACATGCCCGCCGCGGCGGCCCACGAGAACGCCCTGGGCTTGAAGCCGCTTTCGACGACCGGGAGCCATTGAAGCTCGCCGGGCAGTCCCCGCGCGGCCAGTTCCTCCCTGATCATGGGGGTGTATCGTCCGGACCGCGCATACGCGGCCTTGAGTACGTCCAGGCTCTTTTCGCCGAGATAGCGTCTGATCTGCACGTTGACGCGGCGGTTGAGCACCCTGGGAATCGAACCCCTGACCTCGGCGGCCGCGCGGTGCCGGTCGTGTATGCGGTCCACCAGCAGGCCGAGTTGCCTGAGCAGGTCCGCCTGCGCGGGCGTCGCCGCGTGTTTCTGGTCGTCGCTCAAGTGGATGAGGAGCCCGAGCACCTCGTCGACCGCAGC
The DNA here is from genome assembly GCA_965203885.1 of bacterium. Lineage (GTDB taxonomy): Bacteria > JAAXHH01 > JAAXHH01 > JAAXHH01 > JAAXHH01 > JAAXHH01. The sequence goes on along the minus strand of OZ241920.1, from coordinate 3,058,518 downwards.
GCGCGCGGCCGTGGTGTCGGATCGTTCCAGCGCCGCGACGGCCGCCTCATGGCGCTGCCTGGCGTCGGCGAGAAGAAGTCCCGGGTCCCGCGTCACCAGCGAATCGGCCAGGGTGATATGGTCGAGGGAAAGGTCCGGACCCGGCAGGTCCGCCAACGCGATGGTTTCCCGGGCGGCATCCGCCGATCCCGGAGCGGGCGCGGCGGGGATGGTTGGATCGAAGGTCCGGGAACCCGCGCAACCGGTCAGGATCAAAAAGCCTATGAGAAGATATCTGATCATAATCCACGACAGCACATCTACATCGGCACATCCACGTCGGCGTATCTACATCGGCATACCGGCCATCGAAAGTCGGCAAGACGTCGATTCATCGCCCGGATTCCGCCACCGGAGCCGCCTAGAATATATGTACAACCACCGGGGAGGCAAGGGCTTTCACAAAATAGCGGCGTGCGCAACCGTTTCATCATCTCGTCTCGATCACGTCTCGATCACGTCTCGCAGGCCGCGAGCGCCCGGTCGATTTCCTCGATTACACCGGGATCTTCTTCGGTCTGCCTCGCCTCCTCCAGTGCCGCGAGCGCCCGGCCGCCGCCGACGTTCCCCAGCGCCCAGGCCGCGTGCCCCCGGACCAGCGGCTCGTCGTCGCCCAGGGCATCGGAGAGCGCGGGGATCGCCCCCGGGTCCTTCGTGTTGCCCAGGGCCACCGCGGCGTTCCGCAGCAGGCCCCGCCGCTTGGTCCGCTTCACGGGACTGCCCCGGAAACGGGTCCTGAAGTCCTCCGGCGTCAACCCCAGCATTTCGATCAGGTCCGGTTTTTCGTTCCACGGACGGGAAACGAAGGCCGAATGGCCGGTTTCGGGCGCGCGGCGGTTCCAGGGACAGACGTCCTGGCAGTCGTCGCACCCGAAGACGCGGTCGCCCATCGCCGCCCGGTACTCCGGGGGGATGGCGCCTTTCAGCTCGATGGTGTGGTAGGAGATGCAGCGGCGCGAATCGACCACGTAGGGCTCGACGATGGCATCGGTGGGGCAGGCTTCGATGCAAAGGGTGCACGTGCCGCAGTGGTCGGAGGCGGGCCGGTCCAGGTCCAGTTCGATGTCGAGGAGGATCTCCCCGATCAACAGCCACGAACCCACCCGCTTGTGGATGAGATTGGTGTGTTTCCCGAACCACCCCAGGCCGGCGCGGACGGCGAACTCGCGTTCCAGCACGGGTCCCGTGTCCACGTACACCCTGCCCTCCACGGGACGGCCGGCCCGGTCCCGGATGAACCCCAGCAGGGCCTGCAGCTTTTCCTTCATGACGTCGTGATAGTCGTCGCCCCGGGCGTACCGGGCGATCTTTCCGCGGGGGGAGCTTCCGGTCCTGGCGTCGTGCGGGTCGTCGAGCGCGCTTCCGTTTGTGACGCGGGGCGCGCCGCTGGACCTGGCGTCGTGCGTGCCGCCGTTCCCGCGGCCGTCCGAGTCACCCGGAACGGGGTCCGGGTCCGGACACAGGTAGTTCATCGCGACGACGACGAGGGACCGGGCGTTCGGCAGGATCTGTCCCGGGTCCTGCCGTTTCTCGACCTGCCGGCCCAGGTAGTCCATCTCGCCGGCCATGCCCTGCTCGATCCACCGGGCGTAGTATGCCCCGTGACGGGGTGGCTCGGCCGAGGCTACGCCGGAGAGGTCGAAGCCGAGCCGCGCGGCGTGGGCCTTGATTTCCTGGGTAAGAGACACGGGGATCCGCTGGGCGGCGAAGCTATCCCGCCGCCTGCCCGCTGGGCGCCTGAGCGTGACGCCGGTTCCGGTTTCGTCCGTACGACCTGCGGCGTTCGCCCCGGTGCTGTTCGTCCCGCTTGTTCGTCATCCTGTGGGCGATCTTCTCCCGGATGACGGTCACCTTGATGTGACCGGGATAGGTCAGGTCGTTGCGGATCTTCTGGGATATCTCGGCGGCCAGCGTCTGCGTCCGGTCGTCGTCCACCTGGTCGGGCCGGACCATGACCCGGATCTCCCGTCCGGCATTGATGGCGTAGGCATCGGCCACCCCGTCGAAGGACCGGGCGAGCTCTTCGAGTTCCACCACTCTGCGGACGTAGTCTTCGGGATCATTCCTGCGGGCGCCGGGCCGGGCCCCGGAAATGGCGTCCGCCGCGGCCACGAGAAAGGTGATCGGCGAGGTGATTTCCTCGTTCTCGTCGTTATGGTGGGCGATGATGGCGTTCTTGACTTCCTCGGGTTCGCCGTACTTCTCCGCGAAGGCCAGTCCGATTTCCGGGTGGGACCCCTCCATCTCGTGGTCCAGGGCCTTGCCGACGTCGTGAAGGAGTCCGCAGCGCCGGGCGAGCAGCTCGTCCAGGCCGATCTCGGCGGCCATCATGCCGGTAAGGAAGGCCACCTCCTTCGAATGGTCCAGGGCGTTCTGGCCGTAGCTGGACCGGAACCGCAGCCGGCCGACCAGCTTCATCATCTCGGGATGCATGGATTTCAGGTTGAGCTGGTTGACGGTCTGCTGCCCTTCCGACAGCAGGCGGCTGTCGATCTGCTCCCGCGCCCGCGTGATGATTTCCTCTATGCGGCTCTGGGTGATCTTGCCGTTGGACACGAGGTCCGCCATGGCCGTCCGGGCGATTTCCCGGCGGATGGGATCGAAACAGGAGATGACCACGGCTTCGGGGGTATCGTCCACCATCACCTTGACTTCGCTGGCCGCCTCGAAGGTCCTGATGTTCCTCCCGTCCTTCCCGATGATGCGGGCTTTTATCTGGTCGTTGGGCAGGGGGACCACCGCGACGCTCGTCTGGGTGGACTGGTCCACCGCGCACCGGCTGATCGCCAGCGTCACGATCTTCCGCGCTTCCCGGTTGGCGTTGGTCTGCGCGGTCTTGAGGATGTCCCTCACCCGGTGCTCCGCTTCCTGCTTCACGTCATGGATGAGTTCGTCGTGGAGCTGCTGCTTGGCCTCCTCGGAGGTCAGCCGCGCCAGGGATTCCAGCCGGTTGCGGTATTCCGAGGCCGATTCCCGCAGTCGGATATCCTGCGTGTTCAGCCGTTCCTCCAGCTTCTCGAGCTCGTCTTCCCTCAGGCCGGTCTGGTCTTCGCGGTCCTTCAGGTTGTCGATACGCTGCTCGCATTCTTTCTCCCGGTCCATCATGTCCTGCTCCAGGCTCTCCAGGGCGGACTGCCTGCCGTTGATCTCCTCCTCCTGGGCCTCCCGCGCGTCGTGCCATTTCCTTTTCTCCTCGAGCAGCTCCGCCCGGTGCTGCACTTCCATTTCCTTGAACAGGCGCTGTGCGCGCTTCTGGGCTTTTTCCTCCATTTCGCCGGCCTTGCTGCGCCGCCAGAGCATGCCGATCACCAGCCCGACGAGCCCGGAAATCACGGTCAGCGCGGCAAGAGGCAGCAAAAGACCGTTCAGGTTTTCCAATGGGAATTCCATGCGTCACCCCCCGCGATAAGACAGCTTATCACCTGGCAGCGTCAAACCGGGGCTTGATGTCGATAAGCTGGCCGCCGCCGGACCGGAGCGTGTTCCGGTCGGCTTTCGCCGGCAGGGGAGTGTTGCTTACGGGCGGGGAAGGTATGGCGCCCGTGTCTTTCGAACCGTTCCGCCGAAGGGGTGTCTATGTGCGTGTTCCCGACGGCCGGCCGCCGAGCGCTTCCAGTGTGGTCCGTTCAGAAAGGGCCTTCGCCTTTCCGTGTCGGGAAATCCCATGCACATTTGCGTAAAACTCAATCGGTATTCGAACAGAACCCGTCACCACCTGTTTGCCAGGAACGGTGTCTTCCTCAAGTCGTGCTAGCGATATCCGTGTTCCAAGGCGCCGGTCTTCCTCCGGCCGCCCCCACCCTGCTTCCCTGCTTATCGAGTTGCCCAATCAGGTCATGCATTTAAACAGCTACCGGTGCATGATCCGGGTTTTTGCGCTGCGGTATCCAACGCGGCTATGCGGGTCTTTCGCGCCGCCCGCCCCCGCTGGCCTTTCTTCCCAACCGGTCCGGGAGAAAGAGGATGATCGTCCCCAGCATGAGCAGCGCCGTACCGATCCAGACCCAGTTTACCAATGGATTAATGTAGACCTTAAATGTAGCTACGTCAAGCGTTTCGTTCAGCTCGGCCAGGACCACGTACAGGTCCTCGTTCAACGTCGACCAGATGGATACTTCCGAAGTCACCTGGTCCTGGATGGGGTAGAGCCGCTTCTCCGGGGCCATCATGACGACGGGCTCGCCGTCCACGGAAAGGCGCAGCAGGCCGGCGTAGGACACGTACTCGCCCATGTTGGTTTCGGTGAGGGAGTCGAAGTCCAGCGTGTAGTTCTTGATCTGGAAGGATTCGCCCTCCCGGACCGCGAAGTTCTCCTCCCGGTTGAAGGCGGACCCGGTAAACCCCACGAAGAGCAGCACGATGGCGATATGCACGATGTAACCGCCGTACCGGCGCTTGTAGCCCATGACCAGGCGGTAGAACGCCGCGGGCCAGGACTCCTCGTTCGTCGAACGGCGCGCGCGGGCGCCGCGGTAGAACTCCAAACCGATGGCCCCGGCCACGAAGGCGCACATGCTGAAGGAGAGGAGGGCGTAGACGTGCCGGACGCCGACGGCGAACAGGATGACGCCCGCGGCGAGGAAGCAGGCCACGGGTATGGTGAAGTGCCGCTTGAGGCTGCGCACGGACGTCTTGCGCCAGGCGAAGAGGGGGCCCGCTCCCGTCAGGAAGAGGAGGAAGATGCCCAGCGGGACGTTGATCTGGTTGAAGTAGGGCGCGCTCACCGTGATCTTCTCGCCACTGACCGCCTCGGAGAGCACGGGGAAGATGGTCCCCCAGAGGATGGCGAAACACACGCCCACGAGCGCCAGGTTGTTCAGCAGGAAGCTGCTCTCGCGCGAGACGAAGGAGTCGAGTTCGCTGCGGGCCTTGAGGGCGCGGCGCCGGCTGATCAGCAGGCCGAAGGACAGGACCATCGAGACGACGACGAACCCCATGAACATGGGCCCGATGCCCGAAGTGGTGAAGGAATGCACCGAGGAAACGACGCCGCTCCGCGTGAGAAAGGTGCCGAAGTAGACCAGGCCGAAGGTCAGGATGATCAGGATGAAGTTCCAGATCTTCAGCATGCCCTTCTTCTCCTGGATCATCACGGAATGGAGAAAGGCGGTGATGGTCAGCCAGGGCATGAGCGCCGCGTTCTCCACGGGGTCCCAGGCCCAGTAGCCGCCCCATCCCAGCTCGACGTAGGCCCAGCGGCCGCCCAGCATCAGGCCGAACCCGAGGAAGAACCAGGCGTAGAGGGTCCACCTGCGGATCGTCCGGATCCACGTGTCCCCCAGTTCGCCGGTCATCAGCGCGGCCATGGCGAAGGCGAAGGGGACCACGGTGCCCACGTACCCCTGGTAGAGAATGGGCGGGTGAATGATCATGAGGGGCATCTGCAGCACCGGGTTCAGGCCGCGGCCCTCGGCAGGCACGAAGGGGAGGAGCTCGAAGGGGTCGGCCACGAAGATGAGCAGGGCGATGAAGAACAGGACCACCGACATCATCACCGCGTGGACGTAGGGGATCAGCGACTGGTTGCGGTCCCGGTTCGTCAGGTGCACCACCAGCGCGAAGAGGGACAGGGTCCATACCCACAGGAGCAGGGACCCCTTCTGGCCGGCCCACAGCGCGGTGACGCGATAGAAGTCGGGCAGGGTGCTGCTGGTGTAGGAGGCGACGTATTCCACCTGGAAGTTGCCGGTGTACAGATGGTACACCAGCACGATGGACGACAGCGTCAGCAGGCCGAAGGTGGCGACGACGCCGTGGGCGCCGCTGGCGATCATCTGCGGGTTCCGCGCCCGGGCGCCGACCACGCCGGTCACGCCGCCGTAGGCCGCCGTCATGAAGGCGAGCAGCAGGCTGAAGTATCCGATATCATTCATTAAGGGTTCAGGTCCTTCTTTCCACTTCGATCCGCCCCTGCGCGGATATGCTCCCGACCAGGATCTCGGTCGCCAGTCCGACGAAGAGGCCGTTTTCCAGGATGCCGGGTATGTTGTTGAGCGTACGCTCCATCTCGCCGGGGTCGTCGATGCCGTCGAACCGGGCGTCCACCACCATGTTCCCCTGGTCCGTGATGACCGGCCCGTCCTTGTGCGCGGCCATGCGCAGCAGCGGTTCTCCGCCCAGCGCTTCGACGGCCCGCATCACGGGCCGCACCGCCATGGGAAGGACTTCCAGCGGCACGGGGCACTTCGATCCCAGCCGGTCGACCAGCTTCGATTCGTCCACGATGACGACGAACCGGTCGGCCATGCCGTCCACGATCTTCTCGCGCAGGTGGGCGGCGCCTCGGCCCTTGATCAGGTTTTTCGCGGGATCGACCTCGTCCGCGCCGTCCACGGCGATATCGATCCGTTCCACGTCGTCCGGCGTACCCGCCGGGATGCCGTTCTTACGGGCCAGCACCGACGCGTCGAAGGAGGTGGGTATGCCGACGACGTCCAGGTTCTCCTCCCGGACGCGCCGCCCCAGCTCCTCGATCATGAACACCGCCGTCGAGCCCGTGCCCAGTCCGACCACGTCGCCCCGGCCGACCATCCGGGCGGCTTCGACGCCTACCGTCTTCTTCATTTCGCGGGTCAGATCTTCGGATGGCATGGCCTGGCTTCCGGGTCGTTTTCGCCTGAATGACAGCGTCCCAAGATAAGCCGGAACGCCCGGCAAAGTCAACTGATTCCGGGCATTGGCAGTATGCCGGTTTGAAATTCAGTCGGCGCGCGTTTCACCGGGAACTGCGGCACGTCGCGGGCCGGCGCGCTTCAGTCGGAACTGCGGCGGAAGGTCATCTGGTTTCCGCTGGGGAAGAAGATCGTCAGGAGATCTTCCTCGATCGTGATGGTGCAGGGTTCGGCGGGCGCGTCCGCGGCGTCCTTCGGCCGCACCTTCATCGACAGTCCGCTGGCCTCGAAACCGTCGACCGCGTGGCCGCCGGAGAGGTTGTACAGGTGGCGGAAGGTCAGTTGGTCCCCTTCCAGGGTGTAGGTGCCCCCTTCGCCGGACCCCCGCCGGGGCCCCTCGTCGGTGACGATGAAGAAGAGGACCGACCAGTCCTTTTCGGTGAAGGTGATCAGGCCCGTCACCTCGTGGACCGGTCCGGATTTGAGCCGGTACGTTTCCGGTTTCCAGGCGCCACGGACGTCGAGCGAGCCGGTTGGGGCCTGTGCGGGCGCATTCGCGTCGGCGGTCGCCGCGCCCAGCGCCACGAAGGCGGTCAGGAGGATGGATATTGTCCAGCGCATGGTCGTCCTCACGGTTTTCCGGCCGGGTCGACGCCCGACCGTTCCAGGTAGTCCCCGACGAAATCGAGGAGGTCGGCCTGGGCGTTTCCCTCGTCCTGGTAACGCCTGAGGATCTCCTCCACGATCGGGCCGATTTCCAGCGGTACATCCAGCGACCTGGCGAGTTCGACGCCCAGGTGCATGTCCTTCACGCCCAGGTCGATGGCCGAATAGAGGGATTTGCCTTCCAGGAAACGGGTCAGGCAGCGGTCCATCATGCGGCTCTGGCCCATGCTCGGACGGATGGCGTCGATCAGCTGTTTCGGGTCCAGCCCCGCCCGCGCGCCGATGGCCATTCCTTCGCACGCGCCGATGAAATTGATGAACATCATGAAATTGTTCACCAGCTTGGTCGCGACGCCGCTGCCGGTGCCGCCCATGCGGACCACCGTACTGCCCAGGCCGCGCAAGAGGGGTTCGTACCGGTCGAACACGGCCTGCCCGCCGCCGACGAACACGGTCAGGGTGGCGTCCCTGGCGCCGAAGACGCCGCCGCTGATGGGGGCGTCGAGCACGTCGATCCCTCGTTCGGCGCCTTCCCTGGCGATCCGCCGGATGAGTCCCGGTTCGCCGGTGCTCGTGTCGATATAGACGGTACCGCGGGAGAGCCCTTCGAACACGCCGCCGCCGCCGAGGACCACCTCCTCCACCGCGGCCGGTCCGGGCAGCGAGGTGACGACCGCTTCGGCGCCCGCGGCCGACTCGCGGGGAGACGGAGCCCAGGTAGCCCCGGCGTCCAGCAGGTTCGCGGCCTTATCCTCGCACAGGTCGTGTACCCGCAGGTCGTGGCCGGCCCGCAGGAGGCTGGCGGCCATGGGATTGCCCATGTTGCCCAGCCCGATGAATCCCACCTTCATGGCCGTACCTACCGCGTCTCGTCGATGGTCGGGAAATCACCCGGTATGGTGATCTCGATGACTTCGAAGTCGTCGGAGAATTCCATCAGCTCATGGGCTACGCCGGGCGCCTGGTACCACGCGTCGCCCGCGGTCACCTCGATCTCGCCCACGTCCGCCAGGTCGATGCGCGCCCAGCCCTTGAGCAGGTAGTTCATCTGGAACTCGAGTTCGTGGGAATGATAGCCCATGGGTCCGTCGCAGGTCTGGGCCGCACGGATGACGTGGGCCATGACGCGGCCTTCCGTGGCGGACTTCATGCCCAGGTCGCGGTACACGAAATAGGGCCGCAGTCCCTTGACCCATTCGGCGCCGTCCGACTTGGCCGAGAAGGATTTTGCCGTGTGCTCTGCCATGATGGTGCTCCTTTCGATTGAAAAGTACGGGTTCGTTCATCCATGTGGCTCAGGGCGTTCCCCGCCGCTCTCCGCCATCCCTTTTGTTCAGGGCGTCCCCCGCCGCTCTCCGCCATTCCTTTTTGTTCAGGGCGTCCCGCGCCGCTCGCCGCCATCCATGTAGACGGCGGTGCCGAAAACGTACGAACAGGGTTCCGACGCGAGGAATGCGGCCACGTCGGCGATCTCCTCCGGTTCCGCGATGCGTCCGGCGGGAAGCTTCTCGCCGGTTTCGCGCAGCAGTTCCTCGACGCCGCGCCCCTGCCGGTCGGCCTCCGCCTGCTGCAGGTCCCGGGCCCGCTGCGTGTTCGTCATGCCGGGACAGATGGCGTTGACCAGGATGCCGTCGCCGGATACGGCGTCCGAGAGGGCCCGCGTGCAGTTGAGGACGGCGATGTTGGACAGGCTCAGGGGGATGTTGCCGCGGCCGGGGCTCGTCCCCGCGCTGCCGGCGATGTGGACGATGCGCCCCCACCGGTTCTCCCGCATGTAGGGGATCACCAGCTGGGACATCCGCAGGTATCCGTGGGCCTTCAGCGCGAGCCCCTCGTCGATCTGTTCCGCGGGAAGTTCCAGGATATCGCCCCCGCGCGCCGCGCCGGCGCAGTTGACGAGGATGTCGATGCCGCCGAGGGCGCCGGCGGCTTCCAGGACTACCTTGCGGCACCCTTCCAGCGACGTCAGGTCGGCCGTGACCGCGTGGCCTTCACCGCCCGCCGCTTCGATCTCCCTCACCACCTCGTCAAGGAGGCCGCGGTTTCGGGCCGTGACGCATACGCGGGCGCCTTCCCGGGCCAGGGCGAGCGCGCAGCAACGCCCTATGCCCCGGCTGCCGCCGGTGACGATCGCCCTCTTTCCGCGGAGTTTCAGGTCCATGAACAAATGTCCTGGCTGGTAGAGTATGCCGGCCGACGACCGTCGGCTGCGTCCTATGCGATCAACACCAGAAAATACAAGGCGGCCGGCATCGTTCCGCCATCCGTCCACTAACGTCCGTGCCGGTCACAGGCCCAGCAGCCGGACGGCGTTCCCGCCCAGGATGCCGGTGCGGTCTTCTTCGGACAGGTCCATCGCGGCGATGCTCTCCATCATCTTCGCCATGCTGCCGATCTGATGGGGATAGTCGCTCCCCGCCAGGACCCGGCCGGCGCCTGCGAAGCCCACGGCGAAGTTCAGCGCGTCCACGTCGAAGTTGACCGTGTCATAGTAGAACTGCCTTTTCAGGTAGACCGTGGGAGGGTGTTCCAGGTTCTCGCGGCACTGCGGAAAGGCCTCGTAGCACCGGTCGAAGCGTTCTGCCAGGTAAGGCACGGCGCCGCCCAGGTGGCCCAGCACCCAGCGTATGTTCGGAAACCGCTCCACCACGCCGCTGAACAGGAGGCTGGCCGTGGCCAGGGTCGTGTCCATGAGGAAGCCGACCGCCGGCATGAGCATGTATTCCTTCATGGCCTCCACGCCCAGGGGGAAGGTGGGATGGATGAAGACGACCATGGTCCCGTCGTCCGCCACCTCGTACATGGGCCAGAAACAGGGATCGCTCAACGCCACGCCGTTGGCGTTGCTGTATACGCAGGCCCCCTTGAGGCCCAGTTGTCCGACGGCCCGTTCCAGCTCGGCGGCGCAGGCTTCCGGCCGGTTCAGCGGCAGGGTGGCCAGGGCCGGGAAGCGGTCCGGATGTTCGCGCTGTATCTCCGCGAAGAGGTCGTTGACCTTGCCGCTCAGCTCGGCGGAACGCTCCGGCGTCTCGATGAGCGTGCCCGGGGCCGTGAAGGTGATGACATGCGTGTCGACCCCCGCTTCCTCCATGGCTTTCAGGCGCGCGTCCATGAGCCGGTGGCCGGGGACCAGGATGTTGTAGTCGCCGGGGGAGTGCAGGACCGGGTTGCCGTCCTCGTCGTCGGTCACCGTGTACGCGCTCGGTCCTTTCCGGATCTCCTCGACGTATTCGGGCGGATAGACGTGGCTGTGGAAGTCTACGACGGGCATGGGGTGTTCTTTCCGTAGGAGATCTAGTCCCGTACACTGTATTGAACAGGATTCGATCGTGCCGATTCTGTCGAGTTAGTGTAACCGAGGCAGTTAAGGTCTAACGGGCCTGGGTTCGTTCTTAATTCTATTGACTACCATGGGGAGTTTACCGCTATAGGGGTAGCGGCAGGATGATACGTACCGACTTTTGGCTTCCAGACATCAGCTAAATACGCTTCGACACCGTCGCGGTTCGACTCGACTACATTAGCCCAGGTCGCATAAAGTTCCATTTGCGCAAATTCCTGAATTTCAGGGCTTTTTCTGTGCTCGGCCAGACGTTCCTTTACAACCCCTTTGCCGACATATACTACTGCCGGATTCAACCCCCCATGCCAGATAATGTAGACACCTTCCATGTAGTTGAAATGGGAATGATCCAGATTAACGGAATTAAGTTTGCACCAGACATCTTGCTGACATTTAGCCCAGTTGAGTTGTAAATTCTGCATTAACTGCCTCCGAATTCCAATTCCTGATCTGGCTATTTGGGGAGATCAGCAGGTTCACCAAGCATCTCCGTATGCTACTTTGGCTCGTCAGTATCTTGCAAAACGTGATCAGGTTGCGGCACTTCAGGAACTTCGAAATACGTTGCGGGTACTTTTTCGCAAATAAAATGAGTTTCCCTGAAGTTGGTTATTACGTCTTTGTCGATGGCGTTTTTAAACACCATTTCACAGACCCGTTTTTGCAAATAAACGGCCATTGAAACATCTTGTCTGGTGTGGTGATCAAGTGTTTCAGTTCTGGCTTGGGTCGACATGTTCCTGACAAGTTGGCCAAGTGCAAAAAACGTCTCATTAGTGGCTTTCCCGACCCTCTCCAGTTCACTGCTTGGCGCCACATTGAAGTAATCGCCTCTTTCAATCTCAAATGAAATGTAATCATGCAGTTCAACACAACGTAGTCGAAGCTCACTGATGGTTTTTCTGAATCCCGATGTGAATTCACTCAGTCTATCTTCATACCTGGAAACGCGGCTGGGCACATCGAAACCCGGTGTGATTATTTTCAGATCTCCCAGGATTTTCTCAAACTTTTCGGCAACATCCTCAAGTCTCTTTTGGGCGTCAGAACTGAAAAGGCGTGAAACATGATATGATAGTCGTTGTGAGGTGATCTTGGCAATCATGATGCCTATCATGCCGAGTCCAATAAGAACTTCTATGCTCGTAAGCGCCATTGAAACGCCCATGGGATGCATGTTTCCATACCCCAGGGACGAGATGGTTACAACACTGAAATAGATTCCAATCAAGTATGTTACATCAGATAACGGTTTGAAGTCCTGGCCAATGCCGTGCCCCATAGGTGTGAGTTCGGCGTACGCTATCCCGAAAACGATAGTTGCTGCGACAAAACCCGCGATGTACCACAGCATACTTATGTCTTCTATGAGATATACAAACAATTGTCTCAGTTTGGTATATACTCGTCTCATATGAAGCAATATTCCTGCAGGATGATTTCAAATCTCTCATGACTCTTCCAGTCGAATGATCGACCGTGCGTGTAATTAATACTGTATAAATTGAGTTGAATTTCTCGTAAAAGTCAGCAACTCCCGTACAGCGCGTTGAAGAGCAGCTTGAAGGTGCCCTGGGTCTGGTTGCGGAAGTTGACCTGGAACCCGTAGAGGACGATCCGCCCTTCGCCGCGGCGCACGCTGATCATGGCGGGCTTGCCGGCGATGTGCTCCTCGCCGATCAGCCAGCCGCTTTCCAGCACGTCTTTCCCGGGATAGGCGGCGACCACCTCGTACCGGTCGTTGTAGTGCGAAGGGTTGATGGAATACACGGGGCAGTTCCGGTGCATGACCAGGGCCCGGTCCGGCATGCCGTAGCCGAGCGGATGGGTGGCGTCGACCCGGATCCGCAGCATGGAGCCGGGACAGAAGAAGTCGCTTTCCGGCAGGCCGGCGGATACGTCCGTTACATGGAGGCCGAACTTCTCGATGGGCAGCCGGCAGGCGCGGCTGACGGCCGCGAGCGTGCCGCCCTTTTCCACGAATTCCCCGATGGCCTCGATCTCCGCTTCGCCCAGGGCGCTGCGGTACTTCTCGGGCTGGGGCTCGGTCTTCAGCCGCCTTTCGATCTCCTGTTCCGTGCCGGCCATCATGTCCATGGTGTCGTCGGGCAGGATGAACACGTCGCAGTGGTCGCGGAGGTCGCCGCGTATATCGGCGTCCCGCACGGTGCGGTAGGGGAAGCCCGACTGCTCCAGCGTCATGCGGGTCCACCCCTCGGGCATGTTCCCGCCCCAGTACCGCTGGTACATGGCGATGCGCGGCGGCTTCAGGGGTCCGCCTTCCACCGGTTCTTCGAGCCGGTAGCCGGCGGCCCCGGTATCCCGGACGATGTCCTCGGCCTGTGCCTGGTCGATCCCGCCGACGACGAAGGCGCCGGCCGGGAGTCCGCGTCCGCCCACGGAAAGGGGCTCCGCGGTCCGGACGATTTCCGCGCCGGATGCCAGCAGCCGGTTGACCGCGCCGAACGCCGCGTTGTGCCGGGGGTCGACGGCCATGCCGTGCGCGCCGTCGCCGGTTACCGCTCCGGTCGCCGGCACGGATTCGATCACCGGGTCCAGGTTCAGGGATCCCGCGTCCAGGGCGGCGTGCGGCGCTTCCGCCGGCTCCGCGCGGACGCCCATCATCTCCGCCAGCGTGTCCGTCGTCGTGTCGAAGATCCGCGTGGGCGATCCGTCGGCCTTGCGCGCCCAGGCGTCGTCCGGCCAGAAGGTCCGTTCCAGCAGCGTCTTGACCACGCCCCGCTTGGGCTGCGCGTTGGATACGAACCAGGTCCCGGCGGGATAGACCCGGCTCCCCACGGTGGTCCGGGTCCGGGTGCGCTGCACGTCGATGCCCTGGCGGAGCAGGGCGTTCACCAGGCCGGCCGCGACCTGGGGGTCGTGCTGGTCGGGGCGTATGAAGAAGCCCGCCGAATCGTCCTCCAGGCCTCTTTGCGTCTGGTGCAGCGCCTTCTGCGCGGCGTTCCGCAGCACGGTCTCCCGGCAGCGCGCCGCGATGTCCATGATCCCCGTGGCGGCGACGCGCTGCTGGTCCACCATGTCGCGCAGCCGCCACCAGCCCCCGGGCCACGGATTTGGGAAGTTGGTCTGCGGCTTGTAGTGGGGCAGCGTGTGGAGCGTGTTGCCGTCCTCGCCCCTGAGCTGGTGGGGGTGGACGTACAGGGGAGTGGCCAGCTTCGCCCGGGCCGTCTCGGTAAGCAGGCTGGCGATGTTGTGGTAGTTGCCGAGCCAGTGGAACCCCATGTGGTACCAGGCGGGGAACATGGCGCCGCTGATGACGCCCTGGTGGCCCGCTTCCTCCAGTTTGTAGACCATGTGGGCCCCGTACCAGTTGATCTCGCGCCATATGAGCGGGTCGGCGTGGGGATGGATGGGTTCGCAGTAGGGACAGACGAACAGCCGGGGCTGGTACTCGCCCATCTCGTGGTGGTCCTGGAAGACGTGGGGATGCCAGTCCTGGAACATGATCCGGGCCATGTACCGGGATTCCACCAGGTTCAGCATGATGGCGTCCCGGTTGTTGTCGTGGCCGCAGTAGCTGTGGTACAGCCAGGGCAGATCGCATCCCTCGTATTCCGTGCCCTGATGCTCTTCGTACCAGTCGGTCACCATGACCTGGCCGTCCGGGTTGAAGCACGGCACCATCAGGAAGATGACGTTTTCGAGGATGTTCTTCGTGGTCTCGTCCTCGCCCGTCACCAGGTCGTAGGCGAGCTGGGGCGCCATCTGCGTCGCGGCGATCTCGCTGGCGTGGAGGCCCATGGACTGGCAGACGACGACCTTGCCCTTCTCCACCAGGGCGTCGATCTCGCCGGCGGAGAGGCCCCTCGGGTCGGCGATCCGCCCGTTGACCTCCCGCAGTTCCTCCAGGTTCGCGAGGTTGTCCGCGGAGGTGATGATGGCCAGCAGGAAGGGATTGTTCTCCGTCGAGGGACCCAGGTTCACCACGCGGATGTTTTCGCTCTGTTGGTTCAGCAGGTAGAAATACTCCGCGATGCGGTCCCATCGGGCCATCTTGCGGTCGTCGCCGAGCCGGAAGCCGAAGAAGGATTCCGGTCGCTCAACGCGTTCGGCCATGAAACGCTCCTGTCTGTGGAGGGCCTGCGGGTTGCGAGTTTCGTCTACCGGGTTTTTCTCGTCACGCCGGTAATCACGACCGGCGGCACGAGGCGCTGGCTTTCGCGGGGAGCCATCTGGATCTTCCGGATCACGTCCATGCCCCGGGTCACGCGTCCGAAAGCGGCGAATCCCTGTCCGTCCGGGTTGCGTTTGCCGCCGAAATCGAGCTCGGGCTGATCCCCGATGCAGAAGAAGAAACCCGAAGTCGCCGTGTCCGGCCCCATCCGGGCCATGGAGATGGCGCCGTCCACGTGCCTGATCCCGGTCATGGAGGTCCGTTCGAGGGGAATCGGGTCGAATCCGCTGTTCGGCGGATAGCTGTCGTCCCGGAAATCGGGATTCACCGCGCCCTGTATCACCTCGATCTTCACGTCGTTGTTCGGCTGGTTGTCCATGGTCACCGTCCGGTGGAACACCCCGCCGTTGTATTGCCCCGCGTCCACGTACCGCATGAAGTTCGACACCGTGACCGGCGCGCGGACCGGGTCGAGCACGATCTCGATGACGCCCGCTTCCGTCGTCATTTCCAGGGTGATTTCGGTCTCCTGGGCCTGGACCGGTCCGGCCGGCACACCGAAGAGACCGGCGAGCAGCAGGCCGGCGAGCAGCAGGCCGATGGGCAGCGGGCCTGTGGGCAGCGGACGACCGGCGAGCAGCAGGCCGATGGGCGGACCGGCGAGCAGCAGGCCGGCCAGGGTGTTTTTGGGTCCTGTCGCGGGATATCTCATGCGCATCCTCTCCAACGGAACGGGGCGTGACGGCCGCCGCCGTCCAGACCTGATAGCCGGGGACGTCGCCCGGGCCTGATGACGGCCACCGTCGCCCGGGCCGGACGGCCGGGGAGAAACTCCATCGAGCAGTGGTGGAAACAGGTGCGGATTCCCGGTCCGGCGGGCGGGCGGGACGAACCGCAAAACGTATGGGATGATGAGACCGGGACGGGGCGCTGTCAAGCGATTTATGACGGTGCGCCGAGCCGTCGCTGTGTCGGTGTGCCGCGCTGTCACAAGGGCCTGGCGATACGGCCAAAAACCTTGACAGCGCGGCCCATGCGGTGGAGTTTATGAGCATTGGACACCGCGTAGTTCCCCCGTCGGCGCGACCACCGCGCCCGGACCCCGGACGGCCCGCGATGAACAGTCGATTCGAACCATACGCACACCGGATCGGACGGTACCTCGACCGGTTCGACGCCGAGGAACTCGTGCCGCACCCGCTGAAGCGGTTCTCGCGCCGTTTCCTGGGCGCCGGGGTCTGGGGCGCGGCCCTCTTTCATTTCTTCGTCATAGGCGCGGTCTTTCTCTATGGCCGGATCGAATACGAACCCATGGTGGAAATCGAGATCATTCCCTATCCCGACCACCTGATCGAACTCGTCGACCCGAGCAGGCTGGTCACGTCGGAGCGTGGCGGCGGCCGGCCCGGCCGGCTCGAGCCGCCGGAGGATCCCGGGGACGACATCATGAGCAAGGGCGTGCCCGTTCCGGTGGTCGTGGGGATACCCGAGCCGATAGACGACAGCCTGATCGCCGAGGAACACGAGATCGCTTCCCAGGAAGAGATGGAAAGCGCCGTGGCCGTCGCCGTCCATACCGAGGACGAGTCGGACGACGAGGCGGGGATGGGAGGATCGGGCGCGGAAGGCGGCGCCGAGGGAGGAAGCGGGACCGGGGGTTCGGGCGGCCTGGGCCTGGGAGGCGACGGTACCTGGAAATACGACACGCCGCCCATACCGCGGCGGCTCAACATGAGTATTTCCCGGAAGGAGATCCCGCGGAATCTGCGCAAAGTCAGGGAGAGTATCGTCCGGTTCGAGCTGCTGATCGATGAAGGAGGCAGGGTCGTGGACGCCACCATGATCGAATCGACCGGATACGCCGAGATCGACGATCTGCTGCTTCAGAAGATATACGCTTCCCTGTATCATCCCGCCACCTTGAAACAACAGCCGGTCAAGGCGTGGATCGCCGTGGGCTACGGGTACAAGGTAGGCAGATAGACTCGCCGCCCGGCCGAACCAGGATTCCATGTCACCATCCCTCAGCCTCATGATGTTCCTCCAGTTCTTCATCTGGGGGAGCTGGTATTCCACGATCGCGGTCTACATGAGCGCCCACGGGATGGAGGACCTCACCCACTGGCCCTACACGGTGAACCCGGTGGCCGCGATCATCTCCCCCTTCTTCCTGGGCCTGGTCGCGGACCGGTATTTCGCGCCCGAACGGATCCTGGGCTGGCTGCACCTCCTTGCCGGTTGTGTCATGCTGCTCGTGCCCCTGGCCGTAGATACCCCGCTGCTCTTCATCCTCCTCCTGCTCGTCTTCAATATCTGCTACATGCCGACCCTGGGCCTGGTGAACGCCATCACCTTTCACCGCGTCGAGGACCGGGAAGCGCAGTATCCGCTGATCCGGGTGTTCGGCACGATCGGCTGGATCGCCGCGGGCCTCTTCATCAGCTTCGTCCTGGGGCTCTTCTCCGGTGAGGTCATTCCGGAAGAGACGGCCTGGCCGCTCTACACGACGGGCGCGGCCGGCCTGGTCATGGGACTCTACAGCTTCACGCTCGGCCGAACGCCGCCGGCGGCCGCCGGAAGGAAGGCGTCGCTCCGGTCGGTGATCGGGCTGGACGCCTTGCAGGAACTGGGAAGCCGGTCCTTCTACCTGTTCGTCTTCAGCGCCCTGCTCCTGTGCGTCCCGCTGGCCTTCTACTACAATTTCACGCAGCTATACCTGGCCGCGGCGGGGTTTGCGAACATCGCGGGGACGCAGACGCTCGGCCAGTTTTCCGAGGTGTTCCTGATGCTGTGCATGCCCTTCTTCTTCCGCCGGCTCGGCGTGAAGCGCATGCTGCTGATCGCCATGGCCGCCTGGATCGTCCGGTACGGGCTGTTCTCCCTAGGCGCGCCGGACGCCCTGTGGTCCTTCATCGTCGCCGGGATCATACTGCACGGCATCTGCTATGACTTCTTCTTCGTGACCGCTCACGTCTACATGGACCAGCAGGCCACGCCCGCCAACCGCGGACAGGCCCAGGGGCTGTTCGTCCTCGTTTCCAGCGGCCTGGGCATGCTGATCGGCGCCCAGATCGCCGGCAGCGTCTACAACGCCTTCCTCGGTCCGGCGGGGAGCCTGGACCTTTCCGACTGGCAGGTGTTCTGGATCCTGCCCGCCGCACTGGTCGCGCTGGTCCTGATCCTGTTCGCGGCGGGATTCAGGGAAGGGAAGCCTCCCGCGCGGGAGACCGCGCAGGCCGGACCGGGCGGACGCAAGACGGTCCTTAAATGAGCGTCAGGATGAACGGCGTCCGGGCAACCGACGGCCTGTAGCCAGGCGTGGAGCAGCGTGGTGTCCGGTCTCCGGCGGAGACTCAGGCAAGCGTGGAATGGAATGGCGTCCGGGTCCCGGCGGAGACTCAGGCTTTCCGGAACCAGACCAGGTACACGACGGCGCCCAGTCCGAGGCATCCCAGGCCGGGCAGCGCCTGAAGGAAGTTCTGGGTGACGACCGTCACCACGACCCACGCGACCACCACCAGAAACAAAATCGGCACGTAGGGGTAGCCGGGCACTTTGTAGGGCCTGCGGGCGTCCGGATGCTTGCGCCTGAGCACGATGAGCGCGAGGACGTTGAGCCCGTAGTACAGGTAGACGACGTAGACGAAGGCGTTGATGATGTCCTGGAAGCTGCCCAGGAAGGTCCACACGAAACCCATGACCGACACGGCCACGATGGCGCGGGACGGCGTCCGGTACCGGGGATGGACGTGGGTGAACCACTTGAAGAACAACCCCGCCCTCGCCATGGCGTACGGGATCCGCGGGGTGATGATCATGGTGCCGTTCATGGTCCCGAAGGTGGAGATCATGACGGCCGCCGAGATCAGCGACGCGCCGACGGGACCGATGAGCCGGCTCGCCGCGTCGGCCGCCACGCGCTCGGAGGCCGCGATTTCGTCGATGCTGAGGACGTACAGGTAGGACCAGTTGACCGCGAGGTAGACGAGCGTGCACAGGCCCAGCCCGAAGAAGATCACGCGGGGCAGTATGCGTTGCGGGTCCCGCACTTCGCCCACGACCATGTTGGTGTTGACCCAGCCCTGGTAGGCGAAGAGCCCGCCGATCATCGCCGGTCCGAGCACGGTCAGGATGCCCGTGTCCAGGTCCGGAGGCACCAGCGGTTCGAAATGGCCGGCGTTGCCGCCGACCCAGGCGGCCAGTAGCGCGAGGCCCACCAGGGCCGTCACCTTGGCGAAGGTGGTCAGGTTCATCACCAGCCCGCCGAAACGGACGCCGACGTAGTTGACGTAGCAGAGAAAGACGATCAGCGCCCAGACGGCGACCTGCTGGGAAGAGACGGCGAGGGGACCGATCGAAAGCACGGTGATCTGGGACGAGATCGCCGGGATGAAATACCCCATGTAGCTGGTGCATATGGCGCCGATGGCGGCCATGCCGGCGCTCTGCAGCAGCACGAACTCCACCCACCCGTAAAGGAAGGCCACGACCGGCGGGAAGGCTTCGTTGAGGTAGACGAACTGCCCGCCGCTCCGGGGCATCATGGTGCCGAGCTCCGCGAAGCACAGGGCCCCCGCGAAGCCCAGCGCGCCCCCCAGGATCCATACCAGCAGGAAGAGACCGGGGTTGCCGAGTTGCTGGGCGATGCCCGCCGGCGCGCCGAAGATGCCGGATCCGATGATGCCGCCGACGATGATGGTCGTGGCGGATACGACCCCCAGGTCGCGCCTGAGTTCGGTTTCGAGCTGGAATGGACTGGACGAGGAGCCGGTTTTCACAGGTTGAGTATTCCGTGATGCGTAGCGAATCGCGGGTGCGTCCGGGGAAAATACCATCCAACGGGCGCGGCGCGCCACCGTTTTATTCCCGGCGGGCAGCGCGGCCGATTGCCGGGCTCGCCGCGGGCGTCCCGCGACACGGGCATGCGGCCCGGTCACCTTGCCGCTTGACAATCGTCCCGGCACGTATCTACTTTACAGGCGAGTACACACGTGTGCGCTGGGCGGAAAGAGCAATGGTCCTCCCCGCCATCGTGAACCGCGTACGGCCGATGGAGCCAGACCCGTGAGGAACAGGCCGGTCACAATCAAGGACATCGCCAGGCGCCTGGGCATTTCGTATTCCACGGTCTCCAGGGCGCTGTCTCCCCGCATGTCCCATCTCGTGAAAGAGCAGACGCGTATGCTTGTCAGGCGGACGGCGGAAGACATGGACTATGCGCCCAACCTGATGGCCCAGGCTTTCGTGAAGGGCACGATGGGCGTGCTGGGACTGGTGACCGGCCGGATCGGGCTGGAGATCACCGGCAGGCAGATCAACCACCTGGTACGGACCGCCAACGAACACGGTTACCAGGTCCTGGTCGCGGCGGTCCCGGCCGGGACGGCGGCTTCCGTGGAAGACGAACAGGCCGAGCTGTTCATGCAGCTTAAGTCCCGCGACGTGGACGGGATCCTGCTCCATGCGCCCGGCGGCGGGACCGGGCCGTTCCCGATACCCTATGCCGCGGAGGGCAATCTGCCCGTGACGACCCTCGGTTACGCCGCGGATGACACCGAAAGCGTTTCACTCGACCTGGCATCGGGCGTTCAAGAGGTCACCGAGCATCTGATCGGGCTCGGACACGAACGGATCTGTTTACTGGGTGAAGACTGGTTCGGCATGGACGGCCCCCGGACGTTTGAAAAGGGTTATCGCGGCGCGATGCGCAGGCACGGCCTGGCGCCCCGCGTCGTCCCCGCGGATGCCGCTCGCGTGGGTCCCGGCTACAGCCTGGGCAGGACACTGCGCGATCGTTTCACGGCGCTCGCATGCTGCTGTGACTATACGGCCCTCGGCGTCTGCCGGGGACTGATCGAATCCGGTGTGCGCGTTCCGGAGGACGTGGCGGTGACCGGCTTCGGAGACTACGAAGTGTCGGCCTACGTCAACCCGGCCCTGACCACGCTTTCCATCCCCTGCGAGGATATGGCCGCCGCGGCTGTACATGGCATCCTCCGGCAACTCCAGGGCAAGCCCGTCCCGGGGCGCAGTGTGTTCAAGCCCCGTCTCATCGTGCGGGAATCCTGCGGCGCGAGTTAAGATCACACCCGTCCAAAAAAAGATTGACACGTGGCCCGCCCCTGGCCAAATTCGGTTTTGCAAACGTGTGTTATTTGGCGATTGAGGCCTGCCGAACGGCAGCTGCGCCCGTCCCGCGGACGGAACGCGCAGGCTGCCTGGAACGCATTCGTGAGCCGGGGCGGACGGAACGATGGAAAAGAAGCGGGTGACCATCAAGGACCTTGCGAAGACCCTGGGAGTCTCTCACTCCACGGTCTCCCGCGCCCTGTCCCGGAGCAAGGCGCACATGGTCAGCGAAGAAACCCGCAGACGGGTGAAACAGGTCGCCGAGGAGTTTTCCTACCGGCCCAACCTGCTGGCCAAGGGATTTGCCACGGGAAGGACGGGCACGTTGGGCCTGCTGGCCCGCGAGGGGTACCAGGAGCAGGCCGGCGCCCAGATCGAAAGCTTTCTCAGGGCCGCGGACGATCGGAATTACCGGCTCCTGGTGGGCATGTCCGCCGAGTGGGATTCCCCTACCCCGGAGATCGACCAGGCGACGCAGATGGAGCAGTTCGTATCGCGGGGCATTGACGGACTCCTGCTGCAGACCATAGGCGACGAGGGAGAGCCGGAACGTATCCGGGGCGTGGTCGACGGCCGGATACCCGTAGTGACGTTCAACTACCCCGCCCCGGGCTTCCCGGGCGTAGTGCTGGATTTCACCGCGGGGTTCTGCCGGGCGACGGAGCACCTGATCGCGCTGGGGCACGAACGCATAGGGTTCCTCGGTGAAAGCTGGGACGGGTCCGGCCAGGGCGCCGCCCGGGGCCGGGGGTATTTCAACGCCATGCACGCACACGGCCTCCACCCCGATAGCCTGCCTGTCGGCCGCTACCAGACGGAATCCGGCTATCGGCTGTCCAGGGAGGTAAAGGACCGGTTCACCGCCCTGGTCTGCTGCAGCGACTACACGGCCATCGGCGTTTGCCGCGGGCTGGACGAATCGGGGGTCCGCGTACCGGAAGACGTGGCCGTCGTCGGCAGCGGCGATTCCGACGTATCGGCTTTCGTGACGCCCTCGCTCACCACGCAGTCGAAGCCGATCAGGGGAATCGCCCATGCGGCGATGGAGCTGATGAAGAGAGTAATCGATGGCCGCGAGGTGGCGTGCCAGGTCGTCCTGTCGTCCAGCCTCATCGTGCGCGAGTCCTGTGGATCGGCCATTGCGGACCGTTCCAGGATCCCGTAGCGAACCGCGCGGAACGCACCCGGCTTATCGCGCGCGTCTCCTTCCGCAACCAGTCCAGCCGCCATCAAACCGCGCGGAACGCACCCTGCTATCGCGCGCGTCTCCGTCCGCAACCTGTCCAGCCGGCATCGTTCCGCGCGGAACGCACCCGGCTTATCGCGCGCGTCTCCGTCCGCAACCTGTCCAGCCGGCATCGTTCCGCGCGGGGTTCCGTCTCGCCCGAGACCGCCCTCGAACCGCGTGCTCATCATCCTTGACAGGAGACCGCCCCATTCTATCTTAACTGATGGCACTATGCTCTGCTGTCCCACTCATTCGAAATGACGCCACAGCGTTCCAACCGGCACGATTCACGTCCTGACTTGATTCCTCCGGACTCCTTCGCAATCAGGGACCGGTTCGGCCGGACCCTTTTCCGTGCCGGACAGCAGCCGATGCCATTTCGGCCCCGCAGGTAGATCGGATCGGTCCATGAGAGTAAAGCAGGTGACCATCAAGGACATTGCGCAGCGGCTGGGGATCTCTCATTCCACGGTTTCGCGGGCCTTGTCCAGCAGCGCGGCCTACCTCGTCAGCGAGAAGACGCGGATGCTCGTGAAGCAGACCGCGGACGAGATGCAATACACCCCCAATCTGATGGCGCAGGGGTTCGTAACCGGCAAGACGGGCACGCTGGGATTGCTGACCTACCAGAT
Organism: bacterium; assembly: GCA_965203885.1. Classification (GTDB taxonomy): domain Bacteria; phylum JAAXHH01; class JAAXHH01; order JAAXHH01; family JAAXHH01; genus JAAXHH01. The sequence continues at coordinate 3,035,735 of OZ241920.1, read as the reverse complement.
TTCACTTGAAACGTACGGAAACCAGACCGAACAGATTCTCAGGGCCGCGGAAAGACAGGACTATCAGCTGCTGATGGGCATGGCCGTACACCGGACTTCGCGGTCTTCCCGGGACGACCAGGGCACGCAGATCAAGCAGTTGATTTCAAGGGGCGTGGATGGACTCCTGATCAACACGCGGGGCGACAGGGAGGAATCGGACCGGATTATCGAAATGGTGCGGAACCGCATCCCGGTGGTGACGTATCACTACCCCACGGATAATATCAGCGGCGTCGTCCTGGACCTCGAGGCCGATTTCTATCAGGCGACGAAGCACCTGATCGAACTGGGACACCGCAGGATCGGTTTCATCGGCCGGGTCGTGGACGAGGAGAGTCCGGTCTCGTCCAAGGGGAGGGGATATTTCATGGCGATGAGGGACAACGACATCCCCCATGAGATCATTCCGCCCCTGGGCATACGCGGCGAAGGCGGCTACATCCAGGGCCAGAACCTGCGGGACCGGTTCACCGCACTGGTGTGCAGGGACGATTACACGGCCATCGGCATATGCCGCGGCCTGCGCGACGCGGGGCTTCGCATACCGGAAGACGTGGCCGTGGTGGGTTTTGGAGATATCGACGTATCGGCCTATCTGTCGCCCGCGCTGACCACGATGGCCGTCCCCTACGAGGAAATAGCCCTGTCGGCGATGGATCTGCTGCTGCGAAAGATCGGCGGAGAAGACACGACGGACCGGGTCACGCTCCGCTCCCGCCTCATCGTACGCGAGTCCTGCGGCGGGCACGGCGAATAGCGCGTTCAGGGACCGCCGCCATGGTTCGCGGATTGACGTGGCGCGGACGGTTCAGTCCCAGCGGTCCAGGCCCCCCGCGTCAGTCCCAGCGGTCCAGGCCCAGCAGCCGGCGTCCCAGGGGGGTGAGGCGGGCGGGCCCGCTTCTTCGTTCGACCCCGCGCGGATCGCCCGGGAAGACTTCCGGATGCGTGCGGTCTCTCCAGAGCGAGATGCGGTGCCGGCGATGGTTTTCGTCGTCCTCCCGGCTGGGACTCGCGGTTATGTACTGGCACCAGCGGGGCTTGCCGGAAGTGTTGCGACTGTTCCCGTGGGGCAGCAGGCTGTGCCAGATGAGCAGGTCGCCGGCCTTGCCGGGGATCGCGACCGGTTCGAGGTCCCTCATGTCGGGCCGCATGGGATCCCGGCCGGCCGGCTGGGTCTTCACCCATTCGTAAAACCGCTTGTGAAACCCCGGGACGCACTGGAAGCCGCCCTGGTTCGCGGCCGTGTCGGTCAGGTACAGCACGCCCTGGACCTTGAGCGGTACGGGATGGACCGACGTGTCGATATCCCAATGGACCAGGGACTCGTTGAACCCGTGGGGCCTGTCTTCCCGTTCCGGCGGCGTCATGTTGGCCCGGTCGATGCTCACCCACAGCTTCTCCTCGTTCAACAGACACTTGAACGCCTCGTAGACCCGGGCATGCTGCCGGTTGTCCCACATCGCCTGGTGATGGTACATTTCGACAAAGCCGAGACGGCGCGGCGGGCCGGCATACCACGTCTCCGGATCGCCGGGGTCCAGCTCCAGGAAAGCGGCGATCGCCGAGATCGTGGCCGCCAGATGCCCATCGGGGACGGCCCCGGGTACGATCACGTAGCCGTTTTCTTCCCAGCAGGACCACTGCTCATCGGTAAACAACGCATGTCCTCCCGATTCATCGAAACGTCCGCCACCGGATCGTTCCATCGTTCCAACGGTCCACGCACGCGCGCGATCGGCGCCGGCGCGCGTCCTTTCAAACGCGGCGGGAACGCGCCGTGCGTCCTTTCGAACGCGCCGGCGAACGCGGCGGCTCAGACCAGCGATTCAATGGGCACTTCACGGCCCGTTTCGGCGGACCGGTAAATGCCGTTCAGGATCTGTTGCACGAGGAGACCGTGCTCGCCCGGCGCATCGGACGGCTTGCGGGTCCGCACGCAGTCGATGAAATGTTCCAGCTTGTAGCGGAAGCCATCCGTATCGGGAAGGTAGTCCGGGGCGATGTTGACCATGGTGCCGGACTGGTCCTTGAAGACCCGGGGCGGACTGAACTGTCCGCCGCCTTTTTCGCCCATCAGGGAGAACGTCCATTCCCCCTTCCCGATATGCGCCGCGAAGGACGCCTCCACGGAGAGCGTGGCGCCGTTGTCGAACCGGATCATCCCCACCGCCAGGTCCTCGACCGTATAGGTTTCGCGGTCCCAGTCCGGCCACATGGAAACCGTGTCGCTGGGCCGGTCTCCCAGGTAGGTGTAGGCGCTCCCGAAGGCGCTCACGGGTTGCGGAGAGCCCATGAGATAATGGGCCGCTTCGATCATGTGCACGCCGATATCGATAAGCGCCCCGCCGCCCTGGAGGTCCTTGCGGCCGAAAACGCCCCAGTTCGGAATGCCCCGGCGGCGCAGGGCGAGGCACCGTCCGTACAGGATCTTGCCGAATTCTCCCCGGTCGATAAAGCGCTTGAGCATCTGTGCCTCGGGCGCGAACCGGTGTTGAAAGCCGATCACCAGGATGCGGTCCGCGTCCCGGCCGGCCCGGACCATTTCCGCGGCCTCCTCCGCCGTGATGGCCATGGGCTTTTCCACCAGGACGTCCTTGCCGGCCCGGAGCGCGTCGACGGTCGGTTCGAAATGGGCGCTGTTCGGCGTGCCCACGGTGACCGCGTCGATCGAATCCATCTCCAGCAGTTCCCTGTAATCGGCGAAGCAGTGGGGAATGCCGTACGTTTCGCGGCAGATATCCAGCGCGTCCGCACTGATGTCGGCGACCGCCGTCAGTTCAACGTCCTCCATCTCGGACAGGTGCTTCATATGTTCCCGGGCGATACCGCCGCCACCGATGAAACCTACCTTCGTTCTACGCACGCCTCCGTCCTTTCTTCATCCCGCGGTGATCGTTTCCGCCCGTCCGGTCCCGCCCGTCCCGCCGAAGGTCGAACCGATATGGGGAACTGAATCGATGGACAGGTATTCAATATAATAGGTACGCGACATGATCCGGTATGCGACATGATCCGGTACGCACCATGATCCGGTACGCACCATTCGACGCGCCCGGAGGCCAGTACGGCGCCCCGCGTCCAGTACGGCGCCCTTCCGCGTTCCGCCTTCCGGCCGCAACCGGGCGGCGCGGATGCAAATAACACTTTCGCCGGTCGACGATATGCAAATATATTGCCTGTTAAATCCCGACACAACTCTATCGACGCACCGTGGCGGGCTGATCCGGACGAGGTCCGTACCGGCATGGCCGTGCGCCTCTGTCGCGGGCAATGGGGGTTCGATGTTCGGCGCTTGCACCTGGAAACACATGATACTGGGATTCGCGCTGCTGCTGGCGGTACCGGCCGTGCTGGCGGTACCGGCCGAACCGGCGGCGGCCGGCCCCCCGGACCGCGTTCCCGACCAGGAAGGCCGGATCAACCCGCGGCTCGCCGTGGTGGATATCGTCTCTTCGCGCGGCGGGACGGTCGACAGCACGCGCGTCGACTGCTATTACCGGCTGTCGAACGAACTGTTCAATTTCGTCAAGTCCGGGGACCGCTACGTCGCCCGTTTCGAACTTTCGCTGATCGTGATAGACGATGACGATTACCAGGTGTCCGCCGAGACCATCCGGGATTCGATCGCGGTAGAAACGGACGCCCAGACGCGCGTGATGGATCATTCCCGGGCCAAGCTCTACACCACCTACCTGCCGCCGGGCAAGTACGACCTGGAGATCAAGCTCTACGACCAGGATACCGGCAACCAGCATGACATGTCCCGGCCCTTCGAGGTGCAGGATTACTACAAGGACCGGCTCAGCATAAGCGACATACAGTTCGCCGGACTGGTCCTGGACGGATCTTCCCGGATCGGCCTGGAACGGAGAGGCATCCGGATCGTTCCCAACCTGTCCCGCGCCTTCGGTGAGGATCACACCGACATGTACGTCTACTACGAGGTGTATACGGACGCGGCGGAGGAAGCGCAGCAGCCCCTGTCGGTGGCGTACAAGATCAAGTCGTCCTCGGGCAAGGTGATGCTGGACCGGGAGGAAAACCTGGAACGGCAGGGAAACATCGGCGCGTACAGCGGCCGGTTCGACACCAGCGACCTGCCGCAGGGGGTATACAAGCTCGAAATAGAGGTCGACGACCGCGCCGTGCGGAACCGCGCGAAATCCGAGTCGGAATTCCAGATCACCTGGCAGTTCCTGCTGCCCCTCACGACGGCGAAGAACTTCAGGGAGATCACCGAGCAGTTGAGGTACATCGCCAAGAACGATGAACTGGACGTGCTGAAGAAATACAGGGACGCGCCCGCCGGTGAACAGAAAATCGCCCTGGAAGCGTTCTGGAAACGGCGGGACCCCACGCCGGATACGGACCGGAACGAGCACATGATCACCTACTACAGCCGGATAGCCTACGCGAACGAACATTTCGACGACGGGCTCAGGAAAGGCTGGCGCAGCGACCAGGGCCGTATCTACATCGTCTATGGTCCGCCGGACGAAGTGGAACGGCACACCTGGGACCGCTCCTACTCCCATCCGTATCAGGTATGGCACTACTACAACATCAGCCGTAGTTTCGTTTTCGTCGACTTCGACGGCTACGGCAGGTATCAGCTCTATCGGGTATATTGAAACGGCGGTTACAGCCTATGGCGGCTTCCGTCCGGTTTGCCGAAATAGCCCTTCCTCTTCCGGTCGACCAGGTATTCTCCTACAGCATTCCAGATAACCTCCTCGACGCGGCCCTGCCCGGCCACAGGGTGTCCGTCGCCTTCACGAACCGCAGGATGACCGGCGTCATCACGGCGCTTTCGGACACCAGTCCCGTGAAGCGGCACAGGCCGTTGCTGGACGTCCTCGACCGCGACCCGGTCATGGACGCCACGCTGCTCGAGCTGACGCGCTGGATAGGCCGCTACTACCTCTGCCCGTGGGGCGAAGCGATCAAGGCGGCCCTGCCCGCGGGCCTGTTGTCGGAAAGCGAACAGATCGTCAGCCGGGACGGCCCGTGTCCCCCCGCGTGCATGGACCGGCTGCGGCGCACCGCCCCCAGGCAGGCCGAACTGCTCGCCCTCGTCCCCGAACAGGGCGCCGTCACCCTGTCCAGCCTCCGGCGCCGGACCCGCGTCCGGCAGCCCTTCGCGGTCCTGCGAAGCCTCGAGGCAAAGGGCCTGGTGTCGATTTCGATCGGCGATTCCGGCGGTCCGGCCATCCGGTACGAGACCTGGGTCGAACTGATCCCGTCGAAGGAGGAGGCGGCGAAGATCGTGTCCAGGCTGCTGCCGCGCGCGGCCCGGCAGGCCGGCTGCATCAACCTTTTGGCGCGGCACGACGGCCGGCTGACCGCGGAACAGCTCCGTCACCTGGGGCGGATCGAACGGGCCGTGGTAAGGAGACTGGAAAAAAAGGGCCTGGTGTCGCTCAGCGAGGTCGAGACGATACGGGACCCCTACCGGGACGCCGAACTGCCCGAACCGGACGCGGTCGATCCCACGAAGGAGCAGGCCGAGGCGCTGCGCGCGATCCACGGCGCCATCGGCGAAGGCGCGTTCAAGTCCCTGCTGCTCTACGGCGTCACCGGCAGCGGGAAGACGCACGTGTACGTCAAATCCATTGAAAAGACCCTGGCGGCGGGCAGGTCGGCTATCGTGCTCGTCCCGGAGCTCGCCCTGACCCCGCAGGCCGTGCGGCAGTTCCGCGCCCATTTCGGGGATCTCGTGACCGTCCTGCACAGCGGCCTGTCCCCGGGAGAACGGTACGACTCCTGGCGGAGGACCCGCGCCGGGGACTACCGCATCGTCGTGGGCGCCCGCTCCGCCGTGTTCGCCCCGCTGTCCGACCTGGGCCTGATCGTCATCGACGAGGAACACGAACCTTCCTACAAGCAGTTCGACGACCCTCCGCTCTACCATGCGCGGGACGTGGCGGTGGTCCGGGCCCGCCTGGTGGACGCCGTGACGGTCCTGGGCAGCGCGACGCCGTCCCTGGAGACCTACGCCAATACGCGGAACGGCAAGTTCGCATGCTGCCGCCTGACCACGCGGGTGGACCGGCGCCCCCTGCCGGGCGTGCGGATCGTCGACATGCGGGAAGAGCGCAGGCTGGGCCGCCTGTCGGTTTTCTCCGGGGCCCTGGCCGAACGGATCAGGGACCGCCTCGACCGGCGGGAGCAGATCATCCTCTTCCTGAACCGGCGGGGGTTCTCCCCCTTCGTCCAGTGCTACGACTGCGGGCACTCCGTGGCCTGTCCCCATTGCAGCGTGACGATGACCTACCACGCCGACAGCCTGTTCATGCGGTGCCATTACTGCGACCACCGGGACCAGGCGCCTGAGGTCTGCCCGAAGTGCCGGTCCGCCTCGATCGGATACCGGGGCGTGGGCACCCAGCGCGTCGAGGAGGAGCTGAAGGAGCGGTTCCCGGGCGCCCGGATCGTCCGCATGGACATGGACACCACGACGCGGAAAGGCGCCCACCAGGACATCTACCACCGCGTGCTGAACCAGGAAGCGGATATCCTGCTCGGCACGCAGATGGTGGCCAAGGGCTTCGATTTCCCGAACGTGACGCTCGTGGGCGTCATCTCGGCCGACACCTCCCTCAACCTCCCCGACTTCCGGGCCAGCGAAAGGACCTTTCAGTTGCTGACGCAGGTGGCCGGGCGGACCGGGCGGGGGGAGCTGGGCGGCGAGGTGATCGTGCAGACCTATTCGCAGGGACACCACAGCGTCACCAGCGCGCAGGCGCATGACTACGGGACCTTTTTCGCCCGGGAGATCACCGACCGGAAGGCGCTGGGCTATCCCCCCTTCGGACGCATGGTCGGCATCCTGTTCCAGGGCGAGCGGGACGAATACGTGATGCGGGAGGCCCGCCGCTTCGCCGAGCTCATGCGGAAGCAACCGGGGGAGCTGACCATACTCGGGCCGGCGCCGCCGGTGATCGCCCGGGTGCGCAACCAGTACCGCTGGCAGATCATCGCGCGGAGCGGCCATTCCGCGCGCCTTCGCGACGCCGTGCGGAGGGTCCGGCGCCAATGGGAGCGTGCCGCCGACAGCCGCCGCATCCATCTGAAAGTCGACGTGGACCCCGTGGGGATGATGTGACCACAACCGTGCGTGAAGTGACCTGCAAGACGATCCTGACCCGTACGGGCGGGTTCCTGGAAGGCTATACCCACACCCTGCAGCCCTACGTCGGCTGTGTCTACCGGTGCCCCTACTGCTACGTGCAGGCCCTGCCCGTCCACCTCTACCACGGCGGGGCCTGGGGCGACTACGTTGACGTCAAGATCAACGCGCCCGAGCGGCTCGAGGCCGAGATGGCCCGTTTGAGGAAGCGGGACAGGGCGCCGCGGGTGTTCCTGAGTTCCGCCACGGATCCCTACCAGGGCGCCGAATCGAAGTACCGGATCACGCGGCGGTGCCTGGAGGTATTTGCCGGCATGCAGCCGGAACGGCTCGTCGTGCAGACCCGCAGCCCCATGGTCCGGCGGGACTTCGACGTGCTGGAGCGCATCGACCGGGTCGAGCTGAACCTGACGCTCGAGACCCACGACGAGACCGTACGCCGCAATCTCACGCCCCATGCCCCCTCCGTGGCCTCGCGGCTCAAGACGCTCGACGCCGCCATGGAAACCGGCCTCCCGGTCAGGGTCACGATCAGTCCCATGCTGCCCAACGATCCGGAGGCCTTCGTGGAGACGCTCCGCGGCCGTTGCCATTCCGTGGTCGTGGATACCTATTTCGACGGGGACGGGTCGGGCGGCATGCGGACCGAGCGCCTCAACGTGCGGGAGATGTACGAGCGGTTCGGTTACGGGGAATGGTACCGGCTCGGCGCCCACGGCGCCCTGATGGACGTGCTGAAGGCATCTTTCGGAGCGGACCGGGTCGCGTACAGCAAGGAAGGGTTCAACCGCGTGGACGGCCGCATCGGGATAGGGGCGCGCGACGGATCCAATCCATGAGGCACCGGCCTGCTTCGCCTGGTCCGCCCGGGAGCGCGGCCGGGCAACATAGTGATGGACAGTCGCCGCCGATCAGGTTATCATCCGGTGTGCGTTATCCGCCCGTCGCGATCCGGCAGGATGCAGGAAAGGCCACACCGTTCCCATGCCCCAGGTAACCGTCGAAGCGCTGCAGGAATTCGTAGACCGCGTGCCCTTCGTCCATGATCTCGGGCTGCGGATCGTCGAGGTGGACGACGGCGTCTGCCATGGGCGGCTGCCCTACCAGGCCCGGTTCGCCCAGTCCTACAACCTCGTGCACGGCGGAGTGACGGCCGCCCTGGCCGACACCATGGCGTACATGGCCCACGCCACGCTGAACGGGATCACGCGGGACACGGTGACCACCAACCTGACGGTCACGTATCTCCACGCCGCCAGCGAGGAAGCCCTCAACGCCGAGGCCCGCGTCATCAAGAACGGCCGCAAGGTCATCTACGGCGAAGTGGTGATCACCAACGACGCCGGGACCCGGGTCGCCCACGCCACGGTCACCTACCTCAGGCTGAACTACGAACCGCGCGGGTAGGCTCCGCGGCTTGCGGCCAGGCTCCGCGATCCCCATCACGACATCTCAGGAAGAAGCGAACCGCGCCGGCCGGATCGACACGTCTGGCCAAGCGCCGTCCTTAAGCGAACCGCGCCAGCCGGTGCAGGGCGATGTCGTGGGGAGTCTGCCCCGTGGTGGCCAGGCCGGCCATGGTTTCTCCGATGACGCTGCAGAACTTGAACCCGTGGCCGGAACACGGAGAGGCGACGTAGACGTTCCCATGCTCCGGGTGGGCGTCCAGGATGAAATGGCCGTCGGCGGTGTTGGTGAAGGCGCAGACCTGCAGGCTCATGGCGGGACCCGAGCCATCGGGGAAATAGCGTTCGGCGAATGAGCGGAGCACGGCCTCGTCGCGGGGCCCGGCGGTCCGGTCGATCCGGTCCATGTCCACCTGCTCGCCCAGGTGATGGTACCGGCCGATCTTGAACCCCGGCACCCCGTGGACCGGAAGGCCGTAGTACCTGCCCTCGGCCACCTGCAGATTGAACACCGGGAACCGGTCCGGCTGGAACAGATCGGGCCGGCGCGGCTGGAACCAGCCCAGAACCTGGCGTTCCGGCTGAACCAGCCCATGGAGCGGTTCCGCCACCTTGCCGATCCATGCGCCCGCCGTGATGACGAGCCGGCCGGCCGCGTACGTCGATTGCGAAGTCTCCACCGTGACGCCGCGCCCGTCGGAGGACCAGTCCAGCACCGGTTCGCATCCGCGGATCTCGGCGCCTTCCGCCTGCGCCGCCTCCACGTGGGCGACGATGCAGCGCTCGGGCAGGAGATAGCCGCCGTCCGTTTGAAAGACGGCCATGGTGTCCTCCGGCAGCCGGTAGCCGGGGAACCGCCGGTTCACCTCGTCGCCGGCAAGGACCTCGTGCGGCAGGCCGTGCTCCTCGCAGGAAGTCTTCGAGCCCTGGAAGACCCAGTCGTCCGCGGGACCGGCGTCCAGCGCCCCCGTGATATGCAGCAGGCGCTCGCCCGCCCGTTCCTCGATTTCGCGCCACAACGCATACGCGCGCCGAAGCATCGGCACATAGGACGGGTGTTCCGAATAGGCCAGGCGGATGATGCGCGTCTGCCCGTGGGACGAGCCCAGGTCGTGCGGGATGTTGAACTGTTCCAGGCCCAGCACCCGGCACCCGCGGCGGGCGAGCTGCCAGGCGGTGGCGCTGCCCATGCCGCCCACGCCGATCACGATGACGTCGTATGAGGAGGAGGGACGGTTCATGGATCAGACACTCCGGAGGACATTGGAAGCGTTCCCCCTGAACGAAAACGTACTGATGACCGGGGAATCAGCGCGACAGCGAAAAGGTGGGCTCAATGTACCGTGGCGCCCAGGTGGAATCAAGCGGATCGTCCCCCGAAAATGGACAGGTTCGCCCCCGCGCGGCAGAAAGAAACTTGCCCACCGACGGGGTCGGACGGTATACTGAAGCGCGGCGACGTGAACACTCCAATGCACTGGCTTCGAGGCCCATCATGTCCCTACGCACCCTATCCCCGCTGGACGGCCGCTACGGCGACCGGTTGAGGAACCTGTCCTCCTATTTCTCGGAATGGGCGCTGATCAAGTACCGTATACACGTGGAGATCGAATGGCTGATCACCATGGCGGAGCGTCCCGAGATCGAGCACGTGCGGCCCTTTACCAAAGAAGAGACCGATTTCCTCCGGTCGCTGGTCATCGAATTCGGCGACGAGCAGGCCCTGCGGATCAAGGAGATCGAGGCGGAAACGCGGCACGACGTCAAGGCGGTGGAGTACTACGTGCGGGAAGCCATCGCGGAAACCTCCCTGCGTGAAGTCACCGAGTCGGTCCATTTCTGCTGTACCTCCGAGGACATCAACAACCTCGCCTACGCCCTCATGCTCAAGGACGGGATCCAGGAGGAATGGCTGCCGAACGGACAGGAACTGATCTCCGCGGCGGCGGCCCTCGCGGCTGAAACGGCGAACATCCCCATGCTGAGCCATACCCATGGCCAGTCCGCCACGCCCACCACCGTCGGCAAGGAACTGGCCGTGTTCGTCTCCCGCTGGCAGCGCCAGATCGACCAGGTCGCCGACAGCGAGTACCTCGGCAAGTTCAACGGGGCGGTGGGCAACTACAACGCGCACCTCGTCGTCTATCCCGACGTGCCCTGGGAGGCCGCGGCGCGGCACTTCGTCGAAGACCGGCTCGGCCTCAGCTTCAATCCCCTCACCATACAGATCGAGCCCCACGACTACATGGCCGAACTCTTCCACCGGATGATGCGCTTCAACGCGGTGCTCCTCGATTTCGACCGGGACATGTGGTCCTACATCTCCCTGGGCTACTTCCGCCAGAAGGTCGTCGACGCCGAGGCGGGGTCGTCGGTCATGCCCCACAAGGTGAACCCCATCGACTTCGAGAACTCCGAGGCCAACGTGGGCATCAGCACCGCGCTGCTGGACCACCTGGCCGGGAAGCTGCAGGTATCGCGGCAGCAGCGCGACCTGAGCGACTCTTCCGCCCTCCGGAACGTGGGCGTGGCCATCGGCCATTCGCTGCTGGCGATCCACTCCGCCATCCAGGGCCTGGGCCGCGTCGAAGTGGACCGGGACGCGGTGCGGGCCGACCTCGACGGCGCCTGGGAGGTGCTGGCGGAAGCGGTGCAGATGGTCATGCGCAAGGCCGGCATGGAGAACCCCTACGAGCAGGTCAAGGCGCTGACCCGGGGGCAGGCCATCACGCAGGAGATCATGGAGGACCTGATCCGCAACCTGGACCTGCCGGACGAAGACAAGCTGCGCCTGCTCGCCCTGACCCCCTCGGATTACGTCGGCCTCGCCTCCGAGCTGGTCCGGCACATCGACCCGTAAATGCCGTCTCTCCCCACGAATTTCGGCACCCTGGACTGGCTGATCGTCGCGGTATACATGGCGGCCACGGTCGGCGTGGGCCTGTACATGAACCGGTATATCCGGGACATGGGGGACTACATCGTGGCGGGCCGGTCGCTCAAGTCCCGCCTGGCCGTGGCGACCATGATCGGCAGCGAGCTGGGCCTGGTGACGGTCATGTACTCGGCCCAGAAGGGGTTCACCGGGGGGTTCGCCGCCTTCCACATCGCGGTCATCGCCGGCGTGGTCACCTTCATCGTGGGCATGACCGGCTTCATCGTGGTGCCCCTGCGCCGGCTGGGCGTCATGACCATCCCGGAGTTCTACGAGAAGCGGTTCAGCCGCGGCGTGCGCGTCTTCGGCGGCCTGCTCCTCGCCTTCGCCGGCATCCTGAACATGGGCCTGTTCCTCAAGGCCGGCGCCCTGTTCGTGACGGGCCTGACGGGCCTGACCGATCCCGGTTCCGTCGCCGTGGTCATGACCGTCATGCTGGCGCTCGTCATCGCCTACACCATCATGGGCGGGATGGTCTCGGTGGTGATCACCGACTACATCCAGTTCGTCATCCTCTCCTTCGGCATGATCCTCACCTGCGGCATGGCCGTGTACGCCCTCGGCTGGTCGACCATCGTCGAGACCGTGGCGGCCGTCCACGGCGAGTCCGGCTTCAATCCCCTCCTCGAGGGCAGCGGCTTCGGACCCTCCTACATCATGTGGATGATCTTCACGGCGGGACTCGTATCCTGCGCCGTGTGGCAGACCTCGGTCATGCGTGCCTGCGCGGCCGAGAGCGTGGCCGTGGTCCGCAGGCTGTACCGGTGGTCGTCCATTGGCTTCCTGATCCGCTTCATGATCCCCCAGTTCCTCGGCATCTGCGCGCTCACGTACTTCTTCAACATGCCCGAGTTCCGCGGGTTCTTCTTCGATGAAACCGGGTCGCCCACCGCCGACACCACGATGACGCTGCAGGCCATGCCCCTCTTCCTGTCCCAGGTCCTGCCCACCGGCATCATCGGCCTCGTGGGCGCGGGACTCCTCGCCGCCTTCATGTCGACCCACGACAGCTACCTGCTCTGCTGGGCGTCGGTGCTGACACACGACGTGGTGGCGCCGGCCACGAACGAGCGGCTCACCACCCGCTGGCGGCTGACGCTGTCGCGCGTGTTCATCCTGCTTATCGGGCTGTTCCTGCTCGTCTGGGGACTCTGGTACGACCTGGGGCAGGACCTCTGGGATTACATGGCCGTGAGCGGCGCCATCTACTTCACCGGCGCCTTCACGCTGCTGCTGGCTGGGCTGTACTGGAAGCGGGCGAGCACGGTGGGCGCCTACCTGGCGCTCATCGCCGGCATCGGCGCCGTGGCGGGCCTGGGCCCGGTGAACAAGGCCCTCGGACTGGGCATGTACAAGAGCGACGAGATCGGCCTGACCGTCACCGCGCTAGCCCTGGCGCTCATGTTCGCCGGATCGCTGGTATTCCCGGACCGCCCAGGCCGGAAGGACCGACCGGACCGGATGGACCGCCCGGATCGCTCGGACGGCCCGGATCGGAAGGGGGAGACGTAATGGAATTCTGGAGCACGTTGTGGGCGTGGGTTTTCGTGCTGTGCCTGGTTGTTTTCGCGGCCGTGGCGGTCTACGTCAGCGTGGGCGCCATCGGGGATATCCGGGCGTTGTTCCGGAGGATGGGGAAGCGGGGGTAGGGGGACAATCCGATCAGGTCGCGAGTACTATCCTGTAAAGCCCTTTATCTCGCCAATATGTGATCGGCCAGCCACTCGACAAGTTCATCACGAGAAACGTCCCCAGAAGCGAGACCTAAAACAAGTCGTTCCTGATCATCATCAGAAGCATGAATTTCATATCCATTGATAACCAACATGACTTCCATGGCAGCATGTCCTACCCTCTTGTTTCCATCGATGAATGGGTGGTTTTGAATAATGGAATGACAAAGCGAGGCGGCCTTCTCATTCAGAGTCGGATAAAGATCATTGCCTCCGAAAGTCATATGCGGTTGGGCGACAGCGGCTTCCAGGCCATTAAGGTCCCTCAAACCAGTCGCCCCGCCGCTCTCTCTGATGATACGTCTGTGAAGTTCTAACACTTCACTCAAATTGATGTAACGCATTAACTCAATCGGCGGTACAGATTTCGGTTCTTCCTCAGAACCAGATCGGAAGCGAGTTCAAAGTCCGGTTCTGAATTCAAAAGGTCGCATAGGGCAGCTTTGGCCAGTTTCTCGACAGGCACATTCAGGCGTCTTGCGGTCGCCTGCAGGCGTTCGATTTCTTTTTCTGATAAATCAACTGATAGATTCAATTTTCACCTCCAATCGAAATCAAACAATACCGGGCGGAATATACCTGTTATCGTGACAGACGTGCAAGCTGGAAATTCGGACTCGGGCCTGGCCGATTCTTTGGGATTTGCGGAATACGTACAGGATCTTTTACGGAACCCTGAACTGTCTTCCTTCCACCGAAGCAGAGCACGAGCAGCTTGACTTCATTGAATCGGTTCGAAATTTGTTTTCATAGGACCTGGCAAAACATGTATAATACTTTCTTACGCTATGGTGATTGCCAATTTTGTGAAGTTTCAAAAAAGCAAAGCATATCTCAAGCGTCTCCCAATAGCAAAGAATCCCAATATGGTAAAGCGCGGTAAACGGCTAGCGTCACGTGTTTCTTGTGCAACGACGTTCATTGTCGCTTGCCTTATGGTCTCCGTGTTGGCCACTTGCGGCCAGGATGGTCCTACAAGCTCCACGCCGTCGCCTCAACCTCCGTCGCCTCAACCTCCGTCGCCTCAACCTCCGTCGCCTCAACCTCCGACGCCCCAGCCGCCGACGCCACCGGCGCAATCACAGCCCGCGCGCATCTCGATTACACCGTCCACTGCCAGACTCACGGCCATTGGTCAGACCGTTCGACTGAACGCCGCGGTCTTCAACAACCTCAACTCCCGGCTTCCAGGAGTTACCGTATCCTGGATGAGCATGAATGCAGCCGTGGCCACCGTTTCCGACCAGGGACTCGTCACTGCTGTAATGGAAGGCACGTCCATCATCACCGCCAGCGTGGGAAGCGTCACGCAGAACGCTACCGTCATGGTCGTGGATTTAACCTCGACCCGCAATGCCCTGTCCGTGCTGTACAACGCCACGGGAGGTCCGCGCTGGAAGAACAACGAACACTGGCTCGGAGAACGGCCCATAGGTGATTGGTACGGGGTTTCCACCGATTCGACGGGACATGTTACGATGCTGGCGTTGCAGGAAAACGACCTTATAGGCACGATCCCTTCGGAATTAGGCGATCTGGACAACCTGCAGACGTTGTGGCTCGATGGAAACGAGTTGTCGGGCGGCATTCCCAGGGAATTGGGCAGCCTGGATTATCTCGTTCGGCTTTCGCTGCACCGCAACCGGTTGTCGGGCGAAATCCCCGGGGAACTGGGACGGCTGGGCAACCTGAGGCGGCTTTTCCTTTCCAATAACCGCCTTGCAGGTCCCATTCCGCCTGAACTCGGACAACTCGGCAGTCTTGAATACCTGTCTCTTGGCGGGAATCTCCTGTCGGGCGGCGTACCGTCGGAACTGGGAGGTCTCGTCCGTCTCAGGTACCTGTGGCTGTTCGGGAATCCCTTCCTTGCCGGTCAACTGCCCCTGTCGTTTACCAAACTCGAAGCGCTCGAACGACTGTACGTGGGCGAAACGGATCTGTGCGCGCCGGATGACCCCGACTTCCTGGCGTGGCTGGCGCAGGTCCCTGTCAAAAGCGGCGTTTTCACCTGCGGCGCGGAGTAGGAGTCTAGTCGGTCCAGACCGTCCGGGCCGCGTTGAACGTTTTTCGACCGAGGAGGTTTTTTTGAAGAATCGCCGTCGTTTCGCAGCAGCCGGTACGGTCGTATTAACCGTGGCGGTTGTCCTTGGCGTTGCACAATACCTCACGGCGTTGCCGGACAAACCGGCAGGATCCGCGGCCACTGCGAAACCCTGGATACCCAACGAACTGGCCCTCGACGAAAGGCAAGATGCCTATACCGGCGGCCAGACCTACATGGCCATCATGAACTCGGAGCTGACCGATACCTACACGGGAGTGGGCTGGCGAGGCTCGGGCCGTTCCATGAGTCCCACGATGGGCTATCCCTCTTTCACCGTTCCCGCGGGTGGATTTGACGCGGCGCTCTGGGCTTCGGCATTCGGCATAACGGCCTACCAGCCCGATGCCGTGTTCGGCATGCCCGCCAACCGCGCCGAGGGTGCGTTCATCGGCACCTCCAACGTATACCGCATTCCTCCTCATCAGCGCGAGCAGGCCCCCCAGGGATTCTGGTCCGATCAGGGCGGACCCGCAAGTCCCGGCTTCGGCGGCGGCACCGTGGGACCGGGCGGCTACCGCGAACCGTTCATTACGGAGACGACGTTCAACACGAACACCGGGATTCGTGTCATGCGGCAGTCGTACAGTTTCAGTTACGGTTACGGCCACACGAATGATTTCATCCTGCTGCGTCACGTATTGAAGGTGCACGGTGACGTGGACGTGGACCAGGACCAGGACGGTATCCTCGAAGAAGTGGGCGTACCGATCAGGAATTTCTTCGTAACGTTCAATTATGACTTCGATATTCCCTGGACGAACAACCCACTTCTGGTCGGCGGCACGACCAGCGGCGGCACCGGCGGGGACGACCGGCAGCCGCCCGGCATGTTTTTCAGGGAAATGCCGCCGGCCGGGTCGGAAGCGTTGATCAACTCCGGCCGGTTCGATCAGCCACCGTACGGCCCGCGTTTCTATTCGGGCCTGGTAACCATGTTCGACGAGGAGTATCCCGGTCATCCCGGGATGGATTCCTACGTGTGGAACACAACAAACGGCAACTTCAATCCACTGCACGTGGGCGAAGCTTCCATCATGGTGCTGGAAGGCGACGGCACCGGTCCCGTGGGAGATTTGAACGCCGTTGCGGCGCTGGATATCTTCGAAGCGCCGTCCGTCGGCCTGTTCAACCTGCACGAGTGGTGGGTCGCCGACATAATAGGCGTTTTCGACTGGTATAAAGGTTCGGCCACCAAGTACCTGGATGACATCGTCATCAATGAACCGGGCGGAAGCAGCCGCCCCCATACGGATCTGTTCATCAGCGGGACGCCGCTCGAGCGCGACACCGATATCAGCACCTGGGTCGCCAAGACCCAGAGAAACCAGGAAGCCGAGGGAACGGGCCTCTTGTGGGGCGACCCGCGTAACCTGACCCAGCCGGGTAATCCGGGCAACACCGCCGTGGGTCTGCGGGAGGGCCAGTACGATCACATCACCCTCTTCGATCTCGACGGGGTGTTCGCCGGAATCGTACCGGATCCCAACGAAGGCAGCGATTCGAAAGAAGAGTCCTCCATCACAGGATGTATTCGCAACGCGCTGGGATGGGGGCCCTACACCAGGGAGCCCGGCGAGGATATGACCATCTGGCACGTCGATCTGGTCGGCGCCGGTTTGGACGGCGCGTACGACGTGTACCTCCGCGCCCAGGACGTGTGGATGCAGCGCAAGTACAATCCCGCCAACAATACATACTACTGGGACGGGTCCAATGACCGTACCATACCGATGTACAATGCGGACGGTTCCGTCGTGCGCGACGGCAACGGCGACGTCATGACCGTGACGCATAACTTCGGTCGCGGCGCGGACAGCGGGGCGTTGTTCCATCCGGCGCCGCCACCGACCCTGTCGGTCTTCCCGACCACCGACGGAACGATCGCGCTGGCATGGACCGACAACGCGGAAACGGCTATCGATCCGGGTCGGGGCACGGCGGACTTCGCGAAGTACCGCGTGTACCGCGCTTCCGGTTTCGTTGATCAGTTCCCGACCTCCACGACCGTGCGCGAGTTTGGCTACAACGGTACCGTCATTCCTCCGAACCTCGGTCTGAGCGACGACGCGTCACCGATCACGGACGTGACCGATCCGACGGCCGGTTCGATCAAGCAGGGACATCCGTACGCCAGGTTCATCCACGAAGGGCTGACCCTCGGCGCGGACTACAACATCGGTGGCGTCTATGATCTCGTGGCCGACGATCTGGTAAATCGCTTCGCGTCTCCGAACTTCTCGGGACCCTACGTCCAGATCGCCGAGTTCGGCGGCGGCGGCGATCAAACCAACAGCCTGGCCCCGCCCGCGTCCGTTACCTATCCGAATCCGTATCCCGCGGGCCTGAGGCTGCCGGGATTCGAGGATGACAACATCGAGACCAGGCCCAGTTCGTCGCAGATTGTCGAAACCAACAACAGGCTGGGCGCCACGACCGCGTTCGCGATGGATTTCACGGACCGTTATCCGGACACCATAGGTTCCGGAGAATCACAGATCACCAGCGTTGGTGGAATCACTTCGGATCCCCGCCTGATCGGGAAGAGCGGCTACATCTTCGAAGATCGTTCCGTTCTGATCGGTTTCAGCTACTGGTACTATGTGGCCGCAGTCGACAACGAAAGTGCGGTGCAGAAGGATTTCGACAACTACATACTGGATCAGAACTCGTCGCAGCAGGTGATCGAACGTACGATCAACGGGCTCGAGAGCTTCTATACCATGAACGCGAACGGAACGGACGGACGGTGGCATGGCCAGTTTCCCTACCGCGGTCTGAACGTGGGTCCACAGGTGCCTGGTCAGGAGGTATTCCCATATCTTATAGCTCGCAGGGTGCAGTTGAGCGATCTATCGTATCGTGACGGTGAAGTAACCGTCGCGCCAAACCCATTCGTCCCGCGCGCAGGGGGCGGCGCGGCCTCGCAGGCCAGGTCCGTCCGGTTCCACAACGTACCCGCCCGGTCTCGCATCACGATCTTTGATGCCGCCGGCCTTCGGGTCAGGGAGATCGACGCGTCCGACGCTGTCATAACAGACGGTGGGGTAGACTGGGATCTGACCACAAAATCGGGTGACGTTGTCTCGAGCGGCCTCTACATCTGTGCGATCGAAACCGAAATAGCCGGTGAAAACCGGGTGAAGACGTTGAAGCTCTACATACGGCACTGAGCACCGGGATGGGATTTGTAACTACTCGTTGGAAATGACGAGGAACCCTGGTAGTTTTAGATCAGAGATTCGACCCGACAATCACGGCCGGCCAACCCAGTGAATTCCCTCAAACTCAAAACCACGGTTCAGTGGATCGGCCTGATCGCCGGTCCGGTGCTGGCGCTCCTCCTCTACAGCCAGTTGCCCGGCGCGTACCCGAACAGCGCGGGCGAACAGGTGGCGTTTTCGAGCGCGGGCCGGGCGACGATGGCCCTGGCGGCGTGGATGGCGGTCTGGTGGATGACGGAAGCCGTCGAGCTGTACGCCACGGCGCTCCTCCCGCTGGTCGCGCTCCCCATGGCCGGCGCATCGGCGGTGCGGGAGGCGGCCGCGCCTTACGCCCACGAGCTGATCTTCCTCTTCATGGGCGGCTTTCTCATCGCCCTGGCCATGCAGCGCTGGGGACTCCATCGACGCCTGGCGCTCAGGGCCCTGCGCGCGGCCGGTGACCACCCGGCGGGCATCGTGGCCTGCTTCATGGGCGTGACGGCCTTCTTCAGCATGTGGGTGTCCAACACGGCCACCGCGGTCATGATGCTGCCCATCGCCCTCAGCATCATCGGCCTGGTGGAGCAGGTGGAGCCCGGCAGCGTGGGCGTCGGCACCGGGGCTGGTGGAACAGGGAACGGAGGCGCCGGGAACGGAAGCGCCAGTGGCGGCGCCGGGAACGACGCCACCGGGACGAAGACGCGGCCTCATTTCGCCCTGTGCCTGCTCCTGGGCATCGCCTACGCGGCGTCCATCGGCGGCATCGGCACGATCATCGGGACCCCGCCCAACGTCTTCCTCGCGTCCTTCATCCAGTCCAGCCTGGGCGAGGAGATCAGCTTCGTCCGGTGGATGGGCGTGGGGCTACCGCTGGTGGCTGTCTTCCTGCCGTTGACGTGGCTGATGCTGACCCGGGTCCTCTATCCCGTCCGGGGCGTGCGCATCGAGGGAAGCCGGGAAGTGACGGAGAAGGCCTACCGGGACCTGGGCGCCATGTCGCGGGGGGAAAGGGTCGTGCTGGCCGTGTTCCTCCTCGCGGCCCTTTCCTGGATCGCCCGTCCTTTGCTGGTGCAGGTACAGATCGGCGGCATCCACCCGCTGGCGGGGCTCTCCGATCCGGTCATCGCCATGGTCGCGGCGCTGGCCCTCTTCGTCGTGCCGGTGGACGTGAAGCGGCGGGTGTTCGTGATGAACTGGGAGACGGCCGTGAAGCTCCCCTGGGGGATCTTGCTGCTCTTCGGAGGAGGGCTCAGCCTGGCGGCGGCCATCCGGTCCAACGGCGTGGGGGAATACATCGGGCACCAGCTGGCCTTCCTGTCCGGCATCCCCACGCTGCTGCTCGTCATGGCCGTCATCGCGCTGGTGATCTTCCTGACCGAACTGACCAGCAACACCGCCACAACGGCCACGTTCATCCCCATCCTGGCCGCCCTGTCGCCGGTATTCGACCTGCATCCCTACATGCTGATCGTGCCGGCCGCCATCGCCGCCAGCTGCGCCTTCATGCTGCCGGTCGCCACCCCGCCCAACGCCATCATATTCGGCTCCGGGCACGTCACCATCCAGCAGATGATCCGCGCGGGATTCTGGCTGAACCTGACCGGCGTCGTGCTGATCACCCTGCTCGTATACACGGTGATGATGCGGATGCTCGGGGTCTAGGCGGAGATCTGAGGCCAGCCGAACGCTAAGTTCGCCACATTGTTGCCTGCGGACCGGCCGCGCCTCCTCCCGGGAAGCGAGACATGTTCAACAGCGACATGGTCATAGCCTTGCGGCACCAGGGCCGCCACAGGGGATATACGGCGATCAATGTCCTGGGCCTGGCGGTCGGCATGGCCTGCGCCGTCCTGATCTTCCTGTACGTCGGTCATGAACTGAGCTACGACCGGTACCACGCGCAGGCCGACCGGATCTACCGGGTCGCCTTCAACGACAACGCCAAGACGTCCATCAGCGTAGGGCCCAGGCTCCAGGCCGACTTCCCGGAGATCCAAAGCCATCTGCGCATGCACCCCACGACGGGCACCTGGGTCATGAAGTACGAAGACCGCGTTTTCTACGAGAGGGCGGTCTACTGGGCGGAGGATACGCTGTTCGACTTCTTCTCGCTGCCTCTGGTCCGGGGAGACCCGGAAACCGCGCTCTTGGCGCCGTACACCCTGGTCATCAGCGAAGACACGGCCCGCAGGTACTTCGGCGAAGAAGATCCGATGGGCAGGACGATCGTCGCGGACAACGGCTTCATGTTGCTGACCGTCACCGGCGTCATGGAGAACATGCCGGCGAACACCCATTTCCAGGCCGATTTCTTCATTTCGCTGGCATCTGGCTTTGAGGAGTACGGGCACTGGTCGCGGGAGAACTGGGACTCGTTCTTCTACTACACCTACATCATGCTGGGCGACGGGCATTCGCCGGCGGACCTGGCCGCGAAGCTCCCCGGTTTCGTGGACCGGCACGTGGGCGAGCAGCTCCAGGTGCGCGGCGGCCGCTACGAGTTCTCCCTTCAACCGGTCACCGGCATTCACCTCTATTCCCATCTCGAAAACGAACCCGGCGCCAACACCGACGTCAGCTACGTCTACATCCTGGCCGCCATGGGCCTATTCATCCTCGTGATCGTCTGTATCAACTACGTGAAACTGTCCACCGCCCAGTTCGCCCACCGGTTGCGGGAGATCGGCATGCGCAAAGTCCTCGGCGCCTCCCGCCTTCACCTGGTCCGGCAGTACATGGGAGAGTCCGTCCTGCTGGCCTTCGCGGCCCTTATGATCGCCCTGCTGTCGGTATGGCTCGTATCGCCCTGGTTCGATGGGCTGACCGGCATGCCGGTGTCCGTCGGATTCATGGGGCACGTCCTCTGGTGGATTGCCCTGCCGGCCGCGGCGGTCTTCATCGGCCTGGCGGCCGGCGGGTACCCGGCCATCCGGCTCTCGGCCTTCGGGGCGATACCCGGGCTCAAGGAAGGCCGGCCGTTCGAAAAGGACAGGGCGTTTACGCGGAAGCTGCTCGTCGTCGTCCAGTTCGCCATTTCCATTGCGCTGATCATCGGCACGGGCGTCCTGTTCGGCCAGATCGGCTACATCCAGGACAAGCACCTGGGATTCGACAGGGAGCAGGCGATCGCCATTCCGTCGATCGGAGAGGTGGCCTACAAGTACCAGCCCTGGAAGGACGAACTGCTCGGGTACAGCGGGGTGGCCGCCGTGGGCCAGGGTATCTACCTGCCCGGCCTGACGGGCAACATCGGGCGGATCACCACCGAAACGGCCTGGCGCGTGGATGATCCGGACCAGGTCAAGCACGACCTGCAGGGGATCATCGTCGCGTCAGGCTACGTGGAGTCGCTGGGCGTGGAATTGCTGGCGGGAAGGACTTTCGGCGGTCCGCTGGATAGTCAGGCGGAATCCGGGAACATCCTGCTCAACGAGGCCGCGGTCCGGCTCCTGGGCTGGGATGCGCCGGGAGAAGCGCTGGGAAGCCAGGTCGAATTCGGCATCGGCATGACGCTGACGGTGATCGGCGTGGTCCGGGACTTCCACCTGCGCTCGCTCCACCTGCCCATCGAACCGCTGGCCATCATGTACGGGCGCGGACAGCTCATCGTAGCCCGGATCCAGCCGGAGGACACGAAGCGCACGCTGGATTACATGGAGCAGGCCTGGACGCGGCATTTCCCGGATTTCCCCTTCGCCTTCTCCTTTATCGACGAAGATATCGACCGGCTGTACCGGGCGGAGCGGCGCATCGGGTACGTTTTCGCGGTTTTCGCGGTGGTGGGTGTGCTGCTGGCCTGCCTGGGTCTCTTCGCGCTGGTCTCCTACACGGTCGGGCGCCGCGTCCGGGAGATCGGCGTCCGCAAGGCGCTGGGGGCTTCCGCGCGCCGCATGCTCGCCACGCTGTCCGCCGAATTCGTCGGTCTCGCGCTCCTGGCCAACGCCCTCGCCTGGCCGGCCGCATGGGTCGTCATGAGCCGCTGGCTGGAATCCTTCGCCTACCGGATCGAGATGGGTTGGGGGATCTTCTTTGCGTCCGGCGGCGCGGCCCTGCTGATCACGGTGATCACCATCGGATACCACGTGACCCGGACCGCGCTCGCCAATCCCGCCGAGGTGCTGCGGAGCGAATAGAATTACGCCCGGCCCAACACGAGGTCCCGCCCGGCCACCAGGCTGGCCATTTTGCGGTCCGCCACGCTCCGGGGCAGCATCCAGAACCCGCAGTCGGGGTGCACCCAGCGCACGCGCTCCGGCCCGAGCACGTCGATGGCGTGTTCGATGCGCCGGGCGACCTCGTCCGGCGACTCCACTTCGTTGTCCTTGATGTCGACCACGCCCACGCCCAGGGCGATGTCGCCGCGCAACTCCCTGAACAGCGGAAGCTCGTCGTACCCCCGGCGGGCGAACTCCAGGACGAGATGGCCGACGTCGAGGTTGTTCAGGAAGACCATCAGGTCGTTCCACAGGCCGGTCTGGATGCTCTGGCCGCCGTAGTTGCCGAAGCAGAGGTGCAACCCCTTCTCGCCCCGCACGGCGCCGAGCACGTGGTTGACGGGCTCGTGGGCCCAATCCGCGTCCTCCGGGTGGCCGGTCAGGTTGGCCTCGTCCACCTGCAGGACCGGCGCGTCGATTTCGGCGACCTGCCTGCGCAGGACCTCGGCGATGTCCATCGTCATGGCGCGGAGATCGCCGTAGTGCTCGTCGAGGAGCGTCTTGGCCAGCATGTAGGGCGAGGTGACCGTGAACTTCAGCGTGCGGTCGGTGAGCGGCCGCATCGTCTGCCACGCGGCCGGCAGGTTGAGGGCGCCTTCACCGATCCGGTCCCGCACGATGCCCCCCGGTGTGCTTCGGAAAGCCAACCCCTCGCGCTTCCTGAATTCGGCGAGAATCTCGCGGGAGACTTCCGTCGTGATGCCGGCCATGGGGCGGATGAAGTACTCGATCATCCCGTTGGTCTCCGGGTGGCCGACGTCGAAGCGGGACAGTTCCCCGTCGGTGAGCACGTCGATCCCGGCCAGCTCCTGGGTCTTCAGAATCACCTTGGCCGCGTCGATCAGGTTGGGTGTGGTCGGGTAGGCCGCCAGCCAGTCCGGGATGGGATAGCTGCCGACGACGGTAGTCTTGATTGCGGGGTCGGACATTACGTGAACTCCAATCTACTTTCGGTCCATTGTGCGATCAGTACATTGTCAGCTGCTCATACAAGTTTAATTCAACCGCCTCATCAAAGTATCTACCGGTACGTCCCGATCGACGTCCATTTCGGTTATCATCACAGTAAACCCAATATACATTGTGCATCTAGAGTTTGGTATCAATACCGACACGAATGTTATGATCGGCGAGGATCCGGTTTGCTCAGAAGCTACGTAACCATCGCGCTCCGCCATATGGCGAGGCAGAAGAGCTACACGGCGATCAACGTGCTCGGACTGGCCGTGGGCATGGCCTGTGCCATGCTGATCTTCCTCTACGTCGACTTCGAGCTCAGCTACGACCGGTACCACGAGAAGGCGGACCGGGTCTACCGGGTCGCGGTAAACAACGACGCCCGGACGCCTCCGGCCATGGGGCCCGCGTTGCAGGACGATTTTCCGGAGATCACGAGTTATGTGCGCCTGCTGCCGACCACCGGCACGTGGGTCATGAAACACGAAGAGCACATCTATTACGAGAACCGGGTGTACTGGGCGGACAACGCCCTGTTCGAGGTTTTCGACTTCCCCTTGATCCGGGGCGATGCCCGGTCCGCCCTCGAGGCGCCTCTATCCGTGGTGATCAGCGAAGATACGGCCCGAAAGTACTTCGGCGAAACAGATCCGATGGGCAGGACGATCAACGCGGACAGCGGTTTCCTGCTGCTGACCGTTACGGGCGTCATGGAAGACACGCCGGCGAATACCCACCTGCAGGCCGATTTCATCATATCCCTTTCCTCGGCATACCAGGAAGACCTGCGGTACTGGTCGTGGATCAATTTCTACACCTACGTCCTGTTGTCCGAAGGCCGGTCGCCTGCTGCCACCGAGCGCAAGCTGCCCGATTTCGTGAACCGGCACATCGGGGAACAGCTCGCGGAGCGCGGCGGCCGTTTCGATCTCTTCCTGCAGCCGGTAACGGACATCCATCTCCGTTCCAATCTCGAGCATGAACCGGGTGCGAACAGCGACATCAACTACATCTACATCCTTTCGGCCATCGCCCTCTTCATCCTGGTCGTCGCCTGCATCAACTTCATCAACCTGTCCACCGCCCGGTTTGCCGCCCGCGCTCGAGAAGTGGGATTGCGCAAGGTGGTGGGAGCGCATCGCATCCAGCTGATGCGCCAGTTCCTGGGGGAATCGGTCCTGATGTCCGTGATGGCGATGATTATCGCCCTGGCGGCCGCGTGGCTGGTCGCGCCCTATTTCGACGACTTCGCGGGCAAGCCGGTAACCGCGGACTTCTCGGGCCATCCTGACCATGCCCTCTGGCTGCTCGTCCCGCCGGCGGTTGCGCTGATCATCGGGCTTCTGTCCGGAAGCTACCCGGCGTTCCTGCTGTCCTCCATGCAACCGGTTCAGGGCGTGAAGGGAGGCCGCCGGCTCGATGCGTCCGGCGCCTTGTCGAGGAAGATCCTGGTTGTCGTCCAGTTCGCGATTTCCACCGCGCTGATCATCAGCACGGGCACTCTGTTCAACCAGGCGGATTACATTCAGAATAAGAAACTGGGCTTCAATAAAGACCAGGTGATCGTAATACCCACGCTGAACGTGGTAATGGATCAATTCCAGCCCTGGAAAGAAGCCCTGCTGCAGCATTCCGGCGTGGCCGGGGTGACCCATGCCAGGTCCCTGCCGGGCCTTGCCGGCAACATAGGCCAGGTATCTACCGGTACGATCCAGCGCGTCGATGATCCGGAGAACATCAGGCATGACGTGCAGGGCCTCAGCGTGGCACTGGATTTCGTGGAGACGCTCGGCATGGAACTGCTTGCCGGCCGGACTCACAGCGGTGCGTTCAACCGGGAGGCCGAGCGGGAGAACATCGTGATCAACGATACGGCTCGGCGGGTGCTGGGCTGGGATACGCCGGAGGCCGCCATAGGCCAGCAGGTCCGGTTCGGCGACAGCTCTACGGCTACGGTTATCGGCGTGATCGGGGATTTCCATTTCAGGACGTTGCATCTGAAGATCGAGCCGCTTGTGCTGTCTCTGGCCGGCGGCCCTCATCTGGCGATCAGGCTCCATCCCGGCGACATGAGACAAACGCTGGATATCATTGAGCATCAGTGGTCGCGGTTCTTTCCGGATTTACCCTTTGCCTATGCGTTTCTCGACGAGAACATCGACCGGCAGTACAGGTCGGAAGTTCGTATCGGCTACGTGATCGGCGTCTTCGCCATGGTGGCGGTTTTTCTTGCATGCCTGGGCCTCTTCGCGTTGGTTTCGTTCACGGCGGAACAGCGGACCAGGGAGATCGGGATACGCAAATCGCTCGGCGCTTCGGTCCATCGGATGCTTGCGTTGCTTTCCGGGGAGTTCATCGGCCTCGTGCTCCTCGCCAATGTCTTCGCCTGGCCGGCCGCCTGGCTGTTCATGCAGCGCTGGCTTGAGTCTTTCGCATACCGCGCGGAGGTCGGATGGGGCGTCTTCTTCCTGGCGGGCGGCCTGGCCCTGCTGATCACGGTGTCGACCATTGGATACCACGTGACCCGGACCGCGCGGGCCAATCCGGCCGAGGTGCTGCGTAGTGAGTGATGCGCGCTCTGGTGCAGTGCGCGTTCCGGGTGATCTGGTCGTTGCGGATGTCTAAGCACTCTGGCACAGGATGTAAATGAGGACAAAGGGCGCTGTTCGGGATTTGGCCTGGGTGAGACCGTTTTTCGTTAAACGTAAGTCCACGCCCGGTTAAGCGGAAAGAATGATGGCATAGAAGGTAGACGGCGCGGGAAGGTGCGGTATCATGAAACACGTAGTCATCGTGGGCGGCGGCTTCGCGGGACTGAACGCGGCCAAGAGACTCGGCGGCCGGGCCGGTGTGCGGGTTACCCTGGTCGACCGGCAGAACTACCACCTCTTCCAGCCGCTGCTCTACCAGGTCGCCATGGCGGGCCTGTCGCCGGCCGACATCGCCACGCCCATCCGCAGCGTGCTCGCCCGCTGCCGGAACGTCTCGGTGCTGCAGGGATCGGTGGAACGGGTCGATCTGCGGGCGGGGACCGTATCGGCGGACTTCGGCGGGCTCGAATACGACTACCTGCTGCTCTGCTGCGGGTCGGTGCCGAGCTATTTCGGGCACGAGGAGTGGGAGGAGCACGCGCCCAGCCTGAAGACGATCCCGCAGGCCACCGAGATCCGCCGGCGGCTGCTGAGCGCCTTCGAAGCGGCGGAACGGACCGAAGACCCGGAGAAGCGCAGGCAGCTGCTGACCTTCGTCGTCATCGGCGGCGGGCCCACGGGCGTCGAACTGGCTGGGGCCATCGGCGAGATGAGCCGGTTCACGCTCGCCCGGGACTTCCGCAATATCGACACCCGGCTCACGCGGGTTCTCCTGATCGAGTCCGGGCCGCGCATCCTGTCCATGTTCTCCGGGCAACAGGCGGCCCGGGCGGAACGGGACCTGGAAAAACTCGGCGTGCAGGTCCGGCCGAACACGCTGGCGACGGAGATCGACGACCAGGGCGTGCAGGTCCGGCCGAACACGCTGGCGACGGAGATCGACGACCAGGGCGTGCAGGCGGGTCCCGAGCGTATACAATCCTCTACGGTGCTCTGGGCGGCGGGCGTGCGGGGGGTCGAGCTCGGCCGGCAGGATGGGGGGAAAGCAGACCGCGGCGGTCAGGATGACGAGGAGCGGGATCGCGGGCGGCGCGAGATGTCAGATCGGGGAGAGTGCAAGAAGACGGACCGCGGCGGCCGCGTGATCGTCAACGACGACCTCAGCATCCCCGGCCATCCGAACGTGTTCGTCGCCGGCGACCAGGCCTGTTTCACCCACCAGACCGGCAAGCCGCTTCCGGGCACGGCGCCCGTGGCCATACAACAGGGCCGCTTCGTGGCGGAGACCGTTCGCCGCGACCTCGCGGGCAAGCCGAGGGAAGCCTTCCGGTTCGTCGACAAGGGCCAGATGGCGACCATCGGCCGCAGCCGCGCCATCGTGGAGATCGGCAGGTTGCGATTTTCCGGCTGGTTCGCCTGGGTCACGTGGCTGGTGGTCCACGTTTACTTCCTCGTGGGTTTCAAGAACCGGCTGCTCGTCGTGCTGCACTGGGCCTGGTCCTACGTGACCTTCCGCCGCGGCGCCCGGCTGATCGTGGAGCGGGAATGGCGTTTCGGCCGGAAACAGGGACAATAAAAAGACGGCCAGGGACGAATGATGCTCGGGAACCAGATCGCCATAGCGCTGCGTCACATGAGCCGCCAACGAGGATATACGGCGATAAACGTCCTCGGCCTGGCCGTGGGCCTGGTATGCGCCATCCTGATCTTCCTGTACGTGCGCTACGAGCTGAGCTACGACCGCTACCACGAAAAGGCCGACCGTATCTACCGGGTGACCCTCAACGACAGCGCCCGGTCGCCCCGTGAACTGGGCCCGATACTGCAGGCCGACTTACCCGAGATTCAGTACTTCGCCCGGATGCTTCCCACGCTCGGCACCTGGATCATGAAGCACGAAGACCGGATTTTCTATGAAAAGAACGTGTACTGGGCAAACAAGGAACTGTTCGACGTCTTTACCTTTCCCCTCGTCAGAGGCGACCCGGATCACGCCCTCGAAGCGCCGTACACGGTGGTCATCAGCGAAGATACGGCCCGGAAATACTTCGGCGACGAGAATCCCATGGGGAAGACCTTTGTCGCCGATAACGGCTATCTGCTGCTGACCGTCACAGGCGTCATGGAGAACATCCCGGAAAACTGCCATTTCCATGCGGACTTCGTGCTTTCTCTGGCAACCGGATACGAAAAATTCGGATGGAGAGTGCCCCCGGAGCTATGGTACAACACCCTTTTCTATACGTACATCGTTTTGCCGGAAGGGCATCCATCCGCGGAGACGGAGCAGAAACTGCCCGGTTTCGTGGAGAAACACATCGACGCGAGTTTCCTGGAAGACCTCGGCCGTTTCGAACTGTCGCTGCAACCGGTCACCGGCATCCACCTCTATTCCCATCTCGAAGACGAGGCCGGCGCCAACACCGATATCGCCTACGTGTATATCCTGTCCGCCATCGGGCTGTTCATCCTGCTCATCGCTTCGGTAAATTATGTAAACCTGTCCACCGCGCAGTTCGCGCACCGAGCGCGCGAGATCGGCATGCGCAAGGTCCTGGGGGCGTCCCGGGGACAATTGATCCGGCAGTACCTGGGCGAATCGGTCCTGATGACCGTCGCGGCCCTGTCGATCGCCCTGGCAGCGGTCTATTTCGTTGCGCCGTACTTCGACGGGCTGCTGGGCCAGCCGGTGACTTCGGTCCATGCGATGCACCCCCTGTGGTGGTTCGCCGTGCCGGCCGCCGCGATCCTCGTCGGGCTCCTGTCCGGTGTATACCCGGCCC
Source organism: bacterium (assembly GCA_965203885.1). GTDB lineage: Bacteria > JAAXHH01 > JAAXHH01 > JAAXHH01 > JAAXHH01 > JAAXHH01. The sequence goes on along the minus strand of OZ241920.1, from coordinate 3,006,641 downwards.
TGGTGTTTTCCTCCATGCGGGCCGTACCGGGTCTCGGGGAAGGAGGGCTTCACCAGCCGGGAGGCGCGTGGCCCAGGAAGATCCTGGTCATCACCCAGTTCGTCATATCCATCGCGCTGATCATCGGCACGGGCATCCTGTTCAGCCAGTTGAATTTCATACAGGACAAGAAAATGGGCTTCGAAAAGGACCAGGTGATCGTGATCCCCACGGTCGAAGAGGTGGCGGTCAACTACCAGCCATGGAAAGATGCCCTGCTGCAATACACCGGGGTGGACGGTGTGAGCCAGGCCATCACCCTGCCCGGCCTGTTCGGTACGATTGGCCGTTCGTCGACGGGTACGATACAGCGCGTCGAGGACCCGGACCACGTCTGGCATGGCGTCCAGGGTTTTCAGGCCGCCGTGGACTTCGTGGAGACGATGGGGATTGAGTTGCTCGCGGGCAGGTCCCATCGCGGGGCATACCGAAACGACGCGGAGCGGGAAAACATCGTGATCAACGAAGCGGCGTTGCGCGTCCTGGGGTGGGAAAGGCCCGAAGAGGCCATCGGCCGGCAGGTCCGGTTCGCCAGTGGCTTTACGCAGACGGTGGTCGGCGTGGTACGGGACTTTCACTTCCGGACGATGCACCTGGAAATCGAACCGCTCGTGATCTTCCACGGGACCGGCCTGCACCTGGTGGTCCGGGTCCAGCCGGAAGACATTACGGGCACGCTGGATTTCATCGAAGGGACCTGGTCGGAGTTCTTCCCCGATTTCCCCTTCGCCTTCACGTTTCTCGACGAGGACATCGACCGCCTGTACCGAAATGAAACGCGCATCGGGTACTTCTTCGGCGTCTTTGCCCTGGTCGCGTTGATCCTTACCTGCCTGGGCCTCTTCGCACTGGTGTCGTTCACGGTCGAGCGGCGCATGCGGGAGATCGGCATACGCAAGGCGCTCGGCGCTTCCGTGCGGCGCCTGCTCGCCATGCTGTCCGGCGAATTCGTCGGGCTTGCGCTCGCCGCCAACGTCTTCGCCTGGCCGGCCGCGTGGCTGATCATGAGCCGCTGGCTCGAGAACTATGCCTATCGGATCGACGTGGGATGGGGCATATTCTTCGCGTCGGGCGGCGTGGCGCTGGCGATAACCCTGGTCACCATCGGATATCACGTGACCCGGACCGCGTACACCAGTCCCGCGGAGGTGCTGCGGAGCGAGTGACTCTGGGGCCGCACCGCGGCATGAAAGTAGCACGTATTTGAAGAGATGATGGAGGAGGCTGATGGAGGAAAGAACGAACTCATCGCAGTCGTGGGACCCGGAACGCTACGCGCGCAACGCCCGTTTCGTGGCCGACCTGGGCATGCCGGTGGTCGAGCTGCTGGAGCCGCAGCCGGGCGAACGCATCCTGGACCTGGGGTGCGGCGACGGCGCGCTGACCGCGAAGCTCGTGGACATGGGATGCCGCGTCGTCGGCGTCGACAGCAGCGCGGAGCAGATCGAGGCGGCGAGGGAGTTGGGTCTCGACGCCCACGTCATGGACGGGCACGAGCTGACTTTCGAGGATGAATTCGACGCGGTGTTCAGCAACGCGGCCCTCCACTGGATGGGCCATCCCGACGAGGTGATCGCGGGCGTGCGCCGCGCGCTCAGGGCCGGTGGACGATTCGTGGCCGAATGCGGCGGATACGGGTGCGTGGACACCATCGTCCAGGCGCTCACCGTGGCGTTGAAGCGGCGCGGTCTCTGGGAAGACGGGATCAATCCCTGGTATTTCCCGACCGATGCGGAGTATCGGGGAAGACTGGAAGCGCAGGGGTTCGACGTGAACTACATCGCCCTCATCCCACGGCCCACCCCGCTGCCCGGCGACATCGGCGGCTGGCTGGAGACCTTCGCCGAAAGCTTCACGTCACGGGTGCCGGCCGCGGATCGCCCAGCCTTCCTCGACGAGGTCCGGGAAGCCATGCGGCCGAGATTGTGTGATGAGCATGGGGCGTGGACGGCGGACTACATCCGGCTCAGGTTCGCGGCGGTGAAGGAGGGGTGAGAGACTATGCGCGAGATCGAAAGGCTTTCGACAGCCGAACCCGTCTTGATAGTAAAACTCAACCAGAAATACCGTCCGGGTATGTCATCAGAAGAACTGTATGAAGTTTCGAGGCAATATTGGGTCGTTGGTCCACGAAGAGACAAGGTGAAATACGTGGTGGCTGCCTACCACGGAAGGACCATCGAGGCGTATCTCGTCGAGAAATGGTATGCGGTTTTACATCAAGAAAAAACGAGATGGGCTTTTGATGGTGTTGTGGCGAATGATATTGTTCGCGAAGAGCTTGTACATAAGTCTATATGGCATCTACACGTCAAAGGCGCAGCAAATCCGGTCAGGTACCTTAATATATCCATGGGAAATGACTTGGTTAGACCGCGGCAAACTCATTCAACTGAACGGGACGGCAAGCGATACATCTGGTACACGGAGCGACTGTGGCTGCTCGCGAAAGACCTGCCGGAATACGAAGCGGAGGTCGAGCATTTCGAGGAGTTGGACCGCGACTGCTGGTTCGGCGAGGGCAGGACGCCGACGATACGGGAGATTGCCAAACACTGCCGGCGGATCAATGAGGCCGATCCCCGCATTCCGGTGATCATAAACGATAACGGACGGCTGATGGACGGCGGTCACCGCCTGGCGCGGGCGCTGCTCGAAGGGCGAAAGACGGTCAAGGCGGTGCGGTTTGAAGAGATGCCGACGCCGGATGAGGTCGTGGATTTGTGATACGGAGTTGGTATGGTCGTTGATACAACTCTATCGGACACCACTTGGTATAAGTACTACATAAACGGATCATTAGTATTTCTTGCCCGGCCTCTGCTGATTTCGCCTCAGCCCCCTGCTGATTTCGCCCCCGGTCTCTGCTGATATCGCGACCGACCCCCTGCTGACTTCGCACCAGCCCCTTGCCAAAATCGAACCAGACCCCTGCCGAAATCGCGCCAGCCCCCCTGCCGATTTACCCCATCTCCTCCTGTGAACGCGTGACCTGCTCCGCTACGAATCCCGCAAACGGCTCGATGTCCTGTTCGATACTGGCGCGTTCGAGGGCGGCAAGGTAGGCGTCGCGGTCCTGGACGCGAATGATCGTCCACGGGTAACCGCCCGAGGCCAGCATGACGTTCATGACAAAACGCGCCATGCGCCCGTTGCCGTCGGGATAGGGATGGACGTAACCGAAGAGCCAGTGTCCCAGCACGGCGCGCACGGACGGCACAGTTTCCTCTTCGAGCAAGTCGAACAAGGTGGACATGGCGTCTCGGAACGCCTCGCTGCGTGGCGGCACATGGCGGGATCCACGTATATACACGGGTTCATTGCGATAGCCGGCAAGAACCGAAGCTGAAACCAGTCCGGCGGCGACACCAGGCTGGAACAGCTCGCGGTACCAGTCCCAGTGGGCGTTGCGGACCAGGACGCCAGGATTGGAATCGCCGATCACTTCGCCGACCGAATCGCGAACCAGCTGAAAGGCATGCCAATACCCTCGCGCGGCGAGCGCATCGCGGCTTTCCCGGTCGGCTTCATTACCTTCCGGATCCCAGTTGCCCGAGCGCACCCGCTCAATCAGCTCCGGCGTCTCGCGGTAGCCCTCAATCGACAACGAGTGGTACGCGTCGTTGGCGTAGATACCATCGACAAAAGACAGATAGGCTTTCGGGTCCTGAGGCAGTTCCGGTGACTTCGGGAACGCCGCAATCACCGGCTCCCTGAATGTCTCCCACAGGGATTGCAGTCGCCTGGCAATCGGCTCCCGGGTCCGGTTCAACGCACCGAACGCCTGCGCTGGCTCAAACGGGTCGGCCTCGCGCACATCGTAGCCCGCGCTTTTCATGACGTTGAGCATCTCGTCCGCCATGGCCGCCTGGCCGATCCGGCGGAATGCGCCGGCGAGCCGGCCGGCATAGGATGAATGGCCGCCCTCGAGAAGCCGACCCTGCACGTCGCCCGCGTCGCGGACGCCGGAAAGCACGATTTGAGCCTCAACGGGGTAGCGGACAAAGAACGCTTCTGGGACCTTGATGAGCGCGGCTTCGGGTACCAGGAGCCTGAGCCCGTCACGCGTGGTCACGTCCGCGTCGGCCGGCATGTCTTTTTGTTTGAGATTGTAGAGCGACGTACCGAATGGCAACTCGACGGAGTTGTTGTGGCCTTTTGGCGTATAGATGATGATCTGCCGGGGGATCGCGGTGCTTTCGGCATGAAGCAACAAAGACTGCTCGGGGGACAGATGCCAGGCTTCACCGAACCGCGCCGTGCAATAGGAAACGCAGAATTCCCAGCATGAGGCGTACCACGAAGTCGTATCACCCGGATCGGCATCGGGACTGGACGAGATCAGCCAGCCCTTCATGACCTGCTGAAGGAAGCCGTTTTTAATCAGGCGTTCGCGGTGGACGCGCGTAAGTTCGCTGGAGCGGAAGACCCGCCTTCCACCTTCCTGGAGTTTCTTGAGCTGTACCAGTGACGCGGCGAGTTTTTCGTTGGGTGTAGCCATAGTGGACTTCAGCGGGCGCTTGCGGGCGCCTTCGTACAGGCGCTGGTGGGTGCGACAGGCCGTGGAAGTACAAGTATATAATGACGTGAGATCACAAGTCAATGATGTTGTGTGGCTACACGTAAATGATGTTGTGAGGATAGACGTCTGAGGAGTAGTGTTACAGAGGAAGGGGGTAATCGAGAGACCGAGTACTGCTTTAGGCAACTTCATTGGTATGCTCAAGAATTGCCTGTCAGGGTCGTCATACATCAGGGCCTGAGCGAATTCAACCGATCTTCCAGTACGCGGGCGATGGCCTCTGCCAAACTCTCACGGGCTTCATCCCTGGTCGCGCGCTGACCATTTTGCTTCGGGTATTTCAAGGCAAAAGGCGATGTACTATTATTCGTCACGTACGGTAATTGCCGTGAACACGTATTACATCGCAGTTCGCCCCGTTGATACGTTTACAATTGATATTACCCGTTATCGTGGATGGGTTACATTTGGTGACTCAGGCATATTCATTCAAACATTTCGTTCCAAGTCACTGTATGGCGATTTGTGTCTCCTTTTCTCGTATTTACGATTTCGATCTGCAGCCCACTTTTGTTCATGTAGAAATTGATCTCCAGGTCTACTCTTCCGATTGGTTCGTCAAGGTCTTCGATATCAAAAGCCTGATCGGGATTCTCTAAGAATTCTGAACTTGTAATAGCGAACTGCGAATGTGCCTCAGCTGCCATCTGAAACACGATCATCGTCTGAAGCATTGTAGTGATGGCGACGAAATTGTCTCGACTGATAACATCATCTGCTGGAGCCTCTGAGTATAACTTGAATTGTGTTTTGTCACTGGAGACCAATGGGAAAGACAGCAAACCGTATTCAGTTGAAACCATTTTGCCATCTACGATTTTGACAATTTCTCTGGATAACTTTTCCTCAACTTCTGTTTCGGCGGCGTTGACACTATGCGAAACATACGATGTCAGGCAGACATATGAGAGTACGAGAATGAATGGCAATCTGAAATACATTGTTAATGTCCTTTCGTATGACTGACGTTAACACAAACTGAGGAAGCCCGAGGACTAGAAAAGCTGCGTTAAACAACCAATCGGGTCAAGTCCCTTTCTCTTGCGAATTCGGCGGCATTATTCCGGACCTCGTTCCAAGAAAGACGCATCTAGGTTCCCAGAGGAAAGAAGTGGTATGATTTCAGGGCTGATGGATTTGTAAGTGAGGTATATCCGGTAAAGAAATCCGAAAAGGAGCGAAATAGCCTATGAAATTACTTAAATAGTGTGTATTATTCGTTAGTACACGCTCGAACGAAGCGTCATTCCAAAAAAACGTATGCCTAAAAATGAGGCTGTCTGATATCAACTTGTCAAGTTTTCTCGTATGTGAACTATTATCCAATTGGCAATTCGATAGCCTCGTATGACACTTCCCCTGAGACCACTAAGCAACTGATAGTAAATCAAGCCAAAGCCAGGTCTATTTTGAATTGGAACAGATACCATGAGCGAAACAATGCCAAGCCATCATTCTTCCGATAATCCGGATTCGCAATGGATGATGAAGCAACTGAAGGATCTTTCAGGTGCTATTGTATCCATGCAGTCGAAACTGGATTCGGAATTAAAACACCTCTCAGGCGCTGTTTCATCGTTGAAGACGGAGATGAAAGATCTTTCAGGCGCTGTTTTATCGTTGAAGACAGAGACGAAAGATCTTTCAGGCACTGTTGTGTTGTTGCGGACAAAACTGGATACGGAGTTGAAACATCTGCCAACGCGGAAGGAGGTAAGTGCACTTGAAAGGGACATGGCCGCGATAAAAGAACGTACTACCCACCTGACCACAAAAGCGGACATGAATCTCCTCAAGGGCATATCATCCGTCATTGCCGTGGCGGCGGTCAGTATCGCAATAAAGTTGATCTTCTTCGGTGGAATTTAGTTGGGACTGGCGGGCGTGACATCACAAGTCAATGATGCTGTGGGAACACGCGTAAAAGATGTTGTGGGATTAGCCGTCTGAGGAGCAGTGGTTAAGAGCAAGGGAGTATTCGGGAGGACGTGTACATCTTAAAACAACTTTATTGGTATGCTCAACAATCGCCTGTCAGGGTCGTCATACATCAGGACTCGAGCGAATTCAACCGATCTTCCAGTACTAGGGCGATGTCCTCTGCCAAACTCACACTGGCCAAATCCCTGGTAGCGACATGACCATTTGCTTCCGGTATTTAAGGCTGTCGTTCAGTTACGTTACATGCTCTTCGTAGCGGGCTACGCTCCTTCGTCGAACTCCGACAACGTCGAAGAAGTCGTTATAGAAGGATTGTGTCTCGCCCTTCTCGTAGGACGCATGGCGCCATTCTCTGGCGAATTCGGCGGCACGATGACGGACCTAATTCCAAGATAAACGCATCAGGATACCCTGACTTCCGAAGTAGATGGGGATGTACTACTGTGGGCGCTGCTCCACGCGCATCCGAAAATTGAACCAGTTTGCACGTACTTGTCAAGGTATCCAGATATGTGGAGACGTGATGTAACAAGGGATGCTCAGCCTAGATATCTACCCATCGAAGAAAGACATGCGATCTCTTGAGAAAGAAATGGCCGCAATAAAGGAAAATACAGCGCATCTGGTCACTAAAGCCGATGTTTATCTCCTTATCGGATTAGCATACCCCGTCGCGGTTGCAGCGGTCATTATCGCAATAAAACTGATCTTCTTTGGTGGAAGTTGATCGAGACGGGTACTCGAGTAGGCGGGCGGGATGTAACAGAATCTTGTGCGAAGGAATATTGGAGCCGGATGAGGTTGAGGAGTTGTGAATACCAGTTCGTTCAGAGGCTCGTTATGAGGGTCCGTAAGTGCCTGCTTTAAGCCGCACAGTGCATGCTCGGAAACACCCGTTGTACGGGTGCTCCATTTAGTACCCCAATCGGTACTCGGCGAACATCTCCAAATTTTGTGCGAAATCGTCATGCTTTCTGGAGTCCTGGCTACCCTCAATCTCTTTCTTAAGTTTCGCGTCGCTATTCGCGTATTCGCCGAAGTCCAGCAGTTTCAAAAAACCGTTAGCAAATTCGGTCAGGGCGGTAGTTGCTTTCTGGACAAATCGATACGGCTCAAGAAAAAACTCGCCGTGCGATTTATAATGCCCCCATTCTCTTAGTGTATCACCATTCTCCTTTGACAACTCCACTATTTGGTCAAAGAACTTCTCCGGTATTCGAACCATATTGAAGTCAAAATTCTCGCTTCTGTTACTAAACCGCAGTCCTTTCAATTGCTCCCTGTGAATTACCAGATTCCTAGGTTCATACATCAATTCGATAATGGGCGAATTTATGCTCAAGAATTCCCTGAGTTTGGCGTTTTTCTCAAACAGCAATTCTGTAAAACTCGTATGTCGGCATGTACGCAAGCCAATCCGCCACACACGGTCAAACTCAATCTGGTAGCGGTACTTAGAAATCCACGCGAGTGCGTCATAAACTCCGGTGAACAGCGTTATCCAGTAGTTGAAATGATAAATGATAGCGTCTTGTGTGTCGTTATTTACACCGGTATAGTAATTTATTCCAATCTCGTCTATCGCAATCAGCATATCCGTAAACCTGTCTGCAAGCGACTCGGTGCTGTCCATTAAGTTTTCTCCATACGGTATAGACGTGCGACCGTACACAACCACCGACCACGGGAGTTGATATTCGGTTAGTTTAGTTTTGAGCGAATAACGATACCAACGTCCCCTGTTAACGTAATAGTTTGGAGCGATGATATACTTTTTTAGTTGCTTGCAATGAAGGTCTATGTAAATCAACGCTTCTTCGGGACTAAAAATGCTGTTTTTCGGAACACTCGGAAAACTCGGCTTGTTCCAATTCAAGCGATTGAGCAACTTTTTTCTCTCCGTAATCAAGACCGTCTTTTGGCCTGTTGCAGGTCCTATGAGAGCTTCCAAAATATAAATGAAAATCAAATCGCTATACTTAATGTCCAATATCTTAGCAACCGCCTGAATGTTTGAAATGTCGTAGCCAAACAATACGCTTGATTTGTACCCAAAAGGATGATTGCCGGACTTATCAATAACAATACCGGTTGTGCTACTTTCGCCCTCAAATTCGAGTTCAGCCACCGTGTGTTTTTCAGAGTTGCCGAGCGACACGAACTCAAACAGATCGTTATCGTTATACTGTAATAACCTTTTTGCACTTTCTGATTTGAGTGAGTCCGAATCAAGTAGAACTCTGAGTTTTTTGTCTTTCAGTTCGTAAAACATATCTACACTTCTTTGATCGCAATCTCCTCGTGGGTAAATCCACAGACTTTCGTTGCATTGTCCATAAAAGTCACGACCATTTTTACTCGGTTTCGTCTGGGCTTTAATGCGGTACATCAAAGCATGATAAGCTTAGACATCTACCCCATCCTCAAACTCCGGTCCTCGAGCGGCAGATCGATCCGCACGTTCCCCCGGCGGTGAGATTCCCTCATGGCGATGGCGATTTCGAGGGTTTCGCGGCCGAACTCGCCGGGGCAGGTTTCTTCCCGTCCCTTTTCGATGGAACGGCAAACGCCCTCGATGGCGTCGACCATGGAGCTTCGGGGATGCCAGGGTCCGGGCAGGTGCGTCTGGGTCGGCGCGCCCGTCTCGGGATGAGGTGTCCACAACTCGAACTGCGCGTGGGCGTTGCGGGAGACGATTCGGCCCGTCTCGCCGATGAACTCCAGCGACCAGGAGTAGGGCAGGGTCTCGGACCGGGAGTTCAGAATGGTCCGGACCTTGTTCTCGTAAACGACGATCCCGGATCCGGCGATGTCCCGCTCAGAAGCGGCCTGTTCGTCCGTGTCGATCAGCCCCACTACCCATCGCGCGGGCGCACCGGCGAAGAGGCGCAGCAGGGCCAGGGTGTGGCTCTGGATGTTGGAAAGACTGGAGTGGCTGTGGCAGACCATGGTCTTCAGGGGCCCGATGGCGCCTTCGGCAATGAGCCGGCGCGCCGTCGTGTAATAGCTGTACCAGTTGAGATGACAGGCCATGGCGAGGATGACGCCGTGCCGGGCGCAGGCGTCGATCATGGCATCGGCCTCGTCGAGAGTGCGGCACATGGGTTTCGTGGCGAAGATGGCCTTCACCCCAAGTTCGGCCAATCCAACCGTTATTTCCGCGCGCGGCTCGGGACGGGTGGTCAGGCAGACAACGTCGATCTTTTCCTTTTCCACCATCTCCCGGTAGTCTGTGTACAGGGCCGCGCAGCCCCAGCGACGCCTGAAATCCTCCAGCTTGGCAGGATCATCGTCTGCGGCGGCTACGAGATCGATGCCGCGGGCTTCCATCATGGCGGGCGCGTGGGCCCACGGCCAGGGATAATGGGGCTGGCCGACGTGCTCGTCGTCGATCGTGCTGCCCATCCTTCCGCATCCCACCACGGCGCCGCGATAGCTATGCTTTGGAGCGGTATCCTCTACGGTCTGGAAGGCTTCACGGTCGGATCCGGGCATCGGGCTTTCCTATTTGGTGGAACTGAGCTGGGAGGTATGGCGATTCGGCGCGAGTTCGACCGGTTTTCCGTGGGGCGTGTTGAGATATGCCTTGCGCCATTCGTCCCTGCGGTCTGACGCTTCCGCCTGTGACACGAGCCCGCGCTCCCTGCAGAGGCGCTCCAGGGCCCGGAGCCAGTGCCGGTAGTACGTATCGCCCAGGTCGGGGTCGCCATCCCGCTGTGCAGCAAGGATTTCCTCGCTCAGCACGGCGGCCCACTCGTCCCACGTGAAATAACCCTCACCGGAAAGGCGCACCGCGAGCGCGAACGCCGACGCCTCCCATGGCACGGCGAAGACCGGCGCGCCATCGGCCCCCAGCGGGAGGTTTTTCAGCGGAATGTCTTTCAATGGAACGTCCCCTGGCGGGAGGTTCCCCGGCGGGATGTCCTCCAGCGGGAGGTCCCCCGGCTCATTCGTACCGCCGGTCAGTTGCGGGTCGGTATTCGTACCACCGGTCTGTCGCGGGTCGGTCATGGTGTAGGCTCCAGGTAGGTTTCCCAGAGGTCGACGTATACGGCGCTGTTCGCGTTGGCCGATTCTCCCCACAAGTCGCTCCCCTCGAAACGCACGTTGTAGAGGTGCCTTCCCTCGTCCACGCCCTGCGCGCTCAGGTCCGGGTACACCTGCGATCCGTAGTGCTCACGCACGATCCCCGTGTGGCCTCGAACATAGCCCGGCGCCCGGGTGTGCCCGCGCGGATAGCGGTTGATTGCGCGCACACGGTCGCCCGGCGAGAACCGGGGCTGTGCGGGCGCGGGCCGGACGTAGCTCGAAGTCATGTAGGGCGCCGCACGCACCTGTCCGGCATGCACGACCTTCTCCATGATGTGTTCCGGCACGGGGGCCGATGCCCTGCCCGTCTGCAGTTCCTCTTCCGAAACGAGGCCGTTCTCGGCCAGTTGCTTCCGCACCCCCGCGAACCAGTTCTCGTAGTAGGAGTTAGCGAGATAGTCCGCAGGAGGAAGCTGCTCCCTGTTGTGGCGGGACATGTCTATGTTCCACAGTCCCAGCAGCCCGATGAGCCGGACGATTCCGTATACCCGGCTCTCCCATTCTTCGTGGAAGACCGGCTCCTCGGACTCCGGTTCAGGCCGCACCGGCCCGAACCCCCGCATCCCGCCCAGATCGTGTACGCCGCTCATGCTCTGCCGCCTTCCGCCGCCGGTTGCCGCGCTTCCTCGACCGCCGCCGGTTGCCGCGCCTCCTCGACCGCCGCCGGTTGCCGCGCTTCCTCGACCCCGATCATGGCGTTGCGCGTCACGAGCTCCATGAGTTCCTCCTCGCTCCATCCGTCCGTGCCTTCCGGGCGCCGCGGCAGCACGAGGTAGCGCATTTCCGACGTGGAATCCCACACGCGCACCTCTTTCCGTTCGGCAACCTCCGTGCCGAACTGTCTCATCACGCCGCGCGGGTCGACGACGGCCTGGGCTCTGTACGGCGCGGACTTGTACCAGACGGGCGGCAGGCCGAGGAGCGGCCACGGGTAGCAGGAGCAGAGGGTGCAGACCACGAGGTTGTGCACGTCGTCCGTATTCTCCACCACGCGCATCTGCTCGCCCTGCGCCCCCACGTAGCCCATGGATGCGATGGCGGCATCCGGGTCGTCGAGCAGCCACCGCCGGTACGCTTCATCCGACCAGGCACGCGCCACGACGCGCTTCCCGTTCGCCGGACCGATCTTGTCCCGGTACAGGTCGATGAGCGCGTCCAGCGCTTCCGGGTCGACGAGGCCCTTCTCCACGAGCAGCGATTCGAGCGCTTTCACGCGCAACTCGATATCCGTGGGCGGCTCCGTGTGGTGATGATCGTGGCGCGTGGCGTCGGGTTGGGCGTGGAGATGGTCGCCAGGCTGGGCGTCAATCTGATCGTGGTGATCGTCGTGGCTATGGTCGTCGGTCTGATCGTGGCGATCATCGTGGCTATGGTCGTCGGTCATGGCGTACTTTTACCTGGTGCTCGTCCGGGTTGCCTGTCGCTCGTCCGGGCTTCCTGTCGCTCACCGCGGATATCATCAAGACCTTGCGCCATCGTGCGTTTCAGCAAGGCCGCATGTCACCGTGGTTTTCAGTACGGCCTTGAGTCATCGCGTTTCAGTACCACCATGGCTTTGTCCGAATTCACGACCGTGGCGAAAAAGGCCCTGTACGCGGCATAGGACTCAGGCAGAATCTCGCGGTGCTTTATGGAAAGGCGGCGCGTGTAGATCAGCGTATCGTCTTCCACGGTAAAGCGGGTTCGATACGTACCGAACTCGGTGACCAGTTCCACCTCATCCGGCAGGTCATCCACCACGTACGACGGGGGAAGTTCGAAGGAAAGGGTGTCGATCTCCGTAAACGGGTGCGAAAAAGCCATGGACTGCCGCATCTGATCGTCGGTAAACGGGTTCTGCTTCCACAGGACCATGACGTTGGGCCGGAAGAACATCAGGTCCCGTGCCCGGTTGGCGTATCGTCCCGCGTTAAAGCGATACCGGATCACGACCTGCTCGTCCAGGTCGTCCAGCGCGGAATGCCGGAAATGCTCAAGCTCGATCCTCGGTACGCTGTTCCCCAGGTACTGTTGCATCCATTTCTGCCTGTCCCCTTCCGTTCTGAGCTTCATTGCTGTTCTGTTGCGGATGTTGAAGACCCCGGTGAAATGCTCTTCTCCCCGCAGGCCGAGATCTCCGGCGGGAGACAGCGTGGCCCGTCCCTCCCTGCGCTTCACATTCATCTCCGGCCCGAACAACGGTGTTTCGATCAAATGTCCCTTGTCCGGTGTGACCACGAGCGCATGGGTGCCCTGGATCGACGCGGGCATGTTCTCCACGGAAGCGTATTCCGCGGTGGCGTCGATCCACAGGCTTCTGCCGAACAGGTCATATTCGGGCCAGGCTTCGATCCAGTCTTCGGTCTCGGATACGCCCGGCACGTAAGCGATGCAGTGATTGAAGTACTGCATGGGGAAATCCGGATCGATCTTCCCCGCGTCCAGGGTACGTATCAACGCGGGATAGGCGGTAATGTCCGCTTCTCCGAGCAGGCTGACGATCATGGAACTCATGTCTTTGCAGTCGCCGTACCTGTTTGTGAAGGTGTTCTGCACGTGCCTGGGCTGATATCCGCCGAGCCCAATTTCCACCGCGACGTAACTGATGTTCTTGCGCACGTAGTTCACAATGGCCCGTATCTTCTCAAGCGGCGTTTCGGCCTGTTGGATCAATTGCGCGACGACCTGCTTCATCTCGGCGCTGGGTGTGAGCCGATCCTTGCTCAGCCAGTGGTAGAGACCGGAGATATCGTCCCATGAGACCCGGTTGCGGTCCGCCCACCGGGGATCGTCCGTGGAGCAGACGTACCTCAGTTCCGTGGGCGGATTCCCTTCCGCGTCGCCCATGGGTACGTGCATGTCCTTCCATTCCCACACGGCGCCGTTCGCTTCGGTGCGTTCCGCCGAAAGGCTTTCCGTCTCGTACACGCGGTGGCTGGACGTCCAGTCCTCTGCCAGTTGAAGTGTGAAGCGGGCCAGGTGCGCCGGGATCCACGGCCGCTTGTCCTGTATCCGCCAGGCGCCGGAAAACCCCGTGGACCAGACCGGGTGCGCATGGTGCGTTTCGACCTCGACGATGATCAGGTCTCCCTGCGCCACTTCGGGGACACTGAACAGCTTGAACCGGACGTCGCTGTATTCGACGTACCTCGCGTATTTCGGCACGTCGCGGATGTCATCCTCCTCGAGTTCAATGACCTCTCCGTCCGATTTGAGCGTCCACGCCTTGATGGAAACGATTCTGGACTGGCGGTTGTATCCATATACGTAATCGTGTCCGTGAACCACGCCCTTTTCCGAGCGAATCCGAACGATCCGGCGGTCCACGTTCTTTTCAACCACGTCGTCGCCGCCGAAGGTGACGATCTTTTCCCGCAACAGGTACTCGGCATGGGCCGTCACGTCGTAGAAGACGGGGTTGCCGCCGACGGTATCGATCGTGTTACGGGCCCATTCAGGCAGATTCGCGTTTGCGGCGGAAGCCGGCAGCGCGATCAGGATAACCAGCACGGACGCCCACAACAGGCCGCGTGCTTCATGACCGGTGTGGCCGCTCGCGCCAGGACCGATGTGGCCGCGTGTGCCTGGATCGCGTGCGCCTGGATCGCGTGCGCCTGGACCAGAGTGGCCGCGTGCTCCGTCCGTGGTGTATGGAATGTGAATCAGCATGGTATGGTACCCGGCACGGTGGCGATAAGGGCGCCGCTACGGGACAGGGTTCCCAGGCAGGAGAGAGTTAACGCCATGAGGTGCAGTATGGAACGACGTCCCCGGGGCCTCACCGGGCGGCAATCACCGGACGTTCCGGAGGCCTTGCCGGAATGGAACCCCCGGTACGTCCCCGGGCCTCACCGGGCGGCAACACCGGGATTCCACTACAGGGAAAACGTGACACCGGCGCCGAGCCGTGCGGCAACCCCGGGATTCCGCTACAAGGAAAACGTGACACCGGCGCCGAGCCGGAGCCCGTTCAATGTGATGGAACGCTCCGAATCCCGGTCGTCTCCGCTCATGCGATGGTACTTCAGATCAACTCGGACGCCCAGTAGGCCCAGGTCTTCGGCAAGAAACCACACATCGCATCCTCCGCCGATGAACCCGCCGATCGACGTGCTCTTGTGGGACGACAACCGCGGCGGGCGTTCGATGGAACTCAGCAGTACGCCCGGGAAATTCGCGTTATAGCGTCCCGCGCCGGCCTGCAGATACATCCGGGTTGTCCGCGTGATCATGCTGGATGTTTCCACAAAGCCCGACAAGGCCGAAATGAATGCGCCCGGTATCTTGGGTGTGCTGTTCAGGTTGTTTACCGAGATACTGGCATGGGGCGTTACCATGAACTGCGACCAACTGGCCCCGGCCCAGATGAAATCCGTTATGCGGACCGAAACACCCAGGTCGCCGCCCAGGTACGACTTGGCCGCCATCGTGAGATTCGGCAGCGGCACACGGACCTGGCCCGTTCCCGTTGTGGTCAGCCGCGTGGCTTCCAGTCCCAGATCGCCGAGCTGGGCCATCCAGTTTCCGGTGTACCACACCGTGAATCGCGAACCCCTCCAACGGTTTTCAAACCGGGCGGCCCGTCCCGTTTCGTTCCGGTATATGGAGTCGGTCAGATACTGCCGGATCCGGCCGGAGTTCGGGAGAAAGAATTCCTCGTAACCTATCCGGTCCGGCCTGATTTCGATCAACAGCCGGAACTGTGCTATCGCTTCCCCGTATGTCCCCTGGTTATAGAGCTCGACGGCGTTATCGAATATCTCCTGCAGCTTTGCGATTTCCGAGGCGATGTACGCCGCTTTCCGGCTCTGGGCCAGCAGGAAGTGATCGCGGGCCGCCTGTTCATCGCCCCGTTCCCGGTACGCCTGGAACGCAAGGAAGGAGGACAGTGCGGCCGGTCCGGCCTTCTCCCGCGTGAATTCATCCCGTTTCAGGGCCGCTTCTTCCAGATCGACTCCGTAGGCCGCGCCCGCCTGCGGGTGGCCCGGATCTATCTCAAGACATTTCCGATAGAATTCCGCGGCGGTCTCCGTATCCTCCTGCAAGGCCGCGAGCAGCGCCCGCTGGTACAGGTATTCCACGAGCGCCAGCCGGACGTTTTCCCAGTTTCCCCATTCCTCCAGGTATCTGCCGGCGGGATAGGGCGAACGGGCGTCGACTTCTTCGGGGACCGGCTGCCGTTCCAACTGGTGCCAGAGGTCGTAGTAGGCGTTGAGCAGCGCTTCCGGCGAGACCGCCTGGGCTGTTGCGGACTGCGTGTTCCAGCACAGGCCGGCCGCGCACAGCATCGCCGCGACTCGAATCACGATCCGTTGCCTCCCGTCTGCCGCGCCGGAGGTGTGGTCCCGGGCCCTGAGATGAACCGGCCGTCCGTGGCGCCTGTTGTTCGACTAAGGCGCCTGTTGTTCGACTACGGCGCCAGTTGTTCGGCTAGGGCGCCTGTTGTTCGACCAGGGCGCCTGTTGTTCGACCAGGGCGCCTGTTGTTCGGCTAGGGCGCCTGTTGTTCGACCAGTACCACCTGCTGCTGGTCCGATTCGGAAATCCGGTTGAAGAAGGACCGCAGTTCCCGGTACAGCGGGACGCTGATGTTGGCATGGTTGAGCGCGTATTGCCGGGTATACAGGACGCCTTCTTCCGTTTTCCGGTAGCTCGCCATGAAACGGCCGAAGGGCGCCCGGACGAGCACGGTGGTCGGCAGGGATTCAACGGCGTATCCTTCAGGCGGAACAAGCGTTACGCGGTCCAGGGTTCGCTCGGCCGGTCCGACTTGGACAGGGCTTTCTCTTTCCGTGTCCGGCAGCACTTCCTCATCGATCCGTCCAAAGACCGAGGGCGAGACCAGAAGGCGATTCCCCGCGGCCGTAGCCAGGCCGGTTCCCTGGAACGAGAAAGCCATCGTGACCGGCGTCGCGCCGCTGGCCTGGTCGTTGTATTCCAGTTTATTCAGCGACACGTCGGACACATAACGTTGAATCTGGTTTTTGAAGGTTTGTTCCCGGTCCTCATCGTCGTTGTAGGCATAACCGCGCCGGTAGCCTGTCGCCATCTCGCCCGATGCCAGAATGCTGCCTTCCGCTGAAAAAGATCCGTCGGCATTCATTGTCAGGGCAAGGTCGCGTTCCGCCTGGTTCATGTGCGTCGTCGTCGGCGTTTTCGTGATCCTTCCGGAACCGTCCAGCACCAGGGCCGACACGCCCTGGTTCTGCCAGGGAATGACGCCGGAGGGCGTGCCCATGAAGGTCGGGTCCAGCCAGATGCCCACCCCGCCTTCCACGGGCACGTAGGTGATTACCCGTTCAAACTGGACGGGCGTCGGCATGGACGGCGTGAAAGGCATGCCGTCCCATGGGGCGATCATGGCGGGATACGCCCTGATTTCCGCCTGGTCCAGCATCGTGCAGAGCAGCACCGACATGTCGATCGACTCGCCTCTCTTTCTGGCCAGGATCCTGCCCGAGTAGTTGCCCGTGCTTCCGATGAACGACATGGGCGTATACCTGATGTTGCGCTGCACGTAGTCGAATATCCTCGCCACTTTTTCGTGCGGATCGTCGATACCGGACGTGAGGCTGTCGACCACGGCGGGAATGGCGCCGCGCCGGGCCATGCGCGACTCGTAATGTTCCCGGTAAATGTCGTCGACGTCTTTCCAGTCCTCGAGGAGGCCGTACCGCCCCCTGCTTGTATTGAAACTCACCCAGGTGAAATTCATGCCCCCGCGCCGGTTCTGCGCGGGACGGCTTAAAGGCTCATCCCGGACTCCGGGAAGATTCCGCACGGTCCACGTGTACGTGGTCCCGCGGCCGTCGATCCAACGCTCCTGGGACGTTTCCGGTTGCAGGTCGAGATTGACGTAGCTGCCTTGGTACTGGAATTCCTTGGGAACGGTCAGGGTCAGCGTGGAACTGAGCGTATAGTCGTACCCCTGGAAGAACCATGGATAGAGGTAGAAGATGTTCTCGCTCGTGGTCTTGTACTGATATTCGATGATCGAGCCGTCTTCCACCCCGGGGATGGTGAACTTCTTGATTTTGCCGTACCGGTCCGGTCCGGGGAGATCGGCCACGGTATGGGACTTCATGTCTACGGTCTCACCGTTTCCCAGGATAACCCGCGCGCGGATATCGCTGATCTTCTCCTGCTGGTAATACGGAATCGTAACGGTCGCGTGGTTCCGTCCTGTTTCGTTGAAAATCTTGATCCGTTTGTAAATGACCAGTTCCCACCAGACGCTCCCGGTATAGAAGACCCGAAGCGACCCGTCGTTGAATACGATCATCGCGCCCGACCCCGGATCGAAGGGGTTCTCTTTCAGACCGAGCAATTCCCGCGTGACTTCTTTCCACTTGACCGCGTACGCATACGATGGCAAAGAGACCCACAGGCTGAAAAGCAACAGGCAATAAGCAAACAAGCGTATCATGGTTTTCGCTCCGATCATCCCGATGCTACAGGTCCGTCGACAGGGCCGTTTCCGTCACGCCGCACCGTCCTGCCCGATCAGCAGTTCGAGGGGCTGCTCGAGGACATCCCTGAGGTGGGAGAGGAACCGGCCGGCGGCCGCGCCGTCGATGAGCCGGTGGTCAGAAGAAAGGGTGATGGACATCATGGCCTTGATCTCGACCTTGCCGTCGACAGCGACGGGGGTGTCCTTGACCCGCCCCACGGCGAGGATGGCCGCTTCCGGCGGGTTGATGATGGCGGTGAACTGGTCCACGCCGAACATGCCGAGGTTCGAGATGGTAAACGTGCCGAAGCCGTAGTCTCCGGGTCCAAGGCCCCGTCCGCGGGCCTTCTCGCCCATGGCCTTCGTCACGGCGGCGATCTCGAAGACCGATTTCCGGTCGGCGGAGGCCACCACGGGGACGACGAGTCCATCGTCGAGGGCGACGGCGAAGCCCACGTTCACGTCCGCGTACTCCACGATCTCGCCGCCTTCGAGCGAGGCGTTGACGGCCGGAAAGGACCGCAGGGCGATCCCGGCGGCCTTGATGATCAGGTCGTTCACGGAGACCCTGGCCAGGCCGCGCTTCTCACCATATGCGATCAGCTGTTCCCGGAGCCCGGTGAGCCGCGTCATGTCCACGTCCATGGTGAGGTAGAAGTGGGGTACGGTCGACGCGCTTTCGGCCAGCCGCGTCGCGGCGATCTTGCGCAGGCCGCTGAGCGGCGCGCGGCGCTGGATGCGTTTCGAACCCGGGCCGGATGGGGCCGGGGCCGTTGCAGGAGCCGGTGCGGGCGGCGCGGGGGCCGGTGCGGTCGGTGCGGGGGCCTGGGCAGGAGCCGGTGCGGCGGCCCGGGCGGCGAAGGCCTCCACGTCGGAGAATACGATCCGCCCGCCGGGCCCTGTCCCCGCGATATGTGCGATGTCGACGCCGAGGTCGCGTGCGTGCCGCCGCGCCTTCGGGGAGATCTTCACGCGGCCGGTTGGAGCGGGCTGTACTTCCGGCCCCGGCGCTTCGGTCGCGTGGGCCGCTTCGGTCGCTTCAGCCGCGTGGGCCGCGTCGACCGCGTCAGCCGCGTGGGCGTCCGCGCCTCCGTCGGCGCGACCCGCTGTGCCTCCGCCCGCGCCAACACCATCGCCGCCCGCGCCAACACCATCGCCGGCGCCATCGCCGCCCGCGTCACCGGCGACAGCCTCACCCGCTTCTCCAATATACCCGATGACCTGTTGAATGGGCACTTCGTCCCCGGGTCCGTGCAGTATCCTGAGCAGCGTGCCGGAAGCCTTTGCCTCCACTTCCATTACGCTCTTGTCTGTTTCGACGTTGAAGAGCACCTCGCCTTCCGTAACGGAATCGCCTTCTTTTTTCATCCACTCGACGATAATTCCTGATTCCATGGTCATGCCGAGTACGGGCATGATGACTTCAGTGGCCATGAGGGGCTCCCCGGGGTCCTTCGCAACGTCCGATCCAGGTCGGATTTTGTCGTGCTAAATCTCTTGTATGTTAGTGACTTACAACGTGGATTCGATCCCGTAGAGCATACACTTCCCCGTGATCGGCGTCAAGCATTTTTTGATTGACTTGGACCGGAGGAAAGGGATAGATTCACCCCGATTCCGCATTCGAAAAACACGGAATGGAAACCGTCCCGAGGTACGGCTTCTCCCATCCGGAGCGAATGTAAGAACGGGTGCACGGAACGTCCGTGTTTCGAGGCCCTGCCCGGCTGTTGTTCACCCTGCCTGCGTGGAGGATCCAAGCCACATGGAAATCAAAGTCGATCGATACACGAAAGTGGTGTTGACGCTGATCGCCGTCGGCCTGCTGGCCAATGTATTCAAGGATGAGCTGCCCGCCTTGTCCACGCCGCTGAATCCCAGGCCGGCCATGGCCGAGAACATCGTCATGGGATCCACGATCGCGAATATGGGACAGCGATTCATCACGGCCAGCCCCGACGGGAAGACCGTCTATACCTGGTTCCGGGAAGAGGACCGGCAATGGTACGATCGCGACAAAGTGTATTTCATAGACGCGGCGCACGCGGACGATTGACGGACGGCCCGCGCAAAGAAGCCCCGCCGGTCCGATGATCACGGGTCTCGTACTCGCCGCCGGCCGGTCCGAGCGCATGGGGACGCCGAAGCAGTTGTTGCCCTTCGGAAGCGTCACGTTGATCGAGCAGGTGGTCCGGACGCTGAACCGTTCGCGCCTGGGGAAAGATGTCGTCGTCGTGCTGGGCCATCGCGCCACGGACATCGTAGAGCGGATTTCCGGGTTGCCGGTCCGTCTCGCGTACAACCCGGATCCGGAAGGCGACATGGTTTCCTCGATCCGGTGCGGCCTGGCGTACATCGAGCCCGAACAGGCCTTCCTGGTCGCCCTCGGCGATCAGCCCCTGGTCACGACGGAGATCGTGAACCGTTTGATCGCCGAATACGAGCGGCTTCCCGAAGGCATGGTGCTCCCGGTGCACGACGGGAAGCGGGGGCATCCCATGATCCTGTCGCCCGCGTACCGGGAGGAAATCCTGTTCGAGTCGATGCCGGGCGGATTGAAGACGCTGCGCGACCGGCACGCCGGAAGCGTCCGCACGGTACCCGTGGACACGGATGGGATTCTGGTCGACCTGGACTACCGGAGCGATTACGAAAAGGCGCTGCGAAGATGGAAAGAGGAAGCCGGACCTGGTGAACAGTAAAGTACTCGTCACGCGGCGCATTCCCGACGAATCCATCCGGATGCTGGAGGCTGCCTGCGGCGTGGTGGACGTCAACCCCCACGACCGGGCGTTGACCCGCGGAGAATTCCTCGAGGCGGTCCGGGACCGCGACGGGCTGCTCTGCCTGTTGACCGAGGATATCGACGACGAGGTCCTGGACCTTTCCCCGGGCCTGAAGGGCGTGGCCATCTACGCGGTCGGTTACAACAACATCGACGTGGACGCCTGCACAAGGCGCGGCATACCGGTGACCAACACGCCGGACGTGTTGACCGACACGACCGCGGACATCGCCTGGGCCCTCATGTTCGCCGCGGCGAGGCGGGTTGCGGAAGGCGACCGGTACGTGCGGGAAGGCCGTTTCACCGGATGGGGCCCCCTGCTGATGCTGGGCAGCGACGTCACCGGCGCGACGCTGGGCATCGTGGGCGCCGGACGCATCGGTACGGCCACGGCCAGGCGCGCCGCGGGGTTTTCCATGCCGGTGGTCTATGCGAGTCGCAAACGCAATGCGGCCATCGAGTGCGTGGGCGCACGGTACCTGCCGCTGGACGACCTGCTCCGGGAATCGGATTTCGTGTCGCTGCACGTGCCGCTCACGCCCGAGACCACCCACCTCATCGGCGAACGGGAACTGGACCTGATGAAGCCCACGGCGTACCTCGTCAATACGACCCGCGGACCCGTGGTCGACGAGAAGGCGCTGGTGCGGGCGCTGCGCGACGGCGCCATCGCCGGCGCGGGTCTCGACGTCTTCGAGCGCGAACCCGAACTGGAACCGGGGTTGGCGGACCTGGAGAACGTGGTCATGCTGCCTCACGTCGGCAGCGGGACGGTCGCCACGCGCATCCGGATGGGCAACACGGCCGCGGCGAACCTGATCGCCATGGTCAACGGCGCGGACCCGCCGAATTGCGTGAATCCGGAGTGGAAAGCACATCGCAGGTGAGTCCTGCGACAGTGTATGAGTCCTGCGACAGTGAGTGAATCATACGGCAACGCGCACGTTATGCGACAACGCGTGTATCGTGGGACAGCGAGTGAGCCATACGACGGCACGTTATTCGACAACGCGTATGCATCATACGTCAACGAGCGCGTCACACGACAACTCGTAAATCGTCAAACCCGACCGGGATGACCGGTTACAGGAGCCCCACATGAGACTTGTGACCTATGGAGAAGGCGGACAGGAACGGATCGGCGCCGTTGCCGGCGATGAGATCGTCGATCTTCAATCGGCCGACGCGTCCCTGCCCGGCACCGTGCTGGGCGTGTTGGAAGCGGATGCCCTGGGGGCGGTCTCCCGCGCGGCGGAAAGCGGCGCCGGCACGCGGACGCCCCTGGACGGCGCGCGGCTGGCTTCGCCCATTCCGCGGCCTCCGAAGATCGTCTGCGTCGGGCTCAACTACCTCGATCACGCGACGGAGCAGAACGTGCCGCTGCCCGAACACCCGCTGCTGTTCTCCAAGGCCACCTCGTCCGTGGTCGGTCCATACGACGACGTGGTGCTGCCGGCCGAAAGCGAGCAGGTGGACTACGAGGTGGAGCTCGCCGTGGTCGTCGGGAAGACCGCGACGGCCGTCTCCGAGGCGGACGCCTACGATTACGTCGCCGGGTACACCGTGGCCAACGACGTCAGCGCCCGCGACATCCAGTTCAGGCAGCAGCAGTGGCACCAGGGCAAGAGCTACGACACGTTCTGTCCCATGGGCCCGTGGCTGGTGACGAAGGACGAGATCCCCGACCCGAACGCGCTCGCCGTGAAGCTGACGCTGAACGGGACGGTCCTGCAGGACAGCAACACGGACAACCTCATCTTCAACGTGCCCACGCTGGTGTCGCGCATATCGAGCGCCATGACCCTGGTGCCGGGCGACGTGATCTCGACCGGAACGCCCGCGGGCGTCGGCGTATTCCGCGATCCGAAGATCCTGCTCGAGGCCGGCGACTACATGGAAACCTGGGTGGAAGGCATCGGCACGTTGAAGAACCACGTGCGGTAAAGGAAAAGTCATGGAGAAGCTGAACAGGGAACAGGTGCTGGCCCGGGCGGCGGAAACGGGCGACCTCACGGGCGTGGACCTGGGCGGCCTGGATCTGTCGGAGGCCAGCCTGCCCCGTGTCGATTTCAGGGACGCCAACCTGGAAGGGACGAATTTCGCGAACGCCGATCTGACCGAATCGGAGTTTCGCGACGCGAAGATGAACGGCGCGGATTTTTCGGGCGCGAAGATGGAAAGGGCGGTGCTGATCGGCTCGCACATCGTGGGAGCCCGGTTCGACGGCGCCCACATGGTCGGCGCCTTTCTCAACGGCACGACCGCGTCGGGCGCCAGTTTCAGGAAGGCGGACCTGCGCGCGGCCCGTATCGGGGTGCCCAGGTTCCAGTCCGACGATCCATTCGCGGCGGCCACCAGCTTCGAAGGCGCGGACATGACCTGGTGCCTGTTCGGCGAGGCGGACCTGACCGGGGTGGACCTGAGTAACGCCAACCTCTCCCACGCCCACATGTACGAGACGGAGATGCGAAGCGCCCTGCTCGACGGCGCGGACCTGACCGGCGTCCGGCTGAAGCGGCAGCCCGAATAGGTCACTCGACCAGGCGGCGCAGGTACGCGCAGTACGCGTTATCCTCCACGAGGGTACCGATCCGGAGCACCTGGTCCCGGTCGATAAAGCCCTTCCGGTAAGCGATTTCCTCGACGCATCCGATTTTCAGCCCCTGGCGGTTTTCAACGGCCTGGACGAAATTGCTCGCCTCCAGCAGGCTCTCCGGCGTGCCGGTATCCATCCAGACGATCCCTTCGTCGAACCGCTCCACCTTCAGCGTGCCCCTGCGCAGATAGATGTTGTTCACATCGGTGATCTCGAGTTCTCCCCGGCCAGACGGGCGAAGCGTCTTCGCGATGGACACGACTTCGTTGTCGAAGAAGTAGAGACCCGTGACGGCGTAGTTGGACCGGGGCTGGCGGGGTTTCTCCTCGATGTTGACGGCGCGTTGCCGCTCATCGAATTCAACGACGCCGTACCGGCCGGGATCCTTGACGTAGCAGGCGAAGACCAGCCCTCCGCTACGGTGTTGAGCGGCCCTTTCCAGCATCTCGGGCAGGCTGCTTCCGTAGAAGAAGTTGTCGCCGAAGATCAAGGCGCAGGGATCATCCCCAATGAACGACTCGCCGATCAGAAAGGACTGTGCCACTCCCTCTGGCCTGGGTTGCACGGCGTATTCGAAGCGCATCCCGAGCGCGCTTCCGTCGCCGAACAGCCTGCGGTACAGGTCGATGTTTTCAGGGGAGGAAATGACCAGGATATCCCGGATGTCCGCCATCATGAGGACGGACAGCGGATAGTAGATCATCGGCTTGTCGAAGATAGGGATGATCTGCTTCGATATGGCCAGGGTCTGCGGGTATAGACGCAACCCGTGCCCGCCCGCGAGTATGATGCCCTTCATCTATGTGCTCCTCACCCATCCTTCACCCAATCCA
The DNA here is from genome assembly GCA_965203885.1 of bacterium. GTDB lineage: Bacteria > JAAXHH01 > JAAXHH01 > JAAXHH01 > JAAXHH01 > JAAXHH01. Next base: position 2,982,348 of record OZ241920.1, on the reverse strand, counting down.
GGTCGAACCGGGCCAGCGCGATCGTCTCGTAAGCATGGTCTTCCCCCCGCTCGTACAGGCAGGCGACGGTCCCGTCCGGCAGCACGGCCAGGGACGAATAGGCGGCCGGTCCGGGATGCAGCGCCCTGTGGTGGGGCCAGGATCCCTCTGCGCCGTCGGAAAGACGCACGGTCAGGTTGCGTCGTTCGTCCCGGCTGGCCGGATTCGAGAACAGCAGCCGGTCGCCTGGGCCGGGATAACGGACGAGGGCGGCCTGGCAGATCGGCTCGATCAGGGTGTCGTCGTGGCGCTGGTCCCGCCAGGTCATCCCGCCGTCGCCGCTGACGGTGACCTGCCGGGTGCGTTGCGCCCGGTCGTAGTTGCGCGTGTTGAGCAGGACGTCGCCGTTTTCCAGTTCGGCGACGCAGCATTCGTTGACCTGGTCCCGTGACGTCGTGCCGCCCAGCCGCCAGGTCGCCCCGTGGTCATCGCTGTAGATGACATGGGAATAGTAGTGCTTCGTCCCGGTCTCGATATGGTCGCAGGGGACCAGCAGCCGGCCCGAGGAAAGCTGGATGCCGTTGCCCGGACCGGTGGCGTACCACGTCCAGTCCGCCTGCTTCGCCGTGGCGGTGATATCCCTCGGCTCGCGCCACGTGCGGCCGTCGTCCCCGCTGGCCGTGACCCACACGGTCCGCGAGCCCTTGCTCGTCCCGTCGATGATCCGGGGCTCGTGGTCGATGCCCAGGTTGTGGGTCATCAGCAGCCACACGGTCCCGGTCTCGCCGTCGACCACGGGACAGGGATTGCCGCAGGTGTTCCCGGCTTCCCCCCACACCACCTCCTGGTCCGACCAGGTACGGCCGCCGTCCGCGCTGCGCTTCACCAGCATGTCGATGTCGCCGGTGTCGCTCCGGCTGTCCCTCCGGCCTTCGCAGAAGGCGAGGACCGTGCCCCGCGCCGTCACGATGATCGCCGGAATCCGGTAGGTATCGTAGCCGTCTGAGCCGCTGGTCCAGAGGGCTGACTGATCGCACGTGCCGTTCATTCGTTTGAGCATATTCAGTTGAATATGATGTGCCCCGTAACACCCGTCAATCCATCAATGATGACCCACATTCCGGCGCTGACGAACTCGCCGAGGATCAGACCCAGGAAGAAGGGCAGCATCTTCCGGTAGATGTCGATCCCGCCGTACTTGAGGATGAGTCCCTTGATCATCCAGGCCAGGAATATGGAGAACCACGCGGTGAGGAGCGGGGCGGAGGCGCCCACGGGAAACCCGATGAAGTGGAGGGGCCACCAGATGAACTTCTGGCGCAGGAACATGAGCGCCCACATGATGGCCGCGCCCAGTCCGAAGAAGAACCACCGCCCGGCGGGTTCGGACGTGGCGGCGATGGTGGTCGCGTAGTAGCTGAACCGGTTCTGCTGGAGCTCTCCGAAGAAGTGCCAGTTGAGGTTGATGCCCCCGTATTCGTAGGCCAGGTACATGACGGTGTAGATCGAGCTGGCCAGGCTGCAGAGTATGGCCAGGCCGATGGCCGCGGTGAGCCAGCGCTGGTTCCGCAGCCCCGCGGTGTCGGCCAGCTTCAGGCCGTTGGCCATGGATGGCATGATGAGCGTGCGCGTGTGGGTGAACCAGAACTTGGTCAACCCGATGGCGACCAGGTTGCGCGCGCCGAGGAACGGCCCGGTGAATCCGTGGATCATGAACTCCTGGGGATTGAAGGTCTCCGCGAAGATCACGCCGCCTTCCGCCACGATCCGCGCGAAACCGACGTAGACCGCCAGTACCAGGATCAGCAGGATGATGGCCAGCCAGGCGGAGAGCCCGATCGCCCAGAGCCATCCGAGGAGGAACAGGACGCCCAGCCCGCCGCCGGACGCGGCGAACCGGTAGGAGAGGCACTCGTTGCCATCGTCCGGCGCGCCGCCTCCGCGCAGCGCCTTGCCCAGGATCTCTCGGATGTGCGCCCGGGCCAGCCAGAGACTGAACAGGGCGAGGACCAGCAGGGCGCCGAACATCTGGTATTCGCCCGGCAGGGTGGTGCTGCCCGCCAGGTCGACGCCGAAGCTCGCGTTGGCCAGGTTCTGCAGCCGGCTGACGAGGAAGAAGAGCCACAGGCTGAAGGAGATCTCGAGGCTGAGGAGATAGGCGAAGCCCAGCAGAGGGAACGACAGGTTGATGGGCAGGACCAGCTGGTTGTTGAAGAGCCCGATGGTTTCCTGGAAGTAGATGGTGGGGAAAAAGTAGACATAGTTGTGCACGGCGTTCCACGCGTTGATGAGGAAGGGTATGGCGAAACCCGCCCACATCATCCGGTTGCGGAAGAACGGCGCCAGGGGGGAACGGGAGCCGTCCTCGCCCGGATCGATCATCTCGGCCGGCAACTTGACCAGGGGGAAGACGAGGCGTTCCCGTTCCACCCACTGCTTGCGCAGGATGACGGTGATGCAGAACACGACGAAGTACAGCACCAGGACGAAGCTGAGCCAGGCGGCGAGCGGAACGGCCCAATCGCCCCACGGGATGTCCCCGCCCCGGGGCAGGCCCTCGAAGAACGACCGGACGGTCTCGGGGTCCCGGGGCATCAGCCAGGGCTCGACATGGGGGCTCACGTTTTCGAGCCAACGGTTCTCCGGGGTGGCGAAGTACATGGACGCCATGGCCGGGAGCAGGACCTCGGTCAGTCCGTAAGACGGGATGGCCGACGCGATGAGCGACATGATGTAGACCACGGCCAGCTCGCCCTGGGTGAGCGCGTGGGCCGGGGACCTGGTCCGCAGCAGCGTGTTCACGATCCCGACGAGCACGGCGAAGAGGAAGACCACGCCGATGGGGGTGAAGTTGCTGCCCAGGTACGAACCCTGGATGATCATGTTGGAGTAGGGGTCGGCGACCCCCAGGATCAGCGAGCAGCCCATGCCGACGGCCACGGCGCGGGGGGTGACCATCTCCCTCGGCGGGGATACGCGATGTGCTTCCCGGGCTGTGTCTGGACGGGTGACCGACATGGAGGAGCCTTTCGGGCCGGTGGGATCGCTGATCTCGCGCATTTGGCCCGCGCATGCTCATACTCATACATACACACGAACGCCCGGACTGCCGTTCTCACTGCATCCGGAATTCATCCATGCACGCGTCTGGCCTGCGCATTTGATCATCGCGATCACGCAAGTCGGTCATCGGGGACGACCGGTGAAGCAAAAGGGTATAGCGGCCGGAAAGGCGATGTCAAGGTGATTGTCCGTGTCCGCGGACGGGGGCGGCAGATGGGCCGGACCCGCACCCGGTGTGCCGGCGACCTGCATGCCCGTGGAGCCAGGGACAGGCGGCCGGTGGGCCGGCGACCTGCATGTCCGGCGCCGAAGAACCAGGGAAGATACACTTGACGCTGCCCTTTACCGCGCGTACGGTTGTAGTCCATGATGTTGACAAGTACTCAGAATCCCCGCGTCAAGGCGATCCGGGCCCTGTCTCAGCGCAAGAAACGGCAGGAGACCGGGCTGTTCTTCGCGGAAGGCATCCGGCTCGTGGGCGAGGCCGTGCAGACCGGGGCGGACGTCGTATCGCTCGTGGTCGCGCCGGAACTGCTGCGCAGCGATTTCGGATGGGATACGGTGCGCCGCGCGGAGCAGGACGGAGTCGACGTCGCGAACGTCAGCGCCGCGGTGTTTCAAACGCTTTCGACCAAGGACGGCCCGCAGGGTATCGGGGCCGTCGTCCGGCAGCGATGGACCGCGCTGGACGATATTGGCGCGGACGATTCGACGCCGGAGAAGACCCTCGGCTGGGTGGTCCTCGAGGACGTGGGCAACCCCGGCAACCTGGGATCGATCCTGCGCACGAGCGAGGCGGTGGGCGGGTCCGGCGTCATCCTGCTGGGCGACACGGCGGACCCGTACGACCCCGCGTCGGTTCGGGGCAGCATGGGGTCCATTTTCACGCAGCGGGTCGTCCGCACATCGCTCGAATCCCTCATCCAATGGCGGAACAGGACGGATCTTCCCATGGTCGGCGCGTCGGACGCCGCGACGGTCGATTACCGGGAGGCCGCCTACGCCCCGCCCGTCCTCCTGTGCCTGGGCAGCGAACAGCACGGCCTGTCTGAGACCCACCTCGCCGCCTGCGACCAGGTCGTACGCATTCCCATGGTCGGCCGGGCCGATTCCCTGAACCTGGCCGTGGCCGCAGGGGTGCTGCTGTTCGATTTGTTCAATTGGGCGCGAGGGTCGGATTGATCGATTCCGTCCCATCGACTTTTCCTTGTCAGAAATGCGCCGGCCGGGTTATAATACCGGCCTGACACTCGCGCAGCCCTCACGTTCATATTACAACAGACTACAACAAAGAGGTACCCCCATGCCAGTCACCCGCCGCGCTTTCCTGGAAAACTCCGCCCTCGCGCTGACCGGCCTCGCCGCGTCCGCGAAGGCCCACGCCGCTCCGCTTCCCAGCAATCATGCCGCGCCCGCGCCGCCCACGGTAGTCGCGTCGCGCAACGGAATCCGCGGCGTCGCGAAGGCCTACGAAATGATGACGCAGGACCAGGCCGATCCCCTCGACGCGGTCATCGCCGGCGTGAACATCCAGGAGCTGGACCCCAATGACCAGTCCGTGGGGCTGGGCGGCCGTCCCAACGCCGACGGCGTCGTCACCCTGGACGCATCCGTCATGCACGGACCCACCCGGCGGGCGGGCTCCGTCGCCGCGCTGGAGGACATCGCCTCGGCGTCGCTGGTGGCCAAGGCGATCATGGATTACACCGATCACATCATGCTCGTCGGCAAGGGTGCGAAGCGTTTCGCCCTCGGCTTGGGTTTCAAGGAACAGGACCTGCTCAGCGAGGAAAGCCGCCAGGACTGGCTGCGGTGGCGGTCCCAGCTCAGTCCGGACGACGACTGGCTGGACCACGAGGACGACATCGTGATCGACCGGCCGGGCGGCACGATCAACATGTGCGGCGTGGACGCCAACGGGGACATCGGCAGCGTGACGACCACGAGCGGACTGTCGTGGAAGATCCCGGGCCGCGTGGGCGACAGCCCCATCATCGGCACGGGGCAGTACTGCGACAACGAAGTGGGCGCCGCGGGATCCACGGGGCGGGGCGAGGCGAACATCAAGGTGTGCGGAGCCTTTCTCATCGTGGAGTTCATGCGCGGCGGCATGTCGCCCCAGGAATCCTGCCTGGCCGCGCTCGAACGGGCCGTGGCCATGACGGAAGACCGGCTGCTGGACGGCAAGGGCAGGCCGATGTTCAGCCTGAACTTCTACGCCGTGGCCAAGGACGGCCGGTTCGGCGGCGCGACCATGTACGAGTACCCGGACGAATACCTCGAGGTGCTACCGAGCCGGGGCAGCTACGCCGTGGCCAACGCGGACGGCGCCCGGCACGAGCCCCTGCAGTACGTATACGACCAGAACCAGCTTCCCGGTGGCCTGCGGGACCGGATGATGGAGCGCGTGGAGCGGATCAGGATGGAACGGGCCGAAATGGAAAACTAAGACAAATGATCGAGAGGATTTATGGTACTGAATGACGGCCAGATCGCCGCCTTCCATGAAACGGGCTACCTGTTCTTTGCCGGATTACTCGACGAAGAGGAAGTGAAGACCCTCCAGGACGCGGTGCCTGACGTGCTCGGCCGTCAGGGACCGGAAGTGGTGCGGGAGAAGGACGACCCCACGGCCGCCCGCCTGGCGTTCGGGGCCCACACCTACTCCGAGCCCTTCGACAGGCTGGCGCGGCTTCCCCGGCTCATGGACCCGGTGCGCCAGTTGCTGGAGGACGAGGTCTATCTCCATCAGACCCGCATGAATCCCAAGCAGGGCTTCGGGAGCGGGGCGTCGTGGACCTGGCACCAGGACTTCCCGTCGTGGTACAAGGTGGACGGCATGCCGGAGCCGAATTGCATCATGGCGTCGGTGTTCATCGACGACTGCACGCCGGTCACTTCGCCGCTCCTGATCATCCCGGGTTCCCACCGGTGGGGCCTGCTGGAGTCGGAGTTGCATCCGGACGCGAAAGGGCGCGGATACGACCTGTATAACATTGACGAGCCCACGCTGCAGCGGCTGGCCGACGAAAATGGCATCGAACCCCTGATTGGCCCGGCGGGTTCGGTCGCCCTGATCCACAGCAACATCGTCCACGGCTCGGCAGACAACGTCTCGCCCTGGCGGCGCGCCATCTTCTACCTGATCTACAACGCCGTCGGCAACGCCTGCACGCGCGAGGTCAGGCCCTGGTACCAGAACAACCGGGACTTCACGCCCCTGGAACCGATCGCCGAAGACGGGTTGCGGGCGTACTCGGCCGTCTAGTCCCCCGCGTTCGCCGCCTGTATCGCCGCGTGGATGTACCCGTAGGCGTAGGCGAATCCCACTTGGCCCGCCTCGGGACCCGAAATGCCGGGCACGTGATCGGGCATGATCATGTACTCGTAGCCCACTTCCTTGTAGGTCCGCATCGCCTTCAGCATGTCGACGTCGCCCTCGTCGGGAAACACCTCCACGAAGTTGTTCAGCCGCCCCTTGATGTTCCGGAAGTGGACGTTGAAGATCTTCTTCCTGCTGCCGAAGTAGCGGATCACGTCGTAGATCTCCTCCGCGGGGTTCTCCAGGCTTTCGGACATACAGCCCTGGCAGAAGTTCAGCCCGTTGTAGGGACTGTCGTACAGGTCGATGAGCTTCTTGAAGCCGTCCGACATGCCCAGCACGCGAGCCACGCCGCGGTACGTCCTGCCGTGCCCGATGCCCGGGTCCGACGGGTGGCAGGCCATCTGGACCTTGTATTCCTCGGCCACGGGGATGATGACTTTAAGCCAGTGGTCGATACGTTCCCACATCTCGTCCTCGTCGGCCGGCCCCCCTTCGAATTCGGGCCTGCCCTGGTCGAGCCTGTCGTACTCGAAGGACGACAGTTTCGCCCCGCCCCGGCCGTACTTGGGCTCGGTACGCAGATGGCCCAGCAGGGTGATGTTGTAGTTCAGTCCCCTCAGCCCGGCCTCCGATGCCATGCGCACGGTCTCGCACATGCGTTCCAGCGCGCGGTCCCGGGCGTCGCGCTGCCCGAGGAAGATCGCCCCGGCCTCGTTGTCGAAGGCGCTGGCCGACCCCAGGGGGATATGGATCATCTCGAGGTTGATCCCGTACCGGTCGAACCGTTCGCGCTCGGCCGTCAGCAGGTCGGCCGTCCACTCGGACCAGGGCTCCGCCGGCGTCTGGTCCACGTTGAACACGCCGAGCTGGGCCAGCACCTCGATATCCGTGTCGTTCCTGCACCGGGTCTGCGTTCCGATGTACATTGATTCCCTCCAGAGGTGAAATGATACGTTTTAGAAAGGTTGCGCGTCTTCGCCTCAGCCCGCGCCTTCAGCGACCTCTTCCGTTTCCTTTGAGAAGAGCCGGACGCGCTTTCCGGCCAGTAAATCCCGCAGCTTGCTGCGGATGGCCCAGAGACAGACCAGGGACGGGGCGACCATGAATGTCGTAATGACGAAAAAGGTGCCCCAGTCGCCCTCGAGCCAGTCGACCACCGCGCCGGACGATGCGGCGAAGATCGTTCTGCCGGCCGTACCGATCGAAGCCAGCAGGGCGTACTGCGTGGCCGTGTAGGTCCGGTCGACGAGCATGGAGATGAAGGCGACGAAGATCACGGTCGAGAATGCGGTCGTGAGGTCGTCTGCCACAACCGCGGTGGCGAACAGCAACTCGGATTTACCGGACCAGGCCAGGATCGCGAACAGGAGATTGGTTGCCGCCATGGCGATCCCCGCCCCGAACATGGCCCGGACGAGTCCGATGCGGATTGCGAAGAAACTCCCCAGCAGGGTGAAGGCCACGGTGACGACCCACCCCAGCCCCTTGGAATAGAGGGCGATATCCGACTTGGTAAACCCGATTTCCCTGTAGAAGATGAGCGACATGCGTCCCAGGAAGGCCTCGCCGATCTTGAACAGGAAGATGAAACCGAGCACGGCGGCGGCGATGGCGAAGCCGTTGCGCCGGAAGAAGCTCGTCAGCGGGTTGGCCACGGTACCGGCGAACCAGGCGACGGTGCGGCCGAGTCTGCCCGAAACATGGAGGTGCGAAGTGATCTGTTCATCGTCTTTCGCCTGCGCCGCGATGCGTTCCGTGGCGGCGGTCTCACGTACGAAGAGGAGGCCGATGTTGCAGAGGATGACCAGGGCGCCGAGACAGAGAAAAGTGGCCTGCCAGTAGTCCTCGACGCCGGCGCGCTGAAAGGCTTCCGCGGCCTCCAGGGCGATCACGCCGCCCAGCTTGAAGCCCGTCCACCACCCGACGACGGCCGTGGCCGCGCCCGCGGCCATGGACTCGCCCTCCGTCTTTCCGATCTGCTCGATCCGGAGCGCGTCGATCGCGATGTCCTGCGTGGCGGACGCAATGGCTATGGCGAGACCGACGGCGACCACGCCGCTGAGGTCGGCCGTCGGCTGGGCGACGCTCCAGAGCACGAGGCACGCCAGGATGACGGCCTGCAGCAAGAAGATCCAGGCCCGGCGGTGTCCGAACCAGTTCGTCAGCAGGGGAACGCGTATCCGGTCGATCAACGGGGCCCAGAGGAAGTTGACGGCGTACACCGCGAAGATCAGGCTTGCCCATCCGATGGTCGTGCGGGAAAGCCCTTCTTCCTTCAGCCAGAGATTGAGGCAACTGCCGATGAGCACCCAGGGGAAACCGCTGATGATCCCAAGCAGGAGTATGCGGGCCATGCGGCGCTCGAAGTAGATCGACAGCGAATCAATGAGGCTCCGCATGGGGTCTCTCCGGCGGCTGATCGCACCCGCCCGGTAGTGGAATGCAAATGGGCGGTGAGGACGACGCAAATGTATGCACACGGAGTATTTCCGTCAATCGAATTGAATGGCGCCCGCGGCGCGTTCGGTCCGTGCCCCGGCCGTTCTCCAAACGGGCCGATCGGGCCCGATTCACGGGAGAACGCCGCCGGCGGTAGTCGTTGACAGGAAGGCGGAAGTCTGGTAGGATAAAGCCATGTTTTTGACAGAATGCGCGTGTGTAATGCCGGCTGGAAAGTGTCCGATCCGTGGCATGTGGATGGTCATGATTTGCGGCCTGTTGATTTTGCAGGCCGGATGCGGCTCATCCGATTCCGAGGTGGATCCGGACGATAGAGAAGCCGTGGCCCGGGCTTTCCTGGCCCAACTGGTCGAAGGTACGATAACACCGGGGACGATCGGCTTTCACGAGATACCCGATCAGTTCGTTCAGGAGGGAAGGGCGTTGTATATCCGGTATGGCTGTACCATTTGTCACGGTATGGAAGGCGGGGGTAACGGACCGGTCTCCTATACGCTGAAACCACCACCTCGCGACTTCAGGGACCCCGGGGCCTATCGTATCGGCCGCGACGTGGTCACCATCGCGGGCACGCTCAGGGACGGCATGCCCGACAGCCGTTCCATGGTGCCCTTCCCCCATATCAAGGACGAGGAACGCTTCAAGATCGCCATGTACGTGGCGTCGCTTCAGCCTGATTTCGAAGGATCGCCAACCGAAGTGCCGCCAACCGACGTGACGCCGGCCGAAGGGTCGCCGGCCGTAGGGTCGCCAGCCGAAGGGTCGCCGGCCGAAGGGTCGCCGGCCGTAGGGTCGCGGGCGGACGATCTCGAGGTCACCGGCGCCTGGGTCCGGGCCACGCCGCCGAACCGGGACGTCACGGCCGCCTACCTGGTCATCGAGAACCGGTCGGACCGGTCCCGGGAGTTACTGGCCGTCGAGACGCCGGCCGCGGCGTACACGGAACTGCATACCATGCGCTACGTGGACGACATGATGGAGATGGAAAAGATCGAAAGCCTGGTGGTTCCACCGCGGGGAGCGGCGGGACTGGAGCCCGGCGGAGACCACATCATGCTCTTCGGGGTTGCAGCCCCGCTTGCGGAAGGCGACTCTGTATCCCTGACGCTGCGATTCGCCGACCGGTCGACGCGGACCGTCACGGCCGAGGTGCTGAAGGACCGGCGGTCGACGGAATGAACCCGGGAGTGTCTCAGGTGGCCGGACAAAAAACCCACGTACAGGGCATGCTTCCGCTCGTTGCCGTCTTCCTGCTGATCTTCTCGGGATGCCGCGCCGAGTCCCCGCCGCCGCAGGTCGACATCCCCGAACTGCTGGATTACGGCGAAAGGTTCGGCGGCGACTTCACGCTGACGGACCAGGACGAGGAGCGGTTCGACCTGTCCGAGCACCGCGGCGACGCCTTCCTGGTCTTCTTCGGCTACACCTTCTGCCCCGACGCCTGTCCGCTCATGCTCTCCAAGCTGGCGGCCGTCTACGACGCGCTCGATCTCGAGCCCGGCCAGCGCGTGCGTACGATTTACATCACCGTCGACCCCTCGCGCGACACGCCGGAGCAGCTCGGCGAGTACCTGGCCTACTTCTCCACGGTGGACGTCCGCGGCCTCACGGGTTCGCGGGAAGAGATCGACGAGGTCGCCGAGCGGTACGGCGTGCTGTACAAGTACCAGGAGCCGAACGAGGCGGGGCACTACCTGGTGGCCCACACGACCACCCTTTTCCTGGTGGACCGGGAAGGCCGGCTGCGCTACCGGTTCCATCCGAGCGACACCCCGGAATACATCGCGGCGGGCATAAAACTCCTATTTGAATAACTTACTGTTCGCGGCGCATACAGCGCATCCATGCCCGCCAGGGCTTACTGCTCGCGGCGCATACAGCGCATCCATGCCCGCCAGGGCTTACTGTTCGCGGCGCAGCGAGTCGACCGGGTTCATGGCGGCGGTCCGCAGGGTCTGCGAACTCACCGTGATCCATGCGATCAACAGTCCGAGCAACCCGGCCGCGGGGAACAGCAGCAGCGAGACCTCGGTGTGGTAGGCGTACTGCCGCAGCCACTGCTGTGTGACGAAGTAGGCCACCGGCCATGCGATGGCGTTCGCGACCACCACGAGGACGGTGTACTCCCGCGAAAGCAGCAGGGCGAGTTGCCGGGCCGTCGCGCCCAGGGCCTTACGTATGCCCACTTCCCGCGTCCGCTGTTTTGTCGTGAAGACCGCCAGCCCGAACAGCCCGAGGCACGCGGTGAGGACGGCCAGTCCGGCGAACAGGGTCACGAGCCGGCCCAGCAGTTGATCCGAACGGTAGAGCCGTTCCACGTCCTGGTCGAGGAAGGAATACACGAAGGGGATTTCGGGCGTGGATGCCTTCCACATGGCTTCCAGGTCCCGCAGGGTTTCGCCGGGGTCCCCGGGAACGAACCGCACGGCCCAGTAGCCGGATCCTCCGAAGGTGAAGATCACCGGTTCGATCCGCTCGTGGAGGCTCCTGAGGTGGAAGTCGCCGACCACGCCTACGACCTGCAACTCATTGTACCCCAGGTTTACGAACTGGTCCATGGCCTCTCCGGGCGACGCCCATCCCAGGCGCCGGACCGCCTCTTCGTTGAGGAGACATCCGGTCGACCGCGCCCAGCCGCCCCCATCCGGATCCTCGACCCACTCGAAATCTCTTTCGGCGGAAATGTCCCGTCCGGCGAGCTGCGCGAGCCCGAGCGTCCGGACGAGGCCGCCCTCGGTATGGATATGCTGCATCTCGACCGTGCCTGCCGCCGGGTCGTCGACACGCCCCACGGGAAGGATCGGCAGTCTCCCCCGGCCGGCCGCCCGTCCGGGCATGTAGTTCGCCCCGGCAACGCTGACCACCCCGGCGTGCCGCGGGTAGCGATCACGGATCATGTCGAAGTCCATGCCCTGAAGATCGGGCAGGATAACCACGTGTTCGTGCTCGAATCCCAGGTGTTTTTCCCGCATGTACTCCAGCTGTTCGTACACGGTCCCCGTGCCGATCATCAGCAGGATGGCCATGGCGAACTGGGCGATCACGAGGGCTTTGCGCAGGGTCGCGGCGCCCGTGCCCGACGGTCCGCGGAAGATCGTCGCGGGACTGATCCGGGACAGCAGCAGGGCGGGGTAGGCCCCGGCGAGGACGCCGGCCGCCAGGACGATGGCGGCGCCGCCGACGACCGACCACGGTTCGAGCGAAGGCATGGAAAGCACGTGGCCCGTCATGGACCGGAAGACGGGCAGGACCACCCACACGGCGGCCAGGGCCACGAGGAAGGCCGTGGCGCTCAGGAGGATGGTTTCGCCCAGGAACTGCCGGACGATCTGCCCCCTCGTGGCGCCGGAGACCTTGCGCATGCCGATTTCCCGGGCCCGGGTAATGGACCGGACGATCGCAAGATTCGTGAAATTCATGCAGGCGATCAGCAGGATCAGGACCGCGATGGCGATCAGCATCCAGATGAACGACACCTCGCCGTTCACTTCCATCTCCAGCTCCAGTTGGGAGTGCAGGTGGATGTCGAAAAGCGGCTGCAGGACATAGGTGTGGGTGAAGGCCGTTTCCCGGACCGCGGCGTCGACGTGCTCCTCGAGCCGTGCCTGCAGCATGGCGTGTATCCGGCCGGGCGATACGCCGTCCGGCAAGAGCAGGTAGGTGTAGTACGCGCTGTTCGCCCAGTTCCTCAGCAGGCCGATCGGGTCGCCCCTGCCCGTCGTCGTGGCGATGGATACGTAGAAATCGGGATGATAGTGGGCATAGGGTTCCGGGTCTTCCATGATGGCGGTAATCGTGAAGGGAAACAGGTGGTCGCCGGTGATCGTCCGGCCGATCGGGTCGCCCTCCCCGAAGTACTTGCGGGCCATGGACTTGCTGATGACCATCGTATTCGGCGCCGTGAGCGCGGTGGCGGGGTTGCCGCGCGCCAGGGGCACGTCGAACACGTCGAAGAGGTTGCCGTCGGCCCAGTAGACCCGCTGCTCGTAGAACTGCCGGTCTTCGGTCGTGAACAGCCAGGTCCCCACCGTCGCCCGAATGCGGAGCACTTCCTCCGCCTCGGGAAGCCGGGTCCCGATGAAGTCGCCCAGGATCCCGGGCGTCCGCGCCGTGCGGTCCGTGACGACACGGTAGATCCGCTCTCCCCGCGTGTTGTGCCGGTCGTAGCTCAACTCGTCGCGGATGTACAGGAGGATGACCAGGCAGCAGGCCATGCCGATGGCGAAGCCGATGACGTTGATCGCGGCGTGGGACCTGGACGCGAGGATGTTCCGCCAGGCGGTGTGCAGGTAGTGTCCGATCATGGCTTGGTGCTTCCGCTAAGTTCCCGCGAACCGGGAAGGCATCAGGGCGCCAGCCTGGTCCAATGGATGTCCATGGCTTCTTCTGAGCCCGCGTAGTAGACCACCAGGACCGTGCCGTCGGAAAGGGCTTCCGCATAGGGCAGGCCGAAGGACCACACCGAGAAGCCCAGGGCGCCCTTGGGATCGTCCGCCGGCGCTTCGTGAGCGTACAGGGTCACCTCGGACTCCGGATCGAATATACCGTCGATGGATGGCGCCAGGCGGGCCTTGATGGACTGGTCCCGGAAGCGGTCCACCCACGGCAGGACGACGCGCCCGTCCGGCAGCACGGCCGGATGGGCCGCCTGGTCGGTGACGCCGATGTCCTCCGGGTCCGACCAGGTCCGGCCGCCGTCGGAACTGACGCGGCGGTGGATGTTCAGGTAGGATTCCGTTTCGGTGTTGTAGGTCCACGCGAAAGCGCCGATGCTGCCGTCCGGGGCCACGGCCGACCGCAGGTCCCAGTTGTAGATCAGGCCCGTGGGGTCGAACCCGATGTTCACCGGTTCGCCCCAGGTCTTCCCCTGATCCGTGGAGTGAAAGGCGACGACCCGCTGGTACCATTTCGATGCGTCGAGGTAGTGCTTGTTGGTCTCGATGGTCATGACCAGGGTGCCGTCCGGCAGCTGCATGACCGGATTGGTCAGGCTCGCCGGTCCGATCTCCTCCGGCATGGGCACCTCCCGCCACGCCGTCCAGGTATCCCCGCCGTCCTCCGAGTCCGCCAGGAGGATCGACATGGGCACGCATCCCTCGGTCTCCGGGTTGAAGAGTCCCGGCGCGTCGGGATAGGTCTCGCGGTCGATCCACATGGACGCGGCGATGACCCGCCCCGGAGCCAGTTCCGTCAGGTAGACGATCTTGACCGTTCCCCGCATGCCGCGGAGAACTGGGGATTCGAAAGGCCGTTCGGGCGCACTCCAGGTCTTCCCGAGGTCGTGGGAGCGGCTGAGTTCCACGACCTCGTCCGCGCAGTCCTTCGTCGTACCGCTGTGCCAGGCGGCGATCAAGGCGCCGTCGGACTTGCTCAGGACGGCGGGAAAAGTGAGGTTGGCGCGGTCCGTGCCGGGTACGCTGCGGCTCAGGACGCCACGGTCGATTATGCGCATGGAGCAAGTTCCTTGAGCGGGTTCTTTGAGAAGGGACAGGTCACCGTATACACGGCGTCCGTTAAAGTTGCCATTCCTGATACCCGTTGTAAATTGAAATCAGGCGCCTTGCCTGCCGGCGTGCATGGCGTGGGGCGTCTTTTCCTGGCGGCGAAAGCCTTTTCGAATCACCCGACACATTTTTTTTGAGGGAAGATCGTACCCATGAGGATCGATGCCGACCGGTTGTGGGAAAGTCTCATGCGCATGGCGCGCATCGGCGCCACGGCACGGGGAGGGGTCAACCGGCAGACGCTCACCGACCTGGACCGCGAGGCGCGCGACCTGTTCATTGCCTGGTGCCGGGAAGCCGGCTGCGGCATCCGCATCGACGCGACCGGCAACATCTACGCCCGCCGGCCCGGCCGGAGCCCCGGACGCCGGTCGGTCCTTGCCGGCAGTCATCTCGACACCCAGCCCGCCGGCGGCAAATTCGACGGCGCGTACGGCGTAATCGCGGCGCTCGAGGTGGTGCGCACCCTCAACGATCTCGGCCGGGCGACCGAACGCTCGATCGAAGTCGTGGCCTGGACGAACGAGGAGGGCTGCCGCTTCGCCCCTTCGATGATGGGCTCGGGGGTTTTTGCGGGCCAGTTCGACCCGCGGACCGTCGCGGCGACCACGGACGCGCAGGGGCGGAGCTTCGGCGCGGAGCTGCGCCGGATCGGCTATTGCGGATCGGATCGGGTATCGCCGGACGAGTTCGCGGCGTACTTCGAACTCCACATCGAGCAGGGCCCGGTCCTGGAACAGGCTGGAAAGACCATCGGCGTGGTGACCGGCGCACAGGGCCAGCGCTGGTTCGACCTCGCCGTCACCGGCCGGGAGTCCCATGCCGGGACGACGCCGATGGAGGCCCGGCGGGATGCGCTGCTCGCCGCCTCCCGCATCGTGGAGGCCGTCCATCGCATCGGCCGCGAACATCTGCCCGGCGCATGCGCGACCGTCGGCCAGTTCGACGTCCACCCCAACTCGCGCAACACCATCCCCGGGCGCGTTCGCTTCACCGTCGACCTGCGGCATCCGGATGAGCGGCGCCTTTCGTCCATGCGGACCGCGCTGGAAGCCGCGGCGGGCGCCCTCTGCGCAGCCGATGGGCTGCATCTGGACCTGGAGGAGATCTGGCACCAGTCACCGCTGGGTTTCGACGCCGACTGTATCGAAGCGGTGCGTCGGGGGGCCTCCGAGGTGGGATGCGGCGCCATGGAGATCGTTTCCGGCGCCGGACACGACGCGTGTCACGTCGCGGACCGGGTGCCCACGGCGATGATCTTCATACCCTGCGCGGACGGCATCAGCCATAACGAGCTGGAGGACGCCGCCATGGAAGACTGCGCCGCGGGATGCAACGTGCTGCTGCACGCGGTGGCCGAACGCGCAAGCGCCGGGTGAGTGAACGCGCATTGGCGCGGTGGCCGAACGCGCATCGGCGCCCGGTGACAGATTGCGGCCGTCCGTGGAAGCGCCTCATGCCCATGGTCCACGGCGCGCAACAACGCCACAGCGCAAAGGCGCGGCGTCCGAATGCGCGGGATCCCGGGTCGATGGCCGCGGTTCAGGTCAGGGGCAAATTCATGCTCAGGTCGACTATGGACGTGAGCAGACTATCCGCCGCGTGGTCTATCGCGCGCCGGTCCCGCTCCGTGACGCCGCCCGGACCTTCGCAAAGGTCGCGCGTCGAGGCCGAAACGTAGTACTTGATCGTGGGCTCGGTGCCCGATGGGCGTACGATGACGCGCGTGTGGCCGGCTTCCGAGAACGTGAAGACCAGGATGTTCACGCGCTCGCCGCCGACCGCCGCGATCGTATTGGCGCGCAGGTCCACGCCCTGGCCGCTCAGCCGGTCTATCATGCGGCATACCGCGCGTCCGCCCAGGTGGCTCGGCGGCGCCGCCCGCAGTTCGCCCATGATGCCTTCTATCCTCCGCGCCCCTTCCGCGCCGGGCAGGACGACCGACCGCTGGACTTCCCTGAAGTAGCCGTACTTTCGGTAGATATCGTCCAGTTCGTCGCGCAAAGTACGGTCGTCCTCCTTCGCCACGGCGGCGTACTCGGCGAGCAGGATGCCGGTGGCGGCTTCCTTGTCCCGGATCCGGGCGTCCGCCAGGTACCCGTGGCTCTCCTCCGTACCGAACACGAAGGCCGTCCCCCCGGGCATGCGTTCGATCTCCGCGCCCACGTGCTTGAAACCGACGGGCAGGTCGCCCGTGACGTCCAGGCCGAAGGAGCGGGCTATGATCGCCGGCAGGTCCGACGTGACCGCAGTCTTGCAGAACAGTCCCCTCGGGGGCAGCGTGCCCGCCGCCTGTTTTCTGCTGAGGATGTAGTGGCAGAGGAGAGCGCCGATCTGGTGGCCGTTGAGCGCCAGTTCTTCCGGCGGGGCCGACCAGCCCCGGTACGGCAGCGGCAGCGCGCAACCGATCCGGTCGGCGTCGGGGTCGCTGGCCAGTACGAGGTCGGCGCCGGTTTCCGCGGCTTTTCGAATGCCGAGCCGGAGGGCCCCCGGCTTTTCCGGGTTGGCGATGCCGCCTTCGAGCGTGGAGAACGCGTCGTCGGGCGCGACCTGCGCGTCCACGTAGTGCACGTCCCTGTAGCCTAGCGCGTCCAGCGCCGCGGCCACGGAAGTCATGCCCACGCCGTGCAGCGGGGTATATACCACACGGATATCCCTCGCGTCGGCCAGGGTCATTTGGGCGAGGATGCCGATGTATCTATCGTCCAAGTCCTTCCCGATGGTCCGGATCAGGCCGCGACGGACGCCGTCTTCGTAGCCGATCCGCCTGATCCCGGTAACGCGCCGCATCTCCCGTGTGATTGCTTCGTCCCGGGGCGCCACGACCTGGCCGCCGTCCGGGCCGTACACCTTGAACCCGTTGTCGCCCGGCGGGTTGTGGCTGGCGCTGATCATCACGCCGGCCGCGGCCCGCAGGTCCCGGACCGCAAAGGAAAGGGCCGGGGTGGACCGGCAACCGTCGAAGATCAGGACCGGTATGCCGTTGGCGGCGAGCACCCGGGCCGTCTCTTTCGCGAACAACTCCGAGTTGCGCCGCGTGTCCCAGGCCACGACGACGGCGCGTCCGCCCATTCCCGGGCTCCCTACTTCGGTATCGCCGTCTTGCGCGCCCGCGGCGGCGACATACCGCGCCAGTCCCTGGGCGGCGACGCCCACGGTATGGGTGTTGAACCGGTTGGGACCCGGTCCCATCCTGCCGCGGATACCCCCCGTTCCGAAGGCGATGTCGGATCCGAAGGCGTCTTCCAGCTCGCCGGTTTCGTCTGCGGCGACGAGCGCAAGGATGTCCTCCCGGTACGCCGCGAAATCGGCGCCGGTCAACCAACGTACGAGGGCTTCGCCCGCGGGGCGCGACAGGGCGCCACCGGCGGTCCAGCCGTTGACTTTATGGACGGTCCGTTCGATCATGTCATGACGAGAGGGTTGGGAAGGGCGGCCTATCCACTACGAAGTCCGCGCCGGGTCATGGGATAGTTCGTATGAAAAACCGCGTTTTCCGGTTAGAAGAACTGCAGTTCGTGTATGGAACCGG
Organism: bacterium; assembly: GCA_965203885.1. Classification (GTDB taxonomy): domain Bacteria; phylum JAAXHH01; class JAAXHH01; order JAAXHH01; family JAAXHH01; genus JAAXHH01. Next base: position 2,964,485 of record OZ241920.1, on the reverse strand, counting down.
GAAAATACAGCAAATCCGCCACGATCGCAACGGCGGACCCCAGGACGTACCCGACCATGATGCCGATCATGAGCGGTTGCACCGCCCGGTACAAGCGTACGCCGCCGAACCGGATCAGAATGGTCTTAAGCAGCCACGCGAGGAAGACGGGGAAAAAGGCATTACGCGGCGGTCCCCCGGCGGCCACCACGAAACCGATGGGAGATATGGGCCACCAGCTGAAGTAATACCGGGCGGTGGTCATGCCCAGGACCACCGCCATGCCCGCCGCCAGGAAGAACACTTCCGTGCCCGATATGGTGGTGCTGTTCTGCATCCAGGTAATGATCAGGTTATAGAAACCGGGGTCGCCGGCGATATTGTTGTAGTAGTTCGCCGCGCCGCCCAGCCGGTAGCCTGAATAGGCCGAGAACCCGATGGCGGTGATCGCGCTGACGGCGAAGGTGACGGCGCACCAGAAGAACAGCACTCGTCCCGGTACGCCCAGGGCGGTCCGCAGCTGCGCGACGTGAGAGGGGATGATCATCGTGAAGGTCTTCCAGTTGCGCGCGAAGGCGCTTCCCAGCCCCAGGCCCGTCAGGTTCTGGGGAGAGAGCGAAGCGGACCCCAGCATGGCGACCGTGAACTGGTGGGCGTTGATGGGCAGGTCCAGGAAGACGAGTCCCGATTCGGCCATCACGCGGCACAGCGCGAAATAGAAGAGGAACAGCAGCGTGAGGAAGACGAAGATCACGGGAAAGGACATGCCGATGGCGTGCAGCCACCAGATCACGTAAGCCAGTCCGCATGCGCCCGTGACCAGGGCGGCCCGGTAGGAAACGAACTCGTCCTCGTCGCGCAGGTTCGTCTCGAGCCCCCGCACGTGTTGCCAGACCGTCTTCAGGTGCCGCCGCGCGATCCAGAATCCCCAGAGCGCGAACGCGATCATGCCGCCGATGAACTGAACCGCTACGAGTCCTCCCGGCACGGCCGTCCCCGAATCGGCGGCGATGCCGATCCGCGCCAGGACGCCCTGCTCCAGCGTGTTGACGATTTGGAAAAGCCAGACGCTGAACAGGATATCCACGTTGATGAAGTAGGAAAAAGCCAGGGTCAGCACGTTCATGCGAATGTGGTGGGGCGGGAAGCCGCGCCCGAGCTCGAGATTGAGCACGGTATTCGCGTCAACCGGAAAGGCCGTCCACTGCGTCCAGTAGGAGGCGGTGTTCCAGCACATGACGGAAAAGGTGACCACCAGCCCGGTGATGAACAGGCGATTGCGCATGATGGTCGGCAGGACCGCGCCCGCTTCATCTTCCGTATCCGTCATGACGACCGGCACCTGCGCGATGGGATAGGAAAGGCGTTCGTGCTCGACCCATTGCTTGCGCATCAGGATGACGAAGCAGATGCCGACGGCCAGCAGACCGGCAAAAAAGGTAAGCCACCAGAAGGAAGGGATGATCCATGCCGCCCACGGAATCGGCATGTTTTCGGGAAGGCCCCAGTAATAGTCCCGGTTCGCGTTCTGCTCGTTCGTGACGATGACCCAGTCCGGGAGATAGGCGAAGAACATCTCGCGCCACTGGTTCTCGGGCGTGGCGTAGTATTCCGCGGTGGACATGACGTTCACCACGTAGTTCGACATCCCCCAAGTGGGCACCATGAAACCGATCCACCCCAGGACGAAGATGAACAACAGTTCCCGGGTCCCCAGTCCCCACGACGGCCTGACCGCCCTGACCAGCATATTGGGACCCAGGATGCCCAGGAAGAAGGGGATCAGCAGGGCAAGGTCGATATGGGCAAAGGTGAGGTGGACGTACCCGACCAGGAAGTTGCTCGCTACAGAACCTACGTTGACGACGATCGCCAGCGCCAGTCCGAGCAGCACGGCCCGCGGAGTCGCTACGCCCGAGGCGGCAGTCTCACCCGACGCGCTCACAGGCTGTAAAGGGATGCGTACTTGTCGCGTACGTAGGACAGGAAGCAATCCGCCGTGAGGGGCTCGCCCGTGACGCGCTCGACGAGTTCGCCGGCGCGGTGGGTCATGCCGGGCAGGTGGATGTGCTCCCTGAGCCAGTCCCGCAGCGGCAGCAGCTCCCCGCGGGCGATCCGGTCCGTCAGGCCGGGGATGTCCCGCTCGGCGGCGCGATAGAACTGGGCGGCGTAGAGATTGCCCAGGGTATAGGTGGGGAAATACCCGAAGCTCCCGTGCGACCAGTGGATGTCCTGCAGCACGCCGACCCTGTCGTCCGGCGGCTCGATGCCGAGAAAGGCCTTCATCTTCTCGTTCCACACCGCGGAGAGATCGCCTGTCGCGTATTCGTCCGTGAACAGTCCGCGCTCTATTTCGAAACGGAGCAGGATGTGCAGGTTGTACGTGATTTCGTCCGCTTCGACGCGGATCAGGGAGGGCTTCACCTCGTTGACCGCGGCGTAGACCTCCTCTTCGCTCACGTCCGACGTCTGGCCGGGGAAGATGGCGGCGAAATCGGGGAAGAAGTGACGCCAGAAGGCCCGGCTCCGGCCGACCATGTTCTCCCAGAGGCGCGACTGGGACTCGTGGATGCCGAGGGACACCGACGCGCCCCGGGGCGTGCCCTCGTGGGACGGGTCCTGGCCCTGTTCGTACAGGCCGTGCCCCGCCTCGTGGATGACGCCGTAGAAGGACTGCATGGGCAGGGTCTCGGAATACCGGGTCGTCAGGCGGACGTCGTTCACGCCCATGTGCGTGCAGAACGGATGGGGGGAGATGTCAAGGCGGCCGGCCTCGAAGTCGAAGCCCATGCGCTCGGCCGCCATGACGCCCATGCGGCGCTGGTCGTCGACGGGGTAGTTCCGCTCCAGGAAGTCGGTGCGGGGTTCGACGTCCGAGGACGCGATGCGCCGCACCAGGTCCACCAGGGGGCCGCGAATCGAATCGAAAACCGCCGCGGTGTCTTTCGTGGAGGCGTAAGGTTCGTATTCATCGAGCAGCGCGTCGTAGGGTTCGTCCTCGTATCCCACCGATTCGGCAACCTCCCGCTGCAGGGCGACCAGCTTGTCGATCCACGGCGAGAACGCCGGGAAGTCATTTTCCTGCCGGGCCTTGATCCACACCCCGATGGCCGCCGAACTCGTTTCCGCGAGGTCCCTGACCAGGTCGACGGGGATCTTGACCGCCCGATCGCTGGAACGGACGATCTCGCGGATGTTGACCTCCTCATCGTCCGTCAGTGTCTCGGCGCGGGCGGCATCCAGCTCCGCCCTCATTTCGTCGGACGTGATCCGCTCGTGGGCCATCCCGGAGAGGGTGGCGAGCTGCCGTCCCCGGCTTGCGGCGCCCTTTGGGGGCATGTAGGTTTCCTGGTCCCACCCCATCAGGGCCAGGGCCCCGTACAGGTCGCTGATTTCCCGGTACATCCCCATTACCCGGTCGTAGTGCTTTGGCACGGTGTGATCCCCCTGAGTCAAGTGGCCAGGACCGCTTTGACACGCATGCGAAGCCGTCCGTGGGCCTTTCGAAGAACCTGCGCCACCTGTCCGGGCTCATCCCCTTTCGCGAAGATGAAGCCGGGGTAGCTGGCGCCTTCGGGAAGCGGGGTCAGCACGTCGCCTTCCTTCGCGGTGATAACCACGTCCTCCACACCGGGGACTTCTTTCGCCGCGTCGACGCCGTCGAACCCTTGGAACAGTCCGCCTTCAGGTACGGGCAGCATCATCACGCCCGCGGCCTCGTTCCCGCCGCCCGCGGCCTCCGTCCCGCCCGCGGCCTCGTTCCCGCCGCCCGCGGCCTCGTTCCCGCCGCCCTCGGCCTCGTTCCCGCCGCCAGGCAATCCGAAGCCCTTCATCTCGCCGCCAGGCAGTCCGAAGCCCTCCTCCCCGCCGACTAGCCGTCTGACGTCCAGGCCCAGGGCATGGCCCAGGATGAGTTCCTCCAGCGACATCCCCAGTCCGAATTCCAGGACCCGCGAGCACAGTCCCCCGATGGACCGGCCGGCGATCTCGATGATCCGGGCTTCGCCGTGATGGATCCGCAGTTCGGCGTGGACCGGTCCCTCCGTGAGTCCCACGGCCGTGGAAGCCCGCTGGACGGCGTCGGCCGCGGCCTGCTGCGTTTTCGCGGGCAGGCGCGAAGGCGTCACGTAAATCGTCTCCTCGAAATAGGGCCCTTCCAGCGGGTCGGGCTTGTCGAACAGCGCGAGCACGTGCAGGCGGCCGCCGCGCAACAGGCCCTCCAGGGCCACCTCCATGCCTGGAATGTAGGACTCCACCATGACGCGTCGGGCGTCGGGGTCAAGACTCGGCGGCCTGTCCTCCGCGCCGTCGAGAATGCGGCCGATCCTGCGGAACGCTTCGATGAAACCGGCCGGCGAGTCGGCCCGGATCACGCCCCGGCTGCCCGATAGCAGGACGGGTTTGAGCACACACGGGTAGGGCTGTTCCAGCGCGATCTCTTCGACGGGGACCGAAAGGTCGAACCGGGCAAAATATGGGCACCATTCGCCCGCGGCCGAGAGCATTTCACGCATGCGGTACTTGTTGCGCGCGGCGACGGCCGCTTCGGGCGTGTTGTGCGGCAGGCCGAGGGACTTGCACGCCCTGGCGGCGATCTCGGTGGTATAATCGTCGACGGGTACGATGGCATCGAGGGTATGATCGCCGGCATAGGCCACGATATCCTCCACGGCCTGCGACACGTACCTGAGCCGAAGGGACAGCGGGATGTCCCACTCATCCGCCAGCACGTGGCAGAAGTCCGAACCCACGACGACTTCAAGACCCATGCGGCGGGCCGCATCGAGAAAAGGACCGGCGCGATAGGTCGTCGTCGGCATCAGGAGCAGTAGTCTTCTGGACCGGGTCTGAGCTGGCATGATTAGACAGGAAAATAGAGATTTCGAAGGTCAAAATCAATGAAATCGCCCGGCCCGTCGCAGTGCCACACAGATGTACAGTGGAAAAAAAACTTGCATACGCAATCGCGTTCAAAATATATTGCACGTACAATTCGCGTAAATCACCCGCAAGCACAGGACCTTTTAGCGGTCTGCCGCGGGAATTCTCGCACTCTATCGGGTGCATTACTCCCATTAATTCATCTGGAGGGTAATCAATGAATCGCACAGAATTGGCCGGTAAGGTTGCTGATGCTACCGGGTTGTCCAAAGCACAAGCCGATAGCGCGGTTGCAGCAGCACTCGACGCCATCAAGAGCAGTCTCAGCGACGGCGATTCCGTCACGCTGATCGGCTTCGGTACGTTCAGCGTTTCGCAACGCGCTGCTCGCCAGGGGCGAAATCCCGGTACGGGCGAGTCCATTACGATCGCAGCGAGAAACGTGGCCAAGTTTACGGCGGGCAAGGCATTAAAAGACGCCATAGGCTGACGAGTGATCCGGGGATCGTCCGGCCGCATCGGTCGGACGGGCCCCGGTGAACGATTCACGGATGCCCCGGCACGTTGACCGGCCGGAGCGAATGAAGGCGGCTTTCTCTCCGCGTGTACCCGATCTGTCTTCCGGTTTCGGGCCGGACTCCCGGATCGTTTTTTTTGCACCGAAAGGCACACGTGTGCAATACCGGGTCGGACGGCCTGCGCGGCCTAGTCGGACGGCCTGCGGGGTCAGGGCGAGCTCCGGGACGGGCGCGATGGCCTGCGGGGTCAGGGCGAGCTCCGGGACGGACTCGACGGCCGTCTGCGCGGACTCGACGGCCGTCTGTCGATTCGATCCCGGGATACCGATGGAGGAACACCTTGCCGCTCTATGAATTCACGCTCACGGATTTTCTGTTTCCCGCGGACCTCCCGAACAACAAGGCCAATTTCCGCTTTGTCGTCGATCTGCGGTTTATCAACCATCGCAGTCAGTTCGCCACGGAACATGCCGTGATGCCCAGCCTCGACACCTTCTGGGAGTGCGACACCGAACGGGAGTCCAAGCCGAATTTCGTTCGGGACGCCGGGGAGGAAGCGTTGCGGATAGGCGAAGGTCCGGCCGTCCGGTGCGGCCGTTTCGAGATGGCGGCGATAGACGATTGGGATAAACTCATCCTGCTGGTGCGGGGGAGGAAAATCCACTCCATACAGTTCAAAGTGTTCGACGTGGACCGCAGAGACGCCTGGGACAAGATCAAGGACTTCCTGGGCGGGATCGTCGAGGCCGTCATCGGAAGAGTACGAGGGACGATCCCGGAGAACCTGCCCCTGCAACTGCCTGAATCCCTGGGCGGCGCGGTGGACGACCTGCAGTCCTTCCTGCTGAAGAAGATCGCGGGCGGAGACGCGGTCCTGTTCCGGGGATCGACCTTGCTGAGCGAACTCGCAGACGGAGAATCCACGCGCCTTGCGGTCCATGGCCGGGGAACCAGGGGAACGTACATGATCGGCTTCAGCCTGACCCAGCGGGATGGGTGAATCCATATATCCATGCTGATTATCGTCAGCGACCTGCATCTGACGGACGGCACCTCCGGGCAGGGCGTCAAGGAGAATGCGTTCCGGTTGTTTGCGGAGCGGGTACGGGACCTGGCTATCGACGCCTCCTGGCGGCGCGGAGGGACCTACCGGCCGGTTGAGCGCGTCGACATCCTCCTGCTCGGAGATATCCTGGACGTCTTGAGATCCGCCGCGTGGCTGGAGGACGAGAAGGGGCCCCGTCCCTGGAGCGATCCGGCGGACATCGACTACATCGGGAAGGTGCACGAAATAAACGACGCCATCCTGGCGTACAACGAACCCTCGCTCGCTATCCTCAGAAACCTGGCGGAACCGGGCGGGCTCGTGCTGCCTCCTCCCGGCGGACCGAAGGGCGCGCCGCGGAGGTCCGGGCCGGGACTCGAGGTTGAAGTCGGCATCCATTACATGGTCGGCAACCACGACTGGTTCTACCACCTGCCCGGCGCCGCCTTTAATAGACTCCGAAGAAAAGTGGTGAACGCCCTGGGATTGGAAAACGAACCGGAAGAGCGTTTCCCCCACGGGCCCGATGAATCGTTCCGCCTGGCCCGGATCATGCGAGCCCACGGGGTCCGGGCCTGCCACGGCGATGTCTTCGATCCCTACAACTTCTCCGGGTCCCGGTCCGAATCCTCGGTGGGCGACGTGATCGTCGTCGAGCTGTTGAATCGTTTCCCCGTGGAAGTAAGCAGGCATCTGGAGTCGGTCCTTCCCCGGTCGTTTATCCACGGCCTGCGCGAACTGGACAACGTTCGTCCCCTGACCGCCGCTCCCGCCTGGATCGACGCCCTGCTGCGGGATCACAGCGTGTCCCGAATGCAGGCCCAGAGGGTAAAGAACATATGGAACGGCCTGGTGGACGACTTCCTCGACCAGGATGTCATACGGGAAAAGGACTTGTTCTACAATCCCTTAGACAGCGTGGACAGGCTGGAATACGCGCTGCGCTTCACCAGGGGCATGCCGCTGGACATGGCGGGTGCGCTGGGCGCGTGGTGGAACGACCGGACAGGCAGCCCGGAGGAATCCTACATGCGCCATGCGGTCCAGGAGTTCAGGACCGAAGATTCCCAGACCCGTTACGTGGTTTACGGTCATACCCACCGTCATGAAATGGTACCGCTGGATGTTCATACATGGAGAGGCCGGCGCTTCGAACGGATCTACTTCAACGCGGGTACGTGGAGGCGCATGCACCGTCTGACCCGGGCGCCGCGGGTGGGACGCTCGTTCGTGTCCTACGACGCCATGACCTACCTGGCCTTTTTCAAGGACGACGAACGGGTGGGCAGGCCATACGCCTGCTGGTCCGGGGTGCTGGGCGATACCGGCGAAAGCCGCAACTGAGAATCAGACGCGCGGTCACGATGGGATTAGGCTGAAGAGGTACAGGGTACGGCCGCTGCTCATACCCGGCCGTTCAGTACGCTATTCATACCATGGGTCTCGGTTCTTTTAACTTGACTTGCAAGGGGTCCCGCCATACCATAATGCCGGCTGTTGGGAGATAGAGGGACGAGTGTGCCGGGGTGGTGGAATTGGTAGACACAGGAGACTTAAAATCTCCCGGACCTCAATAGTCCGTGCCGGTTCGAGTCCGGCCCTCGGCATTCGGGGTCGTGAACACACTGGTGAATGCTGGTTTGCAGGGCGCTTAGCTCAGATGGTTAGAGTGCCACGTTGACATCGTGGAGGTCAGTGGTTCGATCCCACTAGCGCCCATTCGATCTCAAAGCGCGACCATGCCCGGCCCGGGTCCTTCCGGCCGGGTTTCTCATACCCACCCGTTCGGCTTCCCTTGCGTTCAGGCATGAAAATCACGGATGTAAAGGCCGTCTATCCGCCATGGAGCAAGAAAGGGACGGGCGCCTGGCAGGAATACTACTGGCAGATCGTGGTCCGGGTGGACACGGACGCGGGCGTGAGCGGGTACGGTTACGGCGGCGGCGGCGAGCCCGGCAGGCTGATCGTCAACGGCCATCTGCGCGATGGGCTGATCGGCAGGTCCATCGGCAGCGTGGACGACATCCGCGATACCTGGGACCGTCTCTACTTCAATTCCCTGCCCTATGGCCGCAACGGGATCGCGATCATGGCCCTGGGCGGGATCGACCTGGCCCTGTGGGACCTGCTCGGAAAGGCCGAAGGCAGGCCGGTTTACGACCTGATCGGGGGATTGAAGAAGAAGACGGTGCGCGCCTACGCGACCGGGGGCGACCCCGCCCGTGTGCGCGACCTGGGCTATACCGCCGTCAAGCGTTCGCACCAGTGGCGGTCGGACGCCGACTACGAGCAGGCCGCGGTCCAGGCGGACCGGTGCAGGGAGATGTTCGGCCGGGAAGCGCTGCTCATGTTCGACTGCTACATGTCCTGGGACGCCGGGGTCGCCCTCCGGATGCGGGAGATCCTGGCCGAATACGAACCCTACTGGTTCGAGGATCTCGTCACCCCCGACCATCTGGACGAACTGGCTGAGCTCAGACCCCGGCTGGCGCCTGTCCTTCTGGCCGGCGGCGAGCACGATTTCTCCCACCACGCCTTCGCCGCCATCGCCCGCGCCGGCGCCCTGGACCTGTGGCAGCCCGATATCACCTGGTGCGGCGGTATTACGGCGGGCTTGCGCATCCTCGACCTGGCCGGATCCCACGGCGTGCCCGTATGCCCCCACCGTGGCGGCGAGATCTGGGGGCTGCACCTGATCGCCGCGACGGACTGCATGGATCTGGCGGAGACCCATCCGGACCGCTGGATCGCTACGGAGGACGCGGTCCTGCTCGACGAGCCCGTGGCGTCGGGTGGCCGGATCGCCCCGACCGACCGGCCGGGATTCGGCGTATCGCTGAAGCCGGAGTACGCTTGATGCGCTTGATGCGCTTGATTGCGCTTGATGCGCTTGATTGCGCTTGATGCGCTTGATTGCGCTTGATCGCGCGGAAGGACGTTGTATCCGTATGGGTAACGGGTACTCGCAGGGTTCAGACAGGGTAAAGGAAGGCGATTCGTTCGACGTGCATCCGCTCCCGTGGAGTTTCAGGAGGCGTTTCGGCTTCCTTATCTCGCTGAAACTATGGAACTTGTAGTTTATTCCCCGGCACGATCGGGGAATTGACGCCGGATCATTTCCGGCATGTTGATGCATCGGCAGGAACCGCGCCTCGTACTGCAGCACGGCGGCGCAAAAAGGAAAGGAGGAGTTATGATATCTGAACAACGGAGGTGTGACGGCTGATCTGATCAGCTGACATTCCTCCAGACGCAAGCCGGGCGTTTCGCAGTCCTGGAGACGCCCGGTTTTTTGTGCTTGCGCCGCGAACCGGCCGGGTATAATCGTGCATAAACGGGTTGTAACCGCCAGGCCGCATCGCGAGGTCGGCGCGTTTGCGGACCGTCAGGGCCTGCCGGACCGTCAGAACCTGCCGGACCGTCACGGTTCCTTTCGGACCACCCCGGCGCGCCAGCCGCATCGCGAAGCCGGTGCGCCCGGTCATCCACCGATCTTTTTCTACGAGCCAGGCACCATGTCGCTTTACGGCCTACTGCGCCCCCTGTTCTTCCGTCTCGACCCGGAGTGGATACATCGCGCAACGCTTTCCGCGGTCGGCGCGGCGGGACGCATTCCGCCCGTGCGCGGCCTGCTCCGTGGCCTCCTCGCCGTGGACGATCCGCGGCTCAGGGTGGAAGCCGGGGGCCTTGCCTTCCCCAACCCGGTCGGCCTGGCCGCCGGGTTCGACAAGAACGGCATCGCCATGGAGGGACTCGCCGCGGCGGGATTCGGATTCGTGGAGGTGGGTTCGGTCTCGGCCCATCCCTCCGCCGGCAATCCCGAGCGGCCAAGGCTGTTCCGGGTGCCGGAGGATGAGGCGATCGTGGTCTACTACGGGGTGCCCAACGACGGTGCGGAAGCGGTGGCGCGGCGGTTCGCGTCTTTCGGCCGGCTTGGCCAGCCTGGACTGCCTGACCAGCACAGTCGGCCCGGACTGCCTGGCCAACCTGATCAGCCGGGTCGGCCTGGGCCGCCGGGACAGACCCGGCAGCACGGTCCGTCCGGATTGCCCGTCCCCCTGGGCATCAACCTGGTGGAAACGAATACCGGTCGGCCCGCTGGCGCGGACGAGGTGGTGGAGGAACTGATCGCGGCGATGCGGCCCTTTCTGGGCCTCGCCGACTACGCAACGCTCAATCTGAACTGCCCGAATACGACATTGGGCGAAAGTCCCTTCGACGATCCGGATACCCTGCGGTCGCTGCTCGCGGGATACGGGCATTACGAATCCATGCCGCCCACCTTCCTGAAGGTGGTGCCGACCACCGATCCCGCGACGATCGAAGGTACGCTCGCCGCCATGGATCCCTTCCCGTTCGTAAAGGGCATCGTTTTCGGCCTGCCCACGGGAAAGCCCTACGAGAACCTCAGGACTCCGGCGCGGGTCCTCGACCGTATGCCCGGCACGCTCTGCGGCCGGCCTACCAAGGGACTGATCGACGCGTCCATCCGGGCCTGGTACCGCCGGATGGACCGCGGCCGGCACGTGATCGTGGGCACCGGGGGAATCTTCACCGCCGAAGACGCGTACAAGAAAATCCGGCTGGGCGCCACCCTGGTCCAGGTCTACACGGCGCTCGTTTACCACGGACCGGGACTGGTGAAGCGCATCAACCGGGGCCTGGGCCGCCTGTTGGCCCGGGACGGCTTTGATCGGGTCTCCGATGCCGTGGGCGTGGAAGTTCCGCCCTAAAACGTGCCTTCCACGCTCAGCGTCGTGCCGCCGGTCTCCTTCTTGCGCGCCGTCGACGACTCGATCCGCTCCTGCAGTTTTTCGTAGTAAAGCGCTTCGTCCACCGGGATATCCACCCAGCCGTCCGTCCAGGCGGACAGCAGCATGGCGTTGGCGAGTTCCACGCCCCGGATGCCCTCGACGCCCGGCGCGAGGAGCGGCTTTCCATCCAGGATCGCGCGCACCCAGTCGCGGGTGATGCCCCGGTGCTCTTCGCCCCCGGCCCGGAAGGGGATATCGCATTTCCAGGTCTCCGGACTGCCGAACCCGCCCTTCCATTCGCGGTTGAAGACGTTCGCCGGCGTCCGGTTGCGCCAGAAGGTGATCCGCCCCTCCTCCATGACCACCTTGCCGTTGTCGCCCGTGATTTCCATGCGGTTGGTGCCCGGTGCTTCGCCCGTGGTCGTGATGAATACGCCCGTGGCGCCGTTTTCGTACTCGGCGTAGGCCGTCACGTCGTCCTCCACCTCGATTTCGTGGTACTTCCCGAATCCGCAGAACGCCCGGATGCGCACCGGCATGCCGCAGATCCACTGCCAGAGATCGAGGTTGTGGGGGCACTGGTTGGCAAGCACGCCGCCGCCTTCGCCGGCCCAGGTGGCCCGCCAGCCGCCCGAATCGTAGTAGCTCTGCGCGCGGAACCAGTTCGTGATGATGTAGTTCGTCCGGCGCAGTTCGCCCAGCTCGCCGGACTCCACGAGTTCCTTGAGCTTCCGGTGTTCTCCCAGGGTCCGCTGGTTGAACATCAGGCCGAAGACGAGACCGCTTTTTTCGGCCGCCGCGTTCATTTCCCGAACCTGGCCGGTATACACGCCGGCCGGTTTCTCGCAGAGGACGTGGAGGCCCCGGGAAAAGGCCTTGATCGCCAGCGGCGGATGATCGTAATGAGGCGTCGCGACGATCACGGCGTCGATTCCGTCCGACCGCAGCAGTTCGTCCGCATCGCCGTATGTTTCGACGCCGCCGCCGGCCATCGTCTTCGCGCGGGCCAGCTGATCCGGGTCGACGTCGCAGACGGCCCTCACCTCCGCGCCCGGCACTTCGTTCCCGGCGAGGTATTCGACGTGGAACCCGCCCATGTTCCCCAGGCCAATGACACCGATGCGTACGACGTCCATGATTGATTCCTTCTACCCGTTGAGAGCAGCCGACGCGCCGTTTCGCATCACGAAGGGGAAATGCTCGCCCGCCTGGTTCATGGGCGCGCCGTCAGGCAGGTCGACAAAAGCTTTCATCACGTGCTGCCCGGACGCGACGTAACGGGACTCGCCGGTCATGTAATGCATGGCGATGGCGCGCCGCGGAAGCCGGGAATGGTTGAAAGGCGATCCGTGCCAGGTCAGCGAATGGTGGAACGACACCTCCCCGGCCTTCACCGGCCAGGGCCGGGGCCGGACCGCGGCCGTCCCGTTGCCGTCCGGCGGGCTGAAGCCCTCGATACGCCCGAATTCCTCGGCCTGTTTCAGGTGGGCCTGCGTCCGGAGGAACTCGATCTGGTTCCCCCACCGGTGGCTGCCCGGCGTCATCCACATGCACCCGTTCTCCACCGTCGCGTCGTCCATCGCGACCCAGGCGGATACCGGGGTCATGGGACGGATGATGGGCCAGAGCGGCGCGTCCTGGTGCCAGCTTGTGACGCCGCCGTGGCCCGGCGGCTTGTACTGGATCTGGTCGTGCCATACCATCAGCTCGTCGGCTCCGGTGAGCTGGCTGATGGCTTCGACGATGAAGGGATGATGGATCAGGCGGCGGTAGGCGCCGGACACTTCCCAGATATTCACGATCTGCCAGACGCAGCGCTCCGGTTCGCGCTCGCGGACCATGTTGTGGAACAGCACCGGCCTCGGTCCGTCCTCCGGGAATCCCTCCGGTCCGATATCGAGCACCCGCTGCAACTCGTCCCGCAGTTCCCGGACCCCGTCGTCGTCGAGGATGCGGCCCCCGTTGAGGAACCCGTTCCGGTGAAAATCGGCTACCTGGTCATGGGTGAGCATGGTTTGATCCTCTTGCGGCAATCTCGCCGGACAGGTTTCCAGAATCAGAAACCGCGACGGCTTCATCACTTCCGGTCTCCTTCGATATGGTATGGACGGGTAACAATCTACCCCCATGCCTGCCCATCGCCAAAGCCTTTTTTGGAGGAACCCCCATGTTGACAATCCGGTCGTAAGCCCCTATAATACGCATGTTGTCCGGCCCGGTACGGACGTGCGAGATGCCGGAACGCGGCAACGGGTTTTCATGGGGAATTTCGTCGAACCGGAATGTATCCAGGCGCAAGTCCGCGACCCTGGACGGCATGTCAAACGGGGAGTAGTCCGCTCCCCCGCTCACGAGGAAGGCAAAAAGATGTCCGAAGCACCTACCGCGTCCACCGAAACGCTGGAATTCAAGAGTGAATTACGGCAGATCCTGCATCTGATCACCCATTCGCTTTACTCCAACAAGGAGATCTTCCTCCGCGAGTTGATCAGCAACGCCAGCGACGCGATCAACAAGATACGATTCAATTCCATCAACAACAGCGAGCTGCTGGACGGCGACACCGAGTGGAAGATAAAGCTGATCGTCGACAAGGACAAAAACACGCTGACGGTTTCCGATAACGGCACCGGGATGTCCCGGGAGACCATCATCGACCAGCTGGGCACCATCGCCAAGTCGGGCACGAAAGCCTTTCTCGAAACCCTGCGTCAGGCCGACGAGGCCAGCCGGCCGGAACTGATCGGCCAGTTCGGCGTGGGGTTCTACTCGGCGTTCATGGTGGCGGACCGGGTCACGGTGGTGTCCCGCCAGGCCGGCGACCCGGAGGACCAGGGCGTGCGCTGGGTCTCCGCCGGCGAGGGCGAGTTCACCATCAAGGCCGTGGAGAAGGACACGCACGGGACCGACGTGACGCTCCATCTCAAGGAGGACGAGAAGGAGTTCCTGGAGGAATGGCGGCTCCGGCAGGTGGTCAAGGAGTTCTCCGATTTCATCGAGTACCCGGTCGTCATGGACGTGGAGCGCAACGAACCGGTGGAGGGGGAGGACGACAAGACGGAGGCAGTGGTCCGGGAAGAGACGCTGAATTCCATGAAGGCGCTCTGGCTGCGGTCGAAGGACGAGATCGAAGAGGACGAGTACAACGCCTTCTACCGCCAGATCTCCCACGACTACGGCGATCCGGCGAAGGTCATCCACTACGCGGCCGAGGGGCTGACCGAGTTCAGGGTGCTGCTCTTCATCCCGGCCAAGCGGCCCTTCGACATGATGTTCGGCGATCCCAAGGTCGGGCCGCGGCTGTACGTGCAGCGGGTCCAGATCATGGAGAACTGCGAGGAGCTGCTGCCGCCCTACCTGCGCTTCATCAAGGGCGTGGTGGACTGCTCCGACCTGCCCCTGAACGTCTCCCGAGAGATCCTGCAGCAGAACCCCATACTCGACCGCATCCGCAAGAACATCGTGAAGCGGATTTTCACCACGCTGGAAGAGATGAAGAAGGAAGAATTCGAAAAGTACGTGGATTTCTACAAGGAACTGGGACCGATCCTCAAGGAGGGGATGGCGCAGGACTTCGAGAACCGCGATGCCCTCACCGCCCTGGCCGTTTACGAATCCATGAACACCGAGGCCGGGAAGTTCATCTCCATGGATGAATACGTCGACCAGATGCCGCCCGACCAGGAGGAGGTCTACTACCTGATCGGCGAGCACCGCGGTATGCTCGAGCGGACGCCGTACCTGGAGGTTTTCCGGGACCGCGGCTGGAACGTCCTGTTCATGACGGATCCCGTCGACGAGTTCGTCATGTCATCGGTGACCGAGTACCGGGAGAAGAAGTACAAGGCGGCCGACAAGGGCGACATCGCGGCGGACGAGTCCGCCCGGGCGAGGGCGGAGGATGACGAAAAGACCTTCAAGGGCCTGATCGATACCCTGAAGGGCAAGATCCCGGAAGTGCAGGACGTCCGGCTGTCGACGCGCCTCAAGGACAGCGCGTCCTGCCTGGTGGCCGACGAAGGCGCCATGAGCGCCCACATGGAACGGCTCATGCAGCGCATGGGCGAAGGCGGCGCCCAGTCCTCCAGGCGCATCCTGGAACTCAATGCCGCCCACCCCGTCGTACAGGGACTGCAGAAGCTCCACGACAGCGACGGCGCGGACGCCCGGGTCGAATCCATCGGCCGCCTGCTTTACGAGCAGGCCGTCGTGGCCGAAGGATCGAAGCTCGACGATCCCGTGGGCTTCGCCGGGCGGATCAACGATCTCCTCGTCAAGGAGCTGATCCGGATCTAGTTGCCATTATGCGCATTCCCGCAATCATCGTATCGGCACTCGCGCTGGTCTCCTGCGGCGAAGGCGAACGCGCCGGGGAGCAGGGGCCGGCCACGGAAGGCCGCCGCGTGAACTCGATCGGCGTGGCGCTGCCGGACGACGCGGTGGACGCCTCCCGCCAGGTGCTGCGGTCCATGAGCCCCGAGCCGAAGAGCCTGGATCCCAGTATCGAGCCGTACGATACGGAACAGACGATCCTCCCCTTCGAAGCCCTGCTGTTCAAGGACGAGTACTGGAACCCGATCCCGGGCGCCGCGCACAGCTGGGGGTCGGACGACGGGATTGTCTGGACTTTCCATCTCAGGTCCGGCATGCGCTGGAGCGACGGGTCGCCCCTGACGGCCCACGATTTCGTATACTCCTACCGCCGGATGCTCGACCCCGAATCCACCAACATCTACGCCTTCTTCTACTACGACATCAAGAACGCCGAGGCGATCGTCAAGGGGGAGAACGAGGACCTCGAATCCCTGGGCGTCCGGGCGGTGGACGATACGACCCTGGTCATCGAGACGGAGAAGCGCGCGCCCTACCTGCCCCATATCGTATCCTTCGGCGACGCCATGCCGGTGCCGAAGCGGCTGGTGGACAAATACGGCCGCAAGTGGACCGAACCGGAGAACATCATCACGAATTCCGGTTTCATGGTCACGGAGTGGGTCAACGGAAGCCACATGACCCTCGTCCCGAACCCCTATTACAACGGTCCTCACAAACCCTTCCTGGAGAAGGTCATACACCCTTTTCGCAACGCGGCCGCGGCGACCATTCTCCCCTACGAGAGCGACGAAGTGGACATGGAGAACGTCGATATCAACGACCTGGACCGCATCGAGCGCGACCCTGAGCTGAAGAAGGATCTCGTGCGGTTCCACGGGCTGAACACCTGGTACCTCTTCTTCAGGACGCAGTTGCCGCCCTTCAACGACATCCGCGTGCGCGAAGCCTTCGCGCGGGTGATGGACCGCGAGAACATGTGCAACGTCATCCTGCGCGGCGGGGCCGTCCCGGCCTATTCCATGATCCCGCCGGGCTTCAGGGAATTCGAAGGCGACCTCCATGCCGCGGCGCAGGGCTTCGATCCGGAACGGGCGCGGTCGCTCATGCGCGAAGCCGGGTATCCGGGCGGACAGGGCTTCCCCCGGCAGGAGTTGTGGCTCCGGGCGCCTACGCCCTCCGACCGCCTGATCGGCGTGGCGATACAGAGCATGCTGAAAGAGCATCTCGGCGTGGACGTGGATATCCGGACGGCCGACCTGCACACCTACATGGATCACCTGTACGAGTGGAACATGAACCTCGGCCTGATCGCGTTCGGCGCCGATTTCCTGGACCCGCGCAACATGCTGGACATGATCTGGCACTCCCAGCCCCGGGGCCACGGCCGGCAGGACTGGCACAACCCGGCCTTCGACCGCCTCGTGGATTCGGCCGCGGCCGAACTGAACGCCGAGGTCCGGGACAGGCTGTACCGGGAAGCCTCGGCCGTCCAGGTGGCGGACTATCCCGCGGCCTTCCTCTTTCACAGGATGGGCCTGCAGCTCCGGAAACCCTGGCTGAAGGGCTATGCCGTAAACGACGACGGCACCGTGGGTTCCTTCCGGTGGCACAAGTTGTACATCGCCGAGGTGGACGATGGGGAGTAGGGGGATTCCCGGGGATGGACGGAGGCCGGGCGCGCTTCGCCTCCTGCCCGCGTTGCTCTCCCTATGCGCACTGACCCTGTTTCGGACTCCTGAAGCTGCCCACGCGCAGAACGAACCGATCGCCCTCGAACCGATCAGCGTCCTCCCCGTCGAGGGGCCCGAATTCAACCAGCCGTCGGGTCTCTTCATGCACAACGATACCCTGTACACGGTATCCGACAAGCATGACGACACCATATTCCGCATCGAACTCAGGGACGACGCGGCGGTATTCGTACCCCACGTCCGGTTCGAGCCGCCCAGGCCCTTCGGCGTGTTCCGGCTGGATCTCGAAGGCATCACCCGCGGCGAGGACGGGAGTTTCTATCTCGCCAGCGAAGGGGCCTTCGCCATCCTCAAGGTCGAAGCGAGCGGGAACAAGGCGTCCTGGGTGACCACGAGCCTCCGGGACGTGGGCGCTTCGGCGGGACTCTTTCAGACCCGGGGCGGGTACCTGGAAGGCATCACCCTGATGGGCCGCGACCGGTTCCTGGTTACCGCCGAACGCCAGCCGTGCGGCCTGATCGAAGTCGACATGGCCCCGAAACAGCGGATCGTCGAGATCGCCAATCACGGATCGACGGACAGTTATACGGGCCTGCACCGGGAAGAGGAAAACGTCTACATCCTGCAGCGGAGCACGGCCACCATCCGGAGGACCATCCGTTACCTGAACATCGACGCGCCATCGACGATCTGGTCCTTCGCCCATATCGTCAACGACCCGGAATACCTCTACCAGCACGAGCAGTTCGGCGCGAAGACGGCGGAGGGGCTGGCCATGGACCGCGACCGGGTCTACGTCATCCTCGACAACAACAACGACGCGCGGCGGATGTATCCCGAAGACGTTAGGCCGCTGCTGCTGGTCATGAAGCGGCCCGAGTGAAGCGCCACTCGTTCTCGCCAGGCAAAGGGATGGCCGGCCAGGATGCGTGATGCCCAGGACAGGTTGGAACGGCTCTCCCGCCGCGACAGGACGGCAAATCCAGCATGACGACAGAAACCCGCGACGATCTCGAGCGTCTCTACCGCAGCAGCTTCGGGGAAGCGCCGGACGGCATCACGCCCCTGGGCGCGGACGGATCGAAACGGCGCTATTTCCGGCTGCACGGGACCGGCCGGTCCGTCATCGGTACGTCCAACGGCGACCGCCGCGAGAACGTCGCCTTCCTTGCGCTTACCCGGCACTTCCGCCGCCACGGCCTGCCGGTTCCGGAGATCTATGCCGAGGACCTCGAACAGGGGATCTACCTTCAGCAGGACCTGGGGGACGAGACGCTCTATGACCGGGTGCGCGCGATTCGCGACGAAGACGGCGGGTTCTCCGACCGGTTGATCCGGATGTACCGCCAGGTGCTCGACGACCTGCCCCGTTTCCAGGTCGTGGCAGGCGGCGACGTGGACTATTCGGTCTGTTACCCCAGGAGCCGTTTCGACGAGCAGTCGATCCGTTGGGACCTGAACTACTTCAAGTACCACTTCCTCAAACTCGTGCCCATCGACTTCGACGAGCAGGACCTGGAGGAGGATTTCGAGCGGTTCACGAAGTTCCTGCTGGGAACGGAGACGTCGTTCTTTCTCTACCGCGACTTCCAGTCCCGAAACATCATGTGGCACGAGGGAGGTCCGCACTACATCGACTACCAGGGCGGGCGGCAGGGCGCCCTGCAGTACGACGTCGCCTCCCTGCTGCAGGACGCCAAAGCCGAGATCCCGTGGGAAACGCGCGATGAGCTCTTGGAACACTACATCGAAGCGGCGAGCGTGTATACATCGGTCCGCCGGGAGACCTTTCTCGCCCACTACTACGGCTACGCCCTGGTCCGCCAGATGCAGGCGCTGGGCGCCTATGGATACCGGGGACTCTACGAGGGGAAGTCCCACTTCCTGACGAGCATTCCGCACGGAGTCGAAAACCTGGAAGGCCTGGTTGGACGGGCCGATCTGCCGGTCGAATTGCCGGCCTTGAAACGGGCCTGGGAGCGTATCGTCGAATCCACGGAGCTGCGGCGCATGGGGGGGTCGACTCCCGGCCGCCTGAACGTCCGCCTGTGGAGCTTCTCCTACCACCGGGGGGTGCCCCGGGACCCGAGCGGCAACGGCGGCGGATTCGTCTTCGACTGCCGCATCTTGAAGAACCCGGGCCGTATTGCCGAATACGCGGACCTGACCGGGATGGACGCGCCGGTCGCGGCGTTCCTGGACGCGCTCGACGAGGCCCAGGCCCTGCTGCGGGACGTGAAAGGGATGGTGGACCAGGCCGTGGCCCATCACCAGCGGCGGGGGTTTACCGACCTGACCGTCGCCTTCGGGTGCACCGGCGGACAGCACCGGTCGGTCTACTTCGCCGAGCGGCTCGCCGAACACCTGGCCGGCCGACCCGGCATTGCGGTGGAACTCAGGCACCGGGAACAGGAGGACGCGTGAAGGCCATGATCCTGGCCGCGGGACTGGGCACCCGGCTTCGGCCCGCAACCGACGACCGTCCCAAGGCGCTGGTGGAGGTCGCCGGCCGGCCCATGGCCGACTGGGTGATTCGCCGGCTGGCGCGGCATGGATTCACCGACATCATCATCAACGCCCACCATTTCGCGGAGCAGATCGAGGCCTACGCGGCCGGGCACGATCACGCCGGGGTTTCGCTTACCGTATCCGTGGAGGAAGAGATCCTGGGTACCGGTGGCGGGGTGCGGAAGGCGTCGTGGTTCTTCGGGGACGAGCCGTTCCTCGTGCACAACGTGGACGTGCTGACCGACCTGGACCTTTCCGGATTGATGAAGGCCCACCGGGCGGATGGCCATGGGGCGTCGGACGCCCGGGTCACCGTCGCGGTGAAGCGTAGAAAGAGTTCGCGGCACTTGCTTTTAGATGGTGAGGAGAACCTTTGCGGCTGGCGGTCGGACATTACCGAAGAGACCCGCATGGTTCGGCCGCCGCGGGGCGCAGTCTCGTCCGTGCCTTTCATGGGCGTGTACGCCATGTCACCGGTTGCATGCGAGCGGATGCCACAGGCCGGACCGTTCTCGATTATCGATTTCTTCCTGGACCTGGCGGGAGATGGCGAATGCGTCCGCGCATTCCGGGCCGACGCCGCCCGGTGGGCAGACCTTGGCAGCATGGAGCGTATAGACGCGGCTGAGGCGTTGTTCGGAAGGAATTGGTTCGAGGGACTCAGGTAGGCGCGGTAAATCAGTATGTAGTTGTTACTCAGTAGATTAGAGTAAATCACTCCCATTACAACCGAGTGTGAATTACAATTTGCTGCCCAGTTTTACAAAAACTGCCAGTCAATATCGATTGTCGCTAATCAAACTGGTGTTATTGCAAATGATGAAGAATATGAACGCTGGCCAGATCGAATCTGTGACAGAATTCATACTCAAACACCAATCCGTTTTAAATCGCAAATAGATTTGTTTAATCCATTAGAATCTAATATGGTTGAAAATTATCACCTGCCTTAAGTTAGGTTCGCGATGAACCTACAGGAATTTCCACGTTTGTCCACTTACCGTTTCCTCTATTGATCGGAATATGACGAGCAACTTCCTCAACCGATCGAACGTGTAGGTTTGGGGAGTCCTGAGACATATCCCAAACATGAAAACAGTACGCGTTCCCGGATGCCTCGGCTTGTTTCCATTCATTTTGAGTGATGTAGAACCGGAGTGGCGATGCCGTTGTTGATTTTACTTCGATCAAACGGTTTGCCACACCTTGTGGCAGTAAATCGTAAGACATTACATCATATCCCGCATAATTGTCGTCTAATCCAAGCCATTGAGGCTGTCTATTTATACCAAGATCCGCAAGGCGTGTTTTCTCATATTCAATTGTAAGTACTTCTGCATACCGTCCCTGTTTTAGTTTAGCTCGATCATTGATCATGCGACCAAAGCTAGAAACATCATCCCACCACTCTACTACTTCTTGGGATGGCGGATCATCTAGCAATCCAGCTGCAGTAAAAACATCCTGTTCATTTGAATTGAGTGATCGTGTAAACCTCGTACGACCTTGCCGTAGAAGTTTAGACCAACTTGGTAGAAATGTAACTTGGATAGATTTTATACATGCCTGATAGAACTGGACACCATCAAGTGGACAGTTCTCGTCCAATACTCTATCGAGACATAACGCTGCGTTTAAATCTAGGCTTTCTCCGTCCGCCTCAACATTTTCGATAAGGTCCTTGATCTTCAGTGTATCATAGTTTGGGAATCTGGTTCTATAGTAGCGGACAAGGCGGAGTCCTTCAAAACACGATAGACTGAACATACGTTCGACAGAAATTTCGGAGGTCATGGTATTTCTAGAGGGGCTTCTTCTCCCCTCCCCTCAAGTTCGGCAATTAGATCGACGAGGTCTTGAAGTTCTACATCATAGTTAATGGGGTCATCAGATTCTTCTTCGTCAAAAGCGAGTTCGTGAAGATCGGGATCGTCTAACAATTCCTGCATGTTACGCATCTTTTCAACTAGGCGCCTGCTTACTGATAAGTCAATGCTGCCGATTGCGGGTGGGGCCTTCGATCTATAGACATATATGTTTGTTTCTTGGTCAGATTCTAACCCAAGTCTGTGAATTCGGTCAATGGATTGAAGGTAATGAGTAGAGACGTAACTCCTATCGGCATAAATCGCATTGTGGCAAATAGTGTGAAGACTGATTCCTTCTCCCGCTGTGGCAGGATTTGCTATTAATACATGGCAGTCACTATCTTGGTGGAACTGACGGATTTTCCCTTCTCGAGTTTCAAGATCATCCTCGCTTCCAGTCTTGACTCCGCCATGGATAAACACTGGATTTAGATCACCCAGCATAGTGACAAAATTGTGAATCGTATTAACGAATATCGTCCAGATCACCGATTTCTGACCGGTATGAGCAAGTTGTCTTACATGGTCAGTGACAGCGATCATCTTTGCTGAATTACCTTCTTCAATAACCTGATCAATGATCCCTGAACCTTCATTCATTTCATTTCTTGCAATGACATTTAAAACTGGAAGAGGGTCTATAGAAATCTGTAGTAGGCGCATCACCGATCGCCGAGCACGGTAGAACTGTGCACTGGGCATGCCTTGGCTGAGTTTTCTGGAATGTTCTCGAAGAAACTCACTTCTTACCGTTGAATACAATGCCAATTGACCTGGCAGCATATCTATATCGATAAAATGTCGTGTTGCCTTAGGTAATCCGAGTTCAGTTTTCGTTGTTCTTGCATAGAGTTTTCCGAGAACCGATCGTGGTGACCTACCTTGAAGAATCTCTAGTCCCAAGCCGTGACCAGGCCAAAGGAAGTCAAGCTGAGACTCAATGTCTCTTGCATCCTGCGGCATTGGGGTACCGGTTAGTATATCTCGCCGAATTGGTAATGCTGAAATGTTGAGAAGGAAAGCTCCTCTCTGTGACAGCCATCCAGCTTTCATTCTATGTGACTCATCTAAAACCAAATGTGTGGGTGTCGTGGTGAGATGTGTACCGATCGTATCCTGCTGCCTCATAGCCAAGTCGTAAGATATAAGGAACCGGGTTGCACCAGATTGTAAAGCCTCTCGATTTTCTGTCTCACTTCCCTCAAGTACAGTGAAGGGCTCATCGCCATTAAAAGGTGCGCATTCAACCATACATTCGGAAACAATATCTATCCATACTTGCCGTGCTGTTTTTGGGGCAACAATGATTAGATGCTGACCTTGTTTTCTTGTAAGTATATGTAGCGCGAAAGTCACCGTTGTTTTACCCGCCCCAGGCACCGAGAAATTCGCACCATTTGCAAGTGACAATAGGTGTGTAAGATCGCGGAGTTGAAAAGGCTTTAGGTCTCGCTTTGAAAATCCTAGAGACTTAAGCCTTTCGTCGATTTCAATTGCTGGTTCCAGAATGTTTAATTTCTGCCGCTGGGTACGTACTTCCTTTAACTGAGACGCAAAATCCTTGATTCTTGGCAACGCGTCACCTTTCGGATAAAACCGAAAATTCAGCGATTGTTGAGATGCC
Organism: bacterium; assembly: GCA_965203885.1. Classification (GTDB taxonomy): domain Bacteria; phylum JAAXHH01; class JAAXHH01; order JAAXHH01; family JAAXHH01; genus JAAXHH01. The sequence goes on along the minus strand of OZ241920.1, from coordinate 2,941,282 downwards.
TTACTACCAAGTTCACGAACAATGCTCAATATCGACGGCCAAGGAAGAAGAATACGTCCTTCATTAATTGTATGTTCTATGTTCTTGGTACGTATCGCTAGTTTCAGACGAGTCCAAATGGGAGAATTTAGATATTCTTCCTGTATTATAAAAAACCCGGTTTGATCCGGGTTGTAATGGATTTCTACGGGTGTCGACATCGACATCGAAAACTCCTTACTACCACACGCTTTCAAAATTCCATTCCTACTACTGCCGCTTTTTAATGTCTGACTCTATTTTTACCAATAGACCACGTATAGTTTCTATCTGTTTGACTATCGCCGGTAATGTATCTGAACCAGCCGAATTCACATTTACACTCGATAATTTGGTGTTAACTAGAGTAAGAGCTTTCAAAGCTGCTTTTTCCACATTCTGTTCTTTGTCGAGCTCAATCGCGACTTCACATGATTCTATTAATGCCTCTGCCGCTTTGGCTTTGGTTTCTTCATTACGTAAGAACTCAATAATGGGAATATAGTCGTTGGTGTTCTCATCAGGTTCAATATCTACTTCAAATTCCACTTCGTCACTGTCGCCAGATTCAGGTTTATTTTCAAAATCAAGTTGATCAGATAACAACTCGAATACCTTAGGTGCAAGTTTTCCGAATGCAGCGTTTAATCTGTATACGCGGCCTGTGATGTTTTTCCTGTTTTCAAAAAGTGACCATGCTATAGCACGACTTGCATTCTGTAACTCAGGGGATTTGTTTTTTAAGTTTTTAGGAATGTCGCCAAAAATCTGCTGACCTTCACTGCTGACGAGTTCATAATTACCAGGTTTACCAACCCACTCGCTAAGATAAAGATCTGCTTCGTCAAGTGCCTGCAACGTGTTTTCTATATCGGATTTGGTTCGGCGGAGGCGGGTCGCGACATCCTTTATTGACCTACCCTTCTCTATCTGACGTCGTACAAGTTGTGCGTCACCAATCCAATCGTATTCTAGTTTGGTTTGAGGCCGTGCTTGTAGATCCGCTTCAATGTCATCAATCTCATCACGTGTTGTATCCGAAGGCAATACTGAACATTTAACGTACTCAAATCGATTGTCGACCGTACCGTCTTTACTCTGATAAAGCTCACGCATAGCCGCGAGTCGACGGTTACCGTTTACAACTACACCTGTACTCGTTATTAAAATCGATTCACGTTGGCCATCTGTGTCTAAGACCTTAACGATTGATGCAACAGATGATGTTTCTTGGTTGGCCAGTTTAAAGAGTATGTTGTGCTGTTCTTGATTAGTCGAGGACTGCTCCTGACCTTTCGAAAAAAAGTTCTTATCCAGCCCCTTAATCGCAATTGCTGTCTGCTGTGCACTGAATGCACGACAATTGTCCATGCGATACACAGGTAGCTTAATCGGAAGTGAGATTACAGGAAGGTTAACCGTATCACCTCGGAAATCATAAACAACATCGCCTAAATCCTTCGTGTTATTAGTACGTTTCTCAATCAGTACTTCCCGTTCGGATCGTGGAATTACTTCAATTCTGTAGTTCATATTCAGTCCTTGTTACTCGAACGCAACAACGAGGATAGGTACGGTAATCACACAACTAAAAAGCTCTAATTCCCGAACCACTCTCTCAGCATTAGCTAAGTTCTCACCCATTTTTTTGGCAGCATCTTTGGTCGGTAACCCAATAGCGGCAGCACTAATTCTATTGCTTTGAAAAAGGAACTGTAGTTTGAGTAGATCGTAAGGAGCTCGGCTCATGTTACCAGTTTGAAGTTGAAAGGCAAGGTCATGCTTCTGCGCAAACACTTTCAGGCCATGGTTATGTGCTAACTCTACGTTTAGAGCCCAACCGTTATTTACAAACTCGTTCTCTACATGCGTCCGTATATCTGCCGTACACCCTTTTTGGATTCGAACAGATGATACTTCAAAAACGTCTAGAAGCCAGTTCTTCGACTTACGGCTTTCCCACTCAACTCCGGCCAGGTAATGTTCATCATACGTGAAACCGATTTTCATTCGATCTCTCTTATGTTTGGATTGTAGACTGGTTTGTTCATAGGCCGTGTTCGTAGTTCGCCATTTCGAAGCAGAGATATCCTTTCCATTGCGATATTAACGTATCTTTTACTTATATCACATCCGAGAGTATTTCGACCGTGCATTATCGCAGCGATTGCTGTAGAGCCGACTCCAAGATAAGGATCCAGAACTTTATCTTCAGGATCCGTAAGAGAAAGGACGAGTCGTTCAACCAACCCAACAGGAAACTGGCATGGATGTTCTGTTTTTTCTACATGGTTTGATTTCACATTTGGTATATCCCAGACATCCGTTGGATTTTTGCCTAATGGGTGCCCCGATAGTTTACCTTTATTGGGTCCTTTAAAGTGTTTTTTATTTGGGTATTTCGAAGGGATACGTACTGCATCGAGATTAAACTTATAGTTTTCAGATTTTGTAAACCATAACACAGTTTCGTGACGTCCCGAGAAACGTTTCTGGCAATGCAAACCATGACCGAAGGTCCAAACTATTCGGTTTCTTAGCTGCAGTTCGTGGTCTTTAAACAGTGGGTATAGTAGGACGTCAAGCGGAAACACTTCTCCGTCATTAATGTGATTACCCACCTGCCAACAAATCGAACCATGGGGCGCTAAAACTCTCACAGCTTCAGCAATGCATGCAGCCTGCTCTTCAAGATACATGGATTGGGATTTACGTTTTTCATATTCCTTCTTTATGTTGTAAGGAGGAGAGGTAACAATTAAATCAATAGACTCGTCTTGGATTTTGCCTAGGAAACTAAGATTGTCTTCACATACGATTTCCGCGTGCACGACATGATTGTCTTGCCAAGTGTGATCAATGATGTGTCGAGTCACAGGGTGATTATTTAAAGGCGTCGTTCCCATTTCCTTCCCTAGCAAAGTCATGTTCTTGTAGTGTTGAACCTTTTCAACTATGGCATTTTGAGCTTAATTGGAAAGTGAATTCGATTAAACCTACTTGCGTTAGAACTTATCGATCTGGATTATGCGTTGCTGAAACACTCCGTTTTTCAATCACAGCCTCCGAAAGCTTATCACCTGCCCATTGATTAATACTCACACCGCTTAATTCGGCCGCCTCGGCAACCGAAGCATGTACTTCCGGATCAATACGCAGTAGAAGTTTACCCGAATAGGGTCTATTCGGAGCCTCGCCGCGTCCATCACAACTCTCCAAATAGAAATCAAGGGCCTCTTTGAACGCCTCGCGTACTTCTCTGACGTTTTCTCCGTGAAACGTGATGATGTCGCGAATACCAGCCACGCGGCCGACAAAACACCCGTCCTCGTCACTGTATTCGATGCGTGCCGGGTATCCTTTGTAGCGCATCGGCTTCATGTTGTTACTCCCATACGTTTTAGAAACTCCCGTGCGGCGCGTACCTGGTACGGTTTGGCTTCCTTCCCTGGATGAGGCCGATGGAAATCAGCTCGAAGCGCACCGAATTTGAATGCGATTCTAGAACCACGGCCTTCAATGGCCTCACAACCCAGAGAAATAAGCAATGACTCAATTTGTCGCCATTCGATATTCGAGGATACCGGATCGGTCGTTATCGCTTCGAGGATCTTACGTTGGCGACTGTTCATGACATATGATATCATATTTCGATATCACATGCAAGGGTTTTCCAGCTACCGCGGCATGTACTTCCGGATCAATCCCCCAGCCCGGCGTGCCGGCAGACGATCTCCATGGCCTTGACCAGGGTCTTCGCGCCGAGCACGGCGTATTCCTCGATCAGGTTGCCTTCCTGGTCGAGCGTCCCGAGGCCGGGTCCGAGGAACATCTTGCCGCTGTAGATCGTGGCGGGTTCGACGCCCATGTGCTCCTGGGCGAGCACGATGGGGTTCGTGTTGGCCCACAGGTCTTCCAGGTTGAAGATCGGGATGCCGAAGGCGCCGTCCTTCCACGTGCGTTCGTAGTTCAGTTCGGTGCCCCCGAGTTGGTAGGTTTTGGTGAAGATCAGGTCGTCGCGGAAGCGCGCGGGCTTCAGCCGGGCGAATTCCTCCACGATGATCTCGTGGAACAGGTCGATGGGGTCGGTGACCAGGTGGGGCCGGTCGCGCAGGACCTTCAGGTAGGCCGTGAGTCCCACCAGGGTGTCCCGGCCCGGATCGCTGAAGGTATAGACGGCCTTGCCGTGGGAGGACAGCTCGCCGTAGCGCTGCCCGCCCAGGCCCATGCCTTTGCGGATCGGGTTGATGATCTCTTCCTTGCCGATCAACAGGCCCGACGCGGGCGCGCGGCCCGGCTTGTCCATGCTGTAGGTGATGATGTCGCAGCCGATGTCCCGGGGATCCATGCCGACTATGGGGATCGAGCCTCCCGTGTCTACAATGTATGGGACATCGTAGTCCCGGGCCACGCCTGCCAGCTTCTTCAGGAGGACCGGCGCGCCGCGCTCGTCCTGTTCGCCGAGCCCGTAGCTGGGCGTGTCGTATCCCACCGTGGCGACGCCCGTGAGCAGGGCAGCGTTCCGCCCGGCGGCCTTCTTCACGTTCTCGATGGTGCCGTCCACGTCGACCCCGGTGAGCAGCGAGGTGGGGTTGTAGCGGATGCCGTGGGGATCGTATTTCGCGCCGGCCATGGGGACGTAGAGCGTCTCCAGGTTCGCCAGGCTCTTGTTCTCGATGCCCAGTTCGCCGCCCGCGATGGTCCGGTCCACGAGGAGGTTCTTGTACCGCGGCGGGAAGGCCCGGCCATAGCCGCCGATCCACTCGTAATCCTCGCCATAGGGCATGAGCAGGCGGCCGCGGTAGATGTCGCCGTGGCGCATGGAAGGCGGCGCGCACAGGGTCTCCAGGGTCAGGCGCAGCAGCGCTTCGCACGTATTGGCGGCCACCGCGTCGTACCCGTCGCCGTAGACGTCCTTGACGACTTCCCGGAGCTCGTCCTCGATCACCCGGACCGGGTAGGTCCGGTCGCCCCGGTTGGCTTCCACGATCGCGTCCAGCACGTAGTCGGGCAGGTTGCCGGGCCGCGCGGAGCTGCCGGCGTACAGGCCGATGTCCTGCTTCAATTTCAGCGTGCCGATCTCTTCGCCGTACCGCCGGGCCTCTTCGGCGATTTTACCGAAATTGTCGTAGATCGACTGGTACCACTGGAACTTGTACATGGCTGTTCTTTTTCGGATCGTTGCCCGCCGACAGACCGCTCGGAAGGCGCCTTACATGTCGGCTCCGCGTATGTCGGCCCTGCGTCGACTACGCGGCGGATCAGGGCATTTCCGAGATCACCTCGAGCGCCCGTTCCACGTCGGCCGTCCGGTTGTACAGGTGGGGGGAGAACCGGATCACGTCGCCGCGCAGGGCGACCATGACGCCGGACTGCTTCAGGTGCCGTTCCACGTCGGCGACCTCGCGGCCGGGGAAGCGGGCGGTGACGATGGCCGAACGCTCGGCGGCATCCCCGGGGGAGGTGACCTCGGCGCCGATGTCCGCCAGGCCGTCGATGAGATGGTCGGCCAGGACCTGGTTGTAGGCGAAGATGCGGTCGATGCCCGTGTCCACGAGGAATCCGATCGATTTCGCGAACCCGCCGGACAACCCGTAGGCCATGGTGCTGAATTCGAACCGGGACGCGTCTTCCGGGTAGTCGGGCGGATCGGTGCGGATGTCCCAGATGTCCACCTGGCTCCGGAAGCCTACCAGGCCGGGTTCGAGGCGCGTGGCGAGATGGGGCGCCAGGTACATGACGGCGATGCCGAACGGGCCGCACAGCCACTTGTAGGCCCCGGCCGCCACGGCGTCCACCCCCATGGCGGGCGCGTCGATGGGGACGGCGCCCGCGGACTGCGTCGCGTCCACGACCAGCAGGGCGCCGTGACGGTGCGCGATGTCCGCGAAGGCGGCGAGATCCCAGCGCTGGCCGCTGCGGAATTCGACGTGGGACAGCGCGACCACGGCCGTGTTGTCGTCCACCAGGTCCCTGACCCGGCCGGGATCGACCGTGTCGCCCCGCGCGTGCGCCAGCCGGACCTCGCAGCCCGTGTGGTTGGCGACGCGTCTCCAGGGATAGACCGAGGCGGGGAAGGATACGTCGGTGCTGACGACGTTCGTATCCGCGCCGGGCATGACCGCCCAGGCGAGGGAGCTCAGGAGCTCGGTGGTGCTGGAACCGGCGGCGATGTCGGACGGGGAAGCGTTGAAGAGCCGGGCGGCCTGACGATGCAATTCGTCGAAAACCGTGGCTTCGGCTTCTTCGTCGAAGTGGTTGCTGCCGTTCTCCGCGACGTCCCGGTACCAGTCCGTGATCGCGGCCGCGGCCGGACGGTACATGGGCGTCACGTTGGCCGCGTTGATGTACGTGCAGGTCTGCGCTACGGGGAACTCATCGACGGGTACCAGCGGTTCGAGGGAATGTGGCATGGCAGGCCCTTCCCATGATCAGCCGGCGGCCGCGTCCCGCTCGTTCACCGTCCCCGCGGCCTCTTCCGTGGCGACCTGGCGAAGCAGGCTGGAGATCCGGCCCAGTCCCTCGTTCAGGTATTCGGGCGGCAGGCCGTAGCTGATGCGGAGATGATTGGGCACGCCGAAGAAGTCTCCGGGACCGATGAGCACCGACTTCTCGTGGATCAGCCGGTTCGCCAGCGTCACGGAATCCGATTTCAGGTTGTACCGCACGAAGGAAACGGCGGTCGCCTGGGGCGGCACGAGACTCAGGATGTCCGCGTTGTCTTCGATCCAGCCCTGGTAGTTCTCCCATCCACGGCGGACGTAGCCCCGCGTCCTGTCGAAGATCGTCTTCCTGACGTCCGGGCGCAGCGCCAGCGGCGCGAGGAAGTGGTTGGACAGCTTGGCGGTGCTCAGCGTCAGGTACTCGTGGCGCATCCAGAGCTGCCTGAGCAGGTCTTCGGGGCCCACGATCCAGCCGACCCGCAGGCCGGGCATGGCGAAGGACTTGGACATGCTGCCCGCGGAGACGACCCGGTCGTACCGGCCGTAGAAGGTGGGCGAGACCTCCTCCCGATCCCGCTCGGACCCGGCGTAGATCTCGTCGGCGAGCAACCAGGCGCCGCTGCGCTCGGCCACGCGGACGACGGCGTCCATTTCGGATTCCGTCAGGATCTGCCCCGTCGGGTTGTTCGGGTTGCAGATGGAGATCAGCTTCGTCTCGTCCGTTACCGCCTCTTCCAGGCTGCCGGTATCGAGCGCCCATCGGCGGTCGGGATCGAGGTTGAACGTCTTCCGGACGGCGCCCATGTTGTGCGCGAGCCCCCAGCTCTGGAGGTAGCAGGGCACCTGTACCGCCACTTCTCCGCCGCCTTCCAGCAGCGTCTGGAACGTGATGTAATTGGCCTCGATGCACCCGATCGTCACCAGGACGTTGTCGGCCGTCGCGCCGGGGTAGTACTGGGCGATGGCCTCCCGCAGCTCAGGCGAGCCGTTGGCGTAGCCGTAGCCCAGCTCGGTGTCCAGCATGCGGTCCAGGATGTCCGGATCGTGGTCGATCAGTTCCCTGACTTTCACCGGGTGTGCGCCGCTTTCGGACAAGTTGTACTCGACGATCTGTTCCCAGTCCGACATGATGCGTTCCAGTTCGAAAGGCTGGAAGGCTTTTGCCATGATTGTGCTCCTTTACGCTACTTTACGGCGTGGTAGACGGCCTTGGAAATCTGGATGTCCTGGACGGCGACGCCCGTCGAATCGGCGATCGTGATCTGGTCTTCGGACGTGCGGCCCAGGGAAGGATTCTGGATCACGTTCCCGAGTTCCACCACTTTGTCCTCGGTAATGGCCCCCGCCATCATCGCCTGTGCGATCTCGCCCCGCAGCCTGCACTGGGGGATGCTGTCCGCCACGACCACGTCGGCTTTGACGAGCACGCCCGGATCCAGCTCGATCTTGTCCGGCGTGTCGGATCCCATGGCGGTGATGTGGGTTCCGGGCCGTACCTGGTCGGCGGTCAGCAGCGGCGAAAGGGACGGGGTGGACATGATGATGAGATTGCTGGTCGCGGCCACGGCGCCGGCATCATCCGTAATCTCGACGGTATACCCGTTGGCTTCCATCTCGGACTTGTAGGACGCCTTGCTCTCGGCCGACCGGCCCCAGGCGATCACGTCCGTGCAGTCGACGACCCCCTTGAGGTACTCGACCTGCATGCGCGCCTGCAGACCGGTGCCGAACACGCCGATGCGGCTGACGTTCTTCGGCGCGAGGACCCTGGCCACGACCGGCCCCATGGCGGCCGTGCGCACGTTGGTGAGGTAGCCCTGGTCGAGCAGGAAAGCCACGGGCTGGCCCGTGCGCTGGTTGAAGATCAGCATCATGCCCTGGACGCGAGGCAGTCCGACCGTCGGGTTGTCGCTGAAGCCGGACGCCAGCTTGATGACGTAGTAGTCGTCGCCGTTGATCGCTCCGTACTTGATGTGCACGTTCCCGGGAGGATCCTCGAAGTGCATCTCGCCGACGGGCGGCACCTGCACGTTCCCCTGCGAATAGGCGACGAAACCGTCCTCTATATCCTGTATGACGTCAATGCCCTCTACGGCTTCCTTGATTCGGTCCAGTTCGACGATGAGCGGCATGGCAAGGCTCCTCCCGGCAGTCTGGTTGATTTGAGCTTTTGCCCGGGGTGGCGGGCGTGTTGGCGATTTCCAAAAATGAGCAGTCAAGATAACGGGCGCGCGGGGCAAAGTCAAATAAAACCGCGCGGTTGCCGGGCGCGGTTGCCGGGCGCGGAATGCATGGCGCGGACGGGCCGGGAGGACCGCCTCGACGGCCGCCCCGGACGGGCCGGGAGGACCGCCTCGACGGCCGCCCCGGCACACTGGTCCGCCGGGGATATTGTGTTGACAAAGAAGCCGCCGGACCGCACAATACGGGAGTCTCCCAGACATGCCGGCGGGTTCCAGGAGGAGTGCTTACATGGCGGACGTGGTCCTGAAGAACGTGGACAAGCGGTTCGACAAGAACACCGTGGTCCGCAACGTCAACCTGGACATCAGGGACCGCGAGTTCGTCGTGCTGGTCGGCCCCTCCGGCTGCGGCAAGTCCACCACGCTGCGCATGATCGCCGGCCTGGAAGAGGTGACCTCCGGCGAGATCCACATCGACGGGAAGCGCGTGAACGACGTCCCGCCGAAGGACCGGGACATCGCCATGGTGTTCCAGAACTACGCGCTGTACCCCCACATGACGGTCTACGAGAACATGGCCTTCGGGCTCAAGCTGCGCAAGTATCCACGCTCCGAGATCGAGGAGCGGGTCAACGAGACCGCCGGCATCCTGGGCATCGGCCATCTCCTTTCGCGCAAGCCGAAGGCGCTCTCCGGCGGCGAGCGGCAGCGCGTGGCCGTGGGCCGCGCCATCGTGCGCAAGCCCAAGGTTTTCCTCTTCGACGAACCCCTTTCGAACCTCGACGCCAAGCTGCGCGTGCAGATGCGGACGGAGATCAGCAAGCTGCACAACCGGCTCGAAGCGACCATCGTCTACGTCACCCACGACCAGGTCGAAGCCATGACCATGGGCGACCGCATCGCCGTGATGAAAGACGGCGAGGTGCAGCAGGTCGCCGCGCCCCTCGAGCTTTACGAGAAACCGGCGAACCGGTTCGTCGCGGGCTTCATCGGCAGTCCGGGCATGAACTTCCTGGAGGGCAGGGTCGTATTCGACAACGGTCGCGCGGAGTTCGACGAAGGCGGTCTCCGGCTCCCCATACCCGATGGCATGCGGGACGCCCTGGCGCCCTGGCGGGACCGGGAGGTCACCTTCGGCATCCGGCCGGAGGACATCACCTCCGTAGATACGAAAAAGGACTGGGAAGAAGCCCGCCGGATCACGGCGACCGTCGAGGTGGTGGAACCCATGGGAAGCGAGACCTTCCTCTACATGACCACCGGCCGGTACCCCTTCATCGCCCGGGTGGACGCCTTCGTGGACCCCGGCATAAACACCGAACTGCCCCTCCTCGTGAACATGAACAGGGCCCACTTCTTCTCCAGGGACGACGAGACGGCGATCGTCTGACCGCCGGGCTCCGCGCGATCTCCGCGCGGCCCCCTTCACACCTTTGATCCTGTGATGTTTCGCTCCGGGCCTTCCCCTTCCAGCGGCCCGGATTCCTGTTTCGGGATGAGAAGCCGGGCGTCAGCCCAGGTGGGCGCGTTTGGCGAGGAAGGTCAGCAGGGCCTGGTCGAAGGGCGTGGCCGTGTCCAGGCTGAGGTAGTCCGCCGCGTTTTCCCGGCAGACGCGGGTGTACGCCTCGTCCTGTTCCCTGAGGTCGCCCAGGTACGCGTCGCGGATCGCATGAGGGTGGGTATATACCTCTTCGCCGGTCTCCATGTCGCGGAAGCGGGCGGGTTGCCGGAAGGTAAAGTCCTTCTCGGCGGGATCGAGCAGGCGAAAGACGATCACTTCATGTTTTCGGTGGCGGAAGTGCCGGATGCTGTCGACGATGTCCCCGGGTTCGTCGAACAGGTCGGAAATGATGATGATCAGCCCGCGCCGCTTGATCCGTTCCGCCAGCGCATGGAACGTCGCCCGGCTTCGCGTCCCGGACCCGGGCGCCGCGGCGTGCAGCCGTTGCAGGATGACGTGCAGGTGGTTGCGGACCGACCGCGGGGGTACGTATTGCCTTATGCGCTCGTCGTAGAGCACCAGGCCCACCGAGTCCTGCTGGCTCAGCATGAGGTAGGTGAGGGCGGCCGCCAGGTACCTGCCGTATTCCAGCTTGCTGATCCCCGCGGACCCGTATTCCATAGATGCGCTGGCGTCGAGGAAGATATAGGATTTCAGGTTGGTTTCTTCTTCGTATTCCTTGATGTAGAACCGGTCGGACTTGGCGAAGACCTTCCAGTCGATATGCTTGACCGGGTCGCCCGGCATGTATTGCCTGTGCTCGGCGTACTCGACGCTGAACCCATGGTAGGGGCTGCTGTGCAGTCCGGCGATGAACCCCTCCACGACCAGCCGCGCCTTGAGGTCGAGCCGGGCGAGGCGGGACACGGTCATGGGATCGAGGTACTTGCGGTAATCGGGCGTGTTCATGGTTCCGGATGAAGGGCGATGGAGGATCAGGCGATTTTCGTTTCATCCATCAGCTGCGTGATGATGTCGTCGGCGGTGACCCCGTCCGCGTCGGCGTTGAAATTGGTCACGATGCGGTGCCTGAGCACGGGCAGCGCCAGGGCGCGCACGTCTTCCGGCGTGGGCGTATAGTTGCCCATGAGCACCGACCGCGCCTTCGCGCCCAGGATCAGGTACTGGGAAGCCCGCGGTCCGGCGCCCCAGCTGACCCTGTCCCGGATGAAAGGCGGGGCGTCCGGCTCGTTCGGGCGGGTCATGCGCGCCAGCGAGACGGCGCATTCGACAACGTGGTCCGCCACGGGCACTCTCCGGATCAACTGCTGCAGTTTCTTCACGTCGCTCCCCGTCAGGATATGTTCCGGCACGGCATCCTGAACGCTCGTCGTACTCTGGACGATTTCGATCTCTTCGTCGCGGGACGGATAATCCATGTAGATACTGAACATGAAGCGGTCCAGTTGCGCCTCGGGCAGGGGATAGGTCCCTTCCTGCTCGATGGGGTTCTGCGTCGCCAGGACGAAAAACGGCTCGTCGAGCTTCATGGATTCCCCCGCGGCCGTCACTTCGTGTTCCTGCATCGCCTGCAAGAGGGCCGCCTGGGTCTTGGGCGGCGTGCGGTTGACCTCGTCGGCCAGAATGACGTTTGCGAAAATCGGTCCGCGGATGAACTTGAACTCCCGGTGGCCGGTCGACCGGTCCTCTTCCAGGATTTCCGTTCCCGTGATGTCGGACGGCATCAGGTCCGGCGTGAACTGTATGCGGCTGAACTTGAGATCGAGCGTCCTGGAAAGCGTGTTGATCAACAGCGTCTTGGCCAGTCCCGGAACGCCGATCAGCAGGGCGTGGCCGTTCGCCAGGAGGACGGTCAGGAGCTGCTGGACCACGTCGCGCTGACCGATGATGACCTTGGCAATCTCCCGCCGGATGCCTTCGCCGGCTTCCTTGAGTTCCTCCACGATCTTCAGATCGCCGCCGTGTTGCTGTGCTTCGCTCATTTGCCCTTCCTTCGAAGATGCGAATCCGTTTCAATCGCCGCGCGTATTCAAAGCCCGGTACCTGTCCGTCCTCACGGACTCCGGCGTCCCGGTCGCGCCGGCGCGTCTATCCCGACAGGATATGACTTGAAAAGATACAGGATGATCGGAAAGGCTATCAAGGAGTTTAAGCGGCGGGCGGGGTCTCCCGGCGGCGGGCGGGGTCTCCCGGCGGGGGATGCGTGTGTCTCCCGGCGGGGCACGCGTGGGTCTCCCGGCGGGGCACGCGCGGTACCGCACTGGAAAGCCTCCCGGCCTCCGGCGGCCGGCTATCTTCCTGTCAGGCCGTAACCTGGTCCCACTTCGCCCTCGGCCCGTCCACGTAGTCCAGGAAGCGGTCGGCGACGGCCGCCTCACGCGTATCGCCGGCGTGTATGACGACGCGCCAGCGGAAGGTGGTTTCCGTATCCGCGGCGCATTGGTGGTCGTCCCAGACCATCCAGCAGTTCGCGGCGAACAGGCCGTACCCTCTCACGTGCCAGGCCGTGGGGTACCGGAGGTTGTCCGGATGGTCGAAGACGGCGAACCCGGCGGTCTCGTCGCCCACCGGACCGCAGTAGTCCATCCAGTGCGCCCGCCGGGACCAGCACCCGGTCTCGTCGTGCGCGCCGTAGGCATTGCGCATCCGGCCGTCGCCCGAGGCGTTCATGGAGGGGTTGACGCGGATGCTCAGGAACCCGCCCTCCTTCGTGGAACCGATCGTCACGGGACCGTGATCGGTGACCAGCGTGAAGAGGACGTCCAGTACCACGGCGTCGCGGCCGGTGTCGAAGAGGCGGTACCAGCGGCGGTCGGACATCAGCGGCCGGTCTCCCTCGTACCAGGTGTTTCCGGTGGCGATGGAAAGCGACAGGGGGCCCTGGTGGATGGACATGTCGTCCTGGACGGTCCGTCCGAACCCGGGCCGGTCGAATTCGCCCCAGCAGTCCACCCCGTTGATGGCGCCCTGCATCAGGGTGAGTCCCCGCTGCCAGGGATGCTCTCCCTCGCTGTAAGCCGGCAGGGGCTCCCGGAGCATGTTGACCCCACCGGGCGTCAGAATGGGATTGATGAAGGGCTTGGGATATCCCGTGCCGTGGTGAAAGGTCATGAACGGCGCTCCGCCCAGCGACACGTCCACCCGGTCCCCGCGGCACGCGTGTTCGATACCGCGGCGGGGCGCGTCGTCACCGGCGGCGTCAATAGCGGCGACCGCGTCATCTGCGGCGTAGTCACCGGGGGCCGCGTCCCAGGTCGATTCCTCGCCCGCTTCCATGGCCGGCAGGATGGCGTGGTAGATGGCGGACAGGGGGTCCCGTTCGGCCAGAAGGACCGTACCGCCGCTTCCCGCGAGACGCAGCGCCGGCGCGTCGCAGCCGTCGGGCGCCGGGATGGCGGCCAGTTGTTCTTTTCTGTAACGCGGCGAAGTCAGGGTCAGTTTCATGAAGCCTGTCGCTCCCTTGTTTGAATGATGAGATTGTCCTGATCTGCGGTCCGTGCATTTCCGCGCGTCGCCTCCCAGCCTGAGATTCACGGTCTAGATCGTCGCGATCATGTGCTCCCGGACCAGGGACCGTATGACCTCCCCGAAGGCGTCCAGCGTGCGTGCGATATCCTCGTCGGTATGGGCGGAGGAGGTGACGCCGCCCGTGTAGGAGACCAGGTCGATGCCCCGGGCGAGCAGCATCTTCTGGAAGGCGGCGACCACGGGAGCCGGGATCCCTTTGAGGACGTGCACGTCGCGGGTCGCCAGTTGATCCCGGTCGGAGGCGCCGCTTCCGGGGAAGGCCTCCAGGTAGACGTGGAAGATGGACACGTCGCCGTAGACATACCCCGCCACGCCTTCCTCGCGGAGGATATCGTCCATGCCCTGCCTGAGCCGCCCGGCCAGCCGGTTCGCCCGTTCGTGGGGCAGCCCGGTGGCGGCCTGCTTCAACGTGGCGATGCCGGCGGCGGTGGACACCGGATTGGCGTTGAAGGTCCCCAGGTGGTGGACCCGTTCGTACCGGTCATGGTGCGCGTCACCGGTGTAGTCGAACACTTCCATGATATCGGCGCGGCCCGCGACCACGCCCCCCGGCATGCCGCCGGCCACGATCTTGCCGTGGAAACTCATGTCCGGCGTGATCCCCGCGTATTCCTGGTAGCCGCCGGGCGCGTAGCGGAAACCGGTAATGACTTCGTCGTAGACCAGGAGTACGCCGGCTGCCCGGGTCAGATCGCGGAGTCTTTCATTGAACTCGACGGTCAGGGGGGCGGTGCCCCAGGAGGCGCCGGACGGCTCCAGCATGACGGCGGCGATATCCCGGTCTTTCTCCAGTACCTCGGCGACGCGGTCGAGGTCCGCCGGGACGACTTCGATCGTATCGAGGACGGCCGGCGGGATGCCCGCCGACACGGGTTCGTCGAAGGGGATCATGGCTCCCTTGCCCACGCCGTCGTGCCAACCGCTGAAATGGCCCTCGAAGCGCAGCACCCTGTTCCTGCCGGTGAAGGCCCGGGCGACGCGGAGCGCGAGCATGCTTCCCTCGGACCCCGAGTTCACGAAACGCACGCGTTCGGCGCAGGGGACGAGCTTCCGGATCAGTTCGGCCCATTCCAGCTGCATCGGGTGGTCGTTGCCGAAATGGAAGCCGAGGTCGAGGGCGTCGCGCATGGCCCGGCACACCTCCGGCGGCGCGTGCCCCAGCAGCAGCGCGGCGTTGCCCATGCCGTAGTCGATGTATTCCCGGCCGTCCTCGTCCCACTTGCGCGAGCCCGCCGCGCGGGACATGTACAAGGGCAGGGGATGGCCCCTGCGCAGGTCGTGGCCCACCCCGCCGGCCAGCGATTCCAGCGCGCGCGAATACAGTTCCACGGCCCGGGGCCGGGTCTTCCGGTGCGCCTCGAAATTGCCGTCACTCATGTGCAGTCCTCGCTTGCGCCGCAGGCGGGCCCGCCCGGCCGCGCGGCTCGACAGGGCGGAAACCGCTCCACCTTGCACGTGCGCGCACTCATCGCAACCTCTCGATCAACGCCAGCGTCCGTTCGACGACCCGTTGCTCCGAATCCGGGTGGATGGCCGTGGGCAGGCTGTAGGCCTGGAACAGCAGATCGGGTACGCCGTACCAGCGTTTCCGGATGTCCCAACCGCCTTCCGGGAAATCCTCCGCCCTGGGCAGGTAGCATACGCACCCGTTGGTGTAACCCAGCGCCAGGGTGTGGGGGAACGGCGACGCGGCCTGGATGGCCAGACCGGTCTCGAAGAAGGTCTCCGTGCTGTTCGCGGCCAGGACGATATCGTTGACGCGTATGGCCTGGACCACGACGTCGATCGAGGCGCCGCCGGTTTCGACCGCTTCGACGAGCCGGTCGCTCCAGTCCGCGAATCGCGTGGTGACGAGGTATTCCCATACTTCGCCGCCCTGTGCGCGTACTCGATCCCGGGCATCGCGGCATTCCGCCCGGATGGCCCGGGCCTCGGAGAGCGGGGGCAGGTCGATGAACCGCAGCGGAACGGTCTCGTCCGCGGCGGCCAGGCCGGTGCACGACGGACCGGTGACCGGCTCCCAGGGCCATACGGAGATACGGGAGAGCGATCCCATGCGCCGGCGCTCGCCCCGCTTCCGGTGGGTGTGGATCGCCGCGGCGGCCTTGACGGCCTCGGCCCCCAGCGTGGCCCCGATCCGGTCTTTTTCGTCCCCGCAGTCGGTCTCCATGCTCAGGCCGCCCCGGGGCATGATGTTCCCGCCGCACCCCTGCAGGAAAAGCGAAAGGCCCCCGATCGCGTTTTCGACCAGGGCCCTCGCCGCGCCCGGGAAGTCCGGCGAAGCCACCATGGACCGGGGACCGACGGTCACCGGGTGGCAGCCGTAGGAAAACAAGACGGCGATGGGACGGCCGTCCAGGTCGTCCACGCGCAGGACCCCCACGGCCGGGTCGGTCGGATGGCCGGGTACTTCGCCGAGGAAGACCTCGCCGTCGGGATCGGTCTCCCGCCGGTATACCCCGATGGGGCATTCGCCCCGGCCCGCGCCGATGCGTGCCGGGACCTTCCGTTCGTCCGCTTCCCGGGCCGCCTCCACGATCCAGCCGCACAGATCTTCCTGGTAGCGGGACTGCAGGGCGATCTGACCGGGTTCGTCGGGGAACCACTCCGGCATGGCGGGCGAACTGTGGGTGTGGTTCAGGTTGATCATGACGTGGGAGGCGGCGGTTCCCACGGTCCCGGCGACGCGCTCACGCAACGCCTTCATCACGGGCAGGTCCATCCAGCCCGTATCGGTCGCGACGATCGCGACCTTGACCTCACCGTCCGACAGGACCAGCGCCGTGGCCGACAGGTCGCTTTCGACCGCCTCGACGAGCCCTTCCCGCGAACTGAAGCCGAAGGTCCGGATGCCCCGGGGAGGATTGATTACGCGCCGGGCGGCGCCGGCGTAAAGGTCAGGCATGTCCCGTTACACCACCGGCACGTGCGGTTGCATGAGGTCTTTCGTGAAGATGGTCTCCGTCAGGCAGTCGACCCGGTTGCAGTCGAACCACGTCATGTACACGAATTCGATGGAGAGGCAGCCGCGGTAGCCCAGTCCTTCGAGCCGCCGGGCGATGTCCACGAAATCGATGGTGTTCTCGTCGAGCCTGGACTGCAGTTTCCCGGGCCGGGCCGCGCGGATGTGGAAATGGTCGGTGCGGGCCAGGAGCGGATGGATCCGCTCCTCGGGGATGTACTGCATGACGAAGTGCGAGTAATCCAGGGTGACCGAGGCCCGCGGCGCGCGCTCCAGCAGGGCCATCGCCCGCTCCGGCGTGTCGACGACGGACTGGACGTGGGGTTCGAAGCGGACCGTGATGTCCCGTTCGCCCGCCATGTCGGTCAGTTCGTTCAAGGCTTCGGCCGTCGTCGCGAGATTCTCCTCGAAGGTGCGGTCCGGGTGGTGCATGCCCGGACTGATCGTGAATCCAGGTATGCCGACGGCTTCGCAGAAGCGGATGATCCCCTCGAATGAAGTCCTGTTCCGCTTCCGCACGGCCGGGTCCGGTGCGTTGAAGGACCGCTCGTCGAGGGATGCGCCGAACTGGGGGAAGAAATCGACGGCATCCAGTTCGTATTTCGCCAGCAGGCGGTTGACGCGGTTCGCGTGGCACAGCGGGTCGGCCCCCACCTCGTCCGGTTCCAGGCTGCATCGACCCCGGTCGTGGAACCCGGCGATGTCCACGCCCTTGAAACCGATGGCCCGGGCCAGCGCCAGCGTGCCTTCCAGGTCCAGGTATTCGAAGGAATGGTTGCTAAGCGTCAGGCGCATCGGCGGCCCCCAGCAGGTTGTTCCAGCATTTCCACCGTATCTGCCGCTCCTTGTAATGATCGCTCTGCCCGACGCCGATAGGGTTTCCGAAGGACAGGACGTTCTTGGGATCGTCCCGTTTCCCGCCCCAGGCGGTGGGTACGTTCATGATATCGGGATCGTGGTTCCAGGTCGGCGCCTGGTTGTCCCGCACCCGCCTGAAAAGAAACTTGATCATATGGCGTTTGACCGGCGTGCGGTTGGCCGCGGTGCCGTGCCAGAGGTCGTAGTGGGTCAGGGCAAAGGTCCCGGCCCTGACGACCATCGGCACCTGTCCATGGATGTTGGTGTAGGTGGCCATGCGGTCCGTGGGCGCGTTGCGGAACTGCGTGCCCGGGACGATGACCGTCGGTCCCATCTCCGGGGTGATGTCGGTGGGGTAGAACAGCCCGAGGAGCCGGTCGATACGGTTATCCCGGTTGTTGGTGCTGTCCTGGTGCCAGGACATGTGGCCGGTGTGCGGCTGCTTGCAATGCCAGTGGCGGTGGCCCATTACTTCGAAATCCTCGCCGAGCAGACTGACCAGGGCCCCCTTTACGGCGGGATGTTCGACCGCCTGCCAGAGTTCGGGCACCACCTCCGCGATGGCGTCGCCGGGGTTGTAGTCCAGTTCGTCCAGCCGGCCGGCGATGCGCTCGTTGAGTCCTTCAGGGAGATCGAGTTCGAGCAGGTGATAGCCGTTGACGATAAAGCCGGCCATCTCCAGATCCGTGAGCAGAAAGGACTCGTCCCCGATCGCGCCTGGCTGTTCTTCGCCGGTTTCCGTACCGGGTTCCGCGTCCGTTTCCGCGGCCGACAGGTTCCTATCCATCCTCGACCTCCTCCAGTTTCTGCAAGATGAACTCGTATCCCACGATGTCCAGGTCCATGTCGTCGATCGGCGCCTGCAGATGGGGAAACTGCACGATCTGCCAGCCGTCGACGAGCGCGTCGTGCACGGTGGCGTAGGGCCAGTCGGGGACATCCGCCGTAATCTCCGCCCTGTAGTCCCTGACGGGCTCGACGGGCGTATACCCCAGGATCTCGGAGAAAACGCTGGGCGTCCGCGCGTGGAGGTACAACAGCCGCTGCCTGACGCCTGGGTTAGGAGATGAAGGCATTTTGGCCTGGACAGTAATGTGGGTCGATCAGGTCAAAGGGGTGCTCGACGTTGTAAAATGACGATTCCGAACGCTGCTTCCAAGTAAATTATGCGGCATGCTAATCGTTTGACAAAGGATACGACAACGGGTACCATCCATTACGACTTCCCGAAAGTTTCACCTACACTGACTTAAATCGCACGCCGTCCCGGAGAAGGACTCCACACCAGTTCTCCTGAGGACACTTGGTACGTTTTGATAAGGAGTATAGCGTGATGCGATTAGGTACGCTTCTGGCTTATCTTTCATTGACGGTGTTCGCCTGTGGGGGTACCGACAACATGCCAGATGAAGGAACTCCCGAAGCGACTGAAACCGAAGCAACTGAATCGGTGGGGAGATCCAATGATACTTCGGATGATGCTTCAGCCCTGTTCGACATGTCTAAACCGCCTGTGCTGATGACCACTGTTATTGCCCCGCCTGAAAGCAAAATAGAAAACGAAGGAGAGGTTTTAGTAGATGTGCGGACTGTAAACTCGGCAGTCGATACGGCCTGGGTGGCTGAGTCATCAGGATTCCCTCAAGTGGATGAGTTCGCACTTAATCACATACTGACGAACAATATGAATATAAAGGTCGGCTGGGGGGATCCGCCGTTCCAGATAAAGGTATTCGTGAGACAGCAGTCCAGCGGAGATTCCAAATAAGCGCCGGATCGTCGTGCGGAAATCAGTGGACTTAACCTTATGCTCAGGCTAATCACGATTTGCCTCGCAACGTTATTTATCGCCATGATGTTTTGTGCGGACCGGTGCTATAGCCCAGCAGAACAACCCTACAATGAGGCGGAAATCCCGGATCATAGAGCAGGTACCCTCCCGGGTTCGTTGTCTACCCCTGCCTTCGTGAACCTGATTCGAGAACTGTCGGAGCCGGGTGGCACGTTTCATTCAACCAATTTCACCTCTAATGAATCTTCGTACCTGCATCCCTTCGCCGCATTGCGCGAACGCCGCGTTGCCGGTGGCGTTTATGTGGGTGTCGGCCCCGAGCAGAATTTCACTTACATCGCCGAGACCAGGCCGCACATGGCATTCGTGGTTGACATACGTCGCGATAACATGCTGTTGCACCTGATCTACAAGGCCCTCTTCGCTCAATCCGGCGACAGGGCCGAATTCATGTCCAGACTGCTCAGCAAACCGTTGGGCCGGGATATTTCCTCCATGGTCAGGTTGTTTCAGGGAGGACCGATCTGGCCCTGGACTCGAAGTGAATCTTCCGCCGCGGACCTGATCGCTTACTTCGACGGAATCGATCCCGATTTAGAACTATACGAGCGAAATCTTCGGGTCATCAAGTCCCATTTGAAATCGTATGGTATAGACTCGATGAAGGATATGAAAGCTGCTGAACGAGTCTATCAGGCTTTCTTCAAGCGCCAGTTGGACATTCAGTACGACCTGGGAACACCGGTGGATTCAACTTACAATTTCCCGACGCTGCGGGAGTTGATTCACGCTGAAACGATAGATGGAGAGCAAGCCAACTTCCTCGCCGATGATAGCGCATTTGACGTCGTCAAGAAGTTGCACGGGAAGAACCTGATCGTTCCGGTCGTGGGTGATTTCGCCGGTGACACAGCCTTACGAGGGATAGCTGAATACGTCCGGTCACACGACGCGACCGTCTCCGTATTTTACGTTTCGAATGTGGAGTATTACCTGACAACTGCTACATATCTTGAAGTGCAGGAGTCCAAGGGGTCAGACAAGTTTGATATCTCGCAATACTTCACCAACATGCCGTCCAGTGAAGCCCATGATTCCAACGGATCGGATCGGTCAACTTTCACACGATACTTCGAAAACGTGTCGTCCCTGCCGATAGATGAATCAAGTCTTTTTATCAGATCGTACGCCAACAACCAATCCTCCAACATGATATCCCATCCTCGCCGCATCGGAGATCTCCCGTTTACATCTTTTGTGCAGAATATCTCCCGTTTCACTATGGATGATTCCTGGCGATCCTTGAATGGATATGACCAATACATCCGGTTGGTGACCGACGGGATCATTGATGACTATGTTGTGCCATCGGTCGACGAACCTCAAATCTTATCTCTCGGGACAGCTTCGATTCGTGCGTTCCCTCATGAGTACAGTCATCTGGACGAAATGGATATTACAGTTAGCGTACTTTTTAACTCAAGTGGAACTGTAGATTCGATTTGGACAGATACGCCATCACCATATCCGGCACTGGATAGTATCGCCGTAGAGTCTGTTGGCAGGTTTCGTTTAAGACCCACCATGGGAACACGACTCATCGTCCCAACCAATACGGTATTCAACTACAGGTATCGGTTTTCCGCCCGACCCGAGAGTCCTAACTGAAGAAACGGCACTTCATGAATATCCATGCCCTGAAGATCACCCTCAGGTCTTTTTTGAAACACCGTTCCCACGTGTTGCTGAACATCGCCGGCCTTGCCATCGGAATGGCCGCATGCCTGCTGACACTTTTATACATCAAGGACGAAATGTCGTACGACACCCATCACGTTAACGCCGAACGGGTATTTCGCATAGTAGATGGGAACAACGCCCGTACGCCCGGCGCCGTCGCCGTTTCACTTAATCACTATTTCCCGGAAGTGGCCGCCACCGTCCGCATGCGGGCTACGCGGGCTATCTGGCTCATGCAGCACGGAGACCGCGCGTTTTACGAAGACGAGGTGTACTGGACCGAGCCGTCTCTGTTCGAGGTTTTCACGATACCCCTGCTCAAGGGCAATCCCGAGACCGCGCTGGAAGGAGACAATAGAGTCGTGATCTCCGAGTCCATTGCCAGGAAGTACTTTGGCGACAAAGATCCAATGGGCCAGGTACTGCGCGCCGACAAGACCTTCAGTTTCACGGTTACAGGCGTCATGGCCGACTTCCCAACCCATTCCCATTTCAAGGCGGGTGTCTTTCTCTCATTCCCATACAATGAACTGAATATGATGAACAGTTGGTTCGTTGCGAACTACTATACCTATATCAGGCTGAACGATCAGCAACTCGCTTCGGCTTTGACGCAAAAGCACCGGTCCTTTATGGACAACGAAATCAAACCCGCGAACCAGCAGTTCATTCAGGACTACGACTTCATCCTGCAACCGATGACGTCGATTCATCTCCGCTCCCGCCTGCTCAACGAACTCGAGGTAAACAGCAGTATGGCGTACCTCTATACGCTTGTTACGGGCGTAGTTTTCCTTCTGCTGATCGCCAGTATCAACTTCATCAACTTTTCCCTGGTCCATTCGGCTGCCAGAACGAAGGAAGCGGGACTGATGAAGGTCTTCGGCGCCGGCAGGTACGATATAATCCGGCAACACCTCGTCGCCGCCCTGCTGGTTACGGGCCTGGTACTGGCGCTGGCGGTTCTTCTGGCCTTTGTGGCGTTGCCCGTCTTCAACAACATAACAGGAAAGGAATTGACCCTCGGGCTAACGCATAGTATAGAGGTCTGGCTGGGGCTGATCGGCATCGCCACCGTTGTGGGGGCGGTGTCCGGCGGATTCCCCGGTCTGGTTCTGTCCAGTTACAGTCCCATGCATTCTCTGCAAAACAGGATCAGCACCACTTTCGACTATTCTTCCCTGAAGCGGGTCCTCATCACCCTGCAGTTTACGCTGTCCATCATGCTGATCATTAGTTCGGGCGTTGTTTACGGCCAGCTTCGTTTCATGGCGAACGCCCCCCAGGGATACGACAAGTCCGACGTTGTCGTAGTGCCCCTGATACTGGCCTTCTTCGGACAGGGGCAACGATCCTCCGTGGGGTTTCAGGAAGAATTGCTCCGTTCGCCACATATCGTCAGCGTATCGTTAGCGGACTACGTCCCCGGGCTCGACCCCGGGAGAGGAACGATCGGAGAAGCCATGGTGCGCAGAGGGGATGGCGACAACATTCAAAGTTCCAGGTCTTCGCGATTATTGAGCGTCGAACATGATATCCTGGAAACGTTGAAGATGGACCTCGTTCGGGGTTCATTTCTGCAGGAGAGGGCGGCGTTTGCTGTTTATGATCCGACTATCGTGTTGGATGTCGTGCTGAATGAAGAGGCAGTGCGGCACCTCGGGTGGTCCACCAATGAAGCCGCCATTGACCAGATCGTCGAAGTGGTCTATCCCGGGACAGTAAGACGGGTTCGTGTACTCGGCGTCGTACGCGATACCCACTTCCGTTCTTTGTATCAGCCCGTCGAACCGATGTTGTTTTTTAACTACGGCATAGGCGAACACATGACGATACGCTTGCAACCGGATAATACGGCGGACGCACTGGCAGATCTCGAAAGAACATGGCACACCCACTACCCCGACATACCCCTAGTATACTCATTTTTGGAAGATGACATAGACCGGTTGTACTCTCCCGAGAGGCGCCTTGGCGTCCTTCTCGGGATATGTGCATTGCTCGCGACTGTTTTAACTTTCCTGGGACTGTTCAACCTGGTCTCGCTGACGATACAGCAACGGACCAAGGAAATCGGCATACATAAGATTGCCGGTGCGTCCGTGACGCAACTAGTACGGCTGGTTTCCCAAGAGTTCGTGGTAATGGCGGGCGTGGCCAACCTTATCGCCTGGCCCATTGCCTACGTGGTAATGGCGAACTGGCTGCAGGACTTCGCCTACCGGACTTCCCCTTCCCCACTTCTTTTTTTCTTGGTAGCCGCGGTCGTTCTGTTCATAGCGATGGCGACAGTTTGCGGACATGTCTTGAGGCTCGTTCCATCCAATCCCGTTGACGCATTACGATATGAATAGCGCCCATCCCGCCCGTCAACCTCGCCTGCCAGCCGCCCAGGTGGCGAAGTATTCGGGCGCCCAGCGCCTGGCGACGTGGAAGTCGTGTCGCTGACAGGCCGCCAGCGGAGGCGCCGTCTCCGCGCCGATCCAGGCCTCGATGCCCGCCAGCCCGGGGAATTCCAGGACCCAGGCGAATTCGCCGCGGGTGCTGGCGCCCATCAGCCGGAAGACCTCGCCGTGGATGAGGCCGTGGTCCCGGCTCACCTCCCGCATGCGCCGCCATCGCTCTTCATCGCGTTCCCCGGAACCATCCTGGCCCGCCTGTCCCGCCTGGTCCGCCTGGCCCGCCTGTCCCGCCTGGTCCGCCTGGTCCGCCTGGCCCGCCTGGCCTGCCTGGTCCGCCTGGTCCGCCTGGCCCGCACCCCGGTGCTGCCCGCCGAAGCCAAGCAGGACGATCGACGAAGGATCGGCGGACAGGACCGGGATCGTGTGGGGATCGGCGCCGCGGGCCACGGGAGGTTCAGGCCGCCTGGGCAGCCAGTCGAGGCACTCCGGCTGCCAGCGCCTGGCCAGGGTATAATCGTAGAACCCGTAGCGTCCGTAGGGCGGTTCCGCTTCGGCCGACATCCAGGCCTCCGCGCCGGCGAGGTCCGGGAATTCGATGGTCCAGAACCGTTCCCAACTGCCGCGGGGTCCCATCAGCCGGTAACCGTGGATGCCGATCAGGCCGTGACGGTCGGCGATCGATAGCATAAGATCGACGTGCAGGCGCTCGTAGTCGGCCCGCCGGACCGGGTCGAGCCGATGCCATTCCGGCAGCCGCCCGCCCCGGAAAAGAATGACGACGGTTTCATCCCGCCCGGCTACGATACCCTCTTCATCCCGTCCGGCCACAGTACCTTCTTCATCCCATCCGGCCACAGTACCTTCTTCATCCCGTCCGGCCACGATACCCTCCTCTCGGATTGGCTGAAAACCGCGATCTGTTAATTTGCGCAGCCTGAGAGATGCCGACTGGCCCGCGCCTCAACCCGATCCCGGGACGATCGTATCGATCGATCCTCGTATCACTGAAAATACAACAAAATCACTATAGTACAACGATCGTCCTGATGCGGGATTGTTTCAACCCGGCCTTGACTTTCGAAATATCCGCCACAACTTAACATTTTGGATAATTGCCCTTTTAGTTACCATATACACGGTATAACCGCATCGGTATCCATTGTAGGACGGGAAGCACCTGGAACGTGTACTCCTTCACCGGCCGAGTGCGCGGACTTAAAGAACTGAAATCGATCCCTTTGTTTACTGTCGGAACCACGGTCGAAGTCAATCATGAACAGATCTGTCCGACATATGGCCCGGCAACTTCTACGGGCGCTGGCGAAACTCGAATTCGAAGAGCTGGTCCCCCACCGGCTGAAACGGTTGTCCCGGCGTTTTCTCGGAGTCGGATTCGTCGTGGCGTCCGTGATTCATTTCGTCATTGGCGGGGCGGTTCTGTGGTACGGCCTCCTGGAACCGGCGATCGAAGACATGATCGAGTTGACGCCCTATCCCCCGCTCGTGATCGAGGTCCTGATTGAGGACACCCTGGTCGCGGACGATGAAGATGGAGAGGGCGAGGAGACGGCCGAGGCGGCAGGTGATCCGGGAGAGGACGTCATGGCCGCGGCCGGGGAGGAAGGCGGCGGGCCGGAGGGTGCCGGGGCGGCCGGTGATCAGGGCGATGGTCTCTCGAGCGCGGACGAACCCGTAGTTGCCGACGCGCCCCCGCCGGTGCTGGAGAGCGAAATGACGGAGATGGAAGAGATCAGGCCCGTCTCCGCCGCACTGCAGGCGGAGGAAAGCGAGGTGCCGGCGCCGGAAGAGATCGCTGCCGCGGAGATACCCCTGCCGGCCGATACGCCTCCGCCATCAGAGGAGAACGAGTTTTCGGAACCGGAAGAGATCACGCCCATCGAGGTTCCCCCTCCGGTGGATGAGAGCGCGATCGCGGAGGCGGATGAGATCACGACATTCGAAATGCCCGAGCCCTTCGAAGAGATCGCGGTTCAGGAACCTCACGAGATCACTTCGTTCGAGGTGCCTCCTCCGGTCGAGGATACGGCCCTGTCGGAGGTCCACGAGGTCACGACCTTCGATCTTCCCATGCCGGTAGATGAATTGGCCCTGTCGGAGGCCCACGAGGTCACGACCTTCGACATCCCTGAACCGATGGAGGAATTCGTCGTTTCGGAAGCGCACGAATTTACGACGTTCGACATCCCGGAACCGGTGGAGGACATCCTGATTTCCGAGGTCCACGAGGTTACCACTTTCGATCTGCCTGTCCCTGTCGAGGATCTGGCCCTGTCGGAGGCCCACGCGGTCACGACCTTCAACCTGCCCGTTCCCATCGAGGATCTGGCCATATCGGAACCCCACGAGGTTACGTCCTTTGCCCTTCCGACGCCGATCGAGGACGTCGCCATTTCGGAAGTCCACGAGGTCACGACGTTCAACCTGCCCACTCCGGTTGAGGTCAGTACCCTGTCTGAGGCCCACGCGGTCACGACGTTCAACCTGCCCACGCCCTTCGAGGAGATGGCGTTGTCGGAAGCCCATGAGATCACGACCTTCAACCTCCCTTCGCCGATGGAGGTCGGCGATGTATCGGAGGCCCACGAAGTCACGACCTTCAACCTGCCCTCGCCGGTGGAGGACAGCGTGATATCGGGGATCCACGCGATCACGGCACTGGCGCCCGAGATACTTGGTGAGGTCGGTACTGAGGGCGCAGGTGGAAGCGATCCGGGCTACGGCGGGTCCGCCAGGCTGCGATTCGATACGCCTCCCATCCCACGCCGCGTCGACATAAGCATATCCAGAAGAGAAATACCCGGCAATTTACGGCATATCGAGAACAGCCTCGTGAAGTTCGAGCTGCTGATCAGCGAGGTGGGCGAGGTCAGCGAGGCGAAAATCGTCGAATCGACGGGCTACGACGAAATCGACGCGCTACTGCTCGAGAAGATATACACTTCCTGGTATCATCCGGCCACGCTGAGAGGCGATCCGGTCAAGGCGTGGATCGTCGTGGGCTATGGATACAAGGTAGGCAGATAGTCTGGATTCATGCCGTTTGCCACACACCATGGCGTGTGCGGAACCGGGAAGCCGATTCCGCATGAACCGCATGAAACACTTGCATCGAGTGAGTGAGTAGTTTATACACGTCCTGACCAATAACCCGTAGCGGTCCGCACCGCTCGGCAGCAGGTCCGGACCACAAGCCAATGCGAAGACACATGCCAAAACCCTCCTTTCTTGCCGTTTCGTGCCTGATCTTTGCCGGTGTCCTGTCCATGGCGGTTTCATGTTCTCCGCCGGAGACCAGGTCGACGGCGCCGGACACGATCCCTCCGGAACTGTTGCTGCTGGAGGAGGGCAAGCGTCTCTACGCACTGGACCGGTACGCCGAAGCTCTGCCCTTACTGGTCCAGGCGGCATATATGGATGGCAGTTCGGGCCGCGCCCGGTACTGGCTCGGCATGACCTTCTACGCCCTGAACAGGGACGACGAGGCGCTGGAGGCGTTCGAGCAGTCGGTGCGTGCGGACAGGTTCTGGGCGCCCGGACACATGGGCATGGGACTCGCGTACATGCGCATGCCCAACAGAAGGCTCGATGCCCGCGAGGCCATGCGAGAGGCCATTCGCCTGGACCCGGGTAACGCGGAGTACCAGTACGCCCTGGGGATGACGTACATGGGACAGGGTGAAGAGGACTGGCTCATCGGCAGTCACCTGGACGGCCGGGACTTTTTCCAGCGGGCCGTCGAACTGGATCCCCTGCATCCCGATGCCCACTTCCAGCTCGGCCGCTGCTACGAGGAAGGGAAACTTTCGGACCAGGGCAAGCAGGCCAGGGACCGGTACGACGATTATGTCAAGGCGCTTAACTCGTATCTTCTGCAGTACCAGGTCAACCCGGAACATCCCGAGGCGCTGCAGCGTTTCGCGGGCGTCTGTCACCGGTTCGAATACTATGAACGGGGCGCCGAGCAGCTACGGGCGCTGGCGGCAGAGATGGAGGGTATAACGCCCGACCTGATCGAGACGCTTTTGTTGCAGTTCGATGCGCTTTCCATGAGTACGGAGAAACAGTACGACTTGCTGCAGCGCTCGCTTGAGACCTACGTCAACTCGCTGGGACACGAGGAGCAGGAGGTATACAGGGACCTGGCCCACGTGGCCACCGGGGAAGAACTGGAGGCATGGCGTCTGTCGGAGGGCGGGGAACGGGAAGCGCGCTGGGCGGCATTCTGGAATGCGCGGGACTCGAATCCCGCCACCCTGGAGAACGAGCGCCTGGTAGAACATTACAAGCGGGTCATGTACGCGAGGATCCACTTTTCCAACACGCAGTTCCCGTACGACCGGCGAGGCGAGATACACGTCCGGTACGGCGAACCCGACGACCGCCAGAGGTTTCTGTACCGCGGGAACGAGGATCCCCGGGACTTGTATCCGCCAACGGGCAAGCCTGTGGTGGACCAGATACGCGAACGGAACTGGCAGTTCGGCTACCGGTTGAAAGTGGACCCGGGACGCGTGGCCGTTTTGCTGGACCAGGATACGAAGCAACGGGCGGGATTCGGTACCGAGTCCCTGGTGACGGCGGACAATCTGAACGCGGATAGCGAAGGCTTGAAGAAGCGCGATCAGGTCGACTTCGAGACCGCCGTAGTCCAGCGAAGAGGAATGGGAGGCACGTACAGGGCGGAGAGCTGGGTCTACGTGGCGCACGGCATGGAACTGTTTTTCGTCGATCCGACGGGAGGAGGCCGGTTCGACTTTCCCGGCCGGACGCTGCAGATCGACGCGGGTTCGTCCGCGATCGCGGCCCTGGGGGAGATGCGCCGGGAGGCAACGCTGCACCCGAGGAAGGTTGCAGACAGCTTGATTGAACAAGCCCCCGAGGAATACGCGCACGACTTTGGCGGCGAACCTCTGGACTATGCCTTCGATGTCCTCACGTTCCGGGGAGACGGGATACGGACGGAGGTCGAACTGACCTACAGCATCCCGGTCTGGCAGTTCGGGGACACGAGTGACGGAAACGGACCGGAGACTTTTCTCAGTCACCAGGCCACGTTCCGTAACGCCGAATCCAGGCCGGTATTCAACCAGCGGTTCCGTTTCGGTCCCATTGACCGGCCCACGCACAGGCTGAGCCCGGACGAGGCCAGGATTTCCACCTACACGCTTGCCGCCGACGTAAGGGCGCCCCAGGGCGAGTTCACGGCGTGGATGGAAATGCGGGACGAAGCCACCCAGCGGGTCGGCGTTTTCAGGAAAGAGGTGAATATCCGCGATTACCGGGGCGGCGCGCTGATGATCAGCGATCTGAAACTGTCCACCGGGATCACCCGGACCGACCGGGCCGGACCCTTCGTGCGCAACGGCCTGAATATCGTGCCCCATCCCCTGCGCGTATACCGGCGCGGCCAGCTCGTGTACGTTTATTACGAGATATACAACCTCAGTCTCGACGAAGCATCGGGCAGGAGCTCCTACGAGACGAAATACGAGATCGTACCCGAGGGCACGCCCGCCCGTCCGTTCCGGCCTGCCCGGCAATTGGAGGACATGCAGACGGTCCTGCTGACGTTCGAAGGCGAAGGTTCGTCGAGCGAGGAGGCCGAATTTACGGCGATGGACACCACCAACCTGACGCCGGGAGTGTACATCGTCACGGTGACGTTCGTGGACCGCCATTCCGGCAACAGCGTGTCCGAATCAACCAGCTTCATTGTCTCGGACGACTAGGCGGCCGGGGTGGCGGAACCGGCCTGGCCCCTCGTCCACCGGGCCGCGGTCTCGTCAGATGCGGACGTCGTCGAACGTTCCTCTCTCCGGCAGTCCCGCCACGGTGCAGTTCACGCTCGCGACGCGGTTCGCGAGCCGGGTCGCGCCGACCGGGTCTTGCGAGGCCGCGTATTCCGTCACGAAACCGGCGGCAAACGCGTCCCCGCAGCCGGTGGTGTCCACCACGTCCCGGACCGGCTCCGAAGGGATGGCATAGGCGCTGGCTTCCCGGCCCTTCCGGTAAACCGTGACGGGACCCAGCGGCCCCCGGGTTATTACGCATACCGAGGGGCCGAGCGCAATCACGGACCGTCCGAAAGCGATGAAATCCTCCTCCGACTCCAGTGCACGGCCCGGACCGCCTGGCCCGCCCGACTCGCCCGACTCGCCTTGTCCGTCTTGTCCGCCTGGCTCGCCTGCTGCGCCCGGACCGCCTGGCCCGTCTTGTTCCCCCGTCCCACCGGGTCCACCCGTCGCCGCCGCGCGGTCATCCGCGCCGGCCAGCAGCCGGGCCTCCACCTCGTTCATCTGAACCACGTCGAACATCTCGATCCACCGCCGCCAGTCCCCGGGCGCCCGTCTGCGCCGGTAGCCCTCCGCGTCGATACCCAGACAGAGGTTGTGCACGTCCAGGTACAGCAACCCGGAGGCCTGCTCCCGTACGGCCTCCATGGTGTCCAGGGTGATATCGTCGCCCACGATGAAGTTGACCAGCAGAGCGTCGAGGTCCAGGAAAGGTTCGATCTGTTCGAGAGGAATGGGGGCCACATGGTTGGTAAGCTGCTCGACTTTCTCCATATCTTCATCGTAACGGATCCGGTTCCGGCTGGTCCCCGTCCTGGAAAGGGTGACGCCGCGGGTGCTTACGGCGGGACGCGGGTCCAGTATGGCGCGCATGGCGTCGTAACACTCCGCGCCGATGCGGCTGATGGGGAACAGTTCGTCGCCTTCGCCGACGAGGTCGGCCATTACGGTGATGTTGTACAAAATGCCGCCGAGATCCTGAATCCGGCGGCCGTCTGCCATGAAGATGGTGTCGTGGTTGATGAGGCCGATGATGCCGACGCGCATGGGTATTCCGATTCAGTCAGTAACGGGCGGTTCCGGTTTCCCGAGTTGAACGGCCGCGGCTTCGATCACCCGTTCCACGGCGATGCCGCGCATGCAGTCGTGGGTCCCGATGGGACAACGGTCTCCGCCGTGGGAACTGCAGGGCCGGCAGTCCAGGGACGTCTCGACGACCCGGTGTCCCTGTCCGTGAGGAGCAAAGCCGAAAGCGGGTACCGTGGGTCCGAAGACGGCTACGACGGGTATGTTCATGGCAGCGGCCACGTGGCCCATGCCGGTGTCGTTGGAAACGAAAACGGAGCAACGCGCGGCGAGCGCCGCCGATTGCAGCAGGGTCAGCTGTCCGGCCGCGATCAACGGGTCGACGCCGGAGTCGGCGGCGATTTCGGCGCAAAGCGATCGGTCCCCGGCACTGCCGAAGAGCACGGAACGATAACCGTGTGTCTTGTAGAGACGACGGACCAGTTCGGCGTATCGTCCGGGCAGCCATCGCTTGGTCGCCCAGACCGACCCGGGACTCACGCCGCAAACAGGTTCGGAAGGCGCGACGCCCGACGCGTGCATCAGCGACTCCGCCCGGTCCCGGTCCTCGCCATCCGGGTAAAGGGCGGGATGAATCCCTTCCGTATCCACCCCCCATGAAGCGTAAAGAGACAGGTTGCGTTCGACTTCATGGACAGCCCGGTAGGGGACCCGCTCCGTCAGCAGCAGCTTGCCCGCGCTCCGGTCGAAACCCACCCGGACGGGCACACCGGCCAGGCGGCCGAGCAGTGCGCTTCGGAACGACCGGTGGGGGATCAACGCCGCATCGTAGGCGGCGCCGCGCAGCCCGCGGGCGAGGCGAATCAGTTCCAGGGGTCCCTTCTGCCCGCCTTTCTTGTCGTAGATGACGATGTCGTCGACGTGGGGATTGTTCCGGAGCAGGTTCGCCGTTTCAGGCCGCACGACGGCCCCGACGCGGTCGGCGCCCAGCCGCGTCCTGGCCGCTTCGAACAAAGGAGTGGACAGCACGACGTCGCCCACGAATGCGGTCTGTATGACGAGTATGCTCAACCCGCTGGGTATCCCGGTCGAAACGCGGACCAAAGGGGTGCCCGCGCGATTACTTCCTGAGCGAATTCAGGAACGCCTGGAACTCGCCTTCCGCGCCGAGGACCGTCTCTTCGGGTCCGGTGAGTTTGAGAAACACGTTGCCTTCGGGCGCTTCGATGATGGCGCCGAGCATCCTGTAGCCCGGTTTCCTGACGGCGCCGGACTGGAACATGGGCCCCATGGAGGCGAGGTAGGTGCCCGCCAGGGACACCGTGGTCACGGCCAGGTCGTTAATGGTCGACTTCCGCTCGGCCGGCGACGGCGGCCCACCGGATTCCGTCTCGAACTGGTCCCGCCAGCGCTGCAGGTTCAGGTCGACGCTGCCGCCCTGCCCCCGGCCGAAAAAGAACACGGCGCATTCACCGGGCTCGTCGTCGCCTTCGGCCATCGGGATCAGGTAGGTCGCCACGCGCATCATCCGGTGCGGCTGCGTTTCCCACCGCGCGGGCACCGTCCAGGAGACGCCCGCGGCTGTGCCCGTTGCGCCTCCCGCGGCTGCGCCCGTTGCGGCTTCTCCCTGGGCAATCGCCGGGGCAGGGGCATCCGGTCTTTCCGCGACGGCAGGAACCGTCGCCGGCGGGGGAGGCTCGGCGGGCGGGTTCGACGGCCGTGGATCGGACTGCTCTCCTCCGTTTCCGCAGGCCGCGGCGACACCGAAGAGGAAAACGGCACAAATGGAGATGGGCTGGTGACGTGGCATGGAACAGGTCTCCTTTACTGAACGTGACTTGAATCGGCGGGCACCGGGGTCTTCCACCGCCGGTGTACCCAGAACCAGTGATCGGGATAATCCAGGATGTACCGGGCCAGCACGTCCGTGTAGGCCTGGGTCGTCCGTGCTATATCGGCCGTTTCATCGCCGGTCGGAACCGCTTCGATCGGGGCTTCGAAACAGACACGGTGGCGTTCCGGGCCGGATCGGACGATGAAACACGGCACGATGGGCGCGCCCGTGCGCAAGGCGAAAATCGCCGGTCCCTGGTAGGTGGACGCCTTCAATCCAAGGAACTCGACGAACACGCCGCCCGCGCCCGCGTCCTGGTCCGCGAGCAGACCGACGCATTCGTTGCGCCGCAGCGCCCTGAAGATCGCCGCCGGCGCGGAATCCATGTCGGTCACCGCCATGCCCAGCCGCTCGCGTCCCGCGTGCACCAGGCGGTTGACGGCGGGATTGTGCAGCTTCTTCGCGACCACGGTGATGGGATGACCGAGCGAGGCGACCGTCGCGCCGAGCAACTCCCAGTAACCGAAGTGGCCGGTGACCAGAATGACCCCGCGGCCCCGCTCGCGGGCGCGGGCGACGTGATCTTCTCCCGAGACGGCAAGCCGGTCCCGCAGGTCCGGCGTCCTCCCCGCGAGCAACCGCGCGTGTTCCACGGCCGTCCGCCCCAGCTGGCGGTAGACGGACCGGGACATGGCACGCAGCTTCCTCGTCTCCCCGTCATCTCCGTTATCCACGGTTTCCCCGTAGACCCGGGCCAGGTGCTCCATGACCAGCTTCTTCCGCAATCCGGTCACGTGGAAGACCAGGTCTCCCAGTATATCGCCCACTCGCATTGCCCGGACGGGAGAAAGCCGCCTCGTCAGCGACATCAACAGCCGAAGCCCCGCGTATTCGACCCGGTGCGAAAGCTTCATTGGAAACGCGCTCTCATTCGCGCACGGTCAATCATCCCGCTCCCTGGACATGACCCACTCTTCATTCTTCCTTCGCCAGTCGTCTTCGTCCGTGCGCCAGTCGTCTTCCTCTTCCCGCGCCCAGCGGCGCAGCGTGGCCTGCCTCCGCCTCCGGAGCTGCAGGAAGGCGAGAAGGCAAAGTACGCCGAACAGGGGCGCGATCACGAGGGTCAGGCTCTCGCCGAGCAGCATGCGCCAGCCGTAATTGCGTTCCATGAACGCCAGCCAGTCCCGCTCGAAACCCACGATACTCACTCCGAAGGCGTCGAAACTGGCCTGGTCGATGGAGCCGGTCCGCCTCAGGCCGTCGAACAGGGTGTGCAGTCCCGCTTCACCGTACCGCTGGAGTATGTACTGAACGGCGAGCGCGCTTTCCTGGTAGGCCAGTTGAGCCCGGTGTTCGGGGAACTTGTTCACGCCCTGGATGGCGCCCAGGGAGACCAGGTTTCCCGAAACGACGGCGACCACCAGGGACGCCCGGTCCCAGAATCCCCATTCCCGCGCCATGTGCATGGCGAACCCCTCGTCCAGCCAGCGGGGGATATCCGCGCCGCGAAGCGCGCTGTGCAGCATCACGTGGGCCAGTTCGTGTATCACGAGCTCCCTGGAACCGTCATACGTACCGGTAATCCGGGGGGACCTGAGTACCACGAGCCTCCGGTGCGGCACGGCGTAACCCGCGCCCCAATCGGGAATGGCGCCGGGCGTGTAGGTCAGGAAGGCTTCCTGCGTGGGGGCGATATGGACGTGGATGGTATCGGCGGCGGGCAGGCCCAGCGTGGCGCGCAGATGGGGCGACGCCTCGCGCACGACGTCCAGCACGTGCTCCACGAAGGGGGCGTCGGCGGGTTCAAAGGTTACTCGAACGCCATGGGCGACTCGGACGGACTCTTCCGCGCCCGCCCCGAGGCCCGGAAGCAGCAGCGCGCCGCAGGCCAGTCCGAGGCACCAGGACAGAAGACGGCCGGGACCGCGCCTGGGCGCCACATCGAAACGCATAACAACCTCATTCGCGTATGATACCGCCTCCCAGAACCGTCTCGCCGTCATAGAAGACGACGGACTGTCCCGGCGTGACCGCCCGCTGGGGATGCTCGAAATCGACCCGCGCGACGCCCGGCTCGCAGGGCGTGATGACCGCGGGGGTCGCTTCCTGCCGGTACCGGATCTTGGCCTGGCCGCGCACCGCGCCCGCCGGGGTCTCCATGGACTGCCAGTTGACCCTGTCCGCGATGAGCCGGTCGCTGCGGAGATCTTCGTCCTCGCCCACCACGATCGTATTCGAATCGGGCAGGATATCGACCACGTACACCGGGCGTCCCGCGGCGAGCCCAAGCCCCTTCCGCTGTCCGATCGTGTAGAGGGGATGTCCCCGGTGCTCGCCAAGGACAAGGCCGTCCGTGTCCACGATCGGTCCCGGCCGTATGGGATCCTCGATGGCCAGCAGGCCTTCGTCCGAATGCACGGGGTGATTCGCCGTCCACTCCCTGAGGAACCGCTCATGGCCCCGGTCCTGGATGAAGCAGATCTCGTAGCTGTCCTTTTTGCCGGCCACCCGCGGCGCGAGTCTTTCGGCGATTTCCCGCGTCTGCGCCTTCGTGAGCATGCCGACGGGGAAGACGGTCCGCGCAAGCTCGTCCTGGGTCATCTCCCACAGGGCGTAGGACTGATCCTTGTTCCCGTCGATGCCCCGCTTCAGCACGTACCGGCCCGCCTGGCCCGCCTGGCCCGCCTGGCCCGCCTGGCCCGCCTGGCGCTTATCGCCCGCCCGGCCCGTATCGCCCGCGGTTTCCTCGAGGACCACCCGGGCGTAATGGCCGGTCGCCACGTAATCGGCGCCGATCTCCGCCGCCCGGTCGAGCAGCACGCCGAACTTGACCCTGCTGTTGCAGGCCACGCAGGGATTCGGCGTGCGCCCCTGCATGTACTCGGAAACGAAGTTGGAAATGACGCCCCGCTCGAACTCCTCCCGGAAATCCACCACGTAGTAGGGGATGCCGAGCCTGCCGGCCACAACCCGCGCGTCGTTCCGGTCATCGACCGTGCAGCAGCCGTGTTCGAACTGCGCGTTGCCGCCCACGCTTTCGTAGTCCCACAGGTGCATCGTGACGCCGATGACCTCGCAGCCCGCTTCCTTGAGCATCGCGGCCGCCACCGAGCTGTCCACGCCGCCGCTCATGGCCACCACGACCGTCGACCCCTCCGGCGGCAGCCGGTTGACGGTCGGGTCGAAAGCGGATGCCACGTCGAATCCGCCGCGAATGGGAGGATGGGCGTCAGCCGGCTTCATGCGGGTCTTCCCGGTTTGCGCCGCGGCGGGACCGGTAATCCTCGATCGCCGTCCGCACGCCGTCCGCGGCCATGGCGGAACAGTGCATCTTGGTCGGCGGCAGGCCGCCCAGGGCCTCCGCGATGGTATGGTTTTCGATGGTTTCGGCCTCCTCGGCCGTCCTGCCGATCACCCATTCGGTGACCATGCTGCTCGCCGCGATGGACGCCGCGCAGCCGAAGGTCCTGAACTTCGCGTCCGTGACGGTCCCGTCGGCGATCCTCAGATACAACGCGATGGTGTTGCCGCTGATGGGGTTGCCGGCGTTGCCCACGCCGTCCGCGTCCGCAAGATCGCCCACGTTGCGGGGCGAGCGGAAGTGGTCCATGACGGTGGATGAATACATGAGACCCGCCTTAACCGGGTACCTGCGCGGCGGAAACTTCGCGGAGGCGGGATACGATGCCGGGCAGCCTGCTCATGACATAGTCCACTTCCGCCATGGTATTGTCGCGCCCGAAGCTGAACCGGACCGAGCCGAGGGCGGTGCGGGGGTCCCTGCCCAGCGCCAGCAACACGTGGGACGGTTCGATGGCGCCCGACGTGCAGGCCGAACCGGTGGACACGGCAACACCCGCGAGGTCCAGGCTCATGATCAGCGATTCGCCTTCCGCGCCGGGGAAGGAAACGTTCAGCGTACCGGGCAGGCGCCGCCGCGGGTGCCCGTTCACCCGCGCGCCCTCGATCTCGACCCGTATCCGCTCTTCCAGGGCGTCCCGCATCCCGGACAGATGCCGGAACTCGCCTTCCCGTTCCTCGGCCGCCAGTTCGGCGGCCTTGCCCAGGCCCACGATGCCCACGGTGTTCTCCGTGCCGGACCGCACGTCGTTCTCGTGATGGCCGCCATGGGCCGTGGGTTCGATCTCGACGCCCTTGCGGATGTAGATGGCCCCCACGCCCTTGGGACCGTAGATCTTGTGGCCCGAAAGCGAGAGGAGGTCCGCCTGCATCGCTTCCACGTCGACGGGTAGCTTGCCGGCGGACTGCACCGCGTCCGTGTGGAAGCACACGCCGTTATCCCGGGCGATCCTTCCGATTTCCTCCACGGGCTGGACCGTGCCGATCTCGTTGTTCGCGTGCATTACGCTGATCAGCGTCGTCCGGCCGGTCAGGGCGTCCTCCACCTGTCCGGGGTCGACGCGGCCGTATCCGTCCACGGGAAGATAGGTTACTTCGAAGCCTTCCCTTTCGAGAAAGCCGCAACTGCTCAGCACGGCCGAATGTTCGATGTTCGTCGTGACGATGTGCCTGCCGTACGCTCTGCGGGCGTAGGCGATGCCCTTGATCGCCAGGTTGTCGGATTCGGTGCCGCCGCCGGTGAAGTAGATCTCGCCGGGCCGCGCGTTCACCAGTCCGGCGACCCGGGCCCGCGCCTCTTCCACGGCCGAACGCGCGTCCTGTCCGTACCGGTGTATACTCGATGCGTTGCCGAACCGGTCCCTGAAGAACGGTTCCATCGCGTCGAAGACTTCGGACCTGACCGGCGTGGTCGCGTTATGATCCAGGTAGATGCCCGTCATGAGGACCGTGATCTCCGGGAGAGGGTGGAATCCATCCCGATCATCAAGCGTACGAAACGCCCCTTGAACCCGTTTCTTCCTTCGCGTTCAACGGTCATTGAAATTAGGGATAATCCGTTGAAATGTCAAGTGTTATCGGGGTTTCGCGCCGTTGGCGCAGCGGGTGGCCTTACGCCGTCACCGCTTGACTTTTCCCGCGGGAATCCGTAGTTTCATGTGACTTGAACAGGTATGCGCGCGTACGTTTTCCGGCAGGCGTCTGACGTGCGTCCGAACGTACCCCGGAGCGATTGCCCCGACCAGGGAGGAACGGCCCATGCATGTACTGAAATCTGCGGCTGGCCTGATGGCGTTTGTCCTTGTCGCCGGTTGTACCCACAACATCCAGTTGAATCCCAATATCAGTCCTTCGGCCAATATCGCGCGGCCCGTGGATTTGCGAGTCGGCGTATACATCCCCGTGGACGTCAGCCGGTTCGTTATCGATGACAGATCGGATCTCGACAAATACATCTTCGAAATCGGCGCCTCCCTCGAGTCGGTCATAACGAAATCGTCGAACCGCGTTTTCTCCCATGTTTCGATACTGGACGCGCAACCCACGGGCGAAGTGATCGGGGAACGAACGCTCGATCTCGTCATGATTCCCAGGGTGACCGCGGCCATGGTGACGCTGAACAAGGAAGAAGGCCCGTTTCAGGACGACGCCCGGGGGAATACCGCGATCACGGTCGAATTGATGTTCTATGACGCGGATATGATCCAGTACACGACGGTCCTGGCTTCGGGCATAGGGATCGCATCGGAAAGAATCGGGCTCTTCAGCAGAGGCCAGAGAGAATACGCCGCATCGGTCGAAGACGCCATTGTCAACTTAAGCAACGACATGGTCCGTCAGATGTACGGCAATTACGACATCCGCAAGAAGGCCGAGGAGCGGGAATAGAGCCGGCACCAGGCCTGGCCGCGACGGCCCGGCCGCGACGGCCCGGCCGCGACGGACGGAATCGGGCCGGATGGGATCGCACTGGACGGCACGCGGACCGGACTCCCGCCGTCCGGACTCACGTTAAACCCGGGTAACCAGATATGGCAGGACTCTCCCGCCTGGACCGCTGTATTTACACCATCTATGCCTGGTGTATCCGGTCCCGCGGCGCGCCGTTCAACCTGTCCGGATTGCGGAAGCGGCCGGTCCGGCTGCTTATCTGCCTCCCTTCGAGTCCCGAAGAAGCCCGGAAGGCGGTCAAAATCATCCCGGAACTGG
Source organism: bacterium (assembly GCA_965203885.1). Lineage (GTDB taxonomy): Bacteria > JAAXHH01 > JAAXHH01 > JAAXHH01 > JAAXHH01 > JAAXHH01. The sequence continues at coordinate 2,903,152 of OZ241920.1, read as the reverse complement.
TCGCGTGCCTGGGGGCGGAATCCGCTACCGTGGTCGGCGAGCCCCGGTCCGTTGAATATTGCGACCTGGCGGATGAACGCATCCGCGTGGCGCCCCTGGACCGGTCCGCCCGGTGGTGGTTCGGCCTTCCGTCCTTCGAGATATCCGACCGGTTGTCCGAAGAGCGGTTCAGCCTGGCCGTCGATCTGAATCCATGGGCCGAACTGTTGCCCGCGGTGCTTTGCCTGAGCACCGGAGCGCCGATACGTCTGTGCCTGGACGATCCGCAACGCAGGCGTCTCTTCAACGTGCGGGTCCAGCTCGCGGAAGAAAACGGTCCGGGCGGCAACGGCGCCGCCGACCCGCCGACTGCCGCGGATCCTTCCCGGTCCGAACCGGTTCCTTCCCTGCCCGAACCGGCTCCGTCCCGTCCCGGACCGGCTCCGCCCTGGCCCGGACCGTCTCCGGCCGGGACCCGCGCATCATCCGGGAACTCTCCGTACGCGCGCCTTCTGCGGGTCGTTCAGGCCGCCGTCGGCCCCGCGTCCCGTCCCGAATTTCAACTTGACAGTACGCCCCGCAGCCGGGATATTTGAAGCAGGTAGTACAGGCCTTCCTTTGCCCTTCAACCGGGAAGGTCCTGTCAACCATCCAAATCGATCCCACCGTTGATCTTATGTCTGCCCATCGTTCGCGACCGCACTGGTGCCGTACCCTCCTCGCCGGATTCCTCCTGTCCTTCTGCCTGTTGAGCCCTATCGCAGTCGCGCCGGCGTCGACAGCGCAGCCGGAACCCGGTCCCGCCCGAACGCTGGACGCCCTGCTGGCGGAAGGCAAATCCCTCTTCGATCTGCGTAAATTCGAGGAAGCGAAAGGGGTCTTCGAGGAAGCGGTGCGCCTTAAGGGCAGGTCAGGCGAAGCCCGCTACTGGCTGGGCGTTTCACTTTATGAACTCGGCGAAGACCGGGAAGCGGCGAAACAACTGCGGATCGCCGTTCGACACGACCGGAAGAACCCGGATGCGCACCTCGCCCTGGGTCGGACCTACATGCGCATGAAGAACCGCATGGTCGACGCGCGCAGGAGTCTGAAGCAGGCCCTCCGGTATGACCCGGAACACTCCGAGGTGCACTACTATCTGGGCATCGCTTACATGGAGCAGAGCAAGAGAGACGCCGCGGCGCCGCTATACGTCATGCAGGCCCGGAGATCTTTCGGCCGGGCGGCCGCGGCGAATCCCCTGCACCCGGACGCCTACTACCGGTTGGGGCTATCCTACGAGAATCCTTCGCGGGATTTCAAGAAGGCGCTGGCCCTCTTCTACCGCCAGTTGATGATCAAGCCGGATCACCGGGACGCGCTGTACCACCTGGAGCGATGCAGTTACCTGCTCAAGGAGTTTCAGGGAGGAATCGATCTCCTGACGCAGGTGGTCGAAGTCCACGGAAACGCGGTGCCGGCCTACGTGCACACGCTGGTCAACAAACTCAAGGCCACGCTGCTGCAGTCCCAGAGCCGGTTCGCCGAAGCGGACAGGGCCTACGAAGAGTACCTGGCCCATGCGGAAGCGGAGGAACGCGCGCACTACATGGACCTGGCCTACGTGGCGTCGGAGGAGGAATACCGGCAATATCAGGCGTTGGGAACGGAAGAAGGAAGATTGGAGTTCAGACGCAGGTTCTGGGCGTCCCGCGACCCGAAGCCGGCCACCGCCGTGAACGAGCGGCTCGTGGAACATTACCGGCGGGTCATGCACGCGCGGGAGCATTTCTCGAAGGGCCAGCAGCCATGGGACCGCCGCGGCGGTATCTATATTCGTTATGGGGAACCGGACGATCTGCAGCACTTCATCATGCAGACCGGCGAGAACGCCTTGAAGAACTACCAGCCGACCGGCGACGCCCGCATCGATGCGATCCGGGAGCGCAACTTCATGTGGCGGTACCGTCTGAAGATCGACAACGCCGGTGTGGCGTGGAGCAGTTCGGCAACGCGCAGCACCCGCGATCCCGATGCGGGGGATTACCTGCCCGAAATGAGTGGACAGCAGGAGGCCGATTTCAACTACGTTTCGACTGCCGGACCGACGGGCGGCGGTTCGAACCCCTTTCTGCTCGGTTCCGCGAAAACGCAATCGCTCGGCTATCTCGCCGAAAGCTGGGTATACCTCGAGCACGACCTCGAGTTGTTTTTCGTCGACCAGGTCGGGGTCGGTAAGTTTGACTATCCGTTGCAGGTGCACGAGACGAACATCACCGAAGCCGTCGTCCAGGACAAGTATCATCCCAGGCGTATCGCGGCCGAGCTGATCGAAGACACGCCGGAGTCATATGTTTTCGACTACGGCGGCGGCCCGTTGCGGTTCCTGTACGACATCGTGTCCTACAAGGGGGACGGCGACCGGGCCGAGGTGGAAATCGCCTACATGGTCCCGGCCGAACAGCTGGAAACGGTGACGGACGGGCAGGGGATGCGCACGTGGTTCGAAAGTCACATGGTGTTCCAGGATGACGAGTACAACCGCGTAGCCCAGACCTCGAGACGAATCGGCCCCATCGACCGGCCCCTTGAATCGGATACCGGAAAGGACGCGGGTATCGAACTCCACACAGGCGTCATGGAGATGGAAGCGCCGCCCGGCGACTACCGCGCCGCCATAGAGGTACGGGACGAAGCCACCCGGCGCATCGGCATTTTCGAACAGTCGTACGCCGTTCCGGACTATGCCGGCGACGGGCTGATGTTGAGCGATATCAAGCTGGCGGTATCCATCGCGCCGGTCGATTCGACCCACGGCGCCTTCATACGAAACGGGCTGGAGATCGTACCGAATCCGGCGCGCCTGTACCAGCGCACCGATCCCGTTCACTTCTACTACGAGATATACAACCTTGCCCTGGCGGAATCCGGTCGAACGTCCTACCGGGTGGAACTGGAAGTCAGGAACAAGGACCGGCCGCAGAACCTCTTCTGGCGCATCCTGAAGGGCATCGACCGGCTGGTGCGGCGTACCGACAACGAACAGTCCGTGCTCATGGTGTTCGAGAACGAAGGAACCCGGCCGGACGAGTACAGTTACACATCCATCGATACGGGCGCCACGCCCACCGGCGCCTACGAAATGACGGTCCGCGTCACGGACCTGAATACCGGGCAGACCGCCACGCGGACGAGGGTCTTCGTCGTGACCAATGACCGGATAGCGGAGTTCAAGGCGGACCCGGAATAGCATCCCGCCTTCACCCTCGCGATGAAGGACGGCGCACCATGCCCTGCTCGACCATACTCCCCGCGCTGCTTGCCCTGCTGCTGCACGTCACCTGGCTCCCGCACGCCGCCGCCCAGGACGCGGAATCCCTCCTGGACCGGGCCAGGGCGCAGTACGGCGAAGGCGAGTACCGCGAGGCGGAGTCCACGCTGAGAATTCTGCTCGAGCGGCAATCCGGATCGGCTGCCGCCCGGCTGTGGCTGAGCCGCGCGCTGGACCGGCAGGAAAGGTATGACGAGGCCGAGCGCGCCGTAGAGGAGGCGCTGAAGATCGACAGCGCTTCCCCGGAAGCCCTCATACAACTGGCGCGGGTCTACATACTCAAAGACCGGAAGAAAGACGCGCGGAAGGTCCTGGACGAGGCAGGGAAACTGGCGCCGGACAACGCGGATGTATACTACTACCGCGGGCTCACCTATGGAAAGATCAGGCTGGCGTTCTTCCGGCCCGGGACGGCCGAGAGGGAGTACGGTATCCAGGACGCGTCCTACCGGCGGGCCATCGAGTTGAACCCGGCGCATCCCGATGCCTTCTTTCAACTGGGGTACGCCATCGAAGAGATCAGGGACGAGCCGGCGACAGCGATAGACTGGTATGTAAAGCAGGCGTCCGTGAATCCAGGCCATGACGAAGCGGTCAAACGCCTGGCCATCTGCGCCGTAGAGTTACGGGATTACGTGAAGGGATACGCGCTGCTGCAGCAGGTCGCCGCGGCGCAGGCCCCGGCCGTCAATCCCCTGGTCCAGGGGCTGACGGGACTGCTCGAAGCCTACCACTACCATTCGCTGGACCAGCACGAGCGCGCGTACCGGGCCATGGGGCGGTTCGTCGCGGTCCTGTCGGAAATCGACCCCGATGAAGTCACCCTGTACAGGGACCTCTCCATTGTGGCTTCCCCGGAGGAGGCCGAAGCCTTTCGGGAAGCGCCGGAACGGGAAAAGACGGCGTTGTGGAACGCATACTGGGCGGCCCGCGATCCCGATCCCACCACGCCGACCAACGAACGCCTGGTGGAACATTTCCGGAGAGTGATCTATTCCAGGTTGCATTTTTCAAGTGGCGAGGACCCCTGGGACCGCCGCGGCGAGATCTATGTCCGGTTCGGTCATCCGGACGACCGCCAGCAATTCATCCTGAAATCCGGGGAGGACGTGGTCAACGCCGTTTTCCCGACGGGGATCCGTGACGTGGACATGATCCGCGACCTAAGCCGGCAGCGGTTCAATATGGAAGTCAGCACCGGGGCGCCGATCCAGGACTTCGGCGAATTCAGCACACGGGCCGGGCGCGTTACCAAGTCGGTCGCATTCCCTACGGAGAGCTGGGTATACGTCCCCTTCAACCTGGAGATCTTCTTCACGGACCAGCGAAATTCGAAAGTGTTCGATTACCCGCTCCAGGTGATCGATCTGCCCGACCTGGCGACCAATTTCGGAGAGACGAACCGGCTCGCGTACAACTTCCTGAATACGCCGCGAAAGCAGGCTGAAGAACTCATCCGGAAAGTACCCGAGTTTCACCGGCACGATTACGGCGGCGAGTCGCTCACCTTCGTATACCAGCTGGCTTCCTTCAAGGGCGCCGGCGACCGGGCCGACGTGGAAGTGGCCTACAGCATCCCTTCGGCCCAGTTCGGCAACGTGGAAGACGGCCTCGGCGAAAGGACCTGGCTGTCCGGCCGGATCGCCTTGCGGGACAGGGACTTGCACTTCATTCAGGGCACGCCGTTCAAGATGGGACCTTTGCGCCGCCCCGTGACGGAGCAGGACAACCTGCAACTCAGTACGGGCGCGTTCCGGTTCAGCGCGCCGCCCGGGGAGTACCGGTCCGCGATTGCGATGCGGGATTCGCTCTCGCGGAAGTTCGGCATTTTCACGTCGCCGCTTCATATCTCGGACTACAGCGCGGACCGTATGCTGCTGAGCGATATCAAGCTCGCCGCGTCCATCGTGCCCACCGATGCGACGGGCCTGCTCGTGCGCAACGGCCTGTTCATCACCCCTCACCCCGCGCGGCTCTATTCCCATGCGACTCCGGTGTTCATCTACTACGAGATCTACAACCTGGGCTTAAACGCCGAAGGCCAGACCAGTTTTCGTACGGAACTGGAGATCGCCGCCAGGGAACCCAGGCGCAATATCGTCCTCAGGTTCCTTACCGCCCTGGGGCGCATGGCCAGCCAGCGTTCCGACGATCGATCCGCCTACGTGGTCTTCGAGGACGGCGGCACGTCGGCGGACGACTTCAAATACACTTCGATCGGGACGGAGGACCTGGAACCCGGCACCTATACCCTTACGCTGACCGTCACGGACCTCCATACCGGGCAGAAGGATACGAAGACGGCGGATTTCGTGGTGGTCCGGGGTTGAGTTGAGGGGTATGACGCAGGCCCATTGTGCCGTACGGCTCGGTGATTTTCTTGTTCGCGGCCTGCATATACCATGAAAATCCATCTTGCCATGACCGATTTTCATGGTATATTACCTGTATGCTTCCCCGTCCCGCCGTCATAGAGGCCGTTGAAACGGCACTTTCACGAAACCCCGTCGTCCTGCTCGTCGGCCCGCGGCAATGCGGAAAGACTACGCTGGCGCGTCAGTTCGTTGCTGAAGACGACCCGAATTACTTCGACCTCGAAGACCCGGCCGACCTTGCCCGCCTGGACGAACCCATGACCGCCCTTGGTTCCCTTGAGGGGCTGGTCGTCATCGACGAGGTGCAACGCCGCCCCGATCTCTTCCCGGTCCTGCGCGTACTGGCAGACCGGCCGACGCTTCCCGCCCGTGTGCTCATCCTGGGAAGCGCCACGTCCGAATTATTGCGGCAGACTTCGGAATCGCTGGCCGGCAGGATCGAACGCGTCCCGATGCGCGGCTTCAGCCTTTCCGAGGTCGGCGACGCTCAGCATCGAAAGCTCTGGTTACGTGGCGGTTCTCCGAGATCGTACCTCGCTTCGTCCATGGAGGACAGTACCGTCTGGCGCAGGGAGTTCGTTCAGACGGTTGTCGAACGGGACGTTCCGCAACTCGGCTTTCGTCTGCCCGCAACGACGCTGCTGCGGTTCTGGACCATGCTGGCGCATTATCACGGCCAGATCTGGAACGCGGCCGAAACCGCCCGGTCGCTCGGTGTCTCGGAAGCCACGACACGCCGCTATCTGGATGTGCTCGAAGGACTGTTCATGGTACGGCGGCTATCGCCCTGGTTTGCCAATCTCAAGAAGAGACAGGTGAGGTCCCCGAAGATCTACATCCGGGATACCGGCCTGCTTCATGCGCTCCTCGGGATTCGATCGGAAAAGGACCTGCTGTCCCACCCGAAGTCCGGGGCTTCCTGGGAAGGGTTCGTGGTGGAAGAGATACTCAACGTGGTCTCGCCGGACGAAGCCTTTTTCTGGGCGACCCACAACGGCGCGGAACTGGACCTTCTCCTGTTCAGGGATGGCCGCAGGATCGGCGTGGAGTGCAAGCGCCAGGACGCGCCCCGAATGACGCGTTCCATGCGAACTGCGATCCGTGACCTGGAACTGGATCATCTGTACGTCGTCTATCCCGGTCGCAAGCCGTACGATATCGACGAGCGGGTTTCGGTGACGCCCCTGCACCGGCTCGGTGAGGTGATGTAAGCTTCCGTCCTTACCTCGCGCCGGTCCGTTCACGGTTCACGGTCCGCAAACGGCCGCGGTTCGTCACGAGGAGTCCTTGACGCGGCCGTCCCGCCCGCCTACAACCCCGGCTTCTCCGCGTCCTCCGCGGCCGGGCCCTGCAGGTTGACGTTGTCCCCGGTGGGCCAGCGCACGGAGTATTGTGAGGAGCGGTCCCGCTTGTACCCGGCGTGCCAGTAGTTGCTGGCCGCCAGCCACTCCAGCAGGTCTTCCTTCATCTTCGCCTTGATCCCCCCATACGCACCGTCGTCCCACCGGTTCCACAGTTCCCCCGGGTCGGCTTCCAGGTCGTACAGCTCGCCCTCGGCCTGGCCGATGTAGTAGACCATCTTGTGGGTCCTGCCGCGCATCATGATCTGGTAGTTGTCCTCGCAGAAGACATAGTCCCGCGGGGTGACGGCGGCGCCGGGGTCCGCGTAGGGCATGAGGGAGCGGCCTTCCAGGTAGGTGGGGACCGGCACGCCGGCCGCTTCGAGTATGGTGGGCCCCAGGTCCATGAGGGAGACCAGGTCGCTTACGTGGTCGCCCCGGCGCCGGCGGTCCGGGTAGCGGATGATGAGCGGGACGTGGGTGACGGTATCGTACATGAGCCATTTGTAGGCCAAGGCGTGGTCGCCCAGGTTCTCGCCGTGGTCCGAGCAGAAGACGACCAGGGTGTTGTCCAGGCAGCCCCTTTCCTCCAGGGCGTCCAGGATCTCCCCCATCTTCTCGTCCACCGTGGTCACTTTCGCGTAATAGTGCCGGCGCATATGGTCGATCCGCTCGTCGTCGGCCAGGTACATGTTTATACCGGACTCGTGCCCGGCCGTGGAGAACATCTTCTTCAGCGCTTCGTGCTGGGGCGGCTTCTCCGCCAGCTCGTTCTCCCGGGTAACCGGCCGGGGAATCTCGACGCCGTCGTAGAGGCTCAGGTGGCGCGGCAGGGGGTCCCAGGGTTCGTGGGGACCGGTGAATCCGATTTCGAGGAAGAAGGGCTTTTCGCCGCGGTGGCTGCGGATCCAGTTGAGCGCCGAGTCGCCGATGAAGACGTCGCTGTGGAACCGCTCCTCCTCGTGCCAGGCCACGCCCTGCAGCTTGGTCCACCAGTCGGGGTCGGTCAGGTGCCGGTCGTTGGGCCGTTCCACGCCGTGGAAGGTCATGTAGCGGCCCCAGTCGTCGTCCGCTCCGCCGCCGGCCAGGTTCATGTTCGTCGGGTTCTCGACGACGACCCGCTCGTGGAAACCGCCGGGTATGTCCCTCGGGATGAAATGCATCTTGCCGATGCTGGCGCACCAGTACCCGTTATCCGCGAGGTCCTGCACCCAGTTTCGGTGGCGGCCCCAGGGCTGGAAGCTGTAGACGCCCGTGTTGTGCGGGTACATGCCGGTGAAGACGGCGGCCCGCGAGGCCACGCAGGTGGCGCCCGGGCAATAGGCCTGCCGGAAGGAAACCCCGTCCCGGACGAGCCGGTCGTGGGCCGGGGTGGTCATGTGGGGAAAATCCCAGCCGCGGATCGTATCTACCCGCTGCTGGTCCGTCATGATGAGGACGATATTCGGGCGGTCGGGGCGGTCCAGGCGGTCCGTGGGGTCCAGTCGGTCGGGGCGGTCCAGGCGGTCCGAGGGCATCCGGGGGCTCCGGGGTGGAAATGGATGAGGGAAGGTGCGCGATCTTCGACGGACCGGCAGTCCGGCGGCGGCCGGGTCACTGCCGCATGAAAGTTCGAGCCTGACCGGACACGCGGACGCACGCGCATCCTGAATGCCGGCCTCCGCTAGGCCACGCGGTCCTCCATCGCGCCGTTGCCGCCCTCTTCCCGGGACCGGGGTTGCAGCCGGTTCACCTCCGCCTTGATGATACGCTGGCCCTCGACTTCGCGCACGACGATCCGGGCATTCCGGAACGGCACTTCCTCTCCGGGTTCGGGCACCCGGCCGAGTTCATTGAAGATCAGGCCGCCGACGGTCTCGAACCCGTCCGGCGTGATATCGAGGTCCAGGATGTCGTTTAGCGTATCGATATTGAGCCGGGCGTGGACGATGTAGGAGCCGTCGGGCATCGCCTCGTACATGGGATCCTCGTCGTCGTATTCGTCCTGGATCTCGCCGACGATCTCCTCGAGCAGGTCCTCCATGGTCACCAGGCCCGCGGTCGTCCCGTGTTCATCCACGACGATGGCCAGGTGGATCTTCTCCTGCTGGAACTCCTTCAGCAGCTCGGCGGCTTTCTTGGTCTCCGGCACGACATAGGGCGGGCGCAGCAGCGCGTCCAGGTCCTTCTCTCCGTCCGGGTCCTCGCTCAACTGGAGCAGGTCCTTGGCGTAGACGACGCCCACGATGTCGTCGACGGAATCGCCGTAGATCGGGATCCGGGAGTGTCCCATCTCGCGGATGAGCTCCAGCAGCTCCGGTATGGGCCTGGACCGTTCGGCGCATATCATGTCCACTCTCGGGACCATCACCTCGCGCACGCTGGTGTCGTGCAGTTCGATGATGCTGCTGATCATCTCCTTGTCGTCGGGCTTCAATTCATGGGTCTCTTCCAGTTCGAGCACCCGGTGCAACTCGTCGTCGAGCCAGTAGGGATTGCGTCCGCTGCTGAAGAGCCCCCCGCGCGCCATGCGCCGGTTGAGCAGCAGCAGCGGCGTGATCAGCGGCCAGAACAGCCAGTAGCTGACGAGCACGAGTACGGCGGAGACGCGGACGGTTACGTCGGAGAAGCGCGACACCAACAGTCTCGGCAGCCATTCGATGAGCACCAGCAGCAGCCCGATGGCGAACAGTCCCGAGAAGGTCAGGGTAAGGGTCGAGCCGAAGGAGTCGGTGAGCGGCGGGGTCAGGAACAGGGCCACCACCGAGACCACGACGCCGGCCGTGGTGATGATCTTCCCGATCAGCAGGGTGGTGAACAGGCGTTCCTGGTTGTCCAGCCACCGGGTAACGCGGTTTGACTGTCCGCCCTCGTGGGCGGCCTTGAGTTCCTGGAGCGTGTTTTTGGGCAGGCTGGAAAACGCGGATTCCGCTCCGGTCAGGAGCATGGCGTAGAGGGTGCATCCGGTGAGGACAAGCCATTCGACCAATAGGGGAATGTCGTCATCCACTACATTTTTCTCCCACTTGACCCTCCGGAATCCCGCGGGCGGCCGCGTCCGCCGAATAGACCCGCTCCTTCTCCCGCATCACTTTGCGTTCGGAAGCGTTTTGGTGGTCATATCCCAGCAGGTGCAGGCACCCATGGACCACGAGCCGCTGCAGCTCGTCGTCCAGGGACACATGGTAACGGGCGGCCTGGTCCCGGGCCCGGTCGACGGAAACGTACACTTCGCCGAGCGTTTTCCCGTCAGACCCGGGGCCGTCGTCCATGTTGAACGACAGCACGTCCGTTGCGCGATCCAGATGGCGGTACTTGTGATTCAATTGCCGGATATAGGGGTCGTCGACCAGTACGACGGTCACGGCCGCATGGTCCCGGCCTTCGCCCCGGAGTACCCGGCTGACTGCACTCCAAAGCGCCTCGCGCCGAATGTCCGGCGCGGGCAGGACGGTCTCGATATCGATATTCAAACGTCGCCGCGGGTGGAATTACGGGCGTCGCCGCGGGTGGAATTACGGGTTTTCATTGCGCTCGTAGGCCTTGATGATGTCCTGAACGAGGCGGTGCCTGACCACGTCCGTCTCCGTCAGGTAGACGAATGAGATCCCCCGGATGTCCGCGAGCACCTCCTGCACGTGCACCAGTCCGGAAACCTTGTCCTCGGGCAGATCGATCTGGGTGATATCGCCCGTGATGATCGCCTTGGAGTTCGCGCCCAGGCGGGTCAGGAACATTTTCATCTGGGCCGTCGTCGTGTTCTGGGCCTCGTCGAGTATGACGAAGGCGCTGTTCAGCGTACGGCCGCGCATATAGGCCATGGCGATGATCTCGATGGTCCCGTCTTCGATCAGGCGCCCGGCCTTGTGGTTCGGGATCATGTCGTGCAGCGCGTCGTAGAGCGGCTTCAGGTACGGGTCCACCTTCTCACGGGGGTCGCCGGGAAGGAACCCGAGGCTCTCTCCCGCTTCCACGGCCGGCCGCGCCAGCACGATCCGGTCGACTTCTCCCCTGCGGAGGGCCGAGATGGCCATCGCGACGGCCAGGTAGGTCTTCCCCGTGCCCGCGGGACCGATGGAGAATACGATATCGCACTTCCGGACCTGGTCCACGTACCGCTGCTGATTGGGACTGCGCGCCCGGATCCGCTCCCGCCGGGAGAGCACTTCGATGGACTCCCCGGACGCCGGCCCCTGGTCTTCGCCGGTTTTCCTCCCGGTCCGCGTGGCGCGGATGATGTCGTCCACTTCCCGGGTCCGGCCCTGCTGGACGGACTTTATCATCTCGCGCAGCACGCTGGTGATCTGCCTTACCTCTTCCGCCTTGCCCGTGATGACGACTTCCTCGCCCCGGGCGGTGATTTTCGCGTCGAATTCGCTTTCTATGGCGCGCAGCCTGGAGTCGTACTGGCCATAGAGCGCGAGGGGATCGATGCCCTTGGCCGATAAGCGGTGCGTGACCATGTTCTTCAATGATGGCATAGATTGGCAGGTCGATGCATGTACGGTGCGATTCGCCCGCCTGCCCCCTTGCGCCTGACAGGCAAAGCCATTCGCCACGTTTCCGGTATATGAAATCTAAGGAAAATGACGGCTCGTGTCAAGCGGATTCCTGAGGCCGAGGCCGGCGAGCAACGCGTCGAAGTCCGCCGCGATTTCCTGGAAGCGCCGCCTCACGTCCGCGGCGGTCGCCCTTACGCGGTCTGCCGTCCCCCGGTCGATCAGGCCGGCGTCGCAGGCCTGCCGGAGCTCATCCTCGTCCAGCACGCGGCAATCGCCGTCCGGGAAGAACCACAGGTCCAGCAGCTGGTCGTCGTATTCCACGCGGTCCGCCCCGATCCGGACCCGGTCGCAGAGGTGCACGTAATGCCCGGCGAGGTTGCCGTCCGGTCCGATCATCTTCCAGAGTACGTAGGGAAGCCCTTCCTCGTAGTACGCCAGGGTCAGCGTGCCCGCGGGCAGCCGGACGTCCCCCTGGCGATAGGCCCGGCCGGACCGGTAGGAGATGACCATGCGGCTGCCGCCGTGGTGGAGCAGGGCGCACTGGAAGGACTGGTCGGGCTTGCCGGGGTTGTGCTTGATTTCCGTTACGGTGGCGGCCATGGAAGGATTACGCGATCCGTTCGAGTACGTCCCGGATTTCCGCCACGAGGGGGCCGTTACCGTGCTCCCGGTACCAGGCGCGGATGCGGGGGTAGATCTCGTCCATGGGGATCCTGCCCTTGTTGTCCCGCATGATCGCCTGGCAGTCATCGGGGCGCGGTCCCCAGCGGGCCAGCTCGTTTAGTCCGTCGTCCATGAACACAAGGTAGGGAATGGCCTTCGATCCGTCCGTGAGATACCGGTCCATGATATCGAGGTTCTCGTCCCTGCGGAATATCCGGTACGCGACGGAGGGGCTCCGCTCGAGCATGCGGACGATGGGCGGCAGGCTCTGCACCACGTCGCCGCACCAGTCCTCGGCGAGGATGAGCACCTTCAGGGGCCCGGCGACGCCGGCGAAGAACCCGTCGTCCTCCGGGTCCAGGGTGAACCGCTCGTAATTGTCATGGAACCGTTCGAGGTTCTTCTCGCTGTTCCCCATGTAATCGTCCCAGAGGAATCCCGTGGCGAATCGTTCTTCGGAAACAACAGACATGGCGTCTCCAGGCTGAATCAGGGGTTGATGGACGAAAGAAGGGCGTGGCGCTTCAGGCGCTACCGGTGCTTCCGTCGCTTCCGTCGCTACCGTCGCTACCAGCGCTTCAGGCGAACCATTCGGTCCGTTCGGCGGCGGGCACTCTCTTCTGGGCGGGGACCTGCGCGGGATAGCCGGTATAGAGGAACCCCACGATTTCTTCCTCGCGCGCATCGATCCTCAGCAGCTCCAGCGTAGCGGGGTCCCGTATCAGCCCGCCCGTGCTCCACTGCATGCCGATGCCCTCCTCCCAGGCGGCCAGCGCGATGTTGTGGATGGCGCAGCAGGTGGCGGCGTAATCCTCCCGCGCGCGGAAGTCGTCCGCGTCTTTCTTGCAGACCACGCCGATGACGACGGGCTTCGACATGATCTTGTCGAATCCCTTGTCGGTGGCCTTCCGGAGGATGGCGGCGTCGTCCGACTTCGTTTTTTCCCGCTGGATCCTGCAGTAGATGTCCGCCAGGGCCTCCTTGGTCTTCCCGGTGACGACCAGGAAGCGCCAGGGTTCCGTCAGCTTGTGGTTCGGCGCCCACACGGCCGTTTCGAGCACCCGGGCGATCACCTCGCGGGGAACGGGCTCGGACGTGAACTCGTATATGGACCTTCTGTTCCGGATTGTGTCGAGTACGGACATGGGGTCTCTGGTCTGTCGGCGTTACTCGCGGACCGACTCTTCCACCTGGATCAGATCGCCGTCCCGCGCCGCGCCCCGGTGGCGCTACTCGCGGACCGACTCTTCCACCTGGATCAGATCGCCGTCCCGCGCCGCGCCCGCCCTGCCGCCCGCGCCGCCGTGGCCGCAGCTCGAGCATCCCTTCCCGGCCCGGGACGTGAACTGCCGCGTGAAGGTGCGTAGGACAAAGGCCGCCGCGAGTCCGACGGTTATGGTAACGATCAGGGTCTGAAGATCCATGATGACAAGATAATGACGTCAGGGCAAAATGCCAAATGGTCCGAAGGCGGTTATCCGAATCCCAGGATCCGTCCCCCCTGGTAGACGACGAAGGACCCCACGTAGGCCAGGGCCGTCATGTACAGGACCATGATGATGGGCCATTTCCAGCCGTTGGTCTCCCGCTTCACGATGGCGACCGTCGCCATGCACTGACAGGCCAGGGCGAAGAACACCATGAGGGCGACGGCGACCAGCGGCGTGTATACCCGCTCGCCCGTTTCCGGGTCCACCTCGTTCTGCAGGGCGGATCTCAGATCGACCGAGGTCTCGTCGGCCTCCTCCACGTTGTAGATCGTGGCCATGGTGCTGACCAGCACTTCCCGGGCGACGAAGGAAGTGATCAGCCCGATGCCCACCTTCCAGTCGAACCCGAGGGGCTCGATGGCCGGTTCGATCAGCTGGCCGAGCTGGCCGGCATAGCTCTGCTGTATGCGCGACCTGGACGACAGGGATTCATAGTCGCCGGGTTGCGGGTACGAGGCGAGGAACCAGAGGACGACCGATATGGCGAGGATGATCTGGCCCGCCTCCGTCACGAAGACCTTCGCCCGTTCGACCATCTGCAGGAGGACCCACTTCAGCGAGGGCAGCCTGTACGGCGGCAGTTCCATGACGAAACTCGTGGGAACGGCATCCTTCATGAACAGCCGCTTGAACACCAGCGCGGCGGCGATGGCGACGACGATCCCGAATATGTACATGGAGAACAGCATGAGCCCCTGCAGTGTGAACACGCCGAAGATGGTCATGGTCGGGAAGAACGCGCCGATCAGCAGGATATACACGGGCAGGCGGGCGCTGCAGCTCATCAGCGGCGCGATCATGATCGTGATGAGGCGGTCCTTCCAGTTCGAGATCGTCCGGGTCGCCATGATGCCCGGTATGGCGCAGGCGAAGGACGAAAGCAGCGGCATGACCGAATGGCCGGACAGTCCCATGCTCTTCATGAAACGGTCCATGATAAAGGCGACGCGGGCCATGTATCCCGTGTCTTCGAGCAGGGCCAGGAAGAAGAAGAGAAAGAGGATCTGGGGGAGAAAGACCAGCACGGCGCCCACGCCGGCGATGACGCCGTCCACGAGCAGGTTGCGCACCAGGCCTTCCGGGAGGAGCTGGTAGACGAAGGCGCCCAGGGCGCCGATCCCGTCCTCGATGAGCGTCATGGGCGCTTCGGCCCAGGAGAAAATGGACTGGAAGACCAGCGCGAACACGATGAGGACGATGGCGGGGCCGGCGGCGCGGTGGGTGAACACCCGGTCCAGCCGGACGCTCAGGCTGTCCCGCGCGCTTCGCTCCTCCCGCACGACCTTCGAATAGAGTTCGTCGATCTGGTCGTACCGCAGGATGGTCTCCAGCATCCGCCACGGAACCTGCATCTCGTCCAGCCTGCCCCGCGTCTGCTCCACGATGCGTTTCAGGTCTTCCTTGCAGGAGGCGTCCTGTCGGCCTTCCATCCAGGTCCGCAGCGCATGGTCGCTCGAAGTCACGCGCAGCGCTTCCGAAGTCTGCGCGACCTCGTTCAGGTTCGTATGTTCCCCGAACCAGGCCGCCGCGGGGGAGAGCGCCTCGTCGAGCAGGCCGCCCAGCAGCCGCCTCCGCGGAAACCGCTCGGCAAAGGAAACGGCGGGCGGACCCGGGACCGGTCCGTCTGGCCCGGGCGCGGCTTCATCCGTCGATCCGGTGGGCGCCGTTCCGGCCTCCGCCCCGTCCGTCTCCGCCCCGGCTTCTCCGGTCGAACCGGCTGCGCCTTCATCCGTCGAGCCGGCCGTCCGGGTATCGCGGCTCACCTGGTCGAACATCATCCGCCGCAATTCGTCTATTCCCCGCTGACGGGAAGCGACTACGGGTACGATCGGGACCTTGAGCCGGTCGGAGAGCGCGTCCAGGTCGATGTGGACGCCGCTGCTGACGGCGTTGTCCATCATGTTCATGGCCACGGCGACCGGGATGCCGAGATCGATGAGCTGGGTGACCAGGTAGAGGTTGCGGTTGAGATTCGAGGCGTCCGCCACGACCACGATGAGCCGGATGTCCAGGTCCTCGTCCGCTTCCCCGATCAGCACCTCCCGGGCGATGGAATCGTCGAGGGATTTCGGGGTAAGGCTGTACATCCCCGGCATGTCGTGCAGACGCAGCGTCCCGCCGTCCGGACCCGTCACGATGCCCGTCTTCTTCTCCACGGTCACGCCGGGATAGTTGCCCGTCTTCTGGCGGAGTCCGGTCAGCGAATTGAAAACGGAAGTCTTGCCGGTGTTCGGATTGCCGACGAGGAGCACGTCGTACACGGATTCACGCGCCGCGAATGTATCGGTAGTTTCGGTCATGTCCATGGTCTGGATCGGAGTGGAACGGTGTCGCGACCGGGCCTGGAGACCCGTAAAGTCCGGATCGGAACAATATAAAGCGGAATATGCAAAAAGGGAACAAAAAGCGGGCGGGCAGTCCCGCTAATTCAGGTGGTTGTACCTGCAGGGCGTAAAGGGAATGAGCTTGCCGCTGGCTATGTATTCCGCTTCGGAGGGCTGGTTGTGTGCGACCGATAGTCTCTGGAAACTGGTCATGGCCCGCCTCAGCACGTGCACGAACGTCCTGAAGCCGGGCACGGGCATTTTAATGACCGTGTCGTCGAACGTCACGTCGATGTGTTTCGATTCCATGCGCTCCGGACTCTGCTGCTCGATGTATTCGTAGGTCTGTGCCACGCAGTCCAGCAGCTCGCGGAACTCGCCCGTCGACACGGCGATGTTGGTCCGCCGGTAGATCACGTGAATGTGCCCGGCATGGCACGTATACACCCGGGTCTGGTTCTCTTCATCCTGTGCGAGCAAAGTGTGGCTCTTCATTGAGATCTCCTGGTATATCCGGTACATCCTTCGTTGCCATTGCCGGGTTTCGCCGTGCCTTGTTGAACCTTCGGAACCGCCGCCACGCCAGCGAGAGTCCGGTCCAGACCAGGACCACGGCGCCGGCTGACGCCACGCCGGCGATGAGCTGGCCGAACCAACCGGCCGCTTCGCCCGTGTGTATCCAGCGCAGCCAGGTGCGCAACTGTCGTCCCATGTTCAGGCTGGTAAAGGGGACCCATTCGACTACCCCCGCGTCGCGCGTGGATACGGTGAGGGTCGAACGGGTAAGGGGAATGCGGTTGTCCATTTCGGAAACGGTCAGCGTGGTGGTCTCCGCGCCTTCCTTCGGCAGGTTCAGCGTGATGTACGCCCATTCCGGCACCTGCCTGCGCGCCGCGTCCAGAAAGGACTCGGAGGGCGCGGCCGGCAACGGCGCGGACTCTTCGCCGGGCGTTGCCGGTTCCGACGCGGCCGGCGCCGCCCGTTGAGGCGGTTCCGTGCCCGTAAGCGTGTAGACCAGGTCTCCGGCCCAGCGATAGGAAATGACCACGCCGCTCAGCGAGATCAGGAAAAGGGCGGGAAGGCACCAGATGCCGAAGGAATTGTGCCAGTTGAAATCCCGGGTCTTCCCCTTGATCCTGAAGTTCGGCACGAAGACCGCTTTTAAGGCCGACAGGGTCCACCTGCGGGGCCACCAGATGTACATTCCCGTGATGGTCAGCAGGCAGAACGCCAGGTTGCTCGCGCCCGTGACCGCGCGGCCGACCGCCCTGCTTTCGCCTTCCGCGGCGAACCAGCGGTGCCAGTACATGATCTCCCGGAGGAAGTCGCGGACGGCGATATTCCCTTCGCCCCGCACGTCCCCGTTGTATGGATCGACGAAGACGGTCCTGGCGCGGCCGAACCGGACGACGTACGCCTCGGACGGATCGGGACGTATGGTGACGGAGGTCGGCTCCCCTTCGGGCTCGGCGCTCCGGACCGCCGCGAGCACCGCGTCGAGATCCATGCGCGCGGCGCCGGGTTCGGGAGGATGGACCGTGGCGTAGGCCCGGTTGGCGTAGTCGACGATCTGGCTTTGAAAGGTGAGCAGCACGCCGGTCACCGACATGATCAGGATGACGATGCCGGCGACCACGCCCGACGAGAGATGGATCCAGAAGATGGTTTTTCGTATCATTAAAGCCCCACTGTAAACCGATGGAATTGACACCAGTATCCAGGGGGCGTATATTCAATAATAGGCCGGGACCGGATTGTACTCGCCAAGTGTACGTATCCCCCTGGTCCAGGACTATCGGGGAGAGCTGGCCAGCCGAACCGATAGTCCTTTTTTTGTTACCCTTCAGTTCAGATTCTCTCCACCATGACCGAACGGGCCTCCGCGCATCGAATGGACAGGTGATAGCGCCTTACGCGGATCTCGATCGGGTCGCCCATGGGCGCGCGTTTGATCAATTCGACGGTCGTGCCGGGAAGCAGCCCCAGTTCCATCAGGTGCACTTCTTCCCCCGCCGTTCCCTTGATCTGGCGAATCGTTCCTTTCTCGCCCGGTTTCAGTTCATCCAGGCGGATCGTCTGCGCTTGCGTGCTGGTAAAAAGGTCGGAGTGCATGAGTTATCTCGCGTCAGTTGGTCCGATACCGGTACTTGCCGAGGAACTGAAAGGTGTTTTTCGGATAGGCGGGATCTCCTTTCGGTGAAATCGATCCATAATCGCAATTGACCCCATTCAGCATCGACTGTATATTAAAGAACAAGAGGGTCGCGTACGTCCGTACCGCCCCTCAGGGACAGTGATCTCTGTCCTGCCCAGGGACTATCGCCGGGCTTGCCGGGCCATGTCGCGATAGTCCCTTTTTCGTTGCCTGGCGGTGGAGATTCCGCCGCCGGACCGATGAACGTTTCGTCTTCCCTCACGCGGACTCCGATCGGATCACCAGACATTCCCCCACTTCCTCGCATACCGCGCAGGACTCGAAATCGCAGATCGACAGCACGTTGGCGTCCCAGTAGGACTTGAGGAACGCCTTGCCGTGGGGATCTTCCGACAGGAGGAACTGCAGGAAGAGCAGGAGCCGTTCCCCCGTCTTCGTGCTGATCAGGTGCTCGATCTTGCACGCGTCGATTTCCGCCTGTTCCGCGTCGATATGCAGGACGCCCTTGAGAAAGGCGATGAGGATCTGCCGGTGCGACCATACGGACTGCGCCAGCCGGTTCCCTTCGACGGACAGCCTGAGAAACCGGTTCCGGTCCTCCTCGAGGTACCCCTTCTCCCGGAGCGACTTGATCATGATCGACGCGCTGCCGGGCGTGATGTGCATCTCCCGGGCTACGTCCGATACGCGGGCGTATCCCTGGTCTTCGATCAGCTGCTGGACCGTCATCAGGTAGTGCGCGCCGCTGTGCGTGATCTCATTGTGCTCGAACTCTCTCCAGACATCCATAAGCCTGTTCGATTCGTTATGGCAACCATCGTGTTGCCGGCGCAATAAAATGTTTGGCTATTCAAATATGCATTCGAATTATAAAACGTTTCGTAGGGCTGTCAAGAAAAAAAGTCCGGGCGATATCGCTTTTTTTGGCGGGCGCGCTCGCACTCGTACGCGCGCTGCCTGCGCTCCCTTTGCCCGCTCGTGCCCGCTCGTGCGCCGCGCGGGCGCGCGTTCTGTAGTTGTGCAAAAAATGAGTTGAGTATATTATGTAATTTAGGAGTCTTATGTCCGGCAACCGTACGGGTAACGCGCCATGACGAATACGACACCTTTCGCGGAACTTTCGGAACAGCTCAAGGGCGACGACCTGCCGGAGATCCTGGTCCGGGATCACCTCGGCAGGATGGAGCCGGCCTATTTCGAGCGTTACGAGCCCGAAGTGGTCCGGCGCCACATCGCGATGATCAGCCGGCTGGGGCCGGAGAACGCCGCGGAGATCGAGGTGGAACCCCTGGGCGAGTCGACGTGGCGTCTCACCGTCGTCTCCTTCGACAACCTGTCGGTGATGTCCATCCTGTCGGGACTCCTGGCGACCAGCGGGTTGAGCATACGCCGCGGGGACGTGTTCACCTACATCGACGCCGAACCGGCAAATGGTCCGCGCAAACGTTCCCTCCGGCCGCACCGGCGCCGCCGCGTCCGTTCGGGCGCACCGGCCGCGCCGCCCGGCATCACCTCGGCGTCGCTGAGACTGCAGCGGAAGATCGTGGACGTGTTCCGCGTGCACGCGCCGCCGGAGGCGCCCCCGGACTGGCCCGCCGTAACGCGGGAAATCAAGGACGCCATGGGCGGCCTGCGGACCGGCAGCGCCGGGGCGATGCAGCGAAGGATCAACGAGCGCGTCGTGGACTACCTCCGACACGAGCGGGACGCGGATCACTCCTCCGTGTTCCCGGTACACGTGGAGATCGACAACGACGCCGGTTCCGAAGCGACCCGGCTCGCGATCACCGGCCGGGACACGCCGGCGTTCCTGTACGCCCTCTCGACCGCCCTGGCGCTGCGCGACATAAACATACGGCGGATCGACATCGCGGCCGCCGGGGACCGGGTGCAGGACACGCTCGAGGTGACCGACCGGCGGGGAGCGAAGATCACCGACCCGCGGAAACTCCATGAACTGCGGTTCGTGATCACCCTCATCAAGCAGTTCACCCATCTGCTGACCCGGGCGCCCAATCCCGCCCAGGCCCTGGAACACTTCAATCACCTGATCGACCAGGTCCTGGCCAACGTACCGCGCGGCCGGGCGATGGAGGAGATGTTCGACCAGCTGGAGAAGCAGGAAGTGATCAGCGCGATGGCGAAACTCTTCGGCACCAGCGATTTCCTGTGGAAAGACTTCCTCAGGATGCAGTACAAGAACCTGTTCCCCGTGCTGCAGGACATCCGGGTGGTCGGTATCGTCCGGTCGCGGGAGAAGATGGAGAGCGAACTGGCCGCGCGGCTGTCCAGGGTGGAAAGCTTCGCCCGCCGCAAGGAGCTGCTGAACAGGTACAAGGACAAGGAGATGCTGCGGATCAGCATGCGCCAGATCCTGGAGAAGAACGAAGACGTCCAGGCCTTCTCCCGCGAGCTCACCACGCTGGCCGAGGTGGTCCTGGAAGCGGCCTTCGATATCTGCGACCGGGAACAGCGCCGGCAGTACGGCGCCCCCCTGATGCCCTCCGGCGAGCCCTGCGTCTTCAGTATCTGCGCGCTGGGGAAGTGCGGCGGCCGGGAACTGGGCTGGGCCTCCGATATCGAGCTGATGTTCGTTTACGCCGGACAGGGCGCTACGCAAGGCCCCCAGTCCGTGTTGAATTCGGAGTACTACGAGCGTCTTGCGCGCATGATCTGCGGCACGATCGAATCCCGGAGAGAGGGCCTGTTCGAGATCGACCTCAGGTTGCGGCCCTATGGCGACAAGGGCGCGCTGGCTTCGTCCCTGGAGAAGTTCAACGCGTACTTCAACGAAAAGGGCGGCGCGCTGCCCTATGAGCGCCACGCCCTGATCAAACTGCGCGCCATCGGCGGCGATCCGGTCCTGGGCGCCGCCGTCGAAGCGGCCCGGGACGCCTTCGTGTACAGCGAAACCCCGGTCGACGGCAGGTCGTGGACCCATCTTCGCGAGCGGCAGAACGACGAACTGGTCGAAAAAGGCGCCATCAACGTCAAATACAGTTACGGCGGGTTGATCGACATAGAGTATTTCGTGCAGGATCTGCAGATCCTGCACGGGGCCGGGGACCCTTCCGTGCGCGGGCCGACCACGCTGGAGGCCATGGACGCCCTGAACAGGGCCGGATACCTTTCGGACGAAGCGCGCGGCATGCTGGACCGGGCGTACCGTTTCCTGGTCAGACTGATCAACGGCCTTCGCATGGTGCGCGGTAACGCCAGGGACCTGGTCCTGCCGGACGAGTCGTCCCGGGAATACCTGTTTCTCGCCCGTCGCCTGGGTTACGAGGAGGGAAACGGAGCGGGCGGACCGGGCGGACCGGACGACGGACAGGGTGGACCGGGTGGACCGGGCGGAGCGGGCGGAGCGGACGACGGACCGGGCGAGCAACTGGCGCAGGATATCGAACGGAACATGGAATGGGCGGCGCGGGCGCTGAGAACCCGTTTCGTCCATAAGCTGTTCGACTGACGGATTGCGACGGACGGACTACGGCGGACCGATTGCGACGGACAGACTACGACGGACGGATTATGACTGACGGATTACGACGGACAGACTACGACTGACGGACTATGACGGACGGGTTGTGAAGGACGGTTCCGGTCTTCCTTTTCCGGAATGACACTATGGATCTCAGGCAACATAAATTGATCGTGGCGCTGGTCCTGGCGGCCTCGTTGATGCTGGCCGCGGGCCTTGCCCTCCTCATCGTGCTGGGTACCGGTTGGGGCAATGACCTGGTCCGCCAGGCCGTGTTGCGGAATCTCCAGGGCCGGCTCAACGGACAGGTATCGATCGAGGGGATCGATATAGGTTTGCGGACGCACGTGGCGGTGCGGGGCGTATCCCTTCGCCTGGCGGAAAGCCAGAGCGGCGCGGAAGTCCTGGGCGCGGAAGAAATCCTGATTGACTTCAGCCCCTGGGACGCCGTGGCCGGAGAGGCGCCCCTCTACAGCGTCGGTATCGACGGATTCCGCATGGCCTACTTCGAAGACGCCGCGGGCAGCGGGAAGAATTCCCTGGACCTGCTGCTGGAAGATCCGTCGCGCGCCGGCGAAGGGGACGGATCATCGGCAGGGGCCGGAGACGGATCATCGGCAGAGGCCGGAGACGGATCATCGGCAGAGGCCGGAGACGGATCATCGGCCGGAGACGGATCATCGGAAGAGGCTGGAGAAGTTTCGTCGGCAGGGGCTGGAGACGGATCATCGGAAGAGGCTGGAGACGTTTCGTCGGCAGGGACCGGAGACGGTTCGTCGGAAGGGGAAGGGGCCGTCCTGCCGATCGATCTGCGCGACCTGCAGATCAGCAACGGCCGGTTCCGGTATTTCGACCCCTCGGATTCCACGGCGGTGAGCGCCGGCGAAGTCGGTTTCCGCGGCTCCATACTCCGGCCGTTCAGGGTGGAAGGGCAAATCAGCGCGGGGCACGCGGCCTTCGACATAGCAGGCTATGAAGACGCCGTATCGAACATGCAGGCGGACGTTTTCTTCGAAGGGGACGCCCTGACGATTCACGACCTGACGATGCAATACGCCCACGGCCCCCCGATGGCGTTTCACGCGTCCGGCGAGATCTCCACCACGCGCGGGAATCCGGCCACACTGGATTTTGCCGCGAACGGACAGGTCGGCGCCATACTGCGCGTCATGGGTCTCGAGAACACCATGTCCGGCGTCTTCAGCATGAACGGGTCGCTGCGGAACAGCCTTTCCGATCCGACCGTGGAGACCCGGTTCACGTCGCCGGTGGTGAGGTCGGAGTACGGCGCGTTCAATCTGGCCGCGGTGGATATGGCCTATGGACGGGACGTGCTCACGGTCAACCGGTTCCGGGGCAGGCACGAAGCCGGATGGATATCGGGACGCGGCCTGCTCGACTTCAGCGGGGAACCGATCGGATACCGCTTGCAGGTGGAGTCTCCCGGAATCGCGCTTCCCGCGCTTCCGCCGGTCCTCTACGGCAGCGGGAACGAGCTGGAGGGCAAGGTGGGATTGGCCGTCGACCTGGAAGGAAGCGGGTTCGACGATCCGCCGCGCAGGGCCGATCTGGACGTTTCTTCCACCCTGGTGAGCATCAATGGTCAGCCTTTGCGGGAAGTCGCGGCGACGGCCGCGTACCGCCGCGGCCAGCTTCGGGTCGACTTCCAGGAAGCGTCTTTCCAGGCAACCACCGAAGGCCGGCTCACCGCCGCCGGCGATATCCAGCTGACCGGTTGGGTCGATGTGAGTGACATAGGCAACCTGCCTCTACCACTGGATGTCGCCGGGCTCAGCGGTTCGGCCAGAATGGATACCTTTCTGCTGGGTACGCTGCAACGGCCGACCATCCGGCTGGCCGGCTGGTTCAGCGACCTGGGCTACGGCGATGTCCCGATCGGCGAAGTGAAAGTCGAAGGATTCCTGGACGAAGCGCGCAACCTGTCGGTCAATGCCGTGCTGGACAGGCTCGAGTTCCACGCCAGGACGAACCTGGCCGGCGACCGGGACGTCTCGGGATATTTCAACGTCCATGACCTCAGGCTCCGGGATTACCTCCGGGGCGAAACCGGGTGGGGGCTGGATGCCATACTGCGCATGGGGGGCGAAATATCCGGAACCGTGCAACAGCCCATGGTCACGGGTTCGGGCACCGTGCACAACCTGGTGATCCTGAATGAAGACCTGGGCGACACCGAACTGGACATGACGATGACCAGGGACCGCCTGGATTTCACCATGACGCGGCACCCCGGTCCCACGGTTTCGGCGCAGGGATCCATCGGACTGACCGGTCGGCACCTCTACGATCTGCGGGTCGATCTGCTGCAGACCTCGCTGTCCCCGCTTCTCTCCATACTCTCCAAGCGACCGATCAGAGGCGGCGCCGGCCTGTTCAGCGGGAACATACATGCCGTCGGACTGGCCGGGTATCCGGACCTTGCCACCATAACGGTCTCCCTCGATTCGATCGATGTGCTGATGAACGACCGGGTACTGCATTCCGTAGCCCCCTCCACCGTGAAACTGGAGAACCAGGCCATCACCGTGGACGATTTCAGATTGGCGGGCGACTTCGGACAGGTCACGGTCAACGGTACGGCGAGCCTGGCCGCGAACGAAAAGGTCGACCTCGAAACCGTGCTGGAAGGCGTACGGCTGGAGTTGTTCTCGCCGTTCCTGGTGTCCGACGGTACGTTCAGCGGCGCCGTGAATGGCGTGATCTCCCTGGCGGGGACCTCCGACGCGCCCACGATCAACAGCCTGTTGTCTGTTTCGGACGTGAGCTACGCGATAAACGAAAGAACGAATTACCTGGGCACGGTAACCGCTTCGGTGCTTTACGAAGACCGGGAGCTCACGGTCCCCGTCCTGTCCGTGGATACCCCGCTGGGATTGTCGGAAGTCAAACTGACCTATCCCGTCGACCTCGGATGGGCGGTGGCGGATATGCCGGAACCGCATCCGCCCGGTGACAGATACACGGCGTCCCTGGTGGTGGACAACCTGGCCGTGGCGCCCCTCAGGGAGTTCTTCGAAATGTTCCCGGCCGATCTCGATGGCTACATCAGGGGCAGGATCGACGTGAACGGTTCGGTACGGGACCGCAGCGACCTCGCCGGGACCGTGGCGCTGGATTCGCTGAAGCTGTTCGGTCTCCAGAACGAGTTTGTCAACACCCATCCCGTCAGGTTGCATTTCGACGATGAGCATATCCATACCGAAGAGCTGACCACCGCCATACGCAGCATAAACTCTCCCGATGACGAGCGGGGCCGCCTCACGATGCACGGCCGCCTGGCGTACGGCAGGCGTGGAGGAACGGGTGAATCCGATTTCACCATTCAGGGAGACCGGATCAGAATGGACGCCGTAATGGCCCTGGTCAATCTCGATCTTCCGCTGGGCGGCAATATGAATACCCGGATCAATGTCACCGGTCCGGCAACCGCCAAGGTCATAGACGCCCGCGTTTTCATGGATCAACTGAGATACAGCGAGGCTTCCCTGGACAGCCTGGCCGCCCACATCGTGTACAGCGGCGGGGAAATCCACATCCGGGATCTCCGGATCCGCGAAGGCGGCGATACCATAACCGCCCACGGCACCGTACCCTTTGAACCGGACCGCGCAGGACGGACCGGCGATGGGGCCGGCGCGGAGGACATCGCCCTGACCGTGGAAGGAGACGGCATCGACCTGTCTTTCCTGAGTGGCATCATATACGATCTCCAACGCATCGAGGGGAAGGCCGACATCCGCCTGACCATCGGCGGAACGCCCGCTTCTCCCAGGTCGGTCGGCCGGATTACGGTGCGGGACGCGGCGCTGCGGATCCGTGAGATCGAACCGATGTTCCGGGCCGACGAACTCCAGGTCGACGTCGACGGAAGCGCCTTCTCGCTGAAGCCCACGGCGTTCCGCGCGGGGGACGGCACGATCCGCGTTTCCGGCGACATCGTAACGGAGAACCTGTCCTTCGTCGAAATCCAGGCCTACGCCGACTTTACCGGGGCCGAAGTGGTGCGCCTCGGCTCGGCGAATCTCGTAATCGACGGATCGCTCGCGTGGACCGGAAACCGGGACCGTTCACGGGTCTACAACGTGGCCGACCCGCTTATCGTGAGCGGTGTGGTCACCCATCCGCTGAACCTGGGCGAACTACTGCTCGACAACGCGATCATACGTCCGCAGGACGCGCCGGATCCGTTTCTGGAAAGCATCGCGCTGGACGTCGCCGTGGACGTGACCGACCTGGACGTCGAGAACAATGTCGCCCAGTTGACCGTCGAAGGCGGAGTGGCCTTCGCCAATACGGCGCAGAATCCCCTGGTGACCGGGAACGCCATCGCCAGGGAAGACGGACTGATCAAGTACCTCGGCACCACCTTCGAACTGGATGCCGGACGGATAGACCTGACCCGGCGCATTCCGCTGGATAACTTCACCGCGTTGATCGAGTACCCGGTGGCGCAGCTCGACCCGGACCTCAACATCCAGGCCAGGGCCCCCCGCGTGCGCGACATTTACGGCGCCGAATACGAAGTGGAACTGATCGCGTCCGGCCCGGTGTCGACGGTGACGCCCCAGTTGCGGGCGGTGCCGCACGCCGACTCCAGTCCGGCCCACTGGGCTTCCGGTCCGCTGGCCGGTCCCGAAGTCATTTCCCTGCTGACGTTCGGCATGGCCGGACTCACCTCCCTGGGCACGCCCGACGCCATGGCCGGCATGGGAAGGAGAGCCATCCTGATGGCCACCGGCGCATCGGCGGAGCGGTTTTTGAAACTTGACGAGGTCCAGATCGAAGGCGACCTTTTCTCGGGCGGCGGCGCCGCGGCCGGATCACCCGCCCAGATTACCCTCAGAAAGCGGATCAACCGGCGCGCCCGGGTCAGTTACACCCGCCTGTTCGAATCTTCGGAATACACGTTCCGGGTCGGTTACCAGTTGACGGACTTCCTTTTCATCGAGACCTTTTCCGAACAATTGGGCGAACACCCGCAGAATGGAATAGACCTCCGAGTCAAATTCCGGTTTCGTTAAACCTGCACCCTTGCCGGAAGAGACGACAGGGCACCAGACGGTCAGGCGATCCACATGATAGAGGGCATGCGGCTTTCCTCGAAATCCTCCGCTTCCACGCAGCGCGGGACCAACCGGTACCGGATGCGGTATCTCGTTGCGGTCTGGCCTCTCCTGCTCCTGCCGGTCCTCGGCGCCGCGCCGGCCCATGCCCAGCAGTCCCTCATCGTCGACCGCATCCTGATCGAAGGCAACGCGGCGATCGCGGAAGACCGGATCCTCGACCTTATCGAGACCAGAACGGATGGATTGCTGCGCAGCGGCCGGATGAACAACGCCATCTGGCGGACCGACCTGGACGCGATCGGGAGTTTCTACGTGAACAGCGGTTTCCTGGACGCCCGGGTCCGGTACGTCCGCGAAAGCATCGAAACGGACCGGGTCGAGCTCAGGATCGTCATCGTCGAAGGTCCCCGGTACTCCGTGCGCAGAGTCAATCTCACCGGCTTCGGATACCTGTCCGAAGCCGAGGTCCGGGAGAGCCTGGCGACACGGGAAGGCGAGGTGTTCTACCGTATTCTGACCGCGAACGACAAGCGCAATATCCAGCGTCTCGCCGACCGCAGGGCCCTCCTCGACATGACGGTCGACTATCATGTCGTGCAGCATCCGGAAGACCATACGGTGACCGTAAACTTCATGGTTTCGGAAGGTCATCCGATCAGGGTGGGGGACATACGGGTCCATGGACTGCAGAAGACCCGGCGAAACGTGGTGATCCGCGAGCTGGAGATCGATCAGGGAGAGCTGTACGACAACGCCAAGATCTCCCTGAGCCAGACCCGGCTCTTCCAGACCGGGTTGTTCCGAAGCGTGCGCCTGTCGCCCGTGCTGAGCGACACCTCCACGACCGTGAGGGACCTGGTGGTGGAGGTCACCGAACTGCCCGGGGGGGAAGTGAGCTTCGGCGGCGGGTTCGCCTCGGCCGAACGCTTCAGGGGCAGCTTCAGCGTCGCCTACCGCAACTGGCTGGGCCGGGGGATCACCATCGGCTCCAACGGGCAGGCCAGCTCGCTCTTGCAGCAGATAGACACCGGGATCACGCAGCCGTGGTTGTTCCGTACCCGGACGACGGGCATACTGCGCGCGTTTTTCCGCCGCGAGGACCGGATCAGCCATACCGAGCGCGAGGTCGGCATGTCCGTGGCGGCCAACCGCGAACTCTCCCGCACGTACCAGAGTCAACTGATCTATACCCTCAAGAACATCGAGGTGTCTTCGCTCAGCGAGGAATTGGACGCGCTGCTTCGAAGCGGTTCGGAAGCGGACAGCCTCCGGTCCAGGCGCGAGGGAAGTCTCACGGCGGTCGTGACGTACGACACGCGGGACGACATCCTGAACCCGTCGGCCGGATTCTTCGGCCAATTCCAAAGCAGCCTGGCCAGTCCGCTGCTCGGAAGTTCCACGCGCAACCGGAACTCGATACTGACCCTGATGGCCGTCGTCCGAAAATACATGTCCTTCCAGAACCTGCCCGATTTCTCTTTCTCCCTGGCGTTCAGCTACGTGAAGGAGCTGGACGAGAACCGCGTGCCCCTCGACCGGAAACTGTTTATCGGCGGCGACCGGTCGGTGCGGGGTTTCAGAATCAACCAGATCGGCCAGCCCGAAGGGGGACTGATTGCCATCAGCTCGCAGAACGAGATCCGGTTTCCGCTCTCCCTGTTTACCCTGGCCGTATTCGCGGACTGGGGCGGCGTCGGAAAGACGGCGAGTTCTTTCGGCTTCGGAGATCTCCTGTTGGGTTACGGGGCCGGAATACGGGTGAACTCGCCGATCGGGCTGATACGGGGCGACGTGGGCTTTCACAATCAAAGCAAGATCGACGTGCCCAATTCGAGAAGGTACGACCGCACTTTCTTCTACTTCGGGCTCGGACAGGCGTTTTGATTCTGAACCGTCCCGCGCCTTACCTTAATGCCATCTTTCAACAAGGTGGTTTCGTTCGCAGTTTCACGCCGGGTTGAAAGACATGTTCGCCAGATCAAGACGTCAGACCTTTACGTACTATAACGAGTTCGCCCGCGCGGACCGATGGCGCGAAGACTTCGCCGGGCTCAAGGCCGGCGGGTTCCAGTACGTCGTCCTGAAAGGCGGATTCGATCTCAGAAACCAGCTGACCTCGGAAGACCGGAAGAACCGCCTGAAAGAAATGATCGCCGCCGCGGAAGAAGCGGGAATCCGGTCGATCCTGCACATCGGCAACCCGAAGGCCCTGTACCTGTTGCCCAACGTCCGGGCGTGGCGCCTCGACTATGTAAAGCGCGTGTCGGAAGTATTCGGGTCCTGCAAGGGATTGTACGCGCTGCAGCTGGAGGACGGGCCTACGGGCGGCAGCGAGTACCCCGCGGACCGCTGGCAGCCGGTCATGGAGTCTGTCGAGGGCCGTCTTTCGACCATGGACCTGACGGAAGACGGATACCGGCATGCGCGCAGGATCTGGCAGATGGAACAGTATGCTTCGTACACGGCGGAGCTGGCCGGGGCCGTGAAGAAGGTGAGATCGAACCTGAAGACGACGATGTGTTTCCGTCTTGACGCCCTCCTGCCCGCCGATTCCCTGGTTCACTTTCAGCATGCGGCCCGCGCACTTGATTTCGTCCTCGTCGATCCGGGATCCCCGCCGCATCCGTCCGCGGCCGATACGGAGCACGCGATCCGCTGGGCGGCGCGCGCGGCCGGGTCGTTGACGGACAGGGACGTGTGGATGGTCGTCGGTTCGCGGACCGCGCGGGGCAGGTATCAGGCCACGCACCGGGAACTGCGGGAATGGACGGGCGCGGCCTGCGCGACCGGGGTTTCGGCCGTTGGATGGCCCGCCTGGGACGATACCGCGTGGTGGGAGGGCAGTTCCTTACGAGGCAGGCCCCTGTCGGAATCGAACCCGGAACAATGGGCGACGATTGCCGCGCTGAGCCGGTCGGTGGCTGAGATGGATCACACGAAGACTCCGTCCCCGGAATACAGATGCCTGCTTTCCTATGATTCCTTCGCGAGCGGCGTGCCGTGGCTGGACGTGATGACGCCCCACAGGATCCTCGAAGAAAGTACGGGACGGGAAGTGGGTTACGCGTCCGACCACCAGATATCGGACGGAGACAGGCTCTCCGGGTGTGAACTGCTGCACTGCACGCCTTGTCCAACGGTCAAGGACGCGGTCGTCGACCGGCTGATCCGGTACATGCGGGCGGGCGGCTGGATCGTGGGGTCGGCCGACGACTTCAGCCTGGACGAGGGGACGCGCCACGGCGACGCGCGGGAACGCCTGTTCGGCATACGGAAGGAATCCGTCCTCAACGATCCGGACCGGATCCTGCTGACCGCCGGTTGGCCTCATCTTCCCGAGGGCGCCGCGCTCGACGCGCACAGGTGGCGGGTACGTCCGGAGGAAACCGACGACGACGTGCGCGTTATCGGACGGTGGGGCGACGGTTCGGCCGCGGTGTTGCTGAAGCCGCACAAAGACGGCGGCGCATTGTATGTGGGCACGGACCCGTACCTGTCGGCGGACAGAGACCGCGATGGCGACTGGCGCGGGTTCCTGCGGGCCGTCCTGGACCGGGAAGTGTTGAAGCGCCTGTCTGGGGCGTCTGGGGCCTAGCATGCCGCGCGGCCCGGCACGCAAAGAACGGGGACGCCCGGCACTTATTCGAGATTGGCGTGGCGGGCGAACATGCCGCGTTCGGTCTCGTCGCGTTGTGCCATGAGCAGCATGACGCCGGCATCGAGCAGCACGGCGAGGCTCTGCTCGAAGAGCGTGCCCATCGGCTGCCGCGAACGATGCCCCTTGCCGCCGGCCTCTTTCGAAGATTTCGGCGTGGGCGCGGGTATGACGACGACAACGTCCGCCAGGCGGGCGGCGGGCGACGCGGGGTCGGCGGTCGCCGCCGCGACGCGCGCGCCGGCCTCGGCGGCTTTACCCGCGTAGTGGACCAGGCGGTCCGTCACGCCCGATCCCGATCCGATCAGCAACAAATCCCCCGATTCGACGGCCGGCGTGGTTGTCTCGCCCACCACGTGGACGTGGAGACCGAGTTGCGCAAGCCGCATGGCAAAGCTCTTCATGACCAGTCCGGAACGTCCCGCGCCGGCGACGAAGACCCGCCGGGCCCCGGTGATTTCCCGTACCAGCGCTGCGACTTCTTCGCAGGAGACCTGGTTCAGCGTCCGCCGAAGCTCGTCCAGGATGGTCCGCCGGATTACTTCGAACGGGGTAGAAGATGTCTTGTCATCCATCGGTTCGATGCACGATCTCCCTGATTTCCCGGACGGCGCGTCCGGGATCGGCGTGTCCGGTGACGTAACCCCCGACGACCACGATGTCCGGGCCGTGGGGAATCAGCCGCTCGAGCAAGGGGGGATTCAGTCCGCCCGCGACGGCCAGCCCGGCCCGTTCGACCACCGCGCCGGCCCGGCCGATGCCTTCCAGGGTCCGCGCCGTATCGTCCTGCCCCCGGGCGTCGAAAGCCGTGTGCAGACAGATGTAATCCATTCCGGACCGGTCCAGCGCACGGGCCAGGCGGACGGCGTCGTCCACTCCGCGCGCGGTGATCAGGTCGGCCATGATCCGGCCGCCGGCCGCCTTCGCCTGTCCCACCGCTTCACGGAGCGTAGCCTGGTGGGCCGTCCCGAGCACGGTGACCATATCCGCCCCCGCGTCGAAGGCAAGGCCCGATTCCATGGCGCCGGCATCGACGATCTTGAGGTCCGCCAGGATCTTCCTGCCCGGATAGTCCCGTCTGATCCCGGCGATGACGTCGATACCGTATCGGATCAGCAGGGGCGTGCCGAGCTCGATGATATCCACGTCGCCGGCGGTCTGGTCCAGCAGGCGGCGTACCGCGCCCGCGTCCGGCGTGTCCAGGGCGAGTTGGAGCAGCATGGTGGCGGTGTTCGCATGGCGGAGACGGACGCCGTATCCGATCGCCCGGTCCGCCTGACCTGATCTGAATCAATCCGGCTGGTCGCCGATACACACCCGGAGCAGGTTAGGGTGTCCCGGGATATCCTTCGTACCGGCGCCGTATCCGATCTTTCTCAATACCATCCCCGGCACGACGCCGTGCGCTTCGACCGTGGCTTTCAGAAACGCGGCGCCGGTCGGGGTGACCAGTTCACCTTCGATTCCGGTGTGATAAACCGGCATGTCCCGCATCAGTTCCAGCGCGCCCGGCGCGGGTACCGGCATCCGTCCGTGGGCGCATTGGATGAAGCCCCGTCCCATCGGCAGCGCAGAGGCGTACACCTTCCCTATGCCGAGCAGGGCCAGGCCGACGCATGCGCCCACGACGTCGACGATGGCATCCACCCCGCTGACTTCGTGCAGGTGAACCTCCCGTTTCGAAATGCCGTGCACCTTGCTCTCCGCTTCCGCCAGCCGGTCGAACACGCATATCGCCCGCCGCCTGACGGCTTCGTCGAGGGCGCTGCCTTCGATGATGGACGTCAGCTCGTCCAGGTGCCTCGCTTCCCCGTGGTCGTGGCGGGGCGCGGTCTCGCCGGGGCCTTCGATGACTTCACGGCCCTTCGCGGTCCGGACGATGACGTCGACCTTCGTCCCCGCGATGTATTGCCGGGTTACCGTCTTCCGGGCGAGCCGGTAGCCGTCGAGGGGCAGCTTTCGCAGTTCGCCGTTCAGCGCGTCGAAGTCCAGGCCGGCGTCCACCAGCGCACCCAGGATCATATCGCCGCTGATGCCGGAGAAGCAATCGAAGTACGCTATGGCCATTCATCCGCCCCATATATATAAATGACCGGACAATCTTTCGTCGATCGTCCGGTCATGAGAAACGACAGAAGAGGCTGGTCCGGCTATTCGCGATTGCCGCCGTCCGCGGCGTCATCCGCGTCACCGCCGCTCGCTTCTCCGCTTGCGTCCGCGGCGTCATCCGCGTCACCGCTGTTTGCGTCTCCGCCCGCGTCCGCGGCGTCACCCGCGTCACCGCCGCTCGCTTCTGTGCCTGCGTCCGCGTCCGCGGCGTCACCCGCGCCGGCCGCGTCACCGTCGCCGCCGCTCCCTTCCGCCGTCTCCCCTTCGGTCATCTCCTCTTCGGTCAGTTCGGCTTCTTTCAATTCCAGGGCGACGAGCAGTTCATCCACGTCTTCCGGCCAGGCCTCGTTCATCTCCAGCGCGATCGTCAATTGCTCGGCAACGAGTTCCATCGACGCTTCCGCGATGCCCATTTCACCCAGGCTCTCCTTGAAGCTCTTGCCGTCGTACTCGATTTCACCCCCGGCGACGAAGGTGAACTGGACCATCAGGGTTTCTTTCCACGCGTCCTGGTCCACTTCCGCGAGATGGCCTTTCAACTGCTCCTCTTCCACGGCGGCGGCTACGAAGTCGTCGATCACGCCCATGATCATCTCTTCGCCGCCCAGGCGGTCATAGAGGGGACCGTCCATCACCCATTCCATGTTCGGGTCGTCGTGCTGGGCGTGCAGGGGCGCGGCGGTTCCGAACAGCAGCAACAGCGCGGGAAGCGCCACGGAAGTCAATGCCATGCGAATCATTTGGTAATCTCCTTGTCCCCGGCAGGGGCGCGTTGTTTCGGTCCGGATCCTGTCTATCGCCGTATCTCGTCCATCACGTCAACGGGGTTATACAGGAAGATAGGGGAAATCCTTTCAAAAATCAACGGTTTCTCCCCCGGTGCGGCCGGACCGGTACGGTATCACGGGAGACCGTTGTCGATGCCGCGCTCACAGGAGACCCGAGTCGCCGGCGCGTTTAGCAGGAGACCCGCTCGCCGGCGCGTTTAGCAGGAGACCCGCTCGCCGGCGCGATCACGGGAGACCGGCGTCCGGCGCGATCACAGGAGACACGTGTCGATGACGTGGGCGACGCCGTCCGCGTCGTTGGTCGGCGCGACCAGGTCCGCCGCGCGCCGCACGGCGTCCGGCGCGTTCCCCATGGCGACGCCGAGTCCGGCGTATTCGATCATGTCCAGGTCATTGAAGTTGTCGCCGATACTGATCATCCGCTCGGACCCGATCCCGTAGCGTTCGCCGAGGAAAGCAAGGGCCTTCGCCTTGGACACGCCGGCCGGAACGATTTCCATGCACCAGTAGTCGCCCACCAGGGTGCTGCGCGACAGGATGATGCCGATCCGGTCGCCGTATTCGGCCAGCTCCGCCTCCAGCTCATGCATGGACGACCCCCTTCCGGCCACGGCGATCTGCGCCGGGTTCCGGGTCAGCACCTCGTCCAGGCCGTCCACCTGGATGGCCTTGTCCGCGTTGGCCTCCAGGTAGCGTTCCCGCCAGCCGTTGGCCGAGCGCGGTCGTTCGAACCAGATGTACCGGCTTTCCGGGACCGGTTCGTAAACGAGGGGATCGTGTCCGCGCGACCTGCAGAAATCGACCAGCTCGGTCGCCAGGTCCCGCGGCATGTTCACCGCCCTGAGCAGCGGGCCGCCCAGGGTTTCGAGTATGAGCGCGCCGCTGTGGAAGATCTGCGTCGTGGAAGGCGGCACCTGCTCCGCCGCGGCCCGGCCGGAGTTGAGGCTTCTCCCGGTGCAGAGCGCCACGCGCTTCCCGGCCGAGATGGCCCTTCGAAGCGATCGGAGCGTTCCCGGGGAGACCTCGCGGCGGGAGGTCAGCAACGTGCCGTCTATGTCGATGGCGATCAGGTCGTAGGACATGCCCGCGGTCCTTTCGAATCAGGGTATGAAGCGCTCGATGGCCCGGGCGACGCCATCGTCGTCCACCGAAGCCGTGACGTAATCCGCCCGGTCGCGGATTTCGGGCGTACCGTTGCCCATGGCCACGCCCAGGCCCGCGGCGTCGAGCATTTCCAGGTCGTTCAGGTTGTCTCCCACGGCCATGACCTCGGCGAGGTCCACGCCGAGCAAACGGGCCAGCCTGCGCAGGCCGTCGCCCTTGGACACGCCGCGGGGCATAACGGTGATGACGCAGTAACAGGGGTCCCAGGGACTGACCTCGAAGACCACTTCCGCGTCCGGCAGCTGTGCCTTTATGTACGGCTCCCGGGACCTGGCCGGTTCGATGCGCTCGGCGACCGTAATGCAGGTGACGTCCCGCCGGAGGAAGTCGCATACGTCGTCCACCCGGTGAACGCGGTCGGCGTTCTTCGCGGCATAGTCGACGAAGGACCGGTTATCCGGATCGAAGGAGTCGTAGTAGAAGTACTGCACTTCGGGCAGGGGGCCGTACACGATGGGATGGAACCCGATGCGGCGGAACACCTCCACGGAGTCCCGCGCGAGAGGACCGGGGAGGTGTCGCAGGTATCTTGCGCGGCGTCGGGGGACGTCGTAGATCATGGCGCCGTTGTTCAGCACGTACGGGGCGTTCAACGGCAGATGCCGTACGGCCGTTGCCGCGGAAGGGAGGCTGCGTCCGGTGCACACCGTGACGATCACGCCGCGGTCCGCCGCGTGCCGGACGGCGTCCGCCGTGGCATCGCTCATTACCTGCCTGCGGTCGAGCAGCGTGCCGTCGATGTCCAGGGCGAGTAGGCGGATCTTCCCGCTCAAGCGCCTTTTCGTGCTTGAACTGCGCGTTCCGCTCATCGGAGTTGGCCAAAGTGTTCCGGTACGAAGGAGGCGGTGGGATCTGGTTTTCTTTCGTTTTGAAGGGGAATACTGGTAATCAAACGGTTTCCTGTATTTTCTTACGACAAAAAGTTCATAAAATTTAAAACTTTTGGGGTGAGTCTCATAACGTAACGCATGGGTTTATGTACAGGCACTCACTTAACTCCGACAACAGAAAAGCCTTTACCAGGCGACGCCTCCGGGTCCGGAACCAGATACTTTTGTCCTGGTTCTGCCCACAATATAGGATTCCGTTTCAAACACACAATGTATATGCCTACGGCAATTGCAAACAGTTGACGGGGCACGCCTACTCCCATATCGTTTTCTTTGTTTTCCATGTAGCCGTATCTCCAAGCGGTGAAGTTCTCTGCACCCGCCACTAGTGCGTTTCGAATACTCGACGGCCACCACGCTTCTGGGATCTTCG
The DNA here is from genome assembly GCA_965203885.1 of bacterium. Classification (GTDB taxonomy): domain Bacteria; phylum JAAXHH01; class JAAXHH01; order JAAXHH01; family JAAXHH01; genus JAAXHH01. Next base: position 2,867,488 of record OZ241920.1, on the reverse strand, counting down.
CATAATATGCCTTAATTTCAGCTAACACATCGTGTTCCAGCCGCTGTGGCGCGTCCGTACACCGATCCGCATATGCTTGCTCGACTTCCTCGTACAGTTTTTCAAGATTATGCCCCTTTGAGCATACTCCATCATTCAAAGACGAATGTAACGTCTTCAGCGCAATTTCGCAGAAGTAGGCACATGTTATGATGCATACGACTACGATCCCCTTTGAGTCTGCGGCAACCTTCCTATCGTTTACTCTATTGGCCAGTCGTTCGTCCATTTCCGCAATCAATAACCTAGCGGCTTTTTCGACCCCGATCAGTAAACTGGCGCCTTCTTTTACATCCCACGCTATTTGTCCCATCGCCCATTTACCTCTGCTACTCGTTCTTATGGTTGTAATATCCTACTACACCCGCCGTCTGCTGCTCCGACGCCATGATTTCGGACCGTATCTCCTGTGACGAGTGTTACGGCTTCCGCTTGTGGAAGTAATGGGCAAATCTGATCTCGTAACCGGTCTTGCCTCTATCATGCAATTACCGAGCATCCGCCTCTACTTGTGTGGGAACCAGGCAGCCGAACTTCAATTTGTCAGGGGCCATCCAGAATACACGTGAGAAACCGTCGAGATATGTTTCGAAATCACCCACATGGGGTGCTGCTGACGTTCAGGGCGATCACCGGCATCGCCTGTTTCTTTGGAGTGCGACCATCCTTGCGGGAACCGATACCTGTGGGTGTCTATTCGGAAGGCGGCTGCACGGAGGCCAGCGCCTGGTCGAAAGTCATGATCTCACGCACACCACGCCTTCGACAACTGGCCAGATGGCACAGATCCCTGGCTCCCAGCGTGGGATATCGCTCGTGCAGCAGGCGGGCAAGCGTAACGTCCGCTTCTTCCAGCGGCCATACTTCAATACAGGCCTCGGTCGCCAGGGATATGGCCGCGTCCAGCGTCTGTAGTCGGCCGACCCGCAAGTAGGCGTGGGTCAACTCCTGCAGTACTTCCGCGGAGGTGCAAAGGGTTTCCCCGCGACGGCCGGATTCAACAAAGAACTCCCGCGCTGTATTCTGAAGCGCGTGTGGGCGCCCGACGGCATAAATAAACACGTTGGTATCGACAAATATCATTCGACCGACGATCCGCTCCCACGTGACACGTTGATAGTCTTAAGGTGTTCATCCCAGTCGGGTTCGCGCTCAGGACCGTCCAGGCAGTCGCATGTCCGGAAGAATGCCTGTATATCTTCTGGAGTCCGGAGTGCTTTCGACATCTGGTTTTCCTTAAGTCGACGAAGGGCGGCGGCTCGCAGCCAGGCGCTGAAAGACATGCCCTCCAGGCGCGCTTGGTGTATGAACCGGTCCCGGTCTTCATCAGGTATGATCAGTTGGACTCTGGCCACAGCCTTCCCTCCTTCCGATAACCATGTGTATATAAGTTACACATCATCACGAAAGTCAAGTACAATCTTTCACCTGAGTGGTATGCCGGCTAACGGGGCGCGACCCTCATCCGGTTCCGGGTAGATCGCCCTGAAGCTACTCGCCAGCATGGCAACTGACCGATCGAGTATAACTAAAAAGACCCGAACCACCATGACGCTGTGATCCGGGCCTGTGTGTAGAAAACCGATGGGCGCTAGTGGACTCGAACCACTGACCTCCACGATGTGAGCGTGGCACTCTAACCGGCTGAGCTAAGCGCCCGGCAAATGGGCCCGCCAGGACTCGAACCTGGGACCGTCCGATTATGAGTCGGATGCTCTAACCAACTGAGCTACAGGCCCATGGTTGCCGCCCAGTAAGCATGCCCGACAGACTGGAAGAATATAGGCGGGCGGCGGGTCATCGTCAAGCAAAAGATGGGGGCCTTCTCAATCTCCGCGGGCCGATTGCAGCAGGGCTTTTTCCTGTTGCTTGAGCTCCATGTACGTGGCCATGGCGTCGTTCAATTCGTCGCTCCGGCCGCCCCTTTCCATCTGCTTGATCTGCTCCATGAGGCGGGCCATGCTTTCCTTGAGCCGCTTCTGCTTGATCCGGATGATATGGTCCCGTGCTCTTTGTTCCAGGTGTACGCCGGAGTCCGTGGCGTTGACCAGTTCCGTGATCGCCCGCGCGGCTTCTTCGTCGCCGATGGAATCGATCAGGCCGGAGAGGTCGAACGCCCCCTCATCGCCCAGAGTCGCGAAACAGTGTTCGACGATCCGGCGGTACACCGGATGCCTGAAATCCTGCGGCTCAAGTTGACTTTCGACGAGTTCGGCGATGGCCCGGCCGTCGAGCATGAGCTGTACCAGGTCCCGTTCCACCTTCGCTTCGCCGTCCCGCGCCGCCGCGGCTTGAGGCGCCCGGCGGTCACGCTGCACCGCGCCCGGGCTGCGCAGCTCGGAGGCCAGCAGCCCCTGCAGCGCCGGGAACCGCCGTTCGGCTTCCTCGCGGTACGTTTCCCGGTGGACCAGGTTCGTCGTCTTCCGGATCAGTCCGGCCAGCGTTCGAAAGACCTCTTCCCGGTCGCCCGACTGCCGCAGGTCCGCGTGGAATCCCATGAAATCGGCAATGGAATCGGCCCGCTCGACGAGCTCGAGGAACCCGTCCCGGCCGTGCTCCGCCACGTAGGAGTCGGGGTCGTAGTCCTCCGGCAGCCGCACGATCCGGGTCCAGAGGCCGGCTTCCACCAGGGGTTCGATCGCCCGCCAGGTCGCCCGCACCCCGGCCTGGTCCGAATCGTAGACCAGGAACGCCTGCTGGCCGTACCGCGCCAGGAGCCGGGCCTGTTCCCGCGTCAACGCCGTCCCGCACAGGGCGACCGCCCCGTGAACGCCCTGACCATGCAGGCCGAGCAGATCCATGTAGCCTTCCACGACCAGGATCCGCCCCTGCTGCCTCAAGGCGTCCCTGGCCTGGTAGAGGCCGTACAGCACGTGGCTCTTGCGGTAGATGGGGGATTCGGGCGAATTCAGGTATTTGGGCTGGTCCTCGTCGGACAGCGCTCTCCCGCCGAATCCGACCACGCGGCCGCTCGGCGCCTGTATGGGGAAGACGAGCCGTTTCCTGAAGGCATCGTAGGTATTCTGCTCGCCGGCCTTGGCCAGACCGGCCTTGACGAGCCAGGCCGCGTCGATGCCCTGCTTGCGTGCCGCGTTCAGGAGGTCGTTCCAGGAATCGGGCGCGTAGCCGAGCCCGAAGGACTTGACCGTCTCTTCGGACAACCCGCGCCGTTCGGTGTATTGCCGGACGATCGAACCCCGGCCGGAGTTGAGCAGCCGGTCGTGGAAGAACCGGGCGGCGAACCGGGTCACCTGCGCGAGGCTCTCCGCCTCGCTGCCGGCCTCGCGCTCCCTGTACGTGTCCGGTATGGCGATGTTGAGGCGGCGGGCGATGTGACGGACCGCTTCCACGAAGGTGACGTTCTCGTGTTCCATCAGGAAGGTGAATACGCTGCCGCCCTTGCCGCATCCGAAACAGTGGAAGATCCCCCGTTCCGGGTTGACGCTGAAGGAAGGGGTCTTCTCGTCGTGGAACGGACAGAGTCCCATGTAGTTCTTGCCCGATCTGCGCAGCGTGACGTAATCGGAGACGATGTCCACGATGTCCGCCTGCGACCGGATCGAATCGACGAGCTCTTCCGGTATCCGCGCCAAGACGTTCCCCCGCGTTCGCCCGCCTTCACCGGGCGGGCCGGTTCAAGGTCCTCACACCAGGTCGCACGCCTCGGGCGGCATCCAGTGCGCGTCCCGGTTCTCCCACTTGACGTTGCACCCGATGGGATTGGTGAGCGGCGTCCCGACCGGACGCCCCGCCGTCACGTCGTCGAGGGCCGCTTCCAGGTCGTTCGCCGTTATGCCCTCCGCGTCCCTTGGACTGTCCACGGCGCGGCCGGTATATACCAGGTTGCGGTCCCCGTCGAAGACGTAGAAGTGGGGCGTTCTCAAGGCGCCGTACGCCCGCGCGGTATCCTGGGACAGGTCGCGCAGGTAGACCCAGGGGAAGCGGTGGACATTCATCCGGGTCACCATGTGATCGAAGTCGTCGTCGGGATAGGTGACCTCGCTGTTGGAATTGATCCCGACGAACCGGACTCCGCGGGAGGCGTACTTTTCCGCGGAAACGCGGGTGACCTCGTCGGAACCGGTTACGTAGGGACAGTGGTTGCAGGTGAAGAAAACCACCAGCGTCTCCGCCGCCGAGAAATCGTCCAGGCTGTAGGTCCCGCCGTCCGTGGCCGGAAGCGAGAACCCCGGCGCGGTTTCACCCAGTTGCAGCGTAAAAGCCATGATCACCCTCCTGTCGTAACGATGGTACGCGAATTCGAATCATCCCGCGAGGCGCGGCTCAAACCGGATCTCCGCGGCTCGGATCATCCCGCGCGGCGCGGCTCAAACCGGTTCGCCGCGGCGTCCTCGCGCGCACGCGCCTACGCCTAATCCTTCATCTCCACGATGGTCACCCCGGTCCCCCCGTCGCGCTCCTCGGCGAAATGGGACGATTTGACCAGGGGATGGTGTTGCAGAAACTCCCGGATCGCGCTGCTCAGGGCGCCGGTCCCCTTCCCGTGCAGGATGCGGATTTCATTGAGGTCGTCGAGGGTGGTCCGGTCGATGTAGCGGTCCACCGCGTCGATGGCCTCCCTGGCGCGATAGCCTCTCACGTCCAGTTCCGACAGGGAAACGCGGGGACGGTCCACCTGTACCTTGACGCGATTCGCCGGTGTTTTCCCCGGGGGCTCCGGACCGGGTTTGCGGAGACTGACCTCGGACCGCCGCGCCGTGATCTCCATCCTGCCGGTCTGGATGCGCAGGCGGTCACCCTGGTCCTGGAGCACCCTGCCCGCCTGTTGCAACGACTCCAGCCATACCTCGTCTCCGGCCGAGATGGTCACCCCGGCGGGTTCGGGAACGGTGTCCCCGGCGGGTTCGGAAACGGCATCCCCGGCACCCGCTTCCGGCGCGGGCGTCCCGGGATCCATGGAATCGAGCATGCCTTGAAGCAGGACGCGCTGGTCCCTGACCGCCTTGCGCGATGCCTCGACGGCACCGGACGCGGCCTGCTCGCTGCGGACCGCGGCCACCGCCCGGTCGATGGCGGCCTGGGCGTCCTTCATCATCCGGTCCGCCTTCTCCCGGCTGGAATCGATGACGTCGCGTTCTTTCTGCCTGTAGGAAGCGATGCGGTCTTCGTAGGACTTCTTCAGGGCGTCGAGTTCGGCGCGAAGGCGGTCCGCCTGCTCCTGGGCGGCGACGAGCTGCTCATGCTTCCGGTCCACGTCCGCGATCAATTCGTCCAGGCGCCGTTCGGCGGTACCCATGAACCGGGAGGACCGCTCGAGCACTTCTTCGGGCATGCCGAGCCGCCGCCCGATCTCGATGGCGTAGCTGGCGCCGGGGATGCCCTGCCGGAACCGGTAGGCCGGCGCGAGGGTTTCCACGTGGAAGACCATCGAGCCGTTCTCCACCTTTCCGGTCCGGGTGGCGAAGGCCTTGAGCGCGTCGAGGTGGGTGGTGGCCGCCGTGACGGTCCCCCGCCGCGTCAGCGATTCCAGGATGGCCATGCCCATGGCCGCCCCCGCCGAAGGGTCCGTGCCGGCGCCCAGTTCGTCGAGGAGCACCAGGGTATGTTCGTCGGCGGCCGCAAGGATGGTGCGTATATGCCCCATGTGGGCCGAGAAGGTGCTCAGGTTCGCCTCGATCGACTGCTCGTCCCCGATGTCCGCGTAGACGGCGTCGAACACGGCGATGTCCGTGTCGTCGTCCGCCGGTATGTGCAAACCGGACTGCGCCATCAGGGTCAGGATTCCGATGGATTTCAGGGCGACCGTCTTTCCGCCCATGTTGGGTCCGGTGATCACGAGGGTCTGCGTGGCTTCGCCGATTTCCAGGTTCAGCGGAACGACCTCCTCGCACTGGTCCGACAGTTGAAGGATGGGATGCCGGGCGTTGCGCAGGACTACCCGGCCATCGGAATTCAACCGCGGCGGCGCGGCGCGGAGGTCGATGGAAAGCGCGGCGGCCGCGTGATAGAAGTCGAGCTGGCCCAGGATGCCGTAGGAAACGGTTATGGCTTCCGCCTGCAGGTGCACCCGGTCGGTCAGGGCCGACAGCACGCGTTCGATTTCGCGGCCTTCCTCCACGATCAACTCGCGCAGCCGGTTGTTTAATTCCACGACGCCCATGGGCTCGATGAATACCGTGGCGCCGCTGGCGGACTGGTCATGGACCACGCCCTGCACCCGGCCGCGGTGATCCGTGCGCACCGGGACCACGTACCGCCCGTCCCGCATGGTGATGACGGGGTCCTGAAGCGCCCGGGTCCCGGTGTCGGACTGGACGAACCGCTGCAGCCAGCTTCGCGCGCGCTCCCGCATGGTCTGCTGGTCCGCCCGGATCCGGCGCAGCGCGGGACTGGCGTGGTCGCGTATGTTGCCGTCGGCATCGATCGCCTGCCCGATCGCCTCCTCGATATCCTGGAAGTCTCCCAGGCCGGCCGTGAGGGACCGGACGTGGGGTTCCGTGGAACGATTCCGCAGCCGCAGGCCGAAGGCCCGCATGAGGCGACTGACCCGGAGGGTGTCGGCCACGTCCAGCAAGGCCTTCGGATCCAGCATGGCGCCGGCCGCGCCGGCCTGTTCCAGGGCCGCGCCGATGTCCTTGATGCCCCGCAGGGGAACGGTTTCCCGTCTGTCGAGGAATCCCCGCATCTCGGTGACGGTCTGCAGGTTCTTCCGGATTACGACGATCTCGCTTGCCGGCTCCAGGGACATGGCCCGGCGCTGGCCCTGGGCGGAGACCGTCCTTTCCGATACCATCGTCCTGACGGCGTCGAATTCCAGTACCTGCAGCGTGTGGGGAGGCATTCCGGGTTTCATTTTCGGTCGTTCCTGATCCGTCGCCGGACCGGTTACCCGCGCTGGACCGGCAGCGTCGGCCCTTCGGCCGTCGACGGGCGCGGTCCGCGCTGGACCGGCAGCGTTGGCCCTTCGGCCGTCGACGGGCGCGGTCCCCGGAGGTCGGCCGGCGCGGCGGGTCCCCCCGTGCTGCGGAGGTACTGTTCCAGTTTCTCCATGAACGGCGGGGAACCGGGCGCCACGCGGTCCATAACGCTATCGATGATGGCCGGGATGACGGACATGGCCTGCGGAGCGAGGGACGATCGGTCGATCGCCGTCCTATCCCCGCCGGTGAACGGCATGAATACAAACAGGATCAACAGAAGGCTCGAGATGACATATCCCCGCGCACCCCCGATCAGCGCGCCGGCCAGGCGGCTGAGCAGGGACCTGGATCCGGCCCGGAACGATCGGCCGGCCGCGCCGGTTACGGCGTTGACGAGCGCGAGCGACAGGATCAGGCAGGCGAACAGGCTGAACCAGTGCAACCAGCCGGAGGAAAAGCCTGTCAGGCGGCCGAGGAGGTCGGACACGAGTCCGAACTGGGTCAGGGATATGACCGCCGCCGCCACGATCCCCGCCAGGTCCAGCAGGCTCCTGGCCAACCCCTTGCGGAAGCCGGTTGCCGCCTGGAAAAGGACGAGGATTACGATGGCGATATCGATCCAGTTCATGGCATCAAAACAGGGAAAGCCTCCCCGGGGTTTCGGAGAGGCTTCGAAAAAGGACCGCCGCCGACCGCTGTCCGGACCGGGTCATCCGGTCCGCATGGCCCGCGTGTTCAGGCATTCCCGCACGATGTGGTTGACGAGCCTGCCGTCCGCCTTGCCCTTGACGCGAGGCATGACCGCCCCCATGATCCTGCCCAGGTCACCCGGTCCCTCTGCGCCGGTCTGGTCGATTGCATCCCGGACGACGGACCTGATCTCTTCTTCGGACAACTGTTCCGGCAGATAGGACGCAAGGATCTTCAGTTCTTCTTCGGCCTGTGCGGCCAGGTCTTTCCGATCGCCCTTGACGGCGAACTCCAGCGATTCTTTCCGGGACTTGATCAGGGAGGAAACCACTTCGACCGTTTCCTCGTCCGACAGGTCTTTCCCCTTGGCTATCTCCCGGTTCTTGACCTGCGCGCGTATCATGCGGATCAGGCCGAGGCGAACGGTTTCCCGGTTCCTGAGTGCGGATTTCATGTCATCGGCCAAACGCTCTGTAAGCGCCATGTCCCGCTCCGGTATATCAGTATCTTTCCTGCTGGAGGCGCTTCTGATTCTTCCGCTTCGCCGCGTTCAGCTTGCGCTTGCGTTTCGCGCTCGGTTTCTCAAAATGCTGATGCTTGCGTATTTCAGACATGATGCCGACTTTCTCGCAAGTCTTGGTAAAACGACGCAGGGCCTTTTCGAACGGTTCTCCTTCCCTGACACGAATACCTGGCATCCTCACACCCCCTCTCATGCCACTCGAATCGGGTGAACCAAGTCTTACTCTCCGTCTCTATTCCAGCCTTCCCAATATGCCATGTCCCGGCGGAAATAGCAAGGAGTTTAATTCAGTCGATCCCGGTCCGCGTCCTTCGTCCCGCCCATCGTCTTTCAAGCGGCCAGCTCGGGCATTTTGCGCCCCCCGAGCAGATGCATGTGGAGATGAAAAACGGTCTGGCCCCCGTCCCGGCCGCAATTGACGACCAGCCGGTACCCGCCGGCGTCGAATCCGGCTTCCCGGGCGATCCGGTTCGCCGCCGCCGTGAGCCGGCTCATGACCCCGTCCGGGTCGCCGCCCAGATCGGCGACCGTTTCGATATGGGCCCGCGGCACGACGAGCACGTGGAACGGCGCCGCGGGGTTGATGTCCCGGAAGGCCACGACGTGATCGTCTTCGTAGACGAATTCGGTCGGCAGCGCGCCGGCGATTATGCGGCAGAAAAGACACTCGGACATGGGGTCGTCCTCCTTTGCATGGTCCGCGACGCGGGGCGGTTATGCCGGCCGAACGCGTTCACGCGGCATCCAGCGCCGCCATCAACAGAGCCAGCCCCGCGATGGAGGCCGTATCGGCCCGGAGGCGCGAGCGCCCCAGCGAGACCGTCTGCATGCCCGCTTCCCGTGCCAGGGCGATCTCCTCCCGGGCGAACCCCCCCTCGGGACCGATCACAAGCAGGACGCGCCGCGCTTCCGCGTCGAAGTCCGATGGGAGCGCCAGGGTCCTTTCCCTTTCTTCTTCCGATGCGATCAGGGCCAGGTCGTAGGATGAAGCGGTTCCCACGATTTCCCGCAGGCCCATGACCGGGACGATCCGCGGCAGCCGGGCGCGCAGCGACTGTTTCATCGCGCTCAGGGCAATGCGCCGCCAGCGTTCCAGCCTTTGTCCGCCCGGTTCGCCGCCACCGGCCACCGTGCGGGCACTGCGCATGGGTATGATGCCGGCGACGCCGAGTTCCGTCGCCTTCTCGACGACCGCGTCCAGCCGCGTTCCCTTGAGCAGCGCCGGCGCGAGCGTCACTTCGGCCGGTTCCGTCTCAAGGTCTTTGCGGCGGTCAAGGATCTCGATCTCGACCTCCGGTTTCACGCGGATGAGCACGCCCTCGTAGATCCAGCCTTCGCCATCCACGAAATGCACGGAGTCGCCGGGCTTCTTGCGCAGCGCGCGCGTCAGGTGCTTCTGTTCGTCCCCGTCCGGAACGAAAGCCGAGTTCCCCACGATCCGGTCCGGAGCTACATAACTGTATTCCATTATATCCGCCGTTCGCCCGTCCCGCGCGTCTAGTCGCCCGTCCCGCGCGTCTAATCGTCCGTCCCGCCGCGTCTAATCGCCCGTCCGTCCCGCCGCGCCTAATCGCCCGTCCGTGCCGCCGCGCCGGCCCACCAGTCGCCGAGGGTCTCCCGCTCCAGCAACGCCAGGCCATGGCCCTCGAGCGCTGCTTCGAAAGCCCGGGCTTCCTCGATGAGCATGCCGGAGAGGATCAACTCGCCGTCGGGGAGGAGCCGGGCCGAGAAACCGGGAAGCATGGCGGTCAGGCTGGCGGCGCTGATATTGGAGACGATGATCCGGTAACGGCCGCCGGCCGAAGGATGGTCCATGGGGCCGGCATGGGCGTCGACCCGGTCGGCCACCCCGTTCAGCCGCGCGTTCTCCAGCGCGTTCCCGATGGTTTCGGGATCGATATCGACGCCTGTGGCCCGGGAGGCGCCCAGGAGCGCGGCGGTGATGGAAAGCACGCCGGATCCGGATCCCACGTCGAGCACCCGGTCGCCCGGCCGGATCCGTTTTTCAAGTTGCCGCAGGCAGAGTTGCGTGGTTTCGTGCCCGCCCGTGCCGAACCCGGCTCCCGGGTTGATCCGGACTACGACACGTCCATCCGAAGGAGGCACATCGGACCAGGGCGGAGCGACCAGGAGCCGTTCCGACACCCGGACGGGCCCCACCAGCGTCTTCCAATGCCCGGCCCAATCGTCTTCGGATACCCGGCGCGCGGCGATCCGGCATGCGCCCTCCGCGACGCCCAGGTCGCGGAGCGCTTCCCAAAGGCGGGAGATCCTTTCGACCTTCTCGTCCACACCGGGCAGGTCGGGCCAGAACCCGGTCAGGCGCCCGGATCCGTCGCCGGTCCCGCCCGGGGACTGTACGACCCCGCCGGACCCCAGCTCCCAGAAGGCGTTGGTGATCGCTTCTTCGGTTTCGGGCGTGATGTCGATGGTGACTTCGACCCAGTGGCGCATTGGCGAGAAACGGGCGGAAACCCGACCGGGGTATGTTGCCGGGAGAGCGGCCGGGGTACGTTGACGGGAACGCGGCCGGGAACCCGGCCGGAAAGTCTGACCGGGAAGTCTGGACCGGGAAGCGCTGCCCGTTGCGGCTTCAGTCGCCGAACAGCTCTTCTCTGATCCGGTTGAAGAATCCCCGGTCGTTCTCCGGCGTCTTCCCGCTGTTCAACCCGGACAACTCCTGGTACAGTTCTTTTTCCCGGCCGGTCAGTTCGGTGGGCGTCCAGACGATTACCTTCACGAGCTGGTCGCCCATGCCGTATCCGTTCAGGTGGGGCATGCCCTTTCCGCGCAGCCGGAAGACCTTGCCGAACTGGGTGCCGGGCGGAATAGTCAGGCGTACCTTCCCCGTAAGGGTCGGCACCTCGACCTGGTCGCCCAAGGCCGCCTGGCTGAAACTGAGCGGCATGACGTATATGACGTCGTCGTCCTGGCGTTCGAAGAACTCGTGGGGTTCCTGTTCGATGACGACGAGCACGTCGCCGGCCGTTCCGCCGCGTACGCCGGCGTGCCCCTGGCCCTGGAGGCGCATGTAGTTCCCGTCGCCGGCGCCGGTGGGGATGTCCACCTTGACCGTGACCGTCTTCATCTGCCTGCCCTGGCCCTCGCACGCGCCGCAGGGCCGGTCGATGGTCTTCCCCAGGCCCTGGCAGCTCGGGCACGTCGTGACGTTCATGACGACGCCGAACAGGGAGGACGCGCGCTGCTGGACCTGTCCCTGCCCGTGGCAGGTCGGGCAGATCCGCACGCTGTCGGGGTCGGCGGCGCCGGTGCCGTTGCAACGTTCGCAGGGCACGTACCGCTTGATCCGGAGCGTCTTGCTGACGCCCCGGGCCAGTTCCTCCAGGGTCAGCCGAAGGTTCACCCGCAGGTCCGCGCCGCGGTTATTCGTCCGGCCGCGGGTCCGGCCGCCGAACAGGTCGCCGAAAATCCCGCCGCCGAACAGGTTGCCCAGGATATCCTCGAAGTCTCCGGCATGCGAGAAGTTCTCCCACTGGAAACCGCCCGATCCGAAGTCGCCCGCCACGCCCTGGTGGCCGAACCGGTCGTACCGCGTGCGCTTGTCCGGATCGCTGAGCACCTCGTAGGCTTCGGCGGCCGTCTTGAACTTCTCTTCCGCCGCCTTGTCGCCCGGGTTCCGGTCCGGGTGGAACTGCATGGCCAGCTTCCGGTACGCCTTCTTGATCTCGTCCTCGGAAGCCGAGCGCGCAACGCCCAGGGTATCGTAGTAGTCCTGTTTATTCATCTTCCGCTGGATCCGGTGTCCGGTCGTTGTCCCGGTCCGCCTGGTCCGCCTCGCCCGCCTGGTCCGTCCGGTCCGCCTGGTCCGCCTGGCCCGCCTGGTCCGCCCGGCCCGCCTCGCCTGCCTGGCCCGCCCGGTCCGGCGCTTTCGCCGGCGCGCGCGTCACGATGACCTTGGCGGCGCGCAGGACCTTTTCATTAAGCGTGTACCCCTTTTCGACCACGTTGATCACCGTGTCGGCCGGGTGTTCTTCGTTTTCCACGGCCATGACGGCTTCGTGCCGCGTGGGATCGAAGGGCGTTCCCTCCGCCGCGATCTCCTTCATGCCCGCCTTCTCCAGTTTCTCCAGGAACTGCTGGCGGATCATCTCGAAACCCTGGGCGAAGGACCGGGTCTCCTCGGAGGTCTGCGGCGCCTGGAGGGCCCTTTCGATGTTGTCGAGGATGGGCAGCAACTCGGCGATCAGCGATTCCCCCGCGTTTTTCACCAGCGCGGTGAATTCGCGGCCGGTACGTTTCTTGTAGTTGTCGAACTCGGCGGCCAGGCGCACCAGGCGGTCCTTGTACCGCCCGGCCTCCTCGGCCAGCCTGGCCCGTTCATCCTCCTCCGCGTCCCCGGAGGCGCCGTCCGGCTTCTCCCCCGGGCCCTCTTCCCCTTCGGCCGCGGTCTCCGCGGACTGCCTGGTCCGCCCGGTCCGGTCTTCGGCCCCGTCCGGCGTTCCGTTCCCCGATCCGGCGCCATGGTCCGTCCCGGCCCCGGAATCCGTCCCGGCCCCGGGTCCGCTCTCGCGCGCTGCGGCCTCCGACGCTCCGGCCGCATCCTCCCGCGTTCCCCCGTCCGCGACTCCGGTTTCCTGCTCTTTGCTCATGACCTGGTGTTTCCCCTTGCCTGTTGCAGGACCTCGTCCATTTTCGTCCGCGCCGCTATCTCCCGAACCGTGCAGGACCGCCGGTTTCACGCGAACATCGTATTCAGATGCCGCGCCGTATACCCGACGACGGACATCAGGCGGGCGTAGGGCATGCGGGTCGGTCCGATGACCCCGATAACGCCCGTCATGTCGCCGATTCGATAGGTCGAAGTCACCACGCTGCAGGACGTTACCTCGCGCTGTCCGTTCTCCCGCCCTATGGTGACGGCGATCCGGTTGTCGTGATCGCGCTCGCTCAGCCAGTGGGCCACCGTGCGCTTGTGTTCGAGGAACTGGAGCAGCGACGAGAGCTTCGTGTAATCCGTCACGAACTCCGGCTGCGACACGATATAGGTCGTGCCCCCGATGTGGGTCTTCTCGTTCTCCTCGAAATCGAAAAGATAATTGCTGTACTGGATGAACAGCTGGACGATCTTCCGCTTGGACTGCGGCGCGTCCTCCAGCCGTTCGTCGAGCTGGCTCTTGACCTCCCTGAGGGAGCAGCCGTTCAGTCGCTCGTTGAGGAACCAGGTGGCATCGGCAAGCCGGTCCGCGGGGATATCCGCGTCGAGCTCGGCGACGATGCTCCTGACCAGTCCGGAAGTGAGGGTCAGCACCAGCAGCACCTTCCGGCGGGCGACCGGTATCAGCTCCACCCTTTCGAGCCGGCCGTCGTACAGTTTCGGCGCCAGCGCCACGCCGACCTCCCGGCACACCAGGCCGAGGATGTGCGCGGTATGGCTCAGCAGCTCCTGGACGCTCCGCCAGTCGTTCTCCAGCTCGAGGCGGATCCGCTCCCTGTCCCGCCTGGCGACGGGACGCATGCGAAGGAGGGCGTCCACGTAATACCGGTAGCCCTTGTCCGTCGGAACGCCCCCGGCCGAGGGGTGGGGGCGGGCGATGTACCCGGCGTCCTCGAGATTCACCATGGTGTTCCGCACCGTCGCGGGACTGACGGAGAGGGCCGCCCGGCTGGCTATCGACTTGGAACCGACGGGCTGGCCCGTGGAGACATGGTGTTCCACCAGGCTGCGGAGGATATTCTTGTCCCGGTCGGTCTGAAGGGTATAGGCCATGACGATGCTGAACCTGTACGGGATGCGCCCTGTACGGCGATGGTCCGGCAGTGGGATGAACCTCGACCGGACCAGGCGTGGAAAATCGGCGTCCGGCGGCCGCGCGCGGCGGAAGGACGCCCTCGAAATCCGATATTGTATTTACGAATCCGCCCCGCCCGTGTCAAGCGAAAAGCTGGGCGCCGGGCGGCCCTTTCTCCCCGTCTCTCAACGACTTTTCCTTGACTGACAGGGGGCGTAAAGGCTATATTCCCGGATCACGATCCAGGCATTGAACAACCCCTTAGGAAAAGCGTCCGGATGCCGGTTGCCGGGATGTGGACCGGTCCGGGACGGCCGGGAACGCGCAAGGCCGGGGACGCGCAAGGCCAGGGTAGTGCAAGGCCGGGAACGCGCAAGGCCGGTCGCCAAGAGGATGCCATGCTGAGTTCGAAAGTGAAGACCTGGTACGTGAACATGCTGGGGCCCTTCGTCCGCACGTCCGTGCGCTTCGGGATTCACCCGAACGCGTTGACGATGATCGGCTTCGGGATCACCCTGGTCTCGGCCTGTCTCTTCGGACTCGGCGCCTTCCGATGGGCGGGGCTGGTCATGTTCATCGGCGGAAGCTGCGACGTGCTGGACGGGCATCTCGCCCGGGAGACGGGGAAGCGTAGCACCTTCGGCGCCCTCCTCGATTCCACCCTGGACCGCTATGCGGAGATCGCCGTATTCGCCGGCATCATCGCCTTCTACCTTTTCAACGCGGCCGACAGCGAGTTGAGCGCCTACTGGGTACTGGCGTCCGTGATGGCCATCAGCGGCTCCCTGATGGTGAGTTACGTCCGGGCCCGCGCTGAGGGGCTCGGCCAGGAATGCACCGTCGGACTCATGCAGCGGCCGGAAAGGATCATCTGTCTCGGACTGGGCGCGCTGCTGGGCGAGACCTACCTGCCCGTGGCGCTGGTCCTGATCGCCGTGGTGTCGAACGTCACGGCCTTCTCGCGTCTGTTCTACGTCCACAGGAAGTCCAGGAACCAGGGAGTGCCGGAGTAATGAGAACCCGTATCAGAAGCATCGCCTTCATAGGGCTGTCGGTCCTCGTCCTGCTCGGCGCCGGATGGCTGATCAACCAGGAACGCGTGCAGGCGGTGGGAGAGCAGCAGTACGATCTGAAACTGCTGAACCAGGTCGTGGAGCGCATACGCGCCAAGTACGTGGACGACCTGAACGAGGGCGAAGCGATCGACGCGGCCATCAAAGGCATGCTGGGCACGCTGGATCCCTACACCGAGTTTCTCGAGAAGAAGCAGAACGATGAAATGAAGATGATGCAGATCCAGGGCAAGTACGGAGGACTGGGCATCAAGATCACCAAGCCCAGGGAGGAGAACGCCCTCGTCGTCGTCGCGTTGTTCGACGACACGCCGGCCTTCGACGTCGGGCTGCAGACCGGCGACCGCATCGTCAGGATCGAAGACCGGTCCACGGCCGACATCGACGTGTCCCAGGCCGCGGACCTCCTCCGGGGCAGCCCGGGGACCACGGTGACGATATCGGTCAGCCGGGAAGGCGAAGCCGAGTTCATCGACTATACCCTCACGCGCGCCATCATTACCATACCGGTGGTCCCGTACGTGGGGATTCTGGACGGCGATATCGGCTACATCAAGCTGAACCAGTTCACCGAAGAGGCCTCCAGGGAAATCGAGACTGCGTTGGAACGGCTGAGAGACCAGGGAGCCCGGGGCTACCTGCTCGACCTGCGCGGCAACCCGGGCGGCCTGCTGGAGCAAGCCGTCGGCGTGGCGGGGAAGTTTTTGGAAGAGGACCGGCTCATCGTGTACACGAAGGGGCGTCCGGGCACCGACCGGAGACCCTATCACGCTTCCGACGGCTATACGCTCGCGGACGCGCCGCTGGTGGTCCTCGTCGACCGGTTCAGCGCCAGCGCCTCCGAGATCGTCGCCGGCGCCATACAGGACTGGGACCGGGGGATCGTGGCCGGCAGGCCGACGTTCGGCAAGGCCTCGGTGCAGCAGATCTTTCCCATGAACAACGGGACGGCCCTGAAGATCACGACCGCGCGGTACTACACCCCGAGCGGGAGGCTGATCCAGAAGATCACGGATAGCCGGAACGAGCCCAGCGAGCCGGATGCCGCGGGCGCCGGCCCGGAGGAATCCGGGGAGCCGGAAGCGGAAACCTACCGGACGAAGGGCGGGCGCACCGTCTACGGCGGCGGAGGCATCGCGCCGGACGTCGAACTCGCGGTGCCCGAATACCCCAACCTGGTGCAGGCGCTGAACAACCAGAGCCTCTTCATCAAGTACGCCGCCCACTACGTGACCGGCAATCCCGCCGTCGACCAGGCGGCCTTCGACGTGACGGACGAAATGATCGGCGACTTCCGCCGGTTCGTCGAAGCCCGTTCCTTCCAATACACCTCCATGGCGGAGCAGTCGCTGAACGAGCTGGAAGCGATCGTCCAGGACCGGCCGGCTTCCGCCGAGGTCCTTGCATCGCTCGCCGACCTGAGGGGCAAGCTGATCCGGCAGCATGAGCTGGAATACCGCAGGCACAGGGAATTGCTCGTGGCCCGGATCGGGACCGAGATCAGCGCGAAACTCTGGGGAACGGCGGGGCGGTACGCGTTCGCCGCGAAACACGACCCCCACATCAGGGCGTCCCTGGAGATCCTGGCGGACGAGGAAAGGTACCGGGAACTGCTCGGAACCGCCCCGTGAGGAACAGGGAGACCGGGAACCGGCCGGCGGGCGCCCGGCAACACGTGCGCAGGCTGCGCGAGGGTGGCGGAACTGGTATACGCGCTGGATTTAGGATCCAGTGGGGCAACCCATGGGGGTTCGAGTCCCCCCTCTCGCATCACGCCCGGGATCTGGCCTCATGCCCCGGAGTCCCGGCTCTTTTCCGTTGACATACACCCCTCTCCACCGTTAATTACGACGGCTTGCCGAAGGGCGTTCGGGTGGCCGCGAGTCCCCGGTCCTTCGCGTTGAGGCCGGCGGACATGCAAGAGCGAGGCGCAGGGAGGAATTGGCTTGAACTACACGGTTTCCGAACCCAAACCCTGGAAACGCGTCCTGGAGATCGAAGTGCCCTACGACGCGATTCAAACCGAACTGAACGCGGCCTACGCGCGTTACAGTAGAGAGGTGCGCCTTCCCGGGTTCCGCCGGGGGAAGGTCCCGCTCAGCGTGCTCAAGGCCCGGCTCGGCAATGAGATCCGGGCGGAAGTGCTCGAAAAGAAGATCCCGGAGTACCTGAACAGCGCCCACGAGCAGGCCGAGATCAAGCCCATAAGCCAGCCCGTCATCGAAGAGATAGAATTCGACGAGGGACAGGACCTCAAGCTCCGGGCCAGCGTGGAAGTCAAGCCCGCGATCGCATTGGAGCAGTACAAGGACCTGCGGGTGACCCGGCGGACCGTGAACGTGACCGATGAAGAAATCGACAAGCGGCTCGAGGGGCTGCGGGAACGTTACGCCAGCGTGGTGAACGTCGAAGGAGCGGCTGCGCCGGGCCACTTCGTCCGGGCCGATATCCAGCATGCGGACGCCGGCGGCGTGCCGATCATCGGGCGCAAGGAGGAGAACCAGTTCTTCCAGGTCGGTTCCGGCCGCCTGGGAGAAGGATTCGACAACGGGCTGGCCGGGGTCGGGGCCGGCGAGGACCGGACCGTGAGGACCACGCTTCCGTCCGACTACTCCGACGAGAACATGGCGGGACAGGAGGCCTGTTTCATCGTGACGGTCCACGAGGTCATGGAACGGCAGCTGCCGGACGCGGACGACGATTTCGCCGTGGACATCGGCATGGAGAGCCTGGACGCCCTGAGACAGTCGATCCGGGAGGAAATCGAGCGCGAGCCGGACTGGGAACTGCGCAGGGACCTGGTCGCGCAGATCGTGGAGGCCCATGATTTCGAGGTGCCGGATTCCATGATGAACTCCTACCTCGACCAGGTGGTGGCGGACGCGCGGCGGAACACGCGGGACCGGGACGGAGTCGACGAGAACGCCCTGCGCCAGCAGTACAGGCCGGTGGCGGGCAGCCAGATCAGGCGCCATCTCGTCCTGGACGCCATCGGCGAGCAGGAAGGGCTGGAGGTGGACCGGGAGGAACTGGACGAGCGGCTGGAGGCCGTCGCGGCGAGGGGGCAGGCCACGGTCGACCAGGTCCGGCGGCTCTTTCGCGAGAATGGGAGACTGGAACGCATCGAAGCGGATATCAGGGAGGAGAAGGTCGTTGAATTCCTCGTGCAGCACGCCGACATACAAACGGAGTAGAAGGAGCGCATCATGCTAGTGCCGATGGTGATCGAACAGACGGGCCGCGGGGAACGGGCCTACGACATCTACTCGCTGCTGTTGAAGAACCGCATCGTCTTCATCGGTACGCCGATCGACGACACCATCGCGAACCTGGTGATCGCCCAGCTGCTCTATCTTCAGTACGAAGACGCCGAGAAGGACATCAAGCTGTACATCAACAGCCCCGGCGGCAGCATCACCGCGGGCCTGGCCATTTACGACACCATGCAGTTCATCCAGCCCGACGTGGAGACCTATTGCCTGGGCATGGCCGCCAGCATGGGCGCCTTCCTCCTCACGGCGGGCGGGACCGGCAAACGGTACGCCCTGCCCTATTCGCGCATACTGATCCACCAGCCCTCCATCCCCCACATGGCCGGCACGGCGAAGGACATCGAGATCCAGGCCGAGGAGATGCTGCGGATGAAGCGGACCATGAACGAGATCATGGCCCATCACACCGGACAGTCCGTGGACAAGATCGAAGCGGATACCGACCGGGACTTCTGGATGTCGCCGGGCCAGGCCGTGGAGTACGGACTGGTGGACCACGTGGTCGAGACCGCCGCTTCCAGGGCCATCGCCGAATCGCTGAACGGCAAAACCGCCTAGGACGGGATCATGAAGAAGCGATCGACTCCGCGGGACCTGCGCTGTTCCTTCTGCAACAGAAACGCCGACGAGGTGGAACGCCTCATCACGGGCCCCAACGTGTACATCTGCAACGAGTGCATCCTGATGTGCAACGGGATCCTCGCCGAGGAAATGAGCCGCAGCACCCTGTCGACCGTCGAGCATCTGCCGTTGCCCACGGAACTCAAGGAATCGCTGGACGAATACGTCATCGGCCAGGAACAGGCCAAGAAGGTGCTCTCCGTGGCCGTGTACAACCACTACAAGCGCATCCGGCACGGCGCCGCACAGGACGAGGTGGAGCTCGAGAAGAGCAACATCCTGCTGATCGGTCCCACGGGCACGGGGAAGACGCTCCTGGCCCAGACCCTGGCGAAGATGCTCCACGTGCCCTTCTGCATCGCGGACGCCACGGTGCTCACGGAAGCGGGCTACGTGGGCGAGGACGTGGAGAGCGTGCTGGTCCGGCTGCTTCAGGCCGCGGATTACGACGTGCCGAAAGCCGAAAGCGGCATCGTCTACATCGACGAGGTCGACAAGGTGGCGCGCAAGTCGGCCAACCCGTCCATCACCCGCGACGTGTCGGGAGAAGGCGTGCAGCAGTCCCTGCTCAAGATGCTGGAGGGCACCATCGCCAACGTGCCCCCGAAGGGCGGAAGGAAACACCCCGAACAGAACTTCGTACAGATCAACACGCGGAACATCCTCTTCATCTGCGGCGGCGCCTTCGACGATCTCGACCAGATCATCGAGCGGCGTACCGCGGAAGGGACCATCGGCTTCGGCGGCGTGTCGAGAAACTCCGCGGGACGCAACACGGGCGAACTCCTCGCCCGGGTCGAACCGGACGACCTGCTGCAGTACGGACTCATCCCCGAGATCATCGGCCGGCTTCCCGTGGTCGCCACTTTGGGCGAACTGGACGCCGACGCGCTGATGGAAATCCTGCTCCGGCCGAAGAACGCCCTCGTAAAGCAGTACCAGCGGCTGCTCGAAATGGAAAACGTCAAGCTGACCTTCACGGACGAGGCGCTCCAGGCGGTGGTAGACGAGGCGATGGACAAGAAGACGGGCGCCCGGTCTCTCCGGTCCATCCTCGAGGAAGTGATGCTGGACGTGATGTTCGACGCGCCGACGCAGGAAGACCTGAGGGAAGTGGTCGTCACGGAGGAAACCGTCACGGAAAAATCGCCGCCCGTCTACGTCCAGGGCAAGGAAAGCAAGCAAAGCGCCTGACGCGGCCCGGCGGTCCGCCTGACGCGGCCCGGCGGTCCGCCTGACGCGGCCCGGCAGCGTAAACGTGCTCCCATGATTACCCTGAATCGCACCGATCCCATTACGTTCGACGACAAGCTTCCCCTCGTTCCCCTCCGTGAAGTGGTCGTGTTCCCGTACATGGAATACCCCCTCATCATCGCGCGGGACGCTTCCATCAAGGCCCTGGAGCACGGCGTCAACAACGACCGGCTGCTCTTCCTGACCGCCCAGCGCAATCCCGACATCGAAGACCCCGTAAAGGACGACGTGCACCGGACGGGGATCGTGGCCCGCATCCTGCAGGTGGTGAAACTGCCGAACGGCCTGATCCGCGTGCTTGTCGAGGGGATCGTCCGCGCGCGGGTCGTCCGGTTCCTGTCCACGGACCCCTACATGCGGGTGAAAATCGCCCTGGTCGAGGAAACCGACGACAACGAGGCCGAGGTGCAGGCGAGGCTGCGGACGGTCGTGGACCAGTTCTCGGAATACGTCAAACTGAACCAGCAGGCGCCCGACGAGATCCTGCTCTCCCTGCAGAACATGGACGACGCCCGGCGCCTGGCGGACACCATGTCGGCCTTCATCCAGCAGAGCCCCCAGGTCAAGCAGCGGCTCATAGAGGCGCCCTCGATCATCGAGCAGCTCGACGAGCTGGCGGCCATCCTGGCCACGGAACTGGAGATCCTGGAGATCAAGAACCAGCTCGACGGCGAAGTCCGGGACCGGATCCACAAGTCGCAGCGGGAGTTCTTCCTCCAGGAACAGATGCGCGTAATCAAGCAGGAACTGGGCGAGCTGGAGGAACTGCCTGAAAACCTGGGCGGCCTGGCACAGCAGATAGCGGACGCGAAGATGCCAAAGGAAGCCCACGAAAAGGCCATGAACGAGCTGGACAAGCTCCAGCAGATGCATCCGACCTCCCCCGAGGCGACGGTGATCCGCAACTACCTCGAATGGCTCGTCGAGGTGCCGTGGAGAAAACGTACGCGGGACAGCCGGGACATCGGCCAGGTGGAGTCCGTGCTCGACGCCGATCACTACGGGCTGAAAAAACCGAAGGAACACATCCTCGAGTACCTGTCGGTCATCCAGCTGACCCGGCACCTGAAGGGGCCTATCCTGTGCCTGGTCGGCCCCCCGGGCGTGGGCAAGACCTCCCTGGGCCGTTCGATCGCCCGCGCCATGGGCCGGAAATTCGTCCGCATGTCCCTCGGCGGCGTGCACGACGAGGCCGAGATCAGGGGGCACCGGCGGACCTATATCGGCTCCATGCCCGGACGCATCATCCAGGCGATGCGCCGCGCCGGGACCGTCAATCCGGTCATCCTCCTCGACGAGGTGGACAAGCTCGGGCGCGACGTGCGCGGCGACCCCGCGTCCGCTCTGCTGGAGGTGCTGGACCCCGAACAGAACAACGCCTTCAACGACCACTACCTCGAAGTGGATTACGATCTGTCCCGCGTGCTGTTCCTGACGACGGCCAACACGACGGACACCATCCCTCCGGCGTTGAACGACCGCATGGAGATCCTCGAGCTGCCCGGTTACCTAGAGACCCAGAAGCTGGCCATCGCGAAGGGGTTCCTGGTGCCGAAGCAGATCGAAGCCCACGGGCTGAAGAAGGAACGCGTCACGTTCAGGAAGGAAGCCCTGCAGGGGATTATCCGGGAATACACCCGCGAAGCCGGGGTCCGGGGCCTGGAACGCCACGTCGCCGCGATCTGCCGCAAGCTGGCCCGCAAGGTGGTGGAAGGCGATACGCGGAAACGGATGCAGGTTACGCGCAACCAGCTTTCAGGTTATCTCGGCGTTCCGCGCTACCTGGACTCCGAAGTCGTGAAACAGGATTCGGTGGGGCTTGCCACGGGGCTTGCGTGGACGCAGTCGGGCGGGGACATCCTTACCATCGAGGTCAGTGTCCTGAACCGCCGCGGGTCGGGACGGCTGACGCTCACCGGCCAGCTGGGGGAAGTGATGCGGGAGTCGGCCCACGCGGCGCTGACCTATGCCCGGTCCAGGGCCGCTTCGCTGGGCCTCGAGCCGGACTTCTACAAGAACGTCGAGATCCACGTGCACATGCCGGAAGGCGCGATCCCGAAGGACGGCCCGTCCGCCGGGATCACCATCGCGACGGCCCTCTGCTCGGCGCTGACCGGCGTGCCGGTGCGGTGCGATATCGCCATGACGGGCGAGATCACCCTTCGGGGCAACGTGCTGCCCATCGGCGGGCTGAACGAGAAGCTGATCGCCGCGCTCCGGGCCGGCATCAGGGAAGTGGCGATTCCGTTACGAAACCGGAAGGACCTGGTGGACGTCCCGCCGGAGGTGAAGGACGGGATCGAAATCTGCCCGGTATCGACCATGGACGAAGTGTTGAAGCGGACCATGGGCATTTCGGTCGTGGAGTCCCGCGTGCCCGGCCTGCTCCCGGGCCAGACCGTCTCGCAGCCGTCCATCAACGTCCATTAACGTCCGTTATTCCCCTTCAGACCCGCAACGACCCTCCCGCCGCCGGCGATCTCCAGCGTTCTCCCCGTTCCATCGCCGATTTCGATATGCACCGTGATCGCGTCGGAGGGCATGATCTCCGGGAACTTGTCGCCCCATTCCACGAGGCAGACGCAGGTGTCCACGTACTCGTCGAGGCCGAGTTCCAGGACCGATTCCGAGCTGTCCAGCCGGTAGAGGTCGAAATGGGCCACGGGGACCCGCCCGTCGTATTCGTTCACGAGGGTGAAGGTTGGACTCGTGACCGGCTCGCGGACGCCCAGGCAGGCGCATATCCCCTGGATGAAGCAGGTCTTGCCCGCGCCGAGATCGCCGGCCACCAGCACCGTGTCCCCCGGCTCCAGCCGCGTGGCCAGCCGTCCTCCGATCCGCGCCGTCTGGCCGGGACCTTCCGAATTGAAACTGCGACGTTCGGGCCGGCCGGGCCGGCCGGGACCGGCCGGCGTGTCCGAATGGATAGGATCGCTCACCCGATTTCCTTCAAACCGCCCATGTAGGGGACCAGCACCTCCGGGACACGGATGCCGCCCCGTTCGGTCTGATAGTGCTCGAGCACCGCGATCAGGGTCCTCGCCATGCCCATGCCCGAACCGTTCAGGGTGTGCACGAACCGGCTCTTGCCGTCCTTGTCCCGGTACCGGATCCCGCTTCTCCGCGCCTGGAAATCCTCGAAGTTGCTGCAGGACGAGACTTCGAGCCACCGGTTCACGCCGGGCGCCCAGGCTTCCAGGTCGTAGCACTTGGCCGCCGCGAAACTGAGTTCGCCCGTGCTCAGCGCCATCACGCGGTAGGGGATGTTCAACAGCTGCAGCACTTCCTCCGCGTCGTTGACCAGCGTTTCCAGTTCATTGTAGGAAGTCTCCGGGCGGACGAACTTGACCATCTCCACCTTGTCGAACTGGTGCACCCGGATCAGCCCCCGGGTCTCCCGCCCGTAGGATCCCGCCTCGCGGCGGAAGCAGGGACTGTAGGCCGTGTAGTAGATCGGCAGGTCGTCCTCGGAGAGGATTTCGTCGCGGTGCATGTTGGTCACCGGGACCTCCGCAGTGGGGATGAGGAACAGGTCGTCCGCGTCGGTGCGGTACATGTCCTCTTCCATCTTCGGCAGTTGGCCGGTGCCGAACATGCTCCGGCGGTTCACGATGTATGGGGGAATGATTTCGGTGTACCCGTGCTTCCGGATGTGGAGATCGAGCATGAACTGGATCATCGCCCGTTGCAGCCGGGCGCCTTCTCCCTTGAAGAGGACGAAGTGGCTGCCCGAAATCTTGCCCGCCCGTTGAAAGTCGATGATGTCGAGGGCTTCCCCGAGGTCCCAGTGCGCCTTGCGTTCGAATTCCGCCTCGGCCGTGGCGCCCCAGCGGCGCACCTCCACGTTCTCGTTTTCGCCGGCGCCGATCGGCACCGAGGGGTGGGGTATGTTGGGCAGGCGCTCAAGCAGGGCCCGCAGGCCGTCCTGGAGTTCGGCCAGGTCGGCGTCGATACCCTTGACGCGCGCGGACACCTCCCGCATTTCCGCGATCCGGGCGGATGCGTCTTCGCCGCCGCGCTTCATGCGCGCGATTTCGTCGGACACCGTGTTCCGCCGCTGCTTGAGCGACTCGCCCGTCTGCAGCAGTTCACGCCGCCGCGCGTCCAGCTCGAGGAACCGGTCGACGTCGACCCGCTCGTTCTTGTTCGCGACGGCCTGTTTTACCGCGTCGGGGTTTTGCCTGACGAACCGCTGGTCCAACATGTTTCCTCCGTGGCCGGACGTCTGTCGAAGGGGCCGCTTCCCGTGCGTCCGTGGATGCGCTGCCGCTTCCCGTTCATCCGAGGATGCGCTGCCGCTTTCCGTGGATGCGTTGCCGCTGCAAATCACGGTAAAATAGGAGGACGCCTCCGTTCCCGGCAAGCAGAAACGAAGCGGCGTGATCAGCGGTTTCTGAACTCCAGCATGCCCCAGTGGCACATGGCGAAGTCGTATTTCACCGGGTCTTCCGGGTCGAATCGCTTCAGCGCCCGCGTGACTTCCTCGGCCATTTTCCAATCCGCCTGCCGCCTGGACGTCAGGCCCAGCCGCCGGGAAATCCGCGCCACGTGGGTGTCGACCGGCATCACGAGACGGGCGGGAGGAATACGCCGCCAGAGGCCCAGGTCCGGGGCTTCCCGCCGGACCATCCAGCGGACGTACAGGTTCATCCGCTTGCAGGCGCTTCCCGTTCTCGGCGAGGGCAGCAGGTAGCGGATCCCCGTCTTCGACTCCAGCCGGTCCGAAAGCCGGTCCTCCCGCGCGTAGCCGAGGAGCGTATCGGTGAAGTGGCTCAACGCGGGACCCGTATGGGGGTCCGTCGCGCGGTGGCCCAGGGCGAACAGCGCGCCGAGCGAGCCATGGCGCCGCAGCGCCTTCTGCATGAGCGCGGACAGCAGCGACAGGTCCCGTCCCCGCGTCCACCGGTACACGAATCCATCGAATCGCCGGCCGTCCCGCCCCGGGTCGAAACCCATGACGAAGTCCCGGGGCGCTTCTCCCATCCTCCTCAACGCTTCGACGGCCGCTTCCGTGATCGTTTCCGCCCGGCCGTAAGCCAGCGAAGCCGCGACCAGGCCGGCGATCTCCTGGTCCTCCGGCCGGTCGTAGCGTCTTACCACTTCGAGCGGATCGGGCGAGATCATCGATAGATCGAACGAGCGATACAGTGCTTCCAGCCGGTCCCCGATCGCGGCCCTGTCGATACGCGGCATGGAGGCGCGTCCTTTCTGCCGGCCGGGCTCCGATGCCTTGCGGCCGGTTAAGAGGTGGCATATGCGGCTTGACTTGAATATATATAGTATGATGCGGTTCCCGTAACCTGAATTGTGCCGCTTTTGCGAGCCGGCCAGGCGACGCCGGGCGAGCCAGGTGGGGCCGGACCGGACAGGGACGGCCCGGGTCCGAAGAGGCCGGGTCCGGCGGCGAGGTGCCCCTATGAATCCCGAACAGCTGGTCCAGCAGATGGAGCGAGGCCGGATCGACGCCGTGTACTTCTTCTCCGGCGACGAGTCTTTCCGCAAGGAAGAGGCCGTGGACGCGCTGGTCGCCCGTGTCGTCGAGCCGGGCACGGAGGCGTTCTGCCTGGACGTGCTGCGCGGCGACGAAAGCGACGCCGCGGCGATACTGACCGCCGTCTCCCTCGTGCCCATGATGGCCGAACGCAGGGTCGTCGTCGTAAGGGACTTCCACAAACTGCCGCAGAAGGACCGGGAAGCCGTCGCGGATTACGCGGAACGGCCCGCGCCGGGCACGGTCCTGGTGCTCGAGGCGCCCCGGGTCAACCTGAAGACCAGGGTGTACGAACGGCTGGCGGCCTCGGCGGTCTCGGTGGTTTTCTACCCCCTGTTCCCCGAAAAAGTCCCGGCCTGGCTTCAGCAGCACGCGAAACGCTACGGGAAGCGGTTGACCCCGGAAGCCGCGCACCAGTTGCAGGCCATCGCGGGGTCGGACCTCGGGGAACTGGCCGGAGAGGTGGAGAAGCTGGCCGTGTTCGTCGGCGGCCGGGATACGATAGCGGCCGGTGACGTGGAGAGTGCGCTCGGGCCCGTCCGCGCGGGTTCGGTATTCGACATCGCCGAGGCCGTCGGCGAGAAGGACCTGGCCAAGGCGCTGGACGCCTACCAGCGCGCGATAGACGGAGGCGACGCGCCCCAGGCCATCGTGGCGCTCTTCGTCCGCCACCTGGTGATCCTCTGGAAGATCCGGTTCCTTAAGCGGGATCGCCGGACGGACGACGACATCAAGAAGAAACTGCAGCTGGGATGGGGGTTCAACCGGTTCTACAACCGCTACTCCGCCCAGTCCAGGCTACTCTCGGGACGGGACCTGCTCAGCGGGTTCGAAGCGCTCTACGAAGCCGATACGTCCCTGAAGTCCAGCACGCTGCCCCCCGAACTCGTCATGCGGCGGCTGCTGTATACGTTGTGTACCGGCCAGGCGGCATAGTTCCGGGCGGAAGGACAGTCAGGCGCGAGCGCGCGCCGCGATTATGAATCCAACGGAAGGCATCGTAATCAGGGAACACCGCGGCGTGTTCGACGTGGAGACCCGCGACGGGATCCTGGCCTGCGCGGTGCGCAGCAGGATGAAGAAAGCGCTGATCTATCCGGAGCGGGACAACCAGCATCACACCGTGGAGCAGGTCGGACGCATCGGCGCGGTGAACCCGGTCGCCATCGGCGATCGCGTGCGCGTCGTGGAGGACCAGGGAGAGACGGGCGCCATAGAAGAGGTGCTCCCGCGCCGCTCCAAGCTCTCCCGTCTCGCCCCCGGCAAGCGGCGCATGGAACAGATCATGATCGCCAATGCCGATTATCTCGTCGTCGTATTCTCGGTGAGGGACCCGCGGCCGAATCTGCAGCTGCTGGACCGCCTGCTCGTGGCAGCGGAAGCCGGCAACCTCGCCCCGGTCATCTGCCTGAACAAGACCGACCTGGCGAAAGACGGGGATCCGGATCCCGCGGGTATCTACGAAAGCTGCGGTTACCGGGTCATCCCGGCGAGCGCGGTGACGGGGAAGGGGGTCGACGTGCTGAAGGCCACGCTGCGGAACAGGGTTTCCGCCATAGCGGGCCCGTCCGGCGCGGGGAAGACCTCCCTGCTGAACGCCATGCAGCCCGGCCTGGGACTGCGGGTTCGCGAGGTGAACCGGACGACGGGCCGCGGCCGCCATACCACCACGTACCTCGCCGCGCACAAGCTCGATGCGGGGGGCCTGGTGATCGACTCTCCGGGGATCCGGGAGTTCAGCCTGTGGGACGTCTCGCCCCGCGAATTGCCGGAACTGTTCCCCGAGATGCGGGGCCATCTGTCGGGCTGCAGGTTCCACGACTGCACGCACGTCCACGAACCGGACTGTACCCTGCGGTCCGCCTTGGCGGCGGGCGCCGTGTCCCGGGAGCGGTACGACAGCTACGTGGCGTTGCGGAAAGAACTGGCCGGCGGCCGGCAGGCAGGGTATTGACACCGCCGGCCGCGCCCGGATTTCGCGATATGGCGCCGTGCGGACCAGGCGGCCGGGTCGTTTGCCGGCTGACCCCGCGGTTCGCGGAATCAGAATCCGATGCCGCGGTCTCCGTCCGCGCAGATCCCGGCGAAGGTGACCGGCGCGTCCAGGGGCAGGTCCATCCCCCGGCCCGTGACGAGCCCCTCGGATCGAATCACCACGTTCAGGTGGTTGGGCAGATGGGTCTCGTCGAAACCCGAGATCGTCCCGATTTCCTCCTGCCCGATGGCGACCGCGTCCCCGCACAGCAAAAGCCCCGCTTCCGACACTTCCGCGAACCCGACGTAGGCGGTCCGGTTTACCTCCGTACCCGGCCCGGCGCTTTCTTCGTCGGTGCGGATGAGCTCCAGGACGTCTCCCCGTTTCACCGCCCGGGAAAGCTGGGGGATCAGGACCAGTCCCCGGTCCTCCGCGGTCAGGTCCAGGACGGCGAAAAGCCGCGCCGTCAGCTCCGTCTTGCTCGTATAGTGCGTTCGGTTCACCCGCCCTTCTACGTGAGGGTCCCTGGAACCCGCCATCTCCTTCCCCTTCCGTGAAGCCGATTCAGGCTGTTCACTTCCGACTGAATTCCGCCAGCAGGACGCCGATCTCATTCTGCGTCCGCCGGGCCGTCGACGCCGGGCCGACGAAGTTGTTTATCATGATCGAGAAGACCAGGGGCTCGCCGTCCCGGGTACGCACGTAGCCGCTCAGGCAGCTCACGCCGGTCAGGGTGCCGGTCTTCGCCCGGAGATTGCCCATGGCCGCCGTGTCCTTCATCCGGTTTCTCAGGGTGCCGTCCACCCCGGCGATCGGCAGCGCCTCCCGGAAGGCCTCGCCGATCGAGGCGTCGTGGTACGCCGCCGTCAGGAGATCCACGACCTGGTCGGGCGATACGTAGTTGTACCAGGAAAGGCCGGATCCGTCCGCGAGCCGGTAGGCGCCGGGGTCCAGCCCGATATAGTCCGCCAGGACCTCCCGCAGCGCGGCCAGTCCGCCGGCCGACGAGCCCGGCTCGCCCGTCGCGTGGCGTCCCATGGTCTTCACGAGCAGCTCCGCCGTCAGGTTGCTGCTGTCCTTGAGCAGCCGGGCCAGCGCCTCCGTCACCGGCGGTGACCGGTAGGTCGCCACCGTCCGGGCGCGCGTCGGCGCGACGCCCTTTCGCACCTCCCCCGTGACGCGGACGCCGCGGGCCTGCAGCATTTCGCGGAACAGCTTCCCCGCGTAGAGACCGGGTTCCTCGACGGACCGGAAGAATGCCCGCTCGTCCGCATCCATGGGTATCGTCCCGGTTATCGTGATCCGGTTGGACCGCGCCGGCCAGTCCCGCTCGACCCTGAGCGGCTCGGCGGCCGAGGTGTCCCCCGCCGCCGCCGTCCGGGCCCGGACTTCGAACGCGACGGCCGCCGTCGGCGGTTCGACGCGAACCGTTGCCGGCGCGCCTGGGGCGGCCCCGGGCGAGATGACGATCCGCACGCTGTTGTGGTTCACCGAAAGCGCGTTCAGGGAGGCGGAGTAGCTGTACTGCACGTCGTCCCACATCCATCCTTCTCCGTAGGGAATCCCGTCCAGGTAGGCGCCGTCGACGACGATATCGCCCGCGATCACCCGCGTCCCGCCCGTCCCGCCCGTCCCGCCCGTCCCGGCGACGGCCGCGGCCAGGCTGTCCAGGTGCGCCGATTCCAGCATGGGGTCTCCGCGGCCGAGCAGGTACAGCGACGTGTGGAGCGTATCGCCGCCGGCATAGGCGCCGCCGTCGGCGAACACGCTCGTCAGGTAGCGGTAGCCGGGGCCCATGGTCCGCAGGACGCCCAGGGCGGTGAACAGCTTCGTGTTGGACGCGGGATGGAACAGTCCGCCGGAATGTCGCGAGAAAAGGGTCCGGCCGGTGACGGGCGACGCGACTTTCACCCCGATGGTCATGGGCGCCAGCTCGGGGCGGTCCAGGATGCCGCGTATATCCTCCGCCAGCCGTCGTTCCGCTCCGGAGGGCCCCCCGCGGAACTGCAGGGGACCTCCGCAGGCGAGGGCGGACAGGGCCAGGACCAGCAGCAGGGCCAGGGCCGGCGGCGGGGCCAGGGCCGGCGGCAGGGCCAGGGCCGGCGGCGGGATTCCGGCGGGCGCGGGCTTCGCTTTCATGCCAGTGTCCGGTCGATCGCCCGGACCACGTCGTCGTAGCGGGCGGGAAGCTCCAGGGGGGCCTGCCCATGCTTCACGTCGACGTCGTCCAGCCGGTTTTCATGGTATCCGACCTTGAAGTCGGTGAACTTCAGGCCGTTCGCCGTGGAGATGATGATGACGCGGTCCGAAGACCGGACCTCGCCCCGTTCGACCATCTTGAAGAGCGCGGCGAGCGCGACGCCCGTGTGGGGACAGTTGTAGAGTCCCGTCAGGTCGCCGCGGGCCGAGGCGTTCGCGATTTCGTCCTCGGTGGCCTGCTCGACCGTGCCGTCGAATTCCCTCAACACGCGGACCGCGCGCTTGAAACTGACGGGGTTGCCGATCTGGATGGCGCTGGCGACGGTCTGTTCCGCATGGATGGGCGCGTATTCGCTGAACCCGGTCAGGTAGCTCTGGTAGAGGGGATTGGCCCGCGCGGCCTGGGCGCAGACGATGCGCGGCCGCTTGTCGATCAGCCCGAGCGCTTCCATCATCAGGAACCCCTTGCCCAGCGCGGAGACGTTGCCCAGGTTGCCGCCGGGAATGACAATCAGGTCGGGCACCTCCCAGTCGAACTGCTGGCAGATCTCGATCCCGATCGTCTTCTGGCCCTCCAGGCGGAGGGAGTTCATGGAGTTCGCCAGGTAGATGCCCTCGCTTTCCGACACCTGCTGGACGATCTCCATGCATCCGTCGAAATCCGTATCCAGCGACAGGGTCAGCGCGCCGTGGGAGATGGGCTGTATGAGCTGCGTGACCGACACCTTGTCCCTGGGCAGAAACACGATGGCCGGGATGCCCGCCGAGGCGCAGTAGGCCGCCAGCGAGGCCGACGTGTCCCCCGTCGAGGCGCAGGCGATCCCCCGGATGGTCTGGCCTTCCGCGATCATCTGGTTGACCATGGAGACCAGCACGGTCATGCCCAGGTCCTTGAACGAACCCGTGTGGTTGTTGCCGCACTGCTTCACCCAGAGATCGCCGAGGCCGAGCTCCTCGCCGAGCCGCTCGGCCCAGAACAGGTTGCTGCCGCCCTCGTAAATGGAGACGACGTGCTGGTCGTCCACGGCGGGACAGACCCATTCCTTCTTGCCCCAGACCGAACTCCCGTAGGGATACTCCGTCCGCCGGTACCGCTCGTCGAACATTCTCATCCAGGCCGCGGCGCTTCGAGCCCGGAGACGCTCGAGGTCGTGGACGACGTCGAGCAGCCCCCCGCAGACACGGCACCTGTAGATGACTTCGTTCAGCGGATAGGTCTCGCCGCAGCCTTCGATGCAGTGAAACCGGGCCCCGTATTCCATGAGCACCTGCTTTTTATTGCCTCAACGGCCGGTTTTTCGAAAAAAATGAAATAAAATGTTGACTATGAATCAGCCCGGGTATATACTTGTTACTTGCTGAATGGCGCATTACTAAACACAACCGAACCATTACCAGCGCAAGACCTTATGCGGGGCGGAGTACGTTGTCAAGGAAGATTTGGCGGCGGTCCCCGAGGTTGCGATGAGTACGATAGCGTAATGGATTCGGGCTGTGTTGTGCAATTCGTTTCAGCCCATGATGAAGGATGAAATTTATTTCGTGATACTTGTAGTCCGTATCGGCCCCACGCAGAAGACAGAATACGGCTCATGGCCTTGTTTCACTTAGAGTCCCATGGGGTTCCGGATACGGAGCGGCACGCTTCGCCGGGCCGATTGAAAATTGGCACGTTGTTTGCATTTGATAGGAACTCGGATTCCTTGTATTCCAAACCTGTTCGTCGTCGCGTGTTCAAGCCCTTGCACGCGGCAGTTTGCATGTCGTTTCCTATATAAAGGTATTCAGATTACTTATATACGATTGCCCCATTACCATCGCTGGAGGGAGGTGAGTGTCAAGGAGTACGGTTTCAGATTTCGATTTGAGTCTGCAATGCTAAGATACCGTCAGCAGGCCGGGGCAAGCTGACAATAATCGGAAGGGCTCTGTTAAACGAGGAGTGAATTAGATGTCTATAACAATTTCACGAGCTTTGCGCTTCGCATTCGCTTTCGCGCTCGTGCTCAGCATCTCGACGGATGCGACGGCGCAGTTGTCGCTGGGTAAGGTTTCCGGTGTCGTGGTCGACAGCGCGACGCGGGATCCGCTCCCGGCAGCCAGTGTCCGCATCGAGGGCACGGTCCTGGGTGCAATGGCGAATGACATGGGCGAGTACTTTATACTGAACGTACCGCCCGGCAACTACACCGTGGTGGTGAACGTCATCGGTTACGTCCCGGTGCGCGCCATAGGTACCGAGGTGCACGCGGACTTGACCACGACGCTCAACTTTGAGCTCGAATCGACGATACTCGAATCCGCCGAGGCGGTCGAGGTCGTGGCGACGCGCGATTTGGTCGAGAAGAGTCTCACCTCCACCCGGACCATCGTGGCGGCCGAGGAAATCCAGGCCCTGCCGGTGGTGAGTATCGCTGAAGTCGTCCTTACGACGGCGGGCAGTTTCGGCGGCAACCTCCGCGGCGGCCGCGCCGAGGATCAGCAGACCACCCTCGACGGGTCCACGGTAACCGGGCAGCAGAACAACACGAGCCAGGCGTTTGCGATCAACCCGTACATGATCCAGGAACTCGAGGTCAAGACGGGTACGTTCAACGCCGAGTACGTGAACGCGCTCGCAGGCATCACTTCGGTGGTGACCCGTGAAGGCGGTTCGAGTTACAACGGAAACTTCGAGTACCGCACGCTCGGCCAGAAGGGACTCAACTGGGCCAAGCCGCCGGATCTGGACATCGTGGACGCGTACCGGGCCGGCACCTGGTCCGAGGCCGATCTGCGCAAGGTCATCCAGGACGCGATCGACAAGACGAACGCGTTCAACAGCCATCCGGACCGCGCTGACGACGGGCTCAGGCTGAAAGATCCCTTCGACGTGCTGGACATGACCGGACCCCCGGAGAGCTGGACCGCCAGCTACAAGCGGGACACCTATTACTGGGATTACGACCGGGTCATCCCCGAGGTCGAGGCCATCAACTGGTCCTACCTGACCGACGGATTGCCGGAAGCCCAGGCCAACAGTTTCGCCGTTGACCGTTCCTTCCACCTGGACAAGTACAACCAGTTCGCCCGGAACAACCGGACCGAGAAACGCCCGGTGCAGATCGACTTCGGCATGGGCGGTCCGCTGGGCGGCAAGCTGAACTGGTTCGCTTCAGGCCGGTTCGCCGAGAGCTGGGGCCGCAACCCCAACGATTACGCCCGTGTGATGAACACTTTCGTCAAGATGACCTACCGGCCGCGGACCGACATGAAGGTGTCCATGTCCGGACTCATCGAAGACCAGGGTTTCTTCAGCAAGAAGGGTCAGCGGGGCTCGGCCAGCGTCGGCGGGATCTTCGACCCGGGCGCTTCGAACTATGGCTGGAAGTACAACAAGGAAGGTCTCAACCAGGGTTATGGCGGCCGGGTGCACGTGAATATGTCTTTCACGCACACGCTCAGCCCCCGTACCTTCTACGAGCTTCGCTTCAGCCACCTGCGCGAGTACAACGAGCGTTATAATCCCAAGTACGGCAAGGAGCCCCTGCCGTCCCTGACCGACGCGTTCATCCACTCCGTTGGGTATTCGCCGCTCGAGCAGGGCGCCGGAACGCAGGTGCCTTATATCCTGTACGGCGATGAGGCTTATGCTTCGATCGACTTCGGCAACTACACGAGTCGGCGTCCGTTCAAGACCGACGTCAACTTCGCCATGACCAGCCAGGTCACCTCGAATCATCAGATCAAGGGTGGCTTCGGCGTGTCGATGTACGATTACGAAGAGAACACGCGCGGTCCCGCACGCGGTAACGCCGTGACGCTCTTCAACGACCTCAACCGGGATCCGACGGCCAGTGTCCTTCCCCTCGCGGGACGGCAAGCGCACGTTTACCCGGTCGAGTACTTCGCGTACATGCAGGACCGGATCGAGTACGGAAGCCTCGTGGTGAACGCGGGACTGCGGCTGGACATCTTCAATGCCAACGCCAACGCGATCAACCCGTACCGTCCGCGCCCGGGTCCCGATCCCGAGCACGACGATCCGGAATATCGTACGCTTTCGCCGTCGATGAAGACGGGCCTCGCGCCGCGCCTGGGTATTTCCCACCCGATCACGGACCGCGCAGCGCTGCACTATTCGTACGGTATCTTCAACCAGCGTCCGTCGTTGGAAAGACTCTTCACCGGCCTGGTTCAAACCTCTTCATTCGAGCGTAACCACGGAAACCCCGATCTGCCGTTCCAGAAGTCCACGAACTACGAGATGGGTCTGCAGGCCGAGATCTATCCGGGCTACTACCTGGACGTCACGGGTTATTTCCGGGACGTGAACAACCTGCCGCTGGTATGGCTCTTCGCTCCGGACGTCGCCTTTATCGGCGGCTCGCAGCGTGAGATTTCCATCCTGCTTCCGACCTTCGCCCAGGATACACGGGGACTCGAAGTGTCGGTGCGGCGCCAGATGGCCAACCGGTTCTCGGTCCGGGCCAACTACACCCTGGCGTTCACGTCGAACCTGACCACGCCGCAGACGGTCCGCGAGCGTGGCGGCGAGACGGTGCTCGTATTCTCCGATTTCGTGGACGGAACACCGACGCCGGATACGTACATCCGCGAGTTCACCAGTTTCGATCGGCGTCACCGCATTGTTGCGAACCTCCTTGTCGAGCTGCCCTACGGCATCAGCGCTTCTTTCCTGACCAAGGCGCAGAGCGGCAACCAGTACCGCACGTCCACCGAGCAGTCCATCGATCCGCTCGGCTTGCTCGCCGCGTCCCAGCGTTCGCCCTGGACGTGGACGACCGACCTGTACGCCCAGAAGTCTTTTGATCTCGGCGCCGTGCAGTTAGGCGTTTTCACTCAGGTCAACAACCTCTTCGACCGGGTGAATATCTACAGCATCACCGGCGGCTCCGACAACGCAGCCGGCGATCGCTGGCAGCGCCGTGGAGATCCCGTGGGTCTCGTAGGCGGTCCGGTGGGTGGAATCGGGACGCAGGCCAATGGTCCGCGCGATATCTGGGTAGGTCTCAACTTAGCTTGGTAATTCCAACGCGGGGAGGCGCGCATGCACAGCGCGTCTTCCCGACCGGTTGGCGATGTTCGAGGAACATTGCCGGCAAAGGAGGTTCATTTTGAAGAAATGGCGTCGATATGCAACAGCCGGAGCGGTTGTGTTTACGACGGCGATTGCCCTGGGGGTCGCACAGTACCTCACGGCATTGCCGGACGCGCCGGCAAGATCCGCGGCCTCTCAGGGATCACCGATCCCGAATGAGCTGGCCCTGGATTCAAGGCAAGATGCCTATATCGGCGGTCAGACCTACATGGCCGTCATGAATTCGGAACTTACCGATACCTACACCGGCGTGGGCTGGCGGGGATCGGGACGTTCCATGAGTCCCACGATGGGCTTTCCCTCGTATACCTTCCCCGCGGGCGGGCTGGACGCGCCTCTGTGGGCGTCGGCTTTCGGGATCACGGCCTATCAGCCCAACGCCGTGGCCGGTATGCCCATCAGCCGGGCCGAGGGTGACTTCATCGGCACCACCAACGTCTACCGCGCTCCGCCTCATCAGCGCGAGCAGGCGCCCCAGGGCTTCTGGTCCGACCAGGGCGGTTCGACCAGCCCCGGATTCAATGGCGGTACCGTGGGACCGGGTGGCTACCGTGAGCCGTTCATAACGGAAACCACCTTCAACACGAACGCCGGTATCCGGGTCCAGCGTCAATCGTACAGCTTCAGCTACGGCTATGGCCATACGAATGACTTCATCCTGCTGCGTCACGTGCTGCACGTGCACGGCGACGTCGACGTGAACCAGGATGGCTCCCTGGAAGAAGAAGGCGTAACGATCAAGAACTTCCTGATCATCTTCAACTACGACTTCGATATTCCGTGGACGAACAATCCTCTCCTGACGGGTGGGGCGATCGGCGGTGGCACCGGCGGCGACGACAAGCAGCCGCCCGCCATGTTCAGCCGGGTGATGCCTCTCGCCGTGCCGGAAGGGCTGATCAACTCGGGTCGTTACAACCAGGCTCCGTTCAGCGACCGGTTCTATTCCGGCCTGGTCACCATGTTCGACGAGGATAGTCCTGGACACCCGGGCATCGATTCCTACGTGTGGAATACGACCAACGGTAACTTCAATCCGTTGCACGTGGGCGAAGCCTCCCTGCTGGTATTCGAAGGCTCCGGCGACGAGGATCCGCTCGGTGATCTGAACAACGTCGCGTCGCTGGATATCTACGATGCGCCTTCCGTCGGCCTGTTCAATACCCACGAATGGTGGATCGCTGACCTGAGAACCGTATTCGGCTGGTACGAGGGTTCGCTTACCAAGTACCTCGAGAACAAGAAGGTCAACGTTCCGGGCGGAAGCAGCGCACCGCATCCGGATCTCTTCACCAGTGGCAGTCCGCTCGAAAGAAACACCGATATCAGCAACTGGACCGCCAAGACGCAGGCCGGTGGATCGGCCGCGGGCATGGGCATGATGTGGGGCGACCCGCGCAACCTGACCCAGTCCGGCAATCCCGGCGTGGCCGCCATAGGGCTGCAGCCTGGCCAGTATGACAGCATCACGCTCTTCGATCTCGACGGCGTTTTCCGGGGCATCGTGCCCGATCCGTACAACGGAAGCGACACGAAGGAAGAGACCTCGGGCGCCGGTTGCATCCGGAACGCCCTTGGCTGGGGTCCCTACACCAAGGCGCCCGGCGAAGACATGTCCATCTGGCACGTTGACCTGATCGGCGCCGGCAAGGACGGCGCCTACGACGTGTACCTCCGCGCGCAGGACGTCTGGATGCAGCGGAAGTACAACATGGCCAACAACACGTACTACTGGGACGGCTCCAATGACCGTATCATCCCGATGTACAACGCGGATGGTTCGGTAATGCGCGACGGCAACGGCGACGTCATGACCGTGACGCACAACTTCGGTCGCGGCGCTGCCAGCGGCACGCTGTTCCACCCGGCGCCTCCTCCCACCCTGTCGGTCTTCCCGACCGCCAACGGTACGATCGCGCTGGCTTGGGCCAACAATGCGGAAACGGCCAGAGATCCGGGCCGGGGCGCACCGGACTTCGCGAAGTACCGCGTATACCGCGCCTCCGGTTTCATCGATCAGTTCCCGACCGCCACGGTCGCTCATGAAGTCGGTTACAACAGTACGGTGATTCCGCCGAACCTCGGTCTGAGCGACGGCGCTTCCCCGATTACGGACGTGACCGATCCGACGACCGCCGCGGTGAAGCAGGGCCATCCCTACGCCCGGTTCATCCACGAAGGGCTGACGCTCGGCGCCGATTATAATATCGGCCGGGTATACGACTTCGTGGCCGATGACCTGGTGAAGCGGTTCGCGGCGCCGAACTTCGCTGGACCCTACGTCCAGATCGCCGAATTCGGCGGCGGCGGCGGCAATCAGACCAACAGCCTGAATCCGCCCGAGTCCGTTTCGTATCCGAACCCGTATGCCGCCGGCAACAGGCTGCCCGGTTTCGAGGACGATTTCATCGAAACCAAGCCGAGTTCGACTCAGATCGTCGAAGCGAACAACGAGCTGGGCGCCACGACGGCCATCGCCACCAGCTTCTCGGATCGCTATCCTGATGCCATCGGATCCGGCGATGCGCAGATTACCAGCGTCGGCGGCATTGCCACCGACCCGCGCCTGGTGGGCAAGAGCGGTTATATGTTCGAAGATCGTTCCGTGCTGATCGGGTTCAGTTACTGGTACTACGTGGCCGCGGTGGATAACGAAAGCGCGCAGCAGCACGATTTCGACAACTACGTCGCGGATCAGGGCTCTTCGCAGCGCGTTATCACCCGTACCATAAACGGGCTCGAGAGTTTCTACACGATGAACGCCAACGGCACGGACGGACGCTGGCACGGCCAGTATCCCTACCGGGGTCTGACGGTCGGTCCGCAGGTACCGGGACAGGACGTCATCCCGACGACCGTGGAACGTAACGCGATCGTCGGCGGTGTGGCGGAATTCGAGAATCTGATCACCGTCGCGCCCAACCCCTTCGTTTTCCAGGCCCAGTGGGATCTGGCAACGAAGTCGCAAACCGTGAAGTTCTTCAACGCTCCGGTGCCATCCCGCATCACGATCTTCGATTCGTCCGGCTTGCTGGTAAAGCAGTTCTCCGTGCCGGGTGATCAGACCACGACGATCGGCGGTGTGACGGACTGGGATCTGAAGAACGAATCCAACGTACCGGTTTCCAGCGGTCTGTACATCTGCGTGGTCGAAGCCGAAATTGGTGGCGTGAACTACGCGAAGACGTTGAAACTCTACGTCCGGCGGTAAACTCGGGTAACGTCCCGCGCCGTGCGTCACGGCGCGGGACGGTCCGAATCAGGGAGGTTTTCTAATGAGAGTATTTGTTCGCTGGGGCGTGGTTACCGGACTGCTGATGGCACTGGCGGCCCCGGTACATGCTCAGGTTTCCAAGGGTGGAACCGCCGCGACGAAGTTTCTGACGCTGGATTCCAGCGCCCGTGTAGCGGGTGTTGCATCCTCCGCCACGTCCTATACGGATCTTGGCGCGTTTTCGGCCCTGACGAACCAGGCTACCATGGTGTTCGTAGAGGGCAGGGGTGCAGTCGGCGTTTCCTATGCACCGTATTTCGCGGAAATGACGGTATTCAGCGCAGGTCTCGTCTGGAATCTCGGCGATAACGGGGCGGTGGGTCTGAGTGTGCATTCGCTGCTTTCGGGCGACATTCCCTATACCACCTCCGGAGACCCGACGGGTCAATTCGCCAACCAGGGCCAGAACTTCTCCGTGACGGACCTGGCCATCGGTCCGAGCTACGCACGGCGCCTGACGGACTCCTTCTCGGTCGGCGGATCGCTGAAGTTCGTCTCGGAAGGCACGAGCGGAGCCGGTGACGATGACCGGACGAGTAGAGCCGTTGCGGTCGACGTAGGCACCATCTATACTACGGATTTCCGTAATTTCCGTATCGGCGCCTCGTTCCAGAACTTCGGTCCGGACATGCAATTCATCGACGAGTCGAGCGCTCGCGACCAGTTACCCACGACGTTCCGTATCGGTTTCGCCATTGAACCTGCCGAACTGCCGGTCGGAAGCGTAATGCTCAGCAGCGAGCTGTGGAAGCTTCGTGAGTTCGATTCCGTACTCAACCTGGGCATCGAGTGGTGGGTCAACGACTACATCGCGGGCCGGGTCGGCTGGAAAGCCGGATACAGCGGCGGCCAGGATGAAGGCGTATCCGCTGGCGCCGGTCTCCGGTTCAGCCAGGGTGAATTGAGTCTCAACGTTGATTACGCGTATACGCAGTACGAGCTTCTGGACGATCTGCATCGCGTGTCCGTCGGTGTGGGCTTCTGAACAACCCAGAGCGTACGGATGGATGTAATCAATATTGTTTGTTGAAGCACCAGGAGAATCCCTCAGTCCGTTCGATGAGGGATTCTCTTATGTAGTGAAAGAGGCGGGGGAAAAACGATGGGGTTGAACACGGGCCGAATATCCGCATTCAGGCATGCGGCAAGGATTTTCGTTATCGGGTGCATCGCGGCGGGCAGCGCGTTGACCGGCTTGGAGGAGGCCGAGGCCTCCGTTCAGGTCAGCGGCATCGTCATCGATGGAAAAAACCCCATACCCGATGTCCGCGTGCGGGAACACGGCAAGCCGGATTTCGTGCTGACCGATGCCAATGGCAGGTTTACCCTGAACATCATCGAAGACCCCGTGCAGCGCTACGCCATTACGGCGGGCAAGGAAGGCTGGTTGAACGGCGGGGTCATGATCGATCCCAAAACATCCTATACGACGATCGTGCTACAAAAAGTACCTGAAGAAAAAGACGAATCATACGATTTCATCACCCCCCACAAATCCCTGGTCGATCTGCGCGAGGACCCCGAAGAGCTGGAGAGACTGCGCACGCAGTCCCACACGGGTTTCGAGGAGGGCTGCAACCTCTGCCATTTCGAACCGACCTGTTACCTCTGCCACAGGGACCTCTACGATCAGTGGAGTACTTCGCAGCACGCGAAAGGCGTGGACAACCCGTGGACACTGAATCTCTACGACGGTACGGATGCGGACGGCAACGAGAACGTCGGGCCGGGGTTCAGGCTGGATTTCCCCGATGAAGCCGGAGAATGCGCCGACTGCCACGCCCCGTCGGCCGCGGTCCACGCGCCGGGGAAGACCGACCTGAAGGTAGTGTACAACCGTTCGCTGGCCTATCCGACCGTCCAGGACTACAAGACGCTCGAACGCATGGAGTACGAGAGACTGGCCGGTTCGGTCGACGCCGCGGGGATTCACTGCGACTTCTGCCATAAGATTCAAAGCGTGGAAGTCAATGATCACGCGGGGGTGAACGGATCCATCACGCTGAACCTGGTGGCCATGGAGGAGGAAAGGCAGGCCCGGCTCATAAAGGGGAAGTTCCCGCCGATCTTCGTCTACGGACCCTATGACGACGTCATCAACTTTACCCCGCTGCCGGGTTCATCCAATACCTCGCCCATGGTGGCGAGCTACAATCCGATCTATACGAGCAGCGACTACTGCTCCGCCTGCCACCAGCACAAGAACAAGCACGGCCTTCCGTTCATGGACACGTACCGGGAATGGAAGGAGAGTCCCTATTCCGCCATGGGCATCGAGTGCCAGGACTGCCACATGAAGCCCGAGGCCGACGGTTTCACCTATGGTTCGTTCGTAAACGGCGACGCGGAGAAGTTCTGGACGCCCATCGGGTACCGGGATCCGGCCACCGTCAAGACGCACGGGTTCCCGGGGGCCACGGAAGTGCTCCTGCCGAACGCCGCCACCCTGGCCATCGATGCCGTCGTTTCCGATGGACTGCTGACGGTGTCCGTGGACGTGCGCAACGTCAACACCGGCCACCATATTCCATCGGGCATCACCATCCGGAACATGCTGCTGCTCGTTACGCCCGTTATGGCGAACGGCGATACCCTGCGTTACGTGGGGGACCAGCGCGTGCCGGTCTACGGCGGCGAGGGCGACCCGGCCGAAGGGAACTACGCGGGCTACCCGGGCAAGGGGTTCGCCCTGGTCTTCGGCGATGACGAGGGCAACACCCACGTCATGGACTGGCAGGCGACGCGCATCGTTGAAGACACGCGGATCAAGGCGCGCGAGGCGGATCGCTCCGTGTATACCTTTGAAGTGCCGCCGGACGTCGGCCAGGTGGATATCCATACCGATCTGATCTACAGAAGAGCATTCAAACCGCTGGCGGATCTCAAGAAGTGGACGCAGAAAGATATGACCGTGGCTTCGGACGTCACCACGGTGAGGCCAGTCGGACAACTGGAAGTCTCCACGCCTTCGAAAGGACTGAGTCTCAGCGATCGAATCAGATCCTACTTCGACTGACGGGTACGGCATGTGCGGGTCGTCGATACGCACGCCGGCGCCGGGACTACCCGCTTCAGACGCTGAGATTCCGGCCTTGATGCCGTTCCTCACGAGCATATGCGCAATCTCCTCCTCGCAGCCCTTCTGCTTTACACGCCTCTGCTTACGGACACCGGTCCATATTTCACGCACATAGCCACTGTCCGTCCGGATGATGGGCCCAGGCAACTGTCGGCCGAGGACGAGTCCCGCCTGCTTGAAGACGTGATGTATTTCCGAAAGCAGATCGAGGACAACCGGAGCGAGCCCGACAACTACTTCAACCTCGGCCTGGCGGCCGTTGCGCTGGACAAGCTGGCCACGGCGGAAGCGGCGTTCCTGGTCGTCACCGAGTTGCGTCCCGGGGACGCCGACGCCCATTTCAACCTGGGCATGGTCTACGCCCGGCAGGAACGGTACGACGAAGCGATCGAGGCGTTCAGCCGCGTCGTGGAATCCGATCCCGATCGCGCCGAACCCTACTACAACCTGGGCCAGGCCTACCAGTACACCGGACGGCTGGTCGAATCGATCAAGTCCTTCGTCCAGGCGACGGACCTGGCCCCCGACAACAGCCGGTTCCACTACGGCCGGGGGACCACGGAAGAGAAACTGGGCGCGCTGGACGAGGCCGCCATTTCCTATTCCAATGCCATTTCCATCGATCCCGATTACGCCGCCGCCC
This sequence comes from bacterium, assembly GCA_965203885.1. Lineage (GTDB taxonomy): Bacteria > JAAXHH01 > JAAXHH01 > JAAXHH01 > JAAXHH01 > JAAXHH01. The sequence continues at coordinate 2,825,623 of OZ241920.1, read as the reverse complement.
GGTTCGCGTTGGGACGCGTGCTGTTGGATCAGCGGAAGTTCGGGGAAGCGCGGGAGGCCTTTCGCGCGGCGCTGCGGGTGGATTCCGGCATGGCGTCGGCATACTGCCAGCTCGGCGTGATCGCGTTGAGCGAAGGCAGCGCGGACGACGCGGTCCGGGCGTACGAGAACGCGCTGCGTATCGACGATGCGTCGGTGGAGGCCATCGCGGGCCTGGCCCGGGCCTCGCAGCGGGCGGGACAGACGGAGCGGGCGATCACGCTGTACCGGGAAGCCCTGGCGCTGGACTCCGAATCGCCCTCCCTGCACTACCACGCGGGCACGGCCTATGCCGCCGCCGGGCGATATGAAGAAGCGGTTGCGGCTTTTACGGCGGCGATTGAACGCCATCCGGAGTATCCCGAGCCCTACCTGTCGATGGGCAACGCGCTCAACAACCTGGGAAAAGGAGAGGACGCCCGGCGGTTTCTCGAAGCCTTTCAGCGGCTCAACGCGTTCGCGGAGGAGTTGTCGCGGGCGGAGTCCCTGGTACGGCTGAACCCACGGGTGGCCGAGGTGCACTACAACATGGCAACGGCCCTGACCCGCCTGGGCCGGTACGAGGACGCCGTACTCGAATTCAGGATCGCGACGGAGCTCTCGCCCCGTTTCGTTCACGCCTTCAACAACCTGGGCGTGGCCCTCGTACAGCTCGGACGGTTCGATGAAGCCCGCAACGCATACCAGCAGGCGATTCAGCTGGATGCGACCTACGTGGAGGCCTATACGAACCTGGCGTGGCTCATTGCCCGGCACGGGGAGAACCTGGACCGCGCCCTGGAACTGGCCGGCAAGGCGGTCGAGATGGCGCCTACGGCCGTCGCCTATGAAACGCTGGCCGTAGTGCGGAACGCGCGAGGGGACTATGCCGGGGCCGACGAGGCGATGGGGAACGCGGTCCGTATCGAACCGGGGAACGCGGTCCTGCAGCAGCGATGGGAGCAGATCAGGCAGGAGAGGGACGGATCATGAACGGATATACCGGAAGGAGAGGCGGATGGAGCGGGTGAAGTCCGGAGCGATGACGCTCCTGGCGGCGGTGAAGTCCGGAGCGATGACGCTCCTGGCGGCGGCGAAGTCCGGAGCGATGACGCTCCTGGCGGCGGCGAAGTCCGGAGCGATGACGCTCCTGGCGGCGGCACTGGTGATGGGTTGCGGGGAAGCGGAAGATGACGGGATGTGGCGGGGCAGAATAGAAGTGGTCGCCGGCGCTTCGCGGGTCATCAGCGACGCCCCGATCCGGCACGCGCCCGATCAAACGGCGGACGTCGCGCTCGAAGAAGACCTGGTGATCGAAGGCGGCGAGGGCCGGTACTTCGATTCGGTATTCGGGATCACCACGGATCGAAGCGGTAACATCTATATTGCCGATTCGGACCGTAACCAGATTTCCAGGTTCGATGAAAACGGGACCTTTCAGACGTCCGTCGGGTCGTTGGGCGTGGGTCCGCTGCAGTTCAGGTCTCCGGTCGATATGGCGCTGGACGACGATGGAAGGCTGTTCGTGCTGGACAGCGAACTCGACCGGGTCACGGTATTCAATCCGGACCTCTCTTTCGCGGACATCTGGCACACGCAGGTTACGAAGCCTCGCCGCATACGCATCGACGCCGAGGGGAACGTGCTCATTTTCGTCATTACGCAGCACGATCTCATCTACAAATTCAGTCCGGACGGCAATCCGCTCACCAAGTTCTACAATCCGATGGAGACGTTGCGGCGTACGGGAACGCTCAAGGAATTCATCGCGTATTCCGATGCGGCCATGGAAACGACGGAGGACGGATACGTGGTCGTCTCCGCGAGACACCCCTACTGGATCCGTAAATTCGACCGGGTCAACGGACTGGAAATCGAGTTCTACCGGACCACTTCCTTTGATATGAAACCCATGAACCGCTGGACGCCCTCGCAGCGTCCGCCGCCCGTGGGCGTGTCCGGCGGCCTGGCCGTGTTGCCCGACGGCCGCATCGTCAACTCCATACAGTACCAGGAATTCGAACAGGTCGGACTCAACACGCTGGGCCTGCCCAGGCTGAAACTGACGAAAATGGATCGATGGTTCGATTTCTTCCGGCCGGATGGGAAATGGGAAATGACGGCGCAGTTCGACGTGGTCGGCGTTCCGATGCACGTGGACCGGCAGGGCCGTATCTACTTCGCGGAACTGGAGGAAGACCGGGTCGTCCGATACCACTTCGTTATTCCCGAGGAGTACAACTAGTGCGTGGAATCCCGACAGGTTTTGTTCTGGCGTTCACGGTCGCAGTCACGGCGCTCGCCTGCAGCGCGACGCCCGGCGAGGACCAGGTGGCCGGCGGGACGTTCGTAGGCTATACGTTTTCCGAGCAGCCCGTCGTCGACGAAGCGCTGGAAATGGAAGCCGGATACACCCTGACCTTCAGGGCCTACGATCTAGGCGGCGACGCGCGGTTCGTGGTATACGTCCAGCGGAAGGTATCGGGCGAGTATTACGCGGGGGTAGTCCGGCTGGGCATCGTGGATCCGCGGGGCAACGTCTACACGCACTACCACAGCGCCGAAGCCGAAGCCATCGACCGTCCGATCATGTGGACCCGGCGCGTACCGGGCGTACATAACGTCGAGGTCGAGTTTAACGTACGGGGAGACCAGAAAACCCGCGCCGCCTTCGAGGTCCCATTGATCAGGGAACCGGTGTCGGGTTATCTTGTCGCCGGCGTCAGCCTGGGCGTGCTGGCCCTCGTGGCCATGACCGTGTTCGTCATAAGAAAACGCCGTTGACCCGGACGCCGACCGGGCGCATGGACGCTTAAGAGGACCGGTGGTCTCATGCATGCTATATTCCGGGCCGCGGCTTCTTCCCGGTCCCGGGCTGCTGTGTCTCCCGGCCCCCAGATCGTTGTGTCTCCCGGCCCCCAGATCGTTGTGTCTCCCGGCCCCCAGATCGTTGTGTCTCCCGGCCCCCGGGCTGCGGCTTCTCCCCGGTCCCGGGTCGCGGTACTTCTCCCTTTCCTGATATTCTTCCTTTCCTGCGGCCTTCCCGATGAGCGACCGGGCGCGGCGCGGCCGGAAATGCAGTTCACGGACATCGCGTCTTCCGCCGGCATCTCGTTCCGCCATGCCAACGGGAAGACGGGCCGGTACTACTTCCTCGAAACCGTGGCTTCCGGCGGTGGTTTCATCGACTACGACGGGGACGGCGACCTCGACGTCTACCTGCTCAACGGCGCGGCCATCCCGGGCTTCGAGCCGGACCGGCCCCTGTCCAGCGCCCTTTACCGCAACGAGGGCGACGGATCCTTTACAGACGCGACCGGAGAGGCCGGCGTGGGCAACGTGGGCGGTTACGGGATGGGCATGGCCGTCGCGGACTACGACAACGACGGCGACGACGACCTGTTCGTCACGAACTACGGGGAGAACGTCCTCTATCGCAACGAGGGGGACGGGACCTTCCGGGACGTGACCGGCCGGGCGATGCCGCCGTTGCCCCGGAACCCCACGTTCTCGACCAGCGCGGCGTTCCTGGACTACGACCGGGACGGGTGGCTGGACCTGTACGTGTGCGTGTACGTCGAATTCGACTTCGAAACCAACCGGCGATGCACCCGGGACGGCGTACAGTCCTACTGCGGGCCCGATATCTATGAGGGTGCGGCCGACCTGCTCTATCGGAACAACGGCGACGGGACTTTTTCGGACGTTTCCGCGGAGGCGGGCATCGCCGATCCGGGCGGCAAGGGCCTCGGCGTCGTGGGGGGCGATTACGACGGCGACGGGTGGACGGACATCTTCGTCGCCAACGACCTGACGCCGGACTTCCTCTACCGGAACAACGGCGATGGCACGTTTACGGACCAGGCCCTGCTGGCGGGCGTGGCCTACGGCGAGGACGGCGTCGCGCGGGCGGGCATGGGGGTGGACTTCGGCGACTACGACCGGAACGGGTCGCCGGACATCTACGTGACGAACTTCTCCCTGGAACCCAACTCGCTGCACAGGAACAACGGAAACGGCACGTTTACCGAAACCACTTTCGGCGCGGGCGTGGGCAATCCCACGCTCCTTTCCCTGGGATTCGGTACGGCCTTCAAGGACTTCGACCACGATGGCTGGCTGGATATCTTTGCGGCGAACGGCCACGTGATCGACAACATCTCCCTGTTCGATCCGACCATCACGTACGCGCAGACCAACCAGCTGTTCCGGAACGAAGGCAACGGGCTTTTCGCCGACGTCAGCGCCGGCGCCGGCGCGCCGTTCCAGGTGGAACGCGTGCACCGCGGCGCGGCCTTCGGGGACGTGGACAACGACGGCGACGTCGATATCCTGGTCACCACGGTGAACGACGTCCCGCTGCTGCTGCGGAACGACGGTCCCTCCGGGCAAGGCGGTCCGGCCGGTCTGCTCGTATCCGCCGAGGGCGTGCGGAACAATCGCAACGGGATCGGCGCGCGCGTAACCGTGGTCACGGACGCCGTGCGCCAGATGAGGGAAATCCGAAGCGCCTACAGCTACCTGGCGGCCAATGATCTCAGGGCGCACTTCGGGCTCGGCGCCCATGCCGGTGCGGATTCGGTCATCGTGGACTGGCCGGGCGGCGCGAGAGACGTCGCCACCGGAGTCGGCGGCGGCCAGTGGATCACGATCCGCGAAGGCGCAGGCATCGTTTCGCGAAGGCCACTTCTCCGGCGGTGAAGAATCCGGTCGCCCACAGCGCGACCGGGTAGGCCGCGGCCAGGGCGATTTCCCCGGGCCACGGGCTATCGGTGAGGACTCGCGCCGCGAAGAGCGCCCCGCACACGAAGATGACCTTGAGCAGCCGCACGTACTCGTAAGGCACCGGATAGTACTTCCGGCCCGCGAGGTACAACCCGGCCACCATCACCGCGTAGGCGGCGGCCGAGGCCGTTGCCGCTCCGTACATGCCGAGTTCCGGGATCAGCCAGAGGTTCGTCAGGATGCATACCAGGGCCGACGCGGCCGTGATGAACGGGAGCAGGATAGTCTTCTTTTCCAGGTAGACGCCCACGGTCAGGTTGACGTAGACCCCATACAGCACGTAGGCCGCGAGGAGGATCGGCACGACGCCGATACCTTCCCAGTAGGACGCCTCGATGAGGGTATAGCCTCCGATGGAAACGCGGACCAGGTCGTCGATCAGGAAGGAAAGGGCCAGGAAGACGCAGCCCGCGATGGCCAGGAAGTAGGTGAGCACGCGGGCGAACAGCGGCCTGGGGTTGTCCTCTTTGGAAGTCTCCAGGAAGAAGGGCTGCCAGGCCTGCCTGAACATGGTGACGAAGATGAGCATGCCGACGCCGAGCTTGCGGGCCGCGTGGTAGATCCCGAGGGTTTCCGTGCCGGCCATTCGTTCCAGCATCAGCCGGTCGATGGTCTCGATGATGATGATGCAGGCGCCGGCGGGCACGTAGGGCAGTCCGAATTTCATCAGCCGACCCAGGGTCTGGCGAGACCAGGAGAAGGACATGTGCCGCAGGGTGACGCCCGCCAGGATGAGGAAGACGATCCCGGACCCCGCGATATTGCTGATCAGAATCCCTTGCAGCCCCATGTCGAGCACGATGACGAGATAGCAGTTTCCGCCCAGTTCGATCATCACCTTCATCAGCTTGAGGGAGGCGAACATCGTGGCCTTGCCCTCTCCCCGCAGCCGTGCGAAGGGGATGGCGTTCAGGGCGTCCAGCGCAAGGACCGCCGCGGCCAGCTGGACGTAGGACGTCAGGGAAGCGGAAACGGCGATCAGCGGCGCGATCCGGTCGGCGGAAAGGACGATGATCGCGCCGAGCCCGGCCGAAGTGAAGAGCATGGTGAGGTAGCCGGTGCTCAGCGTGTCCCGCCTGCGGCCTTCCGCGAGCACGTAGTACCTGAGAAAGGCCGAATCCATGCCGTAGAGGAAGAGGACGTTCGTCAGTGCGATAAACGTATAGACGAGGCCGTAGTAGCCGAATTCCTCCACGGGCATGACATGGGTGTACACCGGCACCAGCAGGTAGGCCATGGACCGGCCGAGTACGTCGCTGAGCCCGTAGATCGCCGAATGGGTGGTGAGTCTTTTGAGGCCTTGAAACATGGATCGTGGTTTGAGGACGGTCAGGGTTCTCGTCGCCTCGGGAGGGGATCGCTGTCGGTTTCGTCCTGGAAACCCGTCCCGGCAATAAGGATGCCGGCCGATCGAACCGGGCGCGACAACGATGCCCGGGCGGGATTTAACGCCTCATCATGGTACCGCAGACCGCGCGGGCCGTCAAGCACTTACCGTCCCGGCCCCGCCCCCACGAATCAGGAGCGTGTTCTCCGATGACGGAAACCATTTACGGACGAAACCCGGTCAGGGCGGCGCTGCAGGCGGGCCGCAGACTCAACCGGATCCTCATCGCCGACGGCGTGGCGCGTCAGGACATCGCCGACATCCTGGATCTCGCCCGGGAGCAGGGCGTCGTGTTCCAGTTTGTGGACCGGCGCCAGCTGGACCGTCTGGTCACGGGCAGGCACCAGGGCGTCATCGCGACGGTCGCCGGACACCAGTATGCCGAAATGACCGATATCCTGGCAGCCTCCAGGCGTTCCGGTTCGCTACCCTTCCTGGTCCTGCTGGACGGCATACAGGACCCTCACAACCTCGGCGCCATCGTCCGTACCGCGGACGCCGTCCGCGCCGACGGCGTCGTGATACCGCGCCGCAACGCCACCGGTCTGACGGCGGCGGCGGTCAAGGCTTCCGCGGGGACTGCCGCCCACGTGCCGGTCGCCCGGGTGGCGAACATGAACAACGCCATGCAGGCCCTTCGCGATGAAGGCGTCTGGCTCATGGGCCTGGCGACGGATGGCCCGTCCCTCTTTGACGCGGTGGACTACACCGTGCCCGTAGCCGTCGTCATCGGCGGCGAGGGAAAGGGACTGCGGCCCCTGGTCAGGCGCAACTGCGACGAAGTGGTGCGGCTTCCCATCGCCGGGCACGCGGATTCGCTCAACGCGTCCGTGGCGGCGGCGCTTGTGCTGTACGAGGTTTTTCGTCAGCGCCGGAAAGCCCGGGGCGAATGACGCCGGCCGGCCATCGAAAGCCTGAAACCACAGGGCGGGCGGGTCCCCGGCGTAAAGCGGCGGCGAGAATCCCGAAGACGGAGGGCCGGGTGTCCCGGACCGACAAAACGGTTGACACGAAGGCTTCTGAGCGTTATGCTACCGCCTTGATTTTTTCGGAGAATCGACCCGTGGCATGGCGTTGAATGGAACAAAGGAGCGCGGCAAGGTTATGGCGAAACACGTGTACTACTTTGGCGGCGGCGAGGCGGAAGGAACCGTGGAAATGCGGGAGCTTCTGGGTGGCAAGGGCGCCAACCTGGCGGAGATGAGCCACCTCGGGATTCCCGTGCCCGCGGGCTTTACGATCTCTACGGAGATATGCACCTACTTTTACGACCACGATAGCGGGTACCCGTCGGACCTGGACGATCAGATATGGCGGGCGATGGCGCAGGTCGAGGCCGTTATGGCCGCCGGTTTCGGCGACGCCGACAACCCGTTGCTCGTATCCGTCCGCTCCGGCGCCCGGTCCTCCATGCCCGGCATGATGGACACCATTCTGAATCTCGGCCTGAACGACGTGACCGTTCAGGGACTGATCGCACAGTCGGGCGACGAACGTTTCGCCTACGACAGCTACCGGCGTTTCGTCCAGATGTACGGCGACGTGGTCATGGGCGTGCGCGCGGAGGACGACGAAGACCACGATCCCTTTGAAGCGCTGCTGGAACGCCGGAAGGCGAGCCTGGGCGTCACGGAGGACGTGGAACTCGGCGCCGGCGACCTCAAGGCGCTGGTCGCCGAATTCAAGGCCGAGATCAGGGCGCGCACGGGCGCCGATTTTCCCGACGATCCCCGGGAGCAGCTCTGGGGCGCCATCGGCGCCGTGTTCGGCTCGTGGCACAACGAGCGCGCCGCGGTGTACCGGAAGCTGAACAACATCCCGGACGAATGGGGCACCGCCGTCAACGTGCAGGCCATGGTCTACGGCAACATGGGCGACGACTGCGCCACGGGGGTCGCCTTCAGCCGCGATCCCGCGACCGGCGAGAAGCGGTTCTACGGCGAATACCTCATCAACGCCCAGGGCGAGGACGTCGTGGCGGGCATTCGGACGCCGAAGCCCATCGAGCAGCTGAAGGACGAGATGCCGGACGCTTACCATCAACTGGTCCGGATCTGCGATACGCTGGAATCCCATTACAGGGATATGCAGGACATCGAATTCACCATCCAGCGCGGCACCCTGTGGATGCTGCAGTGCCGCGTGGGGAAACGCACCGGTTTCTCCGCCATCACGATCGCGGTGGATATGGTGAAGGAAGGGTTGATCGACGAGCGGGAAGCCCTGCGTCGCGTGGAACCCGACCAGCTCGACCAGTTGCTGCGGCCGGTCTTCGACGTGGAAGAGAAGCGCCGGGCGGAGAACGAGGGGCGCGTCCTCGCGCGGGGCCTCAACGCCGGTCCGGGCGCGGCCGCGGGCAGGGTGGTGTTCAACGCCCTCGATGCCGAGACGTGGGCGGGCCGGGGTGACCAGGTCATCCTCGTTCGGATAGAAACGTCGCCCGAAGACATACGGGGCATGAACGCCGCGTCGGGCATCCTGACCGCGCGGGGCGGCATGACGAGCCACGCCGCGCTGGTCGCCCGCCAGATGGGCAAGGTCTGCGTCGCCGGCTGCGGCGAACTGGACATCGACTACGCCACGCGGCAGATGCGCGTCGGGGACCACATCATCGCCGAAGGCGACGACATATCCATCGATGGATCTACCGGTGAAGTCATCGCCGGGGCCATCCCGACCATCCCTTCCGAGGTGCTTCAGGTCCTGCTGCAGAAATCCATGTCCGCCGAAGAATCGGAAGTCTACCAGCGGTACGAAAGCCTGATGGCCTGGGCGGACCGGACACGCAGGCTGAGGGTGCGGACCAATGCGGACCAGCCCGATCAATCGGCTACCGCGCGCGCCTTCGGCGCCGAGGGCATCGGCCTTTGCCGGACGGAGCACATGTTCTTCGAAGAAGACCGTATCGATGCGGTCCGGGAAATGATCCTGGCCGACGACGAGGCCGGCCGGCGGAAGGCGCTGGCCAGGCTGCTGCCGATCCAGCGAAGCGACTTCATCGGGATTTTCGAGGTCATGGACGGCTATCCCGTAACCATACGAACGCTCGACCCTCCGCTGCACGAGTTTCTGCCCCACGATGACGAGGCTATCGAGCAGCTCGCCGCGCAGACCGGGGTGCCCGTGGAGCGTTATCAGCGGAAACTGGAGGACCTGCGGGAAGCCAATCCCATGCTCGGCCACCGGGGTTGCAGGTTGGGCATCGCCTATCCGGAGATCACCGAGATGCAGGCCAGGGCCATCTTCGAAGCCGCGAGCGACTGCGTGAGACGCGGCATCGAAGCCATTCCGGAAATCATGATTCCCCTGGTCGGCCACCTCAACGAACTGCGTCTGCAGGCCGACGTCGTCCGCCGGGCGGCGCGGGCCGTGCAGTCGGAAACCGGCGTGGACGTGGACTACCAGATCGGCACGATGATCGAATTGCCGCGCGCCGCGCTGACCGCCCACGAAATCGCGGAGGAAGCGGAGTTCTTCTCCTTCGGCACGAACGACCTGACCCAGACGACCTTCGGGCTCTCCCGCGACGACGCGAGGTTCATTCCGGACTATCTGCACGCCGAGATCTGGCCCGAGGACCCCTTCGTCAGCATTGACGGCAGCGGCGTCGGCGAACTGGTGAAAATCGGTGTCGATCGCGGCCGCGCCACGCGGGACGGCATGAAGGTGGGCATCTGCGGCGAACACGGAGGCGATCCCGCCTCGGTCGAGTTCTGCCACGGCGTGGACCTGGACTACGTGAGCTGCTCCCCTTACCGCGTGCCCATCGCCTGCCTGGCGGCGGCACGGGCGGCGCTGGCCGATTAAGTCGCTGGCCGGTAGACGGGCCATTTTACCTCTCCTCACTTCCCGACCGGGACGCAGCGGCGTCATGCCGCGGGGGACACCGGAATCATGTGGGAACTCTTCTGGCGGTTCCTGGCCCTTGGATGTGTAAGCTTCGGCGGTCCCGCCGCCCACATAGGGTATTTCCGTGCCGTTTTCGTCGAGCGGCTGAAGTGGCTTGACGAGGCGGCCTACGGACGGCTCATCGCCCTGAGCCAGTTCCTTCCCGGTCCGTCTTCCAGCCAGGTCGGTTTCGCCATCGGATACCAGCGGGCGGGCGCCTGGGGCGGCGTCGCCGTGTTCCTGGGGTTCACGTTGCCGTCGTTCCTGCTGCTGTTCCTGCTGGCGTCAGCCGGTGGGACCGTGACGGACACGGTCTGGTTCGGCGGGTTCGTGAAGGGGTTGAAGCTGCTGGCCGTGGTCGTGGTGGCCGACGCCGTGCTGGGCATGTATGGCACCTTCTGCAAGGGCCGGCTAGCCGGAGCGCTCTGCGTATTGACCGCGTCGGTCCTGCTCGTCGCCCCTTCGATGGCGACCCAGTTCGCGGTACTGGCGGCCGGCGCGCTGGTCGGCTGGCGTTGTCTTCGCACGCCCGGGGACGCGCCGGGTGGAAGACTCAGGTTCTCCTGGCTGCCGCTGACGCTCTTCGCACTCCTGCTCGTCGGGCTGCCGTTCATGGCGGCCCTGTCGCCGGAACTCGATCTGCTCTCCCGTTTCTACCAGACGGGAAGCCTGGTGTTCGGCGGCGGGCACGTGGTATTGCCCCTGCTTCAGCATACCGTGGGCGATGCAGTGTCCATCGATCGTTTCCTACTCGGCTATGCCGCCGCACAGGCCATACCCGGTCCCATGTTCGCCCTATCCGCCTTCCTGGGCGCGGAGCTGACGCCGGACCGGGCCCTGGCCGGCGCCGTGATCGCGGCCATCGGGATTTTCCTTCCGGGATTCCTGCTGATCCTGTCTTTTCACGACACCTGGGAGAGCCTGGCGCGGAAGCCGGGCGCGGCCGGCGCCGTCGCCGGGGTCAACGCCTCGGTGGTCGGGCTCCTGCTCGCCGCGCTCTACCAGCCCGTTTTCGTCAACGCCGTCTTCTCGCCCCTGGATCTCTCGCTCGCCGTCATCGGTTTCTTCCTGCTGCGGGTAATGCGTCTGCCGATCCTGGTCCTGGTGCTGTTCTTTGCCCTTTCCGGCATCCTGAAGACCGTCGCGGGCTATTGAACGGTAACGTTGGATCAGGTCCACGCCTCGCAGTCGCGGAAAGGCATGTGCGCTCCGTTCCGGTAAACGGGGAGTGGGCGGTAGGAATTGACGCCTTCCACCGGTCTGCCCCGGAACAGGAACAGGCAGGGCCAGTCCCGCGTAACCCTTGTCGATGCGGGCATGTACTGGATCGAGCCGCCCCGCCTCCACGCGTCGCTCCTGTTTGGATCGGAGCCATGCAGAAGCAGCGGGTGGTGGACCGAGACGTCCCCGGGGGACAGGACCAGGTCGACCGCCTCGTTCTCGTCGAACGCGTCCGGGTCCGCCTGGTTGAGGATGTAGTCGTCCCTTCTGTCCGGGGAATGGCGGTGCAGGCCGGACCGGTGCGATCCGGGGATCACGCGGACGCATCCGTTGGAAGGCAGAGACGGGGTGATGGCGAACCAGACGGTTATGACCTCCATGGGTTCGAGAGGCCAGTAGTGCCCGTCCTGGTGCCAGAGGACGCCCTTGCCCGTCCGGGGCGGCTTGCAGATGTAGTCTGCCGCGAAGAAGCCCACGTCGGGACCGACCAGCGCTTCCGCCACGTCCAGCAGGCGGCGGTCGCTCAGGAAACGGACCCAGAAGGGGTCGTCGGCAATGAGCCAGTGTCCCAGCGATTCGGGCGGCAGGTCGGGATGGCGGTCCATCAGCCAGTCGATATGCCGTTCGACTTCCCGAATAAGGCCGGACTGCAGCACGTCACGCACGATGACGAAACCGTCCCGGTCGTAGTCTTTCCCGATACCGGTCAGATCGGGGAATGTGAAATCGGACATGAGGCCTGAACTCCGGGGTGGACAGCCCGGTGTTGGTTTGAAGTCAGACGGCAATGAGTATTCGGCGGATCGAATTCGGTATACCTTGTCTATGTCGATTAAATTAGGATATTACACAAGGGTCAATCTATCGGAACCGGACGTATCCACGTTTTCTCCATACCTGAACCTGATCATGCGACGAATCATCCCATATCTCCTATTGCTCCTGTTTCTTCCCGCCCCGGAAACCTCCGCCCAGCGGGTCAACTCCATCGGCGTTGAGTTGCCCGAAGACGCCGCGCCGCCGGAGCGGCAGCGGTTGCGGTTCTTCGAGATGGACGGGACGTACATGGAATGGTTCAAGACCATCTACAGGCGCAGCCCGGCCACGAACCTCGTTGCCGAGCCGCTGGTACGCCAGGACCATAACTACGACCTGGTACCGGCCGGCGCCAGGTCCTGGGAAGCCACGCCGGACGGAAACACGTGGCTGTTCCACCTGCGGTCCGGGATGCAGTGGCACGACGGCCGGCCCTTCAACGCCCACGACTACGTCTTTACCTTCCGCCGGGGGGCCGACCCGGACAATGCCTACGACTTCGAGTGGCATTACCGCATCATCAAGAACTGGAGCGCCGTCGTCGGCCGCCAGCTGCCCGTCGATTCGCTGGGCGTAGAGGCGATAGACGATACGACGCTGGCCGTGCATACCGAGCAGCCCGTGCCCTACCTGCCCTACAACCTCATCATGAGCTGGGCCTCGCCGGAGCACGCGGTGGCCAAGTACGGCGACGAGTGGTCCACCCGGGCGGAGACTCATATCTCGTCCGGCCCGTTCAAGGTTACGGAATGGCGAAAGAACGAGGTCATCGTCCTGGACGCCAACCCGATGTACCGGGGTTCGATGCCGCCCCTGCTCGACCAGGTGATCGTCCGGGTCTTCTCCCAGTCGGCCGTGCCGCTCATGCTCTCGGCATACACGGCCGACGAGGTGGACATGATCCTCCTGAACGGGCAGGCGTCCCTGGGAAGGGTCAAGAGCGACCCGGCGCTCAGCCGGCAGCTTCATTCCATGGTCAACTTCGTTACGTTCTACATGACTATGGATACGTACAATCCGCCCTTCGACGACCTGCGCGTCCGGCAGGCCTTCGCCCATTCCATCGACCGGACGGCCCTGATGGACTCCGCGCTGAAGGACGTGGGCGTGGCGGCCTACAGCATGCTGGCCCCCGGTTTCCCCGGTTCGAGGCCGGAGGTCTTCCGGGAAATGCTGCCCTACGACCCCGCCCGCGGCAGGCAATTGATGGCCGAAGCCGGATATCCGGACGGCAAGGGGTTTCCCCAGGTCGATATCTGGATCCGCGCCCACGACTCACAGGCCACCCGCCTGCCCGCCGAAGCCATCCAGGCCATGCTGGCCGAGGCACTGAACGTCCGGGTCGGGGTCAGGGTCATCGAGCGCAAGGTATTCACCGACGGGCTCAACAACCACGAAGTGACGCTGGCCCTGGTGGCCTACAGCCAGGATTTCCCGGACCCGGCCAATCTGCTCGGACTCTGGCGGTCGAGGGGGCGCCACGCCTGGCACGACGACACCTTCGAGCGGCTGATACACGAGGGCAACGAGTTCATGGGGCCGCCCGAAGAACGGTACGCCATCTACCACGCCGCCGAGCGCCGGCTCGTGGAGGACGTGGGCGGTATCTTCCTCTGGTTTCCCGTGGAGCACCGCCTGTGGAAACCCGATTTCCACAGCCCGACCCTCCTGCCCAACCGCCTCGGCATGGAAGTCTGGTCCAACCTGACCTGGATGAACGGGTATTTCAGGGATACGGACCGGGCGGCGGCGGAACAGCCGGGCGACCGCGGCCTCTGGGACTGGCTGAAATCCGCCCTGGACTGATGCGCCGCGCATTCGTCTCCGCCGCGCTTGCGTCACCACCGCACACACGTCTCTCCGCCGCGGATTCGTCTCCGCCGCTCCAGTCGCCTGTGCCACGCATTCGTCTCCGCCGCTCAAGTCGCCTGTGCCGCGGATTCGTCTCCGCCGCTCAAGTCGGCTACGCGGTATTGGAGAACCGTTCCAGCGCTTCATCGTCGATCCGGACGCCCAGTCGCCTACACGGTGCTGGAGAACCGCTCCAGCGCTTCATCGTCGATCCGGACGCCCAGTCCGGGCTGGTCCGTTACCGGAAAGGCGCCGTCGACGGGTTGCGGGGCCTCCAGCGCGTAGCGGCACCTCGTGGGATAGGACTCGTGGCCGTGTTCCATGACCAGGAAGTTGGGGATGGCCGCGGAGAGCTGGATCGTCGCGGCGATGGACAGCAGGCCGCCGCCGCCGATGTGGGGTGACACCGGGATGTTGTAGGTGTCGGCGAGCACGGCGATGCGCTTCCCTTCGGTAAGTCCCGTTCGCCCGATATCGGGCATCACCACGTCGCAGGTCCGTTTATCGAAGGCTTCCTTCATTTCGTAACGGGTCCGGTACCACTCTCCATTGGCGACGTGCATGTCCAGCGCCCGGGTCACGGCCGCGTGTCCGGCCAGGTCTTCGGGAAGGGTGGGCGCCTCCAGCCAGTAGATGTCCAGCGCTTCCAGCTCACGTCCGAGCCTGATCGCCTCGGCCACGTCGAACTCGGTGTGGACGTCCACCATGACGGCGATGTCCGGTCCGACCCGGTCGCGCACGGCCGCGGCGATGGCCACGGTACCTCTTCGGTCGCTTGCCGGAGAGAGTTTCATTCCACGATAGCCCGCGGCAACGAGTCTCTCCGCCCGATCGGCCGCCGCGCCGGGGTCCCGCCCGGCACATCCCGCGTATAGTTCGATCCGGTCGCGAAAACGCCCGCCAAGCAGTTTATGCACCGGGAGGTTCAGCGCTTTGCCCTGCAGGTCCCACAGGGCGATGTCGCACGCGGCGAGGGCGTCGACGTAAAAACCGGTCGGATGCCCCCTCTCCCGCATGCCTTCGAAGAGGCGCTGCCAGAGGAATTCCACGTCGAATGGATCTTCACCGACCAGCATGGGCCGGCACAGGTCATCCACGATAGTCCGCGGGGTGTCGGGGGAAACGCAACTCTGTCCTTCGCCGTACCCGACGAGGCCGCCGTCGGTGGTTACGCGCACCACCAGGGTCTCGTGCATATTGGATTTAAGGGCGTGCCTGTTCACCGGAACGAAATACGCGGAGGACGCGCCGGGTCCGGCTGGACCGGCGGATCCGCCGGGTGCGGAGGACGCGCCTCGCGCGCCAGAGCCGCCGAGGGCTTCCGGGCTGCCTTTTTCTCGCGGGATTTTGATCGCGAAGGCTTCGACGTTCGTGATCTTCATGGACTCAATCCTCCGGGCGTTCGCCGTGGGGCGCCATTTTCACCAGCCTGGGGTCGAAACGGGCCACCACCTCCACCAGGTCGGTCTGCGCCGCCATGACTTCCTCTATGTTCTTGTATACGAAGGGGACTTCGTCGAGACCCGCGGAAATGAGCGTGACGCCTCGCTTCCTGAGCAGCCGGTTGGCGTCATGCCAGTTCAGGCTCCTGATCGCCCGTTTTCTACTCATCACGCGTCCTGCGCCGTGGGCGGCCGAGTTCATGGCTTCCGGGCTGCCCTTCCCGCGGACCACGAAGGCGGGACTCGCCATCGAACCGGGTATGATGCCCAGCACGCCCCGGCCCGCCGGCGTGGCGCCCTTCCGGTGCACCACGGCTTCGCGGCCGGGATGCCCTCCGGGCACGGAGATCCGCTCCTTCCACGCGAAGTTATGGTGGTTCTCCAGGTCCAGCAGCACGTCCGCGCCCAGGTGACGGGCCATGTGGCGGTGTATGCAGGCGTGATTGGCCGCCGCGTAGTGGCCCATGAGTTCCATGGCCGCCCAGTACTCTCCGCCGGGCTCGGTGTCCAGGTCCAGCCAGGCCAGGTGCCGCTGATCCTTCGAAAGTCCGGGGCGCAGGGACATGGCCAGCCTGCTGTAATGGGCCGCGACCATGGCGCCGGTCCCCCGGCTGCCGCTGTGGGAAAGCAGGGCGAGGTAGGTACCCCTGTCCAGCCCTTTCAAGGGCTCGTGCAACGCCAGTTCACCGAACTCGACGAAATGGTTGCCGCTCCCGCTGGTGCCCAGCTGGCTCCAGGCCTTGTCCCTGGCCTTCCGGGTCACGGGAGAGACGGACCAGTCCCGGTCGAGGACCGGATGGCTGCGGCGTTTCTTGAAACTGGAGCCCACGCCGAAGCGCGTCTCCGCGGAGATGGCCTTTTTCAGCCGGTCCGTTTCCCGTTCGCGCCGCAGCGTGTCCAGCGGCAGGTCCAGGACGGTCAGCTTCATCCGGCAGGCAATATCGACGCCCACGGCGTAGGGTATGACCGCGTTGTCGGTGGCCAGCACGCCGCCGATGGGCAGGCCGTAGCCCACGTGGGCGTCCGGCATGAGCGCGCCCGCCAGGGTCACGGGTAGGGAACAGGCCCGCTCCATCTGCCGGACCGACTGCCCGTCCAGGTCCCGCCCCCACTGCCGGTATGGTACTTTGGGTGCCATGATACGCGATTCCCTTTAAGCGTCCGATTGTCGGGGATCGGCGCGTCCATCCGCCGCCGCGGTTCAGAAGCCGGCGATCTACTGCGACACGGCCACGGCCGCGACCAGGCAGACCACCGCGCCCGCAACGCCGCGGATCAGAAGCCGGCGATCTGCCGGCCGCCGAAGGTCAAACGGTACATAAGCCGTTCATGGCGGCTGTCGTCAAAAGGCGTCGGGGCGTGCAGCGTACACCGGTTGTCCCAGACCACCAGGTCGCCCGGACGCCAGCGGTGCATGTAGGTGTATGCCGCCCCGGTCGCGTGCTCCTGCAGGCCGTTCAGCAGCGCCTCGCCCTCCGCCTTCCCCAGGCCTTCGACGGATTCGATGTGGCAGAGGGGGAGATAGAGCGACTCCCGGCCGGTCTCCGGGTGCCGGGCGACCAGGGGCCGGACGATCGGGGGAAACTGTGCGAGGAGCGCCTCGCCGAGCGGCGGACGGTGCGGGTTCTTCTTCCTGAGCAGTTCGTTGAGATGATTGTAGGAATGGACGGTCCGGATGGACGCGATGCGCGATTTGACGTCTTCCGGCAGGTCCTCGTAGGCCGCGGTCATCCCCGCGAAGCCCGTCTCCCCGCCCTCCGGCGGCGTGCGGAGGCAGAACAGGCAGGATCCGGCCGGCTGGGGATGGCGGAAGGAATCGTCCATGTGCCACAGCAGCGGCGGCGGGTCCGCCTGGATGAAGAGCGAGGTGTACCGTCCGTTTTCCTTTGCATTGCCGATGCGCAGTATGTCGGGATGTCCCGGGACCAGGAAGCCCGGATCGTATTTCTCGTTTCCTTCCGGCGTACCGAAACGGTTCACGAACCGCTGGAGATCGGCGGGATCGATATGGCCCTGGTCGCGCAGGACGATCAATCCGCCCGCTTCGTGAAAGGCGTCCATGGCCCCGTCGACCATGGCCTCGTCGAGCCGGGCGAGGTCCAGGTCCCCGAGTTCGGCCCCGAAACCGGACGGGGTAAGCGGACTGTACCGGGGTTTTGCGGTCATGCTGGAATCGTCCTGTGAACCGGTGCGGCAACGGGAAGTGCCGGGCCGCTCATGGAAGTGCCGGGCCGCTCATGGAAGTGCCGCGCCGCTCATGGCAGTGCCGCGCCGCTCATGGCAGTGCCGCGCCGCTCATGGCAGTGCCGCGCCGCTCAGCGCAGCTTTCCGCGGCCGATGATGGGCCAGACGGTCTCGACGACCCCGTTGCGGATCCCGTAGAGGTGGTCGTGGAGGAACAGGGTGACGTCGGTGTAAGCCACCATGAGGTCGAGCTTGTCCCCGACGGCGATCTCGTGATTCGGTCCGTTGAAGGTCACGGTGCCGTGTTCCGCCGACATGCGTACGCTCTGCACGTCGTCGACGCCCACCGGCATGGGCATGCCGAACCAGGCGGGCACCGTCTTGAACCCGGCGTCCACGATCAGCCGGTCCGGCGCGGGGCGGCTGGTGACCGTCACGTGCACGTGGATGGCCGGGTCGGTCCGGACCCCCCAGAGGGTATACATCACGTCGTTGAAGATCGCGCCGCCCGCCTGGATCTCGGTGATCCCTTCCAGGTCGGGCGTTACCGACAGCGTTCCGCTCCCTCCGCCGCTCACGATATCGCAGGGCAGCCCCGCGGCCCGGCACCGCTCCGCGGAATCCACGAGGTCTCCCACGGCCCGCCGGATCTCTCCGTGTTTCCAGTCGGAATCTTCATCGACGCAGGCGTGGCCCTCCCAGGCCATGACGCCCCGGAACCGCAGGCCGGGGGTCTGGTGGACCTTGCGGGCGAGTTCGACGACCGCGTCGCCGGGCCGGACGCCGGCGCGTTCCATCCCCGTGTTCAGCTCGATGAGCACGCCGATCTCGACGCCGGTTTCGACCGCGGTGCGGCCCAGGTCCTCCAGCGTGGCGTCGCTGTCGACGGCGACCTTCACGTCCGCCTGCCTGCGGAGATGGGCCAGCCGGGTGTATTTCGGCTGCCCCACCACCTGGTTGGCGATCAGGATGTCCTCGATTCCGCCCGCGACCATGACCTCGGCCTCGCCGAGCTTGGCGCAGGTGACCCCGATCGCGCCGGTCTTCAGCAATCGGTGGGCGATCGCCGGGATCTTGACGCCCTTGATGTGCGGGCGCCAGTCCACGCCGGCCGCTTTCAATCGCGTCCCCACGATACGGATGTTGTTTTCAAGGAGATCCAGGTCGACCCACAGCACCGGGGTATCCAGATCCTCCTTGCGTAAGCCGATCTCGTCCAAAGCGCATTCCTCTCTCCCGGCCCTTCGCTCCCGGGCACTGTTCATTGTGTATCAAAACGGCGACGCTCCGTCAAGGACGTTTGGCGTCTCCGCGCCGCCGGCCGGGGACATCCTTTGCCGCCAGGGATCTAACCCCGGTACCTGAATTCTTTATAGGGTGAAACCAGGGGTTCGTCCGGGCAATTCAGCCTGCCGTCCACCACCCATCCGCAGTCCCGCGCCTCGAGTTCCGCCACGAGCAGGCCCTGCCATGCTAAGGCCTCTTCTTCATAGGCCGGATCGTCCACCAGGTTCCGGCACTCGCCGGGGTCCACGTCCAGGTCGAAGAACTGTTTTTGTCCGATGCGCGGCAGCCAGATGAACTTCCGGTGGCCGTCCGTCACGTACTGCATTTCCTGTTCGGGCGAATAGCACCAGCAGTGCTCGCCGTGAATGTGGGTCCTCCAGCCGTCCGCGTTACCCCGGATCAGCGGCAGCAGGCTGCGGCCGGTCACCGTGGGCGGCGCGTCCACCCCGGCCGCGTCCAGGATCGTCGGCATGATGTCTCGGAGTTCGGCCACGCCATCGGCGACCGGAGACCGTACCCGCTCGTCCCAGCCCGCGGGCGGACAGACGATCAGGGGAATCCGCGCGCTGCCCTCGTAGGCATAGGTCTTGCGCCAGAGGTGGTGGTCGCCGACCATGTCGCCGTGGTCGGACGTGAACACGACCCAGGTGTCTGACCAGGCCTCCGGCGCGTGCCGCTCCATCCAGTTCTTGAGGCGTCCGATCTGCGTGTCGATGAACGAAATCTCCCCGTAGTACCCGGACCTGCCGCGGTGTACGCGCGAGGCCGGCTGCCTCCCTCGCCAGGCGTTCACGTCCGTTGCGTCGAAGGGCACGTCGTGCATGTCCGCCCAGTCCCCGACGTGCGGCGGCGGGGTTTCCCGGTCATGGTACAGGTTGAAGTACCAGCCGGGGGGTACGTAGGGCGAATGGGGACGGGCGAAGCTGATGTTGAGGAAGAAGGGTCTCGCGCGGTCCCGCCGCGAGATGTAATCGATCGCCCGGCTCATGGTCCAGGCGGTCGGATG
This sequence comes from bacterium, assembly GCA_965203885.1. GTDB lineage: Bacteria > JAAXHH01 > JAAXHH01 > JAAXHH01 > JAAXHH01 > JAAXHH01. Next base: position 2,805,739 of record OZ241920.1, on the reverse strand, counting down.
GAGGTACTCCTCCGTGTGCCAGGGGCGCCCGATCCACGAATTCCAGTTGACCCCGTGATCGTCCGGCGTGATGTCCCGCTTTTTCTCCCGGTCGAACCACCGGCGGTACTCGTCCTTCTGGCCCGGCGCGTTCATGCGGCCCGACTCGTCCAGCTCCGCCGACTGAAAACCCATGTCCGCCCGTTGCGGCGTGAAATGGCCCTTGCCGACCAGATGGGTGGCATACCCGGCGCCGGCGAGCGTGCCCGCCAGGGTGTGGGGGAAGTCGTTGGGTATGGGTCCCTGTCCCCGCCCCATGCCGAGGACGCCCGTGTGCCACTGGTCCATGCCGGTCATCACGGTCGACCGGGCGGGAATGCAGGATGGGACCGCGGTGTAGGCGTGGGGAAACCGCGCGCCCCGGGCGGCGAGGTGATCCAGGTTGGGCGTCTCCACCACCGGATGGCCGTCGCAACTCAGACAGTCGCCGCGCATCTGGTCCGCCATGATGAATAGGACGTTGGGACGGGACACGGCATCTCGCTCCTGGTTCAACGGGACAGGCCCACGGCGACATCGGGAAGGGGCTTCATAACTTACAGGCCACGTTTCTTCTGTCAAGCATCGCCGTGTGCCTGCCATGTGCCCGCCGTGTGCCCGCCGTGCGCCACAGCAGACGACAGGGACGGCCCCGGTTAACCCCTTAAACCGCTTGACATTGGAGCCATCTCTTTCACATTTCATTCATGTGCTGAAACCGGAGGCTTGTGGCCGGCCGCCGCAACCCGCGCGTCCGACCAGCCGCCGCCCGCGCCGCCGTCCGCCGCCCGCCCGTAAGGCCCGTACACCATGCTCAGACTCGAATTCGACCGCGGGACCATCCTCGTGCACGGCGACAGAGCCCGGGTGGACGAGTTGAAGCTGCCGGGCTGCACCTTCGACCGGCGGGTGTCGCTCTACCGCGCGCCGGCGCGGAACTACCGCGAGATCATCACGCTGTTGTCCGACCGGGACGTTCCGTACCGGGACGACGCGCGGTCCTATGGCAAGCTGGACCTGTCCTTTCAGTCGGACCGGTCGCCCTTCCCCTATCAGCAGGAAGCGGTGGACGCCTGGTGGCAGGCCGGCGGACGGGGCGTGGTCGTGCTGCCCACCGGGGCGGGAAAGACCTTCGTCGCCCTGATGGCCATGGCGCGCGTCCAGCGCGGTACCCTGGTGATCGTCCCCACCATCGACCTGATGCAACAGTGGTACGGCGTGATCTCCAGCCAGTTCGACATCGAGGTGGGACTGATCGGGGGAGGCTATTACGACGTCGAACCGGTCGCCGTGTCCACCTACGATTCCGCGTACCTGCACATGGAAAGGTTCGGCGACCGGTTCGGGCTGGTGATCTTCGACGAGTGCCACCACCTGCCCGGTCCCTCCTACCTGATGACGGCCGACCTTTCGCTGGCGCCTTACCGGCTGGGGCTGACGGCCACGCTCGAGCGGGAGGACGGCGCGGAAGACCAGCTTAAGGACGCGATCGGAGAGACCGTTTACCGCCAGGAGATCCGCGCGCTGAGCGGGGAATACCTGTCCGGCTATGAAACCATCAAGATCAGCGTCCGGCTTTCTCCGGACGAACGGACGGAGTACCAGGAGCAGCGGGACACCTACCGCGCGTTCCTGGACAAACACCGGATCTCCTTGTCCGGACCCAGCGGATGGGTCCGTTTCCTGGCGGCCACGTCCCGTAGCGAAGAGGGCCGCCGGGCCTTCTCGGCCTACCGTGCCCAGAAAGCCATCGCCCAGGGTTCGCAGGCGAAGCTGCGCGTGCTGGAGAGGCTGATCCGGCAGCACCGCCGGGACCGCATGCTCATCTTCACCAGCGACAACGAAACGGTTTACCGGATATCGCGCCGGTTCCTCGTCCCCGCCATCACCCACCAGACGAAGGTGAAGGAGCGCCAGGAGTTGCTCGCCGCGTTCAACGCCGGGGAATATCCCTTCCTGGTTACCTCCCGCGTGCTGAACGAGGGGGTCGACGTCCCCGAGGCCAACGTGGCCGTGGTGCTCTCCGGTTCCGGCAGCGTACGGGAACACGTACAGCGTCTCGGCCGTATCCTGCGGCGCGTCGAGGGGAAACACGCGATCCTGTACGAACTCGTGGCCGAGCGGACGGGCGAGGAATACGCGAGTTCACGGCGGAGACGGCACAGCGCCTACCGGAAAGCCCCGGGAGGGACGCAGGCATGCTGACGGGCGACCTGGTCCGCGTCCGGTTCCGCAAGGGCCGGATCCACCTTCCCTATATCGACGACCGGGATTCCGATCACCTGGGCGTCGCCGAAACGCTGATCCGTGTTTTCGAGGAACACGCGGGCGGGACCCGCCAGGAGCTCGACGAGGAACTGACGGATATCACGGGGACGGGAACGGATTTTCTGCTCCACCGCGGACTGGCCAAGCTGCTGCGGGACCGTTGTGCCTTCGGGTCCGCAACGCCCGTCGACCCGGTGGAACTCAGAAGGCGGATCTTCACAGCAGCAGCAGCCGCTTACCGCGGCACGGATCAGGTCCGTATCGACCGGGAGGCCATTCTGGCCGATGCGGCAAAGGCGGCCTCACTGGACGCAACGCAGGTGGACGGGGCGTTTTACGCCGACCTGAAGGATGCCGAGCGGCTTGAGTCGTTCAAGTCCTGCGCACCCGACTGGATGTTGAACAGGTACAATGTCGCCCTGGCCCAGGCCGTCTTGCTACGCGCTTCCGGGATGGAACTGCGCGTAGAAGGTGAAAGTCCGGCCCGTTACCGCGGTCTCTTCCGCAAGATGAAGTTCTTCCGCCTCCTCCACGAAATCCACCAGACCGGTCCGGGCAAATACCACGTACGCATCGACGGTCCCATGTCGCTCTTCAAGTCGTCCCAGCGCTACGGGCTGCAGATCGCCCAGTTTCTCCCTTCCGTCCTGCATTGCGGAAACTGGCAGATCACGGCTTCCATCGTCTGGGGCGCAAGGCGCCGGGAAGGCGTTTTGACCTTGACGTCCGATACGGGGTTGAAGCCGATCGGCCCCTCCACGGGCCAGTGGATCCCCGAAGAGGTGGTCTGGCTCGAAGATCGTTTCGCCCGGCTGAAATCGGAGTGGCGCATGGCGGCCGGCGAAGAGGTCATGGACCTGGGCGGCCAGGGTGTGCTGGCCCCCGAATATGTCTTCACCCATCCTCGCACCGGTACCAGGGTATACCTGGAATTCCTGGGCTACTGGCGCTCCGAGGGTGTGCGAACCCGCCTTGAACTGCTGGGCAGGTACGGTCCCCCGAACATGATCCTGGCCGTTTCCGCGGAGCTGGGCGTGGATGAGGAAATGCCGGCCGACATGCCGGGCGAGGTGTACCGGTACAGGCGGACCCCCGTGGCCCGCGACCTCCTCGGAATCCTGGAGAACATGGTGGAAGAGCGCCCTGCCACATCGCCGGGAACCCTGGGTCTGTTCGACGCGTAACGGGGCATAAATGGGTTGATTTGTCCACCTGCCGCGTTTAAGGTTATGGCCATGTCATCCCGGCCCTCCAATCCCGTTACATCACCCTGGATTACCCGCGGTTTCAAGGCGTTCCGCCGGGGAACCTTCGGCAACGGCGGGCAGAACCTCTACGTGTCCCGGGCGGGCGTCCTGCAACGCATCCACCAGTTCGACCTGGACCGCGACGGCCACGTCGACCTCGTCTTCTGCAACAGCCAGGACCACGGCGAAAAACCGCCGGTCGGCGTCTACGAGGACGTACTCGGCCGGGCCGATTGCCGGTTCCTCCCGTCCGACGGGGGAAGAACCGGGGTCGTCGCCGATCTGAACGGGGACGGATACGACGACCTGGTCGTCGGCATGTTCTACAACGGGATCCGCCGGGACCTCAACGCGTACCTCTACTACGGCGGTCCGGACGGATACGGCGAAGGGCGCGTGCAGTACCTGCCCGCGCCCTGTTGCACTTCGATCGCCGCCGGGGACTTCAACGGGGACGGGAAGCCGGACCTGGCTTTCGTTTGCGATGGCAGGTTGCGCCTGTTCTACCAGACCGCGCTGGGATTCGAGCCCAAGGGATACCGGGATCTCGACGCAGCGGCCGACCAGGTTGCGGCCGATCAGGTTGCGGCCGGCGACCTGGACGGCGATGGTTGCGCCGACCTGGTGGTGCGCGACAGGGAAGGGAAGGTCAGTGTCTGCTGGGGCGGCCCGGACGGCATTGACCCGAACAGGTCGTTGGCGATTCCCGTCGATGGCGATCCCCCGGATACCCGGGCATCGGATTCCGCGGATTCCGAACACGGCGGCTATCCCGAGGACGTCGATCCCGCGGTACCGCTGGTATCCGTCGTCCGGATCCACGGCGCGCCCCACGTTTTCGTCGCCCGTTCCGATGCGGCCTGGCTGGTACCGCTTAATGCCGGCCGGGAACCCGGCGCGCCGGCGCGCCTGTCCTGCCGAAACGCCTTCGCCATCGCCGCGGGCGACGTCGACGGCGATGGACGGACCGACCTGGTCGTGGCCTGCGTGGACCGGCACGATGGATCGGAGTGTTCGTGGCTGTACCACGGCGCGGAGGACGGGTTCGGCGACGGCCGCCGTTCCCCGATCCCCAGCCGAAACGCCTGCGACGCGGTGGTGGACGACCTGGACGGGGACGGACGATGCGAAATCGTGATCTGCCAGACCCACACGCCGGAAAGCTATACGTCGGAATCCCTGGCATACCGGTGGACCGGGAAAGGGTTGTCGGCGCCACGGGCCCTGGAGACCCACGACGCGAGACGGGTACTGCTGGCCCGCTCCCCGGGCGACCCCAGGCCGCGGGTCGTCTTCATCAACCAGTTCAGCAGGAACCTGCGGGGAGATATCCCCGTCTACATCTATCACGGCGGTCCGGACGGCTTCGCGCCGGAACGCCGCCAGGAAGTCCCGGGCTGGGGTGCGGTCGAAGCGCTCCGCTGCGACGTGAATGATGATGGCTTTCCGGACCTGGTCCTGGCCAACGCGTCCGAGAATTCGGTGGGGCAGGACCCCGGATCCTACGTGTATTTCAGTGCCGCGGGAAGATTCGGGGGCGAACCGGATGTGCGTCTGCCCACCGTCCGCGCCCACGGAGTCTGTTGCGCGGACCTGGACCGGGACGGGTATCTCGATCTCGTCTTCTGTGGATTCGACAATCCGGATATCGTCATCTTCTACGGCGGCGCCGACGGGTACGGCGCCCATCGCATGGACCGTATCCGGCTCGAACACGAAGGGGTGGTCTACCGGAACCCGCGCTGGATCTTTCTCGTCGACCTCGACGGCGACGGATGGCTGGACCTTGTGGTGCCGCAGATCGCCGACGACTACAGCTTCATCCTGTGGGGCGGACCGGAAGGTTTCGCCATGGGCCGTTGCCAGGTCCTCTCCGTCTGGCACGGCGCGTGCGCCCGGGCGGCGGACCTCAGCGGGAACGGGTACCCCGACCTGGTCATCGGCGGCCACGAACCGTCCCACGGGGTCCCCCACGATTCCTTCGTGCACATTTACTGGAACGGCCCGGACGGACTGCGCGAGGACCGGCGCACGCTGCTGCCCGGCAACGCGGTGAACGCCATGTCGATCATGGATTTCAACGGGGACGGCCTCGTCGATCTCTTCATCTGCTCCTACCACGACAACCGGGTGCGGGACATCGATTCCTACGTCTACTGGAACCGCCCCGGCCGCGGGTTCACGGCCGATGACCGCACACGGCTCTTCACCCATTCCGCGTCGGGCTGCGTGGCGGCCGATTTCAACGGAAACGGCCACGTCGATCTCGCCATCGCCTATCACAAGGTGGAGGGCGACCACGTGGGCCATTCCGCCGTCTGGTGGAACGGTCCCGACGGGTTCGACGCCGGGCGGGTCACGAAGCTGCCCACCACGGGTCCCCACGGCATGACGGCCGTGCAGCCGGGCAACATGCTGGACGCGGGTCCGGAAGAGTACTACGTCTCCGCGCCACACGAGATCCCCGCCGGAAAAACCGTCACCGCCATAGCCTGGGAAGCGGAATGCGGACCCGGGACCCGGGTGCGCGCCCAGGTCCGGTGGGCGGACTCGATGGAGGCGCTGGAACATGCCGCCTGGCACGGACCGGACGGGGAAGGCGCCTGGTACGAAGAACCCCGGCCGGCGGCTGTGCCGGGCGCGGGGCCATGGGTACAGTACCGGCTCGCGCTGGGCGCGGCGAACGGGGGCGGCACGCCGAGGGTCACGGAAGTCAGGCTGGGGATCGATTGACGGGCCGGACGGGCAGTTCACGACTTCATCGAGGAACAGATGCGGAAAGAAGGGGAAGTCCTGGACGCGTTGTGCAGGTGGGCCGCGGAGGACGACAACGTCCGGGGCATGGTCCTGACGAGTTCCCGGGTAAACCGCGACTCGGCCGTGGACCTCATGTCGGATTACGACGTGGAAATCTACGTGGCGGACGAAGGGCCCTTCGAGCGGGGCGATGAGTGGCTCGAAGCCTTCGGCCCCGTGTTGATACGGTGGCCGGAGGCCCCGGCCCGGGGGGATGACGGCGGACTGTTTCGCCTGGTGATCTATGAAGACGGCGTCCGGATCGACTGGGGCGTGAAAAAGGCCGGGCTGTTCGGAAGGTTCAACGGCCCTTCCCAGCCCTACAGGGTGCTCGTGGACAAGGACCATGTAGTAGAACGCCCCATGCTGACGCACACAGCGGAGTACAACGTCAGGCGGCCGACCGCGGCGGAATTCGACTCGATTACGCATGATTTCTGGTGGGACCTGACCTACGTGGCCAAAAGTCTCTGGCGCGACGAGATCTATTGGGCGAAGTATATGTATGGCCGCCGGCATTTCAAGGAGCTCGAAAAGGTGATCGAGTGGTACATCGGCATGCGTCACGAATGGTCCGTCAACACCAACAAGCACGGCCGGTGGTTCAAGCGGTACCTGGACGGGGAGACTTTGCGGGAAATCGACGCCACCTTCGCCGGCGCGGATATCGAGGAAAACTGGAACGCCCTGTTCAACATGACCCGGCTGTTCAGGCGGCTTTCCGTCGCGGTCGCGGATGGGCTGGGATTCGAATACCCCCATGATACCGACCGGCGCGTCTCGGCGTACATGGAGAAGATCCGCCGCCTGGAGCCGGACGCGCAGGATTTCGTCTGAACGCGGGCGAGCCGGGCATGGTAATTGTACAATTGTACAATTGTAATTAATGAAGATGGAAATCCTTCTGGTTCAACCTTGATAGTTCAACGTTCCTGGTAATCACACGGAAACAACGCTGGAGCATCGAAGATGAAGGCACTGCTGGAAAGACTGCATATCGAAGCGATCAATGACGGCGCCTGTACGGGGATGGACGGCTGGATACACGGCGAGGGACCGATCCTCACGTCGTACAACCCCACGAACGGCGAACCGATCGCGGGCGTGCGCCAGGCGACGCCCGAGGTCTACGACCGCGTGATCGAACACGCCCGCGGCACGTTCGATACCTGGCGAACGATTCCCGCGCCGAAGCGGGGCGACATGGTCCGGGATCTGGGCAATATCCTGCGGGAGCACAAGGAACCGCTGGGCGAGCTTGTTTCCCTGGAAATGGGCAAGATCCGCGTGGAAGGGATGGGGGAAGTCCAGGAGATGATCGACATCTGCGATTTCGCCGTCGGCCTGTCCCGCCAGTTGTATGGACTGACGATCGCGAGCGAGCGGCCGAGTCACCGCATGAGCGAGCAGTGGCACCCGCTGGGCGTAACCGCCGTCATCACCGCCTTCAATTTCCCCGTCGCGGTCTGGTCGTGGAACGCTTCCCTCGCCTCGGTGTGCGGCGACGTTACCGTGTGGAAGCCCAGCGGGCAGACGCCCCTGACGGCCGTGGCCACGCAGCACCTGTGCAACCGGGTCATGGCGGACCACGGCGTGGACGGCGTGTTCAACCTGGCCATCGGCCGCGGCAGCGACGTGGGCAACCTCATGCTCGACGACGGACGGATCCCCCTGGTTTCCTTCACGGGTTCCACCTCGACCGGAAAGGCCGTGGCCTCGCGGGTGGCGTCCCGGTTCGGTCGCACCATCCTCGAGCTGGGCGGAAACAACGCGATCATCGTCACCGAAAACGCCGACCTGGAGCTTGCCGTGCCCAGTATCGTCTTCGGCGCCGTGGGGACGGCCGGGCAACGCTGCACCTCCACCCGCCGCGTCATCGGGCACAGGAGCCTGACGCCGACGCTGATCGATCGACTGGCCCACGCCTATGCGCAGGTGCCCATGGGAGATCCCGTCGATGACGGTACGCTCATGGGACCGCTGGTCACGGCCGACGCGGTAGACGGCATGATGCGGGCCATCGAGCGGGCGAAGGCCGAGGGCGGCGAGGTGATCACCGGGGGGAAACGCCGCCCGGACCTGGGGCCGAATTTCGTCGAACCGACGATCATACGCATGCCCGGCCAGTCGGAGATCGTGAAACAGGAGACCTTCGCGCCCATCCTGTATATCCTGGAATATGAATCCATGGACGAGGCCCTGGCCCTTCACAACGACGTGCCCCAGGGTCTCTCCAGCGCCATCTTCACCGACAGCCTGCGGCAGGCGGAACGCTTTCTCTCGGCGGCAGGTTCGGACTGCGGCATCGCGAACGTGAACATCGGCACGTCGGGCGCCGAGATTGGCGGGGCTTTCGGCGGCGAAAAGGAGACGGGCGGCGGCCGCGAATCGGGGTCGGACGCCTGGAAGTCCTACATGCGCCGCCAGACCAACACCGTCAACTGGTCCACCGATCTGCCGCTGGCCCAGGGGATCGAGTTCGGCACGGGCGGGCCGGACTGACCGGGCGGACCGGGCGGACCGGGCGGACCGGACGGACCTGCAACATCATAACCTGCAGCATCATACTTGGAAGAAGTGCAATGGGAAGGACACCTGCTGCGCTTCTCGAATCGAAAACGGGGACGGAAATCGACCACAGGGCGGATATCGATCACCGGAACGGAAACCGACCAATGGGAGGATAGCCTATGTCATCCAACGGGGCTTTCATCATAGACAAGAACCTGGGCGCGCGCCTGGATGAAACCGGGGCCGATCTGACCCGGGTGACCAGCGACGGACGGGACGTGGTCCCGCCGACGGACGAGCAGAAGTACCTGTTCGACAAGAACGGATGGCTCGTGATCCCCGGGGTGCTTTCGGACGACGAGTGCGCGGAGATGCGGGCGTTCTGCGAGCGGCTGCACCGTGATCCGGAGTCCATACCCGAGCCGGAGCGGTCGGCGATCGGCGGTCCGCTGCAGAGCCTGACCGATCATCCCATGGTGGTGGGATTCATGAACGAATTCCTGGCCTATCCCGGCCTGTCCAACCAGATCTGCTACGGATTCCGGCAGGAGTCCGCCAACCTGATGTACCGGGAAGCCGGCGATGGCGACTTCGGTCCCCACAACGGAAACGGCATGCTGCGGTTTCCGGGCGACTCCCATCTCTACCGCTGCATACCGGGCAAGGCCAACTCCGCGCTGACCCGGGTGGTCTGGGAGTTGAACCCGGTGGAGGAAGGGAACGGGACGCTCCTGGTATCGGGCAGCCACAAGTCGGTCTTTCCCGCGCCGCCCTCCATCCAGTCGCCGGACTCGCCGATCTGGGACCAGTATACCTGTCCGGCGGGATCGCTGATGTTCTTTACCGAGGCCCTGACGCACAGCGGCCGGCCCTGGATCAACGAGCGGTGCCCGCGCATCGCCATTTTCAGCTGCTACAACTCCGTCAACGCCCGGTGGCACAACTGGGATCCCCATCCGGAGCTGCTCGCGTCCATGCCGCCCCTGCGCCAGACGCTCTACCGCGGGGTCTACGTGGCGAACAACCTGGTCGGGGGCGAGATGCACTAGGCCGAGAGGTAGTCCTCTTTGAGCACCTTGCCCAGGCAGTGCAGGAGATAGTCGGCGTTGTCTTTGGTAAAGACCAGGGGCGGCTTGATCTTCAGGACGTTGTGCAGGGGACCGTCGGTGCTGATCAGCACGCCGTGGTCCCGCATCCGGTTGGCCGCGTAGGACGCCTGGCGGCCGCCCGGTTCCAGCGTTTGCCTGTCCAGCACGAGTTCCACACCCACGTAGAGCCCCATGCCCCGCACGTCGCCGATGATGGGGTGGTCCGGCGCCAGGGCGCGAAGGCCTTCCAGCAGGTAGCCGCCCACCTCCAGGGCGTTGGCCTGCAACCCTTCTTCCTCGATGATGTCCAGCACCGCCAGGCCGATGGCGCAGGAAACCGGGTTTCCGCCGAAGGTGTTGAAGTACTCCATGCCGTTGTCGAAGGCGCCGGCGATCTCCGGCGTGGTCACCACCGCGCCCAGCGGGTGGCCGTTGCCGATGGGTTTTCCCAGGGTGACGATGTCCGGCGCCGCGTCCTGGGCCTCGAACCCCCAGAAGTGGGTGCCCACCCGTCCGAATCCCACCTGGACCTCGTCGGCGATGCACACGCCGCCCGCTTCGCGCACCTGACGGAATGCCTCTTTGAAATATCCGTCCGGCAATACGATCTGGCCCCCGCAGCCGGGCAGGGACTCGGCGATGAAGGCGCCGGTCCCGCGGCCCTGTTGCCCGAGCGACCGGATCACCTCGCCGACATGCGCCGCATACCTGTTTCCGGTCTCCGTCGTATAGCCCTTGTACGGACCGCGGTAGGGGTCCGGCAGCGGTACTTTGTTGACGTGGGGCGGCGCGCCTTCGCCACCCGGGCCGTCGAACTTGTACGGACTGATGTCGATCAGGGACGTCAGGTTGCCGTGGTAGGCGCCGTCGAGGATGATCAGGTCGCGTTGTCCGGTATAGCTCCGCGACAGGCGGAGGGCGAGGTCGTTCGCCTCGCTCCCGGAATTCACGAAGAAACACACGCTGAGCGGATCGGGCAGCTTCGCGCAGAGACGTTCGGCGTAGTCCACGAGGTTGTCGTGGAGGTAGCGGGTATTGGTGTTCAGCACCGCCATCTGGCGGTTGCTCGCGGCAACCACCCTGGGGTGGCCGTGGCCCACGTGGGGCACGTTGTTCACGGCGTCCAGGTAGGCCCGTCCCTCGTCGTCGTACAGGTACTGCATGTATCCCCGGACGATCTTCAGGGGCCGCCGGTAGGAGACGCTGAGGGACCGGCCGATGCGCTGCCGGCGTACGGACTGGATCTCCTGTTTCGTACGCCGGTCAGGCGGAAAAGCTCGGGAAGGCACGTCCAGGATGACGTTCGGGTCCGGTGAGAGGCTCAACCAGACGTTCCGCTGTCCGGGTCCGCCCACCCCCGGGAAATCGCCCCTGTTGCCCAGCATGTCCGTGACGATCTGAAAGTGCAGGTGGGGCGGCCACCCGCCGTTCACGGCAGCGTCGCCGAGTGTCGCGAACTGTTCACCCTTTTCGATCCGTTTCCCCTCGTGGAGTCCGGCCAGCGATTCCACGCTCAGGTGTCCGTACAGCGTGTGGAAGGTCGGGGTTGAGCCGGCCGTGCCATCCGGATCTTCCGTGGCGTGTTCCAGGATGATGCAGGGCCCGTAATCCAGCGGCCGGGTGTTGTTCCGGAAGCTGTGGACCTTCCCTTCGAGCGGCGCGAAGACCGGCGCGCCGGCGGGCAGGAAAACGTCCATTCCAAGATGTATGGTCCGCCGTTCGGGCATCTCGTCGAAGTCGACGGTGAACTGTTCCGCGGTATACACCTGCCGGGCCTCGTCGTACCGGCCGATCCCGGCTTCCGCGCCGGCGGACTCCATGCGCCGGAAGATGTCCGCCGTGAGTTCATCCACGTCGACCGCGCCACCCAGCAGAGCCCGGTCCGGACTGCCTACGCTTAGATCGAATACGTGGGCGGTGGAGAGGTCCACGGCGGGACCCATGACCGGCGCGAAGGAACCGCGTTTCGACGAAAGGTACGCTTCGATAGCGGGCGTCCGCGGACAGGGCGTAAGCCGGCAGGCATCCCGGAACACGTATTCCGCGAAGGAAGGGGGCGTGTCGGAAAGCTTTTCCAGCAGTTCCCAGGCGTTCTTCTCACTGACGGAGAGGTAGGTGTTTTCCGGTTCGGCGACCTGCTGATGGGCCGAGATGGCCACGCTCATGCACATCCGCATCACGGCGCAGTGGTACAGCAGGTTCAGGTCCAGGTCCGTCAACGGGCGCTCGGCGTGGTACCCGGCGACGACGTGGGCGGCGGCGGAAAGGGGTTCCGACTTGCCGAGCATGACGTAGGCGGCGGCCACGGCCGGTTCGAACAACGCGCAGGAATGGACCATGTCGCCGAAATCGATCAGGCCCGCCACTTCCAGTTCGCTCGACGCCGGATCATCGGGATGGACCCGGCGGACCAACACGTTCTGGTCGTTCGCATCGTTGTGAATAACCTGGCGCGGAAGCGATGGGAGACGGGGAACCACGTCGCGTTCGTACGCTTCGCAGAAACCCATGACCAGCCGGCGGCGGCCGGCGTCGGGGATCAGGCCGGCATACCGGCGGACGACCTCGGGGCCGTTGTCCATGTTCCAGATGAGGTCCGCCTGCCGCTCCGCGTGGGAAAACCCGGCGAAGGCGCGGGTCAGCCGGCCGAGAAATGCGCCCAGGCTCCGCAGCAGACCCGGACTGTGCGGCTTGATGTCGCAGAGCGGCCGGCCCTCGATGTAGGTCAGCATCCGGACCAGGTGGCTCAGCCCGTCCCTTCCATCGATCCGCGTGATGGCGTTTCCGTCCCTCGTCCGGCATACCCGCGGCCATTCTGTTCCGTCGAACCTTCCGGCCAGGTGGCCGAGGGCGTCGTGCTGCAGCTCGAGGATACCGCGCTGTTCGCCCGCGCCGGAGATCTTAAGGACGAACATCTCGCCGCTGCCCGCGGTCAGCCGGAAGTTCTGGTCCCGCTCGCTGGGCAATGCGCGCAGCGTGCCGGATACGCCGTAGAGGGACCGGGCGAGTTCGGCGGCCTCTTCCGGGGTGAACCGGGGCCGTTTTTCGGCAATGGCGGACAAATCGAACCTGCTATGGTTAGATAACCGTGGTTGTGGTTGCCGGACGTTCGGAACGGCATCGGGAAGCTGTCCCGGCGCGGCCGCTCATCCGTGCCCGGCGTGCGTGCCTACCGCGCATAATCGTCGTCGTTGTTCCCGCGCCAGTCGGGCAGATAACCCTCCGACTGTCCGAATCCGTAGGAGGGGCCGATCTGGTTGGCCGATTTCCACGGCCACGCCTGGCCGCCGATGAGGCGGAACTCGTCCCCCCTGCCGCAGAGCCAGTAGAACATGTGGGCCACGTAACGGGCGGATCCGTGTCCCCCGTAGTCGGCCTGCCGGAAGTCGAACTCCGGCTCGGCGATCCAGTCCCTCGCGGGCGGCACCGTGCGCCAGTAGCTGTATTTCAGCATGTGCCGCAGGCCGGAAGCCGTGGATTCGCCGCGGCGGTGCAGTATGCTCTGGGAATGAAGGCCGATGGTGCCGGCGGGACCGGAGCACAGTACCCCGCGCTCCTCCTGTCCCCTGCGCGTGGAGCGGATATGGGATCCCGGGGTGACTTCGGTGGGGCCCATTTCATCGGGCGTATCCTGCGGGAAATAGAACGCCTCGACGAAACGGACCTCGGGGCCGAACACGTGATCGGCGTCGTGGTGCCAGGGCTGGGATTCCTTCGGACATTCGATCCGGTGGTCGCTGACCATCACGGGCAACCCGACGTGCCGCCCGAGGAGGGAACGCAGCGCGCCGGTCAATACCGGGTTGAGCAGGACGTGTTCGATGAACCACCCTTCGAGCAGGATGGAACTCGGTTCGTGGGAACCGCGGATACGGACCAGGTCCGCCTCGGTCATGCCGTCGGGCATGTAGCATGGATCGGCGGGTAGTTTTCCATCCAGGTAGTCGCGGGTGCGCCTGTTGATCTCGTCGGACACGACCCCTTCGAAATGCAGGTATCCGTCCCTGCAGAAGCGCAGTACCTCCGAGTCCGTGAGCGTCGGGGCGCAGTCGAAGGTCCGGCGGGAAGCGTCGTAACGCATGTTTTATTCCTTGCTAATGGGTTGGCGCGGGGTCAATTTCCAATACGAATCCGGTCTTGAAAACAACCATGAATATGCAGTGCGATTCGCCGCCGGGACAAGGGTTTTCCAATCGGAAACACGCACTGCGCCAAGCGGGAAGGGGTTCGCAACCATGGGTATCTACGAAGAAATCGGAGTGCGTCCGGTGATCAACGCCATCGGCACGGCTACGCGTTACGGAGGCGCCCTCCTGGCGCCGGAGATCATGGAGACCATGCGCGTGGCTTCCCGGGAGTTCTGTCCCCTCGACGAACTGCATGAAAAAGCCGGGGAGAAGGTCGCCGGGATGCTCGGCGTGGAGGCGGCCTACGTGACCGCCAGCGCCGCGTGCGGCCTGGTCATCACCACGGCGGCTTCCATGACGGGTACGGACCCCGGGCGGATCCGCCAGCTTCCGGATACGGCCGGGATGCGCGACGAGGTGATCGTACAGAAAACGCACCGGATCGCCTACGATCAGGCCATACGGCTGACGGGCGCAAAACTGGTCGAGCTGGACGATGCGGACGGCCCACCGGTCGAGTCCATGCGGGCGGCCATCGGCGACGGAACGCGCGCGACGGCGGTCTTCTACCTGGGCAAGAACTTCCGCAACGCGAACTCCGTCCCCCTGGAACAGGCCGTGGCCATGGCCCATGCCGCGGACGTGCCCGTCATCGTCGACGCCGCCTCGGAATGCCCGCCGGTCTCCACGCTGACCAGGTTCACGGACGCCGGCGCCGACCTGGTTATTTTCAGCGGCGGCAAAAGCCTCCAGGGTCCGCAGTCGACCGGCCTCATTGTCGGGCGGAAGGACCTGATCAGCGCCTGCGCGGTGAACGGCACGCCCTTCGCCACCGTCGGCCGGCCGATGAAGGTCAGCCGGGAGGAGATCTTCGCCTTCATCAAGGCCCTCGAAATCTACCTGGACCGCGACCACGCGGCGGACGCGGCGAGCTGGGAAGAAAAAGTGCGCTACATCGAGGGGGAGCTTTCCGGCATTCCTCACGTTACCCTTGGCCGGATCGGTCCGGAAGAGACGTACGCCGTGCCCCAGCTCAAGGTCAACATCGGCCAGAAAGCCGGCCTGACGGGAGACGATGCGGTAAAAGCCCTGCTCGACGGCGATCCAAGGATCATCGTGCAGGACAGGGGCGAGGAGGGGTTCTCCATCAATCCGCACAACCTGCAGGACGGCCAGGAGCGGGTCGTTGCGCAGCGGTGCCGAGAGGTGCTCGCGGGCGGTTGAGCGGCGCAGACGCGATAGGCCGTTTCGATCCGTGGCATATCGGCCGAGTTTCGGACGCGTCTATACAAGGCCGATAGGCAGACAGGTGTGATAGTTTAAAAGTTGAATTACTTGACGATTGCTTCTTCGCGCAATAGGTTACATCGCGACCACGAACTTCCCTTTCCCGATGCGTCGAACGGACGTTTCGGGAAGGTCCGCCTGTATTTCACATGACTTCAAACAAGACCTGGATCGTACCGGATCCCCATACGTTGTGTGAAGTCCGCCTGGACGACGAGACCGTGACCGTGCTGCGCAGGCATGGGAATCCGCAAGGTCCTCGCCTCGTCCTGAGCCATGGCAACGGACTCGCCATAGACCTGTACTATCCCTTCTGGTCTCTCCTCATCGACGACTACGATCTGATCATATACGACCAGCGGAATCACGGCTGGAATACCGTCGGCGATCAGCAGAACCACGATGTGCCGACGCTGGTCCACGACCAGGGCTTGATCCTCGAGGCCATCGACGATCTATTCGGACATAAGCCGAAAATCGGCGTCTACCATTCCGTCTCGGCATTGATCACCCTGTTGTCCATATCGACCTATAAGGATTTGATTTCATCAGGCCCGGCGGTTGATTTTGCCGGACTGGTCCTTTTCGATCCGCCCCTCTGCAAGCCGGGGATCAGCCAGGTCGAATACGACGCGGCCGCGGAACAGATCGCCGCCGCCACGAGACGCCGCGGTCATCTGTTCCAGACGGAAAAGGATTTCGTGGAGCTCCTCGGTTACTCTCCCAGTTTCGCCCATGTCGTACCGGGGAGCCGGGAACTCATGGCGAAGACCACGCTGCGAAAGACCGAAAAGGGGGATGGTTTCGAACTGCGGTGTCCGAGGGAATACGAGGCCCAGATCATCGATTACTCGCGTAGCTATTCGGTACTCGTGGATTTTGATGAACTTCCCTGCCCGACCAAGGTCATCGGGGCTGATCCCACGCTTCCTTATTCCTACCTGCCGACCCTGGACCTGCGCGACATGGTGACGGTCGATTACGACTTCCTGCCCGAGACGACCCACTTCTTTCCCCTGGAACAGCCGGAGGAATGCGTTTCGCTGCTCCGGGATTTCCTTGAAAGCAAGGGGCTGGCGCATCCGGCTTGAGACGGCTGGAGCGCGTCATCCGGTCCGCCCGGTCCGCCCGGTCCCCCGGTCCGCCCGGTTCGCCCGGTCCGCCCGACCTGGCCGGCCTGACCTTACCCCGCCGCGGCTTTGACGCGCACGGTGACGATATCCGTGTCGTGATACTGCTGGTGGCGTACGGAAGAGGCCAGGTGCCGCAGGAGCCGGAGGGATACTTCCCGTTCGAAGGACGTTTCGTCAGACTCGCCGGGCAGCATGGCGAGCCTGTCCTGGATGTTTTCGCCCCTCGGCGTAACGACGAACTCGAGTACCGCCCCGTCTTCCTCCCTGGATACTACGAGCCGCAGACTTCTCCGCTCACGCACTCCCTGTTCGTCCTGACGGATGAGCGTAAGCAGCGCTTCTTCGCCGACGGCGTCGAGACGGTCCGCCATGGCCGCGTCCCAGCCGGACCGGGAGGCGAATTCCCCGAGGAACGACCGGATACCGGGCAATGCGGACATGTCCAGGTCCGTCTCCATCCGGTAGCGGCGGTATCCCGTGGCACTGAGCGCCAGGTTGAGGAGAATGGCCACCAGCCCGCCCGCGGTCATGCCGTTCCGAAACAGGCCGCCCGCGAACTGCGAGACGAACTCCGGGTAGATCAGTTCATACTGCAGGCTGAATCCCACCAGGAAGGCGGCACCCACGATGAAGCCCTTGTTCTTGTCGAGGCCGTCCTGGATGACGATCTTGAGTCCGACGATGAAGAGCATCGCCAGCAGCACGATGAAAAACGCCGCGAAGACCGGGTCCGGGATCGCCAGGACCAGGGCGAACGCCTTGGGCAGGAATACGAGGACCACAAACGCGCCGCCGGTGAAGAGACCTACCTTTCGGGCGGCGACGCCGGTGAGTTCAATAAGCGGTACGCTGGTCGTGTAGGTCGTGCCCGGCACGGTCCCCGCGAGTCCGGAGAGGAAAGATCCCACGCCGTCGACGGTCATGGCACCCTGTATCGATCTGAAGTCGACCGCCCGGGACTGTCGCCACGAGATACGCTGGATGGCGACGCAACTGCTGATCGTACGGAGCGAGACGATAACCGCCACCAGCAGAAAACCCGGGATCAGCACCCAGAAGTCGCCCCCGAAGTCCAGGTCGAAACCCGGCAATCCTATCGCGGGCAGGCTGATCCAGGCCGCCGCGAGCACCCTGTCCACGTCGTACAGTCCGAAAGAACCGCCCACCACGGACCCGGCGGCCACGCCGATGATCGGCGCCCAGAGACGCAGTTTCGCGGGACCTTTGAGGGTAAAGCCGGAAATGACGAGCACGGTGGCCGCGGCGCTGAGGACGGCGCCGTATGACATCTGGCGATCCGGCGTCGATGACAGCATATCGCCCATGACGGGCATCACCGTAATCGGAATCAACATGATCACGGTGCCTGAAACCGTGGGCGTGAGGATGCGCTGGAACAGCGACAGCCGCCACGACAGCGCGATCGGGACCAGGGAGGATACGACGACGAGTACGGCGAGCAGGGCCGGACCGCTTGCGGCCAGCGCTTCTATGCATATGGAGATGTACGCCGCCGACGTACCCATGACCAGGAGATGGCCCGAACCGATCCTGCCGAAGCGAAGGGCCTGCAACATCGTGGTCGCGCCGCAGATCGCTACCGAAGCGAACACGGCCCACGCGACGTAGTCTTCCGGCTGGCCCGCGGCCCGCATGACGATCGTCGGGATGATCATCACCGCGGCGATATTGAGCAGGGCCAGTTGCAGTCCGAGGCCGAGCGCCAGCGTCGTCGGAGGAGGTTCATCCGGTTGATAACGCAACCCGGATCGGATGTCGGATACGCCGGAACTCATGTGGTCGCGTCTCCCGGCTGCCGCCTGTATATTGAAGTGCTTTTTTCCGGAAAGTTCAGTTGATTTCGAAACGGCCAGGCGTTATACTTATTGATCGTAATCCTTATCAACCCAATCGATCTGTTATCGTTCGTTCCCTTATAGAAAGGAAGGCGTATATGGCTACGACCGCCGATCGGGTCAGAAAGCTCATCGCGGACAACCTGGAGGTCGACGGGCAACCCATCGCGTTGCCGGACGATCTCAACATCAGCCTTTCCGAGGCAGGTGTTTCCTCCGTGGACATGCTGGCGTTCGCAAAGATCGTTGCCGAAGATTTCGGCATGGAATTCACCGCGCAAGATTGTGTGGACGTCAAGAGCGTAAAGGAACTCGTCGATCGCCTGGACGCCGCCGGCTGAATAACCCTTTCGATTGACGCGCAAAGATACCTGCCCGTCTGCGACATCGTCCACAAGTTCGTAGACGGGCTTTTCGCGTCCGGCATGGCCGTCCGCGCTCATTGAGGCCGTCCGCGCTCAGCCGATCCAGAAGCGCTCAGCGAGGCCGTCCGCGCTCAGTCGATCCAGAAGCGCCTGCGCTGGAACGGATAGCCGGGCAGGGAGAGTTTTCGACGGGATTCGCCCGCGAAGAGACCTTCCGTGGATATCGGCAATCCGATATCGTAGGCCGTCTTCACCGCTTCAAGGAATCCGTCGCCTTCGCCCCCGCCCACTTCATCGGAAGAACGAGAAAGACTGCCGAACAAAGCGGGCGCCGCGGTGGCTTCATCCGCCGGCTTATCCGGCCATGTCCCGGTTAAAGTCACCGCGAACTCCGATCCCGGTCCGATCTCTGTCAGCGTATCCACGGCAAGATCGGCCAGGGTTCGGGCGGCGTTGCCTGAAGCATGGCCCGCGAGCGTCCTGTCGCGCAACCGGTCGAAATCCAGCACGTCCGCCACCCCTGCCTCGTTTCCCGTGGCGCCGCTGACCATGGCGAGCGACGGCGTCGACAGGTTTATCCCATCCAGCCTGGTCGGCGCTTCTTCCACCGGCATTTCTGCGGAATGGTTTTCGTCCATGGTCCTTAGCGTAACCCCGCGCGCGAGTGCAATGCGGAATCCCTCGTCGAGGGTGAACGCTCCGGCGGTCTGCGCGGCGGCGATCTCCCCGACGCCTCGGCCGCAGACCACCGTGGGCCGTACATTCAGGCTGGACCACAGGGCCGTGACCGCGCACTGGAGCGCATAGGCCGCCGGATCCGTCCGGGCCGGATCGCAGGCCGGTTCCTCCGTCCCTTCCCCGTCGAACAGGAAACCCAGCAGGGAGGCGTCCGTGTCGCCGCGAAACAGCGCTTCGCAGTGATCCAGGACGCCGCGTACCACGGGTTCCGAATCGTACAGCCCCTTTCCGATCGCCCGCCACCTGTCGTCCCATCCATCATATACGAAAGCCACCTTCCGCCTGGCCGCGGCCACGTTAACCCAGTCCGTCTCGACGGACGCCGAAGTCGCTTCATTCGACGCGAGGTCCGCCAGGCCGTGGCGTAGCGTGGCGATGTCGCGGAACACCACGCCGGCCCGGCAATTGAAATGGCTTCTTCCCACGCTCGCGGTCCAGGCCATGTCCGCCAGGAACTCCTCTTCCGATCCCGGTTTCGTACCGGCCGCGAGACATCGGTCCAGCCAGGACAGGTAACTTCCGGCAAGTTCCCTGAGCGCCGCGGGGTTCTTGCCCGAGACCGGCAGGAGGCGGTTTGCCCGCGTCCCGGTACGCCCGGTACGCGGGTCGTCCCGTTGTGGTTCAGGCACGCCCGCAGGCAGCTTCACCGCAACGGACTGCCGGGCGCCGGTCACCCTGTCCCCCGTTTCGGCTGCATGCGCGCCGCCGGCGGGCGTCCCAAAGCTCTCTACCACCACGTGGGCGTTCGCCCCGGATACGCCGAATGCGCTGACCGCCGCGCGATGCGGCCGATCGGGATGGGTTGGCCAGTCCGCCGCTTCCGCCGTCACCCGCACGGGAATTCGGTCCCAGTCCACGTTCGGGTTCGGTTTTTCGAAGTGCAGTTGTTTCGGAATGCGCTGACGGCGCATCGCCATAACCACTTTGATCAGTCCGGCGAGACCCGCCGCGGACTCGAGGTGGCCGATGTTCGTCTTCACCGATCCGATCAGGAGCGGCCGGTCCGATGCGCGTCCTCTTCCATAGACCGCGGCGGCCGCCTGCACCTCGATCGGGTCGCCCAGCGCCGATCCGGCGCCGTGGGCTTCCAGGTAGTCCACTTCCGCCGGATCAATGCCCGCTTGCGCCAGCGCGTCTTCGATCACGCGTTCCTGCGCGGGGCCGTTGGGCACCGTGGGACCCGCGGTCGCGCCGTTCTGGTTGACCGCCGAACCCCGGATCACACCCCAGATCCGGTCTCCGGCCGCTTCCGCGTCGCTCAGTCGTTTCAACACGACCACGCCGCAGCCTTCGCCGCGCACGAAACCGTCCGCCCTGGCGTCGAAGGCGCTGCAACGTCCTTCAGTGGACAACATGCCCAGGTACGCCATGCCCGCAGTCAAATCGGGGGACAGCACCGCATTCACGCCGCCTGCAAGGGCCATGTCCACTTCGCCGAGACGGAGGCCGGCCACGGCCTGGTGAACGGCGAACAGCGCGGAGGCGCAGTTCAGTTCCAGGGGTATCGAGGGACCTTCCAGGCCCAACAGGAAGGATACCCGGCTCACTGCGAGGCTCCTGTTGGTGCCCAGGTAATCGACTCCGTCCCCACGGTTCATCATCAGATCGCGGTACTCGCTGGAAGCAATGCCCGTGTACACGCCTGTACGCGAACCCCTGAGCCGATCGGGATCGATCCCCGCGTCATCCAGCGCGTGCCAACTCGTCTCCAGCAGGAGCCGCTGCTGCGGATCCATGCTGCGCGCTTCCAGTGGCGATACCCTGAAGAATCTGGCATCGAACCGGTCGATACCCTCTATGAATCCCGCGCGGCGCCAGCCTTCGTCGCCCTGGTCCGGCCCGTTTGGCGATACATTCGCCGGTCCGGCGTCGCCACGGGCATCCGTCACGGCATCCGTACCATCTTCCAACATGCTCCAGTAGGCGTTCAGGTCCGGTGCGCCGGGAAAGCGACAGGCCATGCCTACGATGGCAATACCTTCGTTGTCGGTCCGCGGCACGGCTTGCTTTCCGGGCCCGGCTGGCGCCTCGGGCGCGGAGGCGGCTTCACTCCCGGCGCCGTCTCCGGTTTCCATACCGCCGCTATCCAGTTCCGCGTCGCCGATCTCGTCGACCAGGTGCGCTACGACCGACGCGATATCCGGATAGTCGAAAACCAGGGTGTTGGGCGCCGTATAGCTGCCCGCAAGCGCCCGGTTCACCCGGTTCCGAAGTTCCACCGCCATGAGCGAATCCATGCCCAGGTCGAAGAACCCGACGTTCGAGGCCGGCGTCGTCGGCAGACTCAGTACCGCCTGAACTTCCTCCTGCAGGAAAGACAGGATCAGGTCCTCCCGCTCCGCCGCCGGGGTCTCCCGCAGCCGGGGGAGCAGTTCTTCGGACAGGCCTGGTTTGTCGTCGCTGCCGGTATCGAGGGCCGACAGGATCTCACTCAGCAGGGGCGGGCGGCTATCGCCGGGCTGGTCGAACACGGACCAGTCCCTGGCCAGCACCACGCCGGTCGCCCCATCCTCTCGCAGAAGCCGTTCGAACGCCAGGAGACCCTGCTGTGGCGTGATCCATTCGATCCCGGTCGCTTCGACCCGTTGGGCGATGCGTTCCCGCTGTTCCTCGGCTTCACCGATCTCGGACCAGGCGCCCCAGGCGATGGCCTGTCCCGGCAGGCCCAGCGCGCGCCGGTGCACGGCGAGTTGATCGAGAAAGGCGTTGGCGGAAGCGTGATTGGACTGCCCCGGGTTTCCAAGTACCCCCGCTACGCTCGAGAACAGGACGAACATGTCCAGGTCGCGTTGCTCGGTCGCCCGGTGCAGATGCCAGGCCCCGAGCGCCTTCGGCCGCACCACGCCCTCGAAACGCTCCCAACTCTGGTTCCCTATCGCGCCGTCCGCCAGCGCGCCCACGCTGTGTATCACGCCGGCAAGGGGCGGCAGTTCGCGGTCGATCCGCTCGAACATCGCGTCAACCGCGTCTGCGTCCGTCAAGTCCGCGAGTTCGACCCGCACCGTGACACCGCGGTCCTGAAGCGCGGCAATCGTCTCCCCGGCGGCCGGGTCGGGGGCGCGCCGGCCGTTCAGCACGATGGTCCGCGCCCCGTGGTCCGCAAGCCATTGTGCCACCGCGCATCCGATACCGCCCAGCCCGCCGGTAACCAGGTAGGTGCGGTCCCGCCGCAGCCCGCCTTCCCGGAGGGGTGGCGCGGCCAGGATGATCTTGCCGATGTGCCGCGCGCCGCGCATGAACGCCATGGCGGATCGCGTTTCGGACAGCGGCCACATGGCGTGGATCAGCGGCTTCAGCTCTCCCGCCTCAAGCCTGCGCATCACCTGCCTCAGGGCGGCTCCCGGCCGTGCGGGATGCTGTACCTTCAGGACATCCAGTTCCAGGATGGAGTAGGCCACGTCCGGACGCGTCTCGGCCATCTCTTCGTTGCTCAAAATGTCCCTGCGGGCCAACTCCACGAAGCGGCCCCCCTTTGCGAGACAGGAAAGGCTCGCTTCGATGAACCCCTCTCCGGTCAGGCTGTTCACCACGACGTTCACGCCCGTGCCTCCGGTAACTTCGAGGATTTCCTTTCCGAAGGCCGTCTGGCGGCTGTCGAAGACGTGTTTCACGCCCAGCGACCGCAGGTACTCCCGTTTCGGCGCACTCGCGGTCGCGAAGACTTCCGCCCCGGCGGCCCGGGCCAGCTGGATGGCCGCCAGGCCCACGCCGCCCGCACCGGCGTGAATCAGTACCCGGTCGCCGGCTTCCAGCCCGGTAAGTTCGAAGGAAAGGGCCGCCGTAACGAACACCTCGGGCATCGTCGCCAGGGCAGCGGTCGGCAGCTTCGGTGGCGCGGGCGCAACCAGTTCCTCCAGGGTGACGGCCTCCGCACCCATGGCGCCGAACGTCAGGCCGACCACGCGGTCACCGGGAGAGACCGAGGACACTCGGGAACCCACCTCCCGGACCCGGCCGCAGAACTCCGAGCCGAGATGTCCTCCCCTCACCAGGCCGATCGCGCGGAAAACATCCAGGAAATTCAGTCCGCATACGTCGACCGAAACGCGGACTTCACCGGGTTCCAGGGGTGGCGCCGGTCTGGACTCGGCATGTAGTTCCTCGAGCGCGCCGGCATCGTCCTGTACGAGTTTCCAATCTGAATCCTCGGGCAGCGACAGGCGTTCCACACCGTCCCCGGCGTGAACCAGGCGGGCGACCAGACGACGGTCCCCACGACGGGCAATGTCCGTTTCGTGGTCGGGGAAGAGCAGCTCTTCGGCCAGGCCGGCGGCCGAAGCCGCAACGCCGGGATCGAGATCGATCATCCGGGGCCGCATATCGGCCGCTTCCCTGGCCAATACCCTGCCGAAGCCCCATAGCGCGGCGCCGGCGAGCTGGCCGCCTCGCTCGCGCTCCAGGACCTGTCCTCCCCGCGTGACGAACCAGGTTCCACCGGACGGCGTCGCGTCGGCGTCCGCCGCGCCCTGGACGAGGGCGAGCGCACTCGCCAGTCCGTGTCTCAGGTCCTCCGCCATCTCCGGGGTGGTCGCCCCCGGACCATGGCCGTCGAGCGCCCCTAGATGCACGATGCCTGCCAGCGGTGGATTGCCCGGCAGGTCCGAGAAGAGGGATCTCCAGGATTCGCGCGCGTCGCTTTCCACGGATCTTCGGACGACCCCGGCCCCGCCGCCGGGAGCGTCCCCGTCCGGAGCGTCCCCGCCGCCGGGAGCGTCCCCGTCCGGAGCGTCCCCGTCCGGAGCGAAGTCTTCGCCCGCCAGCACGACCGTCTGGTTCCGCGCCGCGAGTTCCATCGCCAGCGCCTCGCCCGTTCCGTCCCGGTCGGCCGCCACCACCCACACGCCACCCGGGAGGACAACCTCCGCCGGACCGCTTGCCACGATTACACCACGATCGGGCAGTCCTGTTACTTCCGTCCGGTCCACGCCCACGACTTCCGCTTCCGCGAATCCGACGTCAAGAAGCGCCTGCCGCCACACATCGGGGCCCGCCAGGGCGTGATCCGGCCGGTAGCGGTCGGCGAACCGCCACCAACCGTCGAGCTGTCCGAAGATCAGGTCCATCCAACCCCTGCGCCGCTGGTTCTCGAGCGCAATGAGTTGCCCGGAAGGAGCGAGCAGCCTGCGGCAATGATCGAGCGTCTCGTTCAGGTATTGCGTCGCGTGGAGCACGTTGGCCGCGATGACCACGTCATAGCCATGGAGGTCGAAACCCTGAGAAATCGGGTCCTTTTCGATATCCAGGACGCGGTACTCGATGGCGTCCCCGGCCTCGCTGAAACGGGACTGCGCTTCCGCGAAGAAACCCGCCGAAATATCCGTATAGGTGTAGTCGTAACTGCCCGAGCGAAGCTTGGGGAGGATGCAGGCGGTCGCCGAGCCGACGCCCGCCCCGACTTCGATCACCTTGAGCCGCCGCCCTTCCGGCAAAGGAGCGACGATCATCTCGACCACGTCCCCCATCATCAGGTTCGCGGCTTTCCACACCGGCGCCTTCATATAGAGATCGCCGGCACGCGGTTCCTCGTCGCCGAACAGCAGGGACAGGGGATCCTCCCGGCCACAGAGCACCTCCGGCAAAGCGCCGGCGCAACGACGAAACAGGGCGATCTCGCTGGCGCCGTGGGGATGCAAAGCGGTCAACCGGGTCGCACGTTCCGCGGGGTCCGCCGAAATTCCTTCCGGGAGCGGATCGCCGGACCCGACAGCCACGACGAATCCGTCATCCTTCTTTTCCAGCACGCCCGAATCCGACAGCAGGCTCAGCATCCGTCGGAAAAGGTGCTCGTGCTCGTCGAGAACGCCCAGCTGCCGCCGCAGGCTTTCAGCGTCGACGGGTGATCCGGCCGATCGCTCCCAGCCAAGGCGTTCCAGGTTCGAGAGTGCGGAGGACCACGCCAGTTGCTCCAGATCCGCCTGCAGATTCGTGTTTTCGTGGGGTTCGACGCCTTCGGAGGCCAGGTAGGTCGCGAATATCGGCGAGTTGTCCGCCACGTTAGCTGGCGTCCGCAGGAAGTCGGCCGGCGGCATGCCCGGCGGAAGCGTCTGCTCGCGCCAAACGATGTCGTAGAGGAGTTCGTCCAACCCTGCCATGTCCGTGAGCAGCGTCGCCTGCGTCGCGCGCTTCACCGTGTACCCGCTCAGCTCTCCCAGGGGTGCCCCGTCGGCGTCGCATATCGTCATGTCCGCCGTAAAGACCTCGGACGGCCCGCTGGTTTCCGCCTCCGGATCCTGATCCGGCGCGCGCCGCTGCATGCGGACGTGGCAGAACACCCGATCGGGCCACGGTCTTGCGAGCCGAAGCCGTTCCCATCCGAAGGGCAGGAAGGTGACTCCTTTCTCGGCTCCGGTGGTTTCTCGCGCGGTCGCCATCACCTGGAAGCAGCCGTCAAGCAGTAGCGGATGCGGGTCGATCCCACTTTGATCGATCCCCGCGGGCAGCACGACCTCGGCGAGGGCCTCGCCTTCTCCCGACCAGGCCGCCTGCAGGGTGCGGAAGGACGGACCGAACTCGATCCCGACTTCCGCTTTTGCCCGATATAGGGCAGCCACGTCCTCCGGTGCCAGACTCGCCTTCAACCCGGCGAGGTCCAGCGGCGTTGCCGCCTCGCCGTCCGCAGCCGACACCCGTGCCTCCGTGTGCAACTTCCATCCGTCTTCGCCGGTACTCTTACTGAGGATCCGTACGCGGCGCGCGGGTTCGTCCGTGGGAGCGTCGAGCAGAATCTGGATGCGCGCGCCTTCCGTCGCCGCACCGTCCGACTCGTCCTCATCGGGGAGGATCAGCGGACTGTGGAGTTGCAGGTCCTCGATCACCGGCGCCTCGATGCCCTCTTCGGTAGCCGCGGCGGCCGCCATGGACCCGAACACGGCGCCGGGAACCACGAGACGGCCGAATACCCGGTGGTCGTTCAGCCAACCCGGATGCGAAGGGAACAGTTCCGTGTCGAAGGCGACCTCCCCGCTGGCGGATTCGTGCCGCGTGCCCAGAAGCGGATGCCCGGCCGCGGGACGTTGCCGCCTGGCCGCTCCGACCCACTGGCGCTCGCGCTGAAAGGGATAGCCGGGTACCGATATCCGGCGCCGCTTCTCCCCGGCGAAGAGACTCGGAATCGAAACAGGCAACCCGAGTTCGTAGGCCTGGGCGACGGCGCAGGTAAACGCGCCTTCCGCATCCTCCGGCGCTTCACGGGACGGCCGCAGGAGACTTGAAAGCACGGCGGGCGGACTACCGGAACCCGGCGCGTCCGGCCACGCCATGGACACCATCGGGCCCAGCACCGAATGGGGGCCCACCTCGATCACCGTTCCGACTCCAAGGTCCGCGAGCGTTTCCACCGCCCGGCGAAAGGCGACCGGTTCGCGGGTCTGCCGGCGCCAGTACGCGCCGTCGAGTTCCCGCCCTTCCTCCACGAGGGAGCCCGTCATGCTGCTCAAGTACGCCATCGCGGGCGGCTGCGTCCGGATGCCGGAAAGCGCTTCTTCGAGGTCGTCCAGCACAGGATCCAGCATGGCGCTGTGGTAGGCGGGACTCTTCCTCAACAGCCGAACCCGGAAGTCTTCCCGCTCGAACCGGGAAAGGATCGCTTCGACCTGTTCAGCCGGCCCGCTCAACACCTGGTGCGCACCGTTGTCCGCCGCCACGCAGAGTCCCACTCCGGTCACGGCTTCGTTGTGATCGGCCACCGCCGCCGCTACCCGGTCGGCCGGCGCGAATACAGCGGCCATCGCCCCTTCTCCCGGAAGCGCCGCGATGAGTTCTCCCCGGATGGCGGAGAACCGCAAGCCGTCCTCCAGCGAATAGACCTCCGCCGTCTGCGCGGCCGCGATTTCGCCGAGACTGTGTCCGAGGACCACGTCAGGCCGGACGCCCAGGCTTGCCCACAGGGCGCTTACCGCGCACTCCAGCGCATAGATCGCCGGTTGTTTCCACACCGGGTCGTCGAGATCGGGCGGGTGAGCGGACCCGGCGGACCGCCCGAACATGGCATCGAGGAGCGATTCGCCCCGGGACGCGCGAAGGAGCGCGTCGCAGCGGTCGAGGACCGTCCGCACGATGGGTTCGCTCTCGTAGAGCTCGGCGCCCATGCCGACCCACTGGCTGGCCTGGCCGGTGTACAGGAAGGCGATCTTTCCAGCCGGTTTTTCACCCGCATCCGTTGCAGCATCGGTATCGGCCTCCGCAAGCTCGACAAGGCCCTTCCGGAGTGAACCGGCGTCCCGGAAAACCACACTCGCCCGGTACGGGAAGTGACTTCGCCCCACGCCCGCCGTCCACGCCATGTCGGAGAGCAGCGGATCGGCGGCGTTCCCGGATGACAGGTCCCCCTTATGTTCGTCCAGCCAATGCCCGTAGCGTCCCGCGAGTGCGCGCAGCGCCGCGGGCGATTTGCCCGACAAGGGAAGGAACCGGGTTTCGCGTGCCCCGATCCCCCGTGGTTCGGATGGCTGACCGGTCATCGGCTTCGGCAACGTGACCGCCACCGGTAGCGGGGTACCGGCAGGCCCGCGCCCGGATTCGGCCTCTGCCCGCCCGTCGTATTCCTCCACGACGACGTGTGCGTTCGTCCCCGACCACCCGAACCCGCTCACCCCCGCCAGGCGAGGGTGTCCCGGACGGGACGGCCACTCGGTCGGCTGTGAGGTTACCCGGAGGGGCAACTGATCCCAATCCAGCTGCGGATTCGGCGTCTGGAAGTGGAGTTGTTTCGGGATCATTCCATGCCGCATCGCCAGCACGGTCTTCATCAGGCCGGCGGCGCCGGCCGCCGGCTCCAGGTGGCCGATGTTGGTCTTGACCGAGCCGACCAGCAACGGACGGTCCGCTTCGCGTCCCGTGCCGTATGCCGCAGCCAGGGCCAGCGCTTCGATGGGATCGCCCACTTCCGTGCCCGTTCCGTGCGCCTCGACATAGTCCACTTCCGAAGGCCAGACACCGGCGCGGGCGAGCGCTTGCTCGATTACCCGTTCCTGCGCCGCCCCGTTCGGCACGGTAAGGCCCGGACTGGCCCCGTCCTGGTTCACGGCCGATCCTCGGATCACGGCCCAGATGCGGTCGCCATCCGCTTCCGCCTCTTCCAGCCGTTTCAGGACGACGATTCCGCAACCTTCACCCCGTACGTAACCGTTCGCCCCGGCGTCGAAGGTCGCGCACCGCCCGTCCGGCGAGAGCATACCGGCGTTGGCCCGCAGTTCGAGCAGTGCGCCGGAGAAGATCGCGTGAACACCACCCGCGAGGGCTAGGTCCGCATCGCCCCGCTGCAGTCCCGAGACGGCCTGGTGCATGGCGACCAGCGAAGACGAACAGGCCGTGTCCAGCGCCATCGCGGGACCCTCGAGTCCCAGGACGTAGGCGACCCGGCCGATGGCCGTGTTGAAGGACGTGCCGGTGACCGTATAGAGGCTTGCGGCAGGTTCGGACGATTCGCCCGTGCCCAGGATCAGGTTGCGGTAGTCGTAGTTGCTGATCCCCGCGTAGACGCCGGTTCGGCTTCCCTTCAGACGTTCCGGATCCATCCCGGCATCCTCGAGCGCCTGCCAGCTCACCTCGAGCATCATGCGTTGCTGCGGATCCAGCCTTTCCGCCTCAACGGGCGAGATACGGAAGAACGGCGCATCGAAGAGTTCCAGTTCGTCGAGGTAGGCGCCGAACCGGCAGGACGAGTTCGGCACGCCCGAATCGGGAAACAGTTCGCCCACCCGTCCGGCGCCGGAACCGGGCTCGCCCTCTATGACGGCGTTCCTGCCTTCTTCAAGCAAGCGCCAGAAGGAGGACAGGTCGGGGGCCTGCGGGAACCGGCAGGCCATGCCGACCACGGCGATGGGTTGATTGAACTCCGTGGGGCTCGGTATCCGCATCGTGGAATCTCCGTTGATTTCGCTGTCTGGTCCGTCAGATAGTTATGACGACGTGATCGTCTAATTCATTATACTGGTCACGATGCTACGTGAATTCTGCGATGCCGCGTTCTAACCGGCGTCGAGCCATTGATCGGGTTCCTCCGGGATTTCCCGGAGCGATTTACCCGGGACGTCCGGGCTGTCCGGGACGTCCGGGCTGTCCGGTCTGTCCGGCGGCTTCGTGTACGTCCCGTTCGACGATCCGGCCCGACCGCCCGCTTCCTTTGAGCGACCGCCAGTCGATCCCCGCGGCCTCGGCCGCGCGGCGGGCCCGGGGACTGATGGCGGGTTCGTCCCGTTCACGCTGGATACCCGGTTCAACGGCAGCATCGGTTGCTTTTTCGTGCGCACCGATGTCCACGATTGCAGGTACGTCAGGCTTCACCGGTCCAGGTCCTGTTCTTCCTGCAGGTACCGTCTCGGTGCTTTCGCCCGAACCGTCATCCTTTACGACGTCCCTCCCACCCGAACCGTCATCCTTTGCTACGTCCGTCCCACCCGCGTTCGGATCGAAGGTCTCCGCTTCCTGTTCGGCTACGATATACCCCAGCAGCGTGCCCACCGGCACGGTCCGGCCCGGGGGTGGAGAGGCGTCGGGGATCTTCAGGATGCCGCCCTCGAAGGACTCGACGTCCGCCGCGGCCTTGTCGCCCTCGATGGTGCACACCATCTCGCCCTGGTTCACCGGCTCGCCGTCCCGCTTCAGCCATTCGACCAGCGTGCCTTCTTCCATGTTCCAGCCCAGCCGGGGCATGACGATCTCGTAGGGCATGGCCCGTTCCTATTCCGCCAGCAGTGCGCGGACGGCCCCGGCGATGGCGGCGCGGTCCGGCACGATGGCCTGCTCGAGCGAAGGGCTGTAGGGCGTGGGCACGTGGGCGCCGTTCAGCCGCCTGATCGGCGCGTCCAGCTCGTCGAATCCGTGCTCGGTCACGTGGGCCGAGATCTCGGCGCCGATCCCGCAGGGCATGAAGGTCTCATCCACGATGAGCAACCGGCCGGTCTTTCGCACGGACGCCAGGATGGTGTCCACGTCCAGGGGCGCCACGGTGCGCGGATCGATGATCTCAAGGGAAACACCCTCGCCGGACAGCTCTTCGGCGACCTGCAGAGTGTGGTGGACCATGACGGTCAGGGCCACGACCGTGGCGTCGGTCCCTTCCCGGACCACCGCGGCCTGTCCGAAGGGCACCCGGTGCTCGCCGTCCGGGACGGGTCCCTTCAGGCTCAACAGGTGGCGGTGCTCCATGAAGAAAACGGGGTCGTCGCTCCGCAGCGCCGTGGCGAAAAGGCCCTTGGCGTCCGCGGGATTGGAAGGGAGCGCGACGCGGAATCCCGGTATATGGGCGAAAATGGGATAGTAGCTGCCGGAGTGATGGGTGGCCGCCGAATGGCCGATGCCGATGCATCCCCGCAGCACCATGGGCATCTTCAGCCGGCCGTTGCTCATGTACTGCATCTTCGAGGTCTGGTTGATCAACTCGCCCAGGCCGTCGAGGATGAAATCCGTGAACATGAAATCCACCACGGGCCGGGTGCCGGTCATGGCCGCGCCCGTGCACATCCCGATGAACCCCCGCTCGCAGATGGGCGTGTCGCAAAGCCGAAGGGGACCGTGTTTCTCGTAGAGACCGGCCGTGGTCTCGAAGTTTCCGCCCCGTTCGCCCGCGCCTTCCCCGACGACGAAGATCGTGGGGTCCGCGTCCATGGCGTCGGCCAGCGCCTCCCGGGCGGCTTCCGTGAAGGTCTTCTCGGTCAGCGTATTCCGGGCGGCTTCCGCGAAGGTCGTCTCGGTCATGTCGTCTCCCGGTACACGTGCCGGTCCGCCGTACCGCCGTCGGGCCACGGCGCGGCGGCGGCTTCCCGCTCCGCCTCGTCGACTTCCGTCCGGACATCGGATTCGATCCCGTCCAGGTCGGCCTCCGACATCGTTCCCTCGGACAGGATGCGGCTTCGAAACCTCCCTATTGGATCCTTCTCCCGCCACTCGGCGATTTCCTCTTCGGTCCGATACGCACCGGTAAGGCCCATGCCCTCGGCGTGGGGCCGCGTGCGGTAGGTCCGGGCCTCGATGAGGGTCGGGCCTTCGCCGGCCCTGGCCCGCCGGATTGCGCGGGAGGCCGCCTCGTGCACGGCCAGCACGTCGTTGCCGTCCACGCCGACGCCCGGCATGCCGTAATTGGACGCGCGGGAGGCCACGTCCGGGTTCCGCGAGGCGTAGGAGAAGGCTACTTCCGTCGCGTACAGGTTGTTTTCGCAGACGAACAGGACGGGAAGATCGTAGATGGCGGCGAGATTCAGGCCTTCGTGAAAGGCGCCGTTCCCCACGGCGCCGTCGCCGAAGAAGGCCACGCCGACGCTGCCGTTGCCCAGCAGCCTGGCGCTGTAGCCGGCGCCGGCGGCCTGCAGGATGTTGGGTCCCACGATGCCGCTGGTCCCCATGAGACCGATCTCGGGGGCGAAGAGGTGCATGCTGCCGCCGCGGCCATGGGAAACGCCGGTCTCCCGGCCGTACAGTTCGGCGATCATCGCGGCCGGAGACA
This sequence comes from bacterium, assembly GCA_965203885.1. Lineage (GTDB taxonomy): Bacteria > JAAXHH01 > JAAXHH01 > JAAXHH01 > JAAXHH01 > JAAXHH01. Next base: position 2,773,863 of record OZ241920.1, on the reverse strand, counting down.
CCCCCTTGGCCAGGGCGTGTCCGTGGCCCCGGTGCGTGCTGAAGACGGCGTCGTCATCGGTCAACCCGGCGCAGACCCCGGCGGCTACGGCTTCCTCCCCCACATAGGTATGGCACGCGCCATGGATCAGCCCGGCCATGAACGACCTCGCCAGCCGTTCCTCGACCGCCCGGATCGTGAACATGGTCCGGTACAGCCAGCGATGGAGTTCGAACGGGTCTCCGCTGTCGCCGCGCATATCCATCTCCGGCTAAAAAACTTGCCTGTATTTCAGGTAAATTTAAATTGGTTCGTGTGTTTCCATAATACAGGCAGATCTTCCTGTGTGGCAAGGGTGATTTTCCCTGCCCCGGCGGATCGAAAAAAGAGGATTCGGCCATGTCGGCGGCACAGTCGGAAACCCATCGCGGGCTGACTGTCGAAGAGGTCGGTCTGTTCCACGACCAGGGGTTCCTGGTGGCCGGCAAGCTGCTCGAGGACCACCACGTCGAAACGCTGCGCGCGGAATACGACCGCTTGTTCGAGAACGCGCGCGAAAGCGGCCGTTACCGCAACCTTTCCATCGATGACACGGAGGACAGGAACCGGAAGAGAAAGGCGCGGTCGCAGATGCTGCAGATCATGCAGATGTGCGAACGCAGCATCGAGTTCCGGAAACTGCTCTACCACGAACCCATCCTGGACGTCGTCGAGTCCCTCCTCGGTCCGAATATCCAGCTGTTCCACGACCAGGCGCTCTACAAGCCGCCCCGGCAGGGCGGCCCCGTCTTCTGGCACCAGGACAACGGCTACTGGCAATGCACGCCCGCCAATCTCGTCAGCTGCTGGCTCACGCTGGACGACGTGGACGTGTCGAACGGGGCCATGCACCTGATCCCGGGGTCGCACAGGCACCTGGTCTCCCACGAGCGGTCGGCCGAGACCAGCGCGCTCCTCGACCTGGGCGACCAGGCGGCTTCGCAAAAACCGACGGTGGTCGACCTGCCCGCCGGCGGCGCCATGTTCCACCACTGCCAGACCATGCACCACACCCCGGAAAACGTCACCGACCGGCCGCGCAGGGCTTTCGCCATCCATTACATGACGCCCGGCACAAAGCGCATGCGGGACGGGGCGTACATCGATGTTTCCTTTTCACACCCCATGCTGCGGATGAGGGTATAGGGACGCCCCGGCGGCCGCGCGCGGAGTGGAGACGTGAAGGCCGCGCGCGGCGGTGAGCAAATCAAGGAGATCCAAGTGACGGAAAACAACCGGTGGGAGCCCCTCGCCCCGGACCTTGAAACCATCCTGGCCGCCGAAAGCGATCCGCTCCTGGCCCTGTCGGAGGGGCGCGTCCCCGCCATCATATGCCGGCAGGCCTATTCGCCCGCCCACTGCCAGGCGTTGATATCGCGGTTCATCGATCGCGGGCTGATGCGGGACCCCGGCGATCCGGAGGCCGCCCTGAGGGACGACCGCACGCGGATCGACATCGGGACGAGCCTGGCGAACCGGGGTTCGGACAAGGAGGCGTTCCTGGCGCATGCCGAGGGTACCCACACCCTCTACGAGACGCTGTTCGATGGCTATGAGGATCCCGTGAAGCTGCTGTACGGGGTGCTGGACACGCTGGCGGGAGAAAAGCGCGCCATGACCGCACGGGAGCCGGACGGCCGCGAGTATGGTCCGGCCATCTTCCGCATACACTACGGGGGGCACACCTACAAACCCCACATCGACCACGTCACACTTCGGGAGAAGCGGTTCGATTACGACGTGACCCGGTTCAGCCACCAGTTCGCCGGGGTGCTCTGCTTCCAGAACGCGTTGCACGAGGGGCGCAGCACCCAGGCCATCCTGCACCGGTGCATGTGGACCCCGGAAGTGCAGGAATCCATCGCGACCGACACCTTCCCCGACTATGCCCGGCGAAACGGCGTCAGCAGCTACACCGTCGACCTCGAGCAGGGCGACCTGTACTTCTTCAACACCCGCCTCATCCACGAGGTGCCGGCCGTGGAGGGCGACCTGCCGCGCATCGTCCTGGCCACCTTCATCGGCTACTCCCCCGACGACCCGGAAGTCTACGTCTGGTCGTGAGTTGGCGAGGCGGCGGGATACGGGATGTGTTGTGCGCGCTCCAGTTGTACAATTGTACAATCAGGTATCAATGAAAGCCACGGCGTATTGACTACCAAGCCGATTCCTGTCATCGAAATCTTCTCCGGACCAGGCGGACTTGCCGAAGGATTCGCCGGTTGCCGTGACGAACTGCATCGGTCACCTTCCTGAACCTGCCGAACCGTAAGGGTTACGGAATATGGAAATTACGTTCCTTGTAAAACCGGAAATCAGTCATCCAAGGGACATCCATGATGTCACAAGCATCAGGTAACTTTCGCCGACCTCGCAGCTTCGATGTTTGCGAGGTTTCCTTAGTAACAACTGCGCGTTCCGGCCCCATCAGACCGTAAGCAACGAGAAAAGGATCCTGCCCCGCTTCGTTCAGCTCATGATCCGCCAAATCTGGTGCGTAAGCGGTATCAATTACTTGGTTGAAAAGACCTTGGTCGACTTCTTCATCAAGAATTAACGCGTCTTTAACGTCACTGTCGGTAATCCATTCCTTCAAAGGACCGCTGGCAGGCTGGACTTCATTGAATATCTCAAGCGGCATTTTAACATGATCGGTTTCTGCTTCGATCATTAGCCAATCCCAGAACGGACGTACTCGGTCGAGTGGATAGTAGTTCTGGTGAGCACAGATCACGACGTTTGCGTCAAGGAGGTAGAGCACTGTTGGTCTCGTTTAGGGGATTGAGCTCGATCCAGTTTTTACCCCCTCCAGCAGCGATTCCACATTCCCAGCTTTAACGCCAAGGATCATTGCGGCCTTAGTATGGGTAAGATTCTCATTTTTTAGATTACGCCCAACCAACCCTATAAGCGCTTTCCCCAGCCTGTGCCTTCGAACAGTGTAGTAGGAGGGGCCAGGCTTATTGCTTTGGTTCACAAGGTTACTTTTGACTTCAGTACTACGCCAGCGTGTCGTGTAGGTTGCCACCAATTGGCGATAGATTCCATTATCGATTCGATTCGCACGCCAGAACCTGTAAGCAGTCATCGATTCACTGACGTTTGCATCCGAAGCCACGTTTCTGATGGTTTCCGCAGCCAGATCATAGGAGATTAGATGCTGAACATTCGCGAGTGATTCTTCCGGTAGCAAAAACTTGCTGGCTACATCATTACAGAAACGCTCGACACGTGTCTTCCTTGCCTCTCCTATATACATGGATGGCGCATCGCTGACGCCTGTAGAACCCGTAAAGAGGTGCACAAGTTCATGAATCAAAGTAAATGACCTGGCCGGCACTGCATCCTGGTCGTTGACTACTATAAACGGTGCGATCTCATCAGCGATTGCGATTCCTCGGAAGACCCGGGCACTGACATTGGTATGGTGCGATCCTAGGTTTCCGACAAACAGTACAAAAACACCTATATCCTCTACTTTTTGCCTGAGCGCTGCGAGTAGCTTGGTAGGTGTGTTAAGTTTCTTTCGAAAACTCAGATAATCACCAATACCAAGAACCTGCTGGATCGACTGCACTGCATTCTCAGACCCAGAAGTCACAGACATCGAACCAACAAATGGTTTTCTCTGGGACTCATCTTCATCTTCCAAGATTGATTTCACCATATCCTGTCGTGTACGGATATCACGTAGAATTGCATTGAATCGTGCAGTCTCCTTTTGAGATACGGCTGCAGATAACGTCCGGAAATCCTCTCCTTTGTCTCCCTCAACTGGTGGAGTCAAGCGGTAGAAAACAGACACCGGGCGTCTGTAAGTCGAAGCGATCTTTAGTAGTTGGTTTCTCGTGGGTTTTGCATCGCCACGTTCGTAAGCTTCGAGTTTGTCAATCGCTGTAGCCTTGGCACTTGATCTCAAACCAAGCTTCGATGCAGCGTCCTCAACGGAAAGGCCAGCAGTTTCACGTGCCCAGGTAAGAATGGAGGGAGTGATATTCTCGGCGCGGGTAGTCATAGTTTTGGATGTTAGTTGGAGTACTTAGGCCGTTCTTACACAACGGTACTTGAAGGGGTGATCCGATTCAAGTTACGTGTTACCGAACTTAGTTGTCAAGCCCCACGGTTTTCGAAATTTCGACTACGTACAAGTTGCATAATCGGCCATTAAACATCCAGAATTACCCAATATTTCAAAGTGAGCAGTTAGATGAGGAAGCAAGAATCCACAGTAGACGATTCGAATAAAACAGTGTATTAGCATCATCCCGCCTACAACCTCGAATCCCACAGCGGCTCGTCGACGCCCCGTTCCTTGTTTTCATACCGCGACATGACGAAGAGCAGGTCGGAGAGGCGGTTCAGGTAGGCCAGCACGTGCTCCCCGATGGCCTCGTCGCGGGACAGGGCGGCCACTTCCCGTTCCGCCCGCCGGCAGACGGTCCGCGCCAGGTGGAGATAGGCCGCGCCCGGGCATCCGCCGGGCAGGATGAAGTTCTCGAGCGAGCCGACGATGGGATTCAGCTCATCGATGATCGTTTCGAGATGCTCCACGTGCCGCGCTTCGATCAGCGGGATCCGGTACTTCACCTTGTCTTCCTCCGTGAAGCACAGGTCCGAACCCAGGTGAAACAGCTCGTTCTGGATGACCGGCAGCGATTCGGCCAGGCGCGGGGCCAGGCCGTGGGCCAATGCGATGCCGATGACGGCATTGAGCTCGTCCACGGTCCCGTAGCTCGCCACACGGGGCGATTCCTTGGGCACGCGCTGACGGCTCCCGAGGGCGGTGGTCCCGTCGTCGCCTTTCCTGGTGTAAATCTTCGTCAACCTGGGCATGTGATCTCCTCGATTCGTCCGCGGCGTTCCTGGCCGCCGCATTTTCAACAGACGCGTCGCCTGCGGCTCAATCCGTCGCTTCCGGCTCAACTCCGTGCCGTTGCCGGCTCAATCCTGCGCTGCCGGTTCAGACCCGGCGCTGCCGGTGCAGCAGGTACAGAAAGAAGGGGGCGCCGAGTACCGTGGTGAGTATCCCGATGGGCATTTCGGCCGGCGCCATGGCCGTTCGGGCGACCAGGTCGGCCAGCACCAGCAGCAGGGCGCCGGCCAGGGCGGCCATGGGCGTCAGGATACGGTAATCGGGTCCCACGATCAGCCGGACCATGTGCGGCGCCAGCAGGCCGACGAAACCGATGATGCCGCTCACCGACACCGCGGCTGCGGCGAGGCCGGCGGCCGCCGCCAGCAGGATCAGCTTGACCCGTTCGACGTGTACGCCCAGCTGGGACGCCTGCTCGTCCCCCAGCAGCAGCACGTTCAGTTCCCGCGCGTACACGAGGACGACGGCCAGTCCCACCGCCGCGTAGGGCAGCAGCATCCAGACGTGGTCCCATCTCCGGGCCGACAGGCTGCCCATGAGCCAGAAGAGCAACTGGCGCTGGTTCTCGCCGCCCATCACGAGCATGTAGGACGTGAAGGACGTCGCCATGGCGCCGATGGCGATGCCGGTGAGGAGCAGGGTGGTCGACGCCACGCGCCCGCCCCGGCGGGAAAAGGCGTACACCACCATGGTCACGGCCAGGGCGCAGAAGAACGCCGCGATGGACACGGCGTTCAGCCCGAGCATCCAGAATTCGAGGTCCAGGCTGACCGCGAGCGTGGCGCCCAGCGCGGCGCCGGCCGATATGCCCATGATATAGGGATCGGCCATGGGGTTTTGAAAGAAACCCTGCATCACGCCGCCGGAACTGGCCAGCGCGGCCCCGACGAGCACGGCGAGGAGGGTCCTCGGCAGGCGGATCTCCCAGACGATCGTGCCGGTCGCCGTCTTCGCCGTCTCGAGTGCGCCGCCCGGCCAGAGGTTGTCGACCAGCACCTGCAGCACGGTGCCGGCCGGGATGTACACCGCGCCTACCCCCATGGAGAAGACACAGGCGGCGAAGAGGACTGCGGCCGTCATGGCCAGAATGATGGGTCGCTTCATCGTCACGCCGTTCAGTCTCCCGGTTTCAGAATGATGGGTCGCTTCATCGTCACGCCGTTCAGTCTCCCGGTTTCAGGATGATCTGGGGGGAACCCGAATAGGGGCTCTGAATGACGGTCACGTCGGTTTCGAAGACGGCCTTGATGTGGCCCTGGGTGAGAATGTCGGCGGGCGTACCGTCGGTGTAGATGCGCCCCTCTTTCAGCATCATCAGCCTGTGGCAGTATTCCGACGAGAGATTGAGATCGTGGGAGACGCACAGCACGGCGAGCCCGTCGCTGGCGCACACGTGGCGAAGCAGGTCGAAAATCTCGACCTGGTGGTTCAGGTCCAGGAAGGAAGTCGGTTCGTCAAGCAACAGGATCGAAGGCTGCTGCGCCAGGGCCCGGGCGATGATCACGCGCTGCCTTTCGCCGCCGGACAACTCGTGGATGGGACGGTCCCTGAAGGCGAGGCAGTCGGTCCGCCGCATGGCTTCGAGAGCGATTTCCCGGTCCCCCGGACCTTCTCTCCGGAACCGCCTCAGGTGGGGCGTCCTGCCCATCATGACCACGTCGAGCGAGGAAAAGGCGAAGGTCACGGGCGTCATCTGGGGGATGACGGCGACCTGGCGCGCGATCTCCCGGACGGTGTAATCCTGGAGCGGCGCGCCGTAGAGTTCGATGTGTCCCCCGCTCAGCGGCAGGATGCGCGTGAGCGCCCGGATCAACGTGCTCTTCCCGGACCCGTTCGGTCCGATCACCCCCAGCATCTCGCCCTGGTGGAGGGCGAAATTCAGGTCCTCCAGCACCGGCCGCCGATCGTAACCGCAGGACAGGTTTTCGACGTTAATGGCGGTTTCCACGCTGCCTCGTCTCCGTTCCGGCCCACACACAAAAAAACCAGCCGCTCCGTAAGGGAAGGGCTGGGTCGGGATGGCAAGGCATGGGCATCCGGGCTCGGCCTCTCTACTCACGGAGAAGCGTTCGCACAGCCTGCAGGCAGGTCTCCTGACTGACGGATCGTCCTACTCCTCAAGTCTTCCCGCCGGTCCATGGACTGGGCCTGACCGGCAGTGACGAGTTTGAGTTTCGTCCCCGAACACAGTGGCGGGACCGTGATGGATTCGCACCATCTTCCCTTTTCAGCGGCTTGGCTTACCGCCACCTGCGGCTGTATTCGATTGTCCTTTCAATTTATGGCATACGTACATTTATGCAATGCTAATTCGTCCCCGCGCGTCGATTCGATTCCCATTTGAATGCGGTACGGGGCGCCCTGCCCGGGCCTTGCCTACCTTACCACGCCGTAGAACCGGGCCAGGAACCTGGGCGGGACGAAGAGGGTATAGAGCAACCGCAGGAACCAGGTCAGCAGGAGCGTGCGGACCGGACCGCGACGTTCCCAGCGCCGTGCTGAAGTCAGTACGGCATCGTCGATCCAGTCCAGTCCCCCGGCCTTCTTCAACCGGTCGGCGAACCGGGCGTCTTCAAAGACCGGAATATCGGGAAACCCTCCCACGCTTTCAAAGGCCTCCCGCGAGGCGTAGATGGCCTGGTCCCCGTAGGTAATGCCCAGGATGCGCGAACGGAAATTGGTGCCCCGCGCGATCCACCGGTAGATCCGGCCCGCATGGGCGACGTCGAAACGGAAACGTCCACCGGGCTTGCCACGGTTACGGATCGACACGGTCACGAGGTCCCGCCACCGGACGGGAAGGCGGGTATCGGCATGCAGGAACAGCAAAACATCCCCCGCCGCCGCCGCCGCGCCCGCGTTCATCTGGACCGCCCGGCCCCGCTCGCCGGAATCGACGAGCCGTACCCCGGGGCATGAACCGGCGATTCCCGCCGTGCCGTCGTCGCTCCCGCCGTCCACGACGATGATTTCCAGCCCATCCGGCCCTGACAAGGTGCGCGAACCGCAATCGAACTGACCCAGGCAGTCTTCGATCGTCGATGCCTCGTTCAGCGTCGGGATGATGATGCTGATCCGGAGCGGGTCGGCGGAGGATGCGTTCCCGTGCCCGAACGCACCGGGCGGGTCGGCGGAGGACGCGTTCCCGTGCCCGGACGCACCGGGCGATCTGGCGGAAGACGCGTTCCCGTGCCCGGACGCACCGGGCGGCGCCAGAGAGGACGAAGACGATGCGAGTGGCTTACCCGAGGGTCCGTTCCAGTGCCCAGACGAAGGCTTCATTTTCTTCCCTCGAACCCGTCGAGATGCGGATATGGTTCGGCGACGCCCACTGGCCGGCGCCCGCGCGGACCATGACCTTCCGGGCCCACAGCGCGCGGACGATGCGCTGCGTCTCCCGGCCGAAATCGGCCCAGAGAAAGCACGCGTGGCTGGGCACGACCCGCGCTCCTAGTCTTTCCAACTCGGCCGCGAGGTAGTCGTTGCCGTCCCATACGGCCTGCTGCGACCGCATGACGTGCTCATCGTCGCCCAGCGCGGCCGCGGCGGCGTGGACGGACAGGACGTTTCGGCCCAGGAGTCCCATGGAGAAAGGCGCCAGCCGGTAGATCACGTCGCGATGGGCAATGGCGTAACCGACGCGAATGCCGCCGAGGCCGTACGCCTTGGAGAAGGTCCGGAGCACGATCACGTTTTCCCGTTCCTTGGCGACCTCGATGAAATCCCGGTACGCCGGGTCGCGGACGAAGTGAACGTAGACCTCGTCGATGGCCACGAGGACGTGCGGGGGCGTCCGGTCGATGAAATCCAGGATCCGCTTATGGGGCAGCAGCGCCCCGGTGGGGTTGTGGGGGTTGCAGATGACGACCAGTCCGGTGCGGTCGCCGATCAGGCTTGCCATGTGTTCGAGGTCATGGTTGCCGTCGGGCAGGACGGGCGACCGGCGCGCCTGCGCATCGAAACCCGCGTCGCGCAGTTCGTCGCCGACGCGCGTGACCTGGCCGTAGGACGGGAGGGCTTCCACGATTTCACCATGCTTCATCAGGGCCTGCAGGGCCAGGATCTGGAGCAGTTCGGTCGTTCCCACGCCCAGCATCAGGCCGTGGCGGTCGCCGGTGGCCTTGAAATCGAAGCCCGACGGGCGGGGGATGTCCAGGCCGTGGTGCCGGATGATCGCCCGTTGCAGCGTAGTCGTGTAGTCGTACCGGTTCATCCAGTCCCGGTGGCGCAGCACGGCTTCGATGGCCGCCGGGGAGGCGCCCAGGGGGTTTTCGTTGAAGGCCAGCCGCACCCGGCCTGCCTCGACCCCCACGCTCTTTACGTCCGCGGGGCGTCGTCCCGCGAGCTGGGCCGCGACCGCTTCGGGCGTATCCAGTCCGCCCAGTCCCGCCGCCCATGCGCCCGCGCCCGTCAGACCGCCCAGACCGCCCAGGCCGACCCGGAGAAAGTCCCTCCGCGATACGGGGTCGTCCCCGGGACAGGTTCCCTCCAGGCCGTTGAAGCGAGGTTCGGAGTCGTCAGGCACTTTCGGAGAAGACACGCGGTTGGTCCATCGGAATGGGTGAATGCGGGTGGAACCATGTTCAAGGCCCGCGGTGCGGCTCGTACGGGATCAGGGCGTCACGTAAGGGTTCAGCGCGGCTCGTACGGGCCGGCTCATTTGACGCGGCCCGGACGGCGCGCCACGCGCAGGCAGGCCCGGCCCGGGAGATCAGTCATCGCGGGCGTGGCCGAGGTGATCGAAGACGTCTTCCGACACGCCGCCGGGTTTCACGCCGGTCTCCCGTTCCACCCGGTCCACGCCCTTGACTTTGTTGATGCGGACGATCAGGCGTTCGAGCTGACTCAGATGTTCCACCTCGATGGCGAAATTGCCGTCCGCCAGGCCGTCCGTCGTGTCCATGGCGGCGTGGGTGATGTTGATGCCGGCCTCGGTGATCGTCCTGGAAATCTCGCCGAGCAGGCCGGGCCGGTCGGTACCGTAGATACGCAGGCCGACGACGAAGAACTGGTCCTTCTCCACGTCCCAGTGCACCTCGAGACGCCGTTCGAGGTCGTCCACGATATTCGCGCATTCCTTGTTGTGCACCGTCACGCCGCGGCCGCGGGTGATGAAGCCGATGATCGGGTCCCCCGGGACCGGCTGGCAGCACTGGGCGAACCGGATCATCAGGTTGTCTATGCCCGTCACCTTGACGCCGCCCCGGGAACGGCGCACCCGGTCCACGAACCGGGTCAGCACCGACTCTTTGGGCGGTTCCGCTTCGGCGGCGGGTTCGTCGGGAAGCAATCTCTGGGCGACCTGGGCGGCGGAATAGTCACCCCGTCCTATCGCGGCGTAGAGCCGGCTCGCGTCGGGCAGCCCGTACTCCTTCGCAAGGGCCTCCAGGTCCTCGGATATCTTGCGCTTGACCTTCAGACGCTTCAACTCCCGCTCCAGCAGGCCTTCGCCCAGGCTGATGCTCTGTTCCAGCGTGGCCTTTCTGAACCACGCCCGGATCTTGGAGGACGCCTTGGTCGTCTTGACGATGTCCAGCCAATACGAACTCGGCGTCTGGTGCGGCGACGTGAAGATGGTGACCGTGTCGCCGTTGTTCAGCTTCCCGGCCAGCGGCGCGATGTTGCCGTTCACCTTCGCCCCGCTGCAGTGGAGTCCGATGTCGGTGTGTATGGCGAAGGCGAAGTCCAGCACGCTCGCGCCCTGCGGCAGCTCCTTGAGGTCCCCGCGCGGAGTGAATACGAAGATGGCGTCGTCGTACAGGTCCATGCGGAGGTAACTCATGAATTCCTTCGGATCGGTCATGTCGGTCTGCCAGTCCAGCGCCTGGCTGAGCCAGTCTTCCCGGCCCTCGCCGTCCCCGGCCTCGTCCCTTCCTTCTTTGTAGAGCCAGTGGGCCGCGATCCCCACTTCCGCGATGCGGTCCATTTCCCGCGTGCGGATCTGGATCTCGGCCGTTTCGCCGTTGGACGCGATGATCGTGGTGTGCAGGGACTGGTACATGTTCATCTTGGGGCGGGAAACGTAGTCTTTGAAGCGGTCGAAAATCGGGGTGTAGAGGGTATGGATGATGCCCAGGGCGTGGTAGCAGTTGGGCACCGTGTCGGTCACGACCCGGAGGGCCAGGAGGTCGTAGATCTCTTCGAAGGGCCGGTTGCGGCGCTGCATCTTCGTGTAGATGCTATGGAAATGCTTCGCGCGCCCGTTCACCGTGGCGTCGATGCCCGCGTCCTTCAGGGCCTTGACGATGGGCTGGCGTATCTCGTCGATCAGCCGTTCCCGCTCCGCCCGCTTCTGGTCCAGCTTGCTCGCGAGATCCCGGTAGACTTCGGGAGCCAGGTACTTCAGGCTGAGGTCTTCCAGTTCGGACTTGATCTTGGCCATGCCGAACCGGTGGGCGAGGGGCGCGTAGATCTCCCGGGTCTCGAGCGAAATACGCTCCTGTTTCGCCGGGTCCAGGAAGGACAGCGTCCGCATGTTGTGGAGCCGGTCCGCGAGCTTGATGAGGATGACGCGCACGTCCTTGGCCATGGACACGAGCATCTTGCGGAAATACTCGGCCTGAAGCTCCTCCTGGCTTCGGAAGGAAAGCCCGGTGATCTTCGTGACGCCGTTTACGAGGACGGCCACTTCTTCGCCGAATTCGGCGGCCAGCTGCTCGATGGAAACGTCTTCCACGTCTTCCACGACGTCGTGCAGGAGTCCCGCCGCGATCGTAACGGCGTCCAGCTGCAGGCCGATCAGCGTGAGCACCACCTGCGTGCAGTGCACCATGAAGGGTTCGCCGGACTTGCGGATCTGGCCGGCATGGTGCAGTGTGCTGAAGTGATAGGCCCGCTCGATGAGGTCCAGCTGGTATTCCAGCGCCTCGTCGGAATCGATCTCCGGATGGGAAATGGCGTACTGCTCCAGCAATACCTGGACCGGTACGATCGATGGGTTCGCAAGGGCGTTTTCAACCGTCGCCGTCATAGGTCTGCTCGCCTCGCCGGCCGGTCGGGCGGCCTGAACTCGCTTGACAGGGTCGAGGGGCGGCTTAAACTACTTCATGCCCCCGCGGCCACCCGACGTGGAATGCGCGTCTAACTTCGGCTATTTACAATAGGTTATCTTATACCATAATAGATAACGGGCGAAAAGGACCGTTGTCAAGCCGGTTTTGCCCGGCCGGGGAAGAGGAAAGACGACACCTCGTGGATGAAACGGTCGAAGGCGGTCCGGTAATCCGGTGCGATGCGGTGGACGTTCCGGACGTTCCTGATCATGGCCCGGGTCTCCGGCGCGCGCCGGTCGTAGGCTTCGGGGAGCGGACTGCCCGCGGTGAAGGGAAACTCGTGCACGCCCAGGTGCAGGCGCAGCACGGGCGCCGGACGCAGGTTCCATGCCGCCCGCTCCGCCGATATGACCCGGTCGGCGGGATTGACCACCAGCAGCAGCCGGTCCTTCAACGCGTCCAGGCGTTCCTCCAGCCCGTCGCCGTGTAACAGCACCTCGGCCAGCCAGCGTGCGGGCGGCTCGACGACGTGACGGTGGCGGCCGCCGGCCGCCCCGAGCAGCGACGCCCGGTTTCGCAGGCAGGCGGACAGGCTGGCCGCGGCAGCATCGTCCATGATGAACAGGCTTCCGGCGCGGATGCCGTCGAGGGGGGCGCCGGAAGCGAAGAGGGCGGCGCGACCATCGGAAAACCGCCCGCCGGGATCGGCGAGCAACAGGACCAGGGCCAGGTATCCGCCGGCGGAGTACCCCAGGAAACGGACGCTCGCCCCGGCTCTGCATCCTGCGTGCCCGCCCGCACCGATCCGGTCCGCCAGGTCCACGGCGTCGAAACAGGACTGCAGCCCGCCGAGCACGTAGCGTTCGGGCGCCTCGCTCAACCGCTCGCTGATGCGGCCGTTGAAGGGGCTCGTCCGCCCGTTTCCGGCCAGGGCGGCGCGGCGGGCGGCGATCCGGCCCTGTTCCCGTGTGCTCCATAGATCCGATCGCCTTCCGACGTGGAAGGACAGGGGGAAGAGTATGACGGGGATGCCGAGCCGCAGGGCGAAACTGGCGGCCCAGGGCAGCATCCTGGCGTAGCTGCCCTCGTTCAGTCCGTGGAATATCACCAGGACTTCGTCGGCCCCTTCGGCGGGGAGGCCGGCCGGTTCCACCACGAGGTAGTCGAACGCGCGGTTTTCCGCGACGTCCCGGTCTTCCGGCAGCAGCAGGCCGCTCCAGCGCGATTCGAACCGCGGCCGGCGCAACCGGCAGCGTCCGTCGTCCACGGGATCTCCGCCGCCGGTCCGGTAAAGCCGGTTCAACGTATCGGGCTCGTACACGTTCCCAGGCATCAGTCCGTCACCTCAGGCGCCGTCCGGCGGGCGGACCCGGCGCATTCCAACTGGTTCGACATGCAGATGCGAGACCACCGCCGCGTGACCCTCCGCTCGATCCTGGCCGGCATCGCCCTGGCCGTTTTCATCAGCCTGTGGATCCCCTACAACGTCTGGGTCGTCCGCGGGACGTTCATGGACTTCGAGCATGTCTCCGCGTCCCTGATGGCGCCCTTCCTGTTCTTCGTCATCGTCGTGAACGGACTGCTGCGCAAGTATCGGCCGGTCTCGACGTTCAGCACGTCGGAACTGCTCGTCATCCTCTCCTTCGGCCTGATCGCGTCCTCCGTGCCGTCCCACGCCTTCATGAGCTACTTCATCGGCCTGATCACCACCCCGTACTATTTTGCGTCGCCCGAAAATCAATGGGAAGCGGTTTTCTTCCAGTACCTTCCGGCCTGGCTGCTGGTCGATCCCGCCGACCAGACCATCCGCTGGTTCTACGAGGGCCTGCCCGCCTACGCCAGCCTGCCGTGGCGGCCCTGGATCGTCCCCCTGTTCTGGTGGGGCACGTTCTTCATCGCCCTCTTCTTCGCGGGGTCCTGCCTGGTGGTGATCCTGCGGAAGCAGTGGATCGTCCACGAAAGGCTCAGCTTCCCGCTCGCGCAGGTCCTCTTCCGGATCGTTCACGAACCCGGAGGCCGATCGTTCCTGCCGGCCTTCATGGGGGGACGGCTGTTCTGGATCGGGTTCTCCCTGCCGCTGGCGGTGATCGGCTGGAACATCGTCGACTACTTCACCCCCGTGGGCGTGATCCCCATCGGCCAGCCCTACGCGACGGACCTCGTCATCGGCCACCTGTTCCCCGCCGTCAAGATCAAGGTCAACATGTACCTGTTCTGCTTCGCCCTCTTCTCCCCGGTGGACATCCTGTTCAGCATATGGACCTTTCATCTCTTCGCCATCCTGGAGTCCGGCGGCATGAACGCGGTCGGCCTGCTCGAAACCGGCGCGTCGCCGGACGCCGCGGTGCGTCTCCAGGAGATCGGCGCCCTGATCGTCTTCGTCCTCTGGGGCTTCTGGATCGCCCGCCGGCACCTGTGGGACGTGGCGCGAAAGGCCCTGGGACGGGCGCCGGACGTGGACGATTCCGATGAGTTCTTTTCCTACCGGGCGGCCGTCCTGGGCGTGATCCTGGGCGTCGCCTACATGGCGGCCTTCCTCCACATGGCCGGCATGAGTCTCGTCATCATGGCGCCCTTCCTGTTTCTGCTCTTCGTCTTCTACGTCGGCGTGTCCCGGATCGTGGCGGAAACCGGCCTGGTCGCCCTCGACCTGCCGATGAACTCCCACGAGTTCCTCATACGCGGCGTGGGTTCGTCCGCCATCGATCCGTCGTCCCTCACGGCCTTCGGCATGACCAACGCCTTCGCCCGGAACTGGAAGACCTTTACCATGGTCTCGGTGTCCCACATCACCCGGCTGGGGGACCGGGTCTGGACGGGCAAGAAAGCCATGTTCGCCCTGATCTGCGCCGCCTTCGCCCTGGCTTTCGCGGTCAGCGCCGCGTACACGGTCTATTCGGGGTACGAGACCGTCGGCGCTTCGCAGTTCGACCAGTGGGCCTTCACCACGGGGAACATCCACTTCTTCGAGAGCGTCAAGATATGGATCCGGAACCCGACCCGGATGTCGGTCATGGAAACCGCCTGGTTCTTCCTGGGGGGCTTCCTCATGATGGTGCTGATCTTCCTCAGGTACAAGTTCCCGGGCTGGCCGCTGCACCCGGTGGGACTCACCATCGCCCGGGGCGTGGCGATCGACAACGGGGCGTTCACCCTCTTCGTAGCCTGGGCCGTCAAGGTCCTGCTGCTCCGTTCCGGCGGCATCGCCCTCTTCCGAAGCGTCCAGCCGCTGATCCTCGGCATGCTGGTCGGGTTCTGCACGGGTCTGGTCGCGTCAAATCTCGTCGATATCATCTGGTTCCCGGGACAGGGACACCGGATACATGGCTGGTAGGGGTTGCGTGCGGCCGATTCACCCGGCGCGCGAGAGTGGGGTTGCGGGCGGCCGATTCACCCGGCTCGCGAGGGCGGGGAAATGTCGCGATCCATGACGAATAGAATTGACATCAGGGTATCTAACCCCATATAATCTTATGGTTTTGTGGCATTTTCACAACGCGACGGTCGCGAAGGGTCGATCATGGATCAACTGGACCTTACCATACGCATCGCCGGAGAGAACGGCGAAGGCGTCCTAACTGTCGGCGACGTGCTGGCCGAAGCGCTGGCCCGGTCGGGGCTGCACATCTATACCTTCAAGAACCTGCCGGCCGAAATAAAAGGCGGGGCGTCCATGACCCAGGTCAGGGTGCAGGACTCCCCCGTCCGCTCGCCGGGCGACGCCCTGGACATCCTGATGGTCTGGAACCAGGAGAACTACGACATCCACGCGGGCGAGGTGAAGCCCACCGGCGTCGTGATATTCGATCCCGACGAATGCGAGGCGGACGAGAGTCTGGCGCTGATGCAGATCGGCGTACCCCTCCAGAAGATCACCAAGACCGTCATCAAGACGATGAAATCCAAGAACGTGCTGGCCTTCGGGGTGCTCACGTCCTGCCTGGGCATTCCCTTCGACGCCGCGAAGCAGATGGTGTCCGAGAGCCGGTGGGGCCGCCGCAAGGAGTTCCTCGAGTCGAACATCAACGCCTTGAAGCAAGCCTATGTCTACGTGTCGGATAACGGCATAGACCTGGGGCTCGCGGTCCCGGTGAACCAGCGAAACGGCCACGCCCAGCTGATCATGACGGGCAACGACGCGCTCTGCATGGGCGCCCTGGCCGCCGGCTGCCGTTACTACGCCGGGTATCCCATCACGCCCGCCAGCGACGTGATGGAGACGCTCGCCAAGGCGATGCCCAGGGTGGGCGGCGTCCTGATGCAGACCGAGGACGAAATCGCGGCCATCACCGCGTCCATCGGGGCATCCTTCACGGGCGCGAAGGTGATGACCGCCACGGCGGGTCCGGGCCTGTCCCTCATGGTCGAGGCGCTCGGCCTGGCGACCATGGAGGAGATCCCGCTGGTGGTCGTCGACGTACAGCGCGGCGGACCGAGCACCGGCATGCCCACCAAGACGGAGCAGTCGGATCTGAACCTGGCCATACACGGCGCCCACGGCGAGGCGCCCCGCATCGTGATCGCGGCGACGAATACCGAAGACTGCTTCTACACGGCGGTCAAGGCCTTCAATCTCGCCGAGAAGTACCAGACGCCGGTCATATTGCTCAGCGACCAGCATCTCTCGCAGCGCGCGCA
This sequence comes from bacterium, assembly GCA_965203885.1. Classification (GTDB taxonomy): domain Bacteria; phylum JAAXHH01; class JAAXHH01; order JAAXHH01; family JAAXHH01; genus JAAXHH01. The sequence continues at coordinate 2,757,342 of OZ241920.1, read as the reverse complement.
GGTCATGTCCCGCCCCGATCTCGGCAAGGTCGAGATCGTCGAGCGCAAGCAGCCGGAGTTGAACGGCAGCGTCGCGCCGCAGGAATTCGACCGGTACGAGATGACGGACGACTATGTCTCCCCCATGCCCCTGCCGGGCCGCCATGGACAGCACTACGTGGCGACGGGCCTTGAGCACGACGAACACGCCCATATCGACTATTCGCCGGAAGCCCATATCCGGATGACCGAGAAACGGCATCAGAAAATCGAATCCGCGGTGAACGAGCCCGGGTTCGTGCAGCGGTACGGCGCGGAGGACGCCCAGCTCGGCCTGATCGGCTGGGGATCGTCGGAGGGTCCCATACTGGAAGCGCTGGACCGGACCCTGGCGAAGGGGTACAGGGTCGCCGCCCTGATTTTCAAGATGCTCCATCCCCTGCCGGAGAAGGAGGCCCGCGCCTTCATCGAGTCCATACCTGTGGTCTCGGTGGTGGAGCTGAACGCCAGCGGGCAGTTCGCCAACTACCTGCAGGGCCGCCTGGCCGTTTCCCTGCAGCGGTTCAACATCATTACGGGGCTGCCCTTCAAGGCGGGCGACATAGAGGAATACATCGAAGGAGTGCTGCAGTATGGCTGACGTCCGTACGGCCGACGCCGCGAAGACCACGACGCCGGACCAGGCCGAAAAGGCAGGCCAGGCCCAAAAGCCCGTCAATCGCACGCTCAAGGACTACCGGAGCGAAGTCAAGCCCACCTGGTGCCCGGGCTGCGGGGACTTCGGCGTGCTGGCCGCGCTGCAGCGCGCGCTCGCCGAACGGAACCTGGACCCGAAGGACGTGGTCATCGTGTCGGGCATCGGCTGTTCCGGCCGGCTGCCCGAGTTCGTCAACGCCTACGGCCTGCACGTGGTGCACGGGCGGGCGCTGCCCGCGGCCCAGGGCGTCAAGGCGGCCAATCCCGATCTGACGGTCATCGCCGTCGGCGGCGACGGCGACGGGTTCGCCATCGGCGGCGGCCACGTGCCCCATGCCGTGCGCCGCAACCAGGACATTACTTATATCGTGATGGACAACCAGGTGTACGGACTGACCAAGGGCCAGCCGTCACCGAGCACGCCCACGGGGATGCAGGCGCTGCGCCGCAGCGTTTCCATGCCCAAGATGGCGCCTTACGAAGGGGTGCTCGAGGGCCAGTTGAACATCCTGGCCATGATCATCGTGTACGGCTGCAGTTTCGTCGCGCGCACTTTCTCGAGCCAGGCGACGGAGATGGCGAAGATCATCGGCCGGGGACTCGATCACCCGGGATTCGCCTTCGTCCACGCCATGAGTCCCTGCCCCACCTTCTACAACACCTACGATCCCTGGAAGGAATCCTTCATGCCGCTGCCGGACGACTGGGACACCAGCGACCGGATCAAGGCGATCGACATGGCCATGGAAGAAGTGGGCGACGGCGTTTTCCACAGCGGCGTGTTCTTCCAGGAAGAGTACCGCACCTACACCGACAAGTTGCAGGGCGTGTACGCCAAGGCCTACGGGGACGAGCAGGCGACCATAGACGCCCTGATGGACCAGTACGCCTGAGCCCGCGGCATCGCGCCGGTAATTCCCGCGCCTTCCGTCCTGCGCGGTCCGCCGGCCCGGCAACGCCCGCCGGTAACTCCCGCGCCGCTTTCCACGCACCGCTTTCCACGCACCGCTTTCCCGCGCCCGCCGGCCTTCCCCGCGCCTTCCGTCCAGTGCGGTCCGCCGGCCCGGCAACGCCCGCCGGTAATTCCCGCGCCGCTTTCCACGCACCGCTTTCCCGCGCCCGCCGGTAATTCCCACAGTGCGGTCCGCCCGGTCCGCCTCCGATCGACCCGCTAACCCCTGGACCTCACCGGAACACGACGGTTCGCCGCCCGTTGATCAAGACGCGCCGCTGGATGTGGTAGAGTACGGCCCGCGCCAGCACGATGCGCTCGATGTCGTGGCCCACGGCCGTCAGTTCCGCCGGCGACATGCGATGGGTCACGGCTTCCACGTCCTGCTCGATGATCGGACCTTCGTCCAGGTCGGCCGTCACGTAGTGGGCGGTCGCGCCGATCAACTTTACCCCACGCCTGTGCGCCTGGTGGTAGGGCCTGGCGCCTTTGAACCCGGGCAGGAAAGAGTGGTGGATGTTGATGATGCGGCCCGCCATCCTGTCGCACACCTCGGCGCCGATGATCCGCATGTACCGGGCCAGCACGACGAAATCGATGTTGTTCTCCTCGATCTCGTCGATCAGGCGTTCCTCCTGCTCCTCCTTGTTATCGGGTGTAATCGGCAGGTGCAGGAAGTCGATGCCCGATTCCTCCGCCAGCTGTTCGGCGTCGGTATGGTTGGATATGATCAGGGGGATGTCCAGCTGAAGCTTGTCCATGCGCGTGCGGTTCAGCAGGTCCAGCAGGCAGTGCAGGTCCCGCGACACCATGATGAGAGCCCGGGGACGCGTGTCGTCGGCCGACAGGTCCCATAGCATGTCCAGCTCCTCCGCCATGGGAGCGAAGGTTCGCCACAGGGAACCCAGGGTCACCTTGCCGCCGAAATGCACGCGCATGAAGAACCGTTCGCTGACCGGATCGATATACGTGTCACTTTCGATGACGTGGCAACCCTGTTCCGACAGCCAGCGGGTCACCGTGTAGATCAACCCGGTGCGCTTGGGGCAGGACAGGGCCAGCAGGAATTTCTTAACGGTGCGTGCCTTCATGGATTCAAGACCGTTACCGCGCGTTTATGGGATGGCTTGCGTGCCGCGTATCCTCTCCGGTGGGAATCGATCGATGATGAAGAGGATATGCAGGCGGACCCTCCGCCGGGTCCGGTTGCCGCGGCGTGAGGATCCGTGGCGAGTTCGGGCGTGTCCGTGGCGAGTTCGGGTGTGTCCGGGCGAGTCCGGACGTGTCCGGCCGGGCGTGTCCGGCCGGGCGTCTGCGAGCGCTCCGCCCGGCGCGTTTCCGTCAGTCGTCCTGGAAGAAGTCCGCGTTGATCTGGATGTATTCCTGCCATTCGTCCGGGGTGTCTTCTTCGGCGAAAATGGCCTCGACCGGACATTCGGGTTCGCAGGCGCCGCAGTCGATGCATTCTTCAGGATCGATGTACAGCATGCGCTCGCCGTCCTTGGTATGAATGCAGTCCACCGGGCATACATCGACACAGCCCTTGTCCATTACGTCAAGGCATGGCTCTGCGATTATGTAGGTCATACGAGTCTCCTCGCTTTACACGCCATTTTGAAACAAACCGGCTTCGCGGATAGGTCGAAACAGTATCGGCATGAGCAGAAAACCAGGCAACGGCTCCGCCGCGAAATACCGTAATATTATAGCCGTGCCCGCATGGCGTGTCAAGCCTGAATTCGATTGACCGCGGGGATGTTATCCGTTAAGTTCAGAGGCCATGCCACCGTCCGCCGTACCCGCCGAACTGGCCCGCCGTTACGACGTCTGTTTCAAGTCCATAGCCATCGGCAAGTGGGTGAACCTGGACATACTGGCGGTACGCGACCCGGACGTCCTCATCGACGAAATCGACCCGGAGTACTGCGATGAGGATGACCGGCTGCCCTACTGGGCGGAGATCTGGCCCTCGGCGGTCGGTCTCGGACGCCACCTGTTCGAGTACCCCGCTCCCGCCGGTTCCCGGATCCTGGAACTGGGCTGCGGCGTCGGCGTGGCCGGTATCGCGGCGGCGGCGGCCGGACTGGCGGTCACCTCGTGCGATTACGAAGAAGACGCCCTGGCCTTCGCCCGGTACAACGCCCGGCTGAACGCCCTGGACGCGCGCGTAACCTGCCGGTTCCTGGACTGGAGAAACCCGGATCTCGACCGCAAGTACGCCATCGTCATCGGTTCGGACATCCTCTACGAAAGGCCGAATCACGACCCGATCCAGCGCTTGCTCGACGATACGCTGGAACCGGGCGGCATGTTCCTCGCGAGCGATCCCGACCGGCGGGCGGCCGCCCCTTTCGTCGAATCCATGATCGCCCGGGGATACCGCCACAGCGCGCAGCCCCGAAGGGTAAGATTCGATTCGAAGGACAACCGGATCATCGTGCACCGGTTTCTGAAAGAGGCCTGAGTACGCAACCCCTGATCGGACCGGACCATGAAAGAAGCCATCGCCCGACTGCCGGAGGGAATCCGCGAGCGGCTGCGCCAGGCCGGCCGCCTGGCCGACGGGTCGGGACTGGACCTGTACCTGGTCGGCGGGACCGTGCGGGACATGCTGCTGGGACGGCCGAGGACGGACGTCGACCTGGCGGTGGATGGGGACGGGATGGGGTTCGCCGGCCGGCTGGCCCGGGAGGCGGGCGGCCGCTGCACGCCGCACCCTGCGTTTCTCACGGCCACCGTGGATCTGCCCGAAGGGGGCAGCCTGGACGTGGCCACGGCCCGCAGCGAGACCTACGAGCGCCCGGGCGCGCTGCCCCGGGTGGCGTCCGCCCCGATGGAAGTGGACCTGGCGCGGCGCGACTTTACTGTCAATGCCATGGCGGTCTCGTTGAACGGGCGAAGCTTCGGAGACCTGGTCGATCCGTTCGGGGGCCGGGCCGACCTTGAAGGGCGCCTGGTCCGCATCCTCCACGAACGGAGCTTCATCGACGACCCGACCCGCCTCTTCCGGGCCGTCCGGTTCGAACAGCGCCTCGGGTTCAGGCTCGAGCGCGGGACGGAACGGAGATACCGGGAAGCGGTCGCCGGCGGTATGATCGGGAACCTTTCGGGGCCCCGGCTGCTCGAACAGTTGAGGCTGATCTGCGTCGAGCCCGATCCCTGGCTGGTATTCGACCGGCTGGACCGGCTCGACACGCTCGCGGCCATTCATCCGGCCCTCGCCTCGGACGACGGCCTGGAGACGCTTGTCCGTGAGATCAGCCGGTCCGGCGGTCCCGCGTCATCCACCGGCGACGGCTGGTGGATGCTGTACCTGGTCGCCCTGTTCCGGCCGCGCCGGGAGGAGACCCTTCAGGGCGTGGTGGACCGGCTGAAGCCCAACCGGCGGCTCAGGAAAGCCATCGAGGACATGTCCCGGTGGTCCCGCGTGGAGCGGGCCGTCGAATCGGGAAAAATAGAAACGGCGGCGGACTTCTTCCGCGCCGTGCGTACGATCTCGGAGGACACCATGCTGTTCGTTACCCTGACACATCACGACGAAGGCATGCGGAGGCGCTGCGAATCCTACTACCGTCATCACCGGCACATGCGCCTGTCCATCGACGGAGGGACGCTCAGGGACCTGGGCGTATCGGAGGGCCCGGCGTACGGCCGGATCCTGGACGAAGTGCTTTCGATGAAGATCAACGGCGAAATCGGGACCGCGGAGGAGGAACGCCGCGCCGCGCGGGATCTCTGGTCGCGCCTGCACCGCCCCTCGAACTGAACCGAATCGCAACGCGGCAAAGGAGTATCCATGGGCTTCGACTTCACCATCCTGTTCATCGCCATGCCCGCGATCCTCTTCGCCCTGACCTTTCACGAGTACGCCCATGCCTGGGCGGCGTGGAAACTGGGCGATCCCACGGCGCGCAGCATGGGGCGCCTTTCGCTGAACCCCCTGGTGCACCTCGACCCGGCCGGGACCATCATGCTGGTCATCACCGTCATGAGCGGATTCGGCATCGGCTGGGCGAAACCCGTGCCGGTGGATCCCCGGTACCTGCGCAATCCCCGGAAGGACATGCTCTGGATCGCCCTGGCGGGACCGGTGTCCAATATCATCCTCGCCTTCATCCTGGTGGGCGTCTTCACCCACATGCCCTCCGGCGGCGCCCTGACCGAAACGCTGCGCCAGATGGTCCGGTACGGCATCATCATCAATCTGGCGCTGGCCTTCTTCAACATGCTGCCCATCCCGCCGCTGGACGGGTCGCGCGTCCTGAGGGGACTGCTGCCCCCCGCCCAGGCACAGCGGTTCGGCCAGCTGGAGATGTACGGTCCCGTCCTGCTGATCGGCCTGATCATTGCGGACCAGATGTTGCGGCTGGGCATCATCCGGACCTGGATCGCGGTGCCCGCCCAGATCAGCCTGCGCCTGATGAGCGAGATTTTCAGCAGTTTCTGAGCGGGGGCTCCATGCGCCTGAGCGCCGAGACGGTCCGCCTGGACCTCATCCATCCCTTCCGTATCGCCCGCGAGGTCAGCGACCACAGGCAAAACGTGATCGTGCGCGTCTCCGACGGTGAATCCACGGGCATCGGAGAGGCCGCTCCTTCTCCCTACTACGGTGAAAACGCGGGGTCGGTCCTGCGGGCGCTGGAGGATGTGCCCGGCCTGCTGGGCGCCGACCCCTTCGCGCTCGAGGAGACGATGGACCGCCTGGCGTCGAAGCTGCCCCGCGACCCCTCGGCGCGGGCGGCGGTGGACATCGCGCTGCACGACCTGGCCGCCCGGCGTCTCGGCGTGCCCCTCTACCGGTGGCTCGGTCTCGATCCCGCGAAAACGCCCGTCACTTCATTCACCATAGGCATCGACGAACCGGAAGCGGTCCGCCGCAAGGTGCGGGAGGCCGCCGGATACCCGGCGTTGAAGGTCAAGCTCGGTTCGGAGAAGGACCTGGAGATCATGCGTACGATCCGCGATGAAACGGACGCGCGCATCCGGATCGACGCCAACGCGGGATGGACGGAGGACCAGGCCGTGGAAATGGTCGAGCGGCTGGCGGAGTTCGACGTGGAACTCGTGGAGCAGCCCCTTCCCCCCGGTTCGCCGGGTGACTGGCGCCGGGTGCGCGAAGCGGCGTCCATGCCGGTATTCGCCGACGAAAGCGTACTGGTCTCCCCGGACGTGCCCGCCCTGTCCGGCCTGGTGGACGGCGTCAACGTAAAGCTGATGAAGTGCGGCGGGATCCGCGAAGCGCTCCGGCTCATCCACACCGCCCGCGCCCACGGGATGGCCGTCATGATCGGCTGCATGATCGAAACCTCCGCCGCCATCACCGCCGCGGCCCATCTCTCCCCCCTCGCCGATTATGCCGACCTGGACGGCAACCTGCTGATCTCCAACGATCCATTCGCCGGGGCCACCGTGCGGCAGGGACGCCTGGTCCTGCCCGAAGGACCGGGAACCGGGGTAGCGCCCCGGCCTTGAGCGCCGGGTAGCGACGGGCGACCGCCCCGGCCTTGACCGCCGGGTAGCCCCCCTGCCTTGAGCCGCGGGCGAACGCCCGGTTCCGCCGGCCGGTCCGCCCCTTGTTGTCCCGCCGGTCCGCCCCTTGTTGTCCCGCCGCCCGCTGTCACGCAGGCGTTAAATACATCAAATAAAATTAAATAAAATATAGTATAACCAATCCCGCTCTCACGGCCGCCGCGCCTCGCTCCTCCCGCGCCGGCCCGCGCCATACCGGTATCCTCCGCCCTGCCGCGCGGCAATGGCCGTGATCGCGTCCTTCCATCGGAAAAAATGCAAAAAAGTGTTGACTAAGCGAAAACTAAGCCTAAATTAAGCAAAAAGATTGTAAGATTCGTTCAATTAAATTATAAAGCGGCCTGGCGCAATAACCTGATTTACATCGGCAGACACTGGTATTCACTCAATCTTCGAAGATTGAGCGACTGTCCACTTCGCAAAAGCACAGGACGGGAAAGGAGGCCATATAGATCCGTGCCTTAACGAAGCATCATTTTACAGCAAAGCGTAACATTCGATAAACGGGAGACAAAGATGCATTATCTCATAGTGATTGTGGTTGCGTTCGCGCTATCCATGATGGGATGCGAAGGCAAGACAGGCCCCGCCGGCCCTTCCGGTCAGCAAGGCGCGGCCGGTGCGCAGGGACCGCAGGGTCCTGCCGGCTCCACGGGACCGCAGGGTCCCGCAGGTCCGCAGGGTCCCGAGGGAGAGCAGGGCCCCAAGGGTGACCAGGGCGATACCGGTCCCGCCGGTCCTGCCGGTGCCGCCGGTCCTGCCGGTGCCGCCGGTCCGCAGGGTCCCGCAGGTCCGCAGGGACCTCCGGGCGCGGGGATCGACGCAGGCGAGGTTATCGGCAGCGGCGTGCTGTCCGCCATTCATCATATCAAGCTGGTCCAGGACGGCAATGACGAGATGGTCGCCGTGTTCGACGCGCCCGATTACGACCTCAGGGCCGATCCGGGCAACAAGCTGGATCTGACCATGGCCGTCGGCGAAATGACCACGATCGCCGCGAAAGCAGCCAGCCAGGACGGTTCGGTCCTGGCCGTCACTTTCGACTGGGCGACCGAATCCGAAGCGATAACGGTCGATGGTGGAATGATCGAAGCCGTGGCGCCAACCGGTTCCGCCAAGATCACCGTATCGGCCGTGGGCAGAGGCGTGGAGATCGAGTTGACGGCCGTGGTGCTCGACGAGATCAAGCGTATCGAGTTTGCCGCGGGTCAGGCGACCTCGTACGTTCTGCCGATCGGCGGTTCGATCGAACTGATGACACCCGTCGCCTACAACGAGGCGGAGGAAGGGGAGGTCATCGAAGGCGCCGATGCGCTGATCAGCTGGGTGAGTTCCGCGCCGGATATAGTCAGCGTGGACGGCAACACGATAACGGCTGAAAGCGCAGGAATGGCCGAGATCACGGCCCAGGGCCAGGGTATCACGTCCAAGGCCAAGATCATGGTCTCCGTCGGCGGCGGATCCGGTGTCATCAGGTACGTGATGAATCCGTATCCTTCCAGTTCAGCCGATCGCACCAGGGTCCTGCAGCCCGTGGTCGAAGACGATCCCGACACCCAGGACGTGGTCGAGACCCTGGCCAGATCGGTTACGCCTGCTGACAACATCGTGTTCCTGATCCAGGTACTGGAGGTCGGCCCCGGCGGCAGGACATCGGACAATGATGACACCCTGACGGCGACGGTCCGCAGCCAGAACCCGGATGTGATCGCCATCCCCGAAAATGCCACGCCGGCTGCGATAAACGGCGCCTTGGGGACAATAACCATCGGTACCGATGAGACCTGGATCGTAGGTCACGGCACGGCGTACCTGGTGGTTTCGATTCCCGGAGCCGAGGATCTGCCGCTGGCTCCGATTATGATCAACGAGCCCTCAAATTAATCGTCCACACGGTTCGGATAATCCGGGCCCGTAGCCAGGGTGCTGGCAGAATCCTGGAAGTACCGTGAAAGTTCCGAGGTGTCGCCTGGGATTATCCAAAATGGGGTCAGGATCCTCTCCGGAGGGTCAGCCTTCGCGGAAGCCTCATGCATTTGTATCAGGCACTTTGGAACACCTTCCCGTTCGCCTCGAGTAGGAGCCAAGGCCACTGAAAGGGGCGAGCGGCCGAACAGACGGAAGCCCCGGCGCATTCGAGCGCCGGGGCTTCCTGTTTTGCATGCCGACTCTTTCGCTCACACGCGTGAAGGGGACGCGTGGCGGGACGCCGCCCTTACCGCCTTCCGGTTATCCCGCCCCGCACGCCGCCCTCTCGTCCGCACAGACCTCTTCCCCGCGCTCCTAATCCTCCCCCTCGTCTCCGTACTTCACTCCTCCGCGCTCCTGATCCTCCCCCTCGTCCCCGTCCCCGTACTTTTCCCCCTCGTCCCCGTACTTTTCCAGGCTCATCTCTCCCTCGCGCAACACGCCATAGGTATCGTGCCGTATCCAGTCCCCCAGGTTGATATATGCCTTCTCGCCCTTATACTGGAGCGTGGGGCAGTGGTTGTGTCCGAACACGACCAGGTCGTAGCCGTCGTCGAGCAGGGAGAAGGCCAGGTCCCGGTAGGCTTGCCGCGGGTCCCAGGAGGCCGGTCTTCCGCGGCGCCTGCTCAGCCCGGACGCCAGGCGGCCGATCTTGAAGCCGCAGTCCGGATGGATCATCTGGAACAGGCGGATACTGAGGGCGCTGTGCATGATCTTCGACATCGCGCGGTAGCCGCGGTCCCTGGCGATCAGGCCGTGGCCGTGGGCGATATAGATCTTCCGGCCGTGGTGGGTCACGGTCAGCGGCCCGTCGGCCGTTTCCACCCCGACCTGTTCGTCCAGGAAAGTTCCCAGCCAGAAATCGTGGTTGCCCGGCAGGTATACGACCCGCGTGCCGCTATCCACCAGCGCGCTCAATGCGTGCAGCACCGTGTAGTGCTGGCGGGGCACGACGCTGCGGTACTCGAACCAGAAATCGAACAGATCGCCCACGATGTACAACAGCCGGGTCCTGCCCCGCAAGCCGCGCAGGAAGTCCAGCAATCGGTTTCTTCGCTCTTCCTCCGCCGCGTAGTCTTCGATTCCCAGGTGGGCGTCGGAAATGAAGTAGACGGGATCTCGACTCATAGCAGGTATCAGACCCGGAACCGGCCGGCGGCCAGCGGGTTTTCAGGGGCACGCCGGAGTATAACTTTGAATTGACAATTCATCACGTGCGCGTTAATTAAAATACACGGGGTCATACATTTAACTACCAAAAACTTGGTCCGCGAAACTCGGGTCGCGGACACCACGGCTTCGACCCCCCGGAGCCGTGAACCGGAGCAGGGAGCGGATGGCGAGAAAGAAGCTGTCTTCATTGACGGACCTGGAAATCGATATCATGAACGTGGTCTGGCGGCTGGGCCGGGCGACGGTGCGCCAGATCGTCGAATCGCTCCGGAACCAGCGGCCCCTGGCGTACACCACGGTACAGACGGTCCTGTCCATTCTTACCCAGAAGGGCGTGGTGCGGTATACCCGCGAAGGCCGGGCCTACGTCTACACCGCCATCGTAAAGCCCGAGGGCGTGCGCCAGGAGACCATCCGGGCCGTCGTGGACAAGCTGTTCGCCGGATCGCCGCAATCCCTGGTGCTGCACCTGATCGAATCGGACGCGTTGACCGCGGAAGAAGCCGAAAGCCTGCGCAACCTGCTGGACCGGATGGCCTCGGAGCCGGAGACATCGGATGATTGAACCCGGGAACGCGGTAACCTTCTTCGAACGCTTCGGCCGGCAGGTCGTGGACCTCCTGTGGCTGCCGAGCCTGGAAGCGCTGCTTCTGGGCGCGCTGGTCTGGGTACTGCTTTTCGCGAACCGGGGATGCCCGCCCGGGATCCGGCATTTCCTCTGGCTGCTGGTGCTGGCCAAACCCCTGCTTACCCTTGCGGTGCCCTGGCAGGGGCCTTTCGAAATCCCGTGGGCGCCGATGGCGGCCAGCGGAGTCGCCGCCGCGGGCGTTCAGGCCACGCCGGCATCCGGTATCTACACCGTCGCGGGGCTGATCTGGATGGTTTTCGCCGGTCTCGGCCTGTACCGCATCGGTTCCTCGGTCATCACGATGACCCAAAGAAGGCGGCGGTCCGCACCGGTCGCGGTCCCCCGGGTGAGCGCGTTATTCGAACGATGCCTGGCCGAATCGGGCGTGAAGCGCAACGTGGCGCTACGGGTCTCCGACGAGTTCGAAGTGCCCGTCCTGATCGCCGCGGGGCGGCCCGTAGTCGTGATCCCCTCCTGGTGCATCCTGGAGCTTTCCAGCGCGGAGCTGAGGCAGGTCCTGCTCCATGAGCTGGCCCATTACGCCCGGCGGGACCACCTCACGGTCTTCCTGGTCCAGCTCAGCAGGATCTGCTTCTTCTTCCACCCGGCGGTCCGGTACGCCGCGCACCGGGCCGGGATCGAGGCGGAACGGGCCTGCGACGCGGACGTCGTCCGGGTTTCCAGGCAACCGGAGCGCTATGCTTCCACCCTGTTGAAGGTCGCCTCGGGCAAGGTCCGGACGCACTGGCTGGCTGCCGTCGAACTGGCGCGGTCGGCCTCCATGGCGGCCATGCGCATCCGGGACGTGCTCGGCGCGACGGCGGGGCGGAAGGACAGCGCCTTCTTCTCGCTGCTGGCCGTCGGCGTATGCACGGTGATCGCGGTCACGCCGCTGTTGCGGCCCACGGCCGAGTCCCCGGTGGACACGTCCGTCGCGGCGCCGACAGGCAGTATCCCTGTACCGCCGATCCCTGGCCGGATCGATCCGGCCCCCGGCGAGCAGGACCGCCCGGGTCCGATACCCGCGGCGGAGGTCATCCGGGTGGACAGCGCGCCGCAGCCGCCGGTCCGGGAAGTCGATCCCAGGATCATGGTCGACGGCCGGCCCGCGCCGCGCCGGTCCCTGCCCGCCATGATGAAGAAACCGGTGGTCCGACGCGCGGACGGGATTTCCGAGTCCGCGGCCGGCCAGCGCATCAACCCCGCCGTGCTCGGGCATGCCGCCGCCGCGGACGTCCGGGACCGGGCCGCTTCACCGGGAGACCCGTTCAGGCCGGGACGCATCGAGGTCCAGGGCGTAGGCCGGACGGGGAACGCGCTCTTCGAATCCGGCACGGTCTCCCTGAGCGCCGGCTATTTCCTTACGCCGACCCACCAGTTCGGCGGCGTGTTTTCCATCCGCCAGCCAAGCGATGCGGAAGCCTTCGACAACACCCGGAGGTCCCCCGGCGCCCCGTACGGCGGATCCCTGCTTCGAGCACGGAAACTGGCCGGATCCGGGTCCACGACGCCGCGCGAGACGGCGCTAGAAAACCCGGTGGAAGATCAGGTCGACCGGATCACCCGGATCGGCGCCTTCTATCGGTACAACCTGCTCGTTCCGGGCGGTTCCTTCACGCCGTTCTTCGGCTGGGGCGCCGGCCTGGAGATCAGACCCCAGAGCCGGCACATGACCATGATCGACGCCGGCGTCGGGATGCGTTACTTCTGGGAACGGCACTTCGCCATGGTCGTCCAGGCGTCCTACCGGAAGGAACTGGACGTCACTTCCCGTCCCTACCCGGAGATGACGCTGGGCCTTTCCGCGATCTTCTAGCTTCTTCCTTCGTCCACATGGCAATCCGAATCTAAGACTAATGGATCATCATACGAACAGAGCGGCCTCGGCGCTCATCATCGCCGGAGGCGCGGGCGTGCGCCTCCAGACGGTCACCGGCCAGGTGCCCAAACCCCTGATGAAGCTCTGCGGCGTACCGTTGATCAAGCGTATCATTTTGACGGCGGCCCGGGCCGGCATAGGACGCTTCGTGATCGTAACGGGATACGAGGCGGACCGCTTTCACGAGGTCCTTTCGGACGACCCCGGCCTGGACGGCTGCCGGATCGAATGGGTGCACAACGCGCGGTGGCACATGCCCAACGGGGTTTCCGTCCTGGCCGCCCGCGCCCGCCTGGACGAGCCCTTCGCCCTGCTCATGGCGGATCACCTCTTCGAGCAACGGACGCTTGAGCGCCTGCTCGAGCAGCCGGTCGCCGAGGGGGAGTGCCTGCTCGCGGTCGACCGGAAAATAGACAGCGTGTACGACCTGGCAGACGCCACCAAGGTCGACGTGCGCGGGGACGAGGTGGTTCGCATCGACAAGGGACTGCGGGAATTCAACGCGGTGGACACCGGCATGTTCCTTTGCACGCCGGCCCTGTTCGACGCCCTCGATGCCGTCGACGGTCCGGATGGGTGCGCGTTGAGCGACGGCGTCCGGGCGCTCGCGCGAGACGGGAAGGTGCGCGCCTTCGACGTCGGTGACGGTTTCTGGCAGGACGTGGATACGCCTGAAATGCTGGCGCACGGCGAGAAGAACCTGCTGGAGCGCCTCGTCAAGCCCACGGACGGCTGGGTCGCCCGGTATGTCAACCGGCCGATTTCGACCCGCATCAGCCGGTGGCTGGTCCGGACGCCCGTCACCCCCAACATGGTGACCGTAGCCACTTTCCTCAGCGGCCTGGCCGGCGCGTGGTTCGTGCTGGACGGCACGTACTGGACGGTACTGCTCGGCGCCTTGCTGTTCCAGGTCTCGTCCATCCTCGACGGATGCGACGGGGAGGTGGCGGTCCTGACCTTCCGCGAGTCGAAGTACGGTTCCTGGCTCGACACGATCACCGACAACCTGACCTACCTGGCGTTCTTCTCCGCCGTGGTCTGGGCCTACGCGGGCGGTTCCGACGAAACGGTCATCCGGTCCCTCGGCCTGGGGTCCGTCGCCGTGGTGGCCGCGTCGATCCTCGCGATGTACTACTACCTGGTGAAGACCGGGGGAAGCGGGAGTCTCGTCCGGTTCAACCGGGCCTTCGAGCGGCACGCCGTCGGGCGGCGCCGCGGCCTGGCCGCCAGGTTGCTCAACCTGTTCCGGATGATGAGCAAAAGGGATTTCTTCACCATGCTGCTCCTTTGTTTCGCCGCGCTCGGACTCCTGAGCTGGATGTTCTGGACCGTGACGGCCGGCGGCCTGGCCATGGGCCTGGCCATATTCATTTCGACGGGGCGGCTGCTGGCGCGCGACCGGGCGGTTTCGCATGAACGGATGGACCTGGACATAAGCGTATGAGTGGTTTGCTGTATCGCGCACGGGGGCTGTTTGCCCTCCGGCTCAGGAAGGATCTCAACTTCCGCAGGGTCCAGGAAACGGTCCCGGCGTTGCGCTGGCTGAAGCCGCGCAGGGGCGAGCGTATCCTCGATATCGGCTGCGGAGAAGGGACCTACGATTACCGGGTCGCCCTGCGGGGCGCCCGGGTCTTCGGTTTCGACCTGAACCGGGCCCAGCTGCGCCGGGCCGCGGCCAGTCACAAGACGCCCTCCACGGGTTTCTTCTGTGCCGACGCGAGCGCGTTCCCCCTTCGATCGGGGCAGTTCGACACGGTCATGAGCCTGTGCGTCTTCGAGCACCTGCCGGACGACAGGCAGACGCTGCGGGAGATGTGGCGCGTCCTGCGGCCCGGGGGACGCATCCTGTTGACGCTGGACAGCCTGAGCCTCGACGGGATCGGCGAGGCGTGGCGCGACGAGCACCGGGAACGCCACAGCGTCCTGCAGTTCTATACGCGCCCGTCGGTCGGCCGATTGCTGGAGTCGTGCGGATTCGAGCTGAAGCGACACCGGTACCTGCTTCGCTCCAGGCTGGACCTGGCGCTGATCCGGTTGAGCTATGCCGCGGAGCGCATGCACGCGGTCCCGGCGGCGCTGACCCGTCTGGGACTGGTATCGGTGGGACGAATGGTATCCGCAGTTTTCAACCTGTTCACGAAAAACCACCGGGGATGGACGCTGTTGATCGAAGCAGGCAGAATGTCTACCCGGCCGGCGAGCCCCCCATCATGACGCGTACCCGAGTGCAACCCGTTCCGGCCCGGTCCGCGTCCGACGCGACGGCGATCGCCCGGGGCGCGGCCGTCAACTTCATCGGTACGGTGGCGCGGCTTTCCAAGTCCGTCTCGTTCATCGTACTCACGCGTTTGTTCGGCGCCGAGGTCTTCGGCCTGTACATGCTCGGGTGGACCATCGTGGACCTCGTGGGGAAGGTCGGTCAGTTCTCGCTGGACAAGGGGCTGATCAATTTCATCCCGCGAATGCACGGGGACGGGGATGCCGACGCCATCCATCGAACGATCGCGCAGGCCCTGGGCGTGGGCCTGCTGCTGAGCGCCGGGGTCGGCGCCGCGCTCTATGCCGGCGCGCCCGCGCTGGCCGAGGGCCTGCTCGAGAAGCCCCGGCTGACCGGCATGCTCCGGTTGCTGGCGGTCGGCCTGCCGCTCATCGCCCTGACCCACATCATCCTGGGCGTCACCCGGGCCCACAAGGTCATGAAGTACGACGCCATGGTCCGGGGCGTCGTCGAGCCGCTGGTGCTCTTCGGGGCGGCCTGCGCCTTGTTCTACTGGGGCTGGCGCACCTACGGCATCGCCGCGGCCCACCTGGCGGCGCTGGCCTGCGGCCTCCTGTTCGCCGTCTACGTGTTCACCAGGTTCTATTCCTGGCGCGCCTGTCTCGTCCACCTGCGCGGCCTGCGGATCGTCACCCCGCTGACCCGTTTCTCGCTGCCGGTCATGGGCTATGAACTGGTCTACATGTTCATGATCCGTCTCGACGTGCTCATGGTCGGCTACTTTCTGCCGGCGGCGCAGGTGGGCGTTTACGTGATCGCGGTCGAGATCGCCTTGCTTACCAAGAAGGTCCGCCAGTGGTTCGACCCGATTTTCAGTCCTATCGTCGCCGAACTGAACCACCGCAACGACCTGCCGCGGCTGGAGCGCAACCTGAGGCTGGTCACCCGGTGGGTCCTGGCCATCGGCGTGGGGTTCCTCTGCGTCGTGGCGCTGATCGGCACCGAGCTGCTCGGGCTGTTCGGTCCGGAATTCGCCGCGGGGTTCATGACGATGGTCGTCCTGGCCATGAGCCAGGTCGTCTACGCCGCCATGGGTTCGGGCGACACGGTGCTCATCATGTCGGGCCGGCCCTATCTGAACCTCGTGAACACGATCGCGGTCGTCGTCGTGAACTTCGCCCTGAACCTCTGGCTGATCCCGTATCTGGGCATCCTGGGCGCAGCCCTGGGCACGCTGGCGTCGTTCGGGTTGCTGACGCTGATACGCCTGATCGAGGTACGCCACCTGTTCCGGATCCACCCTCTGAGCTGGCGCATGCTGAAGCCCTGCGCCGCCGCGGCCCTCGCCTTCGCGTGCTCGTTCCTGGCGGGCGTCTACGGTCCCGACGCGCCCTGGCTGCGCATGGCCGCGCTGCCCGCGATCTTCCTGGCCGCCTACCTCGGCGTACTGCGCCTGTTGGGACTGGAAGAGGATGACCGGATCGTGCTTCGGCGTCTGCGCGGACATTTGGGCCGGCCCCCGTTTCGCGGAAAGACCCCGAGCGCGGACCAGGCGGACCAGACAGGCCAGACGGGCCAGACAGGCCAGGCGGGCCGGCCGGACCAGGCGGATCAGGCGGGCCGGAAAACGAAAGCGGAGCGCCCGCCCGGCGCCACGATCGACGGGGAGACTCGATTACCTTGAAATACAACGTAGTCCTGTTCGCGGATACGGAAGCCGGCACGGCCGGCGCCGGCCGATCGGTTTACGGAATCTCCCTCCTGGAGCGGCACCTTCGGGTATTCGCTTCCCTGGGGGCCCGGCGGGTCACGGTGGTCGGACCATCGCCCGGCCGGGGATCGAACGTCCGGGTCGACGGATTCGACGAACGCTGGTTCCGTGAGCTGGGTGCCGTCGAATGCGTGCGGGCCGACGAAAGCCCCGCCCGCTGGCTGCCCGGGAAGGACGAAAAGGCCCTGATCATGGACGCCGGCCACCTGTACGACCCGCGTGTGCTTCGGGCCATGATCGAAGGCGGCCCGGACCGGAAAGCCGCGGACTCGGCGGTCCGGGCGTCCTGCAGGCTGCTGATGGCCGACGCGGACCTGCTCGCGGCGCTCACGGCGTCCTGGACCGGCTCCGGGTCCTTTTGGTCGGAACTGGACGCGACACCGGAATCGACCTGCCCGGTTTTCGACCTGCGCGACCTGGATCCCTATATCGTGGACCTTCGCCGAAGCCTCCCCCCCTGGTGGCTGGTCCTGGATTCGGACCGGAAAGTCCGCCGGGCGGAGGCGTTGCTGATCGACGCCGCGCAGAAGGGTACGCTGGATTTCCCGGCGGAATTCATCCATCCGCCCCTGGAGAACCTGCTTACGAAATGGATATCGGCCGGCGCCGTGACGCCGAACCAGGTAACCACCCTCACCGTGCTGCTCGCCTTCCTGACCACCGGCCTGCTGGCCGCGGGGCAGGCGGGACCGGGCTATCCGGCCGCCGGACTGATCATCGCCTTCCTCGTCGGGGTCCTGGACGGGGTCGACGGCAAGCTGGCCCGCGTGACGGTGCGATGCACCCGGTTCGGGGACCGTTACGAACACATCCTGGACGTGGTCTGGGAACTGACCTGGTACTGGGCCCTGGGCTGGATGCTCAGTGGAGGCGAAGCCGCCGGTCCCTATGTGCTCGCCACGGTGATCACCCTCTTTTATCTGCTTGACAAGACGGCCACCGGGATGTTCAAGTCTCGGCAGGGCATCGAACTGTTCGACTACGAGCCCATAGACCGCTTCTTTCGCCGCATCGGCGCCCGGCGCAACACGAACGTCCTGTTGCTGCTGGCGGGTACGGCGGCCGGCGTGCTGGCGGAAGCGTTTACATGGGTAGCCATCTGGACGGTGATCACGGCGGCGTTTCACTGGACGCGGGCGATCTGGCTGCTTTCGAAGCCGGCGCCGGCCGACGGGACGAACCGGCCTTAGGTCCGCCGGCCGACGGGTCGAACCGGCCTTCAGTCCGCCAGCCGACGGGACGAACCGGCCTTAGGTCCGCCGGCCGGGCAGTTCTTCCGCCGTGCGTGGTCCCGTAATCGTTGTTTATTGGATCAATAGGCGGACGGGCGCGTCTAATATACGTGAGTATCAGCGAGTCGACCCGTGCGGTCCGTGCGGTCCGTGCGGTCCGTCGACTTTTGCGACACGCGGAGGCATCGTGTTCCGTTTCCTGGCTTACATCCTGGTGGTATCGCTGATCGCGGGACCGGCGGCCGCGCAGACCTCGGCGCGGTCCGTCCGGATGACGCTTGCACAGTGCGTGGACCGGGCGTTGCGGGTCAGTCCGGATATCGAGCAGGCGGTCCTTGCCGTCGAAGGCCTGGAAGCCCGGCTGAGCGAAGCGAAGTTCGCCGGTATCGCGCCCCGGCTGCAGTGGACCAACGTCTTCGGTCCGGCCCCCGGCATAGAAGGCGATACCGAACGTGTCGAGACCATCCGAAGCGACCTGTCCGACCTGGGCGTCTTCTCCCGCACGCAGATCGAGCTGGTCCAGCCGCTGTATACCTTCGGGAAGATCAGTAACGCGAAGAAGGCGGCCGGCTACGGTCTCGAGGCGGGCGAGGCGGCCGTGGAATCCAGGAAGAGCGACGTGGCGTTCCAGGTGAAGAAACTGTTCTATGGACTCGTGCTGGCCAGGGAGCTCAGGGAAATCATCCTGGAAAGCGAGGAAAAAGTACGGGAAGCCCGGGACCGCGTAAACGAGATGATCGAGGAGGATTCGGGAGACGTCGGCCAGAACGACCTGTTGAAAATCGATGTCTTCGAATATGAAGTGCAGCAGAGCCGGGCGCGGGCGGAGAAATCGATCGAAATGGGGAAGTCGGCGCTTAAGTCGGTGCTCGAACTCGATCGCTCCAGCGATTTCGATATCGTCCACACGGCCGCGGAGACCGGTACGGCCGGCCTCGAGGCGCTGGACGTCTACATCGAACGGGCGAAGAACCGGCGGTACGACATCCGGCAGCTCAGGGCGGGCGTGCTGGCCCGCCGGGCGCTCATGAAGGTCGCCCGGAGCGACTTCTACCCCCAGATCGCCCTCGCGGGGTCCCTCCAGTGGGGTATTGCGCCCCACCGGCCGGAACTCGACAATCCGTTCCTGCGGGACGATTTCAACTTCCTCCGGGGCGGCGCGGTGATTACCTTGCGGCAGAACTTCAACTTCGGCCTGACCCGCGCCAAGTACCTTGCCCGTAAAACGGAACTGGAAGGACTGGTCACCAGGGAATCACAGGCCGTAAACGCGGTGGCCCTGCAGGTGGAGCAGACCTACCGGGACGTGATCGAGGCCCGTACCAACGTGGTCAACAGCGACCGGGCGCTTCGCTCCGCGAGGGCATGGCTGACGGCGGCGAAACTGGGTTTCGACGTCACGGGAGACAGTTCGGAATTGCTGGACGCCTTCACCGCGCACGCCAAAATGCAACACGCGCACCGGCAGTCGGTGTTCCAGTACCGGGTCTCGCGGGCCGAACTCGATCACGTAACCGGCAACGGGGTTTACAATGCGCGGCGCTGACAAAGGGAATGGAGGATGTTCATGAAGTATCTGCGAGTGCAGGCGGGCAGGATGCTCAGCCTGCTGGCGGGCGGCGTCCTGTTGCTCGGCGCCGCGTTCATCGATCCGTCGTCCGTCCTTTCCACGGACGGGGCGAAAGAGGAACCGCCGCCCCGGTTGTCCCCGCCGCCCCGGTCGTCCCCGCCGCCGGCCGGCCCCTTCGTTCCGGCCGCGGCCCGGGCGGACCATCCCCAGCGCCGCGATGATCATCGAACGTCCATCATGATCGACGACTTCGACAGTTCGGACCCGGGCGGCTTCCCCCTGACCTGGAAAGCCTGGCGGGGAGACGACGACCTGGCCCGAAACATGTACACGATCCGGGAGGAAAACGGAAACCGGTATCTCCACGCGGCCGACGACGGCTCCTCCATCATCATACGGAAGGAGCTCAGGGAGTGGGACGCGAACGAATACCCTGTACTTACCTGGCGCTGGAGGGCGAGGGTCCTGCCCGAAGGCGGCGATGAACGCATCGGTTCCAGGAACGACAGCTCCGTGGCGGTGTACGTGGTCCTGGACCAGAACTTCGTCGGCGTGCCCAAGACCCTGAAGTACGTCTGGAGCACCACCCTGCCGGTCGGCACCCATCACCGCCGCGACGGAATCGGCCGTCCCCACGTGATCGTGCTCGAGAGCGGGAAGGAGAAGCTCGGGAAGTGGGTCGAGGAGTCGGTCGACGTGTGTGCCGACTACGTCCGGATCTTCGGGGACAAGCCGCCCCGGAAAGCCGTGGGCATCGGCATTCTGACCGATGGCAACGCGACGGGGACGGAGTCGCGGGGGGATTACGACGACTTCGTGATTCATCGCCGGGACGCGGGTTCCTGACCTGGTCATACCCGGTACCTGGCTGGACCACCGGTTCCTGACCTGGACGCCGGTACCTGGCCGGGCCTGACTGGGACCTGACCGGGTCACCGGTCAAACCGGACCAGACCCGGCCATGCTGGACCAAGCTGGACCAAGCTGGACCATGCTGGACCGTGCTGGACCGGAAGGATGGAGGCAGGACATGCACACGTTTTTCCGCTGGATCCGCCGCGCGGGACTCGTTGCCGCCTGGGCGGCGGTGTCGCTGCTTGCTTTCGGGAGTTACGCGCAGGAGTACTCGCCCATCGAGACCCTGAAGCAGCGGGACGCCGCGTTGCGCGCCCTGGACGGGGCCGCCACCGAAGCGGCGCGGGACAGCCTGGTGCGAAGGGCCGTCGTGGACGGGTTCGACTTCGAACGGCACAGTCGTATTTCCCTCGGCAGGCACTGGCGGGAGCGGACGGAGGCGGAACGGGAGGAATTCGTTTCGGTCCTGCGCAAGTGGACGGAGAACCGGGCCCTCGACACGCTGCGGAAGCGGGCGGACAATACGACGTACGACGGGGAAGAGACCCGGGGCCGCCGGTCGCTGGTGAGAACCACGGTATGGTACAAGGGCACCAGAACCCTCGTCGATTACAAGATGGAGTTGAAGGAGGGGGCCTGGCTCATCTACGACATGGTGATCGACGGAGCGAGCGTCGCGCTGGCCAACCGGGACGCCTTCTACAAGAAGATCAGCAGGACCTCTTACGAAGAACTGCTCGCCACCCTGCGCGCGAAAACCCTTGAAATTGAATAGGTTTCAGTGTATATTCCCGAGCCTGTTCGGAATACTCGTTCAGGGTATCATGTTCATGTCCTAAGTTTTTAGGAGACGGAATGGCTAAGAAGGAATTCAAGCGTTGTATCTTTTTCCTCGTCGACGGCGCCCGCGAAGACGTCATGCGGGAAATGACCGGGGCCGGCGAACTGCCATCCCTGCGGCGGTACGTGCTGGAGAAGGGGGATTACCGCAGGGCGGTGACTTCCTTTCCGTCCACGACCGGTCCGGCCCACGTGCCCTTTCTGACCGGCTGTACGCCCGGTTCGTGCAACCTGCCCGGGATCCGCTGGTTCGACCGTTTCCAGCCTCACGGACTCACCCACTTCCGCCAGTCGCGCAGTTACGTGGGACCGGGTGGACTGTATATCGACCGGGACCTGGGGGATGAGGTCCGTACCATCTTCGAGTACTTCGAGCGCCCGGCGGGCGTGTTCAGTTTCGTGAACAAGGGACTGGGCGTATTCGAGAACCGTACGCTGCTGACCAGGGGCTGGTACTGGCTTTACGCCCATTACACCGGCCACTGGCAGGCCGTGGATGACGCGGCCTGGCGGTACATCGACCGGGCCGTCGACCGGGGCGTGGATTTCCTGTCGGTCGTGTTCCCCGCGGTGGACGAGTACTCGCATTACACCGGTACTTTTTCGGACGCCACGCTGGACGCGTACCGGGGATTCGACCGGGGGCTCGGCAGGCTGGCGGAACGGCTTCAACGGCAGAACCGGCTGGACGACACGCTTTTCGTGGTCTCCAGCGATCACGGACTGACCTCCACGCACACGCACTTCGAACTGTGGTCGTTTCTCGACGAACTGGGTTTCAACACGCTGTACTATCCCCGTATCCTCCGCAACGGGTGCGACGCGGCAACGATGGTCTCGGGCAACGGCATGGCGCATGTCTACTTCAAGAAGGGCGATACCTGGGAAGAAAGGCCTTCATGGGAGGAGATCCGCTCGCTGGGAGAAGCGGATCCCGTCGAAGCGCTGCTGGGGCAGGAGGCGGTCGACCTGGTGGCGGCCGTCCAGGATGACGCGGTCATCGTCTGCGGAAGCCG
The DNA here is from genome assembly GCA_965203885.1 of bacterium. Taxonomy (GTDB): domain Bacteria; phylum JAAXHH01; class JAAXHH01; order JAAXHH01; family JAAXHH01; genus JAAXHH01. The sequence goes on along the minus strand of OZ241920.1, from coordinate 2,735,036 downwards.
GGGGACCAGTGAAATACGGGAGACGTCCGGCGGCATCGCGTACCGGGTTATCGAGGGCGAGGATCCTTTCGGCTACGGCGGCATGCCGGCCGAAGCATCCGATGAGCAAATGCTCTCCGCCACGTTCGACACGGAATATCCCGACGCGCCCTACCAATTGCTGCGCGTCTTCGGTTCGCCGCGGTCTGGCGACCTGATCGTCAGCGCCCGGAACGGCTACGATCTGAGATACCGGCACGAGCATCCGGAACACAAGGCGACCCATGGCTCGCTGCATCGCGAACACATGCACGTCCCATTGATGATGAACACGGAGATTGCGGCGGAATACGTGCGCACCGTGGACCTGTTCCCCGCCATGCTGAACCTGACGGGGCGCACGGTCGAAGGGACGATTGACGGCAGAGATTCCGTCACCGCCGCCCCGCGCGCGGTGGCTTAGGAGCAATTCATGTCCGAACAGGTCCAGATCGCCCCGGCGGCGGTACCCATCCCGTCGTCTCCCGCGCCGCCCGTGTTGCAGCCGGACGCGGGCTATCTGGGGTATGACCGGGCGGTGTTGCGGCCCATGTCCCTCGGCAGTAAGCTCCGGGGCGTCCTCAAGTACCTCTGGGTGCGGCTGAAGGGCGGGCCGATGGCGGTGAACATGGAGGTGACCTACCTGTGCAACGCCACCTGCGATTTCTGTGATTACTGGAAGACGAAACGTTCGGGCAAGCTGGGCGACTACGACTACGTGGCGGCGCTCAGGAAGCTGAACCCCTTGGCGGTCACGCTGACCGGCGGCGAACCCATGATCAACAAGCAACTGCCCGATGCGGTCAGGCGCATCAAGGATGGCCTGGGGTTCGTCTACATCGGCATGGTCACCCACGGATCGCTGCTGACCGTGGAAAAGGCCGTGGCCCTGTGGGAAGCCGGCCTGGACCATATCTCGATTTCGTTGAATTACATCGGTCCCCGACACGACGAGGAACGGGGCATCGACGGGCTGTACGAGCACATATCCACGCTTGTGCCCCAGCTGACGGACCGGGGGGTCAACGTGATCTTCAACACCGTGATCATGCGCGACAACCTGGAACACGTCGTGCCCATCGCGCACCTGGCGCGGTCCATGGGCGCGAAGGTTTCCTACAGTTGCTACAGCGACTACAAGAACGGCAACGAAACCCACCTGGTGGACCCCGGTCACACCGAACGGCTGGAATCGGTGATCGAAGAACTGATCTACCAGAAGTCCCGGTTGGGCAATATCGTCAATTCCGCCTGGTACCTGCGCCGGATCCCCGACTATTTCCGGGATGCGCTCCCGGGTTCCTGCACGGCGGCGGGCAAGTGGCTCGTGCAGCTGACCCCCGACGGAAACGTGAAGCCCTGCGCCGAACTGCCCGTTCTGTCCGGATACGCCGACTTCAAGCGGGTCTCGAAGAAGATCGACTGCAACCGGTGCTGGTACAGTTGCCGGGGCGAGACCGAATCTTCGTTGAAGCTCGGCAGGGTGCTGGAATTCCTGGGCAGGGCCTGACGCAGCAGCGCTTAATCCGCCACCGCCAGCTCCCGTGACAGGATCTTTCCGGTGTGGGAGACCAGCGAACCGGCGATCTCCTCGGGCGTGCCCTCGGCAACCACGTGACCTCCCCGTTCGCCGCCTTCCGGACCGAGGTCGACGATCCAGTCGGCCGTCTTGATGATGTCCAGGTTGTGCTCGATGACGAGCACGGTATTCCCCCTGTCCACCAGCCTGTTGAGGACGTTCAGCAACTTGCGGATGTCGTCGAAGTGGAGTCCCGTGGTCGGTTCGTCCAGCAGGTAGATGGTCTTGCCCGTGCCCGGCCGGGAGAGTTCCTTCGCCAGCTTGACGCGCTGCGCCTCGCCCCCCGAGAGCGTGACGGCCGACTGGCCGAGCTTGATGTAGTCGAGTCCCACGTCGTACAGCGTCTGGAGCATGCGCCGGATGCGGGGCACGTTTTCGAAGTGTTCGAGCGCCTCGGCCACGGTCATCTCCAGCGTGTCGGCGATCGTCTTGCCCTTGTAGGTCACCTCCAGCGTCTCCTTCATGTAACGCTTCCCGTCGCAGACCTCGCAGGTCATCCACACGTCCGCCAGGAAGTGCATCTCGATCTTGCGCACGCCGAGCCCCTGGCAGGCCTCGCAGCGCCCGGAGGGCACGTTGAAGCTGAACCGGCGGGGCTGGTACCCCCGCATCCGGGCCTCCACGGTCCGGGCGAAGAGCGACCGGATCGGGGCGAAAAGCCCCACGTAGGTGGATGGATCCGACCGCGGTGAATGGCCGATCGGGGTCTGGTCGATGTTGATGACCTTGTCCACGAACCGCAGCCCCCTGATCTCGTCGTGGGGACCCGGGTTTACCTGGGCGCGGTGCAGGGTGGAGGCGAGCACGGGATAGAGGATATCGTTGACGAGGGAGCTCTTCCCCGACCCGGACACGCCCGTGACGCAGATGAAGAGACCGAGGGGCAGGGTCACGTCGATGTTCTTGAGGTTGTTCTGGCGCGCCCCGAGGATGCGAAGCCTGTTGCGGCCCGGCTTGCGGCGGTCCGGGGGCACTTCGATCCGAATCCGGTTGCCGAGGTATCTGCCGGTCAGCGAGGACTCGAGTTCCTTGAGGGCGGCGGGCGCGCCTTCGCCCATGATGCGCCCTCCGAACGTGCCGGCCCCCGGGCCGAAATCCACCAGGTTGTCGGCATGCTCCAGCGTGTCGCGGTCGTGTTCGACCATGATCAGGGTATTGCCGAGATCTCGCAGGTTCTCCAGGGCCTCGATCAGCCTGAGATTGTCCCGCGGGTGAAGCCCGATCGTGGGTTCGTCCAGCACGTAGAGCACGCCGGTCAGTCCCGATCCGATCTGGCTGGCCAGTCGGATCCGCTGCGCCTCGCCGCCCGAAAGCGTGGGCGCCCGTCGGTCGAGGGTCAGGTAATCCAGTCCCACGTCCAGGAGGAAGCGCATGCGGTTCCGGATTTCCGTCATCACCTCGCCCACGACCTCCCGCTGCGATGCCGGGAGGTCCAGTCCTTCCACGAAGTCCATGGCGCGGTCGGCAGGCATGGCGCAGAGCGCCGCGATGGACACGCCGTCGATCAGCACGGCGAGGCTTTCGGGCCGGAGCCGGCCGCCCCCGCAGGCCGGACAGGGCGTCGGTTGCAGCAGGCGGGCCAGTTCGGGGAAGCGGTTCGCGTACCGGGCGGCCAGTTCCACGGTCGGGAAGATGCCCCGGAACTGGAAGGTCAGGCCGGGGACCCGGCGGTCGTCTATCCACCGGTCGCTGCCATAGAGCAGCACCTGGAGCTGTTCCGGCGACAGCGCGTCGACGGCCGTCTCCAGGGCAAAACCATGGCTGGACGCCACCTGTTCGAGCAGGTCGAGCAAGGACCATTCGCCCACCGCGCCTTCCCCCCAGACCGCCGACGCGGCGTCGCGAATGGATTTCGACCGGTCCGGTATCAACAGGTCGAGGTCGATCCCCGGCTGGGTTCCGAGTCCCTCGCATTCGGGGCACATGCCCGACCGGTGGTTGAAGGAGAAGCTCTGGGGGGACGGTTCTTCGTAGCTTGCGCCGCAGGACGGGCACGAATAGTAGCGGCTGAAGCGGATATCGCGGGCGCCGTCGGAACCCGGCTCCTGCACCTCGGCGATCAGCAGGCCCCCGGACAGCTCCAGGGCCGTCTCGACCGAGTCGGCCAGGCGCTGCCGCACGTCCCCCTTCATGACGATGCGGTCCACCACCACGCACAGTTCATGGCGGCGGCGGCGGTCGATCCGGATGTCCTCTTCGAGGCGCCGCAGGACGCCGTCGATGCGCACCCGGATGAACCCGTTCCGGCGGGCCCGGTCCAGGAGGACTTCATATCCCTCGGCGCCTTCCGGTTCGAGGGGGGCGAGGAGCGTGGCGCGGGTCCCCTCCGGCAGGGTCATGACGCGGTCCACGATCTGGCTGGGCGTCTGCGCGCCGATGGGGACGCGGCAGGCGGGACAGTGGGGCACGCCGGCCAGGGCGTAGAGGGCGCGCAGATACTCGTAGATCTCCGTTATCGTGCCCACCGTGGAACGGGGGTTCCGGCCCGGTGACTTCTGTTCGATGGAAATGGCCGGGGACAGGCCGACGATGTGGTCCACCTTCGGCTTCTGCATCTGCTGGAGGAACTGGCGGGCGTACGCCGAAAGGGATTCCACGTAACGCCGCTGGCCCTCCGCGTAGATCGTGTCGAGGGCGAGGGAGGTCTTCCCGGAACCGGAAACGCCCGTGAACACGGTCATCCGGTCCCGGGGGATGGCCACGGTCAGGTCGTTCAGGTTATGTTCCCGCGCGCCGCGCACGGTGATCTCCCGGATGTGGCCGTCTCCATGGGCGGCAGGCCGGACCGGTTTCGACGCGTCCGCCGGCTCTGGAGGCGCCAGGGGCGCCCGGGGCCGGACCGGTTTCGACGCGTCCGCCGGCTCTGGAGGCGCCAGGGGCGCCCGGGGCCGCAGCGCCTTCCCCAGGATCCGGCCCGTGGACGATCCGGCGACGCCCGCCACGGTCTCCGGCGTCCCCTCCGCGATGACGCGGCCGCCCCCGTCGCCGCCCTCCGGCCCCAGGTCGATGATCCAGTCGGCCGTCTTGATCACGTCCATGTTGTGCTCGATGACGACGACGGTGTTGCCCTTGTCCACGAAGGCGTTCAGCACCGCGAGCAGATGGGTGATGTCCTCGAAGTGCAGGCCGGTCGTGGGTTCGTCCAGCACGTACATGGTCCGTCCCGTGCTCCTTTTGCACAACTCGCGGCCCAGCTTGATGCGCTGCGCCTCGCCGCCCGACAGCGTGGGCGCGGGCTGGCCCAGCTTGATGTATCCCAGGCCCACGTCGTAGAGGGTCCTGAGCACCCGGGCGATGGGTGGGACGTGCTCGAACAGCTCCAGCGCTTCCTGCACGTCCAGGTCGAGCACGTCGGCGATGGAACGCCCCTTGTACTTCACCTCCAGGGTTTCCCGGTCGAACCGCTTTCCTTCGCAGACGGGACAGGTAACCCACATGTCCGCCAGGAAATCCATTTCCACCCGCGTGGCGCCGTTGCCCTCGCAGGCTTCGCACCGGCCGCCCCGCACGTTGAAGCTGAACCGTCCGGGCTTGTAGCCGCGCAGCCTGGCTTCGGGGGTCTCGGCGAAGAGGGCGCGGATCGCGTCGAAGACCTTCGTGTAGGTCGCCGGGTTCGACCGCGGCGTGCGGCCGATGGGCGCCTGGTCGATATTGATGACCTTGTCAAGGTGCCCGACGCCCGTGAGGCCGTCGTATTCGCCCGGGTCCGTGCCGGCCTTGTTCAGCGAACGGGCCAGGGCCGCGTACAGGATGTCGTTGACCAGCGAGCTCTTCCCGGAACCGGACACGCCCGTCACGCAGGTGAACCGTCCCAGGGGGAGCCGGACGTCCAGGTTCTTGAGGTTGTTCTGCCGGGCGCCCATGATCGTGAGCCACTTGTCGTTCGCGCCGCGGCGGGAGGCCGGAACGGGGATCGTCTTCTTCCCGCGCAGGTACTGCCCGGTCAGCGAAGCGGCGCTGGCGGCCACGACGCCGGGGCCGCCGGCGGCCACGATCTCGCCCCCGTTGACGCCCGCGCCCGGACCGAAATCCACGATGTGGTCGGACGCCCACATGGTCTCTTCATCGTGCTCGACGATGATAACCGTATTGCCCTGGTCCCTCAACTGGCCCAGGGTCTCCAAAAGCCGCCGGTTGTCCCTGGGATGCAGGCCGATGCTCGGTTCGTCGAGCACGTACATCACGCCGACGAGGCCGCGGCCGATCTGGCTCGCGAGGCGTATGCGCTGCGCCTCCCCGCCGGAGAGCGTCGGCGCCGTGCGTTCCAGCGTGAGGTATTCGAGTCCCACGTTGAGGAGGAAGTCGAGCCGGGCGACGATCTCCTTGAGCGCTTCGTCTCCGATCAGGCGCTCGGCATCCGTCAGGGAAAGCTCGCGGAAGAAAGCGCGGACATTCAGTATGGACAACCGGCAAAGCGCGGCGATGGAGAGGCCGCCCAGGGTGACGGACAGCGCTTCGGGCCTGAGGCGTTCGCCATGGCAGTGATCGCATTGCCCGATGGCCATGTACCGCTCGATCTCGGCCTTGTGCCTGGGAGACTTGAGCGTATGATACCGCTTTTCCAGGTCGGGGACGACACCGTTGAACCGGTCCTTGTGCGACCACTCGCCGCCCTTCCCGTTGCGGAAGGTGAAGGTGATGCGCTTGTAGCCCAGGCCGAACAGCACGACCCTTCGCGCCTCTTCGGTCAGTTGGTCCCAGGGCGTGTCCAGGCTGAACCCCACGTGGCCGGCGACCCCCTCGAAGAAGTGGCGTTTCCACAGGTTGGTGATGCCGCCGAGGGGTTCGATCGCCCCTTCGTTGATGGATTTCGACGGGTCGGGCACGATGAGCCGCGGCTCGACCCGCATCATGGTGCCCAGGCCGTGGCAGTGCGGGCACATGCCCTGGAGATTGTTGAAGGAGAACAGTTGCGGCGTCGGCTCTTCGTAACTCAGGTCACAGGCGTTGCAGGCGTAGCGCGTGCTGAAGAGCAGGTCGGAAGTCCGGCCGTCTTCTTCCAGCTGGACCATCACGGAGCCCTGGCTCAGGCGCAGCGCGCCTTCCACGGCCTCGACCAGGCGGGTGCGGATGTCTTCCCCCATGACGAGCCGGTCCGTCACCACTTCGATCGTGTGCCGCATGTTGCGGTCGAGATCCGGGTCCTCGGAGAGGTTGACGACCTCGCCGTTCACCCGGGCGCGCAGGTAGCCCTGCCGGCGGAGGTCCTCGAAGAGGTCGCGGTACTCGCCGCGGCGCCCCTGGATGACCGGCGCCAGGACGAGCAGCCGCGTGCCCTTGGGAAGCGCCAGGATCCGCGCGACGATCTGTTCGAGGGTCTGCGCCCCGATCAATCCGCCGCATTTCGTGCAGTGCGGCGCCCCGACCCGCGCATAGAGCACGCGCAGGAAGTCATAGATCTCCGTGATCGTCCCCACGGTGGACCGGGGATTCACGCCGGCGGCTTTCTGTTCGATGGAGATGGCGGGCGCCAGCCCCGTGATCCGGTCGACGTCGGGTTTTTGCATCTGGCCGAGGAACTGCCGCGCGTAGGCCGAAAGGGACTCGACGTAGCGCCGCTGGCCCTCCGCGTAGAGGGTATCGAAGGCCAGGGAGGACTTGCCGGAGCCGGATACGCCGGTAAAGCAGATCAGCGCGTCTTTAGGCAGCTCCAGGCTCACGTTCTTCAGGTTGTGAACGCGGGCTCCCTTGATCTGTATGGTCGATGCGGCCATGGGAATCGGGCTGGAATCTGCGGGTCGGCGGATCAGGGTGGACGGCGGCGGCACAGCAACGGGAAGTTGCTACACGGGTGTTTAGAAATCAAGGTATTTTCAAGGCGGGCGGGGAATCGGGGAAAAGACGCTTGAAATACGCGGCCGGCGGCGTTAACGTGGTGGCAGCCGGCCCGAAAAAGGCGGGCCGCGCCCGTCGCCGGCGGCGTTAACGTGGTGGCAGCCGGCCCGAAAATGGCGGGCCGTGCCCGTCGCCGGCGGAGCGGCAGTCGACGGAGCGGCACTCGACGCCAGAGCGCCCGTCGCCGGCGGAGCGGCAGTCGACGGAGCGGCACTCGACGCCAGAGCGCCCGTCGCCGGCGGAGCGGCCGTCGACGGGCAAGTTGTCCACCGACCCCGGCAGTCCCGCTGCGGCGGTCCGCCTTGCGAGGCGGTCCGTTCGCGCGTCGGACGGACACCGGAAATCCGGACGATCATCATGGCGAATGCCTGGTACGTCGATTACTTCGACGAGGACTACTTCCATTTCGATCGACACGAAGACACGGAGCTCGAAGTGGACGGCCTCGCGCGCCTGATCGGGCGGCCGGACGGAGGCGCCGTACTGGACCTCGGCTGTGGGTACGGGCGCGTCAGCGCGCCGCTGAGGAAACGGGGCTACCGCGTCGTGGGATTCGATCTGTCTCCCTCGCTGCTTGGACGTGCCCGCGGCCGGGAGCCCGGGGCGGCCTGGGTACGGGGCGATATGCGCGACCTGCCCTTTTCCGGGGCGTTCGAAACGGTGATCAGCCTGTTCAACGCCATGGGGTACTTCGAAGAGGAAGACGAGAATTTCCGGGTGCTGACGTCCGTCTCGGAGGCGCTGCGCCCCGGCGGGCGGTTTGTGTGCCAGCTCGTCAACCGGGACTATCTGGTCCGCCGGTTCACCGCCAACGAAGTCCACCGGCTGGATGACCGCATCGTAGTCGAAGAGCGCGAATTCGATCCGGTGGCGAACCGCGTCCATACCCGGACGACCGTGCTGAACGGCGCCGAAAAACGGGAGTACGCCTCTTCCATCAGGGTCTACACCGTGACCGAACTGGACCTGCTTCTGGCCGCTGCTGGGATGACGGTCAGGGAGGTCCACGGCGGTCTCGATTTCAGGCCTTATGACTGGGATACGAACCAGTTGGTCATCGTCGCCGAGAGGACCGGGCGGTAGCGGATCCGGGCCGGAACCGGGCCTCAATGTGCTTGACAATGCCCCGCTCCGTTCGTAGGATTCATTGTCTTTTCGTCGCTTCCGGCACGGCCTCGATGCAAAGGGATCATACATGGCGTCCGACCAGTTGCGCGTGGGTGTTATCGGGCTTGGATTCGGCCAGTATCATGTCCGCGGCTACCAGGCCTGCCCCGGCGTAGTGGTCGAGACCATCTGCAGCCGGACCGCGGAAACCGCGCAGCGCGTGGCGAGGGACTACGGGATCGCCGAAACCCATACGGATTACCGCGCGGTGCTGGACCGCGCGGACATCGATGCGGTGAGCATCTGCACGCCCGTGCACCTGCACAAGACGATGGTCCTCGAAGCGCTGGAAGCCGGGAAGCACGTCCTGTGCGAGAAGCCCCTGGGACTGGATGCCGAAGAAGCCGGGGACATGCTGGAAAGCGCCCGCCGAAGCGGCATGGTGCACATGACCAATTTCGGCTGGCGGTTCAACGGTCCGGCCTTCCGCATGAAATCCCTCCTCGACGAAGGATACATCGGCAGGGTCTACCATCTGAACGCCCGTTACATGATGGGATACCGGGCGAGTCCCAGGAAGGAACACAGCTGGCGGGAGCGGCGCGTGGAGGCGGGCCTCGGCGCCATGGGCGACCTCGGCGTGCACCTGATCGACATGACGCGGTGGTGGGTCGGCGAGTTCGAGCGGGTATGCTCGCTCATGCACACGCTGATCGTGGAACGTCCCGCGCCCGACTCGTCCGCCATGCGGGAATCGGAGCTCGAAGACGCCTGCGCGTTCATCTCCCAGATGCAGGACGGTATCCAGGCCGTCTTCCATGTGAGCCGCTGCGCCCTGTGCACGGACTACATCCATATCGACATCAACGGAAGCAACGGCGCGCTGCAGTTCCAGTTCGTCCGGGACACCATGCAGGCCAGCCTGAAAGGTGGACAGGGCCTGCGGGGCAGCCTGCAGTCCCTGCCCGTGCCCGCCGGGCAGGCCGCACTGTCTCCGCAGAGACACTTCGTCGACGCGATCCGGTCCGGCGGGGAAGCCGATCCGAGTTTCCACGAAGGATACCGCGTTCAACAGGTCGCCGACGCCATCACGGAATCAGAGGAGACACAGGCATGGGTTACGCTCTAACGGCATTCTTCCGGTTTGCGCCCCGGCACATGACATTGCCGCTGGCTTCCGCGATCCTCTGCTGTATCCCCGGCTGCGCCGGTCCGGAACCTGATCCAGAGCAAACCAGCCGGGAGCAGGCCCGCGTCATCGCGGAAGAGGTGATGGAGGCCATGGGCGGATGGGATGCCTGGAACGCCACCCGGTATATCCGGTTCTCCTTTTTCGGGTTCCGCACCCACTACTGGGACAAGGACACCGGCCGATACCGCGTATCCTGGACCGACCGGGAGAGCGGGCAGTCCCACCTCGTGCTGATGAATCTGGACACCGGCGAGGGAAAGGCGTATACGGACGGGGAGGAAGTAACCGGCGCCGAGGCATTGGGACGGTTTCTGGAACGCGCCCGCGGCGCCTGGATCAACGACACGTACTGGCTGCTGATGCCCTACAAGCTGCAGGATCCGGGTGTCGACCTGGCCTACGCCGGCGAGGAGGTCGTCGACGGCCTGGTCTATGATACCCTGCATCTCAGGTTCGACGGCGTGGGCAACACGCCCGGCGACGAATACTGGGCCTATATCAACCGGGACACCCGCCTGATGGACAGGTGGGTCTATCTCCTGCAACTGCGGGAAGGACAGGACGAACGGAGCCGGGGCGAATGGAAATGGAACGACTGGAGCAGGTACGGCGGTATCCTGCTGTCCGCGGAGCGCGAAAGGATGGACGGCCAGAAGCGTTCCCACGAAGACGTGGCGGTGTTCGAACACGTGGACGACCTGGTATTTACGTCTCCTGAACCGGTCTCTCCCGCGATGGTGCGGGAATGGGACGAATCCGGCGATCCCGCAATGTCCGGCGCTTCAGACGATTCCGCAATGTCCGGCGCTTCAGACGATTCCGGCGACAGCCAACCCGCCACCCAGCCTGCCGATCGGTCAGAGTGATGGTGCCTTCATGCCCACTGTCCCCCCCGCGCCCGAACACCTGGCCCTCGACCACCCGGAGAAAGGCGAACTGACCGTCTTCTGGAATGACGGCAGCGCGAGAAAGTACGCGCTTTCCGATCTTCGAAAAGCCTGCCCCTGCGCCACCTGCCGGGATCTGCGCGACCAGTTGTCCTCCGCCGGCGGGTTGACGCTGCTCGCCAACGAATCCCTGGACCCGAGCGTCGAGGTCATCGATATGACCACCGTTGGGCGCTATGCCCTGCAATTCACCTGGAAAGACGGTCACAATACCGGGATTTACACCTATGAGTATCTGTACGGGGCCGGACAGGATCTTGAAGCTTCGGACCCGGTGACGTAAATGTCAGGCGATCCTTCCGGTTCGCGACGTCGCCGGAAGGGCGATGGACCATGAAAGGCTGGATTCCATGAAGGTCAAGGTCGGGTTTCTGGGGGTCACCCATCCCCATTCCGGTCCCCACCTCCGCACGCTCGAGTTGCTGGACGAGGTGTCGGGCATCGTGGCGTGGGACGAGGATGACGGTGAGCTGGAACGGTTGAAGCGCGAGGATCATCCCAAGCTGGAGACGACAAAGGCAACCTTCGAAGAGATCATGGCGCGGGAGGACGTCCCCATCGTCGTTTCGCTGGCGACGAACGACTGGAACCCCGATTGGGTGATCCGCGCGGCGAAGGCGGGGAAGCACGTCCTGACCGAGAAGCCGGTCGCGGCAAGCAGCGGGGACATGGCGCCCCTGCTCGACGCGGTTCGTGAAGCCGGAGTCCACCTCGGTGTATACTATACATGGCGGTCCAATCCCATCGTGAATGAACTGAGGACGCTGATCGACGAGGGAGTGATCGGAAAGCTCATGTCCGTGGAAGGCCGGATGGTCACGTCCCAGGTCCGTTTCCGCAACCCCGCGCACTGGCTTTTTCAGAAGAAGGTATCCGGAGGCGGCATCCTGAGCTGGCTGGCCTGTCACTGGATCGACGCGATCCGGTACATCGCGAAGGACGAGGTCGCGGAGGTAACCGCCATCGTGGATACGTTGAACGGACAGCCCATCGACGTGGAAGACACGGCGGGGATGGTCATGCGGATGGGAAGCGGCGCGATCGCCACGCTTCACGCGGGATACCTCCTGCCCATCAGCCCGGCCGGATACCTGTCGGGCAGTTACGACACCTACCTGTCATTCCGCGGTCTCGAGGGGAACATCACCTGGTATCCCACCGAGGAGGACCGGCCCGTTGTCGTCGAGAGCACGTCGAGGGCCTGGGCTTCCACGCCCCGCCGCGAACTGAAGTACGTCGTCGCGGAGACCGAAGCGTACGGGGGGCGGTACGGACAGGATTTCGTCGCCGGGTTCATCGCCTCGGCCATGGGGGGAGACCCCCCGCCCGCCGACGGGGAGAACGCCCTGCGCGTGCTGCGGATCATAGAAGCCGCGTACCGGTCCAGCGAGACGGGAACCATGGTTTCACTGGAGCGGGATCAGGCTTGAGAGGTACTTTTGTCCATGGCTTCAATGCGTGGCAAGGTCGTGGTGGTAACCGGCGCGTCGACCGGAATCGGGCAGGCGGCGGGCGAAGCTTTCGCGCGCGAAGGCGCAACGGTCGTCCTGGCGGCCCGCTCCGAAGGGAGACTGGTACGGATCGCCGCGGACATCGAGAAAGCGGGCGGACGGGCGGTCCCTCTGACCGTGGACGTAACGGACCGGTCCGCCGTTTTCGAGAAGATGGAAGAGGTCGCGGATTCCCAGGGAAGTATAGACGTGCTGGTCAACAACGCGGGGATCGGCCTGCTGAGCCCGGTGGACGGCATGGACCCGGAGGAACTGAAACGGATCTTCGAGGTGAATTTCTTCGGCCTGATCTGGTGTACGCAGGCGGTGCTTCCCCACATGATCAGGCAGAAAAGCGGCCGGATCGTCAATATCTCATCCGTCGCGGGCAAGCGGGCGCTGCCCCACATCTCGGCCTACTGCGCGAGCAAGTTCGCCGTGCAGGCTTTCTCGGACAGCCTGCGCATGGAAACGGCCGAGCACGGGATCGCCGTTACGGTCCTGTGTCCGCCCCGGGTCGACACGACCTTCCACGACACGCCCCTGATGAGACAGAAGGGACAGCGGATGGCCGCTCCTTCGATCTCCGCCGAATACGTGGCGGCGGAGATCGTACGGGCCGCCCGAAAGGGAAGCCGCGAAGTCGTGGTTTCCTTCTACGGCAAGTTCTTCGTATTCTTCCACTGGCTGTCGCCCCGCCTGCTGGACTGGATCATGAAACGCCTCTGGACGCGGCTCGCCATGAAGAAGACGGAAAGGACAGGTGCGGAGGACCCGCCCTGAAGCCTGTCCCGCCCTGAAGCTGAAACCTGTCCCGCCTACCCGTTCACCGACTTTGAAATCTCCGCGACGGCGCCGAGGATCTTGTCCACTTCGGCCGCCGTGACCATGATATGCATCGAGGCGCGGTTGGCGTCCCAGCCGACCTGCATGTGGGTCACGCTGCGGATGTAGATATTGTAGTCTTCCCAGAGCTTCGTATTCAGGTCCCGGGTCGGCACGCCCTTGATCCTGAACGGCACGAGTCCCGCGTGCAGCCTCGGATCCTCGGAAGCGAACACCTCGACCCCGTCGATGTTCCGGAGACCGTTGGCCAGCTTTGTGGCCAGGTAGCGGATGCGGGCCTCGATCCCTTCAGGGGTCAGGTGGTTGTGGAAGTCGAGCGCCGCGTTGACGGACACCCATTTCGGATAGCTGCTCGAACCCCGGCGCGTATACTGGCCCGCCGAACCCATCCGCTCGATCCAGCGTTCGTTCGTGGAGAGGTCTTCCCCGTACATGTTCTTGCCCGCGAAGGGCGTGGTCGAGATGACCGGCTGGATCCGGTCGAACATGTCCTCTTTGACGTAGAAGAAGCCGGACTGCATGGAGGCCAGCATCCACTTGTGCGACGGACCGGCGTACATGTCGCATGCCAGGTCGTGCATGTCGAGCTTGACCATGCCCGGCGGCTGGGCGCCGTCGACCAGCGTGATGACGCCCTTTGACCTCGCCATCTCGCAGATCTCCTTGACCGGCATGAACAACCCGTCCGTATAGTTCGTGTGACAGAAGCTGAGCAGCTTGGTCTTCGGCGTGATGGCGGCTTCGAAAGCCTTCAGGAGTTCGTCCGGAGAGTCCGGCGGATGGAGCTTCGGATCGGAAAGGTCGATGACGCCGACTTTCAGCTTGTCCCGGTGCGCGCGGTTCAGCACGGGGTTCGTCCCCGCGCCGTGGTCGTGGTTGGTGTAGAGGATCTCGTCGCCGGGTTCGAGGACCGGACCGAAAGTGCCCGTGATCATGCCGTCCGTCGTGTTGTTCGCCAAGGCGAGTTCGCTGGGCTTGCACCCTACGTATCCGGCGAACTTGGCATAGAACGCGTCGGCGTATTCCTCGGTGTAGAAATCCCTTCTGAAGCTCACGTAATCGTTGTTGATCCGGTTGAGCGCGTCGATCTGCGCCATGTGGACGCTGCGCGGAGAAGGACCCCGCGTCCCGGTGTTCATGTACGCGATGTCCGGCCGGATCAGGAACTGCTTGGTCACCAGCTCCCAGAACTGTTCGTCGTCGGGCGCGGCGGCCGCGCCCATGTCATTCATGTCCACCGCGGCGCCGGCGGATTTCGCACCCAGCGACAGCAAGGCGGTGCCCGCCAGCGCGCCGCCGAGAAAGCGTCCCAGGAAACCTCTGCGGCTGAGCGCCGCCAGCTCCCTGGGATCTTCGAATCTTGGATCGAAGTTGAGATCGGGCGATAGGGTATTCATGAGAGTACCTCCGGTTCGACCGTCCGCAACCGGTGCCGCGCCGGGTGGTGCAGGCACGTTTTTCATCCGGATGAAGGCGAAATGATATGTGGGAGTGCTTACTTATTATGTATGCGTCACGGTGCGATTCGGGGCAACCTGTTTTTGGCTCGAAGGCCAAGAAATCACTTGACAAACCACCCTGTTTCCGTATATTTGCCACGAAGGTGCATATCTCTTCAATCTCTCCCCGACAATCCATACGCAACCGCGGCGAAAGCGCGCCAGCTTCGTCGTCGGCGTCGCGTATTCGTCCGGATCGTCAGGGAAACATTTCTTCCTAGAAGGGTAGGAGTGTCAGCATGGAACGCGGCACGGTTAAGTGGTTTAACGAACGTAAGGGGTTCGGATTCATCGCGCGCGACGACGGAGATGACGTGTTCGTGCACTACTCGGCGATTGTCGCACAGGGATTCAAGACACTGAACGAGGGCGATGAAGTCACCTTCGAGATAACGGAAGGTCCCAAAGGACTCCAGGCCGCAAATGTAACCAAGGTGTCCGGTTAGAGACACCACCCAAGCCAAGAGCGTTACAGGATAGCCCGTGGACGGATTTGCCAGGTTCGCGGGCTATCTTGTTTGGATCGAGGCCGCCGGGGCGCGATTAACTCCGGCGGCGGGCGTTTACCCCGGCGTCGGGCCCGAATTCAGATCCGCCCCGACGGCCGGGCGAAAGGAAGACGACTTATGTCCGGCGGAGACGCGCCTGTACCGGTTACCGGCTTCACGACCCCCTGCCTCGAGTTCGACTTTCCCCGCCTGAGTATCGGATTCGCCGAATACGACGAAGGCCCCACGGGATGTACGGTCTTCCTGTTCGACCAGGGGGCCGTCACGGCCGTCGACGTACGGGGCGGCATGCCCGGCGTGGTCGAATCCGAGTACCAGTTCCATCATGCCGTCTGCTTCGCCGGCGGCTCGTTGCACGGACTGGAAGCCGTGTCCGGCGTGCGGGCCTTCCTGACCGCGCAGGAGGCGCCGAGCAGTCCCCCGCCCCTGCCGCTGGTCGCCGGCGCGATCATCTTCGACTGGATCAAGCGGCGCGGCTTTGTCTATCCGGACAAGGCGCTTGGCGAAGCGGCCGCCGCGTCGGCGTCTCCGGGGCGGTTCTTCTACGGCAGGCGCGGCGCGGGACGGTGGGCGGCCGTGGGGCAGGGAGGCGCATTCAGGGAGATCGGGGAGACGAAGATCGCCGTATTCACCGTGGTGAACCCGTTGGGCGAAATCGTCGACCGCGAAGGCCGGGTCCGGACGGGGGACCATCGCCATCCCTTTGAAAAACTGGAAACCAGGCTGGCCGGATCCCGGGATTCCTCGCCTGTCGACCAGGTGGGGAGGCACACCACCCTGACCCTCGTCGTGACCAACCAGAAATGGGACCGGCACGAACTGAGCCAGATCGGCCGGCAGGTCCACGCTTCCATGGCCCGGGCGATCCAGCCTTTTCATACGATGCGGGACGGGGACGTGCTGTTCACCGCGACGACCGGCGAGGTGGAGAACAGGCGCCTGAAGAGCGCGGCCGACTTTGGCGTGGTCACCTCGGAACTGGCATGGGATGCCGTGCTCAACAGCCTGGGAGAGTGATCCTCGGCTACCGGGCGAGGTCTTCGTACACCGCGCGGGCTTCCCTGAACTGTCCCAGCACGTGGTCGATTTCTTCCTGGGAGCGCCAGCCCGGGTGCGCTTCGGCCATCTCGGTGAGCCGGTCGATCCACCGAACGAAATACCGGGCGGATTCCCGGTCGCGGATCGGATCGTCTCCCACGTACACCCGTATGGACTGCGTCGTGGCCAGCGGATAGCGGTCGTCGATCGGGTGCGTCCAGGGACCGCCTTCGGCCTGCAGCGTGTACCAGCCGCTTTCCCGTACGGCCAGTTGTTCCTCGAACGCCGCCTCCGTTCCATCCCCGGAGAGGGGAATCTCCTTCAGTATCCGGCCATTGCGGTAGACCACTACCTTGTCGAGCGGGACGATGCTCTGCACTCGGCCGTTGAGCGTGATCGGTCCGCCCTCTTCGGGAAGCTGGATGGTCTCTCCGGGGCCCATGCCGTCGATGGTGAATTCAAGTAACGGTCCGTTCGTGGCGAACGTCCGTCCGGCCCGCAACGCCGACAGCCAGGCGTCCCATGACAGGGGCTCGCCGCCCAGGTAGACGTAGGACCTCACCTGGCCGACGATGGCGGTACGGTACATGCTGCTGATGGAATCCTCTCCGCCGGTGAGAATGATATTGATATCGTTGTTGAGCAGGTGATGCCAGACGTCGAGCGTGGCGTGTCCGGCCCCGGAGATCTCGAGGGCTTCCACGGTGCCCAGCGCCGCGTCGACGGGAAAGGCCTTGGCGCTTCCAAGCGTGGAGTTTTCGCCGTCCAGCGGGTCCGCCTCCCCGAAATAGGGATGGACGTAAGCCCTGAAGGCGCCTTGCTCACCGGCCAGGCGGAGCATGTCCGTGTTGGACGGATACAGACTGTAAATCGCGGTACCCTCGTAACCGGACGCGAAGGGCGACAGGAGGAAATCCGAAAGTCCGATAAAGAAAACGTGCCCGTGGAAAGCCGGACGGTACTCCTCGCCTACGTGCAGGATGTGCTCCGGCGTTGAAAGGGCGTCGGGCTTTCCCGTGAAGAACTGGTAGTCGAGCATGCGGTTGTCCTTGTTGGCCACGAGTTCGTTGACCACGGACTGGTCCTCCGCCTCCGACATGTGCATCAGGTTTTCCAGGGTGTTGTGCAGGTCGCCCGCGTAGTTCATGTGCACGTGGGTGCTGCCGCTGTACCATCCCCTTTCCCGCATGTCCGCCATGCGCTTCAGCACAAGCGCCACGGCGGTGGTCTTCCCTTCCTCGATCTCGACGGTCTTGCTTGCGGGATGGTATTCGAAGCCCTTCATGGCTTCTACCGTCAGCGTCCCGGCCGGGACGTCGAGCACGAAGGAGCCGGGCGCGTGAAAGAAGTGCTCCCGCAGCCGGCCGACGCGGTGGTATACACCTTCCGCGGCATAGGACTTGCCGTCGGACGCCCGGGCATAGACGCGGGCCTTGACCGGTTTTCCCGTGTCGCCGTCAAGCACGGTAACCGCCGCCCGCCCGTGGGTTCCGCGCCAGCGCAACTCGTCGATCCGGACTTCGGTCTTTCTGCCGCCCACCGTTTCCATGACGCGCAGACCGGGCAAGCCGTTCTCATTGGATATGTAGGCGATTTTCGACCCGTCGGGCGACCAGCGCGGATAGAAGTCGTCCCAGTCGCCGAAGGTGATCTTGTAGGGATGGCCTCCGTCGGCGGGCAGCAGGTAGAGTTTCGTGTACTGGCCGCCGCGGTGGGAAGCATAGACGAAGCGCGAGCCGTCCGGCGACCAGTGCGGGCGGGTGCGGTAGAGCGTCTGCTCCTCGTGGACGATTACGGCCCTGTCCACGCCGTACGGCTCGACGGGCATCCGCCATACCGCGCCGGAACCGAGCGGAATGCCCCGGTTGCCGACGAACATCAACTCCTTGCCGTCGGGCGACCAGCTCGGTTCGATATGGAGATCGTAGTCGCCGAAATAAAGTCGCCGCTTTCCGTAGTCGTTGTCGCGGGTCAACTGTATCGGATCTCCCACCGCGCGGCCTTCCGCCATGTCCTGCACGAAGATGTTGAAGTATCCGTTGGGTTCGGTGGACACATAGGCCAGCCGCGAGCCGTCGGGCGACCATGCGGGGTCGAGATAAAGGTGGTCCCCGGTCTTCAGCGCGGTGGAGACCCCGGTTTCCACGTCCAGCACCCTGAGATCGATCGTCAGGTTGGCGGTCTCCGCCGTGTAGGCGATCCAGCGCCCGTCGGGCGCCCAGGCCGGCGAGGAGTCGTAGGTCGCGTTGTCGGTGAGTTCATGCGCGGTGCTTTCGCCCGGGCGCATCCGCCAGATGGAACCGTGCAGGGCAAAGGCCAGTTCACTCCCGTCGGGCGACCAGGCCGGCCGCCTGGGCGTGGTCGTGGAAGGCGGCGGCAGATAGAAGTTGTGCATGTAGTTGCCGCCGGTGCGTGCGGCCTGGTATGCCGTGGGAGGAGGCTGCTGGGGCAAGGCGCGGTCCGTCGCCGCAAGGCAGCAGAATGCCAGCACCAGGCTCAGGGGACCGGATAGTCTCGTCATCATGTCGCTCCATGGTTATGAAGTCGGCTTCGAACCCAAGGCGTCCGCGGCCGGGCGGCCCGCGATCGAAACGGGGTGGCTTTCGACCGTGTTTCCCGCATCCATGGGGAACCCGCGGGCGGAAACTACGCCACGGACAGGTCCCGTCCCAGCGCCTTTTCCACTTCGGAATCCCAGGTGCCCTCCACGCGCGACCCGTACTCGGCCGCGCCGCCGGTCGCCCTCGGTCCGGTGATATAGGGCCGGTAATCGCGGCCGTCTTCTATGAGCTGCTCAGGCGCGTAGTCCGCGTGGAGAAAATGGAAGGCGATGCCCGCGCGGGATTTGCCCGTCCTGTTGTGTCCCGTGCAGTGCGCGGTGCCGTAGCAGAAGAACAGGGCGCCGCCCGCTTTCAGCTCGATGGTATCCGCCTGGTCTTCCGGGGGATAGCACCGGATGTGGTGGTCGCTGTAGGGATCCCGGCCGTGCTCGTAGGGGGTTTTGTAACTGCCGGGGATCACCTGCATGGTGCCGTTGTCGACGGTTGCGTCGTGCACGGCGATCCATACGGCCGTGCCCTTCAACGGATCGCTGATTTTGAAGTAGGCGTTGTCCTGGTGCCAGTGGGTGCCCATGCCGTCGCCGCCCGGCTTGAGAAAGACCTGGTCCAGGTGGAGTATGTAGGGGTCTCCGATCAGCCGGGAAATGGCGGAGACCACGTCCGGCTGGAAGGGAAGGGCCCTGAACAGGCTGCTGTGCCGGTACATGGGGCAGAGCTGAAGGTTGCGCTGCGTGGTGGAAGCCGTCTTCCCGTCGCCTTCCGTGGCTACGTTGCGCAGGGCGCCTTCTTCCATGAGACGGTCGATCTCGGCCTGGAACGCCCGGGTCTCCTTTTCCGAGAAGAACCCTGGACAGGCCACGTAGCCGTGGGACCTGAAATGGCCGACTTCTTCGTTGGTCAGTTCCATCGTCGTGCGTCCTTTGCCCGGTCCGGCCGGAACGCCCCGGTTCACCCGGGGCCGGCGCGGACCTGTTCATGCGCGGGACCGGACCCGTCGCGACGGGCCGGCCGAGGCGCGGTTTCATCGTGTCAGAAACTCATGCGGGCCAGCAGGCCGATCCGGTGGTCGGAGGCGCCGCCCTGGCGATCGATCCGCACGCCCGAAAGCTCCAGGGATGCGCCGCCGGCGCCGGCGCCGGACGGGGCGAGCCTGGCGCCCAGCCGCATCCGCCGCCGTTCGTCGCCTGAGAGGTACATTTCGCCGAAGGGCGTCATCAGCATGCCGATGGACGGGTACGCGAGCCCGTAGCCGACCACCGCCCTCAGCGCGCGGGCGTTGTTCCGGCCGTCAGAAGATGAACCCGCGAGCGGCCTGTCGCTCCACATCATGCCTGAGTCTCCCGTGCCTGCGCCGATGCGCGGCGCGACGGACATGGAGAGACCGGTCCCGCCCGCGCCGGGACTCAGGGATGCGACGAGGGAGAACCCGTTTTCGCTGTATCCTTCGGCGGTGTGCACCGCCAGGAACCTGCCCCGCGCGTTTACGGCCACCCGGCCGCCCGACAGCCGCAGACCGCCCGAAACCTCCAGGCCCTGGCCCGACTGCCCGGTGCCGCCGTCATACCGCCCGGCGAGTTGCGCATAGGGGGTTATGGTCGTTTCTCCGGCGAGCGTCGCCGGACGGGACCCCTCGAGTCCGATCCTGACCCGCCGCGCGTCCGCGTCGATGTCGCCGAGCGAGGCCGACTCGCTTTCGGAGGTCGACAGGCGGGCGAGTCCCCCCTCGCCGACCAGGTCGAGGCGCGCGCCGCCCGTCCCGGCCAGCCGGGTGCGCAGGCCCGCCATGGCCATGCGCATGGATAGATCGCTCGTGGCATCCCCCACTTCGACCTCGCCGGTACCCAGACCCACGATCGACCACGCCTCCGAGAGACCGGTGATGCATTTCCAGCGCACGTACGGCAGCACCGAGGTGAGACGCGATTCCAGGCTGCCGCTCGCGACGGCAACGTCGTAGTCGGACCGGCCTGACGCGTAAGAAAGGGCTATTCCCGCCCGCCAGTTGCGCCGCGCGGCCACGTCGAATCCGAGATAGGCCGTCGTCAGGCTTCCGTCGTAACTGGCGTCCGTTTCGGGTTCGCCCCGGAAGTTACGCAGATCGCCGGCGCCCCAGACGGTCCATCGAAGCCCTCCGGCCGACCCGTGGTCCTCCGGCGCGTAGGCGAAGGAACTCGTCCGCAGCAGGTAACCGCCACTAACGCCGCGCGGGTGACCGGAGTCGTTCAGAAGCGCTACGTGTTTCTCCGATTCCTGGCGTCCGCGGCCCGTAAGGTTGGCCAACGCCGTCACGCTCGACGCGAGTCCGTCTATCCTGCGTCCTCCCACGGTGATCCCCCGGCCTCCGGGTTCCGCGGTGAAGCGGCCTCCGATGGTGGCGGAGACGCTGGAAAGCAGGTTCCGGCCCATGGCGCCCAGGATGTTCTCGTAGGCCATCCGCTCCGCCGCGACGGCCGTAACCGTCACACCCACCTCGACGGTTGCCGTACCCGCCGCGTTCCTTGCGGCGACCGTCACTGAGGCGGAGCCCTTGCGCACGCCGGTTACGGTCAGCGTGGCGCCCGTCATGGCCGCTTCCGCGACGCCGTTGTCGGACGAGGCGGCCGAGTAGCTCAGGTCGGTGCCGGTAAAGACGGATTCCAGGTTCGCGGCCCTGGAATCGCCCGCCTCCAGCGTTACCGACGGCGGGCTGCCCGCGGTCGCCGGGGCGTGGTAGGAGTCCGCCACCGTTACCGTGGCCGTATCGAGTTCCTGGCTATCGAAAATCGCCGTAACGATGATCGTTTCGCCCCCGGATTCGTACACATCGTCGTTGACGACCGTGAAGGTAAGCTGCGTCGAGCCTTCCGAACGCTCACCGGGTATCGTTATGCTCAGGTCGCCGCTGACGCTGTAATCGTCTCCGGTGGCCGTACCGGAAAGGGCGAGCGGCAGTACGGTCGTGATCGGAATGTCCATACTCGTCCGGGTGGCCGTAACGGTCACGGTCTGCGCTCCGCCATCCTCGGACACGGTCGCCGGGTTTACGGACAGCGTGACCTCGGGGACGTAGCCGGTCAGGTCGAAATAGAACCCGGAACCGATGACGAGTTCCATCCCGTCGACGACGACAGATTCCGCGTAACTGACCTTTGGAGAGCCCGTTTCCTCATCCCCGTCTACGGCGGGGTTGTCGAAGTAGTACTCGACGTAACCTCCTCCGGCCTGCGCGGCTTGTATGAGTTCGCGAACGTAAAATACCCCGTTCAGGTCCTGGGCGTCAAAAATGTTTACGTCCTCGCGCGAGGGGGTGGCGCCGTGAAAAAGCAGCACGCCATCCGTCTGCAGGAAGAAAATGTATATTTCACCCAGCCGCCATATGCCGTCTTCGACCCGGAATGCCTCGACGACGTCCCCATGCCTGTCGAATCCGATTTCGTCGATGGCGCCTTTGTAGGCGGAAGCCGCCGCCCGGACGAAAGTCCTCAGGGTTGCCCGGTCCATCACGCCGGCCGCCGTTATCTCTCCGGGCTCCAGCGCAGGGATCGTCCTGTCCCGGACGGATATCGTGGCGGCTGCCAATTCCTCCTCGACGTAACTGGCGGAAACGACGATCGTCTCGCCGTCCGGTTCCTCCACCCCGTCGTCTACGACGGTGAAGGCCAGCTCCGTCGTTCCCGTCGAACCCTCGGGGGGTATCAGGATGTGCATGTCTCCGGTCACCGAATAGTCATCGCCGGTTGCGGTACCGGACAGGGTCAGCGACAGCCTGGTTGTTACCGGCAGTGTATCTCCGGTCTGGGTGGCGGTCACCGTCACGGTCTGGGGCCCGCCGCCTTCGGTGAGCACGATGGGATCCACCGCCAGCATGGTCTCCCGATCGTAGTCGGAAGGGTTGAAGTATATCCCTGCGCCAAAGATTACCCGCCGGCCGCCGCGGGACTCGACAGACTGCACATAGCTCAACTTCGGCGTACCGGTTTGCTCGTCTCCCGGAACCGATGGGTCGTCAAACTGGTATTCGACAAACCCTCCCCCCGCCGCGGCTACCCTGATGAATTCCTGGATGAATTTGACGCCGTTGATGTCCTCCAGATGGGACTGGTTCCGTGCCTCCCGCGTCCGATCTGCCCCATGGAAGATCACGTAACCCTGGTCGTTCAGGATAAACAGATAGATGGATCCGTGCCGCCAGTGCCCGTCTTCGATTCTGAAGACGTTCAAAATGTCGGCATAGCGATCGGTCCCGTGCGCTTGCAATGCGCCTACGTAGCCTCTCATAGCCCCGATGACGAACTGCTGGAGCGTTTCGCGGTCCATGACTTCCGCCGCCGTCACCTCGGGCTCGGGAATGAGCGAGGCATCGTATACGGGCGGTTCGATCCGGGACACGTCCATGTAAAATCCGCCCACAAGGATGACCTGGTTGCCGTAGTTTTTACCGAAGAAACTGGTGGCATAGGCTACCTTGGCAGGATCGTCTTCTTCGTCGATCGGATCGTCCCAGGTGTAATCGACGTGGCCGCCGCCCAGTCTACCCTGCTCGATAAGGTCCCGCACCACAGTCTTTCCCGTGTCGTCTTCGAGTTCGAACAGGCTCTTGCCGCTGGCGGTAACGTCGCCCGCGTGGAACAACACGGTTCCGTCCAGGAGCAAGAGCATGAGAAACGTGTTGCCGTGTTTCCAGTCTCCTTCCTCCCGGGTGCTGTTGAGGAACGGCGCAAGCGCGTCGCCTGACTCGTATATCCCTTCGATGTGGGTTTTCGCGCTTTCCAC
This sequence comes from bacterium, assembly GCA_965203885.1. Taxonomy (GTDB): domain Bacteria; phylum JAAXHH01; class JAAXHH01; order JAAXHH01; family JAAXHH01; genus JAAXHH01. The sequence goes on along the minus strand of OZ241920.1, from coordinate 2,711,663 downwards.
GAAAGTCGCGAGCGTTTCCCGGTCCACCACTTCGCCGGCGGTGACTGCAGTCTGCTCCCTGACCACGATCGTCGCCGACCCTATATCCTCTTCCTCGTAAGTGGCCTTGACGATGATGGTCTCTGCGGGGTCCTCCATCTCATCACTCACTACGTCGAAGGTCAGCGTCGTTGACGCGGAGGTCATATTGGACGGCACCACGATCTCCAGCGTCCCTTCGGCGGTGTAATCGTCGGTGGTGGCCGTTCCCTCCAGGGACAGTTCCATGATGGTCGCGGTCGGCACCGTGTCGTCGGTCAGCGTGGCCGTGACCGTTACCTCCTGGCCGCCTCTGCCCTCGGTCACGAATTCAGGATCCACTGCCAGGGTGATCTCCGGCACGTTTTCCGGAGCTCTGCGGTAGAAGCCCGCCCCGGTGATTACGGTCCCGCCCGGCAAGTTACCGATAGCGGGCACTTCATACGCCTCGGCATAACTCACCTTGGGCGATCCCGTTTCTTCGTCGCCCTCGATCGAGGGGTCGTCGTAGTAGTACTCGATGAAATCGCCTCCACGCAGCCCCGCCCTGATGATCTCTTCTACGAATTTGACGCCGTTCAGGTCTTCCAGATGGGTCTGGATCGCCCCTTCCAGGGTTACGTCGGCGCCGTGGAAGAATACATATCCCTGGGAGGTCATGGTGAACATGTAGACGGAGCCGGACCTCCATGGACCGCCCTCTTCCCTGAAGATGTTCTTGATTTTTAAAAACTTCGACAAGTCGGAACCGACCAGCGCGTATGCCTCTTCCGACCAACGTACCGCACCCTTTACGAAGGCTTTCAGGGATTCCTTGTCCACCACGTCCCTGGCCCACACTTCAGGCGGCCCCGGCAGTTCCAGTACGTCCTCAGTTTGCGCAGGCTGATTGAAACCAGCCACCAGCGCGTAGCTCAGGCCGGTCAGCGGGGAGGTGAACTGGACCGTGTAGGCCACCCTGGCGGGCTCGTCCGCCGGATCATTCGGATCGTCCCAGGTGTACTCCACATAGTCTCCCCCCGCCGCTGCTGCCGCGAGGATCTTCTGTACGACCTTTTCACCCTTGTCGTCTTCCAGGTCGCTCGCGTTCAAACCGTCCTGCTCGGGATCATCGGCGTGCAGCGCCACGATGCCGTTATCAAAGAACAGCACGAAATACACCTCGCCGGGCTTCCGCCACCTGCCTTCCGCCCTGAATTCGGACTGGAGCCGGGCGGCTTCGTCTAACGTGTCTATGGTGTTCAGATGATCTATGAAACTCAAGACGAAGCGCTTGAGCGTCTCGCGGTCCACCACGTCGCCGGCCGTGATCGGCATATCCTGCGCGTGTGTCGGCTTTGCTTCGTATAGCAAACCGATGAGTCCTGTCATTACCCCTAAAACCAGCATAGATACTCTCGATCTCTTAGCGATAGAGGAACCCATTATGTGCGTCTCCCGTGTTTGTCGGCGTACATCAAGCGGATGTCGCCCGATCTTATTTCAGAAATTCTGTTCAATTCAAACTAATCAGATAACGCCTCGTTTCCGAAACGCTCGATGGCTTCCAGTGTCTCGCGGACGTCGTCCCAGGTATGTTCTTCCGGAAGTTTCCTGAACCGCTGACGAGGGATTACGCCCAGGACTCCGGATATCCTTCCTGGTCCGGAGTCATCCTGTCGCAGGTTATACCCATGCTTTCCAGCTTCATTTGCGCGATATCCGTGTCAATCTGGTCGGGCAGCGTGTGCAGACCCGGCGACAGGTCGTCGTGGTGTCTCACCAGGTGTTCGGCCGCGAGCGCCTGGTTGGCGAACGACAGATCCATCACCGCCGCCGGGTGTCCCTCGCCGGCGACCAGATTCACCAGGCGGCCTTCTCCCAGCACGTAGAGCCGGCGCGGTCCGGGCTGTCCGCCTGTTCCGGGCAGGGTGAATTCCTCCACGTTGGTTCGTACCATGCGACGCTTCGACGCGAGGTCTTCCAGCGCTGCAAGATCGATTTCCACGTCGAAGTGCCCGGCGTTGGCCAGCACGGCGCCGTCCTTCATTGCTTCCAGGTGTTCTCGCCGGATCACCCCGCGGTTTCCCGTCACGGTGATGAACAGGTCGCCGATTACGGCCGCTTCAGCCATCGGCAGGACGCGAAATCCTTCCATGGCCGCTTCCAGGGCCGCGACGGGATCCACTTCGGTGACGATCACGCTGGCGCCCAGCCCTTTCGCGCGGGAGGCCACGCCCCGTCCGCACCAGCCATAGCCGCAAACCACGAGGGTCTTACCGGCGATCAACGTATTGGTAGCCCGGATGATCCCGTCCAGGGCGCTCTGCCCCGTGCCGAACCGGTTGTCGAACAGGTACTTGGTTTTCGACTCGTTGACCGCGATAACCGGAAAGGCCAACGCATTTTCGCGGACCATGCCGCGGAGGCGGTTTATTCCCGTAGTCGTCTCCTCCGTCCCGCCTATGATTCGATCCAGGAGCCCGCGATGGTCGCGGTGCGCCGCGGTAACCAGGTCCGCACCGTCGTCCAGGAGGATATCAGGTTCGGCATCCAGCACGTTGTGCAGATGCCGGCTGAAGGTGTCCGCGTCCTCCCCTCTTTTGGCAAATACCGGAATCCCGTGGTGCGTGACCAGGCTGGCGGCCACGTCGTCTTGCGTGCTCAGTGGATTGGAAGCGCATACGATGGGCTTCGCCCCGCCCGCCTTGATCGCCGTGACCAGATTCGCCGTCTTGGTCGATATGTGCAGGCACACACCGATACGCTGGTTCACGAAGGGCCGTTCTCGCTCGAATCGCTCCTTGATAACGGACAGTACCGGCATCTGGCGGGCATCCCATTCCATGCGTGCCGCGCCGGACTCGGCGAGACCCGGGTCTCGGATTTCAGATTCCATGATTAGGCCGGGAGGATGCTGTTTAAAGTCGCTCAGGCGGATTCCAGTTGATCAGGACAAGCCGTCCGGTCCGAACAGTACAGCCCTGTCCGGGCGGTTTCCTGTCATTATGGCCGATGATGCGGTACACGTCAAGATCATTAGAGCGTTCAAACTGTTGTACGAATCAAATTGTGTCATGCAATGGATTTCATGCGTCCGCAAGTCGCATATGATCTTGACATCCGGGGTGCGGGACGACTAACATGGTGAGATTTCACTTCCCGGTAAGTGACTGATTTTTCGGGTTTTACACTGACCGTCCCACGAATCCTCCGGTCCTCCGGACGCCTGGACGCCCCATGCTCGACCTCTCCAGACAACGCCTCAACCGTACCATCCTCACCCTGGCGTGGCCGGCCATTCTCGAGAACCTGATGCACACGTCGGTGTATATCGTCGACAGCATCTTCATCGGCTCCCTGGGCACGCAGGCTTTCGCCGCCGTCGGCCAGAGCTCCATGATCCTCTTTACCGTGGTTTTCGTGTTCTACGGGATCGGCGTGGCCACGGGAGCCGTCGTGGCGAGGAACCTGGGCCGCAACGACCGCAGGTCCGCCGCCGAGGCCGCCGGCCAGGGGATCTTCCTGGGCACTTCGATCGGGTTGCTGGTGGCGTCGCTGGGGCTCATGTTCGGCGAGGACCTCATGGTTTTCCTGGGCACCGAACCGGACGTCGTCGCACGAGCCCAGGAGTACATGCCCATCGTATTCGCATTCAGCGTGCTGCGCCTGTTCATCTACACCGCCAGCGGGATCCTGCGCGCCGCCGGCGACACCAAGACCCCCATGTGGATCACGGGCGTCATGAACGTGTACAACATCCTGGCCGACTGGGTGCTGATCTTCGGAATCGGACCCTTCCCGGAACTGGGCATAACGGGCGCGGCCCTGGCTACGGGAACCGCCTACGTGCTGGGCGCTGCGTTGCTGGTCTTCAGGCTGTTTCGCCGCCACGCGAGTTTTCGGCTGCAGGGCAGCGACCTGGGACGGATCAGGCCGGAGTACCTGCGGACCATCATACGTATCGCCGTGCCGAACCTCGGGGAACAGATGGTCATGCAGAGCGCCTATTTCTCGTTCATGTGGATCGTGACCAGCCTGGGCACCACGGCCCTGACCGCCCATTTCATGACCATACGGGTGGAGATGGTCTCCTTCATGCCCGTTTTCGGGCTTTCCATGGCCGTGGCCACCGTGGTCGGACAGAGTCTCGGCGCCGAACGCCCCGAAATCGCCGAGCTGGCCGTCAAGAAAGCCGCCCGTATCGGCCTGCTCGCCATGACCGCACTGGGCCTCGTCTTCGTCGCCGTGCCCGGCCTGCTCGTCGGTATCTACAGCCCGTCGCCGGAAGTGTATGGCCTGGCCGCGCTCTGCGTGCGCATCGCCGCCCTCGAACTGCCCACGTCGGCCCTGCTGATGATCTACACCGGCGCCATGAGGGGAGCCGGCGACACCGTGAGTCCAATGCTGATCAGCATCTTCGGCGCGATCTTCCTGCGGATCGGCATGATCTACGTGCTGGTGATTGAGCTGGGATGGGGATTGCCGGGGGTATGGTACGGCACGGCGCTGGACTGGGGCATCCGCCTGGTGATCGCCTACTTCCTGTTCCGGAGAGGCCGCTGGAAACGGATCGCGATCTAGCGGATGAAGCTCGAGGCCGTATCCGGTTTGACAGCGAGAACGCGGGCGACTACCATGTAGAATCGTGAGAGAAGAGAACCCTGGGGTTTTTGACACATATTCATGGACAAGAGAGAACGGGTTCTATATCCGGCCTCGTCCTCCAAAGGCAATCCGCGCCCGGCGTTCTGATCTCGCACTTTAGTCGCCAAGCGAGTTTTTGTTGGACTCAAGCTATCCGGGACCAGATTCTATGAGAGTCGTACTGCAACGCGTCTCGAGCGCATCGGTAAGCATCGACGGCAAGGTATCCGGCGCGATCGGTCCCGGACTCGTCCTGCTCCTCGGCATTGCGAAGGATGACGGGCCGGAGGACGTGGAGTACGTCGTGAGCAAGTGCGTCGGGCTCCGGATCTTCGGCGACGACCGGGGAAAGATGAACCGCTCCCTGCTGGACACGGGGGGCGAGGTACTGGCGGTTTCCCAGTTCACCCTGTTCGGGGATACCCGCAAAGGCCGCAGGCCCAGCTTCGACGGCGCCGCGCCGCCGGAGCACGCCGAACCCCTTTACGAGCTGGCGGTCGAGCGCCTCGGGGAACATGGCATACGGGTCGCCACGGGCCGTTTCGGCGCGTACATGGAGGTGTCGCTGGTCAACGACGGCCCCGTGACCTTAACCGTCGAGTCGCGCCGATGAAGGAAATCATCCTGGCCTCTTCCTCGCCCCGCCGGTCAGACCTGCTGCGGCAGATCGGGCTGCCCTTCGAAGCGGTGCCGCCGGATGTCGACGAATCCCGGTTTTCCTTTGACGATGATCCTCCCGGTACGGTGGAACGCCTCGCCCTGGAGAAGGCCCGTAGCGTGGCCCGCGGGATCGACGACCGCGGGATCGACGACCGCGGCCGCCTGGTGCTCGGCGCCGACACGGTGGTCCTGTTTGAAGGAGCGGTGCTCGGCAAACCGGTGGACGCGGACGACGCGTTCAGCATGCTGGGCAGACTGGCCGGCCACACCCACCGGGTCCTGACGGGATTCGCCCTGCTGGAGCCCGGCACGGAACGCTCCGTGACGGCGCACGAATGGACGACCGTCCACATGCGGGAATGCACCGCCCGGGAGATCCGGGCCTACGTGGACACCGGCGAACCCCTGGACAAGGCGGGATCCTACGGCGCCCACGCGCGGGGCGCCGGCCTGATCACCCGGGTCGAGGGCTGTTTCTACAATGTGATCGGTCTCCCGCTTGCCCGTTTGCTGGTGACGCTGAAAAATTTCGAGGACGCGGCGGCGGGTCCAGGGACCGGCTGAGTACATCCCATGGCAGACTTTCGAGGACATGTCTGGGGCGGTTTCGTGGCCACGCTCGTCTCCATGACGCTCTGCGCCGCCGGACTGTGGTGGATGGAGCTTCTCGATCCCTACCGGACCGTGGAGGTCTGGCCCAGGGTGCTGTTGCTGCTTGCGATCGGTTTGTTGTCGGCCTGTTTCCCGGACGTGGATACCGAAAGCAAATCGCAGCGGTTGTTCTACCGCCTGTTGATTCTGCTGGATATCTGGTTTATCTTGATCGGGGACTACCGGACGGCGGCGCTGCTGGGTCTCGGCGCCATGCTCCCGCTGCTCGGCAAGCACAGGGGGTGGACCCACACCTGGCTGGCCATGTTGCTGGTGCCCGCGCTGTTCCTGCTGGTCCCCATGTATCTGAAAGGGTCTGTGGAGTCCTTTCCGATTGTCTGCTACGTCGTGTCGGTATCCGCCTACGCCAGCCACCTGGTGCTGGATGGATACATTGAACACACGGGCAGGCGTATCCGCCGCCTGGTCGGAGCGAACTGAGCGGCGGCATTCATCACGGAGGCATCATGAAGAGCGCATTGGAAATCGCCATGGAGAAGACCGCCGGCGCCCGGCAGGGAGGCGGGCTGACTGACGGGCAGCGGGCGGCGATCGGCGACCTGGAAAAGGAATACCAGGCCAAGATCGCGGAACAGGAAATCATGATCGAATCGAAAATCAAGGCGCTCGCCGCGCAGGCGACGGGTCCCGAGTTCCAGGAACAGGTATACGCCCTCCGGGAGAAACTGGTCCAGGAAAGAGAACGCCTCGAAGAGGAAAAGAAGGCCAGGATCCAGGCGGTTCGGGACCAGGCGCCTTAGGGCGTCCGCCCGTAGTCCGTTTCATGCATCTTAATCCAGGCCATTTCGAGTTACATTATGCCCGAAAAGCGTTTGAGCATCGCCCTGATCGGTTGCGGAGGCAACATGCGGGGCGCCCACGTGCCGCGCATCCAGGCCGACGGCGGGGTGGACCTCGCCGCCGTCGCGGATACATCGGAAGCGGCTGCCGCGGCGTTGATGGAGAAATGGGGAGAAAAGGTCCCCTGCTACACCGACTACCGGGACATGATTCAGGATCGGGAGCTCGACGCGGTGATGGTCAGTTCGCCCCACGCCATGCACTACGAGCAGGTCGAATACGCCCTGGAACGTGATCTGCACGCCCTCGTCGAGAAGCCGCTCACCATCTCGTCCCGGGATACGCGCGCGCTGATCAGGAAAGCGGAGGAAACAAGTCGGATACTCCTGGTCAGCTACCAGCGCAATTTCATGGCGCCTCACGTCTACGCCCGGGAATTGATCCGGAAAGGCGCCATCGGCGAGGTGCGCGGCGTCGTCGCCTACGTCACGCAGAACTGGGGCGGGACCAGCGGCTGGCGGCTCGACCCGGCCCTGTCCGGCGGGGGCATGTTTCTGGACACGGGCAGTCACCTGGTGGCGTCCACGCTGTGGATCACGGACCTCAAGCCCCTCGAGGTGAGCGCCTTTCTGGATAACGTGGATAAGGACGTGGACGTCAACATGGTGGTGGCCGTGCGGTTCGCCGGCGGTGCGTACGGCACGTTGAACACCTTCGGCAACGCGTCCCGCCACGACGAGCGCATCGCGATCCACGGCAGCGAGGGAAGCCTGGTCTTCCACCTTCACCAGTGGCAGGTCAGGTCGGTCCTGCTGAACGACAAGCCGCTGGAGATCCCGGACCGGATCCGGGAAGACACGCCGGACGCGGCCTTCTTTCGCATGATTCGAAACGGCGGGAAGGGATATGAACTCCCGCACTTCGCGCTCGCCGTGTCCCAGGTGAGCGAGGCGGCCTACCGTTCGGTAGAAGAAGGCAGACCCGTACAGGTCGCGGGGTAAGTCCGTCCGGGTCGCGGGGTAAGTCCGTACAGGTCGCGGGGTAAGTCCGTCCGGGTCGCGGGGCGAACCGCGCAAGCAACAGACCAAGGAGACCACAATGAGCGAAGCGGGCCGGTTGGCCGGCAAGCGGGCGGTCGTCACCGGAGCGGGTCGCGGCATCGGCCAGGCCATCGCGCTGCGGCTCGCGCGGGAAGGGGCCCACGTGGCGGCCGTGGACATCGACCGCGACGGCGCGGAAACCACGGCGGGAATGATCCGCGACGGCGGAGGCACCGCCGCGGCGATGACGGCCGACCTGGTCCGGGTCGACCGGATCGAACCGATGATCGAGGAAGCCGTATCCAGGCTGGGCAGGCTGGATATCCTGGTCAACAACGCGGGACGGGTGGAAATCAAGCCCTACCTCGATCTGACGGAAGCGGAATGGGACCAGGTCATCGATCTCAATCTGAAAGGGACCTTTTTTTGCATGCAGGCGGGAGCCCGCCAGATGATCCGGCAGGGCGGCGGCGGCCGCATCATCAACATGTCCTCCATCTCGGGCAGGCACGGCCGGGCCGATTCGAGCGCCTACGCCGCCAGCAAGATGGGCGTCATCAGCATCACGCAGTCCGCGGCCCTGGCCCTCGCGGATCACGGGATCCTGGTCAACGCCTTGTGTCCGGGCGTCGTGGCCACGCCCATGTGGGACCACATCGACGAGGACCGCGCCCGCCTGTTCGGCTACGAGCGGGGAACGGCCCGCGCCCGGCTCGTGGAGAAAATACCCCTCAAACGGGTCTCGGAACCCGAGGAGATCGCCGCGGCGGCGGTCTTCATCGCCTCGGACGAAAACACGCTGATCACCGGCCAGGCGATCAACGTCGACGGCGGCATGGAAATGAACTGAAGTCCCGTCCGGCGACCGCGGGAGTGCGTCCGCGGGACCGCGCCCGGCGCGTTGGCGCAGTCCCCCGCGCGGCCGGCGGGATTGACCTTGACAGTTCCGATGGCCCTCCGTATACTCGGTAGGTTCCGAATCCGCCGTTTGATCCAATTCATCGTACAGGCCAGGCACAGGAAAGACCACTTCAATGGATCCAAGAAGACGCGAAAGACTCTCCAAGCTCCTCTCCCTGATACTCCGCCACAAACCCGACAGATTCTCCATAACCCTCGACGAAAGGGGATTCGCCCCGATCGACGGGATCGTCGAAGCCATCCAGGAGAAGTTCGATGACCTGGCGAGGGATGAAATCCTCGAGATCGCCGACGGCGCCGAGAAGAGAAGGTTCGAGGTGGAAGAGGACCGCATCCGTGCGCGCTACGGACACAGTTTCCCCATCGACCTGGGGCTGCCGCCCGCGGACCCGCCCGAGTTTCTCTACTACGCCACGGTACCTGCCCGGGCTTCGGTCATAACCAATGGCGGCCTGACGCCGAGCGACCGGCAGTACGTCCACCTGTCCCTTTCGGAAGATATCGCGGCGCAGGTAGCCAGGAACCAGACGGATACGCCGGTCGTCTTCCGAATCAAGGCGCGGCAGGCCACCGAGGCCGGCGTGAACTTCTACGATCGCTCGCCGGTCATCCTGACGACGGGCGTGCCCTCCGAGTTCATCGACGTGCTGAGGGAGGCGCCGCCTCCTCCCGCCGAGTTTGGCCGGCGCAGGCGGAAGGCTCCTCCGCGCAGGTAACATGCGCCGCCTCGTCCTCCCCTTACTGGGCCTGCTGCTCGCGATCAGCCTGCTGCTGTTCGACCTGACCATTCTGTGGTCGGGGCGCACCGCCATACGCCCCGTGATGCAGAAGGGCGTCGCCCTGGGGGTGTTCAAGGCGTCGGAGGGGATGTCCTACTACCAGTCCTCCCTGGAAGATATCGCGGCCCTGGGCGCGTCCCACCTTTCCGTCCCCGTATTCATCCTGCAGGATTCCGTGCATTCCGTCACCCATTTCTCCCGCCCGTCTGACGGCGCCACCCGGGAGCAGCACGACCGCGTGGTCCGGGAAGTCATCGATTACGCCCACCGGATGGGACTGAAGGTCCTGCTGACGCCCATCGTCAACCTGGACCGCCCCCGGAACAAGGAATGGCGCGGAACCATCGCCCCGCGCGACTGGGAAGCATGGTTCGAGAGCTACCGCGGCATGGTCCGGCAATACGCCCGGATGGCCGCGGAAATGGACGTCGAGTACCTGAGCGTGGGTACGGAACTCGTATCGGCCGAAGGGTTCACCGGGCACTGGAGGGAGCTCATCGCCGAGGTGCGCGGGATCTACCCGGGACAGCTCACCTATTCCGCGAACTGGGACCGGTACGACCAGGTCGCCTTCTGGGACGACCTCGACTACGTGGGGATATCCGCTTACTACGAACTGTCGGACTCCAAAGATCCCACGGTGGAACAACTGGTCTCCGCGTGGGGTCCGGTCAAGGCGGACCTGTTGCGGTGGCGGGCCCGGTGGGACAAGCCCCTTCTGTTCACGGAAATCGGTTACATGAGCCAGGCCGGGGTCGCCGGCCATCCGTGGAACTACGTGTCGGACGGACCCCTCGACGTGGAGGCCCAGCGGAGATGCTACGAGGCGCTTCGTCTGGCCTGGGAAGGGGAGGAACGGTTCGCCGGCCTGTACCTGTGGATATGGGAGCCGGATAAGCGGGGGGAGACGGACCGGGGGTACAATTTCGCGGGGAAACCGGCTGAAACCGTAGTGCGCGACTGGTACCAGAGCCTGCCGGACAACGCCAACGTCCTCGATTACGCCGTCAACGGCATGGAGCGGTTCCTGCGGTCCCTGCGGAAGGGCCTGTAGGCAGCCTGCGCGCGCCGCTCCCCGGGTCCGCCCGGCGTAAGCCTGCGCGCGTCGCTTCCCGTGTCCGTTCGGCGTTCATGCGCGCCGCTTCCCGGGCCCCGCCTGGCGTAAGCCTGCGCGCGCCGCTCCCCGTGTCTGCTCGGCGTTCATGCGCGCCGTCCGCCGGGCCCCGCCTGCCCGGACCGCCCGGACCGTCTAGACGGATGCCGGGGCCGCGTGGCCACCGTAGCCGAGCGCTTCCACGTCCCGGTGCAGCCGGTCGAGCACCCTGGACCGAACCTCTTCGAACATCTCCCGGGTCAGGAAACGCACGCCGGGCAAGTCGCCCTTGGGCTGGCCCACGAAGATGTCGGAGGGCAGATCGTATTCGGCTTCCGTGATCCCCTGCTTCTGCTCGAGGGCAAACCCCATGATGTGGGCCCGGTAGGTGGCGTCCAGCACCCGCTCGGCCGAAAAGGGCACACCGAAAACGGACTCTATGCCCTCGCTGACCTGGTCCGGTGGGGCCATGGTGAACAGACATCCTCCGTGCAGGTCCTTGTTGACCATCTTCCAGCCTTCCTCGGTGATGTTGTGGACCCAGTAGTCCGCCGAATCGGGTTTGCAATCCGGATCCATCACGTACAGGAGGAAGGTACGCATGGACATGTGGCCCCCGGCCACGGCGAAGGGGTAGCCCGGATTGGTCTGTCCCAGGTAGGCGGAGAACTCGACCCCCTTGGCGTGCATGGCGAACGCCTCGCCGCCGATCTCTTCGGCGATCACCCGGACGCCCTTGCCGAAGAGGGGTTCCCGCCCATAGGCGATGTCTTCCTTCAGCCGGCGCGTCCCTTCCGCGTCCCCGAAGGTGACGCCGCCCGCGACGGTGCCGTTGCCGCGGCTATTGTAGTCCATCAGGAAGGAGATCACGACGTTGGCCGAAATGGTGTCGAACCCCAGGTCGTCGTCCAGCCGGGCGAGTTCCAGGTTGTCATGGGGGTCCAGGATGCCGAGGTTGGCGCCGGACAGTTCCATGGGCTCGAACTCGAACCGGCCCAGGTATTCGCCATGGTTCCTCCGGGCCTTGCGCCAGTCGGGGTCCTTGCCGCCCTCCGGGACGTCGTAGAAGTCCTGGTGGCAGGTGATCTGGCAGCCGAAGCAGCTCTTGTCGATGACGATGAAATCATCCGATTCCCGCATGGTCTCCAGGTGCACCGGGACGGCCACGTTCTCGCCGGGCGGCTCGAAGTTCCTGTAGGGCAGCACGCCGAACCCATCGAGTATCTTGCTGTTCTTGCCCGTGCCGCCCAGCCCGTTCCGGTTGTGCGGATGGCGGTACCCCCGGCTCTGCTCGCCCCGTCCGATCTCGTTGTTGATGACCTTGAGCCGGTCGTCGCCCTTTCGGTAATAGTCCGTCTCCGCCCTGGCCACGATGCCGATGACGTTCTTGGATCCGAGCACCGATCCCATGCCGAGCCGGCCCGCGAACCGCCACTTGTCTTCCCCGCTCATCAGCTGTTCCTGCGTGGACCCCACCACGGCCGCGTACCAGACCGTCTTCCAGTTCTCGCCGGCCGGTCCGATGACGGCGAAATGGGCATTGTATTCCCTGTCGCCTTCGTTGTAGCGCTCGTCCAGGTAGACCATCTTGTCCCGCACCCGCGCGCCGACCAGGTGGCCGGGGGCTTCGACGAGGGAGATATCGGGGCCGTCATCGGTCTGCCTGATGACCAGGAAGCTTGGCGCGGCGGCGCGGCCGGTGAGTATGAGATCGCCGATGCCGGTATAGGAGAACTTGCGTCCGAAACTCCCGCTCATGGCCGACCAGACGGGCATGGGCATCCCGGCCCGGGTGCGCTTCAACGGAGAGAAACCCGAGAAATACGCCCGCAGCCCGGTCATGAACTGTGTGCCGGTGAAACAGCCCGTATTGATGACCAGCGGGGCGTCCGGCGCGAAGGGATCGCTCACGTCATGGCCCGAGAGGATCTTAAACGACCGGCCGATGCCTCCCAGGAAGTCCATGTCGTCCAGGACCGGAAGGTCTTCGCTCCGTACCCGGCGGCCGGCGGACAGGTCGTATTCCATGCGGGTGTAGCAATAGTCGGTCACGTCTCCCGGCGTGCCGTTTCCAGGTCTCAGCACAGTATCCCCCTCGCTGTAGGCGCGTGTCTGTCACATGCTTCGTCGTATCGGATTTGAGCGGTGCCGCGCCGGATCGCCTCGCGGTACCATAAAATACATCAGGAATGTCATAATATACAAGAATGCATGGACGAAAACAGCAATTATCCCGGCGGGGCAATGGGCGGTTGACAATTCCCCCGCGTTTCCTGTAAAATATCCGTTAGCACAACGCGAAATCATCCATAGAAATCACCAGCAGAGACCATACATAGAAGCCTTCACATAGAAGTCTTCCATCGAAACAATCACCCCGACCCTTTTACAAGCCCTGTGCAGACCAGGTGCCGAGGCCATCAATGACCGACCTATCCCAGCAGACCGAACCCGCGATCGAGGTCCCCGCGATCGTGGATGAAGAGCAGATCCAGTTCTACGTGGACAACGGCTATCTCGTCGTGCCCGACCTGATGACCGGGGACGAGTTGCAGGAGTTGAAGGACGACCTGGTCGACGTCGCCAGGGGGAAGTATCCCTGCCGGGGGCTCGTTCCGCCCGGGCCGGACGACACCGACGACGACGTGCTGCAGCGCATCCTGTGCATCCATCAGCCCCACTTCGTCAGCGAGGTGATCGAGAAATACGTGCGCCATCCGAAGATCTGCGGGGTGCTGAGCCAGATCACCGCGGCCCACCTGCCCTACTGGGACGGGAGCGTCAAGTGCATGCAGTCCATGTACTTCATCAAGCCGCCCCGGTTCCAGGGCCAGGCCTGGCACCAGGACGAGATCTTCATCCCCACGCGGGACCGTTCCCTGATCGGCGCGTGGATCGCCGTGGACGACGCGACGATCGAGAACGGCTGCCTGTACGTCATACCCGGTTCCCACCGCAACGGCTACCTCTATCCCCAGCGCGCACACGAGAACCCGGACGAGTTCGATTTCGCGCCGGAGAGCCACGGTTTCGACGAGTCCGTGGAAGTGCCGGTCGAGGTCCGCGCCGGCGCGCTGGTCTTCTTCAACGGCTATCTCCTGCACCGGTCCTACAAGAACCGCAGCGGTCAGACCCGCCGTGTGCTGGTCAACCACTACTGCAACGCGTGGAGCCTCCTGCCCTGGGGTATCGAAGAGGGCGAGCGTCCCGCCACGGCCGACCGGCGCGTAATCGTTCCGGTTTCCGGCACCGACCCCTACGCCTGGAAGGGCTACGAACCCACGCAGGACCAGATCTGGATCCGCAACTGCAAGGCGGCGGATGAGATGCGTGAGGGAGCGGAGTAGGAGCGCCGGTCACGCCCTGACGGCCGCGAATCCGATCACCGGCGGAGCGGCCATGAATTCGTCCCAGAACCCGTCGTCCTGCTCGGATGGATGCAACCGCGGGTCGATCCAGTGAAATCCGCTGAAGCCGGCTTCTTCGAAGGCCCGGTGGTAGATTCCCGGCGAGAGATAGTAATTGCTGAACTCGAACCGCGTGCCGTCCTCGTTCGTGAACCGGTAGACGATCGGGTCGCCGTCGGACGGTGTGTCGTCGGACGGTGTGTCGTCGGAAGGCGTCCTGTCGGCCGGCGTGTCGTCGGCTGGCGTGCTATCGGAAGGCGTCGCGGCGTACTCCTTTTCGAATCCGTACCGGGCGTATGAGACCGTGCCGCCGGGCGCGTTCAGCACGTTGTCGTTGAAACCCACGAACCGCCCGCCCGGTTTGAGCGCGCCGTGGGCCGCCCGGACGAAGCGGAGGAGTTCGTTCGCGTCGCGGGCGTAGTTCAACAGGTACATGGCCACGACGAGATCGACGGGCTCGTCCGAAACCAGATCCGCCGCGTCCCGGACCAGGTACCGGCATCCCGTGGGCCGCGCGCTTTCCTCGGCCTCCGCCAGCCGTATCATCTCCGCCGAAACGTCGACGCCGATCACCTCCCGGGCGCCGGCCAGTTTCAACTTGCGCGTGTAGAACCCATCGCCGCAGGCCAGGTCGAGGGCCTTCACCCCGCTGATGTCCCCGAGCGTTTCGAAGAGGGTGTATTCCTCGATGCACTTGCGAAAGGACAGATGCTTGGAGTCTTTGTAGGCTCCTGCGATGGCGTCGTATTCGGCTTCGTTTTGTCGCGGCATTCGGGTTTCTCCCTCTGCGTTTCATATCACATTATAGCGGAACGGAACGGCGTTTCAAGTTACATTGTCCAATGCCCTGGCTGTTGCGGTCCATCGGGGCGGTATCAGAAAAGTCCGCTCGCAGGAGTCGAAACACACCCAGCCGGGAATTCAGAGACCGATCTGTCGTTTGCCCATACAGAAACGAATTTCACGGTCTGCATCCCCATCCGCTCCGCCCCGCAAATCCGTTGACGTAACGGCCTTCCCTCCTTAAGTTCCACCTTTATTCCAAAGCCTGGCAGAGATCATCTCAACGTAATCATCCCGTCACCCAGCGGAGCCTTGTGTGAACGTCATCTGCGTCTGCCTGGACACTTTTCGCGCCGACATCATCGGCCCGGGCAGGAAGTACAGTCACGCGCACACGCCCAATCTCGACGCCTTCCACAGCAGCTGCATCCGGTTCAACCGCGCTTTCGGCGAGGGACAGCCCACGCTACAGGTGCGCCGGGCGTTGTTTACCGGGATGAGGAGCTTCCCCTGGCGGTACAATTTCGACCGGCGCGGACACTGGCACCATGCGCCCGGCTGGCACAAGATCCCGCCGGAACAGGACACGATCGCGGAGGTGCTGCTCGAGCGCGGGTACCTGACGGCCCTGATCGCCGACACGTACCACATGTTCAAGCCCACCATGAACTTCTCCCGGGGATTCGCCCACCTGGATTTCGTGCGCGGGCAGGAATCGGACAACTGGAGGAGCGGCGATCCGAGGCTGGTCGAGGCGCAACTCGCCCGGCACGTGCGGCAGCCTGTGGACATGTCCCGGCATGCGGGGCTGGTCAACTACCTGCTCAACCAGCGCCACAGGAGGGACAAAGACGACTACCAGTGCGCCCGGGTGTTCAACGCGGCCGGCGAGTGGCTTGCCGACAACCACACGGCCGGCCCCTTCTTCCTGTGGGTCGACAGTTTCGATCCCCACGAGCCCTGGGACCCGCCGGCGGAATACGCCGACCGGTACTTTGAATACGACGGCCTGGATTTCATCGTGCCCGGCCCCGCGTACGGTGGGGGAGGTCCAGGCGGGCCAGGCGGACCAGGCGGGGCAGGCGCGGCAGGTGGTACCGGTGCGGCAGGCAGCCCAGGCGGGTCGGGCCGTCCATCGGAAGCGGAACTGCGGCGCATCGAGGCACTTTATCTCGGCGAAGTCACCCTGGTGGACGAATATGTGGGCAGGCTGCTGAACACAGTGGCCGACCTGGGCCTCCTCGACGATACGATGATCGTGATCCTGTCGGACCACGGGACCCAGATGCTGGACCAGGGAAGTTTCGGCAAGGGACCGAACGAACTGCATCCCTTCAATACGCAGCTCAATCTCCTGATGCGCGTGCCGGGCGGACCGACGGACCTGGACGTGGACGCTTTCGTGCAGAACCACGATCTCATGCCCACGTTGCTCGGACGGCTCGGAGTACGGGCGGACTGGACGGACGGGGCGGACCTGTGGCCGCTGGTCACGGGCGAGCGGACCGCCATCCGGGACCGCATCGTGACCGGATGGGCGTCTTTCGTCACGGGCAACGCCGTGGGCAAAGCGAGTGTCCGGGACGACCGGTGGAACTTCTGCACGGCGGTGGGCTACGAGGACGAGGCAGGCGACGAGTTGTTCGACCTGGAAAGGGATCCTGAGGAGCGGCATAACGTGGCCGATATGCATCCGGAGATCGTATCGGCGCGCCGCGGCGACGTGGAAGCCGTCATCGGCCAGCCCCTGCCGGGCCGGATGGCGGAAGTATGCGATCCAGCGCCGGCGCCCATGTCGCACTGGCTGGGGCAACTGCTGAAAAGGCGAAAGGGATGAGCCACGGCCGAGGGGCGTTGAGGTGGTTGAGCCGCGGGCGATTGGCGGCGAGGAGGAAGAGCCACGTTCGCGCGGCGGTGAGCGAGTTGAGCCGCGGGCGAATGAACTGACGGTGAGCCGAGGGGTAGATAATATGCATACCTATAGTACAATTGTACAATATGATCAATCGGCAGGCGGAAGCAGCACGTGGGAATCGGGATGCGGAAACAGCACGAGGGAGTCGGGATGCGGTTAGCAGGCAAGGCGGCCATCGTGACGGGCGCCGGGGACGGGATAGGCCGCGGGATCGCGCTGGCGCTTGCCCGTGAAGGGGCATCGGTGGCGGTTTGCGACGTCAACGCCGGCACCGTGGCGGAGACCGGCCGCCTGGTTGCCGAGGCGGGAAGGCCCGTCCTGGCGGAATCCCTGGACATCACCGGCCACGGCGGGGTCAGGGACTTCGTGGAGAAGGCGGCTTCCCGGTTCGGGCGGATCGACGTCCTGGTAAACAACGCCGCCATCATGCCCGTGTGCCCCGTCGAAGAACAGGACGAAGCGGAGATGTCCCGCATCCTCTCCGTCAACCTGCTGGCGCCGGCCGTATTCAGCAAATACTGTATCCCGCACATGCGGGCTGCCGGCGGTGGATCGATCATTCACATGGCGAGCGTCACGGGCCACAACGGACACCCGGGCGTGGCGATCTACGGGGCGACGAAGGGCGGATTGATCGCGCTGGCCCGGGGACAGGCCATGGAACTCGCCGCGGACGGGATCCGGGTAAACACCGTTTCGCCGGGCACGGTGGATTCGCCCATGCTGCACAACTTCGTGAAGGAGAACGCGGAGGACCCGGAAGCCGCGCTTCGGGCCTTCGACCGGCAGCATCCTATCGGACGGATCGCCACCATCGAGGAGGTCGCCAACGTGTTCGTGTTCCTCGCGAGTGACGAATCCAGCGATATCACGGCGACGGATATCCGTTGCGACGGCGGCTACGCGGTCCAGGGACAACAGCCGAGAGAATAGGTCGGGGAATCGATCGGCCCTTCCCGGGGCCTTCCCGGGGCCGCCCGCGACCTGCCCGCACGGCCCGGGTGCCGACGGCCTCGGCGCCAGCAACCGACGGAGTATAGACAGGGAGAACTTATGCCAGTAGGAGTTTGCGCCTATTCATTCAATACCGGCCATGATGCCTTCGAACTCATGGACATGGCCGTCCATCACGGACTGGCCGGCGTGGAGTTCCCCCCGGACGACTGCCTGCGCGACCTGGCGCCGTCCACGCTGGAGGAGGCGCGCGTCCGCGCGGAGGGAAGCGGACTGTTCGTCGTCGCCGACGGCGGCCAGGTGGAGCGGGAGATGCTCGAGCGTCTCATCCCCGCGGCCGCCGGCCTCGGGGCCTCGACGCTGCGGGTCGTCATGAGCGGCGTGCTCGGCGGCGACCGGCGTCCGTTGTCGGGCCGGTGGCACGCCCATCTCGAAGCGTGCAGGGACATTCTGCGCGAGGCGTTGCCGCTGGCGGAGGAGCACGGGGTCGTCATCGCGGTGGAGAACCACTCCGACGCCACGTCCCGCGACATGCGCTGGCTGTGCGAGGAACTGGACAGCGCGTACATCGGCATAACGCTCGACGTGGGCAACGTGCTGGCGGTCTGTGAAGAACCCTTCGGGTACACGGAGCGGCTGCTGCCCTTCCTCCGCCACGTCCACCTGAAGGATTACACGATCCACCCTTCCGAAGAGGGATACCGCATCGCGCGGTGCCCGCTGGGAGCCGGCGTGGTCGATTACCCCGGGCTGCTCACCCTGATCGACGAATATCATAACCGGTCCGGCCGGCCCGGACCGCCCGGATCGCCCGGACCGCCCGGATCGCCGGACCGCCCGGGTCAGCTGGATGGAGATGACCGGCCCGGCGGGCCCGGACCGCCCGCATCGCCCGGCCGGTCCGGCGGGATCACGAAGACCATCGAACTGGGCGCCATCTACGCCCGGCACGTGCGCATGCTCATGGACGACTACTGGGCGGAATACCCGGACCGGGACATCAGGGACATGCTGCCGTTCCTGCGGCTGTACGGATCCCACGTCCGGCCCGCCGGGGAAGACTGGCGCACGCCGAAGGAGAAGGACGAACCGGTCGAGGTCCTGAAGGCGTACGAAAAGCGCCAGTTCGAGGAAAGCGTGGCCTATCTGAAGGAAATCGGGGCCGTCCCGGGCAATTCCACCTCTTCCGGATCCAGGCAGGCCACCCGATGAGCCGTTCCGGACAGTCGAACGACATCCTCGAGGCGAAAGCCGTGGAAATGAAGATGGAACGGCTGGACCGGTCCGATATGCACGGATCCATCGGTTCCATACCCGACCAGGTGGAAGCGGCCTGGACGGAAATGGCAGGGCGCGACTTTCCCGATGCCTGCCGAGATGTGGATCACGTCGTGGTTGCCGGGATGGGCGGATCGGCCCTGGGCGCCCATCTGATTCAGGACGTCTTCCGCGACAGGCTGTCCGTGCCGGTGACCGTGGTTTCCGATTACGCGGCGCCCGCGTGGATCGGCGAGCGGACGCTCATCGTGCTGTCCAGCTATTCAGGGGGCACGGAAGAGGTGCTGGCCGTCGCGGAGCAAGGGGCGTCCCGGGGCGTTCCCATGATCGCGCTGACCACGGGAGGCGAACTGGCGGCGCTCGCCGAAAGACTGGGCTTGCCGTCTGTCGTGTTCGGCAGCGAACTGAATACCTGCGGCCAGCCTCGGATCGGCCTGGGCTACGCGGTGACGTACCTCCTGGGGATACTCCGGCAACTGGGCTTCCTGGACCTCGCCGCGACGGAGATTCACCGCACCGTCATGTTGCTTCGCGAGACGAATCGGCGTTACGCGGAACCGGGAGAAGAGAACCCCGCCTTCGGGCTGGCGAAGGCGACGCGGGGCAAATCGGTCATGATCATGGCATCCGAGCATCTCACCGGAAACGCCCACATCATGGCCAACCAGTGGAACGAGAACGCAAAGAACATGGCCGCGTGGTTTGCCATCCCCGAGCTCAATCACCATCTGCTCGAAGGGATGGGCCACCCCCGGGAGAACCGGGACGGGCTCGCCGCCGTGCTGATCCGGTCCGGCCTCTACGATCCGCGCAACCGCCGCCGGCACGAGATCACCCGCGCCTTGCTCGAGGAACAGGAGATCGCCTGCCCGGTCATCACGCCACGGGGAGACACGGCCCTGGAACAGGCTTTCGACCTGCTCCTGCTCGGCACCTACGCCAGTTTCTACCAGGCGGTCATGAACGCCATCGATCCATCGCCCATCCCCTGGGTCGATCAGTTCAAGCGACGCATGACCGACTGAGGCGACGCATGACCGACTGAGGCGACGCATGACCGACTGATACGCCACCCGCCACGATGCCGGTCCTTTTGCGGAACGCGCATCGAAAGACGGTACGGGATGAGTCAAATCGTTACATACCTCCGGGGAAAGACGCTGCTGATCACCGGCGCCACGGGATTCCTCGCGAAAGCGGTCGTGGAGAAGATCCTGCGTTGCGCACCGGAAGTCGGCCGCATATACCTCGTCGTCCGGTCCCGCCGAAAGAAGGACGGCACCACGCTGTCGGCGGCGGAGCGCGTTGAGGAGGAAATACTCCAGTCCGCCGCCTTCGCCCGGTTGCGCGGGATGCACGGCGGCCGTTTCGCGGAAGTCATGGCGGAGAAGGTCCATGCCGTCGAGGGCGATCTGACCCTGGACCATATCGGGCTGGAACCGGACCTGTATCAACGTCTCGCCGAAGAGGTCGACGTCGTGCTGACCTGCGCCGCGTCCGTCACCTTCGACGAAGAAATCGACGCCGCCCTGCAGCTCAACACCCTCGGCGCAAGGCGCATGATGGAATTCGCCCGAACGTGCGATGACGCCTTGCTCGTTCACGTATCCACGGCGTACGTCAACGGCCAGCTCAAGGGACGCATCCCGGAGGTTCCGCCCCGGCCGGACTGGTCCATGGCCCAGGAAATGGGGATCAGCGATGCGCCTTTCGACCTGGAGCGGGAGACCAGGGACATCCTTGCGAAAGCGGAGGAAATCCACGACGCGTCCCGGTCGTCGGTCCAGCAGAAGCGGTTCCGGAAAACGGCGCTTCAACAGAACGCGCGGCCCACGCAGCGCTGGCTCGACGCCCAGGTGGAGACCTTCCGCAAGCGCTGGCTCAAGGAACAGCTGATCGCGGAAGGGATGCGGCGCGGACAGCGGTGGGGATGGCACGACAGCTATACCCTGACGAAGGCCATGGGCGAACAGCTCATCGTCAAGCACCGGGGCGATCTCCCCACGGTCATCATCCGTCCGTCCATCGTGGAAAGCAGCCTCGTCGAACCGGAACCGGGATGGATCGAAGGACTCAAGGTGGCCGATCCGCTGATCGACGCGGTGAGCAAGGGCCGCCTGCCGGATTTCCCCGGCGACCGGGACATGATCGTGGACATCATTCCGGTGGACATCGTGGCAAACTCCATGCTGGCGGCCATGGAGCGAACGGCCCGGGAGGGCGGGATCAGCGTGTACCACGTATCGACGGGCGACCGGAACCCGATCCGCTTCCAGGAGGCCTTCGAACTTTCCTACGAGTACTTTCAACAGCATCCGCGGCTGAACCGGAACAACGAGCCCATACCCATCCGGCGGTGGACCTATCCGACGCTCGCCCGGTTCCGGCGCCGGTACAATCTGCGCTACGTGTATCCACTGAACGCCGCGCTCTGGGTGTTCAACCGCTTCAGCAGGTTCTCCTCGCTGAACAACCTGAAGCGCAGAATAACCGTGTTGAAATCGGCGATTTCCCGCATGCTGTACTACGCTTCGATCTACAGTCCCTACACGTCCCTGGAATGCACCTTCGAGACCGGCCGGACGATCGACTTGCACGAACGGCTCGATCCCGAAGACCGGCGGCTGTTCAATGGCGACGTGTCCGGGATCCACTGGAAGACGTATTTCCAGGATATCCATATTCCCGGTTTGAAGCGCCACGTGTTGAAGACCGATGAACCGCGGCCTTCGGTCACCGAAGAGGAAGAGGTTGCGGAGCGGTCGGGATTTGCCCAGGCGGAGGCAGACCCTTTGCCCCATCTCGACACGTTGACGGACATACTGGCCAAGAGCGCGGATATGTACGGAGACAAGACCGCCATGCAGATGGCCCGTGACGGGGAATGGGTCCGGTATTCCTTCAAGGACGTACACGACCTGGCCGGGCACATGGGCTGGCAGTGGCGGTCCGGCGGACTGCATCCGGGCGACCGCGTCCTGCTCTTTTCCGAGAACAAGCCCGAGTGGTGTATCGCCTGTTTTGCCGGCCTGGTGGCCGGCGCGGTGCTCGTGCCCGTCGACCGGCGGTCCTCGGCGCAGGAAGTGTGGCGCATTGCCCGGTTCACCGGGTCGAGGGCGATCCTGAGTTCGGAAAGCGGTTTCGAACTGCTGAAAGGTTCGGAACCACCCGGTCACGAGGTCATGTTCTGGAACATCGACAACTACGGACTTCCTTTCGATGTCCCGCGCCGGTCCGCGCCACCGGTCGTACCGAACGAGGAACCGCCCGCCTGGGCGCCGGTCCAGCCCGATGCGCCGGCTGCCATCATGTTTACCCGGGGCATGGCGGCGGAGTCCCACGGCGTGGTGCTGTCCCATCGGAATTTCGTCGCGAACCTGTTGTCTCTCGCCGAGATCCTGCGCGCGTACCGGACCGACCATTTCCTGTCCCTGCTGCCCATGAGCCAGGCCCTCGAGTTCACCGGGGGATTCCTCATGCCCTTTTACGCGGGAGCGACCATAACCTTTACCCCTTCGGTAAGGCCTCGATCCCTGGTTGCCCTGATGGCGGAAACCGGGATCAACTGCCTGATCGCGGCACCCCGGATATTCGGCCTGTTGCTCCGGCCGCTGCAGCGTCTGGCCGGGGAAGGGGACGGGGGCGTGGTCTCCGGCATGCGGCTGCTGGTCAGCGGCGGCGGTACGCTCGAGCCGGATCTCTACCACGCCTACCGCGAGATCGGCCTCACCATCCACGAAGGATACGGACTTACGGAGGCGGCGCCGGTCGTGACGGTGAATCCAATGGACCGGAGCAAACCGTCTTCCGTCGGCGTCGCTCTCCCGGGCGTCGACGTGCGCATCGACGAACCGGATGGCGAAGGGAAGGGAGAGATCGTCGTGCGCGGGTCGAACGTCATGCGGGGATACTTCGAGAACCCGGCGGCGACGGAGCACCGTCTCCGCGACGGCTGGCTGCACACCGGGGACCTGGGTTACATCGACCGGGACGGCTACCTCTACATCGCCGACCGCATGGAGCGCGGCGGCGGAACGGACGAAGGCGCGGGTGGACGTCAGGGGAACGGGAAACCCCGGAGCGCAACCGCCTTCTTCGACGTGGACGGCACGATCGTAGACGCCACGATCGTACACTATTACGCCTTTTACAGGACCTGGGGATTTTCCGACCTGAGGCGCCTCCTCTGGACCCTGGGTTTTCTGCCCAGGATCGTCTACTACATGGTGCTGGACAAAATCAGCAGGAGCCGTTTCAACCGGGTCTTCTACAGGCAATACCGTGGTTTCGAGCGCGGCGAATGCGTCTCCCGCAGCGAACGCCTTTTCGACGAAGTCATGCGGCCGCGCATGTTCGCCGGCGCCGTCGAACGCATTCGGGCCCATCAGCAAAGGGGCGAGCGCGTGGTCCTGGTAACCGGCTCCCTCGACTTCATCATGGAACCGCTGGCGGAATACACCAAGGCCGATGACCTCATCGCCCTGTCCATGAAGGAATCCGGCGGCCGGCTGACCGGAGAGACGGACGGCCCGCCGATCGGCGACGAAGCCAAGGCCCGCATCGTCCGGGAATACGCCGAACGCCGCGGGATCGACCTGTCCCGCAGCTATGCCTACGCCGACAGCAGTTCGGACCAGCCCATGCTGAGCGTGGTGGGACGGGCCGTCGCGGTGAATCCGGGCGGTAAATTGAAGAAGGCCGCCGAATCCGGCGGCTGGGAAGTCGTTCACTGGACCCGCGCATGAAACGGGAAGTCGTTCACTGGACACGCGCATGAAAGCGGTACAATACGTAAAGAGCGTGCCCCGGTACCTGTTCGTCCGGACGCTCGGCCACCGGCGCCCCGCCCTGGCCACCGGGGCGCTGTCGTGCATACGCATGGCGGACGTGGAGCCCCCTGCGCTGCCGACCCCCGAATGGATGCGGGTCAGGCCGCTCATGAGCGGGATCTGCGGATCGGATCTTTCGACCGTTCGGGCGAGCGGCAGTCCCTATTTCTCGCCCCTGACCTCTTCGCCTTTCGTCCTGGGGCACGAGGTCGTGGGCGAACTCCAGGAAACGGGATCCGGCTCCGAGGCTTTCTCGCGGGGAGACCGCGTGGTGATCGAACCCGGTCTCTGCTGCCCCGTGCGGGGCATCCACCCGCCGTGCCCGTCGTGCCGGAAGGGTGAATTCGGCCTGTGCGAGATGGTCATGCACGGCGACCTCTCACCGGGGATTCAGACAGGCTACTGCAAAGACACGGGCGGCGGATGGAGCTCGTCGCTCGTCGCGCACCCCTTCCAGGTCCACCGGGTGCCCGACCGGCTTACCGACGAGGAAGCGGTACTGGTCGAGCCCTTCAGCTGCTGCCTGCACGCCGTGCTGAAATCCTTCCCGGACGACGACGAAACTGTGCTCGTAATCGGTTGCGGCGCCATTGGACTGCTCACCATCGCGGCCATCCGGGCCCTGGGAGGGAAATGCCGCGTCCTCGCCGCCGCCCGGTATCCCCACCAGCAGGCCATGGCGGCCGACCTCGGCGCCGAACGCGTCATCGGGCGGGACGACGAGCTTTACGAAACAGTCCGCGAAATGACGGGCGCGGAAATCCACCGGCCCGAGATCGGACGGCCTGTATTCATCGGCGGCGTGCACCGGACCTTCGACTGTGTCGGCTCCTCGCGCACCATCGACGACGCCCTTCGATTGACCGGGTCCGGAGGAACCGTCACCCTGGTGGGCATGCCGGGCATCCCGTCCGGTATCGACTGGACGGCCGTCTGGTACAAGGAACTGAACGTGCGGGGCGCTTACGCGTACGGGACGGAAGACCGCGACGGCCGGTCAGTGAGGACGTTCGACCTGGCCATGCAGCTCATGGAATCGGGGAAGGTCGATCTGAAACCCCTGGTAACGGACCTGTTTCCGCTGAAGGACTACCGAAAGGCGATCGGCCGGGCCATGGAGGCCGGCCGGCATGGCGCCGTCAAGGTCGCCTTCGACCTGAGAGACGAACCGGAGCAGAACGTCGGGACAAGCTGACTCCGCACGAATCGGAGCGATACGTCGGGACAAGCTGACTCTGCACGAATCGGAGCACACCCGTGCCCTACCTGAAGCTGTTGCACCCGAAAGATCCGCAAGTGTATGTCCTGTCGCGGGATGTCACCACCCTGGGCCGTTCCGGCGAGGTCGACATCGCCATACGCGGAGACCGGGGCGTCTCGAAGCTCCACGCACGCATCGAAACGGAGGCGTCGGACTACGTGATCACGGACCTGGGCAGCCGTAACGGGACCTACGTCAACGACCATGCGGTCGGAAGCGAGCCCGCGCCCCTGCTGCCGGGAGACCACATCCGGATCGGCCAGACGGTCCTGGCCTTCGAGGCGGGAGAACCCGGGGGAGCGGAGTCCGAGGCGGACGCGGGCGGCCCCGGTGTGCCGGCGTCCCTCTTCCGGGCGGACCAGCTGCCCTACACGCTGGCCGGCGGCACGCCCGCTCTTCAGCGTGGCGACACGGACAGCCACTTGCTGAAACTGACCGATCTGAGCAAGGCCGTCATGACCGTGCGCAGTGAGGCGGAACTGGGAGATCTCGTGACCCGGCGCCTGCTGGACTGGCTGGACGCGGACTGCTGCGCGGTCGTCCATCCCCGGGAGACGGAAGACGGTTACGACTACGAGACCCTCGCCCTCGCCACGCGGACCGGGGAGGAAACCCGGGAGATCTCGATCAGCAAGACCGCGGTGAAACAGGCCCTGGAAAACCGAATGGCCTCCATCACCACGAACGCCATGGGGGATGAACGGTTCAGGGACCAGCAGAGCGTCATCCTCCGCGGGCTGGCGTCCATTCTGTGCGTGCCCCTATGGCATGAAGACCGGGTATTCGGCCTGCTGTACCTCGACTCATCGGACCCCGCCGTGCAGTTTACCGTGGACCATCTCGGCCTCGTCAGCGCGGCAGCCAACCTGGCCGCCATCAAGACCGACAACCTGCGCCTGTTCGACGCGGCCGTCGCCAAGAGCGCGCTGGACAAGGAACTGGCCCTGGCGGGGGAGATACAGGCGGGCCTGCTGCCGGGCGAGAGCTATGCCTTCAACGCCCTCGCATGCGCGGGGGCACAAGTGTCCTGCGAGGAAATAGGCGGGGATTACTACGACTTCATTCCATACAGTGACGACGTGCTTACGGTAACCATCGCCGACGTGACGGGGCACGGTCCTTCCAGCGCCCTGCTGATGGTCGCCTGCAAGACCATGCTGACCACGCTCATCGACATGGGCGTTCCGCTGGTGGAACGGGCCCGCAGGCTGAACGAATACATGTTCCACCATTCCGCGTCGAGCCAGTTCATCACCTTCTTCCACGCCGATATCGATACCGGGGCGAAAACCCTGAGCTATTGCAACGCCGGGCACAATCCGCCCATGCTCCTGCCGCGGGAGGGGCCGGTTCGGAAGCTGGAGCCCGTTACGCCCCCGCTGGGCATCACGACGGTCTCCTTCGAGGCGGAATCGGTGCGGTTCGAGCCCGGGACCAGGCTGGTCCTGTATACCGATGGTGTCACCGAAGCGGCAAACCCCGACGGCGAACTGTACGAAGAGCGCAGGCTGGAGTCATTGCTGGCGGAGCACCGGCGTCTGGACGCCGGGAGGCTGAAGGACACCGTCATCACGGCGGTTTTCGAATTCTCCGCGGGGTCCCGGCAGTGCGACGACGTCACCCTGGCCGTGGTGGAGCACACCTGAAATCCCCGCGCGCGGATGTCTGACCGGCCGGCCGGCCCGACCCGAGGGCGGCCCGGTCCGAGGGCGGCCTGACCCGAGGGCGGCCCGGTATGTCCGCTGTCCGCTGCGGAACGGCCGCATCGGCGGCCTCCCGCCTAGATCCAGCCGTGATCGATACTCACCGGCGAGCCCGACTCCTGGTGCGTCCACTGCCCCCCGCTGGCCAGCGGGACCTCCCGGCCGGTAATGGAGGACTGCTCGGCGGCGAACAGGATCTCCATGACGTGGCGTCCCCATTCGCCCGGCGTGGGCGGTTCGATATTGTCGCGGATCGCCTGGATGAACCCCTTCCATTCGTTGTACATGGGATGGGGCGGGTCGTCGAAGGGCACGTCCTCCCACTTGTTGTCCCTGCCGACCCGGACGTACTTCTCGCCGGACTCGCTGAAGCGCAGCGAGCCGTTGGCGCAGATCACCTGGCACTCGTGAATGGGTCCCCCGTCGGCGTACCCGACGGCAACCGCCACGCCCGCCGTGCCGTTCTTGTACCGGATGAAGGCCGTGGCGGAATCGTCCGCGGCCTGGTAGTGGGCACGGTTGCCGATGGAGGCCGAGACCGAGACCGCCTGGGAGGCCATGACCCAGGAGAGGCGGTCCACCACGTGGACCCCGTTGGTCATCCACATGCCGCCGCCGTGGAACCGGCTGCGGTACTGGGGCCGGCGGCCGCTGTGCCCCCAGTTCTTGGACATGTAGCATACGGCGGTGATGGCGGGCCCGAGGTCGCCGGAATCCAGGATTTCCTTGGCCTTGACGCTGGTGCCGTAGAAGTGCTGCGTCAGGCCCACCATGAGCTTGACGCCGTTGGCCGCCGCCGCGGCGATCATGTCGTCGCACTGGTCCAGGCTGATGGCCATGGGTTTCTCCACCAGGACGTGCTTGCCCGCGTTGCAGGCGTCCACGGTCAGGCGGTGGTGGAGCTGGTGGCCGAGGACGATGGCCACTGCTTCGACGTCGTCGTCCTCAAGCAGCTCCGTGTGGGTGGCGTATCCCCTGGGGATGTCGTACTTGTCCATGTATTCGCGGCGTTTCTCCTCGAGCAGGTCCGCGACCGCGACGATCTCCACGCCGTCCAGGTTGGTGATGGCTTCGCAGTGGGGACGGGCGATGCCGCCCAGTCCGATGATGCCGACGCGCAGGTTAGACACGGGTAAGGCTCCTTTCATCAGGTTTGTGGCAGGGCGGGTTTTCCTGGTGCTCGGAACATCCTTCCGGCGGGACAACGACATACGATACGATCTCCAGCCGGAACCAATCGAGGCGGCTGATGTGCGCTCCTCGGACTTCAGCGGCGTCTTACCCGTCATCCCCGTCCGCGTCCCGCCCGATCCCCAGGGCGTCCGCGACGCGGTTGATGTAATTGAACCACGACGCGATCAGCGTGATCTGCAGGATGGCGACGTCGTCGAATCCCACGGACCGCAGTCCGTCGAGATCGCTCTTCCGGATCTGCGTGGCATCCTCGGTGAGCCGGATGGCGAAGTCCAGCATCGCCCGGTCCTGCCCGCTCAGCGGCGCCTTCTCGTAGTCGTACTTGATCGCTTCGACCAGTTCGCCGTCCAACGTGACCCGACGCAGAAACTCTGCGTGCGAATCAATTCAGTAGACACACCGGTTTCGCGCGGAGACGATGGTCGAGATCATCTCGTGCTGCCGGCGGCTGAGCGGAAGATCGGGCGACATCAATACGCCGAAGGTGGCGAAGGCGTGACGCAGCGCCTCCGGGATCAGCGAATGGGAGGACACGATGCCGGAAGTGCCGTCGTCGGTGGGGTGCACGGGCGTGTCGTACTCGGCCGGGTACAGCGAACGTTGCGCCTCGAGGGCGGCGAGCAGCCGTTCGTCCCCATCGGCCGCGGAAACGGTTTTAATCCATGCCATGGTCGGAGCCTGCCTTTCTTTGCCGCGTGGATTGATTCCGGAAAACGATGTAGTAAACGGGTATCCCCAGTGCGGTCACGCCCACGCCCAGCATGGCCTGCAGCGGACTGTTGCCGAAGAGCAGCACGAGCAGGACCGCGGCGAGGAGCAGGAAGAGCATCGGCGTGACGGGGTAGAACGGGGTCCTGTACGGAGGCGTCTCGGCCGACTTGCGGCGGATCACAAACATCCCCGCCACGGTCAAGCCGATGAACAGGACGGCCACGAAGATGAAATAATCCAGGATCTGGCTGAACGTCCCCAGCCAAACCAGCACCGAGGCCAGGCCGCCCTGGATGGCGATCGCGCGGTAGGGCGTGCCGAAGGCGGGATGGACCGCGCTGGCGAAGCGGAGGAAGACCCCGTCCCGGGCCATGGCGAAATAGACCCGGGGCGCCATCAGCAGCAGCCCGGTGAGGCTGCCGACGATGGACAGGATGACCACGGA
Source organism: bacterium (assembly GCA_965203885.1). Lineage (GTDB taxonomy): Bacteria > JAAXHH01 > JAAXHH01 > JAAXHH01 > JAAXHH01 > JAAXHH01. The sequence continues at coordinate 2,682,594 of OZ241920.1, read as the reverse complement.
GGAAAACAGGATGCCTCCGCTCCGTCCGAAGAGCACTTCGCCGGCCTGCGCCGCGAAGGTCTCGTCGCTCGTAACCTGCGAGACCGGTACGAGATACATGAATACGGCGCTGGTGGAGATATAGGTCAGCGCGACGATGCACACCGCCAGCAGCAGCGCCCTGGGCAGGGTCCTCGCCGGGTCCCGGATCTCACCGGCCACCTTGTTCAGGTCCCACCATCCGGCGAAGGCGAAGAAGGCGCCCACGATGCCCCCGGCGAGGGCGCCGAACAGGGGACCGGAATCCGGCGGCCGCTCCACGAAGGGCGTGAAGTTCGACCAGTCGCCGAGCCCCAGGCCGAACCCGAGTATGGAGATGACCGCGAGCACGCCGACTTTGAATACGGTCAGCATGACGATGATCCAGGCGCCGATGCGCACGCCGCAGATGTTGACGCCCGTGAGGACGATCAGCACGGCGATGGCGAGCAGCTTCATCGCGACCGGGTCCATGGGATAAACATGGCCCGCGTAGCTCGCCAGGCCGGACGCGAGGGTGGCCGTGATGCCCGGATCGAGCACCATCAGGGACATCCAGCCGTACAGGAAGGCCGTCGGCGTGCCGTAGGCCTCCCGGAGATAGACGTATCCGCCGCCCGCGTGAGGATACCTGGACGCCAGTTCGCCGAAGCACAGCGAACCGCACAGGGCCATCCCCGCCATGGCAAGCCAAATGACGAGCAGCAGCAGGGGCGATCCCAGGGACTTGGCCATCCCGGCGGGTACCAGGAAGATCCCTACGGCGATCATGCCGCTGATCACCATGGCCGTGGTCGGCCAGATACCCAGCTGGCGGCGCAGGTTAGCCGTGGTCATGAACGTGTTTTCGTTGAGTTCGGCAATCCGGACCGCCTGATCACACCAGTTCGGGCTCGTTTTCGATCCGGCTCAGCCAGTAGTGATTGTCGAACTGGTCGTCGCCGGTCAGGAACCGCCAGAAGTGGATGCGGTTGACGTGCTCGATCCGTTCCTCGTTCCCGTGCCAGGGCTGGTTCGTGCTCAGGATGTGGCTGACTTCCGGATCGTCGATGTCCTCCGTGTTCCACAGGCGCAGCTGCCGGACCGTGGGGTTGAGGCGAAGCTTGAACATGTACCTGATCTCGCCGGTCCGGTTGGGCTGGGCGCAGTGCCACATGCCGTGATGGACCACGATCAGCGTGCCGGCCTTGCACACCATGGGCACCTGGCCCACGAAGTTGTGGTACCGGGCGATGTCCGATTCGCTGATGCGGCGGTAGTGGCTCCCGGGCAGGATCAGCGTCCCGCCCATCTCCCTGGGCGTATCGTGGGCGAAGTACATGAACTGGATGTCGAAATGCAACCGCGTGTCGATAATGGCGTCCGCGTGCCAGTGCTGTCCGAAATGGTGGCCCGCCGCTACGGTGTGCACGGCGTGGTGGTCGTACAGCGGGTCCGGTCCCACGAGGCTGTGGATGATGCCTTCGATCTCCGGAAGCCGGAACACCCGTCCCACGGCCGAGTCCGGCCAGATGGCGCCGAGGGGCGATCCCGCTTCTTCCCGGGGAACGGCCTGGTTGTCCATTTCCTCCTTCACGGCCTGGTTGAGGTCGTCGGGGACCAGCTCGTCGAAACGGAGATACCCCTCCGCGACGAACCGGGCCATTTGCTTCGAATTCAACAGATGGGTGCCGTCAGCCATCGACCACCTCCATTTTTTCGAGTATGTACTCGTACTTGAGATAGGACACCTGGTATTCCGTACCCGGATAGGCCGGGTACTGCTGGGGGAACTGGACGACCCGCCAGCCGTCCCGCATGGCGCTCACCACGGATTCGTAGGGCGGCTCGGTTGCGCCGCCCGAGTCGGCGGCGTCGCCCGATGTATGGCGTGCTTCGGCGGGCGCGGTCCCGTCGTATTCGGACCAGGCCACGACACCGGCGTGCAGGTCGGGAGTACGCAGATAGAGCACCAGCAGCTTCTGGCGTGTTTCGGACATCGTGATCCTTTCTCGTTCGACCGCGGTCCGGTGCGTCGCGGCCGCCTTCCGACGGGATACATGTCCCGCCGGCCGGCCAGCCGGTCCGCCCCGGTTATCCGGTTCCGGTGATGCGTTCTATCGTTCCCGTCGTGGACATGCCCTCCATGACGGGTACGCGTTCCACCCTGCCGCCGTATCCTTCCACCACGTCCCAGCCAACCACCTCCTCGTGCGCGTAATGGCCTCCTTTGACGAGGACGTCCGGCTTGAGCAGTTTGAGCAGCGGAATGGGCGTCGGTTCGTGAAAGAGGACCACGTGGTCCACGCAGGCCAGGGCGCTGAGCATGAAAGCCCGTTCCGTCTCGTCGTATACCGGGCGTCCCTCGTCCTTGATCTTCCGGACGGATTCGTCGGTGTTTATGGCCACGATCAGCACGTCGCCCAGTGACCGCGCGGCTTGCAGAAGATGGACGTGGCCGGGATGCAGCAGATCGAAACAGCCGTTCGTGAAGACAACGGTTCCGCCCTTCTGCCGGGTATGCCCCACCACCTTTGCAAGATCATCCCGTTCGATGAGTTTGCCGCGGATCTGACGAAAGTCCATGACTGCCCATGTGATACCGAAAGCGATTCCAGCGGGTTGTCCTTGATGTAATACCGGGGAGGCGGGGCGTGTCAACCTAAATAACGAGCCGGTGGGCGGCCTGGATCAAGGGGTCACGTCCTCACGAACATCATGCCCGGCAACTGGCGCGCCGCGCCTTTCAGTTCGAGACCCAGCAGGACGCCGAGCGCCTGGGAGGACTGAAGGCCCAGGGCGGAGGCCAGTCGATCGATATGTACCGGCTCGGACGACAGCCGGCCGTACATGGCTTGCTCCCCCGGCAGCAGGTCGAAAGCGGGTGCCGCCGGTTTGCGTTCGACTTCGGAAGGATCGAGGCCCAGCCGGGGCGCCAGTTCGTCGATGACGTCCTCGACGCGCTGGATCAGCTTGGCCGTGCCGTCCTTTATCAACCGGTTGACTCCCTCGCTGCCGGGCGCGTTCAGCGGACCGGGAACGGCAAATACCTCGCGGCCCTGGTCCAGGGCGAAACGCGCGGTGATCAGCGCGCCGCTGCCCTTTCCGGCTTCCACGACGATCGTACCCAGGGTCGAGCCGCTGATGATCCGGTTGCGCTGGGGGAAATTGACGGCATCCGGTCCCGTTCCGAAAGGCTGTTCCGTCATCACGGCGCCGTGCTCCCGGATCGAAGCCATCAACTTGCGGTTTTCCGCCGGGTACGGTCTGTCCAGGCCCGACCCCAGCACGGCCACGGTCCGGCCGTTTCCCTTCAGGGCCGTCCTGTGCGCGAGCGTGTCCACGCCCCGCGCCATGCCGCTCACGACGGTGAACCCGTACGCGCTCAACTCCGCGCTGAACACCTCGGCCATCCTCCGGCCGTAGGAGGAGGCATACCGCGTACCCACGATGGCGATGGACCGTTCGTCCCGCGCCTCCCAGCCGCCGGAAACGAACAGCAGGGGCGGTGGATCGTAGATATCGCGAAGCCGTTCCGGATAGTCCCGGTCGCGGAAGGTGACGATCCGCGCGCCGTGCCGCTCGAGGAGCCGCAACTGGCGTTCGACGAAGTCCCGGTCCCGGTGGCTGCGTACCGCCCGTGCGGTCTGCGGCCCCAGGCCCTCTATCCCGGTCAGCTCGTCCGCGGATGCGGACAGCGCCGCGGAGGGCGACCCGAACCTGCTGAGCAGGGCGTGGAACCGTGTCGCGCCTATGCCCGGCACGCGTGCCAGCGTCAGCCAGGATGCCAGGTCCGACATGGGCGGATCCTTCCGGAACGGGACATTTAAACGGGGCGGGACGGGTACTCGATCCACGACCGCGCGGAGTGTCGTTCGACTTGAATTACCGTGTCGTTCGACTTGAGTTACCTTGATTAGTCGGACGAGGCGGGGCCGATCTCGTAAAGAATCCGGCCGACTTCCCGAAGGAGTTCGGGGATGCCTTCTCCGGTGGCCGATGAGATCGCCAGCACGGGGTTGTTGCGCTGGCCCGCGTGCCTGGCGCGGTCGGGGTCCACCGCGAGGGTTTCCAGCGTGGTCCGATCCACGATCAGGTCCAGCTTGGAGTAAACGACCACGGCGGGGCGGGAAAGGAGTACGGGATTGAACTGCCGGAGTTCGCTGACCAGCACTTCATAGTCGTGGAGCGGGTCGGGCCGGCTCGCGTCGAGCAGGAAAACGAGGATCCGGGTCCGCTCGATGTGGCGGAGGAACTGGTGGCCGAGTCCCTTGCCTTCGTGCGCGCCCTCGATCAGCCCGGGGATATCCGCCATGACGAAGCGGTCGTACTCCCCCAGCTTGACGATGCCCAGGTTGGGTTCGAGGGTGGTGAAGGGATAGTCGGCGATCTTGGGCCTTACGGCGGACAGGCGGGACAGCAGGGTGGATTTGCCCGCGTTCGGGTGGCCGACCAGTCCCACGTCGGCGATCAGCTTCAGTTCGAGTTCGAGCAGGCGCTCCTCGCCCGCCCGGCCTTCCTCCCAGCGCCGGGGCGCCCGGTTGGTGGACGTGGCGAAGGCCGAGTTGCCCCGGCCCCCGTTTCCCCCACGGGCGATGACGAAGGACTGGTCCTCTCCGACCATGTCCGAGATCACCGAGCCGGTCTCCCGGTCCTTGACGATGGTCCCGGGGGGGACGCCGATCACCAGGTCCGGTGCGTTCCGCCCGTGCATGTCCTTGCCCTGTCCGTGCGTGCCGTTCCTGGCCCGGTACAGGTGCTGGTACTGGAAATCGAGCAGGGTGCGCTTGCCCGGGTCGACCTGCAGGACGACATGGCCGCCGTCGCCTCCGTGGCCGCCGTCCGGACCGCCGCGCGGCACGTTCTTCTCGCGCCGGAAACTGCAGCATCCGTTGCCGCCGCGCCCGGCCTTCACGTGGATTCTCGCAAAGTCGACGAACATGAGGGATATCCGAGGAACCGGTCAGCCGCGTTCGGTCCCCGTGGACGCAGGGTGCCGGACCCGCATCCAGGGGGGCAGCGATCGTTAGCTACATCCGCTCGATGATGGCCGTGCCGAACTCCGAGCACCTGACTTCCTTCGCGTCGTCCATCAGGCGGGCGAAATCGTAGGTTACGATCCTGTCCGCTATGGCTCTTTCTATGCCCTGGATAATCAGGTCGGCCGCTTCGTCCCACCCGAGATACCGGAGCATGAGTTCGCCGGAAAGGACGACGGACCCCGGGTTGACCTTGTCCTGCCCGGCGTATTTCGGCGCCGTGCCGTGGGTCGCTTCGAACACGGCGTGTCCGGTCCCGTAGTTGATGTTCCCGCCCGGCGCGATGCCGATACCGCCCACCTGGGCGGCGAGCGCGTCGGAAATGTAATCGCCGTTCAGGTTCATGGTGGCGATGACGTCGAACTCGTCGGGCCGGGTGAGGATCTGCTGCAGGAAGATGTCGGCGATGGCGTCCTTGACCAGGATCTTGCCGTCCGGAACGTTGCCCTGGCATTCCTCCCAACTGACCAGCCGGTCCGGGTACTCCTCTTTCGCGAGTTCGTATCCCCATTTCTGGAAGGCGCCTTCCGTGAACTTCTGGATGTTGCCCTTGTGCACCAGGGTGACGCTCTTCCGGTCCCGGGCGATGGCATACTCGACCGCCGCGCGGATCAGGCGCTTGCTGCCGGTCTCGCTCACCGGCTTGATGGCGATCCCGGAATCGGACCGTATGTCCCACCCGAACTGTTCCTTGCAGAAGGCGATCAGCCTGCCGGCTTCGTCGCTGTAGGCCTCCTGCTCTTTTCCGGCGTACACGTCCTCCGTGTTTTCGCGGAAAATGACCATGTCCACCTTGTCCGGGTGACGCACGGGACTGGGCACCCCGGTAAACCATCGCACCGGCCGAAGGCACACGTACAGGTCGAGAATCTGGCGCAGCGCCACGTTCAGGCTGCGGATGCCGCCCCCCACGGGGGTGGTCAGGGGGCCCTTTATCCCCACCAGGTACTCCTGGAACCGGTCCACGGTCTCATCCGGCAGCCAGCTTCCCGTAAGGTTGAAGGCCTTCTCGCCGGCCAGCACCTCGTGCCACATGATGCGCCGGTCGCCGCCGTACGCCTTCTCGACGGCGGCTTCGAAAACGCGCCGCGCCGTCCGCCAGATATCGGGTCCCGTGCCATCGCCCTCGATAAAGGGGATGACCGGCTGATCGGGGACATTGAGCACGCCCTGCGTATTGATGGTAATGTGCTTTCCACCAGCGGGTGGTTTGGCAGCCATGTCGCTTTCTTCCTCCTCGTCCTGATCAGTGTGAAGACGATATGCCCGGTGATGTTTAAATGCCGAGTTCGTCCAGGCTCTCCTGGTACACCGTAGCGGAAGCATGAAGCGCCGCGCGTTCGTCGTCCGACAGGTCCAGCTCGATGACTTCCTCGATGCCCCCGCTGCCCAGTTTCACGGGTACGCCCACGCAGACGTCCCGCAGTCCGTACTCGCCTTCGAGCATCACCGAGGCGGGGAGCACGCGGTTCTTTCCTTTCAGGACGGATTCCACCATCTGGACCACGGAGGCCGCCGGGGCGTAGTAGGCGCTGCCCGTCTTGAGGTAGTTGACGATCTCCGCGCCGCCGTCGCGCGTCCGTTGCACGATGCGGTCGATGGCTTCCCGGGGCAGCAGTTCGGTGATGGGTATGCCGGAGACCGTGGTGTACCGGGGGATGGGGACCATGGTGTCGCCGTGTCCGCCGAGAATGATGGCCTGCGTGTCTTCCATGGATACGCCCAGTTCCATGGCGACGAAGGACCGGTAGCGGGCGCAGTCGAGCACGCCGGCCTGGCCGTAGACCCGTTTCCGCCCGTATCCCGAGACCTTGAGGGCGACGTAGGTCATGACGTCCAGCGGGTTGCTGACCATCAGGATCTGGGCGTCCGGCGCGTACTTCACGATGTTCTCGGTAACCGACGTGATGATCTCCGCGTTCTTCTTCAGCAGGTCGAGCCGGTCCATCCCCGGCTTGCGGGCCAGGCCGGCGGTGACCACCACGAGGGCGGCGCCTTCCAGGGCCGCGAAATCATTGGATCCTTCGATCGCCGAATCATACCCCAGTACGGGTCCGGCTTCCATCATGTCCAGTCCCTTGCCCTGCGGGATTCCGTCGACCACGTCTATCAGCGCGATGTCGCCAAGCTCTTTCTGCGCGGCGTACAGCGCCGCGGTCGCCCCCACGTTGCCCGCACCGACCATGCCGATCTTTACCATTTGATCCTCCATGTATCAACGATGTACCGGTCCTCGACCAACCTGCCTGCGATTTCTCGACCAACCTGCCTGCGATGATGCACGTCGACAGTCGTCATCTCCCCGTAAGGTCCCTTCACTTCCTCCTCGCGCACTTCCGTCACCGGCTTCCCGCCGCAACCGTCCGGTTTTCGTTCCTCCTCGCGCTCTTCCTTCACCGGCTTCCCGCCGCAACCGTCCGGTTTTTCGTTCACCGGGCCGAACTCATGCCGATCAGGAGCGATTCGCCGATCGAGCTGTACCGGTCCGCGGCTTCCATCAGGTCCCGCGCCGTGTTGTGGGGGAAGGAGAACACCTCCACGCGCGGTCCCAGTTCCTTGAGCAGCTGGATCAGGGACACGAAATCGCCGTCGCCGCTGGCCAGGATGATGACGTCGACCTTCTCGGCCATTCTGATCATGTCGATGGCCATCTCCATGTCCCAGTCTCCCTTCGCGGAGCCGTCGCTGCGCCTGCGGAGGTCCTTCCGCTTAACCTGGTAGCTGAACTGCTCCAGCATGGAAACGAAGTGGCTCTGGTCCACTTCCGGCGTCTGTATCACGTAGGCGTTCGCGCAAATCAGCCGCCGGTCCCCAAGGGCCGCCTGCAGGAGTTTCTCGAAATCCAGCCGCGCGGATATCCCGTAATGGTGCCGGGCGGCGTACCACATGTTCTGCACGTCGATGAAGATGGCCACTCGCTCATCGGCCGCGCGTACGTGAACACCCCGACCGCCGGGATCCGATTCGTGGCGCAGGCTGCTGAGTTGATTCACCTCCTGTCGGACGGCCTTCAGGGCTTTAATGACGTCCAGCCAATGGGTCTCTATATGTTCCACGGTGTCCCGGATCGCCGTCCCCAGGTCCTGCGCCGCCGGGGAGGAAGGAGCGCCCGCGGCATCTCCGTCCAGCGCCGTATCGCCCCGCAGGTACGGGGACGCCGTTTCCTCCGATACGCCGGACCGGCCATGATTCGCCGGAGTCCGGTTCAACAGGTCGAGGCCCGAGGCGCGCACGGCCTCGCGGTCGTCCAGCAGCATGGCCGTCGCCAGCCTCCCGCACTCCCTGGTATAGGCGCTGGTGCGGTCGCCCAGCAGGGAACCGACGCGCTCGGGGGAGGTTGCGGCGACCTGCGTGAGCTCCCCGGAGCTGGACTGAACCAGGGTCTTCATGACCTGCGCCGCCGTGAGTTCACGTTCGAAACAGTCCCGGGCAAGCTGGGCGGCGAGCACGTGGTTCGCTGTGGACTCCAGGTCCTGGCCGTCCTGGCCCAGACCGCAGATGTGGCAGAACTTGACGATCAGGCTCCGGTCGAGAGCGAGTTCCAGAAGCCGTGCCAGTCCGCTTTCGTCGACCCTTTTGAAGAGATGCCGGTAATCCGGCAACGGGGTTTGCCGATTCTCCATGTCTCCACCGAGCTTATGACCGGCTGCCGCGGAACTTCGCGGTCAGCCCTTCAACGACGACAGGCCTTCCTCGACCCGGTCCATCCCCTTTTCGATGACGTCCAGCGTGGTCGCGTAGGAAAACCGCAGGCATCCTTCCGTCCCGAAGGCGGCGCCCGGCGCCGAGATCACCTGGTACTCCTCGAGCAGGTACATCGCGAGGTCCAGCGAGCCGTCGACGGGACGGCCGTCGGACCGTCGGCGGCCCGTATAGGCCGACATGTCCGGGAACACGTAGAACGCCCCGCCGGGCCGGGCGCAGGCCACGCCTTCCATGTTTTCCAGTCGTTCGATGATGTAGTTCCGTCGGCGATCGAATGCCTTGAGCATGGGGGGCAGAAAGTCCTCGGGGCCCGTCAGCGCGGTAACGGCCGCGTGCTGGGTGATGGCGCTCGGATGCATGACGGTCTGCCCCTGGAATTTCACGACCAGGTCCATGACCGCCGCGGGACCGGCGGCGTAACCCAGCCGCCATCCGGTCATGGCGTACGCCTTGGACAGCCCGTTGACCACGAGCGCCTGTTCCTTCATCCGCGGGTGCAGGGCCGCGATGCTCTCGTGGCGATGGCCGTCATACAGGATCTTCTCGTACAGTTCGTCGGTTATGACGTATATCCCGGATTCCACGACCACTTCGGCGATGGCTTCAAGCTCTTCACGGGTATACACCATGCCCGTGGGATTGGAAGGGGTGTTGAGCATGAGCGCCCTGGTCCTCGGCGTGACCGCGGAACGCACCTGGCCGGGCGTCACCTTGTATGAGCTTGCGGAATCCGTGTCCAGAATCACCGGATCGGCGCCCGCCAGTTTCACCATTTCCGGATAACTGACCCAGTAGGGCGCGGGGACGAGGACTTCGTCGCCCTCGTCGCAGATCACGTAGAGCAGGTTATACAGGGCGTGCTTGCCGCCGGAGGTCGTCGCGATCTGGTTCGGCGCGTATTCGAGCCCGTTATCCCGGGCCAGCTTGCGGCAGATCGCTTCCTTGAGGTCCAGGATGCCGGTCGCGGGCGTATACCGGGTTATGTTCTCCCGGATCGCCGCCATGCCCGCTTCCTTGATGTGTTCCGGCGTGGGGAAGTCGGGTTCGCCCACGGCGAAGTTGAACACCTCGACGCCGTCGCGTTTCATCGCGATGGCGCGTTCGTTGAGCACGGTGGTCGCGGAGGGAGCGATGCGGTCCAGTTTTCGGGAGAGGGGGCGTATGGCAGACATGGGAATGGGGTGAAGGGTGGCGTCGGGCAGGCCTGGATAACCGGCGGTCAGCTCGACGAGCCGCGCTTTTGCGCAAGGGCGTGTAACACGGGAGGCGGGACCTGGTGGCTTACGTCGCCACCGAAACGGAAGACCTCTTTGACGAGCGAAGAACTCACGTACACCGATGGTTCCCCGGGAAAGAACGAGACCGTGACCACCGAAGGAGCCAGGCGCCGGTTCATAAGCGCCATCTGGGATTCTGTCTCCAGGTCTCCGGCGGAGCGAACGCCGCGGATGATGGCGCGGGCGTCGAGTCTCTGTGCGAGGTCGACGGTCAACCCGTCCGAAGACAACACTTCGACCCCGGTCCACCCGTCCACGGACTGCCGGAACATCCCGACCCGCTCTTCCGCCGAGAACATCGGTTGCTTGCCGATGTTGGGCGCGACGGCCACCACGACCCGGTCGAACACGGTCAGCGCCTGTCTCAGCACGTCGAGATGTCCGTTGGTCACCGGATCGAATGTACCGGGATACACCGCAACGTTCATCGCCGGGTTCTCGATAAAGGAGGTGGAAGTTCGGTCGGCAGGGATTCCGACCGGATCGCGGCCGACGCCGGAACGGGCTGATCGGTACGGGCGGTCGTTGCAGGCCCGGCTGAGCGGGCTGACCCGGTTGACCCGGTTGAGCCGGCGGGCCGGACTGACCAGGCGGGCCAGGCGGACCAGGCGGGCCGAAAGAACGACAGCGCCGTGTCCCCGATGTCTCGCCTGCGCGCCAATTCGAGGCCGGGGCAGGATTCCACAGAATCGTCTCCGTGATGCTCCAGGACGAGTACGCCACCGGGAGCCAGTACGCTTCGTTCGCCAACGGTCCGGACGATTTCCCGCGCGACCGGATCGCCATAGGGCGGGTCGGCGAGGATGATGTCCACCGTACAGGCATGGTCGGCGAGGTGCCCGAGCCCCCGAAGGGCATCCGTCAACCAGACCCTGCCCGCTGCGTCAGGTCGGCTACCTTCCGCCGGCAACCGTCCGTCATGCGGGCCGGGCTGTCCAGGCTGTCCAGACGCGCCAGGATGTCCAGACTGACCGGGCTGACCGGGCTGACCAGGCAGACCAGGCTGACCACCGAATCCACAACGGACCAGGTTGTCCCTGATCATCCGGGCGGCACGGCGGTCGCTGTCGATGAATAGACAGCAACGTGCGCCCCGGCTCAATGCTTCGATGCCCAGGCTCCCGCTGCCCGCGCACAGGTCCAGCACTGTACCATCGACGACCCGGTCCGAGAGGATGTCGAACAACGATCCGCGTACGCGGCCACCGGTGGGGCGCATGGCGCCGGTTACGGTCTTCAGCCGACGGCCCCTGGCGATTCCTGAGCCGATTCGCAGCATATTCCCCCACTTCCGGTCATACCGTCGGTCACACCCGTCCAGGCAGGCCATACCCGTCGGCCATACCCTTCCGGACCACATCGAAAATAGAATTGCGGGGCATGGATGTCAACAAAAAAGCCCGGCGCCGAGCCCCCTGTTTCCCGGCCGTTTGCGGGGTCTGCCGGCACGGTGCTACAGGGTCCTGCCAGCCCTTCACTTCAGCTCCACGAAGGGGCGCAACCGGCGGAGTTTCGCGGGACCGATCCCCTTTACTTCGAGCAGCTGTTCGACGCTGGCGAAGGGTCCCGACTGTTTCCGGTAGGCGATTATCGCCTCCGCCAGTTTCGGTCCGATGCCCGGCAGTTTCCGGAGCTCGGACGCCGGAGCGGTGTTTATAGGCACCAGCAGTTGGCCGGACGGCTCGGCAGGCTTCGAAGGGCGCCCCGCCCCGTCCCTGTCCGTCCCGGCCATCCCGATTCCCGCGGCCGACGCCGGTCCCGACCGGACTCCCGCGGCCGACGCCCACCCAGGCCTGTCCGTCCCGGCCATCCCGATTCCCGCAGTCGACGCCGAACCCGTCCGGCCTCCGGCATCCAGCCGCGTGTCGGCCGGGACCGGTCCCAGATCGGGCAGGAAATCCGAATTGTACTGTTTTACGAGCAGCACGCAGGCGCCGGCCAGCATGCTGACCGCGACGAAAAGGATGGCCTGTATTTCCGCTCTTGTCATGGTTTGAACCTGTTTTACGGAGCGTCGAGCCGGAGCGCCAAGCCGGAGCGTCGAGGCCGACTCTTCGAGCCGGAGCGCCAAGCCGGAGCGCCAAGCCGGCTCGTCGAGCCTGATTCCCCGATCATCCGCGTAGCAAGTCAGTTGAAAACGAACTCGGTCCACAGCCCGCCGCCTCGCCGCAGCCGTTTCTGCTGGGTGACTACGTTCAGCGTATTCGTCAGTTCGAGCGTGACGCCGCCGCGGACGTACCTGCTGAAACGGTAATCCGTCGTGACCGAGAACCGGTTCTGATTCTGTCCGTTGTTGGGCTGGAAACCAAGGCCCGCCCGTGAGATAAGCGTCCTGTTGGCATTCCGGGAGTATTGCAGCCGGGCGTTTATGTCCCCGCTCGTTCTCTTCCCGAAGATCCGGATACCGGGCCTGAGCCGGTAGTCCACCGCGACGGTGAATGTCCTGGTCTGTTGCTTCTGGTCGGTCGCGTTCTGTCCGAACCGGGTCAATCCGTCCACGGTGGTGAGATTGCCCCGCAGCACCAGGCCCGCGTTCAGGTCGAAGACGAACCCGAGCAGCGGAGACAGGGAAGTCGTGGACGTCCGGGTAATCCCGGCTTCACCGGTGTCGGAATCCCCCGCGATGCCCTGCGCGGCCAGGCGGTCCAGCAGCCTCAGGTCGGTGTTCTTCCCCTTGCGTCTCGAGAACCCGCTGGACAGCTCGATGCGGCGGAAGTGACGGCCGAAGTCGCCCATGCTCCTGGGATTGGGACTCCAGCGCAGGTTCATTTCAGGCCACGTGGTGTTGTTCTGCCTCCGGTTCAGGTTCGTGGACCGGTTGTGGGTCGACACCCAGGTCGGCCGGACGGACAGGGTCGCGCCGAACAACCTGATGCCCGTTCCCAGGTTGATGGAAGACCGGTTCGCCTCCGACTCCTGGTTGCGCTGGATGCCGGTAACCCCGCCGCCGGACCCCAGGGTGTCGAAGGGTACCGAAAAATAGTCCGACAGTCCCATGCGTTCCCGCAAGGTCGGACGGGATACCGCGTTGAAGAAGTTCTGGTTGCGGCTGACCGTGTAGTTCAGTGTGACCGGCGTGAAATTCCCCAGGAACGCGGTGAGCCGGTCGGCCACGTTACGGCGGAACCATCCGGCGTCTTCCGGGCTTGATCTTCGGGAAGGCCTCCCGAAGACATTCGATACCATCCGGGCCATATTGACGTTCGTTCGCAGGCCCTGCTGGTTGCTGAACGAGATGGATCGCGCCTGCGGGGAAGCGCCGACAAGCTGCAGCTGTGGATTCCGGTCTTCCGCGTACGTCGTGGTAAAGTTGTAGGAAGGCCTGAACCAGGTCGTGATTTCGGGGCGGTAGTCGAAGCCCAGGTTCTGGCGGTAGCTGGTTTCCGGTCCGAAATCCAGTCGTGCGAACGATACGGTGGAATCGGATTTCATGTCGTTGGAAACAGCGAGGTTGTAGTTCATCCTCAGGGACCTGAAGGGCTCCATGATCGCCCGGACGTTTCGGCTCAGATACCGGATGAAGCGTTCGCCCCGGTCCGTGCTCCCCGCGGCCTTTTCGCCGGTGTTTTCGGCCTCGACGGAACGCCCCGGCCGGTTGAGATAGATCCGCCTGTCGCGGGTTATCTCCGAGAACATCTCCAATCGCACGGGCAGCGGGTTGAACGTCATTCCTGAAATGAACTCCGGCAGCGGCATCCACCCGAGTATGGGCCACTGGATCTTCGAGCGCGGAGTCAGGTTGTAGTACAGGCGGGCCCGGTAGGAACCGGACGTATCGATCCTGGCGACCGAGTGACGGAAATTGCTGGTCGACGTGAAATCGAGCCGGATGCGCTCCACGGTCCAGGCGACGAAAGGATTCCCGGAACCGATGCGCTTGGAGAAAGAAGCCGAAAACGAGCGGTCGTTGTTCTCCGTGCGCTGCGCTTCGCGCTGTTCCCTGTTCAGCAGGACGATGTCGGAGCCGACCTGCAATCGCGGCAGCCTCAGGTCGTTTCTCCAGCGCATGCGCAATGGAATGGACAGTCCCCAGTCCTCAGGCAGCATGTTCCCCAGGTTCAACAGGGAGGAAAGGTTCATCACGGTGGATCTGCTCCCCGATTCTTCACCGCCAATCCTGCGGAAGTGGCTGCCCACGCTTCGGACGGTCCCGAACACCGAGAAAACGTCCGCGACCTCGGCGTCGATCTTCAGCCGGCCGGCCAGGCCCCGGTCTCGCCGGACGTCGCCCGCCCTCAATTCGTCCAGCCAGAGCTCGCCTCCCGCCAGGGGCTGTTCGTATGGATTGTAGATCCCCACCGTGATATGGCGAATGCGGGCCAGGGCGGGCGAACCGAGTACCCGGTACTGCCGGTTCCCTTCCAGCTCGACGATGGCCAGCGTAAGCCCTTCATCCGGAGGACCTTCCTTGAAACGCACGGACCGCGCCTTCCCGTCGCTCAGCGTGACCGTATGGGTCGTATCGATTGTCGTCGCCGTCCTCCGCGCTATTTCGGTCTCGCTCTTGAGGACCGTCAGGTCGTCGAAAACGACCCGGAGGTGATTCGCGTCGTCCCAGCCCGGCAACACGGGCGTCCTGTATTCGTAATAGTCGAATTCTCCGCTGCCGAATCGAATAAAAAACTCGGGCAACCGGCCGCCTTCGAAATGGTCCGAGCCGTGGATATACAGTCTCAGGGTGTTGTACAGCGTGTAGTCCTGCTCGGAAAACAGCGTCCTGTATGCCTGGGCGCTGTGATGCGGCTGCAGGTTGGTATAGGTGAGGATCAGCGACTGCTCCTTGTTCTGGAGGCCGGTGACCCGGTCGTACTCGATGATCGCGCCGGGAGGGGACGTGTATTCGCCCGGATTGTCGTACGTATTCTTCACGGCAACGTCGAAAGTCTCTTCGTTGAGGGACAGCAGGTCGGCCGGTACCGGGTTGCCGGTGGAATCGGTGATGGCTCCGAAAAAGTCCTCCTGCCACTGGTTGCCGACGATATTGATGGAGGCGATACGGGTCTTGACCGGCTCGTTCACCTTCGTGATCCATAGCCGGACCATTTCGATCCGGTCGAATCCCGGCATGCCCACCGAACCGGCGTAGGCCCGGTTCGCCAGGGTGGCGCCTCTTCCGGCCGATCCCCCATCCGTGCCGCCCTGGCCGGCCATGTCGTCCGCGCGCGGGCCCGCGCCGTCCGCCGCGCCCAGGAGTCCGGTGTCCAGCGGGATGCGGTACATGCGCCAGCTGTCGGGGTTTCCCCAGTTGGACCGCTCCAGGTCGCCGCCGGCCACGAGCGTCGTGTCATCGTGGTCCGGACTCAGATTCACGACGAATTCGAAGTAGTCGTTTTCCGTATCGAGGAAGCCGGAGTAATCGATGTCTTCGGTATCGGGCCGCCGGTTCTGATCCGGATCACTGGCATTCTCTTCCGGCCCGTTGATCTTGCTGTAGTCGACCTGGTCGACCGGCACCGTGCCGCCCAGCGTGCCTTCGAAGGCGAAGTTGTCCCCGTGCGGGTCCGGATTGGTCACCGGGTCGTAACCGGTCTCGTCCTCGTCCCGCAGTCCGTCCATGCCGATGTCCTCCTCCGGTTCCAGGAGGTTGTTGCCGATTCCGTCCCGTCTGTCGTCTTCCGTGTCCAGCCTTCCGTCGCCGTTGACGTCCTCGCTGATCACGCCGAGGTCGATATGCAGTTCGCCGCGATTCCCGTTGACCCACAGTTCGATGAACCGGCTGCGCGTCTGGTCCACGCTGGCCCCGGCGAGGGGATGCATCAACCCGGCCCACCTGTCCAGCACGTTATCCAGGCCGTTTTGCGGCAACGGCGCGTTGAAGGTCGAATCCGCGTGTACGCCGCCCCAGCGAAGGTCGGGTTCCGTGGGATCGTATTCCATGATCAGCACGTGCTGCAACTGGTCGCGGCCCGTGACCTCGCGCGTAGGGTAGATCTGTCGGACGTCGACCTGTTCCAGGGGATTGTACCAGATCATCCGTCCCCGCTGGCCGTGCTCGTACCGGTCGGGCGGACTGGACGGCCGCCAGCCGCTGCGCCGCACGCCCAGGTCGGTTTCCTCTTTGCTTCCTTCGAAGTCGTCGATAAACCCGTCGCCCAGGATGTTGGGGTTCGGAACGCTCTGGGCCAGTTCGGCCTCGATGATCAGCGAGGACGCTTCGTCCCCCAGGTCCGCGGGGGAGATGAAATCCATGAAGGAAGTCAGAAAGTCCGGTTCGAAATCCAGGCGCGTATCGATCCCCCACATCACATAGCGTCCGGTCTCCCGGCCGATCCGGGACTTCTGCTCCAGGGACTTGTCCGACCGGTACAGCACGGTGCCTTTTATCCAGGACCTTTCGCTGAACTGGTATTCCCCCTGCAGGCCCAGCAGGGTGTTCGATACGGGCTTGAAGAAGGGGGCGAACTGGAACTGGACGGTCACGTCCGCGTCCGGGGTCAGGGCCTCCTCGTTCGTGAAGCGGATCTGTCCGACTTCGTACAGAATGATATAGTCCGTTCCCCGCTGCAGCTGCTGGCCGTTCAACCGCACGACTTCACTCCCCTCGATGATATTGGTCCGCCCGAGGGAGTACTGGGACAGCTGGTTCCGGTATTCGACCTCCAGGAAGTAGTTGTGCAGTCTGCTGTGCTGGCTGACGATCTGTTCGTTCGACAGGGTGTAGATCCCGGGGGTTTCTTCGGGAAGGCCCGCGCCCTGCGTTTCCGGATAGGCAAGCTGGCCGGCGGACGTCCGCGTAAGGTTCGGCGCGAACGGATAGGGGTCGGGGAAGATCAGTTCCCCGCGATTGAAATCGAACAGCGCGTAGTCGATATCGACGAGCCGGTCGGGACCCGAGGCGGAGTCCACTCCCCTGCGGTCAAGTCCCAGCAACTGTATGTAAGGCGTACCGTTCCGGTCGACCTCGCTGTGCTCGCCCTCGGACTGCAATCGATAGATACGCAGTTCGAAGTTGTTCGGATCGATATCGGTCTGTCCGAGGTAGTAGACATTCCGCCATTCGTACTGCCAGGTACCCCACCGCGAGGGATCGTCCGGCGAATCAGGGGGGCGCTCCTGCTGCCGCTTGAGCAGGCGCAGCAGCGGGACCTCGCCGTCGAGGCGGCCGTACTTCCGGATTGTTCCGTCCCGGTCTATGGTCTCGTAGTAGACCGCGAGAATGTCGTCTTCCCGCAGGGGCGTATTCAGCGCGATGTAGCCGAAACGCTCGTTCACGTAGAATTCGTCGGACTCCAGGTACCGGAACTTCCCCTCCACGAATTCCGCGGATCCACCCGTTTCGGATCCCTGGACGAGCACGCCTTCCGCGTCGTACACGGGGGGGTCGGGAAAGGCGTGGGCGTTGACCAGCTTGGCCTGGTTGGTCACGGTGACCTGTCCCGACACGTAGACCTGGATGACCCGTACCGAGTCCTCGGGCGCGACGCGGTAGCCGTCCTCGTCCCTGCGCGAGAAACCGCGGCGGTATTCTTCACTGATGAAATAGTAGGTCCTGCGCCTGAAGTCGAGGTCCCGGATCTCGCGCCGGGACCCCTTGGTGCCGGCCTGGAACGTGGCGGATTCCCCTTCCCCCTTCTCCTGGCTGGCGATCGCCGTCAGGTGGAACGCGCCGAGCTGGCCCGTCATCTTGATGCCGAACAGTCCGGTGTGCTGCTGCGTATAGCCCGTGAATTCCGTGTTCCTGAGTTCGAGGGAAACGTTCCCCGCCTCGAAGCTCTTCAGGATGCCGTTCCCCTCCCGGCCGTCGTCGGAAACGTCCTGGTACCGTATGGCGAGGTTGTTGTCGAGGTCGGTGAACGCTTCGCTGTTCTGCTTGATGTTCACCTCGATCTTCTCGCCGATGTTCCCGGTAACGGTAAACTCCTGGTTCTGCTTCATGGAAACGTTCGGTGCGCGGGAGAACCGGTTCGTCGCCGTACTCGCGCTGCCTTCCGTCCATTCGCTGGCCATGTCCATCTCGATACGCTGGTTTCCGAGAATGCGTATCACGGGGGTGCCGCCGCCCAGAAAAGTAGGCAGGTTCATCGGCAGATCGAGGGTCAGCAGGCCTTCCTGGCTGAGGCGCGTTTCGGTGTCGAAGACGTAGGACAGCACGGACGTCCGCCATAGTCTCCTGAACTGCGCCGCGCTGCGAAGCCGGTAATACTGCTCGAACGAGAGGACCAGGGGCACGCGCCGGCCGAAACCTCGTTCTTCGTCGATGAAAGCCAGGAGCCGAAGGTCGGGATAGACGACGGTCCGGCCGCCCAGGGGCCACGGCCGGTCGGTGAGGGTGCGTAGCGCCGGTCTGCTTTGCCCGCGGGCGATTTCGTCAACCTCATCGAAAGCGACGACGTGCAGCCGTGCGCTTTCGAGCCGTATCGTCGGGCCTTCCGCCAGTGCGGCGAAGGTCCACATGGATGCCAGCACGTGGCAGACGGCAATCGAGCAAAAGCGTTTCATAGGTTATCGAAAATAAACCTGGGTAGCGACACTCGCAACACCTGTTCCTACGTCGGATGGACGTCCGAAGGGTACCTGGCGTTCCATGACGGGAGCGCCGGAGTCAAAAGACTTGACTTGGATCGCGGCCGGGATTAGGGTAAATGCCAAAGAACCCGAATTCAAAATCCAACCCGGAGTTCGCTTCCCATGGAGCAGCAAGCCACCGAGTTGACCACCGGCGGTTGGGTCTTCCTCGTGATAGCGTGGACCGTGATCACGGCCGTGACCGCCGTCTGTTTCTACCGGGTAAGAAAGCTGAAATAGGGCCCGGACACCGGTCTCACCGGTACCGTCGGCTCCACCCGGGTTGCCGTGGGGCCTTCCGGTTCCCCTTTCCACCCCGCCGGACCCCGGCACGATCCCCTTCCCGCCGGTCCTCGCCAAGCCCGCGACACGCGCTTCGGGCAACCGGCTGCCTAGTCGTCCCGAACGCACGCCCCGCTTGACATTCCGGCGTTTTTCCCTTATCCTGAAACGGTTTTCCCGACTTCGAACGACGCCTGTAGAGGACAGCCATGCGGATCACCGTCAGATGTTTCGCCGGGTGCAGGGACGCGGTGGGTTCGGCGTCCGTTTCGGTAGAGATCCCGGAGGGTACCACCGTGGGCGAGGCTTTTGCGGGGATGATCGAATCCTATCCCGCCCTCGCGGGGTTTGACCGCAGCGTGATGCTGGCCGTGAACTGCGAATACGCCGGCCGGCAGGCGGTGCTGGAAGATGGAGACGAGCTGGCGTGCATTCCGCCCGTGAGCGGAGGCGCCGGGCCCGGTGAAGGACGATCCGGGATGAAGCACCGATCTCCGGTGAAGGACGATCCGGGATGAAGCGCCGATCGTTCGACGAAGCGCCATCCAGCGATGAAGCGTCGATCCTGCGACGACGCGCCAGCCCCAATGAAGGACGATAACGAGCGCGTGTACAAGATCACCACCGATAAGATCGAGGCGGACGCCCTTTTCGACCAGACCCTGCAACCGCAACACGGCGCGGTGGTCACCTTTGCGGGAACCGTTCGGGACAATACGGACGGACGGCGTACGCAGCGGCTCGAGTACGAGGCCTACGCCGAGATGGCCGAAGCCAAGATGCGGGAAGTGGGCGAGGAAATCCGCGAAAAGTGGGGCATCGGGGACGTGGCCATGATCCATCGTGTCGGCACCCTCGAAATCGGGGAGATCAGCATCCTGATTTCCGTGGCGGCGCCCCACCGGAAAAACGCATTCGAAGCCTGTTCCTACGCGATCGACCGCGTAAAGCAGATCGTACCCGTCTGGAAGAAGGAGATCTGGGCGGACGGCGAGGGGGAATGGGTGGAACGTCAATCCTGACCGCCGAACCCGGATTCTCCCGAAGACCGGTGCCTGTCATGATCAACCTCGACCACGTCGCGGCGCGCCGGTAGACCCCCGCGTCATCGACGAGATGATGTCCTGCCTCGGAGCGCGCGCCGGCAGTCCGTCAAGCCTGCATGCGGCCGGTGTGAAGGCCCGAGGCGCGCTGGACTTGGCCCGCGCTCGGGTCGCGGGACTGATCGGCGCCGAGCCTGAAGAAATCGTATTCACGGCCAGTGGCACGGAAGCGGACAACCTGGCCGTCAAGGGCCTGGCCCAGGCGAGAACGGCCCGGGGCAGGCACGTCGTCGTGTCCGGCATCGAGCATCACGCCGTGCTGTATGCCGTCAATGCGCTGGAACGGCAAGGGTTCACGGTCACCCGGGTTCCCGTGGACGGCGACGGCGTCGTGAAGCCGGACCGGGTTGCGCGGGCCCTGCGGGACGATACCGTCCTCGTCTCCGTCATGCTCGCGAACGACGAGACCGGGACCATCCAGCCCGTGCGCGAAGTCGCCGAAACCGTCCGGCGGCGCGGCGTAGTCATGCATACCGATGCCGTGGCGGCATTGGGACGGATGCCCGTGGACGTGCGGGAACTGGGCGTGGACGCCCTGTCGTTTTCCGCCCGGTCCCTGCACGGCCCGCCCGGCGCCGGCGCCCTTTACCTGAAGACGGGTACCCGGCTGCGTCCGCAGGTGGAAGGGGGCGTCCAGGAAGAAGGCCGCCGGGGCGGCCATGAGAACATGCCCGCCATCGTGGGTTTCGGCAGGGCGGCGGAACTGGCGGCGAATGAATTGCCTGGCCGGATAGGCCGGCTGAAGCGGCTGGACGGATTACTGTTGCGTGGCCTGAAGGAACGTCTGCCGGATGTCGTCCTCAACGGGCATCCCCACCAGCGCCTCCCCGGACACCTGAACCTGTGGATCCCCGAGACCGACGGAGAATCCCTGGTCCTGATGCTCGACGCCCGGGGGGTCGCGGTCTCCGTCGGTTCCTCTTGCGCCGCCCACGCGTCCAAGGCCTCGCACGTGCTGGTCGCACTCGGACGCACGGCGGCCGAAGCCCGCTGCTCGCTGCTGGTCACCGCGGGACCGGACACCGCGGAGTCCGACGTCGGGAAAGCGCTGGACGCGCTCGCCGAGGCGGTGGTGGAACTACGCGCGATCGCGGGTGTGACGGCATGAGGGCGTGACGCGCTCGCGGGCGTGGGCGTGTGACGCGATCATCAACGCTTACGCTACGCGATCAGCACGCGATCGGTGCGTATCACCCTGGGAGGCAAAGGCGAACGGTGATCCAGTCGGCCATGACTCTCGATACCTACGGACTGCTCTGTCCCGTGCCGATCATGAAGACCGCTTCGGCCATCCGGGAAATCGCCGTGGGCGACGTGCTGGAAGTGCTGGCCGACGATCCCCAGATCCTGGAGGACATGCCGGCCTGGTGCGCGAGCAACGGGCACGCCCTGCTCGACACCATTGAAGAGGACGAAGAGTTCAGGCTGTATGTGAGAAGGGTAAAATGATTGCTCTGGCGTGCCGCCGAATGTAGATTGCGCAACGAGTTTCGGCCGGCAGGTGGTCGCGTGGCGGGATTCGACGTGGAATTGGTCGCGCAACGAGATTCGGCCAGCAGGCAGTTACGTGCGGCGGGATTGAGCAACAGGCAGTTGCGTGGCGGCTGTGATGCGGTTTGCGGCGGTAACGCGGACGTAGCGCGGTCAGGCGCCGCCGCCATTCAGGAGAAACTGATGGCCCATGAAGTGACCATGCGGGACGTTGTGGACCGATTGAAGCAAATCATGTACCCGGGATTCGACCGCGACATCGTCTCCTTCGGCCTGGTGAAGAACGTGCAGGCCTCCGATGGTCACGTGGCGTTCAGCCTGGCCTTTTCCACGCAGGACGAATCTACCCGCCGCCAGATCACGATGACGGCGAAGGAAGCGGTGGAACGCATGCCCGGGGTGCACGACGTGCAGATCACCGGGCCGCCTCCGGGTCAATCGGCCACGGCCCAGGGACCCGCGGCGGGCCAGCACGGGCAGGCCGGGCAGCCCGGAAAGATCGAACTGCCCGGAGTCAAAACCATCGTGGCAGTGGCCAGCGGCAAGGGCGGCGTGGGCAAATCGACGGTCTCCGTGAACCTGTCCGCGGCCCTGGCCGACGCGGGCGCGAGCGTGGGCCTGCTCGACGCCGACATCTACGGCCCCAGCATTCCGACGATGATGGGCGTCAAAGACCAGCCCGGTGTGGTGGGACAGAAGATCCTGCCCATGATCGCCCACGACATAAAGATGATGTCCTTCGGCTTCCTGATCCCGGAGGACCAGTCGGTCACCTGGCGGGGACCCATGGTCCACCAGGCCGTGCAGCAGCTCCTGCGCGACGTCCTGTGGGGGGAACTGGACTGTCTGGTCATCGACATGCCGCCGGGCACGGGGGACGCGCACCTGACGCTGACCCAGTCCGTGCCGCTGACCGGCGGCCTGGTGGTCACGACGCCGCAGGACGTGGCCCTCATCGACGCGCGGCGCGGCGTGGCCATGTTCCAGCAGGTCAACGTGCCCATACTCGGCATCATTGAAAACATGAGCTATTTCAACTGTCCCCACTGCGGCGAACGCACGGATATCTTCACGACGGGCGGAGGCAGGCGGGCCAGCGAGGCGCTGGGCGTGCCCTTCGTCGGCGAATTGCCCCTGGATCCGGCGGTCTGCCTGGCGGGCGACCAGGGCACCCCCATCGTCCGGAGGGATCCGGACTCGCAGCAGACGGCGGCCTTCCGCCGGGTGGCGGAAACGCTGCGGGCATCGATCGGGGTATAAAGGAGAAACCACCATGTCCAAACCCGTGAAAGCAGTCGGATTGCTGTCCGGCGGTCTGGACAGCACGATCGCGGCCGCCATGCTCATGCGGCAAGGCATCGAAATCCAGGGACTCACCTTCTACACCGGATTCTGCGTGGTGGAGCACAACCGCCGGTCCAAGACGCGGAAGCGCAAGAAACCGGTGCGCAACGAGGCCCTGCAGGCCGGCGCGAAGCTCGACCTGCCCGTCGAGATGATCGACATCTCCGGCCCGGACTATCTCAAGGTCCTGACCGACCCGAAGTACGGGTACGGAAAAACCGTGAATCCGTGTATAGACTGCCGCATCTTCATGTTCCGGCGGGCCCGCCAATACATGGACGAGATCGGCGCCCAGTTCATGTTCACCGGCGAGGTCCTCGGCCAGCGGCCCATGTCCCAGCGCCGCCAGCCCATGAACGTCATCGACCGGGATGCCGAACTGGACGGCCTGCTGCTGCGGCCGTTGTCCGCCAAGCGCCTGCCGCCTACCGTGGCGGAAGAGAAAGGGTGGGTCGACCGGGAAAAACTGGGCGACATCCAGGGCCGCTCCCGCCAGAAGCAGATGGAACTGGCCGAGGAATACGGCATCGAGGACTATCCTTCTCCCGCGGGGGGCTGCTGCTACCTCACCGACCAGAATTTCGGCCGGCGCATCCTCGATTTCTTCGAGCACGAAGGCAAGGAAAACCTGACGATGGACGACGTGATGCTCCTCAAGATCGGACGCCACTTCCGCGTCAAGCCCGAC
Organism: bacterium; assembly: GCA_965203885.1. Taxonomy (GTDB): domain Bacteria; phylum JAAXHH01; class JAAXHH01; order JAAXHH01; family JAAXHH01; genus JAAXHH01. The sequence continues at coordinate 2,659,163 of OZ241920.1, read as the reverse complement.
GTGAAAGTGGTGATGGGCAGGGAGGAAGGGGAGAACAAGTTCCTCGAACGCTACACGCCCGGCCGGTGGAGACTGGAAACCACGGACGTCACGGGTCCGACCACCCTTGTCGAGGGCCATCCCACCGACGACGACCTTCGCCAGATCGCGGGCATGACCGTGCGGTACGCCGGCTCAAAGGCCGATTCCGACACCCCGGTGGCCTGCCGCTACGAAGAGACCGAGCGCATCCTCGAACCGTCCCCAGTCGAGGAGTCCGTGCTGGAGGAGTGGCGGATTTAGGGCGTAAAGCCAAACGCTCAACATTCTGCGAGTTAAGAGAGGATTCACACACCATGACTCGTCTACTGAAAGAGGCGTTCGAAAAAGCCAACACACTTCCCCAAGAGGAACAGGATAGACTTGCACGATTCCTGTTGGCTGAACTTGATTCGGAACGTCGCTGGGCTGAGTTGTTTAGTAGTTCAGAGTCAGAGGATCTGCTTGAAAAAATGGCAGATGAAGCTCTATCGGCGCATCGGTCGGGACGGACCAAACCATTAGACGTGGATGACATGTAGGGTGCGCTCATTCACACATGCCAGCTTTTTGGACGCCTCGCGAAGTCTCCCCGAGAAAGTCCAAAAGAAAGCGCGCGTTTTCTATCGGTACTTCAAGTCAGGATGCTCGCCGCAATCTCCCTCATAATATGACCTATGTAAATTCAGATACATCTTTGACGATTAGAAATTTGTAGCTACATTGAGGCTACAAGGAGAACTTGTACAGTGAATGCTGACACCGTAGTTCGCGCTCGAATTGATAAAGACACTAAGGCTCGCGCCATGAGAGCGCTTCAGGCCATGGGGTTGTCGATGTCTGACGCCATTCGATTGCTCTTGCTGCGCGTGGCAAACGAGCAACGGATGCCTTTTACGATCCAGGTACCGCGTCCTGCAACCATCAAGTCGATGAAGGAACTGGAAGAGGGCAAGGGGCAGCGATTAGACAGTGCTGAGGATTTGTACCAAGATCTCGACATCTAAATGACCGATCTCCCCGTTATTGAACGCCTATCCAACAATTCAGCCGAGGTCAACGCATCCATCATCTGGCTTCATGGTCTGGGGGCGGATGGAGGCGATTTCGTGCCGATTGTTCCGCAACTGGGGCTGCCGGCGGCCTACGCAGTCCGCTTCGTGTTTCCGTCGGCGCCATCCATCCCGGTGACGATCAACCAGGGGATGGTTATGCCCTCCTGGTACGATATCATGGAACTGGGCGATGCCCGTCGTATCGACAAAGCCGGGTTGCGCGCTTCCGCCGGCAAAGTGCAGGCGTTGTTGCGACGGGAGATCGATCGGGGCGTTCCGAGCGAACGGATCCTGCTGGCGGGCTTCTCACAGGGTGGCGCGGTCGGTTTCGAAGCCGGGCTGTCGTGCCAGTACCGGATCGGAGGCATCATCGCCCTGTCCACCTACTTTCCCACGGCCGCCAGCGTCGTCGTGCATCCGGCACAATCCGGGCTTCCCGTACTGGTCTGCCACGGATCGATGGACCTGATGCTGAATGAATCCCTGGGGCGCGACGCCGCCGAATCCCTCAGGCGATTGGGCATGGCTCCCGAATACCACGCGTATCCCATGGGCCACGAGGTGTCTCTGCAGGAAATCGACCAGATCGGCCAATGGATCCGGGCCGTACTGGGGAATTGAGGAGAGTGTTTACTCAGGAGGCACCCTGGAAGCCTCTGCGTTCAATTCGCCGGATCAAACACTCAGCAATCCCGACGCGTTGTCTTCCAGAATCCCCATGGCCGTGTCATCGTGTAGATCGATAAGCACCCGCGCCACGGCCGCCGCCGGCGTGAATACCGGGGCGTGGGATCCGAAGAGCAGCTTGTTTCCCAGGCCATCCTCTACAAACATCTTCACACTGTCCACCCCGTCCACCTGGGAAGTATCCACGTAAAGACCGGGCAGGTCGCGGACTTGCGCCGCGAATTCTCTCAAAGCAGCCGCGCTCGCCCCGCCGATGACCAGTTTCAGGTCGGGATGTCGCGACGCCGCTTCCACCACATCGCCGGCCGGCACATCGGGCACCATCGCCATCGGGTGATGTCGCCGTGGATCCTCGATACGAACCTGGACCGTTACGGCCAGGCCGGCTCGGCCTGCTTCCGCAAGCAGATCATCCGCCACGACTAAATCATACCCACCATAACCCGGCAGCAGCTTGAGCATGTGGACGGCACGATGCCCGGCCGCCTTCTCAAACTCTTCCCGCCAGGTCGGCAGCGTCGGATCGATGACCGGTACCGGGCTGATATCCTCGAACTCGGACGCCGCTTCATAGACAACCGCGTTACATAGATGTGGATTGGCACTCCACGCCGCCGCCAGAGGCGCCATGAAGATGCACTCGACGCCGTATGCGCGTAGCGAGGCGCGTACCGACGCCGCATCGTGCGGGACGTTGACCAGCGTGGGCCACGGTCCGGTCCAGGCATTGACGTCGATGATCACGGCGAGTCTCCTGATGGCCTGAAATGCCTTCCCGGCGATGGCCGATTGCGGGCATAGCTTGCGACGACGATCACCTCATACCTCCGGTTTGACGCAACATTCTTCCGATCAATCATCTCAATCATCCAACTTCAATACCCGCAACGCGTTATCCCACAGGATCGACCGCTTTGCCTCGTCCGGTATGTCCGCCCCAAGGACCTTGTTCATCGTGACGCCGAAGTGCCGGATGGGCGCGTCGGAGCCGTAGACGACCCGGCGCGCCCCCAGGCGCCGGACGGCCGCTTCGACCAGCCCGCTTTCCGGGTCGCCGCCCGAGGTATCCACGACCACGTTGGGCACGTCGACGACCGCTTCGATGCCGCGATACCCCACGCCGTTGAGATGGGCCATGATGATCCGCGCCCGGGGGTGGCGCCGGGCGAGATCGGCCACGTCGAAGGGCGTCGATTCACCGGGCAGGTTGCCCGTGGTCTTCAGCCAGGCGTGCTGCAGTACGGGCACGTCCAGTGCGACGGCCGCCTCCATGATCGGATCGAGGCCGGGAGCCGTCGCGCGACGCGCCACCCAGAGCTTGACCCCGGCCATGTCCTGGCCGCCCACGCAACGCTCGATTTCGGCGACGGCCTCGTCCGGGAAGGCGGGGGTCACGTAGCAGAAGGGCAGGATCGCCTCCGGCTGCGCGTCGCGCATCCGCAGCACGTAGTCGTTGGCCTGCCGGCACTGTGCGGGCGCGGGTTCGTAGGGAGTAGTCTCGTGTAAGGAGAACACGCACATCCGCGTCACGCCGGATATGCGGGCCGTGTCGACAAGCCTGTCCGCGTCCGCCCCGGGCGAAGAAACCCGGTAGGACCCGAAACAGTTCAGGGGATGTACGTGGATGTCCAGCGCCGGTCCGTCGGGCAGCAGCTTCTTGCGCAGGGAGGCGAGGGTCATTTACAGCCGGTAGAAGGAGATGGCGTTGTCCCGGAACAGCTTGCGCCGCTCCGCGTCCGATAGCCCTTCGGTCGCCCAGGAGAGGGTCTCCACCCAGCGCGGATACTCGGTGGCCTGGAAGGCGACCGGCCAGTCCCCGCCGTACATGACCCGGTCGATGCCGAAACAATCGATCACGTGGTCGATGTAGGGCTTCAGGTCTTCAGGCGTCCACCGTTCCATGTCCGCCTCGGTGACCAGTCCCGACACCTTGCAGCATACGTTGGGCATTCCCGCGAGGGTCCTCAGCTCGTCCTTCCACGGGTCGAATACCCGGTTCTTGATGTCGGGCTTGCCGATGTGGTCCAGGATGAAGGACACATCGGGGCACTGGCGGACGAACTCGATCACGTTCGCCAGCTGCGGGTGGAAGATGCAGATGTCGAAGGACAGCCCGTGGGACGGCAGCAGGCGGACGCCTTCGATGAATCCCGGCTGGAGGCAGAAATCAACGGATTCGGGCTGCAGCAGGCGGCGGATGCCCTTGACCAGCGGCATTCCGGCCAGGGTCTCGAGATCTTCATCGACCGCCGCGCCCCGTTCGAGCGGCGCGTTGGCCACGATGCCCCGGATCCGGCCGTCCTGCCGGGCAAGGCCGGATACCCATTCCGCTTCCTGGACGTGCTGGCCGGCGTCGCATTCGCACTGCACGAAGACCATCTGCTCCACCTGGACCTCCCCGCAGGCCTGCCGGTATTCATCCAGCAGGTACCGCTGGTTCAGCAGGGGTATGTCGTCCAGCCAGCTGTACCGCAGGTGATTCGGGTCCCAGAGATGCACGTGGGTGTCGACGATAGGGAAGTTCACCATGACGTAGTCTCTTTCAAGGGTGCCGCGCTATGAGTAGAAAATCAATTTGAACATTACAGACAGATACGTTGCGAGCATTATGCCGATGATCCATCGAAAGTAAGTCGCATTGCTTTCGATCAGGTATCTGATGTGGTCATCCGACGCTTCGAGTCTGGCCAACCGGTGTTTGACACTGTGATCTTCGTAATAGATTTCGACCTTACCTTCGTCGGTAGCGCTTTGTGTTTCGGAGTCGCGCATTGAATTGTCTCCTGCTGCAATACGGCAAGTATAACGACGCGTACAAGCTACCAGTGCAAAGGATGGCAGTCAACGGATTTACCGCTTCGCCATCGACCGCCCACTCGCTGCGGACCGGCTACGCGAAACGCCGTGCGATCAGGCCCCCGTGATGTCCTTTTTGTGCTTGAACAATCCCGCGCCCCCGTGTACTATGGCGGTTCGACGCCGGTTCGTCCTGATCGGTGCCGATTCGACCTGATAGACGCCGGTTCAACGCCTGTTCGACCTGATCGATGCCGGTTCAACGCCGATCGGCGCCGGTTCGACCGGATCTGTCAACACGCCAGTTTACTGCCCGACCGTTCGTCTTCGGCGTTGATTGGACTATACCTGAACCCTTTAGTCGGTAAAAATCGTCAAATCTCGTAGTCTTTAAAGAACGCCGATTCTCGAAACCCACTTTATGTCCGCTGAAACCACCACCGAAGCCACCCAACCGCTCGGCAAGCTGTCACCGCTGAAGATGGCCGCCGTGCCCACCTTCGCCGGCATGCTCAAGTACATCGGGCCCGGCATCGTCTGGGCCGGACTGGCCCAGGGCAGCGGCGAGCTTATCTGGTGGCCCTACCTGACCGCCAAGTACGGGGCGGCCTTCATCGGCCTGCTCATCCCGGCCGCCCTGATGCAGTTCTGGGTGAACGTGGAGATCGCCCGGTACACCATCATGACCGGGGAGACGGCCCTGACCGGCTTCAGCCGCATCGGCAGGTGGTACGTGTCGTTGATCTGGGTGGGGGTGTTCCTCGAGAACATCTGGTTCGGCGCCTACGCTTCGGCGGGGGGCGGCGCGCTGGCGGAACTGACCGGATTCCCGGATGGATGGACGGTCCGGGGACAGTCGCTCTTCTGGGCCTACCTGACCATCGGGATCTACCTGGTCGCCCTGTTCATGGGCCGGGTGGTCTACCTGATCGTGGAGCGGCTCACCATGGCCGTGGTCGTCATCACGATCGTGGGCATATCCTTCGCCGTGTTCCAGCAGCCGGTGCTGAACGTGGCGGGCGAGTTCTTCGGCGTCCTACTCACGCCCGGCTACCACAGGCCCGCCAACTGGGATCCCGCGGACCTGTCCACGGTGCTCACCGCCATCGTCTTTGCCGGAGCAGGCGGATTCGGCCAGCTCTTCCTCTCCTACTGGATGCGGGACAAGGGCGTGGGGATGTCGGCCTACATCGGACGCATAACCAGCCCCCTGCGCACCGCGCCGGAGGCCATATCGGCCACCGGTTACGCTTTCGAGGACAACGAAGCCAATCGGACGAACTACCGGAAGTTCATGCGGTACCTGCACGTCGAATCCGGGCTCGGCGTCGCGCTGAACCTGATCACGACCATCATCATGTGCTGGCTGGCCTGGGCCCTGCTGATGCCGCAGGGCATCGTGCCCGAGGGCTGGGAGATCGCCGTGGTGCAGTCCGCCTTCTTCGAGGTCAGCTGGGGCGCCATCGGCAAGATCATCTTCCTGGTCATCGCCGCGGCCTTCCTCTGCGACGCCTGGCTGCAGTCCACCGACGGCTTCGCCCGCATGCAGGCCGACTTCATCTACGCCAACGTGAAGCGGGCGCGGCGGTTTCACTTCCGGACGCTGTATTATGGATTCGTCGTGGTATTCACCATTCTGACGACGATCACGCTGCCCCTCGCGCAGCCTGGGGACCTGCTCATCATACGGGGCGTCATCGCCTTCATGGCCATGGGGCTGTTCTGTCCGGGCCTGATCTACCTCAACTACGTGCTCGTCCCCCGGGCCTTCCCCTCGTGGGTCAAACCCCATCCCCTCACCCGGGTCATCATGGTCGCCATCACCGCGACCTACATCAGTATCGGCCTGTGGTACGTCTTCGTCCGGCTGACCGGCTGACCGGCGGGTCGCGGCGATCCAGCTGACCGGCGGGCCGCGACGATCCCGAGCGCGTCGTCTGCCTGCTCTGCCTGGTTACGAGCCTAAAGTGTTCCTCAACCGCGCCCGTTCCGAGCGCTCCGCCTACACAACCGTGTCGCGCCCGCCTCCGCACCTATCGCGCGTAACCGCACAGGAATCGGACCCTACACCACCGCCGGCGCCACCTGCGCCGTTCTTTCTTCGGCGATGCGCACGCCCGCCTCGATGATCTCGAGGGACTCGTCGATCTGGGCTTCGGTGATGGTGATCGGCGGCATGAACCGCAGTACCTGGGAGCCCGACAGTTCCATGAAACGCAGGCTCAGCGGGTCCTTGTTGAGCATCCTGGGCACGATGGGCAGCCAGAGGCCGTTCTCGTAGCAGTATTCCGTCACCATGGCGGCGCCATCGAAGTTGGGTTTCCGGCTCTGCTTGTCCGTCACCAGTTCGAGACCCAGGCAGAGGCCCAGCCCGCGCGCCTCGCCCACGATTTCGTACTCCGCCTCCATGGCCTTGAGCCGGTCCATGAAGTAGTTGCCCACGACCCGGGCGTTCTCCACCAGGTTCTCCCGGTCGACGATTTCGAGATTGGCCAGGCCGGTCTCGCAGAGGAGGGGGTCCCCGGCGTGGGACGAGAAGGGCATGAATCCCTTGGCCACCGCGGCGTCCGCGATCTCCGCGCTGGTCATGACCGCGCACAGGGGCACGGCGCCGCCGAGGCCCTTGGAGCAGGTCACGATATCGGGCACGAAATCGAAGTGCTCGAAGGCGAACCACTTGCCCGTCCGCCCGAAGCAGGTCAGGGCCTCGTCCGCCACGGTCAGGATGTCCCTTTCCCGGCAGATTTCCACGATCCGCTGGATCCACTCCTTCGACGGCACGATCTGTCCCGCCGCGCTCATGAGCGGTTCGAAGAAGAAGGCCGCCGGCCGGCCGGAAGTCGACGAGTCGATCACGTTCTCCGCCGCCTCCGCGCAGCCGAGATTGCAGCAGGCTTCGTCGCTGCAGTACTGGCAGCGGTACTCGTAGGGCGTCGGGATGAACGAAGCGCCCGTGGGCATGGGCCCGTACCCCTCCCGGAGCATGCCGCCCCGGCCGGTGATGGACGCGCTGCCGTAGGACTGGCCGTGGTAGCCCCGCATGAGGGCGATCACCTCGAAGCGGTCGGTGTACTTCCGCACGAGGCGCAGGGCCATTTCGTTGGATTCCGAGCCCGTGCAGGCGAAGAAGGACTTCTGCAGCGGGTCCGGCGCGATCTCGGCCATCTTCTTGGCCAGCAGCACTTCGGAAGGCGCGATGAAGGTCGTTCCCACCTGGATGATCTTGTGGGCCTGGTCGCAGAGGGCCTTCACGTATTCCGGGTGGGAATGGCCCAGGGTCACGCACAACTGGCCCGACTGGAAGTCGATGAACCGCCGGCCTTCCACGTCCCACATGTAGAGCCCGTCGCCGCGCTCGGGCACCAGGGGCGCGGTGCGCATCGGGTGACGCAACAGGTATTCGTTTCCGAGTTCGAGCCAGCCTTTGTTCGTGGTGGGTAACGACGCCATGATCCGTCTCCTGAGGTATCTGAACCTTGGTTGTGACACGCGCTTTTTAAGGGGTAAAGGAGGTAAGGCCATGCTAAACCGCCACCATCGGCGTGTCAATACAATTCGCCGGCGATTCGATGGCACCTTGATGGCCCCCGCGCTTCGATGGCACCCGCCCGCGCTTCGTCCGCGCTTCGTCCGTGCTACGCGCGCGCTACGATGGCCCTCATCAGCACTTCGAAGGCGCCGGAGGGCCGAGATTGTTTTTGCCATGCCCCGATCGCGGTCCTATCTTCAATCGCGACGTCATGATACGAATATACGCGACGTCATGATGCGATAATCGGGACGTCATGATACGATAAGCGCGACGTCATGATGCGATCGAGTCCAACTACGGAACAGCACAGGAGCGTTATATGAAAACCTACCGCGTGGGGATCATCGGCCTGGGACGCATGGGCAGTACGATCGACGACGAGGGCCATACGCCCCTTCCCTACTCCATCGCCGCGGCCTGCAGGGCGAGCGAACGGCTGGAGATCGCCGCGGGCTGCGACCTTCGGCCGGAGCGCAGGGAGGACTTTTCAAGGCGCTGGGGCGTCCACGCGCTGTACGAGGATTTTACGGAGATGGTTCGGAAGGAACGGCCGGACGTCGTCGCCGTGTGCACCACCGCGTCGGGTCTGCAGAAGCCGGCCAGGCAGGCGCCCGACGCTTCGTTCCGCGGAGACTCCCACGCCGGGCTGGCCGTCGCGCTGGCGGACCTCGGCGTGCCCATGCTGTACGTCGAGAAGGCCATGGCCAGCTCCATGGCGGCGGCGGACGAGATCCGCGACGCCGTGGCGAGGAACGGTACGGTGTTCAATACGGGCGTGCTGCGCAGGTTCGACAACCGGTACGGCGTGGTCCGCGACGCCGTGCTTCGAGGCGACGTGGGCGAGCCCAGGGCGGCCGTCCACTATGCGCGGTCCTCCCTGATGCACGGACACATCCACTCCATCGACACCCTGTCCTGGCTGATCGGCGATCCCGCCATCACGTCCGTTCGCGGCGAGATAGACCCCCGGGATTACGTCATCGAGAACGACCACATCCCCTACGATCCCATCGCGACCTACGAACTGGTCTTCGAGAACGATGTCCGGGCGTGGTCGATTCCGGCGGCGGGATGGGAATACGAGATCATCGGCACCGAAGGGACCATACGGTCTCTGAACAACGGGGCGGGCGCGTCATTGCGTCGGGCGCCGCTCGATGAGGGGGATGACCGCAAGGGTCGAAGGAACTGGGACGAGGTCCCTTTCGAATTCGTTACGCCCAGGAGTACGGTCGTCTCCTGCCTCGAAGATCTCGTCAATGCCTACGAAACAGATCGGAAGAGCCTGGGACACGTGGAGATCGCCCACCACGTCACCGAAGCCTGCATCGCCGTCGCCGAAAGCCATCGCCGCGGCGGCGCCTGGGTGGACCTTCCGCTGGCGGACCGGGACCTGTATATCTGGCACGTGTGAGTGCATCACCTCGCAAAACTCGCCGGGTCCTGCAGGCTTTCAACCTGCTCGATCCGGTCTTCCTCCAGCACGTAACCGCTAAGCTGCCCGCCGTAGATACACCCGGAGTCCAGGCCGATCACGTAGGGCGAGCCGTCGTCCCGCCGTTTAATGACGAGTCCGCCCGGCGCGTCGTGGCCGAATACGACCAGTTTGCCGGAAAGATCGTACGCGTCGTGCCAGCGCGGCCCCACGATGCCGTCCACGGGCGGCCAGGTGCGTATGGTGAGGAACTCGTCTCTCGAGGTGCCTTCCAGTCCTTTCTCGGGATTGATGCCCGCGTGGACCAGGAGGAAACCGGGCTCGTCGATCCAGAGAGGCAACGAATCCAGCCAGGGCATCAGGGTGTCCGCAGCCGGCTTGAGCGCTTCAAGCGTTTTCAACTGATTGGGCCAACGCACGGATACCGATTCACCGGACGCGAGCAGGCGAAGCCGTTCGGGCAGCCTGACGTCGTGATTGCCCAGGACCATCCTGGCGCCGGTATCCTGGATGATCCTCCAGACTTCGGCGGGTTCCGGTCCCCTGGAGAACGCGTCGCCGGTCAGGTAGAGGACGTCCGAACCCGGCCTGAAACCGAGTTTCGAAAGCAGCTGCTCGAATTCACGGGCGCAGCCGTGGATGTCGCCGATGATCAGGGTTCGCAAGGAGCCTCTTCGCGCTGAGGTGGACAACAAACGGGATCTTCAGGAAGGGTACGCTGATCGTTTCTCGTCGAGCGACCGGAGTCCGTACGTGGAACAAAAACCGTTGAAACATATGCACCTTACATTATACCCGTGTCGATCCGGGACGGTCAAGGGAATGCCTCCCGACAGGTGAATTGCCTTGAGTCCTCCCTGTGCGCGGCGTATATTAACGGGGTTGTCGAGACGGGAAGAACCGGTGGTTCCCCTGGCATAGCGAGGCGTGACTTGAGCAGAATCGGCATATTCGGCTGGGGCATCGTGGCCCCCCGTTCGCCCGACATGGAAGCCTTTGCCCGCAACCTGGAACAGTCAGAAAGCTGGCTGGCGCCTTTCGACGGGTTCGGTCCGAACAACTTCCTGGTCGGCGAGCCCGATTTCGATTTCCGGGATTACCGGGAATGGATCGACGCGCGGTTTCCGTCGAACCGGTACACCCGCCTGGTCGACAAGATGGACCCCACCACGCTCCACGCAATCGGGGCCTTCATCCAGTCGCTGGGACAGAACCCGGGCCTGGAAGAGGAACTTCAGGCGCTGGGTACGGCCGCCCACGTGTACGTCGGCACCGGCGTCGGCAATATCCCCACCATCAGCCGGATCAGCATGGAGCTGTACCGGGCCCAGCGCGCCTGGGACCGCTTCTGGGGTTCGGCGGAACGCAATGCCCGGCTCCGCGCCTATCTCACCCGGCACGACGACGAAGGCGTGGACGAAGCCATGCCCGCCCACCCGGAGACCGCGCCGTCCGCGTCGCGCGACCAGGCCGAAGAAGCCTGGAACGCCTACTGGACGTCCCAGTCGGAAGAGCTGAGGTCATACCTGGAAACCCTCGCGGAAATCGAGGGGATGAACGTGGAAGGCACCGTCGAGTCGGGCAAGCTGAAGCTGATCAGGGAGAAGCAGCGCCGGAAGCAACAGCTGCAGGATGACTGGGGCGCCCCCGAGCCGCCGTGGGAGTGCGTCTCGGCCGACCTGATCTGGAACATCCACAACACGCCCGCGTCCCAGGTCACCATGATGGGCCGGATCCACGGACTTTCGCTAGCGCCCGTCGCCGCCTGTTCCACCTTCGGCGTGTGCCTCAAGCTCGGTATGGACGCCATCCGTCGCGGCGAGGCGAAGGCCGTGGTCGTCGGCGCCACGGACCCGCCGCCCACGTCCCTGCTGGTGGGCGCCTTCTACCGCGCGCGGGTATCCGCCGCCGACGGCGCGGTGTCCAAGCCCCTGACCGGCCTGCGCGGCACCCACGTCTCGGGCGGCTCCGTGCTCTGGATCATCGGGGACTGGGATTACATGACGGAGAAAGGATTCCGGCCGGTGGGGATGGAACCCCTCGCGGTGGGCGTCAGCTCCGACGCCGACCATATCATCACGCCGTCGAAGAAAGGTCCGCGGATGGCGGTCGGCCAGGCCATCGAAGACGCCCGCGTTTCCGCCGGCGACATCGCCTCGTGGGACCTGCACGCCACGGCGACGCCCGGCGATTTCCTGGAGATGGAGAACCTGCTGGAAATGGTGCCGGACTCCGTGACGGTCACCGCCCGGAAAGGCACCTTCGGCCACGGCATGAGCGCCGGCGGAGGATGGGAACTGACGGCGCAGTACCTGGGCTACGCGCGGGGCGAACTTTATCCTACGCCGCTTTCCCGCGACGAGGTGAATCCGGAGATCGAAAGTCTGCACACCCGGTTCGTGTACGACACCTCGTGCCCGCTACCCGATGGCATTGCCGGCAAGCTGTCCATGGGGATCGGGGGCATCAACGCCTGCGTCATCTCGCGGCCGCTGAAGGACGATTGACCCCCGGAAGCTGTCTCTGCCTTATTTGTTTGCCGGCTTCATGTACATGTAATTGCCGGTTTTATGTGCCTGCCTATCCCTGCCGCTTCCACGTACCTGCTTACCCCTGCCGCTTCTCCAGCCTCTCGACGGCATGCATCAGCTCGCGCACGAAGACGCGCAGGGTGGAGATTTCCTCCCGAGTCTCCTCGACCTGCACCGTGAGCCCGTCCCGGTTCCTTTCGAGGGCCCGGATGTAACGGTCCCTTTCCTTTGCGTTCATTCGCTCGTTCCTTGCCTGGCGGGCTTGCGTGGTATGTACTGAAAAGCCCCGGTGACGATCTGCCGGGGCCTTTTGATGTTTGAGGTATGCCGCCCGCCCCGTTCAGTGGCCGAAGCTCCTACTTGGTGCGGGCGGGAAGGTGTAACGAAATGACCGAGACAAATGCAGGGCGGATGCTGCAGCGCACTGGCTTCGCTGAACAGCTCAGTTGCGCTTTTGCCCTGTCGGGATAAATACCGGGGGCCATTCGAAACTTGGCTGGCGGGGAAGGCGTTGGAACCTTCCCCGCCGTGGCCGCAGGACTCTGTCAGCGCCCTGTCTACGGGACCCGGATTATCCCGATGTTAACTGCTTGGCGGTGCGTTCAGCGACACCTTGACGTAAATAGCACTGGCGAAGTCAGAGGTGATCTTTACCGTCACGTCGCCGTTGTCAATCGCTGTGCCATTGCCGGCAGTGGTGTCATTGGTGTCATCGACATCAATGAGCATTTCAGCACCAGTAGCAGCCGTAGATATGGTCACTGCATCGGCGTTAAGCGTGAGCTTGTCCTCATCCAAGCTCTCGAACTTGACGTCGCCAACGATGGCAACCCAACGGAATTCCCCGGCCGTCTCGTTGAACCGGCTTTCCTGCAATACGGCCGTGACTGTGATGCCCGTCCCCGGATCGATTGTTGCCGCCGCTGTCTCATCTGCGTCGGTATCAGGATCATCCTCTACAGCAGGTGTTAATGTTGCCCGGTAGGGCTGGCCCGTAGCCACCAGACGACGCTGCGGCGCTTCAAGGCTGTACACGTTAACGGTGATCTCGTTGCTCTTGACGTCACCGATACGCGCCTGGATCTTGGCGCTGCCGGCGCCATGCGTCTTGATCGTGGGCGTCTTGTTGTTATCTGAAGCGTCCACGGTCGCAACGCTGGAGTTCGACGAGGACCACGCGAAGGTCACGCCACGAACCTCGTTACCTTCGGGGCCGTCCATGTCGGCATCCTGCTTCGCGTCATAGGCGGTAGCCGTAATCGTGCCCGTTCCGCCACTCTCGATCGGACTGGAAGGACCATCGGAAAGCACGATGCCCTTGACCGCATTCTGGACATGGAGATCAAACTGGATCTTGATACCGCGTTCGACGGCTTTCAGCGTGATCTTCGTGTCGCCCCTGCGCTCGCCCATGATCATAACGCCATCATCGGTCTCGTCCACGGAAGCGAGAACGGGATCATCGACTTCCCACGTAAACATAACGGGGATGACGCTGCCGTCCTGCGCGGCGGCAACGGCGCTGTAGGCCAACGTGCCATCAACCAGCATGGTGGCGGCGCGGTGATTGTCGCCCTCTTTGAAATCGGACGCGTTGGTGAATGTACGGGCATCTTTCTTCGCTTCGCCGCCCTCGAAAACGACGACGTGGTGAACCGTTGCCAGGATGTTGCCTGGCAGATCGGACGGAACGCCCGATTCACCCTGCGGACCCTGCGGACCCATCGGGCCTTGCTCACCCATCGGACCCTGCTCACCCTGCGGGCCTTGCGCACCGGTGTCGCCCTTGTCGCCCTTGTCGCCCTTCGGACCTGCCGGACCCGTGGCACCATCAGCACCAGCCGGACCTGCCGGACCTGCCGGACCCATGGCGCCGTCAGAGCCTGCCGGACCTTGCGGACCTGCCGGACCTGCCGAGCCCGACGGTCCTGCCGGGCCTGTCTTACCTTCGCATCCCAACATGGACAGCGCGAAGGCCAATACAGCGATTATGAGGTAATGCATATCCTTCTCCCATTAATAGAAATACTTCTAAAAGGAATGACGAAAATTCGATACGTGCCTATATCGCCTCCTTTCCGCGTCGCGTATGGATTCGTTGAATTGAATTGTAAGAACTCAAGACTGCCGGACTTCAGACCATATCAGACTGTATCAAGCGCACATTTCCCTTAAATATGAATAGTTCGAACGTAGGGAATGGTCGTGTTCCCTGTACAAAATGGATTCGATTCAATGCTCGTTACTGGTCTCCCATGTTGGCGAATGACCATGTAAACCAGGTATGATTCGGGTACGTCAGTAATGATCTGGCAGGTTGGTCAGGAGAGTGAATACGACAGGTAAAGAGGGATTAATCGGGTAGGTGAGCGGTTACGTCAGGAGAGTGGATACGACAGGTAAGCGTGGATAGGTCGGGCAGGAGAGCGGTTACGTCGGATAGGATCCGGCAGGTTGGATATGAGAACAGGTGCGATAGGCAGGAGCGGATTGGTCGGGCGGGAGAGCAGGTACGACAGGGAAGAGGGGGCTGGTCGGGCAGGAGATCACGTAAGTCTGGAGAGCGGGTAAGTCAGGTAAGCGGGGGCGTCAGGTAAGCGGGGGTGTCAGGTATGGGAAAAACGGGGACGCGGGACCGTCAACCAGGTTACTTTTGGTGGGTGCTTACGAAGTGCGATTCAGGCACGTAACGCGTAGAGAGTTAAAAAACATAATTTAATACTTGCATCAGCCGGATCATCTCGTCGTGCGGGACCGCCAAAGAAGCTTACGCCAGCACCGCCCAGGCGACCAGGCCTACCAGGATGGCGGTGCACAGCCACGCGGCCGCCAGGAGCCAGGCGAGTGCAGTCTCCACGCGGGACAGGCGGCGGTCCAACTCCTTCAAGCCCTGCCTATCCCTGCCGCTTCTCCAGCCGCTCGACGGCATGCATCAGTTCGCGCACGAAGACGCGCAGGGTGGCGAGGTCCTCGCGGATCTCCTCGACCCGCGTCGTGAGCCCTTCGCGGTTCCTTTCGAGAGCCCGGATGTAGCGGTCCCTTTCCTTTGCGTTCATTCGCTCATTCCTTGCCCTGGCGCGCTTGCGTGTATGTACTGAAAAGCCCCGGTGTCAGTCTGCCGGGGCCTTTTGTTGTGTGTGGTATGCCGCCCGCCCCGTTCAGTGGCCGAAGCTCCTACTTGGTGCGGGCGGGAAGGCGTAACGAAATGACCGAGACAAATGCAGGGCGGATGCTTCTGCGCACTGGCTTCGCTGAACAGCTCAGTTGCGCTTATGCCCTGTCGGGATAAATACCGGGGGCCATTCGAAACTTGGCTGGCGGGGAAGGCGTTGGATCCTTCCCCGCCATAACCGCAGGACTCTGTCAGCGCCCTGTCTACGGGACCCGGATTATCCCGATGTTAACTGCCTGTCGGCGCAGGTTCCTTCGTCTCGGTAACCGTTATCGCGGGCAGCGCAATGTCATCAGCGCCCGGATAGGACAGGATGAGACGCGCTGTTCCGGCTCCTGTGACGGCGTTAGTATCGGCAGCAGCGGCCAAATTCGTATCGCCGTCATCGTTAAAGACCGTTATGGTCGCGATACCTGTGGCAAGCGCTACACCGACTCCAGCTACACCGATACCGGCACCCTGTACCTTGACTGTTAGGTCAGTAGCATCAGTTGCGGCTGCATCGACGTTCGCATTGCCCTCGGAGTCGAAGATTCTCACCTGGACCGTGTACACTACATCCGCGCCACCTGTACCCGAACTACCCAAGGCTGGTGAGTCGGGAGGACTATCACCTGGTCCGTAAACGGCGATGTCCCCGGAACCTGTATCGTCATCATAATCATGAGCTTTATGAATGCGGAACATACGGTCGGCAGAAGCGATCCTGGTGTAGGTCAGCTTGTGCGTCACGTCGCCGCCAGGCGTCACGTTGATCGTAATCGCCTTGGACTTGATGTCCGCGTAGTGCGCGGTGATCTTGGAGGAACCGACGCCGACCGCTTTCGCAGTGGAACCGTCGATCTCGATCACATCGGTGTTGGAGCTCATGTAGGTTATGCTCTCGACAGGAACCTCGTCACCTTCGGTACCACTCTTATCGGCATCCTGCGCTTCATCATACGCAGTGGCTTCGAGGGCGACAGATTCACCGTTCGAGAGGAAGAACCCGTCAGCAGGGCTGTCGATAACAACGCTCTTGACCGCGGAAAGCACGGTGACCGTGAACTTGACGGCGATACCGCGGCCCATGGCGGTCACAGTGATTTCGGACGAGCCGGTGCCGACCGCTTCGATCATGCCGCCGTCCACCGTCACTGCGCGTTCATTCTTCGATGCCCATCCGAACTCTACGCCGGGAATGGCTTCGCCGGCCTGGTTGGCAGCCTTGGCGGTGATCATGGCGGTCTCGTTGACGTCCAAGGTGGTATCCCAGTTCTTGGGAGCGTCACTCATCACGAAGTTGTCATGAGCCATGTAGGTGACGGTGCGATCCGCGGCTTTGCCATCGCCATCCAGGACCAACGCGATGTGGTGCACGTCAGCAATGACGCCACTATCGATGACGCCGTCGATGATACCCTGGATAGCACCGGGATCGGTACCGGAACCGGGATCACCCTGGTCGCCCTTATCACCCTTGTCACCCTTCGGACCTGCCGGACCCGGAGCACCGTCAGCGCCATCAGCGCCTGCCGGACCCGCAGCGCCGTCAGCGCCGTCAGCGCCTGCCGGACCTGCCGGACCTTGCGGACCAGTCGCACCCGGGGTGCCTGGAGGACCTTGCGGACCCGCAGCACCTGTGTCACCCTTCGCGCCCGCCGAACCCGACGGACCTGCCGGGCCAGTCTTACCTTCGCATCCCAACATGGACAGCGCGAAGGCCAATACAGCGATTATGAGGTAGTGCATATCCTTCTCCCATTTATAGAAATACTTCTAAAAGGAATGACGAAAATTCGATACTTGCCTATATCGCCTCCTTTCCGCGTCGCGTATAGATTAGTTGAATTGTAAGAACTCAAGACTGCTGGATTTCGGACCTTATCAAGCGCACATTTCCCTTAAATATGATTAGGTTGAGTAATAAGTCAAGAAAAAAGTTAGATTTTTTAACTCTATACGCGTTACGTGCCTGAATTGCACTCCGTAAGCGCCCGCCAACATGTTACCTGGTTGAAGGTCCCGCGTCCACGTTTTTCTCATTCCTGACTTGCCCGCTCTTACCTGACTTACCCGCTCTCTCCTACCCGATTTATCCACGTTTATCTGCCCTACTGCCCTACTCACACTCTCCTGCCCAATTTTTCCCTTATACCTGTCGTACGCGCTCGCCTGCCCGACTTAACCCCTCTTCTACCTGACTTACGCGCTCTTCTGCCCGACCTGTCTGTTCCTTTCTGACCAATGCACCTTCGTGCCCGACTTAACCCCTCTTCTACCTGACTTACGCGCTCTCCTGCCCGACCTGCCTGATCATTTCTGACCTACCCGAATCAAACCTGGTTTAACCGGTCATTCACCAGCATTTGAGGCCGGTACAGGGTATTAAATCGCGTCCGGTTTCGAACGGGGAAACCGGCCAATAACCAAGGGTCGGCCTAATCATATTTAAGGGAAATGTGCGCTTGATAAGGTCCGTAATCCGGCAGTTTTGAGTTCTCATAATTCAATTCAACGAATCTATACGCGACGCGGAAAGGAGGCGATATAGGCACGTATCGAATTTTCGTCATTCCTTTTAGAAGTATTTCTATTAATGGGAGAAGGATATGCATTACCTCATAATCGCTGTATTGGCCTTCGCGCTGTCCATGTTGGGATGCGAAGGTAAGACTGGTCCCGCAGGTCCTTCGGGCTCGGCTGGTGCGGCAGGCCCGGCAGGCCCGGCAGGCGCTGATGGTGCCACGGGTCCGGCAGGTCCGGCAGGTCCGGCAGGTGCTGACGGCGCCCAGGGTCCGAAGGGCGAAAAGGGTGACAAGGGCGACACCGGTGCCGCAGGTCCGGCAGGTCCGGCAGGCCCGCAGGGTGAGCAGGGCGAGCAAGGCCCCGAAGGTCCGGCAGGCCCGGCTGGTATCCCTGACACCGGCGGAATCGATCCCATCGAGCTGGCACAGGCACACCACATCGCCTTCGTGATTGGTGACGCGGATGCTGACATGGCCCCCTCTGAAGTCATTATGAGGGTTGGCGAAGATAGCATGGTCAGCGCCGTTGTCGGTGCGCAGAGCGGCAAGAAGCTTCCCAGTGTTTCGGCTACTGTCACTATGTCGATCACCAAGGACGAAAATGAAGCCGCCACGCTGGAAGACGGCGTGCTCACCGCTGTAGCGGCCGGGACAGTCGAGATCACGGCTGTATCGGAGCTCGCCGGTCTCTCCGGTAAGCTCACCGCCACGATCACCAAGCCCGTCTCCAAGATCGTTTTCAGTTCGGCCAGTGATCTTAACTTGGCCGCAAACGAGTCTTCTGGCGAGATAACCGCCATGGCCCACGATGAAGATGACGAAGTGGTTGAAGTACGTACCAACTGGGCTTGGGAAAGCGATGACCCGTCCGTTGCCTCCGTGGCTCAAACGAAGGCGAACAAGAAACTGGTTGAGATGGGCGCCAAAGCCACGATTACCGGCAAGAGTTCCGGCAGCGCCACGATAACGGCTACGGTCGAAGGCGTCAGCGGCGAAATCAACGTGAGCGTCACAGGCCAGCGGATTACAAGAGCTATCGATCCCAGTACTTCCGACAATGGCAACCTGTTTGTTTGGGATCAAGGGTTGGCGACACCGGCATGGACAGATGCTGGTGCGGATGGTACAACTGGCACCGCCTTTACCGTC
Organism: bacterium; assembly: GCA_965203885.1. GTDB lineage: Bacteria > JAAXHH01 > JAAXHH01 > JAAXHH01 > JAAXHH01 > JAAXHH01. The sequence goes on along the minus strand of OZ241920.1, from coordinate 2,640,281 downwards.
AATCTCCGCGACATCGTTTCTAACGAGTTGATTACGAATTGGACATTGGTAGTTGCACCAGCCACCGCGGTTGCAGGAGCTGCTGCAACCCCGGACACAGATCCACCGGTAGCTCAAGTTAACCCAACACTCGGCGCGGCTGCGGAACCGGCTAGTGGGACAGCTACTACTACTGGCACCGTAACGGTGACGGTTACGGCTGCTGACGTCCCCACAGGTATTGTGCCGGGCGATTATCCAACATACGTCTCCTTGAGGTCCACGGGAGCGCGGGAAGCGCGTCTTAGGTTTGTCCTCAGAGTCATAGACTCGACGCCGGACGATTAACATCGGGATAATCCGGGTCCCGTAGACAGGGCGCTGACAGAGTCCTGCGGTTATGGCGGGGAGGGTTCCAACGCCTTCCCCGCCAGCCAAGTTTCGAATGGCCCCCGGTATTTATCCCGACAGGGCAAAAGCGCAACTGAGCTGTTCAGCGAAGCCAGTGCGCTGCAGCATCCGCCCTGCATTTGTCTCGGTCATTTCGTTACACCTTCCCGCCCGCGCCAAGTAGGAGCTTCGGCCACTGAACGGAGCGGGCGGCACACCTCACAAAACAAAAGGCCCCGGCAGATCTTCACCGGGGCTTTTCAGTACATGCACGCAAGCCCGCAGGCGCAAGGAATGAGCGAATGAACGAGAAGGAAAGGGACCGCTACATCCGGGCCCTCGAAAGGAACCGGGACGGGCTCACGGTGCAGGTCGAGGAGACCCGGGAGGAAATCTCCACCCTGCGCGTCTTCGTGCGCGAGCTGATGCATGCCGTCGAAAGGCTCGAGAAGCGGCAGGGATGAACCGCGAGGCTTGAATGAGCTGGAGCTGGACCGCCGCCTGTCATGCGTGGAGACGGCGCTCGCTGGCTCCTGGCGGCCGCGTGGCTGTGCGCAGTCATCCTGGTGGGCCTAGGTCGTTTGGGCGGTGCTGGCGTGAGCCCCTGCGGCAGAGTATCGGATCGGTCCCGTAGAGTGCTATCGCTAGGATCCTGTACGGTTCCAGGAGTCGATCTTCTCCATGCCGATCCGGCTGATGTAAGATAAAGTGGTAGTTTTAACTCTCTACGCGTTACGTGCCTGAATTGCACTCCGTAAGCACCCGCCAACATGTTCATGTTACCTGGTTGATGGTCCTTCGTCCCCGTTTTTGCCATACCTGAACCTCCCCGATCTTACCAGACTTACGCACTCTCCTGCTCAACCTATCCACTCTTACCTGCCTTACGCGCTCTCCTGCCCGATTTATCCACGCTTACCTGTCGTATCCACTCTCCTGACATAACCGCTCTCCTGACATAACCGCCCTCCTGCCTGACTTATCCACGCATCCACGCTAACCTGACTTGCCCGCTCTCCTGCCCGACTTATCCACGCTTACCTGTCGTATCCACTCTCCTGACGTAACCGCTCACCTACCCGATTAATCCCTCTTTACCTGTCGTATCCACTCTCCTGACCAACCTGCCAGATCCATTCTGACGTACCCGATTCATACCTGGTTTACCTGGTCATTCGCCAGCACGGGAAGACACTACCTGGTATTGGTCGAATCCGGCTTCTGATAGGGATCCCGGCCGCTTCCCGCGGGTCGGCCTAATCATATTTAAGGGAAATGTGCCTTGATATGGCTTGAAATGGTTTGAAACCCGGCAGTCTTGAGTTCTTACAATTCAATTCAACGAATCTATACGCGACGCGGAAAGGAGGCGATATAGGCACGTATCGAATTTTCGTCATTCCTTTTAGAAGTATTTCTATTAATGGGAGAAGGATATGCATTACCTCATAATCGCTGTATTGGCCTTCGCGCTGTCCATGTTGGGATGCGAAGGTAAGACAGGCCCGGCAGGACCGTCGGGCTCGGCAGGTCCGGCAGGTCCGCAAGGTCCGGCTGGTTCTGACGGCGCCATGGGTCCGGCTGGTCCGGCTGGTCCGGCTGGTGCTGATGGTGCCCAGGGTCCGAAGGGTGACAAGGGTGACAAGGGCGACACCGGTGCGCAAGGCCCGCAGGGTGAGCAGGGTCCGATGGGTGAGCAAGGCCCGATGGGTCCGCAGGGTCCGCAGGGTGAGCAGGGTGAATCGGGCATTCCGTCCGATCTGCCCGGCAACATCCTGGCGCAGGTCCACCACGTCATCGTTTTCGAGGGTGGCGAGAAGAAAGACGATGCCCGTCGCTGGAACGCACCGGATTTCGCGAACAGTGAAGATGATGGCGCCCAGAATCAGCGGACGGCTACCGTGCTCGTAGACGGCTCGCTGGAATTCAGTGCCGTTGCGGCTGCGTCGGATGGCAGTATCGTCCCGGTTACCTTTACGTGGGAGATCGATGATCCCATTCTCGCCTCGGTTGAGGAAACCGAACCGGGCACGGCTATGGTAACGGGCGACAGAAGGGGAACCACGGAGCTTTTCGTCAGGACAGATCGTGGTCATAAGTTGACGATCGACATTTCGGTCCACAACGCGGTCAAGGGTATCGTGATCACGCGCACGTCAGCAGCGGGTGCCGTTCAAAAGGGCGATCCCGTTATGATTACGGCCGTGGCCTATGACAAGTCCAGTGGCGACGACAAGACCACCAACGACGGCAACGATGTTCCCGGTGTGTCTTTCTCCTGGTCTTCCTCCAACACCAGCGTTGCGACCGTGGATACCGAAGACAGCAACGATATGCCCACGATCAAGACGCATGCCGCCGGCAAGGCCAAGATTCAGGCTAAGATTGGCGACGTGAAGAGTAACGAGATCGAGATCGAGGTATACGACGTCGAGGCGCCTGAGAGGCGCATCGTTGTGGATACGGCGGCCTTTCCGCTCACATTCGCGGCTACAGTCGACACCGCCACCGCGACGGTCGCAGATCGCACCCACGAGTTTGGCACACATTCGTCAATCTCGGTCCGGGTACAGCAGCGGGGTCTCAACACAGACGGTGACATTGCATGGATCAATGTGGCCGACGGTGTTGTGGTTACTTTCGCCAGTCTGAACTCGAGTGTTCTCAATCTTGCCGCTGAGGACCCGCCGGTCAACACCGCAACCACCACTACCGGCGTTGCTACCTACGAATTGGCCGATACGGATTTAGTCACGGCGACGGCCCCCAAGGTGGTGGGCAAGACTAACGTTACGGTGAGAATCACGACACCGTTCGCTAGCGCGAAGCACGTCACTGTGGTTGTCGACGTGACGGCACGTTAACATCGGGATAATCCGGGTCCCGTAGACAGGGCGCTGACAGAGTCCTGCGGTTATGGCGGGGAAGGTTCCAACGCCTTCTCCGCCAGCCAAGTTTCGAATGGCCCCCGGTATTTATCCCGACAGGGCATAAGCGCAACTGAGCTGTTCAGCGAAGCCAGTGCGCATAAGCATCCGCCCTGCATTTGTCTCGGTCATTTCGTTACACCTTCCCGCCCGCACCAAGTAGGAGCTTCGGCCACTGAACGGGGCGGGCGGCATACCTCAAACATCAAAAGGCCCCGGCAGACTGTCACCGGGGCTTTTCAGTGCATACACGCAAGCCTGCCGTGCAAGGAATGAGCGAATGAACGCAAAGGAAAGGGACCGCTACATCCGGGCCCTCGAAAGGAACCGGGACGGGCTCACGGTGCAGGTCGAGGAGACCCGGGAGGAAATCTCCACCCTGCGCGTCTTCGTGCGCGAACTGATGCATGCCGTCGAGAGGCTGGAGAAGCGGCAGGGTTGAGCCGCGAGGGCTTGAAGGAGCTGGACCGCCGCCTGTCGCGCGTGGAGACGGCGCTCGCCTGGCTCCTGGCGGCCGCTTGGCTGTGCGTGGCCATCCTGGTGGCCCTGGTCGCATGGGCGGTGCTGGCGTAACCCCCTATGGTGGTCCCGCGCGACGAGCTGATCCAGATGATGCAAGAAAAATGTTACGTGCCTGAACTGCACTCCGTAAGCACCCGCCAACATGCTACCTGGTTGACGGTCCAACGCCCCCGTTTTGCCATACCTGACGCCTCCGATCCTACCTGACCTACCCGCTCTTATCTGACTTACACGCTCTCCTGCCTGACGCCCCCGTACTTACCTGTTATACCCACTCTCCTGCCCGACTTATCCCCTCTTACCTGACTTACGCGCTCTCCTGCCCTACCTGCCAGATCCTTACTGACGTACCCGCTCTCCTGACCGCTCCGCCTGATCCTTTCTGACCTATCCATTTCATACCTGATCTACCCGGTCATTCGAAAGCCCGGAAAGACACTACCGGGTATTGGTCGAATCCGGTTTCTGATAGGGATCCCGGCCAATTTCCGCGGGTCGGTCTATTCATATTTAAGGGAAATGTGCGCTTGATACAGTCTGATATGGTCTGAAGTCCGGCAGTCTTGAGTTCTTACAATTCAATTCAACTGACTCCATACGCGACGCGGAAAGGAGGCGATATAGGCACGTATCGAATTTTCGTCATTCCTTTTAGAAGTATTTCTATAAATGGGAGAAGGATATGCATTACCTCATAATCGCTGTATTGGCCTTCGCGCTGTCCATGTTGGGATGCGAAGGTAAGACGGGTCCCGCGGGTCCTTCGGGCTCGGCAGGTCCGGCAGGTCCGCAAGGTCCGGCAGGCTCTGACGGCGCCATGGGTCCGGCTGGTCCGGCAGGTCCGGCTGGTGCTGATGGTGCCACGGGTCCGGCAGGTCCGAAGGGTGACAAGGGCGACACCGGTGCGCAAGGCCCGCAGGGTGAGCAGGGTCCGATGGGTGAGCAAGGCCCGATGGGTCCGCAGGGTCCGCAGGGTGAATCGGGCGTTCCGTCCGATCTGCCTGGCAACGTTCTCGCCACCGTACACCACGTCGTCGTGTGGGAAGGCGGTGAGGATAAGGACGATGCCCGCAAGTTCTACAGTGCGGATGATTTCAAAGGCGACGGTGCCAGAGCTGAGAAAATCCGCGATGCCACCATGCTTGTTGACGGCAGTTTGACTTTCGTCGCATCGGCCCTCGCGCAGGACGGAAGCGTTGTTCCCGTCATGTTTTCGTGGGAGGTCGATGATCCTGTGCTCGCTTCCGTCGAAGAAAACGATGACGGATCCGGCGCTACGATCATGGGCGCCCGCAGGGGCAACACGAAGATCATCCTGAAGGCCGCCGATCGCGGTATCAAGATCGAGATTCCGCTTCGTGTGCAGAACGAGGTCAAGGGCATCGTTCTTCGTAACGATATGGACGACATGGGCGCTAAGGGCTCAGATGTCACGGTGAACAAAGGAACCAATCCCCAGGTTACTGCTACCGCCTATGATGCCAAGAACGAAGAAGATGGCACCAATGAAGGCAACGCAGTTTCTGGCGTTAAGTTCACTTGGACTACGAGCAATTCAAGCGTAGCGACCGTAGACACCGAAGATAGCAACGTGTCGCCCATCATCAAGACGCACGCCGCTGGAAGCGCTGAAATCCAGGCCAAGATCGGTGACGTGAAGAGTAACAAGATCAAGGTCACGGTGTTCACCACTGAAGAGCCAGAAAGGCGTCTTATCGTCAGTACCGCCAATGCGCCATTTACGCGTTACTACGATACCGATCTTAATGATGATCAAACCGCAGACGATCCGGTCCTGTCTGCATCGGCAGATACCACTGACAATACGGAAGCAAATATCACCATCACCGTCACTCTGCAGCACAGAGTGCTCGATACCACCGCCGCCAGCGATACATTTGGTGAATTGGTGTGGCGCGTCGTTGCTGATGATGCGGCACTCGATATCGCCGTCTCAAGCTCCGACACAGACGTGTTGACAGTTCCTGCTACTATCGAGACTGGTTCCGGCGGAGCCGCTACGTTGACCATAAACGCGGGAGCTGCTGTTACTGGCAATGGCAGGGCATTGAAGGCCGGAGCGGTTTTCGTTACCTTCGACGAGACCTATTCGAGTGCCAAGCGCGTCAAGGTCGAGTTCAAGGCGAAAGCCGGCGACGGCGGTTAAACATCGGGATAATCCGGGTCCCGTAGACAGGGCGCTGACAGAGTCCTGCGGTTATGGCGGGGAGGGTTCCAACGCCTTCCCCGCCAGCCAAGTTTCGAATGGCCCCCGGTATTTATCCCGACAGGGCATAAGCGCAACTGAGCTGTTCAGCGAAGCCAGTGCGCATCAGCATCCGCCCTGCATTTGTCTCGGTCATTTCGTTACACCTTCCCGCCCGCACCAAGTAGGAGCTTCGGCCACTGAACGGGGCGGGCGGCATACCACAAACATCAAAAGGCCCCGGCAGACTGGCACCGGGGCTTTTCAGTACATACCACGCAAGCGCGGGCGCAAGCCCGTCGGGGCAAGGAACGAGCGAATGAACGCAAAGGAAAGGGACCGCTACATCCGGGCCCTCGAAAGGAACAGGGACGGGCTCACGGTGCAGGTCGAGGAGACTCGGGAGGAAATCTCCACCCTGCGCGTCTTCGTGCGCGAACTGATGCATGCCGTCGAAAGGCTGGAGAAGAGGCAGGGTTGAGCCACGAGGGCTTGAAGGAACTGGACCGCCGCCTGTCACGCGTGGAGTCGGCGCTCGCCAGGCTCCTGGCGGCCGCGTGGCTGTGCGCGGTCATCCTGGTGGGCCCGGTCGCTTGGGCCCTGCTGGCGTCAGTCCCTATGACGGTCCCGCGCGACAAGCTGATCCGGCTGACGCAACAAGAAAGTTAGGTTTTTATCTCGCTACGCTTTCTGTGCCTTAATTGCACTCCGTAAGCATCCGCCAACAGGTTACCTGGTTGACGGTCCCGCTTCCCCGTTATTCCCATACCTGACCTCCCCGCTCTTACCCGACGCCTCTCTTCCCAGTCGTACCCTATCTCCTGACCGACTTACCCCCTATTCCCAATCGTAACCGCTCACCTGCCCGACTGATCCCCACATACCTGTCGTACCTGCTCTCCTGCCCGACCTATCCACGCTTACCTGTCGTATCCACTCTCCTGACGTAACCGCTCAGCTACCTGATTAATCCCGTCTTACCTGACGTACCCGCTCAACTGCCCGATCTGCCTCATCCTTTCTGACGTACCCGATTCATACCTGGTTTACCCGGTCATTCACCAGCATTTGAGGCCAGTACCGGGTATTGGTCGAATCCGGTTTCTGATAGGGATCCCGGCCAATTCCCGACGTTCGACCTATTCATATATATCTGGAGTACCGTAATTTAATTAAACAGAATCTTTACCAAACATGATGTAGTTGACCAGTTCCCGCTACCATGCGTATCATACGTTAAGGTTAGTCGAGGGATTTACAGGACAGCAAGGAGACCGTGATGACCAAACAACCTGCCCCGTAATCAACTGCGAACACCATGTCGATCCTGTTTTCGGGGACGTAATCCCGGCCCCTGGCTACCGGGTTCGATCCTGCGTACAGAACCGTCCGAAATTCGTCGAATCGTCCCATACATTTCACAAAGAACATGTAAGACAAGTCGAGACTGGAAACAGCGAATTGAGTTACTGATCGTCTTGACCCGAAAAACGAAATGAATCGGTCCCACCCATGAGAGCGTACCGGACCGATTGTGTGGAGAAAGAACCGTGCGGCGCAACATCTCCTTGCAACCTGCCCTCGACAAAACGGCCGATCCGTTGTCCGTTGACGTCGCGCATTTGCTGCAGGCCAGCATCGCGCCGAACACGGCGAAGGCGTACGGCGACGCGTTGCGCAAGTTGTTCGAGTACCTGGATGGGCAGCCTTTGACCGACCATTCGCTGGCCGGCTACCTGGCGCACCTGTATGCCAGGGGACTGGCGCCGGCCACGGTCACCGTCGTGGTGCAGGCCGTCCGGTTCTGGGAAAAGCTTGAACGCCGCACGTCAAGCGTGGGGCCGTTGACGAGCCGAACGCTTGCCGGAATCCGTCGCGAAGGCCGAAACCGGGGCCGCGGCCAGGTAACGGGACTGACCCGGGAGACGGTCAATCGCATGGTACAAAACGCCGTCGGCAGCAATACGCTGGCGGGACTGAGAGACGCCGCGCTGTTTCGGATCATGAGCGATGCGCTGTTGAGGATCGGGGAAGCCGTCGCCATCAATTGCGAGGACATCGTTACTGAATTCGACGGGAGCGGGCGACTCGCGTTGCATCGAAGCAAGACCGACCAGGAAGGGAAGGGCGTCAGTCTCTTTCTGACCGCCCGGACCGTCGAATTGATTCAGCAGCTGTTGAAGGTAGCGGGATACGTGGTTGGCCCCCTCTTCCGCCGGATGATGAGGGGCGATCGCATGAGTGATGCCCGGCTGACGGTGGACGGCGCCCGGCTGGCCATCAAAGCAGCTGCGGAGCGGCTCGGGATCAAGGGCGTGAGCGGGCACAGCCTGCGCATCGGAACCGCCCAGGAACTCGCCCAGCGCGGTGCTTCCCTGGTCGAATTGCAGAACGCCGGCCGCTGGGCCGACAGCCAGATGCCCGCGCACTACACCCGCAATCAGGCCGCGGGAAGGGGAGCGGTGGCCCGCCTGCTTGGGATTGACTGAGGAAGGCCGGTCCCGATTTCGTATCTACTTATTCAACAACGCCGCAAGTTCTTCCACCGTGGTAACGGGTTGCCGGCACACGAACTGCTCGCAGACGTAGGCCGTGGCCGCGCCGTCTATGGCCGGCCGGTTCGCGAGGAGCGGGATGAGCTCGGCGGCGCGGCCGTCGTCCACCGTCGGGTCGCGCAGGGCCACGACCTTGTTCGGCAGGAACGAGGAGTCGACCAGGTCCAGCATGGCCCGCGTGGCGGCGTCTTCCCGGGCGCCGACCAGGGCGATCTCCACGGGCGTATCGAGGTACCATGAGAGGCCGCACAGCAGCTGGCCGAAGCCGCCCGGCGCCGCGCCCATGTAGTCCGTGAAGAGGGCAAGGGTCTGCCCGGCCCGGTCCCGGTATGCGTTCCTGCCCGTGAACGCGGCCAGCCGGAGCAGGTTCTGCACGCTCACGGCATTGCCCGAGGGGATCGCGTTGTCGTAGGGGTTCTTGGACCGGACGATGAGCGTCTCGTGGTCGTCGCTGGTGAAGAAGAAGCCGCCGTCCGTCCCGTCCCAGAACCGATCGATCGTCGTGTCCATGAGCCTCGCGGCATGGGCGAACCACGCCGGGTCGAAGGTCGCCTCGTAGAGGTCGAGCAGGGCCGAGACCGTGAAGGCGTAATCGTCCAGGTAACCGTTGAACCGCGCGCGCCCGTCCTTGAACGTATGCATGAGCCGGCCGTCCTCGTGCAGCGCGTCCAGGACGAACTCCATCGAGTCCGCGGCCGCGTCGAGCCAGGCCGGTTCGCCGAAGACGCGGCTCGCCCGGACCATGCTGCCGATCATCAGCCCGTTCCAGTCCGTCATGATCTTCTCGTCCCGTCCCGGGCGCACACGCCGCTCGCGGTGGTCGAAGAGGGTCCGGCGGCCTTCGGTCACGGCCGAGCGCAACGCGTCCGGCGCTACCTGCAGGTGGGCGGCCAGCGGCTCCACGTCGACGTCCACGTGCAGGACGCTGGTCCCGTGTTCGAAGTTGCCCCCCTCCTCCACGCCGTAGTACCGGGAGAACAGGCGGCCCTTTTCTTCGCCCAGGATCCTTTTGATTTCTTCGGGCGTCCACACGAAGAAACGGCCTTCCTCGCCTTCGCTGTCGGCGTCCTGGGTCGCGTAGAACCCACCGCCGGGCTGGAGCATCTCGCGGATCACGTAGGACGCCGTTTCCGAGACGACCTTGCGGAACAGGAGGTCCCCGGTGGCCTGCCAGGCCTCGGTGTAGGTCCGCATGAGCAGCGCGTTGTCGTACAGCATCTTTTCGAAATGGGGGATCAGCCATTTGGCGTCGACGGAATACCGGTGAAACCCGCCGCCCAGGTGGTCGTAGATCCCGCCGTTTCCCATCTTCGCCAGGGAATGTACGGCCATGTCGAGGGCCGTCTGGCGGCCGGTCCTCCGGTGCTCGCGCAGGAGGAAGGACAGCGTCATGGACGGGGGAAACTTGGGCTGCGTGCCGAAGCCCCCGTTGGTGCCGTCGTAGGACGCGGCGATCCCGGTGAAGGCCTTTTCGAGCAGGCCCGTGTCCAGGGTCTCGTGGCTCGAAGCGAACCCGGCCAGTTCGACGAGGCGGTCTTTGAGCTTTTCGCCCTGCTCCTCGGCGTCCGGCCGGCGGTCGCGGTAGAACTGGGCGACCGCCTGCAGGATGCGGGGAAACCCGGGCCGCCCGTACCGGTCGTCCGGAGGGAAGTAGGTGCCCCCGTAGAAGGGTTTCAGTCCGGGCGTGAGGAAGACGGTCATGGGCCAGCCGCCGCTGCCCGTCATGGCGGTGACGGCGTTCATGTAGATCTCGTCCAGGTCGGGCCGTTCCTCCCGGTCCACCTTGACGTTGACGAAGTGCCGGTTCATGATCTCCGCCGTTTCCCCGTTCTCGAAGGATTCGTGGGCCATGACGTGGCACCAGTGGCAGGCGGAGTACCCGATGGACAGCATCACGGGCTTGTCTTCGGCCCGGGCTTTCTCCAGGGCCTCTTCGCCCCAGGGATACCAGTCCACGGGATTGTAGGCGTGCTGCCGGAGATAGGGACTGGTCTCGTGCACCAGCCGGTTTGCGTGCTGGTCTTCGTGCCGCGTATCGTTCACTTTACACCATGCCTTCCCTTACCATGCGTTCCAGGGCGAAATCGCGGACGTCGATGGGGAATTCCATGACGCACCGGCGGGCGGAGGACTCGAAGATCCCCATGATGGTTTCCAGGGCCACGCGGGCGGTCTTCGCTTCGGACCGGTGGACGGCGCGGCCTTCCACGGCGGCGACCAGTTCCTCCAGTTCGCCGCATACATTCGAGTAGATCTCGTCCAGCCGCGGAGCGAGCCAGCCGTCCGAACGGTAGACGGACAGCATCTTGAGCGGCGGACCATCGGGACTGTTCACTTCCATGACCCCGTCGGAACCGATGATCCGGAAGGAAAAGGACTGGTTCGCCCGTTCACCCAGCTCGAGGAATCCAACCACCCCGTTTTCGTAGCCGATCCGTCCGATCGCCATGTCTTCCACCGGCATGTCCGGATGGTTGCGCCGGCCTTCGATCTTGTGGGGACGGTCGATCTGGCCCATGACCCATAGCGGCGGACTGTCGCCGTTCAGGTAGCCCATCAGGTCGATGACGTGGGTGCCGTTGTTCATCAGGTCGAGGGTGCAATGGCCCCAGATCATGGCGATCGCCCCGATCTCCCCCGCCTGGATCAGTTCCCGCGCCCGGACGGCCTGGGGAGAGAACCGGTGGGCGTGGCCGATCGCCAGGACCGCGCCGGCCCGCTCGCACGCTTCGATCATCCGGTCGGCCTCGTCCAGGGAGACGGCCATGGGCTTCTCGCACAGGATGCCCTTCGCGCCGCTCTCCGCCGCCGCGATCGTCGCGTCGCAGTGACCGCGGGGCCAGGTGCACACGCTCACCAGGTCGAGGTCCTCCCGCTCCAGCATTTCGCGGTGGTCTTCATACAGCCGGATGCCGTGTTCGCCGGCCAGCCGCCGCGCCTTCTCCCCGTCCGGATGAATGTCCGATCCGGCGATCAGCTCGATGTCGGCGTTCCCCACGTGGCGGTATCCGTCCGCGTGGGCGGTGGCGATGCCGCCGCAACCGATGAATCCCGCCCGGTACGTGTTCATGCGTGGTCTTCCTATAGAAGGCGCTGGTGGTCACGCCTGTTAAGGTGCCGGAGGCCAGACCCCCGCTAAAGTGCCGGTGGTCACGCCCCCGCTAAAGCGCCGGGGGTCACGCCCGGAGCACGGGGCGCGTCAGGCCCCCGCTAAAGCGCCGGGGGTCACGCCCGGAGCACGGGGCGCGTCAGGCAGGTCGGCCCGCCGCTGCCCGCGTAGCAGATGTGATCGCCGTCGAACGCTTCGACCGCGCAACCGGCCTTCCGCATGCGATCGGCGGTAACCGGATTGCCGCTTCGCACGAGGACGCGGCGCGGACTCGTCGCGAGGACGTTGCACCCGAGGCTGTCGTATTCCTCGTCCGGCACCGTCACCAGGTCGATGCCCAGGGCCGCCAGCATGTCCCGGAAAGGGATGGGCAGCAGCCGGTCGTAGACGGCCGCCAAGTCCGTGTCCAGCATGCTGATGACGGACATGAGGTGCAGCACCGCGCCCGGCCCGTCCCAGTGGACCATGGGGACGGCCACGACGTCGACGCCCCGCGGCCGCAGCAGGTCCTGGAACTGGCGGATCCCCTCGCCGTTGGTGCGGTAGGTCAGGCCGATGACGGCCAGGTCGTCCTTCAGCCAGACCACGTCGCCGCCTTCGACGCTGCCGGGAGACTCGATGCGTCCCGCGACGGGGATGCCCGCTCGGGCGAACCAGTCTTCCTGGGCTTCGGGCTCATCCATCCGGGCGTCCTTGCCCATGCGGCCCAGGATCACGCCCTCGTCGGTCACGGAGGCCACGGGATCGTGCGTATAGATCGAGTCGAGTCCCGTCCGGCCGTCCGCCGGCAGGCACGCCACTTCGGCGCCGGCCGCTTCGAGCAGCGAAGTAAACCGCCGGTGTTCGTCCACCGCGCGCTGGTAATCCGGCTTCGCCAGGTAGTCCAGGGACCGCCACTGCCCGTCGATCCGGTCCTGGCTTTCGAAGGCTTCCGCCGGGCGCTTGACCAGCACTTTTTTGAGCGGGCGCACCATGGACTGGCTGCCGTATACACTCATGGCGATCGCCGGCCGGATAAAGAGGTCATGTTGTTCGTCTTACCGGATAAAGGTATCATGCCGTTTGTTGTCCGGAAAGCAGCGTTTCGGTTTCTTCTTCGTTCAGGATCGCTACGCCGAGGGACTGAGCCTTCCTAAGCTTGGAGCCGGCGTTATCACCGGCGACCAGGTAATCCGTCTTCTTGCTCACGCTGGACGTGACCCGCCCTCCCGCGGCCGTGATCTTGTCGGCCATCTCTTCGCGGGTGTAGTTCGCCAGGGTGCCCGTGATGACGACGATCTTGCCGGCCAGGACCTGGGCCTGCGCCCCGCCCTCCGCCGCCTGGGAGTCCGCGCCACCCTCCGGCGCTTCCGGTTCCGTGCGGAGGCCGGCCGCCTTGAGTTTCTTGACGATCTCGAGGTTCCGTTCGTTCCGGAAGAACGAGACGATGCTCTCGGCGATCTTCGGACCGATCTCGGGTACGGCGACCAGTTCCTCTTCCGTTGCCGCCTCGATGCCGCCTATGGAGCGGAAGCGATCGGCGATCAGCCGGGCGGCCCGCTCCCCCACGTGGGGGATGCCCAGGCCGAAGAGGAGGCGGTCCAGGGGACGGCCCTTGCTGGCCTCGATGCCCCGCAGCAGGTTGTCGGCGGACTTCTCGCCCATGCGCTCCAGGTCCCCGAGCTGCTCCCGGGTCAGTCGGTAGATGTCTCCCACGTCTCCGATCAGGCCGTTTGCCAGGATCTGCTCGGTGACCGCCGGGCCGAACCCTTCGATGTCCATGGCGTTCCGCGCGGTGAAATGGGTGACCCGCGCCTGCGTCTGCGCCGGGCAGGCCGCGTTCCCGCAACGCACCGCCACTTCGTCGCCCACCCGCACGAGGGCGGTTCCGCACACCGGGCAGGCCGTGGGCATCACGAACTCCGCCGCCCCCTTTTCCCGCTTGCTCGTATCGACCTTAACGACCTTGGGGATGACGTCCCCGCCCTTTTCGATGAACACGGTGTCGCCGACGCGCAGGTCCTTGCGGGCGATTTCCTCCTCGTTGTGGAGCGTGGCCCGGCTGATCGTCGATCCGGCCAGGAACACCGGGTCGAGCTCGGCGACCGGGGTCACCACGCCGGTCCGCCCGACCTGGAGCCGGATGTCCGTGAGGCGCGTGACGGCCTGCTGCGCGGTGAACTTGCTGGCAATGGCCCAGCGCGGACTCTTCAACGTGGCGCCGAGTTCGCCGTGCAGCGCGATGGAATCGACCTTGACGACCATGCCGTCGATATCGTAGGACAGCTCCGACCGGCGCTCCTCCCAGGCGTGGCAGAAATCGATCACCTCGCCGATCGTGTCGAATCGCCCGGCTTCCACGTTGGTCGGGAACCCCTGGCCGGCCAGCCAGCCCAGCCGCTCGTAATGGCTGTCCAGTTCGGGCTGCTCCGCGATCGCGCCGTCTTCGTCTTCGAAACGCACCGTGTAGAGGAATACCCTCAGGGGCCGCTCGGCGACGACGCGGGGGTCGTGGAGCTTCAGCGAGCCCGCCGTGGCGTTGCGGGGGTTCGCGAAGAGCGGCTCCTCCCGATCGGCCCGCAGTTCGTTCAGTTTTTGGAACCCGTCGTGGGAGAGATATACCTCGCCCCGCACCTCGATGTTGTTGAGCCGGGGCCGTTCCTCGGCCATGCGCAGGGGGATGGACCGGATGGTGCGCAGGTTCGCCGTGATGTCGTCGCCCTGTTCGCCGTCTCCCCGCGTGGCGCCCAGGGCCAGCGCGCCGTCTTCATAGCGCAGGCTGACGGCCACGCCGTCTATCTTCAATTCGACCGTGTAGGCGTACGACCGTTCCGGGCCCAGCAGGTCGCGGGTCCGGCGGTCGAAGTCCCTGATCTCCTCGTCGTTGTACGTGTTGCCGATGGAGAGCATGGGCACGGGGTGCCGGACGACGGGGAAGGAAGAAGAAGGAGAACCCCCGACGCGCTGGGTAGGCGAATCGGGGGTAATCAGACCGGGGTGCGCCGATTCCAGGTCCCGCAACTCGTTCACCAGCACGTCGTACTCGTAATCGCTGATGACCGGGTCGGCGAGTACGAAATACCGGTGATCGTGCGACCGGATTTCCCGGCGTAGGACGTCTATGCGTTCGGCAGGCGACATGGGTTCCGCGGGCCTGGCTAGCCGGCGCTGGCGACTTTCGACCGCGATGGTTTTCTGGCGCGTCGGATTTCCTCGCGCTTCTTCGCTATCCAGTTCTGCCACCAGACCACGATGGGACTGGCAATGAAAATCGAGGAATAGGTCCCGGTGATGACGCCGAAAGTCAGCGCCAGGGCGAAACCCCAGTTGGTCGACGCGCTGCCGGCCAGCAGGAAGACCAGGACCAGGAGGACGGTGAGCGAAGTCATCATGGTCCGGTTCAGGCATTCGTTGATGCTGCGGTCCACCACGCCCGAAAATCCTTCCGTGCGCGTTCGGCCGAGGCTTTCCCTGATCCGGTCGTAGACCACGATGGTATCGTTCGTCGAATACCCCACGACGGTCAGCAGGGCCGCCACGACCGCCATGGTCAGCTCCTCGCCTACGAGGGTGAGCATGGCCAGCACGATCAGCACGTCGTGGATCAGCGCGACGATCGTCCCGATGCCGAACCGGAAGCCGTTGACCTGCCGGAACCGTATGGTGATGTAGAGGACGATGCCGATGATGGAAGCCCCCACGGCCCCCATGGCGTCGACCGTGAGTTCCTTGCCGATCTTCGGGCTGACGTTGTATTCCTGGCGCAGCCATTCATCTTCGTCGCCCCTCAGGTTATCGGGAAACTGTTCCCGGAGCGTCGTCTTGACGGCGGATGCGATCTGCTGCTCGTTCCAGTCGCTGTCGGCCGCCCTGATCAGGATGTTGTCCTCATCGCCGATCATTTTGATTTCGCTCTGGCTCAGGTCCACTTCCTGGTTATCGATGGTGACGTTGCCCAGCGCGCCGCGGATGTCCTGTACCTGCACCGGGGGATCGAACCGCATCTCGATCAGCGACCCGCTTTGAAAGTCCACGCCCCAGTTCACTCCGCCGCGTACGACGATGGTCCCCAGGCCGACCACGATAATGCACCAGGTGATGACGAAGGCCGCCTTGCCGAACCGCATGAACCCGAAGAACAGGCGTCCGAAGGGATCGGTCCGGCCGATGCTGACCTGCGCGAGCTGCCACCGGTCGATGAGGGCGTCGAACAGGGACCGCGTGATGAATATGGCCGTGAACATGCTGATCAGGATGCCGAACCCGAGCGTTACGGCGAATCCCTTGATGGGTCCGGTGCCGAACTCGTACAGGGCGAAAGCGGTGATCAGCGTGGTGATATTGGCGTCCACGATGGTGCGGAGCGCGTTGCCGTACCCGCTGTCCACGGCCTGCCGGATCGTCTTCTGGCCCGCCTTGAGCTCCTCCTTGATCCGTTCGAAGATGAGGATGTTGGCGTCCACCGACATGCCCATGGTCAGGATGATCCCCGCGATGCCGGGCAGCGTCAGCGTAGCCTGGAAGGCGCCGAGGACGGCCAGGAGGAAGAGGAGGTTCAGGATGAGGGCGAAATTGGCGATGAAGCCCGCCGTCCGGTAGTACACCGCCATGAAGATCATGACAGCGATGAGGCCCAGGATCGAGGCCCACTTCCCGGAGTTGATGGCGTCCTCGCCCAGGGACGGTCCCACCACGTACTTGCTGATGATCTCCATGGGCGCGGGCAGGGCGCCGGCGCGCAACACGATGGCGAGGTCCCTCGCCTCCTCCAGCGAGTTGATGCCGGTGATCTCGCCCCGGCCGTTCGGTATGCGCCCCTGGATGACCGGCGCGGAGAACACCCGGCCGTCCAGCACGATCGCCAGGCGCCGGCCGATGTTGTTCCCCGTAACGCGGGAGAAGGTCCGGGCGCCGTCGTCCGTGGTCGTGAAACCCACCGAGGCCACGCCCATGCTGCCGATGTCGCTGCCCGAACCGGTCTGCGGAAAGGCGTCCGCCAGTACCGCTCCGGTCAGTTCCGGCTGCGCGTTCATGTAGTAATAGGACCGGACGCGTTGTCCGCTTGCCGTCGTCCGCAGCACGCCGCCCCGGATCTCCGCGCCCTCCGGAATGAAGCTCTGCACCTGGGGCTGGGCCAGGATCTCGTCCACACGGGCGATATTGCTCGCCGGTACGATGATCTCGTTGTCGGAGAGGTCGATCAAGGACAGAAAGGGATAGTTCTCCGCCGTGAAGCCCGCCTCGGGGATCAGGGCGCTCGTATCCGCCGGGGCGCTCGTGGTATCGCGGGCGGCCAGCAGGGCGTCGATGCGCTCGACGACCGGCCGCAGTTCGACGCCTTCGCGCAACAGCCTGAACTCCAGCTGGGCGGTCTGGTTGATCAGGGTCATTGCCCGGTCGATGTCCTTCAGTCCCGGCAACTCGACGATGATGCGGTCTTCGCCTTCCTGCTGGATGATCGGTTCGGTGACGCCGAATTCGTTGACGCGGTTCGAGATGACCTGCATGGCCCGTTCCACCACGTCGATGGCTTCCTCCTCCGGCAGGTTGGATTTGTCCACCTCAAGCTTGATGTGCACGCCGCCCTGGAGATCCAGGCCCAGACGGATGGACTGGTCCTGAAGCCGGTCGCGTTCGCCCTTGGTCAGGTTCAGTTCCTTGAGCGCCGCCCGGTCCTCCGCGGTCAGCAGGGGATCCGCGTCAATCGCTTCGGTCTGTTCGGGGCTGAGGGCGTCCTGAACGGGGGCGTATTGCCAGTAGTCGGACGTTCTGAAGGAAGGATAGACGTACCACAGCGCGGTGAAGATGACTACGAGAATAAGGACGATGCGTACCTGTTTCCACTGCATGCAACCCGGCTCCTAAGCAGACGAAGGCGGGTTGCCTGACTTCCTGCCACCCGCCTTCGTTTCTGCGATTCGTTATGGTAGATCAAGATGTTCGATGGGGATCTGGTCGTTAGTCTCTCAGGGCGAAGAGCACGTTCTGGCCGGCAAAGTTGTCCGGAACGAGCAATTCGACGGATACCCGGTCGCCGGAGGGATGGAATGCGACGACGTAGTCCTGGCCTTCCCTGAAGGAGCGCGGGAACACGTCCACTTTCTTGATACTGTCCAGCGACGGGAACGCCGACCGTTCGATCGTGAGCACGGTACCGTCGCGCAGGTCCTGGGACTGTGCGAAGTCCACGCCGGAGAGCGATTCGACCCGGGGACCGCCGAAGAACGGGTCCTTGATGACCATCGAGTCTTTCCAGTGATCCATGGTGTTGACCGCGTAGAAGATAGAATTCAGCTTCATCTCGGCCGCGAGCTTTGCCTGTTCCTCCATGTCCCGTTGCGCCAGCGCTTCGTCGCGGGCGTCGGACAACATCGCGATCTGCCCGTTGAGACGCTCTTCTTCGCTGCGCAGGAACACGATCCGCTCTTCAAGCATGTCCTTGACCTGGCCAAGCGAATCGGCGATGAAGGCCGCCCGGGCCTCCGCCGCGTCGCGCTCGTCGGTCAGCGTCGCGATGGTGCGGTTTATACGCGCCCTGGCGATGCGCTGCGCGCGGCCCGGCGACATGTCCGCCGTGCCCTGCGTCACGTAGGTGCCGAGGATGCCGTCCTTGTAAAGCAGCCAGATCTGGTTGCCGACGTTCAGGTCCTCCACCAGCGCGGTCTGCTCCACCGCGTCGCGGGCTTCGGCCGTCGACAGTCCGTGATTCTCCATGAGGTACTGCAGGGCGACCTGGATATGGGAGTCGCCGCCCTGAACCGTATAGGGCGCGGGTAGATCGTCGCGAAGGTCCTGCATCTGCTGCTGCAGTTCCGCGACTTCGCCCCGGGTATCGATGATCTCCTGCACGAGACCGCGGTACGAGACGTCCGCCTCGGTGGCCAGCATTTCGTTCAAAACGGCTTCGTGGTCGGGGTTCAGCGCCATGTTGGTCAACGATTCCGCATCGACCTGTCTCTCGGGGTTCGATTCGATGAACGTCGATATGGTCGTCTGGATCTCTTCCTGTTTGGCGCGGATTTCCTGCTCCGTGGTGTCCAACCGCTCCACGAGTTCCTCGAAGGTCGCAGGTTCGGTTGCGCATCCCATGACCAGCGTCATGGTTAGCAGTACGAATATACCTCGCATTTGTTTCCTCCGTTAAAGAGTTTCGCCGCCGAATCACCCTGATTCGCGGTCGATATAGATTTCAGATAATACACAATTATATGCTTTTAGTCGAGTTTTGTCAAGAATACTTGGTTTGCGCATCAAACTAAACCGGCCGGGTTTCCGTTTAGCGATTCCCGACGAAATCCACCTTGAACGGAATGCGCAGGGACTCGGGTCCGCACCGCCGTTCAATCCGGATACCTTCGTTTCATCTCCGCGGTCGTCGCGCGCACCAGGCTTTCCAGCACGTCCATGTCCACGTCGGCCAGCTTGTTGACGTACAGGCAGGACTTGCCGGTCTTGTGCTTGCCCAGCCGGGAGAGCAGGTCATCGTAATCCCCGAAACCGGGCAGGATGTAAATCGACAGGTTCTGTTTGCGCGGCGAGAACCCGGCGATGGGCCAGTCGCCCTCTTGTCCGCTCGCGTACCGGTAGCGGTAACGCCCGAACCCCACGATGGACGGTCCCCACATAACGGGCTCCTCGCCCGTCACCCTGCGCATGAGCTCCAGGAGGATGCGCGCGTCTTCCCGCCTGCGCGGATGTTCCACCGCCTCGATGAACGCTTCCACGCTGGCGTCGCTGGGCCGGGTCTTTGGATCGGACATGGTCCTCCTTTCGCTGGATCAAACTGCCGGGGGACGTTTCCACCGCAGCCCCCCGAAGCGCGCGAAATCCCGGTCGAGCGTAATCCACTCGCAGCCGGACTCAATGGCCAGGGCCGCCAGATAGGCGTCGGGGACCAGATTTCCTTTTACTTCGGCGTCCAGGTACAGACGCTGGAATATGTCCCAATGCCTGGGACCAGGATAGACCGGCACGCAGTGGGGCTGTGCTCTGATCACTCTTATGAAATCCAATGCCTCGTTCGCCGGACTCGGAAGGGCAAAAATACGGGGATGTGTGACGATACGGAGATACCCGCTCAGTACCAGATCCGACATGCCGAACAACTCTTCGCCCTCAAGCACGTTTTCGAGCCACCCCCGACAGGACATGTGTGCCGGCGCATCGTCGCGATATGCCGCTACGAGAACATTTACGTCAGGAAGGACCATCGCCTTCTTCCATGAGATCAAGGAGAAAGGCCGAATCATTCAGATCCACCCCGGGCATGACTCCGGTCCCATTGAATACCGGAAGATTGACGGGGGGCCGTTCCGCGTTTCGAAGGCGTGACAGCGAGTCGCGAAGCGCGTCGTTCAAGACGGTGGTCAGCGTCGTGCCGTTTCGTGCGGCGATGACTTTCAACTCGGCAAACAGGCTGTCGTCTATGTGTATCGTGGTTCGCATACATACAAACATATATAGTAAGCATATTTATGTCAACGGTTAATTCAGACGATTACTTGTAGCAACACCATTGGGTACAAAGATCACCAGTTCTTAAGGATATCGTCTTGGTGTTTCCAGTTACTCACGAGTCCACCGACCTCCAAATTGAACCACGTACTTTACCCCATTCCCGGCATCTCACGCCACAGACGGCCGTCCATGCTAGCAGTTTCGCCACCGCGCTTGTTCCGAACGCCGCCGAGCGTCCGGTCCCATGAAACTATCAGTCGAAATGGTGAGTAAAACCTAGTGGGTGAAATCGCAGTCGTCAAAAAAACCGGATGGTGTCAATGGTACGCATATGGGGCAGCCATTCGGAAAATGCGGTAAAGACCCCTCCGGGCAGGCGATCATGTAAGTCACTTTCCGGCTTGACATTACCGCACACTGCGCTACATTCCAAATGCACCCTCATGAGGCTGGCCAGTGCGCTTCGTGTCGTGGTGGCAGTACCCTCGATTCTGATCGAACGCCTACCTGAACCGAAGAGGCAGAACCGATATCCGGCGGTACGGATCAGCGCGCTCCATCCGGATGACGGCGTTGCCGACAGCGGGTATCCCGTACATGTCTCAAATTGCCTCGCAACAGGATGCAGGACGACAACCGGGTGACGCGGCGCCGGAAGTTCCGGCGGCAACGCCGGTCGATGCGCGTCCGGTGACCTACGTGTTCACCGGGGGCGGGACGGGCGGCCACGTCTATCCGGGGCTGGCCATCGCCGACGAGGTGCGGACCCGGAACCCCGGGGCCCGCATCGTGTACATCGGCGCGCGGGGAAGAATGGAAGCTTCCCTCGTGCCGAAGCGGGGCTATCCGATCCACCTGGTCCATGCCCGCGGACTGCCGCAGGGCAGGCGGCCGCTCGCGCTCATGGGATTCGCGGCCAGCACCGGACTCGGCGTCCTGAAGAGCCTGTTCCTCCTGGCGCGCCATCGGCCCCGCATGATCGTTGCCACGGGCGGCTTTGCCAGCAGTCCGGTCCTCCTGGCCCACTGGATCCTCAAGTCGATCGGCCTCTCGGGCGGCTGTCGATGCTTCGTCCACGAACAGAACGTCGTGCCCGGGAAGGTCAACCGGCTCGCCGGACGCATAGCGGACCGCATCGGCGTCTCGTTCGAAGCGTCGCTGCGGTATTTCCCGCCGGGGAAGGCGACGTGGGCGGGCTACCCGGTACGTCGGGAGATCGGTTCCGTGTCCGGCGCCGATGCGCGGAGCGCCCTTGGGCTGCCCGCCGACGCGAAGGTCCTGTTCGCCTTCGGCGCTTCGTCGGGCGCCCGGTCCATCAACCGGGCGGTGGCCGATGCGCTGCCGCGCCTGCTCGCGCGGCCGGAGATCCACGTCATCCACGTCATCGGCCAGACGCGGAGTCCGGAATACCACGCCGAACAGGACACCCGGGACCGCGTGGAGCGTCTCGGTCTCTCCGATGAACAACGGACGAGATACCACCAGTCGGATTACACCCACGAGATCGAAACGCTCTACGCCGCAAGCGACCTGGTCATCGGCAGGTCCAGCGCCGGGGTCGTCACCGAGATCGGCATTTGCGGGATCCCCTCCATACTGGTGCCGCTGCCCTACGCGCCCGGCGACCACCAGGCCGCGAACGCCAGGACGCTTGAATCGGCCGGCGCGTCCGTCGTGCTGTACGAATCCGTTTCCCTCGAAGACGGCGAACCCATCGGCGTGGTCGACGGCGGCCGCCTGGCCGGCGAGGCCCTCGGGATCCTGGACGATTCCGGCCGCGGCGGCGCCATGGCCCGCCGGGCCCGGGAGACCTTCGATCGCGGCGGGCTGGACCGGATCGCCGACCACCTGGATCAGATGCTTGCGGACCGGCCGCCGGACCGCGCCCGGTCCAACGGCCGTCCCGAGGACGCCGGCGTCGCCGGGCGCGCCGCACCTACCGAAACGGCGTTCTCCCCGTTTTCCCTGGCCCGCCGCTTCGCGAAAGGCCGCGACGAGGCATTCATCGAATCCGTGGGGGAAGACTATCTGAAGTACCGTGTCGACGGATACCTCAAGGCCTCGAACTGGCCGATCCGGAACGAGGGCGTCAAACTCGTCGGACTCCTCGGTTACCGGGACCGCCTGCCTTTCATCCTCGCGCTGCTGCGCGACAGGACGCCGGCGCCCGTCCTCCAGCGGCTGTTCGGCGGCGACTACCGGCAGGTCGGCTTCATCCGCCGGAACGCCGTGACGACGATCAGCCGGCTCGGCGTCTACGATGAACCGGTGCGCGCCGCGTTGCTGGACCTGCTAGAGGATCCCTACTACGAGGTCCGCTCCGCCGCCGCGCGGGCCTTTGCCGCCCTCGCCCCGGAAACCGGTGAAAGGGACGCCGAGGCGCTGGACGGGCTGCGCGGCCTGTTGCGGGAATCCTCCTTTGAAATCAGAACGGCCGCCATTACCGCCCTGGGCAAAATGGGCGACGGCAAGGCAGCGGAATGGCTCAGGCCGTTCTACCAGGACCCGAACGGCAAGGTACGCCAGGCCGTCATCGACGCCCTGGGCGACCTGGTCAGTCGGAAGCTGATCGCCGACCTGGACGGATTGCGTGAAGAACTCGACGGCATCCTGGTCACCAGCAACCATTTCGACCCGGACTTCCCGATCAAGCGAACGCTGAACCGGCTGATCGAAGAGATCGGCCGCCAGCAGGAACCCCCATGACCCGCTGCGGGCGGCACGCCCCATGACCGGCCGCCGGCAGGAAACCCATGAGCGCCTCATGATCTATCACCTGGTCACGTATCTGTTCGACACCGTCGATTCGCTCTCGTTTCTGCGCCTTTTCCAGTACCTGAGCTTCCGCGCGATCTGCTCGGCGCTGACGGGTTTCGGCGTAACGCTGCTCTTCGGCCAACGCATCATCCGCCTGCTGTACGTGAACCACGTGCGGGACAATCCCCGGATGCACGGGGAGATTTCCAGCGCCTCGAAGGCCGGCACGCCGCTCATGGGCGGGCTGCTGATCATCGCGTCCATTTTCGCCAGCGTGCTGCTGTGGAGCGACCTGCTCAACCGCTTCACCATGATCTTCCTGCTCGCGCTGGTCTGGTTCTCCCTGTTCGGATTCATCGACGACTACCGGAAGATCCGGCACCGGGACAGCGACCGCGGCCTGTCCCAGGCCACCAAGCTGTTCTTCCAGGCGGTTTTCGGATTCGGCTTCGGACTGATCTTCCTGCTTCCCGGCCTGTCGCCGGTGTCGGCGGAGATCGCCTCGGAACTCTATCTCCCCTTCGTCAAGGACCCCGTCCTCGACCTGGGCTGGTGGTACCTGCCCTTCATAGCCTTCGTCGTGGTGGCGATCGCCAACGCCGTGAATTTCGCCGACGGCCTGGACGGCCTGTCCATCGTGCCGGTCTCGTTCACGGTGGTCGTCTACGGCGTGTTCGCCTACGTCATCGGAAACCACATCTATTCGGGATACCTGCAGTTCACCTTCCTGCCGGGCAGCGGTGAACTGACGGTCATCTGCGCGGGCGTATTCGGCGCGTGCATGGGTTTTCTCTGGTACAACGCCTATCCCGCCCAGGTATTCATGGGCGACGTGGGCGCCCTGCCGCTGGGCGGTATCGTCGGCACCCTCGCCGTGCTCCTCAAACAGGAGTTCCTCTTCGTCATAACCGGCGGGATCTTCGTCGCCATGGCCTTCTCGGTCCTGGTGCAGGAGAAGATCGGCATCAAATGGCTTGGCCGGCGCATCTTCTACATGGCCCCGCTCCATCACGCCTTCCAGTACCGGGGCCTGGCCGAAACGAAAGTCGTGATCCGGTTCTGGATCATCGCGGGCATCCTGGCGATCATCGGCCTGTCTACCCTCAAGATCCGGTAAGGCGGGATGATCGAGCGCGGCAGCAGGCGCGCCGGAAGGGCGGTGGCCTCAAGTGATCGAAATACAGTACACCAAATGGATACCACGGGCCGACGACGTCGAAGACCGCCTGGAACAACTGTTCGGCCTGTTCAGCCAGATTCTCATACACACCAGCGGCGACGTGGAAGAGGCCCTGAAATGGCTCCGCTACATCGACCAGCGGCAGGGCGTCTTCGACGACAGCATCAGCTATGAATCCTTCGTCAAGGAGCTCGAGAAGCGGGGTTACGTCAAGCAGGACGAAGAGGCGTTCACCCTGACCGAAAAGGGCGGCCGGCGCATCCGGGAAGATTCGCTCCGGTTCGTCTACGGCAGCCTGAAGAAGGGGTTGAGCGGCGGTCACGAGACGCCCTTCGAGGGGGAGGGCGTGGAAAGACTGAGCGAGACCCGGCCCTACCGTTACGGCGACCAGGCGTCGAACGTCGATTTCACCTCTACCATCGGCAACGCGATTCGCCGGTCCGGATTCGACATGGACCTGCACGAGGACGATTTCGAAGTCTACGAGGTCGAACACACCACGTCCTGCGCCACCGTCATGCTCCTGGACATCAGCCACAGCATGATCCTCTACGGCGAAGACCGGATTTCCCCGGCCAAGCGCGTGGCCATGGCCCTGGCGGAGCTCATCATCCGCAAGTACCCGAAGGACGAACTGCACCTGGTCCTCTTCGGCGACGACGCGAAGCGGGTGAAGATCGAGGACCTGCCCTACGTTTCGGTCGGCCCCTACCACACGAATACGAAAGCCGGACTGCTCATGGCCCGGAACATCCTGCGCCGGACCCGGGACGTCAACAAGCAGATCTTCATGATCACCGACGGCAAGCCCTCGGCCATTTACGACCGGAACGGCCGGCTGTACCTGAATTCCTTCGGCCTGGACCCCCGGATCGTGAACCGGACCCTAGACGAGGCCATGACCTGCCGCCGCGAGAAGATCACGATAAGCACCTTCATGGTCACCCAGGATCCCTACCTGGTGGGCTTCGTCGAGAAACTCACCGAGATGAACCAAGGCCGCGCCTATTACTCCTCCCTCGACAGCCTGGGCGAGTATATCCTCGTGGACTATGTCAGGAACCGCCGCCGCCGGGTGAACTGAGGACGGGCGTTTCCCTGGGTCACCTGCCCGGGGCGATGGTTGCGGATCGTCGCGGCTCGCCCGTCCTGGTTCACCCTGCCACAGCGCCGCCGTTCGTCAACGCGCCAGCAGACCGCCACAGCGCCGCCATTCCGCCACTGTTATTTCGTTTTAGGCGTTAAAATGGAATAACGGTATTTCTTATTCCACAATTCAAAACAACACGCCCATGACCCCCGCCTCGTTCGTGCGATCTCTTCAGCGACTCGAGTTCGACCACGTATTCAACCCCTATACCGACCGTTGTCCGGCTTACGACCGGGAAGACGCCCCGGAACGGCGGTCGGGCATCCTGCTGTCCGTGCTTGAGGCGGCGCTTGCGCGGCCCGTGGACGCGCTGTGGATCGGCCGCGATTTCGGCTATCGGGGCGGCCGGCGAACGGGCCTGGCGTTCACGGACGACGATCATCTCCCCGCACACGCGCGGAGATGGGGATTGGCCGTTCAAAGCCCGACCGTGGGAGGCATGGCCGGCGAACGGACGGCCCGCGCCGTCTGGAACGTGTTGTCGCGCGTGGACGCTCCGGTGTTTCTCTGGAACGTATTCCCCCTGCACCCCCACGACCCGGGCAATCCGTTCAGCAACAGAAAGCACAACGCCCGGGAGCGCGCGTCGGGAGAGCGCATCCTCGCCCGGCTCGTCCACATGCTGGAGCCGGCCACGATCGTGGCCGTGGGAAGAGACGCGGCCAGGACGGCCGGCCGGCTGTCCGGGCGATACGAAACGCTGGCCGTACGCCACCCGAGCCACGGCGGCCAGAAGGAATTCCTGGAACGGATGTCGGGATGGTACGGACTGGAGTAACGCATTTCAGATGGCCCGGCCGGGGCTTGATTCACTCTTGACGCCGCACATCTCCGCCTGTAGTATAATCCTTTGTTCTGCTGTACAATCATTCTGCTAAACAATCTTTGTCCTGAATATACCTCCAACTCACCCGCTACTATCGGTGTCAGCCGGGAGATTACACCATGAGTGCATTCTTCAGTCATGTATTTTCGCGCAGGCCGCGCGGCATTTCTGCATTGAAGCTGGCGGCCGTACTGGCCGCGGTGGTCTGCGGCGCCGGTACCGCCTTCGCCATGGCGGAGCACGAAGGCGTCCTGGTCGAACCGCCGCACCAGTTCGTGTTCAACACCATCTCCTTCATGCTATGGGGCGCGCTGGTCATGTGGATGTGCGCGGGTTTTACCATGCTTGAATCCGGATCGGTGCGGACCAAGAACGCCTCCATGATCTGCCTGAAGAACATCGGCCTCTATTCCATCGCCGGGATCGCATACTATCTCCTGGGTTACAATCTCATGTACGTCGACGTGGGGAGTTACGTGGGAACCTTCACGCTCGCGTACGGGCCGACGGCCGACGAGGTCTCGCTGGTGAACGGGACCGAGGAGGCCGCCGCCGAGGTGGTCGCACTGGGGTATTCCACCATGTCGGACTGGTTCTTCCAGATGGTCTTCGTGGCCACGGCCGCGTCCATCGTCTCGGGCGCGCTGGCGGAAAGGGTCAAGCTCTGGTCGTTCTTCATCTTCGTCCTGGTCCTCACCGGGGTCATCTATCCCATCGTCGGCGCGTGGACCTGGGGCGAGGGATGGCTCAGCCAGATGGGGTTCAAGGATTTCGCGGGATCCACCATCGTACACAGCACGGGCGGATGGGCGGCCCTGGCGGGCCTGATCGTCGTCGGTCCCCGGCTCGGCAAATACCGCAGGGACGGTTCGGTCAAACCCACCCCGCCGTCCAACGTGCTGGTGGTGACCCTCGGCGTCTTCATCCTCTGGCTCGGCTGGTTCGGATTCAACGGCGGTTCGCAGCTGGCCCTGGGCAGTCCGCTGGACGCCGTGGCCATGAGCCACGTGCTGGTCAATACCAACCTGGCGGCCGCGGCCGGAGCGCTCATGGCCCTGTTCTGCGCGCGGCCGGTATTCGGCCGCACCGATCTGTTCGCCTGTCTGAACGGCGCCATCGCGGGACTGGTCGCGATTACCGCGGGGCCCGACATGGTGCAACACTACTGGGCGATCATCATCGGGGCCATCGGCGGCGTCATCTGCACGGTCGGGATGAAGCTGCTGGAGTCGGTCAGAATCGACGACGTGGTCGGCGCGGTGCCCGCCCACCTGTTCGCGGGCATCTGGGGTACGTTGGCGGTGTGCATCGTGAGCGGCGGCAACCTGGGCGTGCAGTTGATCGGCATCCTCGCGATCGGCGCGTTCGTGTTCGCCACCTCCTGGGTGCTGTGGAAACTCATCGACGTGGTGATTTCCGTCCGGGTGACGACCCAGGTCGAGCGGCTGGGACAGGACGTCGCGGAGCTCGGAATCGAGGCCTATCCCGAGTTCGTGCTCACGCCCGAAGAGATGGACGAAGACTGAAAATAAAAATGAAAACGGCGGTAACCAGGTCCGGTTACCGCCGTTTCTGTTTTCCGCCTTATGCGACCGCGGGAGCCTCGGAGCCGCGTGCCCGACCGCGGAGCCGCGTTCAGCCCGACCGCGTTGCCGCAGCCCGACCGCGGAGCCGCGTGCCCACGTCCTCTCTTCCGCGTTCAGCCGGTCTCTTCGTCCTCCGCCTGGTCTTCCTTCTTTTCGTCCGCCGTCTCTTCCGCCTGCTCCTCCGCCGTGCCTTCCCGGTCGATCAACTCCAGTATCGACATCTCGGCGGCGTCGCCCTGCCGGTGACCGACGTGGACGATGCGCGTGTATCCACCGGGCCGGTCGGCGTACCGGTCGGCCAGCGGACCGAACAGCTTCGCGACCACGGATTCATTCCGGATGACCCTGAGGACCTGCCGCCGGGCGTGCAGATCCCTGCGCTTGCCGAAGGTGATGAGCCGCTCCACGAGGCGGCGTACTTCCTTGGCCTTCGCCGTGGTGGTCCGCACGCGTTCAGTGTCCAGCACCGAAGTGGCCAGGTTGCTCAGCATCGCCTTGCGGTGGCTGGGAGAGCGGCTGAGACCGCGCCCCTGCTTTCGATGTCGCATTCCTTATACTCCTGTCCCGACTGCCCTGACGACCTGGCCGCAGGTCATTCGATTACGTGTTTTCCGCTTCGGCCTCGACGTACTCTTCGATGTCCATGCCGAACGCAAGGTCCATCTCCTGGAGGATCTGGCTCAGCTCGGTCAGCGACTTGCGGCCGAAGTTGCGGTATTTCAGCATCTCGGTCTCGCTCTTCTGCACCAGGTCCGCCAGCGTCTTGATGTCCGCCGCCCGCAGGCAATTGCTGGAGCGGACCGAAAGTTCGAGTTCCTCCACGTTCATCCGCAGCAGCTTCTTGATCTCTTCGAATTTCTCGTCCACTTCCTCTTCCGGCTCGGAGATGAACTGATCGTCGATGGAGATGAACAGCTGGAGATGGTTCCGGAGGATCTGGGACGCGGTGGACAGGGCGTCCTGGGGACCCACGCTGGCGTCGGTCCATATTTCGAGCACCAGCCGGTCGTAGTCCGTGCGCTGGCCGATCCGCGTGTTCTCCACCTGGAAATTCACCCGCGTGATCGGGGAGAACATGGCGTCCATGGGGATCACGCCGATAGGCTGGTCGGGGATCTTGTTCTGCTCGGCGATCACGTAACCCCGTCCGCTGTCGACGTGGATCTCCATGCGCAACTGTCCGCCCTCGTCCAGGGACGCGATATGAAGATCCGGATTGAGGATCTCCACGTCCATGTCCGTCTGTATGTCTTCGGCGGTGACGTCGCCCTTGCCTTCCGCTTCGAGCATCAGCGTCTTGGGTTCGTCGCTGTGCAGGATGAGCCGCAGTCCCTTGAGGTTCAGGATGACCTCGGCCACGTCTTCCACCACGTTCGGCATGGTGGAGAACTCGTGGGCGACTCCGTCGATCCGGACGCCGACCACGGCCGCTCCCGGCAGGGAGGAAAGCAGGACCCTTCGGATGGAATTGCCGATGGTCGTCCCGAATCCCCGCTCCAGCGGCTCGATCACGAACTTGCTGTAGCCGCCGGTTACCGTATCGTCTTCGATTATGACGCCTTTCGGCATTTGGAAGTTCTTTAATTTCATAACGTTCGTCGCCCCTCATCGCGCTCTTCGAGTGCCCACAGGGATGGCAGTATGGCGGCCCTATTTCGAATACAACTCGATGATTAACTGTTCCTGTACAGGTGTCGGTATGTTATCTCGAACGGGTGATTCCAGCAGACGTCCGGCCAGGGTGGTCTTGTCCAGGTCCAGCCAGTTTACCGCCGGACGCTGGTTCGCGGCGCTCAGGGACGCATGGATGCTGTCGAGCTGGCGGCTCTTCTCCTTGACCTGAATGACCTCGCCCGTACGGACGATGTACGAGGGGATATTGACGATACGGTCGTTGACCAGGATGTGGCGATGGCGTACCAGCTGGCGGGCCGCTTTGCGCGACGGCGCGAAGCCGAGGCGGTACACGATGTTGTCCAGCCGGGTTTCGAGCAGCTGAAGGAGGCGCTCGCCCGTGTTGCCCTTGGAACGGGCCGCCTTCACGAAGTACGAACGGAACTGTCCTTCGCCGATCCCGTATGTCTTCCGCGTCTTCTGCTTTTCACGAAGACGGAGCCCGTATTCCGTGGGTTTCCTCCGTCCGACGGACCCGTGCTGGCCCGGTGGAAACGCGCGGCGGTCCACCGCGCACTTATCCGAAAAGCACCGGTCGCCCTTGAGAAACAACTTGACGCCTTCCCGCCGGCAGATCCGGCAGTTGGCATCCGTATAACGTGACATATTCGCTCCTAACACGCACGATCCGGGCAACACGCGCCGCCGGTCCCCGGGACCCCGGCGCACGCCCGGTGTTTCACCATCAGACGCGACGTCTTTTCGGAGGTCGGCATCCGTTGTGGGGAATGGGGGTTACGTCCTTGATTGCGGAAATCTCGAGGCCCGCGGCCTGCAGGGCCCGAATGGCCGATTCGCGGCCGGCGCCGGGTCCCTTTACCCAGACCTCGACGCGCTTCAATCCCAGTTCGATGGCTTCCTTCGCCGCGGCTTCCGCGGCGATCTGCGCGGCAAAAGGCGTACTCTTCCGGGAGTTGCGGAACGTACCGCCCTTGCCTCCGCTCGACCAGCTGATCGTGTGCCCCTGCAGATCGGCCAGGGTGACGATCGTGTTGTTGAACGTCGCCTTGATATGGGCCACGCCTATGGAGTCCACGTGCCGGTCCCGCCTGCGGGCCCGGCTTCTCCTTGCATTAGCCAACCTTCTACCTCCACGGATTGATGTTAGTCGCTACGTCTTCTTGCGCTTCGCGCCGATGGTGCGTCGCGGTCCCTTGCGTATCCGGGAATTGGTACGGGTCCGCTGTCCCCGCACCGGCAGCCCGCGGCGGTGGCGCAGGCCCCGGTAACAGCCGATGTCCATCAACCGGCGGATATTGAACGTGATGTCCCCGCGCAGGGCCCCTTCGACCTGGTAGTCGTTTTCGATGCTCTGGCGGAGCTTCGTGATCTCACGGTCGGTCAGGTCCCTGACACGGGTCTCCGGATCGATGCCGGTCGCTTCAAGCACCTTGCGGGCGGTGGTCAGCCCGATTCCGAAAATATAGGTGATGCCGATCTCCACGCGTTTGTCGCGGGGCAGATCGATACCGGCAATACGTGCCACCTTGCCCTCCTTGCCAACGGTTCGCTGCTATCCCTGCCGCTGCTTGTGGCGCGGGTTGCGACAAAGCACTCGCACGACGCCCCTGCGGCGGATGACCTTGCAGTGTTCACAGATTTTCTTTACCGAAGCGCGTACCTTCATCTTCAGATCCTCAGTAACGGTTGTTTTAAGGTTTCGCCGGATTCCCCGCTAAAACCGGTCCCCGGATGCAGTCTCGCCCGGGATTCACTTGTAACGGTACGTGATCCGTCCGCGCGTCAGGTCGTATGGCGACAGCTCCACCATGACCTTGTCGCCCGGCAGGATCTTTATGAAGTTCATCCGCACCTTGCCGGATATATGGGCCAGGACCCTGTGGCCGTTCTCCAGTTCCACGCGAAACGACGCGTTGGGCAACGGCTCCACCACCGTACCTTCCACCTGTACCGGGGGCTCTTTCGGCATACGAATCAACCTTTCACCAATCGGCCGCGCCGGACTGCGCATGCGGCCCTGGTCGGTTTCCCGGCCCCGTTCACGCCGTGCGGGCCAGGTTCGTCAGTATGCGTTGCGTTACTTCCTCCGGCGGACCATCGCCGTCGATCCGCTTTAAAATGCCCGCCCTGTCGTAGTATTCGACGAGCGGCGACGTCACCTTCCTGTAGATTTTCAGCCGGTGCCGGATGGTCTCCGGCGCGTCGTCCTTTCGATTCCTCATGGTCAGTCGGTCGATCACCGTGCGGTCGGACACCTCGATGTTGAGCACCACGTCCACCGGCGCCCCCATGCGTTCCAGCGCCGCTTGCAGGAAGTCGGCCTGGTTCAGGTTCCGCGGGAAGCCGTCCAGGATGAATCCCGCCGCGCAATCGGCCTGCCGCAACCGGTTTACCAGGATCTCCTGGGTGATCTCGTCGGATACCAGTTCACCCTGGTTAACGAACTCCGAAATCCTCCGCCCGACCGCGGTCCCTTCCTCCATTTCCCGCCGCAACAGATCGCCTGTCGATATATGCGGGATGCGAAATCTCTTCGACAGCCTGGTTGCCTGCTCGCCTTTCCCCGCCCCCGGCGTCCCAAGAAGTATCAGTCGCATATCCTGCTCACCTGGCACCAGGCCGCCGGACAGCCTGCCAGGCGCCTGGAACGGAGTTTCCGAAGCTTACCCCGCCCGCCCGCGGACGCGACCGCGTTTCATGAATCCCTCGTAGTGGCGGGACACGAGATGCGACTCGATTTGCTGGAGCGTGTCCAGGGCGACGCCCACCACGATCAGCAACGCGGTGCCGCCGAAGAACGAAGACGCGCTCAGAGAGACGTTCATGCTTCGGATGATGAGAAACGGCACGATGGCGATGATCGCCAGAAACACCGAGCCGGGCAACGTAATGCGTGTCAGAATGTGATCGAGATAGTCCGCCGTTCTTTTGCCGGGCCGAATCCCCGGAATGAATCCGCCGACGCGCTTCATGTTGTCCGCCACGTCCACGGGGTTGAAAATGATGGATGTGTAGAAATACGTAAAAAACACGATCAACAGGCCGTACATGGCGTTGTAGATGAAGGCGCCGGGCTGAAACCACTCGACCATGGTCTGGAACACGGCCATGTTCGGGAAGAAGCTCGAGAACGTGCCTGGAACGAACATGATCGACTGGGCGAAGATGATGGGCATCACGCCCGCGGCGTTGACGCGCAGCGGCAGGTGCGTGCTCTGCCCCCCGTACACCTTGCGCCCGACCACGCGCCGCGGATACTGTACCGTGATCCTGCGCTGTCCCTGCGTGATCAGCACCACCGAGGCGATGATCAGGACCCAGACGGCCACGATGAAGATCTCGACGAGACCGCTGCGCAACCCGTTCATCACCGCGTCGATCTCGCTCTTGGCCGCGATGGGGAACTGGGCGATGATGCCGACGAAGATGATCAGCGAGATGCCGTTCCCGATGCCCCGCTCCTGGATCTGCTCTCCCAGCCACATCAGGAAGATGGTGCCGGTCGTCATCGTCACGACGGTCACGAAAATGAATCCCGCGCCGGGATCGATGACCGCCGAGCGGCCCACCTCGTCCCGGATGTCCTGGAGCCAGTAGCTGATGCCCAGGGCCTGCACCATCGACAGCAACACGGTGCCGTAGCGCGTGTACTGGTTGATCTTCTTCTGTCCTTCCTGTCCCTCCTTCTGGAGTTTCTGCAAGTAGGGCCACATGGACCCGAGCAGCTGCAGGATAATGGACGAACTGATATAGGGCATCACGCCGAGGGCGAAAATCGTCGCGCGCTCGAACGCGCCGCCCACGAACATGTTGTACAGACCGAATATGGTCCCGCCCATCTGGCTGAAGAAGGCGCTCAGCACCTCGTGGTCGATGCCCGGCGTGGGTATCTGGCCGCCGATGCGGTACACCGCGAGCAGGCTGAGGGTGAATATGATGCGCCGCCGGAGTTCCGGGATCCGGAATACGTTCTGAAAACTTTCGATCATCCGGAGATCACCTCGACCGAACCGCCCGCCGCCTCGATTTTCCGCCGCGCCGTCTCACTCACCTTGTGGACGCTGACCTTCATGGGCCGGTCGACCTCGCCTTCGCCGAGGATCTTGACCGGTTCCGCCGCTTTCCGGATCAGGCGCCTGGCCGCCAGCGAACCGGCGTCCACGACCGTCTCTTCGTCCCACCCCGCGAGGTCCCGCAGGTTGACGATCTGGTAGGTCTTGCGGAACAGGTTGGTGAACCCGCGCTTGGGCAGCCGGCGCACGAGGCGCATCTGTCCGCCTTCGAAGGAAGGATGGATCTTCTTCCCCGACCTGGATCGCTGGCCCTTGTGCCCCCTGCCGGCTGTCTTGCCCGTGCCGGAGCCCGGGCCGCGGCCCAGGCGCTTTACCTTGCGCACCGCGCCGGAGGCGTGTTTCAAACCGTCGACATTCATTACAGCCGTATTCCTTTCTTCGTGAAACCCGCCGGCTACTCGTCTTCCGTCGTAATCGTTTCCACTTCCACCAGGTGGCCGACGCGCGCGATCATGCCCTGGATCTGGGGCGTATCGTCATGGACCGCGCTGTGGTGCAGCTTGCGTATGCCCAGGGCTTCCAGGGTCCGCTTCTGCCTCCGGTGTCTTCCGATGGCGCTCTTCCTCTGTGTGATGCGCAGCCGCGTCGCCATAGCCTACCCTTTCAGTTCCTCGATATCCACGTCCCGCGCGGCGGCGATCTCTGAGGCCACCTTCAGGTCGAGCAGTCCCTGCAAAGTCGCCTTGGCCACGTTGTAGGGGTTGGAGGAACCGATCGATTTCGTGAGGATATTGTGTATACCCGCCGATTCCAGCACCGCGCGGGCCGCGTCGCCGGCGATAACGCCCGTGCCGGGCGACGCCGGTTTCAGGATCACTTCCGCCGCGCTGAACCTCCCGATGACGTCGTGGGGGATCGTGCCGTTGACCACCGGCACCCAGTGCAGATGCTTCCGGGCCGTTTCCGTGGCCTTGCGGATCGCCTCGGACAGTTCCAGGGCCTTGCCCATGCCCAGGCCCACGTGGCCGTTGCCGTCGCCCACGGCGATCAACGCGTTGAAGCTGAACGTGCGGCCGCCCTTGACGACTTTGGCCACCCGGTTGATATCGACCAGCCGCTCCGACGACAGATCGAATTCATCGGGATTGATTCTCGGCAAATTACACTCCCTTCATCAGTAATGATACGCCGGACGTACCGGCCGCGCGGCGCCTCGTTCAGAATTCCAGTCCGCTCTCGCGCACGCCGTCCGCCAGTTCCTTGACCCGGCCGTGATACAGGTAGCCGCCGCGGTCGAAGGTCACGGTGGACACGCCCTGCGCCTTCATCTTCTCTCCCAGCACCTGGCCCACGACCCGGCTCTGCGCCTTGCGGTCCATGCCCGATTCCAGCTTCGCCCTGATCTCGGGCGTGTTGGTGGACAGGGACAGCAGCGTGGCGCCCGCCGCGTCGTCGATGACCTGGGCGTAGATGTGCTTGAGACTCCTGAACACGTTGAGGCGCGGCCGGGCCGCGTCGCCCCGGATCGACTTTCTTACGCGGCGATGGCGGACTTTCCGCATCCTCGCTCTCTGAAGCGTTTTCCTGGACATGTTACGTCACCAATCTCCCGTCAGGCGCCGGTCTTTCCGGCCTTCCTGCGTACCTGTTCGTCTTCGTACCGGATCCCCTTGCCCTTGTAGGGTTCCGGTTTCTTGAACGACCGGATCACCGCGGCAACCTGGCCTACGAGCTGCTTGTCGATGCCCCGGACCGTTATCCGGGTGCCGCCGGTGACCTCGAGGTCCACGTCCGGAGGGGCCTGGAAGATCACGGGGTGGGAATACCCGAGGCTAAGGGTCAGGTTCCTGCCCTTCAGTTCCGCCCGGTAGCCCACGCCGATGATATCGAGCGTCTTGTCGAATCCGCTGACGACGCCTTCCACCATGTTGGCGATCAATGAACGGTTCAGGCCGTGCAGCGCCCGCGACTGCCTGGACTCGTTCCGGCGCGCCACCACCAGGTGCCCGTCTTCGAGTGCGGCGCTGATCTGGGTGGGGACCCGGTGGGAAAGCTCGCCCTTCGGACCCTTTACCCTGACGGTCCGGTCATCGACCGAAACCTGGACCCCGTCCGGGATCGCAATCGGTAGCTTGCCTATTCGTGACACCCCGACTCCTTCCGGTATTTCCGGACTACCAGATGTAACACAACACTTCGCCGCCCGTGTTCAGCTGACGGGCTTCGCGGTCCGTGACGATACCCCTGGGCGTGCTCAGAATGGCCACGCCGAGCCCGTTCAGCACCCTGGGCAGGCCGTCCGCCTTCACGTAGACCCGCCGGCCCGGCTTGCTGATGCGCTTCAGCGTGGAGATGATCGATTCTCCCACCGGCCCGTACTTCAGGTATATACGGATGATGCCCTGCTTCCCGTCTTCCACCTGGGTATAGTGGCTGATGAACTTGTGGCTCAGCAGGATGCGGGCGATTTCCGCCTTGATCTTCGAGGCCGGCACTTCGACCCGCTGGTGCTTCGCCTGGCACGCGTTGCGTATCCGCGTCAACATGTCCGCGATCGGATCCGTCATTGACATCTTGCTTGTTCTCCCTGAGAAACAGCTACGTACTGCTACGCTACCAGCTGGCCTTCGTCACGCCCGGGATCTCGCCCTGCAGGGCCAGCGTCCGGAAACAGATGCGACAGATTCCGAAGCGGCGCATGTAGGCGCGGGGCCGGCCGCACTGCCTGCAGCGGCTGTACGCGCGCACCTTGTATTTCGGCTTCCTCTTCGCTTTCGCGATCAACGACTTCTTGGCCACTCGTCCCCCTCTCGATTCTTCCGCTTTCTGGTCCGAAGCGCGCGGCCCGCATGGCCCGCATGGCCCGCATGGCCCGCATGGCCCGCATGGCCCACCCGGAACCGGCTCCCGTGGACCCTACACCGGCTGATCCCGGAAGGGCATGCCGAGATGCCTGAGCAGCTCCGCACTCTCTTCGTCGGTATTCGCCGAGGTTACGATCGTGATGTCCATGCCCCGGAACAGATCGACCCGGTCGTAGTCGATCTCCGGAAAGATCGTCTGTTCGGTCAACCCGAGGGTGTAATTCCCCCGGCCGTCGAAAGACCGCGTCGACACGCCGCGGAAGTCGCGGATACGGGGTATCGCCACGTTGATCAGGCGATCGAGAAACTCGTACATGCGGGCGCCCCGGAGCGTCACGCGGCAGCCGACCGGCATGCCTTCCCGTATCTTGAAATTCGAAATGGACTTCCTGGCCCGGGTCACCACGGCCTTCTGCCCGGTAATCGCCGTCAGTTCCGATACCGCGCTGTCCAGCAGGCCGGCGTTCTGCGAACCCTCGCCCACGCCCATGTTCAGGACCACTTTCTCGATACGCGGCACCTGCATGGTGTTGTCGTAGCCGAAATGCCGCAGGAGCGCGGGCCGGATCTCGCTGTTGTACTGTTCCTTCAAACGTGCCATGCTCGTATTCCCGTTATCCCTCGGCGATCACTTTCACGTTGGACGCGTGTATGGGGGCCTCTTTCTCGAGACGGCCGCCCTGCGGGTTGGTCTGGGTGGGTCGCGTATGGCGCGTGACGAAATTCAGGCCTTCCACGATCACCTTGTTCTTTTCGGGCAGCACCTTCAATACCCTCCCGGTATTGCCCCGCGCGGTACCGGTGAGCACCACCACGGTATCGCCTTTCTTGACGTGCATCCTGACTGCTCCTTCCCGTTCCGTTCCCGGGCCGCGGACCCTGGGCCTCCGGGACCTTCGGGTCGTCTGCCGGGACCCTAAAGGACCTCCGGGGCGAGTGAAACGATGCGGGTGTACTCCCGCTCGCGCAGTTCCCGGGCGACGGGACCGAATATGCGCGTGCCCCTCGGCTCGCCCTGGTCATCGATCAGCACGGCGGCGTTCTCGTCGAACCGGATGTAGGTGCCGTCCCGCCGGCGCACTTCCTTGCGGACCCGCACGACCACGGCCTTGACCACTTCGCCCTTCTTCACCGAACCGCCGGGGGAGGCTTCCTTCACCGATCCCACGAACCGGTCGCCCACGCTGGCGTACCGCCGGCCGGTGCCGCCCAGGACCTTGATGCAACGGACCTGCCGGGCGCCCGTGTTGTCGGCTACGTTCAGCCAGGTGTATTCTTGAATCATCTCGGTTCTTTCCCGTTCGCCGTCTCCCGGCGCTTCCGCCGGTGGACCGGACTAGACCTGTTCCGCGCGCTGGATGACCTCGGTCAGACGCCAGCGCTTGTTCTTGCTCAACGGACGCGTTTCCGTCACCCGGACGATGTCGCCGATCCGGCACGTCTGTTCTTCGTCGTGGACCGTCAGCTTGGTCGTGCGCCGCACGTACCTGCCGTAGAAGGGATGCTTAACCGTCCGTTCCACGGCGATGGTAATCGTCTTCTCCATCTTGTTGCTCAGCACGCGTCCCACGCGGTTCTTCCTGTGTCCCCGCTCCTTCATGCGTCTTCTCCCGGATCGCCCTGTCCGTCTTCCCGGTTCTGGTCGCTCGCCACCTGGATGGACCGGATATTCAGTTCATCCTCGTGCAGGAGCGTGAGAATCCGGGCGATTTCACGGCGGGATGCCGATATGCGCTTCGCATCCGCCATCTGCCTGGTAGCCTTCTGAAAGTTCAGGTTGAAGATCTCCTCCCTCAGTTCGGCCACCCGGTCGTGGAGCTCCGTCACGGTCAGTTGACGAAGTTCGTATAGTTTCATGGCTTCCTTTCCCGAACCGGCCTGCTAGAGGTCTTCCCGGACCACCAGGCGGGTTTTGACCGACAACTTCTGCTGTGCCAGGGCGATGGATTCCCGGGCCATCTCGGAGGCCACGCCCCGCAATTCGAACAGGATGCGGCCGGGCTTCACCACGGCCACCCAGTGCTCGGGGTTTCCCTTCCCCTTGCCCATGCGCGTCTCCGCGGGCTTCTCCGTGAGGACCTTGTCCGGAAAGACGCGGATCCACACCTTGCCGCCCCGGCGCATGTGATGGACCATCGCGATACGGGCCGCTTCGATCTGCCGGTTGGTGATCCACCCGGGTTCAAGCGCCTGAATACCGTAATCGCCGAATTCCAGCGTGGCGCCGCGCGTCGCGGAGCCCGTCATGCGGCCGCGCTGCTTCTTCCGGTATTTGAGTCGCTTGGGCATCAGCATCGCAATATCTCCTCGAATGATCCCGCGTCCGGCAAGGGACGCGGCGGGCTGTCCGGTCTTCAGATCGTCGCTTCGCGTCCGGTCCCGGCTTCCATCTCCTCGCCCTTGATGATCTCGCCCTTGCAGATCCACACCTTGATGCCGATGCACCCGTAGGTCGTGTGGGCGGTGGACCGGGCGTAGTCTATGTCCGCCCGGAGCGTGTGAAGCGGCACGCGTCCGTCGTTGAAAGACTCGGACCGGGCCATCTCCGCGCCGCCGAGCCGGCCGCCGCAGGTGATCTTGATGCCCTCGGCGCCCATGCGCATGGCCGCGGTGATGGATTTCTTCATGGCTCTTCTGAAACTGATCCGCTGTTCGATCTGGCGCGCTATGCTGTCGCCGATGAGCTGGGCGTCCAGTTCCGGACGGCGGATTTCCTGTATGTTGATGTAGATCTCTTTCCCGGTCAGATGCTGGAGTTCGTCCCTGAGCTTGTCCACTTCGGCGCCCTTGCGCCCGATCACGATGCCGGGACGGGCCGTGTGTATGGTTATGGTGGCCTTCCGCGGCGCCCGCTCGATCTCGACCTTCGAGATGCCGGCCCGCGACAGGCGGCTCTTGACGTAACGGCGGATCATGAGGTCCTCCTGGAGCAGTTCCGCCATGTTCTTGTCGGAATACCAGTTGGACTGCCAGGTCTTGATCACGCCAAGACGAAATCCGATCGGATGTGTTTTCTGACCCACGTCGTCAACTCCTGTTGTCGTGACTCCCCGGTGAATGGCCGTCCGCGCCGGCCCGATCCGAAACAATCCTTCCGCCCCAGGCCCGTCCGCGCCGGCCCCATCCCGGCCGGACCATGCTTGACCAGGCCAGGCCAGACCATGCCAGGCTAGGCTAGGCCGCGACCACCACGGTGATATGGCTGGTGCGCTTCCGGATCGTGGACGCGCTGCCCCGGGGGCCGTAATGGATGCGTTTCATGACCGGTCCGCCGTCGACGTAAACGGTCTTGATCTTCAGGTCCTCGATATCCAGCGTGTGCTCGTCGTCCACGTTCATGGCGTTCGCCGTGGCGGACCGCACGGTCTTTTCGATCGGCCGGGCGCACGCCTTGGGCACGAACTGCAATATGTTAAGGGCTTCCTGCACGGACCGGCCGCGGATCATGTCCGCCACCTGGCGGATCTTGCGTGCCGAGCCGCGCACCTGCCGCGCCGTTGCACGGGCTTCCATCGCTGTGTTCTCCCCTCTTCCGGCGCCGGTTTACTTAAGCTGCGTCGACCGTTCCGTTACCCGGCCGCTGTGTCCCCGGTAGGTGCGCGTCGGGGCGAATTCGCCCAGCTTGTGGCCCACCATGTTCTCCGAGATGTAGACCGGGATGAACTTGTTGCCGTTGTGTATGGCCAGGGTATGGCCGACGAAGTCCGGCGTGATCGTGCAGGCGCGGGCCCACGTGCGGACCACCCGCTTCTCGCCGGTGCGGTTCAGTTCGTCGATCTTCTTCCTGACGCTGCTGTCAATGTACGGCCCTTTTTTGATCGAACGGCCCATCATCGCCTCCCGCGATGTTCCTCCGACTGCTCAAGTCGCCCGCTACTTACGCCGCTTGATGATCAGCGTATCGGATTTCTTGTTCTTCCTGCGCGTCCGCAGGCCCTTGGTCTTCTTTCCCCACGGGGACACGGGGTGCCGTCCACCCGAACTCTTGCCTTCCCCGCCGCCCATGGGGTGATCCACGGGGTTCTTGGCCACGCCGCGCGAATAGCCGCGCCGCCCCAGCCACCGGGCGCGCCCGGCCTTGCCGAGCGAAATGTTCTCGTGATCCGTGTTGCCCACCTGCCCGATCGTGGCGGAACACGCGACGGGCACTCTCCGGATCTCCCCGGAAGGCAGGCGTATCTGCGCGTAGCCGCCGTCCCGCGACATCAACTGGGCGGCCCCCCCGGCGGAGCGCACGAGCTGTCCGCCCCGTCCGGGCGTAAGCTCGATGTTGTGCAGCATGGTCCCCAGGGGTATGGCTTCCAGCGGCATATGGTTGCCGCTGCGGATCTCCGCCTGGCTGCCGGACATGACCGTATGCCCCACCGCCAGTTCGAGGGGAGCGAGGATATAGCGTTTTTCGCCGTCCGCGTAGTGCAGCAGCGCGATGCGCGCCGAACGGTTCGGATCGTACTCGATGGCGTGCACCCTGGCCGGGATGCCGTCCTTGTCGCGCCGGAAGTCGATGACCCGGTAGCGCCGCTTGTGTCCGCCCCCGCGGTGCCGCGCGGTCATGCGTCCCAGGTTGTTCCGTCCGCCCGATTTCTTCAGGGGCCGGACCAGGGAGGACTCCGGCGTCTCCTTCGTGACTTCCTTGAAGGAGGCGACGGTCTTGAACCGCTGGCCGGGTGTCTTCGGTCTGAATGTGCGTACTGCCATTGTTCCTTCTTCCTCTTCGTGGGCGGACCGGGCGGACCGGACGCGCCCGGGCGCGGCCGACTCGGGCCGGGCGGACCATGCGGACCATGCGGTCCGGGCGGTCCGGGCGATCAGGCGCCCGTGTACAGGTCGATCATGTCCCCGTCGGCGAGCTTCACGATGGCCTTCTTCCAGTCGGGCCGGCGGCCCTCGAAACGGCCGAGGCGCTTCACCTTGCCCTTCATGCGGAGCGTGCGGACCGACTCGACCCGCACGTCGAAAATCTCCTCGATGGCCCGCTTGATCTCCAGTTTGTTCACGTCCCTGGCCACTTCGAACACGTACTTGTTCTCCTCTTCCTGGAGCACGTGGTTCTTCTCGGTAACCAGGGGCCGCGCCACGATGGCGCGCGGATCTTTCGTCATGACTTAAGCGCCTCCTCCACCTGCTTCAGGCCCTCGCGGGTAAAGATGAGGCAGTCGCTGCGCAGTATCTCGTGCACGTGGGTGTCCGTGGCCACGTTGATGTGCACGCCGGGCAGGTTCCGACAGGACTTGTACACGGCGTCGTCGCTCCGGTCCATGAGGACCAGGCACTTCCTGTCGTCCACGTTCATGTTCGAGAGCACGGAAACCATCCGGCGGGTCTTCGGCGCGTCGAACTCCAGCGAATCGATGACGAGTACCGAGCCGCTCTGCGCCTTCGTCGAAAGGACGGACTTCAGCGCGAGCCGGCGCACTTTCTTCGGAATCTCGTAACGGTAGCTGCGGGGCTTCGGCCCGTGGGCCCTGCCGCCTCCGATGCGGAGCGGCGACCGGCGCGAGCCCATGCGCGCCCGGCCCAGGCCCTTCTGCCGGAATATCTTCTTGCCGGTATAGGACACTTCCGACCGGGTCTGCGCGCTGGCCGTGCCCTGCCGCTGGTTGGCGCGGTACATCTTCTCCGCTTCATACATGGCGTGGGCGTTGGCGGATATGCCGAAGACCGATTCTTCGAGATCGATCTGGCCCTGTTCCGTCCCGTCGCTGTTGTACAATGTCGCTACCGGCATGATGACTCCCACCTTCGCCGTCCAGGTCCGCGCCGTTCAGCTACCCGGCCCGGTTGATCACTACGTATCCGTTCCTGTGGCCCGGGACCGCCCCCTTCACCAGGAGGAGGTTCTTCTCGGCGTCCACGCCGACGACCTGCAGGTTCCGGACCGTCGTGCGCTTGCTGCCCATCCGGCCGCCCATGCGGGTTCCCTTGAAGACCTTGGACGGCGTCGCGCTCTGCCCGATCGATCCCGGATGGCGCCAGCGGTCGCTCTGTCCCCGGGTCTTGTCGCCGCCCCGGAAACCGTGCCGCTTGACGACGCCCTGGAATCCCCGTCCCTTGATAATCCCCGTCACGTCCACGAGTTCGCCGGTCTCGAAAATGCCGGCGCCGAACACCTGGCCGGCTTCGCAGGTCTCGATGTCGTCCACCGCCACTTCGCGAACGATCCGCTGCGGTTCGACGTTCGCCTTGTCGAAATGGCCCTTCAGCGGCCGGGTCGTCTGCTTCGCCTTCTTCGGGTCGAAACCGATCTGCGCGGCCTCGTAGCCGTCCCGTTCCAGCGTCTTTACCTGGGTGACGTGGCACGGCCCCGCTTCGATCACCGTGACCGGCACGGCGTCGCCGTTCTCGGCAAAGACCTGGCTCATCCCGATTTTCCGGCCGATCAGGCCGCCCAGACTGCTCATCTTCGAGACTCCTACACCCTGATTTCCACGTCCACGCCGGCGGGCAGGTCCAGCTTGAGGAGCGCGTCCACCGTCTGCTGTGACGTGTCGTAGATATCGATAAGCCGCTTGTGCACGCGCGTTTCGAACTGTTCCCGCGATTTCTTGTCGATGAAGGGAGAGCGCAGGACGGTATATACGGTCCGCTTCGTCGGCAGCGGTATGGGTCCCATGACCCGGGCGCCGGCCCGCTGAGCCGCCTGGGTGATTTCCCTGGCCGATTTGTCCAGCATGGCGTGATCGCAGGCCTTCAACCTGATCCTGATCTTCTGATCCGCTTGGTTGGCCATGGCGGCCTCCTTCTCCCGTGTTACTCGATGACTTCGGTTACGACGCCCGCGCCGACGGTCCTTCCGCCCTCCCTGATGGCGAAGCGGAGCTCGGTGTCCATGGCGATGGGCTGCATGAGATTGACTTCCATGTCGACGTTGTCGCCGGGCATGACCATCTCGACGCCCTGCGGCAGTGCGACCGACCCGGTGACGTCGGTGGTGCGGAAGTAGAACTGGGGCCGGTAGTTGTTGAAGAAGGGGGTATGCCTTCCGCCTTCCTCCTGCTTGAGGACGTAGACCTGTGCCTTGAACTTGGTGTGCGGCGTGATGGAGCCGGGCTTGGCCACGACCTGTCCCCGCTCGAGGGATTCCTTGTCCACGCCCCTGAGGAGGAGCCCGACGTTGTCTCCTGCCCGGGCGTCGTCCAGGAACTTGCGGAACATCTCGATGTCGGTGACGACGGTCTTTCGCGTGTCCTTGATGCCGATGATCTCCACCTCGTCGTTCTTGTTGATGACGCCGCTCTCCACGCGTCCTGTGCCGACGGTGCCCCTGCCGGTGATGGAGAAGACGTCCTCCACGGGCATGAGGAAGGGGCGGTCCTCGTCACGGACCGGGGTGGGGATGTATTCGTCCACGGTGCTCATGAGCTCCGCGATGGGCGTGGTGTCGTCGGAGCCGGCCTCGCCTTCCATGGCCAGCAGGGCGCTGCCCCTGACCACGGGGATGTCGTCGCCGGGGAAGTCGTAGGAGGAAAGCAACTCCCGGACCTCGAGCTCGACGAGCTCGAGCAGCTCCTCGTCGTCGACCTGGTCGCACTTGTTCAGGAAGACGACGATGGCGGGCACGTTGACCTGCCTGGCCAGCAGGATGTGCTCGCGGGTCTGGGGCATGGGCCCGTCGGCGGCGGAGACCACCAGGATGGCGCCGTCCATCTGGGCCGCGCCGGTGATCATGTTCTTGATGTAGTCGGCGTGCCCGGGACAGTCCACGTGGGCGTAGTGCCGGTTGTCGGTCTCGTACTCGGCATGGTGCACGTTGATGGTGACGCCGCGCTCCTTCTCCTCCGGGGCGTTGTCGATCTGGTCGTAATCCTGAAACTCGGCCAGGCCCTGCTCGGCCAGGACCTTGGTAATCGCCGCCGTCAACGTCGTCTTGCCGTGGTCCACGTGACCGATCGTGCCGATGTTCACGTGGGGCTTGGTACGCTCGAATCTTTCCTTCGACATGCTGCAGATCCTCCAGATAAAAAACCGTTATGCGCCGCCGCGTATCTTTTCCAGTATCTCCTGCTTGACGCTCTCGGGTACTTCCGCGTAATGCGAGAACTGCATCGTGGACACGGCCCGTCCCTGCGTTGCCGAACGCAACGACGTCGCGTAGCCGAACATCTCGCTCAGGGGAACGGTGGCCGCCACGACCTGCGCGTCCGTCCGGGGAATGATCCCGCCGATGCGCCCCCGCCGGGCGTTCAGATCGCCGACCACGGAACCCACGTATTCGCTCGGGACGGCCACTTCCACGTCCATGACCGGTTCCAGCAACGCGGGATCGGCCTTGCGCATGCCGTCCTGGAAGGCCATGGAGCCCGCGACCTTGAAGGCGACTTCGGACGAATCGACCTCGTGGTAGGACCCGTCGTACAGGGTGACCTTCACGCCCTGTACCGTGTATCCGGCGAGCACGCCGTTGTGCGCGGCTTCGCGGACACCGGCCTCCACCGAGGAAATGAACTCCCGCGGGATGACGCCCCCGACGATACCGTTCACGAATTCCACGCCGTCCCCGTCCTTGACGGGTTCGATCTCGAGCCATACGTGACCGAACTGGCCGCGTCCGCCCGATTGACGGACGAAGCGTCCCTCGCTCTTCACGGCCGTGCCGATGGTCTCCCGGTAGGCGACCTGGGGGCGTCCCACGTTCGCTTCCACGCGGAATTCGCGGAGCATGCGGTCCACCAGGATCTCGAGGT
Organism: bacterium; assembly: GCA_965203885.1. Classification (GTDB taxonomy): domain Bacteria; phylum JAAXHH01; class JAAXHH01; order JAAXHH01; family JAAXHH01; genus JAAXHH01. Next base: position 2,595,462 of record OZ241920.1, on the reverse strand, counting down.
GCAGTTCGCCCATGCCCGAAATGATCAACTGGCTGGTCTCTTCATCGGTATGTACGCGGAAAGTGGGGTCTTCTTCGGAGAGCTTCTGGAGGGACTGGCTGAGCTTTTCTTCGTCCGCCCGGGTCCTGGGTTCGACCGCGACGGCCATCACGGGCTTGGGGAACTCCATCGCTTCGAGGGCGATGGGCCACTCGGGGTCGCAGAGGGTGTCGCCCGTCGCCACGTCCTTCACGCCCACCAGCGCCACGATGTCGCCCGCTTCGGCGGCCTTGAGCTGCTCCCGTTTGTTGGCGTGCATCTGCAGGATCCGGCTGATCCGCTCGCGCCGGTTGGTCCGGGTGTTCAGCACGTAACAGCCGGCGGGCAGCGTACCGGAATAGATCCGGTAGAAGGCGAGCTTGCCGACGTGCGGATCGGTCATGATCTTGAAGGCCACCCCGGAAAGCGGCGCTTCCGGCACGCTTTCCCGCGATTCCTGCTCGCCGGTCAACGTGTTCTTGCCCGAGACGGGCGGCACGTCCTGCGGCGACGGCAGGTAGTCGACCACGGCGTCGAGCAGCGCCTGGACGCCCTTGTTGCGGAAGGAGGAACCCACCAGGACGGGGATCAGGCTCACGGAAAGCGTGGCACGGCGAATGGCGGCCCGCAGTTCCGTGACCGTGGGTTCCTCGCCGGCCAGGTAGGTCTCCATCAATTCCTCGTCCACTTCGGCGAGCCCCTCGATCAACCGGCCGCGGTGCTCCGCGGCATAGTCGGCCAGGTCCTTCGGAATGTCGTGTTCGTCGTACGTGGCGCCCATGTTGTCTTCATGGTAGCTGCGCGCCTTCATGGCGACCAGGTCGATCGACCCGGTAAACAGGTCGCCGGAGCCGATGGGCAGCTGGATCGGGATGGCGTTGGCCCCGAGGCGTTCGTGTATCATGGAGACGACCTGGTGGAAGTCGGCACCGACGCGGTCGATCTTGTTCACGTAGGCGATCCGGGGAACGCCGTACTTGTCGGCCTGGCGCCACACGGTCTCGGACTGTGGCTCGACGCCGCCCACGGCACAAAAAATCGCCACGGAGCCGTCAAGCACGCGCAGCGAGCGTTCCACCTCGACCGTGAAGTCGACGTGTCCGGGCGTATCGATGATATTGATCCGGTGGTCCCGCCAGAACGACGTCGTGGCCGCGGACGTGATCGTAATGCCCCGCTCGCGCTCCTGCTCCATCCAGTCCATGGTCGCGGCGCCGTCGTGCACCTCGCCCATCCTGCGCACCCGTCCCGTATAGTAGAGAATACGTTCCGTGGTGGTCGTCTTCCCTGCGTCGATATGGGCCATGATTCCGATGTTCCTGGTCTTTTCCAGGTTCGATTCGGAAGCGTGATTGCGGGATGCTGCGGTCATTTTCTCATTCGGTTTGATCGTTGTTTCAGTCACTGCGTCATCTACCTCATAAAGTACGGATCATCGCGAGGGATGATCCGTTTGTACTGTTTCGACTTGCCGTCTATACGCTCTTACCACCTGTAATGGGCGAAGGCCCGGTTCGCTTCCGCCATTCGGTAGGTCTCTTCCTTGCGGCGGACGGCGGCCCCTTCCCCCCTGGCGGCGGCGGTAAACTCTCCCGCCAGGCACTCGAACATGTTCTTCTCGGAACGGGCCCGCGCGGCTTCGATGATCCAGCGAATCGCCATGGCCCGCTGCTGGTCTTCTCTCACTTCCACCGGGACCTGGTAGGTCGAACCACCCACCCGGCGGGATTTCACGTGCACGACGGGACCGACGATCTTGACCGCCTTCTCGAACACGGGCAGCGGTTCCTGGCTCGTACGCTCTTCGATCAGGTCGAGCGCCTGGTAGAATACCCGTTCCGCGACGCTCTTCTTGCCTTTGCGCATCAATCCGTTGATGAACTTGGAGACCAGTACGCTGTTGTACTTCCAGTCCGGTTCCGGTTCCCGTCTTACGACTTCTTTCCGTCTCGCCATCTCGTACTCCCGACCGTCCGGCTTCCGTTCTTCTTCGGCCTGCCTGGGTTTCTTCGGCCTGCCTGGGTTTCTTCGGCCTACTTGGGTTTCTTCGTCCCGTATTTCGACCGGCCGTTCCGCCGGTCCGGCACACCGCTGGCGTCCAGCGCGCCGCGGATGATATGGTAGCGCACGCCGGGCAGGTCCTTGACCCGGCCGCCCCGGACCAGGACGATGTTATGCTCCTGCAGGTTATGGCTTTCGCCCGGAATGTAGCAGGTGGCCTCGATGCCGTTCATCAGGCGGACGCGGGCGATCTTGCGCAACGCCGAATTCGGCTTCTTGGGCGTCTGGGTCTTCACCTGCAGACAGTTGCCCCGTTTCTGGGGGCTGCCGCGCAACGCGGGTGATTTCGTCTTTCGCTGCGCCTTCTTCCGGCCGTGGCGAATCAGTTGATTTATCGTGGGCATTCCTGCCTGACCTTCCCTGTTGCATCGACCCGTACAAGCCAGTAAACCGCGGGTTTTCGGGGTCCGTTCAGCACGTATTTCCCCCAAAAAGCCATAGGTGGAGAAATTTAACCGGTTCCGTTCATAGTGTCAAGCGTTTTCGTCAAAAAAACGAGCGCCGCCGGCATCCCGGCGGCGCCCGCCAATCACCTGCTCCCGCCGGCCTCAGACCGTTTTCACGGGCGGCGGATCGGCCTCGGCCACGTTCGACAGGGTTTCGGAGGCGCCGGAGGCATTGCCCTCCGCGTCGCCGTTCACCGATTCGGCGTCGAAAAGGGGCTCCACCGGGATCGACGGCGGCTCGATCTCGTTGCCCTCTTCGTCCACGAGCCGCATCTGGCCGTACCGGTCGAGCCCGGTACCCGCGGGGATCAGGTGGCCCATGATCACGTTCTCCTTCAGCCCGAGCAGCGCGTCTTTCTTGCCCTCTATGGCCGCCTGGGTCAGCACGCGGGTCGTTTCCTGGAACGCCGCGGCGGAGACGAAGCTCTCCGTGCTGAGCGCCGCCTTGGCAATGCCCTGCAGCAGCGGCTGGTTCGTCGCCGGGTCGCCCCCCTCGCGGAGCACGCGGTCGTTCTCCAGCTGGAAGCGGCTGCGGTCCACCTCCTCGCCCTTGAGAAACTCGGTGTCGCCCGGGTCGTCCACCTTTACCTTCTGCAGCATCTGGCGGACGATGACTTCCACGTGCTTGTCGTTGATGCTCACGCCCTGCATGCGGTATACTTCCTGGATCTGGTTGACCAGGTATTCCTGCACGGCGTTCACCCCCTGGATTTCGAGAATGTCGTGGGGGTCGATCGACCCTTCGGACAGGGGTTCTCCCGCCTGCACCCGGTCGCCGTCGCGCACGCTCAGGTGACGGCCCTGGGGGATCAGGTATTCCTGCTCCGACCCGTCGTCGGCGCGGACCAGGAGGCGATGGGAGCGCCGGACGATGCCGGCGACCTTCACGACGCCGTCCACCTTCGCCACCGTGGCGGGGTCTCGCGGCTTGCGCGCCTCGAAGAGTTCGGCGACGCGCGGCAGGCCGCCGGTGATGTCCCGGGTCCTGCCGATGGAGCGCGGTATGCGCGCGAGGACCGTGCCGGGCTGCACGTAGGTGCGCTCGGTATTGTTCTGGTCCGTGAACTCGGTGACGAGCAGATGGGCGCCGGTGGGCAGGTTGTATTCGTCCTGTTTCCTGCCCTTCGCGTCCGCGATGTAGATGCGGGGGTGGAGGGCCTGCTGTCCCCGGTTTTCCGTGATCACCTTCTGCCGCATGCCCGTGGTGTCGTCCAGCTGCTCACGCAGCGTTTCGCCCGCCACGACGTCCTCCAGCTGCACGTATCCGGCCTGTACGGCGATGATCGGGATGTTGTAGGGGTTCCACTCGAAGAGGGCCTGGTTTTCCTCGACGATTTCTCCATCCTCCGTGAGCATGACCGCTCCGTAGGGGATGAAGAAATGGGCCCTCCGGTTGTCCTCGGCGTCCAGGATGGTGATCTCGCCGGCCCGGCCGATCACGACCGGCAGGCCGTTCTCCTGGGTGACGGTTTCGACCGCGGTGAAGACGGCCTTGCCCGCCTGCTTCGTGGTGATCTTGTTCTGCGTGGCGTCCCGGCTCGCGATCCCGCCGATGTGGAACGTCCGGAGCGTAAGCTGCGTCCCCGGCTCGCCGATGCTCTGCGCCGCCATGACGCCGACGGCCTCGCCCATTTCCACGAGCGAGCCCGTGGCGAGGTTGCGGCCGTAGCAGCAGGCGCACACGCCGCGGCTCGCCTCGCAGGTCAGCACGGACCGGATGTGCACGGTCTCGCTCATCTCCGCGTCCGGATCGGGGGAGTACTGAACGCCGCCGCGCTGTTCGATGAGATCGGCGACTTCCTCGTTGATCTCCTCGCCGCCGGCCGTCAGCAGTTCCCGCGTGATGGGATCGTAGATGTCGTCCAGCACGACCCGGCCCAGCACCCGGTCGCCCAGCGGCTCCATCACGTTCTCGCCTTCCTTGAGGGCGCCGATCTCGATGCCGCGGATCGTGCCGCAGTCCGCCTCGTTGATGATCACGTTCTGCGCCACGTCCACCAGCCGCCGGGTCAGGTAGCCGGCGTCGGCGGTCTTGAGCGCCGTGTCGGCGAGTCCCTTGCGGCCGCCGTGGCTGGACGTGAAGTACTCGAGCACCGTCAGCCCTTCCTTGAGGTTGGACAGGATGGGCGTTTCGATGTACTCGCCGATCTGCCCGACGACCTTCCGCTGGGGCTTGGCCATGAGCCCGCGCATGCCGCACAGCTGTCCCACCTGGTCCAGCTTGCTCCGGGCGCCGGAGGCCATCATCATGTAGAATGGATTGAACCCGTCGTCCGATTCCTCCAGCGTGGTCTCGACGACTTCGTTCAGCTTGGTGCGGGTGTGCTGCCACACGTCGATCACCTTGTTGTACCGCTCGCCCTCGGTGATGGCGTGTCCCTCGTACTGGTCCTGGATGGACCGCACCTCGGACTCCGCGTCCCGGATCATCTGCGCCTTCTCGTCGGGGATGACCACGTCGTCGATGCCCGAAGTCAGGCCCGAAAGGGTCGCGTAGTGGAAGCCCAGCCGCTTGACTTCGTCGAGGAGCACGCAGGTGCGGTAATTGCCCAGCCGGCGGTAGACGTCGGCCACCAGGTTGCGTATGGCCTTGCTGTCGAACACCTCGTTCTGGAAGCCGATCTCCGGCGGCAGGATCTGGTTGAAGATGACGCGGCCGACGGTCGTTTCGATGATCTTCCCGTCCTGGCGCAGCCTGACGACGGCGTGGAGGTCCACGAGGTCGTTGTCGAAGGCGAGCATCACCTCGGACACGCTCGAGAACATCTTGCCTTCACCCCGGCAGCCCGAGAGCTCCTTGGTCAGGTAGTAACATCCCAGGACGATGTCCTTGCTGGGCGCGCAGATCGGCTGCCCGTTCTTCGGATCGAGGATGTTGTTCGAGGACAGCATCAGCACCCGCGCCTCGATCTGGGCCTCGAAGGACATGGGGACGTGCACCGGCATCTGATCGCCGTCGAAGTCCGCGTTGAAGGCTTCGCACACGAGGGGGTGGATGCGGATGGCCTTGCCTTCCACGAGCACCGGCATGAAGGCCTGTATGCCCAGCCTGTGCAGGGTGGGCGCCCGGTTCAGCAGGACGGGGTGGTCCTTGATGATCTCTTCCAGGATGTCCCAGACTTCGGGCTCTTCCCGCTCCACGATCTTCTTCGCGCTCTTCACCGTCTGCACGAAGCCCTTGTCTTCCAGCCGCTGGATGATGAAGGGCTTGAAAAGCTCCAGGGCGATGTTCTTGGGCAGCCCGCACTGGTGGATCTTGAGCTCGGGTTCCACCACGATCACGGAACGGCCCGAGTAGTCCACCCGCTTGCCGAGCAGGTTCTGGCGGAACCGTCCCTGCTTGCCCTTGAGCAGGTCCGAGAGGGACTTGAGGGACCGGTTCCCGTCGCCCCGCACGGCCCGCGAGCGCCGGCCGTTGTCGAGCAGCGCGTCCACCGCTTCCTGCAGCATCCGCTTCTCGTTGCGCAGGATGACGTCGGGCGCGCGGATCTCCAGCAGTTTCTTGAGCCGGTTGTTCCGGTTGATGACGCGCCGGTACAGGTCGTTGAGATCCGAAGTGGCGAACCTCCCGCCTTCCAGGGGCACCAGCGGCCTCAGGTCGGGGGGGATGACCGGCAGCACTTCCATGATCATCCATTCGGGCCGGTTCCCGTCGGAGTCCGGTCCGTTGGAGTTCCGGAAGGCCTCGACCACCTTCAGCCGCTTCAGCGCGTCGTTCTTCCGCTGTACCGACGTTTCCATCCGTACCCGGGTCCGCAGGTCGAGGGAGAGCTCTTCGATGTCGATCTCGGAAAGCAGGCGCCGCAGGGCGCCGGCGCCCATGTCCGCCTCGAACTCGTGCCCCGCCTCCTCGAGATCCATGAAGGTGTCCTGGTCGATGATGTCGCCCTTCTCGTACTCGGTGTCCGCCGGGGGGTCCAGCATGACGTAGGACTCGTAGTAGATCACCCGTTCCAGGTTCCGGATGGAGAGGTTCAGCAGGTTGCCGATACGGCTGGGGGGCGACTTGAAATACCAGATATGGCAGACCGGGACGGCGAGCTCGATGTGCCCGAGCCGTTCCCGCCGCACTTTCGCCTGCGTGACTTCCACGCCGCAGCGGTCGCATATGACGCCGCGGTACCGGATCCGCTTGTACTTCCCGCAGTTGCACTCCCAGTCCTTCACGGGACCGAAGGTGCGCTCGCAGAACAGGCCGTCGCGTTCCGGCTTGAACGTCCGGTAGTTTATGGTCTCCGGTTTCGTGACTTCCCCGTAGGACCATCTGCGGATCGTTTCGGGGGAGGCGAGCTGTATCCGGATCGTGGCGCGGTTCTTGGGCTGCTTGTGCATTAGATCGACCACTGGTGACACCTCCTGATCATTATCATGTCTGCAAGCCTCGGGTCGGCATGTCGGCGGCCGGAGTCCCGGCGGGACTCCACGGGTGAGGTGCTAACCGTTTCATTCTTCGAGCTGGACGTCCAGGGCCAGGCTCTGGAGTTCCTTGACGAGGACGTTGAAGGACTCCGGAATCCCCGGTTCGGGCGGATTGTCGCCCTTGACGATGGCCTCGTACAGCCGCGAACGGCCGTTGACGTCGTCCGATTTCACGGTCAGCATCTCCTGCAGCGTGTACGAAGCGCCGTAGGCCTGCAGGGCCCAGACCTCCATTTCGCCGAAACGCTGACCGCCGAACTGGGCCTTGCCTCCGAGCGGCTGCTGCGTTACCAGGGAGTAGGGCCCGATCGACCGGGCGTGGATCTTGTCCTCCACCAGGTGGTTCAGTTTCATGACGTACATGTAGCCGACCGTGACCGCCTTGTCGAAGGGGAGGCCGGTCTTGCCGTCGTAGAGCGTACTCTTTCCGGATTCGGGGAGGCCGGCGTTGTCCAGCGCCCCCTTGATCTCCCGGATGGACGCCCCGTCGAACACCGGCGTCGCGATGTAGGTGTCCTTCTCCTTCGCGACCCATCCGATGTGGATCTCCATGATCTGGCCGAGGTTCATCCGGCCCGGCACGCCGAGGGGGTTCAGGATGATGTCGATGTGACGCCCGTCCGGCAGGTAGGGCATGTCCTCTTCCGGGACGATCTTCGCCACCACGCCCTTGTTCCCGTGCCGGCCGGCCATCTTGTCGCCCACGGACAGTTTCCGCTTCTTGGCCACGTACACCTTGACCAGCTGGATCACGCCGGGGGCCAGTTCGTCGCCGCGGCGGATCTTTTCCTGCTCCCGTTCCAGCTGGTTCTCGATTTCCCGGATGTTCTTGGACGAAGCCTGGATCACCTTGCGGACCTGTTCGTTCATGGCCGCGTTGACCACCCACCGCTCGCTCTGGATGACCCGGTCGAAATCGAGTTCCGCCAGCCGGCTGTCCGTGTACTTCCGCTTGGCCGGGACGACCACTTCGTCGGTCTCGCCGTCCCGGAGCTCGACGCACACCCGGCCCTTGAGCAGTTCCTTGAGCTTCTCGTCGCGCGTCTCCTTGACCTGGTCTATCCGCTGCCGGTAGTCGCGCTCGAGCTCGCGCAGGGTTTCCCTTTCCTTCTCCCGGGCGACGCTGTCGCTGTCCTTGCGGCTGTACAGGCGGGTATCGATGACGATGCCCTGCATGCCCGGAGGCGCCTTCAGGGAGGCGTCCCGCACGTCGCCGGCCTTCTCGCCGAAGATGGCGCGCAACAGGCGCTCCTCCGGCGACAGTTCCCGTTCGCCCTTGGGCGTCACCTTGCCCACGAGGATGTCGCCGGGTCCCACTTCGGCGCCGATGCGGATGATGCCGGACTCGTCCAGGTTGCGGACGGCGTCCTCGCTCACGTTGGGGATCTCGCGGGTGAATTCCTCGGTGCCCACCTTCGTCTCGCGGGCGGGAAGCTCGAACTCGGTGATGTGGATGGACGAGAAGATATCCTGCTTGACCAGTCTTTCGCTGACGACGATGGCGTCTTCGAAATTGTACCCTTCCCAGGACATGAAGGCGGTCAGCACGTTGCGGCCCAGGGCGAGTTCACCCTGGTCCGTGGCGGGTCCGTCCGCGAGTACCTGCCCCGCTTCCACGCGGGCGCCGGTCTCCACGATCGGCTTCTGGTTGATGCAGGTTTCCTGGTTGGATTTCTTGAACTTGGTGAGCGGGTACACGTCGGGCGGCGTGTCGAAGAGATCGGAATCATCGGTGTCGTCGGGCGTCACCGTGATCATGTCGGCGGAGACCTGCGTGACGGTGCCGCTCTGCCTGGCGACCACCACCGCGCCCGAATCCACGGCGACCTTCCGCTCCATGCCGGTGCCTACCAGGGGCGCTTCGGTGCGCAGGAGGGGTACCGCCTGCCGCTGCATGTTGGAACCCATGAGGGCCCGGTTCGCGTCGTCGTGTTCCAGGAAGGGGATCAGGGCCGCGGACACGCCCAGGATCTGCTTGGGCGAAACGTCCATGTAGTCGACCTCGCCGGGGTCGACCAGCTTGATGTCGCCCTTGTTCCGCGTGGGGATGCGTCCGACGAGGCGGCCTTCGTCGTCCAGCGAAATGGCGGCCTGGGCGATCATGAAGTCCTCTTCCTGATCGGCCGACAGGTAGTCGATCTGTTCGGTGATCCGGCCGTCCTGTACCCTGCGGTAAGGCGTTTCGATGAAGCCGAACCGGTTGATCCGGCCGTAGGTGCCCATGTAGGCGATCAGGCCGATGTTCGGACCTTCCGGCGTCTCGATGGGGCAGATGCGGCCGTAGTGGGTATGGTGCACGTCGCGGACTTCGAAGCTGGCGTGCGACCGGTCCAGGCCGCCCGGGCCGAGGGAGCTGAGCCTCCGCTTGTGCGTCAGTTCGGCCAGGGGGTTGGTCTGCTCCATGAACTGCGACAGCTGGCTGCTGCCGAAGAACGCGGCGATCACGGAAGAGACCGTCCGGGCGTTCACCAGGTCCTGGGGCGTGATCGAATCGGCGTCGTGGAGGCTGATCCGGTCCCTTATGGTCCGGGACATGCGGGTCAGCCCGGTGTTGAACTGCTGGGCGAGCAGTTCGCCCACGGAACGCGTCCGCCGGTTGCCCAGGTGGTCGATGTCGTCCGTGACGCCTTCGCCCCGGCGCAGTTTCAGCAGGTAGTCGATGATGGCGATGAAGTCGTTCGCCGTCAGGATGGTCGTATCGATCGGCACGTCCACGTTCAGGCGCTTGTTGATGCGGTGGCGCCCGACGGCCGCCAGGTTGTACCGCTTCTGGTTGAAGAACATGCGGTCCATCAGCGCCTGGGCCGTTTCAAGGTTCGGCGGGTCGCCCGGCCGCAGCAGGCTGTACATCTTCGACAGCGCGTCTTCCGACGATGACGTCGTGTCCTTCTTGAACGTGTTGGCCAGGACGTCCGGCTCCCGGGTCGGGTCCATCCGGACGATCTTGATCTTTTTGGACTGCCTGGACCGCCCGGCATGGCCGTTCCCTTCGGCCAGCCGTTCCGCCAGGGCCTCCGTCAGCGGTTCACCGCTCTCGGCGACGATCTCGCCGGTCTCCTTGTCGACGACCGGCGCGCCGATGCTCCGGCCGACCAGTTCGGCGGCCTTGTTGGCCCGGACGTCGTCGAATTCGTAGAACAGCTGGTAGATTTCTTCGTTGGTCTCGTAGCCCAGGGCGCGGAGCAGCAGCGTTACGGGAAACTTCCGCTTCCGGTCGATGTGGACGAAAAGCACGTCGTTCACGTCCAGGCTGAATTCCAGCCAGGTCCCGTGTTCGGGAATGATGCGGGCGGAATAGAGCTGCTTGCCGTTGGGGTGGGTTTCCTCGGAGAAGAACACGCCGTAGGAACGCTGGAGCTGGGACACGATGACCCGCTCGGCGCCGTTGATGATGAACGTGCCCTTTTCCGTGATCAGGGGGAGCTCGCCGAGGAACACGGTCTGCTCTATGATGTCCTTGACTTTTCTTTCGCCCTTGTCGCCGTTCCCTTCCTCGCGGATCACCAGCCGAAGCCTCGCCTTCAGGGGGATCGCGTAGGTCATGCCCCGTTCCTGGCATTCGAGGACGGTGTACTTGGGCTCGCCGAGCATGTACTCGATGAACTCGAGCGAGAAGTGCTCGTGGATGTCCGTGATGGGGAATATGTCGGTGAAAACGGCCTGCAGACCCTGGTTCTTTCGCTCGGCAACGGGTACTTCGGCCTGGAGAAACGCGTTGAAGGAATCTATCTGTACCGCCAGCAGATTCGGCATTTCGATGATGGAGGGCAGTTTGGAATAATCATGGCGTGTGATCTGAGTATTGTCCATCGGCTGACCACATCCTTTCGACAGGAAGGTGAGTAGTACCCGCTCGACGAATGCGCGTCGACCCCGTGCACGCCACGGGATCTCCGCGGTCGCCGCGCGGACCCGATCCGGTTTACCGTCCCGCCTATTTGAGTTCGATCGTTCCGCCCGCTTCTTCGATCTGCTTCTGCAAGTCGTCGGCTTCCTCTTTCGTCACGCCCTCCTTAAGCGCGCCGGGGACGCCGTCGACAAGCGCCTTCGCCTCTTTCAAACCCAGGCCGGTGATCGCGCGCACGACTTTGATGACCTGGATCTTCTTGTCTCCGAAACCGGTCAGCACGACGTCGAAGGAGTCCTTTTCCTCTTCCGCCGGCGCGGCTGCGTCGCCGCCGCCGGGCGCGGCGACAGCCACCGTCGCGGCGGCCGAGACACCGAACTTGTCTTCGAGCGTCTTCACGAGATCATTCAATTCCAGCACGGTCAGCTGTTCAATCTGATCTACGATATCGGACACGGCCATGATACGTACCTCCATTGGATTTTAAGGGATGCTGCGTCTTATTGTTTTCAACGTTTTTCGCACGACTTCACACGACTTCACACGACTTCAAACGATTCAAACGGGCGTCCGGCCGCGGGCGGCGATGCCTTTACAGCCGGGCCGCGGTCCTTATCCGCCGCCTTCCCGCGACGCCTTCTGCTGCGAAACGGCGGACAGGGTGCGGACCAGGCCGCCCAGTACGCCGGACAGGGTGAACACCAGGCCCGTGATCGGCGCGGCGATGCCGCTGACGGTCTTGGCCAGCAGTTCATCCCGGCCGGGCAGCCTGGACAGCGTCCGGGCCTTTTCGACGTCGATGATTTCGCCGGTCAGGAGTCCGCCCTTGATGCGGGGCCGCTCGTCGTGCTCCTTGCCGAAATCGAAGATGATCTTCGCCGGCGCCACCGGGTCGTCCGACATGACGAGCGCCGTCGGGCCGTCCAGGGTCTCGCCCAGGTCGGGCAGGCCCGCGCCTTCCACGGCGAGCCGGGTCAGCGTGTTCTTGATGACGCGGCATTCCACGGATTCCGACCGCAACCGGCTTCGGAGTTCGGTCACCTCGCCGACGTCCAGGCCGGTGAGGTCGGTCAGGTACACGGTGTCGGTTTCCTTCAATCGCGTCGTCAGATCCTGGACGATCTGCTCTTTTACGGCACGCGGCTGGGGCATGGTTTCAAGACTCCTTTATGGCCGGCGGCTTCCGGCGCCGGACGCGTCTACGCCTCGACGGCCGCCGCCTGGCGGTCGACCTGTACGCCGGGACCCATGGTGGACGAGACGGTAAGACGCCTGATGTATTGCCCTTTGGCGGATGCAGGCTTCGCCCGCATGACCGCGTCGATGAACGTCGAGGCGTTCTCCGACAACTGCTCCACGGTAAAGGACACCTTCCCCACGGGACCGTGCAGGTTCCCGTTGCGGTCCACGCGGTACTCGATCCGGCCGGCCTTGACCTCCCGGACCGCCGGGCCGACGTCGAAGGTCACCGTGCCGCTCTTCGGGTTGGGCATGAGTCCCCGGGGACCCAGCACGCGGCCGAGCTTGCCCACGTCGCGCATGATATCGGGCGTGGCGATCACGACGTCGAATTCGGTCCAGCCTTTCTGGATCTGCTCGATGTACTCGTCGGCGCCGACGTGGTCCGCGCCGGCTTCCCGGGCGTCCTTCTGCGCTTCGCCCCGCGTCAGCACGAGCACCCTGGTTTCCTTCCCCGTCCCATGGGGCAGCGCGATGGCGCCCCGGACCATCTGGTCCGCGTGGCGGGGGTCCACGTTCAGCCGAATGGCCACCTCGACGGTCTCGTCGAACTTCGTCTTCGATGTCTCCTTGACGATCGACAGGGCGTCCACGAGGGGATAGTCCCTTCCCGCTTCCACTTTCTCCCTGGCGTCCAGGTAGCGCCTGCCTCTTTTCATTGGCCCGTCTCCTTGCGACTTACTCCGTGAAGTCTCCCTGCGACGTACTCCGTGACTTTCGCCGGTTATCCTTCCACCTCGATGCCCATGCTGCGGGCCGTGCCTTCGATCATGCGCATGGCCGCCTCCGTATCGGCGGCGTTCAGATCCGGCTTCTTGAGTTCGGCGATCTGCCTGACCTGGTCCCGCGTGACCTTGCCGACCTTCTCCCGGTTGGGTTCGCCGGAAGCCTTCGCCAGGCCGGCCTCGCGCTTGAGCAGCACCGCGGCCGGGGGCGTCTTCGTGATGAAGGAAAAGCTGCGGTCGGCGTAGACCGTGATCACGACCGGAATGATCAGCCCCATCTGGTCCTGGGTCTTCGCGTTGAAGACCTTGCAGAACTCCATGGGATTGACGCCGTGCTGGCCGAGGGCCGATCCCACCGGCGGCGCCGGATTCGCCTGGCCGGCCGGTACCTGGAGCTTGATCACCGTAGTTATCTTCTTTGCCACAAAACCCTCCTACGTGACGTGGGAGACCTGGAGGAAATCGAGTTCCACCGGGGTCGCGCGTCCGAAAATGCTCACCATGACCTTCAGTTTCTGCCGGTCCGGGTGTATCGCCTCCACCACGCCCGTGAAGTCGGTGAAGGGCCCGTCCGTGACCTTGACCTGGTCGCCGGTCCGGTAAGGGATTTCCACGCCTTCTCCCTTATCCTTGTGCGGCTCGTCCCGGTGCAGTATGCGGTTCAGCTCGCTCTCCCGCAGGGGCTGCGGCCTGGGTCCGCTGCCGACGAAATGGGTAACGCCCGGCGCGTTGGTCACCAGGTGCCACGAGTCGCGGTCCATCTCCATTTCCACGAGGACGTAGCTGGGGAACAGCTTGCGGATGGTAGACGTTTTCTTCCCCTGTTTCATCTCCACGATTTCTTCGGTGGGGATGAGAATCTCGCCGATCTTCTCTTCCAGCCCTTCCCGGACCTTCAGTTTCTCCAGGTGGGTCTTCACCTTGTTCTCATGACCCGAGTAGGTATGAATCACATACCAGCGCTTGTCCATTGCACTCCTCGTTGTCTCTCGCTTCGCGTCAGGCCCCGAGCAAACGGCTCAGTATGATGGACAGGATGAAATCGATCACGCCGGTGAAGGCGGCCAGGATGAGCGTGATGATGATGACCACGGTCGTCGAGCCGATCAGCTCGTTCCGGCTCGGCCAGCTCACCTTGGAGAGCTCCGTCCTTACTTCCCTGAGAAAGTCCACCGTTCGTTCGTACATGATCCCTGTTTCGTGCTGAAAGGCCGCCTGTCCGCCGTCTTCCCTGAACGCCGCGGCCGTTCACTGGTCTCCGTTCTCCGGTTCCCGCCGAGGGCTGCCTCGCGCGTGCCTGCGCGCCTGTGCGCACCGCATAAAAAGGCAGGCCGGAACTGTGGTGTCCGCTCAGTTCGCGTCGCCGGCCTGCGGTTTTTCGCGTCTTCTATGTCTGATTCATCCGGTCCGACCGGGTGGGGATCGATTCGATCGCTCCGTCCCTTGTCCTGAATGTCCGTACCCGCCGTGTTACTCGATGACTTCGGTTACGACGCCCGCGCCGACGGTCCTGCCGCCCTCCCTGATGGCGAAGCGGAGTTCGGTGTCCATGGCGATGGGCTGCATGAGATTGACTTCCATGTCGACGTTGTCGCCGGGCATGACCATCTCGACGCCCTGCGGCAGTGCGACCGACCCGGTGACGTCGGTGGTGCGGAAGTAGAACTGGGGCCGGTAGTTGTTGAAGAAGGGGGTATGCCTTCCGCCTTCCTCCTGCTTGAGGACGTAGACCTGTGCCTTGAACTTGGTGTGCGGCGTGATGGACCCGGGCTTGGCCACGACCTGTCCCCGCTCGAGGGATTCCTTGTCCACGCCCCTGAGGAGGAGCCCGACGTTGTCACCGGCCCGGGCGTCGTCCAGGAACTTGCGGAACATCTCGATGTCGGTGACGACGGTCTTTCGCGTGTCCTTGATGCCGATGATCTCCACCTCGTCGTTCTTGTTGATGACGCCGCTCTCCACGCGCCCGGTGCCGACGGTGCCCCTGCCGGTGATGGAGAAGACGTCCTCCACGGGCATGAGGAAGGGGCGGTCCTCGTCACGGACCGGGGTGGGGATGTATTCGTCCACGGTGCTCATGAGTTCCGCGATGGGCGTGGTGTCGTCGGAGCCGGCCTCGCCTTCCATGGCCAAAAGGGCGCTGCCCCTGACCACGGGGATGTCGTCGCCGGGGAAGTCGTAGGAGGAAAGCAGCTCCCGGACCTCGAGCTCGACGAGCTCGAGCAGCTCCTCGTCGTCGACCTGGTCGCACTTGTTCAGGAAGACGACGATGGCGGGCACGTTGACCTGCCTGGCCAGCAGGATGTGCTCGCGGGTCTGGGGCATGGGCCCGTCGGCGGCGGAGACCACCAGGATGGCGCCGTCCATCTGGGCCGCGCCGGTGATCATGTTCTTGATGTAGTCGGCGTGCCCGGGACAGTCCACGTGGGCGTAGTGCCGGTTGTCGGTCTCGTACTCGGCATGGTGCACGTTGATGGTGACGCCGCGCTCCTTCTCCTCCGGGGCGTTGTCGATCTGGTCGTAATCCTGGAACTCGGCCAGGCCCTGCTCGGCCAGGACCTTGGTAATCGCCGCCGTCAACGTCGTCTTGCCGTGGTCCACGTGGCCGATCGTGCCGATGTTCACGTGGGGCTTGGTACGCTCGAATCTTTCCTTCGACATGAAGACAATCTCCTGAACCGGTGAGGTTAACGAAACGAAACGCCTGACAAAGCCTGAGTCGAAGCCCTCGGCCGGACTTGAACCGGCGACCTACGCCTTACCATGGCGTTGCTCTACCAGCTGAGCTACAAGGGCGCTTACGTTCAAGGTTCAGATAAACTATTACATCCGACCGGCCGGAATCTTCAGTTTTTCCGAACCCCGGACACAGCGTTTTTAGAGCGGGAAACGGGACTCGAACCCGCGACCCTCAGCTTGGAAGGCTGATGCTCTAGCCAACTGAGCTATTCCCGCCGGTCGTATTCCGATGCTGCCCGTATGCCTCGTACGCCTGTTCCGCCTGGCCGGTCCCGCCGGCCTGGTCGGTCCCGCCGGCACGGCCACCCGGTCTGCCGGATCACCTGGACCGCCTGGACCGCCCGTCCGCCTGGCCAGCCCGCCGGCCCTCTTCGATTGATCATGGGGAGGGCAGGATTCGAACCTGCGAAGGCTGAGCCAACGGATTTACAGTCCGTCCCATTTGACCGCTCTGGAACCTCCCCTGGCTGCCGGAAAGCCACCACTCGGATTCGAACCGAGAACCTACTGATTACAAATCAGCCGCTCTGCCATTGGAGCTATGGTGGCCCATTATAATCAGTACGGATCCGCATCTTGAGCAGCTCAAGAACACAGACAGGTAAATATAATCAACATCCCTGCCGATGTCAAGGGTGATTGCAAAATAAAATGAAGACGGGATCGGACTACCGCCGCAGGCGGATATGGAGTTCCCGGAGCTGTTTCTCGCTGACCGCTCCGGGCGCGCCCATAAGGAGATCCTGGGCGTTCTGGTTCAGGGGAAAGGCGATGACTTCGCGGAGATTGGTCTCGTCGGTGAGGAGCATGACGATGCGGTCTATGCCCGGCGCGATCCCGCCGTGGGGAGGCGCGCCGTACTTCAGCGCGCTGATCATGCCGCCGAATTCCGCGTCCACCTCGTCCGCGGAATAGCCGGCGATTTCAAAGGCCCGGTACATGATGTCGGGCCGGTGGTTCCGGATGGCGCCGCTGGACAGTTCCGTTCCGTTGCAGACGATGTCGTACTGGTAGGCGAGGACGTCGAGCGGCGGCGTGTTCTCCAGGGCTTCCAGTCCGCCCTGGGGCATGGAGAAGGGGTTGTGCGAAAAGACGACCCCGCCCGTCTCCGCGTCGCGTTCGTACATGGGGAAATCGACGATCCAGCAGAAACGGTAGGCCTTCGCCTCATGGAGGGAGAGCAGGTCGGCGAAATGCAGCCTGAGCTTGCCTGCCACGTCGCTCGCGCGGTCCTCGGCGTCGGCCACGAAGAACCACGAGGCGTCCGTCTCCGGCTCGACGACGGATTTCAGCCGGTCGAGGGTCGGACCGTCCAGCACGCGGGCGATGGAACCCTTGACCCCGTCCTCCGCGAAGGAGATGTACGCCGCGCCCCGGCCCCCGTATTCCTCCTTCACGGTCCGGTCCAGGTTGTCGAAGAAACTGCGGGGCCGTCCGGCCACGCCGGGGACGGCCAGAAGGCGGACGCCGCCGCCCTTCTCGACGATCTGGCGGAAGGCGTTGAATTCGGACTCCCGGAAGGCCTCGGTGACGTCCTCGATCTCCAGGCCGAAGCGCAGGTCGGGCTTGTCGGTGCCGTAACGGAGCATCGCGTCGCGGTAAGGGATGCGCGGAAAGGGCGGCGAGGTGACGTCCCAGTCGCTGAACTCCGTGAACAGGCCGTGGAACAAGGTCTCCAGCGCTTCGAAGACGTCGTCCTGCTCCACGAAGGACATCTCCACGTCCAGCTGGTAGAATTCGCCCGGCGACCGGTCGGCCCGGGCGTCTTCGTCCCGGAAGCACGGGGCGATCTGGAAATAGCGGTCGAACCCCGAGATCATGAGGAGCTGCTTGAACTGCTGCGGCGCCTGGGGAAGGGCGTAGAACTTGCCCGGGTGCACGCGGCTCGGGACCAGGTAGTCCCGGGCTCCCTCGGGGGAACTGCTGGTGAGGATGGGCGTGTTGAACTCGTTGAAGCCCAGGTCCGTCATGCGGCGCCGTATGCTCGCGATGATGCGCGACCGCATGACGATGTTGT
Source organism: bacterium (assembly GCA_965203885.1). GTDB lineage: Bacteria > JAAXHH01 > JAAXHH01 > JAAXHH01 > JAAXHH01 > JAAXHH01. The sequence goes on along the minus strand of OZ241920.1, from coordinate 2,577,951 downwards.
GGTGCGGGCGCTGCCTGCGCAGATCGAGCATGCGATAGGTCAACCGCGTGGCTTCCGGATAATCCCGCTCGTCCGCGACCGAAAGGGGCAGGGGGTCCGCGGCGCTGAGCACCGTCATGGAATCGGCCTTCACCTCGATGTGCCCCGTGGGCAGGTTGGGGTTGATCGCGTCGTCCGCCCGCAGGATCACCCCGCCGGTAAACGTGACGACGCTCTCCGACCGCAGGTCCCCCGCCCGCTCGTGGAACCCGCTTTCCGGGGTTACGACGACCTGGGTGATCCCGTAGTGGTCCCGCAGGTCGATGAAGAGCAGGCCGCCGTGGTCCCGCATGCGGTGGACCCAGCCGGCGATCCGCACGGGCGTCCCGTCGTCGCTCTGCCGCAATTCGCCGCAGGTGTGCGTCCTGTATGGGTGGTCTTTCATCCTTTAGGGTCCTTTCTCCCCTTCCGGCCGGTCGACGCCCAGGTCGGCCAGCAGGTCCAGCGTGTTGCGCATGCAGATCCTGGAGGCCGCTTCCCCCGCTTCCGAAAACCGCTTGCCCCCCGGCCGGTCGAGCAGCGTCCGTTCGATCTGCTCCGCTCCGATGCGCCAGTGGGTCTCGAGGGACAGCCAGCCGCCGTATCCTTGCCCGATCAGATCGGCGAACTGTCCCCTGTAGTCTATTTCGCCCTCGCACATGGGCACGTTGACATCCCCTTCGGCCGTACCCCGTACCCCGTCCTTGAAATGCATGTGGCACATGTCCGCCCGGATGTGTCCGTAACCGTCCGGGTACGGTTTCTCCCCGCCGTCCGCGAACAGCTCGTTGCATGGATCCCAGAGGGGCTTGACGACCGGAGTCGCCAGGGCGTCGACCAGGCGGCGCGTCTCCGCGCCGGTGCCGATGAGGGTGGACGCTTCGTTTTCCAGGCCGAGCACGACGCCCTCGCCCCCGGCGATCCGGACGGGCTCGGCGTACCGGGCTGCGATCAGGTCCCGGTACCGTTCGAACGGGTCCCGTTTCCAGAAGGCGAAGACGCGGACCAGCGCGGTGTCCAGCTTATGGGCCACGCGGATGCACCTGCGGAGGATGCCGAGGTGCTCCCGGCACGCGGCGTCGTCTTCGATATCGCACTTGTAGAACGGCGCCGCCACGCCGGCCACCGAAAGCCCGGCCTCGCCGGTCCGGTCCCGGATCCTCGCGATCTCGTCGTCGTCGAGATCCTGGGGCGGCTTGTCCCAGATCGACCGGAGCTCGACCCCTTCCAGGCCGAAGTCCCGGGCGAAGGCGATGACGGTGTCCAGGTCCTGGGACACCTCGTCGGTGATGACGGCGATCGAAAACATGGGGCCTGTGTTCTCCTTATGCGTCGCGTTCCGCCACCGACCGGGCGAATCGATGGATCGACGATTCCTGTTCGAAGGTCTCGACCGATCCGGGACGGCCGACGCGGATTTCCTCGATGGCGTCCTGCGCCGTGCTGCCTTGCCAGACGAGATACCCGGCCAGCACGGTGCCCGTCCGTCCGATGCCCGCCATGCAATGCACGACCACGCCGCCCTGTCCGATATGCTCGTCGATATAGAGGACGGCCCGCCGGATCTGCTCCGGCGACGGCGCGGTCATGTCCTCCACGGGAATGTGCAGGCCGCGGAGCCCGCAACGGGCCAGCGTTTCCCCGTGCAGCGGTTCCCGGGTCAGGGACACCACGGCGCTCACGCCCAGTGCTTTCAGGCTGGCCAGGTCCCGCTCCAGGTCCGCGTTCCCTCCCGCGCGCGGCCAGCCCGCGTGGCCGGCGCTCGTGGGCAGGGCCATGCCGGCCAGCCGCCGGGGAATGACCCAGGTGAAGTTTCTAAGCATCCGTTGCTCCCGGCTCACTTCTCGGGGATATCCTCGAACCGGCCATCCACGATGTGCTTCGGATCGATGGTCGTCTTCGGCTTCTCAGGCGCCCTGGGTCTCGGTTCCGGCGCCCGTCTCGGGGGACGGGTGACCATGGTGGCCAGGAAACGAAGGGCCTGCTGGATCAGGATCCCGGCCAGGAATCTCACCACGAACCGGAGTATGTACGTCAGCATGTCGCTATCCGCCGCAGTAGGGTTGCATCGCTTCTTCCACCCGCGCGCGCGCTTCCTCCTGCACGTCCCCGGGCGTGCGCGCGCCATCAATTATAACTATGTGGTCCATGGCTTCCCTGCGGCGCGCCAGCTCCAGGTAATTGTCCCGGATGGCGCGGAGCGTCTCGAGATCCTCGAACAGCTCGGTATCCGGCCGCGCCCGGCGTATGCGGTCCATGCAGACTTCGGCGGGCGCATCGATGAGCAGGGTCAGGTGGGGGTGTACGGCCCGGGCGTTGATCGACTCGATCCAGTCCAGTTCGCCGGGCATCTCCCGCCACTGGTAGGCGAAGGACGAGAGAAAGTACCGGTCGCACAGCACGGGGGTACCGCGGCGAATGGCGGGTTCGATCTCCGTTTTGACGTGGTCGATCCGGTCGGCGGCGAACAGCAGCGCGTGGCAGATGCCGTCGAGTTCCACCCGGCGCTGGAGGGCGTCTTTCAACAGCATGCCGATGGGTCGGCTCGTGGGTTCCCCCGTGGTATGTACGGACCTTTCGTAACGCGCTTCCATCCAGCGGTGCAGCCGTTTCAGCTGGGTCGTCTTGCCCGCTCCGTCGATCCCCTCGATCACGATGAATGGCGCGGTGGCGTCGCCGGCATCGCCGCGGACCTCCTTCCCCTTCATGAATACCCCCATGGACGGAGCAGGTCCCGCCATCCCCGCGCTTCCTCCAGGACGCCGGCCTCGTCTTGCCCGTACCGTTTCAAAACCTCTCTCAGGCCGGTGCTGAACAGCACGCCGACGGCGCCGGCTCCGAGAAAGAGCATCCCGACGCCGCTGGCCAGGCTGAAGGCCATGACGAGGGAACCGGCCAGCAACAGCACGAAGGATTTCCAGGCGTTGTCCACGACCAGGAATACGCCCGACCGGATGACCTGTCTGACGGGGGCCTTGCCTCGCTGCAGCAGCGGCAGGGCGTAGACGGCCGTCATGCAGACGAAGACGATCAGCCACATCATCACGCCGCCCAGGACCGCGCCGGTCCAGGGCCAATCATCCATGAGCCGGACGTAGAATATCACGTTGGCCGCAAGGAGCAACAGGACGCCCGCGTACAGCCCGCAGAGCAGAAAACTGCGTCCCAGGTCTCCCCGCCCGTGTGCGAAGAAATCCCGCAAGCCCGTCTCTTCGTAGGAGGCGATGCGTCCGGTTACCCGGAAGAGTCCGGCAAAGGCGATAGGAAGGGTAACCAGCGGCAGGGCGAACAGCAGCCAGAGGATGTTGATCACGATCAGCGTTCCCAGGTAGTCATAGGTGTTCCAGAACCACTTCCTGAACAGCCCGGGTCCCCCGTCCGTACTGTCCGTATCGTCCGATCTGTCCATGCTGACTGTGCCGTCCGTCGTCCGATCTGTCCGTCGTCCGTGCCGTCCATGCGGTCCGTGCAATCCGGGACGCTCCCGTCCCGCTCGACAACGCCAGCATGGTACAGGCTGCCCCCTGAAATGGCAACTGTTTTCTTGGTGAGAAAAAACCTTGACTTACCCGCCGGACCGCGCTATAATGGCGCAATCGACAAACGGCAGCCGAGCATGTTTCGTATCTACGGAATGGACTGAAATGACAGCCGTCAACTCCTCCCGGTCATCGCAATTCTACTATTGGCGGAAGCAGAGCGATCTGTTTACCTGGTGGCCTTTTTACGGGAAGAGGCGGCATGTCATGCGAAGCGGCGCCTGATTGCAGTAGATTCATCCTTCGTTGATTTGACCGGCCTCTACCCATACAAGGTAGCGGCCTTTTTTGTTTTATGGGATAATCGTCGAACAGGCCGCGCAGGGTTGGGGAAACTTCAGAATCGTATCACCGTGAACGGGATATGACGATGCGCGTTACCCACATACATCTCGAAGCCATCGAATACCAGACCGGCGGCGGCCTTTCCGTAAAGCGCTACGCCCGGCATCTCCCGCCGGACGAAGCCATAGAGCCCGTAATCGACGCGCTCGATTCCCATCCGGGCGCCCTGTTCGCATCCGGTTACGAATACCCCGGAAGGTATACCCGGTGGGACATGGGGTTCGTCGATCCGCCGATCCGGATCGTGTCCCGCGAAAACGCCTTCCGGATACAGGCGCTGAACGCCCGGGGCAGGATCTTGCTGCCGGCGATGCTCACGCAGATCGAAGGACTGGGGGTTACGGACTCCGCCGCCCTGATCGAAGACCGTATCGACGGCGAGGTGCGCCGGCCGGGCGAGCATTTCCCGGAAGAACAGCGCAGCAGGCAACCCTCCGTCTTCTCGATCCTGCGGGGGATCATCGACCTTTTCTCCTGTCCCGACGAACATCATCTCGGCCTCTACGGCGCGTTCGGATACGATCTGGCGTTTCAGTTCGAACCCATGGACTACGAACTGCGCCGGCCCGAGGACCAGCGGGACCTGGTGCTGTACCTGCCCGACCGGCTGGTGACCGTCGATCACAACCTGGAAGTGGCCATCCGGTACGATTACGAATTCGAAAAGTACGGCGTGTCTACCCGGGGCCTGCCCAGGGAAGGCGCGGTACAGCCCTACGTCGCCGGACAGGCCGAGACCCCAAGGGAATTCGAGCCGGGCGCGTACGCCGATATCGTCCGCAAGGCCCAGGAATACTTCCGGCGAGGCGATCTCTTCGAAGTCGTCCCCAGCCAGACGTTCTACGAATCATGCCCGGATCCGCCTTCCGAGATCTTCCGCCGCCTGCGGGAACGGAATCCCGCGCCCTACGCCACGCTCATCAACCTGGGCCAGCGGGAATACCTGGTCGGCGCCTCGCCCGAGATGTTCGTCCGGGGCGAGGGGATCCGCATCGAGACCTGTCCCATTTCGGGCACGGTCAGCAGAGGGAACGACGCGTTGGCCGACGCCGACCAGATACTCAAGCTGCTGAGCTCGGAGAAGGAGGAATCCGAGCTGACCATGTGCACGGACGTGGACCGGAACGACAAGTCGCGGATATGCGTGCCCGGAAGCGTCCGGGTCATCGGCCGGCGCCAGATCGAGATGTACTCGCGGGTGATCCACACGGTCGACCACGTGGAAGGCATCCTGCGGCCGGAGTACGACGCCCTGGACGCTTTTCTCGCCCACGCCTGGGCGGTCACCGTAACGGGCGCGCCGAAAATCTGGGCGATGCGGTTCATCGAAAGCAACGAGCGATCGTGCCGCTCCTGGTACGGCGGAGCGATAGGTTTCATCGGATTCGACGGGAACATGAACACGGGGCTCACGCTCCGTACCATCCGCATCAGGGACGGCGTCGCCGAGATACGGGCCGGCAGCACGCTGTTGATCGACTCCGTACCCGAGGACGAGGAGCGCGAGACGGAACTCAAGGCCATGGCGTTCATCGACGCAATCCGCCGGCCCCGGGATGCCCGGGCGGGAGCCCCCCGTTCCGGCCGCGTGGAAGACGCCGGATCGGGCAGGCGCGTATTGCTGGTGGACTACGAGGATTCTTTCGTGCACACCCTGGCGAACTACCTGCGCCAGACCGGCGCCGACGTAATGACGGTCAGGACGGGGTTTTCGCGGTCCCGGCTGACGGGGATCATGGACGCCTACGACCCGGACATGGTCTTCCTGTCGCCCGGTCCCGGCCAACCGTCGGATTTCGACGTGGCGCTCGCCATCGACGCGGCGCTCGAACGCGCGCTGCCCGTCTTCGGAGTCTGTCTCGGGCTCCAGGGCATCGTCCGGTATTTCGGAGGCACGCTGGGGGTGCTGCCCTATCCCATGCACGGGAAGGAGTCGCGCGTGATCGTCCGGGGTGGGGAACTGTTCGAAGGGTTCCCCCCGTCGTTCACGGCGGGCCGCTATCATTCGCTGTACGCCGAGCGGGATGGACTGCCGCCGGAGCTTTCGGTAACGGCGGAGTCGGAGGACGGCATCGCCATGGCGGTGGAACATCGCACCATGCCCGTGGCGGCGGTGCAGTTCCACCCCGAATCCATTATGACGCTCAAGGACGGAATCGGTCTGCGGCTCCTGGAGAACGTCTTCAGGAAGCTGGTTCCGGTGGCCGGAGCGGTGGACGCGGGCCGGGGAGGCGGACCATGAACCGGCCCGACGTCATCCTGACCGGCATCAAGCCGACGGGCAGTCCCCACCTCGGCAATTACGTCGGCGCCATCCGGCCCGCGCTGGATCTCGCGCGGCAGTCGCACCGGCGTTCGTGCCCGTGGCCTGGATGCACGCAACCCGATGGAGAAGGGGTTCCATGATACAGCAAGCGATAGCGAAGGCGATCGAAGGGATCTCGCTGACCGAGGCGGAGGCCATGGAAGCCATGGACGGGATCATGTCGGGGGATGCGACGCCCGCGCAGATCGGCGCGTTCCTGGTCGCCTTCCGTCTGAAGGGCGAGACGATCGATGAGGTTACCGGTTTCGCCCGGGTCATGCGCGCCCGGGCCACGCGGATCGAATGCCGGTCGTACCCCATCGTGGATACCTGCGGGACGGGCGGCGACGGCAAGCATACTTTCAACATATCGACGGCCGCAGCCTTCGTGGCCGCGGCCGCGGGCGCGTTCATCGCCAAGCACGGCGGCCGCGCGGCGTCCAGCAAGGCGGGCAGCGCCGACGTGCTGACGGCCCTGGGCGTCAACATCGAGACGACGCCGGAGAAGGTATCGGCCTGCATCGACGGGATCGGCATCGGTTTCATGTTCGCCCCCGCCCTCCATTCGGCCATGCGCTTCGCGAGCGGGCCGCGCCGGGAGCTCGGCGTGCGGACGGTGCTCAACCTGCTGGGACCGTTGACCAATCCGGCCGGAACCACGGCGCAGGTCATGGGCGTATATGACGGGAGCGTCGTTCAGACCGCGGCCCACGTGCTGAACAACCTGGGGGCGGAGCGCGCTTTCGTGGTGCACAGTGAGGACGGACTGGACGAGATCACGACCACGGCGCCGACCCACGTGGCGGAGGCGAGGGACGGGGCCGTCAGGACCTACGACGTCGCGCCGGAAGACTTCGGCCTTCCGAGGGCGTCCATCGAGGACCTCAAGGGCGGCGAGGCGGACGAGAACGCGGACATCATCCGGTCCATACTGGCCGGGGAAAGAGGTCCCCGGAGGGACATCGTCCTGCTGAACGCCGCGGCGGCGATCGTGGCCGGAGGCAAGGCGGAGGATTTCGACGAAGGCATCGCCCGGGCGTCCGGCGCCATTGATTCCGGCGGCGCGCGGGAGAAACTCGACGCCCTGGTCCGGATGACCAACGAATGAGGATCCGGGCGGCCTCCGGCGGCGCGCGGGAGAAACCCGACGCCCTGGTAAGGATGACCAACGCATAAGCACCTTGGTTCAGCGGGAAGCGAACGCAGGAAGAGCGAATCATGGCAGCCATGAATATCCTGGACCGGATCGTAGCCCACAAGATCGGCGAAGTCGGAGACCGGAAGCGCCGCGCGCCGTTGCCGGCGCCGGCAACCGGGCGCAGGGACGACATACGGCCCTTCGACCGCGCGTTGACGCAGGGAGACGGCATCGGGGTCATCGCCGAATTCAAGAAGGCGTCGCCGTCGAAAGGCGCGATCCGTCCCGGCGCCGCGCCGGAGGAAGTCGGTCCCGTTTACGCGTCCCACGGGGCGTCCGCCGTCTCGGTGCTGACGGACAGCCGGTTCTTCCAGGGGTGCGACGAGGACCTGGTGGCCATGCGGCGGAGCGTGCCGGTACCCGTGCTGCGGAAGGAATTTATCGTCGATGAATACCAGGTCCACGAGACCGCGGCCCTGGGCGCGGACGCCATGCTGCTCATCGCGGCCGTGCTGGACGACGACCGCCTGGCAGCCCTGCAGCGGACCGCGGCTGCATACGGTCTGCACTGCCTGGTGGAAGTGCATGACGAGGGGGAACTGGAACGGGCCCTGGCGGCGGGCAGCCGTATTATCGGCGTCAACAACCGCGACCTGACGGATTTCACCGTTTCGCTGGATACGTCGCTGCGCCTGAGACCGCGCATTCCCGGCGGGATCGTGACCGTGAGCGAGAGCGGGATCCACACCCGGGACGACGTCCTTCTCCTGCAGCAGGCGGGATTCGATGCCGTGCTCGTGGGCGAGTCCCTGATGGGGGCCGGGGACATCGGCGGACAACTGGACGTCCTGCTGGGCAGGGTGCCCGCGCGAACGGAAGAGGGCGTCTGAATGATCTCCACACGGATACGATGATTCGATAATGAACGCGGATACGATGAAGAACTCGATAAAGATCAAGATATGCGGCATCACGAACGAAGCGGACGCCGCCGCGGCGGTCGGGGCGGGCGCGGACGCGCTGGGATTCATCTTCTACGAAGGCAGTCCCCGGTACGTGGCGCCTGAGGGGGCCGCCGGCATCGTCGCCGGCCTTCCGCCCTTCGTCGTCTCCGTGGGCGTATTCGTGAACGCGCCGGCCGACGAGGTGAACGGGATCTGCGAGACCGCGGGAATCCAGGTCGCGCAGCTCCACGGCGACGAACCGCCCGGGTTCTGCGGGGAACTGGTCCGGCCGTCCATCAAGGTCTTTCGCGTGCGGGACGAAACATGGAAGTCGGCCGCCGCGGCCTATCCCGTGGGCGCGGTGCTGCTCGACACCTTCGCCGAAGACCGCTACGGGGGCACGGGTTCCGCCTTCGACTGGCGGCTCGTGGAAGGCAGTCCCCACCGCGTCATACTGAGCGGGGGGCTGAACCCGGACAACGTGGCCGGGGCCGTGCGGACCGTGCGGCCGTACGGCGTGGACGCGAGCAGCGGCGTGGAACGGGCGCCGGGGCGCAAGGACCACGGCAGGATCAGGGCCTTCGTGGAGGCGGCGAGAGGAGCGTCATGACCGCATCGAAGGGAAGGGGCCCCGCCGGACCCGGCATTTCCGGTTCGACCCGCGTGGTCGGCGTGTGCGGCCGGGGGATCGCCTATACGCTTTCACCGGCCATGCACAACGCCGCCTTTCGGCATTGCGGACTGGACTACGTGTATGTAACCTTCGAAATCGCCGCATCCGCCGTGCGCCAGGCCGTCGATGGGATCCGGGGACTGGGCCTGGCGGGCGTCAACGTGACGAAGCCGCTCAAGACGGACGTCCTGCCGTACCTCGACGAGGTCTCCGAAGAGGCCCGGAGGATCGGTTCGGTCAACACCATCGTCAACCGGTCGGGCCGCCTCTCCGGCGCATCGACGGATGGCGCGGGACTGCTCAAGGCGCTCGAGGGAAACGGCGTGTCCGTAAAGGGCTCGAAGGTGGTGATCCTGGGCGCGGGAGGCGCCGCGCGGGCCGCCTGCGCCATGGCGGAGACAGAGGGCGCCGGGTCGATAGTCATAGCCGCCCGCAACGCTGCGCGGGCCAGGGACACCGCGGCGGTGGGGGGCGCCGAGGCGATTCCCCTGGCGCCGCGGGAACTGGGTAAGGCGATCGGTAACGCCGACCTGGTCATCAACGCGGTCCCCACGGACCTGGGACTGGAAGCGGACTGGTTCAGCGGCGGACAGTTCGTCTACGACACGCGTTACGACCTGGAGGAAACGGAATTGATGGGATGCGCGCGGTCCCGGGGCGCGGAAGCGTCGAACGGAACGGATATGCTGTTGTTCCAGGGCGCGGCGTCATTCGAAATCTGGACCGGCCGCGCGGCGCCGGTCGACGTGATGCGATGCGCGCTGGAGGGACAGTTGGGGCGCAGGACGGATCGGGAGGAGAAGGCATGTTGCGATACCTGACCGCAGGAGAATCTCACGGACCGGCCATATCGGCGATCCTGGAAGGACTGCCCGCGGGGGTGCCGGTCGCCGCGGAAGAGATCAACCGGGACCTGAAGCGGCGGCAGGGGGGATACGGCCGGGGCCGGAGGATGCAGATCGAGACCGATACGATCGAAATCCGGGGCGGCGTGCGCCACGGCAGGACCATGGGCGGACCGGTCTCCCTGGTGGTCCAGAACCGGGACTGGAAGAACTGGACGGACGTGATGGCCATCGAGGAGTCCGACGGCCCGGTGAGGCGGCAGGTGACCCGGCCGCGCCCGGGACATGCCGATCTCGCGGGTGGTTTGAAATACGACCGCCGCGACCTGCGGGACATCCTGGAACGGGCGAGCGCCCGGGAAACGACCATGCGCGTGGCGGTGGGCGCGATCGCCCGGGCGTTCCTGGCGGAGTTCGGCATAAGCGTGCTCAGCCACGTCGTCCGCATCGGACAGGTGGACGCCGACGTGAGCGGTCTCTCGAACGACGAGATCCGGGACCGCGCAGAGGTGTCGCCCGTGCGTTGCGCCGACGTGGAAGCCGCGCAGAAGATGATCGGGGAAATCGACCGGGCGAAGTCCCTCAAGGACACGATCGGCGGCGTCTTCGAGGTCAGGGCGCTGAACGCGCCGCCCGGCCTGGGCAGCCACGTGCAGTGGGACCGCAAGCTCGACGGCCGCCTGGCCCAGGCCGTCATGAGCATCCAGGCCGTAAAGGGCGTCGAGATCGGACTGGGCTTCGGCGTGACCCGGGTCCTCGGTTCCGAGGTCCACGACGAGATCTTCTACGGCGACGGCCGGTTCTACCGGGAAACGAACCGGGCCGGCGGCATCGAGGGCGGCATGACCGAAGGCGAGGAGATCATCGTGCGCGGCGCCCTCAAGCCCATCGCCACGTTGATGCGCACCATCATGTCGGTGGATATCGAGACCAAGGAAGCCTTCGATTCGGCCAAGGAGCGGTCGGACGTGTGTACCGTGCCGGCCGCCGGCGTGATCGGCGAAGCGGTGGTGGCCTTCGTCGTCGCCGACGCCATGCAGGAGAAGTTCGGGGGCGACAGCCTGGAAGAAATGAAACGCAACTACCGGGGCTACATGGACCAGTTGGCCCGTTACTAGCGGTTGGGAAGCGGCCCGCCTACCGATGGCGCGCCGCAACGGGAAACGACAGATCACGCCGCGCTCTTGCGACCGGTCGAGACGCGGGCAACAGGCAGGTTTCAAGTGGCGGAACAAGGACGGCGTAAAGCCGGCGGCATCGTCCTGATCGGCTTCATGGGCACCGGCAAGACGGCGGTGGGCCGGCGGCTCGCGGGCGTATTGGGCGTGCCTTTCGTGGATACCGACGCAATGATCGAGGAGCAGACCGCCGCGAGCATCCCGCAGCTCTTCGAGAAGCGGGGGGAGACCGGTTTCCGGGCGATCGAGAAGGAGGTCATCCGGGGCCTCGCCGACGGCGCGCGCAGGGTGATCGCCACGGGAGGCGGCGCGGTGCTCGATCCGGACAATTTCGACGTGCTGCGGTCACTCGGTCCGGTCATCCACCTGAGCGCGCCGGCATCGACCATACTGGCCCGGACGGGAGGCGACGCCGGGACCAGGCCCCTGCTGGCCGGGGAGGACCCGCTGGAGCGGATCCGGTCGCTGCAACGGGAGCGCGCGCCGGTCTACGGCCGGGCGGACCACGAAGTCGACACGTCGCGGCATACGATCGACGAAACCGTGGAGATGGTCATGGCATGGACGGAAAGCGATGAACGGGTGATCCGGGTGGACCTGGGGGACGATAGCTACGATATCGTGATCGGACCCGACTGCCTCGACCGCCTGGGGGCCATGACGCGGTCATTCGACCTGACCGGCCGCGCGCTGGTCGTGACCCACCCAGGCATCGCGACGCGCTATGGAGCACGGACGACGGATTCCCTGCGGTCGGCCGGATTCGAGCCGGACCTGGTCTTGGTGCCGGACGGCGAGGAGCAGAAGTCGCTGGAGTGGACCGGAAAGCTCTACGACGCCATGCTGGCTCACCGCATGGACCGCCGTTCCCCCGTCGTCGCGCTGGGCGGCGGGGTCATCGGCGACCTGGCCGGTTTCGCCGCGGCCACCTTCCTGCGCGGCGTCCCGTTCATTCAGGTCCCCACTTCCCTGCTCGCCCAGGTGGACGCGAGCGTGGGGGGCAAAGTCGCCGTCGACCACCGGCGCGGGAAGAACCTGATCGGCGCGTTCTACCAGCCCCTGCTCGTGCTCGCCAGCCTGGATACGCTGGGCAGCCTGCCCGACCGGGAACTTCGCGCGGGCATGGCGGAAGTGATCAAATATGGGGTCATTGCAGACCCCGGCCTTTTCGCCTATATTGAGGGTCGCCTGGACGAGATACTCGGCCGCCACCGCGGCGCGCTGGCGCACCTGGTGGCCCGTTCCTGCGAGATCAAGGCGGAAGTGGTCGCCGGCGACGAGCGCGAGCAGGGGCGGCGGGCCATACTCAACTTCGGCCATACCATGGGGCACGCCATCGAGACGCAGACCGGCATGCTGCACGGGGAGGCGGTCTCGATCGGCATGGCCTACGCGGCCCGCGTCGCGGAGCGCATGGGCATGCTGGACGGCGAGAGCGTCCGGCGGCTGACCGATCTGCTGCGTCGCGCGGGACTGCCGCTGCGGTGCGAGGGGCTGGACGTACAGGCGACGGTCGAGACCATGAAGTTCGACAAGAAATCCGTCGACGGCCGCCCCCGTTTCATCCTGCCGAAGCGCATCGGCGAGGTGGCCATCCGGGACGACGTGCCCGAAGCATACATCCGGGACGTCCTGGCGAAGGGACATTGAACGGCGACGAGGGGACACTGAACGGCGGCCGGGGGACACTGAACGGCGGCGAGGGGACACTGAACGGCGGCGCGTCCGCGACTGAAACGGGATGAATCCATGAAGATACTCGTGCTGCACGGTCCGAATCTGAACATGCTGGGCGTCCGGGAACCGGAGGTATACGGCTCGGACACGCTGGAGGACGTCAACCGGTCCCTTGCGTCGGCCGCGGAGGACCGGGCCGTGGAGCTCCGCATCCGCCAGTCCAACCACGAGGGGGTGCTGGTGGACGAGATCCAGCAGGCCCTCGAATGGGCCGACGGCATCCTGATCAATCCCGGCGCGTACACCCACACGAGCATCGCCCTGCACGACGCCTGCGTGGCCGTGGGCTTGCCCGTCGTGGAAGTCCATATGTCGGACATACACGCCCGGGAGAAGTTCCGCCATCATTCCTACATCGCGCCCGTGGCCGTCCGGCAGATCTGCGGATTCGGACTGAAAAGCTACCTGCTCGGCCTGGAGGCGCTGTTGGACCACATCGGAAACGGGGGCGAAGCGTGACGGCGACGACACTGCCCGACCGGCGCGGGCACTACGGGATATTCGGCGGCCGCTACGTGCCGGAGACGCTGATGACGGCCCTGGACGAACTCCTCGAAGTGTATGAAGAGGCCAGGCGGGACCCGGCCTTCGAGGATGAATTCCGCTACTACCTGCGGGACTACGTGGGCCGCCCGTCTCCCCTCTACTACGCGGAGCGGCTGACGGAGACCCTCGGCGGTGCGCGGATCTATCTCAAGCGGGAAGACCTCAACCATACGGGCGCCCACAAGATCAACAATACCGTGGGCCAGGTCCTGCTGACCCGGCGCATGAAGAAACCCCGCGTCATCGCGGAGACCGGGGCCGGCCAGCACGGCGTGGCCACGGCCACCGTGGCCGCCCGCTTCGGCCTGGACTGCGACGTCTACATGGGGTCCGAGGACATGGAAAGACAGGCGCTGAACGTTTTCCGCATGCGCCTGATGGGCAGCCGGGTCATCGCCGTCGACGCGGGGAGCCGCACGCTGAAGGACGCGCTGAACGAAGCCCTGCGCGACTGGGCCACCCACGTCCGCCATACCCATTACATCATCGGATCGGTGGCGGGACCCCACCCCTTCCCCATGATGGTACGGGATTTCCAGTCGGTCATCGGCCGCGAGACGCGCGAGCAGATCCTGGAGAAAGAAGGACGGCTGCCCGACGCCCTCGTCGCCTGCGTGGGGGGCGGCAGCAACGCCATCGGGCTCTTCCATCCCTTCCTCGGCGACGACGTGCGCCTGATCGGCGTGGAAGGCGCGGGGCGCGGTCTGGATTCCGGCATGCACGCGGCGACGCTGGGCCGGGGCACGCCGGGCGTACTGCATGGCGCCATGAGCTACACGGGACAGGACCCGAACGGCCAGATACAGGTCGCCCATTCGATCTCCGCGGGGCTGGATTACCCCGGCGTGGGACCCGAGCACAGCTACCTGAAGGATTCCGGACGGGCGGAATACGTGAGCGTTACCGACGACGAGGCCCTGGAGGCCTTCGAACTGCTGTCCAGGGTCGAGGGCATCATACCCGCTCTCGAAAGCGCCCACGCCATCGGGCATATCGCCCGGATCGCCCCGGGAATGGACCGGGACCGGGTCATCGTCGCCGGGCTGTCGGGGCGCGGGGACAAGGACGTCCAGCAGGTGGACGGGTTACTGGAACAGGACAGGACGGCACACTGAATGAACCGGATTGAAGAGACCTTCGCATCGCTGAAGTCCGCGGGCCGCAAGGCGCTGATCCCGTATATCATGGCGGGAGACCCGGACCTGGAAACGACGGCCGGGCTGGTCGTCGAGCTGGACCGCCGGGGCGCCGACCTGGTCGAGTTGGGCGTGCCTTTCTCCGATCCCATCGCCGACGGTCCCACGATCCAGCGCGCCGCGCTCCGGGCCCTGGACCAGGGCACGACCCTGCGGCGCATCGTCGACACGGTCCGGCCCATCCGGAAGCGGTCCGCCATACCGGTCGTCCTGATGACCTATTACAACCCGGTGCTCGCGTACGGGATCGAGGACCTCTGCCGGGACGGCGCCCGCGCGGGGGTGGACGGGCTGATCGTGCCCGACCTGCCGCCTGAAGAAGGGGCCGAACTGTCCGATGCCTGCGGGAGGCACGGACTCACCGTCGTCTTCCTGGTGGCGCCCACGAGCACCCGGGCGCGGATCGAACTGGTGAGCCGTCACACCACGGGATTCGTCTACTGCGTCTCCCTGACCGGCGTCACGGGCGCCCGGGGCAGTCTGGCGGACGGGGTGGACGCGTTCATGGCGCAAGTGCGTTCCCACACGGACCGGCCCCTCGGCCTGGGGTTCGGCATCTCGTCGCCGGAACAGGCCGGCGAGGCCTCGCGGCTGGCCGACGGGGTCATCGTGGGCAGCGCCATCATCAACGTGATGGAAGAACACGCCGGCGAGCCGGACATGCTCCGGATCGTGGGCGAATACGTGGCTTCGCTGCGGTCGGGCATCGACCGGGAAGCGCCGGTGGCCGCGCAAGGGTAAACGGTGGCTGCCGGAGTCTGATCGGCGCCGGAGTCCGCTCGGCGCCGGATCGCACAAGGAATGAAATGATGAAGGATACAATCGAAAAGGGAGATGCCGGTGGGAGTCCAGGAGGCCGTCCCGGTCTTCGCGACTCCCACGCATTTCACCTCCCGTTTCCCGCTTTCGCCCGTTATGTCCAGCATGCACAGCCCCTGGAGGGACCATGGTCCGAGGCATTCGCGGTGCGGTAACCGTCGAATCGAACACCTCCGAAGCCATTTGCGAGGCGTCGCGCCGGTTGCTGACAACGATCGTCGAACGAAACCGCATCGAACTGGAACAGATCATCAGCGTGTTTTTCTCTTCGACGAAGGATCTCAACGCGCAGACTCCCGCTTTCGGCGTGCGCCAGATGGGGTGGACCACGATCCCCCTGTTCTGCACGCAGGAGATGGAGGTCCCGGGCAGCCTTCCCGGGTGCATACGGGTGCTGGTTCATGTAAACACGGAAAAACAGCAGGATGAAATACGGCATGTATACCTGGACGGCGCGGTCGTGCTCCGTCCGGACATTGCCGAGGGAGGTTGAAATGGTGGTGGTCATGAAACTGCAGGCTACAGAGGAGCAGAAGGAACACGTCCGGGACACTATCCGGGCGTTCGGCTGTAAACCCCGGGACATACAGGGTGACGAGGTGTCCATCATCTGCGTCATCGGCAATACCCTCAGTCTTTCGCCGGAACAGTTCGAAATCCTGGACGGCGTGGACCGGGTTCAGCGTATTCAACGGCCGTACAAGCTGGTGAGCAGGGAGGTGCAGCCCCACGAGACCAGGTTTCGCGTGGGCGACGTGACCATCGGCGGCGACGGCATCACCATCATCGCCGGTCCCTGTTCCGTCGAGTCCTACGACCAGTTCCTCGAAGCGGCGCGGCACGTGCGGGCGGCCGGCGCCCACATCATACGCGGCGGGGCGTTCAAGCCGAGGACTTCCCCTTACAGCTTCCAGGGTCTCGGGGAGGAAGGTCTCGAGATCATGGCGCGGGTCAGCGAGGAAACGGGCCTGCCGACCATCTCGGAAGTGATGGAACCGGAGACGGAGCCCATGGTGTCGAAGTACGTGGACATGCTGCAGATCGGCGCCAGGAACATGCAGAACTATCCGCTGCTGAACGCCGTGGGACAGAGTTCCAGGCCCGTCATGCTCAAGCGGGGCATGTCCGCGACGCTCGAGGAGATGCTGCTGGCGGCCGAGTACATCCTGGCCGCGGGAAACCACAACGTCATCCTTTGCGAACGGGGCATACGGACGTTCGAGACCTGGACGCGGAACACGCTGGACATCTCCGCCGTGCCCGTGTTGCAGAAGTACACCCATCTGCCCGTGTTCATCGACCCGAGCCACGGGACCGGAAACGCGGATTTCGTGGCCCCGGCATCCCGCGCGGCCGTGGCGGTCGGCGCCGACGGACTCATGATCGAAATGCATCCGGAGCCGGAGCGCGCGCTGTCCGACGGGGACCAGTCCCTGACGCCCGAGGCGCTGAATGCCCTGATCCCGGAACTGCAGTCGGTCGCGAAGGCCGTGAACCGTACCATAGACTGAGTTCGCCTATGCGAGTCACCATCATCGGCGTGGGCCTGCTGGGCGGGTCCTTCGGCATGGCGGTCCGCAAGGCGGCCGCGGCGGAACGCGTCGCGGGCGTCGACCTGGACCGGGTCATACTGGACCGGGCCATGGAGCGCGGCGCCATCGACGAGGGGTTCCTCGAACTGGCCGAGGGGGTGGACGGGGCCGACCTGGTCGTCCTCGCCACGCCCGTGCGGTCCATACTCGAGATGCTGCCCGGCCTGGCGCCGCTGCTCGGCGAAGAGACCATCCTCCTGGACCTGGGGAGCACCAAGGAGGCCATCGTTTCCGCCGTCGCCGGCCAGGCCGGCATCAAACGGTACATCGGCGGCCACCCCATGGCGGGCACCGAGCACACCGGCATCGAACACGCCGACGGCCGGTTGTTTCGGGACGCGGCCTTCGCCCTGGTTCCGCCGCCCGAGGTGGATGAGCGGGCGCTGGACCTGCTCAGGGACCTGGTCCACCGGATCGGGGCCCGTCCCGTCGTCATTTCCGCCGAGTGCCACGACCGGATCGTCTCGGTCACCAGCCATCTTCCCTACCTGCTGTCCGTCGCGCTCGCGCTCGCCGCGGAAAACACGGCGCGGGGGGAAGACCGGCTGGGCGAGTTTACCGCTTCGGGGTATCGGGACACCACCCGCCTGGCCGCCTCCAACGTCCGCGTGATGGCCGACATCTGCCTGACCAACAGGCAACCCATACGGCGAAGCATAGAGGACGCGAGGCGTTTGCTCGATGAACTGGCGGAGCGGATTGAAGCGGGACGGGAGGCGGACCTGGTGAAGATGCTGACGCGGGCGAAAGAGAGCCGGGCCGCGGTGCTTGGCGAGAGGAGAGCCGATTGAAGAAGTACAGGGCCGGATTCCAGGGAGAACCGGGGGCCTTCAGCGAGATGGCCGTGCTCGCGTATTTCGGAGACGCGGCCGAACCGGTGCCCCACGGGTGGTTCGACGACGTTTTCCGCGCCGTGGACGAGGGCCGCTGCGACTACGGCATGCTGCCTATCGAAAACACCCTCGCCGGCAGCATTCACGTCAATTACGACCTGATGCAGGAGCACGACCTGCAGATCGTAGGGGAGATCGTGCTCCGCATCGTCCACAACCTGATGGCGAAACCGGGCGTCCGCCTGGAGGAAATCCGCCTGGTCCGGTCCCATTACAAGGCGCTGGAACAGTGCGTCCGGTTCTTCCGGGAGCATCCGTCGCTGAAGCCCGAAACCGTGTACGATACCGGCGGCGCGGCCAAGATGCTCGGCGAAGGAGAAGTCCGGGACGTCGGCGTGATCGCGGGCGCCCGGGCCGCGGAGCGATACGGGCTCGAAATCCTGAAGCGCGGGATCGAAGACAACGTCCAGAACTACACCCGTTTCCTGGTCCTGGGCAGGGCGCCCGAACCCCCGGCGGGCGAACGCCTGAAGACCTCCATCGTCTTCTCGGTGCCCCACGAACCCGGCATGCTGTTCAAGGCCATGAGCGTCTTCGCGCTCCGGGACATCTCCATCAACAAGATCGAGTCGCGGCCCCTGGTCGGGTCCCCGTGGGAATACCTGTTCTACCTCGATTTCGAGGGCCACGCCGAAAGCCTGCCGTGCAGCCGGGCGCTCAACCACCTCCGGGAGATCGCGACCAACTTCAAGGTGCTGGGATCCTACCCCGAGGGCGACATCGTGGACCGGGGCTGAAGGGAAGGGATCACCCGCCGTCGGACGGCCCTGCAGGCGCGCCATCCGCGGCCGGATGTCCCTGTTGGACGCGTCACCCGCGGCCGGACGGCCCGGCGGAAGGCATCACCCGCCGTCGGACGCCCCCGGCCGGTCGGCCTGCCTGAGTCCCAGCCCGGGTTCGACGAAGAGCGTTTTCTCGCGGGTGAATACGACCTGTCCGGGCGCTCCGTTCTTCATCTTGCGGACGTAGCGGCGTTCCGTGTAGTCCACCGGCACGGTGGCGGACCCCCGGCCCTTGCTGAAATAGGCCGCCAGGCGGGCGGCCTCGTGGAGCGTCCGCTTGCTCGGCATCTGGGTCTTGTCCACCCGGCGCAGGATCACGTGGGAACCGCCGAGGTCCCGGGCGTGGAGCCAGATGTCGTCCGGCGCCGCCGATTTGGTGAGCGCTTCGTTCTCCCGGCTGTTGCGGCCCACGAGCAGCAGGTGCCCGTTCGAGGTCAGGTACCTCCTCGGGTGAATGTCCGGCCCGGCCCGTTTGCGCGGACGCTTCGACGCGCCGGTCTCCCGGGGCGCCCGGGCCTTGACGAGATCCAGCCTGACGCAGGCCCGGTGGGCGGCCTCCACTTTTGCTTCGTCCGTCCCGCAACCCAGCTTCTCGCGGACGCCCGTGACTTCGTCGAGTCGTTTTCGCGCCCCGGCGATGCGCCGGGTCACCGCCTTCCGTCCATCCCGCGCCTTGCGGGCCTGGCGGAAGTACCACCGGGCGTTCTCCGCCGGCGACAGGCCGGGCTTCATCGGGATGACGACTTCCTCCCGGTCCCCGCTGAAGTAGTCTTCGACCCGGGCTTCCTCCGACCCCGCTCTCAGGGCGGCCAGGTGAGACGTGATCAGTTCGCCGTACCTGCGATACTCCTCTTCCCGCTCCATGTGTTCCAGATCGCGGGACAGGTTCTCCGACAGGCGCTCCAGGCGCCGGGTTTCATCCCGCAGGGCCTTTTCTACCGTCCGCCTCCTTTGCTCCGCCGCTTCTTCCGCCATCCGGTCCGCGTAGAAACGTTCCGCGGCGGCGCTCATGGACGCGTGGCGTTCGACCTGCGCCTCCGGAAGGGCGTGGAGCGGGACCGCCGACAGGATCCGGGCCCGGCCGTCCGGCGATCTCCCGATGCAGGGCGTCCATTCCCTGGCCCGGACACGTTGGACCAGCTCCCGCAGGGCCTGCCAGATTTTGTCGGTGCGTCCGGCCCCGTCCGCCCCGGCCAAGCCGGCCTCGTCCGCCCCGGCCAAGCCGGCCCCGTCCGCCCCGGCCAAGCCTGCCTCGTCCGACAGGCCGGCGCGGGCCAGCACCTCCAGGGCCATGTCCCTGGAAAGCCCCGCGAACGTGGCGGACAAGTGCCGTGCCAGGTCCGCCGGTGTCGCCTGGCTGCCCGTCCCGTCAAGCAGTTCGCGCGTGGCTTCGGAAAGCGGGGTCTTCTTCATCGGCGGCGGAAACGCGTAGGTCTCGCCGGGGACCAGCGGCCTGTCCGCGCCCCGGATGCGCCGGAGGGTCTCCAGGATCACCCGGTCCGGTTCGGAAAAGAACACCATGATGCCCCGGTTCCCGATGAGCTCGGCGATGAGGCGGTAGCGGCGGGGTCCCTGCGGCGACCGACCCTGGCAATGTATATCCACCACCCGTTCGAAGGGCGCCACGGCGATCTTCTCCAGCGTGCCGGGAAGGAGATGATCCCGCAGCGCGGCGAGCAGCGCGGAGGAAGCCGCGCTCTTCTTCGCGCCATCCGACAGATGCAACCGGGCATATCCCGGCTGCGCGGACAGCGTCAGCGCCCGCCTGCCCCCGCCCGTCTTCAGGACGAGGCCGATTTCCATGGGCGCGTACTGTTCGACGGCCGCGATACGCGTTCCCTCGAGGTCCCTGCATTCGTCTTTCACGGCCTGCAACGCCAGGGCGTCCATGGCGGCACCATCCTGTTCCCCGTGAAGGGCCGGCCCGGATTCGAAGGCGTTCTTCGAAGCCGGGAGCCCCTTGTCTCCCCTTTTTCACAATATAACGGGGCCGGCCGCGTCACGCGTCATGATTCTTCGATCCGGCCCGCCCGGAAAGGGAGGGAACGCCACCGGACAACCGCCAATATGTTATTGACAAATCGCCGTTTAGCGTGTACTTTCATGTTTCTTGGAAACCGACCGGAACGGGGATTCAGGGGCGTTGAATGATAAGCAGCATGACGGGATACGGCGCCGGCGAATCGGACCTTGACGGCGTCCGCACCGTCGTTGAACTGCGTTCGGTTAACGGACGGTTCTGCGACATCGCGGTCAGGTTGCCCAGGACCCTGGGGTCGCTGGAAGGCCGCGTGCGCGCGTATGTGCAGGAGCACGTGACCCGGGGCAACGTTTCCGTGTCCGTCCGGTGCGACGAAGGCGACACGGGCGCGCAGGGGATACGGATCGACGCGGAGGCCGGGAAAAAGTACTGCGACGCGCTGAGGGAGCTCAGGGATCAGCTCGGCGTTGCCGGCGAGGTCTCCCTCGAAATGGTCGCCGCGTATCCGGGCCTGGTGACGCAGGAAACCGAGGAAGTCGACCCGGCCGAACGGTGGACGGGGATCGAAGACGCCCTGGCGAAAGCCCTCGCCGCGTTCAACGAAATGAAAAGAAGCGAGGGGAAGGCCCTCGAAACGGACCTGCGCGACAGGATCGAGACCATACTGGCCATACTGCGGGGGATCGAGGACCGGGCGCCGGACCGGGTGGCCGAGTTCCGCGACCGCTTGAGCAACCGGCTCGACGGCCTGCTGGAAGACCGCCAGGTCGATCCGCAGCGCGTGGCCATGGAGATCACCCTGTTCGCCGAGCGCAGCGACGTGACCGAGGAATGCGTCCGCCTGGGCGCCCATTGCGACGCGTTTCTGGAAGCGCTCTCGGCCGATGGGAGTCCGGGCCGGCGCCTCAACTTCCTCATACAGGAGATGAACCGGGAGATCAACACCGTCGGATCGAAGGGCAACGATACGGAAATCAGCCATTCCGTCATCGAAGCCAAGGAGGAGCTCGAGAAGGTCCGCGAACAGGTGCAGAACATTGAGTGATTTCGATAGCCCCGGCCGATCGGAATCCAGGGGGTTCTGCCTGGTCCTGTCCGCACCTTCGGGCACGGGCAAGACCACCGTCGGCGAACTGCTCACCGCCGAAGACCCGGCCGTCGTCCGGTCCGTCTCCATGACGACCCGGAGCATGCGGCAGAACGAGAAAGACGGGGTGGACTACCATTTCGTCGGCGCGGACGAATTCAAGGCGAAGATCCGCCAGGGCGCCTTTCTCGAATGGGCGGAAGTATACGACGGCGTGTTGTACGGCACCCCGCGCGAAGCCGTCGAGCAGGTCATACGATCCGGGGACGTGGCCCTGCTGGTCATCGACGTGCAGGGCGGACGGGCCGTCAAGGCCATCTTCCCGGAAGCCGTGCTCGTCTTTCTCATACCGCCGTCCCTGGACAGCCTGTCGAGGCGGTTGAAGCAACGGGGCCTGGAGACCGACGACCAGATCCGCAGGCGGCTTGACAAGGCGCGCACCGAGATGACGTACCTGCCCGCCTATGACTACGGGGTCGAAAACGACGAAGGGAAGCAGCAGTTAACCGTCGACGCCATCCGGGGGATCATCACCGCCGAACGGCGTCGCATCAGCCGATGGGAGCAGCAATGAACGCCAGAAAGCCGACGCAGTACATTTCGCAGGAGCGCATGCGGGAAGTCGCGGAGAACATCTACGAGGCCGTCATGATCACGGCCCTGGAGGCGCGGAGAATCAATCTCCACAACAAGATGCTGGGGACGCAGGAGGACCGTTCCGAGAAAGTGACGACCATCGCGCTGGACCGGTTGCTCGGCGACGAGCTGCGCTATGATTACCAGGAGGCCGCGGACGACGAGGCCGTGGAGTAGAGCGGGAGTTCCCCATGTCCAGGTTGAAAGGACGCCGGATCGTCCTCGGGGTGACGGGCAGCATATCGGCCTACAAGGCGGCCGAGGTGGTGCGCGGACTCGTTCAGGAGCAAGCGGACGTCCGGGTGGTCATGACGCGTGAGGCGCTCGCCTTCGTAGGCGCCGTCACCTTCAGTGCCCTGACCGCCCGTCCCGTGGCCGTCGAGCAGTTTCCCGAAACCGGGCAGGCCGGTGAAGAGCACGTCGATCTCGCGGCCTGGGCCGACGCGGTGGCCATAGCGCCCGCCACGGCCAATATCATCGGCAAGATGGCGAACGGCCTGGGCGACGACCTGCTCTCCACCGTGATGCTGGCCTGCGAAG
Organism: bacterium; assembly: GCA_965203885.1. GTDB lineage: Bacteria > JAAXHH01 > JAAXHH01 > JAAXHH01 > JAAXHH01 > JAAXHH01. Next base: position 2,555,157 of record OZ241920.1, on the reverse strand, counting down.
CGCCCTGTTGCCTGGCGCCGGCCATGAACTTCCGCATGTGGCGGAACGAGGCCGTCCAGTCGAATCTCGAGCGGCTCAGAAGCCGGGGCGTCCACGTCGTCGAACCGGAATACGGCCTGCTGGCCAACGGGGAAATGGGGGAAGGGAGGCTGGCGGCGCCCGAACATATCGTGGAAGCGGTCGCCATCCTTGCCGATCCCGACCAGGACCTGACCGGGTGCAACGTGCTGGTGAGCGCCGGCCCCACGGAGGAGGACATCGATCCCGTCCGGTGCGTTACGAACCGTTCCAGCGGGAAGATGGGGTTCGCCGTTGCCCGGGCCGCGGCCCGTCGCGGCGCGTCGGTTACCCTCGTTTCGGGGCCCGCGAGCCTGCAGGACCCATACGGGGTCACCGTGGAACGCGTCCGGTCCGCCGGCGAGATGCGCGAAGCCGTCCTGCGGCACCGGGAAGGACAGCATGCCGTGATCATGGCGGCCGCGGTGGCTGACTACCGGCCCGGCCTCCCGGCCCGGCGGAAGCTGAAGAAGGCGGAAGCACATCTTACGCTGGAAATGACGCGGACCGCCGATATCCTGAAGGAAGTGGCCGCCGACCGGCCGCCCGTGCTGATCGGATTTGCCGCGGAGACCCATGACGGCCTGGATTTCGCGCGGAGGAAACGGGCCGACAAGGATCTGGACCTGGTGGTCTTCAACGACATCACGGCCGAGGGCGCCGGGTTCGGGACGGATACGAACATCGTCACCCTGATACACCGCGACGGCCGCGAGGAATCCCTCCCCATGCAGTCCAAGACCAGCGTGGCGGACCGCATCATGGACGAGGTCGCCGCCCTTCTGAGCAACCGGGAAGTCGTTCCCGCATGAACCGACAAGCGTCGCTGGCCGACCTGATCCACAAGACCGTCGAGGCCGTGAAACAGGAAGAGGAGCAGGGCATCGACTCGCTCTTCCTGCCGGAGGGCCTGGACAGCGTCCTTCCCATGCCGGAACGGCGGCGTCAGCCCGTCCGGGCCGGACAGGCAGGCCAGGCGGTCCGGGTTGCTTCCCTCGAAGCGCTGTACGAGAGATACCATCGCTGCACGGCCTGTGCGCTCGGTCACCGGCGAAAGCGCTTCGTGTTCGGTTCCGGCAACGAAAACGCCGACGTGATGTTCGTGGGCGAAGCGCCCGGCGCCCAGGAAGACGAGCAGGGGCTGCCCTTCGTGGGGCAGGCGGGCAAACTGCTGACCCGCATCCTGAACGCCATCGATTTCACCCGGGACGAGGTGTACATCACCAACATCCTGAAGTGCCGGCCGCCGAACAACCGGGACCCGCAGCCCGACGAGATCGACGCCTGCGACGCCATCCTGACGGAGCAGATACGGCTCGTCCGGCCCCGGCTGATCTGCGCCCTCGGCCGCGTCGCCGCCCAGGCCCTGCTCAAGCGGAACGCTTCGATCCGAACCCTGCGAGGCCGGTTTCACGACTATCACGGCGTGAAACTGATGGTTACGTACCACCCCTCCGGTCTGCTTCACAACCCGGCGTACAAACGGCCGACGTGGGAAGACGTGCAGATGCTGCGGAAGGAATACGACCGCATCGCGCAGTCCGACGCGAAGGCGACCCAGGAGCGCTAGTCCATGAACAGCCAGAGCGACGGGGCGGAACGGCTTCCGCCGCAGGCCGTGGAAGCGGAGGCGGCTGTTCTGGGGGCCATGCTGCTGGAACAGGACGCCATATCGGTCGTCGTGGAGATCCTCGACGACACGGCCTTCTACCGCGAGGCGAACCGCAAGATCTTCAACGCCATGATCGCCCTGTACGACCGGAACGAACCCACCGACATGATCACCCTGAGCGAAGAACTGGAGAAGCGGCAGGAACTGGCCTCGGTGGGGGGCTCCTTCTATCTGATGGGATTGGCGGAGAGCGTTTCGACCGCGGCCAACGTGGAGTACCATGCCCGCATCGTGCACGAGAAGTCCCAGGGCCGCAAGCTGATCAACGTGGCCACCCAGATCGCCTCCCGAGCGTACGAATCGTCGGAGGACACGGCGGACCTGCTGGACGATGCCGAACAGATGGTGTTCTCCCTGTCCCAGCAAGACGCCCGCCGCGGGTTCACCCAGCTCAATCCCATTCTGCACGACACCTTCGAGAGCATCGAAAAACTCCATGAGCAGGACAGTACCGTGACCGGCGTCCCCACGGGGTTTACCCGGCTGGACGAAATGACCGCCGGGTTCCAGCGCGGAGACCTGGTCATCATCGCGGCCCGGCCCGCCATGGGGAAGACGGCCCTCTGCCTGAACATCATCCGCCACGTAGCGGTGGAGGCCGGGGTAGGCGTCGGCCTGTTCAGCCTCGAGATGACCAGCCACCAGTTGGCGCAGCGGATGCTGTGCAGCGAGGCGCGGGTGGATTCCCACCTGATGCGCACCGGCCGGCTGCCGGGAGACGCCTGGTCGAACCTGAGCATCGCGGTGGGCGCCCTCGCCACCGCTCCGGTATACATCGACGAGACCCCGGCGCTTTCGGTCACCGAAATGCGTTCCCGGGCCCGGAGACTCATGTCCGAGCGCAAGGACATCGGCCTGCTGGCCGTCGACTACATGCAGCTGATGCGGGGCCCGAACAACGTGGAGAACAGGCAGCAGGAGATCTCCGCCATCTCCAGGAACCTGAAGGCCCTGGCAAAGGAGCTGGACGTCCCCGTCGTCGCCCTCTCGCAGCTTTCCCGGGCCGTGGAGACCCGCGGAGGGGACGGGCGGCCGCAGCTGTCGGACCTCCGGGAATCGGGCGCGATCGAACAGGACGCCGACGTGGTGCTGTTCATCTACCGGCCCGCCCGGTACGGCGAAGGAGAGGAACACGAGGAGAACCAGGCGGAAGTCATCATCGGCAAGCAGCGCAACGGCCCCGTCGGCACGGTGGAGCTGGTTTTCGTGGACCGTTTCGCCCGTTTCGAGAACCCCGATCTGTACCATGAGGATCCGGGCTGACCATCACCCCCTCCGCCCTTCCGCCACGCGATCATGATCGAAATCGTTCACCTGCGAAAAGCCTTCGGAAAACCGGTGCTCACGGACGTGTGCCTGACCATCGAATCCGGGGAGACCATGGTCATCATCGGCCGGAGCGGATGCGGGAAGAGCGTGCTGCTCAAGCACATTACGGGCTTGTTGCGGCCGGACGGCGGCGCCCTCCTGGTGGACGGCAGGGACGTGACCCGGCTGAACGGGCTCGCACTGGCCGAAACCAGGAAGCGGTTCGGTTTCCTGTTCCAGGGCGGCGCCCTGTTCGATTCGATGACCGTGGGGGAGAACGTGGGGATCAGCCTGAAGGTCCACACCGACCGGACCGAAGCGGAGATCGGCGAACGGGTGCGTACCTGCCTCCAGATGGTCGGCCTGTCCGACGTGGAGGAACAGAAGCCCGCGGAACTGTCGGGCGGCATGCGCAAGCGGGTGGGCCTGGCCCGGGCGATCGCCATGAATCCGGAGTATATTCTGTACGACGAGCCCACTACGGGCCTGGACCCGATCATGGCGGACATCATCAACGACCTGATCCTGGACATGAACCAGCGGCTGTCGGTTACGGCGATCGCGGTGACCCACGACATGATCAGCGCGTACAAGATCGCGGACCGCATCGCCATGCTCCACGACGGCGTGATCCACATGGTCGGGACGCCGGACGAGATCAGGAACTGCGACGACCCGCTGGTGCAGCAGTTCATTCTGGGCCGCGGCGAGGGCCCCATCAAAACGCAGGAATAGCCATGGATCACTCGACAGGAGGGTTACGGGTCTCCCGGTATGGCGTCGCTGGATTTTGACCTGCTCGCTTCGGACCCGGCTTCCAACGCGCGGGCCGGACGCATGAAGACCCCCCACGGCGATGTACGCACGCCGGTGTTCATGCCCGTGGGGACCCAGGCGACGGTGAAGACGCTGACGCCGGCGGAGCTCGAAGCCGCCGGCGCGCAGATCGTGCTCGGCAACACCTACCACCTGTTTCTTCGTCCGGGCCACGCACTGATCCGGGAGATGGGCGGGCTGCACGGCTTCATGAACTGGCGGCGGCCCATACTCACGGACAGCGGAGGCTACCAGGTCTTCAGCCTGTCGGACCTCAAGTCGATCGCGGAAGAGGGGGTGACCTTCCAGTCGCACATCGACGGCGCCCGGCACCTGTTCACGCCGGAGCTCGTCATGGAGATAGAGACCGCCCTCGGCGCCGATATCGTCGCGCCGCTCGACGAGTGTCCGCCCTATCCCTGCGATTACCGGTACGCGAAGGATTCGGCCGCCCTGACGGTGCGCTGGGCGGACCGGTCGCGGAAGCGGTTCGATGAGCTGGCGGGCGAAAGAGCACATGCCCAGGCGCTGTTCGGCATCGTGCAGGGCGGCGTGTACGCGGACCTGCGGGTCGATTGCGCGCGGTCGCTGGTCGACCGGGGATTCGACGCCTACGCCATCGGCGGCATGTCGATCGGCGAGCCGAAGTCAACCATGGGGGAACTGATCGACGCCACGGTCGAGCACCTGCCGGCGGACCGGCCCCGGTACCTGATGGGCGCGGGGACGCCGGAAGACCTCGTCGACGCGGTGGGACGGGGAATCGACATGTTCGACTGCGTGATCCCCACCCGCGAGGGGCGAAACGGCGCGCTCTACACCCGCCGCGGCCGCGTCAATATCTACAACGCCCGGTTCCGCGCCGACGCCGGGCCGATCGACCCGTCCTGTTCCTGTTACGCCTGCCGGACCTTCAGCAGATCGTACATCCGGCACCTGTACCGCGCGGGAGAAATCCTGGGTCCCAGAATGGGGACCCTGCACAACATCCAGTTCTACGTCGGCCTGGCCGCCGAGATGAGAGCGGCCGTCCTGGAAGGGCGTTTCGGCGCCTGGCGCAGGTCGTTTCTGGCCGAGTACCAGAGTGAAACAGACAGAAAGGAGCGTGCCCAGTGATTCAAGATGCCTTTGCCATGGGACCCGGCGGTGGAGGAGACGCATCCGGACCCGGATTCCTGGTCTCCATGATCCCCATCCTGTTGATGTTCGCCATCATCTACCTGTTGCTGATCCGGCCGCAGCAGAAGAAGCAGCGGGAACACCAGGCCATGCTGGACGCCTTGCAGAACGGGGACAAGGTGGTGACGCAGGGCGGGATCATCGGCGTCGTTACCGGGCTCAAGGCGGACGTGGTCACGGTACGCATCGCCGATGACGTCCGCATCGATCTGCAGCGCAGCTCGATTTCCCGCCTGATCAGCAGCAAGAAGGGCAACCGGGAGGAATAGAGGGCGGTTATGGCGGTCAGATCCATACGCATGTACGGCGACCCCGTCCTGCGGGAGAAAGCCCGCCCGGTGGAGGAAACGACCCCGGCCCTGCGCCGTCTCGCCGAGGACCTGATCGACACCATGGTCGAGGCGGAAGGGATCGGTCTAGCCGCTCCGCAGGTCGGAGAGACCGTCCGCATGTACGTGGTCAACCTCCGGGCGATCGGTCCCGATCAGTTCGTGGAGTCCAAAGGGCCGTCCCTGGAGGGGGAACCGGACCACCTGGTGCTGGTGAATCCGCGCGTCGTCAGGCAGGAGGGCGCGCAGACGGGCGACGAGGGGTGCCTGAGCTTTCCGGACCTCTACGAAAAGGTGACCCGGCCCGAGGTCGTGCGCGTCGAGGCTACCGACCTGGACGGGCGTCCCCTGGAGATCGAGGGCAGCGGACTGCTGGCGCGGGTCCTGATCCACGAATTCGACCACCTCGAAGGCACGCTCTTCATCGATCACCTCAGCAAGCTCCGGCTTCAGTTCCTCCGCAACCGATTGAAGAAACTCAAGGCGAGCAGCCAGGCGGGCTGAAATGCGCGTGGTCTACATGGGTACGCCCGAATTCGCCGTACCGGGCCTCGAAGCGCTGATCGGGCGGACGGAACACGAGATGGCCGGGATCGTCACCGGTCCCGACCGGCCGAAGGGCCGGGGGTTGAAGACCGGCGCGTCCCCGGTGAAGGAAACGGCCCTCCGGCACGGCCTTCCCCTCTGGCAGCCGGAAAAGCTGCGCGACCCCGGTTTCCTGGACGCCCTGCGGGTCCTCGAGGCCGATCTCTTCGTGGTCGTGGCCTTCCGCATCCTGCCCACCGAGGTGCTGGAAATACCCCGGGCGGGCACCGTCAACCTGCATCCATCCCTCCTTCCGAGATACCGCGGCGCGGCGCCCATACAGTGGGCGGTCATGAACGGGGAGGAGGAGACGGGCGTCACCACGTTCATGGTGGAGAAGAAGGTGGACGCGGGCGGCATCCTCTGCCAGGAGACGGTGCCGATCGGACCGGAGGAAACCGCCGGCGAGCTGCGCGACCGCCTGGCCGTCGCCGGCGCGGACCTGCTCGCGCGCACGGTGGACCTCATGGCCGCGGGCGGCGTCAGGCCGCGGCCGCAGACGGGCGAAGCGACGCCCGCGCCCAGGATTTCCCGGGAGGACGGCCGCATAGACTGGCGGCTTCCGGCCCGGGACATTCGCAACCGCGTACGGGGCCTCAACCCGGTGCCCATGGCCTTCACCACCTGGCGCGGCAGGAACCTGCGGATCATGGCCGTTGAACCCGTGTCCCTGGAAGAAGGTGGGGGACCGGAGCCCGGCCGCATCGTCTCCGCCGACGAACGGCGGGGTATCGTGGTGATGACCGGGGAGGGCGGCTTGAGGCTGGTCGGGGTGCAGCCCGAGGGACGGGGCCGGATCGGGGGGGCGGAATTCGTCCGGGGTTACCGGCCCGCGGCGGGCGACCTGCTCGGCGTGGCGGGCGACCTGCTCGGCGCGGCGGACGCGCGGCCCGGAAAGCCCGGCACGGAGCCGTGATCATGGTTCGACTACAGGAAGAAACCTCGCCCGGCGGCAACGATACGACGCCCGGCGGCAACGATACGACGCCCGGTGGCGGAGGGGACGCGCCCGGCGGCAACGATACGACGCCCGGCGGCGGAGGGGACGCGCCCCCGGTTCGCGAGATCGCGCTGCGGGCGCTCCATCGCGCGGAAACCCGGGGCGTCCCGCCGCGCGATGCGCTCAACGCCCTGTTCCGCCGATACGATTACCGCGACCGCGACAGGGCCTTCGCGACCGAGCTGGTCTACGGCGCCGTGCGCTGGCGCCGCCGGCTGGACTGGATGCTCGGCCGGTTGCTGCGCGGGAAACCGGAGTCCCTTACCCCGTGGATCCGCCTGATCCTCCACATGGGCCTGTACCAGCTGGCGATGATGGACCGGGTACCCGCCTCCGCCGCCACCCACGCGTCCGTTCAGCTCGCCAGGCGGTACGGGCACCAGGGTACCGCCCGCCTGACCAACGCGGTCCTGCGGTCGGCCGTACGGCGGCGGGACGAGTTGGAACGCCCCGCGCGCGGGGAGGATCCCGTCACGGAACTCGGCGTCACCCATTCCTATCCCCCGTGGCTGGCCAGCCGGTGGATCGAACGGTACGGAGTGGATTCCGCCGCCGCCCTCATGGAGGCCGGGAACCGGCCGCCGCCGCTGACCATACGGGTCAACGTGTCGAGGACCGCGCCGCGGGACCTGGCCGAAACACTGGCGCGGGACGGTATCGAGGTGAAACCGGGCCGGTGGCTCGATGATTTCCTGTCGATCCGCCACGCGGGCGACCTTCGCGCGCTGCCCTCCCACGAGACGGGTCTGTTCCAGGCGCAGGACGAAAGCGCGGGCCTCGCGGTGCGGCTCCTCGGCCCCGAGCCGGGCGAAACCGTTGTCGATTTATGTTGCGCTCCGGGCGGAAAAACAACATATATTGCGCAAATTGTCGGCGCGGGCGGAAGGGTGATCGCCTGCGATTCGTCACCGCATCGACTCCGCCGGGTGGAGGAACACCGGCGTCGGATGGGGTTGGGGCAGGTGCGTCTTGTCGCCATGGACGGACGGTCGCCCGGCGTGGACGTGCAGGCCGACCGGGTCCTGGTCGACGCGCCCTGTTCCGGACTCGGTACCATCGCGCGGCGGCCCGACCTGCGGTGGCGGAGAACGGCGGAGGACATAGCACGGCTTCGCGGGGAACAGGCGGCGCTGCTGGAACGAGGCGCCGGCCTGGTCAGGCCCGGCGGCGTCCTGGTGTACAGTACGTGCACCATCGAGCCCGAGGAGAATGAGGAAGTCGTGTCGGCCTTCCTCGCCCGTCATCCCGGGTTCCGCCCGGACGGCCCCGCGGACTGGCCGGCGGAGCTGGACGAGGTCGCGGACGGCGTGGGGAGGATCGCCACGCTGCCGCCGGTTCACGGCGTGGACGGGAGTTACGCGGCGCGGCTCAGGAAAGCCGGCTGACCGGACGGGAGCGTATCGTGTTTGAAGAACTGACCGGCCGCATGGAGGGGATCGTCAGGCATCTCCGCGGCCAGGGCAAGCTGACGGAAAAGAACATCGACGACAGTCTCCGGCAGGTGCGCCGCGCCCTGCTGGAAGCCGATGTGAATTTCAAGGTGGCCCGATCCTTCATCGATTCGGTCAGGGAGAATGCGCTGGGGCAGGGCGTGTTGAGCAACCTGTCCCCGGGACAGCAGATGGTGGGCGTCGTCCACCGGGAACTGGTCTCGCTGATGGGCGACGAAGCCGTCGAGGTCGCCTTCGCGGAAACGCCCCCGACCATCGTCATGCTCGTCGGCCTGCAGGGGTCCGGCAAGACGACGGCCGCGGGGAAGCTGGCCCGCTTCATGCTCGACGGAGGCCGCCGCCCCTTGCTGGCCGCGGCGGACGTCTACCGGCCCGCGGCGGTCGAGCAGTTGCAGGTGCTGGGCGGACAGTTGGGCGTGCCGGTCGTTTCGCTCGGGGAGGGCCGTTCTCCCGAAACGATCTGCCGGGCCGCCGTGGACCGCGCCGGCCGGGAGGACTTCGACGTCGTCCTGCTGGACACGGCGGGACGCCTGCACGTCGATGAAGAAATGATGGAAGAGCTGTGCGGGATTCGCGGAGCGGTCCATCCGCACGAGATCCTGCTGGTCGTGGACGGGATGACGGGACAGGACGCGGTCAACGTGGCCGAGGCTTTCGACCGGCGCCTCGACGTCGACGGATGCATCCTGACGAAAATGGACGGGGACGCCCGGGGAGGCGCGGCGCTGTCCATTCGGCAGATCACACGGAAGCCCATCAAGTTCGTGGGCGTCGGCGAGAAGCCGGAAGCCCTGGAGGTGTTCCATCCCGAGCGGATGGCGTCCCGGATCCTGGGGATGGGCGACGTGGTCTCCCTGGTCGAACGCGCGCAGGCCGCGATAGACGTGGAGGAAGCGCGCAAGCTCGAGACGAAGCTGCGGAAGCAGACTTTCGATCTCGAGGATTTCCGGTCGCAGCTCCGGCAACTGGGCAAAATGGGTTCCATGCAGGAACTGGTCGAGATGATGCCCGGTTTCAACAAGAAGGCATTGAAGGATATGGACATGGATGAGAAAGCGCTCGTCCGCATGGACGCCATCCTGAGTTCCATGACGAAACACGAAAGGGCGCGTCCCGTGGTGATCAACGGCAGCAGGCGCCGGCGCATCGCGCGGGGAAGCGGAACGAGCGTACAGGAGGTGAACCAGCTGCTGAAACAATACAACATGATGCAGAAGATGATGAAACAGTTGAACAGGCCGGGCGCCCTCGAGCAACTCGGCCAAAGGATGCTGCCCTTCAGGTAGCAAAAGGAGCGGAACATGGCAGTGGCCATACGGCTTCGCCGCACGGGAGCCAGGAAAAGACCCTTCTACCGGATCGTCGTGGCGGACAACCGGACGCGCCAGGGCGGGAAGTACATCGAGAGCCTGGGCTATTACAACCCCATCTCGCCCGAACAGCTGGAGATGGACGTGGACAAGGCCGTCGATTGGCTCAACCGCGGCGCCCAGCCGACCGACACGGTGCGGTCTCTTCTCGTAAAGAGCGGCGCGATCGCGAAATGGCGCGGCATAGAGCCGGCGGAGACCGAAGAAGCCGAAGAGGCTGGGTGAACCGGCGCGTAACCGATGCAGGCAGGCCGGGGCGGGGTGCAAGTGAGCGCTGACTGGATCGATATCGGATTCATCCGCAAACCCCACGGGCTCAGGGGCTACGTGCGGGTGGAAGGCCTGTCGGACGCACCGGACCGGTTCGGGGAACTGGACCGCATCGGCGTGGAACGGAAGGACGGTGGCCGGGAGTCGCTGGAGATCGAACGGTGCAGGCGGGACGGGAACGGCTGGCTGATGAAGTTCCTCGGGATCGATACGACGGAACACGCCCAACGCCTCCGCGGCGCGTACATCCAGGTGCCGGGAGAAGCCGTCGCCCCGTTGCCGCGGGATGCGTACTACGTCTTCGAACTCGAGGGCTGCACGGTCGTTTCCGACGAAGGAGAAGAGATCGGAACCATCCGTGAAGTGCTTTCCATGCCCGCCAGCGACGTGTTCGTCGTGGACACGCCGTCCGGGGAAGCGATGATCCCGGCGGTCCGGGAGTTCGTGGTGGAACTCGATCCCGGGGCCGCCCGGATCGTCATACGGAAGATACCGGGACTGATCTCGTAGCGGGATGGACCATGCGAATCGACATACTTACGGCCTTCCCGGGCGTATTCGCGGGACCCTTCGGGGAGAGTATCGTGGGACGGGCGTGCAGCCGGGACCTGGTGGACGTCTTCATCCACGACCTGCGGGCGTTCACGGCAGACCGCCACAAGACCATCGATGACTACGCCTACGGAGGAAGTCCGGGCATGGTGCTCAAGCCGGAGCCCATTTTCCGGGGCGTAAGGCATATCCGGCGACAGCTGGACGGGGCGGACGAGGCGGTTGAGGCGGACGGGGCGGTTGAGGCGGACGGGGCGGACGGAGCGGTGGAGGCGTCCCGGGCGGACGAGGGCCCCCGGGCCCGTACCGTGCTGTTGTCCGCCAGGGGCAGGCCCTTCGTGCAGGATACCGCGCGGGCCTTCGCGGAGCTGGGCCAGCTGGTCCTCATCTGCGGGCACTACAAGGGGGTCGACGAACGCGTGGCCACGGGCCTGGGCGCCGAAGAATACTCCGTGGGCGATTTCGTCGTCACCGGCGGCGAGATCCCGGCCATGATGATCGCGGACGCCGTGATCCGTCTCCTTCCCGGGGTCCTGGGAGAGATGGCTTCGGCGGTCACGGATTCGCACTACGATGGCCTGCTCGGCAACGCCGTGTACACGCGGCCGGAGCGGTACCGGGACTGGCGCGTGCCCCCGGTCCTGCTTTCCGGGCATCATGAGCGCATCGAAAAATGGGAGCGGCAGGACGCCCTCAGAAGAACCTACCGGCATCGGCCGGAACTGCTGAAAAAGTTGAAATTGACCGGAGAGGACAGGAACTTTCTGAAAACCCTTCAACGGAACGGGACCGGGTAGCAGACGCCCGCGATCGTTCGAAAGGACGGAAGCTTCAGCCATGGACGCACTAGACACCATCACACAGGACCGGTTGCGGACCGACCTCCCCGAGTTCCGCTCGGGAGACACCATCCGCGTGGAGGTCAGGGTCCGCGAAGGCGACAAGGAACGCGTACAGCTCTTCCAGGGCGTGGTCATCCAGCGGTCCGGCCACGGCATCGGCGAAACGGTCACGGTCCGTAAAATCTCACAGGGCATCGGCGTCGAGCGCATCTTTCCGCTGCATTCGCCGTCGATCGGGAAAATCCAGGTATTGCGCAAAGGCAAGGTAAGGCAGTCCCGGATCTACTACCTGAGGAAGCTGAAAGGGAAGGCCGCGCGGATCGCCGAGCGGCGTAATTGAGCATGGCCGGGGCCGACGCGGAGCGGGAGAGACTCCGGGCCATGGCCGCCTATGAACGATCCCTCCTCGGCCGCGGCGCGCGACGCGCGGCCGGTGTCGACGAAGCCGGGAGGGGCGCCCTGGCCGGCCCCGTGATCGCGGCCGCCGTGATGCTGCCGGATGATGCCGTGATCCCGGGCCTGGACGATTCGAAACGCCTCTCTCACTCGAAGCGGGACGCGCTCTACGACGAGATAAGGGGTATCGCCACGGCGGTCGGCGTCGGCTGTTCCGACCCGGCCGTGATCGACGCCGTGAACATACGCCGAGCGAACCTCCTGGCCATGAAGGAAGCCGTGGAAGCCCTTTTACCGGCTCCCGGCCATCTGCTTGTCGACGGGATCGACTCGATCGACTGGAAGGGCCCCCAGACCACCGTGGTGGGCGGTGACGCGCGCAGTCCATCCATCGCGGCCGCGTCCATTATCGCGAAGGTGACCCGGGACCGGATCATGATCGCCTGCGACCCGGACTTCCCCGAATACGGTTTCGCCCGTCACAAGGGGTACGGCACGGCGGCGCACCTGGCCGCGCTCGAGGCCCATGGTCCATCGGCCGCGCACCGCCGTTCCTTCCTGCGCAAAAGGTTCAATTTCGCCCCGGCCTGATGCCGGCCCTGTTCGCCCCGGCCTGATGCCGGCCCTGTTCGCCCCGGCCTGATGCCGGCCCTGTTCGCTTCGACGGCCTGTCGATACGGCGTCATCCCATGGATCAGATCCAGAAAGTCGCCATGACAGAATCGACCCATACCCGCGGTTCGCGCGGCGAGTCCATCGCGGAAGCCTACCTGCGCCGGAAGGGCCATGCCGTACTGGCCAGGAATTTCCGCGATCCCGTCTCCCGGTGCGAGATCGACCTCGTCACGCGCGACGGAGACGAACTCGTCTTCGTGGAGGTCAAGGCCGGTACCGGCCGGCGGTTCGGCGATCCCCAATCCTGGGTGGACGGGCGTAAACAGCGGCATATCGTCCGGGCCGCCCGTCGATTCCTGCAGGAACGAAGCTGGCACGAAACGCCGTGCAGGTTCGATGTCGTCGGGATCGATCTCTCGCGGAATCCGCCCCGCGTAACGCACCTGGAACACGCGTTCTGGAGCGCCGTCTGATGGGAATCGATCATCTCCCCGGGGCGGTCAAGCGGCGAGCCCGCCGTCCCGGATGCACGTCCCGTAGCACGGAAGGGGAAAGGCGAGGCGGGATGTCATGCTGAAACTACGCAACATGTTCAAAGTCCTCGCCGCGGCCGTTGTCCTGGCCTGGCTCGTCGATGGCTACCTGATCATGCGGTCCGAATCTCCCCGCCCCGCCCCGTTGCCCGACGCCGGGGCCGCGGCGTCCCCCGGACCGGGTCTCGGCGCGCGCTACGCGGGCGCCATACACATCCATTCCACCTACTCCGACGGCGGGGGCACGGTGGCGGATATCGTCCGGGCGGGACAGACCGCGGGACCGGATTTCCTCATTCTGACCGACCACGATACCATACAGGCCCGGATCGACGGCCACCAGGGGTATTATGACGGGATGTTGCTGATGGTCGGCGAGGAAGTCAATACCAGCGCGGGACACCTGCTGGCTCTCGGTGTGGGCAGGGACGTGGATCAACATGGACCGCTGGGCCTGCCCGCGCTGATCGACGAGATTTCGGAGGCGGGCGGAGTCTCCATCGCGGCCCATCCCACGGGCAGACGGCCCTGGACCGACTGGACCGTTGAGAAGATGGACGGCCTGGAACTGCTCAACGCGAACAGCGACTGGCGCGACGACAGTGTGCTTGAACTGCTGCGGGCCCTGGTTTTCCTGCCTTTCCTCCCCGACGAGGCCTTGAACAGCCTCATCGACCGTCCCGATGAAGCCATCCGCCTCTGGATGCACCGGGCGCGGCGCCAGCCCGTAACCGTGATCGGCAGCCTGGACGCCCACGCGCGCATTCCGCTATGGGGAGAGCGCCACCTGGCCTTCCCCGGCTATGAACGCATGTTCGGACTGATCCGGACCTACGTGGTCACCGGTTCGGAACTGACCGGCGACGCCGGGGCCGACGAAGCGCTCCTGGTGGACGCGATCCGCCGCGGAAGCTGCTACGTGGTGCTGGAAGGGTACGAACCGGCCCCCGGTTTTTCCTTCGAGCTTACCATGGGGGAGGAGAGATTGACCATGGGGGCCAGCGTCGGTTTCCGGGAAGGTGAACGGCTGCACGTGACCGCGCCGTCATCGGGCCCGGTGCGCATACGGCTTTACCGGGACGAGGTGCCCCTGATAGAGACCGAAGGACATGAACTGTTCGTGGAGGCTCCCGGTCCCGGCGTCTACCACATAGAAGTCTACCAGCTGCGCGGCACCCTGCTGCGCGGCGAGCGCCAGAGGCTCTGGATCATCTCGAACGCGATCCGGGTGGAGTAGGACGCCGCCCACGGTCCGCCGGGATCGCTTGGTCCGCTCGGTCCGCCGGGGCCGGCCTGCAGGCGTCACCCGCGGCGCCTGCGGCTCATCCGCCACCGCGCCCGACGCGCGGCATCCCTTTCCGATCCACCACTGCGGCACTTTCGCCAAACGAGCCGCTATACTGCAACGAGCCGCTTTATCGCACCTCCGCCACCGCCCAGTCCAGTTCTTTTCCCGCATACATGGGGATGACGTCGCCGTAGCTCCCGGGGATGACCGAACCGGATTTCTCGAATACCACGGTTTTTTCGGGCGGCGCGACGCCGTAAATCCGCTTCGCGTTGTCCGAGACGAAGGCCTGCAGCCGGTCCAGCGCGCCGTGTTCTTCGAAGAGGCCGACGAGCATCTGCAGGGCGATGGGGGCGGTGAAGACTCCCGCGGCGCAGCCGGCGGCCTCCTTCCGGTCGACCGGGTGCGGCGCGGAATCGCTGCCGAAGACCAGCCTGGGATGGGCTTCGAGGGCCAGCGCCAGGAGCGCGTCGCGGTCTTCCGGCCGCTTGGCGATGGGCTTGCAGAAGAGGTGGGGATTGAGCAGTCCGCCCGCCACGTCGTCCAGGGTGATCAGCAGGTGCTGCAGGGTGACGGTCGCGGACAGGTTCTCGTGGCGGTCCAGCAGCGCGGCGGCCTCCCGGGTCGTGATGTGCTCCATAACGACGGCCAGCCGGGGGAAACGGGCGGCGAGGTCTTCGTAGACCGGGAGAAACGCGCGCTCGCGGTCCATCACGAAATCCGCCGATTCACCGTGCACCATCAGGCGGATCCCCATATCCTCCATCAGGGCCAGGGTGCCCTCCACGTCGCGGAGGTCGCCGACCCCCCCTTCGCTGTGGGTGGTGATGCCCTCGGGGTACAGCTTGACGCCGATGATCCGGTTCTTCATCGCGGCCAGTTCGCTTTCGGCGTAGGGCCGCATGAACAGGGTCATGTACGGTTCGAAGGCGTGGCCGTCCACGGCCTCCCTGATTTCCGCCTCGTACCGCCGCAGCCGGCCGGGATTGTCCACGGGAGGCACCAGGTTGGGCATGATCACGCCGCCGGCGAAGGTCTCCGCGCTCAGCGGCGCCACGCACCGGAGCATTTCGCCTTCGCGGAAGTGGATATGCATGTCCAGGGGGGAATGCAGGGAGAAAGTGGTGTTCGACATGGGATGAGCAGCGGTTTCCGGAATGACGCCTTTGTTTTTAAGGAATGACGCTTTTGTCGTTAAGTACCGGGGTCGTAGAAAGGCAGGTCCACGATCTCGGCGCCGGCCAGGCCGCCGTCTACCACGACGTGCAACGGTCCGCCCGACTCCCTGAACCTCCGCCGGACGAATCCCAGCGCGATGATCCCGTCTACCGCCCGTCCGCGGACCGCCGTGGTGATCCAGCCGGCGTCCTTCCCGTCGCGCTGGATCGCGGCGTTTCGTCCGGGCAGCGTTTCCCCCTGGATAACCAGGCCCGAGAGCATCCGGTTGGGGCGTCCCCGGTGTTCCATCATCACGACGGGCTCCTGCCCGATGTAGCATCCCTTGGTGAAACTGACCGCCCGGTCCTTCACCGCCTCGTTGGGAATGATCCGGTCGTCCAGCTCCGCCGCGCAGCGGGGGATGCCCGCCTCCACACGCAACACCTCCAGTGTCTCGTAACCCACTGGGACGCAAGCGCCGCCGGCTCCTTCGAGCAAGGCTTTCCAGGCTTCGTCCGCCCGTTCCGCGGGGACGTACACGTCGTAGTCCGTTTCACCCGTTCGGCGGGACCGCGCCACGGTCACGGGCTTGCCGTTCCACTCGAACTCGACCAGTCCGCCGATCGGCAAGGGCGGCACGGGCGGCACAGGCGCCGCCGGGCCGGCCAGGCCGCGGAGGCCGTCGTGCGCGCGCCTGCCGTACACGCCGATCAGTCCATATCGATCGGTGACGTCCTCGATCTCGACGTCGTCCATGAGGGCGTACCGGTCGAGCGTCTCCCGCAGCACGTCCGCCATCCCCGGTTCCACGTCGATGAGCAGGTCCCCTTCGCGGACGTAGACCGTCATGTCCGAGATGATCTTCCCCTGGGGCGTCAGCATGCAGGCATAGACGCCCTCGCCGGGGGCGAGCTGCTCCACGTCGTTGGTCACCACGCGGTGCAGGAAGCGCTGCCGGTCCGCGCCCGTCATGCGCAGCTTGCCGCGGCCGGACAGGTCGCACACTCCGGCGGCGGTCCGGACCGCGCGGTATTCGGCGGCTGCGTCCCCGTAGTGAAGCACGGCCGGCCGGCCCTGGAAATCGCCGGCCACCGCGCCGAAACCGTCATGGGATATGGTCGTCGCGCTCATCGTCCTGCCGGGGTTTGCCCTTTGGTCTGAATCGTCGGCGAGACACCGAAAAAAAGCAATGTATCAATGCGCCTGACCCCCGTTCCTGTCAATCTATATTTTCGGCGCCGCCGGGTCCGAAAAGGTTGACACTCCTCCGGGTTTGCGTTATGCTGAACGAGTTATCCGCCGCGTGCCGAATGGCCACGCTGCCTGCCGTTTCCCCTTTATTCAAACCGGAAAGGACCGCGGTGCCCGCCGTCTCCCTGGAACAGCTCGTCTCGCTCTGCAAACGCCGCGGCATCATCTACCCCGGCTCGGAAATCTACGGCGGGTTGCAGGGACTGTACGACTACGGTCCGGTGGGCGTCGAGCTGAAGAACAACATCGTGGATTCCTGGTGGCGCAGAAACGTCTACGAGCGGGATGACATGGAGGGGCTCGACAGCGCCATCCTGATGAATCCGCTGACCTGGAAGTATTCGGGTCACGAGGAGACCTTCGTCGATCCCCTGGTGGACTGCCGCAAGTGCCAGGGCCGGTGGCGCGCCGACCAGGCGGTGACGCGCTGCCCCGCGTGCGGGTCCACGGACCTGACCGAGCCGCGGCCCTTCAACCTCATGTTCAAGACCCGGGTGGGCCCGGTATCGGAAGAAGACGCCTACGCGTACCTGCGTCCCGAAACGGCCCAGGGCATTTTCGTCAATTTCAACAACGTGCTGACCACCACGGCGCGCAAGCTGCCCTTCGGCATCGCGCAGGTGGGCAAGGGCTTCCGCAACGAGATCAATCCACGCAACTTCCTGTTCCGCGTCCGCGAATTCGACATGCTGGAGATCGAGTTCTTCGTCCATCCCGGCACGGAAGACGAATGGCAGGACCGCTGGCTGGAAGACCGGCTCGCCTGGTGGGAACACATCGGCGTGCCCCGCGAGGCCATCCGGATCCTTGACGTGCCGCGGGAGGATCTCGCCCACTACTCCAAGAAGACCTACGACCTCATGTACGGGTATCCCAGCCTCGGCTACGAGGAACTGGAGGGCATCGCCAGCCGGACGGACTTCGACCTGGGCTCGCACACGCGGTACCAGGAGCAGTACGACCTCACGGCGGACGTGGCGGAGAACCCGTCCAGCACGACGCGGCTTTCCTACTTCGATCCGCAGGCGAACCGCCACGTGATCCCCTTCGTGGTCGAGCCGTCGGCGGGAGTCGGACGCTGCCTGCTGGCCGTGCTCAGCGAAGCCTATGACGAACCCATGGTCAAGGCCCCGCCGGAGGACAGGATTGCCGGAATCAAGGGCGGACTGGAAGCTTTCAACGCGTCCGTCGCGAAGAACGTCAAGATGCCGGCGGAGATGCGGGACGCCCTGCTCTCCTTCGGGGAGAACGCGGCCGGCGGACTGCCCGAAAGCATGCCCCGGATCGACGCGCTCCTGGCCATGCCGGGCGCCGACCGGATCAAGGAAGGCAAGACGCTGCGGAACCTGTCGCAGAAGGTCATCGGCGACCACTACCGGACGGTGTTGCGGCTCAGGCCCCACCTGGCCCCGGTCAAGGTGGCGGTCTTCCCCCTGAAGCGGACCGACGACCGGCTCGTCGAAACGGCCCGGGACATCCGCGCGTCGCTGCAGACGGGAGGCAGGATACGCACGGTGTACGACGACACGGGCGCCATCGGCAAGCTCTACCGGCGCCAGGACGAAATCGGCACGCCGCTCTGCGTCACGGTCGACTTCCAGACGATCGACGACCAGGCGGTGACGGTCCGCGACCGGGACACCATGGCGCAGGACCGGGTGGCCATAGGCGAACTGAAGGATTACGTGGAGGAAAAGCTGGCGTCCTGACGGGATTGCCCGGCGGCGGATCGGGATTGCCCGGCGGCGAATGGCAGGAAGGCACGCGCGCCGGGTGCGCGATGGTCTGACGAGCGCGGGCGGTCCTGACGGGCCAAGCGGTCCTGACGGACCAGGCGGTCCGGGAGACAGAGAAAGGAGCAATGCATGGCACGGAACATCAACGTGGGCCTGGTGGGTTATTCGTTCATGGGCAAGGCGCACAGCCACGCCTTCAAGGACATGTCCTTCTTCTTTCCGGACGCGGCCGGCGTGCCGGTCATGAAGGCCATTTGCGGACGGAACGAGGAGAACGTGAAAGGCGCGGCCGCCGAGTTCGGCTGGGAAGGATACGAGACCGACTGGAAGCGGCTGATTGCCCGGGACGACATCGATCTCGTCGACGTCTCGACGCCGGGCGACAGCCACGCGGAGATCGCCATCGCCGCCGCGGAAGCGGGCAAGCACGTCTTCTGCGAGAAGCCGCTGGCCAACAGTCTCGCGGAAGCCCGTGCCATGGCCGACGCCGTGAACCGGGCGGGCGTGAAGAGCATGGTGGCCTACAACTACCGCCGGGTGCCCGCCGTCGCCCTGGCGAGGCGGCTCATCGAAGAGGGGCGCATCGGCCAGGTATACCACTGGCGCGCCGTGTATCTGCAGGACTGGATCATGGACCCCGACTTCCCCCTGGTCTGGCGGCTGCAGAAGGAGAAGGCCGGTTCGGGTCCCCACGGCGACCTGAACGCCCATATCATCGACCTGGCCCGGTATCTCATCGGCGAGATCACCGAGGTGACCGGCATGCAGGAGACCTTCATCAGGGAACGTCCCATCGTCGACGAGATCGACTCGGCCCTGGGCGCGAGCGCCGCCGGTTCCACGCGGACGGGACCGGTGACCGTGGACGACACGACCCTGGCCCTGGCCCGGTTCGAGAACGGCGCCGTGGGTTCCTTCGAGGCCACGCGGTTCGCCGGCGGCAGGCGGAACGGCAACCGGTTCGAGATCAACGGCAGCAAGGGGTCCATCGCCTTCAACCTGGAGAAGATGAACGAACTGCAGTACTACAACCGGGAAGACGAAGACCACGTGCAGGGCTTCCGGGACATCCTCGTGACCGAGGGCGTCCATCCCTACATGGAACGGTGGTGGCCGCCGGGCCATATCATCGGCTGGGAACACACCTTCATCCACGAGGTGTACGACCTCATGCAGGCCGTCGCCGGCGCCGACGACAACCTCCATCCGGATTTCGACGAGGGGGTCCGGGACCAGGCCGTGCTGGAAGCCGTCTCGCTGTCGGCCGAAAACGGTTCCTGGGTCAGGATCGCCGACCTGTAGGCCTCCGGCCCGTGGACGCGATACCGGCGCGGGGCGTCCGTCGCCAACCGGCGGCTGCCGCGCCGTACATGCCGACCATGAAACCGAAAGGAGCAAGCAACCATGTCCCGTCCCGTAACGCTATTCACCGGCCAGTGGGCGGACCTCACGCTGGACACCCTCGCCGGGAAGGCGGCGAGCTGGGGTTTCGACGGCCTTGAGCTGGCCTGCTGGGGGGATCATTTCGACGTGCGGCAGGGCGCCGAGAGCAAGGCGTACTGCGAAGACCGACACGCGCTGCTCGACAAGCACGGCCTGCGGATCTTCTCCATCAGCAACCACCTCGCCGGGCAGGCGGTCTGCGACCTGATCGACGCCCGCCACGAAGCGATTCTCCCGCCGCACGTCTGGGGAGACGGCGATCCCGAAGGCGTGCGCCGGCGCGCGGCCGAAGAGATGAAGCTGACCGCCCGGGCGGCCGCCAACATGGGCCTCGGCGTGGTCAACGGATTCACCGGTTCGTCCATCTGGCACCTGCTCTATTCCTTCCCGCCCGTGGACCCGTCGTCCATCGACGCCGGTTTCGATGATTTCGCGGCGCGCTGGAATCCCATCCTGGACGTGTTCGACGAGGTGGGCGTGAAGTACGGGCTGGAGGTGCATCCCACGGAAATCGCCTTCGACCTCTCCTCGGCCGGGCGCGCGCTGGACGCCCTGGGCAATCGCGAGGCCTTCGGCTTCAACTACGATCCCAGCCACTTCGGCTACCAGGGCGTGGACTACGTGGAATTCATCCGGGCCTTCCGCGACCGCATCTACCACGTGCACATGAAGGACGTCTGGTGGTCCGAGCGGCCGACCCGGGCCGGCGTGTTCGGCGGACACGTCAACTTCGGCCATCCCGACCGGTTCTGGGATTTCCGTTCCCTCGGCCGCGGCAGCATTGATTTCGAGGAGATCATCCGCGCCCTCAACGAGATCGGTTACACGGGCCCCCTGTCCATCGAGTGGGAGGACAGCGGCATGGACCGCGAGCACGGCGCCGAGGAAGCCTGCGCCTTCACGAAGGGCGTGGATTTCCCGCCATCGGACGTAGCCTTCGACGCCGCCTTCGCCGAAGAATGACCGCCTGGCCCGCAGGCGGCGCACGGCGTCGCGGCGCGCGGTAATCGAGAGGGCCTGGCCCGCAGGCGGCGCACGGCGTCGCGGCGCGCGGTAATCGAGAGGGCTCGATGGGACGATGGGTACACGCCATGGTCGGCGCGGCCGCGTTTTTCGCGGCGGCCTGCGGATCTCCGGATGACGGGTCCGGCGCCGGAACGCAGGTCTCGCGCGTCAACTCGCTCGGCCGGGAACTGCCGGCGGACGCCGCTCCGCCGGGCGAGCAGTACATCCGGCTGACCATGCTGGAACCGTCCACCCTGGACGTGGGCATCTCCCTCTTCGACGCCCAGTTCAACGCCTTCCTCTTCGAATCCCTCCTGGTCTTCGACGAAGACATGGAGATCCGGGGCGCGGCGGCCGAGGCCTGGTCCGTGGCGGACGACCACGTGACCTGGACCTTCAAGATCCGGCAGGGCGCGAAGTGGAGCGACGGCCGGCCGGTGACCGCCCACGATTTCGAGTGGTCCTTCCGCCGGCTGCTCGACCCCGCCAGCGCAAACATCTTCGCCTACTTCTACTACCCGATCAAGGGCGCCCGGGCCTTCAACTCGGGACAGACGAGCGACCCGTCGACCGTGGGCGTCCGGGCGGTGGACGACCGCACGCTGGTGATCGAAACCGAAGAGCCCTGCTCCTACTTCCCCTACATCCTGACCTTCTTCACCTCCGTGCCGGCGCCCCGCTGGCAGGTGGAGAAATACGGGATACGGTGGTCCGAACCGGAGTACTGCGTATCCAATTCCACCTGGCGCCTCGCGTCGTGGGACAAGAGCGTCGGCATGACCTACGCGCTGAATCCCCATTACAACGGACCGTGGAAGGGATATCTCGAGCGCATCGAGTTCACCTTCATCCTGCCGGGCTGGCGCGGGCTGCCTGCCTACGAAAACGGCGAGTTCGACCGGATCGCCGTCCTCGGCCCCGACTATCACCACGCGCGCATGGACCCCGTCCTGAGCCGCGAACTGATCACCTATCCCAATTTCGGGACGTACTACACGATCTTCAGGACCGGCGAGCCGCCCTTCGACAACATCCGGCTGCGTCAGGCCCTCGCCCACGCCGTCGACCGGGAGTCCATCTGCAACGTCGTGCTCGGCGGCGGCGCAACGCCCGCCTACGGCATGCTGCCGAAGGGCTTTCCCGGCTACCAGGCGGACCGGATCCGCAAGTACCAGGCCTTCGATCCCGAACTGGCCCGGCAACGGTTGGCGCAGGCCGGCTATCCCGGCGGCAAGGGGCTTCCCCCGCTCGAGCTCTGGGTACGGGGCCAGCCGCCCACGCCCGACGAATGGAACGTGGTGGTCGCCATGCAGCAGATGTTCGCGGATCACCTGGACATCGAGATCAGCCTGCGGCAGCAGTCCACCAACGCCTTCAACGCCTACATGCGCGACCACGAGATCCCGTGGGGGTTCCTCTGGTTCAACATGGACTATCCGGACCCCAGCGACATGATCGCCGTGCCCTGGCGCTCCCAGCCCGCGGGATCGGGCCGGCAGGACTGGAAGCACGACGGATTCGACCGCCTGGTGGATGCGGCCGCTCGGGAGTTCGACGACGGGAAGCGGGTGGCCATGTACCAGGACGCCGAGGTGATCCTGGCCGAGGAGGCCGCGGGCGTGTTCCTGCACAACATGGTCAACGCGACCCTGAGCAAGCCGTGGGTCAAGGGCATCGAGGAGAACCGGTACGGCGACCGGCGGTGGAGCGGGTTCGCGCCGTCCTTCGCCACCCTGTACATCGGGGAACCCGGAGAAGGCTCGCGGCGCAGGTAGGTTCAGGGAGAAGGCGCTTAAGCGGCGGCAGGGGTCAGGAGAAGGGGTCCAGGTCGAAACCGGATTCCGGCCGGATCCGTTCCACGCCTTCGGGCCAGTCGGCGGGCCATTCCCATCCCGGTATTTCCAGGCTCTCGGCCCGGACCCGGTGCGCGGCGGCGCGCCGGTGCACGCCCGGCGGCGCCTTGCTGACCTCCGAGCTGTGAAGCATGGTGGGATAGTAGAAGGTGACGCTTCCCTCGCCCGCGGTGCAGTCGACGGCCTCGTGCTCGTGGGCGGCGACGTAGGCCGCGAGTCCGCCCTGGCCGCCCTGGCCGTCCTGGCCGCCCTGGCCGTCCGATCCATCCTGGCTGGCTGCAAGTTCGAGGGGCCCTTCGAGATAGGAGCCTGGGAGGACCTTCATGGCGCCGTTCTCGATGGTCTGCGGGTCCACGTTGATGCGGACGATGACGGTCTTGCGGAAGTAGTCTTCCTTCCATTCGATATCGGCCGGGCGCACGTGGACGTGGCCGAACTGGGTCCAGAAGCCCGTCAGGTCGACTTCCCTTCCCTTCGGTGGATCGACGATGAAGAAGGTGTCCTGGTGCCAGCCGATCTCGGCGTCGCCGCCGGCCACCTTGTCGAACATGGTGCCGATGCTCGCGTGCCGCACCGGTTCCCCCAGCGCGCGCTCCAGCACGCTCACGATGGCGGGATGGCGGGAGAACCGGAGTCCGCCTTCGCACACGGCATAGAGTTCCCAGAGCAACCAGACCGTATCCTTCGATTTCCCGAGGAGCTTGTCGGTCGGCCGTCCCTTGTACTCCTCGACGCGGCCCGCTTCCGCGATGGTCCGGTCCAGGAGCCCCCGGAACGTACGCATCTCTTCCGCCGAGAATACGCCTTCGACGGTCACGATGCCCCGCTTCTTCAGTTCGTCCGCCGCTTTTTGCGGATTCATGACGGTGCTTCCCGGGTTCAAGGCGTCACTCCATGAGCGCAAGGCCGTCCTAGCGGTTCAGCCGCAGCATGACCTCTTCCGTCTCCCATCCCGATCGGATTTCCAGGGTGTCGGGATGGACCATGGACCGCTCGGCGGGATCGAAAGGAAAGGCCGTGCCGAAGTCATACCTTCCGTTTCCGTTCGCGTCGCGATAGGCTTGCAGGATATACCGGCCAGGCAGGATATTGTCAAACCGAAAATCGCCCGGTCCGGACAGTTCGGTTTCCGATGAAGCCTCCGATTCCCGCACCTTGTAAAGGGAGATGCCCACCGCCCCTGTCCCCGCCGGGTCTTCGTCCTCGAATTGTCCAGACAGCGAACCGTACGTCGCGGGATCGATGGTGGTAAAGGCGTACGAAAGCGTATCGGGACGGTCGCCCGTGGCCTGCAGCGGCAGGCCGTACCCGCTCTCGACCAGGCCGGCCAGTACGAGGATCTCGTACTCGGCGGTCGGCTGAAGCAGGGTGTCCGGCCGCATCGCGGCGACCGTGGAGGCGATCCATCGAAGGTCACCCCCGACCTCGCGGCCCGTGGAGTCCATAAGCACCACGGCCCCTTCCTCCATGGTAACGGGTACGCTGAAGGAGAACCGGAGCTCGACAGACTGCGGGACGTCCCGCGAACGGTTGCCCGGCTGGACGTCCAGGAGTCTCGGCGCAGGCGGGTTCTCGATGGACGACCCGGTGAACTCGGCGGTGTTCTCCGTCGAGTCGATCGGTTCCGCCCAGGTGTTCTCCAGTCCGCTCACGGTCAGGAGATAGGCGCGGTCCTGGACCTGGGGCTCCGTGCTCAGCACGATCGTCGCAGGGTCCGCCGGGTCCTGGTACGCCGCCGTGACCCCGAGGCGCTCCCCCTCCTCCACGCCGGTGATGACATAGGCGCCGAGGTCCCCGACACGGTCCCCGCCGGGCGCCTCGCTCAGGTAGACACTCAGTTCACGCCTGTGGGTGGGCCGGGCCGAGGACACCTGCATGAAGGCGGTGTCGTTCACGGCCATGCGGAACCACATGGGCCCGTCCGACATGACCTCCTCCGACAGGACGACGTCCCGGGCGGGCACGCCGACAGGGTCCAGTCCCGCGTCGTAGAGACGGTCTCTGCCCTGGTCCAGGAAGGTGAAGAACCGGTAACGGTCGGCCGAGAGATGGTTAAACGTGAAGGTGCCGTCCCGGCCGGCCTGGGTCAGGTAGTCCGGGGTCGTGCCGGCCGGGTCCGGATCGGGCTTTTCGGTGAGATTGTAGCCCCAGACGTAAGCGTTCCTGGCGGGAAGGCCGTCATGGACAGCCAGGCCGCCGACCTCTCCCTGCTCGATGGTCGGGCCGGTCGCCAGCGCGTATACAAAAGTGGAATCCATGCGGTTCCCCCGCATGTCCCGGAAGCCGGTTCCCACCGTGATGATATAGGTTCTTTCGCCCTGCAGGGGCTCCTCGAACCGGATCGTGATCCTGGTGCCGCGCCAGCTCGCTTCGGCTTCGAACTCCACGATCGGCGCGATGAAGAGGTTGCCCTCGATGGACCGGGGCTGGATGCGTTCGCTGAAGGTCAGCGTCGGGGAAACGTCCAGCGGCACGTGGGTCGAGCCCGTCGGCGGATCGGTTTCCACCACCCAGGGCGGAATACGGTCGCGCGGCCCGCCGGGCGGCATCCCTTCGCGGGCGCAGGACAGGACGGCCATGACCGCCATGACGGCCATGGTGACCAGGACGGCCGTGCTGACCATGCGGGTCATGCGGGCCGTGCTGGCTATGCGGACCATGCTGGCCATGCGGATCATGCTGGCCATGCGGACCATGCGGACCGTGCTGACCATGCGGACCATGCGGACCAGGCGGACTGGAAGCATCTGAGTGAAAATGGCCGGCTTCCCGTTCATAGATCAGGCGCGGGGATGCGCCTCTTCGTACATTTTCTTGAGGCGGTCGAGGGCGACGTGGGTATAGACCTGCGTGGTCGAAAGCCGTTCGTGGCCGAGCAGTTCCTTGACGGCCAGCAGATCCGCCCCCGCATCGAGCAGATGCGTGGCGGTCGTATGGCGGAGCACGTGGGGTGTCAATCCCCGCTGGCTTATCTTCAAGCCGTATCTCCCCAGAATGTACTGGACCCCGCGGCCCGTCAGCTTGCGGCCATGTTGATTCAACAGCAGCGCGGCCGTATCCTCCCGCTCCGTTCTGATCAGCAGGGGACGGGCTTCCAGGTAGGATGCCAGCGCGGCCAGGGCCTGTCCGCCCAGGGGCACGATGCGTTCCTTGTCCCCTTTCCCGATCAGCCGGACCCGTTCATCGGCCAGGTCGATCGCGCCGACGTCGAGTCCGACGAGCTCCGACAGCCGCATGCCCGCCCCGTAGAGCAACTCCAGGATGACCGCGTCCCGCATTCCGAGCACCTCGCGGCGGTCGGGCTGGCCGAGCAGCGCTTCCACCTGGTTCCGGTCCAGGAACCGGGGCAGGTGACGGTCCCATTTCGGCGTGGTCAGATAGACGCACGGGTTGGAGGAAACGACCCCTTCCCGGCATAGGAAGTGGAAGAAGGACCGCACGGCCGCGAAACGGCGCGCGATGGTCCGCCTGCTGAAGCCTTCACGGTGCAGGTAGTGGAGGAAAGCCCGGACCACGGACTTGTCGATGGAATCCGGATCCGGCGGGCCGGCGCCGCCGTGTTCGGAGAGGAAGGACAGGAACTGGCCCAGGTCGCCGGCATAGGCCGACCGGGTGTGCCTGGAGTAGTTTCGCTCGATCTCGAGATGATCGAGGAATTCGCCGACCAGTTTCTCCATGATCGGTCAGGCCTCCTGGAGCGTCTGGCCCGCCTGGTCCGCATGGCCCGCCTGGTCCGCATGGCCCGCCTGGCCGGTACCGGCGGGCTGCGGCTCGGTGGACCGGACGCGATGCTTGCAGGAAGGACACTGCAGCGCCGTGCGGCCGGACCGTTCCTGTTTCTCGACCATGAGGGGATATTCGCAGCGGGGACAGCGGCGGTCGACCGGTTTATCCCACACCACGAAACGGCACGTGGGGTAGTTGCTGCAACCGTAGAAATTGCGGCCCTTCTGCGACCGGCGCGCCGTCAGGAATCCGTTGCAACCTTCTTCCGGACAGTTGACTCCGACGTTGACCGGCCGCGTCTCCCGGCAGCGGGGATAACCGCTGCAAGCCAGGAACGGACCGTACCGGCCGGTCTTCAAGATCATTTTCTCGCCGCATTTCCCGCATACCTCGTCCGATTTCACGGCGGGGTTCCCATCGTCGTTCATCGGCCGGGTGTTCCTGCAGGCGGGAAATCCGCCGCAGGCCATGAACCGGCCGTTGCGGCCCCACCTGATGACCATGGGCTTGCCGCACTTCTCGCAGGTCTCGTCCGTTTCCTCCGTCAACGTGCTCTTCAGCTCCGATCGCTGGGCGTTCACGGACTGCAGCCGCTCACTGAAGGGCTCGTAGAAATCCACCAGCGTGCCGGTCCATTCCAGCTCGCCCGTTTCAATACGGTCCAGCGCGTCTTCCATCCTGGCCGTGAAGCTGACGTTGAACAGGTCCGGGAAGGCCAGGACGAGGATCCGGTTCACGGCCAGGCCCAGGTCCGTCGGCGTGAACCGGCCCTGTTTCATGGACGCGTACTTTCGCATGCGCAGCGTGCTGATGATCTGGGCATACGTGCTGGGCCGGCCGATCTGCCTGACCTCGAGTTCCTTGACGAGGCTCGCCTCCGAGTACCGAGGCGGGGGCTGGGTGAAATGCTGCCTGGGTTCGAGTTTCTCCAGCGCGAGTCTTTCGTCCTCGCGCAAGGCGGGCAGGGATTTCTCGTCATCCTTCTGTTCGGCGTCTTCGTCGACCGGTTCCTCGTAGGCCTTCAGGAATCCCGCGAAGGTCGGCACGGTGCCCGTGGCGCGAAAGGCGTACTTCCCGGAACGGATGTCCACGGTGGTCACGTCGAAACGGGCCGGCTTCATCTGGGAAGCCACGAAGCGCAGCCAGATCAGCTCGTACAGCCTGTACTGGTCCGACGTCAGGAAGGGTTTCATCTTCTCCGGGCTGCGGTCCGCCGCCGTGGGCCGGATCGCCTCGTGGGCGTCCTGGACGCCCGGCTTGGTCTTGAACCGCCGGGGTTTGGCGGGTACGTACTCGTCGCCGTAAACCCGGGCGATCAGGTCCCGGACGGCCGCGACCGCTTCATCCACGATCCGGGTCGAGTCCGTCCTCATGTAGGTGATCAGCCCGATGGTCCCCTCGTCACCCAGATCGATGCCTTCGTAAAGCTGCTGGGCGATCATCATGGTCTTCTGGGTAGTGAACCGGAGGCGCCTGGCCGCGTCCTGCTGCAGGGTGCTGGTGATGAAGGGGGGATATGGATTGCGCTGCGTGCGCTTCCGGGTGATGCCCTCGATCCCGAAGGACTGGCCGTCCAGGTCCCCGATCACGTCACGGGCCGCCCGCTCGTCGGGAA
The DNA here is from genome assembly GCA_965203885.1 of bacterium. Taxonomy (GTDB): domain Bacteria; phylum JAAXHH01; class JAAXHH01; order JAAXHH01; family JAAXHH01; genus JAAXHH01. The sequence goes on along the minus strand of OZ241920.1, from coordinate 2,527,107 downwards.
GGTGGAGCTTCTCCCCGTCCACGCGGATCAGTTTCGCCGGGAACACGTCGTCCCGTTCCGTCCGGAGGTGGGCCGTTACGGACCAGTACTCCTCGACTTTGAACTTTTCGATCTCGGCTTCCCGTTCGCAGATCAGCCGCAGCGCCACCGACTGAACCCGGCCCGCGCTCAGGCCGCCCGTGATCGTCTTCCAGAGAAAGGGGCTGACCTGGTACCCGACGAGACGGTCCATGACGCGGCGCGCCTGCTGGGCATTGACTTTCTGCATGTCGATGGGCACGGGCTTGTCGATGGCCGTCCGCACCGCCTGGGGGGTGATCTCGTGGAAGAGCACCCGCCCCACCTCTTTCTTGCTGTTGCCCAGCTGGCTGGCCACGTGCCAGGCTATGGCTTCGCCTTCCCGGTCGGGGTCCGTCGCGAGGAAGATCTGATCGGCCGACCGTGCCGCGCCGCGCAACTCCTTCACGACCTTTTCCTTGCCCGGTATCGTGACGTACTCGGGCTGGAAACCGTTCTGGACGTCGACGCCCAGGCTCTTGGGCGGCAGGTCCCGGACGTGGCCCACGGACGCCATGATCTGGAAACCCTTGCCCAGGTATTTCTTGATCGTGCGCGCCTTGGCCGGCGATTCCACGATTACGAGTGATTTGGACATGTTCGAGTCCTGTAGCGCTGGGGATGAAGGAGGGCGGACTCAGTTCCCGATAATGCCTTCTTCGAGGTCGTCGGGCAACCAGATCATGACCTGGCCGGATTCCGATTCGAGCAGGATCGGGGCGGCAATGGTTTTGATGTCTTCCCGGGTGACGGAACGGGCGCCCGTCAGCATGGCCCGTTCGATGATCAGTTCGGTCTGCATATCGTCGATCAGCCCCAGTTCGCGGAGTTCCAGCAGGTAGCCGTACGCGTCCGGCTGGATCATCAGCTGTTCCACGGCGTGCAGAATACGGTTGGGTTTGGGCTGGAGCGGCTTGGTCGGATCGACCATGACTTCCGCCTGGGCCTGGAGGCGGTCGAACAGCCAGGCGAAGGCCGTGTTGACCTCCTGCTGGGTATAGCCGTGGCCGACCAGCGTCTGGGAAACGTCGGCTATGTCGTTGAAGCGGCCTTTTTCATCCTGCATGTGCTTCATCAGGAAAACGATGATTTCCATCACTTTTTCCATGATTCTCTCCTGAAGGAATGCGAAGATGGTTCAAGGACCGGGCCGAACAACGACCCCCGGCCGCACGCGTCAATTCCGGTTTTAGTTGCCCAAATCTAATCTTCCGGGGGGCTCCATGCAAGTGTTTTTCCCGGTCCGGCACGCCGTCACGACGCTTCGAATACCTTGCCGATTTCATCCCGGTCGAAGGCCGGGAGATCGACGGTCGACCCCTTCCTCCTGATCCGGATTCCGAACCCGGGAGGCCGTACGGACCCGATATCGGAGACCGGGATGCCGGCTTCGGAGAGACGGGCGGCCACGGGCGCCGCGCGGTCGGCGTCGACCACGATGAGCAGGGCGCCCGACGCGATGACGCCGAGGGGGTCCAGGCCGTAGAACGAGCACAAAGCCTCCGGTTCGGGCAGCAGGGGCAGCCGGTCCTCCTCGATGAGCATGCCGACCCCGGATGCGACGGCGATTTCCCGGAGTCCCGAAGCGACTCCGCCCTCCGTCGGGTCATGCATGGCGCGTACCCCGCCGGTTTCCATGGCGATGCGGGCTTCCCGCACCACGCTGAGGCCGGGCTCCCGGAGGTACCGGCGGCACGTCTCGAGGAATCCGTCGGAGAAACGGGCCCTGACTTCGTCCCCTTTTTCCATGGCGATCAGGGCCGTCGCCTCGATGGCGTACCCCTTGGTCAGCAGGATCCGGTCGCCCTCCCTGGCGCCGGAACCGGAGACATAGCCGCCGGGTGCCGCTTCCCCCAGCATCTGCCCGATGAGCAGCGGCCGGTCCAGTCCGTGGGTGATTTCGGTATGGCCGCCGCAGAGGGTGACGCCGAGTTCGGCGCACGCGTCGGACAGGCCGGAGAATATGCGGTCCACCAGGACGGCGTCCGTTTTTTCTTCCGGAAGCAGAATGGTCGTCAGGAACCACCGGGGCGTCGCGCCCATGGCCGCCACGTCGTTGGCGTTGATGTTGACGGCGTACCAGCCGATCTCCTCGGTGGCGAAGGTGATGGGGTCCGTTTTCGTCACGAGCACGCTGGAACCGAAGGAGATGACCGCCGCGTCCCGGCCGATGCCCGGACCCACGAGCAGTCTCGGATCCGTACCGGACGCATAGCGGCGCAGGATGCGGTCCAGGTCTTCCGCGGGCAGCTTGCCGACCGGGTAGTAGGGAGGCATGTCTCGCTGATTGGCGTGGATACGCGGGTTTAAAGCGCCTCGGGCGGTGCGGGCGGGCTGGGCGGGCCGGCGGACCGGCGGCTCCCGTCCCTCGGGCGGTGCGGGCAGGCTGGCCGGCCGCGACCGGGCCAGGCCGGACTATTCCCGCCGCTTCCGCTGGGCGCGCAGCGCTTCCTTGAGAATCTTCCCCGGCTTGAACTTGGCTTTCCGCCGGGCCGGCACCTCGATGGTATAGCCGGTGCGCGGATTGCGGGCCGCCGGCTTGGGGCGGGTATTCCTGATTTCCAACGCGCCGAACCCCCTGATCTCGATCCGGTTGCCCTCGACCAGGTTCTCCCGCATGATCTCGAAGAGCGCGTCGATCACGGGGTAGATCTGCGTCTTCTTCAGGCCCAGCGTCTCGCTGATTTCGTTGACCAGTTCCCTGCGCGTCGTCGTCATGTAAGTTCCTCGCACCGGAATCCTTCGATCCCGCCGGATGATCACGGCCGCCCGTACAGGCTGTTGATCACGGCCGCCCGTACAGGCTGTTGATCACGACCGCCCGTACAGGCTGTTGATCACGGCCGCCCGTACAGGCTGTTGATCACGGCCGCCCGTACAGGCGGTGCAACTTGTCCACGTTCTCCGCGTCTATGGTGTTGGCCTGGCCGAGCATGCGCGCCACGAGGGCGATGCGCGCGCAGTGTTCCATGGTTTCCATCTTGTGATACGCCGCGACGATGTCCGGTCCCAGGGTCAGCGCGCCGTGGTTTTCCAGCAGGACCGCGTCATACTCCCGCACGTATCCCCTGAGCGATTCGACCAGTTCCATGGTTCCCGGCGTCCCGTACGGCGCTATGGGTACGTAACCCAGGGAGACGATCACTTCGGGCAGCAGGTCGTCGGGCAGGTTCACCCCGGCCACCGCGAACCCCGTCGCCGTCGGGGGATGGGCATGGGCCACGGCGTGTACGTCCGGCCGCTCCCGGTAAACCATCAGGTGCATTTTCATCTCTGACGACGGCGCGCGGTTTCCGGAAACCACCGTGCCGTCATAATCGACGACGACGAGCTTGTCCGGATCCAGGAACCCCTTGCTGACCCCCGTCATCGTGATCAGCAACCGGTCATCGGACAGCCGGACGCTCAGGTTCCCGTCGTTCGAGGCCACGTAGCCCCGGTCGTACATCCGCTTGCCGACGTGAATCACATCGGCTACGACTTGCTCAGATTGCAAGATAAACCGGTTCCAGGAAGAAGATTACGAATTACCGTGGTACGGCTTCGAATATATCCGGCCCGCCGTTCCCGTACAAGTATTATTATTTCCGCTAGTTATAATCCGGTCCGCACGATACGCGCCACGTCGGGAATCCGGTTTTTCTCCACGCCCCGCATGTCGATCCGGACCCGGTCCCGGCCGCAATGGACCAGCAGCGGCGGGGTTCCCCGAAACCAGCGGTCCGCCAGGTCTTCGGACCCGACCCCCGGCGCGCGGATCGATACGGCGTAGCTGGGCAGGCCTTCGGCGGGGAGGCGGTAGGCCGAGAGGTACGCCCGCCCTTCGACCACGGCGCATTCCGCGCGGAAACGGCCGTCTTCCGACAGGCGATCGAGCAGCTGGCGGGCGCGGTCGCCGACTTCCTCCCTGGAAGGGGCCAGCATATGGCCTGCCGGATGGCGCGCGAGATCGCATTCAACCCCGGCCAGTTCCGCCAGCCGCGCTTCGAGTCCCGCCTTCACGTGCCTGGAGGCCTGTGCCGCCGGCCACGTGCCGTGCCCTCTCATGCGCGCTATGGCCCCGCGTTCTCCGATCAGCAGGCCGCAGGGAGGGCCGCCGATCAGGCCGCCGCCGGCCGCGATGATCAGCGGCGTGCCGTACCGCACGGCTTCCGCGACGGAACGCCCGGCCGGAAACGGGGCGGAGGAGACCGGGCGCAGCGTCGTGTCGCCGGCCAGGTGAAGCACCGCGGTGCCTGATTCCGCTCCGGCGCGGACGACTTCCTCCTGCGCGGCTTCTTCGGTGAAACCCTGAATGGCGCAGGTGGAAGGGCGCGCCGTGACGATCAGCGCGCTCCGGGCGCCCAGGACGCGCCGGTAATCGGACAGCCGGGTCTTGTTTGTGGCGCCCGTCTCTACCAGCCTGGCGCCCGCGAGCCCGCAGAGCGACACCGGGTCCACGGGCCGCGCGTCGTACGGCGCATCGATCAGTCCCAACTGGTTCCGGCCGAAGACGACTTCCGCCCCCTCGGCGAGGGACCGGACCGCCAGGAGCAAGGCGGCGGCGACGGAACGGCAGACGAGCGCGTCTTCGGCGCCGGTCAGTTTACGCAGGAGGCCGGAGGCGCGGCCGTCCCCGTCCTCCTCGAAGGCCGCGTGCGAAAGCGCCAGTCTCGAAGCCCTCCCCGCGGCCGTCCCGGCGAACCCGCCCCGCGCCGCCGGATGGAAGAGGATGCCTGAGCCGTTGATCGGGTCCCCGTCCCCCGCGCGGGCCTCTCGCTCCAGCCGCGCGCCGACGCGTACGTAGAATCTTTCCGGCTCGAGCCCGTCCCCTTCCGCACTCCGGGGCCGGAACCGTATCCGCTCCCTCGCGTCCCGCAGCACATCCCTGATCGCGGCGTCGATCCGCCGGTCCTCGTACCGGACCCGCAGTACCTTGACGCGGGCATCGCGTTGCATCGCGGCCACGGAAGGTAGCCGGGCGAGCATAGGCCTCAGGTCTTCGCGTCCCGGCCTCACGCGGGCCTCCCTCTCCGGTTCACCGCCTCGAGCGCGGATTCCGTGCAACGTCCCGTCGACCGATCGCCTCCGGCCCGCAACGCCCGGATCTCGCTGGCGACCCGGTCCAGGTCGGCGGGACGGTCCACGTCGTGCCAGTCCGGGAGTTCGTGGCACGAGAACCCGCACGCCCGGACCGCCGCCCGGGTCTGCCGCAGCACGCTGCCGGTGCCCCAGTGGATCGACTCGAACAGCCGGGCGTACCGGCCGGCGGCCTTCCCACCGCGTTCCGTCCCGCCGGTACCGTCCCGCCCGTCCGTCCCATCCGTCCCGCCTCGTCCGCCCGTCCCGCTCGTACCGCCCAGGCCGTCCGTCCCGCTCGTACCGTCCCGCCCGTCCGTCCCATCCGTTCCGCCCCGTACACCCCGTCCGCCCAGGCCGATCAGGTAGTAGCCTCCGTCCTCGGCGGGCCCGAGCACGACGTCGTGCCGGTCGAGCGCCGCGAAAGCTTCTTCGACGTAAGCAGGGGGGAGCAGGGGGCTGTCTCCTCCCAGTACGACGATCTTGTCCCACTCATCCCCCAGGAACGCCGCGAAAGTGTTCGACAACCGTTCCCCCAGATCGCGGCCGCGCTGACCGGTCCACTCCACGTTGGGATTGCCCAGGGCGGACTGGAGTTCCGCCAGTCCGTCCTCCGGCGTCCAGGCCACGAAGAGGGACGCGCCGGCGATCCCCTGCGCGAGATGGAGCGTATCCAGGATGAAGGCGCGATAGAGTTCCGCCGCTTCGCCGGCTGAAACCCGCGGCGTCAACCGGGTTTTCACCGTTCCGGGCCTCGGGGCTTTCATGTACAGGACGAGCGCGTTCGACATGGGCAGGTACTGAACGAGAGGCTGTGGGGGTGACCGGACCCGCCCGGACTCGACCGGAAGGCCGGACCCGCCCGGACTCGGCCGGAAGGCGGCAGGGCGCTATAACCGGTGCGTTGCCACGTAACCCCTGCATACTACCGGGTGGTCCGCGGCGTGTCAATTAAAAGGCTTATTTATCAACGATTTAACCCGTTCCCTATCGGCTTCGGATCAACAATAGGCCTTGACATGAAGGGCGCCAGAAGGTTATTTTCGGCGTTTCTTCACCGGGCGACGGCGCCCCGGATCATCGGTCCGGGGCCCATTCAAGACGAGCCGCGCGGCGGCGGGTCCGATCCACGGAAGATGGCCATGTGGGATGAAGTCAAGGCAGTCATCGAATCGAACCAGTCCTTCGTAATCTCCAGTCACGTCAATCCCGACGGGGATTCGATCGGCTCGGCCCTGGGGGTCTACGAATGTCTCAAGGCGCTGGGGAAGGACGCCGTTGTCGCCATGAACGACGCCATCCCCGGCGCCTATACGTGGCTTGACCCGGACGGGGAAATCCTCGCGCCCGCCTCGGACGCGGATATCGCGCGCCTGGGAGACGCGGACGTGGCCGTCATCGTGGACGCCAACAGCTGGGACAGGCTGGGGCGGCTGCGGAGACCGCTGGAGGAATCGGCGGCGGTCAAGATCGTGATCGACCACCATCCCTACAATGAACTGATCACGCCCTTTTCGGTCATCGAAACGAAGGCGTCTTCAGCGGCCGAGCTCGTCTACGATCTGATCGAGTCGTTAGGCGCGCCCCTTTCCTCGAGGGCGGCGGACGCGCTGTACACGGGCATCCTCACCGACACCGTTTCCTTCCGTTTCGCCCGGAGCGCGCCGTGCGCCCATGTTATCGCGGCCAGGCTCCTTTCAAGGGGCGTCGACCCGTCCAGGGTCTACGACCAGATCTACAACAACAACACGGGCGCGCGCACCCGGCTCATGGGACGCGCGCTTTCCGGTATTCAGTTCAGCGGATGCGGCCGCGTCGCCTGGCTGACCGTAACGCGGTCCATGATCGAGGAAACCGGCGCGCTGTCTTCGGATACGAGCGGGTTCGTGGACGTCACCATGACCATCGCCGGTACCGAAATCGGGATCATCTTCGTGGAAGCCCGTGACGGCACGGTCCAGATCAGCATGCGGTCCCGGCCCGAAACCGACGTCAACCAGGTCGCCGTGGGCCTGGGCGGCGGCGGCCACAAGAACGCCGCAGGCGCCGTGTTCGACGGCACGCTCGAGCAGGCCGTCCGGACCGTAACGGCGGCGGCGGTCACCGCGCTCTAACGCGGCGGCCACCGCACTCCGGCGCGGCCGACATCGAACGCTGGCAGCCGACACCGCGCTCTAACGCGGCGGTCACCGCACTCCGGCGCGGCCGACATCGAACGCTGGCAGCCGACGCCGCACTCTAACGCGACGGTCACCGCACTCCGGCGCGACGGCGATTCTCCCGACCCGCCGGGCGTCCGTCCAAACCATCCGACCGCATGATGCTCATTACGCGAAAGACCCGGTTCTCGGCGGCGCACCGGTGCCGCGACCCGCAGTGGACGGAAGCCAGGAACAGGCAGGTATACGGCGCCTGCTCCGTCGGCACCGGCCACGGTCACGACTACGAGGCCGAATTCACCTTCGGGGGACAGGTCGATCCCCGGACCGGCCTGGTCCTCAACCTGGACGAGGTCAAGGGCCTGCTGCGCGCCGTGATCGAGCCGCTGGACCTGAGCAACCTGAACTACGACCACGACGCCCTGGCCGGTCCGGCGCCGACCAGCGAAAGACTCGTCCGGCACCTCTGGCGCGAACTGGAAGGGGGCGCCGGGCGGTGCGGGCTCACGCGCATCCTGCTCCATGAAAGCCGCGCGAGGAACATCGAATACAACGGAGACGACAGCATGGTCTATGTCACGAGAAGCGTCGAGTTCAACGCGGCCCACCGCCTGCACAGTATAAAGTTGAGCGACGAAGAAAACCTGCGTATATTCGGCAAGTGCAACAATCCGCACGGCCACGGACACAACTATGAACTCGCGGTGACGGTCCGCGGCCCGGTGGACGAGAAGACCGGGATGGTCATCGACATGGGGCGGTTCGACGACATCCTCCAGCGGGAAGTCGTCGACCGGTACGATCACCGGCACCTCAACCGCGACCTGGAGGAATTCAGGACGGTCAATCCGACTTCGGAGGAGATGCTCCGGGTGATCTGGGGGCGGCTCGTTCCGTTTTTTGACACTCCTTCCCTCTACCGGTTACGCCTGGTGGAAACGTCCAAGAACGCTTTCGAGTACTTTGGAGAGGAGGACCGGTAACCACGATGGATCCGATCGAGGGATTGACGAAGTCGCTGCTCGAGGAAATCGGCGAGGACCCGGACCGGGACGGCCTCAGGCGGACCCCCCTCCGCGTGGCCCAGTCCCTGCGGTTTCTGACCCAGGGCTATCAAAAAAGCATTGAAACCGTCATAAATAACGCTATCTATGAAGAGGACTACGACGAGATGGTGCTGGTAAAGGACATCGAGTTCTTTTCGCTCTGCGAGCATCACATGCTGCCGTTCTTCGGCCAGTGCCACATCGCCTACATTCCCGACGGAAAGATCATCGGGCTGGGCAAGATCCCCCGCATCGTGGACGTCTTCTCACGGCGCCTCCAGTTGCAGGAGCGCCTTACCTCCCAGATCGCCCAGACCCTGCAGTCCTGGCTCGATCCCCTCGGGGTGGCGGTCGTCATGGAGGCGGGCCATCTCTGCATGATGATGCGCGGCGTGGAAAAGCAGCACTCCAAGGCGACGACGAGCGCCATGCTCGGCGTGTTCAGGGACGACCGCAGCACGCGGATGGAGTTTCTCGACCTGATCCGGTCCGGTCCCGGCCGGTAAGGCGGGGCGAAGCGCGCGGGCGACCGGCTGAACGGCGACCGGCTGAACGGCGACCGGCTGAACGGCGACCGGCTGAACGGCGACCGGCTGAACGGCCGGTGGAGGCAAACCGATGAACAAAGACCAACTCGTGGACCGGCTCGCGGACGCGCTGGGACGGGAGAACGTCATCGACGCGCCGGACCAGCTGATCGTCTACGAATGCGACGGGCTGACCATCGACCGGAACGCCCCCCACGCCGTGGTATACCCGACCACGACGGAGGAGGTGGCGGCCGTGGTCCGGATACTCCACGAGCAGGGGATCCCCTTCGTGGCGCGCGGGGCGGGCACCGGGCTGAGCGGCGGGAGCCTGCCGCCCGACGGCGGGGTCATGATCGCCCTGACCAAGATGAACCGCATCGTGGAAGTCGACTTCCGGAACCAGCGGGCGCTCGTGGAGGCCGGCGTGGTCAACCTGCACCTGTCGAAGGAAACGGGCAGGCAGGGCTATCACTTCGTGCCGGACCCCTCGAGCCAGTACGCCTGTACCATCGGCGGCAACATCGCCGAGAACTCGGGCGGCCCCCACACCTTGAAATACGGCGTGACCACCAACCACACGCTGGGGGTGGAAGTGGTCCTGCCGGACGGGCGGGTCACCTGGTTCGGCGGCAAGGCGGACGACACCGTGGGCTACGACCTGCGCGGTCTCCTGATCGGCTCGGAGGGCATGCTGGGCATCGTCACACGGGCCTGGGTCAGGCTCACCCGTCTCCCGCAGGCCTGGCGGACTTTCCTGGTGGTTTTCGACACGGTGGAGGACGCGTCCCGCGCGGTCGCCGGCGTCGTGGACCGCGGGATCGTCCCATCGGCCCTCGAAATGATCGACAAGGTCGCCATCGGCGCCATCGAGGCGGCCTACAACTTCGGTTTTCCCCTGGACGCGGAAGCGGTGCTTATCATCGAGCTCGAGGGGCACGAGGCCGGCCTGGGCACCCAGGCCGAAGCGGTCGCCGAGGTCTGCGCGGAGAACCGTGCCAGCGATATCCGCACGGCGGAAGACGAGAAGGAACGGGCCTTGCTGTGGAAGAGCCGAAAGCGGGCGTTCGGCGCCATGGGGCGCCTGAGTCCCAGCTACTACGTGCAGGACGGCGTGGTCCCCCGGACGAAGATCCCGGACATTATGAAGGTCATCCAGGCGACCTCGGAAAAATACGGACTGCTGATCGGCAACGTGTTCCATGCCGGCGACGGCAACATCCATCCCTGCATCGCTTATGACGACCGGGACGCGGAACAGGCGCGGAGGACCGTGGAAGCCAGTAACGAGATCCTTCAGGCCTGTGTCGAACTCGGGGGTTCCATCACCGGGGAACACGGGATCGGGTACGAAAAGGTCGACCTGATGCCCCTGATTTTCGACGAAACGGATATCCAGGCCATGGAAGCGGTCAAAGAGGTGTTCGACGAGCGCAACCTGAGCAATCCCGGCAAGATGTTTCCCACGAACCGCACCTGCATCGGCTGCGGTACGGCGGAGCTCAAATACACCAATCGACAGGCGGCGCTGCTTTAGCCCCGGGCGCTGCTTCAGCCCCGGGCGCCGCTTCAGCCCCGGGCGCTGCTTCAGCTTCGGGCGCTGCTTCAGCCTCGGGCGTTGCCAGGCTTGAGGCGCTGCCTGGCCTCGATGGAACACAGGTTCACCCATGGCCGATGAGGCGCTGCACAGCAGGCTCGGTTCCCTCGTGGAAGGTTACGCGCCCGCGAGCGGCGAGACGCTGGCCGCCTATGCCGTGGACGGGGTCGTACCCTCGGCCGTTGTAGCCCCGGACAGCGTGGAGTCCCTCTCGGCCACCGTGAAAATGGCTTCGGAACAGGGGTACACCGTGATTCCGCGGGGCGGCGGCACCCGGATGGACTTCGGCCATCCGCCTGTCCGCGCGGACATCGTGGTGTCTCTGGCGCGCATGAACCGGATCGTGTCCCACGAACCCGCGGACCAGACGGCCACCGCCGAGGCGGGCATCACCATGGCCGGGCTGCAGGCCGGCCTGGGCGAAAGGGGCCAGTATCTTCCCCTGGACCCGCCTCACGGCGACGCGGGGACCCTCGGAGGAGCCCTCGCCACCAACGCCTCGGGCGTGCTGCGGACCTCCTTCGGCACGGCCCGGGACATGGTCATCGGGGTCCGGGTGGTCCAGGCCGACGGCACGGTCGTCAAATCCGGCGGCCGGGTCGTCAAGAACGTGGCGGGCTATGACCTGAACAAGCTGTATATCGGTTCATTCGGCACGCTCGGCATCCTGGCGGAGGTGAACCTCAAGCTCCAGCCTCTCCCGGCGGCAGGAAAGATGATCATCGGAAGCATGCCGGGCCTGTCGGCGGCGGCCGAATGCGCCTTCCGTGTCATGGACTCGGAAATCATGCCGTCCTTCCTGGAGCTGGCCGATCCCATGACCCTTTCCCTGCTGGTCCGGGGGGACGGCTCAGATCCGGGCTTTCCGCTCATTGCGGGCATGTTCGGACCGGAAGAGACGGTTGACTGGCAGATCGGTGAATGCGAACGGCTCCTGCGGGAGGCTGGAGCGACCGGCGTCGTCCGCCTGGAAGGAGACGCGTACCGGCAGGCGCTGGAATCGATGCGGTCGTTTCCGGGAGGCCGGCTCCTGCCCCGCGGCATGCAGTACGGCATAACCTGCCGGGCCAGCGTTACCCCGGACGAAGTGGAAGGGCTGTACCGGCTGGCGGAAGAACGCTGCGGGCGCCTTCCCGTCGGCTGCGGCATGCTCACCCATTTCGCCAGCGGCCACGTCGCCTTCGTCTTCTACGGGGAACGGCCCTTCCAGGAGGCGGATTTCGACGGGCTGGCGAGCCTGATCGAAGCACTGCGCGCCGCTTCGGAGCAACATGGCGCCTTCGTCGTGGAACACGCCCCGGCCGCCCTGAAGGCGCGGGTCGGCGCGTGGGGGTCGGCCCGCGGGAACCGGCACCTCATGGAGATGTTGAAAAACCGTTTCGATCCGAAAGGCACATTGAATCCCGGACGGTTCGTCGACGGTATCTGAAGGGTCCGGCACTGGACCGCGCCGGGATACGACACACAGACGGTATCTGAAGGAACAGGCCTTGCGCCGCGGCGGAACGTGTCGCGCGCCGGGATACGACACACAGACGGTATCTGAAGGAACAGGCCTTGCGCCGCGGCGGAACGTGCCGCGCGCCGGCCGGATAAACGGGAGATCCCAAATGAAACTGCCAGCATTCAGGGAGATACGCCAGCGGTTCGACGCGCCCGTCGTCGAGGATCTGGCCGGAACGACCGAAGGGGAGGTCTCCCGCATGATCGAGGAGACCGGCATGCGCGCCGGGTCCACGGTGGCCGTCGCGACCGGCAGCCGGGGGATCGGCAACATAGCGGTCATCGTCGGGAGTGTCGTGTCCACACTCGGCAAGGCCGGGCTGAAGCCCTTCGTCGTGCCGGCCATGGGCAGCCACGGCGGGGCGACGTCCGAAGGCCAGCGAAGGGTACTGGAGAACTACGGCATCAGCGAAGCGACGACCGGGTGCCCCGTGCGCTCCGACATCGAGCCGGCGAGCCTCGGCGAGACCGCGGACGGACTGCCGGTCTACCTAGACCGGAACGCCCTGTCCGCCGACCACATCGTCGTGGTCAACCGCGTGAAGCCCCATACGGACTTCAAGGGCTCGGTCGGAAGCGGACTGATGAAGATGCTGGCCATCGGCCTCGGCAAGCAGAAGGGCGCCAGCTACTACCACGGCGCGGTCTTCGAGTACGGGTTCGAACACATGATCACGACCGTGTCGCAGCACGTGCTCCAGCACGCGCCCGTGGCCTTCGGACTGGCCATCATCGAGAACGCCTACGATCAGACGGCGCACATCGTCGGCGTCCCGGCGAACGTCCTTCAACAGGAAGAACGCCGGCTCTTCCAGGAGGCGCAGCGCCTCATGCCCCGACTCCCCTCCGACGACATCGACATTCTGATCGTCGACGAGATGGGGAAGAACATCAGCGGGACCGGCATGGACACGAATATCATCGGCCGGCGCATGCAGAATTACGAGACCGAGCCCGCGGTACCGCGGATCCTGCGCATCATCGTCCGCGACCTGACCCCGGAGAGCGAGGGCAACGCGGTGGGCATCGGCCTGGCCGACTTCACCACCCGCCGCCTGGTCGACAAGATCAATCACCGGTATACCTACGTCAATTCCATCACGGGCATGAGTCCGCAGAAATCGCGCATCCCCGTGTACCTGGACAGCGATCGCGAAGTCATCGAGGCCGCCTTCTCCACCATTGGGATGAAACCGCCCGGGGACGGACGCGCCGTACGCATCCGGAACACGCTTTCCCTCGGCCGCGTCGCGGTTTCCGACGCCCTGTCGGAAGAACTGGCCGGCCGGGAGGACATCGAAATCACGGACCGCCGCGGTCCGCTGGAATTCGACGAACAAGGCACCCTGGCGGCCCTTCCCGGCTGATCTGGCGAACGGCCCCGACTGCTTTTCCCGCGGCCTGTCCCGCAGAATGTCCGGCCCTTGTCGCTGGGGCGGCGGCCCTGTAGACGCCGCGACCTCGCCGCCAGCTTACCCTGCAGAAGCGGCGTCCCATGACGACGGCTTGCCGGCGTCCCTTTCCCGCAGTCGCCGCGACCACGCCGCCAGTTTTTTTATTGACATATCACACAGGATTGATATATTACTTAACTGCCCGTTTTTGGACGAGGCTGATCCATAGGCCTCGACATGCGGGCAATGCCGGTTAAGGGGGGCCGACGAATGCCCCGAAGTCAAACGGATAAACAGGAGCAGTAGCGGAACGTGAGCACATTAACGAAAACGAAAACCCATTCGACGGCGTCGGACGACCGGTCCCTCGATCTCTACCTGCAGGAGATCGGAAACGTCCCGCTGTTGATGGCCGAAGAAGAGACCGAACTGGCAAGGTCGGTCCGGGCCGGCGACCAGAAGGCGCTGGAGAAGCTGACGTCGTCCAATCTCCGGTTCGTGGTCAGCGTGGCCAAGCAGTACCAGAACCAGGGCCTCTCCCTGTCCGACCTGATCAACGAAGGCAATATCGGGCTGATCAAGGCGGCCAAGCGGTTCGACGAGACCAAGGGCTTCAAGTTCATCTCCTACGCGGTCTGGTGGATTCGCCAGTCCATTCTCCAGGCGCTTGCCGAGCAGTCCAGGATCGTGCGGCTGCCCCTGAGCCGCGTGGGCACCCTCCACAAGATCGGCAGGCTGTCGAGCGAGTTCGAACAGGAATTCGGGCGGGAACCCAGCACCGAGGAGATCGCGCAGGAACTGGATATGAATCCCGGCGACGTGAAAGACACGATGCGCATCGCGAGCCGTCACGTGTCGCTGGACGCGCCGCTCAAGTCGGGGGAGGACAACCGGTTGCTGGACCTCATCGAGGACGACGACCAGGATGCGCCCGACGAGGCCCTCATGGTGGACGCGTTGAAAGAGGAGATCTTCAGGGCGCTCGGGTCCCTGACCGAGCGGGAAGCGGCCGTGATCGCGCTGTACTTCGGCATCAACATGGAAAAGTCCTATACCCTGGAGGAGATCGGATCGCGGTTCAGTCTCACGAGGGAACGCGTGCGCCAGATCAAGGAAAAGGCGCTGCGAAGGCTTCGCCACGTCTCCAGGAGCCAGAAGCTCCGGGCCTACCTGAACTGATCGATCCCCATCCGCGACGCGGCGGGACCCGCCCCGGGCACCCCGCCGTCCATCCGCCCGAGGCAATGACGCCCCGGCCGCCCGGGCGCGGAGTCGGATATGCTTCGAAGAAGACTTGTCTCATTCATCTATCTGCCGGGCAACGCGCAGGGCGATCAGCGGGAATACGGCCTCCTGCCGGTGCTGGCCTTCATCGTCGTCCTGGCGCTTCTCATGCTGGCGGGCTGGCATTTCGGCGCGTCCCACGTGATCTCCCTGCTGGACGACGGCGCCCTGACGGAGAGGGAACGGGAGAACAACCAGCTGCGGGAACAGCTGAGGGTCCTGCACGAGCTGGAAGGCACGCTCGTATCGCAGATCCTTACCTTGTCGGAACGCGAGGAGGACATCGGCAAGATCGTGCACGGAACCGATGCGCCCGGTCTGCCTGGTTCCCATAGTCCGCCCGGTCCGCCCGGTCCGCCCGGTCCCGTTGCCGACGCCGGCGGTTCCCCCGTTCTCCCGGCATCCATCTCATGGTTCGAATCGCCCGAAGAAGCCCTGGGCAGGATCGGCGGGCGGATCGACCGGTTGCTGGCCGAGACCCGCGCGGAACTGGCCGGCGTGCAATCCATCGAGGCGGAATCCCGGGCCGACGCGACCTACTGGCGCGGCATCCCTATCGTCTCGCCGGTGCGCGGTCCCGTCTCGAGGTCCTTCGGCACGTCACGCAACCTGTTGAGCGACGTGCAGCGCGTGCACGGCGGCCTGGACATCGCCGCGAACAAGGACGACCCGGTACGGGCGACCGCTTTCGGGATGGTTTCGAGGACCGGTGTGAACGCGAACCTCGGCCGGTACGTGGACATCACCCATCAGAACGGATACCTCACGCGTTACGGACACCTCTCCGAAGTGCTGGTCGAAAGAAGGCAACGGGTGGCGCGCGGGGAAGTCATCGGGCTGGTCGGGATGACCGGCAAGACCAATGGATACCACATACATTACGAGGTTCATTACGAGGGGCGCATACTCGATCCGTCGGCCTGGAAATTCCCGGACCGGGGCCTTTGAACCGGCCTAGGGACGAAGAGAAAACCGAAAAAAAACGTTTGACACGCGGCGCGGCCCCCCTCATTTTATGGTTCATATAGTCGCGATAAGTGGTTTAATCGCATAGACTAAGATTTTATTGGTTAACTGTTTCAGGAATAGAAGTTTTGCTAAAACACCGAATGCCGACCGGGATCATGGTCCTGCATTGCGGGGATAGAACGCTTCGTATACCCGGAATGCGGATCGTATTCATACTGGGCGTGCTGGTCATGGTAACGGGCATGGTGTACGGCGGCGCGCGGTTATGGTTCGCCGAGACCAGGCATGTCAGCCTGAACGAAGAGATCATGGCCCTGGAACAGTCCAGCCGGGCGAACCGGGCCCTGCTGGAATCCCTCGTTGCATCGGAAGAGAACGCCCGTCTCATATCGGGGCTTCCGAGCATCCATCCGGATGTGCGCCAGGTGGGTGTGGGTGGACGGGCCGAGTCGCCGGATCCGGGATTCGATCTCGATTCGCCCTTCTACCGTGCATCCAGATTACGTTCCGAGATGGAAACTTCCAGGCGCAGGTCGAGCCTTTCGCTCCGGAGCATGGAGGATATCGAGCGGCAGATCCGGGAAGTCGAAGACCGGTGGCAGTTCGTACCTTCGATCACCCCGGTGACCGGCGTGATCACCAGCCGTTACGGACCGCGGAAAGATCCTTTTACCGGTCTCTACGCCCTGCACCACGGGATCGATATCGCCGCGGCACCCGGGACCCCGGTCAAGTCTCCGGCCGGAGGCGTCGTGATCAAGACCGGCGTGGACCCCCGCTACGGCCTGTACATCGACGTGGACCACCTGAACGGATACAGGACCCGCTTCGGCCATCTTTCCTCCATCCTGGTCAAGAAGGGCACGGAACTGAAACGCGGCGATATCATCGGCCGGGTGGGCATGACCGGGAGAACCACCGGCAACCACCTGCACTACGAAGTCCAGAAGGACCGGAGACGGGTCAATCCCATGAAGTACATCCAGTCTGAAAACGACTGCTGATCCGTTCAAGACCACGAAGTGTGATTTGAGGCAGGGGCGCCGTTCGTTCCCTGCCTTTTCTTGTTTGTGCCGTGGCCGGACTCCGGGTGACTCCCCGTTCACGCCAGCTTACCCAGCCATACCCCGCAGGCCGCCCGTCGCAGGGCGGCACCTTTTAGATCCCGCCGTGCGGCCGGCTACGCGCCCCGGGCGGAAAGGGTCGAGGACCGGTTCGATGTTCCGACAGGACTACATCATGAGAACCATCCGCGTTTTCATCGATGCGCTGATCCTGTTGATCAGGTCGCGACGGGACCAGGACTATCACCGCGCCCGTTCGATCATCGCCCAGACCTGGGAGGACATCTTCGGCCTGTCGACGGCGTCCGTCATGGCGCTGTCGGAGCGCACTCTGCTGTCCATGCTGATGAAACGGAGCGGCGGGGCCGTGGACACCGCCCTCATGGCCGCGCGCCTGTTCAAGGAGGACGGTACGCTGGCCCTGGCGGACGGGCAGGAGGAGGATGGACGGCGCCTGTACCTCAAGGCCCTAAACTGTTACCTGGAAATCGCCGTGGAACCGTCCCTCGGACCGGAAGACTTTCGCTGGATCAGCGAAGACATAAGGTCCACCGGGCTCGTGACGGACCCCCACGAGGCGATCGATGAACTGCTGGATCTCCTCGAAGGCGTGGCACTCCCCGCGTCGACCTCGATGCTGCTGTTCAGATACTACGAACGGTACGGAAGGTACGCCCGGGCCGAAGACGTCCTGTTTCACGCCATGGACGACAACCCGGCCGAGCCCGAATTCGCGCGGCTGGGCCTCGCGTTCTACGAGCGGCTCGAATCCGCCGAAGACGACGGCCTGGAACGGGGCGGACTGCCCCGCGACGAAGTCCGGGAAGGACGGGAACAGCTGAGGCTCCGGATACGCCGCGCGGGGCATGTTTTTGATTGACGGTTATTCGCCGCACTTTTAGATTAGCGGAATCGTAAAAACGTGAAAGAAGATGGGGATTTATAGCATAGGACGGCCTGGAACGCCTGGACCGATTGGACCGGATGGACCGCATGGATCGGGAAGAAATCATGGATCGCCCGGGGAGCATGGAACGCCTGGACCGTACGGGCAGCATGGACCGCCTGGGGCGTACTGTACTGGAATCGCCCGAGGCGTCTGACGCCGTAGAAGCGCCCGCCGCCGCACCGGCGAAATCCCTGTACGTGGAGACCTACGGCTGCCAGATGAACAAGGCGGATTCCGAGCTTATCGTAGGGCTGCTCGCCCGCGAGGGTTACCGGGTCATCGACCGGGTGGACCGGGCCGACGTGATCCTGGTGAATACCTGCGCCATCCGCGAGAACGCGGAGCAGCGGGTACTCGGACGCATGTCCGAACTGAACCGGTTCAAGACGGCCAACCCCGACCTGATCCTTGGGCTATGCGGATGCATGTCCCAGCACCTCGGCGACCGGATCATCGAGCGGGCGCCCTATATCGACCTGGTCGCGGGTCCCGACAGCTACCGGAGCCTGCCGGCCATGCTCCGCGCCCTGGATGCGGAAAGCGAACCGGCGCTGAGCCTGACCTGGGACCGGGCGGAACATTACCTCGACATCGATCCCGTGAGGGAGGCCGGCGTCAACGGCTGGGTCACGATCATGCGCGGCTGCGACAAGATGTGCAGCTTCTGCATCGTCCCCTTCGTGCGCGGCCGGGAGCGCAGCACGCCTCATGGCGAAGTGATCCGCCAGGTCGAACGCCTCGCGGCGGAAGGATACCGGGAAGTGACCATGCTCGGGCAGACGGTCAACAAGTACCGGGACGGCGGGGTCGACTTCGCGGACCTGCTTTCCCGGACGGCGGAAATCGACGGCATCGATCGCATTCGGTTTACCTCGCCCCACCCGGCCCATTTCCCGGACCGGCTGATCGAGGCCATGGCGGCTTCCCCCAAGATCTGTCCCCATACGCACCTTCCGCTGCAGTCCGGCGCGCCTGAGACCCTGTCCCGCATGCGCAGGGACTACACCCCGGAGGTGTTCCTGGACGTGGTCCGCCGGCTCCGTGAGCGCGTGCCCGGCATCGCCCTGACGACGGACATCATCGTGGGCTTCTGCGGAGAGACCGAAAAAGAATTCGAGGCGACGCGCGAGATGATGCGGACCGTACGGTTCGACAGCGCCTTCATGTTCAAGTATTCTCCCAGGCCCGGTACCGCTTCCCATAAACGGCTGGCCGACGACGTGCCTGAAGAAGTGAAGGCCCGCAGGCTGACGGCCATCATCGAGATGCAGAAGTCGATCTCGGATTCCAGGAACCGCGCGCAACGGGGAAAGACCGTGAACGTGCTCGTCGAAGGCCAGTCCAGACGCGACGCCGACAAGCTCTTCGGCAAGACGGACACCTTCAAGACCGTCGTGTTCCCCCGGCGGCCGGGCATCGAATCCAACATGATCGTTCCCGTGCGCGTCAACGGTTCCACGCCCTTCACGCTGTTCGGAGACCTCGAAACGACGGCCTAGCGGTTTCGTTTCGTCATCGGTCCCCGCCGGCGGAACGCGGGCGACCAGAAAAGGAGGTACAGCCCCTATGAAGCTCTCTGAACCTCAAGCCGGCAATCAAGGCGGGCACGACGGGCGCGAGGCGGAACCGCGTCCCGTCGCCGAAGCGGATTCGAACCCGGAAGCGGCCGGCGCCGGACTGTCCCGCCGCGGGTTTCTCGGAAAGATAGCAGGCGGCGCCCTGGCCGGACTGGCCGGCACCGCGATTCTCAACAGTTGTGCGGATCCATCCCCAAAGGAGAGTACCATGTCATTCACGCTGCCCGACCTGCCCTATGCCCATGACGCCCTCGAGCCCCACATCGATACGCGTACCATGGAAATCCATCACGGCAAGCATCACAATACCTACATCACCAACCTGAACAACGCCCTGGCCGACCACGCCGACCTGGCCGGCAAGAGCCTGGACGAACTGCTGGCGGACAACTGCGCCATCGTGCCGGACGCCATCAGGACTGCCGTGCGAAACAACGGCGGCGGCCACGCCAACCACACGCAGTTCTGGACGATCATGAGCGGCAGCGGCGGCGGGAATCCCACGGGCAACCTGGCTTCGGCCATCGACGGCGCATTCGGCGGCCTCGACGCGATGAAGGAGCAGTTCGCCGCGGCGGGCGCGACGCGCTTCGGTTCCGGCTGGGCCTGGCTCGCAAAGGACGGCGCGGGCAACCTCGAGGTCTATTCCACGGCCAACCAGGACAGCCCGGTCATGGAAGGCAAGACGCCGATCCTGGGCCTTGACGTATGGGAGCACGCCTACTACCTGAATTACCAGAACCTGCGTCCCGCGTACATTGAAGCCTGGTGGAACGTCGTGGACTGGGCCGAGGCGGAAAGACGCTTCAACGGCTGAGTACGGAAAGTTTGACCGAGGCGGAGAGACGCTTCAACGGCTGAGGCGTATGGCTGAAGCGGCTGTGCCGGCCGCCTAAGCCGGCGCGGCCGGCAATAGCGTTGTGGCCGTCGTCTTGAAGCGGCGGCCCTGTACGGCCCGGCCGGCCGTCGACTGCGCGGACCGAGCGGGACGCGCGGCCGACTCGGCCGCCTAAGCCGGCGCGGCCGGTACTGATCCTGGAGGCGAGATGGCGCGGACGGGAAGAGCGGCGATTCTGGACCGGGAAAAAGGGACCTTTACCGTCGGCGAAACGGTGGTCCCCGACCCGGGTCCGGGCGAGGTCCTCGTCCGGCAGACCTTGTGCGGCGTGTGCGGCACGGACGTGCACGTCTACAACGGCCACATGCGGCGCAAGGCCTTCCCGCTGGTCCTGGGCCATGAAATCGTCGGGGTGATCGAGAAACTGGGGTCCGGCGTCGACTCGGACGCCATGGACAAGCCGGTGAAGGAAGGCGATCTCATCGCCATCATCCCGGGACAGCAGTGCGGGACCTGCTACTTCTGCGCGGTGGTGCGGGAGCCTGGGCTTTGTCCCAATGTGCTGGCCTACGGGTTCCGGCCCTACGCCGAAGTCGTGCCTCACTTCCAGGGCGGGTACGCGGAATACGTGCTGCTGAACATACCCCGCACCAAGTTCCTCAAAGTCAAGAGTCCGCCCGAGATCGCCGTCCTGCTCGAACCCTTTACCGTCGGCCTCCATTTCGCCGAAAAGGCGCAGATGAAACTCGGGTCCACCGCGGTGATCCAGGGCGCCGGCGCCATCGGCCTGTTCAGCCTGGCGGCGGCCCTCGAGGCCGGCGCGCACCGCACCATCGTCGTCGGCGCGCCCGCCTCGCGCCTGGAACTGGCGAAGGCCTTCGGCGCCGACGTGACCATCAACATCGAGGAAGTGCCGGACGCCCGGGAACGCATCGAGCTGGTCAAGGCGGAGACGCCGGGGGGTTACGGCGCCGACGTGG
Source organism: bacterium (assembly GCA_965203885.1). Taxonomy (GTDB): domain Bacteria; phylum JAAXHH01; class JAAXHH01; order JAAXHH01; family JAAXHH01; genus JAAXHH01. Next base: position 2,506,105 of record OZ241920.1, on the reverse strand, counting down.
TCTTCGAATGCGCGGGCGTGCCGGCGGCCATCCCGGAGGGCGTGGAGATGCTGAGGCGGGGCGGCACCTACGTGGAAGGCGGCCATTTCACCGACGCGGGCGACGTCCGCATGAACCCCTTCAACCATTTCGTGTTCCGCCACATCACCCTCGTCGGGGTCTGGGCCAGCAACATCTCCCACTTCGTCCGCGGCCTGCCCATCCTCGAATCGGGGCGCTATCCCTTCGAGGAAATGGTCTCCCACACCCTGCCGCTCAGCCGGGTCGGCGAGGCCATCGACGCCCTGTCGACCAATTACCGGCTAGACGGCGAGGAAGTAAGGAAGATCGCCATATCCGGCGAGGCGGCCGGGTAGAAACATCCGGATAGAAACATGAAGCGAAAAGGAGCCCGTTTTGGCATTCAAACTGGGATTCAGCGGACTCAGATGGCAGACCCCCGACCTGGATGAGATCCTGGGGCAGTTGAAGGAGACCGGCTGGGACGGCTGGGAGATCCGGCAGTCGCTGGACTGGCTGGGTTCCGCCAAACGGGTGAAGGCCATATCCGACCGGGCGGGCGTCACGGTCGCCGTGGTCACCGGAACCGGCATCGCGCTCGACGGCAACTACGAGATGAAAGAGCGGAACAAGCGCCGCATCGACTTTGCCGCCGACGTGGAGGCCGACACCTTCATGTTCATGGGCGCAAACCGTCCCTACGGCCGCTCCTCGACCCCGGACGACATCCGGACCCTCGCCGACCTGTCCGACGAATTCGCCGATTACGCTTCGCAGTACGACCTGGACGTGTGCTACCACATCCACACGAGCACCACGGTCGATTCCCGCGAAGAGTGGGAACTGCTCATGCGCCTGATGAAGCGGTCGCAGCTCTGCATCGACGTATCCCACTCGGCCTTCTGGCACTACGACCCCGCCCAGTCCATCCGGGACTTCAGGGACCGGCTGGTCTACGTGCACCTGCAGGATTACAAGGATTACCGTTTCGTGGAACTTGGAGACGGCGGGCTGCTCGACTTCGGCGCCGCCATGAAGGCGCTGGAGGAGATCGGCTACGACCGGTGGGTGACCGTGTGCCCCAGCCAATCGGACCTGCCCGACCTCGAGAAGATGCGCCGTGAACGGGCCTACCTGCGTAAACTGGGGTATTGAGATCCCCTATTTCCCCCGCGACCTTTCCAGCACCGCCAGCGCGATGTCCGCGACGCGGCCGGGGTTCTCGGCGATGACCCTGATCATGGGTTCCTTGCCCTCGTCGCCCAGGTCGTAGACGATATCCGGCACGAACCCCTGTTCCTCGATGACCCGGGCCGTTCCCCATTCCAGCGACGAACCCTCCCGCCTTTTCGACTCGAGCGGCTCCTCGTGCCGGTCGAAGGAGGCGATGGACAGGCCCAGCCCCCGGCAGGCGCCCAGGATCGCATCGTCGTAGCGGATGTTCATCACGGAACGCTTGGCCGGCTCCTTTTGCATGGCGGTGAGGATGATCCGGGCCACGTGGGACGACGCGCCGAATTCGGGGGGCGCCACGGAACGGACGTCGCGGCGCAGGCGGATGAGCCGGCCGGGGAAGGCCGCCACGTCGTTCGCCGACCGTGCGCCGGACAGCCCCATGCCGAGGTTGCACTGCACTTCGGGGACGAGATCCCCCGCGTGGGCGCTTTCGAGGCGCCGCGCCGCGGCGGACAGCTGGTCCAGGACCGAGAGGCGTTCGGCGTCGCGGTAGAGTGCGTGGAAATGATGGACCGGGCCGTGCCCCCCGCCCAGGGGTACGGCGTGGCGCAGGGCCCCGGTGAGGTAGGTCTTGGCGCCGCCCACGGCTTCGGACACGCCCGCGCCCTTTGCCAGGCCGGCGGCGATCGCCGACGCGAAGGTGCAGCCGGTCCCGTGGGTGCTCCGGGTATCCACGCGTTCCGCCTCGAACGTCTCGAAATCCGCGCCGTCGTAGAGCACGTCCACGGCCGGTCCCTCGAGGTGGCCGCCCTTGACGACCACGTGGCGGGGACCCATTTCGAACAGGCTCCGGGCGATGGCCTTCATCCCTTCCACGTCCGACGCCTCGATGCCGGTCAGCGCTTTCGCCTCGTCCAGGTTGGGCGTAATCACGGCGGCGAGCGGGGCAAGCCGGTCGATCAGCGTGGACACGGCGTCGGACTCCAGCAGCGCGTCGCCGCTCTTGGCGATCATCACCGGGTCCACCACGAGCGGGATGTCCGGATACCCCCGCAGCGCGTCCGCCACGGCGGCGATGATCTCCGCGTTGGCGAGCATGCCCGTCTTGACGGCGCCGGCGCCGATGTCCGACAGGACGGAGTCGATCTGCGCCGCCACCGCATCGGGCGGCAGGTTGTGGACGGCCTGCACGCCGAGGGTGTTCTGCGCGGTGACCGACGTCACGGCGGACATGCCGTACACGCCGTTGGCCGAGAAGGTCTTCAGGTCGGCCTGGATGCCGGCGCCGCCGCCGGAGTCGGAACCCGCGATGGTGAGCGCTACCGGGATCATGGGAGGTGAATGGGCTGGGAAATCGTCAGGTCGTTTGGGGTTGGTTTTCGTAGAACTTCTTGATCAGGCGGTCCAGGTATTCGCCCGGGTTCGCGATCGCTTCTTCCGTGATCTTCAGTTCCCGGGCCTGGATCAGTTTCAGGCCGTGGACGTAATCCTTGAACAGCTCCATGCCCATGTCTTCCGTGGTCCGGCCCTGCTGCTCCGCCACTTTTTCCAGCGCCGCGGCCGCGGCCTCGTCCAGCGTGAGAGTTATGTCGTGTTCCGCGTAATACACCCGCACCTGCTCGGCGGGTTCGGGCGGCGCTTCCGCGAGCAAGCGTTCGAGCTCGCTGTCGGGGTCTTCCACCAGGGCGGCCGTCACGCCGAACTCCCTTACCGTGCTGGAAGGCAGTTTCTTCTCGAACTTGATCAGGATCCGCTCCATGACGCCGATGAGTCCGCGGGCGCCCGTTCCCGACTGGTGGGCCCGCCCGGCGATCAGGCGCAGGGATTCCTCGTCGAAGTCGACGTCGATGTCGTAGGCCTTGAAGTCCAGCTTCTTGGCGATGATGACCGGGCTGTTCGGGTTCCTGAGGATCTGGAACAGGTCGTCGACGCTGAGCTTGTGGAGCACGGCGGTAACCGGCAGCCGCCCGATGAACTCCGACTCGAAGCCGTACTCGATCAGGTCTTCCGCGGTCACGTACGGCAGCCATTCGCCGTCCTCGGGCCGTTCCGCGCCGTCGCCCTGCTCGAATCCCATCGCCTGCACGCTCATGCGCTTCTTGATGATCTCTTCCAGGTTGGCGAAGGCCCCGCTGACGATGAACAGGATGTTGCGCGTATTGATGCGCTTTCTTTCCACCTTGCCCGTTTTCTGGAACTGAAGGGCGTTCTCCATCTGGGAGGTGAGGTCGTGGGGCGCCTGCAGGTCCACGTCCGTCTCCTCCATCAGCTTGAGGAGCGTGCGTTGCACCCCGGTCCGCGACACGTCGGGTCCCACGGTGTTGCCCGACGAGGCGATCTTGTCGATCTCGTCGATGTAGATGATGCCGTATTCCGCCAGCTTGATGTTGCCGTCGGCCTCGTGGACCAACGAGCGGACCAGTTCGTCCACGTCCCCGCCCACGTAGCCCGTCTCGCTGAACCGCGTGGCGTCGCCCTTGACGAAGGGCACGCCGATCTTGCTGGCGATGAGCTTGATGAGGTAGGTCTTCCCCACGCCGGTCGGACCGATCAGGATGATGTTGTTCTTGATGTTGCCGACCGGTTCCTTCTCCTCCTGGAGCCGGATGCGATTGAAGTGGGTGCAGATCTTGGTGGCCAGGATCTCCTTGGCCTCGTCCTGTCGGATGACGTACTCGTTCAGGAAGGCTTCCAGTTCCTCCGGCTTCATGTCGAAGCGGATCTCGGGAAGGGGGATTTCTTCCGCGGGCGGGTCCGTGGGCACGCCCTCCTTCTCCGGCTGGGCGAACTGCACCTGCGCGCCGTACTTGTTCGAGAAGAACTCCTTCAGGTCCTTCTGAATGTCACCCATGTCGGGGGTCTTGGTCATACGGGGTCGATCCTTTCGGCCGTTCTCCGGCGCGGCCCGCGTTGGCAGCGCGGTAGTTCGTAACCCCGGTAATATAGGTCATGTGGCGCGTTCGGGCAAACGCAATTGACAGGGCGCGCCGCCGGGGGTCTACCCTGGTCCCGCCCGGATTATCCTCCCGGGCCCTCGACCACCCAGTCGACGATCTGCCGGATATCGGCCGGTTTGCGTTGCGTCCTGAGCCGGTCCTTTGCGCCGGCGGCGCGGTAGGCGGCTTCCGCGTCTTCGGGATCCAGCATGGAGCCGGCGTTGTGCAGGTAGAGGTCGGCGGGCGTGGCGAGCGCCGCGGCCGTGGACAGGCCGCCCAGCCGGCGTAAGACGGGTATGAACAGTTTTTCCTGGTACTCCTCATCGCTGCCGGTATCGAATCGGTCGGCATCGATTACGGCCCGGGTGATCTGAGGACAGAGCCCGCAGGCCAGCAGGCACCACGGTCCGGCCGCGCCAATGCCGACGAGGCTGACCGAGGAAAACCCGCTTCGCCGCCGGAGACAGGCTGCCGCCGTAACGACGTCCCTGACGCGGTTCGCGGTGACGGTGCGATTGTAGGTGGTGTGGTAGGCGAAAGACGAGGTATCCATCTCCCCTTCCGCTTCGCCGGTCAGAAAAACGTCTGCCGCGAGGACCGCCAGGCCCCTGCCTGCCAATTGCTGGAGAAGGCGGCCCGGTACCTGGCCGTCGTCCCCGGTCAGCGCCGACCGTCCGTCAGGGTGGACGACAAGCACGGCGCCCAGGGGTTTGCCTTCCGGGCGAAACTCGGTGACGGGTATCCTTTCGCCCGCGTCTCTCCAGCCGATGTAGCCTTGCCGGACCGTACCGGAGTCGGTCTTGCGCAGGCCCAGCCAGGTTTCCACGAGGTCCTCGCCCGGTTGTCCGGGTATCCCGATGACGGACCGGAATCCGGCCGACATGACCTGCCGGAACCTGCGCAGCGACCTGGCGTCTTCGGGTTGCATCGTATTGAGCTGTTTTCGAACCCGTTCGATCCAGGTGCTCGTCAGGCCGTCCTCGTCGACCCAGAGGTCCGGTTTGTTGTCGGGCGTGACCGCCAGCATCTGTGCGGGGGGTTCCACCTCGACGGGCTTGTCTTTGAATCGATCGCCGGCGTCCCGTCCGTCTTCCCGACCGGCGTCCCGACCGGCGTCCCGTCCATTTTCTCCCAGCACCCACTTGCCGAACCAGGCGTACACGGCTTCCCGGCTGGCCGCGTTGTAATTGTGTCCCGCGTCGATCTGCACCTGGCCCAGCCGGTCCTCGGCTTCGTACAGCGCGTATACGGCGCGGATGGCCGGGTACTCGAGCACGGGCGTGTTGACCGTCCAGTCCCCGGTGGCCGATACCAGCAGCAGGGGACGGGGCGCGGCCAGGGCGGCGATCTCCATGTTGTTCGTTTCGATGCGCAGATTGGGTCCATTCTCGCAGATGCAGCCGCCCTGCATGTGGCCGGATACCATGTTGACAGGCGCGGCGGCGTTCACCCGGTCGTCGACCGCGGTGAGCATGAAGGTCTGGGTACCGCCGCCGGACGCGCCGGTGCAGGCGATGCGGTGCTTGTCCACTTCCGGCAGCGAATGGAGGAAATCGATGGAACGGATGCCGTTCCACAGCTGCAGCCCCATGAGGCTGAGCCCCCAGAGCTGCTTCCGGTCGTCCCCGAACGTCCGATGCGCCAGTTGGGTGCTGTCGTTGTAGCCGGCCATTGACCAGGCGAAGGCGATGTACCCCTGCCGGGCGAAGTTGATGCACCGCGCGGGTATCGAACCGTCGGGCTCGTGGTTCAGCCGGCCCTCCTGCCAGTGGCCGTGGGGGTTCAGGATGGCTGGAAAGGAGCCTTCGGCGCCCGCGGTGCCTTTGGCCCCCGGATTGCCGTCGGCGCCGGCAGTGCCTTTGGCGTCCGCAGCGCCCTCGGTGCCTTTGACGTCCGCAGCGCCCTCGGCGCCGGGTGTGCCCTTGGCGCCGGGATTGCCGTCGGCGCCGGCGGGGCGGTACAGGTTTCCCGTAACGTAGAATCCGGGAATGCTTTCGAAATAGACGTTCTCTATGCTGTAGCCGTCCCGCTCGACCCGGTGTGTGATCCGGGCGTTCAGCGGACATTTCACCGGGTTCGGCCAGAGTCCCATGCTGACCAGGATGTGCTCCCGGAGCGCGCGGGCCCGTTTCTCCCAGGCCTCCTTCGTGGCCGGTGCGACGAATTCGCAGGGCAGGTTCAGGTGGCGTATCTCCGTCCTTCGGCGATCGACGGACGGCAGGGGCTCATAGCTGTGCATGGCGGGCTCCCGGAAAAAAGCGGGATATCAGGTCATAACGGCTGGACGGTCGTCAAAACGGCCTGAGCCGCGTCACGGTGGGCGCAAGCGGTCGGCCAAACGGCCTGTGCCGCGTCACGGCGGGTGCAAGCGGTCGTCAAAACGGCCTGTGCCGCGTCACGTCGCGGCGAGCGTGAGCGGACCGGTCAGGATACGTCCCAGGGACCCGATGGCCGCTGGTACTCCGCGCCCGCGGGCGGCAGGAACTGGCGAAGATGACGGCCCCCCAGGGCGAATCCGGCCAGGCCGGGCATGCCGCGGTCCTCGTTCTCGACGCAGAGCACGTAGTCGTAACCGGACTCGACCAGCGCGCCGATGACGGTCCCCCAGTTGAGCTGGCCCCGTCCCGGGACGCGGTACTGCCACCACCAGTTGCCGATGATGCCCTGGCGGAACAGCATGTGCCGGCTCACTTCGGCGTCCTTGACGTCCGCGTAGACCCACTTGCCCGCGAACATGCGGATGGCGTCCTCGGCGGGCAGGATCATCATCCAGAGCCAGTGGGACGGGTCGCAGGACAGGCCCAGGTGATCGGAAGGGACCGCGTCCAGTACCCGTTCCCACATCTCCGGGTTGCAGGCGATGTTGCCCATCCGTACCGCGCCGTCCAGGGCGATGGTGACGCCGTGGTCTTCGGCCAGTTTCACGACGGGCTCGTACCGCTGACGGAATCGCTCCACCAGTTCCAGCGACCGGTCGCCCGGGTTGCCGGGAGTCGACGAGAACTGTCCGTAGAAGTGCCACCCCACCGGGCTGCCGGCATGGGTGACGACCACCGGCGCGCCCAGGGCCGCGGCCGCCAGGATGGCCTTGCGCAGGCGTTCCTCCGCGGCATCCGCCTCTTCCGCGTCGTCGTCCAGGAGGTTGTTGTGGGCCGACAGCGCGGCCAGGTAGACGCCGTGGCTCTGCAGCGTGTCGTTGACTTCTCCGGGTCCCTCGGCCAGGATGTGGTCCGGATCTACGGCGCCGCCGGCCGACAAACGCACCGCGTCGAAGCCGTTCTCCGTCGCCCACCGGGCGCATTCGTCCAGGGGGCAGGCATCGCCGCCCGCGCTCGTGAAAAAACTGAGGTCCATATCGCGCCCCGCTCCGTCGCCCCGTCTGCACCGCGGTCGCTCGCTGAACGCCGCCCGGTCTAAGACTTTCCGTAGCGGTCCGTCGGCGTCTTGACCAGTTTCAAGGAGGGGATGTACCCTTCTTTCTCGATGTAGTAGTGGGCGTGCTCGTGACATCCCGGCGGCTTCGTCCCGTCGACGACGTTGATCGTGAAGTCTTCGCTGTTCCGCCCGTCGCTTCCGTGCTCGAAACCCGCGGGGATCATCCACACGTCCCCCGCTTCCAGGTTGAAGTCCTCCCGGTTGCCATCGTGATCGATCCAGAAACCCGTCCCGCTGCCATTCAGGATCAGCCAGGTTTCGTCGTGGTCATGGAAGTGCTTCTCGCAGGTGGGCAGGAGGAAGCCGTTTTTGAGAAGGGCCTTGTGGTGGGCCATACCGGTTCTCCTTTTCGTGGAGTCGGGACAAACGCCATGGCATGGATGGGGTGGCTGGCGGTATTCCTTTAACAGTGTGTATTATACGCCCGGCTTACCTGTATATCAAGGATCAATGGGAACGTGTGTGATCCCGGGTTCCGGTCAGGGTCTGGATTCCTGAAAGATCGAATCCACCTCGTCAAACCGGAGCACGCTGGCATCGGGCAGTTCGGGCGTAAGGTCTCCGGCGTAGACGATGTACCCGTTCCGCGTGGTGGACGGGATGTGGACGCGGTATCAAGGTACATTTCATATCCGAATTCTGCTCGCTGCCTTATGTTTATCGTTTGTCTGATGTCGCGCTCGATGTATGTTGACAGTATCCACAGTAAAGTCGAGCCGGTTTGATGTGCTCGGTCACTCATTCTGTACAATTTTCAAGTTGAACTTGAATTTTGTACAAAAATCGCACTTCAAAACGCTGCAAGCCCCAAATTAGCTGGATACGGAGAGCTGGATACGGAGAGTTTGATACTGAAAGCTTGATTCAAAAAGTATGATACGGAAAGGGACGCTCCCATGGCAGACTACCGGCCCGTCGACCTGTCCGCCCTGTGCAACGCCGGTCTCGATGTCCTGAATGAAAAACCCAATACGCCCATCGGCGAGCAGTCCTTCCGCGGCCTGCCGTTCCAGGTCAACGACGACCCATCGAATTGCTTCATCGCGTTCGGCGAGCTTTCCGGCGGCGCCAGCGCAAGTGGCTTCGGCGCCGGCAGCGGATCGGGCAACGACGGTGAACGCGTCAGCGCGAGCGGATCGGGCAACGACGGTGAACGCGTCAGCGCGAGCGGATCGGGCAGCGCCAGCCAATCCGGCAACGACGGTGAACGCGTCAGCGCGGGTGGATCCGGCACCGCGAGCGGATCCGTCAGCGTCACCATTCCAATCAACAGTCCGGCCACGGGCGTCATCCTGGCTCATCGCCTGCTGGAATCGGACCTGATGGAAGGCGGCCCGCTCGGCAAACCCGTGGCGGACTACGTGTTCCGGCTCGCAGGCGGAGAGGAAATCCGCGTGCCCGTCCGCGAGCGGTTCGAGATCGCCCATATCTCCCTGGGCGGGAAGCCTTTCGTCGCGCTCCCGGACCACGGCCAGGTGAAGATGCGGCGCCACGGCGGGAGCTGGGGTAACGCGGGACGGCGCCAGACCGAGGTTACGGGCGACTATTCCCAGGGATACTTCCTGTGGGCCTGGCGAAACCCCCATCCCGACCGGGACATCGAGTCGCTGGAGGTGATACCGGCCGGGCCTCCTTTCATCATCGCCGGCCTTACTGTTTCGCAGGCGAACGAGCACCCCTTCGTACGCCAGGGCAAGCGCGAGGCGCGCCTGACCCTGACCGATCCGGAAGACGCCGGAAAGCCCTTCGATCTGAGCGTGGACGTGGACCGGGGCGTCGCTTCCTACGTCCATCCTCTGCCCGCGGCTTCGGCCGATGAATTCGTGGGCGACGACTTCGCCGGGTGGGGCGAGACGCAGAACCCGAAGTCGAGCCCGGCCTACGTCGAGGTCGCCGCCGTCCCCTCGGCCACGGTGACGGTGAAGCAGGGCGAGGAGAAGGTGGGCGAGGTCAGGTGGGGCGACGTCGAGGAGAAGAAGGTCGTCGAGACCCCGCGCGTGCGGGTCGAGCTCCTGGACCGGGGGCGGAACTGGGTGAACGTCACGGTCCTGGACGACGATACGGACAGGCCGGTGCCGTGCCGCGTCCACTTCCGCTCGCCGGAAGGCATACCCTACCAGCCCTACGGGCATCACAACCAGGTCAATTCCAACCTGGACACCTGGCATATCGACATCGGCGGCGACCTGCGGCTCGGGCAGATCACCTACGCGTACATCGACGGCAAGTGCCAGGGATGGCTGCCCCGCGGCGAGGTGATCGTGGACGTGGCGCGGGGATTCGAGTACGAGCCGCTGCGGACCCGGGTGAAGATCGAGCCGGGGCAGCAGGAGCTGACCCTGCGGCTCAAGCGTTGGGTGAACATGAACGCCCGGGGCTGGTACAGCGGGGATTCCCACGTGCATTTCCTCTCCACGCAGGGCAGCCACACCGAGTCCCAGGGCGAGGACCTGAACATCGTGAATCTGCTGCCGTCGCAGTGGGGCAATCTCTTCACGAACACGGAGGACTTCACGGGCCGGCCGAGCGTCTCGCAGGACGGGAACAACATCGTCTACGTCGGCCAGGAGAACCGCCAGCACTTCCTGGGCCACCTCATCCTGTGGGGACTCAAGGAACCGGTCATGCCCTGGTGCAGCGACGGTCCGGGCGAGGCGGAGCTGGGCGGCACGCTGGAGATCACCATGAGCGACTGGGCGGACCAGTGCCACGCCCAGGGCGGCTCGGTCATCATCCCCCATCTGCCGAACCCGAACGGCGAGCCGGCGGCGCTGATCGCCACGGGCCGCGTGGACGGCGTGGAGATGCTCCGGCACCAGCCCTTCAATCACATCGAGTACTACCGCTACCTGAACTGCGGGTACAAGTTGCCGCTGGTGGGCGGCACGGACAAGATGAGCAGCGACGTGCCGGTCGGGCTGTACCGCACCTACGCCTACATGCCCGAACAGGACTTCACCTACGACAACTGGTGCGACGCCGTGTCGAAAGGCCGGACCTTCCACAGCGGCGGCCCCATCATCCACCTTTCCGTGGACGGGCACGACGTCGGCGATACCGTGCGGGTGTCGGGTCCCGGCACGGTGGAGGTCCACGCCTGGTCGGAGAGCATCTTCCCGATCCATACGCTCGAGATCGTCCGGGGCGGGCAGGTCGTGGCGTCCACGGAGGACCGCAAGGGCACCCGCCGGCTGGAGTTGAAGGTGCGCGTGAAGGTGGACGGTCATACGTGGCTGGCCGCGAGATGCGCGGGTCCGGACTATACGAGCGTACCCCATCACGACGGCTGGGGACGGGGGATCTTCGCCCACACCTCGCCGGTCTACGTGGCCTGCGGAGGCGATTGGTGGATGTTCGACAAGGACGCCGCCCAGTACATGCTCACCCTCATCGACGGCGACCTGCAGTACATCCGCCGCACCGCGGCCAGGCACGAACCCGGCACGGCGACCCATCATCACGGCGAGGAAGACCATCTGGCCTACCTGGAGCGGCCCTTCGTCGAGGCCCGGGAGGCGATCCACCGCAGGATGCACCAGCTGGGGATCCCGCATTAGCGGATCAGCGTCTGGCGATCATCAGTAGTATATCGGCATGGGCAATTGAGGTTTATGCAATCACAGGAGAGCACGTCATGAAGTCCAACAGCGAAGTACGTATCGGTTGTGTCCAGACGCCGGCCTCGGAGACCTTCGACGAGGCCATCGAGGTCGGCTGCCGCCTCGCGGGCGAGGCGGTGTCCGCCGGCGCCGAGTTCGTTTGCCTGCCCGAGTATTGCGGCGGGCTGAAGACCGATGGCGGGGCGCTGACGCCCCCCGCGGCGCCGGAAGCGAGCCACCCCGTGCTCGCGGCCCTGCGGGAATTCGCCCGAGACGCCGGCGTGTGGACGCTCATCGGGTCCGTGGCGGTGGAGGGTTTGGACGATCGGCTCATCAACCGGGGTTTCCTGGTGGACGCCCAGGGGGAAATCCGGGCACGCTACGACAAGATACATATGTTCGACGTCGATTTCTCCAAGACCGAGCGGTACCGGGAATCGGACGTGGTGTCTCCCGGTGAGTCGGCCGTGATCGCCGACACCCCCTGGGGCAGCCTGGGCATGTCCACCTGTTACGACCTCCGCTTCCCCCATCTCTACCGGGCGCTGGCCCAGGCCGGCGCCGGGATGCTCGCGGTGCCGGCGGCGTTCACGAAGACGTCGGGCCAGGCCCACTGGCACGTATTGAACCGCGCCCGGGCCATCGAAAACGGCGCCGTGCTGGTGGCCCCCTGCGCCACCGGTTCGGTACCGGGCGGCGGTGAAGTCTTCGGCCATTCGCTCATCGTTTCGCCCTGGGGCGAGGTCCTGGCCGACGGCGGCGAGGACGTGGGAGTCATCATAGCCAACGTGGACATGGAGAGCGTCGCCAGCGCGCGCAGCCGCATACCGAGTCTACAACACGACCGCCCGTTCAGCCTGAAGGCAAAGTCCGGGGCGGACCGGCGCTCGGTGGCGTAAGTCGTCGCTCTCCATTCCTGGGAGCGCTTCCCGGTGAAAGAACTGATCCTCGTACGTCACGCCAAGTCGAGCTGGAGTGACCCGTCACCCGATGATCACAGCCGGCCGTTGAACAAGCGCGGGAAGCGGGACGCCCCCGAGATGGGCGAACGGCTGGCCCGGCGGGGGTGTGATCCGGACCTGCTCATTTCGAGTTCCGCGGACCGAGCGCTCGAGACGGCAAAAGCCATTGCCGGGAAACTCGGTTATCCACGAGCGCGTATCCGGGTGGAGGAGCGTATCTACCACGCCCGTGTCGACGAATTGCTCGCGGCGATACGCGGCGTGGACGCGTCGGTCGAAACCCTGATGATGTTCGGACACAACCCCGGATTTACCGATCTGGCGAACCTGCTCGGACCTCGCGACATCTTCAACATGCCCACCTGCGCCGTGCTGCACCTGCGCTTCGAGACAGATAACTGGGCAGGGATAGGGCGTGCCGCCGGCGGTCAGATCGCCGGCGAAGAGGTGTTGTACGACTTCCCCAAGAGCAAATCGACGTAGATCGCTGGCGGCCAGCGGATTACTGGCCAGCGGATTACTGTTGATTTAGGGAGTTGCTACGAAACCCGCTGGAGGAATCAATGTCTTTGGAAACAAAGGAAATGAAATTCACCGCGACGGAAGAAAAAGGCGAGGTGTCGGCCATCCTGGCAAGTCCGGGCGGCGCGAACGGATCGGGCGGCCCGGACGGTTCGGGCGGCCCGGACGGCCCGGGCGACCCGGACGGCGCGAAGGCATTGCTAGTGCTCGGACACGGATCAGGTACGAATCTGCGCCATCGCTTCATGCAGGAACTGAGCGACGCACTGAACGACGTGGGGATCGCCACCTTCCGTTTCAACTACCCCTATTCCGAGAAGGGCGGCGGCGGGATGGACGGCGAGAAGGTGCGCCTGGCCACGGTTCGGGCCGCCATCGAGACCGCGAAGACGGAAGCGCCTGGCCTGCCCGTATTCGCCGGCGGACATTCCATGAGCGGCCGCATGTTCTCGATGGCCTGCGCCAACGTACCAATCGAAGGGCTGCGCGGCATCGTGTTCTTCGCCTTCCCGCTGCACGCGAGCAAGAAGAATACGGAGCGTGCCGAACACCTGAAGGCGGTGGAGGTGCCCATGCTGTTCCTGTCCGGCCAGCGGGACTCGATGGCGGACCTCGCGCTGTTGGAGCCGGTCGTGGACGGCCTGGAGAACGCGTACCTGCACGTCGTAGATACGGCCGATCATGGCTTCAAGGTGCTGAAGCGCCGGAATACCGATGAACCCGTCATGGAGGAACTGGCCAGGGTGGCGGCCGGGTGGATGTTGAAGTAAGCGGGCCCCCGGATTACTCCTTGATGCAGCTGCTTCTTTTAAGGTAAGTTAAGTGCCCATGGACACATTGACCCTCATACTGCTCATCGCATTCTTTGTCAGCCTCGCCACGGCAATCGGCGTGCTGATCTGGAGTTTGAGTAACAGCAACAGGATAGGTACGCTCAGCGGCGAGAAGGCGGGAATGGAGAAAGAACTCGTCGTAGTGCACGAGAAACTTGCTGAAGCGCAGAAATCACTGGATGAGGTCCGGAAGCTGGAGGTCGAACGGGCGGAGCTGCAACAGAAACTCGCCAACGCGCAAGAACGCATCGGCGATCGCGACGAGGTGGAGAAGCGGTTCAGAGATTCCTTCAAGACGCTTTCATCGGAGGTGCTGAAGTCCCAGCAGGAGTCATTCAAGGAGAGCGCCGAACAATCCCTTAAAGCCCGGCAGGAGGCGGTGGAGAAACTGGTCAAGCCGCTGTCGGAGAAGATCGAGTCGCTGGACAAGGCCCGGGCCGAGAACGCGGGTGAGTTCCGCACGCAGATGCTGAACCTCATGCAGACCAACAAGGAGCTCGCCACCGAAGCACAGACGCTTTCCAACGCGCTCAAGCGGCCCGACGTGCGCGGCCGCTGGGGGGAGACCCAGCTCGAACGGGTGCTGGAACTCTCCGGGCTGCGGAAGGACATCGATTTCACCGTGCAGGATACTTTCGACGCGGAAGGCGAGCGGCTCAGGACGGACGTGATCGTCCATCTGCCCCATGAGCGCACAGTGATTCTCGACTCGAAGGTCTCGCTGTCCGCCCTGATGGACGCCTTCGAATCGAAGGACGAGGCGGCGAAGGCGCAAGCGCTCGACCAACACGTGACACAGGTCAAGACCCATATCGATTCCCTGGCCAAAAAGGAATACTGGAGCGTGCTGGCCTCGACGCCGGACATGGTGGTGATGGTCCTGCCGGAGTTCGCCTTCCTGCCCGCCATCGAACGGGAGCCGGGGTTGACGGAGCGGGCGCTGGAAAAAAACGTAATCATCGTCACGCCGCCGGCCCTGCTGGCCCTGCTCAAGGCCGTGGAGATGTCGTGGCAGCAGATCCGGGTCGCCGAGACCGCGCGGCAGATCAGCGACCTGGGCCGGGAGATGCATGAGAGGCTGGCCGTATTTGCCGGGCACTACGTCAACGTGGGCAATTCGCTTCGGCAGGCTATCGAGCGGTACAATCGTAGTGTCGGGTCGTGGGATTCCCGCGTGGCGCCGGCTGCCAGGCGGTTTCCCGAGTTGAACGTCCCCGTCGCGCGGGAATTCCCGGAAGTTCCGCCCGTCGATGCCGTTCCCGGTTCAATCCAGAAACTGACGGACGGGAAGGACGGCGGTGTCGAGGGCGAGGAGAGTGCCCAGGCGCGAGCGGACGAAGACGAAGATGAAGAAGGATCGAAGCATTAAAACGTAAAAAATAGCTGCTTAGTCCTCATTTTGGCGTATATTTATGCCTACAGGTATCAAAACAACGCCAAAATGAGGTTTTTGTGAAGAATCGAACGCTTTTCGACTGCATCCGGCAGAAATCCTCCAGAAAAACAGGACGCCTGATCGCCCTGACGGGAGCCCGCCAGACCGGCAAGACCACGCTGGTGCGAAGGGGATTTCCCGACTATGCCTACCTTTCCCTTGAAGATCCGGTTACGCGGCCGGACTTCGTCGACCTTTCAGCGCCGCAGTGGTACCAGCAGCATCCGAGATCCATTCTGGACGAAATACAGAAGGCACCCTCGGTCATCGAATCGATCAAGGCAGTCTACGACCGGTATCCCGATGCCCGGAGCATCATGCTGGGTTCCTGCCAGATCCTGCATATGAACCAGATCCGGGAATCCTTGGCTGGGCGGGTTTCTCTTGTCGAACTCTATCCGTTGACCCTGCCGGAAATGCTGACGGATTCGTGGGAGGATCCGGTCGTGGAATCCCGGCTCATCCGGTTTCTTGCGACCGGAGATCAGGAAATCCTGCATGACGGTGTACCCTTGCAGGAAGACCGGTACGCCATGGTGGCGCGTTACCTGGAGCACTACCTGGCATTCGGTGCGATGCCGGCGATCATGGATCCTGAAATAACGGACATGAACCGGTCCGACCGGCTGGGTGATTACGTCCGTACCTACCTGCAGCGCGACCTGCGCGACTTGGCCAATCTGCGTGACCTGGTGCCTTTTGTCCGTCTGCTTCGGGCGATCGCGAGACTGACGGGCGGCCTGCTCAACGTGAATGAACTCGCCCGGCTCGCAGGCGTAACGGCGCGTACCGCCAATCGCTTCGTTTCCTACCTCGAGTTGAGTTACCAGGTTATCCTGTTGCAGCCATGGTTTCGCAATCTAAGCAAACGGCTTTCCAGGTCCCCGAAATTCCACATGCTCGATCCCGGAATCCAGCGGGTGCTGCTCAACCGGCGCGGCAGGCCGACAGGCCCGGAATTCGAGAGCGCCGTCGTCGCCGAAATCCACAAGCAGATCAAGAACAGCAGGCTTCCGGTGGACTGCTACCATCTCCGCACCGTCGATGGACGGGAAGTCGATCTGCTGATCGAAACGGAACGGGGTTTTGTTCCGGTCGAAATCAAAATGACGGACCGAGTATCGTCAGTTGACGCCCGTCATTTGCGCGGTCTGGATTCCATTCTGGACAAGCCGATACAGGGATCGCTGGTACTTTCCAACGACCCTCATATCAATGATCTGGGCGAGGGTATCACGGCACTGCCCGTGGGCTGGGCGCTTGGTGCGTGACCGGTGCTTCCGGCGCGGACGCTCGTTGACGACATAAGAGAAGCTACCTATATTGCATAGCCGAAACAGTGCGTTTCCACGATAGAGAACATCCCCTATGGGCTGCGGAACGTTGCTGGATTCGCAAATACTTCCGCCGGGCAAGCGGTGCGAGAATCAACATGTCTGAATTCGTACCAAAACTGAAGAAAGTCAGGTTGAAGGGCTTTCGATCCATCAGAGAGGCCACGCTGGAACTTCAGCCGCTCAATGTGCTGATCGGTGCCAACGGGGCGGGCAAGAGCAACCTTATTGCCTTCTTCAAGCTGGTGAACGAGTTGATGGGCGGGCGCCTTCAGCGGTTTATCGGGGCTACCGGCCGGGCCACGGCCAATCTGCATTTCGGTCCAAAGGAGACTGAATCGTTGGAAGCCGAAATGACGTTTGAGGTGGAGAATGGAACGGACGTTTACCGCATGAAACTGGCCTACGCGGCCGGAGATTCACTGATTTTCGTAGAAGAGACGCTTTCCTTCCATGAAACGAATCGTCCAAAACCGAGGGTCGTATCACTCGGGGTGGGCCATCAGGAAACGCGGATCGGGGAAAAGGCAGCAGATGATGAACCTACAGCCAAAACACTGAAGCATTTGCTGAACCGCTGCCGCGTCTATCACTTCCACGATACTTCTCCGACCTCGAGCATCCGACAGTATTGCTACGTCGGAGACAAATTCTGGCTTACGCCCGACGCGTCGAATCTGGCGGCCGTATTGTACGAACTGAAGTCCCACAGGGAATCGGTGTATCGCCGGATCGTCGATACCGTTCGTCAGGTAGCCCCGTTTTTCAAAGACTTTGACCTGGAGCCGACCGACTCCAAAGATATCATTCTCAATTGGCGTCATGAAGAGTCCGATCTCGTTTTCGGTCCCCATCAACTCTCGGACGGTACGTTGCGGGCCATCTGCCTGATCTCACTGCTGTTGCAGCCCAGGGAGCAACTCCCCTACCTCATCGTGGTGGATGAGCCGGAACTCGGATTGCATCCCTACGCGCTCAACGTGATCGCCTCCCTGTTCCGCGCCGTGAGCGCTCATACCCAGGTTCTCGTCGGTACGCAGTCCAGTGCTTTTCTCGACAGCTTCGAGCCGGAGGACGTGGTAGTCGTCGAGCTGAACGAAGGAGCGACTGGGTTCGACAGGCTGTCTGTCGACAAGCTTGACGCATGGCTGGAGGACTACTCACTCGGGGAAATCTGGGAGAAGAATGTCATCGGCGGGAGTCCGCACTGATGGCGCGTTTGTACCTTTTCGCCGAAGGAACGACGGAGCAGACGTTTGCCGATACGGTCCTGAAGCCGCATCTGGCTGCCTTTGGCGTGTACATGCATCGACCTGCTTTGATCGCCCATGCCAGAAGAAGGAGGAGAGTGCATCGAGGGGGTGGAAGGAACTTCGATGCGATGCAGAACGACATCATTCGCTTTCTCAGACAGGATTCGAGCGGCGACGTGTTCTTCACCACGATGATCGATCTTTACGCCTTGCCTGTGGAGTTTCCCGGTGCAAGGCAAGCTGCGAGACTACGCAATCTCCCCTATAAACGGGTGGAGTCCATTGAACGAGAGTGGTACGACGAGACGGATGATCATCGTTTTATCCCGTTCATTCAATTGCACGAATTCGAAGCTTACTTGTTTACCGATGTCTCCCAGTTCGCTTTCTTCTTTGAAAATGCGGATTCCAAAATCACCGCGTTGCAGCGAGTTGCCGATGAATCGCAGTCGCCGGAACTGATCGACGACGGACCGCATACGGCGCCGTCGAAGCGTGTCATTGCGCAGTTTCCGGAATACTCGAAGGCAACGGTTGGTCCCCAAATGGCGGAACGCATCGGTTTGGAAAAGATCCGTTCCGAATGCCCTCACTTTCACCGATGGATTGAACGTCTCGAGAATCTTGGTTCGTCCGTGAGATCATGACAGTCGAAAAACCTACCACGTCCGCTCCTTCAGCAGTTCCTGTATGGCCTCTTTCGGGACCGGCAGCTCGTCCATGCGGCCCTCCAGCCACTCCGAGAAGTCCGCCTCCATCTCGTCCGTCCACCGGTCGTCGATCTGGCCGGGCGTGTACTTGCCCTCGCGCAGCCGCTGCTTGCCGAACAGGTCCCTGAGCTGGACCAGCTCGGAGGTCTTCACCACCGTTTCCGCCAGGTGGGGCGGGATGAAGACGACGCCCTCGCGCTTGCCCAGGACCACGTCGCCCGGCATGACCGTGGCCCGGCCGATGCGCACCGCGGTGTTGACGCCCAGGAGCATGATGGTGGGCGAGGCGTAGGAGGGGTGCCAGCCCCGGACGAAGCACGCGAAATCTTCCAGTTCCTCGATGCCTTCCAGGTCCCGGACCGATCCGTCGAAGACCACCCCGTTGCCCGAGTTCGCGTAGATGGCCGTGGCCAGGTTGTCGCCGATGATCGGCCCCTCGTCCACCTTGCCGTAGGTGTCCGCCACGTAGACGTCGCCGGGTACCAGCATGTCGATGGGCCAGGAGATCTGGTCGCCGATGCAGCCGTGGGCGGCGCCCTTGGCCTCCATGACCGTGCGCATGGCCGGACGCCGGGGCATGTACATGGCCGTCACGGCCCGTCCCACGAGCGTCTTGCCGGGGTGGGTCCGCCGCCATCCGCCCTCGTACTGGTGTTCGTAGCCCGCGCCGCGCATCACGCCCCAGGCCTGGGTGATGGATACGTTCTTCGTGCGCTCGAGGATTGAGTCCGGCACCTTCGGCCGGCCGTCCGGGAAGCGTTCGCCGTCCCAGTCCGGCGTGTACTCGATCAGTTCCTCGGTCGTCAGGTTCAGCGGGCAGAATTTGTCGGACATGGGTGCTCCTCGGGCGTCAGGTTCAGCGGGCAAAATTTGTCGGACATGGGTGCTCGTCGCGGGGGCATGCGGCCTCCTCGCGGGGGCATCGCGACCGCGACTTCGTTCGTTCGATCCGAATCAGTCGGTCCGGTCGTGGTCCCATAGCCATCGGGTGATCTGCGGGTCCCGGCCCCGCACGGCCAGCGCCCCGATTCAGTCGGTCCGGTCGTGGTCCCATAGCCATCGGATGATCTGCGGGTCCCGGCCCCGCACGGCCAGCGCCCCGATATAGTCCGGTCCGGGTTCGACGCTTGCCATGGACCAGCGGCCCGCTTCCAGCGCGTCCCACCGCACGGCCCGCAGTTCAGGCGGATCACCGGGGTCGACGGTGACGTCGAACTGGTCGAGCGGGCAGGACAGGCCCTGGCCGATGGCCTTGACGAAGGCTTCCTTTCGTGTCCAGCAAGCCAGGAAAGCCCGGTTGCGCCGGTAGCCCGGCGTGGAGGCCAACTCGTTGTATTCCCGGTCGGAAAAAACGCGGTGGGCGATCTTCAGCCGGTCCATGACGGCGCGGCGATACAGGTACTCCACGTCGACACCGACCGGCCGGCCGGCCGTCAGGGCGTAAACGGCCAGTTCGTGGGAATGGGAGACGTTGAAACCAATGGACGCCGCCGGATGGGCGAGAGCGGGCTTGCCGTGTTCGGTGTAGTCGAATCGCAGTTCGGCGGGCGGCACGGATACGTACCGGGACAGGAGCTTGCGGAGCACGGCCCGTGCAACCGTGTATCGATCCCGCGCGCTGCGCACGACGAACCGCTTCGCCCGGTCCAGTTCGTCAGGGGAAAGAAAGCGCTCCAGGGCCTCGACGCGCCCCGCCGGCAGATCGAGGGAAGCCCGCCAGAGGTGGACCTGCCCTTCGTCGATCCGCCACGCCGAGCCCGCGGGCGCCGCCTGCCAGGCCGCGTCGGCGCGCGCCCCGCGCAATGTCCCCGCTTCCCTGGTGCCGTCACCGTTCATAGACGATTCTGCCGCCGACAACGGTCAGGTCGACTTTCGCCTCCCGGATCTCCTCCGGCGGGATGGCGGTCAGGTCCCGGTCCAGAATCACGAAATCCGCGAGCTTGCCCGGTTCCAGCGATCCCTTGAAATCTTCCTCGTAGGAGGCGTAGGCCGCGTCCAGCGTGTACCCGCGAAGGGCTTCCTCGACGGTGATCTTCTGTTCGGGCACCCATCCGTCCGGATTCAGATCGTCCAGTGTGCGACGGGTGACCGCGGCGTAGATACCCTCGATCGGCGTCGCGGGCGCTACCGACCAGTCGCTGCCCAGGGCGAGGCGCGCGCCGGTGTCCAGCAGCGACCGGAACGCGTAGGTCGTCTTGATCCGCTGCGGCCCGATGACCTTCTCCGCCCACCTGCCGTCGTCGATGGCGTGGTAGGGCTGCATGCTGGGGATCACGTCCAGGGCGGCGAACCGCGTGATATCGGCCGGGTCGATGTGCTGGGCGTGCTCGATACGGAAGCGGCGGTCCCGGGGACCGTTCTCCTCCGCGACGCGCTCGAAGATGTCCAGCTGCAACCGGATGGCCCGGTCGCCGATGGCGTGGACCATCACGTGCAGGCCGGCCCGGTCGGCCCCGGAAGCCCAGGCGTACAGGTCTTCTTCCTTACTGATGAGCAGGCCCCGGTCGTCCGGCGCGTCGGTGAAGGGTTCCATGAAGGCGGCCGTGTGCGATCCCAGCGAACCGTCCACGAATCCCTTCAGGCCGCCGATGCGGACCCACTCGTCACCCCGCCCGGTCGAGTCGACCCGCGCTTCGAGCGTTTTCCAGTCCCATAGCGGTACCGCGGCGTATATGCGGGTCTTCAACCGGTCCTCGGAGCGGGCCCGTTCGAAGACCTCCAGGTTGCCCCACGAGCCCATGTCGTGGACCGACGTGACGCCCTGGGCCGCCGCGTAGCCCATCGCCGAGTCCAGGGCGCGGTCCTTCATCGCGTCGGGCGCGTTGGGAATGACCCGGCCGACCAGGAACATGGCGTTGTCCTTCAGGATGCCCGCCGGTTCGCCGTCCTCATACCTTTCAATGGTACCGCCGTCGACCTCCTCCGTGTCCGCCGTCACCCCGGCGGCGGTAAGCGCGGCCGTATTCGCCAGGGCCATGTGCCCGTCGAGCCGGTTGACCCAGACGGGATTCTCCGCCGTCACCGAATCGATCCAGTCCCTCCGGGGAAGCGCTCCGCCCCATTGCTCGTGGTCCCAGTCGCCGCCGAGGATCCAGACGCCGGGTTCCAGCCCCCGGGCGAATTCGGCGATGCGGTCGATGAACACCTGCGGAGTCGGCGCGTCCCGCAATTGGACGGAAGAGAGGTTGAACCCGCCCGATATGAAGTGCACGTGAGTGTCGATGAAACCGGGCGTCACGAGTCGTCCGCCGCCGTCCACCACCCGCGTCCCATCGGCGGTCAGACCTTCCACATCTTCGTTCGAACCCACCGCCAGGATCCGGTCGCCCGATATAGCGAGGGCCTGCGCCCAGGGCAGATCGGGTTGCCCCGTCCAGACGCGGGCGTCCCGGACGACCAGTGTGGCCGTCTCGGCCGGGTCTTCGGCATCCGCGCAACCCGCGGCAATCAGCGCCGTCGCGGCCATCAGCGCGGTCGCGGCCAACCCGGTTTTCACGGCCTTCGCGGCCATCAGCGCATTCGTGGCCATCAGCGCCTTCGCGGTCGTCGTGCGCACCAGGCGCACTGGAATCGTCGCAAATCCCCGTTTCTTCATGTCGATATCCGTACTTTTCATACTACCAGTCCGCCACGCTGCCGTCCGTGTCGTAGAAATGCTCTCCGCCCAGTTCCTCTGCGTACGGCGCCCGTTCGCTGATCGCCCGCTCGTCGATCTCGATACCCAGTCCCGGTTTGTCCGGCAGCTCGATATGACCGTCGACGACCTTCCAGTTCTCCTTCAGGATATCCCCGCCGAGGGCCCAGTCGACCTGCTCCTGGGCGAGGAAGTTCGGGATCACGGCGTCCACGTGCATGCAGGAAGTGAAGGCCACGGGTCCGATGGCGCAGTGGGGCAGCACGTGGATGTAATAGACTTCGGCCATGTTGGCGATCTTCTTCAGTTCGGTGATGCCGCCCGCGTGCGAGCCGTCCGGCTGGATGTAGGCCGCGGCCTGTTTCTCGAAGATCTGGCGGAATTCCCAGCGGCTCAGCAGCCGCTCGCCCGTGGCGATGGGAAAGGTGACGTGGTCCGAAACGAGCTTCAGGGCGTCCACGTTCTCCTGGGGCACCGGCTCTTCCACGAACATGGGCCGCATGTCCTTGATCTCGTGGCAGATCTCGATGGCCAGGGCGGGGGTCATCTTCCCGTGAAAATCGAAGGCGAGCTCCACGTCCGGTCCCACCCACTCCCGCATGAGGAAGGCGCATTCCACGAACTCGTCGATGACGGCCGGCGGCTCGTGGCCGCGCCACTTGCCTCCGGGGCCGGTCTTGAAGGCCGTGTACCCGCTTTCGAGCAGCTTGTCCAGCCGCGCCCGGGCCGCGGCCTGGGATTCGTCGGAGAGATTCCCGATGCCCCAGTGGGCGTAGACGCGGATGCGGTCCCGCACGGCGCCGCCGAGGAGCTTGTAGACGGGTACGCCGTAGTGCTTGCCGGCGATATCCCAGAGCGCCTGGTCCAGGGCGGACAGGGCGGTCATGAGTATGGCGCCGCCCCGGAAGAAGGCCGAGCGGTACATGTGCTGCCAGTGATGCTCGATGCGCAGCGGGTCCTTGCCGACCAGGTAGTCCGCGAGTTCACGCACCGCGCCTTCCACGCTTTCGGGCTTCCCTTCGAGCGTGGATTCCCCCCAGCCGGAAAGGCCCGTGTCCGTCGTGATCCTGACGAGCCGGGTCCGGTGGCGGGGGAAGAACTGTTCGACGGACGCGATCCTCATGGGAACCTCATCATCTGCCGAAGAGCTGCCCCGGATCAATGGGTTGAATGGCGTAACCGGCCGGTACGACGAATATCGACGGGTCGACGGTGTGGGGTTTCACCTCGGTCGCCGTCAGGGTCATGGTCATGGTCGAACCGGGGAACGACGTGATGATCTGAAGCGGAAAACCCGTCAGGCCCTCGGTCCAGAAGGGCATGCTGTCTCTCAACGCGCTTCCGAGGGAAGCGGCCAGGTCGAGTCGTATCGCGTCGGTGACCCACATGTACTGTGTCATCGCGCCGGAAGGATTGGTACGGGTGATCCTGTATTTCCTGCATTCGTAGCCGGCAATGACGGCCGTTTCGTTTTCGTCCGCGATGACCGGCGCAACCCGCTCTTTCAGGTTCGGGTCCGCCACGATCTCGTACGCCTTGCTGTTCATGTGGCTGATGACGTATCCGCGGCCCGACGACCCGTCGATCACGACTTCGCCCATCGTCAGGCCGATCATGCCGCCCTGCATGACGATCTTCGTCTGGCTTCCTTTGAAAGAGAGCCTGTACGACTCGGGTACCAGCATGGTGACCCGGGCGCGTTCCTGCATGGTCCCGCCGCCGAACGCGACGGTGAAATGGAGACTGCCTTCGAAGGCGTTCTCTTCCGGCTGGGCCGCAACGGTTGCGAAGGGCGCCAGGAGGATGCCCAGCAGCATGGAGACCGCCGCGTGTTTTTTCACGTCTGTACCACCCCGGGAGGTGCGAGGTTTGCGATAAGCGGGGGACGCCTAATCTTCGGAAATGATGGTGAGTTCACCGGCGTGGCAGGTGTAGCAGGTAACAGGTTGCAGGTCTTCCTTGTTCATCACACTGCTGTTGATGGCCGCCACCTGCTCGTTGACCTGTTCCACGAGACGGATGAACTCGCGGCCGATCAGCTTCGCTTCCTTCTCGTCGCTCGAGTAGTCTTTCAGATTGTGACAGTAGTCGCACTTCTCCCCGATGCCGCTGCTGACCGACTTCATGTATTCGCGGATATCACGGGTGGAGAGATCCGTCAGGACCTGGACGTTCTTGGGGGCGCGCTGGGCGTCCACGGTCGCGTCGACCAGGACCGTCATCACGAAGCACGCGGCAATCACCGGTAAGATCCGTTTCATCGCGACTCCTTTTCTCGTGGGCGTCTACGGGCCATGATTCGCGTCGCGCGGCCGGCCGACTCGTGCACGGCCCGGCCTTTTTCACGTGGCGTGCCCGGCCAACACATGCGCCGCATGCCAGGCCGACTCGTGCGCGGCCCGGCCTTTTTCACGTGGCGTGCCCGGCAAACTCGCGCTCGACCGGCGGTAGGGGGAAACTTAGAAGCGCGCCGCCGCGCTGTCAAGGCCTTTCAGGCCGGACCGGTCCATGACGCGGGCCTTATTTGTATTGACAGTTCCGCCCGTTTGACCTTTCAATACCGGGTGTCCCGGTCCGCCGCCGGAGACGTCCCCCCCGGGTCTTCCCCCGGGCGGTCGACGCGGCCGGACCGTTGCTTTTTCGTCTGTGTGAAACCCTACCTGGTATCCGCCCGTGTTGGATTCGTTCCTAAACGCGCTCGGCATGATCGGGGCGTCCGAACACCTGGCGTTCAGAACCACGGTCCCGTTCTGGCTGGCCGTCCTTTTCGCCCTGGTCCTGGCCGGGCTCGTCATCCTGTTCTACCGCCGCATGCCCGTGGCGATCTCTCCGGCGATGAAATCCCTGTTCACCACGCTGAAGATCCTGCCCCTGCTGCTGCTCGTATTCTGTCTCATGGAACCCGTCGTCGTAACTTCCGAGGTCTCGCCCCGCCGGGGTTTCCTGCTTTTGCTGTTCGACGACTCCGGGAGCATGGGGATCCAGGACGGCGGACGGGGCCTTGCCCGCGTGGAAGCGGTAAAGCGGCGCTTCCGCGACGACGGACTGCTCGAGGAACTGGCCGCCCGGTTCCGGCTGAGGTCCTACCGGTTCGCGGATCGTACCGAACGGCTCTCGGATATCGGCGAACTGGCCGCGTCGGGGACCGCGACGGATATCGCGGGAGCGCTCGGACAGGCCGCGGGCGAGTTCAGGGACCTGCCCGTGGCCGCCGTGGTGCTCGTTACGGACGGCGCGGACAACGCGGGCACGGGTACGGACAAGCTGGCGAACGCGGCCGCGTATCTCGCATCGCGGAACACGCCGGTCCATACCGTGGGCGTCGGCCGGGAACGGATCGACCGGGACGTCGAGATTCTCAAGGTAGCCGCGTCCGACCGGGTCACGGAGGGTACGATAACCGACCTCGTCGTCACGCTTCGGAGTTCGGGATACGCTGGCCGGTCGATCGACCTGAACATCAGGGAGGGCGGACGCGTGGTGCAGTCGGTCCCGGTGCGTCTCGGCCGGGACGGCGACATCCAACGGGTCCAGGTCTTCCTTTCGCCCGAATCGCCCGGCATACTCGAATACTCGGCCGAAGTCGCCCCGCAGGACGCGGAGACGATCGCGGAGAACAACGCGCAGGCGTTCCTCCTGGACAACCGGTCCCGGACCGGACGGGTCCTGTACGTGGAAGGATATCCCCGAAGGGAGTTCAAGTTCATCCGGAGAGCCCTCGAGGAAGATCCCAGGATCGACATGGTCTCGATCGTCAGGATCTCCCCGGACGGGAGGATCTACCGGCAGGGCATCCGGGACCCGGAGCGGGAACTGGCCGCGGGCTACCCCCGGAGCCGGGAGGAGCTGTTCGCCTACGACGCCGTCGTGTTCGGAGATATCGAGGCGGACTGGTTCACGCCGGACCAGTTGCGGATCACCGAGGCCTTCGTGAGCGACCGGGGCGGCGGCTTCCTCATGATCGGCGGACTGAATTCTTTCCGGGAAGGCGGATACGCGGGGACGCCGATCGAGGACGTGCTCCCGGTTCGACTCACGGGCGATGACTGGGCCATGGGTATCGTCGATCACGCCTTTCTCCTCGAACCGGCCGGGGAGGGCATCAACCATCCGCTGCTCCGATTCGGGTCGACCCCGGAAGAAGACCGGGCGATCTGGAACGCCTTGCCGGAACTGATCGGGTACAACCGGGTCGGGGGCGCGAAACCCGGCGCCTCCGTGCTGGCGATCGATCCCGGGGCGAACGTGCTGGAAGGGTCGAACGTGGTCCTGGCCGTCCAGCGCTACGGCAAGGGGCGGTCCATGGCCTTTACCGGTTTCAGCACGTGGCGCTGGCAGATGCACCTGCCGTCGGAGGACCAGTCCCACGAACGGTTCTGGCGTCAGATGATCCGCTGGATCGCCCTGTACGCGCCCGGAAGGGTTTCGGTCGCCACGGACAGGTCGAATTACGGCGGAAACGAGGCGGTGATCATCGAAAGCCGGCTGTTCGACCGGGCGTTCGAGACGGTCGACGGCGCCGAGGTATGGGCCCACGTAACGGGTCCGTCCGGCCGGCCGGAGGCGGTGCGCCTCGAGCGGGCCCTCGGCAAGGGCGGACTGTACCGGGGCGAGTATCGACCCGAACTGGGCGGCATGCACAGGGTGGAGGTTTCGGTCCGTTCCGGGGAAGGCGCGCTGCTGCGGGACCAGACCGGGTTTACCGTGGCCCCTTCGGCCACCGAGTTCACGAACGCGGGGCTGCGCGCGGAGGAACTCGAAAGGCTCGCCGCGTCCACGGGCGGCGCCTACCTGCCCCTGTCCAATGCGGGACGGTTGACGGAATTGATCGCGCCCGTCGAGGACACGGCAACGTCCATCCGCGAAAGAGACCTGAGGGACACCCCCTTCCTGTTCGCGGCCATTCTGCTCTTTCTGAGCGCGGAGTGGTTCCTCAGGCGCCAGAAGGGACTGTCGTGATGAGCCTGCTCACGGGCATTTGCGCGGGCCTGCTGGCCGGCAGCATGCTCGCCCCGGGGCCGACTTCGACCCAGGGATCCGATCCGGTCCGGGAGGCGTCCGAACCGTCCCGGCCGCCGTCCCGTTCGATTCCGCGGTCGTCCGACCCGTCCCGGCCGCCGTCCCGTTCGCCGGACCGGACGGAAACGGGGCCGGCTTCCGGGCTGCAATACGGACTGGTCATCGCGGGAATCGGCGGCGAAAAGAAGTACGTGGACCGCAACCTTGACTGGGCGCGGGGGTTCCGCGACGTGTTGATGGCCGAATATGGATTCTCGGAAGAACGGTTGATCCTGCTGGTCGAGGATGCGGCCGCCGTGGGCGGGCCGCCGGCCGCGAAGTCCACGCTTGCGCAGATCCGCCGCGCCGTGGCGGACCTGGCGGCCCTGGTCCGTCCCGTCGACGATCTGTTCATCCTGCTGATCGGCCACGGCAGCGCCACGGACGGCGGCGCCAGGTTGAATATCCCCGGTCCCGATCTGACGGCGGACATGCTCCGCGACGCGCTCGGGGAGGTCGGGGGGCGGTACACGGTCGTGGTGAACGGCGCGAGTGCCAGCGCGCCATTCATCGAAGCGCTGAGCGGTCCCGGCCGCGTGATCGTAACGGCGACCAAAAGCGGCGGCGAACGGTTGTCCACGGTCTTTCCGGAGCACCTGCTCGCCGCGCTGGAAGGGGAGGCGGGGGACCTGGACCGGGACGGGCGGGTCTCCGTGCTGGAGTCTTTTGTCTACGCGAAGAACAAGACCGCGGAATGGTACGCCGGGCAGGGTCTTCTGGCTACTGAACATCCCCTGCTGGACGACAACGGCGACGGGAGGGGGACCCGGGAACCGGGACCCGGCGGCACGGACGGTATGCTGGCCGGCAGGGTGTACTTCGGCCGCAGTCCGGCGGCCGCCCTGACAACCGGTTCGCCCGAGGAAAAGGCCCTGCGTGCCGGCATGGAGGAACTGCGCTGGATGATCGACGAACTCAAGTCCCGGAAGGACCGGCTGGATCCCGAGGAATACGCGGCGCGCATGGAGGAACTGCTGATCGAACTGGCACGGTCGACGAGGCAGCTCAGAACGCTGGAGGAGAATCCGCCCTGACGCCTGCCGTCTTGTCCTTGACGCATGGGCCGCAGCCGTTAACATATGGAGCGGTTGAAGCGGCGCGCGGCGGCCACGCGCGCGGCCGGGAGCCGGCGTCGAAACCCTGGGCGGCGCGCGGCGGCCACGAGCGCGGCCGGGAGCCGGCGTCGAAACCCTGATCGGCGACACGGGATGTGTCCGGATGACGGAAATCGTTTCCATTCGAGGTCGTGAAGTCCTGGATTCCAGGGGGAACCCCACGGTCGAGGCCGAGGCGCGGCTGTCCGGCGGCGCATTCGGACGGGCGATCGTGCCTTCGGGCGCTTCCACGGGCGCTCACGAAGCCCACGAGCGCCGTGACGGCGACGGTTCGCGCTACCTCGGGAAAGGCGTGCTTGGCGCCGTCGCCAGCGTCAACGGTGAAATCGCCGCGGCCCTGCGCGGCCGGGACGGGACCGACCAGGCCGGCGTGGACCGCGCCCTGATCGAACTCGACGGCTCGGCCAACAAGGACGTCGTCGGCGCCAATGCCATGCTCGGCGCGTCGCTTGCGGTGGCCCACGCGGCGGCGGCGGCGGCCGGTCAGCCGTTGTACCGGTACCTCGGCGGCGACGGGGCGCGCATGCTCCCCGTCCCCATGATGAACATCCTCAACGGGGGCGCCCACGCCGACAACAACGTCGATCTGCAGGAATTCATGATCATGCCCGTAGGCGCCTCCTCTTTCTCCGAGGCGTTGCGCATGGGCGCCGAGGTCTTCCACAGCCTCAAGGCGGTGCTCCGGAAGCACGGGTACGCGACCTCCGTGGGCGACGAAGGCGGTTTCGCCCCGAATCTGTCGTCGAACGCGTCGGCCGTCGAGATGCTGATGTCGGGTATTGCCGACGCCGGTTACGAGCCGGGCGCCGACGTGGCGATCGCCCTCGACGCGGCGGCTACGGAGTTCCACGGGCAGGGGGTCTACCGGCTGGAAGCGGAATCCAGGCCCGAAAAGACCGTGCGGGAGTTGATCGACTACTACGCGGACCTGGCCGGCAGGTATCCCGTGGCGTCCATCGAAGACGGCGTGGCCGAGGACGACTGGAACGGGTGGAAGGGGCTGACCGAACGGCTCGGCGACCGGGTGCAGCTCGTCGGCGACGATCTTTTCGTGACGAACACCGGCCGGCTTTCCCGAGGCATCCGGGACGGCGTCGCAAACAGCATTCTGATCAAGATAAACCAGATCGGCACGCTGACGGAGACGTTTGAAGCCATCGACATGGCGCAGTCTTCGGGATACACGGCGGTGATCTCCCACCGGTCCGGAGAGACGGAAGACACGACGATCGCCGACATCGCGGTTGCGAAATCGGCCGGCCAGATCAAGACGGGTTCCCTGTGCCGTTCCGAGCGGACCGCGAAGTACAACCAGCTGTTGCGGATCGAAGAATCGCTCGGCGACAGCGCCAGGTACGCGGGCCGGTCCGTCCTGCGACGGACTCCATAAGCGGAGCGCTTCCCATGGCCGATTCGAAATTGTTCAAATCCGGAACCGCCGAGGCCTCCGAGGCCCGGCGGCGCAGGCGGACCCGGAAGGGCGCCCGGTTGAGATGGATTATCCTCGTCGCGGTCGCCATCGTGTTCGGCTACATCTATATTGGTGGCAATTACGGCTGGTACAACATGTGGAAACTCACGCAGCAGAAATCCGGGCTGGAGGCCGAGGTGAAGGAAATCGAATCCCGGAACCGGGTTCTGACCGGTGAACTGGAACTGCTCGAAGGCGATGCCGAGGCGGATGAACGGACGCGCTTCGAGCTGGAGAGACGGGCCCGGGAGGAGCACGGCATGGCCCGGGAAGACGAGTTGATCTACAGGTTCCCCGCGGAAGCGGAGGATACCACCGAAGTCGAGACGTCGGTTCCCGACCCCTGAAGCGGTATCTTCCAGGGAACCTCCGGGACCTTCCCATGCCTATTCAATCCTCTGAAGCCATCGTGCTGAACCGGATCCCGCTCGGGGATACCAGTCTCCTGGTCACGGTGTACGCGCGGGCATTCGGAAAGGTGAAGCTTGTGGCCCGCGGGGCACGGCGTCCGAAACGCGGGACGGCGTCCTCGCTGCAGCCCTTCCGCGTGATCACGGTCACCTTCAATCATCGCGCGAACCGCGAACTGCAGCAGCTTTCGAAAGTCGAGGCGGGGCCGTATTTCCGGCGGATCGGGGAAGACCTCACCCGGGTGGGCTATGCCAGCGCCGTGTGCGAACTGGTGAACCGGCTGGTCCTCGGCGAAGAACCCGGCGAAGCGCTCTTCGGCCTGATCTTTCGCACGCTGGAAGCAATGGACCGCCTGCCCGCGGAAGCGTGCGAAGTGCTGTTCTGGCGCTTTCAAATCGAATTCGCCGACGTGTACGGCACGGGACCGGAGTTCACCGCCTGCCTCGGATGCGGGAAGCGCCCGGAGGAATCGTCGGTCCGGTTCAGTCCGGCCCTGGGCGGGATCCTGTGCCGCGGCTGCCAGGCGCAGGACGGCGAGTCGATGCAGATCTCCCTTGGCGCTACGCGGATGTTGTCCCGCGTGCGCGAAATGCCGCTGGACCATCTGCCGAGGCTGAAACCCGTCAGGACGTCGCGGCGGGAGATCCAGCGCGCTATCCGCGCCTTCTACCTGTACCAGATGGATGACGGGCGGGAGTTGAAGTCGCTGAAATTCCTGGAGTCGATCGAAGAGGACGGCGGGGGGGCCGGGCGATGAGGAAGCGCGGAACCCCGTTCGACGTGGTGACCTGGGGCGAAGGTTTTCTGCGCCTTGCCCCGCGGGGGCGGGAACGATTCGAGCAGGCGGGCGGCTTCGACGTATCCGTGGCCGGCGGCGCCCTGGAGACCGCGGTCGGACTCGCGAGGCTTGGCATTCGGACGGGCTGGCTGTCGGTCGTGGGCGATACGCCCCTGGGCATGAAGCTGGTCAACAAGGTCCGTGAGCACGGGGTGGACACGGAAGGCGTGGTCCGGCTGCCGGGAGGGCGCACCGGACTGTGTTTCGCCGAGACGGGCAGCGCGCCCAGGCCGGCCCGCGCCTGGTACGATATGGACGACACCGCCTTCCGTTCGTCCCGCGCCGGCGCGGAGGTCTGGCCTGCCGCAGGCGAAACGGACGTCCTGCACCTGGACCTTACGGCGCCCATGCTCGATGCCGTGAACGCCGGCAGACTGGAAGACGCCCTCGAAGCCGCCCGGGCCGCCCGGGCCGCGAACAGCCGGGTCAGCATCCTGCTGGACGCGCCGGACGGGGATCGTCTCGACGTCGAGGTCGAAAAACGGGTGCGCGGTCTCGCGGAAACCGCGGGGTTCCTCATGATGACGCGCCGGACCCTGGAGACGGTCTGGGGGTTCGACGGGCCGCTGCCCCCGGCGGCGGACCTGGCGCGGACCCGGTTCGGCGGGAAGCACACGGCGGTCGTGGAGCCCCGTCTCCCCTCTGCGGGCGACGGGGCCTGGGACGGCATCGCGGTCTCTCCGTCCGGCGAGACCTTCGAGGACCGTGTCGACGGGATCAGGGTGGTCGATACCGACGGCGTGCTTGGCGCCTTTGCGGCGGGTTGTCTCCTCGGCCTCCTGGAGGACTGCACCCGTTCGGCTTTGCGTTACGGCGGCGCCGCCGCCGCGCTGGCCTGTTCCGTCCCCGGACCGTTGAACTGGTTCACCAGGGAAGACCTGGAATCGCAGATCGAAGGAACCGGATCGAAGCTTCAGCGTTAGATTGGACGGGAATCGGCCCGGCGGCCCCGGGCTTTTTGTTTTTTTGTCTTTGAATAGAAGGAAAAGTGCATCCGGATTGTAGATACTTAGATAGCGTCAACCAACGTACCCGCGGGAATCCAGATCGCAGGAACCATGGACGGCTTGATAAACACAGCAGATCGTTTCGACCGTCCGCCCCGGGTAGAATCCCACAAAAGGAGGCAGGAAAATGGCAGGAAGATTCCTTACAGCGCGGTCCGTCGCGCGACCGAAGCCCTTCGTCACTGACGCAGGCACGCCGTTCTCGTCTCCGGAGTGTTGTTGGCGCATACCCTGATTCCCAAACCAGACCAGGGTACCTGACGCACGTCCTCCGGAGCCGCGAGACCCACGTCACGCGGTTGTTTTTTTGTCCTTGAGCGAATTGAACCGGAGGTAAAATCACTTCATGTATAATCCTGAATTCTGGGAAATCAGACTGGACCAGGTAGACCTGGAACAGTTTCCCAATGAAGCGAACATCTGGTACGAGACGGGGGAGGATCGGGTGCACAGGTATCAGCGCGAAGACCGGGTGGACGAACTGGCCGACGCGGTCTACGATTTCCTTTCCCAGTACCTGACACAGAAGCAATGCGAGGTCGTGGTGCTGTACTTCATCTATCAGAAGACCCAGCAGGAGGCCGCGGAGATCCTGGGCATCTCCCGCCGGGTCGTGAGTCAGCACCTGTTCGGGATCTGCCGGGGCGGCAAGCATATCGGAGGCGCGGTCAACAAGCTGCGCAAACTGTGCGCCCGGCACGGCATCGACTTTCTGCCGGCCGAGCGGACGATCGAGACGCGGGAGTACCCCGACCGGCTCGCCATTTCCGCCTGAAACACGATCCCGCACCGCCTCACGCCACAACGGAAAAGCCGTCGGAAACGCCATCCGGCGGCTTTTTCGATGAAAGCGAGTAACCCGATGGATCATGATCGATTCTCGGACGCCGTGGAACGCATCGACGCCGCCAACGGCGCGGACCCGGAATCCGAAGAAGTCGACGGCCGGCTGGTCCCGAAAGCGCTCCTATACGGCCGGCGGATGTCCGCCTGCCTGGAAGACCTGGCGCCCGATGCTTCGGAAGCATTGCGGCTTGCCGTGCGATGCCAGCATATTCAAAGGTGGAAGATACCCCGCAGCGAGTTCCCCGTCGGCCGGCTGGGTTACCGGCAGTGGCGGACGGAACTGGCCTGGTACCATGCCCAGACCGCGGGCTCGATCCTGCGGGACGTCGGTTATGACGACGGCCTCGTGGAACGTGTGCAGTCCCTCGTCAGAAAAGAGCGCTTCAAGGCCGACCCGGAGGCGCAGACCCTGGAGGACGTCGCCTGCCTGGTGTTTCTCCGGTATTACCTGCCCGCTTTCGCGGAAAAGCAAACCGAGGAAAAACTGGTGGACATCCTGGCGAAGACCTGGAAGAAGATGTCCGACGCGGGCCGCGCGGCCGCGGGGGGCATCGAACTGTCACCCCCGTTGCGTATCCTGCTGGACCGGGCGGTCCGGCGTGGGTAACCGGGTCAGGCGCGAGGATCGAGGAGACCGGGATCCATGGCCGTGCGCGAATCCCCCAACATCGTATTCGTTTTCGGTGACCAGCACCGTTGGTGCAGTACCGGTTTCGGCGGAAGCCGCCAGGTCCGGACGCCGTACATGGACCGCATGGCCCGCGAAGGCGTCGCCTTCGATCTGGCGGTCGCCAACATTCCGGTCTGCACGCCCTGGCGGGCGGCCTTTCTGACCGGCCAGTACCCGTTGTCGACCGGCATGTTCATGAACGACGTGCGGCTGCCGGCGGACCGGCTGACCCTGGGTACGGTCCTGCGCGCGGCGGGCTACCAGACCGCTTACATCGGGAAATGGCATCTCGACGGACCGTCCCGGGGCGGATACACGCCGCCCGGGCCGCGCCGTCAGGGTTTCGATTACTGGGCCGTGGGAAACTGCACCCACGACTACATGCGCTCCGTGTACTACCGGGATTCGGAGGAGCCGCTGTACTGGGACGGGTACGACGCGGAGGCGCAGACTTCCCTGGCCATCGAATACATACGGACCCGCAAGGGGGGCGGCCCCTTCGCGCTTGTCCTGTCCTGGGGACCGCCGCACAACCCCTACGACGCCGTGCCCGGCCGGTATCGCGACCTCTATCCCCCGGACGGGATCGAGGCGCGTCCCAACTGTACCGACCCCGACTTCGACGACCTTGCGGGGTACTATGCCCACATTACGGCGCTCGACGATCAACTGGCGCGGGTCGGCGGGGTCCTGGACGAACGGGGACTGACGGACAACACGGTTTTCGTCTATACTTCGGACCACGGCGACATGCTCGGCTCGCAGGGCCGCCAGCGCAAGCAGCACCCCTGGGACGAGTCCATCCGCGTCCCCTTCGTCATGCGCTGCCCGGACCAGGCCCACGCGGGTCTTCGAATCGACACCCCCTTCAACGTGGTGGACATCATGCCGACGCTGCTCGGCCTGGCGGGAGTCCCCATCCCCGGTACCTGCGAAGGCCGGGACCACGGGCCGGCGGTGCGGGGCGAAGCATTCGCGGGAAACGAAGCCGCCTATATCATGAGTATCGCGCCCTTCTCGGAATACCGGGGCCAGCCCTGGCGGGGTATCCGGACCGTCGGGCATACCTACGTACGCAATCTCGACGGGCCATGGCTGCTGTACGACAACCGCGAGGATCCCTTCCAGATGCGGAACCTGGCCGGCGGAGAAGGACACGCCGCCCTGCAGCGCGTGCTGGACGATCGGCTGCGGCTCGAGATGGACCGGCGGGGCGACGCGCTGCTTCCCGCCGGGCATTACCTCGCGCGGTTCGGCTATGAAGTGAACGAATCGGGGGCGGTCCCGTACGACAATGCGGTTCGCCCGCCCGGTCGACGGGCGTAGCCGGACCATGGCGGGAACCGCCGGAGACGATGGGGGACGACGAGGAGACGACGAGCAGACGATGAGGAGACGATGAGGAGACGATGAGGCACGATGAGGCACGATGGGGGGACGATGAGGCACGATGAGGAGACGACCATGGCGGAACAGGCCGAACTGCGGCTCATAGACCCCGTGCGGGATGCCGCCGCGCTTGCCGATATGTGGAACGAGAGCGATCTCGAGTGGCCCGGCACGTGGAACGGCGGCGTGCCAGCGACGGCGCGGGATATCCGGGACTGGCACGAACGGGAGGAGTACACCGCGGTCTACGTGTGGGCCGAAGGGGAGAAGATCGGCGGGTACTGTTCCCTGGTATACGACAAGGACGACGAGGAGGCCCTGTACCTCCCTCTCCTGAACGTCTCTCCGCGTTTCCAGGGCCGGAGCATCGGCCGGCGGATGCTCGTCCGCTCGGTGGAGAAGACCATCGAGGACGGGAAATACCACCTCGACCTGGATACCTGGTCGGGGAACGTGAAGGCGATGGCGCCGTACAAGCGGACGGGCTTCTTCTGGGACGCCGGCGCCTATCCCGTGATGCGCAACTATATGCCCGCGATCCTTGCGATGCCGTGCACGCGGTACTTCTTCGACCGGCACGACTGGTACGAGTCCCTGGAGAGGCGGGTCGACCAGCTTCCCGACGAGGAAACGTGGGAAGGGCTCCGGGTCTTTACCTACCGGTTTTCGGCCCCGGGCGGACCGCCCGACGCACGCGCCGCCGGGTCCGCGGTCCAGTCCCCGCCGCCCGATGACGCCGGGTCCGGCGAAGACCGGGAGGTGTTGACGGTAAGGGTGGACCGCGAGGCGCGCCACGTGGCCGCGGTGGAGACGGCGGAGCTGTCCGCGTGGGCGACGGTGGACGACATCGAGCCGGTGCGGGGAGAGCGGACGGTCATGCGGTGGAAACTGCAGAACCGGAAGGACACGCCGGCCGTCTTCACGTTGACGGCCCGGGAGACGGGCGACCTCTCCATCGACTACCACCACCGGGAGACGCTTGGGCCCGGCGAGACGGTAGCCCTCGAAGCGCCGGTGAGCGTATCGGCGAAGGCCGGGGCGGCGGACCGGGACAAGACCGCGCCGAGGGTCCGCACCGACATCCGTTGGGACGATCTTCCCGTCGTCCTCGCCACGGGCATCCGCCCGCGGGTCGAGATGTCCGTTTCCATCGATCCGGAGGAGATCACCCTGGCGCCCGGTACCCGGCGCCAGGTACACATAAGCCTGCACAGCCAGTTGCCCGACGACGTCGAAGCGCAGGTACGCATTACCGTACCGGACGGCCTCTCGGTGGACCGGAGCGCCCACGCCGTCGCGGTGCCCGCCCGGGGATACGGGGGATTCGAAACGGTCCTCGAGGCCGGCCGCCCGGGCGTTTTCGAAATGACGCTGTCGGGCCGCGTGGAACGGAAGGACGGACCGGTGGACCTGGCGGAGGCGAAACACGCCGTCTTCGCGCTGGCGCCGGGTGGATTGCTGTACCACCAGGACGGCGCGGTTCGGTTCGAGAACGAGATCTTCCGGGCGACCCTGGAGGCCGGGGGCGGCCAGCTGAAGATCAGGGACCGGACCACCGGCCGGGACCTGGGCACGGAAGGCGCGCGCCCCATGCCGCCGAAGTGGCCCAGCGAATACAGCGAGTCGGACTTCAAGCTCAAGGCTGTACGGGACGGGCACGGCGTGGTCCTCACGGCGACTCATGCGGCCAAAAGGACCCCCGGCCTGGTCTTCAGCCGGATCATCCGGTTGAACGCCGGGCCGGTCATATCGGTGGAACACCGGGTGGAGAACACCGGGTTCGATCCCCGCACCTTTCGGCTCTACCAGTTCGTTACGAACGGCGGGGCGGACCACGCGACGCTGGCGCTGCCGCTCCGGGAGGGTATACTCAAAGCCCGGTGCAGCGACCGTCCCGCACCGGACGACCACGGATTCAAAACGGGCGAGCCCTGCGCGGAAACGTGGGGCGCCTATGAGATGCCCCATGGAACGATCGGGGTCCTGTGGCCCGACGGCCTGGACGAGATCGAATGGAACGGGTTTGAATTCCAGTCGGTGAGCGCGGAGACGGCCTGCCCGCCCCAGTCCGGGGTAACCTCCGGCGTCCTGAACCTGCACGTCGGTGACGGCGGCTGGCAAGCCGTGCGCAGCGTGTGGCGGCGCGTCCGGGGGGAACAGATCAGCCCAGCCGAACCCGCCCCGAGGGTCCTGGATGAATTCGAGGCGTCGACCGATCCTCCGGTCGTTGTGGCGACCCGGGAGGCGTCCGACATCCGTTTCCGCGTCGCGCAGTGGAAGTCCCGGAAGGCCGGCGGGACCGTTACCTTCGCCATGCCCGACGGCTGGCGGTGCGACCCCCTGTGGTTCTCGTTCTCGGAGATCGAATGGCGGCAACCCTTCGAAGGTTCGATCCGTCTGTCCACTTCACGGCCGCCCGGCGTCTACACCGGCCGCATGCTGCTGGAAAGCGGGGAGCGCGCCGTGGAGGTCGAGCTTCCCCTCGTCCGGCTGTCCGACGGTTCGGCCGTGGAGATCGACGAGGTGGAATCCGCGGGCCACAGGATGTATACCATACGGAACCGGCGGCTCGAAATCGACGTGGTCCCCTCCTTCCTCGGTTCAGTGAGTGCCGTACGGGACGCGGGAGGCGATTGCAATCACCTGGCTACCGCCTTCCCTGAACCCGGGGCTTTCGCCTGGAGCTATCCCTGGTATGGCGGACTCCAGCCCGAGATCGCGTTGGACCGCCTGTCCTGGACGGCGTCGCTGGAGGGCGAGACGTTCAGCGCGGAGACCGTTACGTGCGCAGACGCCTCCGGTACGGAATGGACGGGTCTGCGCCAGCGCGCGGCCTTGTCGAAAGAAGCGTCCGGCGGCCTGGTCCTGGAACTCGATACCCTGACTACGGGGGGCGGCGCGGTGGTCAAGCTGGTGTGGGGACTGGTGAACGAGACAGGCGCGCACCGGCATCTGACCGGCGGGTGGAACCTGTTCCCGAAGCCCGATGGCGAGATGGGGGACACCGTCCTGTTCTCGGCGGACTACGAACGGAGACGGAACCCCTGGTATTTCGAACACCTGGGCGGATACTGGGCTGCGGCGGCCAACCCGCGCACCGGACGGACGGTCATGCTGGTATCACCGGAGAAGGAAGTCCGAATGGATAACTGGGGCGCGGACGGGGGCCCCCTGAAACTCAAGAAGAGGCACGAGATCCCCGCGCGCGGCCGGGCGGAGATGACCGCGTACCTGGTCCTGGCCGGCTCGCGGGACGAAGCACGGCGGTACGCGGTGCTGAAAGATCTGCGGTGACCTGCTGAAGCCCGCCGCGGACGCTTGAAGGGTGGGGCCGTGAGTGCGTACCACGCAGGGCGCGTGGCACCCCGGGCCCGCTTTATCCCGCCGGCCCGTTTGTCCCGCCGGCCCGCTTTATCCCGCCGGACCGCTTTATCGTGCCGGACCGTTCGCGCTCCACAGATCCGGGTTCTCCGTCAGGATCTCCGGACCGTCCGACAGGATGGCGACCGTGTGTTCGAAATGGGCGGATAACCGGCCGTCGGCGGTCGAGGTCGTCCATTCGTCGTCGAGGACCCGGATGCGGTGCCCGCCCGCGCACACCATGGGTTCGATGGCGATGACCATGCCCGGCCTGAGCCGGATGCCGCGATTCGGCCTGCCGTAATTGGGGACCTGCGGTTCCTCCCAGAGACTGCGGCCGATCCCGTGTCCGCACAGGTCGCGGACCACCGAGTATCCGTGGGATTCCACGTATTCCTGCACCGCGTGGCCGATGTCGCCGATGCGGTTCCCCGGCTTCGCTTCCTCGATCCCCTTGTACACCGAAGTCCGCGTGACGTCCAGCAGCCGCTGCGCCTCGGGCGAGATCCGGCCGACGGGGAAGGTAAAGGCCGTATCGCCGTGGTACGCATCGATGATCATGGCGAAATCGAGGCTGAGGATGTCCCCTTCCTCGACCGTCCGCCGCGGGCTGGGGATGCCGTGCACGATCTCCTCGTTGATGGACGCGCAGATCGTGGCGGGAAAGGGCGGATGGAAGGTGGGCCTGTATCCCAGAAAGGAAGAGGTGCCTTCGTAGTCCCGTATCATCTTCCGGGCGATTTTGTCCAGATCGGACGTGGCGATACCCGGCTTGACGGCTTCGCCCATGCGTTGCAGCGTTGCGGTGGCGGCCTGGCCGCTCCGCCTGATGGTCCCGATCTGTTTTTCGGTCTTGATAATGACGCCCATAGCCCTGAATCCAGACTAAATACGTTGAGAAACCATCTGCGCGCAGCGCCCGGACAAACGCTCGAAAGGCATGATCCGAAACGCCCCTTGCATGATACAGGAGAAGGGGATTAAGTCAAGCCCATTCAGCCGGGTGCGTCGAATCGACGCGGGAGGGGTTCCGCACGGTCGAATGACGCCCGATCAGGACGCGCAGACCGCGCCGCTTCCCAGGGCGGGCGCCGTTTCACGCCTCCCTTAAATACCTTGTCCCGGTCTCCGGTGTCGTGTATGTTGCCTCGCGGGTATATCCCTGATTCCCGATACCGTCGGGACATAGCAGCGTGTGAACCAGACACCAGGAGAATACGAACCGCATTATGGACCAATCAGCTTTGAACGAAGCGCCCGCAAGGAAGTGGCTGACCTACCGCCCCGAGATCAAGCTCATAGACTGTACCATACGGGACGGCGGCCTGATGAACGACCACCGGTTCGACGCGGATACGGTAAGGGCGGTCTACCGCGCCTGTGTCGCCGGCGGGATCGACTACATGGAAATCGGTTACATCAACTCGCGGGAGATCTTCTCCCCCGACGAGCACGGTCCGTGGAAGTTCTGCGCCGAAGAGGATATCCGGGACATCGTGGGCGACAACGACACGCCGCTCAAACTGGCGGCCATGGCCGACGCGGAGAAGTCGGACTACAAGACGGACGTCCTGCCTGCCGGGGACAGCGTGCTGGACATGATTCGAATCGCTACCTATATACACCAGATCCCGCTGGCCCTTGACATGATCCAGGACGCGCACGAAAAGGGCTACGAGACCACGTTGAACCTGATGGCGGCATCGACGGTGCCCGAAAGCGAGATCGACGAAGCGCTCGCCTTCCTGGCGGAATCCCCGGTCGACGCCGTTTACGTGGTGGATAGTTTCGGCGCGCTGTACAGCGAGCAGGTCGAAGCGCTCGTGGACAAGTTCCTGAACGCCCTGCAATCCACCGACAAGCAGGTGGGCATCCACGCCCACAACAACCAGCAACTGGCCTTCGCCAATACGATCCAGGCGCTGATCCGGGGAGCGAACTACCTGGATGCCAGCCTGGCCGGTCTCGGCCGCGGCGCCGGGAACTGTCCCATGGAACTGATCGTCGGGTTCCTGCACAATCCCAAGTTCCGCCTGAGGCCGCTTCTGGAATGCATCCAGTACGACGTCGAGCCCATGCGGACGGAACTGATGTGGGGATTCGACATACCTTACATGATTACGGGCCTGATGAACCAGCACCCCCGTTCGGGCATGCGGTTCAACGCGGCGAAGGAACGGGGCAGCATGGCCAGATTCTACGACGAGATGGAGGACGCCGGCTGAGCGTCGGCGATTCCAGCTTGCCGGCCTGTCCCGATTTACGCCCGGCGCCCGGCACACCGTCACCGGACTTCAAACTACACCTGAGCCCATGGTCACCGCGCTTGAACAGCGTATCGTGGAATCAGTAGACCGCCTCCGCGAAGACATGACGGCGTTTTTGCGGGACCTGATTCGTATACCCTCCGTGAACCCGCCGGGCGACGAATACCTGTCCTGCGCCCGGCTGGTGGACGATCGCCTGACCGCGCTCGGTTTCGAGACCCGGTACCTGACCGCCAGAGATCATCCGGACCACACGGAGGAACGCCCCCGGGTAAACCTGGTGGGCCGTCTTCCCGGCCGGTCGGCGATGCCCACCCTGCACTTCAACGGACATACCGACGTCGTGCCTCCCGGCGAGCACTGGACGGTCGATCCCTTCGAAGGCGTGGTGAAGAACGGCAGGATCTACGGCCGGGGCGCGTGCGATATGAAGGGCGGCATCGCCGCTGCGCTGTTCGCGGCGGCGGCGGTACGGGAAGCCGGCGTCGATCTGCACGGAAGCCTCGAGTTCAGCGCCACGGTGGACGAGGAGACCGGCGGGTACGCGGGCATGGACTTTCTCGCCCGCGAAGGCCTGATTTCCCCGGAAAGGACTTCGCACGTCATCATACCCGAGCCCTTCGGACCGGGCCGGATCTGCCTGGGGCACCGGGGAGTTTACTGGTTCCGTATCGACACGACCGGACGGACGGCCCATGGCAGCATGCCCTTCCTGGGCGTCAGCGCCATCGGCCAGATGGAGCGTGTGCTGCAACGGGTGGCGTCCGGTCTGATGCCGGAACTTGAGACACGCAGTACGGACATGCCCGTCGATCCTCCCGGGGCGCGCCGCGCGACGATCAACGTGAACGGCATCTCCGGCGGTCAGACGGCCGAGGGCGTCGGTTCGCCCTGCGTCGCCGACCGGTGCTCCGCCGTCTTCGACCGCAGGTTCCTGAAAGAGGAGTCCTTTGACGACGTTAAAGGGGAGATTCAGCGTCTGATCGGCGAACTGGCCGGGGCGGACCGGGACTTCAACGCGGAGCTTACCGACCTGATGATCGTCTACCCGGTCGAAACCGACCGGAACGCCGAACTGGTCCGGACAGCCGCCCGAACGATCGAGGACCTCCTGGGCACGTCCGCGGATTTCGTGGCCAGTCCGGGCACCTATGACCACAAACACGTGCGCAATACGGGCGGCGTAAAGCAGTGTATCGCCTACGGTCCCGGATTGCTGCACCTGGCCCACCAGCCCGATGAGTATTGCGAGATCGAGCATCTCGTCCAGAGCTGCAAGGTCATGGCGGTCACCGCGGTCCGGCTGCTTGGCGCAGACTGAAAAGGGAGAAGCGATGGAATTCGAACTGAGCGACGACCAGGTCATGATGCGGGACACCGCCCGCCGGATCGCCGAGGAAAAACTGAGACCGTACGCGCGCGAGATCGACGAGCGCGAGGCGGTGCGTCTGGAAACGGTCCGGGAACTCGGCGAGATGGGATTCATGGCCATGATGGTGCCCGAGGAATACGGGGGCGCGGGACTGGATACGGTCAGCTACGTGCTGGCCGTGGAAGAGTTCTCGCGGGTGTGCGCGTCGACCGGTGTATGCGTCTCCGTCAACAACTCGCTTTTCGCCGACGGCGTCTACGCCTTCGGGACCGAGGACCAGCGGAGGACCTACCTGCCGCCGCTGGGCCGCGGCGAGGCACAGGCCTGCCTCGCGCTGACCGAACCCGGCGCCGGGACGGACGTGGGCGCGACGGCCACGTCGGCGCTGAAGGACGGGACGGACTATATCGTCAACGGCAAGAAGCACTTCGTGACCAACGGCGGTTTCGCGGACTACCTCCTCGTGCTGGTGACCACCGCCCCCGGCACCGGCCACCGCGGACTCGCCATGCTCCTTGTGGAGAAAGACACCCCCGGATTCACCGTCGGCCGCCAGGAGCAGAAGCTGGGCATCCGGGGCTCGGACACCAGCGAACTCCTGTTCGAGCATTGCCGCGTGCCGCAGACGAACCTGCTGGGCGAGGAAGGCCGGGGGATGAACCTCGCGCTTTCCATCCTGAACGGCGGCCGCATCGGCATCGCGGCACAGGCCCTGGGCATCGCGCAGGGGGCCTACGACGCCTCCGTGCGGTACGCGAAGGAACGGACCCAGTTCGGCAAGCCCATCGCCGGGTTTCAGGCAATCGCCTTCAAACTGGCCGAGATGGCCACTGAACTCGAGGCGGCCCGTCTCATGACCTACAAGGCCGCGTGGCTGAAGGACGCCGGACGGGACTACGTCACGGCGTCGTCCATGGCCAAGCTCTACGCGTCGGAGGCCTCTATCCGCATCACGAACGAAGCCATCCAGATCCACGGCGGTTACGGGTACATCCGCGACTTCGACGTGGAGCGCTTCTACCGGGACGCGCGGATCACCACCCTCTACGAAGGCACCTCGGAAGCCCAGAAGATCGTCATCTCCCGCAATATCCTGTAGTCCGGCGCCGGTACCCGGGCCGCCGGCGTCCCGCGTCGCGAGGGTACCTGGTCCGCCGGCGTCCCGCGTCGCGAGGGTACCCGGGCCGGCCGGTCCGTTCTTCCTTCCACACTCGGGGATCCGTCCAGTCCATGATTTCGGCTTGACAATCCACCAAACAAGTGTATGGTATATTGACACTTACATTCACTTGCCATATATTGTGTCATTCAGATGGCTCAACACGACATGTTCTAATAATGTCGCAATGTCGAAGAAGTCTTACGTCATGACCTCCTGGTAAGGAGACAGGCATTATGGCGACCGGGAACGGTTCCGGCAACGGGAAGGAACTCCACACGCAGCTCGACTTGCTGACGCAGCCCGAAGACGGGGCGGACGGCCGATCCGGTAACGGGGAAGCGCCGCAACAGGACGGGGCGGACGCCGGGTCCCGGAACGGGAGCGGGCCGCCCGGCGCAGGTGCTCCAACCAACGGGAACGTCGCCGAAAAAGACCGCGGCGCGCCGTCCCCCGGGACCGGCGATTCCCCCGCCGCCGCGGACGCGGCCGTCTACGACGAGAGCAAGGTCAAGACCCTCTCTTCCCTGGAACACATCCGCCTCCGGACCGGCATGTACATCGGCCGGCTCGGGAACGGGAGCGATCCGGAAGACGGCATCTACGTGCTCCTGAAGGAAGTGATCGACAACGCCGTGGACGAGTTCATCATGGGCCACGGCCGCAAGATCGACGTGAACATCGAGGACGACCGGGTCCGCGTCCGCGACTTCGGCCGCGGGATTCCCCTCGGCA
This sequence comes from bacterium, assembly GCA_965203885.1. Classification (GTDB taxonomy): domain Bacteria; phylum JAAXHH01; class JAAXHH01; order JAAXHH01; family JAAXHH01; genus JAAXHH01. The sequence continues at coordinate 2,462,578 of OZ241920.1, read as the reverse complement.
AGGTCGTGGAGTGCACCTCGATCATCAACACGGGCGCCAAGTACAACGACGAGGTCTTCCAGTTCAGCGTGGGGCTGAACGGCGTGGGCGCCAAGGCGGTCAACGCCCTTTCCGTCGATTTCCGCGTCGTGGCCTACCGGGACGGGCGGTACGCCGAGGCTGCGTACGAGCGGGGACGGCTGCTCGCGCAGCACGAGGGCGCCGCGGACGAACCGGACGGCACCTACGTCGAATTCCTGCCCGACGAGGAGATCTTCGGGGAATACGCCTACCAGACGGACTATGTCGAACGCCGCATGTGGAACTACGCCTGCCTGAACAGCGGCCTTCGCATGGTCTTCAACAAGAAGCGTTTCGTCTCCCGGCACGGGTTGCTGGATTTCCTGAAGGCCGAAGTGGGAGAGAACGTCCTCTACGAACCCTCGTACCACAAGGGCAGGTACATCGAGTTTTCCTTCACCCACACCACCAACTACGGCGAGACGCTCTTCTCCTTCGTGAACGGCCAGTACACGGCGGACGGCGGGTCCCACCAGAGCGCGTTCCGCGAAGGCATTCTCAAGGGCGTCAACGAGTACTTCAAGAAGAGCTACGGCGGGGTCGACGTGCGGGAGTCCATCGCGGGCGCCGTCGCCATCAAGCTCAAGGACCCGGTCTTCGAATCCCAGACCAAGAACAAGCTCGGCAATACGGAGATCCGGGGCTGGATCGTCTCGGAGGTCCGCGGCGCCGTGGTGGACTTCCTGCACAAGAACCCGGCGTCCGCCCAGAAGATCCAGGAGAAGATCACCCAGAACGAGCGTCTCCGGAAGGAACTGAACGCGGTCAAGAAGGAAGCCCGCGAGGCGGCCCGCCGCATCGCCATCAAGATCCCCAACTTCAAGGACTGCAAGTACCATTTCGATCACGCGAAGTTCGGGGAGGATTCTTCCATATTCATCACCGAGGGACCGTCGGCCGCCGGTTCGATGGTGTCGGCGCGGGATCCGCTGACCCAGGCGATCTTCGGGCTCAAGGGCGTGCCGCTGAACGTCTTCTCCCGCACGCGGGCGGCCATCTACAGGAACGAGGAGCTGTACAACCTCATGATGGCCCTCGGCATCGAGGAGGGGATGTCCAGCCTGCGGTTCAACAAGGTGATCATCGCGACCGACGCCGACTACGACGGCTATCACATCCGCAACCTCCTGATGACCTTCTTCCTGAGCTATTTCGAGGAGATGGTGCTCGCGGGCCACGTCCACATCCTCGAGACGCCGCTCTTCCGGGTGCGCAACACGAAGGAGACGGTGTACTGCTACAGCGAGAAGGAGCGCAACGGGGCTCTAGACCGGATCCGGGGCGCCGAGGTGACCCGGTTCAAGGGGCTCGGCGAGATCTCGCCCAACGAGTTCGGCCAGTTCATCGGATCCGACATGCGGCTCGTGAAGGTCAACGTCCGGTCCATCCACAGCATACCGGAGACCCTCACGTTCTACATGGGCAAGAACACGCCCGAGCGCAGGGACTACATCGTGGAGAACCTGCTGGACGAAGTATAGGATTCCCATGGCCTACGCCGACAAACTCTTCGAAGACTACTACCTGAAGTACGCCTCCTATTTCATCAAGGACCGCGCCATACCGGAGATCGACGACGGGCTCAAGCCCGTGCAGCGCCGCATTCTCCACACCCTCTTCGAGATGGACGACGGGAAGTACCACAAGGTTGCCAACGTGGTGGGCCAGACCATGCGGTACCATCCCCACGGGGACCAGTCGATCTTCGGGTCGCTGGTCAACCTGTCCAACAAGGACATGTTCATCGAGAAGCAGGGCAATTTCGGGTCGATCCTGACCGGAGACCCCGCCTCGGCGGCCCGGTACATCGAATGCCGGCTGACGCCGCTGGCCCGGGAGACGCTGCACGACCCGGAAATCACCGAATACGTGGACTCCTACGACGGCCGCAACCGGGAGCCGGTGGCCTTCCCGGCGAAGATCCCCGTGCTCCTCGCCCTGGGGGCGGAAGGCATCGCCTCGAGCATGGCGACCCGGGTCCTGCCCCACAACCTCATCGAGCTCATGGAGGCCCAGATCGCCTGTCTGGGAGACGAACCTTTCGAGGTCCTGCCCGATTTCCCCACGGGGGGCCTGGTGGACGCCTCGGGATACGACGACGGCAACGGAAAGGTGACGGTCCGCGCCCACCTGGACGTGCGGGACCCCAAGCGCATCGTCATCCGCCAGCTGCCCTTCGGTTCGACCACCGAGAGCCTGATCGCGTCCATCGAGGCGGCGGCGAAGAAGAACAAGCTGAAGATCGCCGGCATCTCCGACTTCACGGCGGACGAGGTGGAAATCGAAATCCGGCTGGCGCGGGGCGTGCACTCCGAGGAAACGGTGGACGCGCTCTACGCCTTCACCGACTGCGAGTCGTCCATTTCCACCAACGCGCTGGTCATCCAGGACGGCCACCCCTGCATACTGCCCGTTTCCGATATCCTGAAGCACAATACGCACAGGCTCCTGGAGATCCTCGAGGCCGAGCTGAAAATCGAACGGAAGCAACTGCACGCGAAGCTCCGCGCGAAGACGCTGGAACAGTTCTTCATAAAGGAACGGATCTACAAGCGCATCGAGGAGATCCGGGAGCAGGAGAAGATCCACGACGCGATCCGCGCGGGATTCGAACCCTTCGCGTCCAGGGTGAAGGACCTGACTTCCGAGGACATCGATATCCTGCTCAAGGTCCCCATCCGGCGGATTTCCCTGTACGACATCAACCGAGCCAACGAGGAGATGAAGGGTATACGGAGCCGCTTGCGCGAGATCAGGGATCACCTGGGCCATCTATCGGACTACGCGGTCACGCTGCTCGAAGGACTCATCGAACGGTACCGGGACGCCTTCCCGCGCAGGACGACCCTCGCCTCCTTCCAGCGGGTCGACGCCCGGGAAGCGGCGCAGCGGAACCTCGCGCTGAAGTACGACCGGAATACCGGGTACCTCGGGTACGACCTGAGCACCGGAGACACCCTCTTCAACGTATCGCCGTACGACCGCGTGCTCGTGATCCGCAAGACCGGCGCCTACGCGCTCCACGACGAGATCGAACGGCTCTTCGTGGACAAGGGTATGCTGTACTGCGGGTTCGTCGACCCAGACCTGGTCTTCACGATGGTCTACCGGGACCGGAGCGGCCACCCCTTCGTCAAGCGCTGCAAGCTGGACAAGTTCATCCTGAACAGGGGATACGAACTCGCGCCCGAGGGCTGCCGCATACTCCAGCTGACTACGGATACCGACGTCGTGGCGACCGTCACCTACAAGCCCACGCCGCGCATGCGGGTACTCGAGGAAGAGTTCGACCTCGCCCTCTTTCCGGTGCGGGGGAACCGGGCCAGGGGCATCCGCCTGGCCCCCAAGGCGCTCAAGGGCGTGAAGCTGTCCCGGAAGCCGGACCGGCCGGAACCGCCGGCCGGCTCGAACGGCACGGAACCGCCGGCCGGCTCGAACGGCACGGAACCGCCGGCCGGCTCGAACGGCACGGAACCGCCGGCCGGCTCGAACGGCACGGAACCGTCCGGCAGCTCGAACGGACCGGAGGAATGAGAGGACCGACATGACCCTGGAAATGCGTATCGGGCTCGGACAGTTCAACGTGCTTACCGACGAGAAGCTGGCCTATATCAAGCAGCTCGGCGCCGACGATTTCCTCATGAACACGCCCCGGCTGCCCGGGGACGAGCGCTGGGAGCTGGAGGACCTGGCCGCCCTGAAACGGCGTGCGGACGACGCCGGACTGCGGCTCATGGCCCTGGAGAACGTGCCGGTCTCCTTCTACGACCGGGCCATGCTGGGGCTGCCCGGCCGCGACGGGCAGATCGAGAACATGAAGTACACCATCCGGAACATGGGCCTGGCGGGCATCCCCATCCTGGGCTACCATTGGATGCCCAGCGCCGTCTGGCGCACGCCGGACCCCGCCGTGCTCCGCGGCGGAGCGACGGCCACGCGGTTCGACTTCGAGGCCCACAGGGACGCGGAACCCACCCATGGCCGGATCTTCTCAGCCGACGAGATGTGGGCGAACTACGAATACTACATGTCGCGGATCCTGCCCGTAGCCGAGGAAAGCAACGTCAAGCTCGCCGTGCATCCCGACGACCCGCCCGTGCCCATGCTGGGCGGCGTGGCCCGGATCTTCAGCAGCTTCGAGGGGTTCAAGCGGGCCATGGACACCTTCGACAGTCCGTTCCACGGCCTCGATTTCTGCATGGGCTGCTGGTCGGAGATGGGCGGCCACGACCACGTGATCAGGGCCGTCCGGCATTTTGGCGGGGAAGGCAAGATCATCTACGTCCACTTCCGGGACGTGCAGGGGAACGTGCCCTGCTTCAACGAGTGCTTCATCAACGAGGGAAACGTCGATCCCTACGAGGTCATGAGGGTGCTGAAGAAAGTCGGGTTCACCGGGTTCATGATCACGGACCACGTGCCCGATTTCGTGGACGACACCGACTGGAACCACCGGGGCCGCGCCTACGCCATCGGGTACATGACGGCCATGCTTGAAATGGTGAACAGGCTCCAGCCCGCCTAGCCCGGCCCGCCTGGCGAGAAAACCGCCGGCCCGCCTAGAGCGAAAACCAGTAGTTGAACTTCAACAGGAAGATGTTCGAGGGATAGGTGTCGAACAGGTCGTTCAGGTCCTGCCCGGCGGAGAATTCGCCCGTGGCGCCCGGGCGGCTGCGCTGCTGCTGCCACACGAGGAACAGGGTCGAGCCCGGCGTATACTCCCACCGCAGGACCAGGTTGGAACGGAACTGGCGGAAGTTGAAGTCGGGGTCGTCGAAGGAGTAGTCCACCGCGCCGTCCAGGTCTTCATCCACCCGGTAGGCTTCCTCCCCGTCGTCGTACGCCAGCTGGCCGTCCGAAAACACCTCGAATCGGTCGCCGTACCGGTCGGCCCGCGGGTCCGTTATACGTTTGAACCGGGAGTAGCGGCCGGCCGATACGAAAGGCTGGCCATAGTACTGGATGGACATGTTGTTGGTGATGCTGTAGTTGAGCCGGATGCCGATCCCCAGCGTCTTCTGGTCGACCCGGCCCAGCACGTACCGGTCCGCCTGGTCCGCCTGGTCCGCCTGGCCCGCCTGGTCCACGTCGCCGAACGATTCATTGGATACGTACTGCAACTCGTTCCAGTTCGCGTCGAAAAAGGGGTTGATGCGGATGTTCATGGCGTTGCTCGGACGGTACTGCATGGACAGGTACACCCAGCTCGAGCGCCCCGCGTCGTCGCGGACCCTGTTGTGTCCCCCTCCAAAGCCGAAACTCACCGGCTTGCGTCTATCGGTGTCGACATCGAGGTCGAACTCCACGTTGCCCGGTGTTTTCAGGGCGGGTCCGCCGCGCAGGGCGGTGGTGGACAGTCCGGTTATCTCCGAGTTCACGTTGGCCCATACCCACCAGTAGTTGTTGAATTGCCCGCCCCCGTTGACGTTGCCGCCCAGGAACTTGCGCTCCCGGCCGAAGTTGAACCCCTGCCACTGGTTGATGAACACATTGTACTCGCGGAAGATCCGATTCGGTTTTGCCGACCGGTAACCGAACCAGCTGTTCTGCATGAATACGTCGGCCTGACGCAGGAAACCCACGTCGTTCAGTTCGAGGCCCGGCGACCGCCAGGTCCCGGAGATCCCCATGTTCCAGGGGCTGTTTCCCGAACGGCCGATTCCGAAGCTCCCGCCATGGCCGCCCAGGGCCGTCAGCGTCGAATCGAGCGTAACGTAAGAGGCGTCCGGACGCTGGTAGTATCTCGCCGAGTTGCGCTGCACGCGGGTGATCGCTTCCGGTTCGCCCCGGATGTGGCTGAACGACAGGCTCGCGTTCATCCAGTAAGTCCGGTCGCTCCACTGGTGGCGAAAATCGATCCCGCCCGTGTAGGCCGCCCTGTTGAGAAAATCGAAGTGGGTCTTGTTGTTGTTCCGGTTGGTCGCCGTGAACATGGAGCCCAACGACGAGCCCCCGTCGTTGAAGTCCTGCTGAAAGCGCGCGACCAGGTAGTTGGTCAGCGGTTCAACGGACTCCTCGCTCCTCGCGCCTTCCGTGTCTATCCTGGCGGCGGCTTCCGCGGTGACCGCGTCCACGATGCCGATGGACAGGCCGCCCGGCGTCTTGCCGGTAATCTTGGCGGCGGCGAGAATGGGCGTATTCCGGGGCATGTCCATGGTCTGGCCGTCGGAGAGATCCGGACGCCGCTGGGGGGACCGGCCGATACGCCGGGAGTAGAACAACTGGTCGTTCCGGAACGGACCGCCGCCGCCGACGCCGAACTCCGTGATGTTCTTCCCTTCGACGAAAAGAGGCCGGCGTTCTTCGAAGAACAGCTCGAAGGCCGACAGGTTGACCCGCGAAGGGTCGGCCTCGACCTGGCCGAAGTCGGGGTTCACGGCCAGGTCCATGGTCAGGTTGCCGGCGAGCCCGATCTTGCCGTCCAGTCCGATGCGCCCGTCGGCGCGCTGACCGTCGCGGAAGGGATTCTTTGCTTCGGCCTGGAACCGGTTGAGGTCGCCCACCACATAGGGCAGCACCTCGATCCGATGGGAAGACTCGATGCCTTCCAGTCCGCGCAGCTCCCCGAACAGGCTGACCCAGCCTGGCGAATTCCGGTGGATGTGCTGCCATCCCGATCGCTCCTCGCGGCGGTAGAGCCTGCGCTGTACCTGGAGGCCCCACACCTGTCCGGCCTCGCCGGAGAACCGCAACTGGCTCAGGGGAATGCGCATCTCCGCGAGCCATCCCTCTTCGTCGATGGTGGACGCGCCGTACCAGACGGGATCCCAGCTGTCGTCCCAGTTGTTGCCGTCATTGGTTATGGTCTCGTCGCCCCGCCCGCCCGAAGCGGTCAGGGTAAACGAGAAAGCGGTCCGCTTGTCGTGGTAGCTGTCGAAGTGGATCTCGACCCAGTCGGTGGAGAAATCGTCCCTCCGGGTGACCCGGTTGGTGATCCGGTCCGGTTCGGTGTCGAAGGCGCGGATGAGCACGTAGACGTTGTGATCGTCGAACAGGATCTTGAAGGCGGTCTGCTGCGTAGGTTCGGCCCCGTCGTCGGGGTTCAGCTGGGTGAAGCCTCCGGCCCATTCCACGTCGCTCCAGGCCGGATCGTCGCCGAGGCCGTCTATTTCGGGGGGCTGCGACGCGATGTGCCGCGTGTTGTACACCCGTTTTTCGGGTACCGGCTGGCGCGCTTCGGATTCGGCCGGTCCGAATGGTCCGCCCGGTCCGCCCGGTCCACCCGCCCCCAGAAGGGCAAGGATGAACAGGAACTTCAACCAGCGATGCGGATTGCTCTGAAACAATGTACGGCCTCCGGCTTTGTGCGTGTCTACGCCGACCATCGATCAACGTGCTGCATCTATGACGGGGGAGCGATCGAAATGGTTGCGTTTTTTCGAGCCCCGCGTTACCCGTTCGCGATTATGGCGCCGGGACGTACTGCATACACTTCATCGGAGCTTAGTATTCACAAAAATTCGTCCGATTCCCCCCGGGGCGGATGCACCTGCCGCTGCTCCCCGGCCGGTGGCGCGCGCCCCGCCTCGCCCCGCCTCGCGCGCCGTCCCGCCGCGGGCCGCGTCCCTCCTCGCCTCGCGCCCCGTCCCGCCACGCGCGGAATATGCTTTTGCCTGACGGCAGTCATGACCGCATATTACAGGACAGGCCGCACAGATCCCGCCAGGCGCGCGAAGCGGCCGTTTGACGTCCCGCGCACCCGCACCCCGGAAGTACGCCGAGGTCCCACATGCCCGCAGGCCGACTGAACGTACTCTTCATCATGACCGACCAGATGCGGGCGGACTGCATGTCCCGCGCCGGCCACCCGGTGGTCCGAACGCCCCACCTCGACGAACTCGCGTCCGGGGGCGTCCTCTTCCGCCGGGCCTACGTGCAGTCGGCGGTCTGCGGTCCCAGCCGCATGTGCTTCTACACGGGCCGGTATCCCCACGCCAACCGTTCTCCCTGGAACGAGGTGCCCCTGCCCGCGGACGAAAAGACCATGGGCCACTATTTTGGCGAAGCGGGCTACCGGGCGGCCCTCTGCGGCAAGACGCACTACACCCCCGATCCGTCCGGCGATCCGACGGCGCAGCCTGAACAGGGGATCCGCCGGACGGCCCTGGCCGGCCTGGAATCCTGGGAACTGAACGAATCCAGGGGCGAAGGCTGGCTGGCCCATCTCCGAAGCCGAGGATACGACGCCGCCGTCGTAGACGATCCGTTCCGGGTGGATATGCCCGCGGACGCCGACCGGGACCATGCCGCCTATCCCACGCGGTTCAGGCGGGAAGACAGCGATACGGCGTTCATGACGGACCGGGCCATGGCCTTCATGGACGCCGCCGGGGATACGCCCTGGTTCCTGCACCTCTCCTACTTCAAGCCTCATTTGCCTATCGTGGCGCCCTATCCTTACAACGAGCTGTACGATCCCGCCGATTCTCCCGCGCCGAACCGGTCGCCGGAAGAATTGGAGAACCCCCATCCCTTCCACGTCCCCTTCCGGATCGAACGGGGCGGCGCGGCCTACGACGACGAGGCCGTGTGGCGCCAGCGGAGGGCGACGTACTACGGACTGATCACGGAGATCGACGATCACCTGGGCAGGCTGTTCCGATTCATGAAGGACCGCGGCCTCTGGGAGAACACGCTGATTGTCTTCACCTCCGACCACGGCGAATACGTGGGCGACCACTGGATGTTCGAGAAGGAACTCTTCTACGACGAGGCGTACAACGTGCCCTTCATCGTCCGCGATCCCCGGCCCTGCGCCGACGGAACCCGCGGGAGAATGATGGACGCGTTCGTCGAATCCGTGGACGTCCTGCCGACCTGCCTGGAAGCGTGCGGGCTGTCCGGACCCGGCTCGCCAGACGGACCGGGCTCGCCAGACAGGCCCGGCGTGCCAGACGGACCGGGCGGACTGGGCGGACCGGAAATGCCGCCGGTCCTGCAGGGACGGTCCCTCGTTCCCCTACTGCGGGGCGAAGATCCGCCCGGCTGGCGCGGGGAAGTCTTCGCGGACTGGGACTTCCGGTTCTACTGGACGCCGAAGAAGCTCGGCATCCCGCCGCAAAAGTGCCGGGGATGGATGGTGCGGGACGACCGGTTCAAGTACTGGCACTTCAACGGCATGCCCGACGTGCTCTTCGACCTGGAGGCGGACCCCGGGGAATTGCGGAACGTCGCCGGCGATCCCCGTTACGCCGACGCGGTCGGGGACCTTCGCGTGAGACTGATGGACTGGCGCATGTCCAACGAGGACGAGAGCCGGGTCAGTTGGACCTATCAACGACGCCCTGGATTCGGGCGCAACCCCTTCGTGGAGTGACCGGCCCGCCTGGTCCGCCCTGTCTGTCCGGTCCGCCGGTCCGCCCGGTCCGCCCGGTCCGCCCGGGCCCGCCCCACGAAGCACCGGAGCCGAGATGAGCCGGCTGTTTTTCCTGGCAAGGAGGTTCGTGGCGGGGGAATCCCTCGAGGCCGCGGTCGATGCCGTCCGGTCGCTCAACGACGCGGGGCTCGACGTAACGCTGAACATGCTCGGCGAAGGCACCCGGGAACGGGAAAAGGCGGAAGACGCGGTAAGGCAGTATCTCGTGATGCTGGATCTCATCCGGGACGGCGCGCTCCGGGCCAATATCTCCGTCAAGCTCACCCACCTGGGGCTGGATATCGACGAGGCGTACTGCGCGGACAACCTGCACCGGATCCTGGAGGCCGCGAAGGAGCGGGACGTCTTCATCCGGCTCGACATGGAAGGCTCGCCCCATACGCAGCGGACCCTCGATATCTTCTATGACCAGTACGAAAGCCACCGGAACACCGGCGTGGTGATCCAGGCCATGCTGCTGCGCAGTCCCCACGACGTCTTCGTGCTCAACAAGATCGGCGCCCGCGTGAGGCTGTGCAAGGGGTCCTACCGGGAACCCCCCGACCTGGCCCTGCAGCGGATGCCCAACATACGCGTCGCCTTCCTGTCCATGGCGGAACAGTTGCTGAAAGACGGGAACTTTCCGGCTTTCGCTACCCACGACGACTACCTGATCGAAGGCGTGACCCGGTACGCCGAGCGGCTTGAGGTCCCCCGGGACCGGTTCGAGTTCCAGATGCTGTACGGCCTGCGTCCCGGGTTCCAGAAGGATATGCGCGCAAGGGGCTTCCGCATGCGGGTGTACGTGCCTTTCGGAACGGAGTGGATGCCCTATTTCTACCGAAGGCTCCGGGAACGCAGGGAGAACCTGTGGTTCGTCCTCCGGAACCTGGTCCGGCGCTGAGCCGGGCCCCGTCCCCTCTCCGCCCGAATCCACTCCCGCTCCCGGTCCCCGGTCCCGAGGTCCGGTTCCCGTCCGCCGTCCCGCGGCGTCCCGCGGTCTCCGCTTCTTTTCCGCGGTATAATCATTGACAACGCCGCGCCCGTGATATCATAATCTGGAAACCATTCGCGACAGGGGAGTATTTACCGGGTTCATGACTGCCTGGCAAACCCCAGGGACGGGAGGTGCGCTCGTGACGGACCTTACTCTTCCGGTGTGTCAGAAATGCATGATGGGCGTATTGATTCCACTCTCCGACTACGGCCGGGACGGTGCGACGATAAAGTACAAGGCCTGGGCATGCACCAATCCCGAATGCGGATTCAACATCCGCATCGACAACGGCGACATCAGTTACGGAAGGCCCATGGCGCAGTCCAACAAGTGAGCCGATGGGGGCGGGATGCACATCCTCGGAATCGATACTTCCTGTGACGAAACCGCGGCCGCCGTCGTGCGCGATGAAACGACAGTCCTTTCCAACGTAATCTCCTCGCAGGGCATACATCAGGAATACGGCGGCGTCGTCCCGGAACTGGCCTCCCGGGCCCACCTGTCCCTTCTCCTGCCCGCGATCGAATCGGCCCTGCGCCAGGCTTCCTGCGAACCGGACGGCCTGGACGCCCTCGCCGTGACGTATGGACCGGGGCTCGCGGGCTGTCTGCTGATCGGACTTTCCACGGTCAAGTCCATCGCGCTGGCCATGGACAAGCCCCTGCTCGGCGTGAATCACATCGAAGGCCACGTATTCGCCGGACGCCTGGCGGACGGGGATCTCGTCCCTCCGTTCATCGCGCTTGTCGTATCGGGCGGCCACACGCAACTGGTGCACGTGGAGGACTGGGGCGCGTACCGTATCCTGGGCAATACACGCGATGACGCGGCCGGCGAGGCTTTCGACAAGGTCGCCAGGCTGATGCGGATCGGGTATCCCGGCGGCCCCGTCATCGACCGCCTTTCGCGCGACGGAGATCCCGGGTTCCTGGACTTCCCCCGGACGTACCTGGACCCGGAGGGATTCGAGTTCAGTTTCAGCGGCCTCAAGAACGCCATGCGCATGTATCTCTCGAAACAGTCGGAAGAGGAGATTGAACGCGACAGGGCCCACATCGCCGCCGCTTTCCAGGAGGCCGTCGTAGACGTGCTGGTCGACAAGTCCATGGCCGCCGCCGCGGCCGTCGGGGTGGACGCCATTCTGATCACGGGCGGCGTGGCGTGCAACGGCCGCCTGCGGGAACGGATGACCGGAAGGGGCGCCGAACTGGGGTTCAAGGTGGTCTATCCCCCTCCCATCCTCTGCACGGACAACGGGGCCATGATCGCGGCGGCCGGGGCTTACCGTTTCCGCGCGGGCCAACGGGACGGGCTTTCGCTTTCCGTCCGCCCCCGCGCGCGCCTCTCCGATACAAACGGCGCCGGGTTGAACTGAAAAACAGGCTATGAACCGCATCGCTTCATTCTTCAGGTTTGACGAACTCAAAACGGACTGGCGTACCGAAGTCACCGGCGGGCTGACCACCTACATGACGATGGCCTACATCGTGGCCGTTAACCCCGGCATGCTGTCGGAAGCGATGGGCCAGTCGCTGTTCGCCGAACTCCTGTTCGCCACGTGCGCGTCCGCCGCCTTCGGCACGCTGCTGATGGCGCTGCTGGCGAACTACCCCTTCGCCCTGGCGCCCGGTATGGGGCTCAACGCGTTTTTCGCCTACACCATCGTGCTGGGCATGGGCGTGGACTGGCGCATCGCCCTCGCCGTGGTGCTGGCGTCGGGTATCCTCTTCCTCCTGCTCACGTTTCTCCGGGTGCGGGAAGCGATCATCACGGCGGTGCCCGAACCGCTGAAGCGTGCCACGGCCGCCGGCATCGGCCTGTTCATCGCCTTCATCGGGCTCAGGAACGCGGGCATCATCGTGGACGATCCGGCCACGCTGGTCAACCTGGGGGACGTACGGTCCTGGCCGTTCGTGCTGACCATCGCGGGCATGTTCGGCATCGGCGTGATGCTGGCGAGGGGAATGCGGGCCTCGATCCTGCTCGGGGTCGCCGGCGTCACCTTCCTGGCCATGATCATCGGCGTGACGCCGTGGCCGGCGGGCCTGGTGAGCATGCCCGCCTGGCCCTCGACCCTCTTCGGCGAAGCGGTCGTGAACCTGCCGCTCACCCTGGACTCGGCGATACTGCATCTCGTGTTCGCCTTCCTGTTCGTGGACCTGTTCGACACCATGGGCACGCTGGTCGGCCTCTCGGAACGATCCGGTTTCCTGGACCGGCAGGGCCGGCTGCCCCGGGCCAACCGCGCGCTGCTCGCGGACTCCGTCGGAACGGTGTTCGGCAGCGTGATGGGCTCATCGACCGTGACCACCTACATCGAAAGCGCCACCGGCATCTCTTCCGGGGCGCGGACGGGATTCGCCAGCCTGGTCGTCGCCCTGCTGTTCCTCGGCACGTTGTTCCTGACGCCCCTGGTCGAATCCATACCGGTTTTCGCCACCGCGCCAGCGCTTATCGTAACCGGCGTGCTGATGATGGCTTCGGCGGCGCGGGTGAACTGGAACGACGCGTCGGAGGCGATTCCCGTATTCCTGACGTTGATTTCGATTCCGTTGACGTTCAGCATCGCCGACGGCCTGGCCGTGGGGTTCGTCGCCTATCCGGTCATCAAGAGACTGAGCGGCAGGGGCGGAGAAGTGCATCCGCTCGTCGACGTCCTGGCGCTGGTCTTTATCGCGCGATACGTTTTCATGACGTAATTTCTCGTTTACGGGCCTGTACCAGTGGCCTCCTAACACCACCAGCAACCGTGGGGAGGTTTTCATCATGCGTTTTTCGAAGGTGATTCTGCTCTTGCTGTTCAGTATATCGCCGGCGGCGGCCCAGGAGACCGGCAGCCTGGCCGGCCGGGTCGCGTCCGACGACGGCACGGCGTTGCTCGGCGCCAATATCGTGGCCGAAGGCGACGCGATCGAAGGATTGCGGGGCACGACGAGCGACGGCGAAGGGGCCTTTCGTATCGACGGCCTGCCGCCCGGCGTCTATGAAGTGACCGCTTCCTTTCTCGGTTACGAGTCGGTCACAACGGCCGGCGTGGCGGTCCGGAGCGGCGAGACCACGCGGCTGGACCTCGGCCTGGCGGCTACGACGCTGATGGGCGATCAGGTCGTGGTCTCCGCGTCGCGCAAGCAGGAGAAGCTGCTCGACGCGCCGGCTTCCATATCCGTGGTCGAGCTGGACGAGATCATGAACCGGCCGGCCCTTTCGGCGACCGACTACATCAAGGACCTGGCCGGCGTGGACCAGGCCAAGGTGGGCGTTTCCCAGAGCTCCACCGTGATCCGGGGATTCAACCGCACGTTTACCGGATCCCTCCTGCAGATGGTCGACAACCGGATCGCGCGGATCGCCTCGCTCCGGCTCAACATGGGTGCCGCCATTCCCCTCACGAGCGAGGACATCCAGCGCATCGAGGTCGTCCGCGGGCCGGGTTCCGCCCTGTACGGCCCCAACAGCGCCAACGGGGTCATGCACATCGTGACCCGTTCGCCCATCGGTTCGGAGGGCAACGCGCTTTCCCTGTACGGCGGTGAACGCAGTCTGCGCAAAGCGGCCTTCCGGCACGCCAGCAGCGTCGACGGCAAGATCGGGTTCAAGGTCTCGGGCGAGTACACGAAGGCCCGCGAATGGGAGTTCGACGACCCCGCGGAAGTCATCGCGCGGGATTACGACAACGAACGCCTGCTCGGGGAGATCCGGATCGACCTTCGTCCCACCGACGACCTGTCCATCATCGGATCGGCCGGATATTCCCGGATCAAAGCCATCCAGATGACCGGGCAGGGCGCGGCCCAGGCCGTCGATTGGTCTACGCGGTTCTTTCAGGCCCGCACCCAGTACAAGGGATGGTTCGCGCAGATCTTTCTCAACATGAACAACGCGGGCGATACCAAGCTCCTCCGGACCACCCAGCCGATCGTGGATACCTCGAGATTGACCGTGATGCAGCTTCAGCACAACTTCGGACTGGGCGACCGGCAGCAGTTCACCTATGGAGCGGACGTGTTGCTGACCCGCCCCAACACCGGAAACACGACCCACGGCCAATTCGAGGACAACGACAATCTGGACGAATACGGGTTGTACCTGCAAAGCGAGACGACCCTGAACGACCAGGTCAGCCTGATGCTGGCCGGCCGGCTGGACGAGCACAGCAAGATCGAAGACCCGGTGTTCTCGCCCCGGGCTGCCCTGGTAATCAAGCCTTCGCCGGAGAGTACGCTCAGGCTGACGTACAACCGGGCGTTCGGCACACCCAGTTCGGTGCATTACTTCCTCGATCTGATCGCGAGTTCCGATCCCTTCGGCCTGGGCAGGAACTTCGCCGCCGCGGGCCTGGGGCCGGACCGCACCATCGACCTGCGCACGCAGGGCGTCAACTCGCAGTTCACGTTCCGCCGCGGGGACAACGGCCTGCCCATGTACCGTTCGCCCTTCGCCCCGGTGGCGGGCCTGCCCGCGGACGCCTATCTCCCCATGAACGATCCGGCCAGCACCAATCTCCTCTGGGGCGTGGCCCGCGGGGCCGTGCTGGCGCAGCTGACGCCCCAGCTCCAGGGGCTGGCGACTCCCCTCATCGCGCAACTGTTGATCGCCCGCGGCCTCCCCGCCGAAACGGCCGCACAACTGGCGGGTCAGCAGGCGGCGCAGCTGGCCGCCGCGTTCCCGGGCGTCATCCCGTCCGCCCTGCCGGGGCTCACGAATTCCCTGGGCGTACTGGACACGGGGACCGGCTCGTTCAACCCGGTCGATCCGTCCTCGGTCAGGGACGTCGACCCGATGAGACCGTCCATCACCGAGACGTTCGAAGTGGGGTACAAGGGCGTCGTCGGCAACAAGCTGGTGCTGACCGCGGACTTCTATCGGAACAAGATCCACGACTTCATCAGTTCCATTCACATCGTGACCCCCAACGTGTTCCTCGATCCCGGACCGTTGAGCTCGGCCGTGGGCGCCGGCATCGCGCGGCAACTGGCCCTTCCGGAGAACGCGCAGCTGGCCCAGGTCGCCGCGGCGCTCGACAATCCCGCCCTGGGACTGGGCGGCAACGGGAATGGATCGCCGGTGGACGAACTGACGGCGTTGTTCGTGGGCACGGCGGCCATGATCCCCTTCGGCACGGTAACGCCGGAGGAGGCCACGGACCCCAATGCCGTGATGCTGACCTACCGCAACTTCGGAGAGATTTCGTACTACGGCACGGACATCGGGTTCTCCTATTTTCCCAGCGATACCTGGAACCTGTCGGGAAGTTATTCCTTCATCAGCGAGAACCTGTTCGAGAACGTGGACGGCATCGACGACATTCCCCTGAACGCGCCAAACCACAAGTTGTCCCTGGCGATCGGTCTGAAGCCGCCCGGCACGCAGCTCAACCTCGGCGCCCGCATGCGGTACCGCGGCGCTTTTGAAATGGCCGACGGCGTCTACGTCGGCGACGTGGATTCCCATACCGTCGTGGACGTGAGCGCTGCCTATGAATTCCCCAGGGTCACGTTCAGCGTGGAGGCCAGCAATCTGCTCAACAAGGAGTACCAGGCGTTCGTCGGGGCGCCGATGATCGGGCGCATGGTCATGGCGGGTCTCGCGGTGCGTTTCTGACGGAAAAGCCGGCGAGAAATCGCTTGACAAATACGCATATGTTCATATTCTATAAGTAATTAGGTATTTGAACGCATGAACGGCGCCGACGCGGACCGGAGATCGAAATCGTGCCGGCGCCGGATCCCTTTTTCCTGACGGCTCATCCTTGCTGGAAGGAACCGCCCAGATGCGACTGGCAGGCGTTCTACTGGCCATAATCATGGCGGCGATCCCGGCGGCGGCGCAGGAAACGGGCACCCTGGCCGGCAGGATCGCATCGGATGACGGTACGTTTCTCTTCGGCGCCAACGTCATGGTCGAAGGTCCCGCGCTCGAAGGGCCGCGGGGCTCGACGAGCGACGACAGCGGGACGTACCGCGTAGACGGACTTCCCCCCGGGGAGTACGAGGTCACTGTTACGTTCCTGGGTTTCGAGTCGCACACCGCGACCGGGGTGATGGTCCGCGGCGGCGCTTCCACGGAAAGGGATTTCGTGCTGGCCGCCTCGGTGCTCCTGGGCCAGGAGGTCGTGGTTTCGGCCTCCCGCAAGCGAGAGAAGGTGCTGGACGCGCCCGCGTCCGTCGACGTGGTCGAAATGCGGGACATCAAGGATTCCCAGGCGCTGGCCGTCAACGAACACATCAAGGATTTCAGCGGCGTCGACTACGCGAAGACGGGCGTCGTGCAGGCCAGTACCGTGATCCGCGGCTTCAACAAGGCGATATCGGGCCTCCTGCTCACCATGGTGGACAACCGCATCGCCCGGATCCCGTCGTTGCGGATCAACTCCTTCCACATCATCCCCATCACCAGCGAGGACATCGAACGTATCGAGGTCGTCCGCGGCCCGGGTTCGGCGCTGTACGGTCCGAACAGCTCCAACGGCGTGATGCACATCATTTCACGCTCCCCCTTCGGGTCGGAAGGCAACTTCGTGTCCCTGTCCGGGGGGGAACGCAGCCTGCGCAAGGCGTCTTTCCGCCATGCCAGCAGCGTCAACGACAAGATCGGACTCAAGATCTCCGGCAAGTACCTGAAGGCCCGCGACTGGGAATCCCACGATCCCGAGGAGATCATACCGCGCGATTTCGACATCGACGGCCAGTACGGAGAGATCAGGCTCGACGTGCGGCCCTCGGAAGACCTGACGGTCATCGGTTCCGCGGGATACTCCAAAAGCAGTTCCATCCAGATGACGGGACAGGGCTCGGCGCAGGGCAAGGACTGGGTGTACAGCTACCTGCAGGGACGCATGTCGTACAAGGGCTGGTTCGGCCAGTTCTTCTACAACAAGAGCGACGCGGGCGACACCCGGTTGCTGCGCACCGATGAAAGCCTGGTGGACAAGTCGTCGCTGACGGTCATGCAGTTGCAGCACACCAGGGACATCGGCCAGCGCCAGCAGTTCGTCTACGGCGCGGACCTGCTGCTCACCCGTCCCCGGACCGGGGGGACCATTCACGGCGCCAACGAGGACGATGACGAGACCAACGAATTCGGGGTCTACCTGCAGAGCGAAACCAGGTTCACCGACCAGGTGAGCCTGATGCTGGCCGGCCGCCTGGACGAGCACAACAGGCTCGACAACGTCGTATTCTCGCCCCGGGCGGCGCTGGTCCTGAAACCCGATCCGGAGAACACGTTCCGGATCACCTACAACCGGGCCTTCAACACCCCCACGGTTACCACCTTCTCGCTGGACCTCAAGGCGGTAAACGACGCCTTCGGATTCGGCGACCTGTTCGGCGGGCTGGGGCTGGGACCCGACAACACCATCGACATCCGCTCCTACGGCGCGGCCAACCCCTTCACGTTCCGCCGCGACGAAGCCGGCCTGCCCATGTACCGGTCGCCCTTCTCCACCGTCGCCGGGCTGTCCAGGGATACCTACCTGCGTCTCGACGATCCGGTAGCCAACAACATGCTGTGGGGCGCGGCCAGGGGACTCGTGATCGACGGGTTGATCGAGCAGCTGGGCCAGGACAGCGACGGCGTGGTCACGCCGGCGCTGGCACAGCAGTTCATCGGCGTGATCCCCGAGCAGCTTAACGGCCTGCGGAACACGCTGGGCCTGATGAACGCGGAGACCAGGGGCTTCGACCCGTTCGACGCCTCGTCCGTCCAGGACATCGACAAGATACGTCCGACCACTACGCAGACGCTCGAGGTCGGATACAAGGGCGTGATCATGAACAAACTGGTCCTTGCCACCGATTTCTACCGCACGCAGATGAACGACTACACCTTGCCGCTGTGGATTTTCACACCTTCCGTCTTCCTGGACGAAGAAACCCTGCGCAGCGCCTTGAGCCAGGGTATCGACGATTACCTTGCGGACCCTGAGAACGCGCAGCTGGCTTCCCTGGTCACCTTGCTCGACACGGACGTATTCGGCGGCAACGGCAACGGCGACCACAGGGACGAGCTCGCCGGGTACATCGGTCAGATCGCGGAAGGCGCCGCCATGATCCCCTTCGGCACGGTGACGCCCGAGCAGGTCTCCGATCCGACCGCGGTCGCGCTGACGTACCGGAATTTCGGCGACGTCACGGTCTACGGCGCCGACGTGGGGTTCTCCTACTTCCCCAACCGGTCGTGGCACATCACGGGCAGCTACTCCTTCATCCACCGGAACCTGTTCGAGAACGTGGAAAGTGTCGGCGACGTCCCCCTCAACGCCCCGAAGCACAAGTTCAGCGGCGGCGTTACGTTCCGTCCCGCCTGGTTGCCCCTGACCCTGGGCGGCAAGATCAGTTACCGGGGTTCCTTCCCCATGCTGGACGGCGTGTATGGAGGTCCCGTGGATTCCTACACCCTGATGGACCTGAACGTCGCCTACGAGTTCGCGCCCCTGACCTTCAGCGTGGAAGCCGGCAACGTGCTAGACAACAAGTACCGTTCCTTCGTCGGCGCCCCCGAGATCGGCCGGCTGCTTTCCGCGGGCGTGGCCGTACGTTTCTGACAGACCTCCCCCGGCCGGAATCCTGCCGGCCGCGTTCATTTTAACGAAACTATGTCCCGGGTTTTTCGTGCAATCCAATAGGGGACGGTCCGCGATGGGTTTCGTCCTGTGCGCGGGACGGGGTCCGGAAGGACCAATATAGGCTTGACACGGGGGGCGGGCGCCCGTAAGATGTGTCCATCCTCAAGGAGACCTGAAATGCCAAATCGGTTGCGGTATATTCTGGCGATTCTGTGCCTGCTGGCCACGCCCGCGGCCGCGATCGCGCAGGGGGATTACTTCGGGCGGAACAAGGTCCAGTACCGGGACTTCGACTGGCAGATCATCTCCACGCCCCATTTCGAAATCTACTACTACCAGGGAGAGGAAGAGGCCGCCTACGACGCCGCGAGGATGGCGGAGCGCTCGTATAACCGCCTGAGCCGCATTCTGCAGCACCGGTTCACCGACAAGATCCCGATCATCCTGTATGCCTCCCATACCGATTTCCAGCAGACCAATGTCCTGTCCGGCTTCATCAGCGAAGGCACCGGCGGGGTAACGGAATTCAACAAGAACCGCATCCTGCTGCCTTTCACGGGATCGTACGCGGAGCTGGAACACGTACTCACCCACGAACTCGTTCACGCCTTCCAGGGCGACGTGATCTACGGCGCCGGCCCGGGCGTCTCCATCTTGAATCCCATGGCCTTCGTGGCTCCGCTGTGGTTCATGGAGGGCATGGCGGAGTACCTGTCCCTGGGCCGCATCGACGCCTATACCCACATGTGGCTGCGCGACGCGGCGCTGCAGGGCTACCTGCCCTCGTCCATCCCCGCGATGGACTACAGTTTCGGCGTCTACCGGTTCGGCCAGGCGCTGTTCGCCTATATCGGCGACCGGTACGGAGACCGCAAGATCGGCGAGATACTCCGCAAGACGGGCCGCATGCGGAACGTGAACGAAGCCTTCCGCTCGTCCATCGGCAAGGACATCGAGAAGCTGTCCGACGAATGGAACGAGCACGTGCGCAAGACCTACCTGCCGCAGATCAAGGAATACGACAAGCCGCAGGCCTTCGCCCGGCAGCTGACCGACGTGCGGGAATCCAGGGCGGGCCTGCACCTCGCCCCGGCGATTTCGCCGCGGGGCGACAAGCTGGTCTTCATATCCAACAAGAGCCTTTACAACGATATCTACCTGGCCTCGGCCATCAACGGCGAGATCATATCCAAGCTGGTCGAAGGCGAACGCTCGGCCGATTTCGAGTCGCTCCGGTTTTTCTCCACGTCCATTTCCTGGTCGCCCGACGAGCAGTACATCGCCTTCCCGGCCAAGGTGGGGGCGCGGGACGCCCTGTACATCATGGACGTCAGGAAGAAGAAGGTGATCCGGCGGATCAAGGTCAATCTCGACGGCGCCACGTCGCCGAGCTGGTCGCCCGACGGCAGCAAGCTGGTCTTCGTCGGCCTCCAGGGGGGGCAGTCGGACCTGTACGTGGTGGACGCCGCGGGCGGGAACCTGAGGGCCCTTACCCGGGACCGCTACACGGACCGGGACCCCGTGTGGTCGCCGGACGGCCGGAAGATCGCTTTTTCCACGGACCGGGGCGACGTGACCGATTTCAGGACGCTCACGTTCGGATACCAGCAACTGGCGCTGTACGACCTGGCCACGGGGGAGGTCGAGAAGATACCGGACCAGATCGGCAAGAGCATTTCGCCGCAGTGGTCCGCCGACGGCCGGAAGATCGCCTTCATCTCCAATCGCACCGGCGTTTCGAACATCTTCATCCGGGACATGGAGTCCGGCGAGACTTACCAGATTACCAATGTACTGACCGGGGTGACCAACGTAACGGCCGCCGGGCCCGCCATAAGCTGGGCGCAGAAGTCGGACCGCCTGGTCTTTTCCGCCCTGTCCTGGGGAGGATTCGACCTGTTTTCCATCAGCGACCCGGCTTCGCTGATGAAGGAACCCTATGACCACGCCAGGGCCGCGAAGCCCGGCGCCTCGCCCGATGCGCAACAGCTGGCGCCGCCCCTGAGAACCGAGCCGTCCGAGGAACCCCCTCCCGCCGAAGACGGCGACGGATCCGTCCCCGAGACGGCTTCGGCGATGGGCGACGGATCCGCGCCCGAGACGGCTTCGGCGATGGACGATACGCTGTCCGCGCCCGAGACGGCTTCGGCGATGGACGACACGCTGTCCGCGCCCGAGACGGCTTCGGCGATGGACGACACGCTGTCCGCGTCGCCGGACGCCGCGGCCGGGCCGGGACCGGCGATGGACGACACGCTGTCCGCGTCGCCGGACGCCGCGGCCGGGCCGGGACCGGCGATTTCGGAACCGGAACGGGAAAAGGTGACCACGATCCAGACCGTGCTTATGGCCCCGCCGGACACGACGTCCGCCGAGCAACCGGCCGCACGGGAAGAGATGCCCGAAGAGACGGTGGGTACGGGTACGGACATCCCGCCGACGCCGCAGTTCCCGTTCGGACCGGTCGCCAGAGGTATCGGCCCCGGGGGCGAGCTGCCGGACACGACGGCCTGGACCGACGGCACGTTCAAGAAGAAGAAATACTCCCCCAGCTTCGGGCTTGACTACATCGGAGGGAATGCCGGTTACTCCACGCACTTCGGACTCGTGGGCAGTTCCGTCCTCTCCTTCAGCGACATTCTGAACAACCACAAGATACTCGTGGGCGCCAACGTCTTCGGATCCCTGACGGACGCGAACCTGCTGCTCCAGTACACGAACCTCACCCGCCGCGTCAACTGGAGCGTGGCGGCCTTCCAGTACAGCTACGACCTGTTCTACAACTATCAGAATCCGTGGCTTTCCCAGGTGACGACCCAGATAAACCGCGGCGTCCAGTTCTACCTGAGCCGTCCGTTCAGCAAGTTCAACCGGTTCGAAATCGGCATACAGGGCGTGAACCGCACCCGGGAACTGGTGGACCTCAATTTCAACTACTTCGGAATCCGGCGGACCCGGCGGGGAAACCTGGGAAGCGTAAACTTCATTCAGCCGACCGCCGCCCTGGTCACCGATCACACGCTGTACGGGGTGACCGGTCCGATCGCCGGCGCCCGGGGCCGGGTCGAAGTGACGCCGACTTTCGGCGAACTGCAGTACACGCGGGTCTTCGTGGACTACCGCGCCTACTTCAACGTCCTGCAGCGTTACGCCTTCGCCTTTCGCGTGTATGGACTGAGCAGCGACGGGCGGGACCAGGAGCTGTATCCCTTCGGCGGTCCATTTAATTTCCGCGGGGCGGACTACTGGTCGGTCTGGGGAAGCAAGCTCGCGCTGGTCAACGCGGAGTTCCGGTTCCCCATGATCGAGGTCCTTGCCCTGGGCTGGCCGCTTCCGCTGGCCTTTCAGCAGATCCGCGGTTCGCTGTTCGTGGACGCGGGGTCCGTCTGGGATCAGACCACCAGTTCCAACCAGGCCAACCAGTACTCCGGCTATCCCAACGTGGGCGATTTCGTCGACGGCAGGCTGGTCCGGGACAACGGCCTGGGACCGGGCACCATGGAGGAACTGGCGGGTGGGCCGCTCGCCGTGGCCTACGGCATCGGCATGCGCTCGCGCGTCGGCTTCCTGATCCTGAAGTTCGACATCGCCCGCCAATTCGACCTGGGTAGACGCCCGTCGTGGTACAACAACGAAAACCTCTCCAACGTGCCCCCGGGGCTGGAATCCGAGTTCCCGGGCACGCGTTCTTACCGCCTGAGGAACGCGCTGAACGACACCCAGTTCTTCTTTACGATCGGCGCCGATTTCTAGGGCGCTCTTCATGCGCCGGCCCCGCGGCCGGTTCATCCCACTCAAACTCACCATTGCCTGGACGAGGAGATACGGCAGGTTTACATGCATACGTCAGAAGAGATCAGGGCCTTACGGGAGCAACACTATAACGCCACGCTGACCGATATCCATGAACTGAACCCCGAACTGTGGATCATCCGGGTGAAACCGGACGACGAACTTCCGCCTTACGAGCCCGGGCAGTACACCACCCTCGGCCTGGGCGACTGGGAACCCACCAACGATCCGGCCCATAACGAGGACGTGAACGAGAACCTCAAGACGAAGCTCGTCCGCCGCGCCTATTCCATGTCCTTTCCCATGTACGAGGAAGATCCCGGCCAGTTGCTGGAGCCGGGGGACATGGATTACTACGAGTTCTACATCACGCTCGTGGCCCGCGACGGCGAGGAGGGCCAGGATCCTTCCCTCACCCCCAGGCTGTGGATGCTGAAGGAGGGCGACCGGCTCTTCATGGGGCCCAAGGTGACCGGCCACTACACCCTGGAACACGTGGCGCCGGGCGACCAGGTCATCTTCGCGGCGACGGGCACCGGCGAGGCGCCCCACAACTGCATGATCGCCGAACTGATGCGGAACGGCCACGAGCCGGACATCGTGTCGGTGGTCTGCGTGCGGTACGCCAGGGACCTGGGCTACCAGTCCACCAACGAGCGGCTGGAGCAACTGCATCCGAATTACCACTACATCACGCTGACCACGCGGGAAGCGCACAACCTCGACCGCAAGGTGTACATACAGGACCTGGTAAGGACCGGGGGACTGGAGGAGCAGACCGGTATCGCCCTGGATCCGGAGAGGACGCACGTGTACATCTGCGGAAACCCCGACATGATCGGCGTGCCCAAGTACACCAGGGAAGGCGACAAGTCCTATCCCTCGCCCACCGGCATGGTCGAGCTGCTCGAATCGCGCGGATTCAAGGCGGACCATCGGAGGGACAAGGGCAACATACACTTCGAAGAGTACTGGTAGTCCCCATCCCGAAAAACGAAGCCGAAGAGGCCGCCATGCGGAGAGAGACGCTGGATAGGGACGGCGACCCGGGGGTATCCAGCGGTTCCGTCCCCGCCTGCAACGACGTGGACGTGCTGGTCAAGGCTCGGGCATGCGTCCTTTCGCGCCGGGGCATCGCCCGGGCGGACGGCGATCCGGCGTCGGACGCCAACGGCCGCCACGCGTCCCTGTGCCGGAGTTTCACGGGAACCATCGAGACCGCCGGCCGGCGCGTGGAGTCGCTCAGGCAGGGCGACCGGGTCGTTGCCTGCCATAGCGAAGGCGGCCTGTCGGAATACCACAGCGTACCCGCGTACCACGTCGTAAAGTTGCCGAATGGCATCAGTTTCGAAGAAGGCGCCATCGCGACCCTCCTGCCGACGGTACTGAACGGCGTGGAACGCGCGCAGGTGAAGGGCCGATCGGTGCTCGTATGCGGCGCGGGAACCACCGGGCTTTTGAGTACGCAGGTCGCGCGCATATCGGGCGCCGCGGCCGTGATCGCGTCGGACCTGCACGCGACGCGCCTCCAGCGGGCGCGGGACGCCGGGGCGGACACCGTGATCAATGCCTCGACGGAAGACGTCCAGCGGCGCGCAATGGACCGTACCGGGGGCGAGGGTGTGGACGTATGCCTTGAATGCGTCGGCAACGAGGCTTCCTTCGGCCAATGCGCGTCCGTTCTGAGGCCGGGTGGAAAACTCGTCGTCCTCAAATCCGATGCGCAGCGCGTGTCCATTGACATGGGGGACTGGTCGGAACGGTCGCTGCAGCTGATCATGGGCCATGAACAGCCGTTCGAAACGCCCTTCCTGGTGGAGCGGGGATTGAGACTGGCCGGCATCGAAGCGGTCCGGCTGCGTCCCCTGCTGACCCATGTGTTTCCCGTGCATCGCGTTGCCGATGCCCTCGAACTGATCGACGGCCATCCCAACCTGGCCGTCGAAGTCGCGCTGATCTGGCCATAGCGACGGACTGGATCAGGCGCCCTGTAATGCTTGACACGCATGCAGGCGCGTTCGTTATTATCAAGCCGCCGGGACAGGGCATATCAAGCCGCCGGGGCAGGACATATCAAGCCGCCGGGACAGGGCAATATCAAGCCGCCGGGACAGGGCATATCAAGCCGCCGGGACAGGACCACGGGATCTCTCGAAAGGAAATGAACGCGCTGTGTCATCCGATGTCAGTATCCTGAATCTGATTCTGGATTCGGGCGCCGTCGCCAAGACCGTTATCGTCGTCCTTCTGGTCTTCTCCGTCGTTTCCTGGGCGATCATGGCGGACCGCTGGCGGTACTTTCGCCGGGCCCAGGCGCAGTCACGGCGTTTCCTCGAATTCTTTCAGTCGCAGCGCGATTACGACCAGGTTTACAACGCCGCTTCGCAGTGGCCCGGCAGTCCCGCCGCCGTGGTATTCCGCGAGGTGTACGAGAAGCATGCGCCGGCCTTTTCTCCCCGGGGCGGCGGCGCGGGCCAGGCGGACCAGTCAGGCCGGGGCGGCGGCGCGGACCAGGCGGACCAGGCGGACCAGGGCGGCGGCGCGGGCCAGGCGGACCAGGCGGACCAGGGCGGCGGCGCGGGCCGGGCGGACCAGGCGGACCAGGGCGGCGGCGCGGGCCGGGCGGTCCAGGCAGAACGGGCGACTCCGGCGACTCCGGCGGCTCAGGCGGCCAGAGCGGTCCGGGCGGCCAGGGCGGTCCAGGCGGCCAGGGCGACCCGGGTGGGCCGGGCGGCCCAGGCGGACCAGGCGGACCAGGCGGACCAGGCGGGCCGGTCGATGGAAATCGACCAGGATCAGTTGGAAGTCGTGTATCGCGACCTGCGGGTGGCCGCCCATCGGCAGTTGGCGAAGTTCGACCAGCGACTGCCCGTACTGGCCACCACGGGAAGCGTGTGCCCGTTTCTCGGTCTGTTCGGAACGGTGTGGGGCGTCATGACCGCTTTTCTGGATATCAGTACGCAGGGTTCGACCAACATCGTGGTCGTGGCGCCCGGCATCGCGGAGGCTTTGATTACGACGATCGCGGGCCTGGCCGTGGCCATCCCGGCCATGGTGGGGTACAACTACTTCGTGCAGCGGTCGAGAACACTGGGCCTGGAACTCGAGGACCTGGCCACCGCGGTCCTGAACATCCTCCAGCTGCGGGGACGACATGAACGTCTTTGATTTCAACGGCGCGGGCTCGCCACGGGCGCTGTCGGAGATCAACGTGACGGCGCTGGTCGACGTCATGACCGTGCTGCTGATCATCTTCATGATCACCACGCCGATGATCCAGAGCGGCGTCCAGGTGAACCTGCCCGCGGCGAGCGCGGCCGCGCCGGACCTGGCCGAGGGACTCGTGATCACGGTGACGAGCGATGGTTCGCTGTACCTGGAGGACCGGCTGCTTTCGATGAGCCAGTTCGACGGGGTGTTCAAGGCGGTATTCGATGGGCAGCAGGACAAACCGGTGTTTATCCGCGGCGACGAACAGGTACCCTACGGCGCCGTCATTGCCGTGCTCGATAAGCTCAAGGAGCACGGCGTAACCCAGATAGGACTGGCGACCAGTCTGAGGCCGTCACGCTGATGATACGGATGATCTGGGCTTCGGGCATTTTGCATTTAGCGGCCATTGCCGGGCTCGTCGGTCTGAATACCTGGTGGCCCGCGCCGGCGTCCTCCCTGGATCAACAGGTCTACCGGGTCGACTTGGTCACGCTGCCGGAAGCCCCGTCGATCCGGCCTCCGCCCCTGGTCGAAGAGGATTACGAAGTCGTCTCGCGGAAGGAGGCCGCCGCGCCGCAGGAGGAGGCGGCCCTGGCGCTGGAAAGGACGCCGCGGCGGGTCTCCGAACAACCGGATCCCGGTCCGGAGCCGCCCATATCTTTCGAGACGGATTCCCCGGAGATCCGGCTGGACGAGCCGGACTTCGAGTTTCCGTACTACCTCGGCGTGATGCAGCGGAAGATAAGGCAGCATTTCGTGGTGCCCAGGATGCTGGGCGTCACGCACCTGGAGACGGTCATTTATTTTCGCGTGACGCGGTCGGGACGGATAACCGCCGTCGACATGAAACGTTCGTCTTCGAACCCGGTCTTCGACCTGGCGGCGCAACGGGCGCTGAACGCGGCCGACCCGCTGCCGCCGCTGCCTGAGGGGTACCGGGAGTCCTACCTGGGCGTGCATTTCGCCTTCCAATACGCGTTGTGACGCTAGTGCGACCCCTGGATTCCGCCTGAGGCCATGACCGGTCCCCGGCACGGAAAGGATGAAATGAGAAAACAGAAACGTTTCCGGCTGTCGGGGGTCCTGCTGGCGGCCCTTGTCCTGTCCCTGCCCGGGACGAAGACCGCGTCGGGCCAGGACGAGGTCAATCTCAGTGTGCAGGCCCGCGTCTCCCCCCGCATTCCCATCGCCTACAGGCCCTTTACCCCCCGGGATGGAACGGCTTTCGCCGCCGCCGTGCAGGACACCATCAACCAGGTGCTCATGCGGGACCTGGCGTTCTCCGGCGTATTTGCCGTGCGGGACCTCTCCATTCCGGCCCGAATCGGAACGGACGGCGGCTCCCCGGCGCTGACGGACGGCGCCGGCGACACCACCTACGTGTTCCTGGACGACGCCGGCGAAGTGGATCTCGAGCTGCTTCGCAAACTGTCCGTCCAGGTCATGGTGTCGGGAACGTACGAAGTGTCGGGTTCCCAGGTGGAAGTCTCCGTGCGCCTTACCGACGTGGGCACCCGGCGAACGATCCTGGAAAAGGGGTACGCGGCCTTCGATCTGACCCTGAGAAGGATCGTGCATCTCATGGCCGACGACATCGTGTACCAGTTGACCGGGGACCGGGGTATCGCCCAGACGCGGGTCGTCTTCGTCTCGCAGCGCAGCGGCGCCCCGGAACTGTACTTGTCGGACTACGATGGGTTCAACGTGCGCCAGCTGACCCGGGACGGCGCGCGGAAATACTCGCCGAACTGGTCGCCGGACGGTACCAGGATCGCCTACACCTCCTACAGGGACGGCCCCCACGAACTGTATCTGCTCGATCTGCGGAGCGGGGAAACCAGCAAGGTCTCTTTCGAGGGGCGAACGGTGCTTTCGCCGCGCTGGTCGCCGGACGGCCGGCACCTGCTCGTGGGGCTGATCACGGAGGGGATTTCCAGGCTCTTCATCAGCACGCCGGACGGAAGCAGACTGATCCCGCTGGCCACCGGGCACGGCATCAACATCTCGCCGTCCTGGTCTCCGCGGGGCGACCAGGTGGTGTACATGTCGGACCGATTGACACGAAAGCACCTGTACGTTATTAATATAGACGGCTCGGAGGATCATCGCATCACCTTCGAAGGCGGGTACAACGGATCGCCCGCGTGGTCTCCGCGGGGCGACCGTATCGCCTTCGTAGCCGGTGATGTGGCGCAGAGAAGGCGGGGAGGCTCCCGACGGGTCTTCAATATCTACACCTGCGACGTCAACGGCAGGAACATCGTGAAGCTCACGGGGGTCCGCGGACCGGAAGGGGACAACGTGAACCCGACCTGGTCCCCGGACGGACTGCACATCCTCTTCGGTTCCGACCGGACCCGCAGGGGAGATTACCAGATCTACCGGATGTACTGGAACGGGGGAGACGTCCACCCCGTCATCACCGAGGGGAACAACCGGCAGCCCAGCTGGGGACCGAGGCCCTGAGCCGTCGTACCGGCTGCGGACGATCTGAGCCGCCGTACCAGCTGCGGACGATCTGGACAAAGACAAGACGATCCGGAAAGAGACCAATAGAAGAAATGAAGAGATGAAATGAAACAAAGGTACCCTGCGAACCGCGGGCTATGGTTCCTGCCCGCGCTGTGTGCCCTGGTCGTCACCGGCGCGTGCGGCGTGCAGTCCGATTTGACCAACCTGAAGAACGACACGACGCATCTGCGGGCCCAGATGCAGGTCATGCGCGAGGAGATCGCCCTTCAGGACGACATAGACTCGCTCAGGGTCCACATCGTGCGGTTGGAGTCCCTTGTGCGAGACCAGATGGATGAGCTGCTGAGCATGCGGGCGGACATGGGGCAGCGCGTCGGGGACGTGGAAAGCCGGTTGCGGATCCTCACTACGCGCATCACGGAAAGCGACCGCCAGTTTTCCGCCCTGGTGCGCAGGCTGGAGAGCATACAGGTTCAGTTGCGCGCGCCGCAAGGGCCGGACACCTCCATGGCGCAGCCCCGGTCCTTCGATCCCGGTGAACTGTACGACCTCGCGTTGAGGGATTACCAGCGGGGCAATTACGACGTGGCGGTCCGGCAGTTTACCCAGTACGTCGAGTACTTCCCGGACTCGGACCTGGCCGACGACGCGCAGTACTATATCGGCGACTGCTACTACACGCAGAGCCTGTACACGCAGGCGCTCGATGCCTACGAGACGCTGATGGACGCGTATCCGGACGGTAACAAGGTGCCGGCTACGCTGTTGAAGATCGCTTTCATCAAGGTGGCCAGGAACGAACTGTCCGAGGCGAGGTCCTACCTGGAACGGGTAATCGGCGAGTATCCCGACGCCGAGGAAGCCCGGCTCGCGCGGATGAGACTGGAACTGATGTCGGATGACTGACCTTTTCCGGACGGCTGTTTTTCCGCGTGGCCGCCACCCGGAAAGATCCCCTGGACGTATGGGATGGAAACGCGTGTTCTAGAAAAACATTGTGAGGTGGTGAAAGTGTCCATATACTCTCCGCATCAGTTTCGGATGCGTAACTAACCATGTGAAAGGAGTGCTAAAATGAAAAATTGGAGCATTACGGCTTCGGTCCTGGCGCTCTGCCTTATGGTCGCCGCTCCCGCGTGGATGGGCGCCGGCTGCGCCAGCGGGCCTTCCGCGGAAGAACTGGCCGCCATGGAGGCCGCGCGGCAGCAAGCCATAGCGGATTCGCTCAGGGCGGCGCGCGCTGAAGAGGAGGCCCGTCTCGCCGCCGAGGAAGAAGCCCGGCGCATGGCCGAAGAGGAAGCCCGTCTCGCCGCCGAGGAAGAAGCCCGGCGCATGGCCGAAGAGGAAGCCCGCAAGGCTGCCGCGGCCCTGCACCTCGAGATGATGTCCCTGGCCACCATCTATTTCGATTACGACATGTCCAATGTGCGGGAAGACCAGCGTTCGGCCATGGATGAAAACGCCCGCAAGTTGCGCGAGTACCAGCCCGAAGACATGTTGGTGGTCGAGGGCCACTGCGACGAGCGGGGTACGATCGAATACAACCTGGCGCTGGGTGAACAGCGGGCCCAGGCCGTCAAGACGTACCTCGTGGATTCCGGCGTGGCGGAAGGCCGCATCGAAACCGTCAGTTTCGGTGAGGAGCAGCCGGCGGTGATGGGTGACAACGAGAGCGCCTGGGCGCAGAACCGGCGCGCGGAGCTGAAACGCAAGTAAGTGTTCCCCGCATCACCCGTACTGTTACAAGAACGGGGCGGCCGTACGGTCGCCCCTTTTTTATCGCTCCCCGCGAAAGGGTTTACGGTTCGCGCAGATCCGGTTGCATATGACCCGCCTCCCGGAATGCGGGCGGGGACGCCTTCCGGTATAAATGGGCCCAATGCAAAAAAAACATTGTAAGGTGAAGTAGGTGTTCATATAATTGCCGCTCAGAGTGAACAAATGTTAAGCGGGAAAAGGCAAGACTGGCCGGATCAGTGCCGGATGAGATACGCACCTATGTGAAAGGAGTTCTACATGAAAGGTTGGAGCAATACGGCTTCGGTTCTGGCACTCTGTGTTCTGGTCGCCGCTCCCGTGTGGATGGGCGCCTGCTGCGCCGTAACCCGTGGCCCTTCCGCGGAAGAACTGGCCGCCATGGAGGCCGCGCGGCAGCAAGCCATAGCGGATTCGCTCGAGGCCGTTCGCGCTGAAGAGGAAGCCCGTCTCGCCGCCGAGGAAGAAGCCCGTCGCCTGGCGGCCAAGGAGGAAGCCCGTCTCGCCGCCGAGGAAGAGGCCCGGCGCATGGCCGAAGAGGAAGCCCGCAAGGCTGCCGCGGCGGCGGCCCTGCTCCAGGAGAGGATGTCCCTTTCCACCATCTACTTCGATTACGACAGGTCCGACGTCCGGGAAGACCAGCGTGCGGCCATGGACGAAAACGCACGCAAGTTGCGGGAGTTCCAGCCCGAAGACATGGTGCTGGTCGAGGGCCACTGCGATGAGCAGGGTACGATCGAATACAACCTGGCGCTGGGTGAACGGCGCGCCCAGGCGGTCAAGGCGTACCTCGTGAATGCCGGCGTGGCGGAAGACCGCATCGAAACCGTCAGTCTCGGCGAGGAGCGGCCGGCGGCCATGGGCAGCGACGAGAACGCCCTGGCGCAGAACCGGCGCGTGGAACTGAAACGCAGGTAAGCGCTTCCCGCATCAACCGTACCGTTCAAGAGAGGGGTGGCCGTACTGGCCGCCCCTTTTTTATTGTGCTTCCGGCAGGAACGCCTTCCAGTTTTCGTAGATCATGTCGTGGATGGCCTCTTCCGGAAACACGGGCAGGGACGAATTCCGCGCGACTTCGTTCACCTTCCACTGCCCCGCGATGACCTGCGCCGGCGTGGCCGAAGGGAAATCGGAGCCGAAGATCAACTTGTGCTCCACCCCGTACTCCAGGGCGGACATGAAGGCCATGTAATGGCGAAGCGGGCGGTAGTGCAGCGCCGATATGTCCGCGTAGAGGTTCGGATGCTTCCGGATCAGGACCACGCATTCGTCCTCCCACGGATGCCCCATGTGGGCGATCATCATCCGCAAATCCGGACACGCCACCGCGATGTCCTCGAGTTGGATCGGGTTGGCCCACTTGAGCGGACCGGGCCGCACGAAGGACGTGCCCTGGTGCCAGATGACGGGGATATCCAGTGCTTCCGCTTTCCTGAACAGCGGGAGATACGCCGGGTCCCGAGGGTCGAAGTGCTGGTAGATCGGCGCGACCTTCAATCCGCGCAGGCCGAGTTCGTTCACGTTGTGCTCGAGCTGTTCCACGGCGTCTTCGTCATTCGGATCGACGGAACACCACCCGATGAAACGATCCGGGTTTTCCGCCACGAATTTCGCCACGAGCTCCTGGGGCACGTCCACTCCGCAGTAAGGCGCTTTCAGGCCGAACACCACCACCCTGTCGCAGTCTTCCGTCGCCTGCAGCAGCGCTTCGGGCGTGGAATCGAAGGCGTTCTTGTACCGGTCCTCGTGGCCGGCGAAGTATACGTCATCGGACAGCCGCATCTTGGCCTTTTTGGCCGCGTAGGCGAATTCCACGAATTCATCGGACATATGGTCCGGGTACCACATCAGGTTGGTATGGATGTCGACTAGCATATCTCGTGTTCCCTCAAATCGGCGTGATCGTTTCCGGAGCCTAACCCCGCGCGGATCATGTCCGCGGCTTCTTCCAGGTCGAAACAGCCGGGGTCGACGGGAATCCCGGCCGCGCGGACGGCGGACAGCAGGTTGCACAGACCGGGCCGACCGGACCGTGCGGACCGCCCGGACCGCCCGGGTTGCGCCGGTGGCCCGGGTTGCGCCGGCGGCCCCCTGGCGCCCGCATCTTCGTCGTCGGCTTCCCGGGCGAAAAGCACCTTCGGCGTGGCGTCCTCCGCGATGGCGCCGTTCTCCATGACCAGGATCCGGTCCGCCAGGCGGGAGATCAGGTCCATGTCGTGGGTGATCAGGAACAGGGTCGCCCCCGCTTCCTTGCAGCCTTTGAAAATCGCCTCGACCTGTCGTACGCTCTGCGGATCGAGACCGGACGTGGGCTCGTCGAGGGCGAGGACGGCGGGTTCCATTACCAGGATCCCGGCGATCGCGGCCCTGCGTTTTTCTCCGCCGCTGAGCGACAGGGGATGCCGATGGGAAAACCGGCCGGGCTCGAGCCCGACCCGGTCGAGCGCCCGGTCCACCATGCCCCGTATCTCCGACTCGTCCGTACCCGTTTGCCTGGGACCGAAGGCCACGTCGTCGAATACGGTTTCCTCGAACAACTGGGCTTCGGGAAACTGGAAGACGAGCCCCACCTTCCGGCGCAGCTTCCGCAGGTCGGTTTCCGGGGAGGCTACGTCGCCGCCTTCGACCCTGACCGTGCCCGAATCCGCTTTCAGCAGGCGGTTCATGTGCTGAATCAACGTGGACTTCCCGGAACCGTTGGGTCCCGTCAGCGCAACGCACTCCCCGGGGTGCACCCGAGCGGTCACGTCGCGCAACGCCTGGATCGCCAGGGTAGTACCGGGGGAATAGGTATGGCACACCCGGTCGAATTCGATGACCGGCGGAGCGGCGGGGATCGACCCCGCCGCCGGCATGGCTTCCGGCCGCCCGGACGGCGCCGGCTTCGGCTCTCCGTCGGCCGGTGACGCCGGCTTCGGCTCCCCGTCGGCCGGCTTCCCGTCGGCCGGCTTCGGCTCCCCGTCGGCCGGCTTCGGCTCCCCGTCCGTCGGTGACGCCGGTTTCTGTTCCGATATCCACCGCACCAGGGATTCGGGATGGACGGTACCGGACGGCACCGCGAGGCCGCGAGCGCGCAAGGCGCCGGCCAGCCGGCCGGTCAGCGGAGCTTCGAGACCGTGCGCCGCAAGCCGTTCCGTATCCCGGAATACATCCTCCGGTGTTCCCTCGGCGGCGACGTCCCCATCCACCAACATCGCGATGCGGTCCATCCGGACGGCTTCCTCGGGAGACTGCGTGATGAAGACCACGCTCAGCCGGTATTCATCCACGATCGACAGGAGCAGGGCGAGTATGTCCTGACGGTCGCCCGGGTCCAGCGACGAGGTGGGCTCGTCGCAGATGAGGTAACGGGGCCGCATCGACGCCACGGAAGCGATGGCCACCCGTTGTTTCTCGCCGCCGGACAACCTGTGGGGCGGATAATGGCGGTACTTTCCCAGGTGGAACCGGTCGAGCGCCCACGCGACCCGCTGGTGGATCTCGCCGGTAGGCAGGCCGAGGTTTTCAAGCCCGAAGGCCAGTTCCCGTTCCACCGTGGTCGATACCAGCTGGTTGTCCGGATTCTGGAAGATCATCCCGGTCCGCTGGTGGACGCGCCACTTGTTCCCTGGCTCGGCCGTGTCCATGCCGTCCACCAGGACCCGGCCGGACTGGGGCACGATCAACCCGTTGAGACAGCGGGCGAGGGTACTCTTGCCCGAGCCGTTGGGTCCGATCACGGCCACGCTTTCGGATTCGCCGACCTCGAGGGACAGGCCGCGCAGCGTGGGGAGCGCGTTCCCCGGCCTGATTTGCTCGTCCGCCCGGTCCGGCCCGCCTGGTGACCTGATTGGCTCGTCCGCCCCGCCTTCCCGGTCTGACCCCCGCGGCTCGTCCCCCCGGCCCGGTTCGCCCTCCCGGCCTGTTCCGTCCGGTCCGCCCGGCTGGCCCGGTCCGCCCGGCTGGCCCCGGTAGCTGAAGGTTACGTCCTCGGCGACGATCACGGCAGGTTGTCCAGGCCGATTTGGCCGGCGGCCTCGCGGACCGCCGCGTATACGTCGGCGAGCGGTATCCTGTTCCGCACCGCGGCCTGGCGGCAGTCCTCGTACTCGGGGGCATAACGCTTGCCGTCCCCGTGCTCCACGACCTTTATCCGGATCGCGCCGTAGGGGGTTTCGACGGCGGCTTCGCTGCGGGGCAGCACGCTCCGGGAGACGGGGTAGCTTCTGAGGCCTATGGTCGTCGTTTCACTTAAGATCAGTCCTGACAACCGGCCGGCCAGTGCGGACGGCGCCAGCACGGTGAGCAGTACCCCCGGCCGGTTCTTCTTCATGATCACCGGCGTCAGGAAGGCGTCCAGCGCACCGGCTTCGAGCAGCAGGTCCACGACGTGGCCGTAGAACTGCGGATTCATGTCGTCGATCTGCGTTTCCAGTACCCGCACGGATTCCCCGTCGACGGCCTGGCGGGTCCTGGAGGCCTCGCCCGTGCACAGCCGAACGACGTACCCGCCGCCCGGGCCGGCGTCGTCTCCCCGCCCGGCGTCGTCTCCCCGCCCGGTGCTGTCTCCCCGCCCGGCGTCGTCTCCCCGCCCGTCCCGGCAGCCCCCGTAGCCCACGGTGTGCAGCGTGAAGCCGGAAATATCCATCGATCCCGCCGACAGGGCGGTCAGCACGGCGCATCCCGGCAGGTCGACGGGGGCGCGGTCGACCGGACGTATGGCGGCGCCTGTCATCAGCGCGGCCAGGAGCGGCGGCGTGGCGTCGATGCCCGCGGCGAAGGGCAGCGCTTCGTGGTAGAGGGATTCGATCCCGAGCAGGTGAAGGGCGTTGCAGAGGACGAGAATGCGCAGGGCCGCGTGGCGTCCGCCCGGCATTTCCACTGGCGGAGCCTGTTCCTGCCTCCCCATGAGCCCGTCTACGTTCTTCTCCAGGTGGCCGATCACCCTGCCGATGAGCGCCCCGGCCGGTGTGCCCGCTCCACCGTCCGCTATGGCCCGGCAGGTCCCGGGTACGGACGCCTCGCCGCGGGACAGCGAGACACAGGTCACCTCCATCCCATTGACGCGCTCTTTCGTGACCTTGATCCCGCAGTCCACGCCATGATGGCGGTTCATGGCCGCTTCGAGCGCGTTCGGGTCCGCTCCCGCGTCGATCATCGCGGCGAGCAGCATGTCCGCGGTAAGACCCGTCAACTGGTCGAAGTAACCTGTCACAGCCATTGGACCCGCCGTCCCTATTCGTGCTTTCGGTTGATGAGACCCGCCGCGTAACCGGCGTTGAACCCGCCGTCGATGTTCACCACCGTTACGCCCGAGGCGCAGCTGTTCAGCATGGCCAGGAGCGCCGCCAGTCCGTTGAAACTGGCGCCGTATCCGATGCTCGTCGGCACGGCGATCACCGGCCTGGAGACCATCCCGCCTACCACGCTGGGCAGGGCGCCTTCCATGCCCGCCACGACGATGAGCACCGACGCGTTCATGATGGCCTCGTGATGGGACAGGAGGCGGTGGATGCCGGCCACGCCGACGTCGTAGAGACGCTCGACGCGATTGCCCAGGACCCGCGCGGTCACCGCGGCCTCTTCGGCCACCGGGATATCGCTCGTGCCCGCCGAAACGACCAGGACCTCGCCGGTCCCCATGTCCCGCCAGGAATCCTGGACCACGATCGTCCGCGCCGTCTCGTGGTACTCCGCGGAGGGGCAACGGGTCTTCACGGCGTCGTACATGGCCGGAGTCGCCCGGGTGGCGAGCAGGTCGCTGCCGGAAGCGACGATGCGTTCCGCGATCCCGGCTACCTGGTCATCGGTCTTCCCCGTGCAGAAGATCACTTCGGGGAACCCGCACCGCATCGCCCGGTGGTGGTCTACCCGCGCGAAACCGAGGTCTTCGAAGGGCAGGGACCGGAGCCGGGCGGAAGCCGCTTCCACCGGCAGTTCACCCGATCGTACCTGCTCGAGCAGTTGCCTGATCTGAGATTCGTTCATGGCTGTTCGCGTGATTTTAGAATGCCTGCTTCGGTGCCGGAGTCCCGCCGGCTCCGCATCGGCCCCCGTGCCGCCGGCTCCGCACCGGCCGGAGTCCCGCCGCGTACGTACCGTCCGCCGGCCCGTGGGTCCTCGCCGTCCGCCGGGCCGCGGGTCCGCCTCGGCCGTGTCTACTCCTATTCCGACGCTTCCCCGTCAAGCACTTCGATGCGGGCGCCCGAGGGATTGCGCTCCTGCTGCAGCCGGCCCGCCACCGCCTCCGCCTCGGCCGCCGGGCCGCGGGTCCGCCTCGGCCGTGTCTACTCCTATTCCGACGCTTCCCCGTCAAGCACTTCGATGCGGGCGCCCGAGGGATTGCGCTCCTGTTGCAACCGGCCCGCCACCGCCTCGGCATCGCGCATCGCGCGAAGTACGTTTCGTCCGAGGATCTTCATGATGTCCTCGTCCGAATACCCCCGCCGGACCAGCTCGGCCGTCAGCATGGGATAGGTGGACACGTCTTCCAGTCCCACCACGACCGTGGTTATGCCGTCGAAATCCCCGCCGATACCGATGTAATCGATGCCGATCACCTGCCGGATGTGGTCGATATGGTCGGCCACCTGGGAGAGCGTGGCGGGCGGCGCCGGGTTGGCCTCGTTCCAGGCGGCTATGCCCTCCGAGACCGTTTCATCCGTACTGCCCGGCATCGACGCGAGCCGTTCCCGCTCCTCGTTGCGCTTGACACCGTGCAGGCGCGTCTCTTCCGAGATGTAGCCCGGTACGAAGGTGACCATGATCACCCCGCCGTTCTCGGCCAGGTGCCCCAGGACGTCGTCGGGGACGTTGCGCACGTGGTTGCACATGGCGAAGGACGACGAATGGGTGAAGATGACCGGGGCCTCCGATACGTCCAGTACGTCCCGCATGGTCGCCTCGGAAACGTGGGACAGGTCCGCCAGCATGCCCAGGCGGTTCATCTCCCGGATCACTTCTTTTCCGAATTCCGTCAGGCCGCCGGCCCCCACGGTATCCGTCGCCGAATCGGCCCAGGGAATGTTGCGGCTGTGGGTCAACGTCATGTAGCGGACGCCCAACTTGTAGAACATGCGAAGCGCGCCCATGGAGGAATCGATGGAATGGCCCCCTTCAATGCCTATCAGGGACGCGATCCTGCCCGCCGCGAAGGCCGCCTCCACCTCGTCGGCCGTAACCGCCAGCTGGAACGTGTCCGGGTACCGGGTGGCCATCTGGTACACGATATCGATCTGCTCCATGGTCGCCCGCGTCGCTTCCTTGCCCTGCATGGACACGGGCACGTAGACCGACCAGAACTGTGCGCCGACCATGCCCTCGCGCAGGCGGGGAATGTCGGTGTGCAGGTCCGGCTGCGGTTCGGCGATGTCCATGGTCCACACGTCGCGGTTCGCCTTCCTGCGAATCTGCCAGGGCAGGTCGTTGTGTCCGTCGATCAGCGGGGATTTCGCGTGCAGCGCTTTGGCGCGTTCGAGAGGATCTTCGGGCAGGGGTTCTTCCGCCGGCGCGCACGCTGCGGCCAGCGCGATGATACAGAGGCCGGTGAGTAACAGGGTGAATGACTGCATGGTTCCTCCGGGGTGTGGCATGGGTTTATGCGAGTCCAGCGGTATCAGGCAGAGGATTGAGTTTCCGGAACGGAAGGTAGTACATCCTTAAAAGTGAATCCCGTCCTCGTGTAAACGATGATTGCCATAGCGGCCTTTCGGGTCTGATGCGACTGTATCTCTGGTTGTGAGCGAGGACAAAAGTCACTGCTACATCTTACCGGCCATAGCGTAGACGCGCCACGGCGCCGCAGCCCTAATAAGGGCCACCGGTGATTGCCGGGTCAGGAACGGCTACGCGGACAGGCAAGCCGGTCGGTTCGATGCCGAGACGGTACTCGGCTATCTTTCTGTACGTATAGGCCGATATCCACGTTGGAGAACAGTACGACATGATATCGTGGTATTCTTCGCGCGGTTTTACCGTTACCGTTCTGTCCGCTGCGACCTCGTATGCGTCCATATTGATGAAGCCGTCCGCATGCGGGTATTCTCCTTCTATGCCAGTCACAGGACCGCACGGTGTATGGCCCATGCCGAGTGCGTGTCCTAGTTCATGCCACAAGATACCGTCGAGCTCGAATGGCCCCTCTCCTCCTCCGTAAATCATCGTTGGAACCCTGCTTCCGGTTCCCGCCACCCCACCTATTGGATATCCCCGGCTGACTTCGGACCTGATTACCACAACGTGCAGGTCCAGTGGAGACGCCGCGGTGTGGAACAACCCGTTCTCATATCCGGTTGCCTTTGCCCATTGGTGGATATTATCACCTACCCGTTCGTTCTTGATTTCTATCGCGGGTCCAACTACAAAGTCGTAAACCGCTATGGGCATATGAGACGCCGCTCCACGCAATGTTTCTATCGTTTCAACTACCGCAGCCTCCAGCCACCTCGTTTCATTCTCTTTGGTGAAATGATCTATGGCTACCGGATGCAGGACAAGACGGGTCGGAAGCGGTGAATACACGGTGGTTTCATCTGCGAAACGTGGAGAGCGCCAACGAGCCTTTGATCCCGGTTTATACAATTCCACCCAACCCTCGCGGCCGTCTCGCATCTTGCCGGTGGGGTACGTGTTTACAAGAGGAACCGCAACGATTCCGTCTTCCCATTCATGACGTTCTACGCAAACACTATGATCCGATACGGAAATCAGATTATGGACGTTGACCGAAATACACAGAGAGTCTTCAACGGCAGCAAAGGCGCGGCGCGATTCGGCATCCAGGTTCTCGGTCCTTCCACTCACGCCTGGCAAGTAATTCCATCCGTTCTCACCATTTGGATGCTTAAACCGCACTATGGCATATTTCGGATCTTCCGGTATGCCGACTGCAATAACCCTGCCCCCTGCCACGTTGGTCACGACAGCCGGAGATTCGTCTGTAGGGACCGGCTGCGGAGCAAAGACCCCCTCGAAATCCGGTATCGTGAACGCAGCGGCTGTCTTCTCTGACTGCCCACCCCACAAGTACGGAGACGTTCCAACGGTATAAACCCAGATATCCAAATTAACATTCCATGTACCAGCCGTTGTGTTTTGGTGGGTAACAAGAGGAAACTCGACACTGATATCATAAGACCACGGGTCGTTTTTGAATTTGTGAAACAGAAAACTCGTATTAACAATCCCATCTTCTTGCAAGAGACCGGCGTAACCCTCCACTCCTCTTACACTCGGCCTCTGAAATCCGTACAGGGACACTTCCAGAGAATCGAGCGTATTGATATCGGACCACGGCGTCAGCGTGAAGTGAATCGTCACGTAGTTCGGGTCGTCGAATGTACCGAACACCAGCGTGCTGTCGCCCGTTTCGCTCTCAAGTCGGAATGATTCCTTTATCACTCCAATACGATTTGGCCTGATCGTTACCGTATCAGACGGAGCAGCCGTTCGAACGCCAATTTCACTTCGCTCCTGAGCCGAATCGGTTGGACTCTTGCCGCAACCGGAAATGATCATGACAACGCTCACGGCGATAAAAAGACCTGCTATGGTCTTCTCCTTCATCGTGATTCCCTTCCGGATCCAGCGTCTTCAGCACTTGGACGCCGCCGGCGCGGCTTAGACCAAGTGCGTCAACTCGTCGACCTGTTCACCAGATAAGTCTCCGGGGAGTTTCATACGGCGATGACTTCGTCGCGGACCTGGTGCAATCCAACTACCTCTATCCAGCCTTGCGCGATCAAGTAGTCAAGCAGGTATACCGACTCTTCTGAATGAACACTTTCCGTGTAGGCAAGCATTTCCAACGGAAGTGAGCCGGCACCGAAGCTAAATCCACTCCCAATGAATGGAGTCCTTTCCTGAATGTACTTCAATAACTCCTCCTAAAATTAACGATATTCGGGTCAGGGCAAGGGATATTTGGATGATCCGGCCGTGCGTGCCCACCCATCCGAATGGTCCGATGCGCCCCGTAAAGCCTGGCGTTAAAACCCGTTGAACCGCTATCGAAATCTCATGTTGCCATTCCCATGATCCCGCGTTACTTTTGACAGGTCTTAAACGCCCCGATACCCCTATCCAAGGAGTCCGCATGGCTCGATTCACCATTCTCGCGCCCGGCAATCCCGACAATCCCGGTCCAAACCAGTACATCATGGACGAACTGGAAACCATCGGCGCCGAACTGAAGATCAGGCCTTTCGGTACCATCGAGGAAATGCTTGTGGAGGCACAGGACGTGGACGGCTTCACCCAGGGCGGACTGGTATTTCCGAGGGCGGACGTGGAGCGGCTGCCCGACCGCATACGCGTCGTGGGCGCGGGCGGGATCGGCGTGGATTTCATCGACGTGGAAGCGGCCACGGAACGGGGCATCATCGTCTATAACATCCAGGGCGTATTCGAACGGGAAGTCGCCCAGCACGCCATGATGCTGCTGCTCGCGTGCGCCCGGCGGCTCATGCCCATCAACCGGTCCATGATCGAGGGCACGCCCGTCAGCCGAGGCACCATACAGCAGATCTACGAGCAGACGCTCGGCCTGGTCTCCTTCGGGAACATCGGCCGGGCCATGGCGAAGATCGCCGCCGGGTTCGATCTGCGCATCATCGCCTGCGACCCCTTCGTCAGCCAGGCCGACGCCGATCCCTGGGGCGTGACCATGGTGGACCAGGAAACGCTGTTCAGGGAATCCGACTTCGTCTCGTGCCACGTGCCCCTGACGCCGAGCACGCACCGCATCATCGGGGAGCAGGACTTCAGGAACATGAAGCCATCCGCTTACTTCATCAACACGGGCCGCGGCAAGGTCGTGGACGAGAAAGCGCTCATCAGGGCCCTGCAGGAAGGCTGGCTCGCCGGCGCGGGGCTGGACGTGCAGGAACAGGAGCCGCCGGCGCCGGACAACCCGCTGCGGACGATGGAACAGGTGGTCCTCACGCCCCATTACGCTTCCGCGTCCGTGAGGGGCGGCGTCGTGCGCGCCAGAAAGGCCGGCCAGCAGCTGGTCACCATTCTCAGCGGCCGATGGCCCGAAGACGGTCTGGTTAACCCCGCCGTGAAAGCACTTGCCGCCGAGAAATGGGGCATGCCCGCGGAATGAACGGGTGACCGTCGGCGGTAAGGTTCCTCCATGTTCTACGACACCGTGATCTTCGATGCGGCGGGCACGCTCGTCGGCCGGGACTCTCCCGATTTCTTCGAGGAGTTCTTCGTCGTCGCGGCCGGGGAGCTCGGGACCGCGGTCACGCTGGATCGGGTAAAGGCGGCCCTGGCGAAGACCATGGAGGAGGAACCCCGGTTCCGAAAGCGCGAAGGCCGCATGAGCACGCCGGAGCAGACGCGGCGGTACTACCTCGATCTCTATGCGCGCGTGCTGAACGCCGCGGGGGTCGAGGGCGACCTCATGCCCGGTCTGCAGCAGTACTACGACCGGTTCCAGGACGGCAGGTACCTGGAGGTGTACGGCGACGTCCGGCCCACGCTGGAGGCGCTGAAGGCCCGGGGCGTGCGTCTCGGGGTGCTGTCGAACTGGTCGGAACACCTCGGTCTCGTCCTGGAGCGGCTCGACCTGGACCGCTATTTCTCCTTCCTCGTCGTCTCCGCCGAAGCCGGTTGCGAGAAGCCCGACGAGAAGATCTTCCGCCTGGCCGTGGACCGCGCGGAAACGCCCATCGAACGGATACTCTACATCGGAGACTACCCGGAGGAGGACATCCTGCCTGCCGAGCGCATCGGACTGGACGCCCTCCTCATCGACCGCTACGAGAAGTACGCGCGCTACCGCCTGCCCTCCATCCGGCGGCTGACGGACGTCCCGGGTCTCATAGGCCTGTCGTGAAGGACGTTTGACAATCGACTGACAGCAGGCGCAAACGACTGAACAGGGGCAATACATGAACGATCCGCCGATCCGCGTCGGCGTCGTGGGCGTGGGACGCGGCAAGAGTTTCGCTCAGAGCGCGTCCGAAGCCGTGGGCATGAAGCTCGTCGCCCTGTGCGACACGTGGGAAGAGCGGCTGCGCCGGTTGGCCGGCGAACTCTCCGTCGCCGCGTACACCGACTACGACGCGTTCCTCGGCCACGACATGGACGCCGTGGTCCTGGCCAATTACTTCCACGAACACGCGCCGTTCGCCGTTAAGGCCCTGCGGTCGGGGCGGCACGTCATGAGCGAGACGGCCTGCAACGCCACCCTGGCCGAGGGGGTCGCCCTCTGCCGCGCCGTGGAGGAAACCGGCCGGATATACATGTTGGCCGAGAACTACCCCTATACGGTCTTCAACCAGGAGATGCACCGGCTTTACGGCACGGGAGAGATCGGGGAAGTGACCTATGCCGAGGGCGAGTACAACCACCCCATGTCCCGGGACGACAGCCTCCGCATATCACCGGGATTCGACCACTGGAGGGCCTGGATTCCCTCCACCTATTACTGCACGCACGCCCTGGCCCCGCTGGTCTAC
Source organism: bacterium (assembly GCA_965203885.1). GTDB lineage: Bacteria > JAAXHH01 > JAAXHH01 > JAAXHH01 > JAAXHH01 > JAAXHH01. The sequence goes on along the minus strand of OZ241920.1, from coordinate 2,419,922 downwards.
ATTACCGATACGCGGCCGGTCGGCGTGAACGCCCTGGCCATCGCGCGGCCCGAGCGCACCCTCACGCTCCGGCGAGGAGATCCGGGGTCCGTCATCCTCTGCCGGATGGACAACGGCGCGGTCTTCCGGCTCTTCGGAAACGGTATCCCGGGGCACAGCAACTGGTACCGCGTGCACGGCGAACGGGGGGCCATGGAGATCACGCGGGGACCGGGGTATTTCGGACCGGGAGAGGTGCGGGTCTGGCATGAGCCGTGGCACGTGGAACCCGGGCAGGAAGCGGAACGGGTCTACCGGCCGGACTGGCCGGAACACGGCGATCTCGCCCGAAAGGCGGGGCACGGCGGCGGCGACTTCTGGACGAGCTTCCATTTCGCCCGGGCCATTCGTTCGGGCGAGCAGCCCTTCCTGGACGTCTACCGCGGCGTGGCCATGTCCTCGGTGGGCATCCTGGCCTGGAAGAGCGCGCTGGACGACGGCCGCCCCTTCGAAGTACCCGATTTCAGGGACGAGGACGCCCGGAAACCCTGGGAGAACGACCACTGGTCGCCCTGGCCCGGGCATGCCGCGCCCGGACAGCCGCCGCCCAGCATTCTGGGCCGTCGCGACCCGGATCCGGAGCATGTCCCGCATGCCCTTCGCCTATGGAAGGACATGGGTTACGAGGGGTAAAAAACGCTTGCCTTCGGAGGCCCGGTCCCGTATCTTAGGGCGGTTTTGGAGGATCGCGACCCCATCGTCTAGCCTGGCCAAGGACACCGCCCTTTCACGGCGGCAACACGGGTTCAAATCCCGTTGGGGTCATAGTGCATAACCGGAAATGGCAGAGGGGGTTGCGTTTATTCGCAATCCCCTTTTCGCTTACCAGGCAGGCTGTCGTCGCTTGCCATGGCGTCCGGCGTCGCTTACCAGGCCGTCCGGCGTCGTCAGTGGACGAAGGGGACGACCCGGATGACTTCGATGGTCCCGGCGGGGGTGAATTGCCAGACCGCCACGAATCCCGTGGCGAGATCGCCGTTCTCGTCCCAGTCCAGCGGCATGGCCGCGCCTTCGTAGTTGATCAGGCCGCCGTCGGCGAGGATGCGCAACCCGTTCGCGATGCTGCCCGCCTCGGCAATGACGAGCTCGCCGGGGGGCTTCCCGATGGTTCGGAGCTTGTCCCGGATGGCCGTGCCCTCCAGGCTGCCCGCGGCCTGGGCCGCGAGGGCCAGGGCCACGGTCGCGTCATAGGTCTGTTTCACATAGGGGAAGGGCGGCGGGTTGCTGCCATAGGCGCTTTTATACCCGTTGTCCCAGGCCAGTGCCGAAGGCGTGTCCTGCGCGGAGCCGGGCGAGGTACCGATCATGCCGGCGAGATCATCCGTACCGATCGAACGGAGCAGGTCCAGGCTGCGGCCGGTGGGGCCGAAGACGAACACGTCGTAAAGTCCGAGGTCCAGCGCTTCGCGCACGATGGTTTCCTGGTTGGGCTGAAAAGCGAGGACGACCAGGGCCTGCGTGTCTTCGAGGACGCCTCTGCTTTCTTTCAGTTCATCCACGAAGGTCGTCTTTTCGGGATCCGCCGCAACTCTGATGAGCCTCCCCTCCCACGCATTCTCGAACGCGTCCGCGATGCCCCGGCCCCAGACGTCGTCGCGGTAGATCATGCCCACGTTGCCGTAACCCAGTTCCAGCGTGATCTTCGCGAGGACCGGCCCCTGGTCCTGGTCGGACAGGGTGGTGCGGAACAGGAAATCGTTGTCCATGGCGGTCGTAAGCATGGGAGAAGAAGAGGCCGGCGAGATCATGGGGATGCCGGCATCGGCGATCACTTCCTCCACGATGGCGAGCGTGGAAGAACTCGCCCAGGCGCCCACGATTCCGTGGACCCCCTCGTCTTCCACAAGGTCCATCGCCTCGGAAACCGCGGTTTCCCGGTCCAGCTCCGTATCGGCCACCACGCCCTCGACCGGCACTCCGCGCACACCCACCTCGTTGATATGGGCGATCGCCATTTCGAATCCCCGCCGCATGAGCACGCCGTGTTCCGAACCACCTTCCGACAGATCGATCAACAGGCCGATCTTGAGCGCGGGCTGTACGACAGGTTCAGTAGTATCCGGCGGTTCGGGAGCTACCGGATCCTTCTTGCCGCACGCCAGCGACAACGTGACCATCAGGCCGATCGACAGCCAGGATCCACACGTGAAGATCGATCCTCCCATTCCACGCATCTTTATGCCTCCCGCGCATCAAGGCGCTTTACTTCGGGGATGTCCGGTTGCGGGTCGGGTATCCGTGTCAGAGTAGATATACTTCGTACTGCAAAATATGTCATCCCTTTTCTTATCTTTCGCGCTGGCAACGACTTGAGATGGCACCGCCCATGGGCTGAATTGCCTTGCCGCTTCCCTCCCGGCGGCATACATTCAACCCCATGCCCGACCATACCGCCGTTTCCTCGAAACCGGCCGATAAAGAGGTCCCGCCTGCCCAGATCCTCCGTCACGTCTGGGCCATCGCCTGGCCCGTCGTCGTCGCTTCGCTGATCGACGCCACAGAAGGTCTCGTAGACATCTACTTCGTGGGCTTCCTGGGTCCCGCGGCGATTTCCGCCATCGGCATGAGCCGGCAGATCGTCTTCATCGTCATGGTCATGGCCATTTCGATCACCGGGGGAACGCGGACGCTGGTGGCCCAGTACTACGGGGCGGGCCGGCACGGCGACGTAAGCCGGACCGGCCAGCAGGCGATCCTGATGGGTACCTGCCTGGCCCTTAGTCTCGCGGCCGTCAGCATCGTGCTCACCCGGCCCGCGCTGGTCCTCCTCGGCGCCCCGGAAGAGGTGCTCGTCCACGGCATCCTTTTCCTGAGACTCTACTTCGCCGGCATGATCTTCATGATCCTCAACTACGTGATGAGCGCCATCTTCGGGGGCGTCGGCGACACCCGCACGCCGCTCAAGATCTCCGTCATCGTCATTATCATCAAATGCCTGACGTCCTACGCCTTTATCTTCGGCGCCTGGGGGCTGCCCGCGCTGGGCGTGGCCGGCGCGGCCGTGGGCATGATCGTCTCCCGGCTGGCCGGATGCGTCATCGGGATGGCGATCCTGGTCCGGGGCCGCGGACAGGTGCGGCTTTCGAGGAACTGGCGCGTGAAACCGGACTGGAGCATCATGTCCCGCATGCTCGACATCGGCCTGCCCTCCGGCGCGTCCGGGTTCTTCCGAAACGGCGCGCGCGTCCTCCTTTACCGCGTGATATCGGGGGTGAGCCGCCCCACGGCCGCCATCGCGGCCCTGACCATGGGTTTTCAGATCCGCCTCTTCGCGATCATGCCCGCCCTGGCCTTCTCGGTCGCGGGGACCTCCCTGGTCGGGCAGCGGCTCGGGGGACGCCAGATCCGGTCGGCCGAGCAATACGGCGGGCAGACGATCCTGCTCTGCATGATCCTGGTCGGGGCCGGGTCGGCCTTGATCTGGATATTCGCCCAGGCCATCGCAGGGGTATTCACGACCGACGAGACCGTCCTGGGCATCAGCGCCGACATGCTGCGCTTCTTCGCCATCGCCCAGGTATTCTCCGCGCTGTCCATCGTGGCCAGCGGCGTGCTGGCGGGCGGCGGCGAGACCCGGCCGTCGCTGTACTACACGCTCTTCTCCCAGTGGGGCATCATGCTCGTGTTCTCCTACGTCCTCGCCTTTCCCCTCGGGATGGACGTGACGGGCATATGGATCGCCTGGCTCGCCGCGGCCGTGTTGCAGGGCCTGCTCACGCTCCGGCGCTTTTACAAGGGAACATGGAAAAGGGCGGTAGTCTGAGGGAGAGGCCGTGTTCCGGGCGCGCGGTATGAGGGAACGGGAACGGGTGACGTAAGATCAGGCGCAGTCCCGCAGCGTCCGGATGCCCGCCGCGACGCCGTAGTGCGGGCCGGGAAGCCTGGAGTCAGGCGCGGTCCCGCAGCGTCCGGATGCCCGCCGCGACGCCGTCCGGGTGCTTGAATACGGCCGTGGCGGCCACCAGGACGTTCACTCCGGCCGACACGGCGCCGGGCGCGGTGTCGGCGTTCACGCCTCCGTCCACCTCCAGGTCGCACGCGATTCCACGGTCCGTTATGGCCCCCCGGACCTGCCGGATCTTCGGCAATACGGATTCGATGAACCGCTGTCCCGAGAACCCCGGGTTGACGGACATGACCAGGACGAGATCGAGTTCGTCGATGATGTCGTCGAGCACGGGTGCGGGCGTGGCCGGATTCAGGGCGACTCCGGCCTGCCTGCCCCTTTCCCTGACGGACTGCACCACCCTGTGGAGGTGGGGCGTGTTCTCCTGGTGCACGATGATCACGTCCGCCCCGGCGTCCATGAACACCTCGACGTACCGCTCCGGTTCTTCGATCATCAGGTGGGCTTCGAGGGGCAGGTCCGTGAGAGAGTCGATGGCCTCGACGATGAAGGGTCCCATGGAGATGTTCGGAACGAACCGGCCGTCCATGACGTCGATATGGATCCGGTCCGCGCCGGCGCGTTCCACGGCACGGACTTCATCGGCCAGGCGGGTGAAATCCGCCGACAGGATGGATGGCGAGATCTGGATCACGGTCCTCCCCCGTTCCGTTTCTGTTCCACGTGCCCTCCGAACTGGTGGCGCAGGGCCGAAAGCACCCGCATCGCGTAGGAATCGTCCTGCCGCGACTGGAACCTGGTGAACAGCGAAGCCGTGAGCACGTGGGCGGGCACGTCCTCCTCGATGGCCGTCTGCACGGTCCACCTGCCCTCACCGGAGTCCTGCACGTAACCGGAATAGGCCGACAAGTCCCGGTCCTCCCGCAGGGAAATTTCGAGAAGATCCAGCAGCCAGGAGCTGACCACGCTCCCGTGCCGCCAGACCTCGGCGATATCGTGCAGGTCCAGGTCGTATCGGTGGCGCGGGTCCACGCGGCCGGACCCTGACTCGCGCAGGATTTCGAGGCCCTCGGCGAAGGCCTGCATCATGCCGTATTCGATCCCGTTGTGGATCATCTTGACGAAGTGCCCCGCGCCGGCCGGTCCCACGTGCACATAACCGTTGCGGGCGTTCGAGCTCGGAGTGTCTGCCGCGCCTGAATCGTCGCGAAGCCCGGGACCGGGGGCCAGCGTCCGGAAAAGCGGGTCGAGGCGGCCTACGATTTCCGCGGGACCCCCAATGGTCATGCAATAGCCCCGCTCGAGTCCCCAGACGCCCCCGCTGGTACCCACGTCGACGTAGTGCAGCCCGCGGGCGGCCAGTTTCCCGGCGCGGGCCACATCGTCCTTGAAGTAGGTATTCCCGCCGTCGATGACGGTATCGCCCGGCATCAGCGACCCCGCCAGTTCGTCGATGGTCCTTTCCGTGACCTCGCCGGCCGGCACCATGACCCAGACCGCGCGAGGCGCCTTTAGAACAGCCACGAGTTCGCGCAGCGTCGAAGCGCCGGCCGCGCCGTCTTTCTCCGCCCGCCCGACCGCTTCGCCGTCCCGGTCGTACGCGACGACTTCGTGACCGCCGCGCAGCAGACGCCGCGTCATGTTGCCGCCCATCCGGCCGAGTCCGACCATGCCCAACTGCATGCGCGCCTCCCCGGGCTTCCGCAATCGCGCCGTTCGACCTGGCCGGCCAACCCTCCGGGCCGGCCTGGAAACTCCGGTTTCCGGTGATTCGACTTCCGCAGGCGGTCAGGCCGGCTGCAGACGCTTCTGTTCTATGGCTTCGATCAGCTTCACGAAGGGGTCCACGAATTTCTTCACCCCTTCTTCGACGAGCTGGTCCGAGACCCGGTCCATCGAGATGCCGGCTTTTTCCACGTTGGCCATGACCGAACCGGCCTCGTCGAGGCCCGCTTCCAGGGTATCGGACAGGCGCCCGTGATCGCGGAAGGCGCTCAGCGTTTCATCGGGCAGGGTGTTGATGGTGTCTTTTCCGATCAATTCTTCGACGTACAGCACGTCCCGGTAGGCGGGGTTCTTGGTACTCGTGCTCGCCCACAGCAGCCGCTGCGTCCTGGCGCCTCGTTCGGCCAGCGCCTTCCAGCGCTGCGTCCCGTACAGCGCCTTGTACCGCTGATAGGTCGTCTTGCCGTTGGCGACGGCCGTCCTGCCGGCCAGGTCCCGGATCACGGCCCGTTCCGCCGGACCGGCGGCCTGCCCTTCTTTTTCCGCCAGCATCGCGTCGACGAGGGTGTCGATCCGGCTGATGAAGAAACTGGCCACGCTCGCCATGCCGCTGATCGCGCCCCCCGCGGCGAGGCGGTCCTCCAGCCCGCTGATGTAGGCTTCGGCCACGGTCTCATACACCGCCCGGGAAAACAGCAGCGTCACGTTGATGTTCAAGCCTTCGCCGATCAACCGTCGTATGGCCGGAATGCCCGCCTGGGTCGCCGGCACCTTGATCATGACGTTCCGGCGGTCCACTTCCTTCCACAGGCGCCTGGCTTCCGCGACCGTGCCGGCGGTATCGTCCGCCAGCTCCGGGGACACCTCCAGGCTCACGTAACCGTCCGCGCCGTCTGTGGCGTCATACACGGCGGACAGCTGATCGGCGGCCTGGCGAATATCCGAAATCGCGAGCGTCTCGTAGATTTCCACGGCGTTGCGCCCCTGGGCCGCCAACTGCCCGATGTCTTCGTCGTAATCCGCACTCCCCGCGATGGCCTTCTCGAAAATGGCCGGATTCGAGGTCATGCCCTTCAGCCCGTCCTCGTCGATCAATCTGCGCAACCGGCCTGAGCAGATCAGGTCGCGGCTGATGTTGTCCAGCCAGAAACTCTGGCCGTGTCGTGCGAGCTGGACGAGCGGATTAGCCATGTCGTATTCCTTTGTGCACTGCGCGGTGGCGTGAACGCGTGTTTCGTGCCGGCGCCTTGACACCGGTTCGCTTCGGCCGGCGGCGACCGGCGGCGAAACGATCGCTTCGGCCGGCGGCGTACCGATCAGGTCGGAGATTCAGGGTATCAGGACGATTTTTCCATACGCGCCCGGTTCCATCACGGCGACGTGGGACTGCGCCGCTTCGGCCAGTGGCAACTCCTTGCCCACCACCGGATTGAGGGCTCCGTTTTCCAGTCCGGCGTACAACCCGGCGTGGATGGCGGCCAGGTCTTCCGCCGAGGCCAGCAGCAGGACCATCCCCAGGATGCTGGCGTCGCGTGCCATGGCGTCCCGGGGATTGATCTCGATCTGCCCCCGGTTGCCGATGACGACGACCCTGCCGCCGTGGGCCAGCATGTTCAGGTCCTTGTCCAGGTTGACGTTCGCCAGCATTTCCATGATCACGTCGACACCCCGGCCGCCGGTGAGATCCATGATCCGGTCCGTGTAGTCGGCAACATGATGATCGACCACGTGATGGGCGCCCTGTTCCGATACCAGGGCCGCGCCCCGCTCCGAACCGGCCGTCCCGATGACCGTCATGCCGGCGGCCCGCGCGATTTGTACGGCCGCGATGCCGACCCCGCCGCTGGCGCCGTGGACGAGTACCGTTTCGCCGGAACGTCCTCCCGCCCGCTGAAAGAGGCCGCGCCAGGCCGTCGCGTACGGAACGTATATCCCCGCGCCCTGCGTGAAGGATACGTTGTCCGGCAGCGGATGGACCTGGTTCGCGGAGCAGAGGGCCTGGGTCGCGTACGAACCGGTAAGCGTGCCGGCCAGGTAGACCCGGTCGCCCACCGAGACGTGGGCGGAATCGTCGCCGACGGCGGCTACCGTGCCCGCGCCGTCCATGCCCGGCGTGAAGGGCAGATCGGGCTTCATGGCATAGGTGCCCGCGCGGATATAGGTGTCCACCGGATTCACCCCCGCGGCCCGCAGGTCCACCAGGATCTGCCCGTTGCCCGCCTGGAGGTCCGGGCAGGATGCGAGGTTCATTACCCCCGGATCGCCGAACTCGTGAATTCGAATCGCTTCCATATACGTCTCCTCAATTCAGTATCGACCGCGGACCGAAACAAGCCGCGGATCGCAATAAGCCTCGGACTGGTATCAACCGCGGCTCCGTATCAGCCGCGGGTCGTAATCAACCGCAGAGTTTTTCGATAACTTCAAAGAGTATCCTCGGACCCCGTTCCATGTTCTCCACGGAGATGCGTTCGTCGTTGCCGTGGATACGGCGGAGTTCTTCGTCGATCAACAGGAAGGGCATGAAGCCGTAGCAGTGAATCCCCAGTTCGCGGAAGTAGTGGCTGTCCGTGAAACCCGAGAGAATGTTCGGCACGACCTCCGCGCGCTCATGGTGCCGGGCAACGACCTCGCGCACCGCGTCCACCAGGTGCGAATCGAAGGGCGACGACGTGTTCCCGAAGTTCAGCGTGGTCTCCATTTCGATCCCGTCGTCGCCTACCACCTTTTTCAACTCCTGGACGAACTCGTCCGGCGTTTCGCCCGGAAGCAGCCTGCAGTCCAGTTCGGCCGTCGCCGCCTGGGGTATGATATTGATTTTGTCGCTGCCCTGCAACATGGTTATCGAGATGGTATTGCGGAGAATCGCCGCGTGATGCTGGTTGCGGAGCAGTGCCGACAGGAACCGGCCGTCCCGGACGGACGCCCGGATATCCGCGAATCGTTCGCGGTAACCGTCCTTCTGCAGGTGGGCGATGCCCGCGAAGTACCGCTCGGCGGCGTCCGTCACCTTGATCGGCGGCGTGTAGGCCATGATGGCGTTCAGGGCGCGGATGAGCCGGTTCACGGCGGAATGGGGTTTCGGGCGGGAACCGTGGCCGGGCTCGCCCCGGGCGACCAGGCGGATCCAGCAGGGCGATTTCTCGGTGATGTCGATGGAATAGACGGCCCTGCCGTTTTCCAGGCGGCCCTTGCCGCTCTCGTTGATCAGAAACTCCGCGTCCGAGACGAGCTCCGGGCGGTTCCGCGTGATCCAGCGGGCGCCGGCGGCCCCGCCGGCCTCCTCGTCGGCGGTGACGAGAAAGACCACGTCCCGTTTCAGCGGAAAACGACTCCGGTGCAGGGCGAGAAACACCACCAGCTCCGCGATGCCCAGGTTCTTCATGTCCAGCGCGCCGCGCCCCCAGATGTATCCGTCCCTGACCAGTCCGCCGAAGGGATCGACCGACCAGTAAGCGCGGTCGGCGGGGACCACGTCGCTGTGACTCAGCATCACCACGGCCCGCTTCGAACCGTCCCCTCTCAGCCTCGCGTAGAGGTTGGAACGGCCCGGGGCGGATTCGTGTACCTGGCAGTCGATGCCTTCTTCGGAGAGGACGCGCTCCAGGAAGGCGGTCGCGCGGTCCTCGTTGCCGGGCGGATTCGTCGTGTCGATCCGCAGGTACTCGCTCAGCAGTTGCACGGCTTCCCGCCCCATCGCGTTCCAGTCCAAGAACCTAATTGCTCCCTTCGGCCTGCATCGCCTGCCTGATCACGGCAATGGCGGCGAGATCGCCCACGGCGTCACCCAGCCCGGCGGGCTCGACGCGCACGGTGTCGTAGACGCGCGGCCAGGTTTCGCGCCGCAGGTAATTGCGAATGGGTTCCAGGAGCAGGTCCCCGGCCTTGACCAGTATGGTCCCGATCACGATGATCTGCGGGTTCAGCATGTTCACGATGTTCCCCAGTCCGATGGCCATGTACCGCGCCGTATCGTCCACGACCTTCCGGGCGGCGGGATCGTTCTTTCGGGCCGCGTCCATGACGGTCTCCGCCGTAATCCGCGCCGGGTCGCCGCCGGCCAGGGCGGACAGGAGCGAGCCGGGCGCCGCTCGCGCCTTCTCCCGGGCCCTCCGGGCGATCGACGGCCCCGAACACAGGGCCTCCAGGCAGCCGCGTCTCCCGCAACCGCAGACCGGACCGTTCTCGACGATGGTCATATGCCCCACTTCGCCGGCCGTGTCGTTCGGGCCGCGGTAGAGCCGGCCGTCGAGTATGATGCCGCCGCCGATGCCGGTGCTCATGGTCATGTACACCATGTGGCGGTAGCCCCGGCCGGCCCCGAAGGACCACTCCGCCAGGGCGCCGGCGTTGGCGTCGTTCTCGATGAAGGCCGGCAGCGAGAGGTCGCGTTCGAGCCACGCCTTCAGCGGCACCTCGTCCCAGCCCGGCAGATTGGGCGGCGCGTAGACCACCCCGGATTCCGTGTCCAGGGGACCGCCGCAACTGACGCCGATCCCGGCCAGGTCCGACGGGGAGACGCCGGCTTGCGCCATGGCTTCGCGGGACATGTCCACCAGCGTCGCCACCACGGCTTCCGGTCCCCGTTCGGCTTCGGTCGGCCGCCGGACCTTGCGCAGGATGTTCCCCTCTCGGTCGGCGACTACCACGGCCAGCTTGGTGCCGCCGACGTCGTGGCCCAGGAGGTACGGGGCATTCCGGTCTGGCTGGGTCATAGTCGCGGGTCGGATCGTGGTTCCGGAGACTTCCAGAAGCGCCTTCCGGGCTATGCCGGAAAACATGCAGTTATTATAGTGCGCGGTCACGTTATGTCAACTGCTTTCAACCGGTTGTCCCGCAGTTCCGGCAGCCAAAAACAGATTGACAGCAACGGGCCGTTCCGCGCATTTTCATGGTGCGGGAAGGCCGCGATTTTCTCATGGAATACGATGGCTACGAGGATCGGGTCCGTGCGGCAGTCCGGCCGAGCGGAAATTGGCGCATTTGACATAGACGAGCGGGTCCGTGCGGCAGTCCGGCCGCGCGACACAGGAGAGGAAGAGGGCACATGATACTGGACACCAAGATACTCTGGATGTGGCTCCATGTACTCGGCGTCGTACTCTGGGCCGGCGGGTTCTTCTACGTCCTGGTCGCGCTCACCCCGGCGCTCCGGTCGGGCAGGGCATCGGAGGAGCGCGTGGAAATCATGCGCAGGACCGGCGCCATTTTCCGAAGGGTGTCCTGGACGGCGATCATCATCCTGGTCGTGAGCGGTTCGTTCAGTCTGTACAACCGGATCATGGATGGCGTAGCCGCCCGGGCGATGTCGTCACAGCCGGAGCTCTACCCGCTGCTTCCCCCGGGGTACGAAGCCCTGATGACCGTCAAGCTCCTGATTGTGATCGCATTGATCGTACACCACGCGGTCAGGCTCCTGGAACCCCGGGTCCTCGATGACGGCAGCATCGGATTCAAGTCCAAAGCGTCGGGTATCGTGGGGGCCGTGCTGTTTGCCGCGGCGGTATTGCTGGGTCTGGTCCTGCTGACCATGAACGTCTCCGTCTGAGCCCCCGTCCATGAAGGACTTCATCGCCCTGACCAAGCCCGGCCTGGTCATCATGCTGGTTCTGACCACCTGCGTCGGGTTCTACCTGGGGTCCGGCGGACCGGTGGACTGGCCGTTGCTGCTGCATACGCTTGCCGGGACCGCCCTGGCGGCCGGGGGCACGCTCGCCCTGAACCAGTTCATGGAGAGAGACCGGGACGCGCTGATGCGCCGGACCCGGCAGCGTCCGCTCCCCGCGGGGAAGCTCCGGCCCGCGCAGGCCCTCGGGTTCGGCGCGGCCATCACGGCGGCGGGCCTGCTGTACCTGGCGCTGGTGGTCAACCTCCTGAGCTGCGTGGTGACCGCGGCGATCACCGCCACCTACCTCTTTCTCTACACGCCGCTCAAGCACCGCACGACGCTGTCGACCGTTTTCGGCGCGGTGCCGGGCGCGCTGCCGCCGGTGACGGGCTGGGCGGCGGCCCGGAACGAACTGGGGCTGGAAGCCGGGGTCCTGTTCGCCATCCTCTTCCTCTGGCAGATGCCCCACGCCCTCGCGCTGGCCTGGCTCTTCCGCGAAGACTACGCCCGCGCCGGGTTTCAACTGTTGCCCGCCGTCGATCCGGACGGCCGGTTCACGAGCGTGCAGATCCTGATCAACTGCCTGGCCCTGACCGCCTTCAGCCTGGTCCCGACCATACTCGGCATCTCCGGGATACTGTATTTCTACGCGGCCCTGGCGGCCGGACTGGGACTGCTCGCCTTCGCCATTCACCTGACCGTGACCCGGACGCAGGCGTCGGCGCGGAACCTGTTCTTCGCGTCCCTGGTATTCCTGCTCGTCCAGTTCACCGTGATGGCCTACGACAAGGTGTAGCACCAGAATGTATCTTCATTCGTCCGGGAGTTCCATCCCGAAGGCTAAAGGGACGCCGGCCATGGAGGCGGCCGGGAGGGAATGGATAGCATGCTGGAACTGACCGACCTCCCCCTGGTGAACGCCTGCCTGAACACGACCTGTGCGGCCTTCCTGGTCGCGGGCTATGTGAACATCCGGAAACGGAGGATCGCCGCGCACAGGACCTGCATGCTTTGCGCGGTCGCGACGTCGATCCTGTTTCTTACGACGTACCTGGTCTACCACTTCAACCACGGGAGCACGCCCTTCACGGGCGAGGGCTGGACGCGGTACGTCTATTTCACCATATTGATAAGCCATACGATCTTGGCCACGGCCATCGTGCCCATGGTCGTGCTGACGCTGCGGCACGCGCTGAAGGGAAGTTTCGAGCGCCACGCGCCGCTGGCCCGGTGGACCCTGCCGATCTGGCTGTACGTGTCCGTTACCGGCGTGCTGGTGTACCTGATGCTCTACCAATGGCAGGGATAGGCGGCTGATATGCCCGCTGTTACCGTCCGCGGATTGACGCTGGCCGCGCTGATGATCGCGCTCATGACGCTGGCGACGCTCATCATACGCATCCCCAATCCGGCCACGCAGGGATACATCAACCTCGGCGACGCGCTGCTGTTCACCATCGCCCTCGTCTTCGGATGGCGCATCGGCGGACTCGCGGGCGGAGTCGGATCCGCCCTGGCCGACGCGCTCGGCGGCTACTTCATCTGGGCGCCCTGGACGCTCGTCATCAAGGGCGTCGAAGGGATCCTGGTCGGAACGATCGCGTCGTGGGGCGCCCGGCAGGGGACCGGGCCGCGCCGGACGGCGGCCTTCATAGCGGTGATCGCGGGCGGCGCATGGATGGTATCCGGGTATTACCTGGCCGGGTCCGTGCTCTTCGGCGGCGTGGCCGCGCTCACGGAGATACCGGGGAACCTGACGCAGGCCGGCGTGGCGGTAGTGGTGGCGCTGCCCCTGTCGGTCCTGTTGAGAAACGCCTTGCAACGGAGTGATTATGGACCTCTCGCACCTCGATGAAAAAGGCCGCGTCCGCATGGTGGACGTGACGGAGAAGCAGGTTACGGACAGGCGCGCGGTGGCCTACGGAGAAGTCCGGTCCGCGACCGACACGATCCGGAAGATCTCCGCCGACGAGATGGGCAAGGGCGACGTGCTGACCACGGCGAAGATCGCGGGCATTTCGGCGGCCAAGCGGACGGGCGACCTCATCCCCATGTGCCATCCCGTCCCGCTGACCCACGTGGAGATCGACATCACGCTGAACGAGGACGCCGGCACGATCGGCATCCTGGCCACGGCCGTGGCGTCCGGCAAGACCGGCGTGGAAATGGAAGCCCTTACGGCCGTCTCCGTGGCCGCCCTGACCGTCTACGACATGTGCAAGGCCGTGGACCGGACCATGGAGATCGCCTCCGTCCTGCTGGTCGAAAAGCACGGCGGCAAGTCGGGTTCGTTCAGGCGGCCGGGGTGGCAGGGGCCGGGGAAACCGGGTACGGGGAGGCCGGGTACGGGGTAAGCTGTTTCCTTAAACTCCTCAATCCTTAATCCGATCCGGTCCAGGTGTATCCCAAAAGTAGTTCCTGCCCGGGCTTTCCCTTCCATCCGATCCGGTCCAGGTGTATCCCAAAAGTAGTTCCTGCCCGGGCTTTCCCTCCCTTCCAATGTTAACTCGATCGATTTCGCGGAACTTCAGTATCGGTTTCAAGTACCGATACGGTTGCTATGTTTACGTATGTATATACATTGTGTATACATATGTATTCCTTATTGCGAAATATCGGACGTATTCCCGCCTTTGTATTTGCACGGCGAGCCGCTCGCGGGATGCGGGTCTTGCGGGCTGCCTGCGTAATCCTGGTCCTGTGCCTGTGTTGCCTGGCCGGTGACGCGGAAGCCCACGGCGGCCGGAAAGACAGGCACGGCGGCCACAATGACCACTCTCAGGGCAATTACCATTTTCATGACGGGCCGCTGGCCGGCAGGACCTTCGACTCCAGGGAAGAAGCCCTCAAGGCCCTGGCACGTCTGGTGGAAGGAGACCGTTCCGCTCACCGGACAGTACCGGCCGCACCGGGAAAGATGCACCCCATACTCGGTGTTCCCGTCGCGCCGGAAGTGCGGCATACGGTCTACGATAGAAGCGATTACGCCTATCCGGCTTCCATCGAGCAGCGGATCGTCATCCGGCAAGGCGGCGTTTTCTCACCGTATTCCATGCGTTGCTTCGGCGATCTGGGGGCAACGGACATCGAGCACATCGTGGCCAATTCGGAAGCCCATGAAAGTGGCATGGGGTCGAGGTCTCGAGAGGAACGGCAGCGGTACGCGACGGACCTGGACAACCTGACCCTGGCGGCGCCGCGATTGAATCGATATGAGAAAAGGGCAAAGGATCCCGCGAATTGGCTGCCGGAAAACAACCGGTGCTGGTACGTGGGGAAATACCTGGAGATAAAACGGAAATACGGCCTGTCCATGGATCAGGCTGAAGCGGACGCCGTGCTCACCGTGTACCGGTCCTGTTCGAGTTTCGAGATCAAGCGGCCCTCGTGTATTGGTGGCGAGCGGTCCGAATAGACCCTGGCCGGGTCATCGGTCGACCGGATGTTGTTCTTCTGCCCGTTTCTGAATGAGTACACCGTTTTTCAAGGGTGTGATCTCTACCTCGTCGCCGCAGTTCATTCCGTATTCAGTTCCGGGAAATAAGTTGCGTAGAAGCCGCGATCCCGCGTGAGAAAGGCGTCGGCTGATATCACGGCATGGGCGCCGATCAGGAAGTCGGTGATGATCCGGTCCCTGGGCCCGCCCGCCCGCCGATACCGCATCCAGCGAACCCCGGCTTCGTAAGCTATCGAGTTATCAACAGGCGAAGTCCTCGCTCCGATCATCCGCAATGCGTTATCCAGGGCATCCCGGTCCCCGAAGGCCGGAACAAGCTCCGCATACACCACGTCGCACACAAGAATGGCGCCACGGTTGAAAGCGTCCCGCAAGGACCGCATCGACTGTGGTCCATGCATGGCGTCCGAGCGCGTCACGTCCAGGAGGATGCTGGTGTCGACAGCGGTGATCATCTTCCCCTGATTTCTTCGAGGTACTCGTCGGTGTTTCCTCCACTGCCCAAAATGCCGTAGATACGCTCCACCGGATGTCGGGCGGTTGCGAGTTTCTGGATCAACAGGCCGTCATCCGTGGGTGTGATGACCACTTCGACGTCGCGATGCATACCGAAGCGATCTCGCAGGCGTTTGGGAATGGTAATCTGTCCCCGCTCGGATATTTTCATATTTTCTCCTTCTGAAATACGTATTTAAAATTTCATACCTTTATCTTAACTTCATTATCCGTATTTGTCAATCTGAAGATGGATTTATCGAAAAATAACTGATCAGCCGAGGTTTTTCTTGACGCGCCGTGATTATACTCTATATTGGCCCCGTGCTTATATGGAATATTAATTCCTGATTAAATATATTTATTCCGACCATTATCCGGTTTTTAAAATGAACGCCAAGCACCAGCGCCAGGGAACGATTCGATCGCTTATCGAGCGGGGCCACTTCCATACGCACAAGGAAGTGATCGCGGCGCTGCACTCGGAAGGGATCGACATCAACCAGGGCACCCTGTCCAAGGACTTCAAGGAGCTGCACGTCATCAAGACGCGTCTTTCGGACGGCCAGTACAAGTACGTGATGCCGCGTTACTACTCGGTGGAGACGCAGGATGAACTGGTCGAACGGGAGATCCGGGATTTCGTCGTCAGCGCGGACGAAGCGATGAACCAGGTCGTCCTGCAGACCTCCGCCGGGCACGCTTCGGGGGTGTGCGAAGCGATCGACCAGGCGGAATGGCCGGAGATCGTCGGCAGCGTCGCGGGCGAGAACACGATCCTCCTGATCACCAAGACGACAGGCCAGGCCACGAAAACGCTGAAGCGCGTCCGGGGCATCATGGAGCAAAAGAGGGAAGGCACATGATCAGACTGGGCATCATCGGCGCTACGGGATACACGGGCATGGAGCTGTACCGGCTGGCGTCCAGGCATCCCGGCGTCGAAGTGGTCTTCGCCACGTCGGAACAATACAGCGGCCAGCGGCTTGGAGAGGTCTTTCCCCGGGTCGATCCGGACCGGGACGCCACGCTGAGATCCCTGGACGAAATCGCCGAAGAACCCGTGGACGCGGTCTGTTTCTGCACGCCGGACGGGGTGGCCATGGACCGGGTCGGCACCTTTCTGGACCGCGGCGTGCGCGTGGTGGACGTCAGCTCAGACTTCCGTTTCGACGATCCGGATGTATATACGTCCTGGTACAGCCGCCCGCACACGGCGCCGGCGCTGCTCGATTCGGCCGTATACGGGATACCCGAGCTGAACCGCGACCGGATCAGGGAAGCCGACCTCGTGGGCAACCCGGGCTGCTACCCCACCGGCGTGATCCTCGGGCTGGCCCCGCTGCTCGAAGCGGACGCCATCGATACCGGGCAGATCATCGTGGACGCCAAGTCGGGCGTCAGCGGCGCGGGCCGGGGCCTGAAGCTGCGCAATCTCTACGTGGAGGTGAACGACAGCATCACGCCGTACAACATCGGCCACACCCATCGCCACGTGGGGGAAATCGAACAGGAACTGTCCAGGTTCTCCGACGCGCAGCCTTATGTCGTCTTTTCGCCCCACCTGACGCCCATGAGCCGGGGCATCCTGGCGACCACGTACGTGCGGGTGAAGAACGGCGCAAACGGAGGAGACCTGGCGGCTTTGTACGAGAAGCGGTACGGTGATGAGCCCTTTATCCGGCTCTCCCGTTCGGGTTATCCCGAGACGCGGTTCGTGACGTGGACGAATTACTGCGACCTGCGCGTCGACCGGGTGGACGGATCGGACCTGGCCATCGTTACGTCCGCCGTCGACAACCTGGTCAAGGGCGCCGCGGGCCAGGCGCTCCAGAACGTGAACGTCATGTTCGGCCGGGACGAGACGACGGGCCTGATCTAGGAGCGAGGGCCTGATCCGGGAACGAAGAGGTTGAAATCACGACGAGGACCTGATCCGGAAGCGGCAAGCCTGATTTCGAGACGACGGGCCTGATCTGGGAACGAGGGCCTGATCCGGAAACGAAGAGACTGATCCAGTGGACAATGCAACGGCGGCATCCAACGGAAACAACATGGCACAGCGCATCGTGGTAAAACTGGGCGGCGCGACGATCGAGCAGGCCGGCGTGATCGAGGAACTGGCCGCCGACCTGCACGGAATGCCCGACTTATTCCCGATCATCGTCCATGGCGGCGGCTCCGAAATCGGCCGGTACCTGGAGCTGCTCGGCAAGGAATTCACCTTCGTGAACGGGCTCCGGGTCACCGACGGCGACATGGTCGAAATCGTGGAAATGGTCCTGTCCGGCAAGGTCAACAAGGAACTGGTCTCGCGCTTTCAGCACTGCGGGGTGAACGCCCTCGGCGTGAGCGGGAAGGACATGGGCCTGCTGCGGGCGGAGAAGTACCGGGAGGACGGCGTGGATATCGGCTTCGTGGGCGAGATCGTCGAGGTGAATACCGCGCTGTTCGATCTCTGCGCGTCGAACCGCGTCACGCCCGTGGTCTCACCCATTTCCGGGGGGTCGAACGGGGAAACCTACAACGTCAACGCGGACCACGCCGCGCTGGACATCGCCCGTGCCGTGGCCTGCGACGACGTGGTCTTCGTCTCCGACGTGGCCGGTATCTACCGAGCGGACGGCCGGCCCGTGCGGCGGCTGACCCCGGAGCTCGCCGGTAGGCTGATCGAAGCGGGCGAAATCACGGGCGGGATGATTCCCAAGGTCCACTCCGCCCTCGAATGCCTGTCGCACGGCGTCGGACGCGCCCGCATCATTGCGTGGCAGGGATCCGGGACGCTGCGGAAGGAACTGGCGTCGGAAGAGAGTGTTTATGGTACCGTGGTAACCACGGGATAGTTCGTCGTTAACAGGGAATAGTTTGTCGTTACCACGCCCTGGCGACCGGAAGACGTGAAGTCAACTCAGGATGCATCGGCCGGATTCACCGGAAGAAAGGAACCAGCATGACTACCGAAGAGATCATCGCCCTCGAGGAAGAGTACATCGCGCCGACCTACGTGCGCCCGCCCGTCGTGTTCGACCGGGGCAGCGGAGCCTACGTCTACGACCTCGAGGGCAGGCGGTATCTCGATTTCCTGGGGGGCATCGCGGTAAATTCCCTGGGCCACGGGGTGCCCGAAGTCATCGGCGCCGTGGCGCAACAGACCGCGAAACTGATGCACATCTCCAACCTGTACCACACCGAGCCCCACGTGAGACTCGCGAAGCTGCTCGTGGACAACGCCTTCCCGGCCAGAGTGTTCTTCTGCAACAGCGGTTCGGAGTCCATCGAAGCGGCCCTGAAATTCACCCGCCGGTGGGCGTCCGAGGCGGGCGGCGAGGCCAAGCACGAGATCGTGACCTTCGAGAACGCCTTTCACGGCCGCACCTACGGCGCGGTCAGCGCCACGGCCCAGCCCAAGTACCACGAAGGGTTCAAGCCCATGGTCCCCGGCATGGTCTACCTCCCGCTCAACGAGATCGAGCCGCTCGAGGCGTCGATCTCGGCGGAGAAGACCGCGGCGGTCATGGTCGAACCCGTCCAGGGCGAAGGCGGCGTGAATCCCGCCCACGTGGAATTCCTGACGCACCTGCGCAGGTTGTGCGACAAACGCAATGTCGCCCTGATCTTCGACGAAATCCAGTGCGGCCTGTGCCGTACGGGCAAGCTCTTCGCCTACCAGCATCACGGGATCGAGCCGGACGTCATGACCCTGGCCAAGCCGCTGGCCGGCGGCCTGCCCATCGGCGCCGTGATGATGAAACCCCACATCGCGGAGGTCCTCAAGCCGGGCATGCACGGGTCCACCTTCGGGGCGAACCCGGTGGCCTGCCACGTGGCCCACGCCGTCGTCAGTAAGATGATCGACGAGGGCCTGGCCGACCGGGCCCTGGAAATGGGCGGGAAACTGACCGGGGGATTGAAGGCGCTCGCCGGGACCCACGGGGACATCGCGGACGTCCGCGGTGCCGGGTTGCTGATCGGCGTGGAATTCGAAGATAAAGTGGGCGGCATCGTCGACGCGTGCCGGGATGCGGGACTGATCGTGGGGACGGCCGGCGAGAACGTGCTCCGCTGCGCGCCGCCCCTGGTCATCGGGCAGCGGCACGTGGACGAAGCGCTGGGGATCATCGGCGGGGTACTGGACGCGCGGTAGGGTCCGGTGTGAGGTGGCGAGTTATCTGTGACGCGCGGTGAGCCGCACCAGGGGGTGCTGGACGCGCGGTGAGCGGGCCATGACGCGCGGTGAGCGGGTCGCGCGAGTTTGCGTTGCCGGTATCGTGATGAGTCGGCCGCAAGTGTACGAGTTGAATTTGAACCATACTGGAACGGGAGAACCATGACCGACGCAAGGGACGAAGCGCTCAAGCAGTTGATGGACGATTTCCACGCGTCCATCGACGTGGACCGCCGCTTGTTTCGAGTGGACATCAGGGGCAGCATCGCCTATGCCCGGGGCCTGGTGCGCATCGGCGTCCTTACCGGCGAGGAAGGCCGGACGATCGAAGGGGCGCTTGCCGAGATCGAAGGCGAGATCGAAAGCGGGGCCTATGCGCTCACGCGGGACCTGGAAGACATCCACATGGCCGTGGAGAAACGCCTGATCGAGAAAGTGGGTCCCGTGGGCGGGAAACTCCACACGGGCCGGAGCCGCAACGACCAGAATGCCACGGACGAACGACTGTATCTCCGCGAGGTGGTGGACGACGTCACGGACCGGATCCGGGGCTGCCAGGAAGCCCTGTTGGACCTCGCCGAGCGCACCGTGGACGTCATCTTCCCCGGATATACCCACCTGCAGCAGGCGCAGCCCATCCGGTTCGCCCACTATGCGCTTTCGCTCTTCTTCGGGCTCCAGCGGGACCGGGAGCGTTTGGCGGACTGCAGGAAGCGGATCAACGTCATGCCCCTCGGCGCCGGGGCGATGGCGGGCAGCGCCTTTCCCATCGACCGGGCGTTTCTGGCCGATGAACTCGGTTTCGACGGCCTGTCGCCCAACAGCATCGACGCGGTGAGCGACCGTGATTTCAACATCGAGTTCCTCGCCGCCTGCACGACGTTGATGATCCGCATCAGCCGGGCGTGCGAGGACCTGGTCATCTGGTCGTCCACGGAATTCGGCTACGTCAAGCAGCATCCCCGGCTGGCCACGGGCAGCAGCATCATGCCGCAGAAGAAGAATCCGGATGCCGCCGAGCTGCTGAGAGGCAAGACCGGTCGCGTCGCGGGCAGCCTGGTCTCCCTCGTCACCATGCTCAAGGGTCTGCCCCACACGTACAACAAGGACATGCAGGATGAAAAGGAACCGCTCTTCGATGCGATCGACACGGTGACCGTCGCACTGACGGTCTTCACGGCGATCTGGGAAACCCTGGAAGTAAGAGAGGGCCGGGTACGCGAAAGCATGGACGACGCGATGCTGTCCACGGACCTGGCGGACTACCTGACCCGGTGCGGCGTGCCGTTCCGCGAAGGACACGGCATCGTGGCCGCGATCGTGGAGGAGGCCATAAGCCGCGACTGCAGCCTGCGGGATCTGCCGCTCGAACTTTACCGCCAATATTCGGAGCATTTCGACGAGCAGACGATCAGTCAGCTCAGGTTCGACGACAGCGCCGACAAGCGCGGCCTGCCCGGCGGGACCGGTCGAAGAGCGATCGAGCAGCAGCTGGAACAGGCCCGAGAAATCATTGCGCGCGGGTGAGCACGGGAGCAGGCCCACGAAAGAAAGGTTGCACACAGGCGCGGGAAAGTTTTGCGGATCAGGATAAGCACGGAAAGATTGGCAGGAGAACGGCCATGAACAGATCAGACACGTCCGGGACGCCGGATACGAACGGCAGCGAAACCGTCATCCGCCCGGCGGTGATCGGCGACGTACCCGAGATCATGGAGATCCTCCAGCCCTACATCGAGGAGGACATCCTCCTGCCGGTCTCGGTCTACCGCCTTTTCGAGCACATCCGGTATTTCGTCGTCGCCGAGCGGGGCGGACAGGTGATCGGGTGCGGATCCCTCGTGATCGTATGGCACGATCTGGCGGAAGTGCGGTCGCTGGCCGTCCGGAGAGGATGCCAGGGCGGCGGCGCCGGCGGGCGCATCGTCGACGAACTGATCGCGGAAGCCGAGGAACTGGGCGTCGCCCGGGTCTTCGCCCTGACCTACGAGACCAGCTTCTTCGGCCGTCACGGGTTCGAGGTGGTCGACCGCGAGACCCTGCCGCACAAGGTCTGGAAGGACTGCACCTACTGCGCCCGGTTCACCCACTGCGACGAGATCGCCATGGCCCGGACGCTGATCCCCGAAGACCAGCGCGCGCCCGAACCGGCCATGCCGGCCATGCAGCAGGATCCCACCCTGATCATGCCGTCTCCCGCTCCCCGGTGATTGATACGCACGCGGCCACTGTTTTTACTTTCTCGAAAGTGTCCCATGCCGAGCCACTAGCTTGAGGACCGCAAATGACCGAGTCCGGACAGCCTCCCGTGTCAATCCATCTAACTGAAGCGGCGGCCCAGCTCGGATGGTGGCTGCGTCTCCCCCCGACCAACCTCATCGATCGTGGCGACCACGTCCGCTTCCGGTACGCCCTCTACCTGATCATCCACCAGGTCGCCACCGTGCTCTACGGTATAAACGGCCTGCCCCATGTCATGTACTATCCATCGCGGCTCGAAAGCGCGCGCGACCGGTTGAACGGGTTTTCCAGGGCGCCGGGCCATGCGGGCGATGCCCTCTGGTCGCTGGCGAACGAGCGCGATCCGGTGCGTGCCTGGGCGGCCGCGGCCCGGTTGATGCGGCATACCCTGGCGCTGCTGAACGATACACCGGAAACAACGAATCACCCCGGCGTGGTGACCGGCGCGGACCGGGAATTCGATAAAAGGGTTTTTAAGGATGCCGGGTCCTCTAAGGATGAAGGTTCATTCAAGGATGACGGGACTTTCAAGGATGACAGGTCCTTCAAGCCGGATCAATCTCGAGGTCCCGATGAGCTATACGCGCTGGCCGCCGAAATCGCGGAAAGAGTGCGACGCCTGGAGGGCGTGAACGCCGTGGCCCTGGGCGGATCCCTGGGTAGGGGTTTCGCCGACCGCCAGTCGGATATCGATCTCCTCGTCTTTGGCCAGAGCATTCCCCGGGAGGACGCTCGCCGGCATCAGATCTCGGCCTGGCCGGACGTAGCATACGGACCGCTGATCGAACCGGCCTGCGACAGCGTGCTGCTCGACGGCGCGATGGCCCACATCCGGTACTGGACGATGCAGACGGTGGACGAAATGCTGGCCGCTTTTCCCAGGCCGCCGGCACAGCGGATCCTCGCCGAGGAGTTGCAGAACAGCCATGCGCTGGTCGATCCGGACGGACGGGTGAGCGAATGGAAGGGGGTGCTTGGGCGCCTTCCCATTGCCTTGGTGGAAGCGGTTACTGACGAGGCCCGTGCGCGCCGGCCCCGGTTTCGCGAGCAGTGGCGGATCGCGCTGGATACAGACGACCGGATTCACCTCTACTGCCTGATCAACCAGGCCGTGGGAGACTTCCTGATCGCGCTGTACATTCAAAATGGCAGGTTCCTGAGTACACCGCGGTGGACAGACCGGGATATTCCAGGATTCCTGGTTGCCCCGGCGGACCTGGATATGAAGGTGGCGCAGTTGGTGGATGGGATGGATGGGATCGACGACATGAAAGATGCTGCAGCAAGATGGCACACATTGGAGGTTTTGTGGGGTGAGTTGGCGGGATTGCCGCCTCAAATGTCCTGACGCGAGCAGGTGTGGATTATGGCCGGTACCCTCAAGGGCGTTGTAGCGAATCTTCCGCCGCGACTTGCCGGTCGGATAGGTCGGTGTCCGAGGTACGAAACCTTTGCAACATTGCCATCAGAGCCGGCATTGTTTACTATAGTATGGACACGCGGGTAGAACGAACTTGTGGCAGACGAGGGCGTGGCCCCCTTCATTAGCCGGAAGCATTCGAGAAACCATCTTGTTACTGTGAAGGCCGACGTGGTGTTTTCTATGGCGAGCCGACATGCGGATTGGATGAAACAAGGCCGGCGAGATCTGGACCACGGACGTCATTCGCTCGACGTCGGCGACTTTGAGTGGGCTTGCTTTGCCGCTCAACAGAGTGCCGAGGGAGCCGTCAAAGCAGTGATTGAGAAAGCGGGCGGCGTGGCGTGGGGACATTCGGTTACAGCCCTGCTTGAGGCCTTGCCCGAATCCCTGCGGTCCGGCCAGCAATTGGTAGACGTTGCGAAAGCGTTGGACAAGCACTATATCCCCACCCGGTACCCCAACTCGCATCCGCAAGGTGCCCCCTTTGAATACTACACTCGATCGGAAGCGGAATGCGCACTGGCGAACTCCGCACGGGTCATCGACTTCTGTGAAGGTGTTCTGGCTGGACCGTTCCCGGCTGATGGATCGTCTCAATCGAGTGGCCAGGACACTGGGTGACCGCCACCCCGAAATCGAATCGATCTTTCTTTTCGGCTCGTTGGCGCGGGGCGACGCCGTGCCGGGCAGCGACGCGGACCTGTTGATCGTGGTGAGTCGCGTCGCCGAGCCGTTTCGGGATCGGGCGGTCTGTTATCACACGACGGGCGTTGGCGTGGGCGTCGACGTCGTGGTTTGCACGCGAGAGGAACTGGACGCGCTGCTGGAGATGGGCAATGGATTCGCGCGGCGGGCTATGCGCGAAGGTGTTCAGTTGTTTCCGGCCACTAAGGCGACTGGATAACGTCGTCTTGCTGGCCATCGCGGCAGTAAACTGTTCGGTCTTCCGGAGTTCGGGCGTTACTCGTTTTCAATCGAGATAGCCTTCGATAATGTCATCTTTGACAAGCTGTCAGGCGCCCCAAAAGGGATAATCGCCCTGGATTTGGAGGCATTCGATGATAAAGAACGAGAGACAGTACTTGATTACGAAGGCTCAGGTTGCACGGTTCGTCCGCACCCTTGAGAGCCTGGGCAGCGATCAAGGTGAGCATGAGGTCATTCACAAAGCACAGCAGGATGCCATACGAAGCCAGATCTCGGATATGCAAGCAGAGATTTCTGAGTACGAATCGTTGAATGCAGGAAACTCAAACCAGATCATCTGAAAACAGTCAACGAGTTGCCGGTGTTACTACTAATTGTAGCGAGGATCGTTTAGCTCGGTATCAGTGTACTCAATCGTCCAACTCACGCCTCCGCGATAAACGCCTCCACGTCCACGCAGGCACCATCCCTCCGCGTAGAATCCCAACAGGCCAGGATAGGCGCTAGCGACCGCAGTCCGTCGTGGTAGTCGCTCTGAAGCAGTCCGGGGTCCTTCGACCGGACCGCCTCGACGAAAGCCTGGTCCTGGGCCAGCCACGGGTCGAAGGGGTCGGCTTCGTAGACCACTTCGTCGTTCAACTCGATCCGTTCGTATCCGAAGACGGATAGCCTTCCGCCGTCGAAGTGGATTTTGAAATAGGGCTCTTCGCCCGGCCCGGCCGGATCGCACTCGATGAAGGTCAGCGTCGCCGTGGCGCCGGCCGAGAGCTGGTAATGGAAGGAGGAGGAAAGGGGCGTGTGGTATTCGTCCGGATGGAACAGGAATGCCTGGGCCCTGAGGACGTCCTGCCCGGTCATGAACCGGGTGTAGTCCGTGGCGTGCACACCCCAGTCGAAGAAGCGGACGCCACCCTTTTCCACCTGGTTCGACCAGTCGTCTCCTCCGAACCTGTCCACCTTGTTATTCTGGGAGACCTGTTGAAAGCGGACGTGCGCCACGCGTTTGTCCCGGAGCAGCCGCCGGGCCTCCTGGAAGATCGGACGGTACCGCTCCCTGAAGCCCACCGTACTGATCACGCCGCCTTTTTGCACGGCCGCGTCGATCCGCTTCGCCAGGGCCATTTCCATCGCCTGGGGTTTCTCGCTGAAGAGCTGGATGCCCTTTTCGGCCGCCGCGATTTCCACGTCGGTGCGGGCGAAGGCCGGCACGATGGACCACAGGGCGTCGGGTTTTTCGGCCTCGAGCATCTCGTGGGCGTCCGCGTAGGTTCGCGAAACCCCGAATTGCGCGGCCGCTTCGCGCAGCGCGTTTTCATTGATGTCACACAGCGCGACGATCTCGACGCCATCGATCCGGCTCAGGTTGGGCAGGTGGGTGGCCCGGGCGAACCGGCCGGTCCCGTAGACGGCGACTCGAACTGAATCCGTGGGCATGGGGTGCTCCTGTCGCTTGCATGGCGACGTGCGGCGCGCGCCGGCACGGTACGATGACGCGACGCGGCCTGCGCGTTTCGTCCGGCGTGCTACGGCCGGCGCGGTCGCCCGCTGTGTTTCCTATCGGCCTCTACCGATCCGCCGGAACTATATCGCCGGCATTTCCAAGTTCAGTTCGGCCGCGGTTTCCGTGATGGTGTTCCAGGTCTTTTCCGGTATGTAAATGCCTTCGGCCAGCCGCTTCCGCCGGGTGGCTTCTTCGATTTCGCCCGGGGCGTAGACCTGCTCGAATCCCGGCAGCGGTTTCGCCGAGCCCACGTAGGCCACGTGGGCCTCGATCTCTTCCGTGTAGGCTTCCAGGTCCATGAAGGCTTCGATGTCCACGGCGGCGATCAGGATCCCGCCGCCGCCCTTGCCGCCCGTGCAGCCGGCGTTCGACAGCGGACCGATGATCATCTCGATCATCATGGCCAGCCCGTGCCCCTTGTGGCCGAACTGCAGGCCGCCCAGGGGCAGTACGGCCACCTGGTCCGGCTCGGCGTGATACCGGCTCCCGTCGTTCACGTAGCGGCCCTGCTGGTCGATCAGCCAGCCGTCCGGCATGGGCTCACCGCGTTCGATCTTCTGCTCCACTTTGCCGCCCGCGACCACGCTGAGCGTCATGTCCAGCATGAGCGGCGGGCCGTGCTTGCGGGGCACGGCGAAGGCGATGGGCTCCGGACGCAGGCGCCGGTCGGCGCTCCCGAAGGGCGCCACGAATTCGCCGCCGCCGTTCAGGCCCACCATGCCGATCATGCCGTGTTCGGCGATCCGCGGGGGGAAGTCGCCCAGGCGGCCGATGTGGGAGACGTTTCGCAGGGCCACCATGCCGATCGCCGCGCCGCGCGCCTTCTCCACCGCCAGGGCGAGGGCCTTCGTCACCGCCACGATGCCGTTGGCGCCGTTCCCGTCGATCTGCGCGAAACCGGGGCGGTCCGCGACCACGGCATGGTCTTCCCACGGCCTGTAATCCGACTGCAGGGACGGGACGTAGCGGGGCATGAACCACACCCCGTGGGAATCGTGTCCGAGCAGGTTGCTGGTCGTCAGGTGATCGGCGAGGATGTGCGCGTCTTCCTCGGGGATGCCGGTCGCCTCGAAGACCGCCCGGCTCAGGCTGTTGAGTTTCTCGAAAGGCACTACGGGCATGGGTAACTCCTGTGATATTTGTAAGCCTGCTTGCGTGCGGCGCGGGGATCGGACCAGGCGGACAAGTCGGTTCGGGCAGCGCTGGCGGTTCTGGCGGATCCTGGAACATGCCGGTCGATGAGAGCCGGCCCGGCCAGGCGGCTACGCGGACCATGTAAGCCGGGGGAACCAAGCCAATCAGGCGGCTCCGGCGGACCAGAAAACTAAAATATCACATCGCGGATCAATGACAATCAGAATTGCGAATGATCTTGACAAGCCAGACAGGCATG
This sequence comes from bacterium, assembly GCA_965203885.1. Lineage (GTDB taxonomy): Bacteria > JAAXHH01 > JAAXHH01 > JAAXHH01 > JAAXHH01 > JAAXHH01. The sequence goes on along the minus strand of OZ241920.1, from coordinate 2,393,101 downwards.
GCTAAATTGGCCTGTTGCGTATTTTCGGCATTGCCATTTTGGCATTATCGGGATAGGTGACCATCTGGCAGAAATCGCGCGGACAGCGCAATGCCATCCGGCGTGCCGCCTTCAAAGTGCGTAACGCCATTAACCACAAGGAGTAAGGTGTTCGCCTTCTGGAAGCCCGGGCAAGGCGGCTCCCTGCTGGCACGGAAATTGCACTGAAGAAGACGGACGCCAGCATCGTCAACAATCGTGCTGATTGAAGATCAGCCTACTTCATCACAAGGGAAAGGAGCAGGTGGCAATGAACGTACAACCTTTGGGCGACCGTGTCCTGGTCAAGCGCCTCGAGGAAGAGGAAGAGCAGCGCGGCGGAATCATCATTCCCGATACGGCCAAGGAAAAGCCGCAGCAGGGCGAGGTCGTGGCGGCCGGTCCGGGTCGCGTAGGCGACAACGGCGACCGCGTGGCGCTGGAAGTCAAGGTCGGCGACAAGATCCTCTTTGGCAAATACTCCGGCACGGAAGTCAAGCTGGATGATGACGAATACCTCATGATGCGTGAAGAGGACATCCTGGGTATCGTGTCTTAGATCATCGAGTGTCCGGACCGTAACCGCGGTTGGGGTTGCGGTCGAACCTGAGCGTATGCAAGGAGGGTTGAACCAGTGGCAAAGCAGTTGAAATTCAGGGATGATGCGCGCCGGTCCGTGCTGAACGGTGTAGAGACCCTGGCCAAGGCGGTGAAGGTCACCCTGGGTCCCAAGGGACGGAACGTCGTGCTCGACAAGAAGTTCGGTTCGCCGACCGTCACGAAGGACGGCGTGTCGGTGGCCAAGGAGATCGAACTGCAGGACCCCTACGAGAACATGGGGGCGCAGATGGTCAAGGAAGTGGCGTCGAAGACCAGTGACATCGCCGGCGACGGAACGACGACGGCGACGGTGCTGGCCGAGGCCATCTACCGCGAGGGCCTGAAGAACGTGACCGCCGGTCACAATCCCATGGCGCTCAAGCGCGGCATCGAGAAGGCCGTGTCCGCGGTGGTGGGCGAGATCGAGGGCATCAGCCAGCCGACGGCCGGCAAGACCGAAATCGCCCAGGTCGCGACGATTTCCGCCAACAACGACCCCGAGATCGGCGACCTGATCGCCAATGCCATGGATAAGGTGGGCAAGGACGGCGTCATCACGGTGGAAGAGGCCAAGAGCATGGACACCACGCTCGACGTGGTCGAAGGCATGCAGTTCGACAAGGGGTACATCTCCCCTTATTTCGTAACGGATTCCGAGCGCATGGAATGCAGCCTGGAAGATCCCTACATCCTGATCCACGAGAAGAAGATCAGCGCCATGAAGGACCTTCTGCCCATTCTCGAGAAGGTCGTTCAGCAGGGCAAGTCCATGCTGATCATCGCCGAGGACGTGGAGGGCGAGGCCCTGGCCACGCTGGTGGTCAACAAGCTGCGCGGCACGATGCGGATCGCGGCCGTCAAGGCGCCGGGGTTCGGCGACCGCCGCAAGGCCATGCTGGAGGACATCGCGATCCTGACCGGCGGCCGGGTGATCACCGAGGATATCGGGATCAAGCTGGAGAACGTGACCTTCGACGACCTGGGCCAGGCCAAGCGCGTGGCCATCGACAAGGACGAGTCGACGGTCATCGAAGGCGCCGGTTCCCAGACCGAGATCGAAGGCCGCATCGGCCAGATTCGCCGCCAGATCGATGAAACGACCTCCGACTACGACCGCGAGAAGCTGCAGGAACGCCTGGCCAAGCTGGCCGGCGGCGTGGCCGTAATCAACGTCGGGGCGGCGACCGAGACGGAAATGAAGGAAAAGAAGGCCCGCGTGGAAGACGCGCTGCATGCGACCCGCGCTGCCGTGGAAGAGGGCATCGTTCCCGGCGGCGGCGTCGTGTACCTGCGCGGTTCCGGCGCGCTGGACGGGCTGCAGTTGAACAGCGACGAGGCCACCGGAGCGGCCATCGTGCGCAGGGCCCTCGAGGAGCCGCTTCGCCATATCGCGGCCAACGCCGGCGCGGAAGGCTCCGTCATCATCGAGCACGTCAAGCAGGCGGAAGGCGCCGTGGGATACAACGCCAACTCGGGCGACTACGAAGATCTCATGTCGGCCGGCGTGATCGACCCGGCGAAGGTAACCCGCATCGCGCTGCAGAACGCTTCCAGCATCGCGTCCCTTCTGCTGACGACCGAGACCCTGGTCACGGACATCCCGGAGAAGGAGCCCCCTCCCGCGCCAGGCGGATACGGCGGCGGCGGAATGGGCGGCATGGGCGGCATGATGTAAGCCCCTTGCCGGGCAGTCCAGATGTACCAAGACCGGCGTCGGCTGTTTCAAGTCGGCGCCGGTTTTGTCAGGAAGGGTCGCATGCCTACCTACCAGTACCGTTGCAATGAATGCAGCCACGAATTCACCGAGTTCCAGTCCATCACGGCGGATCCGCTGTCGGCGTGCCCCGAATGCGGCGGCGCCGTGCAGCGCCTGATCAGCGGAGGGGCGGGCTTCCTCTTCAAGGGCGACGGATTCTACACCACCGACTACCGCAGCGAGAACTACAAGAAGGCCGAGAAGGCCGATAAGGAATCCTCTTCGGCCAAGTCCGACGGTTCCGGGTCCGACGGTTCCGGGTCCGACGGTTCCAAATCCGGCGGTACCTCCGACGCGTCGGGTTCCGGCAAGGAGTCCAAATCCGACGCCTCGTCGAAGGCCGATTCGTCTTCGGGTTCGTCCGCGTCCAACTGAAGGATCGACATGACAGAAGAAAACGCGAAATCTCCGGACGACATCAAGGTCATCCACGACCGCATCTACGAGCAGAGCGTCTTCGTCGACCGGCTCGTCTCGGAAATCGGCAAGGTGATCGTCGGGCAGTGCTACATGGTCGAACGCCTCCTGATCGGCCTGCTGACCAATGGGCACATCCTGCTGGAAGGCGTGCCGGGACTGGCCAAGACCCTGGCCGTCCGGACGCTGGCGTCGACGGTCGCCGCGCGGTTCCAGCGCATACAGTTCACTCCCGACCTGCTTCCCGCCGATCTCACGGGTACCATGATCTACCAGGCCGGCAGCGGGGAGTTCGTCGCGAAAAAGGGTCCGATTTTCGCCCATCTCATCCTCGCGGACGAAATAAACCGCGCGCCGGCGAAAGTGCAGAGCGCCCTCCTGGAGGCCATGCAGGAACACCAGGTCACCATCGGCGACGAGACCTTCCCGCTGGAGGACCCCTTCCTGGTGCTCGCGACGCAGAATCCCATCGAGCAGGAAGGGACCTACCCCCTTCCGGAGGCCCAGGTCGACCGGTTCATGCTCAAGTTGACCACGACCTATCCCCGCAAGGAAGAGGAACTGGAGATCCTGAACCGCATGACCGCCGGCGAGCCGGTCGAAGTGGAACAGGTCGTGACGCTGGAGGAAATCGTCCGGGCGAGATCGATCATCAACCAGGTCTACATGGATGAGAAGATCAAGCAGTACATCGTCGACCTCGTCTTCGCGACCCGCAGCCCGAAGGACTACGGCGAGCTCGAGGACATCGGCGACCTGGTGGAGTACGGCGCCTCGCCCCGGGCGACGATCTACCTTGCGACGGCCGCCCGTGCGCACGCCTTCCTGCGCCGCCGGGGCTACGTTACCCCCGAGGACGTCAAGTCGGTCGGAATGGACGTAATGCGTCACCGCGTCATCGTCACCTACGAGGCGGAGGCGGAGGACATGACCTCGGAACAGATCCTTCAGCGCGTCTTCGACTGTGTAGAGATCCCTTGATACCCAGGCAGATCATCCAGAAAATCCGGCAGATCGAGATCCGGACCAAGCATCTCGTGAACGACGTGTTCAGCGGAGAGTACCACAGCGTCTTCAAGGGCCGCGGCATGGAATTCGCCGAGGTGCGGGAATACGAGCCGGGCGACGAGATCCGGTCGATCGACTGGAACGTCACCGCCCGCCTGGGGCGTCCCTATGTCAAGCGCTTCATCGAGGAACGGGAACTGACGGTCATTCTCATGGCCGACGTCAGCGCGTCGGGTCATTTCGGCACGGCGAACCAGATGAAGGGCGAGATCACGGCGGAGATCTGCGCGCTGCTGGCCTTCGCGGCGATCCAGAACAACGACCGCGTCGGTCTCCTCATGTTCACCGACCAGATCGAGAAGTTCATCCCGCCGAAGAAGGGCCGGACCCATATTCTGCGGGTGATCCGGGAGGTGCTTTACACCCGGCCGGACCACACCGGCACCGATATCACGCAGGCGCTCGAGTACCTGAACCGGCTGCTGACGCGCAGGTGCATCGTCTTCATCATTTCCGATTTTCTTGCCGCGGACTATGCCAAGCCGCTGCGGGTGGCCAGCAAACGGCATGACGTGGTCGCCGTCACGATCACGGACCCGAGGGAACTCGGTCTGCCCGGCATCGGCCTGATCGAACTGCGGGACGCGGAATCGGGAGAAGAGGTGCTCGTCGACACCGCCGACGCCGAATGGCGCAGGCAGTATGCCGAATACAACGAGGCCATTCGCGAAGAACGGGACCGGCAGTTCAGGATAACCGGCGTGGACGCGATCCACATCCGGACGGACGAGCCCTATATCGATCCGCTGCTGCAGTTCTTCAAGTTGCGCGAACGCAAATTCGCGCGGTGAAAGGAGAACGGCACGTCCGGCCGGTCACGCGGTCCGGGCGCGTGTGTGCGCCAGGCCGGTCACGCGGTCCGGGCGGTCCGAGGGAGTCGGTACCGACGGCAACAAAGGCTTGCTTTTCATCACCTTGTGCGATAAATTAGGTTACTTTGAAAATCGCCCCCGTTCCGCCCGTTTCGCGGGAATCATGGGGTAGAGGCACCGGGAGCCTGACTTGATAGAAGTAAGGAATCTGACCAAGAAGTACGGGAACTTCACCGCGGTCCGGGACGTGAGTTTCGAGGTCGAAAAGGGCGAGATACTCGGATTCCTCGGACCGAACGCGGCGGGCAAGACCACGACCATGCGGGTGCTGACGTGCTTCATGCCCGCGACGGCCGGAACCGCCAGGGTGGCGGGGTTCGATACGTTCACCCAGTCCCTCGACGTGCGCCGCAGGGTGGGATACCTGCCGGAGAACGTACCGCTCTACCTGGACATGCGGGTCCGTCCTTACCTGGACTTCATCGCCAGGATCAAGGACATCCCGTCCCGCGACCGCAAGCGGGCCGTCAACCGCGTGATCGAGCTGACCGCCCTGGAGGAAGTCGAAAACCGGATCGTCGGCCATTGTTCCAAGGGTTTCCGTCAACGGGTGGGCCTGGCCCAGGCGCTGATACACGATCCCGACGTCCTGATCCTGGACGAGCCGACCAACGGCCTGGACCCCAAGCAGATCAACGAGGTCCGGGAGGTCATCAAGAGCCTGGCCGGCGACCACACCATCATCCTCAGCAGTCACATCCTGCCCGAGGTGAGCAAGACCTGCGAGCGCGTGATCATTATCGACCGGGGCCGGATCGTGGCCGGGGACACGCCGGCCAACCTGGACGCGCGGCTGAGGGGTTCGCAGTCCATCACGGCTCAGATCCGGGGTCCGGTCAAGGAAGTGATGGACCTCCTGAAGCAGAAGGACGGCGTCGTGGAGGTGAAGACCCGTTCCTCCCTCGGCGAGGGCCTCTGGCAGTATGACATCGACGTCATCCCCGGCAGGGACCTCCGTCACGAGGTGGCCTCGTCGGTGGTCGCAAACGACTGGGAACTCCTGGAACTCACCACGGCCGGCATGAGCCTGGAAGAGATTTTCCTGGAGCTGACGACCCAGGAAGAGGAGGTCGCCTGACGATGCAGGGATTGCTGGCCATCTGGGGACGTGAATTGAAGGCCTACTTCATTTCACCCATCTTCTATGCCCTATCGACGGTTTTCATCTTCATCGTAAGCTTCATGTTCTTCCAGCTGCTGCAGACCTATACCCAGTACTTCATGCAGGTCGCGCAGTACCCGACGATGATGGAACGGATCAACATCAACGAGATGATCATGCGGCCGCTGTTCAATACCATGAGTTTCGTGGCCGTGCTGACGCTCATGCCCATGCTCACCATGCGGGTCTTCTCCGAGGAAAAGAAATCCGGCACGATCGAGCTGCTGCTGACATCGCCCGTCCGGGACTGGCACGTGATCCTGGGCAAGTTCCTCGCGGCCTTTACCCTGTACACGGCCATGATCGGGCTGACCATGATCTACCCGCTGGTGCTCCAGATCTACGGCGATCCCGACTGGGGTCCCATCTGGGCCGGCTACCTTGGTCTTCTGCTCCTCGGGGGCGGCGTGATCACCATCGGGTTGTTCGCCTCGTCGCTGACGGAGAACCAGATCGTGGCCGCCGTGATCTGCTTCGGCGCCGCGCTCATACTCTGGATGCTGGATTTCGTCTCGGATTCGATGACCGGCACCCTGGGCGAGATTGTCGGATACCTGTCCGTGCTGAGACACTACAATACCTTCGAAATGGGCGTCATCGACTCGACGGACTGCCTGTTTTTCCTGAGTTTCATATTCCTGGGCCTGTTCATCACCGTCCGGTCGGTGGAATCGACGCGCTGGCGGGGTTGACGCCAGTCTCGAATGGACGGCATGGCGCGCGTTTTCGAAAGTGACGATCTGGCAATGGGAGAAACCCGTACATGAAGAGCCTCGTTTCCTCCGCCGGCAGCCTGGGTCTCATCCTGATCCTGGTCAGCGGGTACCTGTACGCCTCGGACGCGACGACGCCGCGCACGGCGCTGGTCGTCCTGCTGGCCGGCCTGGCGCTCGGATCGGCCTGGATGGTCTTCGAATGGGAGAAGGTCTGGAACCTGCTCGGACGGCGTACGACGCGATACGGCGCCAACACCGCCGTCCTGGTGATCCTGGTCATCGGCATACTGGCCTTCGCGAACATGATCGGCTCGCGGTTCACCCAGCGGTACGACACGACGGCCAACAAGCGGTTCAGCCTCGCCGACCTGTCCGTAAGCGTACTGGACGAGCTGGAACAGGACGTGCACATCGTGGGCTTTTTCAGGTCCGGCGGCCCCGACGCCACGAATCAGCATCTGCTCGACGACATGCTGAACCAGTTTCAATACCATTCGGAACACGTCACGTACGAATTCATCGATCCCGATCTCGAGCCCAGCATCGCCCGCCAGTACAATATCTCCGCCTACGGAACGGTCGTGTTCGAAAGCGAGGGCAAGACCGAGCACATCAACCGGTACCTCGAGGAGAGCGTGACCAACGCGCTGGTCAAGGTCACGCGCGAAGGCCAGAAGAACATCTACTTCCTGGAAGGCCACGGCGAGCACAACGTCAACCTGACCGACCAGGCCGGCTACAACCGGATCATGCAGTTGCTCGAGAACCAGAGTTACCTCGTCAGGAGCTTCTCCCTGCTGAACGAAGTGGAAGTGCCGGCGGACTGCAACGTGCTGGTGGTGGCCGGTCCCCGCACCAACCTGGTGGGAAGCGAACAGGAAGCCATTCGCGACTACCTGGACCGCGGCGGACGCGCCCTGTTCCTCCTCAACCCCGACTATCCCGCGGAAAGCGCCGACCTGTCGGAGCTGCTCGCCCGCTGGAAGGTGCGGATCGGCGAGAACGTGGTGATCGACGAGAGCGCCGTGGGACGGCTGCCCGGCATGAACGAGTACATGCCTGCCGTCATGCAGTACCCGGCCCATCCCATCACCCGTCCCCTCGGCAACACCGTGAGTTTCTTCCCGCTGGTGCGGTCCATCGAACCGGCGTCGGCCTCCGACGATACCGTGGAGATCCAGACGATCGCCATGACCGGCGCCCGCAGCTGGGCGGAGACTTCGTTGCCGGGATCGCCGGAAGAAGCCATGGAGTACGTGCCCGCGCTGGATCCCGGGACGGACGAGCCCGGCCCCGTTTCCATCGCCGTGGCCATCACGGCCGTGCCCAGGGCGCTGCCGCGCAGGGACATGGCCACGCTGACGCCGCAGGAGATGGCGATGCGGCCGGAGGAGCACGAAATCAAGACCCGCGTCGTGGTGGTCGGCAATTCGTCCTTCGCGTCCAATGCCTATATCATGCTGCCCGGCAACGGCGATCTGGCCCTCAACATCCTCAACTGGCTCGCCCAGGAGGAGGACCTGCTCGCGATCCGGCCCAAGTCCAGCGATACCAGGCTGGTACAGATCTCGCTGAGCCAGATGCGGGATATCTTCATCATCACCGGCATCCTCTCGCCCATCGGCATCCTGATCGCGGGCGTCATGGTGTGGTGGAGAAGGAAATAGGAGGCAAGGCGCGGTGAGCGGTGGCCGGTACACGATCGTGCTGGCGGCGATCCTCGGATTGCTGGCGGCCAGTTACTTCCTTTTCGTGCTCGAGGAAGAGGAAGTCGCGGAAGTCGAGCGCGTGTTCGAGATCGACGCCGGAGAGGTCGTCGAGATCAGGGTGACCGTGGACGGCGCGGCGACGACGATCGAGAAGGTGCCCCTGGAAGGCTGGGAGATCACCGATCCGATCAGGTACGCGGCGGACCCGGAGATCGTGGGCGCGTTGTTGCGCGAAATCACCACCCTGACTCCCGCCCGCACCGTCGCCGATTCGGCGGAAGCGCTCTCGGAATACGGGCTCGGGGATCCATCGGCGTCCGTCGAGATCATCCGCGGACTCGACAAGCCCATGGTGTTGCTGCTGGGCGACATGAACCCTACGGGCGCGGCCTATTACGCCGTGGAAAAGGGCACGCGGCGGGTTTTCCTCGTTTCGTCGCTGATCAATGGGAATCTGCGCCGGACGACCGATGCGCTGCGGGACCGCAGGCTCATGCGCGTCGATCGGGACAGGGTGGAGGAGCTCATCCTCGAAAAGGGCGACCGCCGGGTCGTCATCGCGCAGGACTCGTTGGGGACCTGGCGCGTGGAAGCGCCCTACCGGCTGCCGGCGGAGCGCGATGAAGTGGTCAATGCCGTGAACACGATCACCGCGGCCGAGGCCATTTCCTTCATCGACGATGCGCCGTCTTCGCTTGAAGCGTACGGCCTGGCGGATCCGGTGATGACGGCGACCGTGAAATCCGGCGACGGCAGCGTCCTGCATACGCTTTCGATGAGCACCGCGGCCATGGGCCAGGCCTTTGCCATGACCAGCGAAAGACGCAACGTGTACTCGGTCTCCGCGTCGGTCCTGAGCCAGCTGGACCGGGAACCCGAGTTCTACCGGCGGACCACGGCCTTCGATTTTCAGTCCTACCGGGTTCCAACCTTCTCGATGGACCTGGGAGACGAGTCCGTTACCCTGGTCAAGCATTCCTTCGAGGACTGGCGGATGACGTCTCCCTACGAGTTGAGAGCCGACGACCGATTCATTACGGCCATGCTGGACAGCCTGGAGATCATGCGTGTGCGGGAGCACATCCCGTCGACGGCCGCGAACAACGCGGCGTACGGTTTCGAGCGCCCGGCCGCCCGTCTCTCGCTCACGATCGAGGACCGGGCGAGCCCCCAGGAAATCCTGGTCGGGTCGGCCTCCGGCGACGGCCGGTACGCGTACGTTCAGGACCCCGGGGAGGAGTGGATCTACGCGGTGGACGCGTCCACCCTGCCGGGGCTGCCGTCTTCCGCGATTGAATTGCGCGACAGCAAGATCCTTCGATTCAAGGGCTACGAGGTACACATGTTCGAGGTGGTCACGCCCGACGAACGGCTGCGGGTGCGCCGCGACCAGAAGCAAAGAGTCGTCTGGAAACTGGAAGAGCCCTCAACGGGCGACGCCGACGCGAACTCGGTCGGCCGGGCGTTCAGCGAGCTGGATTCCCTGTATTCGGAGGCCTTCGTAACGGCGGACCCCGACGCGGACCTGGCAACCTTCGGGCTGGACAGGCCGGTCATGGAACTTGCGATGCAGATCGGGGGCCGGAACGATGTGCCGGAGGAACGCCTGTCGCTCCTGGTGGGCAAGTCGTTTCCAGGGGACGCGAATCTGGTCTACGTCAAGCGGAGGAACAGCCCCGTCGTGTCCCTGGCCAGGGCCGGTTTCGTAGCCCGGATCAGGGATATGGTCGCCCTGACACCGAAATCGTGACATGAGGCGGCATGCGGTGAGGCGTACCTGCTTATTCGCCACCATCCTGGTGGCTGTCTCGACGAACCCGGCCGATACCGGAGCCTTCCCGGCGCCGCAGGAGGAAGATCACGGGTTCTCGATCGAGGCCTCGGTGGATCGCGACCGGATCACCGTGGGCGATCCCTTCCTGTACCGGGTCACCGTGAAGAGTCCGCGTAACTCTGCGATCGAGTGGCCGGAATCCGGACGCCCCCCGGAAGGTTTCGACCTCTTATCCTTCGAGCACGTGGGGCCCCTGTCCGGACCCGGCGGCGTGAACGTCGATACGCTCCGCTACGAACTCACCCTGTATCGGACGGGCGAGTATTCCGTACCGCCCTTCGCGATTGCGTGCATCCTTCAGGACGGTACCGGGTTGTCCGCCGAATCGGATGCCGTTCCGGTAACCGTCCTCAGCGTTATCGACGATGAGGCCGAGGATATCCGCGATCTGAAGGGTCCGGTCGGGATCCCCGGCGGGGCACCCTGGTACTACTGGGTGATTGGCGGCCTGGTATTGCTCGCCGCCGCGGCGGTCCTCTTCCTGTATCTCAGGCGCCGCGGGAACCGGGTCGATTCGAACAGCGCGGTCCCGGCGATCGAACGCTATCCGGAAGAGATCGCCCTGGAAGAACTGGACCGGCTGGCCCTCGAAGCGTGGCTCGACCGGGGACTCGTGAAAGCCCATTACTCGGCGCTGTCGGAAATCCTGCGGCGGTACCTGGCCGGACGCTACGGGATAGCCGCCATGGAATACACGACTTCCGAGCTGATGGCGGCAATGAACGCGCTCGAGCTCGGCCACGAAGAATCAAGGGCGGTCCGCGTACTGTTCGAAGAATGCGACATGGTCAAATACGCGAAGTTCACGCCCGAAAGTCACCGCCAGTCGCTTTCCGTGCGGGAAGGACGGGAGATCGTCGAGCTTACGAGCCCTCCCGCCGGAGACGCGGGGTCTGTGCGGATCCCATCCGGGGACTGACGCAAGCATTAACCGAGGACTGACGCAAGCATGTTCTTTTCCACGCCGGTGATCCTTGTTCTGCTCCTGATCGTCCCCGTACTCCTGTGGTGGCATCGCCGCCAGTCGAAGCGGCGCCGGGGCGGACTGACGTTCTCCGACGTCTCCTTCGCAAAGCGGTTGAAACCCGCGTCGATCCTGAAGTACCGCCACGTCCCCGTCGCGCTGCGGACCGTGGCCATCGCCCTGGCGATCATGGCCCTCGCCCGCCCGCAGACGGGTACCGAGGGCGCGGAAGTGTTGACCGAGGGTATCGACATCGTGCTGGCGCTCGACATATCCGGCAGCATGGGGGCCGAGGACTATAAGCCCCGCAACCGGCTCTACGTGGCCAAGACCGTGATTTCCGACTTTATCCGGGAAAGGAAAAACGACCGGATCGGCATGGTGGTCTTCGCCGGAAGAAGCTTCACGCAGTGCCCGCTTACGCTGGACTACGACGTGCTGCTCCGTCTGCTCGATGAGGTGGAGATCGGGTTGACCGAAGACGGCACGGCCATCGGCATGGGTATCGCCAATTCCGTCAACCGGTTGCGGCAGAGCACCGCCGAAAGCAAAGTGGTCATCCTGTTGACCGACGGCGTGAACAACACGGGCGCGATCGATCCGGTCACCGCGGCCAAGGCGGCGAACGCGCTGGGGATCAAGATCTACTCGGTCGGCATCGGTAAAGAAGAAGGCGCGCCGATTCCCGTCGACGACCCGGTCCTGGGCCGCACCTACGCCCGCAATCGCGACGGAAGCCTCGCGCTCACGGAAATCGACGAGGAAACCCTGCGGCAGGTCGCACGTATAACCGGCGGATACTATTTCAAGGCGACCGACGGCGAGATGCTGTCCCACATCTATCAACGTATAGACGCGCTCGAACGCACGGAAATGCGCGTCATCGCCTACTCGAGGTACACCGAGTTATTCGGTTTCTTTCTGTTGCCGGCCATGATGCTGATCCTGGCCGAAACCCTGTTGGCGCACACCCGGCTCAGAAGACTTCCCTAGGCCGCGCGGCCGCGTACGGGCCCTTTCGGAGCCGCGCGGCCGCGTACGGGCCCTTTCGGAGCAACGCGGCCGCGTACGGGCCCTTTCGGAGCATTCATGCAGTTTGCCCAACCCGAGTTTCTCTATCTGCTGGCGGTCGTACCGCTGCTCATCCTGTTCTTTATCGTCCGGTTCCGGCGCCGGCGCGACGTGCTCGGGAAGCTGGGCGATCCCGAACTGCTGGCCAGACTGTCGCGATCGACGGTCGCCGGGAGGCAGCCGGTCAAGGCGGCGCTCGTGGTCCTGGCCGTGGCCTGCTTTGCCCTGGCGCTCGCGCGGCCCCAGTTCGGGACCCGTTCCGAAACGGTGCGACAGACCGGATTCTCGGTCATGGCCGCGCTGGACGTTTCCAACAGCATGCTGGCCGAGGACGTCCGGCCGAACCGCCTCAGCCGGGCCAAGTTCGCCGTCCGGTCCCTGGTACGGAGGCTCCGGAACGACCGGATCGGACTGGTGGTTTTCGCGGGGTCCGCCTTTCTGCAGTGCCCGTTGACATCGGATTACAGCATCGTGGAGCTCTTCCTGGACGGCATCGATACCGGGACGGTGGGCACGCAGGGGACGGCGATAGCGGAAGCGCTGCGGATCGCGGGCAAATCGTTCCGGCAGGACCATAAGGGGTACAAGGCCGTCGTGCTCATCACCGACGGAGAAGATCACGAGGAAGACCCCATCGCCGTGGCCGAGGAACTGGCGGCCCTGAACGTCCGCGTCTACGTGGTAGGGATCGGCACGCCGCAGGGCGTTCCCATACCGGTCATGGGGGAGGACGGCACGGTGGCCGGCCACATGCGGGACCGGTCAGGGACCGTGGTCATGAGCCGTCTGGACGAGTATACGTTGCGTCATATCGCGGAAACGACCGGCGGGGCTTACTACAGGGCTTCCCCCGGCGGGGACGAGATGGACCTGGTGTACGACACCATCTCGTCGCTTGAGAAGGCGGAGTTCGAAAGCCGAGAATTTACGCAGTACGTTGAACGTTACCAGTATATATTGTTGTTCGGTTTGCTGCTCCTGGTCGCGGATACCGTGATCCGGGACCGCAGGTTGCTGGACGAGTCGCCGGAAACGGAACCGATGCCATGAGCATGATCCTGGTCATCCTGTTGTTTCTCGGTTGGCAGCCGGCCGCGAAGAACGCCCGCGGTAACGAGCTGTACCAACAGGAGAAGTACGACGAAGCGCTGGCGGCCTATGACGAAGCGCTGGCGGAGGACGATGAAAACCCGGTCCTTCATTACAACCGGGGGAACGCGTTGTACCGCTCCGAGCGGTATCCCTCTGCCGTGCAGTCGTACACGAACGCCCTCGACGACGAAGCGACGCTCGGCGGCCGGGCCCGGTACAACCTGGGCAACAGCCTGTACCGCATGGGCCGGCTGGAGGAGTCCATCGAGGCCTACAAGGAGGGCCTGCGGGTCCGCCCGGACGATATCGACATGAAATACAACCTGGAATTCGTGACGCGACAGCTTCAGGAACAGGAGGAACGACAACGCCGGAATGCGCAGGACCGGCAGGACGACCAGGAGGATCAGGATAACCGGCAGGACCAGGATAACCGGCCGGATCAGGAAGACCGGCAGGACGACGGGCAGCAGCCGCCGGAAGAGGAGGATAGTCCGGAACGCCCGCAGGCTCCCCGGGAAGGAGAGCTGAGCAGGGCGGAGGCGGAGCGTCTCCTGAATGCCCTGAACAGGGACGAGCAGGATATACAGCGCCGCCTGCGCCGGCAACAGGCCACGCAGGTCAATCCGGAGAAGGACTGGTAGTCCGCTCCGGGTATCGCGATGGAAGCACTATGATCGTCATGAAATTCGGCGGCACTTCCGTGGGCACGGTGGAGGCCATTCGACAGGTCGTCGAGATCGTCGCGAGCCATCGCGAACGCGGCCTGCTGGTGGTCTTGTCCGCCATGAGCAAGGTGACCGACGCCCTTCGATCGATGGCCGCGGAGGCCTGCGGGGGCACGGAGCCCTTGGCTGCCCTCTCGGCGTTGAGGAAACGCCATGGCGAGACGATTCGCGCCCTGGCCGAAGGGGAGGAGCGGGACCGGGCCCTCGAGGTCTGTGACGGACTGATCGACGAACTGGCGGGGATCCTGCACGGTATAACGCTGCTCAGGGAACTTTCCCCGCGTTCGTCCGACCTGGTCAGTTCCTTCGGCGAACGCCTGTCCGTGGTCGTCGTATCCGCGGCGCTCAGATCGGCCGGCCTGCCGTCTCTCCACGTCGATGCGCGCGAGTACGTGAAGACCAACGAGCGCTATACGGAAGCGGAGGTCCATCACGCCGAAACGGAGCGCCGCCTTTCGGCGGGACTGGTCCCCATGGTATCCGGCGGCCGCATTCCGGTCATAACGGGGTTTCTCGGTTCGACCGAAGAAGGCGTCACCACGACCCTGGGGCGGGGCGCCTCGGACTACACCGCCTCCCTGGTCGCCGGTGCGTTGCGGGCGGAGGAAGTATGGATCTGGACGGACGTGGACGGCGCGATGACGGCCGATCCGGGCATCGTGGAGGACGCCCGCGTGCTCAATGAGATCTCGTATCTCGAGGCCGCCGAGATGTCCTATTTCGGCGCCAAGGTACTCCATCCCATGACCATGCAGCCCGCGGTGAAACAGGAGATACCCATCCGGGTCCGGAACACCTTCCGGACGGAAAGCGCCGGTACGCTCATTACATCGCGAACCCGCGCGGCACCCATGGGCGTGAAGGCCGTAACGAGTATCGACCGTCTTTGCCTGGTCATGGTCGAAGGCACCGGCCTGAGCAGGACGCCGGATACCCACGCGCGGCTGTTCAAGACCACGGCGGACCGCAAGACCCAGGTCATCATGATCACGCAGGCTTCATCCGAACACGATATCTGCCTGGTCGTCGACGAACGGGACGGCCCGGGGACCGTCCGCGCGCTGAAGGAGGAATTCCGCCACGAGGTCGCCGAAGGCAGCCTGGAGGAGATCTCGGTACAGACCGGCCTGGCCGTGGTGGCGGTGGTCGGCGGCGGCATGAAGGGCACCCCGGGCATCGCGGCCCGCACCTTCGGCATTCTCGGCGAACACGGGGTGAACATCATCGCCATCGCCCAGGGTTCGTCGGAGCTGAACATCTCATTCATAGTCGGCCGGAACGATCTGCGGAAAACCGTTCAACTGGTGCACGCGTCATTCGGACTCGGAGAGGGCGGGAGTTTTGAGTACAATTAACCTGTTCCAGTTCGGAAAGGGCAACATAGGCGGGGCATTGATCAGGCAGGTGGTGGACCGGTCCGGGTCCCTCGCCGAAGCCAGCGGCCTTCGCTTCGAGTATGTCGGGATCTGCGGCCGGGACCGGCTGGTCTTCGATCCGCGGGGACTCAACGCGGCGCTGCGGGCTCCCGGCGGACTCGCCCGGTTGCTCGACGACGGGGACCGGCGCGCGGATTACCCGGGCGCGCGGGCCATGACGCGCCGCCTGCTGGACGATCCTCCCGGGAACCTGTGCGTCGTCGATACGACCTCCGCCGAGATGACCGAAGTGCACCTGGACTGTCTCCGCCGCGGCATTCCGGTCGTGACGGCCAACAAGAAGCCCATCACCGACCGGAGCGGCGCCTACGAGGAAATCCAGCGCCTCGGCCGCGCGAGGCGGATGCGGTACTGGTACGAAACGACTGCGGGCGCCGGCCTGCCCGTCGTCAGTACCGTCAGGGAACTGGTGGACACCGGCGACGAAGTGACCGGGATCGCGGGATGCCTGAGCGGTACGCTTGGATACATCTGTTCCCGGCTCGACGGCGGCCGGGCCTTCTCGGAGATCGTCCGGGAAGCGAAGGAACTCGGGTACACCGAACCCGATCCGCGGGACGACCTGAACGGCATGGACGTGGCCAGGAAAGCCCTGATACTGGCCCGTGAAATCGGTTGCCGGCTCGAACTCGCCGGACTGGAAATCAAGGGCATGGTCTCCGATGCGTTGCTGGACGCGCCCTCGGTGGAGGCGTTCATGGATATGCTGCCCGGGGAAGACGCGGCCTACGCGCAGCGGGTGGAGTCCTGCGGAAACCGGGAGCAGGTACTGCGGTTCGTCGCGACGGTGGGAAAGGACCGGTGCCGGGTAGGACTCGAAAGCGTGGACCGGGAAAGCCCCCTGGGCAGCCTGTCCGGTCCGGACAACATGGTCGTGTGCTCCACGAAACGATACTGTGACAACCCGCTGATCGTGCGGGGACCGGGCGCGGGGCCGGAGGTTACGGCGGGCGGCCTGTTCGGAGACCTGATCAAGGCCGCGCGGACGCTGCCCGGCGGCGGTCATCCATAGCGCTGCCACCTGATCCGGGAGCATGAAGTGTCGACGAATGTGATCAAAGCGGGGATCCTGGGCGCCACCGGCGCGGTTGGGCAGCGGTTCGTCCAGTTGCTCGAAGGCCATCCGTGGTTCAGGGTGACCGCCCTGGCGGCTTCGGAGCGTTCGGCCGGCAAGCCTTACCCGGAAGCCGCGACCTGGCGGCTGGAAACGCCGATCCCGGAATACGCGATCGAGATGCCCGTGGCGCGCTGCGAGCCGGGATTGGACTGCGACCTGGTGTTCTCCGGACTGGACGCCGCGGTGGCCGGACCCATCGAGGCGGATTTCGCGGCGGCGGGCTACGCCGTCGTCAGCAATTCGAAGAACCACCGCATGGACGACGACGTGCCCCTGCTCGTCCCCGAGGTCAACGCGGACCATTGCGGGATCATCGACAGCCAGCGGAAACGCAGGGGATATGGCCGGGGGTTCATCGCGACCAATCCGAACTGTTCCACCATCGGCCTTGCGATGGCGCTGAAGCCCATCGCCGACCGCTTCGGGATCACGCGGGTCGCGGTCACCACCATGCAGGCCCTGTCCGGGGCGGGATACCCGGGTGTCCCCTCCCTCGAAATCCTGGACAACGTGCTGCCATACATCCGGGAAGAAGAAGAAAAGATGGAGCGGGAAACCCTGAAGCTGCTCGGCAGGTACCGGGACGGCCGGATCGAGCACGCCCGGACCGTCGTCAGCGCCCAGTGCAACCGGGTGCACGTCCAGGACGGCCACATGGAGTGCGTTTCCGTGGCCCTCGAGAAAAAGACCGATGCGAACGGTCTCGCCGAGGCGCTGCGCAGCCACAGGGGGCCGCCCCAGGAACTCGGCCTGCCCTTCGCCCCCAGGCATCCGGTCGTCGTCCGCGACGAACCGGACCGGCCGCAGCCGAGGATAGACCGCGACGCCGAAAACGGCATGGCCGTGACGGTGGGGCGGATACGGCCCTGCGCGGTACTGGACATGAAATTCGTGGTGCTGTCGCACAACACCGTCCGAGGTGCCGCGGGCACCGCCATCCTGAACGCGGAACTATTGCGAACCCGGGGGTATCTGGACTGAGCGCATGAATCGACGTGTATACAGCTGTCTCATCTTGTTGCTGCTTGCCGGTACGCCATCCGTATCGGGGCAGGAGATTTCGGTCACGGCGGAGGTGAACCGAACCCGAGTAACGGTCGACGAAACGCTGATCCTGACCGTTTCGGTTTCCGGGTCCGGCCTGGGCGACGTCCCGCAGCCCGTGTTGCCCGACATGAAGTCGTTCATCGTCATCGGCAGCACCTCCTCCACCTCCTCCAGCTTCAACCTGGTCAACGGGAAGCTGACCTCCTCCAGATCCGTCCGGTTCATCTACCAGTTGAAACCCCGGCGGACGGGGACCTACGTCATCGGCTCGGCTGAAGTGACGTACGACGGCGTCACGCACGAAACCACGCCGATTTCGATCGAGGTCACGCGGTCCGCCTCAGGCGCCGCGCCGGCGGGCGGCCGCGCCGCGCCGGCGGGCGGTCCCCGGTCCGCGGCGGCCCCGTCTCCCACGCCGGACGACGCGGCACAGCCGGACCTGGGAGACGCCGTGTACATCCGGACCACCCTGGACAAGAAGCGGGCTTACCTGGGTGAGCAGGTTACCGTGACCTATACCCTCTATACGCGCCTGGGCCTGTCGAACGCCCGTTACGACGTGGTCCCCACCTACACCGGTTTCTGGATGGAAGAGCTGTTTTCCGCCCATCACCTCGATTTCATGGAAGAGATCATCGGCGGCCGGAGGTACGCCGTTACGAAACTGCGTGAGATCGCCCTGTTCCCCACCGTGACGGGGGAACTGCGCATCGAGCCGCTGTCGATGATCTGCGACGTACAGGCCGAACGGTCCCGCAGGAGCCTCTTCGACAGCTTTCTCAACGATTCGTTCGATACGTTCTTCTCGACCACGCGCCAGATCAGCGTGGCGTCCACGGAACAGAGCGTAAGGGTCCTTCCGCTGCCGGCCGGGGGCCGCCCCGCCGGATTCGCCAACGCGGTGGGCGATTTCGCGCTCGAGGCGACGGTGGACCCGACCGGCACGGAAGTGAACCAGCCGGTGACGCTGACGATCGAGCTGACCGGACAGGGCAACCTGAAGACCGTGGAAGACCCCGTCCTGCCACCTCGCGCCGAGTTCAAGGAATACCAGTCCGGCACGAGGGCGGAGTACGAGTCGGACGGATCGCGTGTCTCGGGGACGAAAACCTGGGAACACGTGCTGATCCCCACGGTCCCCGGCGACCATACCATCGCGTCGATCACCTTTCCGTTCTTCAATCCCGAAACGGATTCCTACCGGGTCGCGACAACCGATCCGTTGACGATCTCCGTCCTGCCCGCCAGCGGAGCGCAGGCGGCCGCGGCCGGCATGCCGCGCAAGGCCGTAGTCCGGCAGATACGCCAGGACATCCAGTACATCAAGCCCGAAACGGTCTTCCTCGGCGACCAGGGAGGGTTCCTGTTCCGGTCGTCCTGGTACCTGCTGCTCCACGTCCTGCCCGTCGCGGCGGTCCTGGCCACGGTCCTGTACAGGTCCCATGCCCACCGGCTGCGGAGCGACGCCGGCTATGCCCGGCGGCGCCGGGCGAAAAGCAGGGCCACGGGCGATCTGGCCCGGTCCGGCGAGAAGCTGAAGCAGGACGCGCTCGACGAGGCCTTCACCGGCATATCCAACGCGTTGTACGGTTACATCGCCGACCGGTTCAATCTGCCGAGGGCCGGCCTGACGTCGCCCCGCGTCGTCGAGCTCCTCCGGGAAAGGGGCGTGGACGATGACACGGCCGGCCTGGTCAGGGACTGCCTGGACGCCTGCGACCTGGCCCGGTTCGCCCCGACAGCGCATACGGCGGAACACGCCGAAGACCTTCTCGGCAAGGCACGGAACGGTATCGAATCCATCGACTCGCAGGTGACCGGAGACCGTTGAAGGCCATGCCGTCACGCACGATGCGCGCAGAGGGCTTGTCGAAGACCGGTCCGAACCCGGTGGGGAGACCGGCACCCCGTGGTTTTCGCAACCTGGTCTCGGGGTTGATCGTGGCCGGCCTGGCCGGGCTGGCCGGGCTGGCCGGGCTGACCGGCGCCTTCGCCATCGGCGGGTGCGCCGGGGACCCGGCGGACAGGCAGACCGTTGAGTTGTACCGGCAGGGCAACCTGCTCTACGAGGGCGGGAAGTACGCGGAGGCGGGCCGGACGTACGAACGCATCATCGAACGGGGCGTGCGCAACGGGCACGTGTACTACAACCTGGGGAACGCGTACTACAAGCAGGACCGGATCGGCCGGGCCATCCTGGCCTACGAGCGGGCGACCCGCCTTATGCCCCGGGACGGGGACCTGCACAACAACCTGGACCTGGCGAACGAGAGGACGGCGGACGAGATCGCCGGCGAGGTGCCGTGGTTCGGCAGGCAGGCGCTGGACGGCGTGACGTTGAACGAAACCACGGTCGCCGCGACCGTATCGGCGTTCATCACGTCGCTCGCCCTGGTGTGCTACCTGCTCGCCCGGCAGCCGCGCATGCGGATCATGACGGGCTATGCCCTGCTGGTTACGGTGCTTGTCATGGCGCTGGCCTTCGGTTTCATGGGCATCAAGATCTACGACGGCATGGCGAATGAGGAGGCCATCGTCCTGAGTCCGGCGGCCGTGGTCAGAACCGGCCCCGACCCCGGATCCGATCCGCTGTTTACATTGCACGAAGGCGCCAAGGTGCGGCTGGTCGAACAGCGGGACGACTGGACGAGGATTTCGCTGCCGGACGGGAAGAACGGCTGGCTTTCCAGGGAAGACTTCGAAGGCATCTGACCCGCGGATGCAAGCCGGCCGGACAACTCCGGACCCGGGTCTCATCAATCTGTTTAAAGGAAATCGGGAAACGCCTATGCTGACCCCTGTATCCGAACCGCTGACCCGGTTCATCGATCCCGGCGATCAGGCGTACTGGTCCCGGATACGTTCCGGGTTCATCCTGGAACCCGGCCATGCCTACCTGAACAATGCCGCCCTGGGCATGCCGTCCGGGGCCGTCCGCGACGCCGTCGCCGCCGGCTTTCAACTGATGTCGGAGAACCCGTCGAAGGCAAAGCGGGTGTTTCACGCGTACATTGAAGACGAACTGAGGCCGGCCATGGCGCGTTTCCTGCGGGCGGAAACCGGTGAAATCGCGCTGGCGCGCAACGCGACCGAAGGACTCTACCATATCGTAAACGGACTGGACCTGTCGCCCGGCGACCGCATCCTGATGACCACGCAGGAGCATCCCAGCGCGGTGCGTCCTTGGCAGGTCAGGGCGGAGCGGGACGGGGTCGAGATCGAGGAGGTCCACATCCCCAGCCCGCTGGCCGGCGAAGATGACATCCTCGAGCGCATATCCGCGGCCATAGACGAGCGGACGAAGGTGCTCTTTTTCTGTCACGTCACCCGCGGCGGCTACCTGTATCCCGTAAAACGGCTCTGCGCCCTGGCCCGGGAACGGGGCATCGTATCGGCCGTCGACGGCGCCCAGGCCGTGGGGATGCTGGACGTGGACCTGACGGATCTGGCGTGCGACCTGTATACCAACAGCCTACACAAGTGGTTTCTCGGCCCCGCCGGCACGGGGTTTCTCTACGTCAGCCGCGCCATGCAGCCCGCTTTCCGTTCGCTGTACGCGACGGCCGCCGATCGCGTGGAGGATGCCCGCCGGTACGAAGTCCAGGGGACCTACGACCTCCCGGTCCGCGCGGCGCTCGGCACCGCGCTGGATCGACTGAACCGGATCGGCATCCACAACATCGAGCGGCGCCTTCGCATGCTGTCGGACTACCTGAGAAAGGCCCTCCTGGACGTCCCCCGGTTGCGGCTGCTCACCAGCCGGTCCCACGACGTCTCGTCCCCCGGATCCACCATATTCGAGTTCGACGGGATCAACGCGGCGCGGTGGCGCGGCCCCCTGGAGGAGGAAGCGAAACTCCACGTGGACGACCACGACCGGGACGGCCACCGGGGCATCCGCATCTCGACCCACTACTACAATACGATCGAAGAGATCGACCGGTGCGTGGACAAGTTGAAGGAATTGGAGCGGCGGGAAGGGTGACCGCGGACTCAGATTTCGTATCCCAGTTCCGCCACCGCTTCGCCCAGCACGTCCAGCTGCAGGTCGCCGCCCGCCTTCTTCCAGCGGCCCACGGCCTCGGGCCGGACGACGATACGGCTCAGCGGGATTCCGAGGAAACCTTCCAGGCGCCGCAACGTCTCCTCCTGGTCCAGCACGAAATCCTCGAACCGTACGGTCAGCAGGTGGGCGGGCTTCGGCGTCGCCTTCATGAGCCGGTACTGGTACAGCCACGATATGGCCCGTCGCCGCCTGATGTCGTCCGTGACGGGATACCGGATGCCGAAATCGCCGAGATCGTCCGTCCTGTGGCTGGCGAGGATGCCGTCCCGGGGGTCCCGGATCCAGTGTATGTACCGGACGTCGGGAAACATGCGGGCGATCCAGGGATAGATGAGCGTCGTTTCCGGAAGCTTCCACCCGCGCCAGGGGGCCCCGTTTTCCATCACGTCCGCCAGGTACGAATCCACCTTCTCCGTGAACTCCGGATCGATCTCCGTTCCCATCGCCCGCGAGAAATCCCAGGCCAGCCCACCCTCCCAGGTGACGTATTTCGCGAAGACGCGGCAGGCGTCGTACAGGTCGCCCGGCGGCACCTTGTCGCCCGACGGATTGATCGTCCGGCCCATGAACACGCCGCTGGCATACAGCGTGTGGGACATGGCCCGCGTTCCGGAGTGCCCCCGGCCTATGACGGTGATGATGGGCATGACGGTTACCCGACAGTAAACGAAACGCGGTCCGCCAGGTCAGACTCCGACTTTCGACAAGGTGATGTGTCCGCCGAAACACAGGTCGACGTCGCTGCCGGGTCTGCGGTGGCGTTCCTGGTAGATCCCGGTATGCAGATACCCGTCCGCGGTAGGGGTGAACGTGATCCTGAAGGGGCTCGTGTCCACCGGTGCGACTTTCGTTTCAATGCGGGTTTCCGCGTGATCCGGGTGGGGCAGGTTTACGTTGAGGAAACAACCGGATTCGAGGGGTTCGCGCAGCAGGCGTTCGAGCAGCGGCTCGAGGCGTCGCGCGGCCAGCGGCCAGTCGATCTCCCGGCCGTCCGCCGTGTAGTGGGACAGCGCCAGGGCCTTGCATCCGTGGAAGGCGGCCTCCCGGGCGGCGGCCACGGTACCGGATTCGTAGACGTCCACTCCGAGATTGCCCCCGTGGTTGATGCCGGACAGCACCCAGTCCCCGTCGGTCGCGAGGCGGTTGAGCGCCAGGCGCGCGCAATCGGCCGGCGTACCCCAGACCCTGTACCGGTCGTCTGAAAGCCTGTCCACCCGTATGGGTCCGTTGTTGGTCAACTGGTGTCCCACGCCGGACTGTGTTTCAGCCGGCGCGACAACGACCACGTCGCCCCATTGCGACGCCAGGCCGGCGAGCGTCAGCAGACCCTGCGCCTCAATGCCGTCGTCGTTGGTTACGATCAGTTTCACAGCGGCCTACTCGCCATGGGGAATGGATTTGCCGGCTGGACTGTAACGCGACCGGGACCTGGACGAATCGTGGGGAGCATCGGATTCCCGCCGGACCAGGGCGTCTTTAATCCGGCGCCAGCAGGGGCAGATCAAGCGGAATACCGGGTAGATGACGATGACGGCGATCCCGCCGCTGATCCACTGGATGATGCGGGCAAGGAGCAAGCTGTTCTTTTTTCTCATGCGTGTCGTACACCGGCGGTTGCACTTCCGGATACAAAAAACGACCGGTCCATGCCGCGGACTGATCGTGGAGTACTCTAGTCGATTTCGAACCGTTTGTCAAGCCCGATCACGCGGCCGGGGCGAAGCGAGTAGCCGGCCGGGGCGAAGCGCGCGGCCGGCCGGGCGCGTGCGGGACGCCGCCGACTACGCTTCCCGCGCGGGGCTTTCAGGACGTCCCACGGGCATGATAAAGGCCATGAACAGGTAAATCAGCGTGACCGTGCCCCCGGAAAACAGGAAGGCGATGAAGAACCCGATGCGAACGAGGGTCGGGTCCAGAT
Organism: bacterium; assembly: GCA_965203885.1. GTDB lineage: Bacteria > JAAXHH01 > JAAXHH01 > JAAXHH01 > JAAXHH01 > JAAXHH01. The sequence continues at coordinate 2,369,510 of OZ241920.1, read as the reverse complement.
CGAAAGCGTCCGCCAGGCCGTTGCACACGCCGAAGATCTTCTTGCCTTCCTGTAACCTGTACAGGCGCCGATGTCGGAAGAACGCCATGATCTGTCCCCTGTATACGAACAGGATGAATACCGCAGCCCCGATGGCCACGATGGGGACCATGGGAAGGAAGAAGGAGAATCGCCCGAAATCCGGCGCGTATGACCAGGTCAGCACCGTCACGGCCAGCAGGATGAGCAGGATACCCCAGACCATGCTGTTGTTCTGGGAAGTGCCCCGGTAATCCCGGACGCTCTGGCCCGCCTTGCCCGCCTGGTCCGCCTGGTCCGCCTGGCCCGCTTCTTTCAGCCGGGCGGCCGGTCCGGAACCCTGCGTCCCGCCGGCCGCGGAAGCCAGGACCGGACTCCGCGGGATGATGAAAATGCAGACCAGGTACGCCAGGAAGACGAAGGGGCCGAATACAGGCAGGGTGATGACTGTAAAGGCGACCAGGGCGATACGCAGCACGGAGGAATCCACGTCGAAGTATTCGGCCAGGCCGCCGCAGATGCCGCTGATCATCCTGTTGCTGATGGATCTGTATAGGGTTTTCTCGGGCACGGTTGCGCTACGCCTCGTCTTTGCCTTTCGTAGTCCGTTTTTCCGCGGCCGGTGAGTCTTCAGGTTCGGCCGGCGGGCTATCCGGGTCGTCCTGGCTATCCGGGCCGTCCTGTCCGTCCGGGCTTTCCGGGTCGTCCTGGCTTTCCGGAGCGTCCGGGCTTTCCGCGGCGTCCGGGCTTTCCGCGGCGTCCGGTTTGTCCTGTCCGTCCTGGCTTTCCGGAGCGTCCGGGCTTTCCGCGGCCGGTGAGTCTTCAGGTTCGGCCGGCGGGCCGTCCGGGCTTTCCTGTCCGTCCGGGCTGTCCGGACCGGCCTCCTGCTCGATCTTCCTGTTGCGCAGCATCCTGGAGCGCACGATCAGTCCGATGCCCACGAACAGCAGGGCGAAGCCGAAGAACTCCACGTCGCTCGCGATGACCGTGGCCAGTCCGATGCCGACCAGGAGCACCACGGCCAGGGAGGGAATGCCGGCCTCGTGCTTCCTGGCCTCGATGTAGATCCCTTTCTCGATCATCGCCAGCCGTTCCCGGTGCCTGATTTCCCGGCCTCTTTTCAGATACCCCAGCAACGCGCAGACGATTCCCAGTCCGAACGGAACGGCGACGGCGACAATGACCGCCTCCGCGTAGTAGTCCATATACGCGAGGACGACGACCATGACGCATACGCTCAGGAACAATGCCGCCCAGGCTTTCCAGTTATCCATAACCCGCCTCCGGTACGAGATCGTCCAGGGGGCGTCCGGCCCCCTTTGCATTACCCGCTTATGATTTCGACACGGAATCCCGCCTTTTTGTTTCGGAAATGGAAAATTAAACCGATTTACGGGTATTGACACGGAATTTTACAGGAATTGCCAGGGTAAAAGTATACTCATGTATTGAAACATTTGTAGATTCCCGTTCGTCTTATTGAATAGAGGGATACCGACCGGGATCCCTGTAAGGGTCGAATCAGTCCGGCGAAACGGCCCTGGACGCGGCTGAGACTCGCTTGAGACAGGATGAGGCGACCCATGGATTTGAGCGATGAGGAACTCGTCGCAAGGGCCCGGGACGGCGACAGGCCGGCCTTCGCCCGTCTCGTCGACCGGCACAGCGTCTCCGTGTTCAACCTGACGCTGCGCATCGTCGGGAACAGGGAAGACGCGGAAGAGGCCGCGCAGGATGTTTTCGTCCGGGCGTTCAGGAATCTCGACCGGTTCCGCGGGGACGCCAGGTTCTCCACGTGGCTGTACCGTATCGCCGTGAACGTAAGCCTCAGTTCGGCCCGGCGTTCCCGGCGGGACCTGTCCACGACTTCCCTTTCGGAGTCTGAGGACGGGGAGGACGCGTTGCCGGTTCAGATACCGGACCCGGCGGCGAATCCCGCGGAGCGGTTCGAGCAGGCTGAATTCAGGGAACAGGTCAGAAATATGGTTGCCGCGCTGCCGCCTATGTACAGCGCGGTGATTTCGATGTATCATATACAGAGCCTGTCGTACGACGAGATCGCCGATGCGCTGGAGTTGCCCATCGGCACCGTCAAGGCCCGGCTTTTCCGCGCCCGCGCCGCATTGAGGAAACTGATCTACCGGTCCATCGAGCCCGAATCGCTGTAGCCGGACCGGGTCCGCCTTCACCGGAGGCCTTCGACCATGAACTGCGAAACTACCCGGAGACTGTTGTATGAAGCGGTCGACCGGGCGCTTGCTCCGGAGGAGCGCCGCCGGGCGGACGCCCATCTCGCGGTGTGCGAACGCTGCAGGGCCGAGGCGGCGTTCCTCGGCGCGATGATCGAGACGGTCGAAACGACCCCCGCGGCACAGCCCTCCGAAGCCTTCCTCTCGAACGTGATGGAGAGGCTCCCCGCGCCGGCCCGGTCATCCTGGTTCGCGCCCGCCCTGGTCTTTCCCCGTCTGGCCTTCGCCGCTACCCTGGCGGCCGCCGCGCTGATCTGGGCGTACCGCGCCACGTTCGCCGAGTTCGTGGGGGGATTCCTGCCCGTGCAGACGGTAACCGGCCCGGTGGCGGCCGCGGTCCGCGACATCCAGGCCTTCGCGCACGCCCAGGCCGGCGCCGTCCTGTCCCGCCTCCCCGAACCGGTCTCCACCTCGGTCGAATGGGGGTCCATGCTGCTGGTCGTCACCACCCTCGCGGTCGGTTACGTGATGGTACGGGCGGCCGAGCGGCTGGAAGTCGGCCATTCGAGCCTCGAGATCGGCAGAAGGTCCCGGAATGCGTGACCGCGCAGTCCGGATTTCCGCCGCCCCGCGTACATCGGAATCCCCCGCTTCGCACCCGTGATCCGGGTCCTTCCCTTCCCGCATACCTGTTGACATCCCGCCCGTCAATCGCTTTATTTCACCCTGTTGCATTCGGTACGCGACGAGTCGATATCGCCCTGTTTCCCGGATGACCAGGCGGGACCCAGATGTCCACGGAACATATCCGCAACTTCTCCATCATCGCCCACATCGATCATGGCAAATCGACGCTGGCGGACCGTCTGCTGGAGATGACGGGCACCGTTTCTCCCCTGAAGATGCGCGCCCAGATGCTCGACAATCTCGACCTGGAGCGGGAGCGGGGCATCACGATCAAGGCCCACGCGATCCGCATGTCCTACGATGCGCCGGGTGGACGGAACTACGTCCTGAACCTGATCGACACGCCCGGGCACGTGGATTTCTCGTACGAGGTCTCCCGCAGCCTCGCCGCCTGCGAAGGCGCGCTCCTGATCGTCGACGCCGTCCAGGGCATCGAGGCCCAGACGATCAGCAATCTCTACCTGGCCCTGGAGAACGATCTGGCCATCATCCCGGTCATCAACAAGATCGATCTCCCCAACGCCCGGGTCGACGTCGTAACGGGTCAGATCGTGGACCTTCTGGGCGTCGAACCCGGCGACGTCGTACTCGCCAGCGCGCGGGACGGCATCGGCGTCGAGGGGGTGTTGCGGGCCATCCTGGAACGGATTCCGCCCCCTGAACCCGACGACGGTCCGCTGCGGGCCCTCATCTTCGATTCCATATTCGACCAGTACCGGGGCGCCGTACCCTACGTCCGCGTCATGAGCGGAGAGATCAAGCCGGGCATGGACATCATGATGTGTTCGAACGGCAAGCGGTTCGAGGTGGCCGAGACCGGCGTCCTTCGATTCGACAAGGCCCCCGTGGACGCGCTCACGGCGGGGGAGGTGGGCTATCTGATCGGGAACATCCGAAACGTCGCCGAAGCCAGCGTGGGCGACACGATCACCGATGCCTCCCGCCCCTGCGACGAACCCCTCCCCGGTTACCGGGAGGCCAAGTCCATGGTGTTCAGCGGACTCTATCCGGCCACGTCGGAAGACTACGAGCCGCTCAAGGAGGCCCTCGAGAAGTACCAGTTGAACGACGCCGCCCTGGTATACGAACCCGAAACATCGATTGCGCTGGGATTCGGTTTTCGCTGCGGATTCCTGGGGCTCCTGCACATGGAGGTCGTACAGGAGCGCCTGGAGCGGGAGTACGGGCTCACGATCCTGGCCACCATGCCCAGCGTGGAGTACCGGATCACGACGACCGCGGGCGAGGAGCTCATGGTGGACAACCCGGCCGACATGCCCGACGCATCGCTCATCGCCTACGTGGAGGAGCCGTTCATCGGAGCCCAGATCGTGGTGCCGCACGACTACATCGGGAACATCATGAAGCTCGCCCGGGACCGCCGGGGCATATACAAGTCCATGGAATACCTCGACCCGACCCGGGTCGCCCTGCAGTACGAACTGCCGCTGTCCGAGATCGTCTTCGACTTCTACGACCGGTTGAAATCGATCAGCCGCGGATACGCTTCCTTCGACTACGACTTCCTGGAATACCGGACCTCGCCCCTGGTCAGGCTGAACCTGCTCCTCAACGGCGACCTGGTGGACGCCCTTTCGATCATCATCCACAAGGACAAGGCCTACGAATGGGGCCGCGAGCTGTGCCAGCGGCTGCGCAAGATCATCCCGCGGCAGATGTTCGAAGTCGCCGTCCAGGCCGCCATCGGAGGCCGGGTCATCGCAAGGGAATCGATCCGTCCTATGCGCAAGAACGTCACGGCCAAATGTTACGGGGGTGACGTCACGCGCAAGCGCAAGCTGCTGGAGCGGCAGAAGGAAGGCAAGCGGCGCATGAAGCAGGTGGGTAACGTCGAAGTGCCGCAGGAAGCCTTCCTGGCCGTGCTCGATATCCGGGGCGAGGGCGCGGCGGTGGGAAGCTGACGCCCGGTACCCCGCATCGTTCGGGACCAACGGGAAGCGCAGGAGGAAAGGAAGCCTTGGCCAGAGAAAAGTCCCTGCTGAGAGAGTACCTGGAGATCGTGGCGTTCACCGTGCTCCTCTTTCTCTTCATCCGGGCGGAGGTCGTCCAGGCATTTCGAATCCCGTCGGAATCCATGGAAGCCACCCTGCAGGTGGGTGATTTCCTGCTGGTCAACAAGTTCATATACGGCCCCGGCATTCCATTTACCGAAATCCGGCTGCCCGCCTGGCGCGATCCGGAGCCCGGCGATATCCTGGTGTTTCCCTATCCCCGCAACCCGGCGCAGATGTTCATCAAGCGGTGTATCGCCGTCGCCGGCCAGAAGGTGGAGATCCGGGACAAGCAGGTCTTCGTGGACGACGTGCCGGTGGAGAATCCGCCGCAGGTCAAGTTCGACGATCCGTCGATCAGGTCGGCGACCCGCAGCACCCGGGACAACTGGGGACCCAGGATCGTGCCCGCGGGATCCCTGTTCGTCATGGGCGACAACCGCGATTACAGCTCGGACAGCCGGTACTGGGGGTTCGTGGACACGGAGGACGTCGTCGGCAACGCCTTCGTCATCTACTGGTCCTGGGAACGACACCGGGGCGACCCCGAACTGGTGTGGCAGTCTTCCAGGCCCCTGCAGAGCGTCGCCTCCATCGTCTACGTGCTGGGGTACAACATCGTGCACGTCCCCTGGCGCGTGCGCTGGAATCGAATCGGCAGAATCGTCATGTAGATCGGGACTAAACCACCTTGGCCGGTCTCTACATACATATCCCCTTCTGTACCCGCGCCTGTCCATATTGCGATTTTTCCTTCGAGTTGCTGAAAGACGGCCGGGTGGACCGATTGCTGGCGGCCCTGGAAAAAGAGGCCGGGCGCCGCGGCCGGGAATCGCCCTGGCGCGGCGAGGTCATCGGCACGGTGTTTATGGGCGGAGGCACCCCCACCTGCCTTACGGACCCTCAATTGGAACGGGTCTTCGGGATGATCCACGGTCATTTCCGCGTCGGCCCCCGCGCCGAGATCACCGTCGAAGCCAATCCCGAAACCATCAGAGTGTCCAAGCTGCGGCGGCTTCGGGACCTGGGCGTCAACCGGATCAGCATCGGCGTGCAGTCGTTCTCCGACGATACCCTGCGGACCCTCGGGCGGAGTCACACGGCGGACCAGGCCGCGCGCGCGATCGACCGGGCCCGCGACGCCGGATTCGAGCGCATCAGCATCGATCTCATGTTCGGGGCGCCGGGACAGGCGCCGCCGGACTGGGAGGACACGCTGGACCGCGCGGTGGGCCACGACCCGGATCACGTATCGGTATACGGGCTGACGATCGAGCCGGGAACGGAATACGCCCGGATGGAGGAAGAGGGCCTGCTCGACCTGCCGGACGAAGACCGCCACGTCGGCTACTACTACCGGGCCCTGGACCGGCTGACCGGCGCGGGATACCGGCATTACGAAGTTTCCAACCTGTCGAAACCCGGCGCCGAATGCAGGCACAACGTATCATGCTGGAACGGCGGCGACTACCTGGGACTGGGTCCCTCGGCCCATTCGCACGCCTGTGGCAGGAGAACGGCCAACGCCCGCGGCCTCGCCGGCTACCTTTCGGCGGTGGAAGAACGGGGTGAGGCCGTCGACATGGATGAAACGCTCTCGGTGGACGAACGTATACATGAGTATATCCTGCTGGGCCTCAGGTCCATCGAGGGCATGGACACCCGGGCATTCCGCGAACGTTACGGCGACGAGGCCATGGGGCGCCGGAAGACGGCGATACGAAGGCTGGCGGGGGAGGGCTTGCTGGCGGAACGCGGAGCGCGGCTGTGCCTGACGCGAAAAGGACTGGCCCTGGCGGACAGCGTCTGCGCCTATCTCATGTAGCGGGACGGCCGGGCCGAAAGGGAGACGGAAAGTGAAGGCATCATGAAGAAGATCAGGGTAGGGATCCTCTGCGGGGGCAGGTCCGCCGAACACCAGGTCTCGCTCCAGTCTGCGCGCAACATCGTGGACGCGATCGACCAGGACCGCTACGAGGTGGTCCTGATCGGAATCGATCGCGCCGGGCAGTGGCACCTGGGCGATACGGCGGGATTCCTGCTCAACGCCCACGACCCGAAACTGATCGCCCTGAACCGCCTGAGTGAGACCGTGTCCCTGGCGCCGGGCGCGGACAGCGGCCAGATGACGACGAGGACGTCCCATCGCCCGGCCGGAGACATCGACGTCATATTCCCCGTGCTCCACGGACCCTTCGGCGAGGACGGCACGGTACAGGGCCTGCTCAAGCTGGCCAACCTGCCCTTCGTGGGTTCGGGCGTCCTGGGTTCGGCCGTGTCCATGGACAAGGACGTGATGAAACGTCTGCTGCGCGACGCCGGCATCGCCATACCCGATTTCATGACCTTCACGTCGTCCGGGAGGGACCGGATCGACTTCGACGCGGTGCGGGCCCGGCTGGGCATGCCGTGCTTTATAAAACCCGCCAACCTGGGTTCCTCCGTAGGCATCACCAAGGCCCGCGATGCCGGGGAATTCGAGGCGGGCGTCCGCGAAGCCTTCCGGTACGACCGCAAGATCCTGGTAGAGGAGTACGTAAGCGGCCGCGAGATCGAATGCGCGGTGCTGGGGAACGCCCGGCCCGAAGCATCCGGCCTGGGCGAAGTGCGGCCCACCCACGAGTTCTATTCATACGAGGCCAAGTACATCGACGAGCACGGCGCCGAGCTGGAGATACCGGCCGCGCTGCCGCCCGGCCTGACGGAGGAGATCCGCGCGGCCGCCGTGGAAGCCCACCGGGCGCTGGCCTGCGAGGGCATGTCCCGGGTCGATTTCTTCCTGAAAGAAGACGGCGAAGTCCTGGTAAACGAACTCAATACCATTCCCGGGTTCACGCGGATCAGCATGTTCCCCAAGCTCTGGGAGGCCGCCGGGATCTCCTATGGCGACCTGGTCGACCGGTTGATCCAGCTCGCGCTTGAGCGGTTCGATGAGGAGAAATCGCTCGAAACCTGACCGGTGAAGAAAGCGGCCGGCCGGGAGACCGCGGGGTACGGCCGGGTCCGTATAACACGGGGTACGGCCGGGTCCGTATTTCGCTTGACACGGCGCGGCGCGCCGGGTTAGAATGAGGTGAGCAGCGGCCTTCCAGGTCCTGCGCATCCCGCGGGAATAGCTCAGTTGGCAGAGCATCAGCTTCCCAAGCTGAGGGTCGCGGGTTCGAGCCCCGTTTCCCGCCTGTCTGCCCTGTGGTTCGGCTATCCACAGGGCGTTTTCATGTGAGGGAGGTGCCTGTGCGCCGATCGGCGGTCTGCCTGGGGCTGGTCATCGCGGTGCTGTTGTCTGCGGGATGCGGCGCGAAGACCATGCGGTTTTCGGATTCGGTCGATACCCCCGAGACCGGGTACGCGAAGGCGCTGAGCCTGCTGGAAGCCGGCGCCCTCGACGAAGCGGAAGCGGCGTTGCGCGGGACTATGCGGCTCGATGACGGGTACGCGCCCGCCTACGTGGGGATGAGCCGACTCTTCTTCGAGCGGGGCGACGTGAAGGAGGCCATCCGGTACGTGCATATGGCCAGGGTAAGGGACGTGGACTACGTGCCCTGCTGGCTGATGGCCGCCCGCCTGTACGATGCCGCCGGCCGGTACGAAGCGGCGGTGGCCGAATACCGGGAGGCGATCGCCAGGGACCGGGACCGGCTGTGGGCCGTCGAGAGTCATTTCGACCTGGGCCGGACGCTGGAGAAGCTGGATAGGCTGGAAGAGGCCCACGACGCCTACATGGAAGCGATCGCCCTGGACCCCCTTCATCTCGAGGCCCGGTCCTCGATCGCCCGGATCCGGAAGACGCTCGGTCCCGGGTTCCTGATGCGGCTGCGGTACGAGAACCGGGACATCATCCTGCCTTGACGGATCACGGCGAGTCCGCGTCGAGCGCGGTCGGGATGGCCGCACGGTTGAGCCGGCCCGCTAAGTGCAGCCGGCCCGCACGGTTGAGCCGGCCCGCTAAGTGCAACCGGACCGCACGGTAGAGCCGGGCTGCCAGGTAGAGCCGGGTCGTCCAGTAGAGCCGGCCCGCACGGTTGAGCCGGCCCGCCCGGTCAGGACAGATCCTCAATGATACCCTGGATGAACCGGACGGACGTTTCCAGGGTCTCCCTTCTCTCCGCTTCGCTGTCCCCCGTGATCCCGCACTCATAGGCCAGGTACCCGTCGAAGCCGATGTCGGCGAGGGCTGCGAGCCCCGCCTTCCAGTCGATGTCCCCCGACCCGGGTTCCTGGCGGGTGTTGTCGGCCATGTGCACGTGGCCCACGTACCGGCGTCCGATGCGCCGCAGCGTGGCGGGCGTGTCCGTCTCCTCGATGTGCATGTGGAAGAAGTCGCACAGCAAGCTGGCCGACGGCGGGTCGCCCGCACGCCTGATGATCTCGATCCCCCGCTCCTGCTGCCTGAGCAGGTGCTCCTCGTAGCGGTTCAGCGGCTCCAGCAGGACTTTCGTGTCCTGCTCCGCGGCGCATTCCGCCAGGTCCCGCACGATCTCCGTAAGCAACTGCATTTCGAGGGTGATGGCGTCGGCCAGCGGCGTCAGGTCCGGCAGGCGCGGCGGCCCGAATATGGGCGGCAGGATCAGGCCCACGGCGCCGAAATGCCCGCACACCTGCAGGTTCTCCTTCGCCTCGGCGATGCTGTGGTTCCGCTTGTCGATGTCCGGATCCAGGAAGTCGAAGGTGCCCTGGCCGCACAGCGAGACCAGCCGGATGCCTCGGTTTCGCAGCGCGGATTCGAGCTCATCGATCCGCCGGGCCGGCCCCCTTCCGGATACTTCGAGGCCTTCGACGTTCAAAGACTCGGCGAAATCGAGTTTTTCGTCCAGCGTGCCGCCCGGGAGCAGGCCTTCCTGCAGCGCGATTTTCATTTCGTCTCCTTGGTTTGCGTCAAACGGCGTCGTCGTCAGGCCGCGTCGTCGTCAGGCCGCGTCGTCGTCAGATTGCGTGGTCAGGTTGCGTCGTCGGCAGGCCGCGTCGTCGATGCGCTTCGACTTGGCCCAGACCGCCGAAGAATCGGGCACGTCCGCGTTTCGATACGTGGGGATGAAGGACCACCGCTCCCGGCCGGAACGGTTCGGATGGGAACTGTGCAGCAGCCGGTCGTGAAACACCAGCACGTCCCCTTGCGCCATTTCCACGTCCAACATCCGTTCGCCCTCGAGTTCATCGTCCGCGATGCGGTTGGTGAACCCCCTGGCGTCCCCCACGGACGCGTGGTCCCGCATGCGCCGGTGGGAGCCGGGAATGACCCGCAGGCAGCCGTTTTCTATCCTCGCGTCTTCGAGCGCGATCCAGGCGGACCACTTGGTCGCGCCGCCCCAGTACGCCTGGTCCTGGTGCCAGGGCGAGGCGAAGTGGACCGTGGGAGACTTGAACACGGGCTTTGCGCTGAGGAACTCGATCCGGGAACCGATCAGCGGCCGAAGGATGGCCGCCATCCGGGGGTCGCAGGAAATCGACTCGAAGAGGGGCGGGATGGTCTCGCACATCCAGACATGCACGCCCGACGGCCCCGACGTGTTTTCCACCAGGGCCTTGGCCGCGGTCTTGCAGGCCGCCATTTCCTCCGCCGTGAAGACCGCTTCGGCCAGGAGGAAACCGTCCCGCGCGAATGACGACCGGGCTTTTTCCGGTCCTTCCGGCATCCTATCCTCCCCGGGGGCTAGTGCGAGTCCCTCGCGACCGGCGCGCCGCTGCCGCCGACCAGGAAATCGAAGTCGACGCCCCGGTCGGCCTGGAGCACGTGGTCCACGTACAATCGGCAGTAACCGCGGTCCGTCGCCGGTTCGGGCGGTGACCAGCGGGTCCGTCTCCGGGCCAGTTCGTCCTCGGGCACGTGAAGCTCGAGACGGCGTTCGCCCACGTCGAGCTCGATCATGTCGCCGTCCCGCACGAGGGCCAGCGTGCCTCCCGCCGCGGCTTCCGGCGCCGTGTGGAGCACGACCGTGCCGAAGGCCGTGCCGCTCATGCGCGCGTCGGATATGCGGACCATGTCGGTGACGCCCTGTTGGAGCAGTTTCGACGGCAGGGGCATGTTCCCCACCTCGGCCATGCCGGGATAACCCTTCGGCCCGCAGTTCTTCAGCACCAGGACGCTGTCCGCTTCCACGTCCAGGTCCGGGTCGTCGATACGTTCGTGGAGGTCTTCGACGTTTTCGAACACCACGGCGCGGCCGCGATGCCGCATCAGCCCGGGCGACGCGGCCGAGGGTTTGATGACGGCGCCGTCGGGACAGAGGTTGCCCTTGAGCACGGCGAGCCCGCCGGTCGGGGTCAGCGGGGCGTCCAGGGTCCGTATGACGTCCCGGTCGTGGCAGGGCGCGCCGGCCGTGTTTTCGCCGATGGTCCTGCCGTTCACGGTGAGGGCGTCGCGATGGATCACGCCGCCCAGTTCCCGGATCACGGCCGGCAGCCCGCCCGCGTAGTAGAAATCCTCCATCAGGTACCGGCCCGAGGGCATCAGGTTCACGATGCACGGGATGTCGCAGCCGAGGCGGTCCCAGTCCTCCAGGGACAGGTCCACGCCGAGCCGGCCGGCGATGGCCAGCAGGTGCACGACGGAGTTGGTGGAACCGCCGATGGCGCCGACCACCCGGATGGCGTTTTCGAGGGCCTCGCGCGTAACGATGCGGGACATGCGCAGGTCTTCCCGGACCATCTCCACCGCCCGCCGGCCCGCCTCGTGGGCGAGCTTCATCCGCCGGGCATCGGCCGCGGGTATGGCCGCGTTGCCGGGCATGCCCAGGCCCAGCGCTTCCACGACGCTGGCCATGGTGGAGGCCGTGCCCATGGTCATGCAATGGCCCGTGGACCTGTTCATGCAGGATTCCGCTTCGAGGAATTCCTCTTCGCTCATCGTCCCGGCGCGCACCTCGTCGCTGAACTTGTAGACGTCCGTGCCGGACCCGATATTCCGGCCCCTGAACCGGCCGTTCAGCATGGGGCCGCCCGAAACCGCCAGGGTGGGCAGATCGCAGCTCGCCGCGCCCATGAGCAGGGCCGGGGTCGTCTTGTCGCAACCGACGAGCAATATGACCCCGTCGAGGGGGTTGGCCCGGATGGTCTCCTCCACGTCCATGCTGACCAGGTTGCGGAAGAGCATGGTGGTGGGCCGCATGAGGGGTTCGCCCAGGGACATGACGGGGAATTCCACCGGGAATCCGCCCGCTTCGTAGACACCCCGGCGGACCCGCTCCGCGATGGTCCGGAAGTGGGCGTTGCACGGCGTCAGGTCCGACCAGGTGTTGCAGATGCCGATGACGGGCCGGCCGTCGAAGACGTGATCCGGATGCCCCTGGTTCTTCATCCAGCTTCGGTGAATGAATCCCACTTTGTCTTTGGGACCGAACCAGCGGGTGCTGCGAAGGGGTGATGGCATGTGGGCTCCTGAATGGATGCGGAAACGGCCCCGGCTTACCCGGCCCGCCTGGACGCCGCCCAGGCTGCGCGAAGGGTGGCGGGAGAAAGGACGAAACGTGCGGCGGGAAGGAAGAGGGTAACGGGGATGAACCGGATCTCGCCCCGTCCGTCCAACTCGAGCACGGCCTCGTTGAAGTCGGGTTCGACCTGGAACCGCACGCGTTTCGAGCCGTGAAGGAACCCCGTGGCCGCGCAGATGCTGCCCCAGAGGCGGCCGGTGTCGCAGGGATCGTCCAGCCCGAAGCGGCCCGCGACGTGCAAGGACACGAAACGCACGCGCCTGGCCAGGTCGCGCAGCAATCTCAGCACGCCCCGCAGGAATCCCCGGCTCTTCAGCAACCGGAGGAAGCGCTTTGACGGGCCACGCGTTGCTTCGCGCGCTGATTTGCTCGGCGCTTCCCCGGGCGGCTCGTCGGGTCCCGGCGGCGTTTCGGCCGGTCTTCGTCTCCTCCTCTTTCGTTTGCCGCCCGCCGATATCGAAGGCGTGACGCGGAGCAGGCCGAACAGCCAACCGAAGGTGATCCGGCCCGAGAACGCCTCCCGGCGAACGATCGAGAAGGAGATCGTCACGGGGACGGCCAGGAGGACCAGCGCCGCGAGCAGGACGGCGGCCGGTATGAGCAGATAGGGTTCGAAGGTCGGGAGCACGGTTATTCTTCTTGGTTTGCCTTGGGTTTCAGCCACCGGTCCAGCACCGACTTAACGAGGTCGGCCACCGTGTTCGTAGCCGAGGAGAACCCCGACTGGCCCGACATGCGCTCCAGCCGGACTTCGCCGTCTCTGACGACCAGCACGGCGACCGGTTGGACGCCTCCTCCTCCTCCGGTACCGCTCCGTGATCCGTCTTTACCCGACGTCCCGCCTCCGCCGAAGCCAAAACCCAATTTGACCAGGGGGATGACCTTCGTATCTCCCATTTCCACGGGATCGCCGACGACGGACTGCGCTTTGGCCACCTCCCTGAGCTCGCTCAGGGTGGTTTTGACCAGATCCTCCAGTTCAGCCATGCAGGTTCTCCAGTTCGGTTATCGGTCCGAGATTCCGGTTGCCGAATGAGTTTCGAAAGCGAAAGGCCCGGTCAGTCGCCCCACAGTTCCTCCAGGCGGCGGTCCCGGCCGCAGTTGTACCGGTAGAACTTGTACCGCAACGGGTTCTTGATGTAGTAGTCCTGGTGGTATTCTTCGGCCCTGTAGAACGTCGAAGCCGGCGTGATCTCGGTCACCACCCGGTCGAAGCGGCCGGAATCGATGATTTTCTGCCTGGACGCCTCGGCCAGCGCTTTCTGCTCGGCGTCGTGATAGAATATGCCCGCGCGGTACTGGCTGCCCCTGTCGCAGAACTGGCGGTCGTCCACCGTGGGATCGATGTTCACCCAGAACACGTCCAGCAGCTCCTGGTAGGTGATCTTCGACGGGTCGTAACGGATCTCCATGGCCTCCGTGTGTCCCGTACCTCCGGTGGTTACCTGACCGTACGTGGGATTGCGCACGCTGCCGCCGATGTATCCCGCGATCGTGGAAATGACGCCGTCCAGTTCATCGTAGGGCGGTTCCATGCACCAGAAGCACCCACCGGCGAAGGTCGCCAGCGCGGTTTCCGAGGACGGCCCGGACTGGCCGGACTGGCCGGACTGCCCGGCCGGCACCGCCTCGCCGGACCGCGGCGACGTTTCGCTCCCGGGCCGGGCCGATGTGTACACGGAATACGCCAGGAGTCCGGCAATGAGCGCGATCGGCAGGGTGTACTTTGCGTTGAACATGGTGACTCCTTTCCTTTCTCGATGAACGGGCCCGCCCGGTTCCACCCGGGGGACCGGTTCTATCCGAACAGGCTCATCTGGTCAGTCGGTTTCGATTTTGCCTTTTTCCGCCGGCGACGGTCCGGTCCCCGCGGTCCCCGCGCGCTGTCGTACTGTTTCAACTGTTCTTCTATATCGGTCAGGAACGGCGACGGCCGGGACGAGCGCATCTCGCCGAAGAGCAAGCGCTTCCTGGAACGTACCAGGTAGAGTTGTTCCCTCGCGCGGGTCATGGCCACGTAGAACAGGCGGCGTTCCTCTTCCGCGTCCGATTCCTCGCCGCCGTGTTGCAGGGGCACCAGGCCGTCCTCGCAGCCCACGACGAAGACGACCGGGAACTCGAGGCCCTTGGCCGCGTGCAGGGTCATGAGATGCACGCGCTCCGATGTTTCGCCGTACGCGTCGTATTCCTGGCTGAGCAGCAGCTTGTCGAGCAGCACCGGCAACTCCGTTTCGATCCGGGCGTACCGGGCCAGTTCGCGCAGGCTTTCATCCGCCCTGGGATAGCGCCACTTCAGCTTGTCCCAGACGGAGGTGCGCGCCAGGTTCTTCAATATGTGGGCCGCCGTACGTTTGTCCAGGTCGGCGTTCATCGCCTTCAGATCGCTCAACAGGGCTTCCAGGCCGGCCCGGGAACGCTTCATGAGCAGGCGCGGATGGTCTTTCAACTCCCGTACGTGGTCGATCGTGATCTGCATGCGCCGTTTCCAGCGTGCTTCGATGAGCTCCACGGTCCGGTCTCCCAGACCGTCGATCGTCGCGGACAGGCATCGCAGCGCCGAGCCGGTGGTGACGGTCCGTCCTTCCCCCAGTTGAAGCAGGGTCACCATCTCCTGCACGCCCGGCCGGTTGATGAGGGACGTGTCCCCGGCGACCTGGTAGGGTATCCCGCTGCGTTCGAAGGCTTCCACCAGGGGAGTGTTCTGGCTGTTCATCCGGTAGAGTACGGCGACGTCGCCGAAGGACCGTTCCTCGCCCGGGTCCGCCCCGCCTTCCAGCCGCCCCGAATCCCGGGAGAAATGGCTGGTCCCGCCCACCATGCGTTCGATCTGGTGCACGACGTACTCGGCTTCGGCCTTGTCCGACCGGGTCTCCCGAATGACCAGGCGTCCCCGGACGTAGAGCGCGGCGACCAGGTCCGGCGCCGCGGCGGCGCCGGAAGCGCCCATGACCTGGGACGAGGCGTCGAGCAGGGTGGCCGCGGAACGGTAGTTCTTTTTGAGGTACTGTACCTTCGCACCAGGGAAATCGTGCTCGAACGAGTGAAAGTACCGGGTGTCCGCTCCGCGAAAACCATATATCGCCTGGTTGGGATCGCCGATGGCGGTGATCCGGGCGCCGCCTTCCGCCAGGATCTTCAACAGGAGGTGCTGGGCCGGGTTGATGTCCTGGTACTCGTCCACGAAGACGTATTGGAACCGCTCGTGCGCGCTCTGCCTGAACCGCTCGTCCGACTCAAGGAGCTTGGTGGTTTCCAGGATGACGTCATCGAAGTCGAGGAGTCCGTGGCGCCGCAGGAGACGGGTATAGGCCGAAACCGCTTCCGGGATTTCACCGCTGCGGCCCGACGCCTTCCACCGGGCGACCTCCTCCAGCCTCCTCCTCCGCTGGGCGGTGTCGTCCAGCGGCCACTGCGCGCGAGCCAGCCGTTCCTGGTCGTCGGGCGTGGCCACGCTCAGGCTGAACGGGATGCTCGCGTGGCGGGACCACCGGCGCATCAGGGCGAGGCAGATTCCGTGGAACGTGCCGACCATGACCTCCCGCGCCCGGCCGTCGAGCAGCGCTTCCAGCCGAGCCTGCAGCTCCCCGGCGGCCTTGTTGGTGAAGGTCACGGCCAGCATGCGGCCGGGCGCCGATTCGTGACGGGCCAGGTAAGCCAGGCGGTGGGCCAGCGTGTGGGTCTTCCCGGTGCCGGGTCCCGCCACGATGAGCAGATGGCCCTCGCGGTGCCTTACGGCCCGCAGCTGGTCTTCGTTGAGAGGGCCGTCCTCAGGCGTCTCGTCGGACGGTGGTCCGGGCGCTTCGAGCACGGCCGCGGAAGGCGTGGTTCCATGGGGGTCCGGCAGGGCATCGGGCGCCTCCGGCCCCGCGGACACGGGTGCCTCCGGTCCCGCGGACACGGGCGCCTCCGATCGGACCGGCAGCATATCCGCCCCGTCCGTTGCCTCCGGCCCCGCGGACACGGGCGCCTCCGATCGGACCGGCGGCGGGTCCGCCGCTTCGGCCTTCCCGTTGGTTCGGACCGGCGCGTCGACCGGCCCGTCGTCCTCCTTTTCCGTCCCGTCGACCGGCCCCGCTTCATCCATCTCCGACGCGTCAATCGGGGCCCTTTCCTCCCTCTCCGGTCCGTCGATCTCCATTTCGGGCCCGTTGTCCTCCATCTCCGGCCCGTCGACCGGCCCGTCGATCTCCATCTCCGGCCCGTCGACCGGCACGGGGTCCTTTCGAGAGGGTTTCTCCGCTACCCCGGGCAGTCCTTCCAGCAGGGCGATCTGCGTGTCCCCTCCGAGACGGTCCTCCGGGTTGAACAGCTTGATCACCCCGTAATCCCCATCGTAACCCGGGAGGATATCCACCTCGCCGACGCGCATGCGGCGAATCCCCTCGGCGATCAGGGAACCGCCCACCTGCGCGATGTCGGCTTCCGGTATGTCCAGGAGTATGTCGAGTTCGCTGCCGAGACGGGAGACCATGGCCTGATAGATCGCATCCACCGTTTTGGTACCGGGTCCGACCTGTTTCGCCTCGCCGATGATCTCGGGCAGGGGGATCACACTGTAGAAATGGCGCGCGCGCGGGGACTTCCTGCCTTCTTCGCGGTCCGCGAGTTCTTCCACGCGGGCCATGACCCCCACGGTCACGGGATTGCCGCAAACCGGACACAGGCCCTTCGCGGCGATCGTTTCCCGCGGATGCATCCTTCTCCCGCACTTCCTGTGCCCGTCGTAGTGGTACTTGCCCTCTTCGGGATAGAACTCCACGGTCCCGGTCAGTCCTTCGTCTTCCGGATCGGACAGGGCGCTGTAGATCGCGGGATAGCTGCAGGCGGTGTCGAACAGGGTGGTTTCCCGGCCGAGCTTCTGGGGTGAATGGGCGTCGGAATTGGAGACGAGCACGTAGTCGTCGAGTTGCCGCTGCCGCCAGTTCATGAGCGGATCGGACGAAAGACCGGTCTCGACGGCGAAGATATGCTCCGTCAGATCGCCGTAGCAGTCCGAAATGCGGTCGAAGCCTCCCCTGGAACCCAGGGCCGAGAACCAGGGCGTCCAGACGTGGGCGGGGATGAGACAGGCCATCGGGTCGGTCTCGAGGGTGATCTCGAGCAGGTCCCGGGAATCCAGTCCCAGGATGGGGCGCCCGTCCGACCGGATGTTCCCTATGGCGCCCAGGCGGGCCTGCAGCGTTTTGGCGGCTTCGAATCCGGGCGCCAGGATGATGTTGTGCACTTTCCGCACGCGGCCGAGCCGCTTGTAGATGTTCGAGATCTCGACCGTCAGCATGAAACGCACCGGCGCCCGGCAGGCGGCCGGCACCTGGTCCCGCATCGCCCTTTCGTGTACGGGTTTCAGCCGGAACAGGCCCTCTTCGGCGGGTTCCAGCTTCTCCTCCAGCTCATCCATCCAGCCCGGGTGCACGAAGTCCCCGGTGCCCACCACCCGGATACCCTTCAACTGGGCCCACTTGTAGAGGTGCTCCAGGTTCAGGTTCTTGCTGGTCGCCCTCGAGTAATGGGAGTGGAGATGCAGATCGGCGTGGAAGGGCAAGTCGGCTCCCCTGTTCGTTGGCCCGTCGCGGTTTCCGTCCATCGGAGGCACCCTGTGACGGGTCCTTCCGGCGTTCGCGGCACCTGTTGGAAAGATGGGGGAATCCCCGGGTACGGGCAAGGAGTTTGTATGGGCCGGACGGCCTGGATCACAGGGTCAGGAAGCCGGCGACTCGGCCGCTTCGCCCGGTACCGGCACCTGCCCCTTCAGCCGGTTGCGGATGCGGTAGAGGACGGCGAGTCCGTCTTCGAGGATGTAGTAGCAGATGGGAACCAGGATCAGCGTGATGGCGGTCGCGAACAGCACGCCGAACCCCAGGGAGATGGCCATGGGGATGAGGAACTGCGCCTGGAGGCTTCTCTCCAGCAGGATGGGGGTGAGCCCCGCGAAGGTCGTCAGCGAGGTCAGCAGCACGGGACGGAACCGGGCGACCCCCGCGTTGCGGATGATCTCGTGCAGGTCCGCGCCCTCGCCCGCCCGCTCGCGCCCGCGGTTGATGAAGTCCACCAGCACGAGGCTGTCGTTCACGACGACGCCGGAGAGCGCCACGATGCCGAAGAGCGAAAGGAGCGAGATGGCGAAACCCATGATCAGATGGCCCATGACGGCGCCCACGATGCCGAAGGGAATGACGCTCATGATGATCATGGGCTGGACGTAGGACTTGAAGGGAATGGCCAGCAGTCCGTAGATCACGAGCAGGGCGATCATGAATCCGAAGCTCAGGCTCTCGATGGATTCCTCCTGATTGCGCTGCTGCCCCTCGAGCGTGTAGGTGAGGCCGGGGTACCTGGCCGTCAGCGACGGGAGGTAGGACGACGTCAGGTCGTTCAGGATGTCATTGGAACTGGCGACGGCGTCGTTCACGTCGGCGGTGACGGTGATGACGCGCTTGCGGTCCGCGCGGCGGATGTTGGAATACCCCCTGCCCATCTCCGCGCGGGCGGCGAGCGAAAAGGGCACCTCGATGCCGGCCGGCGTCCGGATCCGCATGTTCTCCATGTCCCCCAGGGAACGCCTTGCCGTCTCCGGGTACCGCACCATCACGCGGACGTCGTCCCGGCCCCGCTGGATCCGCTGCGCTTCCTCTCCGTAGAAGGCCTGGCGGACCTGGCGGGACAGCCCGGACATGGTGATGCCGAGCGCTTCGCCTTCGGGGGTCACGTTCAGCCTGATCTCCTGCTTGCCTGGCCGGAAATCGTCGGCTACGTCCATGACGCCGTCGTAATTCGCCACCGTTCGCTTCAGCTCGGCGGTCGCCTGAAGCAGTTCGTCGGGATCGGGGCCGGACAACTGGATGTTGATCGCCTCGCCCGCGTTGAACAGCGAGGAGGTGAACGAGAGTTCCACCACGTCGGGGATCGGCCCGATCAGCTCCCGCCAGCGGTTCACGATTTCCTCGCCGCTGATGTTCCGGGTCTCCGACGGCGACAGGCCCAGCACGACCTCCCCGATGTGGGACGACCGGTCGGACCCGATGATGCTCCCCGCGTTCTGCTGCGCCCGGGCGGCGTTCGGCTGTTCTCCGATGGCCGCCATGATGTTCCGGATGACGTGGGAATCGCTCCCCGGATCATCCCGGGAGATTTCCTCTCCGAGCCGGTTCTGCAACAGCACGGCGCTGTCCTCGATCCGCGCGATGTACCGGTCGGTGACCTCCGCGGGCGTCCCCTCGGCCAGGGTCAGGTGGGCCGAGACGAATTCGTTCTCCACCGTGGGGAAGAACACGAACCGCAGGATGCCGCCCGCCACGAGCCCCAGGGTAAGGATGATGGCGCCGACGCCGATGGAAAGGGTGACGTACCGCCAGGCGAGGGCCTTCTTGAGCAGCGGGACGTATACGCCCTCCACGAACCGCCGCAGATACCGGGCCACGCCGTCCTGCAGATTGTAGAGCCACTTGTCGGCGTAGAAGAACGCAAGGTAGAAGGGCCTCACGAGCAGGAAGGTGCGGGGCAGCGGGCTGTCCTTCTGCTTCGGCTGCCCGTGGCGCAGGTGGGTCGGCAGAATGAGCAGGGACTCGACCAGGGAGAAGAGCAGCATGAGGATGATCACGATGGGGAAGACTTCGAAGAACTTCCCCATGAGGCCTTCCACGAAGAACATGGGCGAGAAGGCGACGATGGTCGTGAGGACCGCGAAGGTAATGGGCTTGGCGATTTCCTGGACGCCCATCCGCGCGGCCGCCGCGGGCTCCACCCCCCTTTCCTGGTGCGCGTAGATGTTCTCCCCGGCGATGATCGCGTCGTCCACCACGATCCCCAGCACCATGATGAAGGCGAAAAGCGAAAGCATGTTGATGGAAGCGTCCAGCAGCGGCATCATCCAGAAGGTGCCCAGGAAGCAGATGACGATGCCCAGGGCGACCCAGAACGCCAGCCGGATGCGCAGGAAGAGGGCCAGGCAGAGAAAGACGAGCAGGAAGCCCAGCTGGCCGTTGTTGATCATCAGGTCGAGCCGGCTGTCGAGGAGCCGGGACTGGTCCTGCCAGGTGATCAGCTCGACGCCTGCCGGCAGTTCCGCCTGCTTCGCGGCCACGTATTGGTGCACGGCGCCGGAGACGTCGAGGATGTTCTCGTTGCCCACGCGGAAGACCTTGACGAGGGCGGCCGGTTTCCCGTCGAACCGGGAGAACACGTCCGTTTCGGCGAATCCGTCGACGACCCGGGCCACGTGGCTGAGGAGGAGGCGCGTGCCGTCCGGACGGGACCGCAGCACGATCCGGTCGAATTCGGAACCGACCAGGGCCTGTCCCTTCGAGCGGAGCAGGATCTCGCCGCCGGGGGTCTTCACCGAACCGCCGGGCAGGTCGAGCGAGGAGTTGCGCACCGCGCCGACGACCTCGGTGAAGGTGAGTCCGTAGCGCTGGAGCGCGGCTTCGGAGACCTCGATCGATATCTCGTACGGCCGGACGCTCGCCAGGCGCACGTGGCTGATTTCCGGCTTGGCCAGCAGGTCTTCCCGGATGTCCTCGGCGAGCCGTTTCATGGAGGGCTCGTCCAGGCTCCCGGCCACGGCGACGTCGATGACCTGGCGCCGGAAGATGATCTCCCGGATCACCGGCTTTTCCGTTTCCTCCGGGAAGGTGTCGATGGCGTCCACGCGGGACTTCAGGTCATGGAGCAGCGTGCGGGCGTCGGCGTCGGGGTCCACCTCGATCTGGATCCTGCCGACCCCTTCCGACGCGGTGGAACTCAGCTTCTTGATGCCGTCCAGGTCCTGGATGGCCTCCTCCACGCGGACGCAGACCGCTTCTTCCACTTCGGCCGGCGCCGCGCCCAGGTAGGGGACCGTGATAATGACGAGGTCGGTCTCGAACTCGGGGAAGATCTCGACCTTGATCCGGGAGATCATCAGCAGGCCGCCCACGATGATCGTCACCATGAGCAGGTTGGCCGCCACGTTGTTCCGGGCGAACCAGGCGAGCACGTAGTTCATCTGCCCGTACCTTCCTCTTCCCGGACGCCGGCCGGGCCCGTCTCAAGTATGCGCACTTCCATGCCGTCCACCTGGGTCTCGAGTGCGGACAGGCAGACGCGTTCGCCTTCCCGGACGCCGCCGCGGACGAGCACCCGGTCCGATTCTGTCCGCAGGACCTCGACGTTCCGGAATCGAAGCCGGTTTTCGTCATCGACGACGGCGATCCGGTTCTCGCCATGCATGGCCGTCCGGGGCAATACCGCCACGCCCGGGTAACTTTTCCCCAGGATCTCGGCCTCGACGAACATGCCGATGCCCAGGGGAGGCCGGTCCGGATTCGTCCCGCGGCCGTAGGGATTCTGGACCCTTGCCACCGCGTAGACCATCCGGCTCATGGGATCGATCTCGCCTTCCATGCGGACCACCCTGCCGTCCCACCTGTGCCGGCGGCCGGCGAATTCGGCGCTGATCGCGACCGGCGGGCCGGCGGACCGGGCCGTCTCGCCGCGGAATTGCATGGGCGTGTCGAAATAGGCCAGTTCCTCGTCGGGTATGGGCAGCCGGATCTCGGCGTAATTGATGGCGTAGATGGTCGCCAGCGCCTCGCCCCTGCGGAGGAACTGCCCCACGTCCACGTTCTTCTTCCTCACCCTGCCGGCGTAGGGCGCGCGGATCTCCGTCCGTTCCAGGTTGAGCTTCGCCTGCTCCAGCGCCGCGACGGACGCTTCCAGGTTGGCCCGGGCCTGGGCCATCTGGGGTTCCCTCAGGACCAGCGGCATGGGCGCGCCCGCGCCCAGCTCGCGCCATTCGTCCCGGGCCAGGCGGCCTTCCTCCCGTTCGATCTGCATGGCGGTGGCGAACCGCGCCGTGTCCGCCGCGGCCCGCGTGACCGCCAGTTCCGCGTCGCGGGGGTCGAGGCGCACCAGGAGTTCGCCCGTTTCGAAGAACCCGCCCGGCACGAAGGACGGCGAAACGTAGACGATCTGTCCGTCCGTCTCCGCGGAGAGCGCGCTTTCGGTCCGCGGGATCACGGCGCCCTGGGACCGCACCGTGAGGCGCACCGTGTCCAGGGTCGCGGTGGTCACGCGGACGATCGGCGGCGGGACGGCCGGCGGCCTGCTTTCCACCACGGGTCTGCTGCGCACCATGAATACGAGGAACAGCACCGATCCGGCGACGATGGCCAGCGGCAGGACGATCTTGACCCATCTGTTCATCCGTTACTCCTGTTTTGCCCCGGTTTCCGTTGTCATTCGTTCGAATCCGCCTCCCAGCGCCAGGTAGAGGTCTACCCGGGCGTCCAGCCGTTGGCGCCGCACGGCCAGGTATTGCCCTTCCGAATCGAAGGCGCGGCGCTGGGCGTCCAGCATGGTGATCACGTCGCTCAGTCCGCCGTGGTACCGCGATTCCGCCAGTTCCCGGGCGGCCGCGGCCTGCGTGGAAGCTTCCAGCAGCGCGGCTTCGCGCCGTTTCAGGAGCCCGTCCGCCGCCAGGGCGGTTTCCACCTCCCCGTAGGCGCGAAGGGCGCGGCCCGCGAAGTTCGCGAGGACCTGGTCCCTGTTGGCCTCGGCCAGGTCCACGCCCGCGCGCAGGCGCCCGCCTTGGAACAGGGGTTGCAGCAGGCTGGACGCGAGGCTCCACACGATGAAATCGCCATCGAGCAGGTCGGTCAGCGAGGCCGAGGAGGTCCCGCCCGAACCGGTCAGCCGGATGGCCGGATACCGGGCCTTCTTCGCAACGCCCACGCGTGCGCCCGCCGCCGCGAGCTGCCGCTCGGCGAGCATCAGGTCCGGCCGGCGGGCAATGAGGTCGGCGGGCAGCCCCGCAGGTACGGATTCGGGTACGGGCGGCAGGTCCGAAGCGATGGCCAGTTCGGCCGACGGATACCTGCCCAGGAGGATCTCCAGTTGCCGGACGACACCGTCGAAGGCCTGCATCCGCTGCAGGACGACCGCTTCCGCCACGGCCACGTTGGAGCGCGACAGGCGCAGGTCGAGGGCCGGCCTGAGTCCCCGGGCGTACCGGTTCTCGATCCGTTCGTTCACTACCTTGAAATTGTCCCTGGTGGCCCGTGCAAGCTCCAGCTGCCGGTGGGCTTCTATGGCGGCGAACCACGCCTTGGCGGTCTGGCCGACGACCGACGACCGGACCCCGTACAGGTCGGCCTGCGAACCCTGCAGGTCCGCCAGCGCGGCCGCCTTGTCATCGCCCAGCCGGCCCCAGAGGTCGATTTCCCAGTTGATGTTGGTCGATACGCCGTAGTTCGTCGACGTGGTGCTCAGGACCCCGCCGTCCCCGCCGGGAATGGGGAACCCGATGAAATTCCGGCGCTGGCGCGAACGGTTGAAGTCCAGGCTGACCTGGGGCAGCAGGGGGGCGCCCACGATGCGCGCCTGGGCCCGCGCGGCCCGCATGCGGCCGGCAACGGACTTCAGCTCGAAATTCCGGGAGAGGGCCTCGTCGACGAGGGCGTCCAGCCCCGCGTCGCTGAAATCCGACCACCAGCGCCCATCGATTCGGCCGTCTTCCGACGGCGCGGCGGTCCACTGACGGGGAACAGGGGTTTCGAGGGACGGATGCTGCGTCTTCGGCGCCGAAGCGCAGCCCGCGGCAACCGTTACGGAAGTGAGCAAGGCACAGACTACTCTCACGGAACCCCCTGCCTGGCGAAGGTACCCCATCTCCGGACGCGCTTGACGGCGGCGCGGCGGACGCACGCGACGCACGCGACGGACGCATGTGACCTCCGCGCACGACGCCGCGCTTGACGGCGGCGCGGCGGACGTCACCGGGAAACTCGGAAAATCCGGCGGTCCAGTCAAGCAGTTTAAAGCGGGGATCACGGCCGAGCGCCGGGGATTCGGCGCCGCGCCGCGGCGGCGGGCTCCCGCCGGCGCATATATCTGTTGCAATTCGCCCGGCGATCCATAATATGGTATGCGCCACAGAGGAGCCGCACCGGGAACGGCAGGGAATGAGCATGCAAGAGGTGAGGCATGGAGGATAGACCGCGCGAAGCAAGGCAGCCCTTCGTCCTGTGGTTCACCGGGTTGTCCGGTTCGGGAAAGAGCACGATCGCCGACCGGGTCCGCCGGAGCCTGCAAGCGCGCGGGATCAAGGTGGAACGGCTGGACGGAGACGAAATCCGGGCCGTCTTACCGGACACGGGTTTCGACAGGGCCGGGCGCATGGCCCATATCGCCCGCGTGGGGTATCTCGCATCGGTCCTCGAGCGGAACGGCATCTGTACGGTCGTCTCCCTCATCTCGCCGTACAGGGAAGCCCGGGAGGAAGTGCGGCAACGCTGCGGGCGGTTCATCGAAGTACACGTATCCACTCCCCTGGACGTGTGCGAGGAACGGGACGTCAAGGGGCTGTACGCCAGATCGAGACGGGGCGAAATCAGCGGATTCACCGGAATAGACGATCCCTACGAAGCGCCGGAAGATCCGGAACTGCGTATCGATACCTCGCGGCTGACGGTCGCGGAATCGGCGGCGATCGTCATGAACCACGTCGAATCCTGCCTGTAGCTATCCGCAGGTCCAGCCATGCCACAGTATTCCATCTCACACCTGATGCAGCTCGAAGCCGAGAGCATCCACGTCATGCGCGAAGTCGTCGCCGAGTTCGAACGGCCCGTGATGCTGTACTCGGTCGGCAAGGATTCCTCGGTCATGCTGCACCTCGCGCGCAAGGCCTTCTATCCGCAGAAACTGCCCTTCCCGCTCATGCACGTGGACACCGGGTACAAGTTCGAGGAGATGTACGACTTCCGAACGCGCATGGCCGAGGAATACGAGGCGGAACTGATCGTCCACCGCAACGAGGAAGCCATCGGCGCCGGCGCCAATCCCTACGACCTGGGCACGCAGCGGTGCTGCGGCCTGCTGAAGACCCAGGCCCTGCTCGACGGGCTAAAGGCGGAGCGCTTCGACGCCGCGCTGGGCGGCGCCCGCCGCGAGGAGGAGAAATCGCGGGCTAAGGAGCGGTTCTTCTCCTTCCGGGACCGGTTCGGCCAGTGGGACCCGAAGAACCAGCGGCCCGAGCTGTGGAACCTGTACAACTGCCGCATCGGCCAGGAGGAGTCCATCCGGGTCTTCCCCCTCTCCAACTGGACCGAGCTGGATATATGGATGTATATACACCGGGAGGACATTCCGGTCGTGACCCTGTACTTCGCCCGGGAGCGCGAAGTCGTGGTCCGGGGGGAGCAGCTGATACCCTTGGATGGGCAGGCCCGCATTTTCCCCGGCGAGACCCCCGCCTCCATGGTCTGCCGGTTCCGCACGCTGGGCTGTTCGCCCTGCACCGGCGCCGTGAGGTCCTCGGCGACTTCCGTCGAGGAGATCATCGAGGAAATGATGGTGGAGCGCATCTCGGAACGTTCCACCCGCATCATCGATCACGACCAGGAAGGTTCCATGGAGCTGAAGAAGCGGGAAGGCTATTTCTAGGGGCGGCGCGACCTCCGAAGAAGCGGGAAGGCTATTTCCAGGGGCGGCGCGACCGCCGAAGCGGCGTTTCGGCCATGCGACCGTCAGCGCATCTTAAAATGACCGACATACAGACCTTTCTGGCCCGGAACGAAGAGAAGGAACTGCTGCGCTTCAGCACCGCGGGGAGCGTGGACGACGGCAAGTCCACGCTGATCGGCCGGCTCCTGGCCGATTCGAAGAACATCTACGAGGACCACCTCGCCTCGCTCAAGCAAATGGCCCGCAAGGACGAGGCGCCCGACCTGGCCCTGTTGCTGGACGGTCTCAAGGCCGAACGGGAGCAGGGCATCACCATCGACGTGGCCTACCGCTATTTCTCGACCCCCCGGCGGAAGTTCATCATCGCCGACACGCCGGGCCACGAACAATACACCCGGAACATGGCGACCGGCGCGTCCGGCGCCAACCTGGCGATCGTGCTCGTCGACGCGCGCAACGGCGTGCTGACGCAGACCCGCCGCCACGCCTTCATCACGTCCCTCCTCGGCATCCAGCACCTCGTGGTGGCCGTGAACAAGATGGACATGGTGGATTTCAGTGAGGAGGTCTTCGACGCCATCCGCCGCGAATTCCTGGATTACGCCGCCCGGCTGAACGTGAGCGACATCCGCATCGTGCCAGTGAGCGCCCTCCTCGGCGACAACGTGGTGGAGAAGAGCGGGCGCATGCCGTGGTACCACGGACAGACCGTGCTGGATATCCTGGAGGACGTGCAGTTCCTGACCGACCGCAACCTGGTCGACCTGCGCTTCCCCGTGCAGTACGTCATCCGTCCCGGCCAGGACGCGCGGTACTACGCGGGGACGGTGCTTTCCGGCGTGGTCCGGCCCGGGGACGAAGTGCTGGTCCTGCCCGGGCAGAACCGCACGCGGGTGAAGTCCGTGTCCAGTTACGACGGCGACCTCGCCGAGGCCTATCCGCCCATGTCCGTTTCGCTGCGGCTCGAGGACGAGGTGGACGTGAGCCGGGGGGACATGATCGTCCATCCGAAAAACCTGCCCCACGTGGAGCGGCGGTTCGAAGCCATGATGGTCTGGATGGGCGAAGCGCCCATGGACCCGTCCCGCCACTACCTGATCAAACAGACCACCCAGACCGCGCGGGCAAGCATCGACCACGTGGACTACCGGGTCGACGTCGACACGCTGCACAGGGCCGGCGCGTCCCGCCTCGCGCTCAACGAAATCGGCCGGGTGGCCCTGACCGCCAGCCGGCCCCTGTTTCACGACGCGTACCAGAACAACCGGCTGACCGGGAGTTTCATCCTGGTCGACTACCTCTCCAACAATACCGTGGCCGCGGGCATGATCATCGACCGCCTGCCGGAAGACCGCGTGCCCATGGACGTGGACGCCGATTCCGAACCCAGGGCTTCGACGTCGGAGCGGTCCAGCTTGGTGAACGCGGACCGGCGTGTCGCGCGGTATGGACAGAAGCCGTGCACCGTCTGGATCACGGGCCTGGTGGGATCGGGGAAATCGTCCGTCACGTACGGCCTGGAAAAGGCGCTGTACGAGGAGGGCTACTCGGTCGTGGTGCTGGACAGCTCGGTCGTCCGCAGCGGGCTCAGCCGCGACCTGGGCTTCTCGGCGGCGGACCAAGCGGAGAACCTGCGGCGCGTGGCCGAGAGCGCGCGCGTGCTCAACGACACGGGACTCATCGTCATCGCCTCCTTCGTCTCGCCGGGCGAGGCCGGCCGCCGCCAGGTGGCCGAAAGGATCGGGGCCGGCCGCTACGTCGAGGTCTTCGTCGACGCATCGCTGGACTGGTGCCGGAAGCACGACACCACGGGATGTTACGAGAAATCCGATCAGGGCCGGCTGAGGAACCTCGCCGGGGTGGACTACCCCTACGAGAAGCCGCGGGACCCGGCGGTGACCGTATCGTCGGAATCCGACCCGGTGGAACGGTCGGTCACGCGCATCGTCGCGTTGATGAAGGAGAGAGGCTACCTGCTCCGCGGCCCGTGAGGCAAGGACGTTGTACTCAGCCTGCTCCGCGCGCCGTGACGCGTCACCATCCCGTCAGACCCATGATCCAGTAGGCGGTCTGGGCGACGACGAAGAGCAGGATGAAGGCGATGGCCAGGGGCATGAGACCGCTCACGACGGTCCACTTCACGCTCCTGGTCTCCCGGTATACCGTCCACATGGTCGTGGAACACGGGTTGTGCAGCAGGGAGAAGAGCATCAGGCAGACGGCGGTGAGGAGGGTCCATCCCTGCTGGTCCACCAGGAGCTGCCGCAGCTCCTCCATCGTGTCCAGCTCGATCATCATGCCCGCGCCCGTATAGGCCATGATGATGGTCGGGACCACGATCTCGTTGGCCGGTATGGCGATGATGTAGGCCAGCAGGATCACGCCGTCCAGCCCGATGGCCCGGCCCACGGGTTCCAGCCACTGCGAGACCCAGACCGTCAGGCTCTGCCCCCCGGCGTAGATGTTGCTCAGCAGCCAGATCACGCCGCCCGCCGGCACGGCCATGACCACCGCCCGCCACAGCACGAAGATCGTCCGGTCGATCAGCGACGTGTACAGCACGCGCAGGATGCTGGGACGCCGGTAGGGCGGGAGCTCCAGGGTGAAACTGCTGGCTTCGCCCCGCAGGAAGGAGCGGGACAGTATGGCCGAGACCAGCAGGGTCGTCGCGGCGCCGATCAGGACGATGAGGACCAGGGAACCGGCCGCGGCCATGGCCGCGAAGGCCGGCGGGAACGCGGCCGCCACGAAGAGGGTGGCCAGTATGATCAGCGTGGGCCACCTACCGTTGCAGGGCATGAAGTTGTTGGTCAGGATGGCGATCAGCCGCTCCCGCGGCGAGTCGATGACCCGGCAGGCCACGACGCCCGCCGCGTTGCAGCCCAGGCCCATGCTCATGGTGAGCGCCTGCTTGCCGTGGGCGCCGGCCTTCTTGAAGAGCGCGTCCACGTTGAACGCCACGCGGGGCAGGTAGCCCAGGTCTTCCAGTATGGTGAATATGGGGAAGAAGATCGCCATGGGCGGAAGCATGACGGAGACCACCCAGGCCAGTCCCCGGTAGATGCCGTGCCAGATGAAGCCGGTGATCCACCAGGGCAAGCCCAGGGCCTCGAAGAACTCGACGCCGCGCGCGCCCAGCCAGAAGAGCCCTTCGGCCAGCATGGCGGAGGGCACGTTCGCCCCCGAAATCGTGATCCAGAAGACGACGCCCAGGAGCAGGGCCATGAAGGGCAGTCCCCAGATCTTCGAGGTCACGATGCGGTCCAGCTTCTGGTCCCAGGCGTAGGTCGATTTCTCGTCCGTGCGGACCACCTTCCGCGTGATGGACTCGGCGTCCTGGTAGATGGCCTCCACGATTTCGTCGCGGTAGGACCCTTCCAGTCCCCGTTGCATTTCTTCCACCCGGCCGAGAATGTCCGCGCCGGTTGAAGGTCTTGTCGACGTTTCGCTCATGTCCCTCGTTCCCGGGCCGGCGTTTCCGCCTGGACGCCCATCCGGCCGAATTCGCCAAGTTCAAGGGCCTGCCGCACCCTGTAGTCGCCGTCGAGCAGCCTGAAGGCGATCCAGCGGGGGTTCGGCAGGTCCGGGTAAGAATCCCGCAGCATGTCCGTGATCGTATCCACCGTCCGGTCGAGTTCATCGTTGCCCGTGATGCGCCGCGGCGCGTTCTTGATCTCGCCCTGGATCACGTCCGCGACCGTGCGCATCAAAAGACCCAGTCCTTCCTTCTTCCGGGCCGATACCGGCACGACCGGCACGCCCAGTTCCCGGGAAAGCGCGCGATGGTCCACCGAGATCCCCTTCCGCGCGGCCTCGTCCATCAGGTTCAGGCAGACCACCACTCTTTCCGTGATCTCCAGCACCTGGAGCACCAGGTTGAGATTGCGCTCCAGCATGGTGGCGTCCACGACGGTCAGCGTGCAGTCCGGCCGGCCGAAGAGGATGAAGTCCCGGGCGATCTCCTCGTCGATGGATGCCGAGAGCAGGGAATAGGTGCCCGGCAGGTCGATCATCTTGTACCTGTTGCCGTTGAACTCGAAACCGCCCTCGGCCCGGTTCACCGTCTTCCCCGGCCAGTTCCCCGTATGCTGCTTCAACCCGGTCAATGCGTTGAAGACCGTGCTCTTGCCCACGTTCGGGTTCCCGGCCAGGGCGATGACGTAGTCCCACCGGTCCAGCGCGATCCCCATCTGTACCAGGTTTTCCTGCAGCGCGCACGACGCGCAATCGTGTCCGGGCGGCGCGGAATGTCCGTCGATACTCACGCGGTTCCCTCTCCTTCCTGCTCTGTTTCTTCTTCGATCATGATCAGATCGGACTGTTCGCGGCGCAGCGCGATGATCGTATTGCGCACCCGGTACGCCGTGGGGTCGCCGAAAGCGCTTTGCATGACCCGCTCGACGCGGGCGCCGGGCGTGAGGCCCAGGTCCAGGAACCGGCGGCGGGTCAGCCCCTGGCAGGCCGGAGACAGTCCGACCACGCGCCCTTGCTCGCCCTTTTTCAGCGTCGTGAGCGGAGCACCCGGCGTTTCGACGCGGTCGGCGGGCGCCTCCCGCACGGAAATGTTCGCCGCGACGACCGGCGCCAGCACGTGTTCGTCTTCCGGCGTGCCGATGACCAGCCGTACGGAGGATGCGTCCACGATCGTGATCAACATGCCGGGATGGAGATCCTCGGCGATGATCTGGGCGTACACTTCCGGGGGTTCGTCCTCGATATGCACGATCTGCGCCGGCACGCCCGCCGGCCATTCGACGAGTTTCTGGCTCTCGATCTCCTTCATGTCACCCGCGGCGTTCGGGATCGGATCGCCCTGGGGATCGAAGGCGGGATAGCCCATGTCGGCGTCCATCTTGTCTACCTGCGCCTCGCTCACCGTGTGCTCGAGCTGGTGGGCATGGGCGTGTATCTTCTCCCGGGGTACGGAGGTCTCGTCGGCCAGGTACCGCTCGAACAGGCGATGGGCCCTGACGATCTGGAGCGCCCAGCGATGGCCCGCGGCCGTGAGCCGCATCCCCTGGCCCGTCACGGCCACCAGGTCCAGCTGCGCCATGCGGTTGACCAGGATCAGGGTGTGCTTCGTCGTCGTGCCCAGAGTATTGGAAAGGGACTCCACGGAGGCCGTCCGTCCGTCGTGCTGAAACTGGTGCAGATGGGACAGGGCGTCCTCGATGGCCTGCCGCGAATGCAGCCAGCGCCTGCGCCGCAAGCGCCAGAACAGGCCGTACTGCGGCATGAAAACCGCCCCGACGACGATGAGTACGATGATTCCGGTCATGATTCTTCCCCGCCTTCGTCTTTCGTTTCGCCCGGCGACACGTCTTCGACCAGGACGCTGCGGGCGACCTGGTGCCCGACGTGGTGCTCCTCGCCGCCGACGCGCAGGAACATGGGGCCGTCGAAGGGCTCCTTGCTCATCACTTCCACGATGTTCTGCGGCCGGAGACCGAGTTTCGCCAGATAGCGGAGCAGCGCCGGGTCCGTGTCCGTCACGCGGCGGACGATCACGGTGCGGCCGGGTTCCATGTCGGACAGCCGGTCGTGGTTGGCGCTGGCAATGGACCCGTCTTTCGCCGGAATGGGCGAGCCGTGGGGGTCCGTCGTCGGGTAGCCCAGCATGGCGTCGATCTTGTCCTCGAACTCCTCGGAGATCACGTGCTCGAGGCGTTCCGCTTCCGCGTCCACCTGGTCCCACGTAAACCCGAGCGCTTCCGCCATGTACACCTCCAGCAACCGGTGGTGCCGGATGATCTCGAGGGCGATCTTCCTGCCGGCGTCGGTCAGCCGGATCGCCTGGTAGGGCTGGTGTACGACCAGGCCCGTCTCCGACAGCCTCTTCATCATGTTGGTGACGGACGCGGCCGACACGCCCATCCGGTCGGCAACGGCGTTGGTCGACGCGGCTTCCGCGTTCTCCTGCAGCTTGTAGATGGCTTTCAGGTAATCTTCGGTGGCGGGCGTGGGCATGATCGATTCCGAATACGTGTTCCGGCGTTGCTACGAGTTCCGGTGTTGCTACGGGTCTAGGCGTTGCTACGGGTTTAGGCGTTGCTACGGGTTCCGGCGTTGCTACGGGTTCCGGTGTTGCGCGGTGTGGAAGGGCCCTGTTTTTTAGACAAGGCTAAATATAAAATTAAACAATGTATCTGTCAATGATTAGATTTGGAAAAAGTCAAAAACCGACCGGACGGAAACCGGCAACCCCCTCCCGGGGTCGCGGGCCGGACCGAAACAATACCCTTGTTTCCGGCGGAATACTGGCCTTATATTCGGACTGCAGAAGCGCCGTGGACCATAGTGATGCGACCCTGGGAGCCGTGATGACAGACCATACTGTGCTCGTCGTGGTGGACGACCTGTTTTTCTCTTCGAAAATCGGAGAGACCATACGTCAACTGGGCGGCCGGCCGCGCTTCGCGGCGGAACCGGACGAGCTCCCGGACGATCCCGGTGGCGGTCCGCCGGCCGCGATCATCGTGGATCTCGATCTCGCGCGTTCCGACCCCGTGGAAATGATCGCTCGCCTGAAGGGCTGTGAGGCCACCGGGGACGTGCCGATGATGGCCTACGGCCGGCATACGCGGCCGGAAGCCTTCGAGCGCGCCCGGGAGGCGGGCTGCGAACGGGCCGTGCCGAGGTCGGAGTTCGTCAAGCGGCTGCCGGCGTTCATCGAGTCCAGCTGGCGGCATGTCCGCGACACGCCTTCAAAAGCGCCGGACGGATCCTGACATGACCAACAAACAGATCGGCAAGATTCTCGGCCAGATCGGATCGCTGCTGATCCTGCAGGGCGAGAACACCTTCAAGACCCGTGCCTACGCCAATGCCGCGCGCCGGGTGGAAACCCTCTCCGAGCCGGTGGAGGACATGGTGCGCGAAGACCGGCTGGAGCAGGTCCCCGGCCTGGGCGCGTCCATGGTGCGTCACATCACCGAGCTCGTCCGGGACGGGCAGTCGAGCTATCATCAGTCCCTCGTCCACGAGGTGCCGGCCGGGTTCCAGGAAATGCTCACCATTTCGGGACTCGGCGCAAAGAAGATCAGGACGATTTACGAGCATCTCGGCATCGATACCGTGGGGGAGCTGGAGTACGCCTGCCGGGAAAACCGGCTGGTCAGGCTCAACGGGTTCGGCGCCCGGACCCAGGAGCGCGTGCTCAAGGGGATCGACCTGATCAAGCGCTCGCGCGGGTTCCACCTCCTTAACCGGGCGATGGACGAGGCGAAATCCCTGGCGGACGACCTGCTGCGCCACCCCGACGTCTGGCGCGTAGAAGTGGCGGGCGACGTCCGGCGCAGGATGGAAGTCATCAGCGCGATCGACCTCGTCGTCGGCCATCCCGACCGGGACGGCATCAAGTCCATCCTCCATCGTTTCGGCCAGGTGCGGGAGGACGAAGGCCAGCACCTGACCGTCGTCGGACCGTCCGGACTGCCCGTGCGGGTGCACTGCGTTCCGGACGAGACCTTTGCCGTAACGCTCTATCACTGGACGGGCAGCGACGGCCACCGGACCCGGGTCGCCCGGTACGCCGACGACCGGGGGTTCACCATAACCGACCGGCACGTCATCCACGACCGCGCCGTGATACCCTGTCCCGACGAATCCTCGATCTACGACCTGCTCGGCCTTCAGTTCGTTCCGCCGGAACTGCGGGAAGGGGGCGAGGAAGTGGCCCGGGCCGCGGAGAACCGGCTGCCGGAACTGCCGGTCAGGGCGGATATCCGGGGCGTGATCCACAACCATACCTCCTATAGCGACGGGATGCACAGCCTGCGGGAAATGGCCGAGGGCGCCCGGGCGAGGGGCTACGCCTATATCGCGGTCTGCGATCACAGCCGGACCGCCGCCTATGCCCATGGACTGAGCGTCGAACGGGTGTTGGAACAGCAGGAGGAAATCGATGCCCTGAACGCCGGGTACGAGGATTTCCGCATCCTCAAGGGCATCGAGTCCGACATCCTGCCCGACGGCAGCCTGGATTACCCCGACGAGATCCTGGCAACCTTCGACCTGGTCGTGGCTTCCGTGCACTCCCTGTTCACCATGTCCGAAGCGGACATGACCGAACGCATGGTCCGGGCGATCCGGAATCCGCACACGACTGTTCTGGGACACCCCACGGGCCGGCTGCTGCTGGCGCGGGACGGCTATCCGGTGGACGTGGCCCGCCTCATCGACGAAGCGGCCGCGCACGACGTCGCCGTCGAGGTCAACGCCAATCCCCACCGCCTCGACCTGGACTGGAGGCATCTCGAGTACGGCATGGCCCGGGGCGCCAGGTTCAGCATCGGACCCGACGCCCATCACGTGGACGAACTGGACTACGTGGACTATGGCCTTGCCATGGTCCGCAAGGGCGGAGTCACGCCGGACCGGCTCCTGAACAGGCTTTCGGCGGAAGAACTGGTCCGGCTCAAGACCGGGAATCTCAGCCCGGCGGCGAGTTGACCGGCCGACGGCGGACCGGGCGTTGAAATCGGGTTGCGGGACCATCCGGAAGCCGACGCGCATGCTGCCGGCGGTCCGGCGGCCCCGTCCGGCTGGCACGGTTCCCCCGGGAGCGACTGAAACATGCCGAGCAGGAAAGCCCAGCGGGAACGAATGGGGGAGGTGCTGGGACGCCTGAAGAAGACCTACCCCGCCGCGGCCCCGGCATTGAACTTCACCACGCCCTTCGAGCTGCTTGTCGCGACCATCCTGTCGGCGCAGTGCACGGACAAACAGGTCAACGTGGTCACGGAATCCCTCTTCGAGAAGTATGCGTCCCCCGGCGACTACCTGGATACCGCGCCCGAAGAACTGGAAGCGGATATCTTCACCACCGGCTTCTACCGCAACAAGGCGGCCAATATCAGGAAATGCTGCCGGGCGTTGATCGAGCTTCACGGCGGCGAGGTCCCCTCCGGCATGGAGGAACTGACGGACCTGGCCGGGGTGGGGCGGAAGACGGCCAACGTCGTGCGCGGCAACGCGTTCGGCATACCGGGGATCGCCGTGGATACCCACGTGAAGCGCCTTTCCGGTCTCCTCGGTTTTACGAAAAACACCGATCCCGACCGGATCGAGTCCGACCTGGCGGAAATCGTGCCTGAACCGGACTGGACCGGCCTGGGGCATCTGCTGGCGGCCCACGGCAGGAAGACCTGCGTCGCCCGCCGGCCGAAATGCGACGAGTGCGTCCTGAGCGACCTGTGCCCGTCGGCGAAGTAGGCGTCTTCAGCCGCGTCACCCGCTGTTTTGTGTTTTCAACGGGACCGCCGATTCGATATATTTCCGGTACCTCGCCGCGATCCACCCGCGTATGCAGAGGGCCGGCCGGACCGGGCCGGATTCGCCGACGCGCGGGTTCCGCCCGGCGTCCGGCAATGACGGGACGCGCGGACAAGACCTCGCCGCGATCCACCGGAGAATGGAAATGCGACATACGATACTGGTCGTGGACGACGAGCCCGATATCGTGGAAATCATCCAGTACAACCTGGAGAAATCGGGCTTCGACGTCATCGTGGCGGCGGACGGCCCCGCCGCCCTGGAAAAGGCCCGCGACGAGACCCCTGACCTCATCGTGCTCGACCTCATGCTGCCCGGCCTCGAAGGCACCGACGTGTGCCGCATTCTGAAACAGGACGAACGGACGCGGTCCATTCCCATCCTCATGCTGACCGCGAAGAGCGAGGAGATCGACCGGATCATCGGCCTGGAGCTGGGGGCGGACGACTACGTGGTCAAGCCCTTCAGCCCCCGGGAGATCGCCCTGCGCATCCGGAACATCCTGCGCCGACGCACCGAACCGGAAACGTCGGACCCGGCCCGTGCGGGCCCCCTGGTCATCGACGTGGATGGCCACCACGTGTCCGTATCGGGCCGCACCGTGTCCCTGACGGCCACCGAGTTCAAGCTGCTGGTCATCCTCTATCAGCGCCGCGGCAGAGTGCAGACGAGAGAGGAACTGCTCGACGTGGTTTGGGGATACGACTACATGGGTTACGGCCGTACCGTGGACGCCCACATCAAGCGCCTGAGAGAGAAGCTCGGCGAGGCCAGCGGCCTGGTGGAAACGGTGCGCGGGGTGGGTTACCGCTTCACCCGGTAGGCCGTGTCATGCGATGGTAGGCCGTGTCATGCGATTTTCGCTCCAGACAAAGATCCTGGTCGGCTACGTCGCTTTCACCCTGGTGGTGGCGGGCGCGGTGTACGTCTACCTGAACACCTCCCTGCGCGACGACGTGAGCGGACATACCCGCCAGCAGTTGCTCCATGACGCGCGCCTGATCCAGTCCTACCTCGAAAACGCGCCCCTTCCTTCGCTGGCTCCCGAGACCATCGATCCGATCGCCGACCGCCTGGGCGAGCAGTGCGGCGCCCGCGTGACGGTGGTGACCGACGACGGCGTCGTGGCCGGCGATTCGTCCATTCCCCTTTCCGCCGTTCCCCTCATGGAGAACCACGGCGACCGGCCCGAAATCCTGGAAGCCGTCGCGTCGGGCACCGGGAACAGCATACGCTACAGCAACACGCTGGAAACCGACATGGCCTACGTGGCCGTCCCCTTCCGGACCGAGCAGGCACGGGGCGTCGTGCGGGTCGCGCTGCCGCTGCAGCAGTTCCGGTGGATCGAGTCCCACATATGGAAGATCGTGCTCGCGGCCCTCGGCATCGGCCTCGTGTTGAGCTTCGTGCTGAGCTGGGGCACGGAGCGGCTGGTATCCCGTCCGATCGAACGTATGACGGAGGTCGCCCGGCGCCAGGCCGCCGGCGATTTCGCGGTCACGGCCTCCGCGCCGACGCACGTCGAGCTGTCCTCCCTGGCCGCCGCCCTGAACGAAATGGCCGCGCAGTCGAAGGAGAGGCTCTCGCGGATCCGGGAAGAGAACGCCCAGCTCGAAGCGGTACTTTCCGGCATGACGGAAGGCGTGATGGTGACCTCCGCCGAAGGACGTATCCTGATGGTCAACCCGGCCTTCAAGCGCATGATGGACGTGGACGCGTGGTGCCTGAACAAGCGGCCCATCGAGGTGGTCCGCAACCACGACCTGCAAAGCGTCGTGGACGCCGCGATCGATTCGGCTCCGTCCCTGCGCGAGGACGCCGTGTTCGACCTGACGCTGGAGTGGAGCCAGCGCATCTTCCATGTGCATCTGACCCCCATACGCATCGGCGAGCGGCTGCACGGCGTCGTCGCCGTGTTCCACGACGTGACCGAACTGCGCCGCCTCGAGCAGGTCCGGAAGGACTTCGTGGCCAACGTGTCCCACGAGCTGCGGACGCCCCTGACCTCCATCAAGGGCTACGTGGAGACGCTGCTGGACGGCGCCATGGACGACTCCGCCGCGCAGCGCCGGTTCATGACGTCCATCCGGCACCATGCCGACCGGCTTCAGGCGCTGGTCGAGGACCTGCTGCAGCTGTCCAGGATAGAATCGGGCCGGTACGAGGTCGAATTCACGGCATGCCGCCTGGACCGCATTTCGGAGCGGGTCGCCGAGATCTTCGCGAAGCAGATCGAAGGCAAGCAGCTCGTGCTCTCGTTGCGGTTCGAAACGGACCGGCCGGCGCGCGGAGACCCCGAACTCATGGAGCGGGCCCTGTCCAACCTGGTGGACAACGCCGTGAAATACACGGAGAAAGGCGGATCGATCACCATCGGCACCGTGGAAAGGGACGACGAAATCATCCTGTCGGTCGCCGACACGGGACCGGGCATTCCTTCCGAAGCGCTCCCGCGGATCTTCGAGCGCTTCTTCCGGGTGGACCGGGCGCGGTCCAGGGAACTGGGCGGGACCGGCCTGGGCCTCGCGATCGTCCGGCACACCATGGAACTGCTCAATGGCAAGGCGTGGGTCGAGAGCAGGCTCGGCGAAGGCGCGACGTTCTACCTCTCTCTGCCCGTGTGGACGGGCGCGGAATCGACGGGCGCGGAGTCCACGGGCGCGGAGCCGACGGGCGCGGAATCCACGGGCGCGGAATCTACAGGCGCGGAGCCGCCCCTCGCGTCTTCCGCCTCCCGGGATCACCCAGGTGATGAATCCTCCGGCCCGCCTGGCCCGCCCGGTTCGCCCGGCCCACCCGGCCCAACCACTTGAGTTGCCACCGGCCCGCCTGGCCCGCCTGGCCCGCCCGCCGCCTCACCCACCGGCCCGCCCGGCCCAACCACTTGATCTCCCACCGGCCCGCCCGCCGGAACGCCCACCGGCCCGAATTGTTTCGTGTTTTTTGAGTATTCAGACACGATTATTCTTGACAGTCCCATTCCACCGGTATTTATTGGATACATAATCCAAAAAACGCAATAGGACCATCGGGGAAACAGGCCCGATTCCGCAGGACTCCGACCAGGCTTCTGAAGGCAGTCTATGACACGCGGACGCGCGCGTCTGACTGAACCGGTTCGTTGGAAGTTAGTGACAGGTGCGGCTTACTGTGCGTAACTCGACGCAAGTTCGTCTCGCCGTCGTGTCCCGTCACAGGTGCGCTTTCGCGCAGCCCGTGACACAATTTTTCTCCTCTAGGAGGCAGACATGCTAACCAGAGTTATCGTGGGATTGATCGCCCTTCTGGCGATTATTCAGGGAGTTGCGGGTGGCATGATGGCCGATGGTGGTATCATGATGCTCGCAATCGTCGTACTGGGCATCGTCTACGGCTTCACGGGAGTCGACGCGGAGAACGCGACGGACTACCTCGTCGTGACCATCGCGGTCGGCGCCGCGGCCGGTGCGGACGTGTTGAGCAACATACCTGGCATCGGTGCGACCCTGGACGCCATACTCGATCCGGCGAGTTCGGCCCTGTACGCCAGCGTGGTTTCCATCCTGATCATGCGGACGGTAAACCGGCTCAAAGGTTGACGATCCCAATCCGGCGGAACCGCGGCGAGCTGACCGCGGTGTCCCCGCTTCCGGAATACTCTAGCAGCGCGTCGTAGAAATCGAATCAGGAGGTTAGATACATGGCATCACGGATAGTCGTGCTTCTCGCGGTTATTTTAGCCTTGCACGAAGGACTGGTTCCAGGTCTGCTGCTGCCGGCTACGGTAGTCGGACTGGTGCTCGTGATCCTCGGCCTGCTCCATGGGCACATTTCCGTTGACGCGGAAGACGCGACGGGGTACCTGGCGGTTACAATCGCCGTCGGCGCCGCCGCGGGCATGGACGTGCTGGGCAATATCCCGGCCATCGGCGGCCACCTGGATGCTATCATAGATCCGGTAAGCACGGTGCTGTACTCCGGCGTAGTGACCGTTCTCATCAAGAGGGCGGCGGCTCGTATCGGAGGATAGCGGACCGGCAACACGTAAAACAGGCGGACCGGGGAATCCATGAACGCCCTGGTCCGCCTGTGTGTATATGTATATAGTCTGAAGTTCTTTCCTTCCGTCTTCTCCCACCTCGAAAAGCGTCTTCCCAGTTGCGTCAACCTGTATGAATCAGCCATCCGGACAGGAAACCAGCAAGTCGAAGTTCAATTGGTTCTGGCCGAACATTAAAGATACGGAATCCGCGGTCAAGGCTTCCCGGGGGGGTGTCTGGGCAGCCCTGATTTCCGTTGGCGTTTCGACGATCATCATCCTTTTCGGCATGATCACGGGCAACAGGCTGCTTGGTTTCGATGCATGGTCTTTTATCGATGCCGGTATTCTGCTCGTCGTGGCATGGTTCATCCAATACCGGAAAAGCCGGGCCGCGACGGTATTCGGACTGGTGTTTTTCGTAGTGAACAACCTGTCGTCTCGAATCATGTACATGCAAACGAGCGGGTTTCTGGTTTCACTGACGCTCACGCTGATGTGGGTGAATGCCGTCCGGGGTACGTTCGCATATCACCGGTTCAGGCGCGCCGAAACCGGGCAAGGGGACGAACCGGCCGGACCATCGTTAATACGGCGCGTGGGAATCGGCGCCGGCATCCTCGTCTTGATCGGGTTCCTTGGATTGGTGTTGATCGGGATATTGGGGCCGCCCGCGGGCGTGGTTACGTGGGAAGAAGTCAGCCCTCGTCACCAGCGAATACTCACGGAGTCCGGGTTGCTGGCCGATGAGGATCGGGTCGTTTACCTGTACTCAACCGGTCTCATCGATATGCTGGACGATCTTTATATACTGACCGAAGACGCTGTGATGATCTATGAGACCGTAGATGGCGCACGTCAGGACTGGGTTGTTCCGCTTGATACGATCAAGGGCCTGAGAGTGGCTTATTCGGAAAGCAGTTTCGAGGATTCCGGACTGGTCGTCGAGGGTGAGGAGTACCTGCACGTGGTACCTTTATCGATCGATGGGGGAATGGACAGGCAGTTCGTTGCAAAATTGGAGCAGCTTACGGGATTGACGGCAGAGGAGATCGGGGTGGGAGACCCGGAGTAGCCGGTAAGCCGCTTGCTTTCCATAACCGCGGGACGGCAGGCAAGAGCCCGCCCATTGGCAAGAACCCGCCCCCTCAGGACCTCGCCCTCTCGGGAACCCGCCCCCTCGGGAGCCCGCCCCCTCAGGAACCGCCCCCTCAGGACCTCGCCCCCTCAGGAACCGCGCGCACGCGGCGTGCGGGCCCGTTTCGCGCCGCTGTTTACCCGCACCGTTTCACAGGCCAGCTCGTACAATTCCCGCTGAGACTGCAATCGCCTTCCCGCCTTCTTCACGTACCGGTACGTCCCGTCCGGCTGCAATTCCCGCGCCTTCACGTTGTCCTTCAACTGGATCTTCAGATACGCCCACAGTTCCGCCTGGAGCGCCCGGTCCAGGACCGGAAAGGACACCTCGACGCGCCGGTTGAGGTTCCTGTCCATCCAGTCCGCGCTGGAGAAATAATACTCCGGATTCCCGTCGTTGTAGAAATAGAACAGGCGGACGTGCTCGAGAAACCGGTCGACGATGCTGATGACGCTGATGTTCTCACTCAGGCCCGGGATGCCCGGCCTCAGGCAGCATATGCCGCGGATGATCAGCTGGATCTGCACGCCGGCCTGCGACGCCTGGTACAGCTCGACGATCATGTCCGGGTCGACGAGCGAATTGATCTTGGCGATTACGACAGCCGGCTTCCCTTCCCGGGCCCGCTCGCTTTCCCGCCGCAGCCGCTTCACCATGTCCTCCCGCATGGACGTGGGGGAGAGGATGAGGTGGTGGAAGCGCGTGGGCAGCGCGTAGCCGGTCAGCAGGTTGAACAGCTGCGTCACGTCCTCCCCGAACTCCTCCTTGTCCGTGAACAGGCCGAAGTCGGCGTATATCCGCGCCGTCTTGTCGTTGTAGTTCCCCGTGCCCAGGTGACAGTAGCGGTGGATCGTCTCGCCTTCGCGGCGGACGACCAGGCAGGCCTTGCAGTGGACCTTGATGCCGGGAATGCCGTAGATCACATGGGCCCCCGCCTCCTCGAGCTGCCTCGCCCACTGGATGTTCGCCGCCTCGTCGAACCGGGCCTTCAGTTCCAGCAGCACCGATACTTCCTTGCCGTTCTCCGCCGCCCGGGTCAGCGCCCGCGTAATGGGCGAATTGGCGCTGACGCGGTACAGGGTCATCTTGATGGCCAGCACGTGGGGGTCCACCGCGGCCTCCGAAACGAAGCGGACCACCGCGTTGAACTGATGGAAGGGGTGGTGCAGCAGGATGTCTTCCTTCTTTATGGCGTCCCAGATGGAAGGCGCCCCTTCGAAGGACGTCGCCGGCTGGGGCGGGAAGGGTTCGTCCATGAGGTCCGGCCGGTCGATGGCGTCGTAGAACTCGATGAGGTCGGAAAAGGCGGTGAAGCCCTCCGTGGGGTACAGGTCCTCCGGCTCCAGTTCCAGCTCCTCCACCAGGATGTCCAGGATGCGGGTGGACAGTTCCGGGTCGTACTGCAGCCGGACGGCGGCCCCGTTGCGCCGGCCCCTGATGCCCTCCTCGATGACCGTCAGCAGGTCCTCCGCGCCTTCCTCCTCGTAATCCACGTCGGCGTCCCGCGTCACGCGGATCGACGCACAGTTCAGCACCTCGTAGCCGTTGTAGAACAGGTCGAGGTTCATGAGGATGACGTCCTCCAGCATGAAGAACGCCTGCCGGCCGTTTTCGGACGGGAGCTCGAGGAACCGCGGCATGACCGAGGTGGGCAGGTGGATGACCGATAGATTGGTATGGGGGAAGACGGACTTCTGGATCTTGCGTATCTCGGCCACGAGACAGAGCGTGCCGTTGGCCAGGTAGGGAAACGGATGGCCGGGGTCCACCGCCAGCGGGGTCACCACGGGCAGGATGGTCTTCCGGAAGTACTCGTCCAGGTGGGCCTTCTGCGAAGGGCTGAGCTGCTCGGGCTTGAGTATGTCGATGCCCTGCTCGGTGAGCTGCGGGAAGATCTCGTTGATGAACAGGCCGTGCTGCTTGTTGACCAGCTCGTGCATCCGGGCCGAAAGGGCGGTCATGACCTCCCGGGGACTCAGGCCGTCCGCCGTCCGCGTGGACTGGATCTGCGCGTCGATCTGTCTTTTGACGCCGGCGACGCGGATCATGAAGAACTCGTCCAGGTTGGTGCTGAAAATGGCCAGGAACTTCACCCGTTCCAGCAGGGGGACCGTCGGGTCGAGGGCTTCCTCCAGCACCCGGGCGTTGAACTCCATCCAGCTCAGTTCCCGGTTGAAGAAGTGCTCCGGGCGCCAGTAGTCCGTCACCAGCGGGGCCTCGGACGGCCGGGGCTTGCGGGTGAACCGGCGGCCGGCCCGCTTCGAGGCGATGGTACGGACCGTGGCGGTCCTGGCGCTTTTCCCGTTTGCGGAAGACATGACTGGTCACCTCGATCAGGAATGGTTTACGGCACGTAGCGGTCAGGCGCGCGCGTCACCGCAATGACATGCCGTTCGGAACGTCGGCGGAACGGACCAGCACGGACCAGCACGGGCCGACCAGACCGGAACGGACCAGAAAGGTACCGCCCCGGGTCCGGGTAAACAATTAAGCAGGACGGGAGGCGATTTTGTCAAGCCGTCTTTACCCCGCCGGCCACGCGATAACGCAATTGCGAACATAAATCATAATGTCATCGCGCCGTCATGGATTTGTCATCCGGCATCGTTATCATGAGCCGCAGACGATCGGATGCCCTTTCAAAAACGAGAAGAAGTCACGATAACGGACGAATGGCCGGAAGAAACGCGTGGGAAGCAGGGCAGATACAGAAAAAAATACGATGTCATGGCCCCGTACACAGTTCGTAACAGAATCGTCAAACAGTCCGTTTATAATGCTGGTGATCTGAATTACAGACCGAACACGGGACACGTTGCGGGACACGCTGAATGAACAGCGAAGAACATGCGCCGAAAGACATACAGCCAAGACACGCCGGCGGGTGGGTCATCTCTTAAAACCGAAGGGAGTCGTTGAATGGCGAAAGTTCACCGGAGGTCCGGAAACCGAATTTCGAAGCTTGAGACAGGTTGGCTGGTCAGACCGCTGCTCGCCGCGGCAGCCGCGCTGGCCATCCTGGCGGGCACGGCGGCGGAGGTCCGCGCACAGCAGGCCGCCGGCCGCATATCGGGTACGGTCGTCGACGCGGAGACGGGCGATCCCCTGATCGGCGCCACGGTGCGGGTGGTGGGACTCGAGCTTGGCGCGATGGCCGATCTCGAAGGAACCTACCTGATCCGCAACGTACCCGCCGGCCAGCACTCGGTCATGGTTTCCATGATCGGGTACGCGCAGAAGCGGATTACCGAGATCCGGGTCGACCCCGGCCAGGTGAGCAGGATCGACATTGTCGTCGAACAGGAGCTCATCGTGGCGGACGTGGTGGAAGTGACGGCCCGGTCCCTCGAGAATACGGAAGCGGCCCTGTTGAAGCGCCGCCAGAACGCCCTGTCCATCAGCGACGCCATCAGCGCCGAGGATATCTCCAGGGGCGCCCAGGGCGACGTGGCGGCGGCCATGACCCGCGTTACCGGCGCGTCGGTGGTGGACGGGAAGTACGTCTATATCCGCGGCCTGGGCGAACGCTACAGCACCGCGCAGCTCAACGGCACGTCCCTGCCGAATACCGATCCCAACAGCAAGTCGGTCCAGATGGACATCTTCGCGACGAACCTGCTGGACAACATCACCACGGAAAAGACCTTCACGCCCGACAAGCCCGGCAACTTCACCGGCGGCAGCGTCAACGTGAAGACCAAGTCGCTTCCTGAATCCTTCACCATGTCCTTCTCCTCGTCCACGAAGTACAATACCCAGTCTACCTTCAAGGACATGCTGAGCTACGACGGCGGCGAATACGATTTCCTGGGATTCGACGACGGCACCCGGGACATCCCCCTGCCCCTGCGGAACGCCGACGTGGAGATACCCAGCATTACCAGCGCGCTCCGGGACCCGGAAGCCGCGCAGCTGCTGGACCTGTACTCCAAGTCGTTCTCCGACAAGACGATGACGCCGACCCTCATCGAAGGCGGGCTCGGCCAGAGCTACGCGTTCTCCATGGGGAACCAGACCACGGTCTTCGATCGGCCCTTCGGCTTGCTGGGAAGCGTCAGCTACAGCCGGAACATCTCGGCGTACGACAACGGCGCGTCCGGTATCTGGAAGCGCGTATCCCGGGAGTCCGAAGGGCTTAACCAGGAGCGTTTCGCGACGGACATGAGCGGTTCGGAGGAGGTGCTCTGGGGCGGACTGGTGAACGCCACCTACCGTCCGAGCATCACCCACGAAATCGGTGCGAACGTGCTCTACAACCGCAGCGGCGAGAAGCAGTCGCGGTTCCAGACCGGCGCCTGGCCTTCTTCGTTGCCTGGAGAGAACGTGCGTTACGAGACCCGCGTGCTCTCCTTCATCGAGCGCGAGATGCGGTCGCTGCAGTTCCGCGGCAAGCACGTCTTCCCGGCCGTATCCAACATGGAAATCGAGTGGACCGGCGCCTTCATCCGGTCCACGCAGGACGAGCCGGACCTTCGCTACTTCACCAACGAGTTCCAGACAGAGGACGCGGCGGGCGAAGGCGCGCCGGATATCGACAGCTATACGATCGCCCTGTCCAATTACGCGGCGCCGACCCGTTACTTCCGGAACCTGGAGGAATCCAACCGGGATTTCAAGATGGACGTGACGC
Source organism: bacterium (assembly GCA_965203885.1). Lineage (GTDB taxonomy): Bacteria > JAAXHH01 > JAAXHH01 > JAAXHH01 > JAAXHH01 > JAAXHH01. The sequence continues at coordinate 2,324,678 of OZ241920.1, read as the reverse complement.
TGCCCTTCAACCAGTGGTCCGGGTTGACCGCTCGTCTCAAGTTCGGCGGCGCATACCTCGACAAGGACCACACGTTCAGGGAAAGGCGCTTCTCCTTCCGGCAGGACAACCTGCTGTACCGGAACGACCCGGTGGTCTTCTTCTCCTCGCAGCGCACGGGTATCCTGCCCGACGCGTTGCAGGACACGCCCGGGTTCACCCGGTTCGGGAACTTCGTGTCCGAAGACTCCGACCTGAAGAACAACTACGACGGCGACCAGGAGATCCGGGCCGGTTACGTGATGCTGGACCTGCCGCTCACCAGGCGGTTCAAGATCACCGGCGGCGCGCGGTACGAGTCCACCCTGCTGGACGTGGCCAGCCACGACGCTTCCCTCGCCCCGGGCAATCTGGACGAAAAGGACTGGCTGCCGTCGGTCAATTCCGTGTACCAGGTCGGGGACAACATGAATGTCCGCGGCGCGTACAGCCGGACCCTCGCGCGGCCCTCCTTCCGTGAACTCGCGCCGTTCGCCTCCTTCCTCTTCGTCGGCGACTTTATTTTCGTCGGGAACAGCGAGCTGAAACGCACGTTGATCGACAACTACGATTTCCGCTGGGAGTGGTTCACCCGTCCCGGCGAGATCTACGCGGTCAGCTACTTCTACAAGAAGTTCGAGAACCCGATCGAGCGCGTGATCGTGACGACCAACGGCGAAATACAGTTTCAGAACGTGGACCGGGCGTTCGTTACCGGGCTGGAACTGGAGTACCGGACACGCCTCGACCAGCTCCATCCGTCCCTGAGCAACTTCCAGCTCGGCGGCAACCTGTCCCTGGTCAGGTCCCAGGTGGACGTCGCGCCGTCGGAACTCGCCGTCATCCGGGCGCTCGATCCCAATGCGGGGGATACCCGCAAGCTGCAGGGACAGTCGCCCTACGTGGTCAATATCGACGCCATGTACGACAACCCGGATACCGGCACGCTGGTCAGCCTCCATTACAACGTGTTCGGCGAACGGCTGTCCGAGGTGAGCACGGGCGGGACGCCCAACGCCTTCGAGCAGCCCGCGGGCATGCTGGACATCACGGGGTCGCAGCGGCTTTGGGACCGCGTAACCCTGAAGTTCTCCGCCAAGAACCTGCTGGATCCGGACATCAAGAAGGTCCATCCGTTCAACAACGAACAGTTCGTCCGCAGCCTGTACAAGCGGGGGCGGACGTTCTCCTTCGGTTTCTCGTACGGGATATAGCCGCGGCCGCCCGGCCGCCCGGCCGCCCCGCGAGGACGATTATGCATTCATTGTCGCCACATAACCGCAAGCCCTATAAGGAGGGGGTATGTTTCGGTGGATTTCCATCGCCATAATTGCTGTTCCGTTCATTTTTCCAGTCCTCGCAGAAGCACAGTCACCCACCGATCCCGTAACCATCACCGACGCCGACATGGTCGGCAACGTATCCTTTACCTCGAATAATACCTACCTGCTGTCCGGCCTGGTCTTCGTCGAAGACGGCGAGACGCTGACGATCGAGGCCGGTACGGTGATCAAGGCCCGTCCCACGACCACCGACGGCGAGGACACGGCCCTGATCGTAGCCCGGGGCGGCAAGATCTTCGCCAACGGCACAGCCGGGAACCCCATCATCTTCACGGCCGAAGCCGACGACGTCGACGATCCGAGTGACATCCTGTTGTCGTCCCCCACCGCTTCCCGCGGCCTGTGGGGCGGCGTCATCATCCTGGGCCGGGCTTCGATCAACACGGCTACGGGCATAAACAATATAGAAGGTATAGACGCGACGACCGAACCACGCGGCATCTACGGCGGCGGCAGCAACCCGGACGATGACGACAACTCGGGTGTCTTCCGCTACGTGTCGATCCGCCACGGCGGCGCGGTCATCGGCGCCGACAACGAGATCAACGGCCTGACCATGGGCGGCGTGGGCCGCGGCACCACCATCGAGCACGTGGAAGTCTTCTACAACCAGGACGATGGCTTCGAGTGGTTCGGCGGCACGGTGAACACGCGCTACCTGGTCTCGGCCTTTGCCGGGGACGACAGCTTCGATTACGACGAAGGCTTCCGGGGCGAGCACCAGTTCTGGTTCTCGATCCAGGATCCGTCCATCGGCGACCACGCCGGCGAGCACGACGGCGGCACGGACCCCGAAGACGGCACGCCCTACGCCCGTCCGGTGATCGTAAACGCGACCTACATCGGCCGCGGCGCGGCGTCCATGGGCGGCAAGGACAACAACGGCATCATCTTCCGGGACAACGCGGGCGGGATGTACTACAACAGCATCTTCACCGAGTTCCAGGGCCACATGCTGTCCATCGAGGACCTCGACCCGACCCGCGGCGCGCAGGACAGCAAGGCGCGGCTGGACGCGGGCGACCTGGCTTTCCAGTACAACATCCTGGGTTCTTTCGGCGCGGGGAGCACCGCCAGTGCCCTGGGCGGCGACGCCCACACGGCGGCGCTGCTTGCCGACGCGTCGAACGTGATCCGGATCGCGGACCCCATGCTCCAGGGCATCAGCTGGAACCGGGACGAGGGCCTGGACCCCCGGCCCATGAGCACGAGTCCGGCGCTGGACGGAAGCAAGATATGGCAAATCCCCTCTTCTCTGCGGCCCAATGCCGACGGCCGGCTGACGCAGACGAGTTACTCGGGCGCTTTCAGCCGCCGGGACCTGTGGCTCGAGGGCTGGACCGCGCTGTCCGAGTTGGGCTACATCGGCGAGACCGAACTGGTCGACGACGGCAGGCGTCTGATCACCGACGCCGACATCGTGGGTAACGTCACGTTGACTTCCGACACGGAGTACGTGCTGTCGGGCCTGGTATTCGTCGAAGACGGTGAGACGCTGACGATCGAGGCGGGCACGGTGATCAAGGGCAAGCCTACGAGCGCGGAGGGCGAGGATACGGCCCTGATCGTGGCCCGGGGCGGCAAGATCTTCGCCAACGGCACGGCCGAGAACCCCATCATCTTCACGGCGGAGGCCGACGACGTCGATGATCCAAACGACATCTTGCTCTCGTCCCCCACCGCTTCACGCGGGCTCTGGGGCGGCGTCATCATCCTGGGCAAGGCGTCTATCAACACGGCCACGGGCCTGAACAATATAGAAGGTATAGACGCGACGACCGAACCGCGCGGTATCTACGGCGGCGGCAGCAACCCGGACGATGACGACAACTCGGGCGTCTTCCGCTACGTATCGATCCGCCACGGCGGCGCGGTCATCGGCGCCGACAACGAGATCAACGGGTTGACCATGGGCGGCGTCGGCCGCGGCACGACCATCGAGCACGTGGAGGTCTTTTTCAACCAGGACGACGGCTTCGAGTGGTTCGGCGGCACGGTCAACACGCGCTACCTGGTGTCCGCATTCGCGGGCGATGACGCCTATGACTACGACGAAGGCTTCCGGGGCGAGCACCAGTACTGGTTCTCGATCCAGGACCCGGCCATCGGCGATCATGCCGGCGAGCACGACGGCGGCACGGACCCCGAGGACGGCACGCCCTACGCCCGTCCGGTGATCGTAAACGCGACCTATATAGGCCGTGGTGCGGGCGCCATGGGCGGCAAGGACAACAACGGCATCATCTTCCGGGACAACGCGGGCGGGATGTATTACAACAGCATCTTCACCGAGTTCAAGGGCCGCATGCTGTCCATCGAGGACCTGGATCCCTCGAAGAGCGCGCAGGACAGCAAGGCGCGTCTTGAAGCCGGCGACCTGGCCTTCCAGTACAACATCCTGGGAGCCTTCGGCGCGGGCAGCACGCCGGCCGACCTGGGCGGCGATCCGCATACCGCAGAACTCCTGGCCGACGTGTCGAACGTGATCCGGATCGCGGACCCCATGCTCCAGGGCATCAGCTGGAACCGGGACGAGGGCCTGGACCCCCGGCCCATGAGCACGAGTCCGGCGCTGGACGGAAGCAAGATATGGCAGATCCCGGCGACGCTCAGTCCCAATGCCGACGGCCGGCTGACGCAGACGAGTTACACGGGCGCTTTCAGCCGCCGTGACCTGTGGCTTTCCGGATGGACGGCCCTGTCGCAGATGGGCTACGTGGGCGAGAAGGAAGACGTGGTTGTCGAGGGCAACATGCGCGTTGTAACCGATGCCGACATCGTGGGCAATGTAACCTTCTCCGCGGATTCCGTGTACATTCTCTCGGGACTGGTCTTCGTCGAAGAAGGCGAGACCCTGACCATCGAACCCGGTACGGTCATCAAGGGCAGGGCGACGAGTACTTCCGGTGACGATTCGGCCCTGATCGTAGCGCGGGGCGGCAAGATATTCGCTGACGGTACCGCCAGGAATCCGATCATCTTCACGGCCGAGGCCGACGACGTGAACGATCCCAACGATATCCTGCTCTCCTCACCCACCGCTTCCCGCGGATTGTGGGGCGGTGTCATCATCCTGGGCCGGGCGTCCATCAACACGGCCACGGGCGAGGGAAACATCGAGGGTATAGATGCGAGCACGGAGCCGCGGGGCATATACGGCGGCGGCAGAAACCCGAACGATGACGACAATTCGGGCGTCTTCCGCTACGTTTCGATCCGCCACGGAGGGACCGACATCGGCGCCAACAACGAGATCAACGGGCTGACCATGGGCGGCGTGGGCCGCGGCACGACCATCGAGCACGTGGAGGTGTTCTACAACCAGGACGACGGGTTCGAGTGGTTCGGCGGCACGGTCAACACACGCTACCTGATTTCGGCTTTCGCCGGTGACGACAGCTTCGACTACGACGAGGGCTTCCGGGGCGAGCACCAGTTCTGGTTCTCGATCCAGGACCCGGCCATCGGCGACCACGCCGGCGAGCACGACGGCGGCACAGACCCCGAGGACGGACGGCCTTACGCGAGTCCCACGGTCATGAACGCGACCTATATCGGCCGCGGCGCGTCGTCCACGGGCGGCAAGGACAACAACGGCATCATCTTCCGCGACAATGCCGGCGGGATGTATTTCAACAGCATCTTCACCGAGTTCCAGGGGCTCATGCTTTCCATCGAGGACCTGGACCCGTCCCGCAGCGCGCAGGACAGCAAGGCGCGCCTCGAAGCCGGCGACCTGGCCTTCCAGTACAACATCCTGGGCGCTTTCGGCGCGGGCACCACGCCGGCCGACCTGGGCGGCGATCTCCACTCGAGGGAACTGCTCGCCAACGAGGGCAACGCGAACCGGATCACGGACCCGATGCTGCAGGGCATCAGCTGGAACCGGAACCGGGGCCTCGATCCGCGGCCCGGCAACAACAGCCCCGCCTGGGATGCCACCAAGCTTATGGAAGAGCCCCGGAGCAGCGGCTTCTTTACGGACGTTGATTTTGCGGGAGCCTTCGGTACGGAGAACTGGGCGGCGAACTGGTCGGCCCTCGCGGAACTGGGCTATTTCAGCACCGCGCCGGCTCCTGTGCCGACTCCGCCGGAGGAGCCGGGTATAGTGGTTCCCGACGCATTCAGCCTGTCACAGAACAGTCCGAACCCCTTCGATGTGACTACGAACATCGATTACGCGGTGTCCTCCGCCAGTCACGTCAAGATCGAGGTATATAACCTGCTGGGCCAGCGGGTGGCGACCGTGGTGAACGATATCAGGCTTCCGGGGTACTACTCGGAGCACTGGGACGCGCAGCATCTTTCGAGCGGCGTGTATTTCTACCGTTTCGAGGCGACCTCGGATGGGCGGACGGCCCACGTTTTCAACCGGAAGATGACCCTGCTGAAATAGTACGGTCGTATTCGACAAATTGACCAGCCCGCCCGTCTTCGAAGCGTACCGTTCGGAGACGGGAGCAAACGAAGGCCCTGCGGATGTGCATGCCGCGGGGCCTTTTGATTTGCCCGTTCGCCCGCCGGGGTTGACGCGGTACGGGCCCGCCCCTATTTTCCTCTCGATACCCTCATCGCCACCGACTCCCGATCCAGGAATCCCGGATGACCGATCGCGCCAGAGGACGCCGTATAGACCGGCGCCGCCTGATGGACCTGCTGTTCGGTCGCCTTGCCGCGCTGGGCGGCATCGTCCTGGTACTGACCATCCTGTCCGTTTTCATCCTGATCATCTGGGTGATTCATCCGCTGTTCTATTCGCCGCCGATGCTGTTTGACGGCGGGACCGGCGCGGAAGGAAGCGAACCCGCGTACAACATCCTGCCGCTGGTCTTCGGGACCGTGAAGGGCGCGCTGTACACCCTGCTCTTCGCCGTGCCCCTTTCAGTGCTCGCCGCGCTTTACGCCTCGCAGTTCATGCCGGGGCCGCTGAAGGAGAAGCTGAAACCCCTGGTGGAAATCATGGCCGCGGTCCCGAGCGTCGTGCTCGGCTTTATCGGCGGCATCTGGCTCGCGCCGTTCCTGGCGGATCACGTCGCCGCCCTCTTCCTTGCGCCTCTGCTCATTTCCGGCGCCGTGGCGGCCGCCTTTGTGGTCTGGCACTACGCGCCGGCGTGGTTCCGGACGGTATGGACGGTCCAGGCGGTCCGGGCGGTCCGCCGGCCGGGCATGGAACTCTGGGTGCTGGTGGCCGCCGTGCTGGCGGGCGGCTGGCTGGCCTTTGAATGCGGTGCCATGCTGGAAGCCCGGTATCTACAGGCCGGGACCCGGTTCGTAGATACCCTGGGGCTGGACTTCGCCCAGCGCAATGCGATCGTCGTGGGCATGGTCATGGGCCTTGCCGTGATTCCGATCATATTCACGATCTCAGAGGACGCGCTGTCCGCGGTTCCCCCTTCATACATCGCGGGGTCCCAGGCGCTGGGCGCCACGCGCTGGCAGACGGCGGCGCGCATCGTCCTCCCCGCGGCGGGCTCCGGCATCCTGTCCGCCGTCCTGCTGGGATTCAGCAGGGCGATCGGCGAGACCATGATCATCCTGTTCGTATCGGGGAACGTGCCGGTCATGGACTGGTCCGCCTTCACCGGGTTCAGGGCCCTGTCGGCCGGCGTCGCCCTCGAGCTGCCGGATGCCGTACCGGGGGGAAGCCTGTACCAGGTGATGTTTTTTGCCGCTTTTCTGCTGCTCATCGCGACCTTTACGATCAATACGCTGGCGGAGCTGGTCCGGCGCAGGCTGAGGCGGCCGTATGCGCACCGGGCGTCCGCGCCATCCGCGTTCTGAGGAGATTCGATGCGATCGAAGTGGACCGGGGACGATGCTCTGCTCTGGCTGTCCGGAGGGACCCTGGCCGTGGTTTTCCTGCTGGCCGCCGGCCTGATGCTGATGATCGCCGTGAACGGCCTCGGTTTTTTCCTGCCGCACGAACTGACCCGGTACGTCCTGCGCGACGGACGCGTCGTAATGGGCCAGGAAGTGTCCCGCGAATACGTCGACAGTGCGGGCCCGGCCAGCGAGGCCGGGCGCACCGGGCGCACCAGCCCGGCCGGCCAGACCGGCGAGGCCGAAAGTCCAGGCGCGGCGTACCGGATCCGGGTGAGGACGGGAGACCGGGACCGTTACCCGGACGGGTATGTCTCGTTCCGGGAAGACCAGGTCATCCGGCGGGACGCCCCTGCCCGGGCGGTGGTCGTGGAGCATAACGCGGGCGGGGATATCTACGGCTTCCTGGCGTCCTTCCTGGACGACGGACGGACCGTAGCCGAAGGCCACGAGGCGGTATGGTCCGCGTACCGGGCACAGTTGCCGGAACTGGAGCGGCTGCGCAGGCAGCGGGCGCTGTCCATCGAGCTGTCATCCGCGGACGGACGGATATACACGGCGCCCCTGTCCGAGGTCCTGCGTATCTACGTTCCCAATGACATGACCGCATGGGACAGGGCCCGGCACTACCTGTCGGGCGCGTGGACCTACCTGTGGACGTTCCCGCGCGACGGGAACAGCCGGGGCGGGGTCTTCCCGGCCCTCTTCGGCACCGCCGTGATGGTCATCGTCATGTCCGTCGTCGTGATGCCCTTCGGCGTGCTCGCGGCCTTCTACCTGAGGGAATACGGGACGCCGGGCCCCCTGCTGGGCGCCGTGCGGGTCGCAGTCAACAGCCTGGCCGGGGTGCCGTCCATCGTCTTCGGGGTTTTCGGACTCGGGTTTTTCGTGTATTTTCTGGGTGGCGCCCTGGACCGGGCGTTCTACCCGGAGGCGCTGCCGGAACCGACCTTCGGCCGGGGCGGCATCCTCTGGTGCTCGCTGACCCTGGCGATACTCACGCTGCCCGTGGTCATCGTGGCCGTGGAGGAAGGCCTGGCCGCCGTGCCAGTGGAGCTCCGGGAGGCGTCCCACGCGGTGGGGGCCACGCGGTTCGAGACCCTGTGGCGGGTGGTCCTGCCGGTGGTCCTGCCTTCCATGCTCACGGGCCTTATCCTGTCGGTGGCCCGGGCGGCGGGCACAGTGGCGCCGCTGATGATCACGGGGGCCGTCGCCTTCGCGCCCGAACTGCCCGTGGACGGCGTATGGCCCTTCGTGCACCTGGAACGGGAATTCATGCACCTGGGCTATCACATATTCGATACCGGTTTTCGTCCGGCGGGCGGTGAGGCCGCGCTGCCGATGGCCTACACGTCCACCCTGCTCCTCCTGGTCGTCGTAGTCGCGTTGAACGCCGCCGCGATCGGATTGCGCGCCCGGCTGAGAAGGCGATACTCGCTGGCCGCCGTCTAGGCCCGGCGGAACCGCGTCCGGCACACCCATCTCACAGGGATTTCAACCCATGACGACGGAAAACGGGCCCCCCACGCCGAAGATCGTGCAGGAACTCCCGGTGATCGACATCGAGGACGTTTCCTTCTGGTACGGCGAGAACCCCGCGCTGCGCCACGTTTCCATGTCCATCGACCGGCACGGCATCACGGCGTACATCGGTCCGTCGGGCTGCGGGAAGACGACGCTGCTTCGCCTCATGAACCGCATGAACGACCTGGTTCCCCAGACCCGCATGACGGGATCGATCCGGATGAACGGGGAAGACATCTACGGCCCGAACGTCGACGTGACGCGCCTGCGCCGGCGCGTGGGCATGGTCTTCCAGCAGCCGAATCCCTTTCCCAAGTCGGTCTACGAGAACGTGGCGTACGGCCCGCGGATCCATGGGGTGAAGACCGGGGATTTTCTCGACGAGATCGTGGAACGGTGCCTGCGCAGAGCCGTGCTGTGGGACGAGGTGCAGGATCAGCTCGAGGAAAGCGCCCTCAAGCTTTCCGCCGGACAGCAGCAGCGGCTCTGTATCGCGAGGGCGATCGCCGTCGAACCGGAGGTGCTCCTGATGGACGAGCCGTGTTCGTCGCTGGACCCGGTCGCCACGTCCCGGATCGAGGAATTAATGCTTGATCTGAAGGACGATTACACCATTGTTATCGTGACGCACAATATGCAGCAGGCGGCGCGCGTGTCCGAATACACCGGGTTCATGCTCAGGGGCGAACTGGTGGAAATGGGCGTGACCGACGTGATGTTCACCACGCCGAAGGACCGGCGCACGGAGGATTACATCACGGGCCGGGCGGGATAGCGAGCAGCGACACCGGTCACGTCCCGCGCGGGATAGCGCCGCCGCCGGTCACGGGCCGCGCGGGATAGCGATCAGCGACACCGGCCGGACAAGGCACCATGGAAACCCAACTTCAACAACAGCTGGAAGACCTGAAATCCGCCCTGCTCGGGATGGCGGCGCTGGTCGAGGAACAGATCGCCCGGGCGATCGCGGCGCTCGTGGAGCGCGATCTCGAACTGTGCGAGCAGGTCATTCGAGGGGACGGCCCCATCGACGCCATGGAACTGGAGATCGACGACCAGTGCATCCGGCTGCTGGCCCTCCAGCATCCCATCGCGCGGGACCTTCGCTTCGTCGCGGCCAGCATGAAGATCACGATCGACCTGGAACGGATGGGCGACATCGCGGTCAACATCGCCAAGAAGACGAAGAAGCTCTCCGGCATGCCGGACCTGAAACCGCTCGTCGACCTGCCCCGCATGGCGGACCTGTCCCAGTCCATGGTCAAGGACAGCCTCAACGCCTTCGTCCGCGGAGACGAGCAACTGGCCATGGACGTCTGCGCCAGGGACGAAGCGGTCAATCAGCTGCAGGACGAGATCTTCCGGGAGCTGGTGGCCTACATGATGGAGGATTCCGGTTCCGTGCCCCAGACGCTCCAGCTGATCTTCATATCCCGCCACATCGAACGGCTCGCCGATCACGCCACGAACATCGCCGAGGGCGTCGTGTATTTCTCAGAAGGCCGCGTGATCAAGCATCATCCGAATGACGATCCGAGTCTTCAACCCACTCGTCCAGAATCCGGTGGGCCTGCGTGACCGTGTCCACCTGGACGAGGCTGGTCCTCAGGTGGGAAGCGTTGGGAAAGCCCTTGAAGTAGGAAGCGAAGAACTTGCGCATTTCCATCACCCCGACCTTCTCCCCCTTGTACTCCACCATCATGCCCAGGTGATCCCGGGCGAGACGGACCCGCTCGTAGAACGTCGGCATCCTGTCGCCGGAGAAGATGTAGGGGTTGTCCCGCGCGGCCCGGGCGATCATCACGCCGGCGCACCCGGTCTCTTCCACCATGCGCACCGCGTCCCGGTAGGTGAACACGTCGCCGTTCCCGAAGATCGGCACGGGGGAGACCTCCACGGCGCGCGCGATCCAGGACCAGTCCGCGGTCCCGTTGAACTTCTGGGCCACGGTGCGGGCGTGCACCGCCACGGCGTGGGCGCCGGACTCCGCGGCGCGTTTCACCACCTCCAGGATGCTGATGTTGTCGAGGTCCCATCCCAGCCGCGTCTTGATGATGACCGGGATCGAGACGGCGTCGGCCACGCTGCGCACCGCGTTCATCATGCGGTCGATGTCCTTGAGGAAGGCGGCGCCGGAGTCGGAACGCAGGATCTTGGGTACGGAGCACCCGAAGTTGATGTCCATGATCTGCGCGCCTTTTTCCTCCAGGACCTGCGCGCCTTCCACCATGCGGCCGATGTCGTTCCCGTAGATCTGGGCGGCGAGCAGGGACATCCCGGTATCGCGGTAGATGTCGGCGTCGCAGAAGTTCATCATCTGGAGCGTCTTCGGGTTCCTGTGGAGAATGGCGTTGCAGTTGATGAATTCCACGCCGACCATCTGCGCGCCCATTTTCGCGCAGATCAGCCGGAACGGCCAGTTGCTGATGCCGGCCATGGGCGCCAGCGTGAGGATCGGCATGCCCGGCCTGAGCGACTTGATGCGATGGGGGCCTATGGCGATTTCGTGGGTCATGGACCGGTTGCGGCTCCGCGGGTTTCTCCGGCCTGGTCTCGCCGGGTTCGGTTCAGTGCGGCCGCTGCGGTTTTTCATTATCTAATTATTGACGCATACGCAGGGCAACTATATATTTAGACGCGTCTAAATATCCTGCCGGTTCACATCACGCGCCGATGAAAGCGGACCGCGGCGGAACGTCCGGCCGGATCCGCGTCGTGACCGGTCGTCCGCGTTGAAGGTAAGGCGGAGTCCGGTCCGGTCGCAAGTTGTTTGTCTCCCGCGCCGGACCGGAAGCGGTTTGCGCTCGAGCGGAAGAACACAGGAAGGGATTCATCTATTGAATAGCGCTTTCCCGTTCTTTTTCGCCCTTTCCATGGTATTGGCGGCGGTGTCGTGCCCGGGCTCCGCGTTCGGGCAGGAAGCCGACGACGATTCCCGCGTGGAATCGTTGCTCAGGCATATCGAAATCGGAGGCGTGGCGGAGTTTACCGTTTCGCGCAAGCAGTCGTCCGAGGGAGAAAGCGCCACGTCCACGGCGGCGGAACAGCTGGAAATGGGCATCGGGATCGAGCCCCACGAATGGATCGGATCGGAGTTCGGATGGATTCACGAGCACGAGGAAGACCACGACGAAGAGCAGGAGGGCCACGATATCGGGATCTTTACGGGGACCATCATAGTCGGTCCGCCCGACGGTACGTGGTGGCTTAAGGGCGGCGTACAGTTCCTGCCCTTCACCATGTTCGAGCTGGCCGAAGTCCACGCGGCGCACGATGCCAGCATCGGTCCCTTCGAGACCGGGGCGATTGTCGATCCGCTGTCCTTCGAGTACGGATCCAAAAGGGAGAAGTCCCTGTTGCTGGGGGTTTCGCTGGGCGAGTTCCTGGGGAGCGTATACGGCTACTACGGCGACGACGAGCGCTCGGACGAACCCCGGTCGGGTTTCGGCGCCGCGGTGGGTTACAAGAAGCACGTGGGCGTGGAAGACGAAATCGCCCTCAACGTGTCGTTCATCGACGACCTGGGCACGCTGGCCGGTTTCCAGGAAAGCGTGTTCGGACACCACGGCGAGCCGGACCACGGGAATCGCGAAGAGTCACCGGATGAAAGCGATGAGCGGGTGCCCGGCTGGTCCGTGGCCGCCGCCGTTCACTACGAGGGCGTCGAATTCGCCGCCGAGTACATGATCTCCCAGGGCCGGTTCGCGCCGGGCGTGCTGGCGTTCGGCGGACAGGGCGGCCGGGGCGCCCGGCCGGCGGCCTGGTCGCTCGAAGCCGGCTATGGGTTTGAACTGGCGGGGCGGGGCGGAGCGTTCACGCTGGGGTACCAGGGCACGTCCGAGGCGGCGGGCCTGGGCATACCTGCGCTTCGTTACCTCTCCGTGCTCACCGTGGACCTCTGGAAGGACACGCTCTTCGGAACGATTGAATGGATCCACGACAGGGAATACGGGACCGCCCGGGGCGGAACCGGCGAGCGCACGAACAAGTACACCCTTCAGTTGGGCGTAGAATTCTGAGTGATACCAGCGGAGCGTATACCGCCCGGGTCAGTTGCCGATGCCCCGGTCCCCGAAGGGCGTGGTCGGTATGTGACGCTCGTTCAGGGCAAGTCCCAGGCGGGACAGGCCTTCGGGGTCTCCCCAGGCCAGGACCGATTTCCCGGCGCGCGTCTGGTTCAGCACGCGGCTGATGCACCGGTTGAAGAACGGTTTCGCCGGAAACATCACGGTCACCCGGTCCGATTTCCCCCGGCTCCACTTGAACACCCTGTTGCCTTCGAATCCGCGGTAAATGAGTACCATACTCTACCCCTTTCCGAAAGCATCCCCGATTACTAAACATAAGATAAGCACAAACCGGCGGCGTGTCAACATTTTACCGGTTTTTTTTGTTTAGGAACCCGGCCAGGCGCGCGTTTTTGCCCGGATCCGGCGTGTTCCCCCACGGAAACGTTCCGCGATTGGACGCCGGATACCTTCAAAACGCGCTCCTCGATGCCATTCAACCTTTCAGTCGGAAAAGGGCCCGAAAACCCGCGGAAACCTTCAGCGGTCCGTCTTCGATGGCAGCCTGTCCCCCGATCACCCGCCTTCCGGTTCCGGCATGACCGCGCCGCAGATCCTGCAGGTACGGTTCTTCTCGCTGCCGAAGAACCGGTTCATGACGGGTGGGAGCTGGCTGACGATGTCCTCCAGTTCGAAGCGTTCCTCGTAGAGCTTTTCCCCGCAGCTTTCGCAGAACCACATGAACCCGTCGATCTCCCCGCGCCTCCGCTTGGTCTCCATGACCAGGCCCACGGTGTCCGCCGGCCGCTGGGGCGAATGGGGCACGCCGGCCGGCAGCAGGAAGATCTCGCCTTCCCGGATCGTGACGTCCACCTGCTGTCCTTCGTCGATGATCTTCAGTACGATGTCGCCTTCCACCTGGTAGAAGAACTCCTCGCCCTCGTTGTAGTGGTAGTCCTTGCGGGCGTTCGGCCCGCCGACGACCATGACGATGAAGTCCTCCGCCTCCGTATATACGCACTGGTTGCCGACCGGAGGCTTGAGCAGGTGCCTGTGCTCGTCTATCCAGCCTTTGAAATTGAAGGGTGCCGTTACCGCCATGGTCGTACCTCCTGGTTCAGATGGTGGCGATGCATTTTAGTTCGATGGCAATCGGGGTGGGGAGGCGCGAAACGCCCACCGTCGTGCGACAGGGCTGGTTGTCCCCGAAGTACTCGCGGTAGACCCGGTTGAACGCCGCGAAGTCCTTTTCCATGTCGGTGAGGTACACGGTGATGTCCACCAGGTTCTCCCAGGCGCTGCCCGCGTCCTCGAGGACGCAGCGGACGTTGTGGAAGACCGAGCGGCACTGTTCCTCGATATCGTAGGACGCGACCTCGCCGTCCGGTCCCAGCGTCACGCCCGGGATGGACCGCCGGTCCCTGGCGCGGGGACCGATCCCCGACAGGAACAGCAGGTCGCCCACGCGGCGGGCGTGGGGATAGGGTCCCACCGGTTCGGGCGCGCGGTCGGAATCATACTGCTGATGCAATTTTGCCTCCACTACATTTTTATGCACACGTTCTTGGGTTCCGTGAAGAACCGCAGGGCCTCGAATCCTCCTTCGCGGCCCACCCCCGACTGCTTCATGCCGCCAAAGGGCGTGCGAAGGTCCCGCAGCATCCAGCAGTTGATCCAGATGATGCCGGCGTGAAGCCGCTCCGCGACGCGGTGGGCCCGGCCCAGGTTGCCGGTCCACAGCATGGCGGCGAGGCCGTAGGGCGTGCCGTTGGCCTGGGCGATCGCTTCATCCTCGCTATCGAAGGGGAGGAGCGACACGACGGGGCCGAAGATCTCCTCCTGGTTGGTCCGGCAGTCCGGCGGCAGGCCTTCGATCACCGTGGGCGCCACGAACCAGCCATCCCGGCAGCGCCCGTTCTCCCGCACCCGGTGGCCTCCGCACAGGATCCGTCCGCCTTCTTTCCCGGCCAGTTCGACGTAGGACAGGATCTTCTCCATGTGGGCCTCGGACACGACGGCGCCGAGCCGGCTGCCGGCGGAGCGGGGATCGCCCACGGTCAGTTGCCGGGTCCGCGCGACGAAATCATCGCGAAAGGTATCGTAGAGGGGACGTTCGATGAAGATGCGCGGACCGCACAGGCAGATCTCGCCCTGGTTGGAGAAGGAGGACAGCAGGGCGGTCTGCAGCGCATCCTCGTAGGGACAGTCCGCGAAGACGATGTTCGGGTTCTTTCCGCCCAGCTCGAGGGAGACCCGCTTGAAGTGGGGGGCGGCCGCGGCAGCGATCTTCCTGCCCGTTTCCGTCCCGCCGGTGAAGGATACGACCGGGATGCGCGGATGGTCCGCCACCGCCGCTCCCGCCCTGTGCCCGTAGCCGTGCACGATGTTCAGCACGCCGGCCGGCAGCCCCGCCTCCATGCAGATCTCCGACAGCAGGAACGCGGTCGTCGGGGTCAGTTCCGAGGGTTTTCCGATCACGCAGTTCCCGGCGGCCAGCGCCGGCGCGATCTTCCACGTCAGCAGGTAGAGGGGCAGGTTCCAGGGCGAAATGCACCCGGCGATGCCGATGGGCGCCCGCAGGGTGTAGTTGAAGGCGGCTTTCCCCATGGCGTGGGCTTCGCTGGAGAAGTGCTCGACCGCCGTGGCGTAGAACCGGAAGTTGCTCGCGGCGCGGGGGATGTCCACGGTCTCAGCCAGAGTCACCGGCTTGCCCGTATCGTCCGATTCCGCCAGGGCCAGTTCCTCCCGCCTTTCCTCGATCAGGCCGGCGATGCGGAGGAGATGCCCGGAACGATCCTGCGCGGAAAGCGACGACCAGGCGGGGAAGGCGTCTTCCGCCGCGCGCACGGCTTCTTCCACGTCCCGGGCGTCCGAGTCCGGGATCCGGCCCAGCACGGCGGCCGTGGCGGGATCGACGTTGTCCAGGTAGCCGCCGCCCGCCGGCTCGCGCAGTTCGCCGTCTATGTAATTCAGTACGTGCATTTCGCGGAGTAGGCTATGGGTGACGTGGAGATGGAAGCGCCCGGCCTGTGCGCGGCGTAAGGTACTATACAATGTAGACCCGGCCGGATGGCCTGTCAAGCCGCCGGGCGCCGCGCCGCAGGGCCTCCTTCCGCGGACTTCCCTGCTTCGGTCAGTGGGCGCCGAGCCGCTCCCTGACCAGGCGGTCCGCCCGGTTCCAGTCGACCTGCTCCTCCGAGGAGACGGACGCGCAGAGCTCCCGCAGGATGCCGTCCTGGATCTCGCCGCGATGGAGGGCCTCGCTGTAGGGGAACCGGTGGAACGACACCATGGAATACCGCGGGATGAACACTTCGGGGAACTTCTGCTCCAACAGGAAGCCCACCTTCTGCCGCAACTGAAACCCGGGGTCGCTCACGAGGTCGCGCATCTCGACGTAATTCGCCAGCGCCATGTCGGCGATGGCGTCCGTGTTCTCCTTCCTGCGCTGCCCGAAGGCCTCGAACACCTTCCCCCAGTCCGGCCAGAACGCCTCGATGCATTCGTCTAGGACGGTGCAGTCTTCGAACGCGCAGTTCATGCCCTGGCCGAAGAAGGGCACGATGGCGTGGGCGGCGTCGCCGAGGAGCAGGACCCGGTCGCGGTAGTGCCAGGGGAAGCACTTGAGCGTGACCAGGGAGCCCGTGGGATTGCCGCGGTACAGGGTGGCCAGGTCGGGCATCAGGGCGGTCGCGTCGGGAAACTGCCGGCCGAAGAAGTCGAGCACCTGCTCCGGCTCCAGGAGACTGTCGAAACTGTATTCGCCTTCGTGGGGGAAGAAGAGGGTGCACGTAAAGCTGCCGTCCAGGTTGGGCAGCGCGATCAGCATGTACAGCCCCCGCGGCCAGATGTGCAGGGCGTTGGGCGCCATCCTGTATGCGCCGTCCGGTCCGGCGGGAATGGTCAGTTCCTTGTATCCGTGGGTCAGGTACTGCTGGGAGAGGTCGAACCGTCCCGCATTCATCATGGCGGTCCGGATCGCCGACGCGGCGCCGTCCACGCCGATGATCCGCCGCGGGCGGAGCGAGTGGACGTGGTTGGTCGCGTCGTCGCGGATGTACAGCACGCCGGTCCGGAACTCCACCCCGGTGCACCGGGCGTTGAAATGGAACCGTACGCCGTCCTGCCGCTCCGCCGCGCTCACCAGGACCCGGTTCAGTTCGCCCCGGGAGACGGAATAGATGACCTCTTCGTCCCGCTGGCCGTAGGGCTGGAGGACCTGTTCGCCTTCCACGGGGTGGATCAGCCGCCCCGTCATGGGTATCGCCATGCCCAGCACTTCGTCCTTCAGGCCTACCTGGTGCAGGGCATGGAGCCCGCGGACGGACATGGCCAGGTTGATGGACCGGCCGGCGCTGCCCGCTCCGGCCGATTCCCGTCGGATGTCGGGCCGCTTTTCGTACACTTCGACCCGGAATCCCCGGCGGGCGAGAAAGACCGCCAGCAGGGATCCGGCAAGGCCCGCGCCTACCAGGGTTATGGTCTCGCGCTTTACACGCATGGGCACCCTCTAAGGGTTCGGGGCGGGAAGAAGACCCGGAACGGACAGGGTCAGCCGGCCGGTCCCATCCCCTCCGCCATGACCTCCACGAAACGATGGACGTCCGCGAAACGGTTGTACAGCGGCACGGGGGCGACGCGGATCACGTCGGGCTCCCGCCAGTCGCACCAGATGCCGCGCTCCGACAAATGCCTGTGCACGTCCCGTCCTTCCGGCCCCGTCCTCAGCGAAAGCTGGCACCCGCGCTGTTCCGGGTCCGCCGGCGAGATGATGGACAGCCTGTCCGCAAGGCGGGTCCGGAGCAGGTGCGCCAGGTACCCGGTCAGCGCCCGGCTCTTCGCGCGCAGCCGGTCCATGCCCGCCTCGTCGAAGAGTTCCAGCGAGGCGCGCAGGGCCGCCAGGGGGAGGATGGGCGGGTTGCTGAGCTGCCAGCCTTCCGCCCCCGGGATCGCCTCGAAAGCCTGCGGCATCCGGAACCGGGTGGACTTGGCGTGCCCCCACCACCCGGCGAACCGGGGCAGGTCCTTCCGGCGGCCGTGCCGGTCGTGGACGAAGCACCCGCCCACGCAGCCGGGCCCGCCGTTCAGGTACTTGTAGGAACACCAGACGGCGAAGTCGACGTCCCAGTCGTGAAGACGCAGTTCCAGGTTGCCCATGGCGTGGGCGAGGTCGAACCCCACGACGCATCCCTGCCGGCGGGCCGCCCGGGTGATCCGTTCCATGTCGAAGGCCTGGCCGGTCAGGTAGTTCACCCCGCCGAGCAAGACCAGGGCGATGGTCTTTCCCTCCCGTTCGAGCAGGTCCTCGACGTCCTCGGTGCGGACGGTCTCCTCGCCCTCGGCGGGCCGCAGTTCGATCACGCTCCCGGCGGGGTCGTACCCGTGCCAGGCGGCCTGCGAGGCGACGGCGTACTGGTCCGACGGGAACGCCGAACCCTCGACGAGGATGCGGTTTCTCTCCGGGGTGGGACGGTAGAAGGAGACCATCATCAGGTGCAGGTTCACGGTGAGGGAGTTCATGGCCACGACCTCGCCGGGCAGGGCGCCGGCCAGGCGGGCCAGGGGTCCCGCCAGCGCTTCGTGGTAGGGCATCCAGGGGTTTTCCCCCTCGAAGTGGCCTTCGACGCCCAGCCTGCGCCAGTCATCGAGCTCCCGGTCCACGTAGTCCCGGGCGGATTTCGGCTGGAGTCCGAGCGAATGGCCCACCAGGTAGACCGTTTCCGCTCCGTTTCCGGTTCCGGGGAAGTGAAAGCGCGGCCGGAAGGCCGACAAATCGTCCCTGGCGTCCAGCTCGGCGGGGCTCCGTCGCGGGTCGGTCAGGGCGTCCATGGGCTAATTGTTCCCATCGAAGAACCGGTCCGCCTCCAGGTCGAGCCAGGCGAGGGCGGAACGGTACAGCAGCCTGGATTTGACGTCATCGTCCAGGTGGCTCATGGATTCGATCATGCTGCCCGGCACGGCTTCGCCCAGGGGGAAGGGATAGTCCGACCCCAGGGCGATGTGGTCCGGCCCGATGAGGTCGATCAGGTAGTCCAGGATACGGGTGTCGTGGACGATGGAATCCAGGTAGAACCTGCCCAGGTAGTGGCTGGGCAGCACGTCGTTGTCCACCGCGCACAGGTCGGGACGGGTCTGAAAGCCATTATCGATCCGCCCGATGGTCGCGGGAAAGGACCCCCCGCCGTGGGCAAAGGCCACGCGCAGCTTCGGCAGGCGTTCGAAAACGCCGCCGAAGATCATGGAACAGATCGCCCGGGACGTCTCGGCGGGCATGCCCACCAGCCACGGCAGCCAGTACTTCTCCATGGTCTCCTGCCCCATGATGTCCCAGGGATGGATGAACACCGCGGCGCCGAGTTCGGCCGCCGCTTCGAACACGGGAAAAAGGTGGGGCTCGCTCAGGTTGTTGCCGTTGATGTGGGTCCCGATCTCGATCCCGGCCAGCCCCAGTTCCCGGACGCACCGCTCCATTTCCCGGATGGCCAGTTCGGGCGCCTGCATCGGCACCGTGCCCAGGCCGATGAACCGCCGGGGCCACGCGTGGATCACCCCGGCGATATGGTCGTTGAGTATGCGGGACAGGTCCAGCGCGTCCGCCGGCTGCGCCCAGTAGCTGAACATCACCGGGACGGTGGAGAGGACCTGGACGCGCACGCCGGCGTCGTCGCATTCCCCGATCCGGGTCGGCGGGTCCCACGCGTTGGCCTGGATCTCGCGGAACTGCTTGCCGTCGATCATCATGCGCGCGCAGCCCGGCCGGTAGTGGTCCAGTTCCACGAATCCGCCGTACCCGTACCGCTTGTGCAGGTCGGGCCATTTTTCAGGCAGGATGTGGGTGTGGATGTCGATCCTGGGGATGGGATGGGGGCCGGTGTAGGTGCACATGGTTCAAGGGGGGTTCGGCGCGGCGGGAAAGGGCTTTGATCCGCCTTCCCGAAACGCTCGGCGTCGACGCGTCCCCGGAGCCTGAAGGGGACCGGATCATGCACAATCAGGATAAGGCCCGAAGCGCGTCATTGTCAAGGTTATGATGCGCGGGACAACGCGTCGCGGTAAGGGCCCGTATCGATCCCCGGAAAGGCCCGCGCGAGCAGGCCGAGGGTCTGTTCCGTGTAGTAGGGGTGGCCGGGCTCGGGCCAGCCGAACAGCGACCGGACGCGCGGGGTCGTCCGGGTGATGAAGGGGAGCATGTATTCCCGCTCGCCGTAGATGAATGGATTCGCGAACCGGGTCCACCGGTCGGCGTCGCGGCGGCACATGGACAGCGTCCAGAAGGCCCGCTGTTTCTTGCGGTTCGCGAAGGGCTGCGCCGAATGGAGCAGGTAGGAGGAATAGAAGAGCGCGCTTCCCCGCGGGCCCACGGCCGGGACGGGCGCCGCGAGGCCGGTCTTTCGGATGTCGCGGACGTGGCTTACGCCGGCCATGTTGCCCTCTTCCCATCCCTCGCCGAACACCTCGGCCGCGCGGGCGTGGGAACCGGGCACGAGCAGCATGGGCGCTCCGTCGGCGGTGACGTCATGGAGGTAAACGCCGGAGTTGACGTAGGAGAAGCGTCCCGCGTCCGTGGACGGCGGGAGGACGCAGTTGGTGTTGTGGTCCACGTGGTATCCGCTCCAGGACTCGTCGGGATACCGTTCGTCCACCGGTCCCGTCCGCATGAAGAGGTGGGCGTTGCAATAGCTCGGCCGGTCGCCCAGGAACAGTTCGTACAGGTCGAGATACCGCTCGTTCTCGATGAGCCGGTCCAGGGCCGGATCGCCCACGGGAAACTGGGACCGTCCCATCACCTCGTCCTGCTTCGTGGTGAACCCGTCTCCCACGGACCCCTGTTCGCCTCGTTCGAAGTCCTCGAGCCACGAAGCATAGGGCTTGCCGTAGAAATTGCGCTCCATGGCATCCAGCGCGGCGTCCATTTCTTCGGCGCTGAAGACGTCCGGAACGAAGATGTAACCGTCGCGTTGAAACTGTTCCAGCATGGCTATCTCCCTGGATGGGTAGGGTTTCGTCCGATTGGTCAGGCTATGTCCGAATGGTCGGGCCTCGACCGATGGTCGGGCTTAGATTTATCGGTCAGGCTTCCTCCGATGGGTCGGGCTTCCTCCGCGTCACGCGTTGCGTATCAGGTCGTCCCAGGAGGGGCCGACGCCGTCGCGCCTGCGCCGGGATACGTTCGGGGCGGGTCCGTCCGGACGGACGCCGTGGCGCATGATCACGTCGAAATACGGTTCCCGCGCGCCATCCAGCAGGTCGAGCAGACGAGCGCGCAGATCGCGGAGGACGGCCGGGTTCCCGTCCGCCAGGTTGTTCATTTCGTAGGGATCTTCCCACAGGTCGAAGAGCAGTTCGTGGCCGGTCTCGTAGAAGGCGTACTTCCACCGGTCCGTGACCAGCCCCCGCCAGTCGGCGTAGTCGAAATGCACCCGCGGCGCGCCCACCATCTCGAGGAGCGCCTCCCGCGGCCCGTCGAAGTCCTCCCCCCTCAAGACCGGAGAGAAGTCGGTCCCCTGCATGTGTCCGGGGACGGGCACGCCGGCCAGGCCCAGGGTCGTCGGCGCCATGTCCACCAGGCTGAACAGGTCCGTCCTCGCGCCTTGCGGCTCGAGGATCCCCGGGGCGTGGACGACCACGGGCACCCGCACGGACTCTTCGTGGGGATGCCCCTTGTCCTCCATCTGGCCGTGGCTCCCCATGAAGTCGCCGTGATCCGAGAAATACACCGTCACCGAGTTGTCCCGGAAGCCATCGGTCCCGCCGACCGCGTCGAGCAGGCGGCCGATGTTCCAGTCCAGGTTCTCGATCATGGCGTAGTAGGCCGCGAGCCGCTCGCGGAGACCGGAGCCGGCGCCGAAATTGGGGCGGGTCTTCAGCGATGCCGGATCGAACCGCATGAACGCGTCCGGCGCTTCAAGGGGCCAGTGGGGCGGCTCCACGCTGAGGACGAGAAAGAGCGGCTGTTCCCGGTCGTAGTCCTGTATATACGCGAGCGCCATGTCGGTCAGCGCGTCGGTCTGGTAGCCCGGCATGGGCGTCGGATCGATCTCGCCGTCCCGGTAGTAGAAGCCCTTGAACGGCGCGTTGTTCATCTCGAATCCGTACCAGTCCTGGAAGCCGCCCCGGTGGAACTCCGGCGTGCGCGGCGCCGCTTCCAGGTCGTAGTAGTCCGGATCGCTCCGCACCGCGGGGGGGATCTGGTCGCGCACCGTCCCGCAGTGCCACTTGCCGAAATAGGCCGTATGGTAGCCGGCCTCGCGCAACGAGGTGGCCGTGCTCGGCGCCGCCGGCTTGTACACGTCGTGGAACCCCTGCACCGGTCCGGCGTGGGCGTGGCGGCCCGAGAATATGGTGCCCCGCGAGGGGGTGCACACGGGACAGTTGGCCCGGGCGCGCACGAAGCTCGCGCCCTCCGCGGCCATGCGGTCCATGTTCGGGGTCAGCACGTTGGGGTCCCCCGCGTGGCCCATGGCCTGGCCCGCGTGCTCATCGGACAGGATGTAGATGACGTGGGGTCTGGACATGGCCCCGTTTCATTCCACGACAGGCGCGTCGGCCGCCTGGCGTTTCTTCCAGTGAAAGTAAAAGGGAAGCCCGATGGCCAGGATCAGGAGGCCCAGCAACGGACGCGTGTAGTCTGTAATGAAGGCGTTGACCAGGACGCCCAGGGAGATCAGCAGGAACAGGACGGGCGTTACGGGATAGCCCCAGACCCGGTACGGCCGGTGCAGTCCCGGTTCCTTGAAGCGGAGTATGATGAGACCGATCACCGCGAGGCTGAGGAACACGTAATTGAAGAAGATGGCGAAGCCGATGATCTGGACGAAGGTGCCGGTCAGCGCGAACATGGACGCCCACACCCCCTGCATGACGATGGAAACGACCGGCGTGCGGAACCGCGGATGCACGTACTGGCAGGCCTTGAAGAATACGCCGTGGTTGGCCATGGCGTGGTAGACCCTGGGAGCCACCATCAACTGGGCGTTGACCGTGCCGAATGAGGTCAGCATGATCGCCGCCGAGATGAGCATCGCGCCGGATGGACCGACCAGGACCTGCAGGGTGTCGGCGGCCACCCGCCGGGAGGTCTGCAGTTCCTCGAAGGACAGGACCGAAAGGTACACGACGTTGGCCAGGATGTAGACCGTGGCCACGATGGCGAGGCCGAAGAAGATGGCCCGGGGAATGCTCCGCTCCGGGTTTTTGACTTCGGACGCGACGAAGGTCACGAAAAACCATCCGTTGTAGGCGAAAAGCACCCCCAGCATGGCCAGGCTGAGTCCGCCCAGCAGGGAGGCGCCGGTCTGTTCCTGCACCAGCGGCGTCCAGGCGACCTCCGTGCCCGTCGCGAGGAAGAACCCGAGCAGGATGACGGCGAGCACGGCGCCGACCTTGATGAAGGCGAAGATGTTCTGCAGCATGCCGCCGACCTTGATGCCCAGGCTGTTCATGAACGTCAGGAAGAGGATGCAGGCCACGGCCATCCAGCGCTCGGTCCACGGGTCCTCGATGCCGAAAAGCCCGCCGGCGTACCGGGCGAACACGGAAGCCACCGCGCCCATGGCGCCGGTGATGATGATGAAAAGGAAGGCCCAGCCGAAGAGGAAGGAGATCAGGTCCGTGTTATAGGCCCGCTTGAGGAAGGCATAAGTGCCCCCGCTCCTCGGGATGGCCGAACCGAGTTCGGCGTAGCACAGGGCGCCGGCCAGCGAGAGTACTCCGCCCATGATCCAGACGAGGAGGCTCAAGGTGGGCGATCCCACCTGGGACGCCACTGAGCTCGGGACCATGAAGATGCCCGAGCCGATGATCGCGCCGATGATCAGCGCCGTGCCCGTTCTCGCGCTCAGCGCCCGCAGCAGCCTGGGCTGCCCCGGCGGGACCGAGTCTTCGGCCAATCCTGTTTCCCTGGAAATCGACATGTGGATTCCTTTCCTATTCCGGCGCGATGACCGGTGCGGCTTCAAGCTTCGACGGCCGGGGATCGACCCCGTGAAAAGGGGTGCCGTGCTCGAACCAGGTCCGCGGGGCGGCCTGTCCCCACAGCGTCTGCCTGCGCGTGTCCTTCAGGTCCCATATCCGCGGGGGATGATCCGGGTCGACGGTGACGTAGTCCCCCGTGAACAGTTCGATCCGGTGGCCGTCCCGGTCGAACAGGTACAGGAAGAAGGCGTTCGAGATGCCGTGGCGTCCCGGTCCCCGCTCGAAGGCGTCGCGGTGCTCCGAGCTGGCCAGGCGGTCGCAGAAGTGGATGATGTCCATGGCCGTGGGCACGTAGACCCCGATGTGGTGCAGGCGCGGTCCCAGGCCGTTGGTGAAGGCGATGTCGTGGACGCCGCCCCGGCGGTGCAGCCACGTGGCCCAGAGGTCCGAATCCCCGTCCTCTATATCCGCCGCGGTCACCTCCGTCGGCCGGAACCCCAGGGACTCGGCGTAGAAGGCCGTCATCCCGTTCACGTCGTTCGAGAAAAGATTGAAATGGTCGATGCGCTGGATATGGGCGCCCCGGTACCGGTTGTACTCCTGCAGCAGCAGGTCCCGCCGCTCCATTTCGTGATAGAACTCCAGGGGAATGCCGAAGGGATCGTCCACGTGCAGCGTGCGGCCCTGGGCGTGCCGGTCGACGAAGGCCGTCCGGCATCCGGCCGAAGCGTAGAAGGCCTCGGCCCGGTCCAGGTCGGCTTCACCGGCGACCTTGAAGGCGATCCGGTACACGACGGGCTCGTCCGCCTTCGTGAGGACCAGCGAGTGGTGGTTGCGCTCCTCCATGCCGCGGAGGTAGAGCGCATCGCCGGTATCGTCCTCGCATACGTATCCGAGCAGATCGACATAGAATCCCCGCGCGTAGTCCAGGTCGGTCACGCCCCACACCGCGTGGCTGGCGCGGACGATGTTGAAGGGCGGGGACGTGTTTGCAACGGGTACGGGCACGGCATGTCCTCTCGTGCGGTTCTTCCGAGGTATGGGGCTCAGGCGCGCCGCGGCATAGGTTCCAGGCGCGCTACAGTCCGGGTCTCAGGTGCGCTCCGGCATGGGGCTCAGGCGTGCCCCGCCATGGGGCTCAGGCGCCCCGCCGTGGGGCTCAGGCGTCCGTCATCCCTTGCCCAGCTTCGGCACCGGGTGGCGTGCGAGGGCGACGTCGACGTTTTTCGTCTCCATGTAGAAATCGAAGCTGTAATCGCCGCCGTCCCGGCCGATGCCGCTCGCCTTCATGCCGCCGAAGGGCGTGGGCAGGTGGCGCACGTTCTCCGAGTTCACCCACACCATGCCGGCGTCGAGCCGCCGGGCGAAGGCGTGGGCGCGGGTGACGTCGCCGGTCCACAGGTAGGCAGCCAGGCCGTAGTCCACGTCGTTGGCGACCTCCAGCGCTTCCTGCTCCGTGTCGAAGGGGATGGCGGTGAGGAAGGGCCCGAAGACCTCTTCCCGGGCGATGCGCATGGACCGGTCCGCGTCCCCGAATAGCGTGGCCTCGAAGTAGTTCCCCTCCGCCCCGTCTTCCGGGCATGCGCCGCCGGCCATCAGCGTGGCGCCTTCTTCCCGTCCCGCGGCCACGTAGCCCAGGACCTTCTCGAGGTGCAGCGGGTGGATCAGGGGGCCCAGTTCCGTGGCCGGGTCGAAGGGGTTGCCCGGGCGGATGCGCTTCACCCGTTCCGCGAGCCGGCCGACGAAATCGTCGTAGACCGTCCGTTCCACCAGCACCCGGCTGCCGGAGGTGCACCGCTCGCCGTTGAGGCTGTAGATCATGAATACCGTGGCGTCCAGGGCCCTGTCCAGGTCGGCGTCGGCGAAGACGACCACCGGGTTCTTGCCGCCCAGTTCGAAGTGCACCCGCTTGAGGGTCTCGGCGCCCTGGCGCATGATGGCGCGGCCCGTCCGCGTGTCCCCCACGAAGCCGATGGCCTTTACGCCGGGATGCTCGGTGAGCGCCCGGCCCGTGGTCTCGCCGATGCCGTTGACCACGTTGACCACGCCCGGCGGCACGCCCGCCTCGTGGACCAGCTCGGCCAGGCGCATGGCCGTGACCGGGCTCCACTCCGCCGGCTTGTGGACCACGGTGCAACCCGCCGCGAGCGCGGGCGCCATCTTCCACGTGCTGAGCATGAAGGGCGTGTTCCAGGGCGTGATGATACCCACCGGCCCGATCGGTTGCCTCAGGGTGTAGTTCAGGTGCCCCGGCGCCGGCAGGGCCAGTCCGTCCGCCGCGCTCTCGGCGCGGTCCGCGAAGAACCGGAAGTTCTCGGCGGCGCGCGCCGCGGCCTTGGACATGAACCGGATGGGCTGGCCCGTGTCGCAGGTCTCCAGCAGGGCGATCTCTTCGCCGTGCGCCTCGATCAGGCCGGCGACCCGGTGCAGCAGGCGTTTCCTTTCCGTCCCCGGGACGTCCCGCCAGTCCTCGAAGGCCGCCTGTGCCGCCCGCGCCGCGGCGTCGACCTCCTCCGGCCCGCCGTTCGCCACGGTACAGAGCACGGCGTTGTCGACGGGCGAGGCGTTTTCGAAGGTTTCGCCGCCGGCCGACGGGGCGGGCGAACCGCCGATGAGGTGGCCGATGCCCTGTTCGCGGAACCGGGCGATGTGCCCCTCCGCTTTCGCCTGGTTCGGATGGGTCCCGCTGGCTATGATGCGTCCTCCTTGAGATGGGCCACCACGTCGTTCTCCAGGGCGCCCAGTCCGTCCACTTCCAGCCGGAGCCGGTCCCCCGCGTGGATGTGGGAGATGCCCTCCGGCGTGCCCGACCAGATCATGTCCCCGGGGTTCAGGGTCATGTAGGCGGTGATGTACTCGATGAGTTCGGCCACGCTGTGGCGCAGGTCGCCCGACCAGCCCTCCTGGCGGAGCTCCCCGTTGACGTACGTACGCAGGCGCACGTCCGCGGGGTCGATTTCGTCCGCCGTGGTCAGGAAGGGGCCGAGGGGGCCGAAGGTATCGAATCCCTTGGCCTTGATCGGCGGCCTGAAGTAGTTGCTCACGAAGTCCCGTATCGTCAGGTCGTTCCCGATGGTGTAGCCGCCCACGTAGTCCAGGGCCTGCCCGGCCTTCACCTTCCGCGCCGGCCGGCCCATCACGGCCACCAGTTCGCATTCGTAGTGCAGGTAGTCGAATTCCGGGGGGACGACGATCTTCGCCCGGTGTCCGATGAAGGTCTGGGGCATCTTGTTGAAGAGGATGGGCTCCTCGGGCAGGTCCAGGTTCAGCTCCTTCGCGTGCTCCGTGTACCCCAGCGCGACCCCGATGGCCTTGCTCGTATGGGCCACCGGAGGCAGGAACATGACGTCTTCCGGGTCGTAGGCGACCGTGCCCACCATGAGTTGTCCGTTTTCATATACGGCCTCGAGGACCTGGCCGTTGCAGGCGAACCGCGCTGTCTTCATAAATGACCTCCGTTACACTTCATACCATTGTTCCACGCTTCGTTCCAGCGCGCCCGGAAGGGAATACCGTGCCTCCATCTCCCGGACGGCGGCTTCCACCTCCTCCGCCGACGGGACGAGGTCCTTCTGTCCGGCGGAAAGGTCGTAGACCGACCGGCCTTCGGTGGAGAGCATGATGTCCAGGTCGATGCGGCCCGCGGGCCGGCGCCTGAGCAGGGCCGCGTAGGTGTCGCCATACAGGTCCGGGTCGTACTCGCCCTTCCTGCGTTCCCTCTCCGCTTCGCCGATCAGGCCGAGCCGCACCGCCACCGCGCACAGGTCTTCCCACAGCGCGTACATGATGCCGGGCTGCGCGTCCCCCTTCTCCCGCTCGTGCAGCGGGGCGGCGCTCCGTTCCTTACGTTGCGCCTCGATGAGCCGCCTGACCCGCCTCGAAGGCGTCGGTATGCCGAAGTAGGCGGACCCCCCGTCCGCGAGCAGGGACTCGACGGGGTCCGCCTCCCCGCGGACCAGTTCGGACAGCCGGTTGCCGATGATCGGGACCTCGCCGATGAGGATGTCCCGGCCGTCCCGGTGCGCCTCGGCCCAGCGCCCGACGGCGCGCCGGGCCCACATGCCGACGGCCTTGCGCACGCCGGCATGGGTGATCCCGCCTTCCTCGTGATAATGTTCCTTCACGCGGTCGTTTGTCAAGAACGGCAGCCTGCAGACGTCCCACTGGAGCAGGTGGGGCGTCCGCCCGCGGCCGTGGGCGAGGACGGCCAGTTGCTGCAGCAGCAGGCTCTTGCCGGTGCCCGGCAGTCCCGCGAGGAAGACCATCTTCCGGTTTTCCACCAGGTCCAGGAGCGTCCGGTGCAGTCCGCTGTCTTCGGGGATCAGGAGCATGGCGCAATCGGACCGTCCGCTAGGCGTCCCGGCCCCCTCCTCTCACCCTGGGACCCCGCTTGAACCGGTCCGCGTCCGGCATCTCGCCCACGGGGATCTCCACCACGGCGGGACCGTCTCCATCGAACCCTTCCCGGATCGTCCCGCGCAGTTCGTCCGGCGTGCGCGCGCGCAGCCCCCTGGCCCCGAACGATTCGGCCAGCCGGACGAAATCGGGATTCCGCAGGTCGGAGGCGATGACCCGGTTGCCGTACAGCTCCTTCTGCATCCGCTTCACATTCCCGTAGGCATTGTCGTTGAACACGAGCGTGACCAGGCCGATGCCGTGCTGCACCGCGGTGGCCAGCTCCTGCACGGCGAACATGAACCCGCCGTCGCCCGCCACGGAGAGGACGGGCCTGTCCGGGTGGGCGGCCTTGACGCCCAGCGCCGTGGGAAAGCCCCAGCCCAGGGTGCCCTGGTAGCCCGTGGAAATGAACGTGTAGGGCCGGTACGCCGGCATCACCTGCCGGCTGGCGTAGCCCACCTGGGTCAGTTCCTCCACGAAGATGCCGTCCTCGCCCAGTTCTTCGCGGATGACGCGCAGAAAGGCGGCCTGGGGTGCCAGGGCGGATGCGAGCCTGGCCGCCGTTTCTTCCTTCAGCGCCTCCATTTCGGCCTTCCGGGACGGGCGCGGCCGGTTGTGCCGTTCGACCAGGGGGACAAGCAGGGGCAGGGCGTCTTCGGTCCGGGCCGTGATGGGCAGGTCCGGCATGGCGATCCGGCCGTGGGCCGACGGGTCCGCGTCGATGCGGACGATGGTCAGGCGCTCGTCCACGCCCCAGTTGAGCTGGGGGATCTCCAGCCGGGAGCCCACGGCCAGGGCGACGTCCACTTTCGGCCACAGGCTGTGTCCCGCCGGGTTGGTGAGACTGAGATAGTGGCGGCTGTCCAGCACGCCCCGGCCGGTCCGGTAGCTGACGACCGGCGCCTGGAGCAGTTCGGCGAGTCGCCGCACCTCCTCGGACACGTTCATGGCGCCGCGGCCCACGAAGATCATGGGGCGCTCCGCCCGTCCGAGGATGCGCGCGGCCTGTTCGAGGGCGTCCGTGTCGACGGGGTCGGGCGCCACGGGCAGCGGACCGGGAATGCGGCCCACCGAGCCTTCGGTCGCGAGCACGTCCCAGGGGCATTCCAGGCCCACGGGGCGGGGCCTGCCCGCGTGCAGCTGCCGCAGGGCCTCGGCCGTCCGGCCGGGCGCCTCGGACGGTCCCGTGACGCGGGCGGACCACTTGGTCAGCGAACGGAGCACACGCAGCTGGTCGTTGATCTCGTGCAGCTGGCCGACGCCGCGGCCGATGAACTTCGAAGGGATCTCGCCGGTCAGGCACAGGACCTTCGCGTTGGTGGCGTAGGCCGTGCAAAGGGCGCCGGTGCTGTTGAGGAACCCGGGTCCGGGGACCACGTTGTAGACGCCGGCCCGGTCCGTGGACAGGGCGTACCCGAGGGCCATGTAGGCCGCGCCCTGTTCATGGCGGGTGTGGATGACCCTGATCCGGTCGCGATGGTCGTGGAAGGCGTTGTACAGCGCGTCGTTCTGCACGCCCGGGAGGCCGAAGACCGTATCGATACCGTGGGAGACCAGGGTCCGTACGATCGCTTCGGCGGTGGTCATTTCGGTCATGGAGGAAGGTGCGGCGGCTTCCGCACGGGCGGTCACAGGTCGATCCGATACAGGGGTTCGAGCCCCCGGGCGATCCGGTCCGTATTCTCCGCGGCCGCGGCGGCCCGGCGCCGGGCGGTGCCGTCCGTCACCCCCGCGATATGGGGCGTGGCCACCACGTTGGGCAGCCGGTACACGGGCAGCGTCGGGTCCGGCGGCTCCTGGGCGTAGGCGTCCAGGCCGGCGCCGCCGATGCGGCCGGCGGCGAGCGCCTCGTACAGGGCCGCCTCGTCCACCAGGGCGCCCCGCGCCACGTTGACGATGCTCGCCGTCGGCTTCATGCGCGCCAGCCGCCGGGCGTCGATGATATGGCGGGTCTCGTCGTTCAGGTGCAGGTGCAGGGAGAGGAAGTCGCTCTCCGCCACGACCCGGTCCAGGTCGTCCGGCGTACCCATGAAGTCCGGCCGGATGTCGCCCAGCACCTCGGGCTCGATCTCCCGCACGTCGATGCCCATGATCCGCATGCCGAAGGGCTTCGCCCGCCGGGCCAGGGCCTGTCCGCTCGCGCCGAACCCGACGATGCCCAGGTTCCGGTTCTCCAGTTCGTATCCGATGGGGTCGTAGAAACGTCCCTCGGCGAAGTTGTCCGCCGCCTCCAGGTAGCGCCGTGACAGCATGATGATGAACATCATGGCCGTCTCCGCCAGGGCCACGTCGCTGAACTGTCCGGGCGTATTGGCCGTGGGAATGCCCTTCGTCTTGATATAGGCCAGGTCGAAGTGGTCGAAGCCCGTCCCCACGATCTGCCACAGCCGGCAGCCGGCCGCGGCGTCCATCATCTCCCGGGTGCCCACGCTGCCGCCCTGGTCGATCACCACGTCCACGCCCGCGAACTGCGGCGCCAGGGGCCGGTCTTCGTCGAGTTCGGCCAGGTCGTGCCGGTCCCCGATGGCCGCCTTGATGTTGTCGCACCAGGGGGTGTACAGGCGGCGCATGGGCAGCAGGATGACGTTCAGTCTCTCCATGGGAATCCCTGGGCCGGCCGGCCTCGTCCGGGTCAGGCCTCCGGAAGGTCCACCGGCGTGGTGTCCTGCACGTCGGTCCGGTAGACCCACGTGCCTTCTTTCACGTAATGCACGGCGAATGCGAGCCGGGCCCGGGTGCGGGACCTGTTGGCATAGGACCCGTGCACGGTCCTGCTGGTAAAGAACACGCCGCTCCCGCGCGGCACCGTCAGGCGGACGAGGTCCTCTTCCCCGATGCCCACCACGTCGAAGGAGTACAGTTCCTCGGTCCATTCGCGTCCGTCGGGGGACCGCATGCCGTATTCGCTTACCCAGCTGGTGTGCTCCGGGTTCGTGTTCAGGGTCGTCTCCCGCAGGTCGTCCCGGTGGCTGCCCGGCGCCACGCACAGTCCGCCGTTCTCCGGATCGGTATCGCTCATGGCGATCCAGCAGGCCATCAGCGTGTCGGGCTCGTTGGGCAGGTAGTGGGAATCCTGGTGAAGCGATATGCCCGCGCCGCCCAGTTCCTCGTCCGGTCCGGCCGGCTCCTTGGCCATGTACATGGTCTGCACGATGCAGGGCCGGCCGCCCAGGATCTGGGCCGCGACGCCGGCGACGTTGGGGTGGTGGGCCAGCTCCCGCCAGAAGGGATCGGACCGGTGGGTCCGGAGCCCCTGCCTCAGGGATTCGGCTTCCGGGTCTGCCTGGTGACGCAGGAACGCCTCCACCTCGTCCGCCGCCAGCAGGCCGGGGACGACGAGATAGCCTTCGTCATGGAACCGGGCGATCTGCTCGCCGGTCAACTGGATGGAGCGTGCGTGCTGCGTCATATCCGATGGGTTCCCGCCGCGATGCCGCCGGAGAAACGGACCCGCCGCGAAGCGTTCATTTGCGCCGGGGAACAATCAGTCCAAGTAAACGATGGCGGCGTTCCGGGTCAAGGAGTATGTCCCGGCGGTCCACCGCCGCGGCTCCCCGCCGCTACAACTGGTTGAGCAGCATCAGTTCGCCGGGGAAGGGATGGAGGTAGGTCTGGTCCTTCAGGTAGGTGATGTCGAACTCCCGGACGTAGTGCCGCAACATGACGACGGGCACGATCAGGGGCAGGAGCTCCTCGCGGTATTTCTGGATCATGCGGGTCAGTTCCCGCCGGGTCCTGCTGTCGAGCCGGTCCGACACGTAGCCCGCCATGTGCTGGAGCACGTTCGTATGGTTCCGCCGGGAAGGCGTACGTTTCATGACCCGGTTGAACTCGTCCAGGTAGGCGTCGGCCAGTTCGGCGGTGGTGGCATAGCGCTCCGGCTTCGCGAGCAGCCGCCCGAGGCGCCGCGTGCCCTCCTGGCTATGTGCCATGAGGAGGTACTTGTAGGCCCGGTGGTAGCCCATCAGGGAGTGGCGGGTCAGGCCGGTGGCGGCCAGTTGCAGCCAGCGGTAGCAGGCGAAAACCCGGCTGATGAAGTTCTCCCGGACCCGCGGGTTCTGCAGGCGCTGTTCCTCTTCCACCGGCAGGTGGGGCAGGGCTTCCATGAGCCGCCGGGCGAATACCCCGCGCCCGTTCCGGAGCGCGGCGCCCTCGGGCTGGACCACGGGCACCCGTTCCATGCCGCAGGAGGGGGACCGGCTCTTCAGGATGTAGCCGCTGAGCCTGGCCTGCTCCAGGGACTGCACGCGCTGTCGGGCGAACCAGTCCATCACGTCGGTGTGGTCGGCCCCGGCTTTCGTCAGCATCCGGACGTCGCCGTCGACCCGCGTCAGCTGCACGGTCTCCCGCGGCGTGCCCATGCCCGCTTCCACTTCCGGGCAGACGGGGATCCACTCCACGTAGCGGCCCACCACGTCCACCAGGTAGTCGTCGCGCTTGTGCCCGCCGTCGTAGCGCACCCGCTCGCCCAGGAGGCAGGAGGAGATGCCGATGCGCACGGGCAGTTCCGCCCGGTGGATATCCATCAGGGGCGCGTCGCCGTCGGGTGTTCCGCTGAATGCCGTTTCGCTCATGGTCCGTCCGTCATGCTCGGCTGAATACCGTTTCGCTCATGGTCCGTCCGTCATGCAAAGAAACCCAGGTCCTCCCGGGCCGCGCGCCGCGCGGTATCCTCGTCCAGCGCCACGCCCAGGCCCGGCTTCGTGGGCAGGTCGATATGCCCGTCCCGGATCAGGTCCCGCTCCACCGTCAGCGTGTTCCATACCTCGTCGTCGAGGTGATGGAATTCGAGCACCTGGAAATTGGGTACCGCCGCGCACAGGTGGCACACGGCCACCGTGCCGATGGGTCCGCAGATGTTGTGGGGGGACAGGGGGATGTAGTACATGTCCGCCAGGTCGGCGATCTTCCGGCCCTCCAGCAGGCCCCCCGCCTTGGCGTGGTCGGGCGAGATGATGTCCGCCGCCTGCGCCTCGATGAGGTCCCGGAAACCGTGGCGGGTGTAGAAGTTCTCCCCGGTGCAGATGGGGACGCGCGTGGCCTGGGTCACCTTCGCCATGGCCTCGATGTTCTCCGGCGGTACGGGGTCTTCCAGCCACATCAGGTTGAGGTCCTCGATGGCGTAGGCCACCTTGAGAATGTCCACCGGGGCGTAGTTCCAGTGGGCGTCGATCAGCAGGTCCGTATTGGGGTCCAGGGACTCCCGCAGGGCGGTGATGACGTCGACGAAATAGGCCACGTCGCGGTTGCTGATGGTCCGGTTGTACCGGTCCCGCCGGGAAGGCTGCGGATCGATGTCGAACTTGATGGCGTCGAAGCCCCGGGCTTCCACGGCCCGGGCTTTCGCCGCGTAGGCTTCCGGGGTCTCCTCGTCGCCCGCGTGGCAGTCGTTGTAGATACGAATGCGGTCCCTGAACTTGCCCCCGAGCAGCTGCCAGATGGGCACGCCGCAGGCCTGTCCCGTGATGTCCCACAGAGCCATCTCGATCCCGCTGATGGCGCTCATGACCGCGCCCTGGTAGAAGCCGGAGGCGGACATGGAACCCATCATGTCGTGGAAGAGCTTGTCCACGTTCCGCGGGTCCTGGCCGATGAGCGCCCGGTCGACGAGCCTCGGATCGGTGGCGATCTGGTGGACCCCGGCCCCGTGATAGGCTTCGCCGATGCCGACCAGCCCCTCGTCGGTCTTCACCTTGACCAGCACCCAGGGAATGGGCTGAAGCAGCACGGCCCCCACGTGTGTGATTTTCATTTCGGCTCCTTGCCGTCCTGTGATGTTGCCGGTCAGCCTGGACGGCCTGGTCAGCCCGGGCGGCCCGGCCGCGCTTCGGTTGCCACGGCCAAGGCGGCGAACACGATCCGGTTACCGCATCCGGGTCAGTGCGTCCCGGGTGTTCAGAAAGGGCACGGACCGCTCCAGGAAGGTCTCCAGCAATTGTCCGGCCGTGAGCTCGGAGGTGTCGATGGCGAACTTCCGGTGGATCCACGACTGCGCGACCTCTTCATCGAACCGTTCCAGGATGCGCTCCACGTCCTCCGGCGGGACGAGCTGCCGCGGGTGGGGCGCCGCCTCCATGCGCCGGCGGATGACCTCGGGCCTGGCGTGGAGATGGACCAGGATCGCGTCGCCGGGCATGTCCGGCTCGTACTCCCGTACCGCGATGTCGATCCCGGGATAGTAGTAACGGGGTCCGTAGACCATTTCCTCGATGTGGAACCCGCCGAGCAGGATGTGATCGAACTTGTGCATCAGGCGGACGTGGTAGACGATCTGGAACCGCTGGAAACGTTCCTTGATGGCCGGCAGCATGTCGATGAACCCCTGCTGCTCCTCCTCGTCGAGGTGGTACGCGTCCGGTATGGTGAAATGGTCGTCGAGGTGGTGGTGGACGCCCCGTTCGTTCCCCCAGGCGTAGAGGCCGTCGATGAGCGTCGTGACCCCCGAGTATTCGCAGCCCACGGCGATTAACCGCATGCGGACTCCTTCCGTGGTTCCCTTTGGCGATTCAGTTCAGTTCTTCGTGGCTTTGCGTGTACCGTTGCAGCGCGTCGTAATCGAGATCGCAGCCCAGGCCCGGCTTCATCGGCGTGGGGACGTATCCGTTATCGTAGATTATGGGTTCGACGATGAGGTCGTCCTCCCGGGTCCAGCCGCCCACGAAATCGGAGGCCATGGTGCAGTTGGGCGCCGCGGCCGCGACGTGGACGTAGGAGGTATCGGCGATGCCCAGGTCGTTCCCCGACCCGTGCCAGCAGGGCAGCCCGGCGGCCGCGGCCGTGGCCGCGTTGCGCTGGAAGCCGAACATGCTGCCGCCCAGGTTCACGCAGTCCACCACGCCCCGGCCCCCGTCGGCCTGCAGGGCCCGGACCACGCCGGGTCCGTCCCCCAGGTGCATGGCCAGGGGGAAGGGGATGGCCCCGTGGATCTCTTCGTACCCTTCGATATCAGTCTTCGGAATGGGATCCTCGAAGACCTCCACGTTGCCCAGCGGCGCGAGGCGCTCGGCCAGCTCGATGGTCTGCGCCGCGGTGTGGAACCGCTCGTTGGGGTCCACGGTCACCTTGAACTCGGAACCGCCCACGTCGTGCATGGCCTTCAGCCGCTCGTACATGGGCTCCTCGATCCGGCATTTGATCTTGACGCCCTTGAACCCGTGCCGCAACGCCCGTTCCACGGCCCTGCGGCCATCCTCGGGCGTCTGGTGCCCCATCCAGTAGTCGGCCCGGACGCGGTCCCGCACGGCGCCGCCCAGGAGGGTATGCACGGGCACGCCCCGCACGCGCCCCACCAGGTCCAGCACGGCCATCTCGAAGGCGTCGTAGGCCGGACCGGCGCCTACCGTCATGTCGTCGTCCGCCTTTTCGGCCTGCCGCCCGAAGATATCCTGGGGCGCGATGGCCTCGGGGTCGCGGCCGATCAGCTGCCCGGCGCCGTCCCTGACCTCCTCGATGGGCAGGCCCCGCCAGGTTTCCCCGATGCCGGAGAACTCGGTGTCCGTATCGATCCGGATGAGGTGCTTGGGCACTAGGTCCCATCCGGACTTGTCGGTGTATATCGGACTGTGCACGCGGCCCGGTATGATGGGCACGACGACGGTCCACACGTTGACGGATGTGATTTTCATCGCGGTCTCCCGGCTGACGCGGAAAAGGCGCGTTCAGTTGTTGCGCCATCCCGCCATGACGGCGTCCATGTCCAGTCCGGACGGCATGTCCTCGAAGTAGTAGTGCATGGGGTCCGACTGGAAGCCCGGCACGTACTGCACGGTCTCGGATTGCATTCGTTCGTCCAGCGGGGCGAAGCGCCGCCACAGGGTGTCCAGTTCCCCGTCGGAAAACCGGGGCTTCAGGTCTTCGTCGTGGGAGATGTCGCTGCCGTAGTGCGGCCGGACCGGATGGGCGGCGAACTTCATCTTGTACACGATCTTGGACAGGAGCACGACGCACACGATGCGGCCGGCCTCTCCCGGGTGCAGCGCGGCGACGCCTTCCTCGAACGCGGCCCCGTCCCGGCCGATGGCGGCGCGGAAGATGGCCTCGATCAGGTCGGATTCGCCGTCATAACGCGATCGGACGTCCCTGAATACGGCCTGCAGACCGGCGGGCAGGCATTCGATGAAGGAAAGGTTCCTGAACGTCCGGTTGACATAGGGAAAGATCGGCCCGCCGTAGGACCGGTAGCCCAGGTGGATGGTGCGCCTGGTCCGGGCGCTGTAGTCGCTCCCCCAGTGCAGGATCGTATTGGTGTATACCACCCCGTCGCCCGCGTTCAGTTCGACCCGGACCCCCCCGGGCAGCGGCGCGCGGGGGTTCCGTTCCAGGTGCCGGTTCTCTTCGTCGGTATTCCCCCTGCGGTGACTCTTCGGCACGACCCAGAGCACGTCGTCGTCGTAGAGGGGGATGTTCCACTGGAGGTAGCCGGGCGCGTTGCGCAGCAGGTCGTCCTGCAGACCCCTGAGCGGCGCCTGGTCGATGGGGTGTATGTCCCGGTGCCACGCCGCCGGCCCGCGGTCTTCCACCGGGTTGCACATGAAGTAGAAGCCCGTGTTGCCCGCGGCTTCCGCGTCCATGATGCGCCGGCTGACGCCCATGGTGTTGTCGTGGAGGCAGAAGGCCATGGTATCGGCCGTGTCCTCGTCCACGAGGGAATCGAAATACAGCCTGGGCTGGGGGCTGAGCTCCCACTGTCCTCCGGGCGGATCGCCGGGTCCTCTTTCCCGTGCCCAGATCTCCCGCTGGCGCTCCACCATGCGCTCGAAGCTGTCCCTCAGGGGACCGAGCCGGTCAGGGGGAACCACTCCTCGAAGCACCAGAAAGCCGTCTTCGATCAGTTGACGAGGATCGAAATGCATGTAAGGATTACCATAAAAAGATGCGACGCGGGGCGATGCCCGCGCCGTAATACAGGGTCGACATTCAATCTACATCCGCCGGTGGGAATGTCAAGGACGGGAAGACACAAATCCCGTCTTTGTTTCACCTTGTGCCGGCGTCTCCCCGAAACCACGGCGCGGACGGGTATTTCGCCTTGCCGGAAGGCCGCCGCGAACTTAGATTACGGGCCTGATATTCCAGAAAACCGCGTCCGGTCCGTTTCCGCGGACGTCAATCCTCTTCCCTGCCGACGGAGTGCCCATGGCGGTCCCGACAGACTGGCGGCGGTTCGTCCTGCTGCTCATCGACGTCCAGCGGGACTTCTGGCCGGAGCAGACCGCGAAGGCCTTTCCGGGTTTCCCGTCGAACGTAGAGCGGCTGCTGGCCTACTGCCGGTCCGCGGGCCTCGATATCGTGCACGTGCGCGCGGAGTTCGAACCGGACGGATCGGACTGGATGGCGCCTTACCGGGTCAAGGGGGAGACGCCCTGCGTCCGGGGCACGCCCGGGGCCGGCGTATTGCCCTGCGCCGTGGAACGCGGCGGGGAACCCGTCCTGCGCAAGCGGACCTTCGACGCCTTCCTGCAGCCGGACCTATTAACCCGTTTACATCGCGCGCGTAAATCCTTTATACTGGTTGCGGGACTGGAGACCTCCGTCTGCGTGCTGCTCACCGCGGCTTCGGCCGTGCAGCACGGGTTCCTGGCCGCCGTCGTCGAGGACTGCTGCGCCGACGATCCGGCCAGACACGAAGCGGCGATGACCGGATATCCCTTCGTCTTCGAGCGGACCTCCCTCGCCCGGCTGGAAACCGACCGCCAACGCTGGCATGCCAATCTGACCGCCCTGCACCGATCCGGAGGCCAATCATGAGTCACCTCAACGTGGGCATCGTCGGCCTCGGCTGGGTGGCCGGGGCGCATATCGACGCCTTCAAGGCCGTGACCGGCGCCGACGTCGCCGCCGTCTGCTCCCGCCGTACCCATGACGACGGCGAGCTGTCCGCCCGGTTCGGCACGCCGCTCAGGTCCTTCGTCGACTATGAGGCGATGCTCGCCGATCCCGGTATCCACGTGGTCGATATCTGCACGCCCCATCCCTTCCACGCCGACCAGGCCGTGGCCGCGGCGGAGGCCGGCAAGCACCTCATCATCGAGAAGCCCATCGCCCTGACCGCCGAAGACGCCGCGCGCATCCAGTCCGCGGTGGACCGGGCCGGCGTGTCCGTCTGCGTCTGCTTCGAATGCCGGTACAGCGCCCACTTCACCATGATCCGGTCCGTCATCGACCAGGGACTGCTCGGCGATCTCCACTATGCCGAAGTCGACTACTACCATGGCATCGGGCCGTGGTACGGCCAGTACGACTGGAACGTGAAGAAGGCCTTCGGGGGCACCAGCCTGCTGACGGGCGGGTGCCACGCCCTGGACGCCCTGCTGTTCTTCATGGACGGCAAGGTGGAGGAAGTCACCGGCTACAGCACGAAGTCATCGAGCCCCCACTTCGCGCCGTACGAGTACGACACGACGAGCGTATCCATCCTGAGGTTCGAGGGCGGGGACCGGATCGCCAAGGTGACCTCCTGCATCGACTGCCTGCAGCCCTACTATTTCCACGTGCACCTGGTGGGCAGCGAAGGCAGCCTGCTGGACAACCGGTTCTACTCCCACAGGCTCGACGGAATGGACCGGAGCCGGTGGAGCACCCTCGAGACGTCGCTCATCGATTCGGGCGACGTGCAGGACCATCCCTACGAGCCCCAGTTCCAGGCTTTCGTGGACAGCATCGGCGGAGGCGGCCCCATGCCGCTCACGGACATGCACACCGCCTACGAGTCTCACCGCGTCGTGTTCGCCGCCGACCGGTCCGCGGCGGAAGGCCGGCCCGTGCGCCTGGACGAGCTGGACTGACGTCCGGGACGGAGTAAGGAACATGCGCAAAGACGACGCCGTGCTCCACTATCGCATCGAAAGAACCCTCGGAAAAGGGGGCATGGGCGAGGTCTACCTGGCCGAGGACACCCGCCTGAAACGGCAGGTCGCCCTGAAGGTGCTGCCGGAGGACCTGGCCCGCGACCCCGCGCTGCTCCAGCGGTTCAGGATCGAAGCCGAGGCCGCCGCCAAGTTGAACCATCCGAACATCGCGCAGGTATACGCCATCGAGGAAGCGCCCGGGCGGGGCGCGGGAAGCGGCGGACCGGACGGCGGCGAATCCGGAAGCGGCGGACCGGGCGGCGGCGAATCCGGAAGCGGCGGACCGGACGGCGGCGAATCCGGAAACGGCGGTCCGGACGGCGGCGAATCCGGAAACGGCGGACCGGGCGGTTCCGGCACGATGTACTTCATCACCATGGAGTACGTTCCCGGCCGGCCGCTCCATGAGCATCTGGCCGGCACGCCCCTCCCGCTGGATTCCTTCTACGACTGGTTCATGCCCATCGTGGAGGCCCTGGACCACGCCCACCAGCGGGGCGTCGCCCACCGCGACCTGAAACCGGCGAACGTCATGGTTTCGGACGAAGGCGTCCC
Source organism: bacterium (assembly GCA_965203885.1). Taxonomy (GTDB): domain Bacteria; phylum JAAXHH01; class JAAXHH01; order JAAXHH01; family JAAXHH01; genus JAAXHH01. The sequence continues at coordinate 2,285,252 of OZ241920.1, read as the reverse complement.
GAAGGTCCTGGACTTCGGACTGGCCCGCATCGCCGCGGACGGTCCGGGCGGGACCGACGGCGGCGGGCCCACGCTGAGCCTTACGCAGGCCGGCGCCGTCATGGGCACCCCGGCCTACATGTCGCCCGAACAGGCGACCGGCAACCGCGGCGACCACCGGAGCGACATATTCAGCCTGGGCGTCATGATGTACGAGGCGCTGACGGGAGGCCGGCCCTTCACCGGCGACAACTACGTGTCCGTCATCAGCAGTACCCTGAAGGATGACCCGGAGCCGGTGAGCGCGTCCAACCGCGCCGTGCCCCCGGCCCTGAACCGGGTCGTCCGCCGCTGCCTGGGCAAGGAACCCAGGTCCCGCTACCAGTCCGTGCTCGACGTGGGACACGCCCTGGCCGACAGCCGGGAAGAGTCCGCCGCCGGAGCGCCGCCCGGACAGGGGGCGGCGGGGGACCAGGCCGCGGCGCTGCTCCGGCGTCCCCCCGTGATCGCGGCGGGCCTCCTTGCCGTTGCGGTCCTCGTCTTCGGACTGCTGGGCGTGGCGGGGCTGGTCGGGGAACAGTCCGCGCCCGCGCCGGCGCCGCTCAGGAAATTCCAGGTGGAAATGGACAACCTGGACCGGAACAACGCCGCCATCTCCCCGGACGGCGCCAGTCTCGCCTACGTCCGGGGAAACCGGCTGTGGGTCCGGCGCCTCGACCAGGTCGAAGGACGGGCGATACCGGGATCCGATGGCGTCGATCGCCTGTTCTGGTCTCCCGACAGCCGCCAGATCGGGTACATCGTACGGGACGAACTCTGGAAGACGGCGCCGGATGGCACCGGGCGGGTCCTGCTGACCGATCTCCCGGATTTCAGGCTGACGGGCGTGACGTGGGGGAGCGGCGGCGAGATCCTGTACACCATGAGCGGTTTTGCCGGTCAGGGCGGGTTGTACGCCGTTCCGGAGCATGGAGGCGATCCGGTACTCCTGCGGAAAGCGGATCCGGAACGGTCGGAACTGGGATTCGCGACCCCCCTGATCCTGCCGGGGGGAGGACCGAAGGTTTTCGTCGTGCTTGAAACTTCCGACGATTTCGAGGAAGTGGCCGGTTTGATGGAGGAATACAGGAGCGACTCGGAGATGAGTGTGATCATCCTGGCCACCCGCATGGTCTCGTCCCGCATCGTCGTTGAATCGGCCGCCGGCGACCTGCGGCCCCTGCCCGTGGAGGGGAGGTTCTTCTCGGTCGCCGGGTATGCCGGCGGCTACCTGTTGTACTATCGCGACACCGTCGTGTCCGAAGGCGACCTCTGGGCCGTTCCCTTCTCACCCGAGACCGGGGAGATCACGGGCGAGGCCTTTCCGGTCGCCCGGCACGTCAACTCCCTCAGCCTGTCCGAAGACGGCGACATGGCGTACCGGCTCGCTACCAGTCCCATGCAGCGCCTGACCGTGGTGGACCGGCGCGGCCGCGTCGACCGGACCATCGGCGCGTCCCAGGAAGGGATCCTCAACCCGGTACTGTCTCCCGACGGGTCGCAGGTCCTGGCCGAAGGAGCCACAGACAACCGGGAGTCCCTGTGGCTGTACGACCTGGAGAGCGGCGTCGGGAACCGGCTTACCTTCGCGGACCTGGAGTACAGCAGGGCGCACTTCACGCCGGACGGCCGGTCCGTCTTATTCGCCGTTTCCGACCTGTTGAACCCGGCGCGGGTCCGGCGCAACGGCCTCCTCATGCGCATGGACCTGGACGCCTCGCAGGAGATGTCGGTCTTCTCCCCCGATTCCCTCCGTGGCTGGGAGCCCATGCTGTCGGAGGACGGGAAGTTCCTGGTCTATTTCTACCAGCGGGAGCTCCGTTACGTCTCGACGGCGCCGGGCTCGGAACCCGGGACGATCCTGGCGGACCAGCGCAGGATCTTCCAGACGGCGCTTTCGCCGGACGACCGTTTCCTGGCCTACGTGTCGGACCAGAGCGAAGAGCCGGAAGTGTACGTGACGCGTTTCCCTTCGGGGACGGGACAGTGGCAGGTCTCGGTAAACGGCGGCTGGACGCCCCGCTGGAGTTCGACGGGCGAGGAACTGTTCTACGTGGAGGACAACCGGATGATGTCGGTGCCGGTCATGGAAGGACCGGGGTTCCGGTTCGACCGGCCGCGCGCCCTCTTCGACGGCCTCGAAGTCGGGGCCGGCAATCTCCGGTTCGCCGGGTACGCAGTGACCGCCGACAGAGACCGGTTCATCCTGGTGGCCAACGCCGAGGAAGCGCAACCCGCCCTGACCATCGTGCAGAACTGGACCCGGGAATTCGACAGGTGAAGGGTGCGGCCGGACGCCGCCGTCCCCGGCCGGCCTCCGTGCCGGACGCCGCCGTCCTCGGCCGTCCTTTGTGCCGGACGCCGCCAACCCCCGCCGACCCCAGAATCGAGGTGTGACTTGGAAGCCCTGAAACAGAAGATCCGTAACGTGCCGGACTTTCCCATCCCCGGGATAAACTTCAAGGACGTGACCACGCTGTTCAAGGACCCTGCCGGCTTTCGCGCGGCCGTGGACTGTTTCGTCGCGGAATACGCGGACGAGCCGATCGACCTGGTGGCCGGCATCGAGGCCCGGGGGTTCATCCTGGCGCCGGTGCTCGCCTACCACATGGGCAAGGGCGTGGTTCCGCTGCGCAAGCCGGGCAAGCTTCCGGCGGAGACCCGGCGGATCGAATTCAAACTGGAATACGGCACGGACGCGCTGGAAATGCACCTGGACGCCGTCCAGGCCGGGGACCGCGTACTCATCGTGGACGATCTGCTGGCCACGGGTGGGACCGCGACGGCGGCCTGCGAACTGGTGGAAGACGCGGGCGGCGTGGTGGCCGGCGTGGGCTTCCTGATCGAACTGTCCTACCTGGACGGGCGAAAGAGACTGGGCGACCGCCCCGTCTTCTCTCTTCTCCAATACGAATCGGAATAGCTGAACCGGGCGCGGCCTGCCGGGCGCGACTTGCCGGGCGCGGCCTGCCGCTCAGTCCGGCCGCTCAGTCCGGGAGCCTGCGCTCCGCCTCCTCGACGACCATTCGGACCGGCAGATCCTCCATGCACGCGTGGGTGCGGAACCGGCACGGGCGGTTCCCGTGGAGGCTGCAGGGGCTGCAGGGCAGATCGAGCGTTACGGCGGCGTCCGCCGGTCCGAGGGGGGCGAACCCCAGGCGGGGATGGGTGGCGCCGAATACGCCGATGGCCGGGGTGCCCACGGCCGTCGCCACGTGCATGGGCCCGGAATCGTTGCCGACCAGGAGTCCGCACCGCCGCACGGCCGCGGGCAGCAGCGCGAGATCGGTCGTCCCGGTCCAGTCCACGACGGGGCTTTCCATGGCGCCGGCAACTTCCCCCGCGACCGGCCGGTCTCCCTCGCTTCCCAGGAGCAGCACCCCCATGCCTCGTGATCCCGCCACCTGGTCGGCTACCCGGGCAAACCGATCCGGCGGCCAGCGCTTCGGACCGTGCGATGCGCCCGGGGCCACGCCGAGCAACGGGACTTCGGGTCCGATCCCGGCGCCGGCCAGCCGTTCCTCCACCACCGCCGCCGCCCGGGCGCCTACCTTCAGTTCCGGCAGCCTCTTTTCCTCCGCGTCTTGTCCGCCGCCGTGACGGGCCGGGCCGGTCGCGTCGAGCCCGTCGATCGTCGCGAGATACCGGTCGACGGTATGGGGGACGGACCCGGTCCCGGACCCGGACCCTGACCGCCGGCTCCCACGGACGATGGCCATCCGGGCCAGCCTGCGCTTGTCGTATCGAAGTACCCGCCCCGCGACGCCCGCCATCGTCACGAGCCAGCTGCGCAGGCTCCCGTGCAGGTCGATCACCAGGTCGTAGCGCCTTTCGCGCAGGCGGGAGACGAGCCGCCAGAGGCCCGGGCCGGGTTCGAAGCACTGCACGGCCGCGACCCCGGGAAGCGCGCGGGCCAGGGGAGCGTAATCCTCGTGCGTGAGGAAGTCGAGCTCCGCGTCCGGGAAGATCCGGCTCAGTTCCCGCGTAACGGGCGACGTGAGCACGACGTCTCCCATCGAGCTGAACCGGATGACGAGGATGCGGGATGGCGTTGTGGAGAGGGTCATGGCTTCGACTCCGGCCGGTAAAGGGCTCGACGATCGGGGGCCGGTCCATCGCGCGGTAAGCACCGACACGCGCCGGCCATCGCGCGGCACGCCGTCCGGCAGGCCGCCCGCTTCTCGCGCCGGGGCGGGCACGGGCTCGCCGGCATCTCTATCCCGGCGGTCCACGCTAGCCACGCTATCCCGGCGGGCTGCCCAGTTGTTCCCCCACCGCTTCCCCTACCATGTCCACGGTGATGCCGGAAAGCTCGCAGAAAGGACCGCGCTCGCAGGTCGGACACTGACCGTCCGCCGGCAGCACGTTGCGGTCCATGCCGCCGAGGGGCCGCCAGCGCTCCGGCGACCGCGCGGGCAGCGGACAGAAGATGGATACGGTGGGGGTACCGAGCACCCCCGCCAGGTGCATGGGACCCGTGCTGCTGCTCACCAGGAGGTCCAGCTCGCCGATCACCGCGATCAGTTCGTCCAGCGACAGCCGCCCCGCCAGGGAAAGGGCGGGTCCGTCCAGCGCGGATACGATCGTATGGGCCAGTTGTCCTTCCTCGGCGCTCCCGGTGACGACGATTTTCGCGCCGTACCGTTCCTGCAGGGACCTCGCAAGCGCCGCGTACCGCTCCGCCGGCCAGTTCGGGGCGTTCCGGCCGTTGCCGGGATGGATGCCGACGACCGGCGCGCCTTCCGGCCGGTCCAGGACCGCCCGGGCCGTCCGCTTCTCCCCTTCCTCCACCTCGATCAGCGGGTGCCCACCCGGTTCCCGGGCGTCGATGACACGGGCCAGGTCCAGGCAGAAATCCGTTTCGTGGCGGAGCGGAATGTACCGGTGCCGGCTGAGGGAACGGGTGAAGGTGAGTGCGTGGTAGACCTTCCGCCCCACGCTGATGCGCCGGGGTATGCCGGCCAGGAAGATCATCCAGGCGTAGCGCACCGTCGGCATGAGCATCAGGGCCGTATCGAAGCGTTGGGACCGGAGTCGCCGCACCTGGCCAAGGAAACCGGCCAGTCCGCGATGCCCGTCTTCCGGGTCGTCCTCGATCACGGCGTCGAGACAGGGATTCCGAACGGCCACGCTCCGGGTATAGGGACGGACCATCATGGCGAGATAGGCCCCGGGCCAACGATTCCGGAGGGCGTCCACCACCGGCAGGGACAACACCACGTCGCCGATCCGGTCGGGCCGGATCACGAGGATCCGCGGTGACGATGCCTGATCCATGGTCGATCCTCCGGTCCGCCTGGTCCGCCCGTGCGGCCTCCGTCATGCGGTCGCGGCCATGCTGCGATCGCGGCCACGCTACCTCGACCTCGTCCACACGACCTCGCCCACACGACCTCGCCGCGCCATCTCGCCCGTCAGCGGCTCTTCCGGGCCTCGGCAAGGCGCAGCTGGCCGCACGCGGCGTCGATGTCCCGCCCCCGTTCCCGCCGGATCGTCAGTTGCAGTCCGCCCTTCCGCAGCGCTTCCACGAAAGCCGCCTGGCGGTGTTCGTCGGGCCGCTCGTAGGGCAGTCCGCGTACCGGGTTATAGGGGATGAGGTTCAGCTTGCACTTGTCTTTCTTCAACAGCTTCACGAGGTGCTCCGCGTCCTGGAACCGGTCGTTCACGCCCTTGAGCAGGACGTATTCGTAGGTAATGACGCGGTCGGTCGATTCGGTGTAGTGGCGGCAGGCCTTCATGAGCTGCTTGAGGGGGTAGCGCCTGTTGATCGGGACGATCGAGGTCCGGGTCCGGTCGTCGGCGGCGTGAAGGGAAACGGACAGCTCGAACTGGATCTTCTCTTCGGCCAGCTGGTAGATCTTCGGGACCAGTCCGCTCGTGGAGAGCGTGATTCTCCGTGCGCCGATGCCGAGCCCCCAGTCGGCGTTGATGATCCGCACGGCCCGCAGCACCTGGCGGTAGTTGGCCAGCGGTTCACCCATGCCCATGACGACGATGTTGTTGACGGGCCGGGCATCGCCGGCCAGCTTCCTGACCTGCACGACCTGGTCCACGATTTCGGCCGAAGTCATGTTGCGCACCAGGCCTTCGAGCCCGCTCGCGCAGAAACGGCACCCGATGGCGCATCCCACCTGCGTCGAGATGCAGAGCGTATTGCGCCGCGACCCGCCGATCAGCACGGTCTCCACCTTCTGGCCGTCCCCGAGTTCGAACAGGAACTTCATGGTGGGCCCGTGGCGGGACTTCGTTCGCTCGACGGGGGCCAGGGCGCTCAGGCGCGCGCGGCCGGCCAGTTCGGCCCGGAACGACCGGGACAGGTTGGTCATTTCGTCGAAAGACCCCGCGGCCTTCTTGTACACCCAGGAGGCGATCTGCCCGGCCCGGTAGGCCGGTTCGTCCATCTCCGCGACGATCCGCGAGATCTCCGGCAGCGTCAGGCCCCTCAGGTCCGGCTTGCGGTGCCCGGCCTTCCGCAGCGCCTGTTTCTTCGGGTTTTCCCGTGTCGTTTGCGTATTCATGGACCCGCGCCTGTCATTCGTCAAGTGAACCGGTCCAAGATACGGCCCGAACCCCGCCATGTCTATTGAAAAGCAATCCCGGACGACGCGGGCGGAAACCGAAAAGCCCCGGAACCTGGGGCCTCGGGGCAGGGTGATCATGAGAGACGTCGCCGGAAAGCAAAGCAAAGCGATATCGCGTTGGATGGGCGTAGGATGTACAAAAAATGGATATTCAGGCGGGTGTAATGGGTACAGTAAACTACTGTTTTTTATTGCATTTGTCGCCCAGATCCGTTAGATTGGACAGGTTGTCGGATGGGAAGAGGAGTCCATCAAGTAAAGTACGGCCTGTAGCGAAACGAAACGGTAAATCATCCCGTAACGGAGGAATTGGAAATGGCTAAGGACCGGAGCTTTGCGGCCAAGATGGCCAAGGGGAGCGAAAAGGGCCAGGAGGAGCAGGTCCAGACCGTGCTGCTGGTCAAACCCGTCAAGTCCGAGGAAGGCCACTACAAGTTCAAGCGCACGCTGGCCAAGCTGACTCCCGAGAACAAGAAAGCCCTCGGCGTCTGAGGTCGAACCGCCCCGCGCCGTCCAACCTCGCGCCGTCCAACCTCGCGCCATCCAACCTCGCGCCATCCAACCTCGCGCCATCCAACCTCGCGCCGTCCAACGCCGCGCCGTCCAACAGGTATTGCCGATCAAGTCCCGTCAAAACAGCCCGTTGACGACCGCGTCCTTTTCTGCCGACATCTGCAGCGTGCTGAGCAGGTTGTTCATCGCGTGGATGGCAAGGGGGACGTAGAGCGAACCCGTACGTTCCCGGGCGATACCGAGCAGGATCCCGATCAGCGCGATCAGCGCGAGGAAAAACGGCTCGTACTGGCCCACGTGCAGTCCCGTCCACACCAGCGTCGTGACCAGGATCGTTCCCCAGGCGCCTATCCTCGTGCGGCGCAGCCCTTCGTACATGAACCCCCGGAACAGCACTTCCTCGAAAACCGGCGCGGCGATCACGAGCGCGACCCAGAGCAGCGTCGTGTACGTCGTGGTCTCGATGATCGTTTCCATGATGGGCGGCACGAGCGAGTATCCGAGCTCGACCGTGGCCAGGTCGGCGAGTTGCAGCAGCACGAAGGCGAACACCAGCCAGCCGAGCATGGTCGTGGCGCGGACCGGAACGAGGGCCAGCCAGGATTTCGCTTCGACGTCCCGCGTGAGACCGAGGGTGAGCAGCACCAGCAGCGTACAGGGCACGGCGGAGAAGAGTACGCCCAGCGCGATCATGTCGCCCAGGCGAGTCTCCGGGTTCAGGTCCAGCATGGCTATCGCCGCGACCGTCGCGACGACCTGCAGGACTATGTAGGCGCCCAGGATCAGCGCGGTGGAAACGAGGGTGAACCGGAGGCGTGGCGGCGACCGGGGTACTTCCGGCTCGACGGGGTTCAGAGAGGATTCGTTCATGAGGTGTTGCCGCCGTGTAGATACCGTGGACGGGTTCCCTGGACGGGTTCCCTGGACGCGATCTGAGTGGTGAGCCGGACCGGGCCATGTCGAACCGGACCGGGCCATGTCGAACCGGATCGGACCGGACGGGATCAGACCCTGCCCGACCAGCTCCGACCTGACCGGACCGACCGGGCCGCCGGCCTAGAGTATGGCCCGGAAGACGTAGAAAAAGACGATCGCCAGCAAGGCGCCGACGGGCACGGTGATGATCCAGGAAGCCGCGATCCGGCCCAGAATGCTCAGGTCGAGGGCCTTGACGCCCTGGGCCAGGCCCACGCCCATGACGCCGCCGACCAGGGTCTGGGTCGTCGAGATGGGCAGACCGAGGCGGCTGGCCAGGACGATGGTGATCGCCGCGGCGAACTCGGCCGAGTATCCGCGGGTGGGCGTCAGCTCGGTGATCCTGGTGCCGATGGTCGCCATGACGCGGTACCCCATGGTCGCGAGCCCGATGACGATGCCGATGCCGCCGATCAGCAGGAGCCAGCTCGGCACCGGAGACTCGGGGTTGACCACGCCGGACTGGCTGATGTTCACCACCGCCGCAAGCGGTCCGATGGCGTTCGCCACGTCGTTGGACCCGTGGGCGAAGGCCACGGCGCAGGCGCTCATGATCTGGAGCACGCCGAACATCTTTTCGACGACGGCCATCTGACCGTCTCCGGACGATGCGTCCGCGGATTCGGCGCCCGGCCGGGTACCGATCAGATTAAGCAGGAAGTGGCCGGCGATCACCGCGAAGATGCCCAGGATGCCGGACCAGAGGAGCGATTCGGCGAGCGTGAGATCCAGGTCGATGTTCTTCAATCCCTTGAACAGGGTGACCAGCGAAATCACGATAACGACACTGAAGATGTAGAGCGGCGCCCATTTCCGGGTCCGCCGCACGGGATCAGGGTGGCGGAGGATCGTCCATTTGATGGCGCTGAATATCAGGTAGGCCAGGACGCCGGAGAGCAGGGGCGAGACGATCCAGGACGCGACGATCTGCGTCAGCTGGTCCCACTGCACGACGCTGACACCGAAGGCTACGATGCCGAAACCCGCGATGGCGCCTACGATCGAATGGGTGGTCGATACCGGCCAGCCCAGCCGGGAAGCGACCACGAGCCAGGTCCCCGCGGCCATGAGCGCCGCGAGCATGCCGTAGACGATGAGTTCCGGCGCGGCCGCCGAGATCTGGGGGTCCAGAATGCCGCCGCGAACGGTTTTGGTGACCTGCCCCCCGACCAGGAAGGCGCCGAGGAACTCGAGCACACCGGCGATCAGGATGGCCTGCTTGATCGTCAGCGCTTTGGAGCCGACCGAGGTTCCCATGGCGTTGGCCACGTCGTTCGCGCCGATGGAGAAGGCCATGTAAAGCCCGAGGGCTACGGCCAGATAGAACGTAAAATCGGCCCCCATGGTCCCTCTCGTGCTCCTCGTGAACGGTCGGTCTCGGGATGGCGTTCCGTTCGTTCAGGACCGGAACGCCACGGGCGCGTACAATATATGGTTCAGGCCCGCGAACGCCACGTTTATTTTCGTGCCCGGGCGATCGGTTTTGCAAAAAGAATAGATGTTCCGACAGGTACCGGGCGCGAGCTCCGGATCGAGGCGGATTCGCCCGCGAATCTGCGGTCCTTCCGGCGTAGCGGCGCTCAGTACTTCAACCCCGTGTACAGCCCCTCGTCCACGTGGGCGACCAGGATCCGCGCCTCGCGGTCCCGCACCCAGCGCGCGACGGCGCCGCGGGTCTCTTCCAGGGTACGGACGGCCTCTGCGCCGACTCCGAATCCTTCGGCGACCCTTACCCAGTCCACCGGCGCGAAATCGACGCCCGTCCCGGGCAGCCCCCGGGCCTGCTGGGCGATCTTGATGACGGCCAGCGAGGCGTCGTAGAGGACGACGATCAGAGGCGCGATACCGGTGCGCTTGATGGTCTCGAGTTCCTGCGCCATCATGGCGAAGGCGCCGTCGCCGGTCACGGCCGCGACCGGGCGGCCGGGACAGACCATGGCGGCGCCCATGGCCGCCCCCACGCCGTAGCCCATGGACGACAGGCCGTTGGACATGAGGAAGGCGTCCGGTCCCGGCGCGAGCCACCGCTGTCCCATGACGTTCTTGTGGGCGCCCACGTCCGACGAGACGATGGCGTCTTCCGGGAGCTCGTCCCGCAGGACGCCGGCCAGGTGGTAGGGCGACATGCCCTCCGGTCCCGACGAAGCCGGCGGGTGGTAGACCGCGTCGACCCGCGCTCTCAGGTACCGGATCTCGTCGCCCGTCCACGCGTTCCGCCCGACGTAATCCGCCGAGATCCGTTCGAGCAGGGCGGATACGTCGCCCACGCAGCCGGCCGGCGGGCTATATGTGCCGAAGCCCACGGGGGCGTTGGCGACGATATGCAGCGGCGCGTCGAAGTGCCACAGTCTAGAGATCTCCACGGGATCGAAGCCGATGCCCAGGACGCAGTCGCTGCGCTCCAGCCATTCGATGATCCGGTCCTCGCCCGCGGCCGGCGCGATCGTGCCCAGGAATCCGTCGCCCCGCTCGTCGGCGATCCCCTTCGCCTGGACGGTCGTGGTATAGGGTATGCCCGTGTCCCGAAGGAAACGCCGGACGGCCGGCGCGTCCTTCGATGGGTTCATCGCGATGCCGACCACGGCGACGGGGCGTTCCGCGCCGTTCAGGCCGTCGACGATGCGGGGGAGATCGGCCTCGTCGGCCGCGGCCCGGGGAGGCGGCGTGGCGGGGTCGTTCCGCCCGGCGGCGTCCCGGTCCGAGCGCCCGCGTCCGGGGTCCCGGTCCGAGTGCCCGCGTCCGGCATCCCGGTCCACGGAATCGCCCTCGCCGGCGGGCTTCCCCGCCATGTCGGACGGCAGGGCCAGGTACACCGGCCCCCGCGGCGGACCGGCCGCCACGGACAGGGCGGTTTTAACGGTGTCTTCGACCGCGGCCTCTTCCAGGTCGACGGCCCAGCGGGTGATGGGCGTGAACAAGTCGACCAGGGGCAGGTTCTGCTTGTTGCTGCGGTGGTGTCTTTCGGTCGACGTGCGCGCGGAGACGGCCAGGATCGGATCGCGGTCGAGATAGGCGGTGGCGACGCCGAGGACCAGGTTGCAGGCGCCCGGTCCCAGGGTCGCGACGCACACGCCGGGAATGCCGGTCAGCCGTCCGGTGGCCGCGGCCATGAACGCCGCCGTGGACTCGTGGCCGGTCAGGACGAACCGGATGCCCGCCCGTTCGAGCGCGTCGATCAGTTCGAGCACTTCGCCGCCGGGATGGCCGTAGGCGAAGCGGACGCCGGCGTCATGGAGCGTGCGCGCCATGACCGCCGCGCAGGTCTGTTCCTGGTTCAATCGGCCGTCCTTGGTGGTAGTGCCTGGTGGCGGTTCTTCGGTTCGCTCGAAGGGACGGGAGGCCCTGGAAACCCCGGTCGGGCCGAACGGGACGCGAAAGGCCGGTCCGAAGTCCTTATTCCGTGGTGACCAGGTCGCCGCGCCGGAGATGGATCCGGTCGAAACTGTCGGCCGATATCACGTAGTACCACCGGGCGAAGCGGGTGTTCAGATCCGCGGAGGTCCGGCGCCCCGTATCGACGTTTTGCCGCCAGGCCTCGTGTTTCTCCAGCAGGTCCGCGTTGGCCCGGTCGGCGTCGGTCCAGAGCGAGTCCGCCCGGGTCTGGAAACCCAGGTCGTCCGGTCTGCGCGGCTCCGGGAACGCGCCGGCATCGAAACCGGTCGTGATGAACAGGTACCGGTTCTCGCCCGGGCCGCCACGTACGGCGCCGGCCCCGGCAGCTGATCCGCCCGGCCCGCCCGGCCCGCCCGGTCCGCCCAGTCGGCCCGTGCCCGTTCCGCCCGGTCCAGTGAGGCCGGCCGTGACCGCGTCGCCGGCCCCGTAGGCGATCTCGCCGAAGCGCAGCGTATAGGTGACGCCTTCCTCCGTGCGGACCTGGGCCTCTCCCTCGTTGGATACCAGCTGTCCGTCCCGGGTGAAGAAGTAGCCCTTCTCCTGCAGGGAGGCCAGGTCGCTCCGGGTGATGCTGATGCCTTCGTCGTTGTCCTCCAGGCTCCTCGACAGCCCGGCGGGTTTGGGCCGGACGCCCACGATGGTCAGCTCGTCCAGCGCCTTCAGGAGGTCCTCCATCTTCGCTCCGTCGACCTTCTCCCCGCGCCCCATGCGGTCGGCCGTCCAGTCGGGGTCTCCCCGGGTCAGGACGATGGTGCCGCGCTGGTTCAGGAGCCGGGTCCGTTCGTCGATGGAATAGTCTTTCAGGACGACCTGCTCGATCCGGTCCTGGTCCACCTCGAGCAGGTCCTTCTCGATCCAGTCGCCGAACCGGGACGAGACGTCCACGTCGAAACGCGCCGCGTAGGTCCTTTTCTGTCCCGGCGCCCGCAGGTAGCGGTACCTGTTCTCCCGGCCGGGTACGCTGTTGCCGATGATGAGGTCGGCGAGGAGGTTGTCGTTCCCGTCCTTGATCGTAACGCGCTTGCCCCGGCCCGCCAGGGAAGCGACGGATTCGTCCAGCGGGTCCACCACGCCCAGGGCCTCGTGGTCCGCGGCCACCTCGGCGACCACGTCGTCCTTGCGGACCTCGATGAGCCCGGCGGCGGTGCGGGCCAGGCGGTCCCGGTCATCCGCGGGATAGTTGTGGTGGGACGGGATGCGCCAGCGCGTGCCCTTGAACACCACGTTGAACGCGTCGACGCGCCCGGTGACCTCGTCGAAGTCGATGACCTCCAGCGAGGCCGCCTCGTTGGGATCGGTGAACTCGGGGAAGAAGGGCTCGCCGCGGTCCGAGAAAGCCTCCGGCGCGGGGTCGGCCGGCGCGGCCAGGAAGGCGGCGACGGTCACCACGGCCGCCGCGGCGACGAAGGCCAGTGTCCTGCGGATTTCGTCCATGTTCAGCTCAACTCCTCAACCTGCGCGCGGCCGCGGCCGCCTCGTTCTCCCGGCGCCTGCGCCGCACGAAGATGAACACGCCCAAGAGGAAGACCGGCACGGGCGGAAGCAGGGCGGCCAGGTTCTTGATGGTATTCTGGATCACGCGGATCTGGCTTTCCATCATCTCCTTGCTTTCCTGTATCCGCGCTTCCTTCTCGGCCTCGATGTTGGTCTTCATCGTTTCGAAGCGCCGGTTCTCCACTTCCTCGATGTTGCGGACCATGATGCTGCGTGTCTGTTCGTCCAGGTCGGTACGCTGCCGCACCTCGTCCACGCGGGCCGTGAGGCGGCGGCGGGCCTGGTCCAGGGCCGCCTGCGCTTCCTGTTCGGCTTCGTCCTCGTCCTCGACCCGCTGCTGCGTGTACGCCAGGGTCCGCCGCTCGACCGTCTCGAGCGTGCGGTACCGCACCCGCTTGCCGCGCAGCGCGATGAAGGACTCGTCCCGCGCCAATACGTCCATGGCGTTCAGGAAGAAGGTGACGTTGTCGAAGCGGAACCCGCCGGCGCCCAGGCGCCTGATATCGAAGAACTGCTGCGACGCGAAATCCACGTCGGCCACGACGACCAGGTCGACGGGCCCGCTATCCGCCGCGTCCGTGCCGCCCGCGCCAGCAGCTCCCGTGCCGCCCGCGCCAGCCGTGCCGCCCGCGCCAGCAGCTCCGCCCGCGCCGCTCGCACCCGCCACGCCCGACGCGTCCGTGCCGCCCGCGCCAGCAGCGTCCGCGCCCGCAGCTCCGCCCGCGCCTGCAGCTCCGCCCGCGCCCGCAGCTCCGCCCCCGTCATCCGCGCCTGCCGCGTGCCCCGTGACCCGGGCCGCCAGGGTATAGATGTTCTGGCTCGCCCGCCGCGGGACGTTGGAAAGGACCAGCTGCGAGCCGCCGAAGAAGTTGCGCTGGACGAGCTGGGAATAGGCGGTCAGTCCCGACATCTCGCCACTCTGCACGAGGGGGTCGAAGGTGAAGCCGCCGGCCCCGGAGGGCTGCAGCCGGCCCGGGAAGATGAAGACCAGTTCCTGGAGCGACGCGGTGCTCGCGGCTTCCCGGTTGAACGTGTCCGGATTCTCGTTGCCCGGGGACGCGAAGACCACCTCGGGCGGGAGATGGGCCATGGTCGGGTGGGGGTTGTAACGGTCCCACACGATCAGCCCGGCATTCCATTCCACGCCGAACTTGCGCAGCAGGCCCTGGATATCGCCCTTCGGCTCCGGCGGCGGCTGCTGGTTGCCCGCGAAGGGGTTGGCGGCGGCCCCCTTCTGCTCGGAGGGGGAAAGGGTCAGGTTGAAGGACGGCAGGGGGTCCACCAGGAGCATCGTGGGGTTCCCGGCCGCGATGTAGTCCGAGAGCCGGTCCATTTCGGGCTGGGTCAGCGTGTTGGGCAGGGCGGCCAGGAGCACGTCCAGGTCGTCGGGGTAGTCGTCCCGGGACTGGACCTGAACCACGTCGTACTGCTTGCGCAGCTCCTCGGTCATGGCCCAGGGCTGCCGGCTCTGCATGGTGTTGAAATCGAATCCGCCGAAGAGCCGCACGTCCGTGGTCAGGATGCCGAGCTTCGCGCGGTCCGCGCGGGCCGCCACGCGCAGGCTGCGGACCAGTTCGTACTCCACGGGAAGCCCGCTGTCCAGGAATCCGATCACCTGTTCCTCCGGGCCGCAGGTGACGGCGATCCCGGCGAAGACGTTCGCAAACCCGGATCGCGCGCTTTGAAGGTCGGGCAGCTCCCGGGGCGTGATGCCGAACCGCTCCCTGGCCTCCCGGGCCTCGGGAGAGTACATTTCCGTGGCCTGGATGCGCACCTGCACGCGGCTGCCGCCCACGGCGTCCAGTTCCTTGAGCACGTCGAGCAGGCTCGAACGGGTCTGTACGTAGGACTCCGGCACCTCGGGACTCACGAAGGCCTGGATGAACACGGGACGCTCGGGGTCCAGATCCGAAAGCATCCGCACGGTCTCGCCGGAGAGGGAATGAAGCCCTTCGGCGGTCACGTCGAGGCGGACGCCCGCGCGGCCCAGGATGACGTTGAGTCCGATGACCGCGACGACGAGCGCCGCCGCCCGCACGCAGTGGTGAATGCCCATGCGATAGCCGCCGGCCTGCACCGGCCAGTGGCGGCGGCTGATCAGCACCACGTTGAGGTAGAGCATCAGGCCCGTGACGGAAAGGAAGTGGACCAGGCCGGAGAAACTGACGACGCCGCGCGCGAAGTCGTCGAAGGCGTTGAACAGGCCCAGCGGCGCGAGCAGGCCCCGCAGGCCTTCGCTGATGCCGGCCGCGATGGGGCCGATGAGCACGAAGGCGCCGCAGAACAGGGCGCCCAGTATGAAGGCGATGGTCACGTGCGAGGTGAGCAGGGACGCCAGCATGCCGACGGCGATAAGCGCCGCGCCGGCGAGCCAGTAGCCCAGGTAGTTCCCCGCCATGAGGCCGAGGTCGGGGCTGCCCAGAAACATCAGGACCAGCACGTGGGTCAGCGACAGCAGCAGGGAGGCCGTGTATACGCCCAGTACCGCGAGGTACTTGCCCAGGACGATCTCCAGGTCCGTGGCCGGCAGGGTCAGCAGCAGCTCGTCCGTTCCCTGCCGGGCTTCCTCGGCCCACGCGCCCATGGTAAGCGCCGGGATGAAGAGGAGCAGCAGGTAAGGGAATACGCCGTTCAGCTGGTCGAGGTTCGCCAGGTTGTTCATGAAGAACTGGACCTGCCAGAACGCGGCGGCCGCGCTGAGGAAGATGAACAGGGTGACGAAGACGTATCCCGTGGGGTTGCTGAAGGCCAGGCGCATGTCCCGGCGGACGATGGCCGCGATCACCTTGCCGTTGAGCCGTCCGAGCGGTCCGAGGTTCATTCGTCCGCCTCCTCTTCGTACGCTTTCCGTCGCGTCGCTTGCCCGCCCTTCGCGTCGCTCCTCGCGTCCGTGCCCACTGGTTCATCAGCAGCCGACTTTTCGTCCGCCTCAGTCCGTCCGTTCCCGGTCCGCCCGGTCAGCGCGTAGAAGGATTCCTCCAGCGAACCGTCCTCCCGCAGTTCCGCCGGCGTGCCGTCGAAGACCAGCCGGCCCTCGTGGATCAGCAGCACGCGGTCGGCGATGACGTCCACTTCCTGGAGTATGTGGGTGGAAAGGAGTACGGTCTTGGTCTGCCCGAGCTGCCGGATGTCCTGCCGGAAATCCCGGATCTGGTTCGGGTCGAGTCCCGCGGTCGGCTCGTCCATGATGAGCACGTCGGGGTCGTGGAGCAGGGCCTGCGCGAGGCCGACCCGCTGCTTGTTGCCGCGGGACAGCTTGTCGATGGGTTTCTCGAGGGCCTGGTCCAGGCTGCACCGGTCGATGACGTAGTCCAGCCTGCCGGCCAGGACGGCGGGGTCCAGTCCCCGGGCCTCGCCAAAGAACCGAAGCAGTTCGAGCGGTGTCATGCTCTGGTAGAGAGGACCGTTTTCGGGGAGATAACCCAGGTGGCGCAACATGGCCAGGCGGTCCCGCCGCACGTCCAGTCCGGCGATGGCCGCGCTTCCCGCGCTCGCGCCCAAATACCCGCTGAGGATCTTCATCGTCGTGGATTTCCCCGCGCCGTTGGGCCCCAGGAACGCCACGATCTGGCCATCGGGTATCTGGAAGGAGATATCTTGCACGGCGACAAAGGAACCGTAGAACTTGCAGAGTCCCCTTGCTTCGATCATTACGCTTTCGGACACCCTTTTCCCACTCCTGTTCCAGCTTTAAAAAAGCAGATGTCCGCTTCTGGATTTGCACACCATTTTGCCTGCGGCGTCGAATAATAAACAAGGCCCCCGATCGTGTCAAGCACGTATTGCGAGACAGGAGAAACCACTTGACAAATCGGCGGAATCAACACATTATTTATAACTGGAATATTGGCAGAAATCACTGCAGAAATCACTCCGGTTTCCCGGATCGAAAAGGCCACCTGGTGTCGGGTTCCATGAAACTCCTCACGCTTTCCTGCGCCGTCGTATTCGCAGTACTTTTCACCAGTCCCCCGCACGACTGCGACGGGCTGGAGGACGTGGCCGGACACGCGGACCACTGCCAGGGCTGCCTGTTCGCCGCCGTGTCCCCCGCGGTGCTTGAGAAACCATCTTCCACCCTCCCGCACTACGAGTTTGTCGGCCCCGTGGCCGTCGCGCCGGAACCCGGATACCCCCGGATGCAGGCCGCGCAGCATCGTAACCGCGCGCCGCCCCTTTCCTGACCTCACAGAACGCAGGCTCCGGCCGATCGCCCGATTCCCGTCGGCGCGGCCCGAAACCGTTTTCGGACCTCCCGAACCATAAGTCCATACCGTTCGAATCTCCGGCTTTATCCATGCCGCCGGGATGATTTCGCGCAGGTGGCCGAGGACCGTTTCCATTCGGTGGCTCAGGGTCTGCCCGCACCGGCTGGCACCGGCTGGCACCGCGGCAGGGCAAGTTCAGTTCACGAAAGCAGAAGCTGCTGTCTTTACTTCACGCAGCACACACGCAACACACTTCACGCAGCACACACGCAGCACACTTCACGCAGCACAGAAAAGGGAGAAGCCGGAAATGTTCAAGCATCGCTGGAATGTACTGTCCATCCTGACCGCCGCGGTATTCATCTCCGCCGCGGTGACGTTCTCCTGCGCCGACGATAACAATCCGGTCGCCGCCGATATGGACGACCATGATGACGACCACGACGATGACGACGACGATGACCATGGCCACGGACCGGGTGAGGAAGAGCTCATCACGACGCTCAAGCTCACGCTTACGCCCACCGGCGGCGGTTCGGCGCTCACCGTGCAGTTCCAGGACCTGGACGGCGAAGGCGGCAACGCGCCGGTCGTGGACAGGATCGTCGTGGACGCCGGTACGGACTACGACGGCGCGGTCCAGGTGTTGAACGAATCGGAAAGCCCGGCGGAGAACATCACCGAGGAGGTGGAGGAGGAAGCCGAGGCCCACCAGTTCTTCTTCGAGACGCTCGGGGGATTTTCACCGGCCACCGTCGCCTACGCGGACAAGGAATCCGATTACGGGACGAACTCGGGCGCCGATCATCCCGTCGGACTCGCGTTCACTCTGTCTGTACCGGACAATGCGCAGAACGGCCAGTTCCGGGTCATACTGAGCCACTTCGACGACGCGCCCAAGGACGGGGAGACCCGGAGCGACGAGACGGACATCGACGTGACCTTCCAGGTCGAAGTGCGTTAGTGGTACGAGCACGAGAAGTGCGTTAGTGGTGCGATCACGAGAAGTGCGTTAGTGGTGCGATCACGACTGTGACCTATACGTGGAACCGCGCGCCAGGGGATTTCCCATGAACGTAACGAGAATCCTGTGCGTCATACTGGCGGTAGCCCTGTCCCGCCACGCTCTGCCCGCGGAAGCGCAGGCCGCCGCGGTGAGCGGCAAGGTGCTGAACGAGACCGGCGAACCGCTGCCGGCGGTGACCGTCATCCTTCCCGACCTGGAACTGGGCGCGTTTTCGGACGAAGCCGGCCGGTTTCGCGTGGAAAACGTCCCGCCGGGCAGACACCGGATCGAATTCCGGTACGTGGGTTACAAGACGATTGCGACCGAGGTTGAAGTCTTCGCAGACCGGCCGACGGCGCTCGAGGTCAGGATGGAACCGCAGCCGCTCATTGGCGACGACGTCAATGTCACCGGCGAACGCGACCTGGCCGGCGAGCTCACCGGCTCGAGCCAGTCCGTCCTGGTCCTGCCCCCCGCCGAACTGGAAGAACGCAGGGGGCAGACCCTGGGCGAGACCCTCGAGTCCCTGCCCGGCGTGTCCAGTCTGACCACTGGGCCGGCCTTGTCGAAGCCCGTGCTACGCGGAGTCCACAGCGCCCGCGTGCTGGTGCTCAACGCGGGGATTACCCAGGAGGGTCAGCAGTGGGGCGGAGACCACGCCCCGGAGATCGACCCCTTTTCCCCGGCGCGCATCGAGGTGCTCAAGGGCGCGGCCAGCGTGCAGTACGGCGCGGGCGCCATCGGTGGCGTGATCCGCATCGAACCGCCGGAGCTGCCGGTCGACCCGGGGGTGGGCGGCCGGATCAACACGAACCTCTTCTCGAACAACAAGCAGGGTGCGGGCTCGGTTCTCGTGCAGGGCGCGCTGCGACAGTTGATGGGACTCAAATGGCGCGTCCAGGGCAGCCTGCGCCGCGCGGGCGACGCCCGGGCGCCGGAACACGTCATCCGGAACTCCGGTTTCGATGAGCGTGACTACTCGGTGGCGCTGGGCCTTACGACGGACCGGATGGACACGGAGGCCTATTTCAGTCATTTCGGCACGTGGATCGGGATTTTCAAGGGCGCCCACATCGGCAACACCACCGACCTCAAACGGTTGATCGAGCGGGGCGACCCGAGCATCGTGGGGTCCTTCACCTACCAAATCGACAATCCCCGGCAGCGGGTGGACCACGACCTGTTGTCCGTCCGATCGCGGATCAGACTGGGCGGCGGCAACCTCGAACTGCGGTACGGTCAGCAGTACAACCGGCGGGAAGAATGGGATTCCCAGGCCAGAAGCGGCGGGGCGCCGGCCAGACCCGGTTTCTCACAGGGACTGCAGACCCACAGCGGCGACGTGATCTTCCAGCACCGAAACCTGGGCAACTGGTACGGGAAGTTGGGCGTGAGCGGCATACGCCAGCAAAACAGGCGCTTCAGCACGGGTTTTCTCATACCCGACTTCCAGGCCTATGGTTTCGGTATATTCGCCATGGAATCCTGGACGAAAGGGAAGACCACGGTGGAAACCGGGCTGCGGTACGACTACCGGTGGCAGGAGATCTACTCGAACACGGGCAGGCGGGCCACCGAGATCGTCGAGGGGGGTGTATTCACCTACCGCAACATGACCGGGGTGCTTGGCCTGATCTACGAACTGGCGCCGGACCTGGCCATAGCCGCAAACATCGGACGGGCCTGGCGCCCGCCCGGCGTGAACGAACTGTACAGCCACGGCGTCCACCACGGCACGGCGCAATTCGAGGTGGGCGACAAGGAACTGGAATCCGAAGCGAGCGTAAACACGGATCTCACCCTGCGGTACCTGGGAGACCGCGGCAGCGGCGAAATCGGAATATTCCGGTCCCGGTACGACAACTTCATTTCGCTCCTGCCTGCCGACGATCTCGTATTGACGATCCGGGGCGCGTTCCCTAAATTCACCTACGTACAATCCAACGCGGTGATCCAGGGTTTCGACGGTTACCTCGAGTACGGCCTGACGAAGTACATGGACACTTACGTTTCCGCGTCGTACGTACGGGGGAGAAACACGGCGGAAGACCAGCCCCTGTACCAGATGCCGCCCACCCGGTTCATCGCGGGGCTGGATTTCCACGTGCCCACAGAGGGGCGTCTGCTTGAAGCCGGGATAGGGTTCGAAGGCCGCTTCGTCATGCGGCAGACGAACTTTCCCGAAGGCATCGACTACGCGGACCCGCCTGCCGGCTACAGCCTTTTCGACGTGCATCTCAACGCGGAAGTGGCCCTGGCCGATCACCCGGTCCGCATACAGCTCCACGTACACAACCTGTTCAACAAGCGCTACCGGGACTACCTGAGCCGGTTCAGGTATTTCATAGACGACCCCGGCCGCGACGTGACCTTCAGTCTGTCCATACCCTTCGGACAACCCATGGAGGATTAGAAAATGCACTGGTATTGCGCCTGCCTGCGCGCACTTACCTCGATCTGTTTCCGGCGCGCGGCGGTTTATGGACCTGCGACGGCTTTCATGCGCGCGGAGGTTTATGGACCTGCGACGGCTTTCGGGCCCGCGACGGCTTTCATGCGCGCGGCGGTTAATGGACCTGCGACGGCCTTCATGCGCGCGGCGGCCGCCGTCTGTCTGGCCGCGCTGCTGTCCTTGCCGGCCGCCGGCACCGCGTCGGCGCAGGAGCGGGAGATCGTCCCGCTGCGCATCCTGGAAGCGTTGCACATGGACGGCGTGCTGGACGAGGGCATATGGCAGAACGCCCTGGCGGCCAGCGGCTTCACCCAGCAGCGACCCGACGAGGGCCAGCCCGCGACCGAGCGGACCGAAGTGCGGATCCTCTACGACGAGCAGACGCTGTACATCGGCGTCTGGGCCTACGACTCGGACCCTGCGCAGATCATCGCCACCCAGATGGCCCGCGACGGCGACCTGGCGGACGACGACTACTTCCAGATCATCCTGGACACGTTCCTGGACCGGCAGAACGGCGTGCTTTTCGCGACCAACCCGGACGGTGCGCGGTACGACGCCCAGGTGCGCAACGAGGGCCGGTCCGAGGGCCGGTTCAACACGAACGTCCTGACGGACTGGAACGGCGTGTGGGACGTGTACACCTCCCGGAACGAAGAGGGCTGGTACGCCGAGATGGCCATTCCGTGGAGCACGCTGCGCTTCGAGACCGGCGACGACGTGGATTTCGGGATCAACCTTGAGCGCCAGATCCGCCGCCGCAACGAACAGGCCTTCTGGGCGCCGGTCATCCGGCCCTTCAACATCTCCCAGGTGTCGGTGGCCGGGACCCTGTCGGGCATGAACCTGACGCGCCACGACCACCGTTACCTGCAGGTCACGCCCTATTCCCTGGGCGGTGCCACGTGGACGTACGACCCGGGCACGACCCGGCGGGACGACGACTTCGACGGCGGCGTGGACGTCAAGTACGGCCTGACCAACAACCTGTCCGTCGACCTGACCTACAATACGGACTTCTCCCAGGTGGAAGTGGACGACGCGCAGGTCAACCTCACCCAGTTCAACCTGTTCTTCCCGGAGAAGCGCACCTTCTTCCTGGAGAACGCCGGCCTGTTCCGCTTCGGCGTGGCCCGGGAGACGGAGCTTTTCTACAGCCGCAACATCGGCCTGGCGCGCGATGGGTCCGGTGCGCTGAAACAGGTGCCGATCACCGCCGGCGGCCGCATGACGGGCAAGGCGGGCCGCACGAACCTGGGCCTGCTGCTCATGCGGACCGGCGACCAGCGGTTCGGCGAATCCAGGATCGAGGACAACATCTACGCCGTGGCGCGGATCAGCCAGGACGTGGGCGAGAAATCCAACGTCGGCTTCATCGTGACCAACCAGCGGGTCGGCGGAGGGGACTACAACAGGGCGGCCGGCGCCGACTTCAACCTGGCCATCGGTCCCAAGCTGGCCGTCAGCGGGTTCCTGGCCGGGACGACCTTCGAGCAGGGCGAAAGCAGCGAATCGGGCTTCGCGGGACGGCTGTGGTCCCGGTGGAACGGTCCGCTCTGGCAGCTCGAGGGACTCTACATGGGCGTGTCCGAGTTCTTCGATCCCGGCATGGGTTTCTTCAGCCGGCGGAGCCTCGCGCGCAGTTTCGGCGGGTTCCACGAGGTGTCCGGCCGAGTGTTCTACACGCCCGAACCCGATAACAGCGTCGTCCGGCGGTGGTTCCCCCATGCCGTGGTGGGCGCCACGTTCGGGGACGACGGCACGCAGCTGACCCGGCGGGAGCACTATCATTTCGAGTTTTTCCTCACCGGGGGCGAACAGGCCGGGATCACGCTGGACCGGGCCTACACGCGCGTCAACGAAGCCACCCGGCCCATCCTGGGCGTCAAGGTCGCCCCGGGTAACTACACGGACGCGTCCACGCGCATGCACTACACGACGAACCTGAGCAAGCCCCTGTTCGCCGATGCCCAGCTTATCGTGGGCCAGTATATCAACGGCAACCGGCGTTCGCTGAATCTCGAGGGCGGCGTGCGGACCGGTTCGAAGTTCACCTTCGGACCCCGATACGAGTTGAACGACGTGACGCTCACCGATATCGGCAACGTGGAGCGCGACGTCACCGCCCACCTCTTCGGCGTCAGGACCAGGTATTCCTTTTCGCCCGATCTTTCGCTCAACGCGCTGATTCAATGGGATACCAACCGGGACCGGTTCGTGTCGAATCTGCGGTTCAACTACATCATCAGTCCGGGCAGCAACGTATACATCGTGTACAACGAGAACAGGGACAACGCGGACACGTCGGACGCCCTGCTGGGCGATCCGCTGGACCGCACGCTGGTAGTCAAGCTGGCCTACCTGTTCGACCTGTAGGACTTCATGAACGTACTCGGCGGAACACTGAGAGGCTGTTCGACGGATCCCCTGACCGGATTCTACCGCGACGGGGCGTGCAATACCGGTTCGGGCGACGCGGGCGTCCACGCCGTCTGCGCGGTGATGACCGAGGAGTTCCTGGTCTTTTCCAAATCGGCGGGCAACGACCTGAGCACCCCCGTGCCGGCCTTCGGCTTCGAGGGCCTCAAACCCGGCGACCGCTGGTGCGTGTGCGTGAACCGGTGGAAAGAGGCCTATGACGCGGGCGCGGCGGCGCCGGTCGTGCTGAGCGCGACCCACATCATGGCCCTGGAGTTCGTGACGCTGGACGAACTCAAGGCCTGCGCCCTGGACGAGGCGTGATCGGGTTTCGTTTTATTTCCTTGATTTTAAAGGACGCGCCCATTACATTTGATCGCTGGTTGGAAAACCGGCTTGTAGGAAAAGCAGGCATGTCGGGATAAACGGCGTGTCGGCAGAACCGGCATAGCTGGCAAATCCGGCGTGTCGGCAAATCCGGCTTTATGAAGATGCGTTCGTCGAGGAGTACGGCATGGCCAAGGGCAAGAACCGTGAACTCGTAAAGCTCAAGAGCACGGAAAGCGCGCATTGCTACTACACGAAGAAGAACCGGCGTAACACGACCGCCCGCGTGGAGCTCAAGAAGTACGACCCCACGCTGCGGCGGCACGTCATGTACCGGGAGACGCGGTAGCGTCGTTCCTGGAGGTCTGTCCCATGTCCAGAAAATGCAAGTTGACCGGCAAAGGCCCCCTGGTCGGCTTCAACGTTTCCCACGCCCATAACAAGACCAAACGGCGCCAGTATCCCAATCTCCAGTTGAAGCGTATCTACGTGCCCGAGCTGGGCCGCACGGTGCGCATCAAGATGTCCGTCAGCGCCTTGCGGACGGTCACGAAGATCGGGCTGATGCCTTTCCTGAAAAAACAGGGACTGCGGCTGCAGGACGTGCTGTAGAAACCGGTCTCATGTCCTCCAAGAGCACTTCAGAACACAGATCCATCGCGTCCGAGGGCGGTCCCCTGGGCGTCGCCGTCGTTACGGTGAGCGATTCCCGGACGCCGGATACCGACGTCAACGGAATCTTCCTCAAGGCGTCCATCGAAGCAGCGGGCCACCGGGTCGCGGGCTACCACCTGATCCCGGACGAGCCCGACCAGGTGGAGGCCGCCCTGGAAGCCAGCACCGGCGAGGACATCCAGGTCGTCATTTTCAACGGGGGTACGGGCATCTCCAAGAGAGACCGGACCTTCGACGTGCTGAACCGCAAAATCGAAAAGCCCCTGACCGGGTTCGGCGAGCTTTTTCGCATGCTCAGCTATGACCAGGTCGGCGCGGCGGCCATGCTCTCCCGCGCCACCGCGGGGGTCTACCGGGACACGGTGGTCATCTCCACGCCCGGCTCCCCGGCCGCGGTGGAACTCGCGTGGGAGAAACTGATCGCCCCCGAGATCGCCCACATGGGCTGGGAACTGACCCGGTAACCGACGCGGAGACTGACGCGTACGTGCGCCGGCCCGTTGATTTACTAGATCTACAATCGATTCCATTAAAACCAAACGCTTCCACCACGGAGGTCTTCATGCTGTCCACGCACCCTGGCGCCTTGTCCGGAGCCGCGCGCCGCGCGATCCTGTCCACGTGCCGTGCGATCGTTTCCACGTGCCGCGCGATCCTGTCCACGTGCCGCGCCCTATGCGTCGCCCTGCCGCTTTCATTGGCGGTTTCGCTGGCTTTCACCCTGGCTGTCCCCCTCGATGTCCGCGCCCAGACCGGGGAAGCCCAGACCGGGGAAATGCAGACCGAGGACGAGCAGGCCGTCACGGCCATCTTCAATGAACGGCTCACGTCGGGCGAGATGTACCACCTCCTCGAAGACCTGTGCAAGAACATCGGGCCCCGGCTGAGCGGCTCGGAAGGCGCCGAGCGGGCCGTAGCATGGGGCAAAGAGGTGATGGAAGGCTACGGATTCGACCGGGTCTACCTCCAGGAAGTCATGGTGCCCCACTGGGAACGGGGCGATCCCGAGCAGGTGCGGATCCTCGGCGTCGATGGCGGGATGATCGAACTGAACGCCCTGGCCATCGGCGGATCGGTGCCGACCGCGCCGGCGGGGATAACGGCGCCGGTGGTGGTGGTGCACTCCATTGAAGAGGTGGAGGAGATCGGCCGCGAGGCCGTCGAAGGCAAGATCGTCTTCTACAACCGCGCGTTCGACCAGACCGTGATCGCCACGGGACCCGGATACGGCGGGGCGGTGGACCAGCGGTTCGCTGGGCCCTCCCAGGCGGCGAAGTTCGGCGCGGTGGGCGTGGTGATCCGTTCGGCCGGATCGGACTTCGGCGACGCGCCCCACACCGGCGGCCTGAGGTATCTAGACGACGTGGAGCGTATCCCGGCCGCTGCCCTCGGGTACCGGTCCGCCGACCGGCTGGCCGAGGCCCTCGAGGCGCAGCCCGAAGCCCGCCTCTTCATGCACCTTTCCAGCAAATGGCATCCCGACGCCCTGTCCCATAACGTGATCGGCGAGATAACGGGCAGCGAACGGCCGGACGAGATCATCCTGGTGGGCGGCCACCTCGATTCGTGGGACGTGTCCGAAGGCGCCCATGACGACGGCGCGGGCGTGGTCCATTCCATCGGCGTGCTGCGGACCTTCCAGAAACTCGGCATCCGGCCCCGGCACACCATCCGGGCCGTCCTGTTCATGAACGAAGAAAACGGCCTCCGAGGCGGTCTCAAGTACGCCGAGGTGGCGAAGGAAACGGGCGAGAAGCATCTCATCGCCCTCGAAAGCGACGCGGGCGGCTTCACCCCCCGGGGATTCGGCGTGACGGCCGACGACGACGTCATCGAGCGTTTCCGCTCGTGGCTGCCCCTCTTTCCCCAGGCCACGATCTCCTACATCAACAAGGGCGGCGGCGGGGCCGACATCGGTCCGCTCCGCAGGGAGACCGGAACGCCGACGATCGGGTTCATCCCCGATTCGCAGCGGGCGTTCGACTACCACCACGCGCCGACCGACGTCTTCGAAGCGGTGAACCGGCGTGAGCTGGAACTGGGCGGCGCGTCCATCGCCACGCTGATCTACCTGATCGACAAGTACGGCCTGAGGGACGAGCTGGCCCAGTAGGAAGGGGCGATGAAGACACTCAGGTTCCTCCTCTGCCTCCTGTTCGTTCCCGTGATCGAACCGGCTGCGGGCACGGTTGACGGCGCGGTCGCGGGCGCGGCCCCGGTCGCCGTCGCGGCCCCGGCCTCTGTCGCGGCACGGGACCCTGTCCCCGGTCCGGTCACAGCCCAGGCGCACGTGTTCTACGTGAGCGTCACCCGGGTCAAGTGGCACGTGGAGGAAGCCCGTCTCGACGTTTCCGTCCGGATCTTCACGGACGACCTGGAAGAGGCGGTCATGGCGGAGGGCGGGCCCCGGCTGAGGCTCTGGACCGCCCAGGCCCGGGAGGACCGGGACCGTCACGTGTCGGCCTACCTGCTCTCCCGGCTGGACTTCCGCGTGAACGGCCAGGAGCGTGAGCTGACCTGGGCCGGCATGGAGGACGCGCTTGACGCCACGTCCTGTCTGGTGCAGATTACGAACGTGGACCGCGTGGCATCGATCGAGGTCGAGAACCGGATCCTGATCGATATGTTCGACACGCAGGCCAACGTGATGCGGTTCGAAGTCGGCGGCGAGAGGAAGTTCGTCAACCTGAGCAAGGGAACCGTCAAAGGGACGGTCCGCTTCGGTCCCTGAGGACGGCGGCGAAGGTCAGTGCGCTCGCCGGGTTGGCGGCGTGTCCGCGATAGCGGTCGAATAATGGCGGGAAGATGTCCGAATTCCAGATCTATCTGCAACTCGGTTTCGACCATATTTCGGACCTGAACGCCTACGACCACATCGTCTTCATCATCGCCCTGTGCGCCGCCTATCCGCTGAACCGGTGGCGTTCGGTGATCGTGCTCGTCACGGCCTTCACGATCGGGCACTCGGTCACCCTGGCGCTGGCCACGCTGCGGATCATACTGGTCCCGACGGACCTGGTCGAGACGCTCATCCTGCTGACGATCCTGGCGACCTGCCTGATGAACGTGCTCAGGCCGCTGGAAGGCAAGATCGGCCGCAAGACGAGCTATGGACTGGCCCTTTTCTTCGGCCTGATCCACGGCCTGGGTTTCTCGAACTACCTGCGGGCGCTGCTCGGCATGGAAGAATCGATCATCGTGCCCCTCCTGTCCTTCAACATCGGCCTGGAGCTGGGCCAGCTGATGATCGTGGCGATCTTCGCGGCCGCGGCCTTCGTGTTCCTTCGGCTCCTGGGCACGCCGCACCGGCAATGGAATCTCTTCGTATCGGGCGCGGCGGCCGGCGTATCGGCCATGTTGCTGCTCGAAACGATTTGAACGTGCCGCCGGGTTCGGGATGAAGACGCCGCCTGAGGCGGGATGTGCAGGTTGCGGCCGAAGTGAACTGAACATGTCGCGCGCGAGACGAGTCGATACGGAGGATACCCTATCGTGACGCTGGACACGACGATAGAAGAAGTGCTGGAAGACTTCGAGTACCTGGACGACTGGGAGGAGCGCTACCAGGAGATCATCGACCTGGGCAGGAAGCTGCCTCCCCTGGACGATGCCTACAAGACCGAGGCGTACAAGGTAAAGGGATGCGTGAGCCAGGTCTGGCTCGTACCCCGCGTCGAGGATACCCTGCCGCCCACCATCTCATTCGACGCGGACAGCGACGCCCACATCGTCCGCGGCCTCGTGGTCATCCTGCTCATGGTCTACTCGGGCAAGACGCCGCGGCAGATCCTGGACGCCGACATCGAGGATATCTTCCAACGGCTGGACCTGGCTTCCCACCTCAGCCCCAGCCGGAGCAACGGCTTCCGTTCCATGGTCAAGAAGATCCGATCCATCGCGACCAGCGCGCAGGCGAACTAGCGCCAAAATCCGCGACCGGCGCGCAGGCGAACTAGCGCCGGATCCGCGCCTTCCCGAATCGCTCTTGACTGCGGCGCGATCGGGTTATTGGGCAAGCAATAAAGGCAGTTTGTGGGTCGCTAAACGGCCTGCAGGTATTTGTCCAAAACACGCTTAGAGCTTCTCATGCCCTCAACCATGGCTTCGTCCAATGAATGAGATTCTAAGTTTTCAACGCCTGACTGTGCTATTTCCCCTAAGGTTTTCTTGTTGGAATCGGACAGTAAGATACTGAAAACCAGAAAGCTTGTCTGTTCCGAAAACATAAGATGGCCGTTTAGAACCCGGAGATCTCTGTGCGTCTTCTCGATCAGCCCTTCTAGTTTTTCAAAACGCTCGTCCATACCGGCCAGGCTGTTTTCCATTGCCTCGAAACGGGAGTCCATAGCGTCCAGCCTGTCGTGAACTTCTTTGAAGCGAGCGTCTATCGACTCGAAGCGGGCGTCTATCGACTCGAAGCGGGCGTCTATCGACTCGAAACGGGAGTCCATAGCGTCCAGCCTGTCGTGAACTTCTTTGAAGCGGACGTCTATCGACTCGAAATGAGCGTCGAGGTTTTCGTCTATTCTGTCCATCTTGTCGTTGATAAGTCTCACCTTCTCATCATCCGTCAGTAGTTCCCACGCCTTCATCACGCGACCTTCTTTCTTTACGGTTTCTTTTTAGATAGTGGCAAGTGGCAATTGGTGTATTTTTTTAAACTCAGCTTGTAGTTCTTCTTTCTCCAGCAACTTTTTCTTGTCATACAAAATCCCCCCACCTCTCAAAACATATACATCTTTATCCTTCTCTAACTCGTCTTGACTACCCAAAGCTAGAGTTGCCAACATACCGAGGAGCCTGTTTAAGCCCATATCATCCTTCAATCTAGCGTACGCCTGAAATCTGTTGATTGAACGGATACTGACCTGTTGGGTTTGATTTAACCTATCTGTAAACTCGACAGATAATCGTTAAAAGTCAAGCGGACAGTTTTACTCGATTTTCTATCTGGGATTGCCTGGTTTTTAGAACCGCCCGTTTTAAACCTGCCATCTGGTCTCGCCTTCCTGGCCTAATCCCCCATCGCGCCATATATCTCGTCGACCTGCGCGCGATGCTCATCGGAGAGTTTCCAGCCCACGGCCTCGATGTTCTGCTCGACCTGGGACGGACGCGTCGCGCCGCACAGGACCGACGTGATCCCGGGCTGGCGGGCGATCCAGTGGATGACGAGCTGGGCAAGGGACTTTCCGTATTCGTCCGCGATGGGCCGCAGCCGGTCGAGCGCGTCGAGCGTACGGTCCAGTTCTTCGCCCTTGAAGCGGGGATCATCGTTTCTGTTGTCGCCTTCCGGAAAGGTGTGCCCCCGGCCGTACTTCCCGGTCAGCAGCCCCTTGTACAGCGGCCAGTAGGAGATCACGGCGATGTTGTTGGCGCGGCAGTGGGGCAGGACTTCCGCCTCGATGCCCCGGATGAGCGGGTTGTAGGGCGGCTGGTCCGAATGGAGCGGCGCGTGATCCGCGAAGCTCTTCATCTGCGCCGCGTCGTAATTGCTCACGCCGATCGCCCGGATCTTGCCCTGCGCCTTCAGTTCGGCCAGGGTGACGGCCGTTTCCTCGAAAGGCGTGTCCTCGTCCGGCGCGTGCACCTGGTACAGGTCGATGTAGTCGGTATTCAGCCGCCGCAGGCTCTCCTCCACCTGCTCCAGGATGCGTTTCCGCGAGCTGTCTTTCAAAAGCGTCGTGCCGTCCCAGTACAGGCCGCATTTCGTCGCCAGGACGATCTGGTCGCGCCGGCCCGCGATGGCCCGGCCCACCAGCCGTTCCGATTCGCCGCTCCGCCCGTACATGTAGGCGGTGTCGATGAGGGTGACGCCGCCGTCCATGGCCGTTTCCAGCGCCGCCAGGGACGCGTTGTCGTCGATCCCGGTCCACCCCACGCCGGCCATGGGCCAGCACCCCATGCCGATGACCGATACCTCGAGTCCGGATTCACCAAGCGCTCTGTATTCCATAAGTGGTATCCTTTGTGTTGAAATCCTTTAAAGAAAGTGCCGCGTAACGACTGCGCCTTACAACGAAAGTGCCGCGTATGACCGTGCCTCGTAACGACCGTGCCGCGCAACGACTGCGCCGCGTAACGACCATGCCGCGTACGGTCAACTCCCCATCAACCGAAAAGACGCCCCGCGATCGATTCGATTTGCGATTGACTTGAAAGGTGGGGAGAACATATATTGAATATACCCGGATGTTCCCGGTAAGGAAGAATATACCGCGTTTTTTCCGCGACCAACAGATTCCGCGTCCACCGGATGTTTAATCAACCAGGGCGCCGGTCCGAATCAGTTTACGCCGAAGCGCAGGTACAAAGAAGCACAGGCACAACCGACAAACGAATCCATACATCCCACGGCAGGGAGGCAGATATGCTGAAAACCAGTTTGACCCTCATGGCAGCCATGGTCCTTGCGGCATCCCCGGCAATGGCCGGTTCCCCGACGGTTACCGGCGATTACGTGGAAGTGCGTTCCAACCACATCCTGGGCGGCGGCTGCACCTATTCGGCGGAAGCCGGCGGCGACGCCAACCAGGCCGTCGTGGCATGGCGCGTCCGTGACGGCGCGCTGGCCGACCTTTCCGTCGTCGCGGTCATCCTCGGCGAAGGCAACCTGCAACTCGGCCATCACGCGCGCGAAACCGTGCTGATGATCGACAGCCGGGCCACGCCGACCCAGCGCCAGCTCCTGAAGGACACGTTCACGGCACAGTACGGCGATCTCTTCGGTACGGTGAAGACGGTGAAGCCCACCGACATCTCCTTCCGCCACGAGGGCGGGGACACCTACGCCGTTGCGGTGGACGGACAGGTTCGCGTGTCCACCCGGACCATGCTGGCGACCGACCACGAGCCCAACTGCGACCGCATGGTGTGGTACGATCCCTTCACGAAGGACGCGTCGGCCACGCTGGTCCAAACCGCCGCCCACGCGTACAGCGGATCGGACCTGATCGCGACCTGGAGCATCCCGAACAAGCGCAGCGCGTACGTGGGGACCTTCTCCTTCACGCCGTAGCCAGCGCGCTCGGCCTAACGCCGTAGCCAGTACGCGCGGGCCCAGACCGTGACCGGCGCGCTCGGGCCCACGCCGTAGCCAGCATGCTCGGCCTAACGCCGTGACCCATACGGCCTCACGCCGTAACCGGCACGCGCGGCGATCATGAATCCGGAAGCCGGCGAAGCGGTACTCGTTCGCCGGCTTCTTGCTATCTAAGGACGGAGAGCAGACCACGGCGCTCGGACTCCTACTGCTGATCACGGCGACGTGCGTGACGTCGTGCTTCGGCCTGATTCTGAAATCCGCCCACCACAACGGCCGCAACGCCCTCGCGGTGGGCAGCCTCAACTACGGCGCGGGCGCCGTGATCTCCGGCCTGCTGCTGCTCGTCGATTCAGGCTGGGTCTGGCACTGGACCACCGTGCTGATCGGCGCGGCCAGCGGACTCTTCTATTTCGTAGCCTTCTACTTTCTGATCCAGGCCCTGCTGCAGGGCGGCGTCGCCGTGACCCTGGCCATCGTCCGCCTGTCCGTCCTGATCCCCATCCTCTGTTCCATCGTCATCTGGTACGAAGTCCCGAACCTGCCGCAGATCGCGGGGATCGTCACGGTCTGCGTCGCGCTGCCCCTCCTGACGCTCGGCGTGGGCAGACAGGCGGAAATGTCGCTGCGCGGCGCCGCGTGGCTGGTCGGCGCCCTCTTTGTCACGACGGGATTCTGCCACCTGTCCCCCAAGGTCTTCGCCGAACTCGCGCCCCAGAGCCAGATGTCGCTGTACCTCTTCACCCTCTTCGCGGTCTCCGGCATCATGGGGTTTTTCTACCTCTGGAACAAGCCGATCCGGGCGCGCCTGCCCGAAGTGCGCTGGAGCGTCCTGCTGGGCGCGGTCAACGTCGGGGGGACCTGGCTCCTGGTGCTCACGCTCGACAGGCTGCCCGGCACCGTCGTCTTTCCATTCGTCAGCGCGGTCGGGCTTGTCATCACCACGCTCGTGGCTATATTGTACTGGAAAGAACAGGTGCGCAGGCTGGCCTACGTCGGCATCGGCCTGACCCTGGTGGCGGTTGTCCTGGTGAACAGCGGCTGAGCGGCGTTGGCGTCCGTGGTGACTCGCCGGTCTGGCGGCCCGCGGCTGAGACCATTTGCGGCCCGCGGCTGAAACCATTTGCGGCCCGCATAATTGAAACCATTTTGCGACCCGCGCAAACGATCAGCACGGAACATCGGCACATACCATCAGCAAGGAACCTCACAGTGATCTTGTCGGGAAAAATGATCCACGAGCGCATCGGAAAAGACATTTTCATCGAGCCATTCGATCCTGCCAGGCTCAATCCGAACAGTTACAATCTGTCGCTCGCCAATGAGCTTATGGAATACGAGGACGACGTGCTCGACATGAAGAAGGAACACCGGGTGCGATCCATAAAGATCCCGGACGAAGGGTACGAGTTGCAGCCGCAGACGCTCTATCTCGGCAGGACCGTGGAGTTTACCCGGACGACCAACTACGTCCCCATGCTCGAGGGGCGCTCGTCCGTGGGTCGATTGGGACTGTTCGTACACGTAACCGCGGGCTTCGGCGACGTGGGATTCGCGGGCTACTGGACGCTGGAGATGTTCTGCGTCCGGCCCATCAGGATCTATCCGAACGTGGAAATCTGCCAGGTGTACTACCATACGCTGGATGGCGATTTCGAGACCTATGAAAGTGGAAAGTACCAGAACAACACGGGTATTCAGCCCAGTCGCCTGTATCTCGATTTCAGGAGATGAGTTTCGTGTTCATGGGGAGATGAGTTTCGTGTTCATGGAGATCGATCGGTCCCGCAGGGTAGTCGGCATCGGCAGCAACGTCGTGGACGTGATCTACCGGGTGAACCGGATCGCGGGACCGGAAGAGAAAACCTACATCGTGCCGGATGAAGACGGCGCGGTCGTGACCGAGCTGGCGGGCGGCGTGACGCTGAACCACCTGGCCTGGTCGGCCCGGATGGGCGTTCCGGCCGGGCTCTTCGGGTTCCAGGGCGACGACCGGTACGGCGTGATGATCCGGGAGGAGATGGACCGCCACGGCATCGACCGGTCGGCCGTCCGGGTCCTCGAGGGCCGTTCCTCCGGTTTCTCCGTCGTCAACGTGGCCGCCGACGCGGACCGGGCGATCTACATGGCCCGCGCCCTGACGGCGGAGACCACGGCCGCCGACGTGGAGGCCCATTTCGCCGACTGCATCCGTTCCGCCGCCATGGTGACGACGGAGATTTCCCAGCTCCCGCTGGACGCCGTCATCGCGGTATTGCGCATCGCCCGCGAGGCCGGCGTGCCCACCGTGCTGGACGTGGACGTGCCCCCGGACTTCGCCATCAAGGTGGCCGGCCTCGGCTCCGATGAGGATTTCGAAGAGGCCCTGCGTCTCGCCGACGTCGTGAAACCCGCCAAGGCCGCCGCGCTGCAGATGGTGGAGGCCGGCAGTTCCGAGGAACGGGCCGAAGGCATACTGGAACGGTACGGCGCCCGGCTGGTGGCCATCACCGAGGGCGCGCAGGGCGCGTTCATCACGGACGGGGAGCAGACGATTCACGCGCCGGCAAAACCCGTTGAAGCCCGGGATACGACCGGCGCCGGGGACGCCTTTCTCGGCGGGCTGATCGCGGGCCTCTTCCACGGGCTTTCGTTACAGGATACCGCATCGCTCGCCAACGCCTGCGGCGCCGTATGCTGCTGCATTCCCGGGGCGTTCCCGCAACTGGGCGCGAGCCGTGAGGCGGTGGATGCGCTCTACGAAGGCGCGCCGATTCCCGCGGGGACCGCGCCGGAAGTCGTTGCGGGCGGGGAGCCGGGGACGGCAACAGAGACGGCATCGGCTTCGGCGACGGTCAGGGTAGAAACCGAGGGAGCCGATTCCGCCGGTACGACCGCTGCCGCGGCCGGACTGAACGCGGTGCGGCGGACCGCCGAGGCCCTTGCCAGCCTGCAGGAAAACCTGGCCGACACCTACTTCGACGAAGCCGTCGCGGTCATCCGTAAGGCGGAAGCAGCGGGCGGGCGCGTCCACGTCACCGGCGTGGGGAAGTCCCGGCACATCGGCCGCAAGCTGGCGGCCACATTGCAGAGCACGGGGACGAAGGCGTACTTCCTCGATCCGGCCGACTGCAACCACGGCGACAGCGGCCAGGTGGCGGAGGGGGACGCGGTTGTCGCCCTGTCGCACAGCGGGGAGACGGAGGAACTGATGGCCGCCGTGCGCACCCTGGTCGCGAACGGCGCGAGGATCGTCGCGATCACGGGAGACGCCTCATCCAGCCTGGCCCGATCGAGCGCGGCGGTCCTGCACGTGCCCGTGGACGGCGAAGGCGGCCCCCTCGGACTCGCGCCGACCGTGAGCACTTCCTGTCAACTGGCGGTGGCCGACGGGCTCGCCATGGCACTCAAGGCCGGTCGCGGATTTACCCGTGAGGAATTCGCCAGGTATCACCCCGGCGGCAGCCTGGGAAAGAAACTGCGGGACAAGTAAGCGGAGAACGTAAGGATCAGGAAGGAACGCCATGACCGCCGAAGCACCGAAGAACGGCGCCGGAACACCTGAAATCAGGCTGATCGCCTTCGACCAGGACGACACCGCCCTGCTTCCCGACGGCAAACCCTCCCCCGAGGGACTGGGCGCCATCGAAGCCGCACTCGACCGGGGACTGATCGTGAGCTCGGTGAGCGGACGGAACATCGACCGCAGCAGCGAGCCCTTCAGCGCCGCGCGGCCGCTCTTCGACCGGCTCTACGTGATCGCCAACAACGGCGGGATCATACTCGGCCCGGACCGCCAGGGACAAAGGCCGCTGCTTTTCGAGAAGCGTATGGAACGGGACGCCTTCCTGGACCTGCTCGACTTCATCGAAGAAAACGGTTTCAACTTCGTATACAGCTGGCTGCGCGTGACCGGGGACGGCCCCCTGGACAGCGTGATCGCCGACCGGTATACCCCGTCCATCGCGGCCATTGAGGAGCAGAGCCGCGCCGCCGTCGACCGGGACGACGACCTGCTGGCGAGACTGAGACAGGGCGAGTACCCGCCGCCGCCCAAGATGCTGATCCTGCCCGGCCTGGAACGGCGCGAGGCGGTGCTGGCGGACCTGAAGGCCCGGTTCGATTCCCGTCTCTACCTCGTCAAGACGAACCCGGACCGGATCGAAGCCATGCACGCCGACGTGAACAAGAAAGTCGCCGTCGAGTTCATCGCCCAAGAACACGGGATCTCCATGGATCACGTGATGGCCGTCGGGGACGGCGACAACGACCTGCCCATGCTGTTCAACGCGGGCCTGGGGGTGATCATGGACAACGCCCAGGACGCGGTCAAGGACGCGGGCCGATCCCGCGGCCTGGTCATCGCTCCGGCGAACCATGAAAACGGCTTTGCCTGGGCGGTGCGCCGGTACGCGCTGGGCGACGGCCACTGAACGGGTCCTCCCCATGGACAAATCCCTCCTCGATCATCTCCATTCTTCCCTGCTGGTGGCGGACGGCGCCATCGGGACCATGCTGTACGCCCGGGGCGTGCCGCTGGAGGTCTGCTTCGACGAAACCAATCTCAGTCGGCCCGACCTGGTTCGGAGTATACACGAAGAGTACGTCGACGCCGGGGCCGGGTTGATCGAAACCAATACCTTCGGGGCGAATGCCGTATCCCTTTCCAAGTACAATCTGGAGGATCAGGCGGAATCGATGAACGCCCGGGGCGTGGAGATCGCGCGGGAGGCGGCGGGGTCCCGGGCCTACGTGGCCGGCGCCGTCGGATCGGCCCGCGGACTGCCCCAGCGGGAATACACCGAAGCGGACCGCGACCGGGCCCACCGGGAACAGGCCGCGGCCCTGGCAGGCGGCGGGGCGGACGCGGTCATCCTGGAGACCTTTCTCCGGCTCGATGAACTCAAAAGAGCGCTGGCGTCCTGCCGGGCGGTCTGCGACCTGCCAGCGATCTGCCAGATCGCCGTGGACGAGTTCGGGATGACCGACGACGGGTTCGGCGTCGCGGAGGCCTTCGAACAACTGCGCGCGGCCGGCGCCGACGTGGTGGGGGTCAACTGCCGCAGCGGCCCCAAGGGCCTGTTGGACGCCCTGGCGCCGGTGCCCCTTTCGGAGGGCCTGGTCATTTCAGCCTTTCCGAACGCCGGTTCCCCCGTCTACGTGGACGGCCGTTTCATCTACGAGGCGACGCCCGAGTACTTCGCGACGAGCGCGCTGCGGCTGCGCGACCAGGGGGTCCGGCTGATCGGCGGATGTTGCGGGACCATGCCCGATCACGTCCGGGCCATGGCCCAGGCACTCGACGGCCTGGAAATCGTCACGCGCAAGAAGGTCGTCCCGGTGGAAGTCCGTCCTCCGGCCCGCCCGGTCCGCCCGGTCCGCCCGGCCCGGGCGCCGCGCGCCGACCGTCCCGCCCCCGTCACCCCGGCGGCCGAGCCGGCGATCGTGGACCTGGTCCGCGAGCGGGTGACCGTCATCGTCGAACTCGATCCGCCCCGGGACCTGGACCACACCCCCATCGTACGGGGCGCAAGGGCCCTGAAGGCGGCGGGCGCGGACGCCCTCACCATGGCCGACAATTCCCTCGCCGTCACGCGGATCAGCAACATGGCCGTGGGCCAGATCGTCAAGGAGGAGGCGGGGATCAGGCCGCTCCTGCACATCACCTGCCGGGACAGGAACCTGGCCAGCCTGCAGTCCCAGGTGCTCGGCCTGCACGCCCTGGGCATCGACCACGTCCTCGCCGTCACGGGCGATCCGGTCAAATTCGGCGATCAGCCCGGCGCCAGCAACGTCTACGACGTCTCCTCCTTCGAACTGATCCGGCTGATCAAGCAAATGAACGAGGGCGTGGGCTTCTCGGGCCGGCCCCTGAACGGCAAGACCGGCTTCACCGTGGCGGCGGCCTTCGATCCCAACGGACCCAACCTGGAAAGAAGGATCAGGCGGCTTGAAAGGAAGGTCGAGGCCGGCGCCGACCTGATCATGACGCAGCCCCTCTTCGACCTGAGCCAGGCCAAGGCGCTCCACGCCGCGACCCGGGACGTGGGCGTCCCCATATTCCCGGGCGTCATGCCCCTGGTCAGCGAAGGAAACACCGAATTCCTCCACAACGAGGTGCCCGGATTCGTGGTGCCCGACGCCGTGCGCGCCCGCATGGCCCGCGCGGGCCGGGGACGAAAGGCCCGGCGCGAGGGCATCGCCATCGCCCGGGAGATCATCGAGTCCGTCCTGCCGTACTTCAACGGCCTCTACCTGATCACGCCCTTCAACCGGTATCCCATGACGGTGGAACTGACGGAATTCGCCCTGCAATCTGTCAAAAATCAGGAAGACGGCCGTTTTCTGTAGTAGAGATAGGAGACGGCGATGAGGATGGCGCTCAGGCCGAGGAAGGCGAAGATGCGATACAGCGTGTCGAGCATCATGAGGTCGAAGACGAAGACTTTGACCACGGTGCAGCCGAAGTAGACGATGGCCGCGACGCGCAGCGCCCGGATCTCCAGCAAACGCCCGAGGATCATGACCAGCGCCGCGCCGATCAGCCAGACGCCCGAAACGGCCAGCTGGCGCATGTTTTCGAGTTGATTGAGCGAGCCATCCCCAAGCGTGATCATCTGGAACCTGAAATAGCTCAGGATTTCCACCGTCCCCCAGACCAGCAGGAGAAACGACCAGGCCACGTGGAAGATCGAGAACAGCACGCGGTCGTTCCTCGATTCGTCGCGGTCCTGCATCATGGCGGCGCAGGCCAGCAGCAATCCTCCCACCACCCAGTACGCGCCGGTGCGTAGCGACAGAATGGGCACATAAGTAGATACGAGACTGGATACGTACGTCCCGCCGTAGAGGAATATCGCCGCGAAGGAAAGGGCGGCCAGCGCCGTCCCCGCGTGACGGACCGCGCGCCTTCCGAAATGTACGCCGAACCAGAACAGCGCGAAGGCTTCGAGGGCCCAGGAAATGATGGTTCCGTAACTGGTGAAAAACCTCATCGGCGCGATCACCGCAAGCAGGACGGCCACCGTCGCGTGCGCCGCGGCCGCTTGTGCCGCCGCCCCGTGCTCTCCAGCCGCGCCCCGGTCGTCGGTTCGCCGGACGATCCACACCGTGATCCCGAAGTAGGCCAGCGAAAGGACCGCCGCCACGATCCCCGCGGAATAGACCTGCGCGTTCTGCGCGTACTGAAACTGCACGCCGAAGAAGTCCCATATGCCTTCCGTGTACACCGTAAGGCGCAGGAGCATCAGGTAGAAGCCCCCTACGTTGACCGCTATGGCCGCCCGTTGCCACCACCTGTTTCCCAGGTCGCCTGCGTATGAGCGAAAGAGGTTCACGCCCACGAACATCGCCCACCACAGCGTCAAAAAGGCCAGGGCGGTTCCGAGACCGTCGGGCAGATTCGCCCGGAACGACCACGTCAGGTATATACCGTAGGTGGCCGCGACGGCCAGCAGTTCGAGCAGCCGCCAGCTTCGCCGCCTCACCAGGATGGCGATCAGGCCGGCGTCGAGCAGCGTGAGGTACACGAAGAGACCGATCGTGTTCAGTTCGGTCGTGACGAGCAGGAGTGGCGTCAGGAACCCGCCGGCCCATCCCAGCAGGGCGATGGCCCGCGCGTCATAATACAGGGAAAGCAGAAAGGCGGCGGCCGTTACCAGGGCCATGAGGAAGAAGGCGACGGGCTGCGGCACAAGATGGTAGAAGTCGAAGGCGGCGTAGATCGAAAGGTAGAGAATCGCCACGCCCGCGCCGGTCAGCCCCTGGGAGAAAACGGACAGTTGACGCCGGTGGAACCGGTAGCCGCCGGCGATCAGCAGCAGGCCGGCCGCGCCGCCCAGGATCACGCGCGCGGTCTCATTCAACCAGTCGTTGTCGAAGGCGTATTTCAGGAAGAAGCCCACGGCGAGAATGAGCGCGAGGGCGCCCACGCGGTTCAGCAGCTTGCCGCCGAACAGGATTTCCCACTCTTCACGGGTGCGGGGCCTCAACAGGTTCGATACCGGGCTGACCGGCAATGTCGCGTCCGCCTGTGCCGCGCCTTCCTGTGCCGCGCCGATACCCCCGGCCTGCGCCGCGACTGCCTGCGCCGCAACCGTCTGCGCCGCCGGAGTTTCCACCTTTGCCGCCGCAGTTTCCGCCAGCGCCTCGGCCGTCTGGGCCGCGCCGGTAGCCCCGGCTTGGACCGCGTCGGTTGTCCCAGCCTGCGCCTCGGCCGCCTCTCGACCGGCCAGCGCCTCGGCCGCCTCTCGACCGGCCTGCGCCGCGCCGGTACCCCCGGCCATTCGCCTGATTGCTTCCTCGAGTTTCCGGACTCGTCCCGAGAGCGACAGGTACGTCCCGACGAGGAAAAGAAGCAGCAGTATGTTGAAAACGATCAGCAGTTCCATGGTCTTGCATACTAAGCCGCCGAAGGGTGCTGTGTCAAGTACCGCCTCCGGTTTGACTTCCAAGGCGGCGATGTGCTCACTTCTCCGGATAATCCGGGGTTCGGAGGCGTCGCGCCGGGATCGCGCCGGTCCCCCGCGGGGCGCCTCGCCTTCCCCCCGCCGGTCCCGCACCGATCCCCCGCGGAGTGCCTGGCCGATCCCCCCGCCAGTCCCGCGCCGGTCCCCCGCGGAGTGCCTCGCCTTCCCCCCGCCGGTCCCGCGCCGGGATCGTTGACACGGCCCATACCGCCATCTATATTTCGTTCGCCTGTTTATACAATACCTGATGAAAAACCGGATTATTCGCGAAACCGGATCCTTAGCGGAACCAGATTCCATACGCTTCAGAGAGGAGCCCTTGATGTCCACGGTCTATCGCGTCGGCATAATCGGGTGCGGCAGCATCTCGCACCTACACATGACAGGCTACCTGGGCGAAGAGCGGTTCGAGGTCGTCGCGCTTTCGGACCCGGTGGCCGAGGCCCGGCGGGATTTCGGCGACCGCTACGGCATTGAAAAACGCTACGCCGACGCCCGCGAGATGATGGACGTCGAGGGCCTGGACGTCGTCAGCATCTGCACCTGGCACAAGCTGCACGCCCCCCTGACCATCGCGGCCTGCGCGCGCCGCCCCAAAGCCATCCTCTGCGAGAAGCCCATGGCCGTCAACATGGGCGAATGCGACGAGATGATGATCGCCGCGCGGCGGAACGACGTGAAGCTGGCCATCGCCCACCAACGGCGCTTCAACCCGGTCTGGACCGACGCCCGCAACCTCGTGGCGGAAGGCGCCATCGGCGACGTGCGCCACGTCCACTGCAGCGGGAGCCAGGGCCTGCTCAACGACTGCTCCCACATGTTCGACTTCATGCGCTACGTCCTGGGCGATCCCATGCCCGAATGGGTGATGGGGAACATCGAGCGCAAGACCGACCGGTACGAGCGCGACATCCGCATCGAGGACCGCAGCGCCGGCATCGTGGGTTTCGACAACGGCGCCGTGGGCCAGCTCCTGCAGGAGATGCATCCCGAACGGCGCCAGGGCGGCTACCTCTACGGCACGGACGGCATGATGGACGTCAACGAGCAGCGCGTTCTGCTCATCAACTCGAAGACCGGCGGCTGGGAGGAACGGCCGTCCACCGGCGAGGACCCGAGCGTGGGCCAGGCCGTGGAACTGGCCGACTGGATCGAAGGAAAATCCGGGCACCGCGGCGAGGCGACCAACGGCCGCGCCGCCGTGGAGATCATCATGGGTATATACGAATCGGCCCGCCTCCACGAGGTCGTCCAGATGCCGGTGCGCACCCACAGCTCGCCCATCGAGGAGATGATCGAGGCCGGCGACCTGCCCGTGGAGCGCCCCGGCCGCTACGATATCCGGGCCTTCCTGCTACGCGGAGAGTCCATGCAGGGCGAGAATCTGGGTGAAGATCCGGGCGCCGATCCGGGCGAATCCGAAAGCGACGCCTGAACCGAATCCGGGCGCCGATCCGGCGCCGATCCGGGCGAATCCGAAAGCGACGCCTGAACCGAATCCGGGCGCCGATCCGGCGCCGATCCGGGCGAATCCGAAAGCGACGCCTGAACCGAAT
Source organism: bacterium (assembly GCA_965203885.1). Lineage (GTDB taxonomy): Bacteria > JAAXHH01 > JAAXHH01 > JAAXHH01 > JAAXHH01 > JAAXHH01. The sequence goes on along the minus strand of OZ241920.1, from coordinate 2,244,147 downwards.
CCGGGAGCTGATCCGGGCGCAAATTCGGCCGAGGCAGATGAAGAAGGATGACCGGCGGAGCGCGCGAATTGGTGGAAATCGGCTAAGAAAGTGACGATAAAGTGACCGGTGCAGCGGGAGAAATGGCGGAGATTGGCCGCACGGGACTAAAGGTCCGCCGCCTGGGCCTGGGCGGCGCGCCACTGGCGGGTCTGTACACCGGCGTAACCGAAGAGCAGGCCGCCCGGGTCGTCAACACCTACCTCGATCACGGACCGGGATTCATCGACACGGCCCCGCTTTACGGCAGCGGTGTGAGCGAAACCCGGCTGGGTGCTGCGCTGTCGGAGCGCGCCCGCGCCTCTTTCGTCCTCGCCACCAAGGTCGGGCGGCTCCTCGTGCCCGATCCGTCCCGGGATCAGGACGTCTGGTCCGACGATCTGCCACCCATCGGTCCGGTCTTCGATTACAGCTACGACGGCACGCTGCGTTCCCTGGATGAGAGTCTCGAGCGGCTCGGACTCGACCGGGTGGACATCCTCCACATCCACGATCCGGACAATCACTACGAAGAAGCGATGAAGGGCAGCTACCGGGCGCTCGTCAGGCTGCGCGAGGAAGGCGTCATCCGGGCCGTCGGGGTCGGCATGAACCAGGCGAAGATGCTCGCCCGCTTCGCCGTCGAGGGCGATTTCGACTGCTTCCTTTGCGCGGGCAGGTACACCCTGGTGGACCACACGGCGCTCAAGCGGTTGCTGCCCCTGTGCGAGGAAAGAAACATCAGCATCATCGTGGGCGGCCCCTACAACAGCGGCATCCTGGCCCAGGGCGCCGTGAAAGAGGCAACGTTCGACTACCGGAAGGCGCCGGCGCAAATCATGGACCGCGTGCGCCGCATCGAGGCGGTGTGCGCCCGCCACGATACGCCCCTGAAGGCGGCGGCGCTGCAGTTTCCCCTCGCCCACCCCGCGGTGGCCGCCGTCATCCCCGGCGCGCGTTCACCGGAGGAAGTGGACGAGAACGTGCAGATGGCGGGGTTTGAGATTCCTTCGGGTTTCTGGGCGGAACTTCGGGAGGAAGGATTGATTCCGGACGAGGCGCCGACCCCGGCATGAGGCGCCGACCCCGGCATGAGCCGCCGACACCGGAGTGAGGCCCCGACACCGGCATGTGGCGGGTACGAGCGATTTGTCTGGAGCGATGCTTCCGGAATATCAAAAAACGGCAAATAATATATTGTCAACATTGATCGAGTTTAAATCAACATATCATTTTGATTTGAAATTGTAGTCCGCGCGCTGCGCAGGACCCCGGCCGCGCCACGCCGCCGCACGCTGCTCGCCGCGCCACCGCCCGCCTGGCCCGCGCTGCCCGCCGCACACCTGAAAGGAGATCCCAATGACCTCCTCCAAAGCCGCCCCTTAATCCGAAAAACCCCTGAAGGATAGTCTTTTAACACGTTCATATAACGGTTTTTCCTATTGTGATTCCATCATGGGCGTGTACCTGTTACAATAACGGCAGGTCCGAATCCGTTACACGCGTCTCCTGTTCCGGGATGGCCTGAGTTGAATACACTGGTTGGAAAGTACATCGTGCTGAGCGTGCTCGTCGTCCTTTTGTGCGTGCATCTGGGTCTCATCACGTGGACGCTGGTTCGCTTCTCGCAGATCGAACACTGGGCGCCTGGCTTACGGTTCTTCGGAAACGATATGGTGCAGAGAAACGGACTGACCGAGAGCGCGGTCGATAATCTGCAGGAAGGAATCTGGCATCACCTCGTACGGGTCCGTCGGGACGGAGGGCTCGCGGTCAGGCAGATTGCCGTCGACAGCCCCGCCGAGAATGCGGGTCTGCGTTCAGGCGACCTGATCGTCTCCGTCAACGGCGCTGACCTCAAGTCGAATCCCGAAGCCTACTTCCAAATGCGTTTGAGGAGCAACCCCGGCGATTCCGTCAATCTGGCCTGGCTTCGCGAGGGCAGGATGCATACGGGTATGCTGGCGCTCGAGAGAACAGATCGCGTTCGGTATTCGGTCGAAGTCAATCAGCAGGAACTGGTGTTGGACGTAGGGGCGATGGTCTGGTTCCAACGGGGCCATTTCCTGATCTTGCCGATCGTACTGCTTTGCTTTGGCACCTGGATGGGCTTTCGGCGGCCGCACAATCCCGTTTCATTTCAGTGCGCGTTGCTGTTTCTCCTGACGGCATTGCATACGACCCCGGTCTCTATGCCGATGTTCGCCGGATGGCCCCTTTGGGTCCTGAGCCTGAGCATTGGTTACGTTACTTTCGCGGCAACGCTCAAGACCTATCTTATATTTAACATCCTGGCCGTGTTTCCGATCGAAACCCGGGCAGGAGCCTGGTTACGCAAATGGGCGTGGTTGATTCTTATCGCACTTCTGGGATATGGTCTGTTCTATCTGATAAACTACCTGGGTTTGACCCATGGCTGGAACAACCAGCTGGTACGTCTGGCCACGTGGACCGTTGCCCCGATTCCCGAACCCACGCTTCCCGTTTTGACGGTAATCGGCGGGGGGATCCTGATATGGGCCCAAAGGACCGTAGCGCGCCGGCAACAGCGGACCCGTCTGCATGTGCTTGAGGTCGGATTCCTGCTGGCGCTGGTCATTGCGCCGCTGTGGGTGATCGCCAGACCCGGCACGCACCTTGCCTCCTGGGGTTTCTTGCCCTTGCAGGGACCCGTATTGCCCGTGTCCGTATGGTTTCTGGACCGAATGGCCTACTTCGCGTTGAAGTGCGCGTTGCCCCTCTCATTTGCCTATGCGATCATGGTTCACCAGATCTTTGGCTTGAGGATCATTCTGGGGCGAAGCCTCCGATTCCTCGTCAACACGCAAAGTGTATACTTCGTACTGTGCTTCTGTCTCTTCGTCGTACTCTACGAAACGATTTCCAACTGGCGGGCCGGTATGCAGTTCTCGGATCTTCTGGCCGCGAGCGCCGCAGCCGGGTTGATGTTGATACTGATTGGAGGCTGGACCTGGGTAAAAGTCCCTGTAACCCAGTTCCTGGATCGTCACCTCCTCCGGGATGAAATCGTGAACCGCGAGCGTCTGGTTGGTTTTCAACGCAAGTTGTCGACCTTTCGCGAGCGCGATACCCTCTTGATTGAAACGGGTAAGGAACTGACCGAAGTACTCGATGTTTCCTTCGGGGCGGTATATTACCAAAACAGCCGACAGGAGCCGCTTTCGCTGCGCTGGCATGGCATGAACAAACGGGCTGGACCGAACATGGAAATTGATCCGGCATACTTCGTCGGAGCCACGCAGGAAATGGACGGCATACTGCGCAAGATGACTCAGGACCAGTCGTTTGTCGAATTTGCTTCATCCGGGCCAGAGGCCGGCATGAGGGAATCAGGCTTCGAATTCATGGTCGTTTTACACGGGGAATCCGGTCAGCGGGGATGTATCGCACTGGGCGCCAGGCTGTCCGAAGATCCGTTCACCAGCGAGGAAAAAGAACAGTTGCTGGTTTTGGCCGCCGAGTTGGAACTTGCCCTCAAGAACATCGATATGTCCAGTTCGCTCGAGGAACAGGCAAAGGGCCTGAAGAAACTTTCCCATAGACTGATCAATGTACAGGAGTCGGAGAGAAGCCGGCTGGCCAAAGACCTGCACGGTGATACGGGGCAGGCGCTTACTGCGCTGAAAATGAAGTTGGAACTGACCCATAACGAGTTGTCCGATGGTCCCGGACACGTGAAAGAACAGCTGGTTGAAGCCATGACGCTGACCGGTGAGACGCTGGAGAAACTCCGCACGATAGCCCATGGCCTTCGTCCGCAGTCATTGGACATGATCGGACTCAGTGCAACGCTGGAAGGGCTTTGCAGTGATTTTGCCCGGCACACGCAGGTGTCGGTTGTGTACAACGGCAGCAAAATCCCGGATGTTCCCAATCCGATCGATATCAGTCTGTACCGAATCCTTCAGGAAGGGCTCACAAACAGCGTCAGGCATGGCCAGGCTACACGTATCGAAGTAGATCTGGACCTGCACGAAGGAGAGATCAGGCTTTCCGTGCGAGACAACGGCAGGGGATTCGATACCCGTTCGACGGTGCCGGACAGGGAGAGCGGCGGCGTCGGCCTGATGGACATGAGAGAACGGCTCGAATCGCTGGAAGGCCGTCTCGTGATTCAGTCCCGGCCCGGGGCCGGGACACGGTTGGTGGCTACCATCCCCATGGTGAGGCAGTGATCAGAATTGTCGTAGCGGACGATCACCATCTGGTTCGTCAGAGTATCGTATCCTTGCTCGAACGAGCCGAAGATATGGAAGTCGTCGGCGAAGCGTCGAACGGCCGCGAAGCATTGTCGCTGATTCGCCGGAAGCTCCCCGACGTGGCGCTGCTGGACATTGCCATGCCGCAGCTGAACGGGTTGGAGACCGCGTACAGGATGCGGACTTCAGGTGTCGAAACCCGCATAATCATGCTCTCCATGTATTCCGACGAAATTGTCGTGCGCCGGGCGTTGGAAAACGGTGCCGCGGGGTTTCTGCTCAAGAGTTCCGATTCCGGTGAACTCCTTGAAGCCATCCGCTCGGTTTCTACGGTCGGGAGATTCCTGGCCCGGGAAATAGCGAGGACCGCATCGACATTTGATCACTGGCCGGTTACGGCGGCTGAATCATCGAACACGTTGGACAAGCTTACATTCCGTGAACGGGAAGTCATGCAACTGATCGCCGAAGGGAATACCAACAGGTCTATAGCGGAAATCCTGGCGATCAGTTTAAAGACGGTAGAAAAACATCGCGCATCCCTGATGAAGAAACTGGGTGCAAGTGGAGTACCCGATCTGATCCAGGCCGCGCTGAAGTACCGTCTCGTGTTTCTGGACAAGAAACCCCTTTAAGCGGTTTTTCGCTTTCCGGCAGCGTTTTCGAGTCTCGTTCCGTTCGCTGTCCGTGTTACTCCTGGACTCGGGTTGCGGAACCGTTCTTGAAGAAAGCCGTTGACAATCTCCGGGAGCCGATATGATCCGAGTGGTCATTGCGGATGATCACCATCTGGTTCGACAAGGGTTAAGACAACTGCTATCGAGAGAATGGGACATCCAGGTAGTCGCCGAGGCAAACGACGGCAGGGATGCGATAGACGCTGTCGGTCGAGAGCGGCCGGATGTCGTTGTGATGGATGTCGAGATGCCCGGAATGAACGGTATCGAGGCGACGAACCGAATCCGCCGTTCCGGATCCGAAACCCAGATAGTCATGCTGTCCATGTATTCGGATTCAACACTGGTTGACCGGGCGCTCAAAAACGGCGCCGGGGGCTATGTCCTCAAACAGGCGGCCAGTGAGGAACTGGTGGAGGCTATCCGTACGGTATGCAAGGGCGTTAAATACACGTCCGGTGCGTTGGTTCATCCCGATGTCGATTCTTACACACCGGCAACCGGCGTACCGCCCATGTTGACTTCCCGTGAGCAGGAAATACTGCGGCTTATAGCATTCGGAAACACCAACCGACAGATCGCCGGGATACTGTCGCTCAGTGTAAAGACCGTTGATAGCCATCGTGTCAACATGATGGCGAAACTGAACGTCAAAAACCTCCCTGAATTGATTCGTACATCGATAGAGCGGGGTCTCATCAGTATCGAGCGCTAAAACCATCCAGGTCTTCACGCCCTGAATTTACATCCCAAACAGTTCGAGTCGATCTATCTTACAAATCTCGTAAAGGTAGGGTTTTACCCTATTGATCTACGGTATGCCCGATCCTATGTTGAAGTCCAATCATGGGGTGTAGATAGCTCCACAGGAGGGAAAATGACCGCATCAAAACGCTACGGTATGGTCCTCAAGGTCAAGCCGGAACGGATCGACGAATACAAGGAGTACCACGCCGCCGTCTGGCCGGGCGTGGCGAAGGTGATCACGGACTGCAACATCACGAATTACTCCATCTACCTGAAGGACGACTACCTCTTCTCCTATTTCGAGTACGTCGGCGACGACTTCGATGCGGACATGGCGAAAATGGCCGCGGATCCAGTCACGCAGGAGTGGTGGGACGTGATGATGCCGATGCAGGACCCGCTGCCGACGCGGAAGGAGGGCGAGTGGTGGGCGGAGATGGAGGAAGTTTTCCACCAGGATTGATCGGGCCACCAGGATTGATCGGGCCACCAGGATTGATCGGGCCACCAGGAACGCGCGGTACATCCCGGCCGCGAAGGCCGCCTGCTCGGAACGACCACGGTATCTGGCAGAGTTTGAAAGGGAAGTAGAAAAGTAAAGATGAGATTCCGATTCAAAGCCTGGCCGTCGATACTGGCCGCCGGCCTGGCCGTCCTCTTCCTGTCGACCTGCGGCAAGGAAAGTCCGACCGAACCGCCCGGTCCGTCGGAGCCGCCTCCACCCGCGTCCGTCGCCACACGTATCACGATCTCGCCTTCGTCCCTCGCATTCACATCCCTGGCCATCACGCAGAACTTGAGCGCCGTTGTGTACGACCAGAACGGTCAGGTCATGTCCGGCGCGGCGTTAACCTGGACGAGCAGCAATACGGCGGTGGTCACGGTGACGGCGCAGGGCGAGGTGAGATCCATCGGTGTGGGCAACGCGAGGATCACGGTCCGGTCCGGCAACGCATCGGCAACGGTGGAAGTCAAAGTCGGCCAGACGGCCGCAAGCATCCGCCTGTCGCCTTCGATGCTGACCATCATGGACCTGGGCGGTACCGGCACGTTCCGTGCGACGGTGCTGGACGCGGGCGGCGCGGCGATCCCGGGCGCGCAGGTGGCGTGGACCTCCAGCGACAGTACGGTGGCCACCGTGAACGCGGAGGGTCTCGTGACGGCCGTCGGCAGCGGCATGGCCGACATCACCGCAACCTCGAACGGCGCGACCGCGAAGGGGAAGGTCCTGGTCGCGCTTCGGCCCGCCGCCCTTCAGGTTACCCCGGCGACCGCGCGGTTGACGGCGGTCGGCGAGACCCTTCAGCTGGTCGTCATGGCGCAGGACGTTGAAGGCGACACGATTATGAATCCTGCCGTGGACTGGACGAGCAGCGACGAATCCGTGGCCGGAGTGAGCGCGGAGGGCCTGGTGACGGCCCACAGGACGGGACGCGCCACGATTACCGCGTCGCTGGGCAGCCTCGAGGCGACGGCGGAGATCGAGGTGGCGCTGCCGCCTCACCGCATCGCGGTCACGCCCTCGTCGATCCGGTTCGATGCGACCGGCCAGACGATCCAGGTGAGTGCGGAAGTCTTCGATGCGCATGACGAGCCGCTGCCCGACGCGTCCGTATCCTGGTCCAGCGACGATCCCTCCGTGGCCACGGTGGAACCGGCCGATTCGGCCGCGTCCGACGATCCTGCCGAGTCCGCCTCCGCCGGCCCGGCCACGACGGCCGTTACGGCCGCCTCGATCTCCACTGGCCCCGCCATGTCCATCTCCGACGGCCCGTCCACGTTGGTCTCCACCGATCCGGCCGCCTCCGCCACGTCCGCCGGTACGGTCACGGCAGTGTCCGCCGGTACGACGCGGATTGCGGCGCGATCGGGCGATGCGACCGGATACGCGGAGGTCACGGTCAACCTGGACCGGCAGGCGCTGGCCGCGCTGTACGACGCGACGGACGGCCCGAATTGGGACCGAAACGACAACTGGCTGGACGACGGTCCCCTGGACCAGTGGCATGGCGTATCCACCGGACCGGACGGAAGAGTGGATGCCCTGCGTCTTGATCAGAACAACCTGGTCGGCCCGATCCCGGACGAACTGTACGACCTGAAAGGACTGAGGAAGATCCTGGCCTACGGGAATGAACTTTCCGGTTCGCTTTCTCCGGAAATCGGAGGCCTTTCCGAGCTCGAAACGCTCCACCTCGCCTCGAACAGCCTGACCGGCGTGATCCCGCCCGAACTGGGCAGCCTCGGTAATCTGTTCACGCTGCAATTCCATACCAACGGCCTCAGCGGCATGCTGCCTCCCCGGCTCGGCGATCTGACCCGCCTCGTCGTCCTGTCTCTCGCCGGCAACGACCTGGAAGGACCGATTCCGCCCGAACTGGGCAAGCTGGTGAATCTCCGTAAATTCATCATGAGCGACACCATGCTTTCCGGCCCGCTGCCCGATACGATTACGGCGTTGGAGAACCTGGAGACCCTCTGGCTGCAGGGCACGGACGTGTGCGTTCCCGCGACGGAAGCGTTCGACAGGTGGTTGAGCCGGATTGGGTTCGCGTTAGCCACTCGTTGCGACAATCCGGACAAAGCGAACCTCGTCGAACTCTACAACGCCACGGATGGGCCGAACTGGAAAGACGGCACAAACTGGTTGAGTGAGAAACCCCTGCAGGATTGGAAGGGGGTCAACGTCGATAATTACGGCCGCGTCTATCAGTTGCATCTCGAAGAAAACGGCCTTCGCGGCGAGCTCCCGGCGAGTCTTGGAAATCTCGAGTTCCTGGAAGTCCTGTTCCTGTATGAAAACGATTTGCATGGGAAGATCCCCGCGGAACTGGGCAGCCTGCGTAATCTCGAGCTGATGTGGTTGAGTGGCAACGACCTGGAAGGACCGATACCGCCCGACCTGGGCAAGATGTCCAACCTCCGGTATCTGTTACTGGAGGAGAACGAACTGGACGGCGCGATCCCATCGGAACTGGGCGAGCTTGGTGGGCTGGAGGACCTTTATCTGCAAAGAAACCGGCTTTCCGGTGAAATCCCGCCCGAACTGGGAAGGATGTCCAGCCTCCAGGTGTTGAACCTGGGCAGAAACCTGCTCACCGGGGAGCTGCCGTCCGAGTTGGGCAAACTTGCCAACCTCAAGGAAATGGTGCTCTCCGGCAACGAAGGTCTGACAGGCGAACTGCCCCCTGCCCTCGTCCGGCTCGACCTGGAGGTCCTCCTCGCGGAACAGACGGGACTTTGCCTGCCCGCGGAGGTGGACTACGCGTCGTGGATCCTGGACTATCGCCACGTGCGCGTCGAGCGCTGCGATCGTCCGGTGGAAATGGGACTGACGGCGTATCTTACCCAGGCGACGCAGTCATTCGACTATCCGGTGCCCCTGGTGGCCGGGGATCCCGCCCTGCTGCGCGTATTCCTGACGGCGGACGACGGCGACGTCGAAGTGCCGCCCGTTCGCGTCTCCTTCTATCAGAACGAATCGAATGTGCATACGGCGGACATCCCGGGAAGGGCGGGGTTCGTTCCCCCGCGGGTCGATGAGAGCGACCTGGCGCTGTCCTCCAATGCGGCGATACCCGGCTCGATCATTGCGCCGGGTCTTGAAATGGTGGTTGAAATCGATCCGGACGACACGCGGGACCTCCCCGAGACCGTCAAGAAACGACTGCCTGAAACCGGCCGTATCGAACTGGACGTGAAGGACATGCCGCCCTTCGACCTGGTCATGATTCCCTTCCTGTGGGAAGAGGACCCGGACCATGGGTTCGTGTCCAGGGTAGAGGCGCTGACCGCGGATGACGAAATCTTCGGACAGACGCGTGACCTGCTGCCGGTCGGTGAATTCAACCTGGAAGTGCATGCGCCCGTATGGACGTCCGTTGATCCTGTTCTAGACCCGGAAGGAGGAAGCCCGGAAGCCCTCGACCGTCTGTCTCAGGAAGTGGAGGTGATTCAGGCCGTGGAAGGTTCCGGACGGGAGTACTACATGGGTATGCTCAGGGAATATGGCGGCTCGGCCACGCAATCGGGCAATACCACCCTGTCGAGCCTGCATGAAAGCGTCATCGCCCACGAACTGGGCCACAACCTGTCCCTGTTGCATACCGGCTGTACCCCGTACGGCGCCGATCCCAATTATCCGTACGAAGACGGGACCATCGGTTCCTGGGGATACGATATCCGCACCGGCATGCTCGTGAGCCCTGAGACGACCTGCCTGATGAGCTATTGCGGGTCGGACTGGATCGGCGAGTACTCGTTCAGCAAGGCGTTGTACTACCGCCTGTCGGAAGACCGGCGGCTTGCGTCGGGTTCTGGCGCGGCCGCGCCGGGCCTGCTGGTCTGGGGGGGCGTAACCGGCGATGGAGACATGACGCTCGAGCCCGCCTTCGCCCTGAAAGCCGCGCCCTCGTTGCCGGCCGCCTCCGGCCCCTACAGGCTCTACGGGGAGGACGGCGACGGACGCGTCCTCTTCACGCTTCGATTCCCGATGCGCCGCATTGCCCACGTGGAAGGCGGCGTCTTCGCCTTTGTCATGCCCGTCCGTCCGGACCGGATCTCCGGTCTGGCGCGCATTACGCTATCGGGGCCGGAAGGCGCCGTGGAGATCACCCGGGACGGCGGCCGATCCGCCACGCTCATGATCGACCGTTACACCGGGGAGGTCAGGGGCATTCTGCGGGAATGGCTGTCTCCGGATGGTTCCTTCGGCGCCGCCCGCCGGACTCCTCCGGAACCCGGACTGGATGTGATTATAAGTCGCGGCATACCCTGACGGTTACCGAACCCTGGGAGGTTTGAGCATGTATCGAACAGCCGATATCGGACGGCGGCGTTTCAATGTTGTACCCCTGTTCCTGAATGCTGTTTCCCTGTGCTTACTGGCCGTGTTCGCCCTCGTGCCGGCCGCTTGCGGCACGGACAGTACGACGAGCCCGCCGTCAGAGCCGTCCGCGCCGCCGCCGCCCGCGCCCGTGGCCACCCGGATCGAAGTCAGTCCCCAGAGCGTGAATCTGACGGCCATCGGACAGACCGAACAGATACAGGCGACCGTATATGATCAGAACGGCGCGGCCATGTCCGGCGCGCCCGTCAGCTGGACCAGCAACAACGCCGCCGTGGCCTCCGTGAACGCAACGGGCCTCGTCAAGGCGGCCGGCAACGGCGCCGCGCAGGTAACCGCCCGTACCGGGAACCTGAGTGCCCACGTGGCCGTGTCGGTGTCGCAGACGACGACACGGATCGGGATCATGCCCGCCGCGCCCAGGTTGCGCTCGATCGGCGAGACCGTCCAACTCGCGGCGACCGGGCTCGACAGCGGCGGCAACGCGGTCGCCGGCGACGCGCCGGACGTGACCTGGCAGGGCGGCGACGAGGCCGTCGCGACGGTGACGGCGGAGGGACTGGTGACGGCCGTGGGCAACGGCGCCGCGCGGATAACCGCCCGATCGGGTTCGCTGACCGCCGCCGTCACGGTAACGGTGGCGCAGCAGGCGGTCCGCATCGTGGTCATGCCCGCGGAACATGAATTCACCGCGCTGGAGGAGACCTTCCAGTTCGAGGCGGAAGCCTTCGACGCCAATGGCCACGCCGTGGAATCGGGCGGGCTGACCTGGCGATCCAGCGACGAAACGGTCGCCTCGGTGGATGAGGCGGGTCTCGTTACCGCGACAGGCGAAGGCACGGCGCGGATTTCGGCCAGCCGGGACGGCGAATCTGCTTCCGCGACGGTGAGCGTCCGGTTGCCGAGCCCGGACCGGGCCGTGCTCGTCACGTTCTATGAAGCGACGGGCGGACCCCACTGGAAGCGGGACACGAACTGGCTGAGCGATCGTCCCCTCGACGAATGGTTCGGCGTCACCACGGATGACGATGAACGGGTGATGGAGCTGCTATTAAGAGATAACAACCTTACCGGTTCGCTGCCTTCAGAACTCGGGGAGCTGGCCAGTCTCAGATACCTGCGCCTCGACAGCAACAAACTGACCGGACCGGTTCCCGGAGAACTGGGCCTGTTGCCTGATCTCTGGACGATATCCCTGAGCCAGAACAACCTGACAGGCAGTATTCCAAGGGACCTGGGCCGGTCTCCTTCGCTGTATGGGCTTCAGCTTGACTACAACAACCTGACCGGGGAGATCCCGCCGGAACTGGGGCAACTGACAGATCTGCGCGACCTTCAACTGAACGACAACCAGTTGACGGGTCCGATACCGCCGGAACTGGGCAGATTGACCGAACTCAATTCTTTGTTTCTCGACTACAATATGTTGTCGGGAACTATTCCGCCGACGCTGGGCAACCTGGTGAACGTTTACCGGCTCGAATTGAACAACAACCGGCTTACCGGGGAGATCCCGCCTGAATTGGGAAAAATGACGGGCATGTTGGAACTATTCCTGGACAACAACATGTTATCGGGCCCCCTGCCGGAGGAACTGGGCGCCTTACCCGAGCTGAATCTGATCTTCGTAGGGTTAAACCGGGACCTGGCCGGACCGTTGCCCCGCTCGTTCCTGAATCTCGATCTCAGATACCTGCGGCTGGAAGGCACAAACCTCTGCTACCCGGCGGACGACGCGTTCATGGCGTGGATCGAGGGCATCGAGGACAGCCGGGCACTTCCCTGTGAACCCGACGACCAGGAGTAGAGACTATCCGTTTCCGATTTAAGGCCTTACCCTCGATACTGCCCGCCGTCCCGGCCGTCCTGCCAGCCGTCCCGGCCGTTCAGTCCGCCGTCCCGGCCGTCCTGACCGTCCTGGCCGTCCTGATCCTTGCGGCCTGCGGCAAGGATGGACCTGCGACACCGGGCTCTTCGTCGCCGTCCGCGCCGTCCGCGCCGCCCGCGCCGCCGCAGGTCCCGAGCAGTATCGACATAACACCCCGTACATCGACGCTTGTGGCGGTCGGCGACACGGTGCAGTTGCGCGCCACGGTGCTGGACCAGAACCGCACGGCGATACCCGGCGCTTTCGTATCCTGGTCAAGCAGCGGCATCGACGGCGCCACTGCCGTGGCGAGCGTGTCCTCTTCCGGCTTGGTGACCGCCGTCGGCGACGGCACGGCGCGGATCGTGGCCCGGTCCGGCGACGCAACGGGAACCGCGACCGTCAAGGTCGAAAGGGTGCCGTCGTGGATGTGGATCCGCCCGATGTCGGTCACCTTCGATGCGATCGGCGACTCTCTCCAGCTCACCGCGACCGTGTTCGATCACGGCAATGCGCCGATCGGGCACGCGGCAGTCTCCTGGATCAGCAACAACTCCCCCGTGGCCTCTGTGAGCGCGACGGGCCTGCTGACCGCGAACGGATTGGGAAAAGCCACGATCACCGCGCGATCGGGCAGCGCCGCGAGCAGCATAGAGGTCACCGTAGACGTGGATGCCCCGGACCGCCACGTCCTGGAAACATTTTATATCGCGACCGGCGGACCGCACTGGAAGCACGATACGAACTGGTTGAACGATCAGCCGACCGGGGAGTGGTTTGGCGTTACGACGGACGATTCGGAGCGCGTAACGCACCTGGTACTGCCGGACAACGGCCTGGAAGGCACGCTGATCATTGAACTGGCCGGATTGACGAACCTGGCTGTCCTGTCCCTCGGGCAGAACCGGCTCACCGGCGGGATCCCGCCCGAACTGGGCGAAATCAGCCGGCTGGAGTCTTTGAAACTGAACGGCAACCAGCTGAGCGGCGCCTTGCCGGAAGCGCTGGGCCGCCTGCCCGAACTGCGGGTTCTGGAGTTGCACGACAACGCGGAACTGGCGGGTCCGTTGCCCCGTTCTTTTCTGGATCTCGACCTGGCCACACTGCGTATTGACGGTACGCAGTTGTGCCTGCCGGAGGACGCCGATTTCCGGATGTGGCTCGAGGATATCGAGACGAGCAACGCACCGTTCTGCGGCTCGGACGTCACCGACCCGACCGACCCGATGGACCCAGCGGACCCGATGGACCCAGCGGACCCGATGGACCCGGAAGACCCGATGGACCCAGCGGACCCGATGGACCCAGCGGACCCGATGGAACCGATGGACCCGCCCGGCCATGACGACCGGCAGGTCCTGGAATCGTTTTACGACGCGGCCGGCGGGCCGGACTGGTTCGAGAAATCCGGCTGGCTGAGCGACCGCCCGCTGAATGAATGGCACGGTGTCCGGACCGACGACGAGGGACGCGTTCAACGGATTGAAATGCCCTTCAACAACCTGAGCGGAACCCTCATCCCGGAACTTGCGCAGTTAACCGAACTGACCTTTATCTCCCTTGCGTTCAACGGCGTTTCCGGACCGATTCCTCCCGAATTGGGTGGTTTGTCCAGGCTTGAGGAACTCTTCCTCTTCGGTAACAAGCTGTCGGGCGGCATCCCGGCCGAACTCGGGCAACTCGGCGCGCTCAGGGTGCTGGATCTGAACAACAACGCGCTGACGGGCCCGATCCCCGCGGATCTGGGGAATATGACGAGTCTCGAGGATCTCTTGCTCAACGACAACCGGTTGTCGGGGAATCTTCCCGCGGCGCTGGGCCGGCTGGCCAACCTGAAAACCCTGCTTCTGAATCAAAACGCGGATCTGACCGGCGCGCTGCCCCTTTCGCTGGCCGGGCTCAACCTCACTGCACTCAATCTGGCGGGGACGGGTCTGTGCGCACCGGACGATCCCGCGTTCCAGGCGTGGTTTTTCCGGTTCAATGCTGGAATCGACAACTGCACCCCGCCCGATCCGACGCGCAGCCCGGACCAGAATGCGGTGGTCGCGCTCTACCAGTCGACCGGCGGCGCGAACTGGACGGACAACACGAACTGGCTGAGCGACCAGCCGCTGGGCGAATGGTTCGGCATTGAAACGGATGCGGACAACCGGGTGGTTTCGATCAACCTCGAAGACAACGGGCTGTCGGGCGAAATCCCCTTCGAGTTCAGACTGCTGACCAACCTGGAGCGCATCGATCTGTCCAACAACCTGCTGACGGGCGAAATTCTTCCGATTACCGATCTTAGGAAACTTGTCAGTCTGCGGCTCAATGGCAATATCGGTTTGACCGGTGAAGTGGACTTTTCATCCAGGTACCAGCCAGACCTGGAAGAACTCCTGCTCCACGGAACGCAGCTGTGCGCGCCGGATGACGACCAGTTTCAGGCCTGGCTCCAGGGACTGGCCAGCAGCCGCGTCACAAATTGCATGGATCTGTGGTGGGACCGGACAGCCCTGCGGGAAATCTATGACGAAACGGATGGCCGGAACTGGACGCAGAGCGAGGGCTGGTGGAGTACCCGGCACATAGGCGCCTGGTACGGGGTGACTACGAATGAGGACGGGCTGATAACCGGCCTGGACCTCTCGGAGAACAACCTGCGGGGAACGTTGTCGGCGTGGATACAATACATGCCCGCCCTGACCCACCTCGATCTCTCCGGCAACGCCTACCTCGGCGGCCCGCTGCCGGCCGAAATCACCGGGCTCGAGCTGGATACGCTCCTGCTGGCGGGCACCCAGTACTGCTTCTCGGAAGGCGATGATTTCCAGGAATGGGTCGATACGATCGCGACCACGAGTTACAACACCTGCGGCGTGTTCGACGACCATCCCGACATCGACGCGCTTGTCGCACTGTACAACGCCACCAACGGGCCCGAATGGCGCGACCGGGACAAATGGCTGGTACACGCGCCCCTGGAAACCTGGCATGGGTTAACCGTCGATGCCGAGGGCAGAGTGACCGGCATCGACCTGACCAGCAACAGTTTGAAGGGCGAGATCCCGTCGGAGATCGGGGATCTTTCCAGATTGAAGCAACTCGAACTTGAAAGTAACGAACTTACAGGCCGTATACCCTCCGAGATCGGCAGGCTCCGGAACCTCGAGCACCTGAATTTGGTTAGAAACAATCTTACAGGCGGCATACCTTCCGAGATCGGGCAACTCGCAAACCTGGATACCTTAAGGCTCGGGAACAACGACCTGACGGGCGGCATTCCCCCCGAAATCGGCAAACTTGCAGACCTGACATTCCTGAACTTGGGTGAGAACATGCTGGAAGGCGCGATTCCCGGTGAGATCGGGCAACTCACGGAACTTACCTGGCTGTTTCTCCACGAAAACAATTTGACCGGAACCATACCCTCCGAGATCGGCCGGCTCGAGAACCTGACGTTACTGGACCTTTCGACAAACCTGCTTTCCGGTTCATTGCCGGACGCGCTGTGGGACCTCGGCAAGCTGGAGAGTCTGAGACTTGCGCTGAACAGGCTGACGGGTACCGTCCCGCCGGACATCGCTCGCCTCTCGAACCTCGAGGAATTCGACATCAGAATAAACGAGGGCATGACGGGATCTCTGCCGCGGGAAATGATCAACCTGAATCTCACCCATCTGTTGACCAGGGACACAATGATCTGCATCCCCGTGGACGACGAATTCCAGGCCTGGCTGAGGACGGTCAGCTACAAGGAACTCTCATCGCCCTGTACCGAATGACCCGCCTTGTTCCGGATGACCCGCGCGGGTCCGGATCGGTTCGCGCCCGAGCGATTTCCTTTTGAAGGAGCGGAATCCATGATTGAAGCCGTACGTTCAACGCTGCCGTTCACATTGTGCATGTGTGTCTGCGTGCTGGCCGCGTGCGGCAGTGGCGCGCCCGAGCGTTATTTTAACTTAAATCTGAGTGTTATCCTACGGGTTTATAAAGCCAGGCTGACCATCGAACCTAATAGAAAAAGGGCCGGGAATCTGTGCGATCCTCGGCCCTTAGCAGTTCTTGCTGCGTAGTCAGCCTTAATTCTCGTTCAGGAACAAGTCAACTCTTAACTATCGTTCTTCTTTTTGGCCGCATTCAAGAGATCATCGAGCATAGTCCTGATTTCTTCTTCACTCAATTCAGAAATCAAGATGAATTGCGCCATGTTTTCTATGAATGCTTCCCGGGCTTCTTTAAGCCGCCGTTCCTTTATGACTTCGTGCATGGCAAGGGTCATGTCTAACATCCTTATGGCGGTGAATGCGATAATGACTGATCCTATACCGGAGGTGACGATGGTCTCAATGATCCATAACGCATTTATTTTACATTGAGTCCCAAAAACGATAGCCAAAGACGAAAAGAAGCATAACAGATATATCCCTGTGAACCAATACACGTATTTGGCCGGAATACTCCATGCCGCACTTTCTTGGTTCGGTTTTGGTCTTTGACACACATCGTTCCCCCCACTCATTCTATAATGTAACACAAAGCGTTGACATAGTGTCAACACAAATGTAGGCAATTTGCCAACGTTTTGAAAGAGCGGAATCCATGATTGAAGCCGTACGTTCTTTTCTGCCGTTCACATTGTGCATGTGTGTCTGCGTGCTGGCCGCGTGCGGCAGTGGCGCGCCCACCGAACCGGATGTCCAGGTGCCGGCCCGGCTCGAGGTGACGCCCACGTCCATAACCTTTGATGGGGCCGGCCAGACCCTGACCATTATGGCGAAAGTGATCGACACGAATCAGATGGAGATCATCGGAGCCGTCGTGGAATGGTCGACGAGCGATCCGACGGTAGCCACGGTAAACAAGGGCATCGTGGTCGCCGTCCGATTCGGGACGGCGCAGATTACCGCCCGGCACGGCAACTTGTCCAGAACCGTGGACGTTACGGTGGAACTGCGGTAACCGGGATCGAAACGATACTCCGGGGTTGCCAACGGCATTCGAAAACGTTAAGATTCGTTGTGTAAACGATCCATTGAACCTGCCGCACAGGTACCGCACAGGATATCGCGCAGGACACCGCACAGGAGGCACGGCCATGGCCCTGACCCAGGCGCAACTGGATGAGTTTCACGACCGCGGGCTGGTGGTCGTCGAGGACGTGCTGGACGACGCCGACCTGGACCCCGTGATCGACGCCATGACGGAGTTCGTCGACCGGCAGGCGCGGGACCTGCGCGCCGCGGGCAATATCGACGACCTCCACGAGGACGAACCCTTCCTCACGCGCTACGCCCGGCTCTTCGCCCAGAGCGCGGATATCGGCAGCGGCATGGACATCTACGACCTGCGGGCCAGGCCGGTCTTCGACTTCCTGAGAAACGACCACCTGCTCGACGCCGTGGAGTCCTTCCTCGGCCCCGACATCACGTGCTCGCCCATCCAGCACCTGCGGGCCAAGCCGCCGTCGCGCCTGGACGGCAGCCCGTCGTACAACGTGCCCTGGCACCAGGACTCGGGCGTGAGCTGGGCGGAGTCGGACCGGACCCTGGCGCTGACCTGCTGGCTGCCCCTGGTGGACGCCACGGTGGAGCGGGGGTGCCTGGAGGTGATCCCGAACGTCATCCACACCGGCCATCTCGACCACGTGTCGGACGCCGGCACGCGGATCCGGCCGGACCTCATGCCCGAGACCGGGGCGGAGCCGGCCGAGGTGCGCAAGGGCGGGGTCGTCTTCCTGAGCCAGTATACACCGCACCGTTCCACGCCGAACCGGACCGAATGGGACGTGCGCTGGAGCCTGGACCTGCGGTACGTGGCCTACGGCGAGCCCACGGGACGGCCCTTCTTTCCCGATTTCTGCGTGCGGAGCCGGTCGAATCCCGAACGGGTGCTGACCGATCACCAGGCCTGGGCGGACAGCTGGGTCGCCGCCCTCGAGGAACAAAGGCGCAATCCCAGGCAGGCCCACCGCGTTGCCCAGGCGCCATAGACTGCGGCGCGGCGAGCTGCCACCACCAGGAGGCCCCCATGCTTTGAGGCATGATTTCAGGCGCCAGGTACGGCGCCTTACTCGGCAGTCTGATCATACCGGGACTGGCCCAGTTGTACCAGGGCCGCAGGCCGGCCGCGGTCGTGCATTTCTTCCTCGCGGCCCTGCTCTGGCTCTTCGGCGGCTACGGTTGGATCGTGCACCTCTATTCCGCAGCCGAAGCGGCCATCCGGCACCCGGAAGGCGGGCGTTGCGACCAATAGCCGGCCGGCCGTCATCACGGCCATCCGGCACCCGGAAGGCGGGCGTTGCGACCAATAGCCGGCCGGCCGTCATCACGGCAATCACGGCAGCACGTGCCGTTTACGGAAAACTACCGTACCGGACGCAATTTTCATCACTGTACAAGCCGTATTTCAAAGGAAGAGGCATGACATGAGTTTCGGCACCGGCGCGTATACCTACGACGTACAGGAAGACTGGTGGACCCTGCCCGAGGGCTGGTCCTTCGGATGGGTCACGGGCGTGGCCTGCGATTCGCGGGACAACGTGTACGTGTATTCGCGGAGCGAGCATCCCCTGGTCGTGTTCGACCGCGACGGCCGGTTCGTCAAGACGATCGGCGACGGCATCCTCAAAAACGCGCACGGTATCTACATCGACGGGGAGGACAACCTCTTCCTGATCGACTGGCTGGACCACTGCGTCCGCAAGTTCGACCCCGACGGGAACCAGGTGATGGTCATCGGCACGCCCGCCGTGCCCGGCGAACGCGACGGCGCGCCCTTCCGGAAGCCCACGGACGCGGTCGTCGCGCCCAACGGCGACATCTACGTGTCCGACGGGTACGACAACGCCCGGGTCCACCGCTACGATGCCCGGGGCAACCACATCCACTCCTGGGGCAGCTGGGGCGATGGGCCTTCCCAGTTCGCGCTGAGCCACTGCGTGCGTATCGACCGGCACGAGCGGGTGTGGGTGTGCGACCGCGAAAACCAGCGCATCCAGCTCTTCGACCTGGAGGGCGGGTTCCTCGAGGAGCGCCACGTCCCCGGCAAGCCCGACACCGTCCACTTCGATCCGGTGGAAGACATCGCCTATGTGGCCGAGCTGGAGCAGCAGGTCGGTATCTACACCCTGGACGGCGAGCTCGTCAGCAGCTGGGGCGGAGGGCGGCGGAGCGACCGGCCCGGCGAATTCGCGGGCTGTCCCCACGGCATCTGGATGGACTCCCGCGGCGACCTCTACGTCGGCGAAGTGCAGGCCGACGCCCGGTTGCAGAAGTTCGTGCGAACGGGAGGGTAGGCCGGTGGTTATACCGTTTCTCCAAATCGTTTCAAAATAAAAAAGCCCCGACGACAAGCGGGGCGATCCAATCACGGGACGGAGTCAATTGATATTTCAACGGCTTCTTACTTCCGTTGCAAATGTTGTACCGTGTGTATTTTTTCTATTCTGCGCACAGGTATTATCATGAGCGTCTTGTTATCTTGATCATTCAGCCTGCATATCCCGTTCTGATAATCAAATTCAATAGATTGTACTTCCGTGTTAACTTCGGTAAACTGACTCCTGTAACTATACCTGTCGAACAAACTGATAATCTCACCATCGATTAGCGTAATGGAATATACCACGTCATTCTTCATCTTGAAACTCTCCTCTATCTACCGCATCAAGCATTTTCCTGAGAAAGTCATCGTGATTTCTCAATAACTGAGTAATTGAAACATCCTCCGGGATCTTCCCCTCCCGCTTTGCCTCTTTGTACCACGCTATGAACTCTCTTCGACTGGTTTCAAAGCCTTTCTCCAATCCCTTTTTATAGCGGTACTTTTTGAAAATTTCATAAGCAATAGCCATAGCATCCCGCCCTTCTAACGCGACAAATGGTATTATTACCTTTTCTTCATTAGATGTGCTAAACAGTGTAACACTCCTATCTAATTTAACTCATTAAACGATTCTGTCAGCATCTATTCAATTGTAAACAACTTATAAACCATGTCGTACTTTCTCCTTGATAAATCCCGGCCGAATCCAACATAGTAGCAGTTGAGTCTCGTTGTCCGTTTCTCCGTTATTTCATACAACGAAGCCGAGCCCCATGCGCGTCATCGACCCCCACACCCACGTCTGGACCAACGATCCGGCCTTCCCCTGGCCCGCGGAGAAGGAAGACCCGCAGGTGGAGGACCGCACCGCCGAGATGCTGCTCGCCCTGATGGACGGGCACGGCGTGGAGAAGACGGTGCTCGTCCAGTACATCGGCTATCTCTGGGACAACGCATACGTGGCCCACGTCCTGCGCAGATATCCCGACCGTTTCGCCGGCGTCTGCCGGGTCAACCCCGAGGATCCGGCCGCACCGGACCACCTCAGCCGCTGGGTGGAGGAGGACGGTTTCCAGGGCGTCCGTCTCAGTCCCTCCGCCGGTCCGGAAGGCGACTGGTTCACGGGTCCGCTCATGCCGCCGATCTTCGGGCGCGCCGAAGCGCTTGAAGTCCCCCTGCTCATGCTCACGCGGTCCGGGCGGTTGCCGGACCTGGCCCGGCTCCTGGACCGCTTTCCGGATCTCGACGTGGTCGTGGATCACATGGCCGACGCGAGACCCGATCGCCCGGAGGAGATCCAGGCCGTGCTGGACCTGGCCCGGTATCCGCGGGTATACGTGAAGATCAGCCATACCTGGTCCATCTCCGGACAGGGCTATCCCTGGACGGATACCCACGGCATGGTCGAGGCGGTCTACCAGGCCTTCGGCGGCGGCCGCATCATGTGGGGTACCGACTGGCCCGTCTGCCTGGGGAATGCCGAATACGGCCAGACGCTTTCCGTGGTCCGCGACGAGATGCGGTTCATCGCGCCCGAGGATCTGCCCCGCGTGCTGGGCGGCACGGCCCTGGGATTGTGGACCTTCGGAGACCCGAAGGCCTAGGGCCGTCAATCGGTCAGGACCGCACCACCGGGACACACGCGGTAAGGTTGCCAGGGTAACCTTGAAAGTATTAGTCGCAAATTTCGTGACGGATCTCGTACAGAAAAAACAAAAAAGGCGCCAAACCCACATTTTTTCGTCGACCGCGGCATCCGCGACCGACCCGCGCATCGGCCTCGACCGCGGCCTCCGCATCGCCTGCCGCGACCGACCGCGGCATCCGATAACGCGCAACAGCACGTGCAAAGGAGCACTCATGAACATCCTGATCACCGGCGCCGCGAGCCGGCTGGGCCGGGCCGTCGCCGAAGCGCTGGACGGGCACACGCTCCGCCTCATGGATGAAACGCCCGTCGAACTGCCGGCCTGGACCTCCGACACCGACGTGTCGCCTCGCGAATCGTCCGGAGACATCGTCGAGGGCAGCCTGCTGGACCGGGACTTCGTCTGGCGCGCCGTCCGCGGCATGGACGCCGTCATCCACACGGGCGAACCGCCGCAGAACCT
Source organism: bacterium (assembly GCA_965203885.1). Classification (GTDB taxonomy): domain Bacteria; phylum JAAXHH01; class JAAXHH01; order JAAXHH01; family JAAXHH01; genus JAAXHH01. Next base: position 2,222,350 of record OZ241920.1, on the reverse strand, counting down.
GCCGGATGCGGAGACGGAGCGCGAGAAGCACCTCCTGGAACTGGCCACGCGGGGCACCCACCAGCTCTTCAAGGCCGGCGTGGAGGCCGGCGTCAGGCGTTTCGTCTACGGCGGCGCCCTGGACGTCTTCCGGCCCTATCCCGACGACGTGTACATCAGCGAGCTCTGGAAGCCGCTGCCCGAGCCCGACATGCCCGAGATGTCGCGCTATCTCGGCGAACACACGGCCCGGGAGTTCGCCCGGGACCACATGATCACGGTCACGGGGCTCAGGCTGGGCAAGCTGGTCTGCGAGGACGAAGTCGCCGGCCAGGCGCCGGACCTTCTGTGGCTGGACTACCGGGACGCGGCCCAGGCATTCCGGCTGGCCCTGGAGCGGGACGCGTCGGACCAGGTCTGGTGGACGAGCCGGTACGCCATGTACCACGTCTGCGCCGACCTGGAGAACCCGAAGTACCTCATCAACCAGGCCCGCGATCTCGGCTACGCGCCCGCACACAATTTCGCCGCCAACTGGGGAGCTTGAAGAGCCAATTATGAAAAAAGTCCTCTTGCTCGGCGCGTCCGGGCTCATCGCGCCGCACATCACGCCCGCGCTGGAGAAGGATTACGACCTGCGGCTGGCCGACATCAAGGAACACCCGGACGGCAGGCCGGTCCGCACCGTGGACGTGCGCGACTACGGCCAGGTCCGCGAGGCCATGGAGGGCGTGGACGCGGTCATGAACTTCACGGTCCTGCGCCACGACGACGTGCTGAGCTTCCAGGTCAACACCATCGGGGCGTGGAACGTCATGAAAGCGGCGGCCGACGCCGGCATCAGGAAGGTGATCCACACCGGTCCGGCGCAGACGCTCCTGCTGTACGTCCACGACACGGACGTCCCCGTCGACGCGCCCGACGCGCCGTCCAGCGATTACTACTTCATCACCAAGCACATGAGCAACGAGATCGTGCGGAGCTTCGCCCGCCATTACGAGATCCACACGGTCTGCTACCTGTTCCAGGGCCTGGCGCCCCGCCCGACCGAACGCCAGCCCCGGACTTCGACCCGGGAATTCCTCATCATCCACGACGACCTGGCCGTGGCATGCCGGCAGGGCCTCGAGCTCCCCTCGGTGCCCGGGTTCTACCAGGCCTTCAACCTGCACAGCCACTACGGACCGGGAAAGTACAGCCTGGAAAAGGCCGAGCGCATCCTGGGATACAAACCGCAAGAGGAATGGTGGGCCTGGCAGCGGCGGCCGGCGGATTAGCGTCAACCCGTGGAATGGCGGCGGCCCGCAACGTAAATCTACCTGACAGGTCAGAGTCCTGGTGCTGAATATCCACAACAGTTTCATGCGAAGACATCATCTTGCACGCGCAAGTTTTCTCACCGTAGCCATGCTGGCCGTCTTGTCCCTTGCATCCTGCGGCAAAGACAGTCCGACGCGACCCGAGCCCGAACCTCCCGCGCCGTCCGTTCCAACCAGAATCAACATCACACCCGGAAACGCCAGTCTGGACGCCGTCGGCCAGACGGTGCAACTGGCGGCGGCGGTATTCGACCGGAACGGCCAGGCGATTTCAGCCCCCGTCGCCTGGTCGTCGAGCGATGCGACCGTGGCGAGCGTGAGCGCGACGGGCCTGGTGACCGCGTTGAAGAACGGCACGGTGCAGATCACGGCCCGCGCCGGAAACGCGTCCGCGTCGATAACGGTCTCCATATCCCAGAACGCGGTCCGGATCGTCATCATGCCGGAATCCGCGGCGCTGGACGCCATCGGCCAGACGGTGCAACTGAAGGCGTCGGTGTATGACCGGAACGGCCAGCCGATTGTTGACCCCGCCGCCTGGTCGTCGAGCGATGAGGCCGTGGCGAGCGTGAGCGCGACGGGCCTGGTGACCGCGTTGAAGAACGGCACGGTGCAGATCACGGCCCGCGCCGGAAACGCGTCCGCGTCGATAACGGTCTCCATATCCCAGAACGCGGTCCGGATCGTCATCATGCCGGAATCCGCGGCGCTGGACGCCATTGGCCAGACGGTGCAACTGACGGCGACGGTGTATGACCGGAACGGCCAGCCGATTGTTGACCCCGCCGCCTGGTCGTCGAGCGATGAGGCCGTGGCGAGCGTGAGCGAGACGGGCCTGGTGACCGCGTTGAAGAACGGCACGGCGCAGATCACGGCCCGCGCCGGTGCCGCGTCCGCGCACGTCGAAGTCGCGGTCGAGATAACGGTGGCGCGCGTCGAGCTCGCCCCTGAAACCGGCAGCCTGACGTCCGAGGGCGAGACCCTGCAACTGGCGGCGACGGTGTACGACCGGAACGATACGGTCATTCCGGAGGCCGCCGTCGCCTGGTCGTCGAGCGATGAGGCCGTGGCGAGCGTGAGCGAGACGGGCCTGGTGACCGCGTTGTCCAACGGCGAGGCGCGGATCACCGCCGCTTCGGGAGGACAGTCCGCTTCCGCGCAGATCATGGTCATGATCCCCAGTCCGGACCGGGGTCCGCTGGCCGCGATCTACCATGGGCTGGCGGGCCCGGACTGGCTGAACAGCGCCAACTGGCTGACCGATGCGCCCGTCTGGGAATGGCACGGCGTGACCGCCGACAAGAAGGGCCGGGTAACGGAGCTCGATCTTTCGAACAACGGGCTCGAAGGCGCGGTGCCGGCCGAGGTGGCCGGCCTCGGCGGCCTGCAAAAGCTGAACCTTGCCGGCAATGCCCGGTTATCCGGCATCCTGCCCCGGGAGATGATCCATCTCGCCCTGGACGCGCTGCACCTGGACGACACGGACCTGTGCGCGCCGACGGACGCCGACGTCCAGGCATGGCTCGACCGGATTTCCGACGCCCGCGCCGAAACCTGCGACGGCGCCCGCCAGGAACGGGACGCCCTGGCCGCGTTTTACCACGCCACGGACGGACCAGGCTGGAACAACAATGCGAACTGGCTGTCGGACGCATCGCTGGACACATGGGATGGGGTTACCACCGATCCCCTGGGTAGAGTCACCCGGCTGTTCATGTTGCGGAACAACCTGAACGGACAGATCCCGCCGGAATTCGGACGCCTCGAAGCGCTGGAGACGCTGTACCTGGTGGAAGGCAATCTGTATGGACCGATACCGGTCGAGCTGACGGGATTGCAGAAACTCCGCACACTGGATCTGGCCCTGAACGAACTGTCCGGCCCGATTCCACCGGAACTGGGAGACCTGACATCGCTGACCGATCTGGATCTGGCCAGCAACAAGTTGACCGGCGCCATCCCACCCGAACTGGCCAGGCTCGAGGGGCTTGGGAGTCTATCGCTCCGGCTGAACCGGCTGTCCGGTCACATACCCCCCGAACTGGGACAATTGACCCGGCTCCAGAAACTGTTTCTCGATGGCAACAGGCTAAGCGGTCCCATTCCTCCCGAACTGGGATCGTTGAAGGAACTCGATCTGCTCTGGCTCAGTTCCAACAGGCTTACCGGACCCATACCCTCCGAGCTGGGCCAACTCGAATCGATCGGAAACCTGGCCCTGCAAAACAACCGGCTTACCGGTCCCATCCCGCCGGAACTGGGCCGGCTCGGGAACCTCGAGCGCCTGCACCTGTCGAACAACCGGTTGTCGGGGCCGATCCCCTCCGAACTGGGCGATATCGGGTTTTTCGAAATCCTGGACCTGTCCAACAACCGCAGTCTTTCCGGCCCGCTTCCCCGCACCTTCCTCGACACCCGCATCGAAACGCTGAACCTTGAAGGGACCGGCATCTGCCTGCCCGCCGACGACGAATTCTCGGCCTGGCTGGGTGAAATCCGGTCCGTCGTGGCCGCCGCCTACTGCGGCGCTTCGCTGCGGAATGCCCTGGTCGCCCTGTACGACCACACGGACGGCCCGGAGTGGAACAACCGGACGAACTGGCTGAGCGACCTTCCGCTGCGCGAATGGCATGGCGTCACCTTCGACGACCGGAACCGGTTGGTCGCGCTTGAACTGCCGGACAACAACCTGAACGGATCTCTGCCTGTCCTTCTTCTCGCGCTCACCGACTTAAAGCGCCTGGACCTGAGCGGAAACCCGGGTCTTTCGGGCCCGCTTCACGGGTCGTTTCTGGACTTCGACCTGGACGTGCTCAATCTGGATGACACGATGCTGTGCGTTCCCGGGGGCAGCGCATTCCGGGCCTGGTTCGACGGAATCGGCGATTCCCGCGCGGCGTTCTGCATGGAAACCCCCACGGACCTGCAGGCGCTCACCGCATTGTATAACGCGACGGGCGGCCCCGGTTGGAGCAACAGCAAGAACTGGCTCAGCGATAAACCGGTTAGTGAATGGCATGGCATCGGTACCAATACCGCGGGACGCGTCGTGGCGCTGAATTTGAGAGAAAACAACCTGACGGGATCGCTGCCGGCCGAAATCGGCGATCTGGAATACCTGGAAACATTACATTTATACAACAACGAGATTCCCGGCCCCATCCCGCCGGAATTGGGCCAATTGCGGCGTCTGAGAATCGTGTTCCTGAACAATTGCGGGATATACGGCCCCATCCCTCCGGAAATAGGCCGGCTGACCGATCTTGAAGTCCTTAACCTCAACGGGAACGAATTGAGTGGATCGATCCCTCCCGAGATCGGCGGGTTGACCAGCCTCAAATGGCTTTGGATGTGGGGCAATCTGCTGACGGGATCGATCCCGGCGGAACTCGGGCAGTTGGAAAACCTGGAACAGCTCAGACTCGGCAACAACGCGTTGACCGGGCCGATCCCTCCCCAACTGGGCAATCTGAGTAAATTGCAGGAACTCGTCCTGTTCAGAAACAAGCTGACCGGACCCCTTCCACCCGAGTTGGGCAATCTGTCGAGTCTTAAGACGCTGTCGCTATGGTTCAACAGGATTACCGGCAGCATCCCGGCCGAACTGGGCCGGTTGGAAAACCTGATCTCACTGGCCCTGCATCGGAACCGGCTCACCGGGTTTATCCGTCCCGAGCTTGGCAACCTCACCAGGCTGGGGCTTATGGACCTGAGCCATAACGAGTTATACGGTCCGATTCCGCGGAGATTCGGAAACCTGGCGGCACTTCGCACGCTTAACCTGAATAACAACCTGCTGGCCGGCGCCGTTCCCGCCGAGCTGGGCAACCTCTCCGGTCTCAGAAAGCTGAGATTGAACGGAAACGCCTTTCTGGCGGGACCGCTGCCGCTGTCGTTCACACAGCTCAACCTGGAAGTCCTGGCGGTGGAGGGTACGGCTCTTTGCGTGCCGCCGATCCCCGGATTCAATGCGTGGCTCAACAGTCTGCCCATCGCCGGTCTGCCCGTCTGCGACTCCGCCGTGTGGCCTTTCCCGTGAAGCACACCTCTTCCATCAGTTCTTCGGTGTCTCGCTGGGAAATGTCCGTGTTCATTTGCGTTCTCCTGACTCACACCGCAACTCCTGACTCACACCGCAACTCCTGGATTACGAATCAAGGCTTGTTCATAAATCTGATCGGGAGCGTCCAGAATGATGAAGTAGGCCTGTTCGCGCAGCTCTTTCCCCGTCGTTCTCCTGACCTGTTGCTCGGCTTCCTGGAATATGTGTTCCACATCTGAAATTACTGATTCCATCGCCTGCAAGTTGGACAAATACACTACTATGGCCGGATACTCACTGCCATCTCGAAACAAGGTTTTGATCTTGAACTCGTATCCATGCGAGGTCTCTGCAGGTTGTGTCATATCAACCCCATTTCCCCTGCCGGCCGCGGGGAGCATGATGTTGCTCAGAGGCATGGCTCATCCCGACTCGACTGCGCCGTCTTACTCCTTTAGTCAGGATAAACTGGAAAACCTCGAAACTTTTTATTAAAATGACGGACGACGGAAGACCGTCGAAGGTCGCCGGAAGACCGTCGAAGGTCGCCGGAAGACCGTCGAAGGTCGCCGGAAGACGGCCGGACGACAAACGTGACGGCAAACGTGACGGCAAACATTACGGCAAACGTGACGATCGTCATAAGAATAATGTAAACGTTTGCAAAGGAAATGGCAAACCCAAAAACGGGCGCATTTCCGCCCAAAAACGGGCGCATTCCGGCCCAGCCATCGGGTACATTCAAGTCCACCTGACGGGCGCATTCCGCCCCATCCATAAGGCGCACTTCAGCCCCAAAAGGAGAACCGATACATGTCCAGCAGCGCCCGTACCATTCGCGTATTCGTCGGCACCTATACCCAGACCACCAGCAAGGGCATCTACGTGTACGACGTGGACACCGCCACCGGCGTGATGGAGTACGTCAGCCACGTGGGCGGCATCACGAACCCGTCCTTCCTGTGCCTGACGCCGGACGCCCGCTTCCTGTACGCGGTGGGCGAGACGGGCGATCCGCACGGCGGGGTCTTCGCCTACGCCGTGGACCCGTCCGGCGCGCTCACGCCCCTGAACAACCAGTCCTCCGGGGGCGCCGGCCCCTGTTCCATCGACGTGCACCGCGGCGGGAAGGCCGTGCTCGCGGCCAATTACGGCGGCGGGTCCGTGTCCTCCTTTCCCGTGAACGACGACGGCTCCCTGGGCGAGGCGGCGTCGTTCATCCAGCACACCGGCTCGAGCGTCGACCAGAGCCGCCAGCAGGAACCCCACGCCCACATGATCCGCCACGACCTGGACTACAACTTCGTCTTCTCGCCGGACCTGGGCACCGACAAGGTGATGATCTACGCCCTCGACCCGGACACGGCCGTTCTGACGCCCCACGGCGAGGCGTCGGTGCCGCCCGGATCCGGGCCCCGGCACATCGAGTTTCATCCCAACCGCCGGTTCGCCTACGTGATCAACGAGATGGGCAACACGATCACGGCCTTCGCCTACGACGGGTCGGCCGGGACGCTCGCCGCGATGGAAACGGTGACGACGCTGCCCGACGGCTACGACGAGGTCAGCCACACGGCGGACATCCACATCACCGACGACGGCCGGTTCCTCTACGGCTCCAACCGGGGCCACGACAGCCTCGCCATGTACGCCGTGGACGGGGAGTCGGGCCGCCTGGCGCCGCTCGGCATCGTGCCCACGGGCGGCGAGAACCCGCGGAACTTCGGGATCGATCCGACCAACAGCTTCGTGCTCGTCGGCAACCAGAGCTCGGATACGGTCACCTGCCACCGGCTCGACCCGGACACGGGTCTTCTCCATCTATCGGGCATCGTGGCCGAAATCCCCATGGCGGTGTGCCTGAAGATGATCGTGGTGGACTGATCCCGGCCGATGCGCGCGCAACTTAAAACCCCCGATCCAGGCGATCCGGACGCCGCACGGCATGATCCCGATTCCGGCGATCAACCGGGAAACGCCGGCGATCCGGACGCCGCCCGGCAAAGTTTAGCCCGGCAGGACGCGGCATGGCGGGCGTTCGTCGAACGGTCGCGGCGCGAGCCCCTGCCCTTCGAGGACCACCTGGAGGCATTCGGGCGCGCTTTCCGGGGACGCCGGCCGGAGGACGGGCCGCCCGCGGTCTGGGCGCCCGGCGAGGCGGTCCGCCGCCGGTCCAACCTCCAGGCGAGCATGGACGCCGCGGGCATGGCGGAGTACGCCGACTTCCATGCCTGGTCCGTCCGCGACCCTTGCGCCTTCTGGACCCATACCCTCGAGCGGCTCGGCATCGTGTTCGCCCGGCCGCCGGACGCCATCCTCGATCCGGGCGGAGGCGTCCGCGCCCCCCGGTGGCTGCCGGGGGCCCGGCTCAACATCGTCGACAGCTGCTTCGCCGCCGGTCCCGGCCGTCCCGCGGTCGTCACGCCGGGCCCGGACGGCAGATCGCTCTCCACGACGACCTACGGCGAACTGGAAAGCCTCGTCAACCGCGCCGCCAACGGCCTGCGCGACCGGGGCCTGGCGCCGGATCGGGCCATCGCGCTCTACATGCCCCTGAACATCGAGTGCGTGATCGCCTACCTGGCCATCGTCCGCGCGGGCTCGCGGGTCGTATCCATCGCCGACAGCTTCCCGGCCTCGGAGGTCCGGCGCCGCATGGCCATCGCCGGCGCGTCCTGCGCGGTCACCATGGACCGGTACGTCCGCGCGGGCAAGACCATCCCGCTCTACGACACGGTCGCCGAGGCGGGCGCGTCCACGATCATCGTCGTGCCGTCGGGCGGCGGCGCAACACAAGTGGACGGCGGCGCGCCCCGGGCCGAATCAAACGCCTCCCGGCCCGGCCGCGGCCTCCGCCCCGGCCACATCCCCTGGACCGACCTGCTCTCCTCCGCCGACACCTTCGAATCGGTGACCGGCGACCCCTGGCGCACGACCAATATCCTGTTCTCCTCGGGGACCACCGGCGAGCCGAAGGCCATACCGTGGAACCATCTGACCCCGGTCAAGAGCGCCATGGACGGATTCTACCACCAGGACGTCCACGGGGACGACGTCACGGCCTGGCCGACCAACATCGGCTGGATGATGGGGCCGTGGCTCATCTACGCCACCCTGGTCAACGGCGCGTGCATGGCCCTGTATCCGGGCGCGGCCAACACGGCCGAATACCCCCGTTTCATCCGGCGCGCCGGGGTCACCATGCAGGGCGTCATCCCCTCCCTGGTGCGGACCTGGCGGCGCACCGGCGCGTGCGAAGGCGTCGACTGGCCCGACGTCCGCGTGTTCAGCTCCACGGGCGAACCCGCCAGCCGGACCGACTACCTCTGGCTCATGAGCCGGGCCGGATACCGCGCGCCCGTGATCGAATACCTCGGCGGCACCGAGATCGGGGGCGGCCACCTGGCCTGCACGGTCCTGCAGCCCTGCTCGCCCGCCGTATTCACCACGGCGAACCTGGGCGTGGATTTCGTCATCCTGGACGAGGCCGGCGGGGAGGTCGGGGAGGGCGAAACCGGCGAGCTCTTCCTCGTGCCGCCCGCCCTGGGCATGTCGCAGCGGCTCCTCAACGGCGACCACGACGAGGTCTACTACGAAGGCTGTCCGGCCGGACCGCGGGGGCAGGTCCTGCGCCGGCACGGGGACCACACCCTGCGGCTGCACGGGGGATGCTTCCGGGCCCAGGGAAGGGCCGACGACGGGATGAACCTGGGCGGCATCAAGGTCAGCCCCCTGGAACTGGAGCGGATCGTCGACGGACATCCCGCCGTCTACGAGAGCGCGGCCGTGGCAATGCAGCCCGAAGGAGAAGGGGCCGAGAGACTGGTGGTCTTCATCGTGCCAGGTCCGGGTGGCGGCGGCGCGGATCCCAGTCTAGATGTAGATACGTCCGCCCACGCCGCAGACGCCGATCTCGACGCCGATGCGCCAAAGTCCGATCTCGACCCCGCCGCACTCAAATCGGAGCTCCAGGCCATGGTCTCCGACGGACTCAACCCGCTGTTCAAAATCTACCGGGTCGTCATCGTGGACGATCTGCCGCATACCGCTTCAGGCAAGTTGATCCGCCGTACGCTCAGAGACGGGATGAGGCCTGGCATCTAAGTGCCGCCAGCCTCGCCACACGCCACAAACTGCTATGCGGTCCATGTTGGAAGTCGTCAGGGATATGGAGTCTTTTGATGACCGGATGGAGATCTACAAGTTCGGACGGGAAAAGTGCATCAAGGCAGGGTTAGAAGGTCTTGAGGAGTTGGGGTTGGATTGACGCCACTTACTGTACTGATCAAGGGATCTCTACTCACCTGAAATAAACTTGGCTATAGTTCCCCAAGGTACGCGAAATACAGCAGTCACAACGGCGCTGATCGTAATGACAATAACAATGACGAATTTGTAGATGAACTCCCTCGTAGCCCAGTGTTTTGAGTCCGTCTCGATTGCGCTAATACGTGAAACCAAGTCGCTGAACTTACCTTCAGTATCTTTATGACGTTCGAGTTCCTTTAAAACGAAAGCGCGTAACTCGTCATTGCTTTTGGAATCATCTACGTTAGGTTCTTCCAGGTATACTTTTGCCATATTACATATTGTTGACTAATTCAGAATAATGTCTATGGATTAGCTCAGTCGGGATGATACTTCCAGGACCATAGTTATTATAGGCTATGTCCCACGGCGAACCCGGTTTATGTGTAATACTGGAAAGACTAAGCCCACTATACTTTTTGTACACATCCAGAACACTACTTATTGTCTCTAGTACGTTTTCGGGAAACACCTCAGAATGATCTTCGCCTGTATCAGTTATCCTTCCCCCGCCGAACCTCTTGTAATGGTGGTACATGTTGGGAATCACCGGGCCGTATTGCCATGCTTCTACCATTTCTCGAATGAGTACACCTTCATCCCAGCCAAGAACCCACCCATGGCACAAGTAAGTCAGTTTTAAAACCTGCATCGGAGTTGTCGAGATGCCTTCATTGTGTCTTGACCACAGTATGTGTTCCGATACCGTAATCGAGTCTGATATTACGTTAATATTCATTTTATTTGTTAATCAGAGGTTTATTCGGTGGGAGAATTGGCAATAATATAACCACAATTCGTTTCCCTGTCAACATTTAAGCAAACACGCTTTCCTTATCGACTTATTGTGGCGATGAAGCGTACAACCTTACTAATATGGTGATAAATCCACCGAGAAGAACTACCGAAACAGAAATGATGGAAGTCAAAATGTATGTCTTTGTCGGTATATGATCCAGACGTTCCTCTATCCTTGTCAAACGTTCCCGGACACTCCAGCCTGTGTAGTACATGTCCGTCATCAACATCCGAACATTACGCTCTACCGGGTCAGGGATTTTACCGGGATTGTCTTCTGCTTTCCGGCGATCATTTGTCATGGCGTTTTATCCAGAGGCGCGTCGAGAAGAACCTAGCTTGCCCTACGCAAAAGCTCTTTTATGTCATCACGTATCGCACGGATGTCTTTTTTGATTTCATTAATAGAACCCTCTGTCGATACTAAGGACTTATCCGCTTTACCCTTCCATTCGGCCCAATCCAACGATCGTTTCAATACGAACAGAGCGATTGCAATCGCACCAAGTGAGAAAATCAACGGCAGGTTTTCCAATACCCAATTCATGCCCGTCTCCGCCTTCTTTGTGGATCATGTGTGGAAAGGTAGGCTTTAAGACAGTCCGACTACAAACAATGACGACTCCCATCCTCTCGCCTTTCTCATCTGGAACCATTAGTCGGATTCCGAACCGAGCATCTCGAAACTCTTTTTTGAAATACCCCCCCAAAGCCCCGCGGGATACTCCATCTTTATCAATTCATAATGATGTTCGTCAACTTCGTGATGTTCTCGTCTAACTGATCGATGACTTTAGCCAGCGCTTTGTAATTCAGCCCCATGTTGTAATCGAGTCTGCTGTCCAGCGGGCCGATCTTCCGACTCAGCGCAGCCGTGTCGTCCTTGATCCGAACCATATCTTCCTTGACCTCGAGCAGATCTTCCCTGACGTCGGCCAGACCTTCCGGAAACCCATCCAGATGGTCCTTGATTCCTTCCAGATCAGCCTTCACGCGTTCAAGGCGATTGCTCAGGATGGTCACTCTGTCTCTGAGCGATTCGATTGAACTGCGATACTTTTCCACGTTGTTTCGATCTGATTGACCGGCCATTTGCCTTATCCTTTCATCTGTCCTTCTGTAACCATTAGCAGGAATCCGATCCGGGGATCTCGAATCATCCTGGAACGACCTCGAAATAGTCTGAAAACCTCCTGCCGGGTTCGACTACCTCATCCCATGATCCGTAGAACCAGGACCGGTTCCCATCCTCGCGATTGTACCTTCTGAAACTATTAGTCGGATTTTGAACCAGGAATCTCGTCACTTTTTTCAAAAAAATCGAAAAAACCCCAAAAAAAGTGGGAAATCACATCAAAAACCCGGCCAGTTCATGGCCGGGCCTTATGGTGTTTCACCAGGTGTTCCGGGGTTGAATGCAGCGCGTTGACGTCCTGGCGCGTTGACGTCCTGGCGCGTTGACGTCCTGGCGCCTTGACGTGCCGATTAAACCGGCTCGCTCGCCCGGGCCATGCGGTATCCGACGCGGGGCTCGGTGAAGAAACAACGCTGTAGGCGGCAGCAAAGGTGATGGCCAGGATTAATGGAGGTGATGCTGTTGTAGTCAATGTAGTCAATGTTGACAATGTTGTCAATATACCAGTCAGCCGTGCAGAAGCGGCAAGACGCTCTCTTCCGAACATTAAACTTTTGGGACTTATATACCAAAGAGATCAATCCAATCAACATTATCCCTGTTTTGCAAACTCACGGTTGCGGTCCTTCCATTCCTGTAAAATGTCCTCGTTGGGAATGATGTTACCCTTTTCCCTCGGAATGTAATTCCTGGCCCACGCACCTTTATCCCAATGTGTTATTGAGACTAAACGAGTGGTGTTATCGGATAGATGTTTCACGACTTCATCTATTATCTGGGAAGTTTCCCCTTCGTCCATACTCGGAACGGTCTGAAAGATGTTTTTAACAAGGTCAGCACCGAATCGCTTTAATGAGTGGTATAGTTGCGGATGTACAGGACCGATGTCCCACGCCTCGAAGTGTCCGGTTACCAATGGTTCCCCATCTGTCTTTCCCAGATGTACCACGTGGGCGATATAACAGAGTTTCTGCATCGTCAGCGGCGTAAGCGTCCATCCGGATTGCTCGCCGAGACGTTTAGCAACTGTAAGGACGGATGTCGTCAATGTACTATCCAGTTCACTATTCCTTCGGCCGGTGGACGATAAGCGGCTCCCATCCTCCCGAATTTCTCTTCTGGAACCTTTAGTCGGATTTTGAACCAGGAATCTCGTCACTTTTTTCAAAAAAGTCGAAAAAACCCAAAAAAAGTGGGAAATCACATCAAAAAGGCCCGGCCAGTTCATGGCCGGGCCTTTTGGTGTTTCACCAGGTGTTTCAGGGTTGAGTACAGCGCGCAGACGTCCTTGCGCGTTGACAACCTGGCGGGTTGCCGTGCTGGCGCGTAGACGTCCTGGGGGGTTGCCGTCCTGGCGCCGTGACGCGCCGATTAAACCGGTTCGCTCGCCCGGGCCATGCGGTATCCGACGCGGGGCTCGGTGAAGATGTAGGTCGGGTTCCGGGCGTCGTCGCCGAGCTTCTGGCGCAGCTTCTTGATGAAGACGCGCACGACGCGCGCGTCGCCGGAGTTGCGCATCTGCCAGGCGCTGCTGAGCAGCTGGTCGTAGGTCACGACCCGGCCGGCGTGGGTCGAGAGCTCGCGGAGCAGGTCGAACTCGGTGGCGGTCAGCCGCACCGGGGCGCCCGCGAGTTCCACGCGCCTTTCCTCGTAGTTGATGGCCAGGTCGCCGCAGCGGAACGGTTCGGGCGTGCCCGCGTGCGTGCGCAGCGCGGCCTCGATCCGGGCGATCAGCTCCGTGGGCGAGAAGGGCTTGACGATGTAGTCGGCGGCGCCGAGCTGCAGGGCCCGGGCGATCGTTTCGTCCCGGCCGTAGGCGGACAGGAAGATCACCGGCCGGTCGGACCGTTTCGGCAGGTTCTTCATCAGCTCGATGCCGTCGGTCCCGGGCAGCAGCAGGTCCAGGAGCAGCAGGTCCGGCTGGTGGGCCTCCACCAGTTCCTTCACCTGCTCCGGATCGGCGGTCACCGTGGCCCGGTATCCGCCCTTCTCGATCGTCTCCCGGATGTATCCCAGCGCCTGGGGATCGTCGTCCACCGCGAGGACGAGGGGCTTGCGGGTCTCGTCGAGACGCCCGGGCTGAGCCGGCATCCTCGACGAGTAGCGTCCCGCGGCGCGCTCGGCGACGCGTCCGGCGCCGGCTGCGGCAGCGGTCCGGGGTTCCTCCACCACCGGGATCGTGAACGTAAACCGCGTGCCGAGGCCCGCGCCCGCGCCCAGGCCTCTACCCTCACCCGCACCCTCGCCCTTGCCCGTGCGTTCGTCCCCGCTCTTTCCCACTCGCTCACCCGCGCCCGTACCCGTACCCGCGCCCTCACCCTTGCTTTTGCGCTCACCCGCGCCCTCACCCTTGCCTCTACCCTCACCCTCACCCTCACCCTCACCCTCACCGCCACCCTCCCCCGCGCTCTCGGCCCATATGCGCCCGCCGTGGGCTTCGACCAGGCCCTTGCAGATGGCCAGGCCGAGGCCCGCGCCGATCCCGCGGTCCTCGCCGCCGGTGCGGACGTACTTGCGGAACAGGTGCGTGAGCTGCTCGGTCGGTATGCCCGGCCCCTCGTCGACGACCGATACCTCCACGTGGACGCCCTGCAGCCGCGCCTCCACGCGGATCGCGGCCGAATCCGGCGAATGGCGCGCCGCGTTGGTGAGCAGGTTCAAAAGCACCTGCACGATCCGGTGCCGGTCCGCCCGCACCCGCGGCAGGTCGGGGGGCAGGTCGATCCGCACGGGGTTCTGGCGCCCGCCGCCGAAGAACATCTTCCGCGCCGTGTCCACCAGGGCGACGAGCTCCGCCGGCTCGGGGGCCAGCGAGAGCGAACCCGTCTCGATCTGGGCCGAGTCCATCAGGTCGGCGATCAGCCTGCGCATGTGCTCGGCCTGCGCGTCGATGATGCGGAAGAACTGCTGCGATTCGGCGGCGCTCAGCCCGGACGCGGACTCCATCGCCGTGGAGGAGCATCCCTTGATGGATACCAGCGGCGCCGTCAGCTCGTGGCTCACCATGCTCAGGAACTCGCCGCGCTGGCGCTCCTGCTCCTCGATGGGCGTCATGTCCTGCAGGGTGACCACGACCGAGGCGACCTCGTCCTCCTCCTCGGAAATGATGGGCGTGGCGTTGACCAGCGTCGTGACCTTCCTGCCGTCCGGCGTCTCGAGGAGGATCTCCTCGGCCCGCACCGTGACGGACTCGTGCAATACCCGCACCAGGGCGGGGTATTCCTCCGGTTCGATCTCGCGGCCGTCCGCCCGCCGCACGGTCAGCACGTCGAGCAGGTCCAGGACCGACGCGCCCGTCTTGCAGCTGTCGCCCAGGATGCGGCGCGTCTCCTGGTTCTGGGACACGACCAGCCCGCTCCGGGCGTCGAACACCACCACGGCCACCGGCGAGGTGTTGACGAGCGCCTCCAGGTCGGCCCTGGCCCGCCGCTCGTCCCGGTACGTCCGGGCGTTGGCGATCGCCGCCCCGGCCTGGGCGGTGAACGGCGCGAGCGTCTCCTCGTCCTCTTCGGTGAACGCCCCTTCGCCCGTCTTGTCGAGCAGGTAGAAGAGCCCCACCTGCGCGCCCCGGTGACGCACGGGCATCCCCAGGAAGCTCCGTTCCATCACCGGGTGCCCGGGCAGGCCGAGGCCGGCCAGGTGCGCCGAGAGGTTCTCGAGCCGTATGGGCTGCGAGACCGCCTTCAGGAAATCCCAGAGCTCGGCGCCGCCGGGAAGCTCCATGAGCTGCCGGTGCTCGCCGTCGCTCAGTCCATGGGTGACGAACTCCTGGAACCCGCCCGATTCGTCCATGGTGGAGATCCCGCCGTATCCCGCGCCCGTCAGCGCGCAGGCGCTCGCCACGACCTCCTCCAGGACGGTATTGACGTCGAGACTCTCGCTGATGCGCAGGCTGGCCTCGCTGAACATGGAAAGCCGCTCCTTCAGCGCCTCGTTCTCCGCCTTCAACGCGTTGGCATTTGCCATCTCAAGCTCCCTCTCCCTTAGTTTCCGGATCACCGGGCCGTAAGCCCCCTTAAGCCGTCAACCCCCGGACCGATTTTTGGTACAAAATCTCAATATTTACAGGATATACACCGTAACCCCCTTAAAGATAATAATATGTTCATAACAATACAAGTTTTAATTCGTGCCACTGCCACAACTACACACTTAATTTATACATCAACATTTGTACGACGTGGAAGGCGCCTGGACGGGCCTCCCGCAAACGAGCGCGCCAGGGGGTGAACGCGTGACCTCCCGGACGCCTTGCCCGTACTGATTTTGCTTAGCCATTCGTGATTATTTTGATCAAGTGCTGGTATATTCACAAAATATATACCGAAATAACCGTTAAGATTACATGAAATTCACAACTGGGTACATTTTTTTGGTGCGATAATCACGATGACACACTTTATTTATATATCATTGGTTAAAGCGGCACCTGGACGGCGCGCCCTATCGGCTCCGGGCATGATCGTGCCGTAAGGTGTATCCGCGATAACGAGGGACCAGGCAACACGGTATCAGCAGGATGGTAATCACAACTAGAGAGTTCCATAGAGAGATCCAACGATATGGAGGGCATATGGTCCAAACCTTGCAGCAATGAACTCACGCAACACATTTCTATTACGAGGAGAACATAATGCATTACCTCATAATCGCTGTATTAGCCTTCGCGCTGTCCATGTTGGGATGCGAAGGTAAGACTGGTCCCGCAGGTCCTACCGGCGCGGCTGGCGCCGCAGGTCCCACGGGCGCGGCTGGCCCGCAGGGTTCGACGGGTCCGGCAGGCCCGGCAGGTCCGGCTGGTGCTGAAGGCCCGCAGGGTCCGAAGGGCGACAAGGGCGACACCGGTGCCGCAGGTCCGGCAGGTCCTCAGGGTGAGCAGGGTGAGCAAGGCCCCGCAGGTCCGATGGGCCCGGCAGGTCCGCAGGGTGAATCGGGCGTTCCGTCCGATCTGCCCGGCAACATCCTGGCGGCCGTTCACCACGTTATCATCTTCCAGGATGGCGAGAAGAAAGACGATGCCCGTCGCTACAATGAATCGGATGGCTATGACAATTCCCACGCGAATGTCTCTGGCCGTACAACCGGCGTGATTGTCGATGGCACCTTGACCTTCAACGCCGTTGCAGCTGCACAGGACGGCAATCCCATCCCCGTAATGTTCACCTGGGAAGTTGACGATCCAATCGTCGCTTCGGTGGAAGATGACGGAGCGGGTACGGCAACGGTTTCGGGCCTCAGAAGGGGAGACACCAAGCTTATCGTGAAATCCCCGGACCGTGGTATCAAGATCGAGATTCCCTTTTCGGTCCATAATGCGGTTAAGGGTATCGTGATCACGCGCACGTCGGCTGCGGGTGCCGTTGAAAAGGGTGATCCGGTCATGATTACTGCCGTGGCCTATGACAAGGCCAGTGGCGATGACAAGACCACCAACGATGGCAACGATGTACCAGGTGTGTCTTTCTCCTGGTCTTCCTCAAACACCAGCGTTGCGACCGTGGACGCCAAAGACAACGACATGCCCACGATCAAGACGCACGCCGCCGGTACAGCCAAGATTCAGGCTAGTATTGGTGAGCTGAAGAGCAACGAGATCACGGTCGAGGTGTACGATGTCGAAGCGCCTGAGAGGCGCATGGTTGTGATTACGTCGGCCTTCCCGCTCACATTCGCGGCTAACGTCGACACCGCCACCGCCACGGTCGACGATCGCACCTTCAATTTCGGCACACATTCGTCAATCGCGGTCAAGGTGCAGCAGAGGGGTATCGGCACTGACGGCGACATTGCATGGGTTGATGTTGCGGACGGCGTAACCGTTACCTACACCAGCCTGAACAGCGGTCTTCTTAACCTTGCTGCTGAAGACCCGCCGGTCAACACCGCAAACACTGCTACCGTCGATGGGATAACGAGCGTCGCTTCCTACCCAATGGCCGATACAGATATCGGGGCGATGCTGCCCAAGACGCTAGGCACGCATAGCGTTACGGTGAGAATCACAACGCCCTTCGCCAGTGCGAAGCACGTCAATGTGACAATAAACGTGACGGGACGTTAACATCGGGATAATCCGGGTCCCGTAGACAGGGCGCTGACAGAGTCCTGCGGCTAAAGCGGGGAAGGTTCCAACGCCTTCCCCGCCGGCCAAGTTTCGAATGGCCCCCGGTATTTATCCCGACAGGGCATAAGCGCAACTGAGCTGTTCAGCGAAGCCAGTGCGCATAAGCATCCGCCCTGCATTTGTCTCGGTCATTTCGTTACGCCTTCCCGCCCGCACCAAGTAGGAGCTTCGGCCACTGAACGGGGCGGGCGGCAGTACAAAACACCAAAGCCCCCGTTTTAGCAATCAGCGGGGGCTTTTTCTATAACCCATGGATGTGTACATGAGATTAACTTTTATGTTTTAACAAGTAAACTGACTCGTTATATTTACATGAAATTCACATAGAATACAAAGTGCCGTTCGTTTCATATTTTTATTGTTACCAGGTCCATATCGATCGGTTGCTCCCCTGGTTACCGAAATCAGGCCGACACACATGTTCCGGACAATGCTCGCGGCGGCGATGGCCCTGGCGATCGCCTGCACGGGCGAGCAGGGTCCCGTCGGTCCCGCGGGCCGCACGGGCGAACACGGCGCGGCGGGTCCGCAGGGTCCCCAGGGCGTGCAGGGCGTGCAGGGCGAACCCGGCGTGCCCGGAGCGCAGGGCCCCACGGGTCCGCAGGGTGAACCCGGCGCGCGGGGCGAACAGGGCCTGCAAGGCGAGCGGGGTCCGGAAGGTCCGCAGGGCGATCCCGGTCCGCGGGGCGAGCAGGGCGAACAGGGACCGCCTGGTGACAGTGAGCTGCTGAACTGGGCGGACGTGATCGAGGACGGCAACCTGTACGACGCGGTGTACGTGGTGGGCGTCCAGAAAGAAAGATCCTGGAGCACCCTCGGCACGGCCTTTGCCGCCTATTACAGCGACAGGCTGTGGACCAACGCCCACGTCGTGGCGGCGATTATGAAGATCGTGCGGGAGGAACCCGGGCGGGCGCGGCCGTTCGTGGCGCGGGCGGGAGAGCGTTTCGTGAAAGAAGGGCCGGGCCCGGGGTTCTACTACTGGGACGACTATGTCATCCACGAAGACTACGACGCCGGGTCTTTCCCCTTCGACAGCCCCGACGTCGCCCTGATCAGCCTGGACGAGGACGTGCCCGGTCCGTTGCCGGCGCTCCTGCCGCGCGCCCTCGGAGGCGGCCTGCGCCTCGGCCAGCCGCTGGGCACGCTGGGATTCCCGGCCAGCCTTTCCGAAGAGACCTTCGCCCTCGTGCTCCCGACCTTCAAGGACGGCACGCTGTCCGCGCTGAGGCCTTTCCTGAACGACGGCTTCGACGGGACCAATACGGCGATGAAGCTGCACTACAACTTCCTGACCGCGGGAGGAACCAGCGGGAGCCCGGTCTTCGATCACGACGGCCACATCGTAGGCATCAATTATGCCGGAAAAGTACAGATCGTCCGGGACGACGACGACGAGATCCTCGTCAGGATCCGCACCTCACACCAGTTCGGCATACACGTGGAGGCCCTCTGGCAGATGATCGACCAGGTCGGCGGATCGCCCGCCCCCTCCGCGCGCGTGGCGGTCTCCGACGGGGCGTACGAGCCCTTTCCCGATGCCTGGAGCGGTGAAACCGTTGGTCCGTGACGGCACGCTTTATAATTGCTCGCGCGCGAGAACTGCCCGCCACGCCACAACTGCTCGCGCGCGGCACGCATTCGCTTCGGTAGTAGTCATTCGGTAGTAGTACCGCGCGCAGCGGCGAGTAGTGCCGCGAGCGGCGACGATTAATGCCGTGGACAGCGGCGAAGGCGGTACGCCATGCGCTTGGTCGTTCTCGCTGTACTGCTGATGAGCTCGACGGTCGTCTGCTCGCCATCGGACAAGGCGGTCGCTCCCGAGCACATGGAGCCGGCGCTTCCGGATTCGCTGACGCCTGGCATGGCTGGCGACACCGCGCCCCCGGACCTGGACATACCGATTGAGCCCGAGGCCTCGCGCGAGGGCTACGATCGCGACGACTACGACTACCCGCCCTCGATAGAAGCCCGGATCGTGGAAAACCAGGGCGGCGTGTTCTCGCCGTATTCGCTGCGATGCTTTGGCTCCACGGCCGAGACGGACATAGAGCATATCGTGGCCGCGGTCGAGGCCCACGAATCCGGCATGTGGGACGCCACCGAGGACGAGAAGGGTGCCTTCGCCCGGGACCTGGCCAACCTGACGCTGGCGTCGCCGGAGCTCAACAGAATTGAGAAGTCCGACAAGGATCCGGGCGAGTGGATGCCGGACAACAACCGGTGCTGGTACGTGGGCACATACGTGGAGATCAAACGCAAGTACGGCCTGTCGATGGACCAGGCCGAGGCCGACAGCGTGCTGGCCGTCTACGCGACCTGCGATTCGTTCGACATGGTGAAGCCGTCCTGCGCGAACTGATGCGCGTGATGCGCGTGATGCGCGCTGTCATACGGGCCGTGCTCATTGCCGCCACGGTTTATAATTGCTCGCGCGCGGGCGCGAACTGAAAGCCCAGCTGTCGAAAGGCTGGAGCAGCGGAACCGATGAACCGTGCTGAAAGGCTGGAGCAGCGGAACCGATGAACCGTAAAGGCCTCGAAGAGCTCGACCGCCGCCTGTCCGCCATGGAAACGATGCTCGCCTGGCTCGTGGCGGCCGCGTGGCTGTGCGCCGCCGTCCTGATCGTCCTGGTCGCGTGGTCCGTGCTGTCGTGATCTGGCCACGCATACCAAAATGTGGCGTGAGGTGACCTGACGACGCGTGACAGAACAAGGGGAATGATGTGACCTTGCGTGACATGAGGCCAGTAGTGCGACAGAACGCGTGGAAAGATGTGACATTGCGTGACTTGGGGTCAGAACTGTGACAGCGCGTGGGGTGATGTGGCCCTGGCGTGACCTTTGATGCGGTAACTAACCAGGCGCGGTCGTGAGGACCATGCGGACCGGGAGATCCTATACCGCTATAGCTAGTCATCCCCGCACGCCGCGTCCATAACCAGGTACGTGATAAAGGAGAGCAATTGAGAGGCTGACGGAGTAAAGGATCGGTCCAGACGAACATCTGGGCGTCACGCAGGAGGAGGTGTGTCGTTTTACCAAGGAATGCTGATGTAAGGCCATCTGTGGCAATTCACAAAAACCCTGGAGGATCAACATGATAAGCAGACCGGTTACTTTCTTGTATCTGGTTTCACTGGCAGTATTTGTGGCTTGCAGTTCGGATTCCGGACCTACGGGGCCTGCAAGCGCGGGTGACACGATTCCCAACAGCGCCGTCGGAGCGTCGGGGACCACGGCAGGTACCGGGGCCGCGGAGACTGCGGGTCCGTCCGATGCCACTGGCTCTGCGGCCACTTCCGATGCAACCGATACCGACGGGCCCGACTCGATATACAATGCCGGGCAGAACACCGTCAACTGGGCGGACGTGATCGAAGGCGAGAACCTATACGACAACGTATATGCTATTTACTACGTTCTTAATGTTGGAGGTTCCAATAAAGCTTATTTGGTCGGTACAGGTTTCGCCGCGGAGTTTTCCAACGTTCTGTGGACAAGTGCCCACGTCGTACATGAGTTGTACGACAGTCCGCGGGTTAAGGCCTTCGATTTCGAGTGGGCTTTTGCGCAAAGATCAGGTTCAGAATGGAATGATTTCTCTAGCCCTGGGCATTTTCGGTTAGACAACGTCCGATTCATCGTCCATCCCGATTTCGAAAAGGCAAATGCGGCAGAGAGCGAGGATGTGGCGGCCTTCGTATTCCAGGACGAACCATTCAGATCTGAGCCGCTACCATCCCTGCTTCCCGAGCGATTCGTTGACGACCTGAGGGTGGGCCAGCCCGTGGGTACCCTTGGATATCCCGCTCAGCTATCGCGTTCCACAGGACCTGATCAAGTCATGACGCCAACCTTCAAACAGGGGACGCTTAGCGCACTCAGGTCGCTGGGTACCGACAGTCAGAACCAGCGATTACTCCAATACAACCTGACGACGACGGGCGGGACTTCCGGCAGCCCGGTCTTCGATCACCTGGGTTACATCATCGGGATAGATTATGCCGGCACGGTGAGTAGTTTCACCGACGTCGATGGCGACACTGTAAAAGTGAATATAGCAAACGCCAATTACGCAATACGGGTGGACGCAATGCACGAACTGATACCCCCAGTTCCGGACTACAACAACCCGGCCAGGGTCAGGAGAATAGCCGAATCGTTCCCGTATCCGTATTCAACCTACCAACCCTTCCCATATTAAAACTGGAACGGCCATAGGTACCATCCGCATACGCTCCCCACGCGCATCCAGCCGGACTGCGGCGGGGAGTACGGTAATCAGCCAGGCGCGGTCCTGCGGGCCATTCGGGCCGGGTGATCCTATATCGCCACATGTGGCCATACCCGTACGCCGCGCACCATGCCAGTGAAAGATTTGAGCATGAAATCCCTACTCGCCGTCCTACTAGTCGTGATCGCGCTGGCATCCGTGTCTTGCGCCGGAGATAACCCGGTTACGCCAGAACCTCCCGCGCCGGTCACCGCCGAACGTTCGGCAGGACCGGTCGAAGAACCTAACTGGCCCCCCGTTCTACCGCAATACGAAAAGACGATCAGCATAACCGCCGTCCGCGTCACGAACACGAGCGGCGGAACCGTTTTGGTCGGCGCGTTGTCGCCCGGAAAGCCTGTAATCGTTCACGTGGACGTGGTCAACGAAAATTTCGGGGGCATAGGGTCGGACATTCAGGGGTTTAAAGAGGTCGGCGGAGTGCTTGCCCTGCACCTGCGTTTTGACGACATGCCGGTGACTACCGATCCCGTTTACTTCACCGCCGACATGCTGGAGGCAAACGAACCCGCCGCCTCCTGGATCGTGGCCGATGTGGTGACTGGGCAATGGAGGGAAATTGAATTGGGTTACGACGCATGGCTTGCCGTGACCGATCCTTCCAGTAGCGATTCGTCCAGCTCGGGGGGATGGACTCTGAACGACCTTACGGCGGCAGCGGAAAGGAAATACATTGTCGACGTTGTGATCCCGTATCCGTCGGACGTGGTGTTTCACCCCGTTGTTACCGATTCCGCGCAGATTCCGGCCGAGACTGAAAAACTTGAAAGCCTGTTCCTGGCAACCGCCGACTACCGTTATGGGTCAATCATGGAGGAATGGCGTCAACGTGTCTGGATCGAGGATCCGATAAAAGGCGGAGATAATGACGGTTATTGGAGTGCGACGCAAACGGGCGGTTGGCCTTTGTACGACTACACGCCGCTTGTCATAGGCGAACATAGGATCGGCCCGGCAGTCGTGGTGGACAAGGTGGGCTGGATTAAGCCATCACAATTTGAGGGGCCGATTAGCGCCGCGCTTAGGATAATGGCGGAGTCATACCGGAACGGCAATTTCGACTGGGACGTTTCATACAAGGATTTTCGCGTTGCGGTAGTTCCAGAAGAAAACTTTGAAAAGGTCTACATTGGAGGCGTTGCCTATCCCAAAACCCCGTTCTCAGCAGTGGGGCTTCGTGAGTACGACGTTGAATACGAGTTTACAATATGGGCCATGATCCACGAAATGGGCCACAACCTGGGACTTCTACACATTCATGATGATTCTAGCAATCCTGGCGGCAGGGATCTGAATTACCCGGCGTACCCGGACCAAAACATCAACGTCGATGCCTACCGATTGGACGCGGACGGGCGCGTAGCTACCTTGCGCCGCGAGGACTACGCCGACTTCATGGGCATAAGTGGCGTTTATTATACCGGCGGAGAGACAATATCTAGATGGGTTTCTGCCTACCATTACCGCAAGATGGCTGAATACGGTTTCGGCATTCTGCCGTCCCTAGAGGCTCGCCGTCCGATAGTGGTAAAGTAGAGGTGGCCTAATGAAACTTTTGCTCGCCATCATGCGCGCCGTGCTTTCGGCACAGGCCACGGCCCAGGGTAGCTATTTCGTCGTTCGCGTTCAGCAGCGGGAGCTGAAAGCGCAGGAAGCATATTGGGAACGGTATCGCCGGGAGGAACGGAGATGAATAGACCATCTTGGGAAGACTTTACAGACGACAATCTGATGAAGGCACCGAAGAACAAGGAGGCAATAGAGAAACGCCAAAAAAAAACGGTCGCTATCTATGCAGGAGTGGTCATGTGTATTGTGGCGTTCGTGGTTTTTGTTCAAGCACCAAAGTGCGACAATTCGGATTCGCGCCTAGTTGAAACGTCTGAAATCCGCTCAAATACGCCACTTTCAGAAGTGGTCGATTTGGCCGTTACCATTGAAAACCCAACGCTTGGTGATCGTGCGCGTGTTACAAGCCGATTTGACTATCTGTTTTCACGACTGTCGAACCTGTGCGGCGGGACGCCCATGCAACACGGTAGTGTCGCAGCTGCATTGCGAAGGGAGGTTGTGAGCAAGGGCGTAGAAGAAACGATGTTGGATTTCGTCGAGCAGTACCACAGGATCGTAACTTCGACCGGTGTGTTTAATGCCGATCTTCCTGATAGATCCGAAACATGCCGAGAACTGGCCGCCCTTTATTCCGTACTACGGCCAGCAAGTCCAACCTCGAAAGCGGCCGCCGACGATCTGATTTACTTGGTAAATGAAATAGGTTGGCAGAAGTGGGACGTTCTGTTGAGGGAGTTACAACAATCGAGGTAGCCCCTAACCCCGCGCCAGCCGCGCCACCAAGTACACCATACCTTGGTCGCCCTGATCGCGTTATAGTTCCCACAGAGCAGCTGCAGGTTGCCTGGGTGGTCCGTGCGGATTGAGATGTTGTAGAGCAGATTGGCTAATCGGAAACAAGGTGTGATGCGTTGCAGCCTAAGCTTTGGGCGGCCCGGACGACTCTGGATCGGTACGCGATAGGGGCCAGCGATAACCTGGCGCACCCCACGCACCACGCCCAGGCCCGTGAATAAGGAGAGCACATGAAGCTGACCTGGATTTGCTACGATGACCTAAGTTCCAAGCAGCAGGAGATATACAATTTCCAGAAGGTCGCGTGCCTGCTGGCCGATTACGGATACAACTGCATCAATCTGCCGGACGTTTGGAAAGGCGCTGATTTTCTTGCACAACACATAGACGGCCACACGCTGAAGGTCCAGCTCACGGGCCGTATGCTGATCGACAAGAAGTACGTAGGCAAAGACCTGTATCTGTGTTTTCCGGCGAAGTGCATCTGGTACCTGGTCCCGCACGACGTGTTGCTCCGGATCGTGGAAGACGAAAAGCCGGGGACGTTCAAAACGCGTTCATGGGAAAGTGGGCGGTATTCATGGCCGAATCCACCCGGACCGGTGATTGAGAGGCTGACGGAGTATAGGATCGGTCCCGTGGAGCGCAATTGCTAGGAAGGGCTTACGTGCCCTGTTTCGGTCTATGGCCAGGCGCTTAGCCCTCACGCAGGAGGATGAGATTTGGTAAGGATGTGGTGCTGGAATATCGCGCACAGGCATAAGGCCTGGCGATGCATCCCGGATTCGGGCGTCGACGTCGTACTGGTTCAGGAGGGGTACAGACCGCCCTGCGACGTGGCCGAGAAAGTCGAGGTGGATCCCGCGCCTTATGAAGACGAGAACGGCAAGGCGCTTTCAAGGTGCGCGATAATCAGGGTCTCGGACAGCGTGGAGGTGGAGTACCTGGAGGACGTGCAGTCCAGTCATCGCGGCTGCCTGTCCGCGGCGATTGTCACACCAAAGGACAAACCGGTTCGCGCGTTCCTCGTGGTAAACTTCTGTGCCGAGTTTGAGGCGGCCCATCCGGCATCAGGACTCAAATCCGGGGATATTGTGGACGCATCCGTCCAGCGCATCATTTCGGACATATCGCTTCTGATCGGTCGCAAAAACACCTTCAGGATGATCGCGGCCGGTGACACGACGGTTATGCAGGGCGACGGCCCTAACTTTTATTGGAAGCGCCGCAATGCCGCCGTTTTCGACCGGATGTTTTCCATCGGCCTTCCCGTGATCGGTCCCAACAATGGTCCCACGTACTACCATCCGCTCGAGAAGCCAGCCACGGCCACCAGGCAGCTCGATTACGTGTTCGCATCGAAGAGCATGCTCGATTCGGTCTCGACGAGAGCCCTGAACGGCGAGGACGAGTGGGGACCGAGCGATCACTGCCGGATACTGATCGAGGTGGACTGACCGAGGTGGACTGAGCGATCTGTTACGGGGCACGATCGCGGAGTACATCGCCAGGCAAGCATGAACGTCCGGACGCTGACGTGAGGTCCGGACGTTTTTTGTATGGTGGCGAATCCAGATCGATCCGCAATTCGTTGGATATGTACAATAAGATTAAGATTCAATTGTTCGTCCGTAAGAAAAGTAATGAATTTAAAACGAAATTTGCGTAACATACAAAGTGCCGTCTGGATTAGTTCTTGATACCCGGCCGAACGGCACGGCGGGGTATTCTTTTGTGTATTGTCAACACGGGAGGACTGACCATGCCCATCGCCCCACGGACGGACTCATGAAGAACCTGCGCACGCACCAGTGGTCGACGCCGGCCACGATCGGTCTCGGCGTCTTCGTCGCAAGCACGGGCCTGTACATGTTCTTCATCTCCGAGGAACCGGTCAAGTTCGCCCACGAGATCGCCGGGATCGGGTTCTCCGCGGCCATCGTGGTGCACGTGCTTTCCAACTGGCGGGCCTTCCGGGGCTATTTCACGCGCGGCCGCGCGGTCAGCGTCGTGGCGACCGCCTGGCTGATCGCCGCGGGCCTGGTTTTCTACTCGGTCCTTACCGGGACCGGGGAAGCGGAGCAGGTGGTGATGGAGCGGCTCGAGGACGCGCCGATTGAGACCCTCGCGCCGGTCGCGGGCAAGGACGTGCAGGACCTGGTCGCCCAGCTCCGAAGCGACGGGTACCCGATCGAGGGTCCGGAGATCTCCCCCTCGCAGCTGGCCGACGCCGCCGGCGCGGAAGTGGACGATATCCTCCAGGCGGTGTTCAGCGAGTGAACGGATCCGGACCGGCTCAGGTCAAGGTGCGGAACACGGCAACCAAATAGTATGGGCATTCCATAAAGGAGACCAACATGCATCGGTGTCTCATCGCGGCGGCTGTATTCCTGATGGTCGCCTGCAAGGGCGATCCCGGCTCGCAGGGTCCGACGGGTCCGTCCGGCCCCCAGGGACCGGGAGGCCCCCAGGGCGACGCGGGCGCGGCCGGACCCCAGGGTCCCCCGGGCGTGCAGGGCCTGCCCGGAACCGACGGAGAAGGCACGCCGCTGAACTGGGCGGACGTGATCGAGGACGGCAACCTGGCCGAGGCGGTTTATCTCGTCGGGTACGAGACCGAAGACAACATCCTGCCCATCGGGACGGCCTTCGCGGCCCACTACGACAACATGCTGTGGACGAACGCCCACATCGTCGAGGAGGCGCTGATCGGTCCGGACCTTGATCCCGAGGCTGCAATGCATGGCGGCATCGAGGGCCGGTTTTTCGCGGCGAGGACGGGCACGCGGATAGGGGACGAAGGCACGTATTACTGGGAGGAATCGATCATCCACGACCAGTACGACGGGAGCGACGAAAGCCCGGATCTCGCGCTGATCGTCCTGGGCGACGACGCGACCCTGCCCGGTCCGCTGCCCCGGCTGCTGCCCCGCGAGCACGCCGGCAGCCTCAGAATCGGCCAGCCGCTCGGGACGCTGGGATTCCCGGGCGCGCTCATGCTGCTGAACATCGAGTTCGTGATCGCCACGTTCCGGGAGGGCACGCTTTCGAGCCTGCGCCCCTTCTACAGCGGCCCCTTCGGTCCGGAGGACATCGGCGACGTGCTGCACTACGACATGCTGCTGGAGTCGGGCACGAGCGGCAGCCCGGTCTTCGACCACGAAGGATACGTCGTGGGGGTGAATTTCGCCGGCATAGCGTACGAAATTCCCGGTTCAGGCCTCAGCGATCCGGGCGGCGGCGATCCGGGCGGCGGCGATGGTCCGGCAACCCCGCCGGGCGATGGAGACGGGAACGGCCCGCCGCCGGACGAGGGTCCGCCGAACGATGGAAATGGAACCGGCACGCCGCCGGGCGATGGAAACGGGAACGGCACGCCGCCGGGCGATGGAAACGGGAACGGCACGCCGCCGGACGAGGGGCCGGGCGAGGGGCCGGGCGCCACCGCGCATCCACCCGATGATCCCGATGATCCCAATGGTCCCGATGGTCCCGATGGTCCCGGGATTGGCGACCTTCCCGATACTATCCTTCCCACGCTCATTCCGTCGTCCCATGGATTCGGAATCAGCGTCGCCCTGATGTGGGAGCTGGTCGACCAGGTGGAAGCCATGCAGAACGTCGCGGCCCGCCGTTCGGTCGCCGAGACCTATCCCCACGACGACTACCGGCCGTTTCCGGACAACTGGAACGGCGAGACCATCGCGCCGTAGGGCGGGAGGCGTCCTGGAGGAGATCTGCGCGGGTACACCAGGAGACAGAAACCGTATACCGGTTTTGTAGGTAATTGCGTGCCCGCGCACTGAAACAACCCGTAATTACCTTTTACATAAGGTCGTGTATTGGGTAACTTACACATATTGTGATGAAGAAATTGATCACAATAGTGCTTTACATGGCTGTTTATATTCGTTTTTATTGGTGACAACCCGACGTTTTCATAACCTTCGAAATTAAAAATGAAAAATCGACCGACAGTTAAGAGAGGCGGTAAACCTCTCTTGAGCTGTTTTCATTTTTAACGAAAGGTGCTGACATTATGAATTCTAACGAAAACAAACCGCAAAGGGTTAAGGTGAACGTCACCAGGGACGGAGTGGTAAGAGTGGACAGTAAGTCTTTTGCCGAAAACACAAAGGTTAGAAATACGGTAAAAAAATTCCTCACACCTCAACAATCAGGTGGAGGTAAGGGCAACAGCAAGTAGTATGAAGATCTCCTCGGTTTCTCTCTCACCGACAAAGTGCTGATTTCCTGTTTCCTGTGTTATCCTTTGAGTGCGCTCGCACTTCACACTTTGGTGGCGGCAGCCGATAGGTGCCTCTCCTGATCCCTCCCTGTGATCGTGCTCCAGATCGCGTTTCTGTGCACAGTTTTCTGCCTACATCCTGGTAAAACCCGTACCTCCACAAGCTGCCTGGCACGATGGCCTTTTCTAACCCTATCCTCAATGCAGAAATCGATGGCGCACTCCAAGCTCTCACAAACGAATCGGGATCGAATCCCTGATTTACATTACGATCCGCGCTCCGTCACGGGATGTCGATTACGGTCATTATGCGCAACGCAGCTAACGATTGACATCTACCTGAAAATTCCTGCACAGTAACGGATATGGGAAATGTATCAGCAGGAATAAACGGCTGGCAAAAACCAGGAACCAGCAAGGACGTTTTTTACAGGAGGTTCAACCATGACCGACCAGACGAAACAAGCCAGGCTGGAGGAGGGACCGTAGATGCGCTATACCGTAGTTATCGAACAGTCGGAGAACAACTATGCCGCATACGTTCCGGACCTGCCGGGATGTGTTGCGACGGGGCCTACCGAGCGAGATGTAACCAGCAAGATACGCGAGGCAATGGCTCTGCATATCGAAAGCCTGATCGATCACGGCGAACCTGTTCCCCGACCGCAGTGTACTGCAACAGTTCTTGACGTAGCCGCCGCAGGGGGATAGTGGTTTTCGAATACTGCGTGCGGGGTTCAGGCATGGCGCTATTCTTCGGTTTGTGATTTAATCAGGACATTGAGCCGGTCCATACTCCTGGTGTTCTTGTTCAGCGCTTTGACCACACCCTTTATCGCCTTGGCGTTCTGTTCCATCTGATAGTCAAGCGCTCTTTCCAGAGACACTATCTTGCTTTGCAGTTCGGAAAGATCATACTTCAATCCCGCAATATCACCCTTCAAACCGGTATGATGTTGCTCCAGTGCTATCGCTTTCTCCCGTAGAAAATTGAGTGTAATGATAAGCTCTTCTGCTAAGTCTGTTATAGGCATTAGTCGGAGTCCAATCGAAAATCTCGAACTTTTTTCGGTAAATCTCAAAAAAGTTCGGTGACTGTGTTGATGAGCATCAGAAAGGCCCCGTTGACCGGGGGCCGCGGGTTACAGAGGTCGTCCACAGTTTATGCCAATAGAAATCACTCCTTCTCATCAGCCGGCGGCGTGTCGTTCTTAGCCACGTCGGTGTTGATTTTCAGGTAGCCGCGAACTTCATCGACCTTAGCCACGTCGGTGTTGATTTTCAGGTAGCCGCGAACTTCATCGACCTTGGTCTCGACGCGATCGATCCTGGCCGAAAGCCCGGTCTCAACTCGGTCGATCCTGTCCGAAAGCTTGGCCTCAACTCGGTCGATCCTGTCCGAAAGCTTGGCCTCAACTCGGTCGATTTTATCCGAAAGCTTGGCCTCAACTCGGTCGATTTTATCTGAAAGCCTGGTCTCGACCTGGTCGAATTCGTTTTCCATCCGGGATTCCAGCCGGGATATTCGATCTCGCGTACCGGACTCCACGAAAATGTATAAAGCAAACCCACCTGTAATCAGAGCGGCTTTTATAGCGACGTGCATCCAACTTTTCATAGCCTGAAACTCCATCCTTTCCGACACTTTATTCAACTGATCTTATATTTCTCGTGATACAGTGATACAACGTAATAAAGCATCTATGCAGGCATAGTGTCAACGCCCAATGTGAACGATATGTCAACATTCCTTCGGCCGGGTCCCCAGACCGGCTCTCATCGAGTCAGTCGTTCTATTGGGTATTAGTCGGTAGACAGATCGAGTATCTCGACACTTTTTCCTTGACCACACGCCCCTGGTTCGAATTGCCGTTACCGTCTTATATTAATGTATTATATATACCATTATACCCGGTGCGGGCATTCGGGCCGGCGGCCCGTGCCGCAGGAAGCGACTTGAATTTCACGTACCGGCCATCGCACCTTCGTCAGGAAAGGCACCTTCCATGAGCACCAAGCGCGTCGCCATCGTCGCCGGCGGCCGGACGCCCTTCATCAAGTCGGGCAAGGCCTTTGCCGAAATCGATTCCCTGGCCATGGCCGTCCACGCCACGCGGGGCATGCTGGACCGGAGCGGGATCGACCCGGAACGGATCGAATCCGTCGTCTTCGGCACGATGACGCCCGACCCCCTGAAGCCCAACCTGGCCCGGGAGCTCGTCTTCGAGGCGGGGCTGCCGATCCGCGCGGAGGCCCATACCGTGGCTTCCTACTGCATCACCGGGCTGCGTGCGGTCACGGTCGTGGCCGACGCCATTTCCGGCGACCGGATCGACGTCGGGCTGGCCGGCGGGGTCGATTCGCTGACGCGGGCGTCCATGGACCTGTTCCGCGAGCCGTCCACGGGCCTGACCATGGGCGAGCACATGGAGCTGACCTGCAAGGAGTGGGACATCCCGCGCGGCAGGCAGGACGAGGTGGCCCTGGCCAGCCACCGCAACGCCGTGGCCGCGCGCGAAAAGCTCGCCGGGGAGATCCACCCGCTGCTGGGCGAGAAAGCCGATTCCGGTCCGCGGGCCGATACTTCGCTCGAGGCGCTGGCCGCGCTGAAGCCCGTCTTCGACCCGGAGCGCGGCACGCTCACCGCGGGCAATTCGTCGCCGGTGACCGACGGCGCCGCCGCGGTGCTTTTGATGAGCGAGGAGAAAGCCGCCGAGTGCGGCCTGGATCCGCTGGCGTACATCGGGGGCATGGCCTACGCCGCCCACGACCCGGCCGAGGGCCTGCTCATGGCGCCGGCCATCGCCGTGCCCCGGCTCCTGGAAAGCCGGAACCTGGCCATGGAAGACATGGACCTGGTCGAGATCCACGAGGCCTTCGCGGCCCAGGCCCTGGCCAGCGCGGCGGCGTGGGAAAGGGGCTGGAAGGGCAGGCCGACCGGGCGGGTCGACTGGGACCGGGTGAACGTGAACGGCAGCTCGATCGCGGTGGGCCATCCCTGGGCGGCCACGGGCACGCGCATCCTGACGACCCTGGCGAACGAGATGGCGCGGCGCGACGCGCGCTACGGACTGGTCAGCATCTGCGCGGCGGGCGCCATGGCGGGCGCGTTCCTGCTGGAGAGGTAGGGGGCGGTCGGCCGGTAGGTTCGCGCGAATTCTATTTAGAAGATGCCCGTCGGCTCACCGATGATGGATCTTCTGTCTCCGGATATGCCGAACTTCGTCGCTCAGGAGTCGATCGCGGGTAGTGCGCTACTCCAGCAGCGACTTGATCAGTGGGAAGACGACGCATGCCAGCACGACGCCTAGCGTCCATTTGATCAGTTTAATGTCGCTTTGCATGGATGAGAGTTTACGCTCCAGGTCCGCGATTTCTTCGGCGGCTTCGCTCGCGGCTGTTTCTGAAGCGCCCGCGGCTACGAGCGCGGCGTACGTCTTGTAAAAAATGATTGGCATGATAATATTTTATTCCCCGCCGCTGCGACGTTCCTGTTCGAGCTTCACGTCCGGATGGGCCACGAGGTTGACCCGGAAGTAGATCCCCTTGTTGATGCCGTTGGGCACCCAGCGGAAGGTGAACTCCCAGCAGTGCAGCGGCCGGTACAGGTCGAGGCTGTGGGAGACGATCTCCTTGCGCCGGTAGTCGTAGTTGATCGAGTGCTGGACGCGCCACTTGTCGGTCACGCGGTTGGTCAGCCTGAGCAGGTCCGTGATGTCGTTCAGGGCGAACCGGTTCTTGGCCTGGATCTCGTGGGCGGTGGTGCTGAAATCGTCGTCGGGACCGGAGCGCCGGATGGAGTAGCGGTGGGAGAGCCTGACCGTCC
Source organism: bacterium (assembly GCA_965203885.1). GTDB lineage: Bacteria > JAAXHH01 > JAAXHH01 > JAAXHH01 > JAAXHH01 > JAAXHH01. The sequence continues at coordinate 2,189,907 of OZ241920.1, read as the reverse complement.
AGGGCCCCTTCACCTGGGCGAACCGCTGGTTGAACCGGTCGTCGCCGTACCCGCCGTACCCGTAGTCGTCGTAGCCGCCCCCGCCGAAGCCGCCCCCGCCGAAGCCGCTCCCGCCGAAGCTGCTCCCGCCGAAGCTGCCGCCGCCGGAATAGTCGTCGTACCCGCCGTACCCGTCGTCGTAGAACTCATCGTCGCCGAAACCCATACGGTCCCTGCGGGGCCCCACCAGGTTGAGGGACGCGCTGAGGGTCATGCGGTTCAGCCACGGCCGGCGGAACTCGTCGGTCTCGGGATCGTAGAAATCGTGGTTCATGGACAGGTTCAGGTTCAGCCGGCGGCTCGGGATGCGCACGGTGGTCGAAAGGTCCGCGAGCTTGTTCGAGCTGGCCTGGAAGTTGTAGGTCGTGGAGGAGCGGACGTAGAGCAGGTTGTACTTCTTCTCCCTGTCCTCGTGCTCCGTCTTGGCCTGCAGGATGTTGTTCACCGAGAAGCGCACCGTCTTCCTGACCCGGGTCCCGCCGGTCTGCGAGAAGTTGACGGTGGGCGTGACCACGTGGCGCACCGCGGTCAGCCGGCCGATCTTCGGCTGGAAGAGGCCGTAGAGCGTCGTGTTGACCGACATGCCCACGGTGTGGTCTTCCTTCGATTCGATCCCCTGCTCTTCGGCTTCCTCGTCCGTGTTCTGCTCCCAGGTCCGGGCGTACCGGGCCTGCGGGCGGATTTTCAGCCAGCCCATGAGCTTCTGCGGCGCGCTCAGGTTGAACGAATTGGCGAAGGTGCGTACGGATGCCTGCCGGTAGAGGTACCGGGTATCCGGGCCGGTATGGGTCGTGTCCACGCCGGTCCGTAAGTTGTTCCTGCGGTTCCGCAGCGAGTTGTTGAAACCGAACATGATGGAGTGGTACCAGCGCGTCGTGATCTCGGTGCGGGGCCGGCTGAAGTCGGGCATGCTTCCCCGCCGGGTCTGCCTGCGGGGCGGCTGGATGATGGGCCGCGTCGCGAAGCGGAACCGGAGCGTGGTGGTGGGACGGCTCGGCCGGCCGGTCCTGCCGCTCGTCGACGTGCTCAGGTTGAGGCTGTTCCGGCCGAACCGCTTGTCGATGGCGAAGCTGGACCGCGTCGTGGACCGCAGGAGTCCGGGGTCGGTCCCCCGCGTCGTGGAATGCAGGTACTGGATCGACTGGGCGAAGTTGCCCTGGCCGCGCACCGTCAGGCCGGGGATCACTTCCTGCCGGTGCCGGGCGGACACGTCCCAGCCGGTCGTCTTCCCGCCGAAGCCGGCCCGCCAGGAGCCGCTCGCCGAGCCCCTGATCCGGCGGTCCTGCCGGTACTGGAACCGCTGTTTCAGCAGGAACCCGGTCTTGGCCTCGATGTCCCCGGTGATTTTCATGTCGAAGTACTCGTTCGGCGCCCAGTAGTAGCCCAGGTTGCGCAGGTACCGGCCTTCCTCCACGCCGCTGCCGTAGTTGGGCACCGTAAGCCCGGACTGCCGGCCGCTCTTCACCGAGAAGACGTACACGGGCAGGTAGATCACCGGTATACCCAGGATGTAGCCCGTCACGTTCCGGACGACCGCCTTGTCCTCGGGGACGACCTTCGCCTCGTTGATCTTGAGGTAGTAGTGCAGGTGGTTCGGGTTGTCGCAAGTGGTGTAGGTGCCGTCCTCGAGCTCGAAGGTGTGGTCGGCGTTGAGCCGGATGATTTCGCCGTTGAAGAACCCCTGCTCGTACTGGGTGCGGCCCTTCCAAATCTGCCCCTCGCCCGTCTTCATGTCGTACTGCATGCGTTCCCCGACCACGACGTTCGTGGCGTCCTCCAGCCGGGGATAGGTGTTGGTCTCGGGATCGATGTCCGGCGAAGGGGGCAGGAAGTCCGCGGTCAGCAGCTCGGAGTAGGTGTGGAACCTCAGCCGCCCGGCCGTCAGCCTCAAGTCGCCGTACTGCAGCTCGGCGTTCTGGGTCATCACCAGGGTGCTGTCGCCGAACACGTACTCGACGTTGTCCGCGTTGTACTCGATCACCGGCAGGTCGGTCGAATCGGCCTCGGCGCCGGCCGCCCCCGCGCCCGCGCCTCCGCCCGCTCCCGCGCCCAGGCCGGGGAGCTGCGCGAAGGCCGTCCCGGGCAGGAAGAGGAGCGCGCCGAGGAGGATGGCGAGAAGCAAAAACCTCATGGCGCCGGCCGCGGGCGGGACGTCGCGCGGTACGCCGAGGAGGATGCCGAGGAGACCGAGGAGCCGACCTGGACCTGGCATAAGGCATGGCCGAACTTCGCGCGGCACGAACCGCCGAACGCCGGTCGCTCCGAATGAAACTTTACTTTTTTTGCAATTAATGTAAATAATAGGCCTCGTATTGCAGAATTGTGTTGACCGGTCCCGCGGACCGACTACATATTGTGGTCTGACCGGTTCTTTCAAATCTTACCTAATCTAAGGGTAACGGGGATTCGGCGAAAGCGTTTCGTCTCCCGCTTCAAGAATGCTTCAAGAAAAGGTATTGACAGTCCGGGCGGCCGACACTATACTTGCAATTAGTATTTGACTTTTCGGAAGGAATCCATTATGAAGCGCGGGATTCCTCCGGAGAACGGCCGGAATCGCCTCCAGGTTGCCAAACCGACATTTTCTGACCGGCAACAACTTTCCACGTCAGGAAGGCGGATCGATCAGTCGCCATCCGGGTCGGTTCCGAAGCCGGTTCTTTGAAAACTTATACGGTCAGTTGGAGTTATGGTTGCAATACGGGCCTGAAGAACCGTGTTGCGACGCGGCAGATAGATTCATTTTTTCCTTGCGTTATCGAAATAAACCATATTATATGGGATGAAAACGCGTATTTTTGGCGGAGGAGAGATGGCAAGAGTTGTACTGTTACTGATTGCCACGCTTGTAAGCCATAATGCATACGCCCAGTTGGATCTGAACCTGGGCGTGTCCGGCAGCAGGTCCTATTCCTGCCTTGCCGATTTTACCGATTCGGGTATCGGGTACGGCGTTCGGGCTGAACTGGCAGCGGATTTGAACGACCGGTTTCAGTTTATCGGGAACCTGTCGCTTGACAGACACAACAGCGATTACTCGTCCCTCCCGGTCATGGCCGGGATCAGGATTTCCACCACGTCCGACGACGACATGTTCTGTTTCGTCCAGGCCACGGGAGGAAGTTCGTACAGGGTCATGGGCGACGCGGACAACGAGACGGCCTGGATAGTGAACGGCGGTATCGGCACGGTGTGGAACAGGCTGGGCGCGGTTGTGGAGTACAATATTTCTCGCGATAAGTGGAGTTGGGTTTCTGTACGTACATTCTTGAGGTTACCACTTGGTTTTTAGTGTCCATGCCACGTTGAGGGCATATGGGAAAGGAGTGCATATAGACTGTATACTTTGGTAGCAGCAATGATTGTAAAATGCAGTACTCTTTCTACGGGAGATACAGATGCATTACTTCATAGTAGTACTGATTGCGTTCGCTCTCAGTATATATGGATGCGAAGGTAAGACGGGTCCGGCGGGTTCGACCGGCGCCGCAGGCGTCGCGGGCCCGGCTGGTCCGGCTGGTGCTGATGGCGCCCCGGGTCCGGCTGGTCCGGCTGGTCCGCAGGGTGTGAAGGGCGACACCGGTCCGGCAGGTCCGCAAGGTGAGAAGGGCGACACCGGCGAGGCAGGCCCGGCAGGCCCGGCAGGTCCGGCAGGCCCGCAAGGTGAGAAGGGCGACACCGGCGAGCAGGGTCCGGCCGGTGCCGGTTCCGATCCGGGTGCTATCCAGGACATCGTTGACGGTGTCGTCAACAGCGGCATCATCGCGGATGTGCACCACATCGCACTGATACAGGATGGCGACGGCAAGGCCGAAGATCGCACTGTTGCCTACATGGCTCATATGAACTTCGCTATGGGCACTCCGGGCAAGAACTGGGATACGACCCTGGACATCGGTGAATCCACCACGATCACGGCCAAGGCTGCCACGCAAGCCGCAACGCCAATCCCTGGTGTCGAGTTTGGATGGGCATCCAAGGATGAAGATGTGGCGACGGTGGATGGCGGCATGATCGAAGCCGTGGGCACCGGCTCGTCCGAAATCACGGTGACTGCCATGGGCCGCGGCATCGCGGTCAAGTTCACCGTCACGGTACTTTCCGAAGTCAAGAGTATCATAATCACCAGTCCTGCCGACGGGTTCTTCCTCTCGAATGGCGAGTCTGTAGCCCTTGAGTCCACCGCTTATGACAAGGCGCAGGATGATGATACGCCTGGCGTAGACGGTGACGCGGTTCCTGTCGATGTGACCTACATGAGCTCCGACGACAGCGTGGTCGAGATCGACGATTCCACTGCCAAGGCGGTTGGCGTCGGTACCGCCACGATCACCGCGCACTACGATGACGTCAAGTCCAAGGGCATCAAGATCAACGTGACGCCCGGCGGTGACGTGACGCACCAGATCACCTATACCCGAATCGGTGCGGCGGATCGCAAGTTCCAGATTTACTGGAATGCCGACAGTACGGCGGTTGCCATCTACGGACCGGGTGAGACTGTACCGGATATGGATCCTCATGATGGTACGGGTGGTGCGGACGTAGTGTATACGGTCCAGGTGAGGATCTTCGACTCCGAGGGCAATGCCAACGTCGATCCGGCTGCCGATACGGCTACCGACCTTGAAGCCATGGTACAGGGTACCGGTATCGATGCGACTGGTATCTCAGTGACGCTCACGGATGGGCTCGCGACGGTAACGGTCAACAATGATGATGGCGATGGTGCTACTGACAAGGCGTTAGTAGCTGCTACTGGTGTAAACGCCGTCACCGGACCGGGTACAGCGCGTATCATCCTGTCCTATCCGGGCGCGGACGACATTGCGCTGCCCGCGATAACGGTTACCTCGACAACCTTTGTGCCGCCGGCCACGAACTAACGATCGATAATACAGAATACACAGCTTAACCGTGTATCTTCCCGTCCGTCCTTAGTAGGAGCTTTAGCGACCGAACAGGGCGGACGGTTTTTTTTGTGCTTTTTGCACGTTGCCCGGTGCCTGCGTCCTCTCCACTTGATTGCAGCGTTATGAAATGGTTATACTGCTGTTGCGGGCAGACCACGCTTCATTGGTTATTGAACGCTTGATCTGATACGGTAAGGTAAACGGTATATGTATGCCGCGATTCTGGTGCTCGCGATGACCCTGGGCTTGACGATAGGCGGAGCCACGCCGGCCCGCGCGGACTGCGACGGCACCCGGGCCGTGCTGTGGTTGCACGTTCCGAAGGATGCCCTTGAAGACCTGCTCAACCGCGAGTTGCCGGAACGGAGGGAGGGCACAGAGGCGTTTGAAAACCGTTTGCTTAGAGGCGGAAACATCAGGTGGTCGATCGATCGTGCTCCGATGGCCCTGGTCATGAGAGAGAACCTGGTTCGGGCCAGGACCACGTTGACCGGCAGTGTCAAGATCACGGGCAAGAGTCCGTTCGGAACCGACTTCAGCGCCGGCCCCGATTTCTCGATTGACGCGGCATTGTCGCTGCAACCCCGGCTTGCGGCCGACTGGCGCCTGTTTCCCAACGCGAGGGCCAGCGCCCAGGTAATTGAAGCGAAGATGAAGGTTTTCGGTTTTGACTTAAATGTAGGAGGACTTTCCCAGCCAATCCTGGACAGTTACCTGGCACGCATGGTGGAACGGATCAATGCCAAATTGGCGGACGGTCAGTTCCTGCGAAAGGAAGTGGAGCGGATCTGGACAAGCATGCATCGCGTCGATCGCGTATCGATTGAGCAACTGCCGGGCAATCCGCCGGCGTGGTTTGTGGCCAGGCCGACAAGGATCGGGGCCACGAACCTGCGTTTGAATGAAGAGGGCCTGGCCTTCGGAGTCTCCGTATTCGCCGAGACCGACTTCGTGATAGGCGACGAACCGCGGCAGACCCTTGAGCCGCTTCCTCCGCTCGAGATCGACGACGATCTCCCCGACGGGAGTATCGAACTCGCCTTGCCCATATTCGTCGATTGGAACACGGCCAACGGTCTGATCGCGGCCCATCTTGAAAAACCCCTCGTCCACGAGGGTGACGACTCCAGTCTGGAAGTCACCGCGGCCAGGCTTTCGAGCGGCGCCGGTGAGTCCGTCGTCGCGACCGTGATGGCGAAAGTGGAACCAAAGGGATGGATCGGCTGGATTTTATATTACGTGCACCGGTTTTTGAGCGTCATCGGCCTGGACACCGGGTACCTGGCCATCTACATGGACCATGAGATAGGGATTTCGGTCAGGCCCGTGGTGTCGGAAGACGGCAGGCGTATTACGTTCAGGGATGCCAGGCTCATGCCGCAGTCCGCCCACTTGCTGAAAACGCTCGCGGCCGATTACTATGGACTGACCGACGAGTCCCTGCGGGAGTACGTCGAAAAGCACGCGGTTGTGTCCCTGGACGAACGGTTGGACGAAGCGGATACGATGGTCCGGGAGAAAGTCGACGCATTTACCGGGAAGCTCGGCGTGAGGGGCATTGATCTCAACCTGGAGATACGGCCCGTGACGCGGCTGGCATCGGTATCGGCAAGACCCGAGGGACTCGTTGCGCGGTTTTGCGCGGCCGCGGATATCGACGCGAGAATCCTTCGGACCGGTTACTGAACGTCTTCTCCGCGCACTTTCCCGGTCACGCGAAGTGTTGTGGGTCGAGAATCACCTTAAGCGTGAGTCGGGGTATCAAATGTCTCAAAGGTCTTGGTTGGCTATAGCGCGCCCGCATACATTTCTGAATCGATCGCCGCAACCTCGGGAGGTCCCACTCGTGTTACGTCACGCCGGTATACTGCTGCTCTTTCTCGTGTTCGTTGCCTGCAAGGGGGATGTGGGTCCCCAGGGCCCGGTTGGACCGGCGGGCGAACCGGGCGCCGCGGGTCCGGCGGGCGCCGCGGGTCCGCAGGGTCCGGCCGGGCCGGCGGGCGAACCGGGGGAGACGCTGGACTGGTCGGCTGTAATCGAGGACGAGGACCTGGGAGAAGTGGTCTACGCGATCGGCGTGCAGGTTCAGGGGAAGAACTACGTGCTGGGTACGGGGTTCGTCGCCCACTTCTATAATGCCGTCTGGACCAATGCCCGCGTCGTGCAGGCTGTCCTCGTCTCGACCCAGTTCATCGCGGATCTCAATCCACGGGCTTTTGCCGTCAAGTCGGGCACCGAGGTCGGCGGGGACGATACGTACTGGCTGAATACCTTCTGGGTCCATCCGGATTTCGACGGGACGGCCGGCTCGCCCGACGCGGCCCTGCTGATCATCGACGCGAATATCACGGAACTGTCGTTTTTCCTGCCCAGGGACCAGGTCCAGGGCCTGAGCGTGGGGCAGCCCATCGGCACGATCGGGTTTCCGGAAGAAGAATCGGGCGAGGCGGTCAACGTCCCGATCGCCACGTTCAGGGACGGCACGATCGGCGCGTTGCGGCCATTCGGCGACGAGGTCCCGACGCCGGCCAACAGCCGGGTGATCCGGCATAACCTGGACCAGTCCGGCCGAACGAGCGGCAGTCTCATCTTCGATCACACGGGATACGTCGTCGGCATGAACTTCGCCGGCATCTATCGCGTCGCGTACAATCAGCGTACCGGCGAACCCATGCGCGTGCCTACGGAAAACCACGGACACGCCGTCCGCGTCGACGAGCTCTGGCGTCTCTACGACCTGGTGCGTGGCGGGAGCAGGGTCGTGCCCGAGGTGGCGGGTGGAATCGTGCCCGGCGTGGCGGGTGGGCGCACGGACGTCCCGGTCGTGCTGCATCCCGAGCAGGCCTATCCCCACGAATCCTACGTGGCCTTCCCCGAGAACTGGAACGGGGAGACGGTAGCGCCGTAGCGCGGCGGATCAGTACGCCCGGTACAGCTCCACTGTTATGTCTTAGTCGAAAGCCAGTTGCATTTCTCGAATCGAGGTGAAGCATGACCGGAAAACCACGTACTGCTTTGTTGCGGTTACTGACCCGTATCACGCCGTTATCGACCTCCGCCGCGCCGTTACCGACCTCCGCCGCGACGTCGCGGCTCGCCGTTTTGCCGCTGCTTCTGGCGGCGTTGCCGCTGCTGGCCGCGGGATGTGCGGAGTCGGCGCAGGACACCTCGACGGCTTCGCAGGAGGCGTCGGACGAGGCTCCCCAGATACCCGCCATGACCGCCGCGCCGGAGTTGTCAGAGGTGCCGGAGATGTCGGAGGTGCCGGAGTTGTCCGAGGCGCCGGAGATGTCCGAGGTGCCGGAGATGTCCGAGGCGCCGGCAGCGCCTGATGCGGCGACGGCGGACGCGACGCCGGCAGCCCCTTCCCACGAGCCGGTCTACCTCACCTCGGAGACCACGGCGAGCATGAACCTGCCCTTCTCGGATGCCGTGCGCATGGGGCACCTGCTTTTCCTGTCCGGCCAGATCGGGAACATACCCGGCACGACGGACCTGGCGCCCGGCGGCATCCAGGGCGAGGCCCGGCAGACCATGGAGAACATCAGGGCGGTGCTCGAGGCCAATGGATCGTCCATGGACCGGGTGATCAAGGCCACGGTCATGCTGGCGGACATCTCCGAGTGGCCGGCCTTCAACGAGGTGTACGTCACCTACTTCCCCGGCCACAAGCCGGCCCGCAGCGCCTTTGCCGGCAGCGGCCTGGCCTTCGGCGCGCGGTGCGAGGTCGAGGTGATCGCCACGGTGGGCGAGTAGCGGGGCCGGCGGACGAGAAGCGCGGTTGAAGCGCTATTCGGCGGGCTTCGTGTCGTTGCGCCCCGGGGGTTTTTACCCACCAGAATCGTTTTTTTATACGAGAAATCCCGTCGGTGCGAAGACTGAATTGGTATGCGCAGAAAACAGGGGTGCTTCCCACCGCCTGGCGGGTCTCTGCGAAGTGCCTTACGGCCGTTGACTTTGAATTGACGCGCGTGTACTCTGTTTCCATAATCAGGTAATCGCGCTCGGTCCGGTCTCTCGTTCATCAGTCAAAAACCATCCTGGAAGGGACACAGTGGAACGCAAGGATTGGGCAATGCTCGGCGGTTTCGTCGGAACGATCATGACGATCCTCGTCGTCTTCTTCACCGGCATGCAAACCTTAAACAGTCGTTTTGAAGCGATTGACCGGCGCTTTGAAGCGATTGACCGGCGTTTTGCAGCGATTGAAGATCGGTTGTTGTCCATCGAGGAACATCTGCGCAACCCCGGGAAATCTTCCAAAGATAGCGTTTCGACCTCATCTCGCGACTGAGGCGAGGCAGGCCAGGTCGGTTTCGATCCGAATCAAAAGAAGGTAGACCATAACCATGGCCAAGGGAAAGTACTGGCACGACGGATTGCAGTTCTCCTGCCACGGGTGCGGCCACTGCTGCACTTTCCCGGGTGGTTTCGTCTACGGCAGCGAGAAGGAGTTCCGTCGCATCGCAGAGTACCTGGACCTGCCATTCGAGACGTTCCTCGAGCGATACACGGAGGAAATAGACGGCTTTGTCTCCCTGGTATCTCCGGATGACGGTCCCTGCGTCTTCTATGACCGGGGATGTTCCATCTACCCCGTGCGCCCGTCCCAGTGCAGCAGCTATCCCTTCTGGCAGGATATCCTGAAGTCGAAGCGCCGGTGGGACCTGGAAGCGGAGACGTGCAGGGGCATGAATCGGGGGAAGCGGAGGACGCGCAAGGAGATCGAGGCGCAGGCGGCAAGCCGGACGGAAAACCTGATGCCCGCGAAGAAGCGGGCGTAGTATATACGTCGGCGTGGTGATGGGGGTTATTGCCCTCGACGGGAGTTTGACACATGGACGAGAAGATCCGGGAAGAGACGCGGGGAGAGGAACCGGCGGCAATGAAGAGCCTGGATGGGGCGGAGCAGGCGAAGCGGCTGGATGAGCCCGCGCCAGCGGAGCGGCTGGATGAGTCCGCGCCAGCGGAGCGGCTGGATGAGCCGGGGCAGGCGGAAAGGCGGCTGGACCGGCGCGCGTTCATCCGGGTGAGCGCCCTGGCCGGCACGGCGGGCGTTTTGGCCCATGGCTGCGTTGGTGCCGGGGAGCGGGACGGACCGGCGGGAGATGTCGGCGCGGGCGGCGCGGGTGGCAGTGGCGCGGGTGGCGCGGGTGGCAGCCCGGCAGGCCTGGGCGGCGATCCGGATGCCCTGGCGGCCGATCTGAAGGACAACGTCTATACGCGGCTGCTCGGCGTGCGGCCCCATATCGGCGCCCACGAGCACCTCTCCAGCATGGGCGGCTCGCGCATGCCGGAAGAGGTGATGGAGGCCATGACCGAGGCCAACCGCTACTTCGCGGACATGGCGGAGCTGCACGACGCGGCGGGCCGGCGTATCGCCGAGATCATGGGGGCGGAGGCCGCGCTGGTCTCCTCCGGCGCCTTCGCGGCGATGCTGGTGGGCGCGGCGGGCGTATTGACGGGGTCCGACCAGGAACGGATGAGGCTCCTGCCCAATCCGACCTGGCCGAAGGTGGAGTGCCTGTTCCAGACCGCCCACCGGTTCTTCTACGACAACGTGTTCGGATTCGCGGGCATGAAGCTGGTGGAGGCCGGCACCCGGGCGGAGTACGAGGCGGCCATCACGGACCGGACGGCGCTGCTCGTGGGCCTGGCCTATACCGAGCGCCAGGCGCGGGGCATCCCGCCCTTTCCCGTGCGCCACCGGCAGGAACCCGATCCCGAGACGCTCATGCCCCTGGAGATCATCGAGATCGGCAGGCGAAGGGGCGTGCCCGTGATGATCGACCTGGCTTCGAACCTGCCCCCGAAAGAGAACCTGACGAAATACCTGGAAGCCGGCGCGGACCTGGTCGTGGTCAGCGGAGGCAAGGGGATACGCGGCCCGAATTCGACGGGGATCCTCGCGGGGCGCGCCGACCTGATCCACGCCGCCCGGATGCAGAACGCGCCGGTCAACGGCATCGGACGGGGGCTGAAAGTCGGCAAGGAGGAGATCGTCGGCCTGGTCGCCGCCCTGGAGCGGTACGTGGCCCTCGACGAGGAAGTGGAGATCGCGGCCTGGAACGCGAAGGCCCGCTGGCTGGCGGACCGGCTGCAGGGCATCGACGGACTGGAAGCCCGCTACGAGCTCAATACCCACGGGTACTGCGACGTGGAACTGGTCTGGGACGAGGCGGCCATTGGCCTGTCCCCCGACGACGTGGACGATCGGCTGCGCGCGGGCGACCCGCGGATCATCTACGACGGCCCGGGTCCGCGCACGCTGCAGCTCGAGGACGGCGAGGTGGAACTCGTGGCCCGCAGGCTGCGGGAACTGTTCACCACGGGAAGCTGAAAGGACGGGCATGGCCGACGGACACCCGACGGGCAGCGGCGAGGCCGGCGGTAAGGCGGCTGGCGGCGAGGCCGGTGATCTGCCAGGCGGCCGGCCAGGCGGCGGACCACGCGGTGACCGGCTGACCTACGAGGGATCCGGCGTGGACTACGACCGGATCGACCCCCTGAAGGTCCTCGCCCAGCGTGCGGCGCGGTCCACGGGGGCCAACCTCGATGGCGCGGGCGCAAGCGAGGTCGCGGCCAGCCGCGGCGAGTCGGCGTACGTGGTGGACATCGGCGACGCGTACCTCGCATCCATCACCGAATGCCTGGGCACCAAGGCACTGGTGGCCGACGCGATGAGGGAGGTGTCGGAAGCGTCGGGGGGGTCGGGGGCGACGCGTGAGGCGTCGTCTGAGGCGCCGGGACGCACCTGGTACGACCACATCGCCCAGGACACGATCGCCACGGCCGTCAACGACATCGTTACGGTGGGGGCCAGGCCCCTGAGCATTCACGCCTACTGGGCCGCGGGTTCGTCGGACTGGTTCGACGACGTGGAACGCATGAACGACCTGGTCGAGGGATGGAAGGCGGCCTGCGACGTCCTGGGCGTGGCCTGGGGCGGCGGCGAGACGCCCTGCCTGACCGGCGTGGTGGAGGAAGGCGCCATCGACCTGGCCGCGTCCTGCGTGGGCATCATCCGGCCGAAGTCGCGCCTCACCCTGGGCGGGGACCTGGCGGCCGGGGACGCGATCGTCCTCCTGGAAAGCAGCGGCATCCACGCCAACGGCCTTACCCTCGCGCGCAAGCTGTCCGAACGGCTGCCGGAGGGGTACGCGACGGCACTGCCCGGTGGCCGGACGTACGGCGAGGCGCTGCTCGACCCGACCGTGCTCTATCCTCCCGTAACCGAGGCGTGCTTCGAAGCCGGCATCGGCCTTCGCTACATCGCCAACATCACCGGCCACGGCTGGCGCAAGATCATGCGCCACCCCGGCGGCTTCACCTACCGCATTACCGAAGTGCCCCCCGTTCCCGAAGTGCTGGAGTTCATGGTGGCCGAGACCCGCCAGACGGCGGAAGAGGCCTACGGGAGCCTCAACATGGGCGCTGGATTCGCCCTCTTCGTCCGCCCGGAAGACGGGGCCGCGGCAGTGGCCTGCGCCGAGGCGCAAGGCGTCCGCGCGTGGGTCGCCGGCGTGGTGGAGGACGGCCCCCGCCAGGTGGTCATCGAGCCGGTGGGCGTGACGCTCGCCGGGGAGAGCCTGGCCCTGCGGGGCTGATTCCGGGACTGGGCTGGAGCGTTACTTCCTGGCGATCACATTTTTTTAAAAAAGACTCGAGATTCACCAGGCGATCTCCGACTAACGAGTCATAGCAGTCGGTTGTTCTTACCAACACACGCCTGAAAGGAGCCGGACGATGACCATGATGTCCCGCGAGAACTGGGCCTTTGGCGCGCAGATCATATCGGCCATAGGCATCCTCACAATCGCGGTCGTCACCTTCATCAATCAATCCAACAAGGAATTCCGGGACGAGATTCGGACCGAGTTAACCGGGTTGCGGGCGGACATGCGGTCCGAGCTTGCCTCGATACGTTCAGAAATTCACGATATGAACACACGCCTCGGTCGAGTCGAAGGATACCTGCGCGTGTCAGGAAACGAGTAGAATCGGAGAGGTATGCAGATCTGCAAGTAGCTCGCCGGGGAGAGCCTGTCCCTGCGGGGCTAAACAAGGCTCTTCGGGACCGATGGTGGAGGCGCCGGCCCCTCCTTCCCAGTCGTTCGACTTTCCCTGATCAGAAGCAGGATACAGGCTGGCGTTCGATGTGCGTTCGCCGTGCTAGGGTCCCTCACAGTACTGAACGCCGGCTGTGTGCTGTATACGATCGATCCAGGCCCGGAAGTCGGGGGTAGAGGGTACACACAGCCCGGTATTCAACAGCCTCAGATGGTTCATGGCTACGAGCCCGGTAAACGAATCCGGCAAGGGTCCGGAGAGATCGGGATTGTCGGAGAGCCAGAGTATCTTGAGGCCGGTGAGCGCTCCCAGTTCGTCAGGAATCGTCCCGGTCAGCTGGTTCTCGTCCAGGGTCAGCGACACCAGGCTGGTGAGTTCACCGAATTCCGGAGGGATCGTACCGGAAAGCCGGTTGTCCTTGAACCAGAGCTCCCTCAGGTCCGAAAGCTGTGCCAGTTCCGGCGGAATGTTCCCGGTCAGCTCGTTCCGGTCGAAATAGAGTAACTCGAGCTTGTTTAGCTGTGCCAGTTCCGGCGGAATGTTCCCGGTCAGCTCGTTATAGTCGAGACCCAGGAAGGTGAGCTCGGTGAGTTGAGCCAATTCCGGCGGTATGATTCCCGTCAATCGGTTTTTGGTAAGCGACAGATGGGTGAGTGCGGTGAGTTGACCCAATTCCAGCGGAATTTCCCCTGTTAGCCCGTTACTGCTGAGTCCCAGGTGAGTAAGGTCAACGAGTTGTCCCAGTTCCGGCGGAATGGTTCCCGTCAGGTTGTTGCTGGATAGGCTCAGCCGTTCAAGGCTGGTCAATTGCCCCAGTTCCGGCGGGATACTCCCCGTCAACTCGTTGCCGGCAAAGTTCAGGTTCTCAAGGTTGACCAGTTGGCCCAGTTCCGCCGGGATGTTCCCCGAAATCTCGCTGTTGAGCATGCTCAGCCAGGTCAGGTCGGTAAGTTGCCCGATTTCCGGAGGGATGCTGCCTGTCAACTCGGTGCTGTCGAGTGCCAGCGTGCTTAACTCGGTCAATTGTCCGATTTCCGGCGGGATGCCGCCCGTCAACCCGTTGCCGGACAGCCCAAGCCAGGTGAGGTTGGCCAGCAGTCCGAATTCCGGTGGGATGTTACCGGTCAGATCGTTGTACTGGAGGTCCATCACGACGAGGGCGGCGAGATGACACAGTTCAGCGGGAAGCGGCCCCTGAAGGTTGTTGCGCTGCAGATCCAGGCGTAAGACTTCTCCGTCGATGGTCGCTGTTACGCCATACCAGTCGCTAAGAGGCGCGTCACTTAACCAGTTGTCGTTGCTGGTCCATCCGTCCCCGTTCGTGGCCTGATACAGGGCTGTCAGGGCTTCGCGGTCCGTGACCTCGCCTTTCACGGTGACGGTCGATACGGACGAGACCTCGCCCGAACGGGCCGTTATCTCCACGGTGCCGCTGCCGGCCGCGGTCACGAGTCCCTGGCCGTCGACCGTCGCGACCGCTTCGTCGCCGCTTTCCCAGGTCACGTCCGTACCCTCTATCGCATGCCCGTTCCGGTCGAGCACGGCGGCGTTCAGTTGCACGGTGTCGCCCGCCGCCGCGAGTGTGGCTTCTTCCGGATCGATGACGATACTGGCGGGGGTCTGCATGACGGTTACGTCGACTTTCGCCGTTACATCGCCCACGGCGGCCGTTATGCCTGCGACGCCGTTGCTCACCGCGGTCACCAGACCGGCCGCATTCACCGTTGCCACGGTCTCATCGCTGCTCTGCCAGGTCACGCCGGCCCCTTCGATGGCGAACCGGTCCGGATCGAGCACCCTGGCGGACAGTTGTACCGTCTCGCCGAAGGCCGTGAGGGTGGCATTGTTCGGATCGATTACGATACTGGCAGGGGTTTGAACGACCGTGACTTCAGCGTGTTGCGCGGCGTTGCCGGACCTCGCCGTAATACGGGTGGTCCCGGATTTTATCGCGGTAATCAGCCCGGCTGTGCTGACCGACGCGACTCCGGTGTTTCCACTGGACCAGGTTACGGCGGCGCCGGTCATGACGTTGTCGTTCTGATCGAATACCTGGGCGGTCAGTTGTGCCGTCTGCCCGATCGCGGTCAGCGTCGCCGATGCCGGTGTGATGGCAATCCGTGTAGCCGTCGGCGTCGCGGGCTGGGGAGTCGGTTGCGGCGGGGCTGGCGGGGCCGGCGGCGCGGGCGAAGTGGAGCCGTCCCCGCCGCATGCGGTAAGCGCCAGCAGAAGCAAGCAGGCCAGGTTTACCTTTAATCCATGGGCAAACGGTGTACCGGTCATTGTATCTGATCCAATTATGGAGGTTCTCCGAGTGCTGATCATATACCAAATCCGATCATGGAGGCCATCGGTGTGTCTAACAAGTACCAGGTCCGATCAAGGAGGCTTTCGGTGATGTCGGGCCTGAGCCGAACCGGATACCCGGCAAAACGAGACCGGCCGGATCATGCTGAATCTGAATCGGAGTTGTTTTCTTTGAAACCCAATGTAATCGTTGTACGGAGCGGTACAATTTTTTCGCGTAGATAATCACAGAATGATTACTTTTATGATTAACAAATTACAAAATGTATACGATCACATTCGTGCGTCCAGAATTTATTGATAAAAAAGTCGGTGAGTTAAGCTGTTTCCAGACTAATCAGGCTGCCCCGACTAACCGGACTGCCCGGACTAACCGGACTGCCCGGCCCGCACCACCAGCGTCCGAGCGTGAGTCGCCGGCGTGGTGGAGGACGGCCCCCGCCAGGTGGTCATCGAACCGGAGGGCGTGACGCTCGCCGGGGAGAGCCTGGCCCTGCGGGCTTGAGCCCCGGGTCCTTCGGGACTGCGCCCGGGACGGTTTCTCCCGCGGGACTGCGCCTGATATTCATATCCTCCCGTCGAACCCCCGCTTTATTACGTCTTTAAAGTCAAATCAAGTAAGAAATCCACGCCGGAGGTCTCAAAAGCCGAAGGTGGGATCTTCTGTATTCGTAATTTGCTGGACTCGATAGTTCACATATTATACACTTAAAGTATCATATTGGTTACGTTTTATACATACTTGGCCAACCCACATGCCACACGCAATGAGTACAGTGCGATCGGCATAGTAAACGCCAGGTCGCGCTTGCCTTGACTGACCTACAATGTCGATTCCAAACCGACCTGGCAGGAGTTCAGGCGCTCTTCTTTCCGGTTTGTTCGCAGGACTGGTTCTCCTCGTCCTGGTTACCTGCGGCAAGGAAAGCCCGATCCAACCTCCGGCGCCGACCCAACCTCCGGCGCCGACCCAACCTCCGGCGCCGACCCAACCTCCGGCGCCGACCCAACCTCCGGCGCCGACCCAACCTCCGGCGCCGACCCAACCTCCGGCGCCGACCCAGCCGCCAGTTGCCCCGCAACCCACCCGCATCACCATCACGCCGTCATCGGCGAACCTGACTTCAGTCGGGCAGACGGTGCAACTCAGGGCCTCGGTCCTCGATCAGAGCGGCCAGCCTGTGTCCGGCGCCGTAGTGTCCTGGCTCAGCAACGACGTCAACGTGGCCACGGTGAGCGGTCTGGGGCTGGTCACCGCCGTCGGGAACGGCGAGGCACGGATCACCGCCAGGGCGGGCAGCGTTTCGGATACCGCAGCCGTCACGGTGACGGTTATGGAACCGAGCGGGGAACGCGAGGCGCTGACAGCATTCTTCCAAAGTACCGACGGACCGAATTGGACCAACAACTCGAATTGGCTGAGCGACGAGCCTCCTGGCACGTGGCATGGCGTGAGAACCAACGTCAGTGGAGCGGTAGTGGAATTGTCGTTGGGTGAGAACAATCTACACGGACAGATCCCATCTGAAATCGCACAACTGCAAGCACTGGCGACCCTTTCACTTTCCGACAATCAGTTGACCGGACCAATTCCAGCCGAAGTTGCCCAACTTGACAATCTCTGGCAGTTGTATCTTCCCAGAAACCAGCTGACCGGACCGATTCCCCCTGAAATCGGACAACTGAAAGAACTGGAGTATCTCTCTCTTGCCGACAACCGGTTGACCGGTCCGATTCCAGCCGAAATCGCACAACTCAACAACCTCAAGGACCTGTATCTCTCCGGCAATCGGTTGACCGGACCGATTCCCCCTGAAATCGGACAACTGAAAGAACTGGAGTATCTCTCTCTTGCCGACAACCAGCTGACCGGTCCGATTCCCCCCGAAATCGCGCAGTTGACCAGGCTCAAGTGGTTGTCCGTTGATAGGAATCCCGGCCTTGCGGGACCACTTCCAGAATCAATGACCAGGCTGACATCCCTGAAAGAACTTAACTTGAATAATACCCAAATCTGCGTACCTCGGACCGATGGATTCAATGCCTGGCTGGATGGGATTCAATCTAAACAGGGGATTTCATACTGCATCAATCCTGACCAGGCCGTTCTGATCGCATTGTACAAAAGCACCGGTGGTCCAAGCTGGACGAACAGCTCGAACTGGGACACCCTTGAGCCGATCGGCGAATGGTTCGGCGTCACCACGGACTCAGAGGGCAAGGTTACAGATATTGTGCTTGAGAACAATAACCTGAGTGGATTTCTCCCCTTCCTGGTTGGCAATCTGGCCCATCTCAAAACCATGAATCTGTCGTTCAACACCGGACTTACAGGAGCGATGCCTTCTTCGTTCCTGAAGTTGGATCTGGAAAAACTCTTGCTTGAAGGAACGCAGGTCTGTGCACTGCAGGACGCCGAGACTCAGGAGTGGCTTAGTGGCATTCCACATCGGAATGTCTCTAATTGCACCGATAAGCGCAGGGACTACTATGTGTTGGAGGCTCTGTACTTCAGCGCTAACGGCCCGAACTGGACAAACAACTCGAACTGGCTGAGTGGAAAACGCCTGAGCACATGGCATGGTGTATCCACCGACGCGGCCGGAAGGGTTACCGGTATCCGCCTTGGGGAGAACAACCTGCAAGGTGAGATCCCATTTGAGATCGCCAGACTTGGAAACCTTCAACATCTGTGGCTTGGGAGGAACCAGTTGACGGGACCGATCCCGGCTGAAATCGGACAACTGCAAAACCTCAAAACCCTGGATCTGTCATTAAACCAGTTGACGGGACCGATCCCGGCTGAAATCGGACAACTGCAAAACCTCACGTCCTTGACTATTGTTAAAAATCGACTGACAGGGGACATTCCATCCGAAATCGGACAACTGCAAAACCTCACGGCACTGCAGCTTGACAGTAATCAACTGACAGGAGGCATCCCACCTGAAGTCACAGATCTCAAGAACCTTCAATGGCTGACATTATCCTTTAACAAACTGCGCGAGTCGATTCCACCGGAAATCGGCCAGCTCTCCCGTCTCGAAAGCCTGGGCCTGACTGGCAACCGATTGACCGGGGTCATTCCTGGTGAACTTGGCCAACTGAACAAACTCACCAAGTTGGGACTAGGGGGAAATGATCTGACGGGGGAAATACCATCGGAACTGGGAAATCTCAAAAGGTTGGATGCACTGTACCTTTGGCGGAACCAGTTGACAGGTGTAATCCCACCCGAACTCGGGCAACTGGAGAATCTGACTAGCCTGGAACTACTGGACAATGAGTTGACGGGAACGATTCCTTCCGAAATCGGACAAATGCAAAATCTCATGAATCTGGACCTTGCCGCCAACAAATTGACGGGTAACATACCGCCTGAAATCGGCCGACTTGAGAACCTTGTGTCTCTGCAACTTTCGGATAATCGTTTGACTGGTATGATTCCGAGGGAACTGGGGCAACTGCAGAATCTCACGACATTAGGTCTTAGCTCAAATGTATTGTCCGGGGAGATCCCGAGGGAACTGGGACAACTGGCCAGCCTCGAAGAAATGCGTCTTTCTTTCAACAGGTTTGCAGGCAACATCCCTGACAGCTTCGGTGATCTCGCCAGTCTGAGATCGCTTCGCCTTACGGACAACGTTGACATGTCGGGGGCATTGCCCCTGACGCTTGTCCGTCTCAATCTCGAAGAACTGTTGCTTGACGGCACGATGCTCTGCGTCCCCGAAGATTCCGAGTTCAAGGCCTGGCTCAGGA
This sequence comes from bacterium, assembly GCA_965203885.1. GTDB lineage: Bacteria > JAAXHH01 > JAAXHH01 > JAAXHH01 > JAAXHH01 > JAAXHH01. Next base: position 2,170,816 of record OZ241920.1, on the reverse strand, counting down.
CCGTCCCCAATAACAGAGTCGCGCGGTGCGGACCCGCCCTCGGGCGGTCGGTGGTTTACCTGACCCAGGCCACGCAGTCGCTCGAGCATCCTGTTTCACTGGTGGCGGGAAAGGATGCTCTACTGCGCGTTTTCGTTACGTCCGATTCGGACGCGGACGCCACGTTGCCCCTGGTACGGGCCACCTTTTACCAGGGAGGCGCCGAGATGCATACCGTGGACATTCCGGGCCAGGCAGCCTCCATCCCCAGGGAGATCGACGAGGGCGATCTCTCGTCATCGTCCATCGCGCTCATACCCGGCTCCGTGTTGGCGTCCGGACTGGAGATGGTCATCGAAATCGATCCCGAGGGCGCACTGGACCCTTCCCTGGGTATTTCAGGCCGGCTGCCCGAATCGGGACGCATGCCTGTGGACGTGGTGGACGTACCGCCTTTCGAACTTACCCTGGTTCCCTTTCTGTGGACGGAGAACCCGGACCAGATGTACCTGACGCAAATCGAGAGCCTTACCGCCGAATCCGACATGTTCCGTTACACGCGCGATCTACTGCCCGTCAACGACTTAACGCTGAACGTGTACGAACCCCAGTGGATATCGGTTGACCCCGGCTGGGAGGCTCTGGATGAACTGGCCCGTATCACCGGGATGATCCGTGCCATGGCCGGCGCCTCCGGCCATTACATGGGTATTCTGAGAAACGGGGGCGGCTGGGGTGAACGGCCGGGTTACGAGAGCGTTTCAATCCTCGAGGGCAGCATCATAGCCCACGAACTCGGCCACAATATGAATCTTTACCATGCACCCTGCGGCGATGCGCCGGACTCCGATCCCGACTATCCCTATTCGGACGGTTCCATAGGCGCCTGGGGATACGATTTGCTCAATGAGGTACTGGTGAGTCCGGATACCCCGGATCTGATGGGTTACTGCAGGCCCCGGTGGATCAGCGATTACAACTTCAGCAGGGCGCTTGGTTATCGGCTCTCCCAGGCGCGAACGACCAACCTGGCCGCATCCTTCGCGCCTTCCGCGAGGAGTCTGCTTCTCTGGGGTGGAGTTAAGGAGGACGGAGAGATCATCCTTGAACCGGCCTTCGTGGTCGACGCGCCGCCGTCCCTTCCCCGGATGGACGGCGATTACCGGATTACAGGAGAGGGCAGGGACGGAAGCAGCTTGTTCAGTCTGTCCTTCGGAATGCCGGAGGGCGGGGACGTGGACGTAAAGACCTTCGCGTTCATCGTGCCGGTTCGGCGGGAATGGCGCGTCAGGCTAACGCACATCACCGTTTCAGGCCCCGAGGGCTTCGCGACGCAAGGCAGCGATGACGAATCGGAACCGGAGGACACACCATCCACCGCACTCCTGCTGGATCCCGCCACAGGTAAGGTACGTGGCCTCCTGCGGGATTGGCCGGCGCCGGGTGTATCGGCGGCAGCGGCGAGGCGGGCGACGCCCGAACCGGGACTGAAGGTTGTCATAAGCCGGGGCGTTCCCGACCAGGATTCGTGGTAGGATCAACGTTGGCCCGCACCACCAGCGTCCGCGCGATGAGGTCGTGAAAGGCCTGTCTGCGCTGGGTGAAGACCGCGGCGAGGTAGCCCGGCCAGAGGACGGGCAGGCACTTGGGAATGGCCCGGAGCGCGGCGCGGCCGAAGGTGGGCGTGTACCCTTGCGCGTCTACCACCTGGATGCCGAGGATCATCTTGCCCAGGGTGGCGCCTTTGGGTGAACTCTCCATGGCCGCGTAATAGAACCACGGCATGAGCAACTGGAACGCGCTCATCAGGGGGAGGGTTACGGGGTCGTCGTCGGCGCCCAGGTATTCGGCCGCCAGCGCAATGGCCGCTGATGCCGTGGTGAGGATCGCGAGGTCGATGGTGAAGGCGCCGATCCGATGCAGGTGTCCGGCGTAGTCTTCGGTCAGGGAATAGCCTGAAATAAAAGTCACGGTCTGGCGGGTCCTCCGTCGGGCGTGCGGGCCTGGGTCCAGTTCCAGTTCCAGTTGAAGGTCACGGCCTGGCGGGCCCTCCGTCGGGCGTTCGGGCCTGGGTCCAGTTGAAGGTCACGGCCTGGCGGGCCCTCCGTCGGGCGTGCGGGCCTGGGTCCAGTTGATGATCTCGTCCTCGCAGGGATACCGGGCCGCCAGCTTCTCGTCCACGTCGATGCCCAGGCCGGGACGGTCGTTGGGATACATGTAGCCGCCGCGCACTTCCGGGGTGCCGGGGAAGATCTCGTACACCAGGTCGCCGAACCGGCACCATTCCTGGATGCCGAAATTCGGCGCCCACAGGTCGAGGTGCAGGTTGGCGGCGTGGCCCACCGGGGAGACGTCGCCCGGTCCGTGCCACGCCGTGCGGATGCCGTACATGGCGGCCATGGCCGCGACGTTGCGGGCCGGCGTGATGCCGCCCATCTGGCTGATGTGCATGCGCAGGAAGTCGATGAGCCGTCCCTCGATCAGGGGCAGCCATTCCGCGGGGTTGTTGAAGAGCTCCCCCATGGCGATGGGCGTGGTGGAGGTCTGGCGCATGCGGCGGAACCACTCGTTGTCTTCGGGCGCCAGGGCGTCTTCGAGGAAGAACAGGTTGAAGGGTTCGAGCTGCTTCGCGAAGACGACGGCGTCGGCGGGCGTGAGCCGCTCGTGGGTGTCGTGGAGCAGTTCCACCTCGTCGCCCACGGACGCGCGCAGGTGCTCGAACATCCCGACCGTGCGGCGCATGTAGCTCCGCGGGTCGAAATAGTCGCCGGGTTTCGCGCCCTCGGGCGGCGTGACCCGCGGCTTCCGGCCTCCGTATCCGCCGATCTGGCAGCGCACGTGCCGGTAGTCCTGCTCCATGTACCGCTGGACGTTCTCCGCCACTTCCTCGGGCGATGCGCCGTCGGCGTGGACGTACGTGTCCGCCGCCTCCCGGCACTTTCCGCCGAGGAGCTGGTACACGGGCATGCCCGCCCGTTTCCCCTTGATGTCCCACAGCGCCATGTCCATGCCGGAGATCGCGTTGTTCAGCACCGGGCCGTTGCGCCAGTACCCGTTCACCATGGCGGTCTGCCACAGGTCCTCGATATCGTCCGCGTCCTTGCCGACGAGGAAGGGTTTCAGGTGGTGTTCGATGGCGGTGTGGACGGCCCGGAACCGCTGGGTGAAGGTGGCGCAGCCCAGGCCGTAGAGGCCGGGCTCGGAGGTCAGGAGCTTGACGACGATCAGGCGCGCTCCGGCCGGCTGGGTCAGGATGGTCCGGACGTCGGTGATGGTCACGGGCATGGGTGTTTCCCTTCAGAAAGGGATGCGTGGTTCGCGGCCGGGCTCGCTCAGCGGCGCGGCGTTCGTATCCGGAGCGCGCCCGGCGGTGCCTGGCACGCGCCCGGCAGGCGGCTGTTTCATGCCTGGCACGCGCCCGGCAGGCGGCTGTTTCATGCCTAGAACGCGCCGCCGAAGAAGACGGCGTTCAGGAACAGGCCGTTGGTGCCGTACCAGAAGGCCCGGAAATTCGGGTTGTCCGCGAAGAGGATGACGGCGCCATTCCCCTGCCGGCGGGCGATCAGCGCGGCCGTGCCGGCCAGCTCGCCGTGGCGCTTCGGCGAGATGTAGCCGCTCAGCAGCGGCGACGACGTGTACCGGGCCACCGTGGCGCCCGGCGTCGCGGAAGGCTGGAAGAAGATCTCGTGGTTGCGGAACAGGGGCGTCCGGTCGCCGTAGCCGAAGGCCAGCGGATGGGTGGTGTCCAGCTCGGCCGCGAAGATGGCGCCGCCGATGCGCTGCGCGCCCCGCGTGGCCGGCACCTGCTCGTAAGACAGGTCGGTCGTGTCGGGCGGACTGGCCTTGAGTCTTTCGTCGATCAGTTCCTGGCCGATGAGCCAGCGGGCGGCGCTCTTCCACGCGATGAGCGTGCCGCCTTCGCGCACCCACCACTTGAGCCGGTTCACGTCTTCCGTGCCCAGATCGTAATTGCCCATGGCCATGACCAGGGTCGTGTAGCGGTCCAGGTCCAGGTCCGTAAAACCGTCGGCGTCCACCAGGGAGACCGGGATGCCGAACCGCTCGTTGAGCAGGTGCCAGGTCTCGCCGACCTCGTAGGCCCGGGTGCCGGGACCCGAAAGCAGCGCGATCTCCGGCTTGACCAGCACGGTCGAGTTCGGGCCGCCCAAGTCGCCGCCCGACGGCGTGAGCCCCGTGTCCGTGCCGTGGACGACCACGTGGTCCTCCGCGACGATGCGGTCGATCAGGGCGTGGACCTGTTCGGCCGTCACCGTGGACGCCGCGTCGCGCTGGGCGACGGGGATGATGATCGTGCCCCGGTCGAAGGTCCGTTCGGTGCCGCCCATTTCGCCCGCGCCGCCCGCGCCGCCCGTAACCATCGTGAAGGGCTTGCGGGCCACCCGGGGCCGGATGCCCGCGTCGAGGATGCGGTAGAGCGCGCGGGGGGCGTAGTACCGGTTCCATTCCATCAGGTAGGCGTAGGACGCGCGGCCGCCGATCAGCCGGCCGCCGTCGAAATCGGCCGCCGTGATTTCCGCGCCCGCCAGGTCGCCGGAGTACCGCCGCAGTTCACCGCTCTTGACGCCCATGGCCAGGGGCAGGGTCCAAGCCGACACGTCGTAGAAGAGGGAGTCCTCGAAGGTCGTAACCCGCTCCATGGACGCCTTGATCAGCCGCGTCTGGGGCTGGTCCAGAGGGATGACGACCGCCTCGCCGGCCCGGAAGGTACGTTCGCCGGATGCCCCGCCGCCCCGGGTACCGTCGTTCCGACCGGCCTGCCCGGTCTGCGCGGTCGGTTCGGCCCGCACGGTCCGCGCGAGTTCGTACACGCGGACGCGGTGGCGGAGCAGCATCTCCAGGAGGGCCTGGGTGCGCGTGCGCGATTCGCCCAGGTCGAGGACGTAGGCCTTGACGGGGTTCTGCCGGGCCGCTTCGGGCGCCGAGGCGTAGAAATCGCGCTGGTTGGACAGCAGCTCGGTCCGCAGGGCCAGGCTGCCGGCCAGGGTCGACATGGAAGTAGCGATCTGGTTGCGGATGGTGTAGGGGTAGGTCAGCACCCCGTCGTTGGTCACGCTTTCAAGCGCCCGGGACGAGGCCTGCTCGAAGAGGATGCCGATGGCGCCGTTCACGTCCGGGAACGTGGACCCTTTCCCGTAGAAGAAGTCGTCGAAGGTCTCCCTCGAATAGTACAGGGCGCCGTGGCGGTCGAGCCACTCGGCGTGGTGTTCGGCCAGCGCCGCCGTCAGCTCGAAGGTCCGTTCCGGGGTGTTCGGGTTGTTCCGGCTCGGGATCCCGGGCTGGAAGAAATAGGTCGCGTTGCTGCCCATCTCGTGGACGTCGGTCAGCACCTGGGCGCGCCAGTGGTGGAACAGCGAAACCCGGCCCTGCGATTCGGGATGCTGCGCCACGAGCCAGTCCCGGTTGAGGTCGAACCAGTAGTGGTTGGTCCGCCCGCCCGGCCACGGCGCCACGTGCTCCCGGTCCTGCCCGTCCCGCGTGGCGACCCGGCCCCGGTTGGCGTTGACCCAGTTGACGAAACGGTCCCGGCCGTCCGGGTTGTAGTTGGGGTCCATGATGATCACGGCGCGGTCCAGCAGGCCGTCCACGGCCGGTCCGCCGCCCGCGGCGAGGTGGTAGAGCACCAGCATGGCCGCCTCGGGTCCGCTCGCCTCGTTGCCGTGCACGCCGTAGCCCATGTGGACGACGACGGGCATGGACTCGATCATGGCGTCGGAGACCTCGCCCGGCGCGTCGGACAGCCGGTGGTTGGCCAGCCGGATTTCCTCCAGGCGCCCGTGGTTGGCCGGCGACGTGACCACGGCGTGGTACAGGCGCCGCCCCTCGTAGGAGGCGCCGTGGCGGTTCACCACGACGCGGTCCGAGACCGCGGCCACGGCCCGGAAATAGTCGGCCACCAGGTGGGACCGCGTGTGCGTCGCGCCCACCGCGTGCCCGATGACCGATTCGGGACGGGGGATGGCCGGGTCGTAGGATGCGACGCCCGGCACGCGGACTTTTATGACGAAGGGCAGGTCCTGCGCCCGGGCGGTGCCGGGGACGAGCAGGCCAATCAGGCCGGAGATAAGTAGAACGACCGTGAGCGACGTGTGCGTACGGAGCAGGAGAGAGACGACAGCCAGAAGGCGCGGCGGACGGACTGGGAACATGGTTTTTCCTGACCTGGATACGGACCTGGGTACGATCCTGGATGCGGATCTGGATGCGGACCTGGATCATACGGTTTTCGGGTGAATGTAACCGCCAAGATACTGGTCGGGGATAGGCGGATCAAGGGATTAACGGCGGCGTGAATCGTCCGCGGCGGTGACCGTCGCGGCGGGACGCTCCCGGGTGGCGGCGGTCCGGTCCATTCCCCCCTCTCCCGTCCAGATTGCCCTTGACGCGGACGGCTTTCGTAGCACAAATTAACAGTCCGGTTCATGGAATGATTCCACTACGGACAAGACTGATCTGACTGATCTGACTGACTCTGACTGATCTGACCTGTATGATCGGTCCGACGAGGGTTTACCTGCGGAGGCGCCCGTGCGCATACTCGTGATCGGCAGCGGCCTGATGGGCCCGGCGGCGGCGTACAACGCCATGCTGGACGACGCGGTGGACAGGGTGACCGTCTGCGATCTCAGCGAGGAACAGCTCGGGAGCTGCCGCGACAGGCTGCGGGGCCTGCCGGGGGCGGACAAGGTCGCCTACCGGCAATTGGACATGAACGACGCCGCGGAGGCCGTCGCCGTGATGAAGGACCACGGCGCGGGCGTGGCGGCCCTGCCCCGCGCGGCGAGCATGGCGGCCATCCCCCTGGCCCTCGAGGCGGGGATGCCCTACATGGACTTGACGCGCGTGGCCGACGAGGACCTCGAAGCCTGGACGGCGGCCTATGCGGGTTCCGCCGGTTTCGTCATCCTGGGATGCGGCCTCGAGCCGGGGCTGACCGAGATCATGGCCCGTCACCTGGCCGAGCGGCTGGACCGGACCGACGAACTGCACATCCAGTGCGGCGGCATTCCGGAAAAGCCGTCGCCGCCCCTGGGGTACAAGATCGTCTTCGGCGGCAGGCGTCTGCCCCTGCGCGAGTCCACGGCGCGCGCCGTCATCGACGGGCGCCTCGTGGACGTCCCGCGGTACTCCGAGCCGGAGCCGGCGGTCTTCGAAGGCGTGGGGGAATGCGAGGCCTGGCACGAGGGCTTCATGCCCTGGCTGCTGGAGGTGGACGCCCTCAAGGGACTGCGCAGCGGGACGCAGAAGACGGTGCGCTGGCCGGGCTACTCGGAAAAGGTCACCGTACTGCGGGAACTCGGGCTGCTCAGCGAGGATCCGCTGGACGTGGACGGCGTTTCCGTGATCCCGAAGCACGTAGTGGACGCCGTGCTCTACCCCAGCGTGAAGATGGCGCCGGAGGAACGGGACATCACGGCCTACCGCGTCACGGTAATCGGCGAAAGAGACGGACGGTCCGCCACGAGATCGGCCGAGATGATCGACCGCTTCGACGAAGAGACGGGGTTCACGTCCATGGCGCGCACCACGGCCTTCACCGCGGCCATTGCCGCGCGCTTGGCGGCCCGGGGCGACCTGCCCCATCCCGGCGGGCCCTTCGTTACCCCCGAACAGGCGATTTACGGGGATGGTTTCGATACGTTGATCGGGGAGCTCGACAGGATGGGCGTGCGGTTCCGGATCAGCGGGAGCTGAGGCGCCGGACGGCGGGCAGGATCAACGGGAGCTGAGGCGGCGGGCGGCGGATTCGCGGCCTTTGCCGGGCAGGATCAGCGGCGGGCGTCGACTCATAAACGGACCCGGCCCTGGCCGGATTCGCACCGGGCCGGATCAGCGCCGGCCGGGCTGCGACCGGCTGGATATCCTACTGGAGGAACTGTGGCGAAATTAGTTGAAGAAAAGCAACCGGCGGCCACCGCCAAGAAGAAGAAGAAAAAGAAAAAGCTGAGCCGCGAGGCCTACGAGGCGGAGCTGGCCCGCCTGCAGGTCGAGCTCTCCAAGCTCCAGGAATGGGTGGTCGACCAGGGCGAGAAGGTGGTCGTCATCTTCGAGGGCCGCGACGCGGCGGGCAAGGGCGGCACCATCTCCCGCATCACCGCGCGGCTCAATCACCGCGTATGCCGCGTGGCCGCGCTGGCCAAGCCCACGGACCGGGAACAGTCGCAGTGGTACTTCCAGCGTTACGTGGCCCACCTGCCCTCGGCGGGCGAGATCGTGCTCTTCGACCGGAGCTGGTACAACCGGGCCGGCGTCGACCGGGTGATGGGGTTCTGCACCGAGGAGGAGTACCGCGAATTCCTCCGCACCTGTCCCCAGTTCGAGCGCATGCTCGTGCGCTCCGGCATCAAATTGATCAAATACTGGTTCTCCGTGAGCGCGAAGGAGCAGGAACGGCGGTTCAAGAACCGGATCAAGGATCCCCTGAAGAGCTGGAAGTTCAGCGAAATGGACCTGCAGTCCTACATGAGGTGGGACGAGTACTCGCTCGCCAAGGACGACATGATGAACTACACGGACATCAACCAGGCGCCGTGGTACGTCGTGCCGTCGGACAGCAAGCGCCGCGCCCGGCTGAACTGCATCACCCACTTCCTCAGCCTCTTCCCCTACGACGCGGACCCTCCTACCTCGGGCATCGAGCTGCCCGACCGGGACACCGATTCCGGGTACGTCCGCCCGCCCATGGACGACCAGCGTTTCATTCCCGAAAAGTATTGATCCCCATGCGTCCGGACGAAGGCCTTGTCCGTGCGGATTCCTCATCGTCCCGGCCGCCGGCACGCGGTAAGCCGGCGATCCAGGGGTACGGCCCCGCCGCCGGCCCCGCCGGCCCGCCTACCTGATGATCTCGTCCAGTATGCGGCCGTCGCGGTTCGACGGCAGGGTGATGCGCAGCAGGTTGCAGATCGTCGGCGTGATATCCGCCGCGTCGACGCGGTGTCGGTAGTGGCCGGGCGCGATCCACGGACCGTGGAACATGATCGGAATGTGCGTATCGTAGTCGTGGGGCCATCCGTGGGAGGTGCCCACCGTGGCCGACCCGTACTCGCCCAGCAGCAGGTAGAAGGGCGTGGAGATGAGCATGACGTCGCCGCTGTTCTCGGAATGGAAGCTGTGATAGACCGTCTTCGTGAGGTTCGATTCCGGCAACAGCCGCCGTTCGATGCGGTTGCGCGTATAGGCCCGCCATACGGCCGGATGGGTCACGACGGCGGCGGCCGCCGTATCTTCCACCTCGGCCCGGCTCAGGCCGCGGCTGTCGATGGCCTCCCAGTTCAGGTACACGCCGGTTTCCGCTACGTGAAGGACCCAGTCGTCTTCCCCGTGCAGCCCGTCCAGGGCCTCCTCCACCAGGGCCGTCAGCGGCTCGGGCCCGGCACGACCGGACTCCAGGCCCCTGAGGGCCAACTGCTCCGGCAGTTCCAGGGCGCCGTGGTCGGCCGTCAGGACCAGGAGGGTGTGGTCGCGCCCGACCCGCTCGTCGAGAAACCCGAAGAAGTCCGCCAGCTGCCGGTCTGTGCGCAGCGTGGCGTCCATGGATTCCTGGCTGAAGGGGCCGAAGTCGTGGCCGATGTAGTCATTGGCGGAGAGACTGATGACGAGGACGTCCGGGATATCGTCCTGTCCCAGTTCTTCCTCGATGATCGCCTGCCGGGCGAATTCCAGCTGGTAGTCGGTGGACCAGGGCGTGTGCTTGAAGGCGTTCCAGTACCGGGGCCCCGGAGCTTCCAGGCCGCCTTTCGTCACATGAGGAAAGACGATCCCGCTGTCCCGGTTGTTCTCCTCGCCCTCGCGGATGTCTTCGCCTGCCCGTTCAAGGTACAGTTCTTCCGGCAGCAGGCGGTCCCATGTGCGGCCGAAGGACTGGTCCGGGATTTTCCGGTCGTTGAAGCGCTTGATCCAATCGGGCACGTCGTCCATGAAGAAGCTGCTCGAAGTGATCCGGCCCAGGGATGCTTCGAACCAGTACGGCGCGCCCAGTTTCCCGGCGGAGATCATGGCGCTGTAGTCCTTGAGCGATATCGTGATGGCCTTGCCCCGGTAGCGCGTGGCCATGCGCAGTTCGTCGGCCAGGGAAGAGCCGACCAGTTCCCGCGTGGATGCGCGGCCGGTCGCGCTGGGCCACAATCCGAGGATGTGGCTTTCCGGATCCACCAGCGACGGCTGAAACCACCCCTTGGACCGGTTGTACCACGCGTTGTTGACCATCCCCGTCTTGTGGGCGTAGGTTCCGGAGGTGACCACGCTGTGACCCGGTGAAGTGGAGGCGTGCACATGCGTGAAGCGGGCGTCCTGCATCCACGCGCCGTGGTCCATGAACCGGCGGAATCCGTCCTCCACGAAGAGGTCGTCGAACCGCTGCAGGTAGTCGTGGCGGAACTGGTCGATGATGATCAGCACCGCGAGCCGCGGCGGCTGGGTTGGCGCGGGCGTCGAGGCCGGCTGGCCGGGCGCCTCTTGCGGTTGTGCCTGCGTACCGGCGCTTTCCTGGAGCGCGGGGTCCCGGGCGTCACGCGCCTCCGAGGCAGGCGCAACGATCGACAGCAACGACAGGATCAAACCCGCCCTGATGTATCCGGCTATGGACATGGTCGGCCCCTTCAGGTATCGGATGAACTTCGAACCGTTTTTTTAGGAGATTATGTGGAGTTTTTCGACTAATACATTAACACGAACATGCAACGATTAGAACGGAAGGCCGTTGCGTGGCCGGCGGGCATCGCGCCCGGATCGACACGGCCGTTGCGTGGCCGGCGACCGCCCGTACGTATTGGCCGTTGCGTGGCCGGCGACCGCCCGGATCGACACGGCGTTCGGACCGGCGGGCATCGCGTAGACACAAGATAGCACCGTGCCGGAAGATGTCAACGGCGGCGCGATGAAATCAATGCGGCGACCGCCCGGGCGAGGTGAACGTCCCGGTCAGGAACGTGACGCGCGCTGCCTTATCCGGTGCAGCATGGCGATGAGGTGATCGCGAAACACGCCGCCCGCGCCGGGCTCGAAGGGGAGGTGGCGGCAGATGCGCGGCGCGAACACCGCCGCGTACCAGCCGAATCCTTCCTGATCGAAGTCGCGGGGCCGCGCGAGGTAGCCGACGGTCTCGTTGGCGTAGCCGACGACCATGGTGTGCGGGTAGGGCGATGCCGCCTGGACCTGCCTGCCGTAGGTCAGGAACAGCTCCAGCGGGTGAGCGAGCAGCACGGCGTCGCCGATGCGAAGCCACGATACGCGGAATTCGAGGCGCCGGGGATGGGGCCCGTCGAGCAGCTCGAGGCGCTGGGCGCGCCAGTCCGCCTCGAAGCGCAACTTGCGCAGCTCGCCGGGGTCCGTGTCGTCCTCCGCATCCTCGAGCCGGTCCCGGCATTCGGCGAGTTCGGCTTCCAGCGCCGCGCGGTCCGGCACTTCCGTGGGCAGGGCGACGTCGTAGGTGTCGCCGTCCAGGTCCACGTCGCCGCGGGTCTCGATGCCGTCCAGGGCCGGGAGGACGCGGTCGCGCAGGAGCGAACCGTTCGCCTTCATCATGTCCATGCCATCGCTGAACCCCCGGCAGTTGAGATCGCCGCAGCTGCCCTGGAAGAACAACACGCGCAGTCCCTCCCTCGCGCCCTCCATCTTCCCGATGGCGTCGGCCGGATAGTCGCCGCAGATCACGGTGTCGGCGCCGAGCGTGACGGGATGGGCGCCGAAGTTGATTACGGCCGCGCGCATCCGCCCCCGCAGGTCGTCGAAACGCATGAGCAGCGCTTCATCGTCCGCCGCGCCGCCCTCGTCGACCCGGTTGACGGAGAGACCGGGAACGGGCGTCCTGCCGAACCCGACGCGCCCGGCTTCGAGGTTCGACACGGCCTGCCCGACGGCGCCGGCGAGCCGGCCGGGCAGCTCCGCGGTGTACTCCTCGTCCCATTTCCCCCAGGCCACGGTCTTCATGGTGGCCGGACCGGAATGGGTGTGGGTGTTGGTGATGACCACGCGGGCCGGATCGAGTCCGTGGCGTTTCCGGACAATGCGGTGGGTCTCGTCCACAAGGGAACGGTCGGTCCACACCAGGTCGTTCGATACCCAGACGAAGACGCGGTCGCCGTCCGACAGGGCCAGGGCCGTGGCGTGGAGGTCCTGGTGGACCGCCGTGGACCGGCGCTCGATATAGGGGCCGTAGCCGCAGAGCTCGACCCCCGTGGGCGGGGTGATGACGGTTCGGCCGGTGCCGAAGTGCAGCTGGGACATGGTCTTAAGCGAGTAAGCGGTTGATTTCGTCCCGACAAGTGCGTGGAGGATCGCCGCGTCAGCCGTTGGGCATGGCGGGCCTATCAGTCCGTGAACCGGATCGTCTTCCCCGTCTTCACCGATTCGGCCTCCCCGTGGCAGATCCGCAGCGCGTCGCGGGCCGCGGCGGCCGATACCAGGTCGGGTTCCGTCCCGCTTTCAAGGGCGTCGACGGCGTATCCCAGCTGGGCCTCGAAGGCCTCGGGGAACGCGATTTCCGGCTCGGACCTGCCGCCGTCGGGGGTGTAGAGCGTGACCGGCCGGTCCGAGAGGACGTTGTACCAGAGCGTGCCTTCCTCGAAATAGGCGTCGTAGCCGTGTTCGAAGGCAGCGGAGCTGATCGCCCCGCACTGCGAGGAGACGGTGACGTCCCGGCTGTCGTACCCGTACTGCGTGTTCAGGTAGAGCACGTATCCGTTCGGACTCGTCATGCCGTCGGCGTGGACGCTGTCCGGCATGCCGAAGAGGTAGCGCAGGTAGTCGGTATCGTGGATGTGCAGGTCGATGCCCGCCGCGCCCGTGCGCTCGTAGTCCCCGAACCAGTTGTCCTCCCCCCAGAGGGGCTTGGAGATGACCCGCTTGAGGTGCAGGCCCAGGAGGCGCCCGTAGCGTCCGTCGTCGATGGCCTGCTTCAGGAAGGCGAATTCGGGGAAGAACTTCAGCACGTGGGCGACCATGAGGGTCCGGCCGGCCTCCCCGGCGCGGGCGATCATGCGGTCCGCCTCGTCCAGCCCGAGCGCGATGGGCTTCTCGACGATGACGTGCTTGCCGGCGTCCAGCGCGCGCAGGACGACGTCGTGGTGCAGGGCCGTGGGCAGGCACACGTCCACCAGGTCGATGTCCGGGTCGCCCAGCACCTCGTCGATCGCGGTGCAGGTACGGATGCCCGTGAGGTCCTGCACGCCGCCCCCGCCGCCAAAATTGCCCTGGATGTGCCGCCAGTCGCCGCTCAGCTTCCGCTCGTCCCGGGTGCAGATGGCCCCCACCTCCGCGTTGGCCAGGTTCCGGATCGCCATGAAGTGGGTCGTGCCCATGAAACCGATGCCCAGGATGCCTATGCGTATCACGTCGCTTCCTCCCATGTGCCGCGCGGCCGCTTCATGATGCCCGCGCCGTGCCCGCGCTGCCCGCGCTTTCCGCGCTCAGTCCGTCGCGGACGGCATGAACAGCCGCTGCCCGTATTTCATGAAACCGCCGATGACGGCCTGGCCCTCCGGCGAGGTCAGATATTCGATGAACGCCCGCGCGTGCCCGTACTTGACGTGGGGCCAGCGCGCCGGATTGACGGCGATGATGCTGTAGGGATTGTGCAGCGGGGGATCGTATTCCACCAGGATCTTCAGGTTCACCGTCTCCCGCAGCGCCAGGTAGGTGCCCCGGTCGATCAGCACGTATCCCCGCTTCTCGTCCGCCATGCGCAGCGTGGCCGCCATCCCCTGCCCCACTTCCACGTACCAGTCCCCGACCGGATCGATGCCGGCCAGATCCCAGATCGCCCGCTCTTTCAGGTGGGTCCCGGACAGATCGCCCCGGGAGAAGAACAGCGCTTTTCTGAGTGCGATGGTGGCGAAGGCGTCGGCGACCTTTTCCGTCCCGGCGATCCCGGCCCGGTCGGCGGACGGGCCGATGACGACGAAATCGTTGTACATCACGCCCCGGCGATCCACCCCGAAGCCGGCGGCGATGAAGGCTTCCTCCAGTTCCGGCGCGTGTACGAGCACCGCGTCCACGTCGCCGTTCTCGGCCAGTTTAAGGGCCTTGCCCGTACCCACGGCAATGACGTCCACCCGGACCGAGCCCGCCAGCTTTTCCTCGAAAGGGGGCAGCAGGATGTCCATCAGGCCCGAATCGTAGGTGCTGGTGGTCGTCGCGAGCTTGAGGCGGGGCTGCGGCTCCGCGGCGGCCGCGAAGACCAGCACGAGCAGGGGAAACAGTATGTGGCGCAGACGCATGCTGTGGATCGATCCCGGACCGGGCCGTCAGTTCAACCGGAACATGAACATGACGCGAAGGCGCGTTCGCCACGCGTTGTTGGCCGCGGGGGAGACGAGCGTCTCGGGGGAATCGTACTTGCGGGTGTACAGGTGGATGTCGACCGTCAGCTTCTCGATGAGATGATGGCCGAAAAAGAGGGCGGCGCCCTTCGTATTGGTCTGGGTGTAGTCGATGTTGCTCAAGGGGGCCAGCGTGGCGTCCTGCTGCATGAGGAAAGCCTGGATCCCGGCCCGGGTGCCGCCGACCCTGGCCATGCTGCCGTACATCACCGAACCCGTAATGCCGTGCCGCATGTCGTCGGCCCCGGTATTGAACACGTAGTCGGCGTTCAGCGCCAGGGGCCGTCCGTTCACGGTCTGGGTGAACTGGCCGCTGAAGTTGATCATCCGGAACTCGGACAGGTAACCGTCCCCGTATTTGTTCGGCCGGTTTGAATTCGCCGCGACGATCGGCGAGGGGGACCTCAGGTTCTGCGCGGTGAAGAGGGAATCCGCGCCGCCCACGGTATAGATGGCGGCCGCCAGCGTCTGCGACCTGCCCGGCTGGTCGAATCGGACCAGGAACTGCCCGCCCAGGAAATAGGTGCGGTCGAGGTCCTTTATCGGCGAGGCCACCTGGTTGATCATGAACTGGCCGAAATTCATGCCGAAGGTGGCGGAACCGTCCGCGTTCTTCGTGGTGATCTGCTGGGCCAGTCCCTCCGGCGAGAGATCGCTGTCCAGGACGACCTGGGTCGGACGGAAGAAGGGAAGGGGGAACTTGCCCGCGGTCAGGGTGAGCGACGGGTTGGGCTTGACGCGCGCGTACATCCAGGAGACGTAGGGGTTCTCGCGCACGAACAGGTCGCCGTAGCTCATCCAGTCGGCAACGGTGATGGCTTTGGGATTGCCCGTCATGACCTTGCCGGTCACGTCGATCCGGTCGGTCAGGCGCAAGGTGGCGTTCAGGAAGGCGCCGTACATGAAACGGTTGACCGCACGGCTTCCGTCCTGGTAGTCGCCCTGCAACCGGGTCCTGATCATGCCGCCCCAGGAGAACCGGTCGTCGTCTTCCTGGCCGTACGCGGGAGCGATATTCGTCAGTACGGCAAACGTACAGGCGCAGAACAGGATGAATCTGGTCCGCATGAGTGCATTCCCTCCAGTGTACCGGTTCCCGGCACTCTGCCGCGGTGAGGCCGGGTGCGCCGAAATACGCTGGTTACAATACAATTCGAGATGCTGAACCTTAATCAAGGGATAGTATGGCGGCGGTCGATTCGTGTCAAGAAATAATGACAGCGTGTCGAAAGCGGCCCGAAGGAGCGAAACCGGCCGCACCGGGTTGAGACGCACGGGTTTCGGTACAGGACGCGCGGCCTCGTCGGGGAAATGCCGGGGGCATGTCGGGGGCAGGTCGAGGCCATAATGTTAGAAGGAAGTCACCCGGTTGAATGTATCCCATTTGTATACACAATATGATCTTGTCCATATCGGGTGAAGGTGGGCATTTAGGGTTGTCTTGCGGTCCGGGTCCGCGTATATTCGACATCGTTGTCGAATCGGATAATCCGGCGAACGCGGGGGGTCGATTCCGGCCGCCGCGGTCGGTTCCTTGCCGCTGCATCCATTCATTTCAGGGAGACTATTCATGTTGAACGGTATGAACGATACGGTCGAATCGGGCCTTTCCCGCCGCCGTTTTCTCACGGGCGCCCTGGCGGCCGGCGCCGCACTCACGCTGGCCGACCGCCTCGCCCTGGCGCAGACCATGGCCTCGGGCGGCCTTACCGCCAAGGACATCCACGGGGTCGGCGTCGATCCGGGCCTCGTCCGCCTGGCGTTGAATGAAAACCCGATCGGACCGTCCCCGCTGGCGCTGAAGGCCATCGCCGAGAACATGTTCAAGATCAACCGGTATTCCTTCGGCGGCGGCGACATCAACGGCGCGCTGGCCGAATTCGACGGGATCGAACTGCCGCCCCCTCCCCGGTTCGGCGGGATGGGCGGAATGGGCGGCGGCGGGTTCCGGTTCAGGCGCGAGACGCCTTTCTTCATCACGGCGGGGTCCGGCGCGCTGCTTACCCAGATCGCGCTGGCCTACCTGAGCAAGGGCGGCACCGAGCTCATCGAGGCCGACATGGGGTACGGCGACGTGTCGCGCGACGCCGGCGACTACCAGGAATCAGGCATCGACGTGAATGTCGTCCGCACGCCCATGAAGGACCACACGCACGACCTGGACGCCATGCTCGCGGCGATCACGCCGAAGACGTCCGTGGTGGTGATCACCAATCCGAACAACCCGACCGGTACGCTGCTGTCCTTCGAGGAGACCGAGAAGTTCGTGGAGGCCGTGCCCTCGGACGTGCTCGTGGTGATCGACGAAGCGTATATCCATTTCGTCAGGGACCCGGCATACCGGACCGCGGTGTCGCTGGCCACGAAGCACGACAACGTGATCGTCACGCGGACCTTCTCCAAGGTCTTCGGCATGCCGGGCATGCGCCTCGGGTACGGGATCTGCAGCCAGGCCATCCAGGAGAAACTGGGGTTCTACAGCACGGGCCGCGCCAACGCCCTGGCCTACGCCGCGGGCGAGGCGGCGGTCAAGGACCGGAACCACTACAACCGTTCCCGGGCGGTGGTCATGCATTTCCGGGAAAGGCTGGAAGAGGAATTCACGAAGATGGGACTGGAGTACATCCCGTCCGAAAGCAATTTCATGATGGTCGACCTGGGCAAGCCGTCCATGAACATCATGCGGGAGATGTTCCGCAAGGGCGTCATGGTGACGAACCGGCGCAGGCAGCAGATGCCGTCGTGGATTCGCGTATCCTCCGGCGACGAGCGGGAAACGGAAGTCTTCCTCAACGTGCTGAAAGACGTCCTGGGCAAAGCCAGCTAGCAGCACGGGGCCGCACATGTCGCAAATCCGCCTGCCCCTTTTCATTACGTGGGGCCTGGTCGTCCTGTGGTTCGTGCTGGACGTCACGGCCCTCATGGCGGGCGGCCCCTTCAGCATCAACTGGACCATTCCGGCCGCCGCGGCCTGGATCTCGATCCGGTGCCTCCGCGCGGGCAGAGGCTACGGCGGGTACCTGTCCGCGTTACTGCTCTATACGGCGGGCGTCCGCCTGCTGATCGTACTGCTGGCGGTCCTGGGCAAGACGGCCGGTCTCGAGGGCGAATACTTCACCTGGGGACGCAACGCGCTTTTCGGCCTGGTCGTCCCCCACGTCGTGCTGTGGCCGGTCGTCACCTTCATCGCGGGGACCCTCATCTGGCCGGTCGCGGCCCTGGCCATGCGCCGGAGACAGGTATCCTATCGAGGCGCGGCCATGGGCGTGGCGATCATTCTTCTGCTTGTCTTCATCGGCCTGCCCTACTTCATTTCCACCCTGTACACCGGAAGCATCGGACCCCGGCGCAAGGCGCTGTCCACCCCCGCGGACCATGGGATGGCCTACGAAGACGTGACGCTGACGACTTCCGACGGCCTGGACCTGACCGCGTGGTTTGTCCCGAACGAGGCCGGCCGGGGCACGGTCATATACTGCCACGGCCATCTCAACAACCGGGGCCAGATGCTCGACCAGGCCGCCTTCCTGCATGAAAACGGGTACACCGGGCTCCTGTTCGATTTCCGTCGCCACGGGGACAGCGAAGGCAGCCTGACGACGTTCGGCTATCACGAATGGCGCGACGTGCAGGCGGCCCTGGGTCACGTGGTCGACGAACGGGGCGAGGAAGGTCCGGTCATCCTGTGGGGCATTTCCATGGGCGCCGCCACCGCGCTGCTCACGACGGCGGAAGTGTCCGGGATCGACGCCGTCATAGCCGAAAGCAGTTTCTACGCCGCCTCCGAAACGCTGCAAAGCGACCTGGGCCGCATGTTCGGCCTGCCCACGGTGCCCTTCGGGTTCCTGACGCGCACCATAACGGAGCTCCGCGTGGGCATAAGAATCGATGCCCTGGACATCGGCCGCGCGGTGTCCGGCCTGCGGGACACCTCCGTGCTCCTGGTGGGCGGTACGGCGGACCGCCGCATGCCGCTTTCGAACAACGAACGGCTGTACGACCGGATTCCCGGGGCGCGCAAGGAGATCTACGTGGCGCAAGGCGCGACCCACGGCGATATTTGGGAAATGGACCGGGAAAAGTACGCGGAGCAGGTCCTGCGGTTCCTGGGGACGCCGGGGATGCTCGATGGCCCGGGGCTTCATGATGAGCCGGCTGGTGACGGATTCGATGATCCGGGGCCGCCGGCCGAAGATGGATCTACTGGAGATGAGTCAGCCGAAGATGGATCAGCCGAAGGAACTCCGTAGCAAAGGGGGAACAGGCGTGAGCGAACCGGTGTATCAACCCCTGTCGACCTACCAGGAATACCCGCCCGACGAGATGGAGCGGCGGGCCGATGCATTCTACCGGTCGTTGCGCCGGCGCCGCACGGTCCGCGATTTCTCCGACCGGCCCGTACCCGAATCGATCATCGGAAACTGCCTGCTGGCGGCCGGGACGGCGCCCAGCGGCGCGAACATGCAGCCGTGGCATTTCGCCGCGGTGTCCGACCCGGAGATCAAGGCGAAGATCCGCGTCGCCGCCGAGCGGGAGGAACAGCAGTTCTACCGGGAGAAGGCGCCGCAGGAGTGGCTCGACGCCCTGGCGCCCCTGGGTACCGACGAACACAAGCCCTTCCTCGAAACGGCGCCGTGGCTGATCGCCATCTTCGTGCAGCGCCACGGCGTGCTGCCCGACGGCCGGAGCGTCAAGCACTACTACGCCGTGGAATCGGTGGGCATCGCCACAGGCATGCTGATCAGCGCGGTGCACCAGGCCGGACTGGCGTCGCTTACCCACACGCCGAGTCCCATGAATTTCCTGAACCGGCTGCTGGGCCGGCCGGCCAACGAGCGGCCCTTCCTGCTCCTGGTCGTCGGCTACCCGGCGGAGGACGCGGAAGTGCCGGTGATCACGAAAAAGCCGCTCGAGGACATTGCCACGTTCGTCTGAGGACGGCGCGGTGTGCGGGACGCGGCGCCTGAAGCGCGGCGCGGACCGGAAAGCGGCGCGTATTGTGTGGCGCGTATTATGTGGCGCGGACCAGAAAACAAGGAGGATCTATGCGCGGGTCGATCGTTCCGGTAGTTACACCCTTCAGGAACGGGTCGCTGGACCTGGACGGCCTGGCCGGCCTGGTCGAATGGCAGATCCGGAGCGGGTCCCACGGCGTATCGGTGCAGGGGACGACGGGCGAACCGGGATCCCTGTCCCTCGAAGAGCGCAAGGAGGTGATCCGGGCCGCCGCCTCGGCGGTGGACGGCCGGGTGCCCTTCGTGCCGGGCAGCGCATCCACCAACCACGAGGAGTCCATCGAGCTCTCCCGCTTCGCGCAGGCCAACGGCGCCGACGCGCTGCTGTTCATCGCGCCGTACTACAGCCGGCCGGGACAGGAAGGCATTTTCCGCCATTTCGACGCGTTGGCCAAATGCGTGGACCTGCCGGTCATCCTGTACAACATCCCGGGGCGCACGGCCGTGAACATCGAGATCGATACCGTGGCGCGGCTGAAGGAGGCCAACGACAATCTCATCGGCGTCAAGGAGTCGAACAAGGACTTCGAGCACATCAACCGCCTGCTCCACCGCATGGGCCGGGACTTCCTCGTATACTCGGGGATCGAGCTGCTCTGCTATCCCATTCTCGCCATCGGCGGTGCGGGGTTCGTGAGCGCAACGGGCAACCTCATGCCGGAGGCGGTGGCGCGGCTGTACGACCTGGTCCAGGAAGGGCGGTGGCTGGACGCGCGCGAGCTCCACTACCACATGATGACCCTCAACGACGCCGTGTTCATGGAGATCAACCCGGTGCCGGTCAAGACGGCCCTGGGCATGATGGGCAAGATCAGCCCGGAGGTCAGGCTGCCCCTTGCCCCGCTGTCGGACCCCAACCGCGAGAAACTGCGCGGGATCCTGGAGGACTACGGACTGATCGGGTAGCCGGCCGCGGCTCATCGGGTAACCGGTCCGCTTTCCGGTACGCACATGACGAATACACCCTACCGCCTGCACTTCAACGAGAACCCCCTCGGTCCTTCTCCGGTGGTGACGGCCCGGATCCGGGACCACCTGGCGGGACTCAGCCTCTACCCGCACCGGGACGATGAAGTGCTGAGGACCCGCCTCGCGGCGTTCTACGGCAGGGGACTGACGCCCGCGCACCTGTTCTCGACCTACAGCGGCTCCGAAGCCCTGGATATCATCGCGCGGGCCTACCTGGAACCGGGCGACGAAGTCATCGTGTGCGGCCCGACTTTCCACGTCTATGCCCGGACGGCCGCGTGGCAGGGCGCGAAGATCGTCGACGTGCCCCTGGACGAAGAGGACTTCAGTGTCCGGATCGACGCGGTCACGGCGGCGGTGACGGACCGGACGCGCCTGGTCTACCTGGGCAATCCGAACAATCCGACCGGTTCGATCGTCACCCGGGACGACATGGAACGGCTCCACGGGGACCTGCCCGAGCGGGTGACCCTGGTATCGGACGAGGTGTATCACCAGTTCGTCACGCATCCGGACTACCCGGACTCGCTGGCCGACGTCGCGGCGGGTCGGAACGTGATCGTCCTCCACTCTTTTTCCAAGGTCTACGGCCTGGCCGGACTGCGCGTGGGCGTGGCGATCTCCTGTCCCGGCATCATCGAACGGCTGGTGTGGTTCCGCAGGACCTTTCACCTGGGGTCGCTGGAGATGGAGGCGGCCATCGCGGCCATAGAGGACCAGGACCACGTGGCGCAATCGGTGACGCTGGCGGAGCGGGGCAAAAAAAGGCTTTGCGCAGCCTTCGACCGGTTGAGCATCACGTACTGGCCCAGCGAGGGCAACTTCATCCTGTTTCAAACGCCCATGGCGGCGGACGAACTCGCCGGGCGTCTGGCCGGCCAGGGTATTCTCGTGGGTTCGGGCAGCCGGTTCGGCCTGACGCACGGCATCCGGGTCAGCGTCGGGCTTCCGGAGGCCAACCAGGCCTTCCTGTCGGCGCTGGAGCGGATCCTGATCGACGGCGCCGAGCTATAGTACGTATAGTACGAGATCGTTGACAAAAAACCCGGACTATCCGGTATCGTGGGCGAAGGGAAACGCATGTCACAGCGCGCATTGATCGAACGGGCGGAACGGGTGCTGGTCGGGGGGGCGAACGGGGAATTCCGGCTGCCGCCCGAAGCCAACCTGGTCGTGACCCACGGCGAAGGCGCCATGATCTACGACGCCTCCGGACGCGAATACATCGACTTCCTGCTGGGTTCCGGACCCATGATCCTCGGCCACGGCCATCCCGCCGTGGTGGAGGCGGTCACCCGCCAGATTTCGCGGGGGACGACCTTCATGGCCCTCAACGAACCGGCCATCGAGCTGGCCGAAAGGGTGGTGGAGGCCGCGCCCTGCGGAGAGAAGATCCGCCTGGTGATCACCGGGTCCGAATCGATCCAGTTCGCCCTGCGGGCCGCCCGCGCCTTCACGGGCCGCGACCGCTGCCTGCGCTTCGAGGGGGGCTGGCACGGGGTGAGCGATTCGGCGCTGCACGGGGCGCGGACGCTGGCGCCGGGCGACTATCCCGGCACGCTGCCGGACGGCGGCGGCATTCCCCGAAGCTGGTCGGCGGACATGCTCGCCGTGCCCTTCAACGACGTGGAACGGGCCACCGAAGTCGTGGAACACCGCCACGGGGAACTCGCCGCGATCCTCATCGAGCCCCTGCAGCGGTGCATCCTGCCCCGGCCGGGGTTCTTCGAGGCGATGCGCGAACTGGCGACGCGGCACGGCATCGTTCTCATCTTCGACGAGATCGTCACGGGTTTCCGCATGGCCTGGGGCGGCGCCCAGGAACGCTACGGCGTGACGCCCGACCTGGCGACCTACGGGAAGACGATCAGCGGCGGCTATCCCCTGGCCGCCATTTGCGGACGGGCGGACGTGATGGACGTCATGAACGGCTGGCGCCCGGCGGACGATCCGAAGCGGGTCATCGCGTCGGGCACCTTCAACGGCTATCCCGTGGGCGCCGTCGCCGGCCTGGCCACACTCGGCGTGCTGGAACGGCCGGGGACCTACGAGCGGCTCTTCGCCCTGGGCGATCGCATCACCCGGGAGATCACGGCCATGGGCAGCCGCCTGTCGATCCCCCTGCTCGTCGGCGGCGAAGGCCCCGTGCTCCAGGTCCTGTTCACCGGCGAGCGGGAGATCGTCGATTACGGGTCCATGTTCCGCGCCGACAAGCGGAAAGCCTACGTGTTCGGCGTCGAGCTGATCAAGCGGGGACTCTTCGTCAGTCCCTACGAGAAGATCTACCTGTCCCTCGCGCACACGGACGGCCACGTCGACCGGCTCCTCGAGACAGCCGAAGAAGTGTTGCGGGACGTGATCGCGAAAATGGACTGAGCGGAAGGAGCAAACCCATGAAAAAAGTCCTTCTCCTGGGCGCCTCCGGCAACATCGCGCCGCATATCATCCCCGGCCTCGAGCAGCACTACGACCTGCGCCTGGCCGATATCCGTCCCCATCCGGGCGGCAAGCCCACCATGCACGTGGACATGGGCGACTACGGGCAGGTGCTGGAAGCCGCCCGCGGCATGGACGCTATCGTGAACTGGACCGTGGTCCGGCAGGACCCCGTGGCGAGCTTCGCCGTGTCCGTCCGGGGCGCATGGCACGTCATGAAGGCGGCGGCGGAACTCGGTATCGCGAAGATCCTGCACACGGGGCCGGAGATCATCATCCCCGGCTACCTCCATGACCACGACATCGGCGACGTGCCCCAGGCGCCGGGCACGGCCTACTACATGCTGACCAAGCACCTGGCCATGGAGATCTGCAGAATCTACGCGCGCAAGTACCGGATACACACCGTGTGCTACCAGTTCAACGGGCTGGGCCCCATGCCCGAAGAGGCCGTGAGGAAAGCCGATCACCCGCCCTTCACCATCGTCTACGACGACCTGGTGGAGGCCTGCCGGTTGGCCCTGGAAATCGAGGAAGTGCCGGACTTTTTCCAGGCCTTCAACATGGGCAGCTACCTGCAGCAGGGCAAGTACACCATCGACAAGGCCCGGCGCCTCCTCGGCTACGAACCCCGGACCAACCCCCAGCGTTTCTTCAGGCGGCCGGTGACGAACCCGTGAAGCGGAACCCCAAGGCCAGGCGGACGGGCTAAGCCGCCGCCGGATGGGGGAGGAGGACAACGATGCGCGGTGTTCACGTTCAGATCATCCCTTTGCTCCTGTGCGCGGTCCTGTGGTCGGCCTGCGCGCCGGAGCCGGATCCTTCGGCGTCGGCCGCGGAACCCGAAGGCCGCGGCGGGGAAGCCCTTGCCGCGGACGCGGGGCATGCATCGGGCCGGGACGCTGCTACCGGTGCGGGTCCGTCTTCCGGTGCGGCCGCTGCCGCGGGCGCGGGTCAATCTTCGGGCGCGGCGGCCGCGGAAACCGCCTGGACGCCGCCGCGGCCCCGGTCCGCGGGCGAGCGGCGGGATGAGCGGGAACGGATGGTCGGGACGATCCTGGACAAGTCTCCCATGGTCACGGACCGGGCCGTGCTCCGGGCCATGATGGACGCGCCGCGCCACGTGTTCGTCCACGAGCAGACCCGGCGCCTGGCCTACGACGACACGCCCCTGCCCATCGGCCTGGGACAGACCATCTCCCAGCCCTACATCGTGGCGTACATGACCGAGCTGCTGGGCATCGACCAGCATTCGAAAGTGCTGGAGATCGGCACCGGGTCCGGCTACCAGGCCGCCGTGCTCGCCCACCTGACCCCCCACGTGTACACCATGGAGATCATCGAACCGTTGCTGGATCGGGCCCGCGGCCTGCTCGCCGGGGAGGGGTACGACTCAATCCAGGCCCGCCAGGGCGACGGGTATTACGGCTGGCCGGAGGCGGGCCCCTTCGACGCCATCATCGTCACCTGCGCGGCCGGACACCTGCCGCCGCCCCTGTGGTCCCAGCTAAAGCCCGGCGGCCGCATCGTCATTCCCATCGGTGAAGTCACGGGCGTGCAGCGGCTCGTCGTCGTGACCAGGAACGCGGACGGAGAGCGGACCTCCCGGACGGTCCTGCCCGTGCGTTTCGTGCCCATGACCGGCCGGGCCGAGCAGTGACGTCGCGCGGCGGAAACGCGGAGATCCCCGGGGGCTCGGCCGGGGATCGGACGACGCACTACCTCGCGCGGACCGCCGGCCTGGTGTCCTGCGGCGTCATCGCTTTCGAGATCGGCTTGATCCGCGTGCTGCAGTACGCGAGCTGGTACCATTTCGCCTTCCTGGTCATCACCATCGCCCTCCTCGGCTTCGGCATGAGCGGCGCCATCCTGTCGCTCTGGCGCGGCTGGCTCCTCCGGCACCGGCGGACAGCCCTTCCGATCCTCGCCCTGCTCACGGCAGTCTCCATACCCCTCATGCTCCAGGCCGGGCAGCTCCTGCCCGTGACCGGCCGTTTCCTGCCCGGACTGGTCGCCGGGCAACTGGCCTGGTGGGTGGGATACTGGGCCCTGCTGACCGTCCCCTTCGCCCTGGGCGCCACCGCCGTCGGACTGACGCTGATGTCCGCCGGGGAACGGCTGAGCCTGGTATACGCGTCGAACCTCATCGGCAGCGCGGCCGGCGCGGTCGGCGTGACCATCGTCATGTACTTCGTGGAGCCCGCGTGGCTGGGTTACGTCACCGGCGCCGTGGTCCTGGCCGCGGTAGTCCGCCCCGAACGCCCGGCGTCGAGCGCCGGCCTGGTCGCCGCGGGCGTGCTTGCCGGCGCGCTGGCGGCGCTGTCCGGTCCGCCTTCCATCCGCGTGGACGACGACAAGTACCTCGCCTACGTGAACCGGCTGGAGGCGGGCGGGCAGGCGAAGCGGCTGGCCCGCGACTTCGGTCCGTCGGGGGTCGTGGAGGTGTTCGGCAGCGACACCTTTCACGACGTGGCCTTCATGACCGACGACCGCGTGCCGCCTCCCATGGCGTCGATCGTCGTGGACGGCCACCGGGCCGGTTCCCTGTTGCGCATCGACGGCGCGGAGGAGGCAGAGGTCCTGGACGGCACGCTCATGGCCCTGCCGTATAGTCTGGTTCCACCCAACCCACGGGTACTGCTGCTGGACGAGGTCGGCGGCGGCAACATCTGGCTTGCGCGGCGGAACGACGCGGCCTGGGTCGACGTGGCGCAACCGGACCGGGTCCTGCTCGATCTCCTGGCCGGTCCTGCCGGCCAATCCGACCCGGACGGCCAACCCGGCCCGGACGGCCCGAACGGTCCGGACGGCCAATACGATCCGGCCGGCCCCCTGGAGGACGCGGGCGGCGCGGTGTTCAATCTGCCGGACGTCACGCTCCATCCGGTGGAACCGCGGGCCTTCCTCGAAGGCGCGCAGGACGCCTTCGACCTCGTACAGCTATCGGGCATGGAATCCTGGTCGGCGGCCGCGGGCGGCCTGGAAGGACTGAACCAGGACCACCTCATGACGGTGGAAGGGGTGGCCGCGGCCCTGCGGCAGCTGTCCCCGGACGGCATCCTCCACGTATCCCGCGGCATCCAGTTGCCGCCCCGGGACAACGCGAAGATCGCGGCGACGATTATCGCCGCCCTGGAGCAGTCCGGCATCGCCCGGCCCGGCGGGTCCGCCCGGTCCGCTTCGACCGGCGCGCTGTCGACCCGGCCCGGCGGGTCCTCCGCCCCCGGCCGGCCCTCCGGTCCCGGCGCGCACGTCGCCATGGTCCGGGATTTCCTGGGCGTCTGCACCATGGTCCGGCCGAGGCCCTGGCGGGAAGACGAGATCCGCCGTCTGCGAGACCAGTGCGCGGCGCGCAACCTGACCCCGGTGTACTTCGCGGGGATAAGGGCCGACGAGCTGAACCGGCCCGACGAACTGCCCGGTCCGCCGGGCGAAGCGGGCGATTACCTGCACCACGCGATGCTTTCGATGCTGTCGGGGGAACCGGGCGAAACCGCGAGGTTTTTCGACGAGTGGCCCTTCGACGTGCGGCCCGCCACCGACGACCGGCCCTTCTTCGGGAATTTCGGCAAGCTGGACGCCCTGCCTGAATTCAGGCGGGTGTACGGGCCCGGCTGGCTGCTGCGGTCGGAACTGGCCTTTCTCTTCGTCCTGTCCGCCGCGGTCATCGTCGCCTTCGCGGGCGTGGTCCTGATTCTCCTGCCCTTCGCCTTTCGTTCCGACATCCGCGGCGCCCCCGGACGATCCGCCGCCGCGATGTACTTTGTGGCCGTCGGGCTGGCCTACCTGGTGCTGGAGATCGCCTTTCTGTCGGGCATCCAGCGTCTGCTGGGCGATCCCGTCATCGGCGGCGCGGCCACGGTCGGGGGCTTCCTGTTCTGCTCGGGGCTGGGCAGCCTGGCGGCCAATCGCATCGCCGCGCTGCCCGGGGTTTCGCTGGCCAGGCTGGCCATGGTGCCGGCGGTCCTGGCCATTCCGGTGTTCACGGGCCTGATCATGCTCAACCTGTACGGCGGCGCCTGGCCGCCGGGACTCCGCCTCGCCTCGGCCATGGCGCTCATCGCGCCCCTGGCCTTCGCCATGGGCCTGCCCTTTCCCCTGGGACTGCGGTGGTTCGGGAACCGGTCCGCGGCGCTGGTCCCCTGGGCCTGGGGGGTGAACGGATGCGCTTCGGTCCTCGCCTCGCCGCTGGCCATGATCATCGCCATGCAGTGGGGATTCGTACTCACCGTGGCCGCCGGCGCGGCATGCTACGTGATCGCGGGATGCGCGGCGCACCTGGGCGCGTCAAGGGCTCCCGCCGTATCGTGACCCAGTGGCCGGTCGCGTGCTTTTTTTCGATTCGCCCTGATTCAAAACCCGGCGACGCGAAACGGGAATGCACATGCAACGTACCGAAAACGGCCAATGCCTCTTCTCGGCCACGGACCTGGTCAACTACCTGGGCTGCCGGCACGCGACCTGGCTCGACGTCCGGAGTCTGTCCGAGGACCTCGACAAGGCCGAGGCCGACGCGACCATGCGGCTGCTGCAGGAAAAGGGGCTGGCGCACGAGCGCGCCTACCTGGAGCGGCTGAGGAACGAGGGCCGAAGCATCGCGGAAATCGACGGGACCGGCACGGTACCGGAGCGGGCGGACGCCACCCGGTCGGCCATGGCGGCCGGCGTGGACGTCATCTACCAGGCCGTGCTCTACCGGGAACCCTGGCGCGGCGACGCCGATTTCCTGGTCCGGTGTCCCGGCCCTTCCGCGCTCGGGGACTACAGCTACGAGGTGCTGGATACCAAGCTCGCGAAGAAGGCGAGCCCGGGCTACCTCATCCAGCTTTGCGTGTATTCCGACCTGCTGGAGGGCCTGCAGAAACGGCGCCCCGAGTTCACCTACCTGCTCCTGGGCAACGGGGAGAAGCTGCGTTTCAGGATAGACGACTTCCACTACTACTATGCCCTCGCGCGGCGTCGTTTCGAGGATTGGGTCGCCAGGCAGCCGGCCGATTCCTATCCCGAACCGTGCGCCCACTGCACGTACTGCCACTGGCGCGAGCGCTGCGCGCAGCAGTGGGAGGACGACGACCACCTGTCCCTCGTGGCGAATATCCGAAAGACCCAGATCGCCGCGCTCAGGAAAGCCGGCATCAACACCGTGTCCGGTCTCGCCGCCATAGATCCGCGAAAAACCGTTCCGGACACGAATCCGGAGGGACTCGAACGGCTGCGCGCCCAGGCCCGCCTGCAGCGCCGGAAGGCGGAAACGGGGGAGGATTCCTGGGAGCTGGTCGACTTCGATGAAGGCAAGGGATTTTCACGCCTGCCGAAGCCCGACGAAGGCGACCTTTTCTTCGACATGGAAGGCGATCCGCTGTACCCCGGCGGGCTGGAATACCTCTTCGGCGTGGTCGCCGTGGTGGACGGAAAAGCGACTTTCAAGGCTTTCTGGGCCCATGGCCACGAGGAGGAAAAGCAGGCTTTCCGGGCCTTCATGGCCTTCCTGGAGAAGCACATGGAACAGTATCCCTGGGCCTTCATCTATCACTACAACCACTACGAGACCACCGCGCTCAAGCGGCTCGCGGGCCGGTACGGACTGTGCGAGGAACAACTGGACAACCTGCTCCGCCGGCAGCGGTTCGTCGATCTCTACCAGGTCGTGCGGGAGAGCATTCGCACCTCGGAGCCGCGTTACTCGCTGAAGAACCTCGAGACCTTCTACATGAAGCGAAGCGGGGATGTGGAGACGGCCGCGGAGAGCGTCGTCGTGTACAACCGCTGGCAGGAGACCGGCGACGACGAACTCCTCCGGCAGATCGCCGAATACAACGAGGAGGACTGCCTTTCCACGTGGAGACTGCGGGACTGGCTCCTGTCCCACCGGCCGCCGGACACGTCCTGGTTCATCCCCCATCAATCCGGTGACGGGGCCGCGGAAGATCAACCGGCAACGCCCGCGCGCAAGGACTGGGAGATCGAGTACGCGCAGTACCTGCACAGACTGGGGGTCTTCGAGGATGATCCTCCTGAGGACGGCAGGCGGGTCGCGGACCTGCTCGAATTCCACAACCGGGAAGCCAAGCCCGAATGGTGGGCCGCGTTCGATCGCCGCGACAAGACGATGGATGAGCTGATCGAGGAAGTGGAGTGTCTGGGCGGACTTTCATACTCGGGAGAAGCGCCGTTCCCGGACAAGCGTTCCACGGTATACACCTACCGGTTCCCGCCCCAGGACTTCAAGCTCAAGCCCGGCGACCAGGTCGTGAATGCACAGACCATGGATCCGGCGGGTTCGATTTTCGATATCGATGAGCACCGCGGAATCGTCCGGATCAAACAGGGCCGGCGGGCTGAACCGCTGACCGGGACCTGTTCGATCGGCCCCGCCGGACCCGTGGACGCGAAGGCCATCCGGGCCGGGATCTACCGGTATGCGGGCTGGATCATTGCGGACGCGGACGCCCCGCGGGCCGCCACGGATCTGCTGCGGCGAGCGGTGCCGCGGATCGAGGGAGGCGCACCGGGGGAGCCCGTCGCGGATCCTGATGAAGAACCTTCAATCGCCTACCTGAAGGCGGTCGAGCGTCTCGACAACAGCTACCTCTTCATCCAGGGCCCTCCCGGCGCGGGAAAGACCCACACGAGCGGTCATCTCATCGTCGCGCTGATGGAGAAGGGGCATAAAATCGGCGTCGCGTCCAACGCCCACAAGGCCATCCACAACCTGCTGGACATAGTGGTGAAGGTCGCCAGGGCGAAGGGCGTACGATTCCGGGGCGTGAAGAAGAGCAGCGCCGGCAATCCGGACAGTTCGTATCAAGGGGAATTCATAGAAAACACCAGCAAAACCGAGGAGATCGACCTGTCCGCCGACCTGTTCGCCGGCACGGCCTGGCTGTTTTCCCACGAGCGCTTCACCGGCTGCCTGGACTATCTCTTCATCGACGAGGCGGGCCAGGTGGCCACCGCCAACGTGGTGGGCATGTCCGCATCGACGCGCAACATCGTCCTGGTGGGCGACCAGATGCAGCTTGGCCAGCCCATGAAGGGTACCCATCCGGGCGAAGCCGGGATGTCGGTCCTGGAATACCTCCTGGAGGGCCGGGACACGATACCGCCCGACCGCGGCGTCTTCCTGGAGACGACCTGGCGGCTCAAGCCGAGCATCCGCCGCTTCGTCTCCGACGCCTTCTACGACGGACGGCTGGAAAACCACCCGGACGCGGCCCGGCGGCGGCTGGTCCTGAAAGACACCGGCCTGCCCGAAGAGGGCATCGTCATGATTCCCGTCGATCACGAGGGATGTTCGCAGAAGAGCGTCGAGGAGGGCGTCGTCGTCAAGGCGCGGTACGAAGAGCTCCTCGGACAGCCGTTCATCGATGCGGACGGCAGGGGCCGCGCGCTGGACGTCCGGGACATCCTGGTGGTGTCGCCCTACAACGTGCAGGTGAACCACCTGCGCGCGGTGCTGCCCGATGGAGCCAGGGTGGGCACGGTGGACAAGTTCCAGGGCCAGGAGGCGCCCGTGGTGCTCGTCTCCATGGTGACGTCCACGGCCGAGGACCTGCCCAGGCACATGGAATTCCTGTTCAGCCGGAACCGGCTCAACGTGGCCGTCTCCCGCGCCCAGTGCCTGGCCGTCGTCGTCCTGAACCCCCGGCTGCTCGAAGCCCCGTGCAGGACCGTCGAACAGATGCGGCTGGTCAACGTGTTCTGCCGCCTGGATGATTACGCCTACCGGCTGGAGTCCGCGGAGGCGGATGGCGGCGAGTCCGACCCGGAGATCGAGGAAAAAGCAGGCCCCGGCGACGCGGCCGGTTCCTCCGAGGGCGCGCGGTAGAGCGCCTCGCCCTTCTCCACCGTGGCGTCCGGCGTCGCCTATGACTGCGGACTCAGCGCACGCGGCCGACCACGGCGGTCTGATCGTCGAACTGTTCCACGCCGAGAGAGAAGTGGCGTACGGAGGCGAGGATCTGCTCCAGGATTTCCTCGCTGGGCCGGTTCCGGTTTCGCGACAGGACCCGCCGCAGGCGCGCTTCCCCGAAGTCTTCATCCTCCGTGTTGAGCGCGTCCGTGATGCCGTCGGTATAGACCGTGAAGAGATCCCCCGGATCGACGCGGACCGTGGATTCCTGGTATTCCGCTTCCGGAAACATCCCGATCGGGTAACCGCCGCTTTCGAGCAGCGCGATATCATCGCTGCCCCTGCGAAGAAGCAGGGGCGGATTATGCCCGGCGCAGCAGTAATTCAACCGGGACGACCCCATGTTGTAGGTACAGATGAACAGGGTGGCGAACCGCTCCGGCGCCGTGCTGTGGCACAGATAGACGTTGAGATGGGACATGAGCCTGGACAGCCGGTCCGGGCTTCCTTCCAGCGCGGGGTCCAGCGCCTGGGACCGCAGGGACGCCTGCAGCCCGGCCATCATGAGCGCCGCCGATATGCCCTTGCCCGAGATATCGCCCACCACGATATCCAGCATGCGGTCCCGGTGTTCGATGAAGTCATAGTAGTCGCCGCTGACCGTGCGGGCGGGAATCCACGCGCCGGCCAGTTCGAGGGGGCCCCGCCGCGGCGGTACGTTGGGTATGAAGCGGGCCTGCACCTCGCGGGCCATGGACAGTTCAGTTTCGATCCGCTCTTTTTCCCTTTCTTCACTCATCAGCACTTCAATGCTCTGCGCCATGGTGTTGAAGGAGCGGCTGAGTTCGCCGAGTTGGTCTTGCGTCTTTTCCTCCACGCGGAAGTCGGTTCTGCCGGAGCGAATGGCCTCCGTGCCCTCGTACAGCCCGCGCACCGCCGTGGTAATCCGCCGTGAGACGAACAGCCCGATCAGGAAGGACACCAGTTCGAAGCAAACGAAAATCAGGCACAGGGTGATGACGACGTAGAACAGTTCGGGCGATCCGGACAGCAGCATGTCCGCGCTGGCGGTGGTCTCGAACAGGTGTATCGGGTCGAGGCCCAGACCGAGTACCGCCACGTCCTTTTCGCCCCGCTGCCAGGACCTGACGGTGAAGGGGGCGGCCCACGGCACGCGAAGCGCTCCCAGGAGCGGCAACCGGTCCCGTTCCGCTTCCGGCGGCGGAGGTTCGTAAACGGTGACCTCCTCGAAATCGACGGGTCCGGACTGAAACCCGACCTGCGCGCCGACGTCCTCCCATATCCTCGTCCGGTAGGCCTCCCCCAGGGGCATGGAGGCCAGGATGTACAGGTCCCGCCCACGGACTCCGATCGCGTCGCCTGCCTGGAAGGACAGGGTCGATCCGCCGCCGGACAGGCTGTCGTAGACCACGTCGGCGAAATGGCCTTCTTCGCGTACCCAGTCCGGTAGTACCGCCCGTGCGTCGGACGCCGGGTGTTCGTACAGGGGACGGTTATCCTCGAACACGGTGATC
The DNA here is from genome assembly GCA_965203885.1 of bacterium. GTDB lineage: Bacteria > JAAXHH01 > JAAXHH01 > JAAXHH01 > JAAXHH01 > JAAXHH01. The sequence continues at coordinate 2,138,691 of OZ241920.1, read as the reverse complement.
GACAGTCCGGCCAGGTCCGGGTTCCGCCCCACCATCCCGTCCACGATCCGGTCGAAGGGCAGCGCGCCGTCCGGCGTCGTTTCCAGCAGACCCAGTTGCATTTCGAGGGGCAGGTGATCGAGCCGGTTGGCCGTCTCCTCGATATGGCGGGCGACCAGATTGGTGCCCAGGGTCCCGATCCAGATCCAGCCGACGAGCAGGCTGATCGAAGTAGCGATGCAAAGGGGCGCGAGGCCGGCGAAGAGGAAGGATACGAGAATCCGGTTCCGGACTTTCCACAACAGGCGGTTCCGGAGCCACGAGAAGGCCTTCCAGGCGTATAGACACACGCCGGCGGCCAGGAGGGCGACCGCCGGCCAACCCAGACCGGGGACCACGAAGGCGGCCGCCGCAAGGACCAGTCCGGCGTAGATACAGCGCTTGATCCAGGTATCCGGGACCAGCCGTCTCCACGCCCGGCCTATGATACGCTCGATTCGTGCGTTTTTCTTGTCTTCGCCGTTCATGAGCGGGTGTTTCCTGAGGGTAACAGGTTGTACTGCGGTCGGTCTGTGGTTGGTCTGTGGTTAGCTTGTGTATGGTTTTCGGCCGGTTTGCGGTTGCTCCCGGTCCCGCGGGGCGGCTTCGTCTCCCCACATGAGGCGACCGCGCCTCCCCACGTCCCGAACGCTGCGGCAGGGTGCTAGTGCCGGTCGACCCGGGGCTCGATGGGCAGCTGGCGGAACTCCCGGATCAGCCCGGCCAGTTCCTCCGAGGCCGCGCGGTAGAGCGCTTCGCCCTTCTCCACGGTGGCCACGGTGGCGTCGCCGATGACGCCGGACTCGGTGATCCGCGACCACTGGTCCATCATGCGCAGGGGCGAGGCGCCCTTGCCCCGGATCCAGCCGCGCCAGTAGTACTTCGACACGGGGATCTTCACCTCCCGCACCGCCTTGTCCATCTGGATCGCGTCGTCGTTGAGGTAGCGGTAGACCGAGGTCTCGATCTCGTCGGCGTGGGACTGGAGTTCGGAGTCGCCGATCTCCCACAGCTTGGCCTGCGCCACGCTCCACCAGTTGAGGGTCCCGCAGTGGGCGTCCGTCTCGATGACCGTCCGCCGCGAGGCCGTCTCCAGGATGGTGGCGTTGGAGCCGTGGCCGTTGACTATGAGGATCTTGTTGAAGCCGTGGTGGGCCACGCTCCGGGTGATGTCCACCACGAAGTCCTGCAGGTGGTCGTCCCGCACCGTGATCGTTCCCGGGAAGTCCATGTGGTGGTCCTCGAAGCCGTAGGGCAGGGCCGGCAGGACCAGCACCTCGCCGGGGATGAGCTTCGCGGCGCCCTCGCACACGCTGCTCACCAGGAAGGTGTCCACGTCCATGGGCATGTGGTAGCCGTGGTCCTCCGTGGACCCGACGGGCAGGATGACGGCCGGCTGTTCGTCGACCTTCTCCTTCAGTTCGACCCAGGTGCAGTGGTCGTATCGGTAAGGCAGGCGTGGCCCCTTCATGGATGCTCCTTCTGTTCGCGCGCGGCGCTCCGGCCCTTCAATCGGCCTCTTCAGTCGTTCATCGCCGGCATGACTTCGTTCACGAAGAGGTCCATGCTGCGGAGCCAGGCTTCCTTGTCGTCCCAGTCGTATCCCATGAGGATCAGCGTGCCGAAATCGCCGGTCTCCTCCCGCATCAGGTTCAGCCGGCGGACCACCTCGTCCGCGTCCCCGTGGATGATCTGTTCCTGCATCATGTAGTCCAGGTTGCATTCCGAATCCGGCATGTCCTGGTCCCGCTTGAGCATCTTCCTGCCCAGTCCCTGGTCGAAGAGGCCGCCGATGTATTCGAACCCCTGGCCCAGGGAGTTGGTGCGGACCTTCTCCGCCGCCTCCTCCTTGCTGTCGGCGATGAAGATGCTGCGGCAGATGCGCCAGTCGTTGCGGTCCGGCGCGCGGGCGGCTTCGCGGGCGGCCTGCTCGTACACCCGCCAGTTGTCCGCCACGACGTTGACCGGGGAGATGTTCGCGCTGATGGGCGACCAGCCCTTCGCCCCCGCGGTCTTCATGGTGTGGGAGTTCATGCTCATCCCCGGCGCGCAGATGGGCGGATGGGGCTGCTGCAGGGGCTTGTGGATGTACCCGATCAGCGTGTCGTGGTCCACGTTCTCCTCGAGATCGATCTGCCAGAAGCGTCCGTGCAGGTGGTAGGGCGGTTCCTGGCTCCACAGCTGCAGGATCATCTCCGCCGATTCGGCCGCCATGGCGCCGTTGAGTTTCGGATCGATCTTGTGCAGCTCCAGGTCCGCCGTCACGCTGCCCGGGCCGAAGCAGAGGTTGAGCCGCCCGTGGGAGAGATGGTCCATGAAGGCCAGGCGCGTGGCCACGTGGGCGGGATGGTGATAGGGCAGGCAGGTGGGCGCGGTGCCGAGCCGGATGGAGTGGGTCATGGCGAGCGCCTTGCCGATGAAGGCTTCCGGCAGCACGATGTTCTCGTACTTCATGGTGTGGTGTTCGCCGATCCAGAACTCGGTGAAACCCAGTTCCTCGCAGCGCACGATGAGCTCGAGATCCTCGTCGTAGCACTGGGCCGGCGGCTTGACCGGGTCGTGGAAGGGCATGATGAACATCCCGTAATTCATTTTATGCTCCAATGTGTTGTTGGTGGCGCCTCGTCCACTGTGCAGGCGGCGCCACGTCCCAGGCTTGTGGTGTCGGTCAGGACCAGGGCCTTGCCGATGAAGGCCTCGAGCATGGGCCGGCCACGTTGGTCAGGCGTATCCGAGCGACCTGTTCAACCGGGGCATGACCTCTTTGGCGAAGAGCTCGAGGCAGTCGATCCACGCCTCCCGGTCGTCCCAGTCGTGGGCCGTGAAGATGAGCGTGCCGAATTCCCCGGTCTCCTCCATCATCCGGTGCAGCTGCCGCACGCATTCATCGGGATCCCCCGCGATGACCTGTTCGTCCATCATGTAGTCCAGGGTGCATTCGGAATCGGGCATGTCCGGGTCCCGCTTCCACAGCACCCTTCCGGGTCCCAGGTCGGCCATTCTCATGATGTAATCCAGGCATTTTCCCATGGAACTGTCCCGGGCCCTCTTCCGGGCTTCCGCCGTGTCTTCCGCCACGAAGATGTTCCGCGAGATCTTCCACTTGCTCCGGTCCGGCTCCTGCCCGGCGGAACGGGCGCCGCCGGCGTAGGTTTCCCAGTGGTTCACGAGCACGTTGGCCGCGACCATGTGGTGGCTGAAGGGCGAATACCCTTTCTGGCCCGCGATGCGGGTGCCCGCCGAGTCCCGCATGATCACCGGGACGGACAGGGGCGGATGGGGTTTCTGCAGGGGTTTCAGGTAGACGCCGATGCCCATGTCCTCGCGGACCTCGCTGTCCACGTGCACCTGCCAGAAGCGGCCGTCGATGTGGTAGGGCGGATCGGTGGTCCACAGGGTCATGATCATCTGGATCGCCTCGCCCACCATGGCGCCGGAGTCCTCGGGCCGGATCCCGTACATCTCCATGTCGGTCGGTATGGCGCCGGGCCCGAAGCAGATGTTCAGCCTGCCGTGGGAGAGATGATCGAGGAAGGCCAGGCGGCCGGCCACGTGGGCGGGATGATGGTAGGGCAGGCACACGGGCGCGGCGCCGAGCCGCATGCGTTCGGTCAGGCCGAGGGCCTTGCCGAGGAAGATCTCGGGCATGACGATGTTCTCGTAGCTCGAGGAGTGGTGCTCGCCCACCCAGAACTCGCTGAAGCCGAGCTCCTCCGAACGCACCAGCATTTCCATGTCCTCGTCGTAGCACTGTCCCGGAGGCTTCGTCGGATCGTGCACGGGCATCAGGAACACGCCGTAGTCGATCATGTTTCTCTCCTCATCGCATCGCCTGGCTTATTCTTGTTGGATCGCCGCGTCTACAGCAGGCCCCTGCGGCGCTTTCGCGCGATCACTTCTTCCACGAACCCGGCATCACAGGCCGCGTCGAACCCGCTCCCCGGGAACCGCGCCGCCCATTCGTAAACGGTCCGGATCCGCGCTTCGTCGCCGCCGAAGGTGGAGGGCTCGGCCCGCACCGCGTCCAGCGCTTCGACCACGGCGTCCGCGACGCGGTCGTACAGCCGGCCGGACCAGTCCGTCGAATCCGGCCCGTCCGGCCCATCCGGCCCGTCCGGCGTTTCCACCGGTCTGCGCGCCTCCTGGTACCAGGCCATGGCGTTGAACTGGACATTGCGGGACCGGGGATAGAAGGAGCACATCAGGTTCCAGTCGTCGCCTTCCCGCTCCTGGTCGCCGGATGCCCGGAAGTCGGACCGGAGGAGGACGGAGGGGACGTCGAGCATCTTGGCCATCATGAACTCCACCACCGTGCCCGAGTCCAGGTCCGTCCCGTCGAAGTTGAACAGGCCCAGGTCGCAGGCCATCACCTGCCGGAGGTCCTGGTTCCGGATATCGACCATGCGTTCCGTGGCCTGCTCGAGGTCCTGGGGCACCACGCAGGCGTAACGGCCGCCCGACCGGCGGTCGACGGCCCCCGCGAGGAGGGCGTTGCCGGCCAGGTGCTTGTGGTCGAACAGGTCGCCGGCGAAATACACGGTGAACGTCGTCATGCGCCGCTACCGCCCGCCGGGTTCCCCCCGTCGCGCCCGGTATGGCGTTTCCCGATTTCGGCCGCCTCGCGGCTCCCGCTGACGACCATGACGCCCTCGTCGAGCATGCCGGTCACGTTTTCGGGCGTCACCCCGTTCAGGAAGGCGACGCCGTTGGCCCTGCAGGCGTTCAGCACCGCGGCCCGCGCGGCGATCATCTCGGGCGGGTAGGGCGGGTCGTGGCGGTCCGGATACCCGAAGGACATCCCCATGTCGCCCGGTCCCCATTCGGCGAAGGCGATGCCTGGCACCTTGAGGGTCTCGTCCACGTTGGCCAGCGCCCGCTGGTTTTCAATCTTGAGACCGAGCATCAGTTCCCCCTCCGGGTTCAGGGGCCAGACGTCGGCCTTCTTCACGTAATCCGCCACGGGCAGCCCCCAGGCGCCGGCCGCGAAGCCCTGGCCCCCCGATCCGCGCCGGCCCGCTTCGAGGCCATCGCCCACGCCCCGGGTCTGAAAGGGATAGCGGGCCGCCTCCACGAAGGCCCGCACGGCCCCCGGCGTCTCCGCGTGGCACAGCACGATGCCGTGGACGCCCAGCGCCAGTAGCTGTTTTACCATCCAGGCGTTCGCCCGCATGACCGCCTCGCTGGTCCCGTTCGTGGGCAGCGTGACGACGATGCAGGGCGTCAGGTGCCCGGAAGGCGCGGGACCGCCGTCCACCAGTCCGGCCATGAAGGCCTTGAGGCCCGGCAGGTCGAAGAGGCCGTGCTCCATTTCGACGACCAGGTAGTCCTCCCACCTCCCGGAGGCTTCGGCCCCCTTTTCGTAGCTCAGTTCTCCGGCGCCGCCGTAGTATATGGGCTGGCCCCGCCTGAGCAGTTCCACGGCTCGGTTTACTCCAGGCAAATCATACTCCTTTTCGATCGCGCGCCCGGACCCTCAAAAGGCCGGGAGAATCAGGTACATTCGAAGGGCAGGCGGTCCGACAGCCCCGTGTCTTCGGCCAGTCCCGCCAGGTTGGCCGCGGCCATCCTGGTCAGGGGGACGCCTTCGCGTTTTGAAACGATCTCGCTGTCGTATTCCATTTCGCCCGGGACATAGGTGCGCTCCGCCCCGGCGGCCTTCGGCGCTTCCCGCATGCGGCGGATGAGCTCGTCGATGCGGTCGTAGTAGCTGTCCAGCGGCATCATGGCGCCCACGTCGACGGCCATGAACGTGTGGCCCTCGTCGCAGGTGTCGTCCGAGACTTTGGACCAGGAAAGGATGTCCGTCGTGACCCCCGCGCCGGCCAGGACGCCGGCCAGGGATTCCACCAGCAGCGCCAGGCCGTAGCCCTTGTGCGCGCTGAAAGGCGTCAGGGCACCGGTGACGGTGAATACGCCGGGGTCCGTCGTGGGAAGGCCTTCCGCGTCGGTGAGCCATCCGTCCGGAAGCGGTTCGCCGCGGTCCTGGTACGAGGCGACCTTGCCCCCCGCCACCGTGCTCATGGCGATGTCCAGGACGATGGGCGGCTGGGAACGGGCCGGGACGCCGTAGGACAGGGGGTTGTTGCCGATGGCCGCGCCCCGGCCGCCGGGGATGTTCATGACCACGTCGGTATTGCTCATGGCGACGCCGATCATGGGCCGGTCCGCGTGCTCCACGGCCATGATCGTATAGGCCGAAGCCGCGCCGAAATGGTTGCTTCGGCGTACCGTGGCCATGCCGATCCCACAGTGCGCGGCCTTGTCCATGGCCACCGTCATGCCGTAGTGCGAAGCCGCCATGCCCACGGCACGGCGGGCGTCGATCCGCGCCCAGGCGGGTCCCTCGGCCGTGATCCCGGGTATGGCGCCCACGTCGATGCCGCCGTCCCGCATCAACTGCACGTAGCGCCTCAGGGCCACCGTGCCGTGCGTGAAGATCCCCCGCATGTCGGTGCGGATGAGCACGTCGGCGGTCAGGCGCGCGTGCTGTGCCGGCAACCCCGCCTCGGCCATCGCCGCGGTGCAGAAGTCCGCGAGCGGTCCGGGCGGCGTGCGCAGTACATAGAGCTGATCCGTCGGTTGTGCCTGGTTGGCGTCGGTGCCCAGCGTGCTTCCCTTTCCGGCGGCCGGCGCGAGAGGAACCGGCGCCGATCGTGGGGTCGGCCGCCGCGGATGCCGGCGGTAACGCGGTCGAAGCGGTCAGCCGCCGCGGATGCCGGCGGTAACGCGGTCGAAGCCGCTGATCATGTAGCTGTAGTCGCAGTCGACCTGGATCCAGTCGACGCCCCGGCTGCTCCAGCGCCGGCCGAAGGTGTACTGGGAACCCATGCCCATGCCGATGGACAGGCCCGCCTCGTGGCCCACGTCGATGATGCGCTCCATGGCGGCCACGACCCGGGCGTCGTCGAGTCGCCCGAGCACGCCCATGGAGCCGCTCAGGTCCACGGGTCCGATCACCAGGCTGTCCAGTCCCGGTATGGCCGCGATGGCGTCCAGTTCCCTGTAGGCTTCGACGTGCTCGATCTGGACGGAGACGAACAGGTCCCGGTTCATCTCCTCCACGAAGGAATCGATATCCGTGAAGGCCCTGCCGTAGTTCGACGGACGATGGGGACCGAAGCCCCTGTCTCCCATGGGCGGATAGCGGCAGGCGCCCACCACGCGGCGCACCTCGTCGGCGGAGCGGACCTGCGGGACGATGATCCCCGGCGCGCCCGCGTCCAGCACGGGTTTCACGTGCCCGATATCGCTCGAAGGCACCCGGACCAGGGCGGCGGTGCGGCCCGCCCGGGCGGCTACGAGGTGTCCGGTCACCGACTCGAGGTTCATCGCCCGGTGCTCGGTGTCGATCCAGATGAAATCGGCCGAATCGCACAGGGCCTCGGTCACGGCCGGATCGGTCAGGGTCACGCTGGCGCCCAGGCAGAGCTCGCCCGAGGCAAGGTGGGCGCGAAACGCCCTTATTTCATTTGAAAACAACCGCCACTCCTCCTGGGCCGCCTGGCCCGCCTAGACCGCGCCTTCCCGCCACGGCCCCCAGATGGCGTAGGTCAGCCCGGGCCGCTGCATGTTGACGAAGAGGGTCTCGCCGTCGGGACTGAAGGTCGCCCCGGCGAATTCGCCCCGGTAGGCGATGCCGGCCACGTCCCGGGCCACGTCGAACACGCGCCCGTCTTTCGTCAGGCCCCGGATGTGCTGTACGCCGTCCCGGTTGTCTTCACATACGATCAGGCCGCCGCGGGGACTCACGCATACGTTGTCCGGCGCGGCCATGAGCGAGGCGTCGGGCGATTCGAACAGGAGCGTCAACACGCCTTCGCCGCCGCCGTCGGGGCGGTACTCCCACACCTGTCCGAGGCGTTCATCGCCCCCGCGCGTCGACGTGAAGAAGATGCGGCCGTTGCCGTACCAGCAGCCTTCCAGCCGGTCGAAGGCGGCGCCGCCCTTGTCGGCCCCCTCCTTGTATACCAGGTTCCGGTCCAGCCCGGCCCCCGCCGGATCGGGGTCTTCGATCTCCACCCAGGTCACGGGCAGGGCCGTGCCCATGGTCTGCCCGTTGCGCGTGTCGAACCCCGGCCGGTCCTTTATCGCGAGCATGCGCAGGCGGCCGCCCCGGGCGAGCTCGCCGGGATGATCGGGAATGTACTGGAAGAATCCGCTCGGGTTCTGGTCTTCGGTCTCGTACACGATTCCGGTGGCGGGATCGACGGCGATGGCCTCGTGGACGAACCTGCCCATCGCGGTCAGTGGCTCGGCCGCCACGCTTTCCTCGGCGTCGGCGGGCACCTCGAAGCAGTATCCGTGGTCGCGGTCGTATCCGCCCAGGTACTGCAGCCAGCGCGCACTGAAGAACCGGTCCGTGCCCATGGTGGTCTCTTCACAGGTGATCCAGGATCCCCAGGGCGTGGGTCCGCCGGCGCAATTGTGCAGCGTCCCGCCCACGCTCACGAAATCGCGGACCAGTTCACGGGTATTCGGATCGACGATCAGCGTCGTGACCCCGCCGGGCGCGGTGGGATCGTAGGCCGCCGATCGGTTGCCCATGGGTTCGGTCGGACTGCCGGTGTTGATCTCGTGGTTCCGCAGGAGCCGGACCATGCCGTCCATGGGAAAGGCCGCCATGCCGTCGTGGGCGGCGGGCGTGGGATGGCCGTCCGACATGAGGCCGCCCTTCTTCCCGAAGGCGGTGTAGGCGAACCCGGGCGGAAGTTCGAGCAGGGTTTCGCCGGTATTCCGTGAAGGTACGGGGGCAAGGGGTCCGTATCCCCCTTCCCCGCGGGACGCCGTCAGATGGGCGTGCCCGTCGGCCATGGCGCGCGCCCGCCGGGCGACCAGTCCCTGAAGCGCCGATGCGCCGATGGCCAGGGCGCCAACGGATACGGCGGTGTTACGTATGAATGTACGTCGGTTCAGTCGGGACACGTTGGCGTATCTCCTGTGCGGGTTGCTTGTTGACGAGACGCAACTCGAGAAGCGCGGATCTCCTCAGGCGTTGGCTCCGCGACGGCGGAAAAGCGGAAGACGTGTCGGGTCGTTTTGGAGATCTGGTAGTCAATCTACGGTGGCGGGCCGGCAAAATCAAGCCGCCTGTGCAGGTAATTGAAATTGGTTTTCATCCGAATTTGATGAAGACCAGGCCGGCGGCGATCATCAGGACCGAACCCACCTTCAGCGGGGTGATGCGCTCTTTGAGAAAGACGAATCCCAGCACGGCGCCCAGGACCACGGCGAACTCCCGCAACGCGACGATGTAGCCGACCTGCCCCACGGTCATGGCGAAGAGTATCATCAGGTAGGCGGCGGTGGACCCGACGGCGATGAACGTCGCCGGACGCCAGATCTCCGCGAGCCTGTTGCGCCGGAGGTCCGGGCCGCGGGCCGCGAGGAAGGGCGAGGCGAACACGGCGCTCAGCAGGAACATCCCGAAGATGTACACGACGGGATGGACGATACTCACGCCCACCTTGTCCACCAGGGAGTAGCTCACGATAGTGGCGCCTACCGCCAGGGCCGATGCGAACCCGCGGTGGGCGGCCCTCGTGTGCATGAGGACCGATACGCCCATGGAAAGTATCCCCAGGCAGATCAGGCCGATGCCCGCCACGCCCATCGGTGTCAGTTCCTCACCCAGCAGCAGCCATCCGAGGAAGCCCGTAAGTCCGATGCCCGATCCCCGGGCGATAGGGTAGACCAGGGAGATCTCCCCGTGTTCGTACGCCCGGGCCAGGAACAGGAAGTAGAAGGTATGGATGACGCCCGTGGCGAGCACGTAGGGCCATCCGGCTTCCAGCATGGCCAGGAATCCCTCCGCGCCCATCTCGGACGCCACGGCCGCCACGAAGGGCAGCAGCAACAGGCAGCTGATCCAGAGGGACCACCAGAAGACGGCGAGGTTCCCCGAGCTGCGCCGGGCGACGAAGTTCCACGTGGCATGCAGGACGGCGGAGAGCAGGACGAAGAAAAAGAGGTTAGTGGGCATGGAATGGGCGGGAAAAGGGTTGGGGCGCGGTCACGGATCACCCTGGTGAACGGCCGGCGGCAACGGGATGCCGGGTGCCGGGCGGACCGGATTGTTTCAATGTGCGAAAACCGGTATGTTCAACGTTGCGCGGGCCGGGCGGACCGATCCCTATATGGATGGAAACCGCCGGGGTGTCAACGGGATAATGCGTCTGGGGCGCGCGCGGGGGCGGATGTGTCCCCGTTACTGGTTGCCCTGCCCGCGCTCGCCGTATATGTTCTGACTTGCGTCATGGTAACCCGCGCAACACTAAAGACCGCCGGCGTGTAGCCGGCTGAAGTGATCCGCAACGTTCGGCAGTGAGCCGCGGCCCTGGCGGCCCGCAATGCACGACAGCTAGCCGCGGCCATCGCGGCCGCCAGCCGGCTCGTCAAAGTGACGAAGAAAGGAACCCCGATGCCTCTCAAATTCGCGTACCTGGGCCTGTGGCACAGCCATACGGGCATGCACCTCCGCGACGCGGCCAGCCGCCCCGGCGAGTTCCGGCTCGTGGGCGCCTATGAGCCGGATCCCGCGATCCGGGAGGCCAAGCTCGGCGAATGGTCGGCCGAACTCCCGGACATCCCCGTTTTCGAATCGATCGAGCAGGCGCTGGACAGCGAAGCCGAGGCGATCATCTGCGAGGGGCGGGTTTCGGAGAACCTGGATTACGCCGAGCGGGCGCTGGAGGCGGACAAGCACGTGCTGCTCGAGAAGCCGGCGGGCGTGGACATGGGCCGGCTCGAACGGCTCCACGCCACGGCGCGGCGCAGGAGCCTGCATCTCCAGATGGCCTACATGTGGCGGTACAACCCGGCGGTCGCGGAGATGATCCGGCTGTGCGGGGCCGGCGCGCTGGGCGAACTCTTCTACTTCCGGGGGCACATCCCGAAGCCCATGGGTTACCACGCCCGGCTGGTGGAGGAGCTGGACCGGTACAAGGGGTCACTCTACTTCGAGATGGCCGGCCACCTGGTCGACATCATGGTGACGTTCATGGGCGCGCCGCGACAGGTGAGCGCCACGCTCGCGAGTCACTACGGCGGCCGGAAGCACGTGGACAACGCGGTGGTCGTCCACCGGTTCGACAACGGCGGACTGGGCACGATCGACACCGCGTCCATGCACGTGGAGAGCGGCCTGACCCGCCGGATCGAGCTGTACGGCACCGGGGGGACGGCCATCCATACCCCGATCGGCTCGAACAACCTGACGCTGTCCCTGGGACGGCCCTTCGAGCAGTACGAGGCGGGATGGGGGGAGTTGACCGTCCCCACGCCGCCGGGGCCGCCTTCGCTGCTGACCGAACTCGCGGCCTGTATATCCGGCGCGAAGGAGCCGGACTATACCCTGGAGCACGATATGGCGGTGCATCGCACCCTCTTCGCGGGGTGTGGCATCACCGATGGTTCGGCGATGACGGAGACACCTCACTCGGCAAAAAGCAGTTGACAGCAGCCGCGCGAACCGTATATTTACAGGATAGACGACGCGGGGTGGAGCAGTCTGGTAGCTCGTTGGGCTCATAACCCAAAGGTCGGAGGTTCAAATCCTCCCCCCGCTACTCACAAGCGGTTATGTTGCAGGCCGCTCATTTGAAGCAAAACCCCCGCCAGGTCCCTGATCCCAGGGCTCGCGGGGGTTTTCTTTTTTTTGCGGGTTCCCTCGACGCGGGCTGCCAGGCCCGGCCTGCGCCGCGCCGCGGAAAATCGTGATGCGAGCGTCGCTTGCCGTCAGCGTCTGCCGATACCGTCCCGGAGTCCCGGCTTATCGTGTTTCGTGACCCGGGCCTTCGCGAATCGGCCGTCAGGCGTCGTGGGCTGCCGCGGGCCGCCCGTCCCGATCCCGACCCCCACGGTCACGCTCCAGCCGTAGGTGGAGCGGTCGAACGAACCGGACCAGTTGAGCAACCGCCCGCCGGGCAAACGCATTCCGTAGCGGGCCTCGGCGTCGAGCGACCACGCCTCGACCGAACCATAGCCGGAAGGGCGATGAGAAGCGAGTTGCTCGCGCCAGAGCACACCGGTGGCGAGCGACGGTCCGCCCCAGCGAGGCGACACGGAAAGGGAGAGTCCCTCTCCGGCGGCCTGCCTGCCAATACTGACCGTGACGCCAAGGCCGCGCTCCTCGTAACCATCGGCGGAATGCTGCGCCAGGATCCGACCCTGCGCGTCGATGCGGACGGGGCCTCCCGCGATCCTGAGCCCGCCCGCCAGTTCGAGCCCCGTACCCGTCTGGCCCGCGCCGCCGTCTCGGCGCACGCTCGCATCCAGCGCGAGGCCGACGTGGCGAGATGACGGGCTGAGCGCGATGCCCAGGCGTTGCTGGTCGACCGTCGCGCTTCGGCCGTCGATGGACTCCGTACCCTCCCCGGTCTCAAGCCTGGCCCACGCCGCGTCGGTCCGGAATCCGAACCAACTCGCGAAGTTGTGCCGTGCCTCGAAAGCGCCGAGGCCCAATCTCAATTCGCTCTCGCCCGCGCGCCGCCCGGTGCCGCGGGAATTCTCGGCCAGGCCCAGGCCACCGCCGGCCATGGCCCACACCGATGACGCCCCGTCCGACCAGTTCAAATACGGATGTACGGCCGTAAGGGAGGTATAGAGCAGTCCGTCGGCCGAACCCGCGCGCCAGTCGCCCCCTCCCGTGCTCCGGCTGACCGCCACGCCCAGGAGCCAGCGGGCGCCGAGGGCGCGGTCGATCCCGGCCCAGCCCGAGCGCAGGTCGCCCTCGAAGCTGCGGTTCGCCACCGTCGGGCCCGTGAACGTCTGGATGTCGCCCTGGCCCCAGAAGCGCCATGCAGCGCCTGCCCGCGCGCGCTCCTCCTGATCGCCGAACGCGAACATCCACTCTGTGCTGCCGCCTGGAATGACGGCGTTGCGCAACCCCCCGTCGCGCAGCCGCTGCGACAACGCCCAGCGCTCCAGCATCCGGGTAGCCGCCTGAAGCGCCGCCGCCCGGTTGAGCGGGACCCGACGGCCCATCACCCTCAGCATGGAGCCCGCCGTGGCGCCGCGGGGATGCGCGCGTCGGTTCAGTGTCATGCGCGCGCTCGCCACGTGCGCCCGCGCCATGGCCGCCAGGGTCTCGTCGAGCACCATACGCACCGTCTGGTCGGATACGCCCACGAAAAACGCCTGCCGGGCCTCGAGCCCGCCCGGATCCCGCGCCGTCACCTCAACGGACACCCGGCCGTATCCCACCGGCGTCACCGTCAACGTCGCGCCTGCCACGGCCACCGTCGCCAGCCCCGGATCCGACGAAACGGCGTAAAACGTCAGTGCGTCGCCGTCAGGATCCTTGAAATGGAGATTCAGATCGAGCGCCGTTGCCGCGCCGCCCTCTTCGAGCGACTGCTCCGTGATCGCGCCTACGGCCACGGGCGGGTCGCCCCTGGGGTCGACCACGACCACGACCTCGGCCTGTGCCGTTCCCCCGTTGCCGTCAGACACCGTGTACCGGAACCGGTCGGTGCCGTGCCAGTCCGCCCCGGGCGCATAGAGTACCGCGCCGTCGACTGCGATGCGCGCCGTCCCGTTCTCCGGCGCCGTCACCGACTCGATGCGCAGCGCGTCGCCGTCCGTGTCGGTGTCGTTCGCCAGCACGTCGATCACGACCTCGGTGTCCTCTGCGGTACGCGTCGAGTCGGCCATCGCCACGGGCGCGTCGTTCACCGGTTCTACGACGACCACGACCCCGGCCTGTGCCGTCCCCCCGTTGCCGTCGGCCGCCGTGTACCGGAACCGGTCGGTGCCGTGCCAGTCCGCCGCCGGCGCATAGAGGACCCCGCCGTCGGCTGCGATGCGCGCCGTCCCGTACTCCGGCGCCGTCACCGACTCGATGCGCAGCGCGTCGCCGTCGGTATCGGTGTCGTTCGCCAGCACGTCGATCACGACCTCTGCGTCCTCTGCGGTCCGCGTCGAGTCGGCCACCGCCACGGGCGCGTCGTTCACCGGCTCTACCACGACCACGACCTCGGCCTGTGCCGTCCCCCCGTTGCCGTCGGCCGCCGTGTACCGGAACCGGTCGGTACCTTTCCAGTCCGCGGCGGGCGCATAAAGGACCCCGCCGTGGGCGATGCGCGCCGTCCCGTTCACCGGCGCCGTCACCGACTCGATGCTGAGGGCGTCGCCGTCTGCGTCGGTGTCGTTCGCCAGCACGTCGATCACGACCTCTGCGTCCTCTACCGTCAGCGCGGTATCGACCACCGCCACGGGCGCGTCGTTCACCGGAACTACGACGACCACGACCTCGGCCTGTGCCGTCCCCCCGTTGCCGTCGGCCGCCGTGTAACTGAACCGGTCGGTGCCGTGCCAGTCCGCGGCGGGCGCATAGAGGACCCCGCCGTGGGCGATGCGCGCCGTCCCGTTCACCGGCGCCGTCACCGACTCGATGCTGAGGGCGTCGCCGTCTGCGTCGGTGTCGTTCGCCAGCACGTCGATCACGACCTCTGCGTCCTCTGCCGTCCGCGCGGTGTCGGCCACCGCTTCGGGCGCGACGTTCACCGGCGGGACTCCGCCACCACCGCCGCCCGGTGGATCGCCGCCCGGAGGTTGTGGTGGTGTATCGCCGCCCGGTGTATCGCCGCCCGGTGGCTGTGGTGGGGGGGAATCGCCGCCCGGTGGTTGTGGTGGTGTATCGCCGCCCGGTGGTTGTGGGGGTGGATCGCCGCCCGGTGGTTGTGGTGGTGTATCGCCGCCCGGTGTATCGCCGCCCGGTGGATCGTCGCCCGGTGGATCGTCGTCCCGGATCGTCACCCGCACCGACGTCGGGCTGCCCGCCGACACCGACGAGGGCAGGATGCCGAGCGCCACGAAAAACGTCTCGTCTTCGGAGTCGCTGTCCTGGTTCGTCGAGATCGTGCCCGAACCGGTCGTCGAACCGGAGTTGATCGCGATGCCCGATAACGATCCGTAGTCCCCGGCCTCGGCTGATCCGGGCACGAGCTCCAACGGGATGGTCACGCCGTTCGACAGCGCCGCCGAGAGCGTCGCCGTCACCGTCGCCGGATTCCCTTCATCGACCGGGTTCGGTGTAACGGACAACCGCACCGTGGGCGTCGTCGGGGTCGTGACCGTGGAACCCGCGTTCTCCGGAATCGTCAGCTCGAGCCACGGATGCCCGGGCATCGTGGGATCGGTGGACAACTGGGGACCGATCACCGTCACCCAGATCGTCTCGTCGTCCTCGCGCTCGCCGTCGTCCACCACGCTGAGCGTCGCCGTCGCCCGCCGCGAACCCCTGGGGATCACGATTTCCGTCGTCTTGTTCGCCGTGCCCGGCGGGTCGAACGTGAAGTCCACCCCCGCGACCGCGGCGCTGTCGCCCCTCCCCTCGAAGAAGAAGGCAATCGTGATCCCACCCGTGGGCGCGGGCTTCGAAATCGTCGCCGTCAACCTCACCCGCTGCCCCTCCACCGGGCGAAGCGTGCTCGCCGTCAGCGTCGCTTCCAGCGCGCCGACGTCGGAGATGGTCACCAAGACCGAGGTCGTGGTCCCCGGGCCCACCGACGCGGGCAGGGTCCCCAGCGCCACCGTGAACGTATCGTGGTCCACGTCGGTGTCCTGGTTCGTCGAGATCGTGCCCGTGCCGCTGGTCTGCCCGGCGGTTATGGCGACCCCCGACAGCGTCCCGTAATCGGTCGGCTCGGCCGTGTTGGCCGTCAGCGTCAGCGGGATCGTCAGATTCGCCGTGTGCGCCTTCGAGAGCGTCACCGTCACCGTCACGTCCCCGCCTTCGCTCACCGGGTTCGGCGACACCGACAGCGACACCAACGGGACGTCGTCGTCCGTGATGGTCACCGTCACCGAGTTCGTGGTCCCCGCCGTCACCGACGCGGGCAGGGTCCCCAGCGCCACCGTGAACGTCTCGTGGTCCAGGTCGGCGTCCTGGTTCGCCGAGATCGTGCCCGTGCCGCTGGTCTGCCCCGCCGCAACCGTGATCGACGACAGCGTCCCGACATCGCCCGACTCCGCCGTGTTCGGGGACGCCGTGGAGACCGTCAGCGGGATCGTCAAGTTCGTCGCGTGCGTCTTCGAGAGCGTCACCGTCACCGTCACGTTCGCGCCCTCGCGCACCGGGTTCGGCGACGCCGACACCGTCGCCGAGCCGGCGTCCGTGATGGTCACCGTAACCGAGTTCGTGGTCCCCGCCGTCACCGACCCGGGCAGGGTCCCCAGCGCCACAGTGAACGTCTCGTCGTTCTCGTCGGTGTCCTTGTTTGTCGAGATCGTGCCCGTGCCGCTGGTCTGCCCGGCGGTTATGGCGATCCCCGACAGCGTCCCGACATCGCCCGACTCCGCCGTGTTCGGGGACGCCGTGGAGACCGTCAGCGGGATCGTCACGTTCGCCGTGTGCGCCTTCGAGAGCGTCGCCGTCACCGTCACGTCCGCGCCCTCGCCCACCGGGTTAGGCGACGCCGACAGCGACACCGAGGGTTTGTCGTCGTCGGTGATCGTCACCAGGATCGAGGTCGTGCTCCCCCGGCCCACCGCCGGAGGCAGGGTCCCCAGCGCCACCGTGAACGTCTCGTCGTCCGCGTCGGCGTCCTGGTTCGCCGAGATCGTGCCCGTGCCGGTCGTCGACCCCGACGAAACCGTGATCCCCGTCAGCGTCCCGAAGTCGCCCGTTTCGGCCGTGCCGGCCGTCAGCGTCAGCGGGATCGTCACGTTCGCCGTGTGCGCCTTCGAGAGCGTCGCCGTCACCGTCACGTCCGTGCCCTCGCCCACCGGGTTCGGCAACACCGACAGCGACACCGTCGGACCGGCCACGCCGTTGTCGGTGATGGTCACCACGACCGAGGTCGTGTCCCCCGCAATGTGCCCGATCGGCAGGTTGGCCGTGTTCAGCGCCACCGTGAACGTCTCGTTCATGGTGTCCGCGTCCACCGCCGTCGTGATCATCCCCGTGGCCATCGAATCGCTCCCCGCTATACTGACCTCCGACAGCGCACCGTAGTCGCCCGTCTCGGCCGTACCGGCCGTCAGCGTCAGCGGGATCGTCGCGGGAGCCCCGCCCCCACCTTCATCCGCGTGCTTCCGCTTCGCCGTCACCGTCACGCTCGAACCCTCGCTCACCGGGTTCGGCGACGCCGACAGGTTCACCTTGTAGGTCAGGTCGCTGATCCCAATCACCGACGTGGCCCTTTTCCCCACGGTGTAGCCCGTTCCGGACGCGATCGACAGGGTAAATGTCTCGCGGGTGGTCTCGACGACCCGGTCGTGGCAGATTTCAACAGTAAATCTGGCAGAGAGGGTGTCGCCGGCCGCGACCGTCACCGACGTGGGCGGGACGTAGTCCACCCCGTCTGTGCTGCAGGAAGTCCCGGCCGTCGCCGTGCCTGCCGTGTGACTCAGCGTCACCGTGATGTCCGCCGCCGGGGCCGGACTGACGACCAACGGGTCTATGTCGCCCGATTTGCGTACTTCCTCAGAAAAATTGAAGGCGAACCCTGTAGAATCATCCACGCCGCGCTTAAACTGCACCACGGGCGTTTGGGCGGAGACCGGCGGGGCCGCGGCCAGCCCGGCCAGAACAAGGACGAGGAGGGAAAGGAGCCCGGCCCGCGCGTAAGGCCGCGGCAGGTCCCGGGAAGCGCGCCGTCGAATCGCGACGCTCATGACGGGAGGCCGCCGACTCGCGGCTTTGCGCCGGCAAATCGAAGAAGGGTCGCTCCGACTCGGGGGGGGGGGTAGTTGGTGGACAGTCATTTTCCCGGACGTGTAGCCATGCCATCTGAATTTCAGCAACAAACAAATCAAACGGCTGGCGCGTTTTGCGAAAACCTTACGAACGACATATATTAACAAATTGTAAATTCGCTACTCTGAATACTCATAAAAGTAAAGTATGTGTGTTTTTAACGTTAATACAAGAAATAATCATATTAATTATGTAACCAAACACGCCGGCCGCCTCACACGCTATTCAAAAGCGGTTCTGTCACAGGCCGTTCATATCAAGTAAAAACCCCCGCCAGACCCTGATCCCAGGGCTCGCGGGGGTTATGTTTTTTTCTGCGGGTTCCCTCAGCCAATTCCTGTATTCCGCAAAAACCGGTCAGTCCTCCCGGCTGCCGACGAACACCCCGGGCAGGGCCGGCGCCAGCAGCGCGGCCAGGCCCGCGGGGATCCTGTCGATGAAACCGCCCGCCGCTGGTTTCGGTCACCGCCGAAAGCGGTTCCTACTACGGCGGGCGGTGAAGGCGCGCGGTCCGCCCTAAATCAGACGCACCGGGGAGCGGCCGCACTATGCGGATTCTGTCTGCACCCGTGAAATGCCCCGGCGCGTCAGCCTTCGAATGCTGCTTGATTGGGAAGGTTCAATTTTTGATATAAAATGCGAAGAAAACGGGCTTGAAATCTACCAAATAAGGCGTATATTTGTGACGGTATCGGGACTTTTATGAATTAGTTTATAACCTTACGTGACTTCACTTTCTTAGTCGTGTCCGGTGGCTTTTGGATCGATCCGGGCGGCTGACCGATCCAGGCGGCTGACGGATCCAGGCGGCTGACGGATCGAGGCGGCTGACGGATCGATGTAGCTGACGGATCGACTGGAAGCGGAGACCGCGAGGGGCTTCGGGTTTGGCGATTGATCCGCGGGAATCCGGCAAGCCCTGGTAAATCGAATGGAGGTGGGTACATGGCGGATTCCGGCCAAAAACAGGCGCAAGCTCAAGTCAAAAGGCTTACGGAACGGCTTGCCGGATTGAGCGAGGCCAGCCTGCGCATCAGCGAGAGTCTTGACGTGAACACCGTCCTCCAGGAGGTCGTGGCGAGCGCCTGCGCGCTGACGGGAGCAGGATACGGCGGGATATCCACCACGGATGCGTCAGGCCGGTTCAAGGAGTTCGTCACCCATGGCTTGAGTTCCGGAGTACACCGGCAACTCCTGGAACTGCCCGACGGCGCCAGGCTGTGGCACTACCTGAGAGAGGTATCTCAGCCCTTGAGGCTCGAGAACCTCTCGTCTCACCTGAAGGCGCTCGGTTTGCCGAGGCACCCGATGATGGCACGGAGTTTTCTGGGTATACCCGTACGTCACCAGGGCATACAGGTCGCATACTTCTACCTGTTTGACAAGGCGGGTGGACAGGAGTTTGCGGAGGAGGACGGGGAGTCGCTGTCGCTGTTCGCTTCGCAGGCCGGGGCGGCGATTGCCAACGCCCGGACGCACCGGGACGAACAGCAGGCGAGGGCCGACCTGGAGGCGTTGATCGACACCTCGCCGGTGGGTGTGGTGGTGTTTGACGCGCGGAGCGGCCGGATCGTGTCCCACAACAGGGAGTCGCACCGCCTTATGGGCGACCTGTGCATGCAGGGACGCTCGATGGCGGAACTGATCGAAGTCGTGCGCATCCGGCGGGCGGACGGACGGGAAATCGATCTCAATGAATCCACGCTCGTGGGTATGCTGCGGGAGGCCACGGCCATACGCGCGGAGGAGATCCTCGTGGAGGATTCGGACGGAAGAAGGGTCACCTTGCTGGTCAACGCCACCCCCATCCTGACCGAAGCGGGCGAGGTCGCCACGGTCGTCGTCACCCTGCAGGACATGACGCCGCTCGAGGAGCTGGAGCGGCAGCGGGCAGAGTTCCTTTCCGTGGTGAGCCACGAGCTGAGAACCCCCCTGGCTTCCATCAAGGGATGCGCCACCACCGCAATGGGATCCTCGGCCATTCTCCATCCCGCCGAATCGCAGCAGTTCTTCAGCGTGATCAACGAGCAGGCCGATCACATGAGCAAGCTGATCGGCGACCTGATGGACGCGGCGCACATCGAGACGGGCTCGCTTTCGGTGTCCCCCGAACCGGTGGATCTGAGGGTAATCGTGGACCAGGCCAGGAAGATTTTCCTGGGTGGCGGCCACAGGACTTCCACGCAGATCGAATTGCCGGAAGAACTCCCCAGGGTGCGGGTCGATCAGCAGCGCATACTGCAGGTCCTCGGGAATCTGCTTTCCAACGCCGCGCGGCATTCGCCGGAATCCGGGGCCATCAGGGTGGAAGCGGCAGTGAAGGACGATGATGTGGTCGTGTCGGTCATCGACGAGGGGGTCGGCATCGCGGCCGAGCGCCTGCCGTACCTGTTCAGGAAGTACGCCGGAGGCAATGGGCGCGGACTCGGATCCGGTCTCGGCCTGGCCATTTGCAAGGGCCTCATCGAAGCCCATGGCGGCCGCATCTGGGCTCAAAGCAACGGGACGGGCATGGGAACCCGGGTTACGTTTACGTTGCCGACCGTTGAGGAGGATGAGGTCCCGGTCGCGGGCAGGACCGGAACCCGGTCGGCTCGCCCGGGGCGCCCCGGCGATCAGAAGCCCCTCATCCTCGTGGTGGATGACGATCCCCAGTTCATGGGGTATATACGGAACGTGCTGGAGCATGCGGGATTCGAACCGCTTGTGACCGGCGATCCGGAGCAGGCGGGAAGGCTGATCGAGGCGCGAAGACCCCATCTCATACTGCTTGACCTGATGCTGCCCGGCACGGATGGCATCGAACTCATGCGGAGGCTGCAGGCGAGTTACGAACTGCCCGTGATCTTCCTGTCGGCTTTCGGCAGGGACGATACGATCGCCAGGGCCCTGGAGCACGGCGCGGCGGATTACATCGTGAAACCTTTCTCGGACACCGAACTGATTGCCAGGATAAAGGCGGCGCTGCGCAGGCATGCACGACCTCCCGAGCCCTACCGGGTTGGAGATCTGGTCATCGACTACGATGAGAGACGCGTGGAGCTGGGAGGCAGGCAGCTGTACCTGACGGTCACCGAGTTCAATATACTCGAGGTTCTTTCGACCCAGGCCGGCCGGGCGGTATCCCACGATCAGCTGCTGAAGAAAGTATGGCAGTCCAGGAATTCCGGGGACGTACGGGTCGTGCGCGCCATGGTCAAGAAACTACGCCACAAGCTGGGCGAGGAAGCCGGAAACCTGAAATATATCTTTACCGAATCTCGCATAGGTTACCGCATGCCGCGGCCCAGGTAATACAAGGCCTCGCATGAGACGATGACCGGTTTCCGGTTCATCGCGGAAATGCTGCGCGGCTACGGGATCCGCAGGAGGAATACCGGCAGGCTCCCGCGGATCCTGTGAGGCGGTGTACTCGGCATCGCATTAGTGTTCGTGTCCCGGCGGCCCCTCTGGTCCCTGCGGCCCGGTATCACCCTTTGGTCCCTGCGGACCCTGCCGGGTTTTGTTGGACTAATTGTTTTTTGCGAAAAAACGCTTAGAGACAGATCAGGTCGTAGAACGACAGTTAGTAGAACGACAGTTAAAGGAACACCCGATGGCTGAAACGACCGGTTTCCGGTTCATCGCGGAAATGCTGCGCGGCTACGGGATCAGGGCCGTCTTCCACGTGCCCTACATTCTGGACGGCGCCCTCGTGGAGTTGGAGAAACTGGGCGTCCGGCGGATCAGGTGCCATTCCGAGAAGGCCGCGGCGTACATGGCCGACGGTTACGCGCGGGCCGCCCGGGGTCCCGGCATCGCCATGGCGCAGTCCGTGGGCGCGGCCAACCTCGCCGCCGGCCTCCAGGACGCCTGGCTCGCGTGCTCGCCGGTCATCGCCCTGACGGGCCGCTGGATGCCCCACTATCTCTACCGGCAGGCCTACCAGGAGATCGATCACCGTCCCCTCTACGACCCGGTCACCAAGTTCAATGCCTACGTGGACGGCGTGGAACAGGTCCCGCTCCTGCTGCGCCAGGCCTTCCGCGAGGCCACCACGGGCGCGCCCCGTCCGGTCCACCTGGACTTCATGGGCCTGGCCGGGGATCTCGCGGCCGGGTCGAAGTTCGACGCCGAGGTGACCGTAGAGCCGACGTTCCGCCGGTACCCGGCCTTCCGTCCCGAACCCGAGCCGGCCCGCATCGCGGAGGCGGCGCGACGCATCGCGCGGGCCGGGCGCCCCGTCCTGGTCGCCGGGGGCGGGGTAGCGGCGTCCGGCGCGCAGGCCGAGGTGGTCCGCCTGGCGGAGAAGCTCTCTCTGCCGGTGGCGACCTCGCTGAACGCCAAGGGCGCGATCCCCGAGAACCATCCCCTGTCGGCGGGGGTCGTGGGTTCCTATTCGCGCAAATGCGCCAACGAGATCGTGTCGGAGGCCGACCTGGTGATCTTCGTCGGCAGCCACACCGGAGGCCAGGTCACCCATTTCTGGCAGATCCCCCGGCCGGGCACGCCGGTCGTCCAGATCGACGTGGACCCCTCCCAGATCGGCCGCAACTATCCCGCCGAAGTCGCCATCCAGGGCGACGCGAAGGCGACGCTGGAGCGCCTGGCCGAGGCCGTCGATCCCGTGCCGGAAAGACCGGCGTGGACGGGCAGGGTACGGTCGCTCGTGGATGCCTGGCGGGCCGAATTCGACGGGCTGCTCGGCTCCGGCGCCGTGCCGATACGTCCCGAGCGCCTTTGCCGGGAAATCACCGGACTCCTGCCGCCGGACGCCATCCTCGTATCGGACACGGGCCACGCCGGCATGTGGACCGGCGCCATGATCGAGATCACGAAACCGGGGCAGACGTACCTGCGCTGCGCCGGGTCCCTGGGCTGGGCCTTCCCCGCGGCCATGGGCGCCAAGTGCGCCGCGCCGGACCGTCCCGTCATCTGCTTCACCGGCGACGGCGGGTTCTGGTACCACCTGGGAGAACTGGAAACGGCCGCCCGGTTCGGTATCGACACCGTCACGGTGATCAACAACAACCGGTCCTTCAACCAGTGCCGGGGCGGGTACGAAGGGGCGCACGGCGGGCGGGACCGGGAGTCGGACGACCTGTGGGTCTTCGAGGACGTGGATTTCGCCGGCGTGGCCCGGTCCATGGGGTGCAAGGGGATACGCGTCGAGGAACCGTCGGGGATCCGGCCGGCGCTTGAAGAAGCGATCGCGGCGGACGGACCGGTTGTCGTCGACGTGGCCACCGATATCGACGCCATGGCGCCGACGGCCTACCTGCCGGAGTGAAGGCGGGCGGTCGCCGTCGTTTAGAACCGCGCACTCCCGCTGTCGGGAAGGATCCCGCCCTCGTCCCTGGGCAGGACCGACAGGGGCAGCGCGATGGAGGAACCCGCGTCGACCGGGAGCGTGACCCCCGTGATCCAGCGGGACTCCTCGCCGGCCAGGAAGACGGCCGCGTGGGCCACGTCCCAGGCCGTGCCCTCGGTGCCCAGCGGCGTGGAGCGCCGCCGGAGTTCCCGGTGGGCGTCCGAGAGACCGGCGGTGAAGGACGCGTGCAGGTGGCCGGGCGCGATGCAGTTCACGCGGATCCCGTCCCGGCCGTGCTGCACCGCCATGTTGACGGTCAGGGCGATGACCCCGCCCTTGGACGTTTCGTAGGCGACGTTGTAGGACCACCCGCTCCGGAAACCGTCGACGGACGCCACGTTGATGATGGAACCGCCCCCGGAATCCATCATCGCCGGTATGGCGTACCGGCTCGCGAGCATCATGGCCTTGACGTTCACTTCCATGATCTCGTCCCAGTGCTCCTCGCGCACGTCCACCACCGTGCCGGGATAGCTGAGCCCCACGTTGTTGAAGAGGACGTGCAGACCGCCGTAGCGCCCTACCGCGGTTTCAGCCATGGCCCGGCAGTCCGCCGACCGGGTCACGTCCCCGGTGAAGACCGACGCCGTGCCCCCTTCCTCCTCGATGACGGCCAGGGTCTTTTCAGCGTTCTCCCCGCTTCGGTCCGCCAGCAGCACCTTCGCGCCTTCCCGGGCGAGGAGCACGGCGGTCGCCTGCCCGGTGCCCGGCACTTCGCTCTGCGTGCCCGCGCCCGTCACGACGGCCACCTTGCCGTCCAGCCGGGGTTTTCGAGAGGTCATGCAGGTTCCTTTTACTGAGGTAGCCGGCGCCGCAAACGAAGGCGGGGCGCCGCCCGGGCGTGACGCGACGGTCTGACGTGCCGCACGTCCGGGCGTACCGCGCCGCGTGTCAGAAGATCTCCGCCCGCGCCGTCTGTCAGAAGATCTCCGCTCCGCCCGACACCACCAGGTCCACGGCCGTGAGGTAGTCCGATTCCGGCGAGGCCAGGAAGGCGACGGTCTGCGCAACGTCCTCTGCCCGGGCCACTCGTCCCAGGGGCGAGATTGCCGTCTTTTCTTGTATGAATTCCTTGTGGGCCTCGCTGTCCTTCCACGATTCGGCCTGGACGGCGCCATCGGACACGGCCTCGGCGATGAATCCCACGCGCTCGGTATCGACCGCGGTGGGCGACACGGAATTGACGTTGATCCCGTGGGGACCGAGTTCCAGCGCCAGGGCCTGGGTGAACCGGATGATGGCGGCCTTGGAAGCGCAGTAGGCGGAGAACCGCTTTCGTCCGATCCTGCCCGACGTGGAGGCGATGTTGATGATCTTTCCGCCCTTGCCCCGTTCGATCATGTGACGCGCCGCGGCCCGGCACATGAGGAATACGCCCCTGGCGTTGACGTTCATCTCCTTGTCCCAGGCTTCTTCTTCCATATCGACCACGAGGACCCGGTCCTTGCCCGGCAGGGAGCCGGCGCCGTTCACGAGAATGTCGATGCGGCCGAACCGGTCGATCCCCCCGGTTACGAGGCTTTCCACCTGGTCCGCTTGCGAGACGTCGGCCAGGATGGCCTCGGCGCCGCGCCCCGCCGCCTCGATCTCCCCGACCACCGAGGGCAGCCCCTTCCATTCCGGCGAGTCTCCGGGATAAGGGTTGGCGACCCGGTCGCTGACGATGACGTCGGCGCCTTCCCGGGCGAGCCGCGTGGCGACGGCCCGGCCGATGCCCCGTTCCCCGCCCGCGCCGGTGACCAGCGCGGTCTTGCCTTGTAGGTTGTACATTTCGACTTTCCGATCGGATTACTCGAATTCTGGTTTCATTTTAAGACGTTGTACAAAGCAGCTACAAAATTGTCTACACCGTAAATCGCAATTGAAGTCCCAGGGCGCGTACAATACGAACTACCGTGGAGAATGCCGGATTACCGTTTTCCGACAGGGCCTTGTACAACCCCTCCCGGCTCATTCCAATCTCACGGGCAAGCCAACTCATATTTCCCGATCGGGCTATATCATTCAAAGCGGCTCGGATCAGGCTGCCATCTCCCGGATCCTCTTTCGCGCATGCTTCCAGGTAGAGACGCGCGTCTTCGTCATTGTGCAGGTGGTCCACGGGGTCCCACCTGGTGAATTTGTCAGTCAATGCTGCCTCCAGTCCGCCGCCGGTAGGACGGGATTACATATACGCATTCAGTCGAAATTCCGGTCCTTGTCTAGAAATCAACCATCACTCGCCCTCCCGGCGCGGCCGCACCACGTTTTCGCCGTCGTCCTCCACGAGGGGGTGATGGTAGATATAGGGCGGCTCCAGAACGGCCCGCTGCGCCTCGGTGAGCTCCGAGGTCCATTCGGGCAGCGTGGCTTCGTAGATACCGCCGGCGTAGTGGAGGTACTTGGGCGTATACCGGTACAGGGCGACCCGCCGGTCGTGCTTGCCGCGCCAGGGCAGGGTGCCGTGGGCAGTGGCCTCGTTGAAGATCACCAGGTCGCCCGCCTTCTGGACGATGTGATGGACCAGTTCCCGGTTGGCCTCCCAGGTCAGGATATCCTCGGGACAGGTCAGGTTGGCCTTGTGGCTGCCCGGGATGACGCAGAGTCCGCCCGCGCCGGGTTCCACGTCCGACAGGGCGAACTGGCACACGATCAGGCCGGAGCGCATGCGTCCGTTGTGGTAGTGGTAGTAGCGGGACCCGTTGAAGGTCGCGTTGCCGGAGCCGTGGATCTTGAGTCCCTCGCAACCTGCTTCGGCGATCAGCACGTCGACGCCGTGGTCGAGCTTCCAGCCGCGCCCGAACAGGGTGTTGAGGTAGGGAATGATCTTCGGATGGGCCAGGAGGTCTCGGAAGGGCCGGCACCACGGCTGCGGCCAGGTGAGCATGCCCTCGTAGTGCCGGAAAGGCGACTGCGTTCCCTCGAAGGGCCTGCCCCGCCAGTCGCCGCTGAGCTCGTTGGGCCCGTCGTAGGATCCGAGCCGGTCGGGATTGGCGTCGAGCGCTTCGTTCATCGCCTGTACTTCGACCCCGTTGAGGAATCCCCGGACATGTAGGAACCCCTGCAGGTCGTACAGGTACTGCTCCTCTTCGCTCATGGTCGAAAAGGCCGGCGCTTCGGCCATGGAGCACCTCCCCGGCGGCTGTGAAACCTGGTCTGTTCGGCGGGTGTATACGCACCAGAAGATAACCTGACGGGTGACACGCGCAACGATAAAAACGGCGGTCCGGGACCCTTCGGCGCGGCCCACAAAAGGCCTTGACAGACCTGCCCGGCCCGGTTAACGTCATGTTGTCCATACCGCGGGATAAACTCCGGTTTGAAACCCGGAACGGACGTCGTACTCTTCCCTTTAAAGCTGTCTCCCAAAACTACGGGATGCCGTGTCCGAAGAACCCGAAGTACCCGAGCAGATCGAAGCCCAACGTCTCGACCGGCCGGTCGTTCCCGAACTGGACGAGATGCTGGGCGTTCCCTTCAAGGTGCTCGACGACGGGTTCGTCCGCGTCGTGGACTACATGGGCAGCGACCATTCCATCGTGCAGGCCGCCCGCGTTTCCTACGGCGCCGGTACCCGGCAGGTCCACCAGGACCGGGGGCTGATCCGCTACCTCATGCGGCATCAGCACACCACCCCGTTCGAGATGTGCGACATCAAGTTCCACCTGCGGGTGCCCATGGACTGCTGGCGGCAGTGGATCCGCCACCGGACGGCCTCGGTCAACGAATACAGCACCCGCTACTCGCTGGCGATCGACGCGACCCAGACGACGTCCCCCGATGCCTGGCGGTTCCAGGCGGAGGGCAACCGCCAGGGCAGCGGTGATTTCGTCGATGAGAAACAGGGCGCCTATTTCAGTGAGAAGGAACGGGAGCTCCAGGAGTCGGCCCGGACCCGCTACGAGGAACGTATCGCGGCCGGCATCGCCCGGGAGCAGGCCCGGAAGGACCTTCCCCTTTCCACGTACACGGAAGCGTACTGGAAGGTGAACCTGCTGAACCTGCTCCGGTTTCTGCTCCTGCGCATGGACGATCACGCCCAGTGGGAGATCCGGCAGTACGCCCACCTGATCGGGCATCGGATCGTGTCCGCCTGGTGTCCCCTGGCGTGGCAGGCCTTCCTCGATTACAGCGTGAACGCCATGCAGCTGACCCACCTGGACTGGGAGATCATCCGGGCGATCCAGGGGGGAGACGATGCGAAAGTGAACAGCCTGCTGGTGAAGTACCGGTTCATGTCGAAGTCCGGAAAGCGGCGCCGCAGCAGGGAGCGGGATGAACTCGAAGCCAAGCTGGAGCGGCTGAACATACCGATTCCGTGGCCGTCCGGCGACGATCCCGCCTAGCGTCACCGGGTACGCGGCCGTACGCCGGCCGGCGCGTCCCGGTACAACCCGATGCGCGGCCCGGTACAATCCGGCGCGCGGTCCGGCACAACCCGATGCGCGGTCCGGCACAACCCGATGCGCGGCCCGGTACAACCCGATGCGCAGCCCGGTACAACCCGATGCGCGGTCCGGTACAACCCGATGCGCGGAATTCGATGAGCCGAGAGAGACCGGAACCCGTATCCCGCAGATACGATGTCCCCGACG
The DNA here is from genome assembly GCA_965203885.1 of bacterium. Lineage (GTDB taxonomy): Bacteria > JAAXHH01 > JAAXHH01 > JAAXHH01 > JAAXHH01 > JAAXHH01. Next base: position 2,111,051 of record OZ241920.1, on the reverse strand, counting down.
CCGGCAAACGGCGCGGGATCCTCGAGGCCCTGGAGCGGCTCGGTCCCGCGGAACGCCGGACCGAGGACTGGTGCGACTGGGTGCTGGTCTTCGAAGACGAGGGAGAACGGCTGGTCCTCAAGCAGTACCGGAAAGGGACCCTGATGGTCCAGGGCCGGGGGGAACACCTGCTCCGGGTGATCGAGCACGTCCTGTCGCCCTTTGCGGGCGATCCGGCGGGACCGGGCGCGGAACATGGCGGTGGACCGGCAGGCGAGACGACGCGGAAACTGCCCCTTCCCCACGTCGGCACGGACGAGTCCGGCAAAGGCGACTATTTCGGCCCGCTGGTGGTCGGCGGCGTCCTGGTGGAAGCGGGGTCCAGGGATCAACTCGCGGCCCTGGGCATCCGGGACTCCAAGAAGCTGGGCGACGGGAGGTGCCGCGAGCTGGCGGCCGGCATCCGGCGGGTCTGTGTTGAAAAGTACCGCGAGGTGATCATTCCCCCGGAGCGGTACAACACGCTGTACGAGGAGTTCCGGCGGGAAGGCAGGAACCTCAACCATCTCCTGGCCTGGGCCCACGCCCGCGCCATCGAGAGCCTGCTGGACGCGGCCCCCTGCAAACTGGCCGTGGCGGACCGGTTCGGCAACGAAAGCTACATCAGGTCCCGGCTCATGAAAAAGGGCCGGGAGATCGAGCTGATCCAGGAACACCGGGGCGAGCGTTATATGGCCGTCGCCGCGGCCTCGATCCTCGCGCGCGACCGGTTCCTGGAGTACCTGGAGAGGCTGTCGGACGAGGCCGGCCTGCCGCTTCCCAAGGGCGCCGGCGCGCCGGTCGTTGCCGCCGCCAGGGAATATGTCGGGCGCCATGGCGCGGAGAAGCTGCGCGGCGTAGCGAAGGTGCACTACAAGACCACGGCCCAGGTAGTGCCATCCCGGCAGACGAAGTGAATCAGATGCGGTAAAGAAGAAGATGCGGTACATTGGGAACAGGTGAACCGCCGGATCCGCGAAACGGCCGGATCCGAGAAACGGCCCGGTTCCGCGAAACCGCCGGATCTGAGAAACCGCTGGATCCGCGAAACGGCCGGATCCGCGAAACGGCTGAACAGGGAGCGCGGCCCGTATGCGACAGACGACCCTTTACGCCCATACGAAGTTCCGGATCGCGCCCGTCGATCCCAGGATCTTCGGGGGATTCCTGGAGCATATCGGCAGGGCCGTCTACGAAGGCGTGTACGACCCGGACTGCGCGCACGCGGACGAGGACGGATTCAGGAAGGACGTCATGGAAGCGTTCGAACGCCAGTCCATGACCGTCATGCGGTATCCCGGGGGCAATTTCGCATCCGGCTACCATTGGATGGACGGCGTGGGCCCGCAGAGCCTGCGGCCCACCGTGCGGGAACTCGCCTGGCAGAGCGTGGAGCCGAACGCCTTCGGAACGGACGAGTTCATCCGGTTGTGCCGCAAGATGGACTGGCAGCCCATGCTCACGGTCAACCTCGGAACGGGCACGCCCGAGGAAGCCCGGAACTGGGTCGAGTACTGCAACTGTCCCGAAGGCACGAGTTACGCCGATATGCGGGTGAACGGCGGGTCGGAGATGCCGTTCGACGTGGGCCTGTGGTGCCTGGGCAACGAGATGGACGGGCACTGGCAGCTGGGGCACGTGCCGGCGGACCAGTACGCCATCCGGGCCCAGCAGGCCGCGAAGATGATGAAGGACGTGGACCGGCGGATCGAACTGGTCGCCTGCGGGTCCTGCTCCGTGGACATGTTCGACACCTACATGGAATGGGACCGGCAGGTCCTCGACTACCTGGGCGACCACGCCGACTACATCAGTCTGCACCGGTACGTGGGCAACCCGGAAGACGACACGCCGGACTACCTGGCGGTCACGAACTCCATCGACCGGCAGATCGAGGAGATGGACGCGGTCTGCCGCTTCGTCCAGGCCAAACGCCGCAGCGGCAAGCGCGCGTACCTGTGCTTCGACGAATGGAACGTCTGGTACAAGAACCACGAAACGGACGGAGAGGGTAAATTCGCCCCGCACCTGGTGGAGGAGATCTACAACCTCGAGGACGCCCTCGTCGTGGCCGGTTTCCTGAACAGCTTCGTGCGCCACGCCGATTCGGTCCGCATCGCGAACATCGCCCAGGTCGTCAACGTCATCGCCCCGCTGATTACCCGGGGAGACGACCTGCTGGTGCAGTCCATATACCACCCCTTCACGATGTACGCGGGCCGGCGCGACGGCACCTCCCTCCGGACGTACGTGGATGGCGCGGGCTACAGGAGCGGGCAATACGGCAGGGTGAACTACGTGGACGCCGCCATGATACAGAACGACCGCGTGCTGAACGTCTTTGCGACGAACCGCAGCACGGACTCCGCCGTGCCCCTGCGCATCGTGCTCGAAGACCGGCCGATCGAGTCGCTGGTCAGTGCCGAGATCCTCACCGGAGGCGAAGACCCGAAGGCCGCCAATTCGTTCGAACAGCCCGATCTGATCGGCAAGAAGCCCTTCCGGGAAATCAAGGTCTCCGGCGGCAGGGTACAGTGCTTCCTGCCCCCGCTCTCCTTCGCGGCGATGACCTTCGAACTCGAGAAATGGTAGGCCGCGCCGACCCCGGCGAGAACCCCTGGCGCCGCGTCTTAAAGCGGCCGCCGCAACGACGTCCCGTCCATTCCCCATGACCGCTTCGCCTGAACCTGAGAGACTGTCCCGCCGCGCCGCCCTGAAAATCGGCGGCGGCGCCCTGCTCGGCGCGGCCCTGCTCGGCTGCGGCGGGAGCCGGGACGACCGGACGGCCGTGCGTTTCATGACGGCCCAGACGCGGGAGAAGCACCGGTCCCTCGAGCCGCTCATCGCCGAGTTCATGGAGCTCCATCCCGGCATCCGGATCGAACACGTGAAGGTGCCCTGGGACCAGGCCCATTCGAAGTATCTCACGGCGATCCTGGGCGGGGCGCCCCCCGACGTCATGACCATTCCGAGCTGGTGGGTGACCGAGTTCCGCGCCATGGGCGCCCTCGAGGACCTCGGCCCGTGGACGCGGGACTGGCCCCATCTGCAGGGCTATACGGAGCAGGTGAAGAGGCTGACCCGCTCGACCATGGCCTTCGACGGGGACCAGGTGTTCGGCCTGCCCACGGAAGTGGCCGTCCGTTCCATGTTCTACCGCACCGAATGGCTCGATGAACACGGCCTCGAGCCGGCGGAAACGCGCGAGGAGTGGCGCGCGCTCCTCGAGAAGATCACGGATCCGGCCCGGCAGCGCTACGGGTACGCCCTGCGCGGCGCCCGGGGCGGCTTCTGGTCCTGGTGGCCCATCGCCCAGGAATTCGCCGGGTCCAACGCGTGGTTCGACGAAGACCACCGATGCGTGATCAACGGTCCGGACCACGTGGAGGGACTGTCCTACTGGAACGACCTCTACCAGGACGGCCTCGCGCCGCCCGACTCGCTGAACTGGGGTTTCAACGAACTGGTCCAGGGGTTCTGGTCGGGGCTCTGCGGCACGATGGAACAGGACCCCGAGGTGGCCCGGACCTGCCTGGAACACGGTTTCGACGAAGACACGCTCGCCATCACGGTCATGCCCGCCGGGCCCCGGGCCCGCGTGGCCCTGTCCGACGGCGGGTATACGTCCATGTCGTCGGCTTCCCGTCACAAGGACGAGGCCTGGACGTTTCTCGCCTGGCTGATGGCGCCCGAACAGCGGCTTCGGTACTGCAGGGACGTCAACATGATCCCGCCCTTCGCGGAGGCCATGGCGGACCCCCACTTCGGACAGGGTCTCTACCGGTCCTTCGTGGAGATGGTCACGGATCCGGCCATCATTCAGAACTGGTATCCCAACTACCTGCCCGAGATGGGCGAGTTTCTCGAAGTGCGGGTGACCGAGGAGCACCAGAAAATGCTGCTGAAGCGGCAGTCGCCCCGGGAGACCCTCGACCGGCTGGCCGATTTCCTTACCCGCGCGCAGAAGAACTACGTGGACCGGCACGGCCCGGAAACGCCGAGGCCGCCGGTGTAGGGCGGCACATAGCAACAGGACCGGCTCGATGCGCTTTCACGCGAAAACCGATGGGAACCCCCGGCGAATTACCCGGCGCGACATGCTGCGGCTCGGCGGCGCGGCCGTCGCGGGCGCGGCCGTCCTGGGCTGCGGTGGCGGCGACGGCCGCAGGACGGTCACGGTCTTCAGTCCCTTGGGCGAAGTGAAGAACCTCGCCCTGGCCCGGCAGGCCGAACGCTTCATGGCCATGCGGGACGACCTGCGCGTGGAGTTGATCCCCGCGCCCTGGGACCAGGGGCACGCCAAGCTGCTGACCATGATCGCCGGCGGCAACCCGCCCGACGTGATTGCGGCGACGGGCCAGTGGATGGCCGAGTTCCGGGCCATGGGCGCCATCGCGGACCTGACGTCCTGGCACGCGTCGTGGCCCCATCGCGACGCCTTCACGCGGACGGGCCTGCTCCGGTGCGAGAGCAGTACGGCCATCGAGGACGGCCGGGTCTACGGGCTGCCGCTGGAACTGACGACGCGGGCCATGTTCTACCGCAGGCGGTGGCTGGACGAGCAGGGGCTGGAACCCGCGGTTACCCGGGCCGGCTGGCGCGGTCTGCTGGAGCGGATTACGGACCGGGACCGGAACCGTTACGGCTACGCCCTGCGCGGCGCCCGGGGCGGCTTCTGGACCTGGTGGCCCATCCTGGAGGAGTTCTCCGGTACGAACGAATGGTTCGACGGGGACCACAACTGCATCATAAACAGTCCGGAACACGTGGAAGGGCTGGCCTACTGGAATGACATCTACCAGGACGGGCTGGCCCCGGCGGACTCGGTGAACTGGGGCTACAACGAGTTGGTGCAGGGCTTCTGGTCCGGGGTCTGCGGGTGCATCGAACAGGACCCGGAAGTGGTGCGCACCTGCCTGGACCACGGCATGGACGAATCGACCCTGGTCACGGCCGTCATGCCGGCCGGCCCCCGGGCCCGCGTGGCTTCCAACGACATCTGGATCCTCTCGATTTCCAGCGGCGCGCGGCACCCGGACGACGCCCTGGCGTTCTACGAATGGATGATGTCGCCGGAACAACTCGTCGCCTACAGCAAGGACGCGAGCGTGCTGCCGACGGTGAAGCAGGGCATGGACGACCCCTATTTCGGCCGGGGATTCCTGCGGCCGTTCATGGACATGGCCACCGATACGGAGCTCCTGCAGAACTGGTACCCGAGCTACCTGCCCGAAATGGGCGAATTCGTCGAGGTGCTGGTCACCGAAGAACAGCAGAGAATGCTCCTGGGAAGGCAGTCTCCCCGGGAAACGCTCGACCGGCTGGCCGACTTCCTCGGCCGGGCCCAGCGGCGCTACGTGGACCGCCACGGCCCCGATACGCCCCGCCCGCCCGGCCCGCCCGGATCGTCCGGCTCGCCCGGCCCGCCCGGATCGTCTGGCCCGTCTGGCTTGACCAGCTTGTCCGACCAGTCCGACTCCTCGCAGCCCCTCGCGTCATGAAGAAAGCCGAACCCTACCTGCTCCTTGCGCCGGCCTACCTGCTCATCGCGGGATTCCTGTTCTACCCCATGGCCACGGTGTTCCTGCTTTCGTTGCGCGAATACCAGCTCATGGATCCCCTCAACACGCCCTTCGTGGGGCTGGGCCAGTACGCGGCCATGCTGGACGACGAGTACTTCTGGCGGAGTCTCTGGAATTCCGTGGTCGGGGTGGTCGTATCGTTGTTCTTCCAGTTCCTGCTCGGGTTCTGCCTGGCGCTCCTGCTCAACAGTACGCGGTTCCGGGGCAGGGGGATCTTCCAGGCCGTGGTCTTCGCGCCCTGGGCGGTATCGGGGTTCCTGATCGCCATCATCTGGGCGTGGCTGCTGAACGGGGAATTCGGGCTGGTCAACGACCTGCTCGTCCGGACCGGACTGCTGGATCAGAAGGTCGGGTTCCTGTCCCGCGGGGAGACGGCCCTGCTTTCCTGCGTGCTCGCGAACATCTGGTTCGGGGTCACCTTCTTCGCCGTCATGCTCTTCGCCGCCCTGCAGGCCATCCCGCCGAGTCTGTACGAAGCGGCGGACATGGACGGCGCCACGGCCTGGCAGTCCTTCTGGCGCGTCACCGCGCCCATGGTGAAGCCGGCCATCGTCATCACGGTCCTGCTGCGGGCGATCTGGATATTCAACTGGGCGGACCTCATCTGGGTCATGACCGGGGGCGGCCCGGCCGGCGCGTCCCGGACCCTGGCCCTCTACGTGTTCCAGAAGGCCTTCCTGGGCCTGGATTTCGGTTATTCGGCCGCCCTGGGCGTGGCGTTGACCGTGGTTTCCCTGGTCTTCACCTCCGTTTTCCTGCGGGCTACGCGTTTCTACGGCGACGACGCCGCCATCTGAGGCAGGGACGATGATACGAACCCATCCGATCCGCCGCCTGTTGAAGCTGGCCGGACTGTGCGCTTTCTTTCTCTTCGCGGTCTTCCCCGTATACTGGATGGTGGCCACTTCCCTGACGCCCGAGAAGGAGCTCTTCGTCTGGCCCCTGCGGTACTTCCCGTCGGCGCCCACGCTGGAACACTACGCCGCGGCTTTCCTGCGCACCGACATCCCCCGGTTCTTCACCAACAGCCTCACGGTCGCCAGCCTGGCTTCGGCCTGCACACTGACCGTGGCGGTGCTGGGAGGCTACGCCCTCGCGCGCTACCGGTTCCGGGGACGGAAGGCGACGCTCCTGGTGTTCCTGGCGACCCAGATGATGCCCGTGGTGGTGCTCATCGTCCCGCTCTTCATCATCTTCCGGATGCTCGGGCTGCTCAACACGCTCTACAGCCTGATGATCGTGTATACCGTGCTGAACATCCCCTTCTGCACGCTCATGATGCAGGGCTTCTTCGCGGGCGTCCCGTCGGAACTGGAAGAGGCCGCCATGGTGGACGGGTGCAACCGGATGGGGGCGATCCTGCGCGTGGCCGTTCCGCTGACCCGGCCCGGCCTGATCGCGACCTTCCTGTTCGCCTTCATCGGCGCGTGGAACGAACTGCTCTTCGCGGTGATGTTCCTGAACTCGGAGTCCACCTTCACCCTGCCCGTCGGCCTGTACAACTTCATCAGCAAGTACGACATCCACTGGGGACGCATGATGGCCGGCGCCACCCTGGCGCTGCTTCCGGCGCTGGCCGTGTTCGCCTTCGTCCAGCGGTACATGGTGCGGGGGCTGGCCCTGGGTGCGGTGAAGGGCTAGGGGAGCCGGCCGGGGATCGGCCTCGCGGGGCGCGGCCGGGGCGGGGCGGACCAGTCGGCTCACGCTGGCGGATTCAGGCCGGCCTGGAAGGGCGGCTCGGAAGGGTGGAAGGGTGGGCGGATCGGCCTCGCGCCCCGCGATCAGGGCGGGGCGGACCAGTCGGCTCACGCTGGCGGATTCAGGCCGGCCTGGAAGGGCGGCTCAGAAGGGCGGCTCGGAAGGGTGGGCGGATCGGCCTCGCGCCCCGCGATCAGGGCAGCAGGACCGGGCGCACCCAGACGAGGTATACCTGTCCGTCGGAGCGGACCGCCTGGTGTTCGGTCAGCAGCAGGTAGGCCTGGCGGGCCGTTGATCCGGAGAGCGTGCGGTAGCCCCTTGGACGTTTCCCCTTCACCTCGGCCAGGTCGATCGAATCCAGCGGCCAGTCCACCGCTTCGCCGGATCGGTCCGCCATGTACCGGGGCAGCTTCTGCACCGCGATCTCGACGCGTTCGGGGACGTAGGGTTCGGTCCTGGGATAGGTGAACCCGGCGAGGAACCGGTCGAGCTTGTACATGGCGTTCCACGACGGGGCGATCACGTCGTTGACGGAACGGGCCTTGAGCAGCGCGGGCGAGATCGTGTGCCGGCTCGGCGGGGTGTGCAGTCCGATCCAGATGATCACCCTGTCGTTGTCTTCGCGATAGGGTTCCTGAATGCTCCTGGCGTAGGGCAGTTCGTTATCCAGCCATTCGTTGGTCAGGCTCGACAGGCCGAACCTGCCCTGCATGACCAGGTACAGTTTGGGGAGTTCGTCTCCCTCCAGCCGGGCCAGCCGGTGGAGCGAACCGGCATCGTCGTCGCGGAACACGACGAGGCCGTTGCCGTAGATCACGATCTGCGGCGTGCGCGAGAGAAAGACCTCGTGCACGGTGGTCGACCCCGGGACCAGCTTGCGCCAGATCGCCGGCTCGCCCTCGGCTCCGTGCGCGTCCGGGGCCCCGAGGGTTCCCGCCAGCAGGAACAGGAGACCGAGGACCAGGTTTCCAGGTGCGCGATGGGTTGTTCTCATTGCCTTTCTTCCCGCATGACCTTCCCGGTCCGATTCCCCTGCTATGCGGCCGCCGCACCCGCTCCGCGAACGTAATGAAGCGGAATGGTCACCGCCGCAACCGTTCCGCGAACGTAACGAAGCGGTCCGAATCCCCTGCGATGCGGCCGCCGCACCCGCACCGCGAACGTAACGAAGCGGAATGATCACCGGCTCACCCGCTCCGCGTGCTGCTCGTAGGTCGACCGGTGCTCCGGATCGATCTTCATGAGCACGTCGTAGGCTTCCAGGGAGGAGGCCGAATCGGGGACTTCGGTTGGCGATTCCGCGCTGAAAACGTCCGCCAGCTGCAGGTAATGGGCGTTCAGGAATTCCGTCAGCCGCTTGTCCCTCGGGTTCTTCCCGTGGAGTTCGGCCATGATATCCACGGCCTCGCGGCAAAGCGTGCGTGCCTCCACCAGCTTGTTTTCCTTCTGTGCCGCCAGCCCCCGGTAATACCTGTTCCGGATCAGGCGGTAGGGCCGGTAGTCATCGGCCAGGATCCCGTCGATCAGGTCCAGGCGCTCGTCCCAGCCCCGCTGGAACTCCCGGCTGAACCGTCCGTCCAGGGCGATGGCGTTGGCGCGTTGGAAATGGCCGTCTCCGCCGAATTCCGTGTACCGGTCCAGCGCGTGTCCGATCATGATGTGGACGTAATAATCGATCAGCCAGGTCAGGGCGTGGAACTGTTGATCGTCGTGCTGGAGCAGGTCCTCCCGTTCGTACTCGAACAGCCACCACCGGTCCAGGTACTTCAGGTCGGTGCCGCTGTAGACGGTCAGGCGCGAGCCGTACTGGGTCTTTACCGCGCTTCCGAGAAAGGCCAGAATGGCTTCGAACCCCACGTGCACCGGCTCGGGCAGGTCTTCTTCCAGCCAGTCCCATTCTTCGATATAGTCGGAGAGCGCACGGCCGAAGTCCACCATCTGCTCGCGGTGCAGGATGGGCAGGGCCTCCAGGTGCACCGTGATCTCGGCTTCCACCTGCTGTGCGCAGGCATCCTGCCGCGGAAACGCCAGCAGGCAGAGCGCCAGCGCGCCGGCCGGTATCCACGCCCGTTTCCGGGTTTTCCGGTGTCGCATCGAATCCATAGGTCCGCTCCCGGTATCCGGGGTTATGCGATCGGTCGTCTTTCGTCGGAAAGCTAACCGCCGGGATGCGGCATGTCAAGCCTATCCGGCGCGCACGGAACCCGGGGCGCTCCCATGGGCGCGAGCCTTGACACCCGGCCCCCGGGGCTGTATTTTTGCCGTCCATAGCGGATGCAGGCACGATTGAGCGGCCCGGTTCGGCGGCGGCGGCCGGTCAGGCCGAGTTGGGACTGGCTGATCGGGGCTGGGCCAGGCCGGGCAAGGCTGGTCCGGAACACGCGGCCGGCCAGCGCTTCCGGAAAGGTACATGATCGAACGATCCACGGCACATACCCTCGCCCGCGAGCGGGGAACCATTTACAAGAAACAGGCCGGGACCGCCGTTCGAATCGCCCTGGTGTATCCCAACACCTACTACCTGGGCATGTCGAACCTGGGGTTTCAGACCATCTACCGGCACCTGAACGATCGGGACGACGTCGTCTGCGAACGGGCCTTTCTCCCGGAGCCCTCCGACCTGGAAGACCTGTCCAGGTCCCGCAAGCCGCTGGTGACGCTGGAATCCGGCCTGCCGCTCGGCTCGTGCGACATCGTGGCCTTCTCCATATCTTTCGAGAACGACTATCCGAACCTGATCCGGATCCTGGAACTCGCCCGGGTGCCCGTTTTCGCGGCAGACCGTACGCGTTTCGATCCGGTCGTGCTGATCGGCGGCGCGATTACCTACATCAACCCGGAGCCGCTGGCCGATTTCGCGGACGCGATGATCATAGGAGACGGCGAAGAGGCGTCCTACGCCTATATCGACCGCTATATCGAGGACCGGGGGCTGGACCGTGAACGCCATCTCGCCCGCGCCCTGACGCTGCCGGGCATGTATGTCCCGTCCATGCAGGCGGCTTCCCCGGGGGACCTGGCGGGACCGCCTGTCGCCGGACCCGCCGCGGAGTCCGGATGCGATGCTGTGCCGGCCGCGGAGTCCGGATGCGATGTTGCGCCGGCCGAAGCGGAACCGGCGCCCGCCGGCCGGATCGCCAAGCAGCAGGTGCGCGACTTCGAGGACTATCCCGCCCATTCCGCCGTCCTCACGCCCGACACCGAGTTCGGCGACATGCTGCTGATCGAGATCTCCCGCGGGTGTCCCCGCCGCTGCCGGTTCTGCGCCGTGAGCTATGTCTATCCCAAGTTCCGCGCACTGAAGCCGGAGACCATACTCGACGTCATCCGATCGAAGAACGCGTCCCTGGCGCGCGACGGCAAGGAGGGGCTGAAAGCGGTGGGCCTGGTGAGCTCGGCCATGTGCGACTATCCCTACCTGGACGAACTCTGCGCGGGCCTGGAAGAAACCGGGCTTCGCGTGGGGGTTTCTTCGGTCCGGGTCGACCTGGTCCCGGACAGCCTGCTGCGCCTGATGCTGAAGACGGGGCTGCGCACCATGACCATCGCGCCCGAGGCCGGTTCGGAACGGCTCCGCAAGGCGATCAACAAGCCCATATCCTCGGAGGAGATCCTGACCGGCGCCCGAAGGATACTCGAGAAGGGCATCAAGCACCTCAAGGTGTACTACATGGTCGGCCTGCCGACGGAGACCGACGGGGACATCGAGGAACTCATCGAGATGACGCGCCGGCTGGCCCGGCTTCAGCGGGCCCTCGGCGAACCGGGCGGCCGGCTGAGGCTGAGCATAAATCCCTTCGTGCCGAAAGCGCTGACGCCCTTCCAGTGGAGTCCCATGGCGTCTCCGCGGGAGGTCAAGCGCAAGCTGAACCGCATCAAGAAGGCCCTGCGCGGCACGCCCGGGGTGGACGTCAAGCACGAGAGCCTCAAGTCCGCGTACTTCGAGGCCATCCTGTCCCGCGGCGGCCGGGAACTGAGCGGCTTTCTGATGGAGACCGCGCGGCGGGACGGCGACTGGAAGCGCGCGGCGGCGGAAACGGAGACGGATATCTCCCGTTATCTCGGGGACATGGCGGACGCGCGGTCGCTGCCCTGGGATTTCATATCCACGGAGAAGGAAGACCACCGGCTCCGGTGGGAGTACCGGAAGAGTCACAACCTGCCCTATCGCAGCCGACAACCGGTGGTTTCCGCCGGCGGGACGGACGCGGGGCATCCCGCGGTCTGACCCCGGTACGGATAAACAAGGGCAAACCATCATTTCAAGTCAGTGGAGGCGCAAGATGCGTAAACCGGTACTATGGACGGCCGCTTTTTCCCTGTTGATTATAGCCGCGTCCTGCGGCGAATCGACCGACCAACCTGAAACCAGCGGAGAACCCGCAAACATGCTGATTATCGAAACCACCCTGGGCACCATCAAATGCGAGCTTTTTCACGACAAGGCGCCGATGACCGTGGACATCATCGCCGGCCTGGCCGAAGGCACGCGGGAGTGGACCCATCCGGAAACCGGCGCGGCCATGACCGGCACGCCCTACTATGAAGGCATTCTCTTCCACCGGGTCATTCCGGACTTCATGATCCAGACCGGCGATCCGACCGGCACCGGCCGGGAAGGCCCCGGGTTCGTTTTCGATGACGAGTTCCACGAGGACCTGCGTTTCGACCAGCCCGGCCGCCTGGCCATGGCGAACCGCGGCCCCAACACCAACGGCGGCCAGATCTTCATCACGGTAGTGCCCACGCCCCATCTCGACGGCCGGCATACCATCTTCGGCCAGGTCGTGGAGGGACAGGAAGTGGCCGACGCCATATCCGAGGTTCCCGCGAACCAGTCCCGGCCGCGCGAGGACGTCAGCATCACCAGGATGACCGTGGTCAGAGGGGAGGGGGAGTAATACGTCTGATGAATATTCGGTATTGACAAAGTCCTCCAAGTATTGAATATCACACACTCAAATGTAGTTTTGAGCTTCGATATCACTTTCCTTATCGCTCGGTGACGCCACGATTCGCCCAGCACAGGCGATGGCTGCGACTGAATCTGGCTGGTCGAGCAGCGCCGACATCATCGCGTTGACCGCGGTCCGGCTTTGACAGCGGCATGTTCGGGCAGCAACCTTGGCACGCTTACCTATTCGACTCCAGCAAGTCCGAAGTGAACTTGTCACGTTGATGGTTATCGCCTGCGATCTGAGCGTTAAACGAGCCGAGCCTGAAGGCTCCACCGGGAGGCTGCGTGCGGCCTGATCCGGTCACTGGGCGCTCCAGCCGCCGCTTCTCCCCTCTCCTCCCCGCACTCGCGCTGCTGCTTGGCGCGCTCTCGCCGCTTGCACCCCGGACAGTAGAAGCGCTGACGGAACCCGGCAACGTTCGCTCCGCGTTCATTACCGGTAACGGCACACCCTCGGCCCGGCAGAATTCATCGAACGTCTGGTCGGCGACGTTGACGCCGGTGGAAGTTGTAGGGGGAATCGGTTGCGGGAGCAAGTCTGAGTGCGATACGCAGCTGACGGACAACAGCTTCACAGTCGGCGGTCAATCGTATCACTTCCTTAACATTAGTGTCAGGAGAAGTGGACCTCTTCTCGTTACTCTGTCGACAGCAGCGAGTCTAGCGCTTCGGGAGCACAAGTTCTGTGTCGGCTCGGCCGAGTTTGATTTTTCGATCTTCGGTATCGCCTCTCATTACTGGACCAACCACGGCCTCACCTGGACCGACGGCACCCCGGTCTCCCTCAGCATCGGCACGTCCTGCGCGCAGACCCCGCAGACGCGGTCCGCCGACGCGACCCTGTCCGGCCTGACGGCGTCGAGCAGCACGAGCGCGACGGGCCTGTTCTATGCGCTGAACATCGGCACGTTTGCCTCGGGCATCACGTCGTACACGGCGTCGGTGGCCAATTCCATCACCCACGCGAAGCTGACCCCGACGGTGAACGACCCCGGCGCCACGGTAAAGGTGGGCAAGGGGTCGAGCCTGACGACGGTCGCCAGCGGCTCGGCGAGCGGCGCCATCGCGCTCTCGATGGGCTCGAACGCAATCACGGTCGAGGTCACCGCCGAGGACGGCACCACGGCGAAGGACTACACCGTGACCATCACGCGGCAGCGTGCGACGGGGCCACCCACGGTCTCGCTTTCGGCCTCGCCGAACCCGGTGACGGAGGGTTCCCCGGTGACGGTGACGGCGCGGCTTTCGTGGACGCTGCCGAGCGCGGTGACGATCCCGCTGACGCTGTCGAGCGGGTCGGCCGAGCCGGAGGACTACGGCTCGCTGTCGAGCATCACGATCATCTCCGGGTCGACGACCGGCACGGGCATGGTTACGACGTTACAGGACATCGACACCGCTGACGAGACGTTCACGGTGGCGCTGGACACGGACAAACTGCCGTCGCTGGTGACGGCGGGCAACCCAAGCTCGGTGGAGGTGAGGATTAGGGACGACGGGGGTGGTGGCGGCTACGGCGGCGGTGGTGGCGACGACAGCGGCGGCGGTGATGGTGGCGGTGATGGTGGCGGCGGTGGCGGCGGTGGCGGCGATGGCGGTGGTGGTGGCGGCGATGGCGGCGGAGGTGGCGATGGCGGTGGTGGAGGAGGCGTTGGTGGTGGTGGCGATGGTGGTGGTGGCGGTGTCGGTGGCGACGACGATCCGCCGAACCGCGCGCCGACGGTGTCCGTTTCGTGCGACCCGTGCCGGGTCGGGCCGGGCGGGGAGGCTCGGCTGACCGCGCAGGCTTCGGACCCCGACGGCGATGCGCTGACGTATGCCTGGAGCGCGCCACGGGGCGTTTTCACGGGACCGGCCGACGAGGCGGCGGCGCGCTGGCGGGCTCCGGCCGAGACCGGACCCGTCACGATCCAAGTGCAGGTCTCCGACGGCCGGGACGGGACGGCATCGGCCACGGTGTCCATCGAGGTCGTGAACGCGCCTCCTGCGTTCGGAGCGCCGTCCTACACGTTCGAGCTACGGGAGAACGAGTCCGGGCGGGACCGCCCGGTGACGCTGGGCGCGGTGGTCGCCGATGACCCGGACGGAGACGAAGTGACGTATGCGCTGGCGTCGAGCGCCGGAGATCTGTTCGCGGTCGGGGCGGGGGACGGCGCAGTGACGTACGTGGGTCCGGGCGAAGACTACGAGATGGAGCCGAGCCGGTACGAATTGACCGTTCGCGCCCGTGATGCCCACGGCGCGGAGGCGCTGGCGCCGGTGGTCGTCGAGGTGGTGAACGTAAACGAGCCGCCCGTTGCGGCGGCCGACACGTCGGCGACGGCCGAGGACGAACCGGTGTTGATCGACGTGCTGTCGAACGACACGGACATCGAGGGCGACGCGCTGAGTGTCGAGTCCGTTACGGCTCCCTCGCATGGGACGGCGCGTATCGCGGCGGGAGGTGGTGTCGAGTACGCGCCCGAGGCGGACTATAACGGCTCGGACCTGTTCACGTACACGGTTTCCGACGGCAACGGCGGGACGGCGGAGGCTGAGGTCGTGGTGGCGGTCTCGTCGGTGAACTACGCGCCCGTGGCGGCGGCCGACACATCGGCGACGGCCGAGGACGAGCGTGTGTTGATCGACGTGCTGGCGAACGACACGGACGTCGAGGGCGACGCGCTGAGGGTCGAGTCGGTCACGGCTCCCGCGCACGGGACGGCGCGGATCGCGGCGTCCGGCGGTGTCGAGTACGCGCCCGAGGCGGACTGGCACGGCTCGGACCGGTTTACGTACACGGTGGCCGACGGTAACGGCGGAACGGCGGAGGCTGAGGTCGTGGTGGCGGTCTCGTCGGTGAACGATGCGCCCGTGGCGGCGGGCGCGATCCCGGACCAGGCGCTCGACGAGGGCGGCGCGCCGGTTGCGCTCGGCCTGACATCCTACTTTGAGGATCCGGACGGGGACGAATTGACGTACTATGCCGTGTCATCCGATCCGGGCGTGGCGACGGTGTCCGTGGCGGGTTCGATGCTTACGTTGACACCTCTGGGATACGGCGAGGCATCGGTGGAGGTGACGGCGCGCGATCCGGGCGGCCTCTCCGCGGCGCAGTCCTTCGCGGTGAACGCAAGCGACCGGATGGTGCGTGCGGTGCTCGACGAGACGCTGGCGGCGATGGCGCGCGCCCACGTGGCGAGCGCGCGCATGACGCTGGGCCGCCGGGTGGCGCCGGGCGGCGCGGACGAGCGGTCGCGGCTGACGGTCGGGGGACGCTCGATCCCGCTGGATGGGGCGGGCGTTCGCGAGGCGGTGGAGCGTCTGCTGGCTCAGTGGGCCGCCGCCGATGGACGGGGTCGGGGCCGACCTCCAGGTCCCTCTGGCTGGACGGCGCCGGGCCATCTGGCGGCGTCACAGGGCCTGAACGGCCTCGGCGGCATGGGAGACCTCGGGGCGAGTGGCGGCGGCACGGAGTTCCTGTTCGCGTGGGGCGGCGTCGAACCCGGCGCTCAGGATGCGGCCGGCGTCGAACCCGGCGCTCAGGATGCGGCCGGCGTCGGGCGCTGGCGGCTCTGGGGACAGGGCGACCTCCAGGCGTTCGCTGGCGATCTGGCGCCTGCGTCCGGCTATGATGGCGACCTGCGAACGGGCTGGGCCGGGCTCGACCGCGCGCTCGGCGCGCGCTGGCTCGCGGGCGTGGCGGTGTCGAGAAGCCGTGGCGGGGGCGATTGGCATGCCGGCACGGCCGGTGGGCGCCTCGAGACCTCGCTGACGGCCGTGCATCCCTACCTGCGCTGGTCGGACGGGGCCACATCGGTGTGGACGATGGTGGGCGGGGGCCGGGGATCGGCGGAGAACGCGCGGGCGACGGGGCGCGTGGGCGAGAGCGGTCTGGGCCTGGGGCTCGGCCTCGTCGAGGTCCGCCGCCGCTTGACGGCAAGGTTCGGGCTGCGGGCCGACGCGGCGTGGGCGCGGCTCGCGACCGGGGCGGGCGGGGAGAGCGTCGACGGCCGCAGCGCGGCGGTCAACCAGCAGCGTCTGGGCGTCGAACTGGCGTCCTCGACGCGGCGCCTCGGCCCCCTGGCGATTGAGCTGTTCGGCGAGGCGAGCGCGCGGCGGGACGGCGGCGCGGGCCAGACGGGATCGGGTATCGAGGTGGCCGGCAGGTTCCGGGCCGCACGCGGTCCCGTCCGCATTGACGCGCAGGGCCGGATCCTGGTGCTCCACTCCGCCGACGGCTACGAGGAGCGCGGCGCGGGCGTGACGCTCAGCGTCGGCCGCCCCTCGGACGAGGGAGGGCTCTCGCTCTCCGTCTCGCCGCGCTGGGGCGGTCCCGCGGCCGCCACCGGCGCGCTGTGGGAGGAGCGGCTCGGCGGGCTGGGCCCGCTTGGCCCCGCGGCGGACGGGCCGTGGTCGCTCGACGTCCGCGGTCGCTACGCCCTGCGCCTTCCGGGCGGCCGCCTCCTCGCCTGGTCCGGCGGGCTCAGCCGCACCTACGACGGCTGGATTCTGATGATCGGGGGCGGGCTGGATCTGGACGCCCGGGCGTCCCCGGCCGAATCGGCGCGCTGAGCCGCCCCCTTCCGCTCCCGCCGCTCGACGACGTCAGCATCACCAGGATGACCGTGGTCATCGGGGAGGGCGGGTAATACGCCTGATGCATATTCGGTCTTGACAAAGTTTTCCAAGTCATCGATATTCTACACATAATCATATAGTTCCGAACTGGTAGTACTGAACTAGGACTAGTTCCGAGCTTCGTTATCACCTTCCTTATCGCAAAGAAGGTTGGCCCTTTAACGTCTCTGACTCCAGCGAGCCGGGGGGTGAAACGATGTCGGATTTCGACCACTGCCTGATCGTTGAACGAGGCGAACCGAGCCCTCGTGCCATGAGGCGCAATGGTCGGCGATACGCTGCTTCAGGCGCACCCTGGCCTGAGGCGCGCTCCGGGCGCCAGACCGGGCGTTCGGATCGTCCGACATCAGTGGGCTCCCCGCAAAGGACCGGCCCGCGTCCCGGGTGTTCCCTCTCCCGCCTGAACCTGAATCTTTACCTGAACCTCCTCCCGACCGTCGCGCTGCTCCTCGGCGCGCTCACGCTGCTTGCCGCCCCACCGGCCGCGGCGCAGACCCCCGCCGCGCCCACGAACGTAAGGGCCGGTTTAGATAACAATGGCAGTGCTGTAACTCTCGGCTGGACCGCACCGGCGTCAGGCACGGTAACCGGGTACGATGTGCACTACACGTCGGCACCCTCGACAGGCAACGGCTCGGTGAGCAACTCAGCCGCGGCTTCGGGCTCGGATCCTGCGACGGCGTGGGTGGCGGTTTCCCGAGGCACAGAGGCCTCGCCCCCGACGACCAAGCAACGCATCACAGGCCTGACCAACGGGATCGCCTACCGGTTTCGAGTACGCGCGAAGAACTTGGACGGCGCAAGCGCGTGGGTGTTCGGCACAGGTACTCCGAACATCGGTTTACCCCATGAACCGGTCAACTTGGCCGTAACCGCGGACCACACAAGGCTAATACTGTCATGGAACAGGAATCCTGGCGGCGCGGACCCGACCAGCTACGACGTCCACTACACACTGTCGACCACGGTGAGCTGGGTAACGGCGACCACCGTCTCCGACCCGGCAACTGGGTGGGTGGACACGGGTTACAGCGGCGCGGCGACCTCGTACACGCTCACCGGGCTGACGAACGGCCGGACCTACCGGGTTCGGGTACGGGCTAGGACGAGCACGAGTACTAGCGCGCTTGAATGGGCCAGCGGCACACCCCGAACTCGGAGGGTCTCGCTGTCGGCCTCACCGACGACGGTCAACGAGGGACAGTCGGCGGCCGTGACGGCAACGGTGTCGTACGCGGTTCGGAGTTCGGTGACGATCCCGGTGACGATCACCGACAACACGGCCGAATCGGGCGACCACGGAACACTGACGGGCATCACCATCGGTAACGGCGCGACCAGCGGCACGGGCACGATCTCGACGATCAACGACACCGACAACGACCACGAGACGTTCACGGTGACGCTCGGCACCCTCCCATCATCGGTCGAGGCAGGAACCCCGAACTCGGTGCAGATCACGATCGTGGACGTTGGAGGCAATTACACATTGACGATAAAAGCCGATCCATCGTGCGGGAGTACGGTGACGGGCACCTCTCAGACAGCGGAGACCAGGATTAACCTCTTACTCGAGCCTCATCCACCCGTCGATACCTCTACGGAGTACCGCTTGCTCGCCGACACGAACGGGGAATGGTCGGGGGCCACGGCGATCCGCTCGAGTGGGAACGGGATATTCAGCGGAAGATCCGGCTTCGCAAACTACGCCGAGCTCACCCATTTTCGGCGAACCTACGCCGGTTTCACCGGGATCGAGTTCCGACTCAGGGACAGAACCGACGTGACCGCACAGTGCACCTGGCAGTTTGACGACGACGTCGGGGGTGGGGGCGACGACGGCGGCGGTGATGGTGATGGCGATGATGGCAGCGGTGATGGTGGCGACGATGGCGGCGGTAACGATGGCGGCGGTGAAGACGGCGGCAACGGTAACGATGGCGGCGGTAACGATGGCGGCGGTGAAGACGGCGGCAACGGTAACGATGGCGGCGGTAACGATGGCGGCGGTGGTAACAATGGCGGCGGCGGTAATGATGGCGGCGGTAACAATGGCGGTGGCGGTAACGATGGCGTCGGCGGAGGCGGCGGCGTAGGTGGTGGTGGCGATGGTGGCGGAGGTGGAGGAAACGACGACGGCAGCGGTGATCCGCCGAACCGCGCGCCGACGGTGTCCGCGTCGTGCGACCCGTGCCGGATCGGGCCGGGCGGAGAGGTGCGGCTGACCGCCCAGGCTTCGGACCCCGACGGCGACCCGCTGACGTATGCCTGGAGCGCGCCGCGGGGCGATTTCACGGGAGCGGCAAACGAGGCGGCGGCGCACTGGCGGGCTCCGGCCGACACCGGACGCGTCACGATCCACGTGGAGGTCTCCGACGGCCGGGACGGAACGGCTTCGGCCACGGTGTTCATCGAGGTTGCGAACGCGCCTCCTGCGTTCGGTGCGCCGTCCTACACGTTCGAGCTTCGGGAGAACGAGGCCGGGCGGGACCGCCCGGTGCCGCTGGGCGCGGCGGTCGCCGATGACCCGGACGGCGACGAGGTGACGTATGCGCTGGCGTCGGGCGCCGGAGCTCTGTTCGCGGTCGGGGCGGCGGACGGCGCGGTGACGTATGTGGGTCCGGGCGAAGACTACGAGACGGAGCCGAACCGGTACGAGTTGACCGTTCGCGCCCGTGATCCCCATGGCGCGGAGGCGTTGGCGCCGGTGGTCGTCGAGGTGGTGAACGTGAACGAGCCGCCCGTGGCGGCGGCCGACACGTCGGCGACGGCCGAGGACGAGCGTGTGTTGATCGACGTGCTGTCGAACGACACCGACGCCGAGGGCGACGCGCTGAGGGTCGAGTCGTTGTCACAGCCGTCGCACGGGACGGCACGGATCTCGGCGTCCGGCGGGGTGGAGTACGCGCCCGAGACGGACTTTAACGGTTCGGACCGGTTCACGTACACGGTGGCCGACGGCAACGGCGGTACGGCGGAGGCGGAGGTCGTGGTGGCGGTCTCGGCGGTGAACGACGCGCCCGTGGCGGCGGCCGACACGTCGGCGACGTCGGAGGACGAGCCGGTGTTGATCGACGTGCTGTCGAACGACACGGACATCGAGGGCGACGCGCTGAGGGTCGAATCGTTGTCTCTGCCGTCGCACGGGACGGCGCGGATCGCGGTGTCCGGCGGGGTGGAGTACGCTCCCGAGACGGACTTTAACGGTTCGGACCGGTTCACGTACACGGTGGCCGACGGCAACGGCGGTACGGCGGAGGCGGAGGTCGTGGTGACGGTCTCGTCGGTGAACGACGCGCCCGTGGCGGCGGGCGCGATCCCGGACCAGGCGCTCAACGAGGGCGGCGGGTCCGTGACGCTCGATCTGGCGCCGTACTTCGCGGACCGGGACGGGGACCCGCTGGCCTACACGGCCGTGTCGTCCGATCCGGGCGTGGCGTCTGTGTCCGTGGTGGGCTCGGCGCTGACGCTGACGCCGGCCGGCCAAGGTCCGGCGTCCATCGAGGTGACGGCGCGCGATCCGGGCGGCCTCACCGCGGCGCAGGCCTTCGCGGTGAACGCAAGCGACCGGCCGGTGCGGGCGGTGCTCGACGAGACGCTGGCGGCGATGGCGCGCGCGCACGTGGCGAGCGCGCGCATGACGCTGGGCCGCCGGGTGGCGCCGGGCGGCGTGGCCGAGCGGTCGCGGCTGACGATCGGTGGACGCTCGATCCCGCTGGATGGAGCGGGCGTTCGCGAGGCGGCGGAGCGTCTGCTGGCTCAGTGGGCCGCGGTCGCCGTCGATAGCCGCGGTCCGGGCGGACCACCGGGATCCTCGGGCTGGACGGCGCCGCGTCATCTGGCGGCGTCACAGGGCCTGAACGGCCTCGGCGGTATGGGAGGCCTCGGGGCGTCCGGCGGAGGCACGGAGTTCCTGTTCGCGTGGGGCGGCGGCGAATCCGTCGCTCAGGATGCGGCCGGCGGCGAACCCGGCGCTCAGGATGCGTCCGGCGGCGGTCGCTGGCGGCTCTGGGGCCAGGGCGACCTCCAGACGTTCACCGGCGATCTGGCGCCGGAGCGCGGCTACGAGGGCTTCCTGCGGACGGGCTGGGGCGGGCTCGACCGCTTGCTCGGCGCGCACTGGCTCGCGGGCGTGGCGGTGTCGAAAACCCGGGGCGGGGGCGATTGGCGCGCCGGCGCGGCCGAAGGGCGCGTCAAGAACTCGCTGGTGGCCGTACATCCCTACCTGCGCTGGTCGGACGGGGCCACATCGGTGTGGACGATGGTGGGCGGGGGCCGGGGATGGATGGAGAACGCGCGTTCGACGGGGCGCGTGGGCGAGAGCGAACTGGAACTCGGTCTCGGTCTCGTGGAGATACGCCGCCGTCTGACGGGCTGGTTCGGGATTCGGGCCGACGCGGCGTGGGCGCGGCTCGCGACCGGTGCGGGCGGAGAGAGCGTCGACGAGCACATCGCGGCGGTCGACCAGCAGCGGCTGGGCTTCGAACTGGCGCCCTCGACGCGCCTCGGCGCCCTGGCGCTCGAACTGTTCGGCGAAGCGAGCGCTCGGCGGGACGGAGGAGCGGGCCAGACGGGATCGGGGCTCGAGGTGGCCGGCGGGTTCCGGACCTCGGGCGGCCTTGTCCGCATCGACGCGCAGGGCCGGATCCTGGTGCTCCATACCGTCGAGGGCTACGAGGAGCGCGGCGCGGGCGTCACGCTCAGCATCGGCCGCCCCTCGGGCGAGGAAGGGTTCTCGCTCTCCGTCTCGCCGCGCTGGGGCGGCCCCGCGGCCGCTTCCGGCGTGCTGTGGGAGGAGCGGCTCGGAGGGTTGGGCCCGCCCGGCCCCGCGGCGGACGGCCCGTGGTCGCTCGACGTGCGCGGTCGCTACGCCCAGCGCCTGCCGGGCGGCCGCCTCCTCGCCTGGTCCGGCGGGCTCAACCGCTCCGACGGCGGCTGGGTTCTGATGATAGGTGCCGGGCTGGATCTGGCGGCCCGCGCGTCCCCGGCCGAATCGCCGCGCTGAACCGCCCTTCCTTCCGCTCCCGCCCCGCCGCATGACCAACGCGCCACCACGGAATCGGCCGGAATCGGCCGACGTGACCGGCGCGCGCCTCGGTGGAGGTTCCTCAGGATGAACTTGACGGCTATGCCGCGCCCGATGTATACTTCATCCGGCAGTTCTCGCAGGGATCACTGAAGGTGTTGCGGGTCGATCCGGGTATCGACAATGTGACGGACAAGGCCTATGCCCGGGTCAACCCCGCCGCTTTCGAGCCCGGCCGGAACTACCGGTCATCGGTCAGGTACTCGTTCAGCTTGTAGCGGCCCTTCACGCTATTGCAGATTTAAGGGTGCAAGCGGACACCGCGGTTCACCGGCGTGAACCGCGGTATTCTGTTGCCGGCAATCGAATTGCCGTTTATCCTGGAGATCCAGATGATGAGTCATTCAGTCCGAATAGCCACTTACATGTCGATCCTGCTGGTCCTGACCTTCGGGCCGGCAGAAAATGCCCAGGGCCGGTTCGATCCAGGGCCGCCAAACTACGCGGCGCAGGAGGAATCCGGTGAACTGGCCTCCCAGGCCCTGGGACCGGGTACCTACGCCGTCTTCAAGACCAACATGGGCGTCATCATATGCAAGCTGTTCGATCAGCTGGCGCCGGCCACCGTCGCTAATTTCGTCGGCCTGGCCGAGGGCACGAAGACCTTCAAGGATCACAGAACCGGACAGGAGAGGAAGCGTCCGTTCTACGACGGGACCCTCTTTCACCGGGTCATTTCCAACTTCATGATCCAGGGCGGCGACCCGACGGGAACGGGCCAGGGCGGACCGGGATACGAGATCAAGGGTGAAATCCGGGGCTCGCTGCGTTTCGACCGGCCGGGCCGGCTCGCTATGGCCAACGCGGGATCGCCGGACACGGCGGGCAGCCAGTTCTTCATCACCCACGGCCCGAAGTCCTTTCTGAACGGGGGCTACACCATCTTCGGCCAGGTCATGAAGGGGCAGGAAGTCGTGAACGCCATCGGCCGGGTGCAGACGCGCGCCGACCGGCCCATTTTCGACGTCGTGCTGGAGAAACTGACTATCGAGCGGGTGCAGTAAGGCCCCGTCGTATGCCGCCGGCAAGACCGTCCGCGGAATGCGCGTCGCCGTCCGTCTACCCTTTCCATCGAGCGGGCTCGGCGGGTCGAACCACGGATAACGAAGGGCACCGGCATGCAGCGTGCATTACCCTGGTACGCAGGTACTGCAAGGGCGCTCGCGCCGGCGGGACAGGCGCTCGTATTGGCGGGACGGGCGCTCGCGCTGGCGGGTTCGATCGCGCCGGCGGGACGGGCGCTCGCGCTGGCGGGTTCGATCGCCGTTGCGCTGGTCCTCTTTCCGTCCGAACTGCGGGCCTTCGAACCGTCCGCGCCCCATCTGGACGCCTTCCTTGCCGATCTGGAAAAGCGCCGGCCGCAGCCGGTCCCCGAGGGTTTGCAACCCTTCGCGGGCGACTCCACGGCCCTCCGGCTGAGCGCCGCGGACGTGGTGGACATGTTGAGCGCAGCGGAGCAGGATACGCTCACGCTGTTGCGGGTCAACGTGTTCCTGGGGCGGTGGATCGCCGAGCGAAACGTGCCCCTCTACGCCTCCGGTGACGCGGTCGACCAGGCCCTGGCGGAGGGGTTTTCCCTGGGCCTGACCTTTCCGCTCAATCACGTCGCGTATCTTTTCTTCGTACCCGACTCCGCCAAAACGGCCGACTTCCTGGTCCACATCCGCGCGCTGTACAACGAGAACTACACGTTTCGGTTCGACCGGCACATCCTGGATGCCGACGTGATCGTCCACGGCGCGGAGAACTCGTACGCCGACGACGGCGGTCCCCGGACTGGCTACCTGGTGACGTTCGAACTGCACGACAGCATCGGATGGGCGCGATACACCAACGTGGAAGGGCTCTCGGGAAAGAAGCGGGGCGTGGCGGGTTTCCTGCAGAAGGTCTTCTTTTTTATCCCGAAGACCCTGGACGGCCTGGAACTCCGGGACGGACACCTGAAGATCAAGGCTTTCGTGGACCAGACGATTGAGGATTTCGAGCGGCTGGAACGCTACCACGTCAGCCGTTAGCCTCCTGGCCGGGATGCCGCCGGCAAGACCGTCAGCAGAATGCGCGTCGCGCGTCCGCCAGCCGTCAGCTTTCCTGGCCGTAATGCCGTCCGCCGAGGGGAATGCGGCGGGCGAAGAGGTACCAGCCCACCACGATCAGAATGCCGGCCGCGCCCGCCAGGAAGGCCACGAGGCGGGCCGCCAGGGCGTCCAGCAGCAGGCCCGTCCCCAGGGTCGAAATGGAGAAGGCCAGGGTGAACAGGCCATGGTCCGCGGCGAACACCCGGCCGCGGTAGTCTTCATCCACCACGAGCTGGAGCCCGAGGGAAGAATACACCCACATCACCATGCTGCCCGCGGCTGCCAGGATGATGCACGCCGCCGCCAGCCAGATGGACGGCGCCTGGGAGAACAGGATGAAGAAAGCGCCGTAGCCGATCAGCCCGACCAGGATGCCCGTCCTCAGCCGCCCCAGCCGCATCGTGTCGAAGAACTTGATGAGCACCGCGCCCAGAAGCGTCCCGAGTCCCCGGGCCGTGTAGAGTATGGCGATGCCCGTGTCGCCCGCGCGGTAGACCTGTCCCCCGAACACGGCGTAGAGCAGCACGGCGCCGCCGCCCGCGAGTCCCCAGGTGGCCTTGCCCGGCAGGTAGACCCGCGTGGGCCGGTCGCGCCCGATGTACTTCATGCCCTCGGTGAAATCCGACAGGAACCGCACCGGCTGTCCCGCGCCCGACGCGGCGGGAATGGCGATCCGGGCCACGAAGACCGCCGATACCAGGAAGCTGAGGGCGTTCAGCTGGAAGGCGGCGGACCGGCCCAGGTGATCGGCCACGAGCCCGCCGAGGGCGGAGCCGATGGTCAGCATGGCGGCCCAGGTCGTGCTGGACAGCGCGTTGGCGGCGAGGAGCGCCTTGCCCCGGGCGATGCTCGGCAGCGATGCCGTGCGGGTGACGTCGAAGAAGGGCTGGAGACCGGACAGCAGCGCCATGAAGAGATAGAGCATCCAGACGTCGTCCGCCATCTCGACCAGCAGGAATCCGAGGGCCACCACGGCCCGGAGGATATCGGCGACGATCATCACCCGTTTGCGGTTGTACCGCTCGGCGACGACGCCGGCCAGCGGAGTCATCAGGAAGGGGGGCAGCATCTGGCAGATCGTGACGATGCCGAGGGCGAGGCCGGAGCCGGTCAGGGCCAGGGTAAGGCCCAGCACCGCGATCGTGTTGAACCAGTCGCCGGCGTTGGACACCACCTGCGAGAGCCATACGAACCGGTAGGTCCGGTTCTCCCTGAGCAACCGGGTGTACGAGAGGGACGAACCAGTTCTTTTCGTCAAAAGCCAGACCTGGAGGTTGGGGGCGCGGGCGCAGCCGCAACCGCGCTTGACATGGCCGCCCGGCCGGGTTACCCTTTTCAGTAATCACATCGGAAATGCGAGTACGGTTGGCGATGTCTCAGGAGGCATGCGGATGAGCAAGCTGAAGTCGATCATGCATAACCGGACACACGGCCACCTGGGGGAGAGCAGACGCGACTGCTCCGACTGCGTCCACGTCATGCCCGGCATGCGGGGAGACGAAGTGACCTGCGAGATCTACACGTTCAAATTCCAGGCCTACAACGTGCCCCGGAGAAGCTCCCTCTCTCCTTCCTTCGCGAACGACTGCGGGTTCTACCAGGCCATGACCCCGGTGCAGAAGAAGGAATCGGAGCGCAAGTTCAGGGAATTCTACAAGCGGCTCAAGTGAGCCGGCCGCAGAGAGCCGGCCGCGGATTCGGGCGGACGGTCTGGCCGCGCGACGGCCACAGTAAACCGGCCGCGGATACGGGCGGACGGTCTGGCCGCGCGACGCATGCGTGCCGTGCGTGCCGTGCGGACCAGGCGGGATCGCGCGCCGCTACTCGTTCATGGACTTGAGGAAATCCATGTTCGTCGTAGTCCGTGAGAGGCGTTCGGTCATCAGCTCCATGGCTTCGACCGGACCGAGTCCGTCCAGGAATTTCCGCAGGATCTTCACCTTGCCCAGGATATCGGGTTCCAGCAGCAGTTCCGCCTTCCGGGTGGAGGACGCGCTCAGGTCGATCGCCGGGAAGATCCACCGGTTCGCCAGCTTGCGGCTGAGCTCCAGCTCCATGTTGCCCGTGCCCTTGAACTCCTCGAAGATGCCTTCGTCCATGCGGCTGCCCGTCTCGATCAGCGCCGTGGCCACGATCGTCAGGCTCCCGCCTTCCTCGATGTTGCGCGCCGCGCCGAAGAAGCGCCGCGGCTTCTGCAGCGCGTTGGCGTCGATACCGCCGGACAGGATCTTGCCGCTGTGGGGCGTCACCGCGTTGTGGGCCCGCGCCAGGCGCGTGATGCTGTCGAGGAGGATGACCACGTCCCGGCCGTGTTCCACCAGCCGCTTGGCCTTCTCCAGGACCATGTCCGAGACCGCCACGTGGCGCTCCGGCGGCTCGTCGAAGGTCGAACTGATCACCTCGCCCTGGACCGAACGGGCCATGTCGGTCACCTCTTCCGGCCGTTCGTCGATGAGCAGGACCATGAGCACCACCTCGGGGTGATTGTCCGTGATGGCGTTGGCGATCTCCTGCAGCAGCATGGTCTTTCCGGCCTTCGGCGGCGAGACGATCAGCCCGCGCTGGCCCTTGCCGATAGGGGTCAGCAGGTCCATGACCCGCGTCGGCAGCTTATCCTTGAGGTACTCGAGCTGGAACCGTTCCAGCGGGTAGATCGGCGTCAGGTTGTCGAAGAGCGTTCTTTCCTTGCTCGCCTCGGGGTTGTCGAAATTGACCGTGTCCACCCTCAGGAGCGCGAAGAAGCGTTCCCCGTCCTTGGGCGGCCGGATCTGTCCCGAGATGGTGTCCCCGGTCCGCAGGTCGAAGCGTTTGACCTGCGACGGCGCCACGTAGATGTCGTCGGGGCCGTGCAGGTAACTGTAGTCCGGCGACCGGAGAAAACCGCAGCGGTTGTCCGGCAGTACCTCGAGTACGCCCTCTCCGAAGATCACGCCTTCCTTCTCCGTCTGCGCCTGGAGAATGCTGAAGATCAGTTCCTGTTTCCGCAGGCCCGTGTAGCTCTGCAGGTCGAGCTCCTGGGCGATGGAGTACAGGTCGGGCAGGGTTTTGGTCTTTAGTTCCAGGATGTGCATGCTTCCTTCCCTTTGTGAAAGGTATGGTGGACTCCCGCCGTCCGGGCGTTCCTAAACCGTCTGTTCCCGGGGCGTGCCGTGGGGAGTGTTTATTCTGACTTGATGGGCTGTGAGCATTATGAGCGGCGGAAACGACGGATCGCGGACGGATCGTTCCGTTAATCGGACCCGGCGTGTCGGGCCTGGCGAGCAGCGTCTGGAGACGCGCGGTTGTTTTTGGTCCTGGTTATGCCATCAGGGATACGGGCGAACGCAACTTACCTTGGTGATGGAGAAATCCCGCAGCATGCGGTACCGGCCGTCATGAATCTGATCTAAGGAAGAATCGGCTTTCCAATGAGGAATCAATCAGGGGAACGTGCAAGACATCGGGCTGCCGCCGTGACGGCGACACGGGTAAATATACGGGTTTATGCCGCCGTGTCAAGTCCCATGGCCACTTTTTTTGCGACCGCCGGTGCCGCCGGGCCCGAATCCGGACCCGCTCACTCGTTCATCCCGGGGTCCCGCGCGTCGCGGTGTACGGGCCCGCTCACTCGTTCATCTTGGGGTCCAGCGCGTCGCGGTGTACGGACCCGCTCACTCGTTCATCTTGGGGTCCAGCGCGTCGCGAAGCCCGTCGCCCATCAGCTGGAATCCGAGCATGGTGAGGGCGATCATGATGGCGGGAAAGGTCGCCAGGTGCCAGTAGGACCGGATGTAGTTGGCGTTCTCCCCGACCATCTGTCCCCAGCTCGGCGTCGGCGGACTGATGCCGATGCCGATGAAGCTCAGTCCGGCTTCCGCGAAGATGGCGGACGGGATGCCCAGGGCGAGGGCCACGATCAGGGGCGTCAGGCTGTTCGGCAGGATATGGGTCACGACGATGCGCAGGTGGCTGCCGCCCATGGCCTTGGCCGCGCGGACGAACTCCTTTTCCTTCAGCGACAGGATCTGGCCCCTCAGGAGCCGGCATACCCCTACCCAGCCGGTCACTCCGATGGCGACGAAGATGTTGAACAGCCCGGCCCCCAGCCACGACATGATCAGGATGATGAACAGCAGGCCCGGGAAGGCCGACATGATGTCCACGCCCCGCATGATGACGCTGTCCACCCGGCCGCCGGCGTACCCGGCCAGGGCGCCCAGGGGGACGCCGATGGCGAAGATGATGGCCTGCACGAGGACGCCCACGGTCATGGAAATCTCCGCGCCGTAGATGACCCGGCTGAAGAGGTCGCGGCCCAGGCCGTCCGTGCCGAAGGGGAACATCCACGACGGTTCCTGCCAGGCCACCAGGAAGTTCTGCTTGGTATAATGCAGCGGCGCGATCCAGGGCGCGAGGAGCGCCGTGTTGCTCAGGAGCAGCACCAGGAAGAGTCCCACCAGGGAGAGCTTGTTGCGGGAGAAGCGCCGCGTGGCGTCGGCCCAGAGCCCGCTGTCGTGTTTCTTGAAATACCGGTAGGCCCGCGGCCAGAGCAGGGTGAACTCCGTGGCCAGCGCGATGCGGAAGATCTGTCCCGCCCAGGAGAAGAAGGGTTCGAGTCCTTCAAAGCTCAGGGACTCCGACAGGCTTTCGGGGATGTCCTCCGTGCCGTAGGGGTACTGGTCCATCCAGGGGCCGAGGAGCCACCAGGCCGCCAGCAGCGCGCCGGCGCCCGCGGCCGCGAAGTAGGTCTTTCGCTGGACCACGCGGTGGCAGAAAGACGCCCACCGTCCCGTTTCGTTCTTGTGCCCCAGGCGGTACATGCGAGGCAGGTAGAACACCAGCTGGATCGCCAGGGCGATCCGCCCCACCTCGAAGATCATGGTCTCCCAGCCCCATCCCAGGATGGCGCCCAGGACCCAGACGACGCCCGCTTCGCCCGATGTGCCGATCGGTTCCATGCTAGTCCTTCCGGTACCGTATGCGGGGGTCCACCAGGGCATACATGAGATCGGTGATCACGTAGATCACGACGATGAGGGACGACCAGAGCAGGGCCGTGGACATGATCATGGGGTAGTCCCGGGCGAACACGCTCGTGGTGAAATACCGGCCCAGGCCGGGGATCCGGAAGATCGTCTCGATGAAGAACGACCCCGTGATCAGGTTGGCCATCATGGGGCCCGCGATGGTCAGCAGGGGGATGAGGGCGTTCTTGAACACGTGCACCACCACGACCGAGAACTCGGTCAGTCCCTTGGCCCGGGCGGTGCGCACGTAATCGGCCCGGATGGCCTCGATCATGTTCGACCGGGTATACCTCGCCACCACGGCCATGTCGCCGAGGGACAGGGCGATCACCGGCATGACCCAGTCCTTGGGTGAATTCCAGCCCCCCGTTTCAAACAGGTGCAGCCAGAGCGAGAACACGACGGTGAGCCCCACGGCAACGACGAAACTGGGCGTCACGATGCTGAACACCGCCGTGAGCGAGGCGACGTAGTCAATCCACGTGTTCTGGTACACCGCCGCGAGGATGCCCAGCAGCAGCCCGCCGGTGAGGGCCACGACCAGGGCCATGCTGCCCAGGTGGACCGATACGGGCCAGGCCTGGGCGATGAGTTCCTGGCAGGTCTTGCTCTGGTGCTGGAAGGAGTAGCCGAAATCGCCCCGTATGACGTTGCTCACCCAGGAGATGTACTGGATGTGGAGCGGCTGGTCGAGATTGTACTTGCGCATCAGGTTGGCCCGCACCTCGGGCGTCAGCGGTATGCCCCCCGTCTCGCCGCCGGCGTCGAAGGGGCCGCCGGGCACGGCGTGCATGATGGAAAAGGTGATGACCGAGACGGCGAAGAGTACGGGGAAGATCCAGAGTATGCGCCGGATCAGGTACTTGAAGCCCAGGTTCAGTCCGAGCAGGAAGATGCTGGTGACCGCAAGCATGATCAGCGTGCGGATCAGCATGACGTTCAGGGAGTCGGTCCCCCACAGCGCCAGGCCCACGGCCGCCAGGGCGATGGCCCGCGCGGCCAGGCTGGGCACGCGGAACCGGCGCAGCAGGGTGGAGGCGGCGACGAACAGGAGGAGCCAGAGCGCCGCGAGGGCGGTCTTGAACACGCCGAGCTGCGGGGCCGCGACGGCCAGGGCGGCGATGGTGATCAGCGTCTGGACGCCCTTGACGAACGTCGCGTCGAGCTTGCGCCGCTCTCCCCAGAAACCCGCGGCCAGGACGAGCAGCAGCCACAGGACGCCAATGATCCCTACGAGGGGCATCCGATCGTCCTATCCTTTGCTTCAATGGGATGATTACATGCGATTCCGCGGTCCGTGGGATGATTACATGCGATTCCGCGGTCCGTGGGATGAGGAAACCGCCTGATGGGGCGAGCCCGTCCGCAAACTTCGGCGCCAACGGAACGCGGCCCGTCGACCGCCAGACAAACTATAGGTCCGGGGCGATTCTGTCAACGTATTTCGGTCGCTCCCGCGGGGCAAAAACCTGTTGATTCGGCGGGCCGTTTTGTTGTTTCATAGGGGGTATGGACTACCTGCTCAGTGGATTCCAGGAAGCGGTCCGCCTGCTCTACACGGGCGAATCCGGCGTGTACGCCATCGTCGGCGTTTCCTTATTCGTCGCGGTATCCGCGATCCTGCTGGCCTCCGTGATGGGACTGCCCGCGGGCTACTTCCTCGCGACGCACCGGTTCCGGGGCCAGCGGCTGGTTACGACGGTGCTCAATACGATGCTGGCCATGCCGACCGTGGTGATCGGCCTCTTCGTGTATTCCCTGATCTCCCGGCGCGGGCCCCTGGGCTTTCTGGAGCTGCTGTACACGCCCAAGGCCATGATCATCGGCGAGACGATCCTCGCCCTGCCCATCGTGGCCGCCTTCACGCTGGCGGCTTTCCGCGCCGTCGATTCACGGATCACCGAGACGGCCCTGACGCTGGGCGCGACCACGTCGCAGACGGCCCGCACGCTCATATCCGAAGCCCGGTTCGGGATCATGGCCGCGGTGGTCGCCGCCTTCGGCCGGGTGATCGCCGAGGTGGGCGCGGCCATGATGCTGGGCGGCAACATCAAGGGGAGCACGCGGACCATGACGACGGCCATCGCCCTGGAGAGCAGCAAGGGGGAGTTCGGCCTGGCCATCGCCCTGGGCGTCATCCTGTTGCTCACGGCCTTCGGCGCGAACATTCTCTTTCACTGGCTGCAGGGATTCGACGACTGATGGCCGATCCGATCATCGTGGGCGAGAACCTGTCGCACCGTTACGGCGCCGGGTTTCATTTGCGTGTGGACCGCCTCGCCCTTTCCGCCGCGAGAACCTACGCCGTCTACGGGGCGAACGGGTCGGGCAAGACGACGCTCCTGAACATACTCGCCCTGCTGACCCGGCCGCAGGAGGGCCGGATCCTTTTCGAGGGCCGGCCCGTGAGCGGCGCCGACCCGGCCCGGAGCCGGGGGTACCGCCGCCGCGTCACACTGCTCATGCAGCACGTCTACCTGTTCCGGTCCACCGTGTTCGAGAACGTGGCGTCGGGCCTGCGGTTTCGCGGCGTGGCCAGGGAGGCGCTGGAAGAACGGGTGACGCGCATGCTGGACAAGGTGGGCCTGGAGGCGTTCGCCCACCGTCCGGCCCACAGCCTTTCGGGCGGGGAAGCCCAGCGCGCCGGCCTGGCCAGGGCGCTGGTCACGGAACCCGACGTGCTGCTGCTCGACGAGCCCACGGCCAGCGTGGACGCGGCGCACGGCCGGCAGATCGAGGCGATCCTCCGGGAGACGTGCCGCCAGCGAAGCATGACCGTCGTGCTCTCGACGCACCAGTACGACCAGGCCCACCGCATTGCCGACGAAGTGCTGATCATGCGCGACGGGCGCCTGATCGAGGCGGGACCGGAAAACGTATTCAAAGGGCGTATAGACGAGTCGGCGCACGGACCGGTCGCCCGGCTGGACGGCGGCGTGGAGTTGCGCACGGACGCGTCCGCGCGGGGCGAAGCGCTCGTCGCCATATCGCCGCGGGAGATCCGGTTGTACCCGGGCGCGGCGAACAGGCCCGGGACCCGACCGGCTCCTGGCGCGGCGTCCCCCGGCGCGGCGTCCCCTGGTGCGGCGTCCCCTGGCGCGGCGCACGCATCCCCGGCGAACGCGTCGACCCGCGCCGCGAATACGCTCGAGGGCGTCCTGACCGCCGCGGCGGTGGACGGAGATAGCATTCGCCTGGACGTGGACGCCGGACTGCGGCTGACCGTCACGTGCCGCGGGAAGCCTTCGCCGGGATGGGCCTCACCGTCGGGGACACCGTGCACGCCGCCATCGAGGCCTCGGCTGTCCGAGTACCTTGAACGGACTCGGACATCGCGGCGCGAGTCAGGGGATTCCCCGGCGCCGAACAGGCCCGGGACCGGCTTCTGGCGCAGGTCCGGGGTGGCCCGCGACCGGACCTGCGGCTGTCGGTCTGCTGCGCGGCTTCTATACATTCAGACCGCAATCTTTTCGATGGGCGCCAAACGAGGGAGGGACCAATGACCAACCCGGAACCCAGACGCCTGGTCATGGGCAGGGACGAGCTTCAGATGGACGGCAAGTACCTGTCCACGCTCCGGGAAGCCAACGAACTGCTGGACGACGTGGACGGGCTGCGGGAGCGCATGGCCGAAGACGGCTACCTGCTCATCCGCGGTCTCCACGACCCGGACAAGGTCGCGGAAGCCCGCAGGGTCGTCCTGGAGAACCTCGACGCCAACGGCCAGATCGACCGGGACTATCCCCTCGGCCTGGGCGTCGCGGCGCCGGGCAAGCGGGGCGCCTTCTTCGGCGGCGCCAAGACGGTGACCCATACCGACGAATTCCTCGCGCTGGTCAATTCCCCCGAGATCATGGGGTTCTTCGAAGGGTTCCTGGGAGGCCCCGTCCTCACCTTCGACTACAAGTGGCTGCGGGCCGTGGGGCCGGGCAACAATACCGGCGCGCACTACGACATGGTCTACATGGGCCGGGGCACCCCGAACCTCTACACCGTGTGGACGCCCCTGGACGACGTCACCTACGACATGGGCCCCCTGGTCATCCTGGCCGGGTCCCACCAGTTCGAGGCGGTCAAGGAGACCTACGGCCGGATGGACGTGGACCGCGACCACGTGACGGGACACTTCACCAACGAGCCTGTCGTGATGGTGGACCAGTACGGGGGCCAGTGGCAGACGAGCGAATTCCGGATGGGCGACGTGATCATCCTCGGCATGTACACCATGCACGGGTCCATCAACAACACGTCGAACCGGTTCCGCATCAGCACCGACACCCGCTACCAGCTGGCCAGCGAACCCGTCGATCACCGGTGGGTCGGCGAGAACCCCGTCGCCCATTACGCGTGGACCGAGGGCAAGACCGTGTCCATGGAGGAGATGCGCAGGAAGTGGAAGGTATAGCGCGGCAAAAGGTCTGGCGCGGTAAAAGGTCTGGCGCGGCGGAAGGTCTAGCGCGTAGAAAAGGTCTGGCGCGGCGGAAGGTCTGGCGCGTAGAAAAGGTCTGGCGCGGCGGAAGGGAACGCGAAATGCGTGAGGGCCCCCGCGACTACGCAGCTGTTGCGGTCCGGTTTCAACCATGCAGTCACTTCTATCCGGCAGATATACAATATTGAACCCTAAACGAACTCTCCCCGGTATACTCTCCGTCCTGGCCGGCCTCACGCTGGTCTGCGTCCTCTCCGCCTGCCGGACGACGGGAGTCCGCGAGCGCGTGGAGCTCCTCTCCGAACCGATCGGTGACGGACAGGTGGCCGCGGTGGTCGACTCCGTGCGGATCCGGCGGACCATCACCGACCTGGTCTCCTTCGGCTCCCGCGTGGCCGGCTACCCGGGCGCTACCGACGCGGCCCACTACCTGACCGATCGCATGCGCGAAATCGGGCTCGAGGACGTGGAAATGGAGGAGTTCGTCTCGTCCGTCCCCCTGGACGAGGGCGGCGAACTGACCCTCCTGGACGCCACGACCCTGGATACCCGTACGATCCCCCTCTACGCCCTCTGGCCCAACCTGGTCCGCACGTCCACGACGCCGCCGGGCGGCATCACGGGCAAGCTCCACTACGTCGGGAACGGCGAGTGGGAGGACTTCAACGGCATCGATCCCGCCGGGGCCGTCTTCCTGATGGACTTCAATTCGGGCGTGAACTGGCAGCGGGCCGCCATGCTCGGCGCCGGCGCCGTGATCTTCGCGGAACCCGATCACACCACGCGCGTCGACGGGGAGGAGAAGCACCTCCAGGTCCCCCTCGACTTCCCCCGTTTCTGGATGAAGAAGGGCCCGGCCCGCCCCCTGGTCGAATTCCTCGAAGCCAACGGCCCGATCAGCGTCCGCGCAAAGGGACGCATGACCTGGAAACGGCTCCCGGCATACAATGTCTTCGGCAGGATCACCGGGACGCACCCGGAGCTGAAGGAAGAGGTCATCGTACTGGAATCCTACTATGATTCCATGTCGGTGGTGCCCGGCGTTTCACCGGGCGCGAACCAGGCGGCGGGGGTGGCCGCGCTCCTGGAAATGGCCCGGTACTTCGCCGCTCATCCCCCCGCCCGCACGGTGCTGATCCTGGCGACGTCGGGTCATTTCATGTCGCTCGCCGGGATAAACGACTTCTCCTACCGCCACGCGCGCATTTCCAGTCACTTCGCGGACAGCCTCGAAGACCCCATCAACATCAAGCTCTTCGCGGGCATCGACCTTTCCAGCGCCCGGGACCAGATCGGGGTGATCTATTCCGGCGTCCTCTTCGGCGGCGATTCCTTCGAGAAGCAGCGGTTCTTCACCCCCTTCGGGCGGACCTTCATGGGCTACGCGGACGAGGTCATCCGCCGGGGCGCTTTCCCGCCCGGCGCCCTGGTGAACGTGATTTCGCCGTCGCAGGGCCATCGGACCGCCGGGTTCTTTCCCGCGGGCAACATCGCCCTGGACGCCGAACTGGTCTTCTGGATGGGGCTGCCGGCCCTGTCCTTCGCCACGGTGTTCGACGTGCGCGAATTCGTGGACACGCCCATCGACGACCTCGACCGGGTGAACTTCCGCAACGTGTACACGCAGGCCGTCCTGCTGACCGAGCTGTTCGGCCGCGGGGTCAACGATCCCAGGCTGTTCCCCGACTTCAAGATGCAGCTCGAGGACCGCTTCGTGAACGGCCGGATTCGGGTCGTGGAGTTCGACCCCCGGGAGGACTACATCCCGAGCAAGCCGAAGCCCGGCGCCGTGGTCCGGTTCCGCCGCTACAACAAGACCATTAGCGGAGTGAAGAACGAGATCTTCGTGGTGGCCGACAGCACCGGCGTGGCCGAATGCACCGAGCTGGAAGCGGGCCGGACCTACCCCACGGAAGGCTACGTGATGGACCCCGAGACGGGGGAGATCATCTACGCGCCGGACCGGGGGCCCTACGGGGAAGGCGCCTACCCGCTCGAGATCACGATGGACTGGGTGGACAAGGAGAAGCCCACGGTGGTCTTCCGGTCCGAGGCCACGAACCTCTACGACCTGGTGGACCCGCGCTTCCTGACGCGGCTCAACGAGGCCGTGGTACTGGACGAATCGGGCAATCCGCCCCTGGAATGGGGCATGACGTTCCAGGAAGGAGGGTGGACCACGGGGTTTTCCTACGAGGAAGACACGGCCGTGGTCTTCATGCCGCCGGAGAGCCGGTTCAAGGTCACCATGTCGACCGGCCTCTTCGGCCGCCGCCTGGTCCTGACCAACGCGGACGCGCAGAACCCGGAGGGCATCGGGTTCGACGCGGGGATCGGCGCCGTTCCGCTGACGTCCTACCAGGTCGCGAAGGACATGTGGCACCTGGACGAGGCGCGGATCGGCGCGCTCAAGTCCGTCGGCGTGAGCAATACCCGGCTGGACGACTTCCACCGGGAGGCGGGCCGGCTGCTGGACCTGGCGGAGACGGCCCGGCAGAACCTGCAGTGGGACCGCTTCATCAAGCACGCGCGGGCCGCCTGGGGATACGAGTCGCGGGCCTATCCCGACGCGACCGGGACGGCCAACGACGTCGTGAAGGGCGTGCTGTTCTACATGGTGCTGGTGATCCCCTTCGCCTACGCCCTGGAGCGGCTGGTCTTCGGATTCGCCAACGTCTACAAGCGCATCGCCACCACCTTCGCCGTCTTCATGGCGGCCTACGGACTGCTGCGCTTCACCCATCCGGCCTTCCAGATCACCACCGCGCCCGATATCGTGCTGCTCGCCTTCATCACCTTTACCCTGGCCGCCGTGGTCATCTGGCTCATTTCGGGCCGGTTCACCCAGACCATGCGCGAAGTCAGGCAGGACGCCCGTACGGTGCAGGCCACCGACGTGCGGCGTTCGAGCGCCCTGGCCACGGCCTTCGCCCTCGGTATCGGAAACATGCGCAAGCGCAAGGCCCGGACGCTGCTCACCTGCGCCACGCTCGTGCTCCTGGTGTTCACCGTGCTCTCCTTCACGTCCGTGCAGACCTTCCTCCGGTTGCAGAAGGTCAGCCAGGACACGGAGGCGGCCTACACGGGGTTCCTCGTGCGGAATCCCAACTGGGCGGCGCTACAGAAGCAGACGCACGAATACGTGCTGTCGGAATTCGGATCTTCGGAAGCCGAAGACCGGGGCATCACCATCGTCTCGCGGACGTGGTACTCGGGGAATTTCCCCGGCGACCAGACGTACGTAAGGGTCGACCGGACCGGGGAGGACGGCGCGCCGCGGTCCACC
Organism: bacterium; assembly: GCA_965203885.1. Lineage (GTDB taxonomy): Bacteria > JAAXHH01 > JAAXHH01 > JAAXHH01 > JAAXHH01 > JAAXHH01. Next base: position 2,074,294 of record OZ241920.1, on the reverse strand, counting down.
TATGCGTCGGCCCTCCTGGGCCTGCTGCCGGAGGAAGGCCGGGTGAGCGGCCTGGACCGGGCGCTGACTTCGGGCCGGTGGTTCGCCGCGGGTGAAAGGGACGTGTGCATCATCCCGACGGATATGGCCGAACTGCTGGGCATGTCGGAGGAGGACACCGGACGGTCGGAGATCATGATCTTCGGCAAGCCCTACGAGGTGATCGGCATGTTCGACGCGGCCGTCATGGAAGGCATTACGGATCTGGACGGCGAGCCGCTCACGCCCGTGGACTACGCGGCGACGGGCCACGACCTGCTCACGGAACTCGCGCTCATGGACTACGACGAGGAACCGGTCCAGATGGCGCGGTTCGAACACATGCCGGCCGCGAATCTCATCCTGGCGCCGCAGGCCTTCGTGAACGACCTCGGCGGCACCCTCCGGTCCGTCGCGGTGCGTTTTCCCGCGGATGATCAAGCCGCCGTCGACCGGACCGAGCGCTTCATGCAGCGCCTGGGCATTCCCGTGGTGGCGTCCGTCGGCGGCGAGGTCGCCGTGTTCAGCGCCATGGCCCTGAGCTCCCTGTCGGGCCTGGGCAACCTGTTCATCCCCATGGTCGTGGCCGCCCTCATCATCCTGAACACGATGATGAACGCGGTCTACGAACGCTTCAGCGAAATCGGGGTGTACAGCGCCGTGGGCCTGGCGCCGGCCCACATCGGCGCCCTCTTCATCGCGGAAGCGGCCATGTACGCCGTCATCGGCGGCATGTCCGGCTACCTCATCGGCCAGACCGTGGCCCGGGGCATGACCGAGTACCAGCTGCTGTCGGGACTGACCCTGAACTACTCCTCCCTCTCCGCCGTGGCCTCCACGGCCATGGTCATGGCGGTCGTCATGCTCTCCACGATCTATCCGGCCCGCAAGGCGTCCCAGATGGCCGTGCCGGACGTCAACCGGCAATGGGCCTTCCCCGAGCCCGACGGCGACGACTGGAGCTTCGAGTTTCCCTTCACCATCAGCCGCACGGAGACGCTCGGCCTCTGCGCCTACCTGACGCGGTTCTTCGAATCATACGGCGAAAGCACCCTGGGAAGCTTCATGACCGACGAGGTGGCGCTGACGGGAAGGGACGGGGGCGCAATGACTTACGAAATCAGCATGAAGACCTGGCTGGCGCCGTACGACACGGGGGTCAGCCAGCGGGTGACCCTCCACGCGTCGCCCGCCGAGGAGGAACACGATCTGTACGCCGTGTGGGTGCATATCTACCGGCTGAGCGGCGACGTGGATTCGTGGCAGCGGCTCAACCGTCGTTTCCTGAACGTCCTGCGCAAGCAGTTCCTGGTCTGGCGCACCGTGGACCAGGAGGTCAAGAAGGTCTACGCCGACGAGGGGCGGGAGATGGTCGCGGTCGGCGGAGGCGCAGTCGCGGGAGATGCGGTTGCCGGGGACGCGAAGGAAGGTTGAGTGCTCGAAACGGCCGGAGTGCGTGAGAGAAGCGGTCGCGGGGGACGTAGTCGTGAGGGACGAGTCGGCCTCTTGACCGTGCTATTGACCATGCCCGATTCCGCCGGATACGAGAGCTGAGTGCATGCGTGAGAGAAGCGGAAGGCGGCGATGAGGAGCCAGATGCCGGATCATGTCGACGATAGTCCATGGCTCAACACGCTCATGGGCCAGAACGTACGGATCAAGACGCCGGGGTCCGCCACGGAGGACCGCGTGACGGTCATCGAAGCCGTCGAACCGCCCCACAGCCCGCCGCCCGTATACACCCGACACGCCTTCATCGAGATGTTCCTGGTCGTCGAGGGCGCCCTGACCTTCCAGTTCCTCCACGAAAGCGCCTTCGTGCTCGAAGCCGGCCAGATGGTCACGGTGCCGGGTTTCCGGCCTCATTCTTTCTGGAACGATGGCGACGAACCGGCCCGGATCATGCTCATCTGCACGCCCGCGGGGCTGGACCGGTTCTTCCAGGCTTCCGACCGGCTGCTGCGGCGCATGCCCGCCGACACCTCCGATCCTGAGGAATTGAAATCGGAGATGGCCCGCCTGCGGGAGGAGTACGGGCTGGAACACGTGGCGCCAGCGCCGGGGTGATGTTCACCAAACAGCCCTCGAATAGTATCTCAGGATTGCGGCATCCGACGTAACAAGCGGGCAATTGTTCAATTCCGCGGTGGCGACGATTGTTCGATCTGCGGGATCCTGGTGATCCCAGTCCAATTCAAGGTTTTGGATCAAGGTCGGTACGTCCATGGGAAGCAATTCAAGTCGATCCGTCCGCTCCAGGTTTTCAGTGTATTCTCGAATGGAAACAGGTAAATCAAGATTACCCTTTTTTACCTTAACACCTATCTCCCAAATCGAGATCGCACTGAGGCAGATACGGTCAGCGTTTATTATCATCTGGTCAGCGATCTTCGACAGTCGTTCAGGCGCCACTGTCCAGAAGATCAATGTCGACGTATCCAGTACGACCATCAGACCTCATTCCATTCTTCAGTGGTCGGCGTGTTGGGATCCTCATGAAAGACAACCTTCCCCCGCATGCGCTCGAACACCTTTTCTACCGGCTCCTTGTTCCTTATGGACTGCACCCGGAGAACAGGACGCCGATTATGGGTTACGATTAATACTTCGCCCGATTCCTCAATCTCCCGGAACACCTGGAGCATGGTGGCCTTGAGCTTGCTTTTCGATATAACAGGCATGGTTTTTTCCTGATGGCTTATTATATGACTATAGACATGACTACGGTCATAAAATAGGCATAGATGTGGTTTGTGTCAAGCCAAATCACTTGTTTTTTTTCTACACGTCCACCGGCCGCAAATCCAGTGCGAGATCGCGGAATCCCCGCACCCGGTGGAGCGTGATCAGGTTGGTATCGTGCTGGTTCTTGCCACCCAGTGCGGTGCGTGCGACGACGAGGAGGTCGTCTCCGGAGATGACCTGCGAGGCGTAGCTGAAGGATTCCATGATACTTTTGCTCATGGCGACGCAGCCGGCCTGGAACCAGTTGAGGGCGTCGAGGCTGTACATGAGCACCAGGATGCGGCGCTCGTTGCCGGGCGGTCCGCTGAAGCCGACGCGCCGGAGCGGTTCACGGTCCTGCCACGGGTTCGTGGACAGGGTAACCGTGGTCCAGTACAGACCGCTCACGTCGTCGTGGACGATCTGGAACTTGCACTGGGCGCCGGGCATGGGATGGAACTGAACGAACCGGTAGTCGAGGGTCTCGCCGTCGTCCGTGATCCGTCCGACAGAGGCCAGGCTCGACGTGGAGTGGCCGTCGACGATCGTGCGCATGATCATGCGGATCTCGCCGTCCACCAGCACGATGTTGCCCTCGAGGAAGCTGTCGGCCGGCACCTTGTCCGTGAGGCTTTCCGGGTACATCCGTTGTGAAAGCACGTCGGGAACGCCGGGAAACCGGACGTGGTTTGACATGCGCCATGCCGCCGGGTCGAGCAGGTCCATGGACAGGTCGCCGGCCACCACCAGCGATTTCCAGTCGAAGCGGCTCGGCGCGTCGCAGGTCTCGAAGGCGCGGTAGGCGAATCCGTTGTGGATCAGCACCGGCGTCGGCGCGCAGTGGTGCCTTCCCTCGAAGAGCGTGACCGGTCCTTCCCAGGTTGAGCCGCCGTCCCGGGATCTACCGATGACGATATCCCGGCTCTTCCGCCGGTTGCCGATCAGGTAGGCGTCGTCTTCGTGGGACCAGATGGTCGCCCAGATGAAATCCTGGCAGGCCGTCCGGGTCCACGTGGCGCCGTCGTCGCTGACCAGCACCTCGGTCTGGTCGGGCACCGCCTCCTTCATGGGACTGGGACGAAACCACTCGTAGCTGGCCAGCAGGCGTCCGGAGCGCATCCGTGCGATCGAGGGCGACCCGGCGTACACGTTTTCCGGGTCGGGAGATGACGCCAGGACGAGGTAGTCTTCGGATAGCATGCGGTTCATTTTTGAGACCTCCGGTTACATGAAATGGACAAACGATTTTACCCGGAAGGGAGGGGCTTGTCAACCGGAAGGCGTGACGTCTGGATCATCCCGAAACCAAGGGCCTGGGTCATGCCGGATTCCAGTGCCTGGGTCATCCCTGAATCCAGCGCATCGAAATAACGAAACCGTCGCCTGATTCTTTGTTTGAAGCGCTATATTGCCCTTGATCTGAACGGTCCGCTCGCAGTATCATAGAGTCGATCACCGATATCTCCGACTCAAATCGAACCAGGTAAACCGAACTGACGCAAGTGAACCGGGGCGGCCGGACTGTACCGGGACCACCGGAGTGCACCGGGGCCGCCGGAGTGAGCCGGGGCCGCCAGAGCGAACCAGGGCGGCCGGAATGAGCCGAAGCCGCCGAATCGAACCGGATCCGCCGGGAGGATACGCATATGGCCGGGAAAACCCACCTGTCCCGCCGGGACGTACTGATCAGGGGAGGGCTCGCCGCGGCCGGCATGACGCTGCTGCCTTCCCACGTGCTGGCCCAGTTAGCCCGGCTGGCGCGGGACGAGACGCCCGTAAACTGGATCGACGAGTTCGGTCCTCCGCGCACGCCCGATTTCGTCCTGCTGGACTGGAACGGCCTGGAGTCGTGGATCACGCCCGTGGACCAGTTCTTCTCGGCCAGTCACTATCCCGAGCCGACCGTGGACGGGGAGCGCTACAGCCTCGAGGTCTCGGGCGCGGTGCGGCACAAGCTCAGCCTTGGCCTGGACGAGATCAAGTCCATGCCGCGCAGGGAACTCGATTTCACCCTCGAGTGCTCGGGCAACCGGGGCGTCCCCGTGTTCCGCGGCGGCGTGTACAACGCCCGGTGGACGGGCACGCCGCTGGCGCCGATCCTGGAGCGCGCGGGCGTGTGGGACAACGGCATCGAGGTGGTGTTCTTCGGCCACGACGAAGGCGAGGAAATCATCACGCCCCGGCGCAGCGAGCCGGTGACGATGAAGCAGAACTTTGCCCGATCGCTCACCATGCAGCAGGCCAGGGACCCGGACATCCTGCTGTGCTACGAGGTGAACGGCCAGACGCTGCCGGCAAAGCATGGTTACCCCCTGCGTCTCATCGTGCCCGGCTGGTACGGCATCACCCAGGTGAAATGGCTGAAGCGCATCGAGGTGCGCACGACCCGGTACATGGGCCGCTTCATCTCGCGGGACTACGTCACGGTCCGCGAGGAGACCCACAACGGGGAAACCGTGTGGCGCCAGGAGTCCGTGGGCAAGGGCCGCATCAATTCCGTTACGGCGCGGGTCACGCGGGTCGGGCCCCTGCACCGGATCTACGGCGCGGCCTGGGGCGAACCGCTCCGGGAGGTCCAGGTGCAGATCGACGACGGTCCGTGGCAGACGGCGGAGATCATCGAGGGCGAGGACGCCGAATATGCCTGGAAGTTCTGGCGGCTGGACTGGGACCGCCCGGCCCCCGGAGAGCACACGATCACGTCCCGTGGCGTAACGATGGCCGGCACGATGCAGCCGGCGCCGGACGACCCCTACCTGGCCGGGAAGAAGACCTACTGGGAGAGCAACGGCCGGGTGACCCGGACCATTCGGACTTTCGAAAGCTAGGGAAACGACGCCCCGATCCATGATCATCGATTCCCACGCGTATTGTTTTCCCCCGGGAGACACGAAGGCCGGGTACGCCGACGCCCGTGAACATCTCAGGTGGATGCAGGCCGAGCACGCGGTCCACCACCAGCCGGCCTGGCGGGTCCGCGACCGGGCTCCCGCCTCCTCCGAAGCCATCGCTCCCGCGTCGCCGGGGGACTGGTCCACGCTCCCCGACGTGGATTTCCGCGTCGACCGCATCCACGGCCGGGTGGTGTGGACGATCGACGGCGAAGACTGTACCAAGCAGTTCTACCCGCCCCATCTGCGCAACCTCGAGTACACCCCCGACGGCCTGATCGCCGAGATGGACTACGCGGGCGTGGACGCCGCCCTGCTCCATACCAATCCCATGTTGAACCGCGACAGCGCCTTCCAGGCCGAATGCGTCGCCGCCTTTCCGGGCAGGCTGTACTCCATGGCGCCCGTGGACGAGTGGCGCGTCGCCTCGGAGACGGACCGGGTAATCGAAGAAATCGAACGGGCCGTCCGCGTTCACGGACTGCACGCCGTCAAGTTCAACGCCACACTGTCCTATCGCGGCGGCGTCGAACGAGGGAGCGGCGGCGTCGAACGAGGAAGCGGCGGCGAGCGCTGGAGCGGCGGTGCCTTCCGCCCGTTCTGGGACGCCGTGACCGCCCTGAACGTGCCCGTATTCTTCACCCTGGGCGCCGGCCCCGTGCTCGGCTACCGTTCGGATCTCGTGCAAGGGTACCTCGACGAACTCGGCGTGCTCATGGACTGGATGGACCGGTACCCGGACACGGTCTGCAGCATCACCCACGGTTTCCCCTGGCGCATGTTTATCGAAGACAGCCGCATCGTGCTTCCGGAGGACCTGTGGAAGCCCTACGAGAACCCAAATCTCAGCATGGAAGTCTGCTTCCCCGTGCGCATCGGCGACCTCTACGATTTTCCCTACAGGGAGGCCCTGCCGGCGCTGGAGGAGATGGTCGACCGCATCGGCGCGGGCCGGCTGCTTTGGGGCACGGACATGCCCTTCCAGAACCGGTTCTGCACCTACCGCCAGTCCCGGGACTGGATCGAGAAGTACGCCGATTTTCTGAGCGAGGCGGACCTGGCCGCGATCATGGGCGGCACGGCCGCGCGCGTCCTTGGTATCGCGTGACTTGCATCCTGGATTAATCGTGGCGATCCGTCGTGTAGCGACGAGAAACTGGTTCGTCGCGGCACATCAAGTTATCGCGGCACGCTTGCGAACCCAATTCCACACCACAGGTTTACATAAATCGCTTATTTACATAACCCGGAGGATCAAATGCACGTCGGCACGCAGCAGTTCAGCACGAAGGACGAAGACCTTGAATACCTGGCCCGCCACGGCGTCTTCAACAAGAGCGAGCTCAACATCACCTTCCACCGGGAATTCGGCTGGGACGTGGAGGAACTGGCGGCGAAGAAGGAGAAGTGCGCCCGTTTCGGGATCGAAATGGAGATGGTGGCCCTGCCCATCGCCGACCTGAACGTGGACGGCGGACAGGTGCCCAATTACATGCTGGGCAAGTACGAGGAAGGCGACAAGGAAATCGAACTGGTCTGCAACATGGTGCGGCAGGCCTCGGAAGCGGGCATCCCCGCGATCAAGTACTACCTGTGCGAAATGGAGAACCAGCGCACCGAGAGCGATCCGCCCGGACGGGGCGGCTCGATCTACAGCACCTGGGACCTGGAGAAGGCGAAGGACCGGCCGCCGCGGTACGACGAACCCGTGACGGCCGAGATGAACTGGGCTCGCATCACCTACTTCCTGGAACGGGTGATCCCCGTGGCGACCGAGTACAGGGTCCGCATGGCCTGCCATCCCTGCGACCCGTGGCTGCCGCCGGGCTACCGTTGCGTGGACCGCGTGCTCGGCGGTTTCGACGGGTTCAGGAAGTTCATCGAGATCTGTCCCAGTCCCTACCACGGCGTCAACCTCTGCCTGGGCTGCATGGCGGAGAGTTCGCTCGACCCGCTCAACGAGGTGCCGGACATCATCCGCTACCTGGGTTCGCGCAAAAAGATCTTCCTCTGCCACTTCCGCAACATCGTGGGCGGGAGGAACAAGTTCCAGGAGGTCTGGCCCGACGAGGGCGTGATGAGCATGCACCGGAACATGCTGGCGCTCAAGGAGGTCGGCTATCCGCACATGTGCGTGCCGGACCACGCGCCGGGCCACAAAGACCCGGACAGCTACCGCCAGGCTTTCGCCTACGAATTCGGCTATATCCAGGCCATGATCCAGGCCGTGACGGACGACGGGCAGCACGCGGTTCGCTCTGGCACGGGCGGTTGACCGGAGGCCGGTCGGAAGCAGGTCGGAGGCTGGCCGGAAGCAGGTCGGAGGCCGGCCGGAAGCATGGCGGCCCCGTCTTCGTCATGCCGCGGTCAAGTCTGCCATTCGATCAGTTGCTGGTCCTGTTTCAGGCGCGCGCGCTGGTGCTGGGCGGCGACGAAGATGTCTTCCAGCCTGGGCGTGTCGTCTTCGAGCCCCGGCAGGGAGTACCGCGCCTCCATGAAAAACTTCTCTTCCCGCGGCGATTGGACCCATGCGTGTTGCCACCATTCCAGCATGCGGTCCCGCGCGTCGGCCATGGCGCCGGAGGAGGGCAGCCGGTCGCTCTTGCTGAGGTTGATGATGCCGCGGGCCGGCATGAGGTTCCAGAGATCGTTGTTGCGCCAGCGCGCCCACGGAAAACAGTGGTCGATGTGCGGAGCGGTTCGAATACGCGCCGCGGACCAGACGCAGGTGAGCGCGAATCCTTCATCGCGCAACTGCTTCGCCCGTTCGAGGGCAATGCCGGTGTCGTAGCGGCTTTCGGTCCAGTCGAACGGGTCGTCCGGTTCCGTTCCGATCCCGCTTTCCCGGACCAGGCCGGCAGGTTGGCCGGTGTTGGCCGCCCACCGCGAAGCGCCGCGCAGGTTCGCCGGGCCATGCCAGTTCAACGTCAGCTGCCGCCATTCCCGTACGATGACCGGATCCAGCCAGCAGGCGAACTGACCGAGTGCCTGCCAGAGCAATGCGGGTATCCTGAACCGGCCGAATTGCGCCAGGTATTCGCGCGACAGCACGATGGGCCGGTCGGCCGCCCCCGTTCTGGAAAATCCGGATTCGAACAACTGCCGGTCGCCGGAAGCGGGATACGTGATGTAGTGAACCGGCATCCGCTCGATATTCTCACAGGCGTCGTTTATGGCGCGGGTAAGGACGGCGGCCCGGTCCGAATCAAACCGGGCGCCGAGCCGAAGGTCGGAAGGCGAGACGTCACGCAGCCGGTAGAACGCGTCCTTTGCCCAGCCATATCCGCCCGATCCCGAAGGGCGTTGCGGCAGCCGATGATGAAGGACCAGGGGCAGGTATTGCTTCAGCCAGTACAGGCCGACGGCGCCGAAGGGGATTTCCACGTAGTCGTCCGTGCGATGGATGACCAGCCCCGGCGCCGTTTCAGCGAGTCGCACCAGGGTCCGAAGCAGCCCCAGTTTGTAGGTCGAAGACTTGTTGTCGTTCACGATCACGTGGCGCAGCAGCGGCAGGCTGCCGGTGCCGTCGTCCGGTATGGCGAAGACCAGCGTTTCCCAGTGTATGCCGGGACGCGTCAGGTCCGGCTGTGTCGTGCGGCTGCGCAGCGCGACGGCGCGGCGGTTGGCGAAACCGACAAGTTCCTCCGCCGAAGTGTCATGGAATCCCCGGGCGGCGTTTTCCGCGGCGTCCCCGCCGCGCCGCAGCGTGATGACCAGCAGTCCGGAAGGATTGAGCAGCTCGGTAAGCAAGCGGAACGCCCGTTCCCGGACCCTCGGCGCCACGTGCATCCACACACCGCTCAGCAGAATCAGGTCGAACCGCCGGCCGAGTGCGCGCAGTACCCGCAGGTCCGGCAGCGCGTCGTTCATCCAGACCACGCCTGGATGGGAGCGATCCGCGGCGAGGTCCCGCAACGCGCTCGGTTCCACCGCCACGACTTCCCATCCCCTGGCCGCAAGCCAGTTGGCGTCGCGTCCGGAACCGGCGCCGATGTCGCAGGCGAATCCCGGTTCTTCACGCAGGTGCGCAGGCGCCCAGTCTGCGTGGACGTCGTCAGGGTCGACTCCGTCATACCGGGCGACGAGGGCGTCGGCGTTGAGGTCGTAGTAGCTGGTGCTGTTCATGCGGATATGGCGAGATGTCGCGGATAGCCAGGATAGGCGTGGTTGAACTTACGGGCGTTCTCCCGCTTCATGCCGACGGGCTTCCGTTCTTGCCGGAATTCCTGCGCGTGCGTTGCGCACGCGACAAGTGCAATCGGTAAAATGGTTGAACATTCCCTTCCGAAGGCATAATCTATGGTCTTGCCATTGTAGTCGGAAGGCGCGAGATGTCAAGCAATCCACCGCGCCTGCGCACCGCGCCGCAGATGTTGTCGGCCCCGCCGCCGACTACCGGCGCGCCTGCCAAAGCGTCTGCCGCCAACGTTTGCCGGCGGCGTTCGACTGACGTGTTCTTTGTCTGACGTGTCCCGTGTACGCGCCAACCGACAGGAGACCACAGTGATTTCCAAACGCATACTGCCAGGCGAGCGCCTCGACGACGCCCGGATGGAGTGCATCCTCACGGATTTCCACCGGGACGGGTTCGCCCTCATCCCCGGTGTGCTGACTCGGGACGAAATCGACGCCCTGCGCGAGGCCACGGACCGCTGTTTCAACGATCCCGTGCTGGCGGGCACCGATTACGTGAGCGGACGGGGGGACGGATTCGTATTGCGGAACACGCTGGAACTGGACGCGGTGTTCGTGGACATGCTGATCCGGGAACCGATCCTGAGCCTGGCGGAGGCCGTCGTGGGCGAGGACTGCAAGTTCTGCGGCCAGAACGTGATCCGAAACGCCCGGGGACAGGCGATCGACCTATGGCACGTGGACGACCGGGTGGAGTTCCCGCTGCCGGACGACGTGCCCCGCCACGACCCCCGAATCCGCATGCCGGTGCAGTGGTTCACGATCCAGATGGCCCTGACCGACATCGACACGATCGAGGACGGCCCGACGCAGTTCGTCCCGGGCAGCCAGTATTCGGGCAGGGATCCCAACAGCCAGGAATACCCCGAGTTCGAAGGCAGGGGTCCGGTATCGGCCTTCTGCAAGGCGGGGGACGTCTACCTGCAGAACAACCAGTGCTGGCATCGCGGCGCGCCCGTCACGTCCGACCGGATGCGCTACGTCTTCCAATCCCAGTACTCCGCCTACTGGGCCTACCGGAGGTTTTCCGAGTACAACCACGTGCCCGTGCCGCCCACGGTGCTGAGCCGTGCTTCCGGCCGGTTGCGCGGGGTGCTGGGCGTGTGAAAATCAATGCACGATGGTATCGAACCGAGCGGGCAGCGCCACCTCGAGGAGTTCGAGGTCGTCGGAGCGGTCGGTAAGAGATGTCTTCGTGTGGGGCGGAATGACGTAGGCGTCTCCCGCCTCCAACCGGTGTGCGCCCTGGTTCTCCCCGTTGAGCGTGCACTCCCCCTCCATGACGAAGGTGAACAGGATGTCGCCCGTGTGGCTCGTGACCTGTTCGCCGCCGCCCGCGCCACCGTTCGCGCCGCCGCCCTTTCCGCCTCCGCTCGGGCCATTGTCCGAACCGCCCCCGGCACCACCATTCGAGTTTCCCATCGCGGCCCCGCCCGATCCTCCCGTCACCCGAGCGACCTGCACCGAGGCCACGCCGCCCGTCGCCTCGCCGATGCCCGTTTCCCTCGCCTCGAACCCCGCGATCCTCCAGGGCTCCCAGACCGCGTCCTTGAGCTGGTGCCGGCAGAACGTCTGACCGCCGAAGACGCGATCCGGGTTCAGCACCCCGGTCGGCAGCTCCACCACGTGGTCGATGGTGGTCACGTGGTCGGCGGGCACGCCGATCTCGATCACCTGCAGGTTCTCGGACGATTCGAGCACGCGGTGCCGGATCTCCGGGGGCTGGATCACGCAGTCCCCGGCCTTCAGCATGAAGGGCGGGCCCTGGTCCTCGTACACGAGCTTCACCTCGCCCCGGTAGGCGAAGATCAGTTGGAAACCCACGGTGTGGTAGTGCACGACATCGGGTACGGGTCCGGCGTCGGGAATCCGGATGTGGGAGGCGATGATGCTCCCGCCGAGGCGTCCGGGCACCAGGTCGCGGTAGTGCATGCCGGCGCGGCCGATCACCCAGGGCGTGTTGTCCTTGAGGCGCCGCACGAGAAAGGCATGCTCCGTAGGCGGGATTTCGAGCGGCGGTTCGGCCATCGCGATCTCGACCCGGGTGCCGTTCGGCGCGGTGAGTTCGGCCTGGCCGCCCGCCAGGGCCGCCGGATCGCGACAGAGGATCCGGAGCGTGCCGGGCGGTTCGGACGCGCCCTGCTCCAGCCGTATGGTGAGTCCGTGTCCGGAGAGCACGGAGACCGTCGGGTAGTCGGCAGGGTAGATCTTGTCCATGCGGAATCCCAGGGTCTTCATGAAAAACGCCAGGTCCGCGGACAGGTCCGAGCTGGGCAGCCGGATCTCGGCGCCCTGGATGTTGTCCGTGCGGTTGGTCTGCTTGTCGTCATGCAGTTGCATATTGCGTGCTCCCTTAACCCTTAGCCCCTTCTTATCCTTTGAATCGATACTTCTCCACGACGTCCATGTTCAGCTCCGTCCCCAGCCCGGGCTTCTCGGGGAGCCGGAAATAGCCACTCTCCACGACCGGCGGATCGGTCAGCAGGTCGTCGCGCCAGGGGGCGTCCCATTTCTCATCCACGAATTCGAGGACCAGGGCGTTGGGGATGTTGGCCATGACGTGGAGGCTCGCCGTCGTGGACAGGGCGCTGTTCGGATTGTGGGGGGAGACCTGCATGTAGTAGCTCTCGGCCATGGCGGCGATCTTCTTGGTCTCCATGATGCCCCCCGTGCGCACCACGTCGGGCATGATCATGTCCACCGCCTGGGCGGCGATCAGGTCCCTGAAGCCGAAGCGCGTGTACCGCCGCTCCCCCACGCACACGGGCACGTTGACGGACGCGGTCACCCGGGCCAGGGCGTCGATGTTCTCCGGGTGCACCGGCTCCTCGTAGAACAGCAGGCCGATTTCCTCCAGCCGGTTGCCGATCCGGATCGCGGCGCTCGTCGTGTACCGGCACCCCACGTCCGTGCAGAGGTCCACCTCGTCGCCGACGGCCTCGCGGCACCGGCGCATGTGTTCCAGGGCCATCTTCTCTTCCCGCAGCGTGACGGAGCGAGGCGAATCGATGCGCTCCCCCCTGACCATCGGAGCGCCTGGGAAGTAGGCCTTGATGGCGGTGACGCCCTTGGCGGCCAGCTGGGCGCATTCCTCCGGGTCCGACGCATGGCTGTAGAACCGGATGCGGTCGCGGCACGGTCCGCCGATGAGGTTGTAGATGGGCTGGCCGGTGACCTTGCCCACGATGTCCCACAGGGCGATCTCGATGCCGCTGACGGCCGCGATGACCGCGCCGGTCTGCCCGATCTGCTCGAGGGCGTAGTACATGCGGTGGTACAGGTACTCGATGTGGAAGGGGTCCTCTCCGATGATGAGCTTGCCCAGTTCCTCCACGGACTGTGCGATGATCGTACCGCCCGGCCAGTTCGTGGCGTCCCCCAGGCCCACGACGCCCTCGTCGGTATAGACCTGGACGAAAATCCACGGCGAGCCGATATCCGTCGATTTGCGCCAGGACTCCACCAGGTGCACTTTGACGTCGGTGATTTTCAAAAAACTCCTCCGGGCTTCAAACGGCCATGTCGATTTCCGGCCGCGTGGCTTTTGATCTTTCAGTCCCGCCGCAAGTGGCTGAACTCCGGTTTCCGGTCGCGTGGCTTTTGATCTTTCAGTCCCGCCGCAAGTGGCTGAACTCCGGTTTTGGACCGCCTTCTTCACGGTCCCACTGCCAGAGCTCGGTGTAGGGTGACTGGGCCTGGAAACCGAAGATGACGGGGCCGTCTTCACCGGCCCGTTCGAGCACGTCGGGCTTGACCACGCGGGCCATCTCGTATTCGCACTTGGTCCAGCGGCGGCGCCAGGGGCTGAGCACCGCGTAGCGCGCCTCGTCGGTCTGGTTCTTCGTCGTGCCGTGCCAGGTGTTCACGTCGAAGAGCACCAGCGATCCTTCCGGGGCGACGGCGGTCCGGGCATTGTCATACGCCGACTCGGGCACGTCGAGGTACTCGTACCGGTGACTGCCGGGGACGAACTCGGTGGCGCCGTTGGTTTCGGTGAAGGGGCTCAGGCAGAAGATCGTGTTCAATGCGATCGAATGGCTCGTGATCCGCCGCCCTTCGTCGGCTTCCGGCATGGATGCGTCCCGGTTGTGCCCGGTGATGCCGCTGTCGGAATGCAGGCCGCGGCCGCCTTCGCCGGGCATCACGACCGACCCGTACACCGCGCTCAGCAGCGCGTCGGGGCCGAGGAAGTGCCGGATCAGCCTCAGGTGGCCGGGTAACTGGTAGAACCGTTCGAAGACCCGCGCCTTGTTGAAGAGCCACTCGAAGCTGCCCCGCTCCCGGTCGGGATAGCGGACTTCGAGTTCCTTCCGCGCCTCGGCACACTCCTCCGGGGTCAACTGGTCCTCGAGGATCGTGTATCCCTCGACCTTGAGGTCCAGTACGTGGGCCTGAAATGCTTCCTCAGTCATAGATTCTTTCCGGTTTCCACGGGATTCCAGTCTGATCGGCGGCCGGCGAATCGGCGCGCGGGCGAATCGGCGCGCGGGCAAATCAGTGCCCGGCCGGGCCGCCACCTTGCCCTTGGCGGTCCCTTCAACCTATCGCCCCGCCAGGTCGTCGCCCAGGTCGGTCGCGTCCACCCTGCCCTTCTCCAGGCTCACGCCGACGACGAACAGCTCCAGGTCCTCGTCCGTGTGGTTGAAGATGCCGTGGGCGCTCCCGATCAGGTTGGGGACGGCGTCTCCCCGGACCACTTCCACGGTCTCGTCGTTCACGGTGACCCGGCCCCGTCCGTCCATGATCATGTAGGCTTCCTCCACGAGATCGTGCCGGTGGTAGCCCACGGACGTCCCGGGCGGCAGCAGGACGTGGCAGAGATACTCGAAATTGGTCTGGAAATCCCGGCTTCCCCAGATCTGGCGGTACATGACCTCGCCCCGGCCCCCGTGGTGTCTCCGGGGTACGAGCAGGGAACGGTCGAACCGGCCCACGGGCAGGCGGTCGGTGGATTCCAGCACGACGTCTCTGCGCGGGTCGCCGAAATCCTCGTGCTTCGGTTCGCGGACCGTGTCTACGCAGTGGAAGTTGAAGAACCAGGTGTCCCGGTCCGTGTGGTTGTAGATGCCGTGGGACTCGCCCGACCGCAGGGGCACCGCGGCGCCGCCGTCGACCTGGACCGTGCGGCCGTTGTGGGTGAACTGCATGGCGTTGTCGATGGTGACGAAGATTTCTTCCGCGTAGGTGTGGCTGTGTTCGCCGATGCCGCTGCCCGGCGGGAAGATCACGGAATGGATGAATCCCCAGGGCGTATTGAACGTCGTCCCATCGAACCCCGGATTGAAATAACTCGCCGCGGCGCCGCCGTGACTGACGCCGAGGTGCATTTCCTCGCGCCGGGTATGGGTGATCAGCATGCTGTATGCTCCGGCCTGCCGGTGATCGCATCAGACGGCACGCGTTTCGATACGTGGCGCATTACGTGCCGGTCCGGTCGCGCGCGCCAATTATCCCGGCGACGGCCTCACCCGGGGTGTGAGTCTGTATGAGCGCTACAGGGCGACTTCCTCGACGGGCTGCGTGCCGGTCCGATCGAGCGCGCCATTTACCCCGGCGACGGCCTCACCCGGGGTGTGAGTCTGTATGAGCGCTATAGAGCGACTTCCTCGACGGGCTGCGTGCCGGTCCGATCACGGCAGGGCGACTTCCTCGACGGGCTGCGTGCCGGTCTCGTAGGCGGGCCGCCACCGGTCGTGGGCCATGGACTCTTCCTCGCTGAGTCCGCACAGCCAGTTCCAGGTGTGGATGCGGCGTCTCAGGTCCCGATAGGATTCCACCCCGCTCGTGTACGGCGCGGCCGGACGGTCCCGGTACGCGGGGATTTCTTCCGAATCGATCACCCAGTCGCGCCGCGGCGCCTCATTGCGGAAGTAGGAGAACTTGATCATGCTGCGGGGCTTGTGATTGAGCTTCGGGCCGGCCCGGTGCCAGATGCCGTACCGGGTGATGGCCACGGTCCCGGCCTTCACGACAAGCGACAGCTGACCCGTGAGATCGCCGTAGTGGGCCAGGGCGTCGCGGTTGACCGCCCGGCAATGGGAACCGGGCAGGATCATGGTCGGTCCGTCTTCGATGTTCACGTCCTGCGGATAGTAGTAGCACTGGAGTTCGTTGATCTCGTAACCGAGACCGGAGATGCCGTCCGAATGCCAGTCCTGTCCCGCCACCGGCTCGCTGATGAGGTGGTGATGGCCGCCCGTCGGCATGAGGAAGTTCGGGCCCAGCAGCGAACGGATCACCCCGGCCAAACGGGGATGGAGCAGGACCTCGCGGATGAATTCGGGTGAACCGACCAGGTCCTTCGCGCGGCCCGGCTCCTGGTTGCGGCACCGCTCATTGAAATCGGGATCCACCATGGTGTCGAGCACCGCGTATCCCTTCGCCACGAAATCCATCACGTCGTCATCGGTCATCGTCGGTCTGATCTCGGCCATCGTTACGCCTCCTCAGTTCCACTTCTCGAGAATGAAATCGAAACCCACGTAGTCGTTCTCAAGGTCCTTGTATTCGTAGAGCTTTGGGATCGGGTACTGCACCACGCGCCATCCGTCGGCCACGGCCTCCAGCACGGATTCGTAGGGCGGCTCGTCGCCCGGCAGCTTCAGTTTCGGCTTCTCGCCCGGGACGAACTCCACCCAGCCGACGATCCCGGACCGCATGTTGGTCGAGCGCGCGGTCAGGTACATGATCTTCGGCCGGAGCCCGTCATCCAGAGGCCGGGACCCGTCATCCAGCGGCCGGGACCCGTCATCCAGGAGCGCTTCCAGTTGATTCAGGTCCCCGTCATCCAGCCCTTTCCCCTCCAGTTTCTTGCGGCTTTCGGCGATCCACCGCCTGATTTCCGATTGCATTTCGTAGCGTCCCGTCTGCCGCGTCGACGTCGCGGACAACATAAGTTAATATGAGAAAGACGTACCGATTACCGATGTCGGGTGCGTGGTCGGCTCTCTGCAATGGTATAGACGTAGTGTGTATCATGTCAAGCAGGAACGAACCGGCCTTTTTCATGGTGGTCAAGGCGTTGAAGCCGCGGGTCTTGACAGGGTCCTGTTCGCCGCTTAATTTCAACCCTATGTCCACCGCGCAACCCCTCAGTACCCAGCAGATCGCCCACTTCAAGCTGAACGGCTACCTGGTCTTGAAGGACGTGTTCGACGAGGAGACCCTCGACGCATGGCGGCGGCAGATCTGGCGCGCCCTCGACGGCTCGCTTGAGGATCCTGCGACCTGGCCCAGGGAGACGAGCGGTCTCGACGGGTACGAATACGATCCGCCGCAATCGGCCCTCGTGCATCACCCGCGGATGATGGCGATCATCGACCAGCTCAGCGGGGGACACTTCGTCGCGGGCGACGGCATCCCGATCATTCGCTGGCCCGATCCGGGAAAGTCCTGGGAGATGCCGCAAACCGGCCATATCGACGCCTATGGAGGCCGGTGGCTGCCCTTCATGATCGGCGCGACGACCTACCTGTACGACGTGGAACCCGGCGGCGGCGCGTTGATCTACTGGCCGGGAAGCCACCACGCCGCGCACCGGTACTTTCTCGAGCATCCCGCCCATGTCGACGGCAGCTTCCTGGAGATCGAGGGGTTTTCGTGGGACGTGTTCTGCGACAACCCGGCCACCGGCGGCCGGGAATTCACCGCCAGCGCCGGCGACGTAGTGCTCTGGCACTCCTACCTGACCCACAACGGATCGGAAAACACCAGTCATTCACCGCGCTTCGCCCTCTTCGCCCGCTGGAACCACGAGAAACACCTGGAGCAGTCCTTCCGATACGAGATCCCGGAGGATCTGTGGAAGTACTGGGCGGTGTGAAAGGGCTATTGTGTTGTGGCCGCAACTGGCGCTGCCAATCTGCCGATGAATGTACTCTCGAGAGTTTGTTTCCTCGATTAATGCTACCGTGAGGGTCTACTGCCCGGAATGTCCACATGAACCAGCGTCCAAGATTCCTCACCGAAGACCAACTGACGCAATTCTGGTCCGAAGGCTACCTCGTCCTGAAGGGCACGCTGGATGACGGCGTCGTCAAAGGGGCCCGCGATTTCCTGCTGGACCTGATCCCGCGCGACCTGGTCATCCCGGACCACTATCACGCGAACCACGGCCGGTTCAAGCCCCATCATCCCGATGGGAACGGCAGCTTTTTCGAACCTGCCATGCTGCCGCTGCTGCAGAACGAGGGGCTGTACGGCGCCGCCGTGGACATCCTGGAGACCGAATACATCCAGGTGTGGGACGGCTCGGCCGGGATCACCCTCCGGAACCGCGCCATGGAAGGCCGGCTCCAGAACCTGCACCTCGACGCCGTGCCGAAGGGTCCGGAGGAACTGAACGAGGGATTCCTGCGCACGGGAATCGGCATCGGCGGATGCTATTATATGAACAGGGTGGAAGACAACGGCGGCGGCATCCACGTGGTGCCCGGCGCGCCGAACCGGGTGCGTGAGATCATGCTCAACGAGCCGGACGGGCTAACGCGCAACGACGGCTGGGGTAAAATCGTGGATTTTCCGTCCTCCATGGAGGTCACGGGCGACGCAGGCGATTTCGTGCTCATGCACCACCTGATGCCGCACTCCGCCAGCGCCAATCACAACGCCTCGCCGCGGATCGCCCAGTTCACCCGCCTGCAGCCCCTGACCGCAGAAGAAGCCCGGCAGGCGCCCGGCCCCGGCCGTCCCTTGAGTCCGGAGGCCCTGTCCGCGCTGACCCCGCTGGGCCGCAAGATGTTCCGCCTGGACCCATGGATCCGGTAACTTCAAGCAGCGCAGCCAGAGTCGCAGCCAGAGTCACAGCCAGAGTCGCAGCCAGAGTCACAGCCAGAGTCACAGCCAGAGTCATAGCCAGAGTTACAGCCCGCACCGCAACCCGCACGACGACCTGCGCCATAACCAGCGCCACAGCCAGCGGCGCAACGGGATCGGACGGGATCAATGCCTCCTGAACCACCCCGGTCCTCCGGCCCATCGGCCATAACCTTGCGGGCCGGGATCATCGGACTCGCGCTCTCCGCCGTGGTCGCCTTCTGGGGCCAGTTCTCCGCCGATCACGCCGGATACAACTACACCACGTACGCCCATCTCCCCGCGGCGCTGCTGATCCCCTTCCTGATCCTGATCCTGGGCCCCCACGTCCTGCTCAGGCGACTGGCGCCCCGGTACGCCCTGTCGACCTCCGAACTGATCGTGGTTTTCGCCATGGGCCTCATCGGCTCGATGGTGCCGGACTGGGGCATGACGAGGTACCTGGTCTCCCTCATCACGGGCCCCTTCTACCATGCGAGTCCCGAAAACCGCTGGGCGGAGACGTTTTTCGATACCCTGCCGGGCTGGCTCGTGATCAGCGGCAAGACCGACGCGGTACGGGTTTTCTACGAGGGCGCCGCGCCGGGTTACCGGATCCCGTGGATGGCCTGGGTCTCGCCCCTGCTGTGGTGGATGTCGTGTTTCGCGGCCCTCATGTGGACCGGCGCGTGCATCGTGGTCATCCTGAGAAAGCAGTGGGTCAGCCACGAAAGGCTGCGCTTTCCCCTGGGGGAGGTCGCGCTCAACCTGATGGGGGTGGGAAAAGAGGAAAACGAGCCTCCCATGGTCCGCACGACCGCCTTTCGGATCGGCGCCGGCCTGTCGCTGGCCGTCGTGTGCTGGAACATCGCATCCTACTGGGACATCGTCAGCCCGATCCCATCATGGGGCCGGACCTGCTGTACGTGAAGGTCCATCCATCGATACCGGACCTTCCCATCCGGCTGAACGTCTTCGTGCTCTGCTTCGCCTTCTTCATCAATGCCGAGATTCTGTTCAGCCTGTGCTTCTTCCTGTTGTTCACCACGCTGCAGCGAGGGCTCCTGAACATGGTCGGGGTCACGGCGGCCACGACCATGTCGCCCACCGGCCTCGTGGGCACGCAATCCATCGGCGCCCTGATCGCCCTGGTGATCTGGGGCCTCTGGATGGCCCGGCGTCACCTGGCCGCCGTGGGCAGGCGGGCGTTCAGGAAGGATCCGTCGGTAGATGACAGCGGGGAGTTCTTCTCGTACCGGGTGGCGGTCTTCGGCCTGGCCATCGGCCTGCTCTACCTGCTGGCCTGGCTCTACAGCATCGGCATGTCGCTGCCGGTCAGCGTGGTCCTCCTGGCCGTGCTCTTCATCATCTATCTCGGCATGGCCCGGATCGTGGCGGAGGCGGGACTGGTCGCCATGGACCTGCCGGTGAACGCCAACAACTTCACCGGGGGAATCATCGGAGCCGACAACCTTTCCCCGTCCACGATCACCGCCCTGGGCATGACGAACGCCTTCGCGCGGAACTGGCGGACCTTCACGATGATCGGCCTGTCTCACGCCGCCTACCTGCAGCGCTGGATGGGGCCGGCCACGCGCCAACTCTTCCTCTGGATCTGCCTGGCCTTCGCCGTCAGCGTCGTGACTTCCCTCTACTATTACATCACCGCGGGGTACGCCGTCGGCGCCGACAACCTCCTGTCCAAGCCCGGCGATCTCGTCCCCTTCTTCTACAACACCATCATGACGTGGAACAGCAGCGTAAGCAGCGTCTCCGACCTGGAACTGATCTTCTTCGGGAACGGCATCGCGCTTTACATGCTGATGATCCTCGGGCGCTTCCTGTTCATCTGGTGGCCGCTCCATCCCATCGGCCTGGTCGCCGTGGCCGCGGACACGGTGCGGTTCATGTTCCTGCCCTTCTTCCTGGCTTGGCTCATCCAGGTGATCCTGCTGCGCCTGGGCGGCGGGGCCCTCTACCGCAGGGCGCAGCCCCTGTTTCTCGGCATCCTGGTGGGGTATGTCATCGGGATGGCCCTTTCTTTTCTGGTGGACGCAACCTGGTTTCCGGCGGCGCCGCACCAGTTCGAGTCGTTCATCAACTGAATCGTGTTTGGGCTACCGAGTCCGGGCACCCATCGGGCGCGTTAGCCCGGCCGTCAGGACCAATCACCACATAAGCGAGACAAAACCATGCCCGGCAACAGACGACCCAACCTTCTCTTCATCATGGACGACCAGCACCGCCACGACTACCTGTCGGCCGCGGGGGCGTCTTTCGTGCGCACGCCGAATCTCGACCGGGTGGCGGAGCGCGGGGTCCACTTCACCCAGTGCATCACCAACGCCCCGGTCTGCGCGCCCGCCCGCATCGGCCTGGCCAGCGGGCTCCAGCCCGCGCGGCTGGGATGCCTGGACAACAACTGCTACCTGCCGAGGCATATCACGCCCTATTACGCCAGGCTGCGGGACGCGGAGTACCGGGTGGGGTGCGTGGGGAAACTGGACCTGGCCAAGCCGGATCCCTACAACGGCCGCCACGGCGACCGGCCCCGGGTGTTCGGGTGGGGATTCACCCATCCCGTGGAGTGCGAGGGCAAGATGCACGCGGGCATGGCGGACCATCCCCGGGGACCCTACGGGTTCTGGCTGGAGGAGCAGGGGCTTTTCGATCGCTTCCGGGCGGACTACGCGGCCCGGCAAGCGCGGGGCTGGATTCGGGACGCGTCCCACGACTCGGTGCTGCCCGAGGAGGCCTTCGAGGACGCCTACATCGGCCGCCGCGCCGCCGAATGGATCGACGCCGTGCCCGGCGATTACCCCTGGCACCTCTTCGTCAGCTTCGTGGGTCCCCACGACCCCTTCGATCCGCCCAAGGCATACGCCGACCGGTACCGGGACGCGCGGATGCCGCCTGCGGTCCGCAGCCCGCGTGAAGGCAGTCCGGACTGGGTCAACGCTCGCCGGCGCGACCTCTCCGACGACGAAATCGCCGTTACGCGCCGGCAGTATTGCGCGGCCATCGAACTGATCGACGACCAGGTGGGACGGATCATCGAGGCGGTCGAACGCCGGGGCATGGCCGGCGACACCATCGTCGTCTTCGCCAGCGACCACGGCGAGATGCTGGGCGACCACGGCCTGTATACCAAGTCGGTGCCCTACGAGGCGGCCCTGCGCGTGCCGCTCATCGCGGCGGGGCCGGGCATAGCGGGTGGCCGGACCTCCGACGCGCTGGTGGAACTGATCGACGTCAATCCGACTCTGTGCGCCCTGGCTGGCCTTTCCGCCCAGGAAGGGCTCGACGCGGAAGACTTCAGCGCGGTGCTGACCGGCGAACGGCCGGCCCACCGGGAGGAGGGAGCGAGTGCGCTGCGGGAGTTCAGGCTGGTGCGCACGGCGGACCACAAGCTGGTCGCGCACCACACGGGCGAGACGGAACTATACGACCTGGCAGAGGACCCGGACGAGCGGAGGAACATCGCCGCCGAACGGCCGGACTTAGTGCGGGCGATGGGCAGGAGGCTGCGGCAGCGGTTTCACTTTCCGCCCTGAGCGGGCTGGCGGTAAGGTGCGCCCTCGGGCGCGTCATGTTGCGGCCATACGATCCGCCGCCGTTCGGGCGTCAGCCGGTTCAGCAACCCGGGGGACGGCCGGTACCCGTGGCGGAAGTTGCCCCAGGACGGTCCGTACCGGTAGACCGCGATGCGCCGGGTGCCCGTGTTCCGCCGCAAGGCCGAACCATGGGAAATGCCGTCCACGAACAACAGGGCGTCGCCGGCTTCCATGAACAGTTCCTCCGAGGCGGTGATGCCTTCCACGGACGCGCCCTTCGGCTGCATGGCGTGCCGGGCGAAATGGGGATGGGTGAAGTTGGCCTTGTGGCTGCCGGGGATGACCATGGTGGCGCCGTCCCCGGGTCCGATGTCGGTCAGGGCGACCAGCACGTTGATCTGACCGCACATGAACCGGCCGCCGTGGTACCGGAAGCCGTTGCGCATGATGGGCGGGTATCCCCCGGAATGCAGCCCGATCGCCTCGCCCGGTTCCCGGAAATTGGCGAAGTTCTCGTCGATGAACAACGGGCCGTGGGCGTAGTCGAAGGTGCCCTCGCCGCCCACGAAGTGCATGACCTTTTCTATCCACGACGGGTGATCGATCAGGGCCTCGAACGGCGCCCCCGCCTCGTAGATCTGCTGCAGGTTCAGGCCGTCCACGGTGCCGTAGGTATGGGCGTGGACGTAGCCGTGCCATTCGCCCGGCGCCAGGGGCGGGATCGCGTCCAGGCAGGCGTTCAGTTCCGCCACTTCCGCCCCGGTCAGGGCCCGCTCCAGGTGGAGGAAGCCCCGCAGGTCGAACAGGTAGACGTCCAGGTCGTCCGGTTTGCTCATGTGGTCGTACCGCCGGCGCCGGCAAATCCTGTTGATTTGTCCGTCGGAATCCGTTAATCTCTTGACCGGCAATATAGTTGTCCCGCTGCCGATACACAACCCATTTGACCCGGTCGCCGCGCCGCCGCCCGCCGGTTTATTCAGGGTCCGTACGCCCCTGCCGATCCGAAGGAAGAGGAAACCCGAATGAAGGCCGCTTCACCGCCCAACGTGCTGATCGTCCTGAGTGATCAACTGCGGCGGCAGGCCCTGTCCACCTACGGCGATCCGAACATCGTCACGCCCCACGTCGACGCCCTGGCCGGCCGGGGCGTGCGCTTCGAAAACGCCAGTTCGACCTGTCCCATCTGCGTCCCTTTCCGCTTCACTTTCATGACGGGCCTGTACGCCCACGACCGGAAGGTCCCCGCGATCGAGTACAGGATGTCTCCGGCGGAACGGACCCTGGCCGACGAATTCAACGAGGCGGGCTACGAGACGATCTACACGGGCAAATGGCATCTCGACGGCGGGCACGGACGCATGGGGTCCGCCGTCCAGTGCGGACGGACACCCGTGAAGAAAGCCTACCGGGGTCGCTGGCGGAAGTGGCTGGGTTTCGAGCTTAGAAACGGCCCCTTCGATACGTACTACTTCGAGGACGACGACCCGACCCCCAGGCCCGTCGAAGGTTACCAGACCGACGGACTCTTCGACCTTGCCATGGACTATCTCGAGCACCGGGACCCGTCCCGTCCCTTCTGCGCGGTGGTCTCCGTGGAACCGCCCCACGATCCCTTCGAGGCGCCGGAGGCCCTTCAGCACACCTGGGAGGGGATGGACATCGTCCTGCCGCCCAACGTCGGTCCCGGCGACGCCGAGGCCATGGAACGGATCATACTCAACCGGAAGCGGTACTACGCCATGGTCGAGAACCTGGACTGGAACATGGGGCGCCTGGGCGCTTTCCTCCTGCGCACCGGGTTGCACGGCGAGACCGTGGTGCTGTTCCTGTCCGACCACGGGGAGCTCGGCGGCGCCCACGGCCTTCGGGGCAAGCAATGGCCCTACGAGGAGTCGACCGGGATCCCGCTCATCGTGGCGGACCCCCGTCACCCGGACCGGGCCGGCACCGTGATCGAGGACCCGGTCTCCACCGAGGACCTGTTCCCCACCATACTGGGGCTGGCCGGGCTGAGGCCGAGAGATCCTCTTCCCGGCGAGAACCTGGCGTCGTTGATCCACGGCAACGTCAACCGCCTGGAAAGGGAAGGCGTCATGCTCGAGTTCATTGCCGAACAGCGTCAGGGAGTGGCCTTCCACGACTGGGTCTGGCGGGGATTCCGGTCCGCCCGGTACAAGTACACGGTCCGCGGGGACAACCACGGCGGATCTCCCTGGCAGTTCTTCGACCTGGCGGAGGATCCCTGGGAACAGCGGAATCTGCTGGAAGAACCGGCGTACCGGGGTGAGATCGCGCGGCACCACGACCTCCTGATGAACCGGATGAAAGAAACGGACGACCACTTCGTCCTGCTCCCGGCATTCGGACGGGAGGGACTGAACACCTGGGATTGAAGCGCGCGGCCCGCGATAGGGTCCCGCCCGGCGACTTTACGCGTCCGCAGTGAAACGCCGTAAGCACAAGAAACCCCTATGTCCACTACCAGCAAGTCATCCACGCAAACGGGCGAAACCGGCAGCACGGGTCCCGCGGCCACGTTGACCTCGGGGCTCACCCGCAGGGCGCTGTTGATCGGCGTCGTCCTGTCCATCCTGCTGAACATCTGGACGATCCACGCGGGATACATCAGCCAGTCCTCCTTCATCAGCCTGACCCACCTGCCCGTTTCCGCCCTGTTCCCCTTCCTGCTGGTGCTGCTCGGGCTCAATCCGTTGCTGAAAGTCTTCTGGCCGTCCAGGGTACTGCACCGGAACGAACAGATCATCATCTTCTTCCTGGTCTTCACGGCGTCGACCATTCCCGCGTGGCCCTTCAGTTCCTACTGGATCGGCGGCATCACGGGACCCTATTACAATGCCACCACGGAGAACCAGTGGGCGGAGCTTTTCTTTCAATACCTGCCTTCCTGGCTGATCATAAAAGACGAACAGCTCGCGCTGAAGTGGTTCTTCGAAGGCCGGCCGGACAGCCTTCCCCCGGTCCTCGGCATCATCCACAATGCCTGGACGATACCGATGGTCTGGTGGATCACTTTCTTCCTCGCCATCTTCGTGGTCGGCGCATCGGCCATGGTCATGCTTCGCAAGCAGTGGGTGGAACACGAGCGGCTGTCCTTCCCGCTCGCCCAGATCCCGCTGATCATGATCGAGGAGAAAAAAGGCCGCGCCCTGCCCGCCGTGATGCAGTCGAAGCTGTTCTGGTATGCCTTCGGCGTCACCCTGTTCATCTTCCTCTGGAACATCGTCGGCTTCTTCAACTGGGTCAGTCCCATCCCCATCGGCCCGCTGCACAACTTCCCCGTCGTGATCGCCCGGTCCTTTCCCGCCATACCCGTGAAGTTCAATTTCCTGGTCGCGGGCGTGGGGTACTTCACCAACCTGAACGTCCTGTTCAGCATCTGGGTGTTCTTCGTCATCATGACCATTCAGCAGGGCATCATGACGCGCCTCGGCGTGCCCGGGTCCTTCGCCGTCGTCAAGTCGCAGCATTCCGGCGGCTTCCTCGTGTTCACCCTGTACGCGCTGTGGTCGGCGCGGCGGCACCTGAAGGACGTCGTGATGAAGGCGCTGGGCAAGGCGCCCCACGTGGACGATTCGAAGGAGTTCTTCTCCTACCGCATGGCCTTCTTCGGGGTCCTGGGCGGCGTGATTTACATCGTGTGCTGGCTCTACGCGACGGGCATGTCGCTTGGTATCATCGCCTTCATGATGGGGTCGTTGCTGATCATGTTCGTGGGCGTGACGCGCATCGTGGCGGAAACGGGCATCGTGTTCCTGGACCTGCCCTTCGAGACCCACGACTTCACCGTGGCCGTCATCGGATCCGGGAGTATCGGAACGCGCGACCTGACCAACCTCGCCATAGCCAATTCATACGCCCGGAACTGGCGGACGCTCGGCATGTGCTCCATGGGACACATCGCCAAGGTGGACGACGAGATGGGCGGCACGGGCAAAGGATCCTTCAGGACGATCACCGCCGTGCTCGCCATGAGCATCGTCGTCTCGCTGGTGTTCACGATCTACCTGGGATACAATCACGGCGGGGCTTCGCAGTTCTTCGAGCCCGCGTTCACCAATGGGACCAAGCTGCCCTACGACAACCTGGTGAAATGGATCAACAACAGGGAGGCCATCACCGGGACCGAGTTCTGGTTCATGGTCTTCGGCGGCCTGATTACCGCGCTGCTGATCCAGGCCCACCACCGGTTCACCTGGTGGTCGCTGCACCCCATCGGGTTCACCGTGGTCCTGACGCCGGGCATGGCCAGTTCGGCCTTTTCCCTGTTCGTGGTCTGGTGCGTGAAGGCGCTGCTGCTGAAGATCGGGGGCATCCAGCTGTACCGAAAGGCCATCCCCGCCGTCATGGGCATGCTCGTCGCGTTCGTGCTGGGCGTGTTTCTTTCTTACGTGGCCGACGTCGCGTGGTTTCCCCGGGCCGGCCATCCCGTCCAGAACTGGTAACTTGGAAGCGTCCTGCCGATCTCTAGCGGGCGCATGGGAGCGTTGAATATGTCGGAAGAACAGGATCCCCAGGACGTGCTCGACCGCATTCTGGAACAAGACGGACGATATCCCAGGCAGGCCTATCTCTTCGTCATGTCGGCGGTTACGTACACGGTGGACAATCTGCCCGAACGCCGGCACATCACGGGGCGGGAGCTTTCCCTGGGCATCCGCGATCTGGCCATCAAGCAGTTCGGCATCGCGGCGAATCTGGTGTTTGAAGAGTGGAACATCAGCCAGACCCGTCAATTCGGCGATATCGTCTTCAACCTGGTCAACGAGGGGTTATTGCGGAAAACCGAAGAGGACGCCATCGAAGACTTCGACGAGGTGTTCGACTTCACCACCGCGTTCGAGACCGAATTCCGGATCGACGTGGAACCGAAGGACGGGTGAGCGCGGTTCCCCATCGCACCCGTCCGCCCTCCGTGAAAGTCCGGTCCCATTCTTCCATCTCGGCGGTCTGATCCGGACGCGGTTCCCCATCGCACCCGTCCGCCCTCCGTGAAAGTCCGTACGCGGTACCTGAGTCCCTATGCCCGCCGGACCGTGCGCTGCCGTCTCCCGAAAGCGGGTTTCGGCGCGGGCGCTTCCGTTTCGGGCCCGCTCCGGGTTTTCGATTCCTCTTTCCGGGAGCTCGTGGTTTTCTCCGGTTGTGCCGGCGGTTCGGTTACCGCCGCGGATTCGTCCGAGGCATTCCGCCCGTCACCGGCCGCGGGTTTCGCGGCGGATTGCTGCGAACTACTGGCCGCGCGTTTCGCGGCGGATTTCCGCGAGCTACTGGCCGCGCGTTTCGCCGCGGATTTCCGCGAGCCCGATGTCTCGGACGTCTCGGCAGCGGCAGGCTGCGCGCCTGAGGGCCCGGACGTCTCGGCTGCGGCAGGCTGTGCGCCTGAGGGCTCGGATGTCTCAGCAGCGGCAGGCTGTGAGCCCGATGTCTCGGACGTCTCGGCAGCGGCAGGCTGAGCGTCACCGGCCGAGGGTTTCCCGGCGGACTTCTGCGAGTCACCGGCCGAGGGTTTCCCGGCGGACTTCTGCCCGTCCAAGGGCCCGGACGTCTCAGCAGCGGCAGGCTGCGAGTCACCGGCCGAGGGTTTCCCGGCGGACTTCTCCCCGTCACCGGCCGAGGCTTTCTCGGCGGTTTCCGCGACGGCGGCCTGGGATTCCGTTCGTTCCTCCGCCGTGTCCTTCTTCGATCCCGCATCTCTGCCCCTTCGAGTACGGCTGGCCCTTCTCCCGTGACCGTTACCCCTGGAGGCGCGGCTGTTCTTCCCGTCGCTCTTCTCCCTGTCCGCCGCCGCGCCCTTGTCGCTCCCATCGGACGCGATGGCCGCCTCTTCCGGCTGTACGGATTCCTGCTGCGTGTCCGTATCGCCGGCCTCGGGGGCCGCGGCGCCGTTCGTCCGCTGCCGCTCGCCGCGCCGGCTCCCCGACTGGCGTGACCTGCCCGACGATCGCTGCGACCGTCCCGAGCCGGATCTCGAGGAGGAACGGGATGCGGCGGGTTTCGCTTCGGCCGCCACGGGCTCTCCGCCCGTGTCTCCATTGGCCGCGGGAGGAAGGGTACGGTAGTTGAGCCGGCCGGAAGCAGTCGGCACGGATTTGATCTTGTTGATCAGGCGCTTCGGAAAGACCATGCGGGCCGTAGTCAGCGGATTCCCCCACTGGCTGACGCGGAGTCCGCCTCCCAGGCTGACCAGCGCGTAGGCCGTATCGAAATCGAGTCCCTTGTCCTGCGAGATCCATTTCACCATCTCGGTAATCGCCAGCCTGGCCGCCTGGTCGACCGTGGACGCGGAAGTGATGGTGATCCATTCTCCCTTCGACTCGACCCGGGGCCACGAGAACCGGCCGCCCGGCTGCGTGTCCACCCGGATCGTGACCTCCGCCGCGACTTCCACGCCCGATCCGGCAATCTGCCCGTCGCCCATGCAGGCCTTCACATCGCCCAGCGACAGCAGGGCGCCGTTGACCTGGACGGGCAGGAAGACCCTCGATCCCGTCGTGATTTCCAGGGTGTCCATGTTGCCGCCGTGCCTGCCGGGGTAGGCGGTCTCGATCTCCCCGTGCTTCGTGGCCACGCCGAGGTTCCCGATCACCGGGCGCACCGGCAGCGCAAGCCGGTCGTCCAGCTTGACGTTATTCTCGTCTACTTCCAGGACGCGCACGTCCGGTTGACGAATGTCCTGCCCGGGGACGCCCGTTTCCGAACGGACGGCGAACACGCCGGTATTCGATGTCTTGATCTCCTTCACCTGTATGGACAGCACGTCGCCGATATGGGCTTCTTCCACGTATATGGGACCGGTAACCGGAATACCCCCGGTCCCGTCGGCCTCGGCATGGGTATCGGGTTCCTCCGTGAGGAGACCCCGGTAGCAGTCCTGTGTCTCAACGACGATGGTCTCGCCGCGGTTCACTGTAAGCGCAGGCGAGACGTTCGGGCCGAAAACCTGGTGAACCCGGTCCCTGGCGACCCGTCTGGTCAGGTCCGCCTGCTCCGGTCTGTTTGTCTTGGACGTCCGCGACGTCCTGGATGATCTGCGAAACAAAATAGTTACACCTCTCTTGGATGGGTTGGTGAATCCAACCGGAGCGGCTCAACCGAAGAGCTCGTCTCCATATGCGAAAATGGCGGGCGTTCCTCCCGTGTGCAGGAAGACTACGGAGTCGTCCGGCTGGAAACGCCCTTCCCTGATGTGTATGGCCAGGCCGTCCATGGCCTTGGCCGTGTATACCGGGTCGAGCACGATGCCCTCGGTCCGCGCCACCAGGCGCATGGTCTCGAGGCTGGTGCGGGACGGCTCGCCGAAATCCGGCTTGGCGTACTCGCAGGTGACATCGAAATCGTCCGGCGTGAATGTTTGTGGCAGTCCGATGACCGACGCGCATTCGTTGGCCATGGGTGCTAGGCGTTCCCGCATTTCCCGGTCGTCCCCCACCCAGTAGTTGAGCCCGACGGCCTTGAAGCAGGCGGATACGGCGCGCAGTCCGACCACCAGGCCGACGATGGTATAGGTCATGGAACTCGTATAGATGGCCCGCGGCGTGATGCCCCGCTGCGCCAGTTGCCCGCAAAGTTCCAGGGCGGCGTCCACGTAGGCCACGGCGCGGAGTATCGCCCCGTCGCTGCTCGTGTCGTAGGGCTTCGACCCCTTCGACTTGAGCTCCTCCATCTGCTTGTTCAACTCGTCTTTGACGGTCAGCGGGAAGACGTACTTGATCTGGTCCGCCAGGAGATGGTCCAGCAGCAGGTTGCCGGAAACGGGGTAGGATCGGTGGTCCCGCGGGATGACCACGATGGACTTCATGCCCAGCCGCGCGGCGGCGGCGGCGGTCTGCGCGGACTGGTTGGACTGGGAATCGGACCCGTGCAGCAGGTAGTCGCAGCCGTTGTCGAGGGCGGGACCCAGCGAGAAGGTGAACTGGCGGGCCTTGTTGCCGCCCATGGCCAGCCCGGTCATGTCATCGCGTTTGACGAAGATGCGGGGACCCCCGAGGGCCTCCGCGAGGCGAGGACAATCCTGTAGCGGTGTGGGCAGGTGGGCCACCGGCGCTCGGGTGAACCTGCCCAGGAGGTGACGCAGTTCCTGCGCGGCGTCACGGTCGTACAACTTCAATATGACTGCTCCACCAGGCGAGAGCCCGGGTTCCCCGAAGGGAACAACCGGCGCGTTCGCCTAATGACCGAATGCAGCGCCCTCGCGCCGGGGGTCCGGCGCCCCCAGGCGGTAGCCGGTGTCGGGGTCCACCATGATGCTGTGGCCGTCTCCCTGGCGGTAGGAACCGCCTCCCCATCCACGGCTGCTGATTTCATGCCCCATCGCCTTCAAGGCGTCCAGCACGTCCCGCCCCACGCCGCTTTCGATGCGGACCTGGTCCGGGAACCACTGGTGATGGATGCGCGGCGCGTCGACCGCTTCCTGCATATTCATGCCATGGTCGACGACATTCAGGATCAACTGCATGGTCGTATTGATGATCGTGCGTCCCCCCGGGCTGCCCACCACCAGGTACAGTTCGCCGTTCCGCGTGACGATGGTCGGGGACATAGAGCTTAACATGCGCTTGTTCGGTTCAATGAGATTGGGCGGCGTGCCGATCTGGCCGGTCGGGCGGGTGATCCCCGGGACCGGATTGAAGTCGCCCATCTCGTTGTTGGTCAACATGCCGGTGCCCGCGATCACGATGTGAGAGCCGTATCCGCCTTCAAGCGTGTAGGTGTTCGATACGGCGTTGCCCCACTGATCGACCACGGAATAGTGCGTCGTCTCGTCCGGCTCCGTGGCCAGTGTAAGCTCCGGCCCCACCTCTTCGCTCGGCGTAGCGAAGAAGGGGTCGATTTTCGACCGCTGCGCGGCCGCGTAGTCTTTCGTGGTGAGATGGCCTGGGATTTCCACGAAATCCGCGTCGCCGAGATACCGGGCCCGGTCGGCGTACGCGAGGCGCATGGCCTCTGCCATCACGTGTAGGGTACTGGACGAGTTATGCCCCATGCGGCCCAGGTCGTAACCCTCGAGTATATTGAGCATCATGGCCATGGTGATTCCGCCCGAACTCGGCAGCGGCATGGTGAACGTCTCGTAGATACCCCGGTAGACGTTGCGGACGGGCTCGCGGATGACCGCGCGGTAATTCGCCAGGTCGGCGCGGTCGATCATCCCGCCCCCCGCCTTCATGTCCTTCTCGATCAGTTCTGCGGTCTTCCCCTTGTAGAACCCGTCATGGCCGTACCGGGCGATGCGCTTCAGGGTCTCCGCCAGGTCCTTCTGTATCCACCGGTCGCCTTCCTGCCAGTCCTCCCCGTCCGCCCGCAGCATGGCCTTCCTGCTGGCGGGGATCTGGGAAAAGATGGCCTTGCGGCTGTTGAGGCCGCGGGCGATCCGGTCGGTGAGGATGAAACCGTTCTCGGCGAGATCGATGGCGTACTGAGCGACTTCCGCCATGCTCATGGTACCGTATTTCTCCAGGGCCAGTGCGAGTCCGGCCGGGGTGCCGGGGACGCCGATGGCCAGGTGGTGGATACGGTTGGTGTTCGGATGGAAAGTCGATCCGTCCGGACGGGGGAGGGAAATGGCCGGATTCACGGCCCGGTTTCCGTCTTCGTCCAGATACATCCGGGCATGGGCCTTGCCCGGCGCTTTCTCGCGGTAATCAATGGCCACGGCCGTTCCGTCGGCCAGTCGAATGACCATGAACCCGCCGCCGCCGATGTTGCCGGCGGAGGGATGGGTCACCGCCAGGGCCAGTCCGAGCCCCACGGCGGCGTCGACGGCGTTGCCGCCTTTCATCAGGATGTCCGCGGCAGCCCGCGTGGCCAGGGGTTCCACGGCGACCGCCATGCCTTTTTTGCCGACGACCGGCCTGCGAGACGCCGCAGTCGCATCGTGAACCACGGTGGTCGAGACGAGCAGGCCGAGCAGGCCGCATACGGCGGCCAGGGTCTTGAATCGATGCATCAGGTACCTTTTCCTCAACAGAGACGTCGATACGCCGGGAAGTCGTATTACACCGTGTGAACTCGGGAATCCCCGCACGACACGATTCCGGATTCCATGCCCGCGCGCCAGTTACGCTACTTCACGCGCCACGTACTTTACTTCCGCGCCACTTCCGCGACTTCACGCGCCATTTACACACCGGCACAGGCAATAAAGGCGGGGTTCACGGGCAAGTCAAGGCATAATAGCAAACTTTCCTGAATAATGACCACTATGGAGATACCCTTTACCGCCCTTCCGCCTTCAGTTTTTCTCTGTTGATCCATCCTCCTCGTCATCGTATATTCGAACGGTCTTTTCGAACGGTCTTTCAGGCTTTTCGAACGGTCTTTTCGAACAGACGCGCCGCACCGCGGGCTGAACTCATTTGCAGGCATCCATCCACAGGTATATTCCATGCGTAAACACTACCGTCTGATGATACCCGGCCCCATCGAAGTCAGCCCCGACGTGCTGGCCCACATGAGCGATCCCCTCACCGCCCACTACGGCGACCGCTGGGTGGAGATATGGCGCAAGACCATTTCCAATCTTCAGCAGGTCATCGGAACGGAGGGCGAAGTCTTCGTGCTCGTGGGTTCGGGCCACACCGCCAACGACGTGGTCATGAACAGCCTGTTCAATCCCGGCGACCGGATCCTGACCCTCGACAACGGGCTCTTCGGCAAGCGCCTGGACGACCTCGCAAGGGCTTTCGGGCTGGAGTCGGTGGTGTCCAGGAAACCCTGGGGCGCGCCGTTCGAGGCGTCGGACATTCACGAAGCGGCCGCGGCCAATCCCGGCCTGAAGGCGGTCTTCATGGTGCACGGCGAGACGTCGACGGGCGTGGCGAACCCGGTCCACGAACTGGCCGCCGCGGCCCGTGAGCACGGGATGCTCGTACTCGTCGACACGATCGCGTCCGTGGGCGGCGAGCAGTACCTGATGGACGCGTGGGACATCGACGTCACGGTGTGCGCCTCCCAGAAGGCGCTGGGGGCGCCGCCCGGCCTGGCCCTGGTGGCCGTGGGCGACCGGGCGTGGGAAGCCATGAAGGACCGCAGGGAGCCGCGCGGATTCATGACCGACCTGCGGAACCTGCGCCATTTCGCCGAAACGCAGGCCGACGTCCATCCCCATCCCGGCACCATGCCCGTCAACAACTTCGTCGCCTTGACCCGGAGCACGGACGATATACTGGAAGAGGGGCTCGAAGCCTGCTGGACCCGGCACCGCAAGGTCGCCCGCGTGGTGCGGGAGGGCGTCCGCGCCATGGGCATGAAGGTCATGGCCGAGGAACGGGCCGCCTGCGTGAACATGACGGTCATCCTGTCGGAGGACCGTTTCAAACCGGTCGCTTTTTCAGATTTCATGAAGGCCGAATACGGCATGCACGTCGGCCTGGGCCTGGGCGACTACGTCAACCGGTCCATACGCGTCGGCCACATGGCCCATAACGCCAACCTGGAGGCCGTGACGCCTTTCCTGGTCGGCCTGGAGCAGTACCTGCGCCGCCAGGGATTCGACGTGGAGCGCGGCGCGTGCCTGGCCGGCCTGGACTGAACCGCCCGCCGGGTCCGAACCCCTGCCGGGTCCTGGCCGACCACCCGTCCGACCACCCGGAGGCTCTGTCATGATCTACGAAGAACGCATCTACAAAATCATGCCCGGCCGCGTGCCGGATGTCCTGAACCGTTTCACCGATCACGCCGTTCCTCTGTTCGAGAAACACGGCATGAAGCTGGTCGGCTTCTGGCAGACGGTGGTAGGCCCGAGCAACCACGAACTCACCTACCTGCTGGCCTTCGAGGACGCGAACCACCGCGACCGGGCCTGGGCGGCGTTCATGGCCGATCCCGCCTGGATCAAGGCCAAGGCCGACAGCGAAACGAACGGCGTGCCGGTGGCCGAGGTGGCCAACCGGATCCTCGCGCCGGTACCCTTTTCTCCCCTGCAGTAGCGCGGCAGTTGTTTCGTGGGCGAACGGGGTCGACTACGTAAGGAACTCGGATTCTTCGCGAAGTATGCGCCGTCGCGACGGGCACGACGCTGAGCGCGGGATTCTTCCTTCTGCCCGGCCTGGCCGCGACAACACCACGCCTAAGGCGCGTAAGGCGTTCCCGTTCTCCTCAGTTCCTTCGTCACCGCCATCTGGCAGGTCACGTACGCGTGCTCGTCCGCGTTGCCCCGGCGGTTCAGCAGGCCGGCGGCGTAGCCCGGGCGGGCGTCGGCGATGGTTCCGACGATCAGGTTCGCGTATTCCATGGTGGTGTCGTACCGGTCCGCGATCAGGCCGTTCATTTCACTCCAGGCGATCTTGACCGCCTCTTCCCAGTTGTAGCCCTGTCCGCTGGTCAGGTATTCCTTCCGCGACTCCACGATCCGGGTCTTTTCCACCACCGGCGCGCTGCACGGGAACCCGGGCGACTTGTCCACCCGCATCGTGATCGTCGAATCGATCTCCACGCCCGTGCCCGTCAGCTCGCCGTCCCCCATCCGCGCGTGCACGTCACCCAGGGTCAGCAGTCCCCCCGGCTTCTGGGCACAGATGTGCACCGTGCTCCCCGGCTGGATCGCGTTGAAATCCATGTTGCCGCCGGTGTCGATCTGGTGGAGGGCCACCGATTCCAGCATGACGACGCCGATCATGGGCCGGACCGGGACCACGAAGTCGGGCGGGAAATGGACGAGTCCGTCCCGCACCGGCGCGATCAGGCGCAGGCTGCCCCAGTGGGGGCCGCCGTTGCGGTAGAAGCCGTAGGGGCCGACTTCCATGTCGATGATCTCCACGGACACCCAGTCGCCGGCCTCGATCCCCTCGATGTGGAAAGGACCGCACGGACGGGAGTGGCGGTAGGGGGCCACGTCCATGACCGCCCCGGCCCGCAGGTCCTTCTTGGCGAGATAGTCCTGGTCGTGGCCGCCGTAGGTCTCCACCTGGACCGTCTCTCCAGGTTCGAGCACGCCCCGGACCTCGCGGTATGCCGGGTCGTCGGGGCCGGACAGGTATGGGGTACGGGTAAACCGGCGCATCGGGTTGCTCCTCCCTGCTGGGCGATCGATTCGAAGGAATCACGCGTAGAGTCGAAGGAATCACGCGTAGAGTCGAAGGAATCACGCGTAGAGTCGAAGGAATCACGCGTATTGTTTGTTTTCCGGACGAGTTTTTTGCCAACTTGCGGCATCGGTACGTTATATTCTGGATAGTATTCGTTCCCCAGGCGCGTTACAAGCCATAAAAGCAAGCCCTGAAAGCTCACCCATACGGCGACCCGCCGCGGAGAACAGGCCATGCGACTGACGAAGGAACAACTGGCGTTCATGGATACCTTCGGCTACCTCGGATTCCCGGGACTGCTGAAGGACCGGATCGAAGAGATCGTCGAAGCGTTCGAGGCCGTGTGGACCGGGCGCGGCGGCGGGCACGACGGCAGGCCCCACGACGGGACGGCGCGGTCCTGCATCGTCCCCTTCATCGATCAGCATCCCGTGCTTTCCTCGCTCATCGACGACCCCCGCGTCAATGGCATCTTCGGCAGCCTGCTGGGCGACGACTTCGTGTACCTGGGCAGCGACGGCAATTTCTACGTCAGCGATACGAACTGGCATTCCGACACGGACTGGTCGGGCAAGATGCGCGGCGCGCCGCCCCGCATATTCTACAAGATGGCCTTCTACCTGGATCCGCTGACGCGGGAGACGGGCGCGCTGCGTGTGATCCCGGGCAGTCACCGGTGGGGCGACGCCTATGCGGATTCGCTGGAATCCCATATCCGGAAATCGGGGGAAAACTGGGGCGTCGAAGGCTGGGACGTGCCCGCCGTGGCGCTGGAGACGCAGCCGGGCGACGTCGTCGTGTTCAATCAGAACACCAAGCACAGCGCCTGGGGCGGGGGCGACCGGCGCAAGATGTTCACGATCAACTGCACGGCCCGGTACGCCGAGCAGGACATGCAGCTCCTGAAGAACGAAATCGCCGCGGGCGCCCGGTTCTGGCTCGACAGCGTATACGGCGAGGCCATGCTCGAGACGGCCGGCCCGGCGCGCATGAAGCACCTGGAGCAGCCCTTGGCGCACCAGGACCACCTGGCCGAAGAAGTCCGCAAGGCCAGGGCGCGCATGGTGGAGCCGTCGCGGGGTTAACGCCAGTCCTGCCTGCCGCGGACTTCCCGCAGGAACCGGCGGGCGTTTCCGGAGAAGTGGTCCTCGATCTCCCGCGACGTCAGCCCCAGCATGTCCGCCACCTGTTTCTCCTGCCGCAGCTGTTCGTAGATGACCAGCGTCGCCCGCGAATCGCAGTGGGGTGTCGTCTCCGTCGTGCCCTCGTAGTAGGTCCACGCCCGCCCGTAGGTGACGTACTTGCCCCGGGCGCAGCCCGCCACCACGTTGTCCGAGCCGAACATGACGCGCGAGCGGTCCTCGTGCTTCATCAGGAGGTATTGGGTGTAGAGGTCGTTCACCGCCGAGGTGTCGTACCAGACGTTGGGCAGGCCGGTCAGGAATTGGATGGCCCGTTCCATCATGAAGCAGTTGAAGGCCCGGGCGCAGTGGGCGAGGATCCACTGGGCGCGGGGATATTGCTTCGTGTAGTAGGCCAGGTCCCGCTGGTTGTCGGCGTCCGCCGGGCCCTCGGGCTTGGACATGTGCATGGTGATGGCGAGCCCGAGGTCGTGGGCCACCTCGATGAAGGACTCGGGCAGGAAGTCGCAGATCCGGCAGTGGGTGGGGTCCGGTGCGAAGGTCCGGTAGGGCTTCAGGCCCAGGAAGCCGTGTCTTTTCACCTGCGCGGCCACGTAGTCGGGGCTCATGTCGGGCGTGACCATCATGTTGATCCCCGATTCGGGGTCCTGCTTCATCTCCCCGGCCATCCAGTCGTTATGGCCTTCCGTGTCGATCCCCCCCGGGATCGGCGTGCCGAGGACCAGGTAGTGCATCTCGCGGCCCGGATAGAGCTTCTCCGCCCAGGCCAGGTGGTCCTGGTAATCGATCTCCAGCCGGAGCCCCGAGGGGTCCGGGGGAAGCTTGCCCCGGTGCCGCTCCGACCACATGTGGACGTGCATGTCGTAGACGGTATCCGGCACGAAATCGGCCAGTTCCTCGTCCCATATGCCCCGGTCGAAATCCTGGTAGTCCGGCGTGTTCATGTGCGCTCCTCGCGTTGTTGGCGTTTCGTGCGTGGCGTGGTGGTCGTCCGTGCTTTGCGTTTTACCGTTCCGGCCTCAGAAGCCGCAACCATGTCCCGTACCTTCCGCGCGCCGGGATAAGTCTCTTGCGCGACGGGATCAGTCTCTTGTGCGACGGGAACAGTCTCTGGCGCGACGGGTTCAGTCTACGGTGCGACGGGAACAGTCTACCCGGTTTCCCGCCGGTTTTCAAGGTCAAAAGATACTTTGACATTCCATCACGCCGGACGCACATTTCCCTCGTGAATGCATCCATACAGATCGCCATCGAATACGGAGGATATCATGGCTGACGGACAAGGCATGAACAGGCGCAATTTCCTGCGCAATACGGTGCTGGGCGGCGCGGGCGCTTCGCTGATCGGCACGCCGGTGTGGGAGGCGGCGGCCCAGATGGTCAGCGGAAGCGCGGCCAGCCCCGTGAACGGCGTCGGACTCGACGATCCGCTGCTGGTGCAGCTCAGCATCAACGAAAACCCCCTCGGCGCCTCGCGCCGGGCCATCGAGGCCGTGGCGAGCAAGATGTTCGGCATGAACCGGTATACCATGCACGACCGGCTGGAGGAAGCCCTCGCGGCCCACCACGGCGTCGACCCCGAGACCGTCTTCACGGGCGTCGGTTCTTCGGAGATCCTGTTGACGGCGACGCTGGCCGCTTTCTGGGACCGGCCGGGGAACGCGGTCACCGCTTTTCCATCCTACCGTTCCATCCCGAGGACCGCCGAGGAGCTCGGACAGGCCGTCAAAAGGGTGCCGCTGACCGGGGACTGGCAGATGGATCTGCCGGCCATGCTGGCGGCCGTGGACGAAGACACGCGTATCGTCAGCATCTGCAATCCGAACAACCCCACCGGGCAGATCCTCGACGCCGCCGAACTGGAACGGACGATCCGGGCGATGCCGAAGGACGTCATCGTCTGCGTCGACGAAGCGTACATCCAGTTCGTGGACGATCCCGACTATCCGTCCATGATCCCGCTGACGAAGGACGTGGAGAACCTGCTCGTGTCGAGGACCTTCTCGAAGGCCCACGGACTCGGCGGCATGCGCGTCGGCTACGGCATTGCCCATCCCTCGCTGCTCGAACGCATGCAGCGGTTCAGCATCGGCCTGCTCAACAAGAACACCTTGTCTACCGTGGCCGCGCTGGCCGCGCTGGGAGACCAGGACCACGTCCGCCGGACCGTGGAATCCACGCGCCGGGGGAAGGCCTTTCTCTACAAGGAACTGGAGGCCATGGGGTACAGCCCCATACGCACCCAGACGATCTTCGTCACGGTCGAAGTCGGCCCCAACGTGAATACGCTGATCGACCGCCTGTGGGAGAAGAAGGTACAGGTCCGGCAGGCCTTCGACATGGAAGGCTTCATGCGCATATCCGTCGGGCTGCCCCGCGAGAACGAGGCCTTCATCTCCGCCTTCAAGCGGGAACGGAGCGCGCTGTAAACGCCTAAAACCGTCACAGAAAGGTTTCGTTCGCGCGGTCCTGACGCCGCAAAGAAAGGTTCCGACTCCAGATGCAATATCCCCATCCGCTGAAACAGCGCATTCGCGATGGCGAACTGCTGCTGGGCACGGTGCTCCCCGCCCCCACCTCGTTCGTGGCGTCCCAGGTGTGCAATTCAGACATCGACTTTCTCTGGATCGACGCGGAACATTCCTCCATATGGATCGAGGGGCTGGACATGGTCCCGGTGATCGCGCGCCGGAACGACGTGGCGCCCATGATCCGCATCGCCTGGAACGATCCCGCCCTCGTCAAGAAGGCCTACGACATCGGTTCCGTGGCCGTCATGATCCCCCAGGTCAACACCGCCGAAGAGGCGGAGCGCGCCGTACAGTACGCCCGGTACGCGCCGGAGGGAAACCGGGGCATTTCGCCCTACTGGGCCATGCTGGCGGGCCTGGATTTCAACCACGTGGTCAGGACGGCCAATGACGAGACCGTCCTCGTGCTCCAGATCGAAAGCCTGGAAGCCTACGAGAACCTCGACGAGATCATGCGGGTCGGGGGCATCGACGTGCTCTTCGTCGGGCCCACGGACCTGTCCGCCACCCTGGGCGTGATCACCCAGATTGAATCGAAGGAAGTGCAGGCGATCATGCGTGATGTCCCGAAGCGTCTGGAGGGATCGGGGATCATGGCGGGCACGACGCTGTCCGGCATGGATGAGATCCGGGAGAAAATCGACTGGGGCTACCGGTACATCAACGTCGGTACGCCTATGGGGTACGGCATGGAGGTGCTGCGGGAGCACCTGGACACGTTGCGGAGTGAATAGCGGGACGACCGGCGCGGACCAGGTCGGATCTCCGGCTGACCGACGAAGACGAGGACGGAACCTGGGATAACCAGGAAGCCCAGGACGGATGAGCGAAGGCCAGGCCGGAACCTGGGGTAGTCGGCAAGGCCAGGACGGATGAGCGAAATGATCAGTGAAGAACAGGTCCGTACATTCCACCGGAACGGATGGCTCGTGGTCGAAGGGGTGTTCGCGCCGGAAGAAGTGGACGAAGTCGCCAGGCTGGCCCTGGAAACGGCGGATGCCATGGACGTGGAGGAGTCCATGGAGGGCTATCTGCTGGACCGGTCCGATTCGGGCGAGTCCGCGCCGCGCAAGATCGACAGTCCCTACCTTCGCCACCCGGTGTTCCGCAACTTCGCCCTGGATGGCCGGCTCCGCGACATGCTCCGGCGGATAACCGGTGAAGAACCCCTGCTCAAGAGCGACCAGCTCTTCATGAAGCCGCCGCGGTTCGGTTCCGAGAAACCCTACCACCAGGACAACTTCTATTTCCGGTGCACGCCGGGCGGCCACGTAATCACGGCCTGGATCGCCCTCGACGACGTGGACGTGGAGAACGGCTGCCTCCGGTATATCTCCGGTTCGCACAAAAAGGGGATCATCGACCACGTGGAGGTCCCCGGCCAGCCCTACAACCTGGCGCCGCCGGACGACCTGATCGAATGGGAGCACGAGGCCGCGGCGCCGGTGCGCAAGGGCGGCGTGGTGTTGCATCACTCGGAAACCCTCCACTCGTCGCGCCGCAATATGTCGGACCGCTGGCGGCGCGGTTACGCGACGCACTGGGCCACCGCCAGAGTGACCTCGGAGACGGACAACCTGGACGGCGCCTACTTCCGGCGCGAAGACTACGCTGAGCACGTCCGCGCCGCGGACCGGACGGGATCAGGTTAATCTCTCTCCATGAGAAGTATCTCGCCGAGCACACTCTTATGCCAACGCTTCGTGTAAGCGGGACGCAGGGTGGTTCTTGACCGGTATCCCACATCATCGAGGAGTTCCTCGAGCGACACCAATCGCTCCCGGAACCCAAGCCGGACGCCGCAACGAAGACTGGCCCGGTCCGGTCCGCACAAGACCCACGCATCGGCCCTGCTCAGCGCATGTGCCCAAAGCGAAGCCTCTCCCCTGTCCAGCATGATATCGGTTATACGAACGGCTAAACCCGCGCGTTCGCGGTTTCCGACCGGATGGACCGCATTCAGGGAATCTCGCAATGCGTCGGCGTCGATACGCAACTCCGACCGGCGGAGTTGGAAACCCGCCTGCGTTTCATCGACGCAATCCTCGACGGTTTCCACCGGGTAGCCGCCGGCCATCGCTCGCCACGAGCCAGTCCGGTGGGCTTCCAGTATGACGTTTGTATCGACCAGCACTATACCCTGACGCCGAGCCATGACGCCTCACAGATCGATTGCACACTGGACGTCATGTGCAGCGAAGAGATCTACGAGATCCTCGACGCTCTGGTCGAGCAAACCGGCAACACTTCGCACCGAGACGCGGCCCCTCTCGATCGCAAGTCCGAGCACCTCCATGAAGGATTTAGAGAACAGGGCGGGCGGGATGTTCTCGGCGATGTCTGGCCTGTTGTTGCGTAATGCCGCATCAGGCAGGGATTGCGCAGCCGCAGGTTTCAACTTGCCAAGCGCGACCAGTCGCCACCTTAGCGCCGAGGCCGTCACGCGCAACTCGTTCGCCACCACGTGCAGTTTCCGGATCAACTTATCTTCGGCGAGGTCCGACCAGCTTCCAAACCTCGCCAGGGTGGCGGCAGGCATCAGAACCGCCGCCGCGAAGTTGTTTGTGAGTTGCTCGGCGCGGTTGCCTCCGGTCTCCATCACTTCCTCGGAGTGCTTGGGCGGCATCGCATCCCAGGTCAGGATGTGAAACAGTTCATGGGCGAGATCGAAGTGACGGCGTCCGATGACTTCACGTCTCGCGATCAGCACCGCATCGAGTTCGGGCAGACGGCAGGCCGCGCCCGAGATGCCGCGCTCGGTGTCTATCATGAGCACCAGGATGCCGAGTTCGCGTTCCATGACGTCCACGAGACGCACGGCCGGGACTGCACCGAGTTCGAATTCGGTGACAAACCGCTCGCCGGCCGCCATGGCGTCCTCGAAACGCGCACGGCGGGTGAGTCCGAGCGCCCGCCGCATCAGCGGGGTTTCGAAACCGACCTGCGGCGCCAGGGTGCGGAACGCGCCGATCCAGCGTCCGGCGCTTTGTTCACAGGCTTTGAGCCGATCAACGTCGACGCCGGTCTGGCGCCAGGAGAAGCGTCCTTCGCCCGCGAGCAGGAACGGATCGGTAAAGTACTCGAGCGGAACGTCCAGCCTTTCGACAGCGAGCAGCAGTTCCTCTGCCGTCACGCGTCTGCCGCCCGTCTCGATAGCCGATACCGTCTGCCGGTCCCTGAAACCGAAGATCTCCGATACACGCTCTTGCGAGAGCCCGCGTTCCTCTCGCAATGCCTTGATCCGCCTGCCAATAAGCCCTGTCGTCATCTTACCCTCCCGCGAATTAGTTATCTTGCTTTTTTATATATGCAATGTTTTCATGCGAATTTCAATATGTTTTCAATGCCGCCTCGAAATTTCTCCCGATCCGGTACGCGTTTTTCCGCTGGACGCATTGGAATCGTAATGAGACCGCTTTCCGTTTGATTACATACTTTTAACATGTATTTTAGACCGACCGTAAGATCATATAACGGAATGTGATTCAGCTGGTTGCGATTGTTCACCTGTGATGTAGATAAATGGGAAGTGTTTAGATGACTGCGGCAACGGCGACAGGGGCCATCACCGACCTCATGTGGTCGGAGACGGCATCGATCTACGACGCGATTCTCGCCCATCCCTTCATCAAGGGACTCACCTCCGGCGGCCTCGACCGTTCGGCCTTCGAGTTCTACACCGTCCAGGACGCGCTGTATCTCAAGGACTACGCTCGCGCGCTGAGCCTCGCCGCCGCCAAGGCGCCGGACGAGGAAAGCATCATCCTCTTCAACGAGCATGCCAGGGGATGTCTGGTTGAAGAGCGGGCCATGCAGGAGAACTTCTTCGACGTCTTCGGCCTGTCGGCGGACCAGGTCTGGGCGACCCCCAAAGCGCCCGTGTGCCAGGCGTATACGAGCTACCTGCTGTCGGTGGCCCACGGCCGTCCCTACCACGAGGTCGTGGCCGTCGTCTTGCCGTGCTACTGGATCTACTGGGAAGTAGGCAAGGCGCTGGCCGAGAAGGGCTCACCCGATCCCATGTACCAGCAGTGGATCGACACCTACGCCGGCGAGCAGTTCGCCGAGTGCGTCGTGGCCGTCCTGGAGATCACGAACCGCGTCTCCGCGGGACTTCCCGGAGAGGACCGGGAAGCCATGCTGAACCACTACATCACGACCAGCCGGTACGAGTGGATGTTCTGGGACATGGGGTACCGGAAGGAGCAGTGGCCGGTGTGAGATGGATTATCGGCGAGATGGGGACGAACCGTGGAGTACTCAGTGATGCTCGATGTAATTGACGAGCCCGGATTTGAGGGCTGTTACTATGCTCATAATTGGGCCATACAGCGGAACTGAAGCGCATGAACAAATCGTCTCGCATCAGGGAAATCAAACTGATTCCCATTGGCAACTCCAGAGGCATTCGTCTTCCAAAGAAGCTGCTGGATAAGTACGGATGGAATGACCGTCTGACGCTGGAAGAAATGGAGGAGGGCGTCATCCTGCGGGGCAACGAGACCCATAGCCTGTCCTGGGAGGAGACCTGCCGAGCTATGGCCGAAGAGTCGGAGGACTGGAGCGACTTCGACGCCACCATAGGCGATGGCGTGGACTGATGGCCCCTTTCCCAGGCAGTTTGCCGTTTACTTTGCCGACCTGAATCCCGCCACGGCGCCAAGAATCGCGGACCGTTGACGCGCTGGGTGCTCAAGCAGGGGCGCGATAGGGGCGCGATAGGGGCGCGATAGGGGCGCGATAGGGGCGCGATAGGGGCGCGATAGGGGCGCGATAGGGGCGTTATAAGGGCTTATAGGGGGCCAATAGGGGGCCAATAGGGGGCTTATAGGGGCGTAACGGGGCGCGATTAAGCATCATGCGTACCTCCGCTGATCAGGTTCTTCAAGATCCCCGCCAGCGCTCTGCCCGGCGCCTTTTCCGCATAACCCACGGATTCAAACTCCTGCCTTCCCCTTCTGCGTACATAGATCTCGCTCCAAGGGAGCAACAACCCCTCTTTCAGCCGTACATCCTCCAGTTCACTGATATCGTATAGTGTTCCTGCGTCGTCGTAGACCAGGTGGTTAGACCTGGTAATAGCCATACCCCCCTCGCCGGAACCGTCGATATCGTAGAATACCAGCAGGTCGTTCACCATCGAGGCCACACCGCGAAAACGGGCGTTCTGCTGCAGCGAAACAATGAAGTTGGCCGCCCGCTCGGCGTCGATTTCAGGATAGATGTAGAGGCCCGCGCGCGCATCTGTCCAGATGCCGCGGGCGGCCTGCCGTACACGCTGCACAGACGGATCAGCGGAGGCACCGGCTCTCGTTTGACCGGAAGCGCCGGCTCCCGTTCGACCCGCGGTGCCTCTTCGCGAA
This sequence comes from bacterium, assembly GCA_965203885.1. Classification (GTDB taxonomy): domain Bacteria; phylum JAAXHH01; class JAAXHH01; order JAAXHH01; family JAAXHH01; genus JAAXHH01. Next base: position 2,030,041 of record OZ241920.1, on the reverse strand, counting down.
TGCTCCGTGCGGGTATGCTCTGATCGAGCATGCTCCGTTCGGGTATGTTCCGTCCGGGTACGGTATGATCTCGAAGAAGTTCGATCGCGTGGCGGCGACTGCCGATCGGAAGTCGATCCGAAGGAAGGGGACACCCTCAACCGTTCCGGGTGCCGGACGAGCCACTGATAGGCTTCGTTGATCTCCGTGAACTTCGTCGTGGCACGGTCTTTCACCCGGTCGGGCACCTTGTCCGGATGCCAGATCAGCGCCAGTTCCCGGTATGATTTCTTCACGTCGTCAAGCGACGCGCCCGGAGCGAGGTCGAGCGAAAGGAGCGCTTTGTTCGTGGTATCGTCCATACAGAGATATTTAACCGATTCCGGGGGTTGTCTCAAGCGATTTGTACCGGTATATTGACCGCGGAGATCTTCCTGACCGTTGCGACCCATTGTGCGCCTTTCCGACAGGGGACTGAACATGCCCATCACCGATGCCCTGCCCGAAATGAAGCGGGAACTGCGTTTTTTCCCCGCAAGCAACGATAGTCCCCGAACACTTTCGCGTGAACAGGTCGACTTCTTCAACGCAAACGGGTATCTCTGCCCTCTTGATGTCTTCACACCGCAGGAGGCGGAAGCGAACCGCCATTATTTCGAAGACCTGATGGCCCGCGCCGAGCAGGAAGGGTACAACAGCTACTCGATCAATGGCTGGCAGCGGCACTGCGAAGGTATCTACAACCTGGCCATGAACAAGCGGATCCTTGACTACGCGGAGGACCTGGTCGGGGAGACGCTGATCTGCGAGATGACCCACTATTTCTGCAAGATGCCGGGCGACGTGCAGCGGGTGAGCTGGCACCAGGACGCGTCTTACTGGCCCCTGACCCCGAGCAAGGTGGTGACGATCTGGCTGGCCATCGACGACGTGGACGAGGAGAACGGGCCCATGACGGTCATTCCCGGTTCCCACCTCCACGGACAGATCCCCTTCGAGAACAGCACGAAGGCCGAGAAGAACGTGCTGGGGCAGACCGTCCACGATCCACTGCGGTGGGGCGGCGATCCCGTGCCCTTCGTCATGAAGGCGGGCCAGATCTCCATGCACACCGACCTGCTGTTGCACGGGTCCGATCCGAACGTATCCGACCGCCGCCGTTGCGGCCTGACGATCCGGTACCTGCCGCCGGACGTCCGGGGTCGTTTCCCGGAATACCACCGCGCCGTGATCTGCCGGGGCAGCGATCCCTCGGGCTACTGGAGACCCATCCCCCGGCCTGTTGGCGACAATATTCCTCCGCGTAATCGGTAGGTTCTGCACTTCGCTTTTCGACGGCGCATGAGAAGGAGAAATAGATGAAGAACAAAACCAGTTTCCCACCAGGCTGGAACGAAGAACGTGTCCAGCGTGTACTTCGTCACTATGATACGCTAAACGAGGCTGAACAGGTTGCCGAAGACGAGGCCGCGTATGAGGATACAACGCAAACTGTGATGAAGATCCCAAATGATCTGGTGCCCACCGTACGAGCGTTGCTGGCGGACCGCGTACCTTAGTGTACCAGTTCGGATACGAACTCTCGTCTGACCCGCGAACGCGTTGCCGGACCAGACCACAACCTCTTTACCCTTACAGCGACAGCGGCCTGCAGTATTTACACGGGCGGCACCCGTTTTCCGCCGCCTCGTCGGGACTACTGAATTCCATGCGGTGCCGCTGCTGGATCCGCCGGGCGTTGCGGCAGGTCGGATAGCAGTAGATGCCCGTCGTTCGGCTGCCGACGAAGCGCACGCCTCGCTGCTTCCAGTTCGCGAGGTCCTCTCTGGCAATCCCTTCCCGTTCCAGCAGGGTCCATTTCATTTCCGGTCCGTAGTAATAGTTCCCCACCCCGCCGGTTGACGGCACAAGGCGATGGCAGGGCATGAGGAACGGTACGGGATTGCGGGCCATGACCGTCCCGACCGCGCGGATCGCCTTCGGTCTGCCTACCTCCCGGGCCAGCCAGGCATAGGGCCGGACCTCGCCCGACGGTATGCTGGCCAGGTGCTCGAGGACGGTCTTCTCGAACTCGGTCAGCCCTTCCAGGGTGACCGGCAGCGACGTGGTTTTCTCTCCCCTTATGGCACCTCTGACGGACCGGGCATAGGCCTCCGGCAGGGAACCCCGGACTACGATCCGCCCGAGTCTGTCCTTGTAGTAGGATTCGAAGGCGCCGTCCTCCTCCACGTCGAGTTTTACCGCCGATATGCCTTTAGGCGTGAATCCCACGTGCGCCGGACCGAAATCCGTCTCGATGACATCGTACCGGTCCGCTATCCTGATCATCACTTCCTCCTCGATCCCCGCCGGAGCGGTCAGTTTCAGTTCGGGAGATGCCGCGGCCAGACTTTGCATGAAAGCGGCTTCTTCCCGGCTGTCGGCGCGTCCTTCCAGGTGTTCCGCCACGGCCCGGCTCACTTCATCGTCCGCCTCGCCCGTCCTGTTCTGATCCAGGTACTGCCGTGCTTCTCTAGAATCCACTGGGGTCGTCCTCCATGATCTTGCGAAGTCTGCGCAGCGCCCGGTACACCTTGCCTCGTAGCGCCGATTCCGACGAACCGGTGATCGTCGCGATTTCCGCGTAAGTGTATTGCTCGATGAAGCGCAGGATGATCAGTTCCCGGCTCTCCCTGCCCAGTTTATCGAGAGCCGTCCGGATCGTCCGCGACCTGTCGTTCCGGGGGACGAAGGACGTAACGTCCCCCTTCATCCGCTCTACTGCGCCTGCCAGGCGTTTGCGCGACCTCAGCCGGTTCAATGCCAGGTTCCGCACGATGCGGTACAGCCAGGGACGGATTTCGAGCGTCATGCACCGCTCTGCGTCGTACTTTCCGGTCAGGGTGACATAGGCCTTGACAAAGGCTTCCTGCGTAACGTCGCGGGCGTCGTCCGAACCGCCGAGCATGTGAAAAGCGTAGGTGAAGAGCCGGTCCTTGTATGCCGCCACCAGGTCCGCCACCGCGTCCCTGTTGCCGCGATGGATTTCCAGCGCGATGCATTGTTCATTTACTGCACTCATGTGGATTGCTGCACTCCTCGATTCGTCGCCGGCTTCAGTACTATAACACCGCATACCGGTGTTTCGTTCGGGGAAAAAATGATATCCTGTATCCCGCTTGACAGGTTACTCCAAATGGTTTTCCTTGCACCACGGCGACGATGCCAGAAACTATCAGGAACAAGCCATTCCCGTAGCAATTAAGGAATCACAGAAATGAACACGAGTGCTCGATATGTGAAAATAGTGGAATGGTCAGAAGAAGTTCAGATGTGGCGGGAAAAGACTACGCCAACAAGATGCTGGACATCGTCTGACATCTCAACCCGCACTACCCCCCACCGCCCAGCATCCGCTCCCAGAATCCCTTTGAATCGTCGTCCCCTGCGCCGTCCTCCGCGATATAGATCGTGAAGGCCGTGTTCCCGATCTGCTCGCCGCGCCAGGACCGGAAGCCGCGCCGGTTCGGCTCGAGCGCGTCCCCCCGGATGTCCGGCTTCCAGATCTGGTTCATCGTCGGGTACCAGACGAAGAGGCCGCCCACTTCCTCCACCAGGATGCGTTCGGCCTGCCGGTAGACGTCCATCCGCGCCCGGTAGTCTCCGACGACTCCTCCGGCCCGGACCACCAGCCGGTCGAATAGGTCGTGTTTCCAGGCGTGGCGCCCGGAGGAAAGCCAGAGGTTCATCAGGCTGCTGGGATCGATGAAGTCGGCCCCGAAACGGACGAGCCCCAGGGGGAGCTGGTGGCTGTTGATCGCGTCCATGAAGATCTTGACCTCCATGTTGCGCACCACCAGGTCGATCCCGAGGTTCTGCTTGATCATGGCGTGGATCGCCTCTCCCGCCTCGTGCACCGGACGGACGTCGCGCCGGACCCACATCTCCACCCGGGGGAACCCCTTGCCGTCCGGATATCCCGCCTCGGCGAGCAGCTTGCGTCCCAGGGCGGGATCGTATCGCTGGACGGGTTTCAGGGCTTCGGTGGCTTCCGCCGGGAAACCGGGCGGCAGCATGGAATAGGCGGGAATCGCGAAGCCCTGGAGCGCCGTGGCGCACACGGCCTCCCGGTCGATGGCGTGGCTGAAGGCCTGGCGGACCTTCAGGTTGTCGAAGGGCGGGTTGTACGTGTCCATCGTGAGGTAGTAGGTCGCGAAGTCGGTGTAGGAATGGAGCTCCCGGCTCAACTGCGGGTCGGTCTTGATCCGGGCGAGTTCGGCGTGGTTGGTCACGAGGCCGAAGTCCACCTCGTCGGCCTCGTAGGAGGCGAGCAGGGGCGGCGGCGTCGAGGCGTTGTGCAGCTTGGCGATCAGGGTCTCCAGGAAAGGCCGCGCGGCGCCGTGGTAACGGGGATTGGCCTTGAGCACGACCCGGTCCGCCTTGGTCCACTCCTCCAGGTAGAAGGGACCGCTGGCGATGGAGGTCTCCGGGCTCGTGGACCAGGCGTCGCCGTACTTCTCCACCGCCTGGCGGGGGGAGACCCAGCTGTCGACCATCAGGTCCGGCATATAGGCGCAGGGTTCGTCGGTCTCTACGAGCAGCGTGTAGTCGTCGACCGCGTGGACGCCCAGTGAATCGAGGGGCATTCGGCCTCCCACGACCTCGCTCCAGTTCCGGATCGGCCGGTAATACCACTCCACGTCGTAGGCGTTGTCCGGGTCGGCCCCGCGCCGGAGGGTGAAGACGTAATCGTGGGCGGTCAGGGGCTTGCCGTCGGAAAACTCCAGGTCGTCGCGGAGGTAGAAATACCAGCCCAGCCCGTCGTCGGTGGGTTCCCAGCTGTTCGCCGCCGCCGGGATCAGTTCGAAGTTCTTGTCGAAACGGATCAGCGGTTCCGCGATGATCCGGTGGCCGTAGGTCCCCTTGTAGATCGTGCGGAACCACTCCATGTAGGTGTTGTCCAGCTGAAACGTGCGGACGTACTGCTCCGAGGGCGGCGCCGCGTCGGGGGGCAGTTCGACGCCGGCGGAATTGACGTACCGGGCGGGCGGCCCGGACGGTCCGGACGGCCCGGACGGCCGGCCGCCGGCCAGGACGTGCAGGATCCCGGTCGCGGCCGCGCCGATTATCACGAGCGTCGCCATTGCGCGGGCGGTTGTGATCATGGAGGGACCGTCCGTTTGTCACGATGGTCACAAGCGTCAACGACGGAAGGGTCGTAGCGTACCATATCCCCTTTCCGCCGCCGCGTCAAGTCAAGGAGGGTGATTCGGCTTGACCCGGTTCGGGCGGTCTTTATTTTGCACGTGGACACCAACCGCCCAGGTGAATCACCCCATGGATTCCTTCCTCATATCCCAGGCGCTCGCCGCCGTCGCCTTCACCTGCGGCGTGGTCTCCTTCCAGTGCAAAGAGCGGCGCGGCGTGTTGCTCTGGCTGTGCGCGTCGGCCCTGACGAACGCCTTCCACTTCTTCGTGCTCGGAAGAAACGGCGCCGGGACACTGTACATCGTCATGGGCGTGCGCGTCTTCACGGCGGCCTTCACGACCGACCGGCGCTTGATGTACGTGTTCATGGCGCTGATCGTGGCAGGTTTCTTCGTCTCCTACGAAAGGCCCCTGGACATACTGGCGTTGTTCGGGTCGCTGCTGCCGACCTACGGGAGCTTTCAGAAATCCGTCCGCAAGATTCGCCTGATCTACATGATCTGCGCGGTGACCTGGATGATCCACAACTACATCGCCGGCAGCCCGGTCGCCGTCCTCATGGAAACCACGTTCCTGGTCAGCAACCTGGTCGGGTACTGGCGGATACACCGGTCTGCGATTAAGGCTTGATCTGGCGTGCGAGAATGTGCATGCCGGGCCACCGGTCCGCGATCAAGGCTTGATCTGGCGTGCGAGAACGTGCATGCCGCGCCACCGGTCTGCGATTAAGGCTTGATCTGGCGTGCGAGAATGTGCATGCCGGGCCACCGGTCCATCAAGATCATCCGGAAACGTAGAGCCGGATTTGCAACGCGTACGGGGCCGGCGCGGGCGGATTTACCCGTACATCCGGATCGGGGTCGGCCCGGTGGGACGGTTCTTGCGGGGAGGACGCTGCGCCGTGACCTTCAGGGCCTCCTCCCAGCCCCGGCTCCACGTGTTGTAGTCCGTGAGCACGAATTCGGGATGGCGCCGGCTGCGGACGATGAAGTTGGGGTAGAACGAGCGGCCCGTGGGCAGGCCAGTCTGCTGATAACGCAGGTCGAGGCTCCACCGGATCGATCCGGATCGGTTTGGAATGGACCGGTGCGGGATCAGCTTGTGCATGAGCAGCACGTCGCCCTTCTTCATCGGCAGGGACAGGACGTCGCCTTCGGGCAACCCTCCGTCTTCGATGCCGAAACCCTCGCTCCAGTACACCATCCGGTGGTGGTGCACGCGGGGTATGATCTGGAGGCACCCGTTCTCTTCGTCGGTGTCGCACAGGGGCAGCCACACGGTGAGGATGAACACCGGGTCCGCGTCTTCGTGGTGCACCTGCGCGTCCTGGTGCCAGGGCGCCACGTTTTCCTTGACCCGCGCGGCGAGGTCTTCATTGCGCGCGGCCGGTTCGTCCCCGTCGCCGCTTCCTCCGTGGACCGGTTCGTCCCCGTCTCCTCCGTGGGCCGGTTCGTCCCCGTCGCCGTTCCCGCCGTGGGCTGGTGCGCCCGCTTCCCCGTTCCCGCCGTGGGCCACGTTGTCCGGCAGCTTGGCCCGAAGATGCTGGATAGGGCTGCACGTGATTTCGGGGCCGACGAGGGACTCCACGAGGTCGAGCAGCCGGGCGTTGCCGAGAAACCGGAATACGGCTTCGGCACGCATGTTCATGATGTCTATGTCGTCGTAGATCGAAGTGTTTTCCCGGGTGATCAGGGCCAGGCGCCGTGCGAAAGGTTCGCCTTCGCGCAGGTCGGTAATCTTTCCATCCGCATGAAGGCCGCGGGCCCGTTCGTCGACGAAGGCTTCGATCCCTGCGACGACGGGATCCAGGTCGGCTGCCGTCAGCGCGCCTTCAACGATGACGTAGCCTTCGTCCACGAAATGCTGAAACTGATCCTGCGTGAGTGCCATGGTGGGTTCGTCCCTCGTTCCGTGTTGTCTCGTCAGGCCGCTTTGGGGGTTCAAGCCGCTTTCGGAATATGCGTGATCAGGTTCTGCAGGTGCCTCAGTCGTTCGGGCGTGGCCGTGGAAAGCAGCGGGCCTTCCTTCCTGCCGAATACTTCCCGCGTCGTGTAGCCGTGTTGGCGGATGACCTTCCTGAAGGCCTCGAGCGCGGGGCCTTCCGTATGGCGGCCCGTAAACACCATCGTGAACATGCGCCGCCTTTTCCCCCCGCCCCACGCGCTGTGCTTGGTGGAATGATTGAAGACGGCGAGGTCTCCGGGTTGGGTCTCGACGGCGACCGCCGGCACCTCGCTGCCGTGTAATCCGCCCCAGACTCCCTTCTTGCCCGAGAGGTGTTCGTGGACCGATTCCGCGTAGCCTTCGCCGAACCGGTGGCTGCCCGGGATGACCCGGAGCGCCCCCGTATCCCTCGTCATGGGGTCCAGGTAGATGGCCATCTTGAAAAACCGGATGGGTTCGGGCCACTGGGTGTCGGAGTGCCACCTCGTGTCGCCCACGTACAGGTTGCCGTCGCTGTTCCAGTACTGGTACTGCTCGCCCAGCAGGCCGGCGGCGATGCCCTGGATGCGGGGATCGTCCAGCAGGGTGCACAGATACGGGTCATGGTTGATGAACGGGACGACGGCCAGCCGTTCGACGCCTTCGTGGTCGTCGCTGCCGTTCTTTTTCAGCAGCCCGTCGAAAGCCTCCGCGATCTCGCCGATCCGGTCATCGAGCAGGCCGGGAAAGTGCAGATACCCGAAGGTATCCATGAATTCCTTCTGGTGTGATTCGAGTTGAAACATCGAGCGTTCCCCGCGTGTCCTTTCAGTCGAAATCCTTCAACATTCCTCGAGCACCGTTCCCTCAATGCCCCGCGTTCCGTCTTCGTACACATAATAGTAAACGACCAGCACCCGTCCATCTTTCAGTTCGAGCGACCACGGATACCCGCAGTCCGGTTCCAGGGAATCGGCGCGCACCACGATGTCCGGGGCGGTATCCAGGTCACGGGCCTCGGGATCGAGGACCCGCGCCAGGCAGCCCATCTGTCCCTCCCACCGGGTGCCCACCGTGGCCAGGACGCGGCCGTCCCGCAGGCCGAGCAGGTGTCCGGGGCATCCCCGCATGGTCGTCGACCGCCAGGGAGACCAGGTCCCGCCGCCGTCGTCCGAGTGCACTTCCACCAGGTGCACGTCCTGTCCGGGCGGCTGGTTCGGATGACAGCGGAAGAGCGCCAGGATCCTGCCGGACGGCGTCCTGTAGATCGCCGGTTCGCTGAAATGGGCGACGTCGTCCTCGGCGATGCGGCCCGCATAGGACCAGGTATTCCCGCCATCCGTCGATGATTGCATCATCCCGAAGAACGGCGGCCTGCCTTCCGGATGGTCCGTCGCCTTGCCGGGAAGCAGCAAGCGCCCGTCCGGCATCTCGATCAGACCGCTCCGGCAGACTCCCGTGTGGGAGGCGGGATGGCCGTTCACCGCGTCCGGGAGCGGCGGAAAGCGTTCGGGGTGCGACCAGGTCGTCCCATCGTCCGTCGATCGGACGTGGAAACCCACGCCGGGACGGGAGACCCAGGTGTGCTTTGATACTTCCGGCGCATGGGCGAGTTCCAGGTCCACCGTGCTGGCGTGCAGGAAGATCTCGCCGCCGGAAAGGGTATGGGTCCCGAAATCGATCACGCCGCCGTACGGGTAGGCCGTCACCAGTTCGACCGCCCCCCAGGACCGCCCTTCATCGATGGAACGGCAGGCTCTTATGTCGAAGAGGGGATGGCTGTGATGGCTGAACCCCGTGGCGGGCGACCGGTGGAACAGCGTCAGCAGGTCCCCGCCCGGTGTCCGGACGATGTTCGGATGCGCGCCGTACCAGCCCGCTTCGCGATAGATCGTAATGTGATCCGCTACGCGCCAGCCCATGTGGACTCAGCCTCCCGGTACGCTCCCGTTCACTCACGCTCCCGTTCACTCACGCTGCCCGGTGATTCGCGCTGCCCGGTGATTCGCGCTGCCCGGTGATTCACGCTACCTGTTCATTCACGCCGCCCGTTCATTCACGCGGTCTCAGGCGTTCACGCCGATTTGCATGCCGGCAACACCGAAGATGGACTCAAGTATACAACTATGGCGGCATTTCGGTAAATGGAAAACTGAACTCGATGAGCTGCCACATCCGGCCGGCCGCCGGGATTCATCCGGACATGGCGGCAAGCCGCCTGAACGCGACCGGACCGGGACCGCTTCCCACATACTCAAGGATCATGCCGGCGCAGGCATCGGCGCTCAGTTCCGACGTGTCGACTTCGAGGTCGTAGATGCCCGGCTTGTGCACCTCCCGGTCCCAGATCCGCACCAGTCCGGGTACGGGTGCGTCGGCCGGTAAGTCTTCATTCCTGAGCCAGGTTTCCCTGCGGCGGCGCCACACGACGTCGACGGGACAGCGCACGCCCACGAAATACGCTTCCAGCCCTTCCAGGCTCCTCGCGCAGTCGTACAGGATTCCGCTCGGCGAAACGTAATCATCGTGGTGGGCGACGTCGGCTACCACGTTCAGTCCCCGGCGGAGGTGGGCCGCGATGGATTCGTAGAGCGCTGCGTACATGCCGGGTATCAACGGTTCGAGATCGGGTCTTTCACCTCCCGGCCGGTCCGCGATACCCGCGGGCCGCAATCCGATCCCGGGCCGGAATCGCGGCGGCGTGATCTCGATGAATCGATCGGCGCCGAGGTTCATCCATGGTTCCCGCGCCGTCTGCCGGATGGCGGCGGCAATGCTGGATTTCCCGGATCTGGGCGCTCCGTTGAGCATGACGGCCGTGCCTGGATTAGCATCAGATGCAGTCAAGTCGGACCCTTCGGAGAGAACTTCCGCCGTATCGTGCGCCGCAACCGGGATACCCCCGCTTGAAACAGGAACGCCGGCGGTCCTGTTTCGTGGTGGATTATCCGGAATATAGGTCTTATCTTCGGTGAGAGAAATCGGTATTTCCCTTCTCCCGGCGCAGTGTAACGGTACCTCATAAACGCCAGTTCACAATCGATGACAGTTCGACACGTAACGGGCAACTACGAACTCACCGCAAGGATTGCAGGTGCGGGCCCGGCCCCGGCGGCACGTATCCGGATTTCCGGTGACGGACAGGCAGGTGTTGATTTGCACGTCGACAGCCACGGTTTCCGCGTGGCCGGGGAGGCGGGCGGGGGAGCACGCACCGTGCTGAAGGACTACCCCGGGGGAGCACCTCTCCCGTGGGAAGTCCGCGTGCTGAAGAAGGGCAACTTCTTCCGGTTCCGCGTAAACGGAAAGACCGGCTGGATACGGGGCCCGTCCGGCGAGTGGGCCGGTTTGTACGATCCGTGGGAGAACACCCTGACCCTGGAGGGAACCGGGGGATGCGGATTCGAATCCTGCACGGTCACGACGCTGCCCTGGCTGGACCGGCGAACGGACCCGGTCATCGCGCGGGGACCGCCCGGCAGCCACTACGAGAAGCAGATCATCCCGGGCGCGATCATCGAATCAGGCGGACGCTACTACATGTACTGCATGGCGGGCATGGAAGGCGACCAGGAGGGGTCTTCGCGGCGCTCCGTCGCCGTGGCGGAAAGCGCCGACCTGGCGAACTGGCGCGTGCATCCGTCGCCCGTGCTCTCCCACGCGGACGCGCCGGGCGACAATATCTACGTGAACGGCGCGGTCGTTACGCCCGGGGGGCGGGTCGTCATCATGTACGCCGTGCAGCAGTACCCGGCATGGCTCGGATTCATGGCCGCCTCGGCAGACGGCCCGATGGGTCCCTTCACGCCCCATGCCGGGAATCCCGTGTACAGGCATTTCAACGAGGCCGCCCACGAATTCGACCTGGTGCGGGTGGATCATCCGGATTACCGGTACATGATGTGCTACGCGGGTTACACGCCGCGGCCATCGGGAGGCTGGCCGGGTGGAGACCGGGGCTACCTGCTCTACAGCGACGATCTCGTGGACTGGCGCGCGGACGGGGACAACCCGGTGTTCGGTCCCGAAACGAAGGGCGACTGGGACGCCGTGCATGTCCGTCCGCGGTCCCTGAACCGCATCGGCGATACGTGGTATCTCTGGTACGAGGGGTGCAACGCGTGGTCGCCGCCGGGCGCGGCCGGACGGGAGCAGTGGTGCGATTCGGTGGGTCTCGCCCGTTCGCCGGACCTGAAAAACTGGTCGTACTATCCCCGGAACCCGACGCTGCCGGCCCTGGGCATCGGCGCGGAGCGTTTCGACAATACCTGGACCGGCTGGCCCCGCATGGTCGTAAAGGACGACGTGGGATACGTTTTTTACACCGGAAACGCCCAGGTCGGGCTGAGGACCATCCCGGTCCGGCAGTTGACGGACTGGGAAACCGAGGGCGGCGATACGATCCGGATCGTCTAGCCGGGTTTCGGCCGGCCGTCCTGCACAGCAGGCTGTACGTTGCGCCGGCGTGCCAGATGCACCGGCAGATACACCACGAAGAACATGGCCAGGGCCACGGCGTCGAGGATGGGGATGTACCAGGGCCACGGCGCGAAGAAGAAGGGCGAAACCGTACCCCATGGCGGCCTCGAAAGGTACATGTAATTCGACCCCAGGAGCAGGTTGATGATACCCACGGCCACGGCGAAGACGTTCAGGGTGATGAAGGCGCGGAAGAGCCCGCCCGGCGTGGGCCGCATCCCCAGGCCCCAGGTGGCGTACAGCGCGCCCACCACGATACCGGAATGGGCGATGAAAAACTGGAAGAAGCGCCACGATGGAAAGCCGGTCTCGATGGCGCCCGGGGTGATCACGGCGTTGGCGGAACCGACGAGTCCCCAGAAGTAGGCGATCTCGTAGGTCCGCTGGTTCCGGAACAACAGCGTCGCGGCCGTGACCAGGTTAGCGACGCCGCAGATATGCAGCGGCAGGTGGTTCCGGATGAAGTAATCCAGACCGTATTGCAGGAGGCGGCCTCCCCCGGCCGTGACTTCGTTGACCAGCAGCATGGCGGCGAGCAGGTAACCGATGGCGGCGGCCGCACGGCCGTCCTGGTTTCTTCGCGCCAGCATCGAAAGTACGACGGCGAGGATCAGGGTCAGACCCATCACGACGAGGTGCGGGGTCCCGAAGGTCTGGAATCCGGTCGGGTTCATGATGTACATTGGTTGAGATGGCAAGTGGAGGCGGCAACTGCCCTTGTCTTCCGAAGATACATCGCGAAGCGTGCGGGTCAAGGCGGCGTGCGGATCTGTCGTTGCCGTCCCGCCTGAACGACCGGCCTTTCCCATGCCGCACATCGATACAGCCAGCAATGAACCGCCTCAGGTGAGCAGATACTACGAAATGGCTACGCCCCCATGATCAAACTGTTCGAGAACGGAAAACCATCGGCGCAGATCGTGCTGTCCCCGTCCGCGGGGCCGGCCGAGCGGCGTGCCGCCCGCGAGTTCCAGCGCATCTCGAGACACATGGGCGGTGTGGAATTGCCCATACGCCGGGATTCGGGAGCGCTGTCGCCTGCCGGCCCGGTGGACGCCCCAGGCGCCGGTGGATCGCCTGCCGGCCCGGTGGACGCCCCAGGCGCCGGTGGATCGCCTGCCGGCCCGGTGGACGCCCCAGGCGCCGGTGGATCGCACCTCCGACTCGAGGACGCCGCCGGCCGGGTCTATATCGGCTGGGCGCCCACGCATCTCGACGTCGACCTCTCCGAATCCGCCCTGGGATACGATGGCTACGTCATCCGGTGCGCCGGCAACAGCCTGGTGCTCGCCGGACGAAAGCCCTACTCCGCGCTCTATGCCGTGTACCGCCTGTTCGAAGAGCATCTGGGTTGCGGTTTCTTCGAGGAAGGCGAGCAGATCCCACGGCGAGATTCCGTATCGATGGGAGAACTGGAGGACTACCGCAAGCCCCGCTTCAAGTGGCGGATGTACTTCGCGAACATGCAGGACGCCTACAGCGGCATGCGCTGGTGGACGTGGGAGGAGTTCAGGCCCTGGGTCGACTACCTGGTAAAGAAACGATTCAACATCCTGGAGAGCGGCAACATCGCGGACTGTTGCGGCATCGGCGCGCTGGCGGCCAACCGGCTGGGCGTCCCGGTGGAGCTGACCGGCTGGCAGAAGGAGCGCATCGCGCTGCTGCGGCGCGTCTTCGACTATGCCCGTGAGGCCGGCATCCGGGTCCGTTACCGCATGCAGCTCCACGTGGGCACGCCCGCGGTGAATCCCGGCTTTTCCCCTTATGCGGACGGCCGCCAGTTGCAGGAATTCGTGGACGGGTACGAGGCCGTGACCGGCGCGAAGATCAGCGTGGCGCCGCTGGAATGGTGCGGCGAGTCCGAGATCGTCCTCGACCCGCGGGACCCGGCGACCCGGCGGTTCACCACCGCCGTGGTGGAAGCCTACGCGGAAGCGCTCGGCACGGACCACCTCTACAGCCTGTGGCTTCCCACGGAGGAGACCTGGGTGAAGGACGACGCGGACCGGGCCGCGGAACTCACCCGCGCGTCGGTCGACGGCATGATCCAGGCCATACGGGACGGCGATCCGGACGCGGTGCTGTTCAGCCCCCGGGTGTGCACGGACAACCCCACGGCGGCCGCCCAAGCGCGGGCGGTCCGGGACGCCGGCCTGCCCGTGATCGGCAACATGTTCCTCAATCACGGCGGCCGCATGTACGATTTCCTGCGGTGCGATTACTACTGGGGGCTGCCCTGGTCCACGGGCATGTGCGGCCAGTGCGGCCGGGAGACCAATCCCAACGGCGACATCGAAACGGCGATCGACAACGCCCGGTCGCTGGCGGACCATCCCCGGGCGCGGAACCTCCAGGGCTTCATGGTGTCCACGGAGACCAACCACCGGAACGTGATGACCATGGACCTGTACGCGGAGCTGTCGTGGAACCCCACGGACCTGGACCCGGACGGCTACGTCGAGCAGTGGAACCGGAGGCGGTACGGCCCGGCGGCCGAAGGCACCCGCCCCGCCGTCCGGCTCTTCGCCGAAACCATCATGGCCTACTTCGATCCGTGTACCCACAACGGTCCGCTCTACCGGAACTGGGACGGCACGCTGCTGCCCGGTCTCACCTCCGGGTCCGTCAAACGGCTCATCGGGTTTCTGCCCGCCCTCCACGAGATGCTCGAGATCCTGCTCTCCCGGTATGCCGAACTCCGGGATTCCCCCATGTACCGCTTCGACCTGGTGGATCTCGGCCGGACCTACCTGGCGGGCATCTTCAATCATCGCCTGGCCGACACGCGCAAGGCGTTCCGCGCCGGGGACCGGGAACGGTTCGAACGGATGGCGGAGGAGACGGAGGGCGCGATGCGCGCCATGGCCCGGTACTGCAGCGCCCATGCGCAGTTCAGGCTGAAGACCCACGACGACTGGGCGGCGCGGTGGCCCCAGATCGTGCCGGGCCGCGCCAACAGCGAGAGCAACTGGATCACCTTCACCGCGCTGATTTCAATCGAGAACTGGCAGGTGCTCCTGGACTACCTCCCGGAGGATTTCGCCGAGATGATCGTCCACTACTTCCTTCCCCGCGTGCGGCAGTACATGGATCGGATGCGTACGATGATGGACCGGGGCGAGGACATTTCGGAGCGGCTGGTGGACCGGGACTCGGACGTGGATCTGCCGTCCCGCGTGGCGAACTGGTCGACGCCCCAGGGCAACACGCCCTGGTCGCCCTACGGGGACACCTGCGAGCCGGAGTTGACCGGAGAGGACGAGGCCCTGGCCCTCCGGCTCATCAAGGCCGGCTCCGTAAGCGGCAGGTACGACTTTTACGAAGGTCCGCTGGACACGCTCGTCCGGGAGATGCTCGACGCCTTCCCGTCCCCCGGGGACATCGAGGAGATCCTCGCGGAGGAGGACTACGCGCCGCCGGGCAACCGGCTGGTATTGCACGGCGTCCCCGGAGAAACCATCGAGGGATTCAACGTCCCCGGATTCGTGGAACGGGTCGTCGTCCCGCCGGAACTCCGCGAACTCATCGCGGTGCGCGAGGTACGCCGGGAATACAACATCGCCCGGGGCGAGATCGCCCTGTACCAGGTGACCGTGCCGCCGACGCTCATGTTGACGCGCCACCGGGACGAACCGGCCCCCTCGGACGGCCACAACGTCGCGGTATTTACCTTCCAGGCGGGAGAAACCGGTTACAAGGTGTGGTTCGACAGCGGGACGGACCTGGACGTGGCTTCTCTGGAGGTGAGGCGGGCGTAGCGAGGACCGCGTTAAGGTCCCGCCGCATGGTTTCAGCCGACCGGGGGTTTTCTTTTGACAGTCACAGGCCGCGCCGGTTATCATTTCATACGGTTTCTCAATCCGTCTTCACCGCAGCACATCGCCCGGAGTCACGACCCATGACGCCCGTACCCGAAGACTACGATCTCGACCTGAAGGTGGCGGAACTCAGGATCAGCGGATTCACGGTCTTCGAAGGCCTCGTCGCCCCGGAGAAGATCGACCGCGTGCGGGAGGCCTTCATGCCTAAACTGGACCGGCTCAAGGCCCGTGAGTCGCACGAGATCCATCCGAAGGAACGGGGCGAGGTCCGCACGGGCAAAGGCCGCCAGCAGTTCGTCAACCGCTACACCATGCACATCCCGTGGGAACCGCCCTTCTCCGATCCGGAGATCTACGAAAACCCCGTCGTACTGGCGTTCCTCGAACGTTATTGGGGCGCCGACGATTTCCAGATCACCTGCTATCACTCCAACAATCCGTTTCCTGGCAGCGAGTACCAGCCCTGGCACCGGGACATGCACCTGGTAACGCCCCACGTCGGCCTGCCCACCTGCCCCCATTTCGGCGTCAAGTTCCCGCTGGTCGACACGAACGAAGAAAACGGCAGTTTCGAGGTCATGCCCGGCACGCAGTACCTGGCGGACCCGGACATGGAGAAGACGTACAACGACGTGCTGCTTCGGGGAGATTTCCCGCCCGCCCACCGCCTGAACCTGAAAAAGGGCACTTTCTGGGTCCAGGACCCGAGGGCCCTTCACCGGGGCACGCCGAACCGCTCGGACCACGTCCGCGGAGAACTGGTCGTCTGCTATTCCAGGCCGTGGTACCACAGGTCCACGATCGAGATGACTGCGGCGGAATACGCGAAGCTTTCGGATCGCGGCAGGGCCATGCTGGCGCCAAGCACGATCGTGTGACCCCGACCCTTAAGGTTCAGTCGCCGCCGAAATCAAGGAAGGCCCGTTTTATGCTGTCTCGCGAACAGATCGCCCATTTCCGGACCTTCGGATTCCTGATCATCCGTCAGGCTTTCACGGGAGAGGAAGTGGAGGCCCTGGTCCGGGAGGCCGACGGGGCCTATGCGGAGAAGACGGCGCGGGAGGCCGACGGGGCCTATGCGGAGAAGACGGCGCGGGAGGCCGACGCAGCCGACGCGGAGATGACGGACGGCGGGAACGACGGGGCGACTTTCATGTGGGCATCCGGGCTCGTGGAGGAGCGGCCGGCCCTGACGGAGCTGGTGGAAGACGACCGGATCTACCTGGCCATCCGAGAGCTTCTGGGCGGGGACTGCATCTGGATCGGGTCCGAAGTCATGTGGGGGATCGATCCGAAGCTGGCCGACCACACGTGGCATTTCGACGGCCACAAGTCGGCGCGTCATCTCGATTTTCCCCGGACCAAGGTCATGCTGTACCTCGATCCCCAGCGGAGGGACACCGGCGCGCTGCGCGTCATCCCCGGATCCCACCGGGACCCGCTGCACGAAACGCTGTTCCCCCTGCAGGACGCCCACTTGGGCGGCGACCCCAGCCCATACGGCGTCGAGGGGCCGCAGGTGCCCGCCTGCGCCGTAGAGACCGACCCGGGCGACGTCGTCTTCTTCAACCAGTGGCTGTATCACGCGGTGTACGGCAAGGAGGGGAAACGGCGGGTCATCATCTTCAAGTTCGGCCCCCGGCCGCGCACGGAGGCCCACCTGGCCATGCTGCGGGAAAACGCGCCATCCATATTCACGCCCCACCCGTCTTTCCGGGACAGCGAGCGGCCTCGCATTCGGAATCTGGTCGAAGGACTCGCGGACCTCGCGTAGCAAGCGGAATAGCTGTCAGACCGGTTGTTTGATCCGGACCAGGATGCCCCGCCACCACGTTCTCAGGTCCTCGAAGGCGCTGTAGACCAGGGGCAGCGCGATCATGGCGCCGATGGTGGAGAAGATCAGGCCGCCCATCACCGACCTGCCCATGGGGTAGTAGGGCTGGTCGCCGAGGGTGGCGGTTCCGATCGCCATGGGTAGCAGGCCGAGCATGGTGGTGAACGCGGTCATCAGGATCGGACGCAGGCGGTCCCGTCCGGCCTGGATGATCAGTTCTTTGCCTTTCAGGCCGCCCTCCCGCTCCAGGTGCTTGATGTGGTCTATGAAGACGATGGCGTTGTTGACCACGACCCCGATCAGAATGACTATCCCGATCATGGCGAGTACAGTCATGTTGGTGCCGGTGGCCCAGAGCATCCAGTAGCATCCGAAATAGGCGAAGGGAATGGATACGAGGATGATGATCAGGGGATCGATGAAGGACTCGAAAAGGGATCCCATCAGCAGTAGCACCGCAACGAGCGCAAGCAGGATAGCGGTCCACAGGGCCGCCGTATCCTCATCCAGCTGCTCCCATCGGTCCCCCAGCCTCCAGGAGTAGCCCCGGGGCAGGGACAGGTCTTCCAGGCTGCTGCCGATCTTTCCGCCCAGTGTTTCAATGCCCTCTTCGGTGGTATTCGCGCGGACCATCAGTATGGTCTCGCTGTCACGCCGGAATACGGATCTGAATGCCGGCGCCTGGACGAAACTCGCCATGGTGGCCAGCGGCAACGGGGTGCCGTCGTCCAGGTATACCGCCTGGTCGCGGAGCTGGTGGACGGTCTCCCGGTCTTCCACCTCCGACTGCATCCAGACCCGGATTTCCCGGTCCTCAGTCTTCAATCGCCTCATTTCCCTGCCGCGGAGGCCCGAAAGGGTCATTTCGGCAATACGCTGGGGGGTCAGGCCGAATTTGCCGGAGATCTCGCGGTTCACGGTGACCTGGACTTCATCCTGGGTTTCCTCGTTGTCCAGGTCGGTGGTAATCGCCGTGATCTCGGGCAACTGGCTCAGCCGCGCGTTCACGTCCTCCGCGATCTGCTCGAGCCGGCGCGGGTTCTCTCCATGCAGGGCGACACTCACCCTCGGATCCTCCTGGCCGCCCTCGCCCCATCTCCACTTTACGACGAGTCCCGGTACTTCGGGTATGGTCTCCCGCAGGGTCCTTGCGACGTCCTCGGACGAACGGTAAGTCTGCGAACCGCCCTGACTGCCGAGAATAACCAGAATCGCCACGTAAAGCGCCGTCAACACGGCGGCAATCTGCAGCGCATTGGGTTTTCTGCGTAACAGTGCAAGCACGACGGCGCACACGGCGAGCGAACCCCAGACCCACGGTTTCTTCGCGTTCTGCGACAGGCCATCCCAGACCGAGCCCTCCGATCCGTCCTGCAGGAACACTTCGAAGGTGATTCGTCCAGGCCGGAAATCCGATCGTATGGCCTTGATGTTCAGCGAATCGGACGCGGCCATCCACTGGTTTTCCAGGTTGGTCACAAAGCGCTCGGTGTATTCCAGTCCGGCGAACTCTCCGGGTTCGATGTACATCCAAACCCTCCGCGGATCCGAGGATGAATTGTCCAAGGTTACCCGGCTCATTGGGAAGACGAAAGTGAGTACGATGAATCCCACGAGGATGAGCGCCACGTCGAAGCGGTGATTCAGCACCCATCCGATCACGGCGGCATACCGGTTTTCGAGGGCTTCGAGCAGGCCGACGCTCGGCAGGCGGCCTTCTTTCAGCAACTGGGAGGCCAGCAGCGGAATGAAGCTGAGCGACATCACCAGGGAGGAGATCAGGGAAATGGTGATGACGAGTCCGAATTCCCGCATCTCCGTCTGCGCGTTTCCTCCACCGATGAACAGCAGAGGCAGGAAGACGATGGCGGTTGTCAACGTGGCCGCGCTTACGGCCACCGATACTTCGCGGGCGCCCTGGATCGCCGCCTTCGTGGGTTCCATGCCCAATCGCCTGAGCCGCACGATGTTCTCCAGCACCACGACGGCGTTATCCACCAGCATGCCGATACCGAGCATCAGTCCCATGAGCGAAATGAGATTCAGCGACAGGATGCCATAGCTTGAATTCACGAAATACATGACCGTGAACGTCACCAGGATGGAAGCGGGTATGGATGCGGCGATGATGAAGGTCGTACGGTACCTTCGCAGGAAGAAAAACAGCACGCCCAGGGCGAACAGGCCGCCCCACATGCCGGCGGTGCCGAGCGCCTTGAGCGATTTCATGATCCAGGCGGATTGCTCGAAATAGATGTAGTAGGACAGGCCGGGCCAGCGCGGGTCGAAAGTCAGTTCGTTCAGGGTCTCTTTCACAGCCGCCGTGACGTCCACCGTGTTGGCATTCGATTCCTTTCTGATGACCATGCCCACGGCGTCCTGGCCGTTCAGTCGGAACCGGCGATAAGACGTGGGTTTCCGGTATTCCACCCGGCCCACGTCGCTGAGTTTCAGGCCCCGGTCGTTGATCGGGAAGGACTGGATGTCCTCCACGGTTTCGAAGGCCCCGCTGAGCCGGACGATATAGCGGAATCCGCCGTCTTCCACGTATCCGCCGGGCGAGTCCAGATTCGCCCATTCCATGGCGCGGACGAACTGTTCCACGTTCACCCGGTACGCCTTCAGCAGGTCCTCGTCCAGGTCGATGATCACCTGCCTGGCCCGGGAACCCCATGCGTCGATCCCCGCTATGCCGTCGATGCGTTCGATACGGGGAATCAGCTGCTCGTCGACGACCTGGTACAGCGCGTCCCGGTCGCCGTGCCAGGACAGGGAAAGGTACATGATGGGGATGTCCGTGCTGGAGAACTTCCTGACCCAGATCCGTTCGATTTCATCGGGGAGAGACGGACGCACCCGTTCCACGCGGTCCCGGACCTCCACGTAGGCCAGTTTCATGTCCGTATCCGGTTCGAAGACGAGGTTTACGTTCACCCCGTTGGTACCCGAATTGGATTCCACCCGGCGCAGTCCCCGCAGGGTTTTCATCTCGCCTTCGAGCGGCCGGGCGATCAGGTGGACGTTATCCTCCGGCGTAGAATTCGGATAGCTTACCCATACATTCATCCAGATCCCGTCCCGCGCCGGGATCAGTTCCAGCGGAAGAAGCTGGAAGGAAACCGCCCCGAACAGGATCGCGCTTACGAGGACCATGAACACGGTGACGGGCCTGCGGAACGCGAAGGCGGTCCAGTTGTAGGGGGAGAGGAATCTGAACATGTCGGCCTCGTTAACCCGCGGCCAGGTTCGTCGCACGCAAGTCTGCGTTCGTCAGGACGCCCTGGCTGGTGTCAAATGCTGGTCGCGGTCCACCAGCGTGTAGATCACCGGTATCACGACAAGCGTCAGAAAGGTCGAAGCAATCAATCCCGCGATCACGGTAATGGCAAGGGGCGCGCGGATCTCGGCGCCTTCGCCCAGACCCAGCGCGAGGGGCAGCAGCCCCAGGATCGTCGTGGCCGAGGTCATCAGAATCGGACGAAGCCTGACCCGTCCCGCCGTGATGACGGCTTCGATCCGGTCTATGCCGCGCCGCCGAAGCCGGTTGATATAGTCCACCAGCACGATGGCGTTGTTGACCACGATCCCCGCCAGCATGATGATGCCGATCAGGACGATGACGCTGATCGAGATATCCAGCATATACAGGGTAAGCAACACCCCCGACAGGGCAAGCAGAAAGGAGATCATGATGATGAACGGATGGATCAGCGACTCGAACTGGGAGGCCATGACCAGGTAGACCAGGAAGACGGCCATGGCGATGGCCAGCAGCAGGCTTCGCGAAGCAATGGTCATCTCCCGGTACTGGCCGCCCAGGTCGATATTGAAATCGTCGGGGAGATCCATCCCGGCCAGCCTCTCCTGCATGTCGCCGGCCACGCTGCCCAGGTCGACGCCGGTCAGATTGGCCGTCACGAGGGCCACGCGCTGCTGGTCGATGCGCCGGATCTCGCTCGGCCCCTCGTCCAGGTGTACACGGGCTACGGCGTTGAGCTGTATGGGACCCATGTCCCGCAAGCGGGAGATCGAGGCCGAGGTGATCGAAGAGGATGCCGGGTCCTCGCCGTTGTTGTTCCGGTCCGCTGGATCGTCCCGGCTGGTATTCCTTCGCTCGACCGTATTCACGGCCATGGCCTTCAGCTGGGCGATCTGCGTCCGGTCCTCCTCCCGCGCCCGCACCCGGATGTCTATTTTGCGCTCTCCTGCGGAGAACCGGGTGGCCACGCTGCCGCGGACTTTGTTCCGTATCGCGTCCGCCGCCTGGCCGATGTCCAGGCCCAGGGCCGCCATCCGGTCCCGGTCGAATACGATCACGGCTTCGGGGTACCCGGCTTCCATCAGGGAACGGACATCCCTGAGGCCTTCCAGGTCGTCTAAGACTTCGACCACCTCGCCGCTGACGCCGCGTAGATCCTTGAGGTTGTATCCCCGTATCTCGACCTCCAGCGGGGCCTTGAAACTGAACAGCGCCGGCCGGACGAATTCGACCCGGGCATCGGGTATGTCGGCCAGCCGGCGCCGCAGCCGGTCCATGACGGGATCGCTGCCTCGTTCCCGAATGGCATCCACGTCGAGCATGATGCCGACACGCGCCACGTTCTCGCGCTCTTCATCCATGAGCGATCCGCTGGACTCCGTGGCGCCGACCACGACGTAGACCTGCTTGACGTCCGAATCTTCCCGGATCAGGGATTCGATCATCGACGCCGTTTCGTCCGTGTCCGCCAGGGGCGTGCCGGTCGGGAGGATGAGATCCACCGCGAATTCTCCCTGCTCCATTTCCGGAATCAGTTCCGTACCCAGCCGGGGGATGAGCACGGCGGAGGTCCCGACAATGGCCCCAACCACAAGCAGGGTGGCAACTCGCTGGTCGAGCACCCGGGTGAGCATGGACACGTAGGCGGACTGGAGTGCCTCGAGTCCCCTGTTGAATACGTACAGTACCGGTTGAAACACCTTGCCGAGTACCCAGAAGATCCCGCGCAGGATGAACCACACGGGAACCAGGGCTACCAGGAGCAGGTTGGGGACCAGCGTAATCAGGATCTTGAAAACGCTGCCGATCAGGAATCGGACGAGCCGGTAGAAAGGCAGGACAAGCCGGAAGAGAAACACGAAAAACCACCGTGGAACCCCGGCGGCCGCGCGCAGCCATCGATTCCCATCGTCCCGGTCCGCGCCCGCCCGGCCCTGCCGCACGCATCCCCGCAGCCAGTGCCACGCAAGCACGAAGAACCGTCCGGCCAGGTACAAGGGGAAGAACCCGATCCAGGCCGCCGCGGACGGAGACCGGTCGCCGCCGCGCGATCGAAATCGCTGTGCGGTTTCGCCGAACCAGCGCAGGCCGGGGAAGGTTCCGCCGAACCAGCTTGCCGAGTCGCTCCGGAACCTGCCGGCGAACCACCTGCCCGCCACGCCGCGCTTCGCCGCCGGCGTGCGCCTGAAATCCCGCCAGGTCGACTGTACCCATAACCCCCTGCCCTCCGCGCCGGCCAGGTTGCCCTCCCGCGAGGCCATCATGGGAATGAACGTCAGCGCCACGGCCAGGGAGGCCAGCAGGGCGAAGGTCACGGTCAGAGCCTGGTCGGTGAAGATCTGTCCGGCGATGCCTTCAATGAACACGATGGGAAAGAACACGGCGATGGTGGTGAGGGTCGACGCGGTTACCGCCATGCCCACTTCGGACGCGCCGCGCCGGGCGGCTTCCACCATGTCGTCGCCTTCCTCGCGGCACCGGAAGATGCTCTCCAGCACGACGATGGCGTTGTCCACCAGCATGCCGATACCGAGGGCCAGGCCGCCCAGGGACATGATGTTGAGCGAGGTCTGGCTGAAGAACATCAGGATGAAGGTGATCAGCACGGAGACCGGGATGGCCACCGCGACGATGAGCGTGCTGCGGAGGTTGCGCAGGAACAGGAAGAGGACGAGGATCGCAAGCACGCCGCCCCACTGGGCCGTCTTGATGACCTCGTCGATGGCGTTCTCGATGAAGCGCGACTGATCCGAAACGAGGTGCAGGGTCACGCCTTCGGGCAGCGTCGAAACGATAGTGGCCGTCTCGACCCCCATCACGACCCCGCCGGGACCGGCGGCCGCCGCTTCCGTACCCGTCTCGTCGGCCGCTTCTTCCGATGTCTTTGTTTCTTCTTCTATTCCTTCGGGAACTTCCACCGCCCCGTCCCCGGTCTCGACGTCGCCGAGGCGTTCCCGGATCGCGCGGGCGACGGTCACCGTGTTGGCGTCCGCTTCCTTGAACAGCGCGATTTCCACGCTCTCCCGGCCGTTGATCCTCGTGAGGGTCTTCCGTTCTTTGAAGTGTCTCCGAACCGTGGCCACGTCGTGCAGCCGTACCGGCGCCTCCCCCCGGCTCGAGATGATGATTTCGCCGATTTCCTCGACGGTCCGGAATTCGTTCACCGCCCGGACGATCAGTTCTTCGTCGCCTTCCTGGAGCTGGCCGCCGGCCTGGTTGATGTTCTCCGCGGCGAGGCGCTGGTTGATCTGGCCGAAGGTGAGGCCCAGCCTGGTCAGCTGGGCTTCGTTGATTTCCACCTGGATCTCTTCGACCAGTCCGCCCTTGATGCGTACCGAAGCGACGCCCGGCACCGTTTCCAGCTGCCGCCTGATCTCCCAGTCCGCCAGGTTGCGCAGCATGATAAGGTCTTCGCCGGACAGCCCCAGGCGCATGATGGGGTCGAGTTCCGGGTTGTACCGCAGGAGAATCGGACGCTCGGCGTGCTCGGGCAGGAAGACGCGGTCCACCCGTTCCCGCACGTCCATGATGGCCAGGTTCATGTCCGTGTCCCAGTCGAACTCGAGCACCACGTCGGAGACTCCCGCCCGGGAGACTGAACTGACTTCCACCAGGCCGGTAATGACCCCCACGCCCTCTTCTATTCTGCGGGATATGAGGTTTTCCACCTCCTGGGGGGCGGCGCCTTCGTACTCCGTGCGGACCGTGAGCGAAGGGTAGGAGATGTCAGGCAGGAGATTGACCGCCAGGCGCTCGAAGGACACGTATCCGAAGATCAACGCGGCCAGCACCAGCATAGTGATGGTGACGGGCTTGCGTATGGCGAAGTCAACGATGTTCATGGAGGTTATTCCGGCGCGTCAGGAGCGACGATCTTTACGCGGGTACTGTCTTTCATGCTGCGATGACCGGCGATCACGACCAGGTCCCCGGGAGTGAGCCCGTCCCGGATCTCGGTGAAATCGGCATCCTGCAGGCCCAGGGTGAGGGCGACGCGGGTCGCGACGCTGTCCTGCACGGTAAAGACTTCGTCGTCTTCCAGCAGGGCGATCTTGGGGATCAACAGTACGTCTACGTGCTGGTCGGCGAGGATTTTCACCCGGACGAACATGCCGGGCTTGAGACGCCAGCCGGGGTCGTCGATCTTTATCGTGACCTTGAAGGTGCCGTTCTGCGGGTTGATGATGGAACTCACGCGGTGTACCGTGCCATCGAACGTGCCGTCCGGCAGGGTCTCCGTTTCCAGGATGACCTGCTGGCCCACGGCCACGTGCGACCACTCCAATTCGGGGAGATGGGTGTAAATCAGCAGCGAGTTCAGGTCGACCAGCGTGAAAAGCGCGTCCCCCGGCCGCGCCATGTTCCCGACGTTCTGGTGGCGTTCCGTGATGGTACCGCCGAACGGCGCGCGGATGGTGGTCTTGTCGAAGGTGACCTTGGCCGACTCCCAGTCCGCCCTGGCCATGATGTACTCCCGTTCCTTGACCTCGTGGTCCACTTCGCTGATAAGCTGTCCGTTCAGCATGGCCTCGGAACGTTCGAACTCCTGTTTGCGGGCTTCCCGGATGGCTTCCGCGCGGACCAGGGCGACTTCTTCCTCGTCGTTTTCGAGCACGGCGAGGACATCGCCCCGCTTC
Organism: bacterium; assembly: GCA_965203885.1. Classification (GTDB taxonomy): domain Bacteria; phylum JAAXHH01; class JAAXHH01; order JAAXHH01; family JAAXHH01; genus JAAXHH01. The sequence continues at coordinate 2,004,922 of OZ241920.1, read as the reverse complement.
ACGTAGTCGCCCTCCTCCACCCGCATCTCCTCGATCATGGCGGTCGTACGCGGGTAGATCTGGGCGTCGCGGTCCGCTTCGACCGTTGCCGTCGTCAGTATGAGATCGGAAATAGTGCCCAGGGACGCCTCGATCACGTTGACCGGGACGGGCGGCACTTCCGTGGTGTCGGCTTCGGCCTCGCCGTCCTTGCCGACCACCTTGCCGTCATCGGCTTCCCCTTCGGCGGTATCCGAGCTGGCGGCTCCGCATCCGGCGGCGATGAACGCCGCGAAGGCCACGGCGATGAACGACCAGGAAAGAAGTCTTACAAGGTGTGGAACGCGGTGACGGTTCATGCCTGCTCCCTGAAACCTGCCTGTCGAGGGTCTTATGCCGGATCTTCCACCCTAAATCACACGGATCGTTACACGGACTATCAATATACACCTGGTCAAAGGCACTTATTCATAAGAAGTTCCTAGTCCATCTGCACAATTAGACGGCGGAGATGGGAACAAAGTTTCTACGAATCGATTCGGGATGACGAGATTCCCGGATCGGGCGTTCATTTGCAAGGTGCGCCCGATCATCCCGCCGCCGCCAGCAGCCGCGCCATGTTGCCGCCCAGGACGAGGTCCATGTCCGCCTTCGCGATGAAGGAACAGTGGGTTCGAACGGCTTCGAGCGAATGCTGGTAGGTACTGGCCCGGGCGACGGGAGGATAGTTCGACGCCCAGCAGAGGCGGTCCGCCCCGTAGTACTCGTAGAGCTTGCGGACGATCCACATGCAGTCCGAATAGGGGTATTCCCAGGCGGTCTCCGACGCGTACTGAAAGCCGGACAGCTTGATGTGGATATTGGGTACGTCCGCCGACTCGAGGACCTCCCGGAGCATGGGCCGTGGCGGCGGTTCTCCCACCTTGAGACTGGCCATGTGATGGCAGAGGAAGGGCGTGTCCGGGAACCGCCGCGCGAGTTTGCGCAGCGCGGGCATCCAGGCCGGACTGAGCGCCAGGGAAGCGATCTGGTTGAGCTCGGCCGCCTTTTCGAAGAAGGCGAGACCCTCCCGCGACTCGAACCAGTCCGTATCGTCCCTGAGATAGTGGGTAAATCCCTTCAGCCGGTACTTCTCCACCGCCTCCGCGAGCCTTCCCTCACCACCCGGCGTGTGGTAGGTGTCCGTCCAGCCGCAGTCCACGTCGGCGAACTGGATGAAACGGTCCGGGTACCGGCGGACGCATTCGGCCCCGTAGTCGTTGTTCCCGGGATTGTGTTCGATCCGGGCGCAGACCAGGACCGCCTTGTCCACCCCCACCGTATCCATTTCGTATAGCAGCATCTCCGCGCGGCCCCGGTTCTCCGGATCAGGGACTTCGGGCTCGTAGGGCCAGTAGTCCCATGCGTGGGAGTGGCAGTCGATGATCATCGTTGGGCTCCTTTCTGAAGATCGGGTTGCCGGCCTGCGGGACCGGCCCGGGTTGACGATATTCATCCTTCCGGCCCCGGTCCTCATCCTTCAGGCCCGGGTTGACGATATTCATCCTTCCGGCCCCGCTCCTCATCCTTCCGGCCAGGGTTGGCGGTGTTCAGTACCGGTTGACCACCCAGAGTCCGGCCGCCAGCAGCACCAGGCCTCCCGTGAGGTACGTGGTCACCTGGTCGCCGAGGATCAGCCAGCTCAGGAGGACGCCGAAGAGCGGCGTGGTGAAGAAGAATGCGCTGATCTGGGTGGCGCTGTGCCGCTGCAGCAACCGTATCCACACGAGAAAGCAGAACCCGGCCACGATAGCGCCCTGGTAGAGGACCGCGGCGATGATGGCCGGGTTGATCGTTACGGGCAGGTTCCATTCGGTCAGTGCCCACAGCAGGGTGAAAACCGGCAGTACGACCACCTGCTGCCAGAAGATCACCGCCACGGGGGAAATGCGCCTGACCAAGATCTTGTTGATCATGATCTGGATGGCCAGGGAGATGGAACTGAACAGGACCAGCACGTCGCCCAGGGGCGTCGAGGGTCCGCCCGCTTCGTCGTAGATGGTCAGCGCCATGCCCGCGCCGGCCAGGACGAGGCCGACGTTCTTCATCAGGGTGAGGCGGTCGCCCGGGATGATGTAGTGGGATATGGCGGCGACGACGAAGGGGTAGGTCTGCATGAACAGCACGGCATGGCTGCCGGAGGTATACTCCGTGCCGATGTTCAGGAATATGATCTGCGCGGCCATGACGAGGGCGGGCACGGCGATGATCAGGCGGTCGCCCCGCGCCACGAAAATAGAGACGCCGGCCAGGCGCGTCCAGGTATATACGCACACCAGCGCGACGCCGAAACGCAGCACCGCCAGGAGGATCGGCGGGATGCCCTGCAGGCCCACCTTGACCGATACCACCAGGCCGCCCCACAGCGTGCACAACATCAGCACTAGGAGGACGGACCTCGTGGTCAGCGGCTGGTTTTCGTCGATGTGGCTCACGCTGGCCGGCCTTTGCGGTGGGACGGGCGTCCAGGGGAAAGGGCAGGGGGAGAGTATACGGCCTCGGAACGTCCGGAGGCAACGTTAAAGTTTCCGGCAACCGGGCGCGGACCGGGCGCGGGGCGCCGCGTCGGCTCATCCGCTGTACATGCGCCGGAACCGCAGCGCCACGTTGACCAGCGCGATCATGACCGGCACTTCGACGAGAGGGCCGATGACGGCCGCGAAGGCCACGCCGGATCCGATGCCGAAGACCGCCACGGCCACCGCGATGGCCAGTTCGAAATTATTGCTCGCCGCGGTGAAGGAGAGCGTGGCGTTCTGCATATAGTCCGCGCCGATCTTCCGACCCATCCAGAAGGTGACCAGGAACATGAGCACGAAGTAGACGAGGAGAGGAATGGCGATGCGGACCACGTCCAGGGGGATGGCCACTATCGTGTCGCCTTTGAGGCTGAACATGACCACGATGGTGAACAGCAGCGCGGCGAGGGTAATGGGGCTGATGCGGGGAATGAAGGCCGACTCGTACCAGTGCCGCCCCTTGACCCGCAACAGGACCAGGCGGGTCGCCATGCCGCCGAAGAAGGGGATCCCCAGGTAGATGAGCACGCTTTCCGCGATCTGCGCGATCGTGACCGGCACGACGCTCCCTTCCAGTCCGAACCAGGGCGGAAGCACCGTGATGAAGACGTAGGCGTACACGCTGTAGAAGAACACCTGGAACAGGCTGTTGAAGGCGACGAGGCCGGCGGCGTATTCCGTGTTGCCCTTCGCCAGTTCGTTCCAGACGATGACCATGGCGATGCATCGGGCCAGGCCGATCAGGATCAGGCCCGTCATGTACTCGGGATGGCCCGGCAGGAAGAGGGCCGCGAGTCCGAACATGAGGATGGGCCCGACGACCCAGTTCAGGAAGAGGGACGCGCCGAGGATCCGCACGTTGCGGAACACGTCCCCCAGTTCCTCGTACTTCACCTTGGCCAGCGGTGGATACATCATCAGGATGAGCCCGATGGCGATGGGCAGATTGGTCGTACCCACCTGCCCCAGCTGGATCAGGGCCGGGACAGCCGGCGCCCAGACGCCGATCGCGACGCCCAGGCCCATGGCGAGGAAGATCCAGAGGGTCAGGTACCGGTCGCGGGCCGACAGCCGTTTCGTCGTGGCATCCATTGTTTCCTCTTTAGTGGTTTTCGTCATGGCATTACACCGGTCTCATGGGGTGAACGAACCACAAAGGCGTCATGCCGCGCCCCCCTGCGCGAACAGCCAGCCCATCTCCCGGCAGATCTCCCGGCATCTCTCGTCGTAAACGGCCGTCTCCCGGTCTGTTCCGTCGGAGGACCCCGGGTCGTCGTAGGGCAGGAGTACGCGCTTGTCGGCGCCGGGAATCACGGGACAGCCGCGGTCCGCGCTCGAGCAGGTCATGACCGCGCAGAACCCGTCCCGGGGGTTCGCGGGATCCTCGAAAGTCCTGGAGCACGCGCGTATCGGCGGGAGTTCGTTCCCGGCGTGCACGACGTAGACCGGGTTGTCCGCCTGGAAGTGCCTGTCGATCCGGAACCCCGCCCGCACCATCGCCGATACGGCCGGGGGTGCGAACGCGCTGACCTCCGTGCCGCCCGAGAAGGCCGATACCCCCTGCACGCCGAAACAACGGGCGGCGGTCTGCGCCCAGATCCGGGCCATCTGGCTCCTGCGGGCGTTGTGCGTGCAGATGAAGGTGAGCCGGGCCGATCCGCCGTTTCCGACCCGCTCCGCGATGTACGCCGAGATATGTTGCAGCGCCTTTCGCCTGTCCGGTGGAATCAGGCCGGATTCCGCCAGGCGCGCCTCGAAATAGCGGTCGAGGGCCGGGTAGAGTGCGGAATCGCGGTCGGCTTTCATCACCGCCCCTCCCCCGGAAGCAAAGCCTGGCCGTGCATAGCCGGATCTTCGCGATCGTCGACCTGGAGCACGGCCATGGAGGGTTGCGGCACGCAGATCTTGCCCTCGCCGGCCAGGCCGCGCAACCGGTCCAGGTCCGCCAGGACCCGCTCGTGGACCAGGCGGGCAGAGACCAGGTAGACCGTCACGTATTTCAGGGCGATGGAGGAGTCTCTGGCCAGGGCGTAGTAGATCCAGACTCCGTCGCGGCGGGTCGTGAGCAACCCGTACTGCTTCAGGACGGCCAGGTGCCGGGAAATCTTGCCCTGGGGCATGTCCAGGACCGCCATGATCTCGCACACGCAAAGTTCCCGCTCGGTCAGCAGGAACAGGATGCGGAGGCGGGTGGCGTCCGAACAGGCTTTGAATACGGCCAGATCCTTGTCCAAACCGGTATATCCTTTCTGAACGAATGTACCATATCCTAATAATCGAATATAGGGATATAGTCCGGTCTGTCAAGGAAAACGAAGCCATCGGCGATCGCCGGTATCGGTGGACACCGGGCCATTCGGCTCGTATATTGGGATAGTCATTCCCTGGTTGGTCCTTTTCAGCGATTGTCGATCGATTGTCGATCGATTGTCGATTTCAAAACCCGAAACCGGGAGCGCCATGCCGACCCGATCGCAGCCTTCTCGTCCCCACGTCCTTCTCGTCTGTACCGATCACTGGCCGGGCAGGCTGTTCGGCCATGCGGGCCACCCGGTGGTCCAGACGCCGACCCTGGACACCCTGGCGCGCAGCGGGGTCCGCTATACCCGGGCATACAGCGAGTGTCCGGTGTGCATTCCCGCGCGCAGGACGCTCATGACCGGCACGACCACGGCCACCCACGGCGACCGGGTGTTCAAGATCGACGAACCCATGCCGCGGGTCCCCACCCTGGCGCAGACCTTTCGGGACAACGGCTACCAGGCCTGCGCGGTGGGCAAGCTGCACGTGTATCCACAGCGGGACCGGATCGGGTTCGACGACGTGATCCTGGCCGAAGAGGGCCGCCCGAACATCGGCGCCCTGGACGACTACGAGGCTTTTCTCGGGGAAAGCGGTTACGCCGGCGAGGGATTCACCCACGGCATGAGCAACAACGAATACGGGCAGCGGCCCTGGCATTTGCCCGAGGCCACCCACGTGACCAACTGGACCTCGCGGCAGATGGCCCGGATGATCCGCCGGCGCGACCCCACGCGGCCGGGGTTCTGGTACCTGTCCTACTGCCATCCCCATCCCCCGCTGACCCCGCTCCAGTGCTACCTGGACCTCTACCGCGACGAGGACCCCGGTGAGCCGTGCCACGGCGACTGGGCCCGGGACCCCGACCGCCTCCCTTATGCGCTGAAGGCGGTGCGCGGGAGATTCGGGGGCATGAGCGAGACCCAGGCCGCCTGGGCGAGACGGGCCTTCTACGCCCTGTGCACCCATATCGACCACCAGTTGCGCGTGGTGATCGGTACGTTGCGGGAGGAAGGCCTGATCGACGACACGATCGTGCTCTTCACGGCCGATCACGGCGACATGCTGGGCGATCACGGCCTCTGGGCGAAGCGGCTCTACTACGAGCAATCGGCCAACGTACCCATGATTCTCGTGGGACGGGCCGGCGACGACCGGGTCGGGCACAACCGCGCGGACGGCCGGCTCGTGGGCTGGCAGGACGTGATGCCCACGCTGCTGGACCTTGCGGGGATCGAGGTCCCGGACACGGTCGAAGGCCTTTCCATGGCGGGCGAAGGGAAACGGGACTACCTGTACGGCGAGTGCGGGGAGACCGCCCAGGCCACCCGCATGATGCACGACGGCCGGTACAAGCTGATCTACTACCCGGTGGGCAACCGTACCCAGTTGTTCGACCTCGAGGAGGACCCGGAAGAATGCCGCGATCTTTCGGGGTCGTCCGAACACGCCGCGATCCTGCGCCGGCTGGAGGAGCGGCTGGCGGATGAGATGGCCGGCCTGGACCCGGCGTGGATCCGGGACGGGCGGCTGGCCGGCCTGCCGGACCGCGAATACACGCTGCCGCCCAACCGGGGCCTGTCCGGCCAGCGGGGACTGCACTGGCCGCCGCCGCCCATGGATCCGGGATCGTCCTACGTACCGTGAATGCACATACCGGAGGGCCGCCCATGCGCACCGCACGAATACTCTTCGCGTCGATCATCCTGCTGCTGTCCTCCTGGCCGGCACCCGCGACGGCATGGGGGCCGAACGGCCACCGCATCGTGGGCCGGATCGCGGAGAACCACCTGACGGACGCGGCCCGGAAGGGCATCTCCGAACTCGTCGGCCGCGCTTCACTGGCGCAGATCAGCACCTGGGCCGACGAGATCAAGTCCGATCCCGCCTGGCGCCACGCCTCCCCGTGGCACTACATCAACGTGCCGCCCGGCCAGCCGCTTGAAGCGGCGCGGCGCAGTCCGAGCGGCGACGTGGTCGAGGCCATAGAGCGGTTCGAACGGGTCTTGCGGGACCGCGGAGCGGGAAGGAAGGAACGGGCGGACGCCCTAAGATTCCTGGTGCACCTGGTGGCCGACGTCCACCAGCCGCTTCACGTGGGTTACGCCAGCGACCGGGGCGGCAACGACATCCGGGTCCGCTGGTTCGGCGAGAGCACGAACCTTCACACCGTATGGGACACGCATCTCGTCGAGCATCAGCAGCTCAGCTTCACGGAGTGGGTCCGTTTCTTCGGCCACGCCGAACCCGGCGAGATCGACGCGTGGCGCCGGTCGACGCTGCGGGACTGGGTGCGGGAGTCGCGGAGCATGCTCCCGGCCGTGTACGATTTCGGCGGAAACCGTTCCGACCGTACGCCCTACCTGGGATATGATTACATCTTCAGGCACCACGAAGGCGTCAAACAGATGTTGCTGCGGGCCGGCATCCGGCTGAGCGGCCTGCTGAACGACATTTTCGATTCGCCCTGACCCCGCCCGTCAACCGCCGAACAGCATGATCGCGCCCGCCGCCCGTCAACCGCCGAACAGCATGATCGCGCCCGCCGCCAGCACGAGCGCCGTGATGGTGATCTGCAGGTAGCGCTCAGGGATCCTGCGGGACATCCGCACGCCCAGGGGCACGCCCACCAGCGATCCGGCCGCCATGGTCACGGCGATGGCGAGATCAAGCTGGCTGCTGCCGGCGTAGATGATCGAACTCGTGAGGGTCAGCGTCAGCGCGATGAATATGGACGAGCCCACCGTGTCCACCGCGGTCAGGCGGAAAATGATGATCATGAGCGGCACGATGAGAATGCCGCTCCCCACCGAGGTGGACGCGATCAGTCCGCCGATGACGGCGCCGAGCACCGCCACGAGGAAGACCTTCGCGCCCGTGACCCGGGCGGGCGTCCGCGGGCCGAGCGCCGCGTGGGATCCCGGACGCATGAACATGTGCCAGAGGATCAGCAGACCGGAGAGAATGACCACCGCCGCGATGAACTGGCGAAGATTCGTCTGGAGTTCGAGCCAGGCCGGGTCGGCCGGGTCCATGGCGCCGGCGTATCCCGTGATCCAGAGGGCCACGGCTATGGTCGCCGGCACGGCGCCGACCAGGAAGTACGCCGAAGTGCGGAATCGGATGGTCCCCTGCCTGAAATGGAAGAAGACGGCCGGAAGCTTGCACAGGCAGGAATAGAGGTGGGCGGTGCCCACCGCCACCGTGGAGGGCAGGCCGAATCCGAGCGTCAGCACGGGCAGTATGAGCACGCCGCCGCCGATGCCGGTCATACCGATACAGGCGCCGATCAGCGCTCCGGCGGCGAGCTGCACGACAGTTGTCAGGACATCCACATCCATAGAATGTGAAACGGCTCCCTGTGCCTGAACGAAAACCCGCTCCCAACCACGGGCGCGTCCGCCGATTTTTTTACTTGCCACACCCGTCTAAACGATGCAAACATGACCTTGCGATGATTCCGACCAAACCATACGCGGCCACGGACCTGGGCATCTTCCGGTTTCTCGACGGCAAGCTGCTGGTATACCTGGTCGAGCTGAAGATCGAACCCTTCGTGGGCCGGTATTCACTGCCGGGGACGCTGGTGCTCGAGACCGAGGACCTGGAGGCGGCGGTCCGGCGCGCCTACCGCGAGGCAACGGGTCGGGACCGCGCCTACTTCGAGCAGGTCTACACCTTCTCCGCCATCGACCGCGATCCCAAGAGACGGGTGATCTCGACCGCCTACATGGGCTTTCCGGACCGTCCGGACGAACCCTTCGTGCCCGTGGACAAGTACCGCGCGGGGGACTGGTTCTACGTCAACGATACCCCGTCGCTTGCGTACGATCACAATGAGATGCTGAAGGTGTGCACGGAAAGGATCGCGGCCAAGCTGAATTACACCAATATCGCGCTGCTGCTGCTTCCCAACGAATTCACCATGGCGGAACTGCAGAGCGTGTATGAACAGGGGCTTGGCGAGAAGCTGGAACCGCGGAGTTTCAGCGACAAGGTCCGGTCACTGGACATGATCGAAGCCACCGGCGAAGAGCGGGAGGAAGAAAACGCTCCGCCGGCCCCCCTCTACCGCGCCGCGCACCGGGACCTGCGGGAAATCCCCTTCATCTGAAAACGCCGCGTTGCCCATGCCGCGGCGACGCTTCCGTCTGCCGGGTCACGCCGCGGCGACGCTCGCGCCGGTCCGCCCATGCCGCAGCGACAACCGCGTCAAAACGCCGACGTTCGCGCCTGGACGACTGCTGCGCCTACATCATGCGCCGGATGATCCGGTCGGACTGCTCCCCGGTGATCCCCAGTTCGCGCCGGGCCATGGCGCCGCCCTCGTCCAGCACGGGCTCCCGGTCCCCGAGCGTAGGCGCGTCCGTCTTCTGGAAGAACAGGCCGGTGTAGATCTCGTCCCCCCAGATCAGGGCTTTCTCGCAGGCCGTCTTCCAGTCGGCGGGGTCGTGGCCTTCGTCTTCCAGCTTCTTGACCCGCTGCTTGAAGAAGGGGTAGTCGTTGTCCTTGTTGAACGTGACGCAGGGACTGAAGACGTCGATCAGCGCGAAGCCCCTGTGCCGGACGGCCTGTTCGATCAGGCCGGTCAGGTGGCGGGCGTCGCCGCTGAAGGCCCGGGCCACGAAGGTCGCGCCGTTCATGATGGCCGCCGTGATGGGATTGACCGGCGGTTCCACGCTGCCGAAGGGCGTGCTCTTGGTCTTCATGTCGACACTGCTGGTTGGCGATACCTGCCCGGTGGTCAAGCCGTAGATCTGGTTGTCCATGACGATGTAGGTCAGGTCGACGTTGCGGCGCGCCGTGTGGGTGAAGTGGTTCCCGCCGATCCCGTAGCCGTCGCCGTCGCCCCCCGTGACGAACACGGTCAGTTCGTGGTTCGCCATCTGCGCGCCCGTGGCCACGGCCAGGGCGCGGCCGTGCAGCGTATGCATGCCGTAGGAGTTGAAGAAACCCGGGAAATTCGAGGAACAGCCGATCCCGCTGATCGTGAGGATCTCGTGGGGCCGGAGCCCCATATTCACGCAGGCCCGCTGAAGGCTGCTCAGCACGCTGAAATCGCCGCAACCGGGACACCAGTCCGGATCCACCTTGCCCTTGAAGTCCTTCGCTTTCAACGGGACTGCCGGTTTTTCTTCCACTGCCTCGCGCGGTAACGTTTCCACTGACATGATGGACTCCTTAGACGATGACTTCCTGGTAGGGCACGTAGATGTCTGTCTTGCCGGCCAGCAGTTCCCTGACGCCGTCCACGATATGATGGGGCATGAACGGTTCGCCGTCGTACTTCCGGATGTGGCCGTCGGCCGTCAACCCGGTCTCGCTGCGCAAATAGCGGTGGAACTGGCCGGAATGGTTGTTCTCCACGATCACCGTGCGCTTCGCGTTGGCGAAGACTTCCGATATGGCTTCGGCGTGAAGCGGGACGATCCACTTGACGGGCAGGTGATTCACGGCGACGCCCTCGTTGTTGAGGACCTCCACCGCTTCCCGGATCACGCCGAGGGTCGAACCCCAGCCGATGAGCGTGATCTCGGCTTCGGCGGCGCCGGCGCCGGAAAGGGCGGGCGGTTCGATACTGCCGGCGATATCCTTGAACTTCCGGGCCCGCTTCTCCACCATCTTGCGCCGCTTGTGGGGATTGGTGAACTCGTCGCTGACCAGGACGCCGTCCTCGTCGTGTTCGTCCGTGGCCACCACGTGGGCGTATCCCTCCACGCCCGGCAGGGCCCGGGGAGAAACGCCGCTTTCGGTGTTCTCATACCGCAGGTAGCCGTTGCTCGGCGCGCCGATGAGGCCGTGGCCGTTGGCCAGCTGCGAACCCGTCGGGATGTCGCTCGCGCCGTTGCCGGATTCGGTGATCAGTTCGCCCCGGTCTATTTCGGGCTGCATGTCGATGGCGTCGGGGTCGACGCTGAAGGTGCCTTCGGAGATCAGCAGATCGGAGATCACGATGCCGGGACACTGGCAGCGGTCGACCAGGTTGAACAGTTCCGGCATGGTGTTGAAGGCGTCCAGCGCGTCGGTCGGCGCCACGATGAACCGTTCGAAATCGCCCTGGCTCGCGCCCAGGATCTGCCAGAGATCGCCCTGTTCCGTCTTCGTGGGCACGCCCGTGGACGGGCCGGCGCGCTGCACGTCGATGAAGACGACGGGGATTTCCATCATGGCCGCGCTGCCCACCGCCTCGGTCATCAGGGCGAAGCCGCCGCCCGAGGTGGCGCACATGGCACGGCAGCCCACGTGGGCGGCGCCGATGGCCATGTTGGCCACGCCGATCTCGTCCTCGACCTGCCGCACCATGATGCCCAGTTCCCGTGCGTTCTTGGCCATCCAGTGGAGGACGCCCGTGGAAGGACTCATGGGGTAGGCGCAGTAAAACTTGACGCCCGCCGACGCGCCGCCCATGGCGATCGCGTCGTTGCCGTTCCACACCGCCAGCGGCTTGCCGCCGGAGGGCACGTCGAGATTGAAATGCTCGAAATGCGCCGCGGCGTAGTCGAATCCCGCGCGGGCCACGCCCACGTTCTCGTCGACCACGTCCTGTCCCTTGCGCTGGAACTGCATGGTGATGATCTCATCCAGGATCTGGAAGTCCATGCCGAGCAGGTTGAGGATCGTTCCGAGCGCCACGGTGTTCTGCACGAGCTTGTTGCGGTTGTTGTCGGTCAGTTCGCCGATGGGCAGCGGACACAGGTGCACGCCGTCGCCCGGGCTCCCCGGCGTGATGGTGTCGCTGTTGTAGATGACCCGCGTGCCGGGTCCCATCAGCTCCAGGTGCCGGTCCATCGTATCCTGGTTCAGGCAGACCAGCAGGTCGAGCTTGTCGCCATGGTTGTGGACCGGCCGCCCGCTTATCCTCATCGTGAGGAAGATATGGCCGCCCCGGATGATCGACTGGTAGGCATTGTAGGCGTTGAGATGCAGGCCGCGGCGGATGAAGATCCGGGCCAGCACGTTGCCCGGCGTGGCGATACCCTGGCCCGCGGCCCCGCCTATGGCAATGGCAAAGTCGAAATGGTCAGCACTCATCGATTACTCCTGTCTATACATCACGGACAAGCTGATCTGCCTGCGTACGTGCGATTTTACAGTCTAAAGGTAATGCCAAAATCACGTGGGAACCAACAAAATACACACTCCCCGGTGGAGTGTCAACCATTCCTTCTGTCGGAGTGTCAACCATTCCTTCTGCCTTGACAGCGAAGAAGGAATGCGTCTTTTTTCCTTCGGGAATCACTCGTGTGAATCGAAGGGCACCAGCCAGCGGAATCGGCCCGGAAATGACGCTCAAACCCATCATTAAGCGAATCGGCAGACTCGCCCGGCCGTTCCTGTGGTCGCTCGGCAGGGCCGCCGTCATGGAACTGCAGCGGGAAGGCGCAAGGCAGGTTTCCCGAAAGATCAGAAGCACGATCGAGAAACGCGGCCGGCCTGACCGGAATGGGCGGCCCGAACGGGTCGACGCCCGTTCGGGAGACGATCCCGGCGGGGAACTTCAGCAGCACCTGCTCTATATCTGGGCGAACGCGGACCTGATCACGGCCGACGTGATTTCCTGGAACTATTTCGGACCCTTCGACGCCGAATACCAGTTCGATCCCCGCCACGAATGCCCCTATGGGAACGTCAGGGAGGCCATGGCGGACGGCTGGCGGGTCGTCTCCTTTCCGAAAGTGGAGTATCCCCTGGAAAACACCCACAACCAGCTGGGCCACGAGTTCATTCTCGAGCGTTTCTACCCTCCGGGCGCCGGCCTGTCCCATACCCCTCACGGCGCCAGGAAGACGGAACCGGGGCGAGGAGCCGAAGATGGCTGAAGATTTGAAGGCGCTGAAAAAACGTTTCGTGGACACCGGCTACGTCCTTCTCGAGAACTGGTTCGACGAGGACCTGGTCGCCCGCATCGGCGAGGACAGCCTGGCGCACAAAGGGATCTCCGTGTTCGAACGGGAGAGCGTCGGGGACCTGCTCGCCCATCCCGGTGTCTTGGACTTCGTGGCGTACCTGCTCGAATCGACCGACGTGGCCATCAGCCCCTTCCGGTTCTGGAACCACCTGACGCCCGGCGGCGAGAGCGACGGGGGAGGCTGGCACGTGGACGACACGTGGATGGCGGACCGCCCGCTGACGGAGATCCTCTGCATGTACTATCCGCAGGACGTCGCCGAAGACATGGGACCGACCATGCTGCTGCCCGGCAGCCACCGCAGGCTGTACACGCCGAGCCAGACCCGCAAGCTGGGCTGGATCCGGGGCCAGGAGAAGCTCACGGTCAGGGCGGGTTCGCTGGCCATTACCTTTCCTTCCATCCTCCACGCGAAGGCGGCCCATTTCTCCAGGCGGCCGAGGTCCATGATCAAGTACGGCTACGAGATCGCGGATCCGAAGTACGGCTATTACGTCACGCGGGAGACCTACGACAACCTGGCGCGGTCGGAGACCGGACGCGGACTGATCCGGTTCGCGGAGGTCAGGGACAAGAAGGACGCGGTATGGAACAGCTACTGGGACTTTCACCAGAGCTACACGTTCCAGGACTTCAAGCACCAGATCGGCGTCGTGGGCCGCGCCCTGCGCAAGCACCTCGAACACGAACAGGGGGACAGCGCGCCATGAACGGTGCCGGCATCGTACGGCGATACGAGGAAGACGGCTACGTCGTCCTGCCCGGGGTCATCGACGGCGAATTGACCGCCGAGGCCCAGGGACACATCGAGTGGATGGGACGGAAGTACCCCGACGTCCGGCCCGAGCAGTATCACCATCACCTGATCGTGGACGATCCCTTCTGGATACGCCTCTGCACCGACCCCCGGCTCATCGACGTCATCGAGCCCTTCCTGGGGCCCGACATCGCGCTGTTCGCGGCGCACTACATCAGCAAGCCGCCACGGGACGGTCAACCGGTGCTGTGGCACCAGGACGGAAACTACTGGCCGCTGGAACCCATGGAAGTCATCACCATATGGCTGGCCGTGGACGACTCGACGCCGGAGAACGGGTGCATGCGGGTGATTCCCGGAAGCCACCGGGATCAGAAGATATACGGGCACCGTGCGTCGGACGGGGAGAACGTGCTGCGTTCGGAACTCGACCTGAAGGTGGACGAATCCCGGGCGGTCGACCTCATCGTGCCGGCGGGCGGCGTATCCCTGCACGATCCCTACCTGATCCACGGCTCCGAGGCCAACCGTTCCGACCGGCGCCGGTGCGGGTTGACCCTCCGGTACATCCCGACGACCACGCGCATCAAGCGCGAGGACTTCCCCGCCTACCTGTGCCGGGGCAGGGCCGTGGACGGGATCAACCACTACCCCCCGCTTCCCCGGTACCGGGCCGGCGACCATTACCCTTTCCGCGGTTGCGACCGGCCGCCGTGGAACTGACCGTGCGTCCGCCCAATGACCGGGCGTCCGCCCAGTGACCGGCCGCCGTGGAACTGACCGGCGACCACTACCCCTTCCGCGGTTGCGACCGGCCGCCGTGGAACTGACCGGGCGTCCGCTCACAGAATCCCCATATCCTTCAATTCCTGCCTGACCGCGAACATGGCGCCTTCGGTCGCCAGCACCCAGAGCCGGTCGCCCGGCGTGAGCCGCCGCATGATGTCGTGGAAGACGTCGCTGACGTCCGCGGCCGAAGCCATCTCCTCCGCGTCCATCTGCTCGTCCATCAGGGACAGGTGCGCGCCGCCCGCGCCGGCCACGTGCAGGGACCTCGAACGTTCCGTCATGCCTTCCAGGTCGCCGTCCAGGATCCACGGCCCGTCGTGTCCGTCCCGCACGGCCTCGTCGAGCAGAAACAGGTAGTGGCCCCGCCGCCGGTCGAGCCGGCAGGTCCTCAGCGCTTCGTGGAGCGACGTCCTGTTCTTGATCGTCATCAGGCGGGCTTCCCGCTCATGGATCACCACCCGTTCGTCCCGCCCTCCCGCGGACGTTACGGCCTCCAGCCCCTTGCGTATCGTCACCGGACTCAGTCCCAGCGTGATCGCGGCAGCCGCCGCGGCCGCGGCGTTGTATACGTTGTGGAGCCCGGGTAACCGGAGACGCGCGTCCAGCGGGCCCCGCGGGGTTATCATGCGGAAACGGGACTCATCCGCGCCCAGGTCCACGTCGATGGCGTAGACCGTGGGCAAGGGCCTTTCCCAGCCGCAGCTTTCGCAGGCGTAGTCGCCCAGGTGGCCCAGGCAGTTGATCCGGTAGGCGAGGGGGGCGCCGCACCGCTGGCAAGGTACGGCCGGCGCGGACACGTCCGCCTGGTGCAGCCGCTCATCCTCCACGCCGAAGTAGGTAAGCCGGGGCGGTATGCCCCGGGTGAATCCGCCGGCGAGCACCGGGTCGTCCGCGTTTACGAGTACATTGTCGCCCGCCGACATGGTGCCGAGCCATTCGTGCCACTCCCCGACCAGGGCGGCCGGGTCGGTCCCGTGGTTCCGCTCATCGTCGTAGAGGTTGTTCAGCACCAGCGTATGTGGACTGCACACCCTGATCGCCCTGCCCAGGGTGCCGGTCTCGAAGCCGAACACGCCGTAGTCCGCCTGGATCCTGCCGCGGCGGTCCGTGGCCTGGACCAGGGTGGAAACGACCCCTTCGATGGAAGGTGAAACGTCCTCGGGATGGAGGGTGCGGGCTTCGGTCTGACGGAGGATCGCCGCCAGGATCCGGCAGGTCGTGTGCTTGCCGTTCGTACCGGATACGCCGGCGACGCCTTGCTTGAACTGGTCCGCCAGGGACCGGGCCAGGCCGGGCCACGCGGCGGCGGTGAGCGTGCCGGGGGGGAAACGCCCGCGGGAGAAGTCAAACAATTCGGCTGCGCTCGCGACGGACTTGTCAATCGAAAGTGCAGCCGATTTGAGTATACGCATAGGAGGTTGATCGGAGCCGGGGAATCAACCCTTGGTCATATCCTGGCGCCGCGCCATTCGTCCCTGTCACCGGAAATGTCGACTATGTTGCCATCGGGATCGATCGCCT
Organism: bacterium; assembly: GCA_965203885.1. GTDB lineage: Bacteria > JAAXHH01 > JAAXHH01 > JAAXHH01 > JAAXHH01 > JAAXHH01. The sequence goes on along the minus strand of OZ241920.1, from coordinate 1,989,108 downwards.
TGAAAGCGATTTCAGGCGGCGTTTCGGAGGAGATGGCGTCCCGGCCCTTCACGGTCTTCGGCGCTTCCGCGCCCCAGTTGCGGACCCTGTGCCAGGCGGCCTCGAGGTCATCCACCAGTACACCGAAATGAATGTACTCCTCGCCTTCCTCCAGCACCGGCCGCGACGGATCGTCGTGCGGAAGCAGGGTGATGTTGCAGGTCCCGTCGCTGAGATCGACCGCTTCGCCGTTGCCCCGGCGGCCGATAAAGCCGAAGCCGATCACTTCTTCGTAGAAACGCCGCGAAATCGCTACGTCTCTACAACGCAACGCCATGTGACGCAGAAACGCCATAGCTCATTCCTCCGGATTTCATGGTCCGCTGGGTCCGCGTGGTCCGCATGGTCCGCTGGGTCCGCATGGTCCGCATGGTCCGCGTCCGCCCGCATGGTCCGCACGGCGTGCGCGGTCCGCACGGCCCCATCCGCTGTTTTCCTTGAACCCGCGCCGGACTAGAGTCTCTTCTCTTTGGCGATCTCCTCGATGGCGCCGATGAACTTATCGGTCTGGGCATCGGTCACCATGATATGCATGGAAGTCCGGTTGGCGTCCCAGTTGATCTCGTCGTGCGTGACGTTCCGGATGTAGATACGGTGGCGATCCCACAGCATGTCGTTGAGATCGCGCGTGCCCACGCCCCTGACCTTGAACGAGACCAGCGCAGCGCTCATGCGGGGGTCGGGCGAACTGTATACCTCCACGCCGTCCATATTGCGCAGGGCGTTGGCCACGCGCGTGGCCTGGTAGCGGTTCCGGCTTTCGACGGCGGCCGGGCCGATCATGTTGTGGAAATCCAGCGCCGCGTCGATGGCGACGCGGGCCGGCGCGTTGGAGGAACCCCGCAGTTCGAACTTGGATGCGCCCGCCAGGTACTCGTCGTAGTAGATCTTGGCGAAGCCCGTGGGTTCCTGACCGTACATGGTCAGGCCGTTCACGGGACCGGCATAGAGCGTCGGCCAGACGCGGTCCAGGATGTCTTCTTTCACGTAGAAGAAACCCGTGTACATGGAGGCCATCATCCACTTGTGGCACGGCCCCGCGTACATGTCGCAGCCCAGGTCGTGCATGTTCAGGTCGAGCATGCCCGGTGGCTGGGCCCCGTCGACCAGGGAAACGATGCCTTTCGACCGGGCCATGTCGCAGATTTCCCGCACGGGGAGGACGAGGCCGTCGCCGTAGTTGATGTGGCAGAAGCTGAGCATTTTCGTGCGCGGCGTGATGGCGGCCTCGAAGGCCTTGAGCAGCGCGTCGGGGCTGTCGGGCGGATGGTACTCGGGGGACGACAGGTCGATCATGACGGTTTTCGTCCCCTCGCGGACCGCCCGGAGGTTGATGGGCTGCACCCCGCTGGAATGATCGTGGTTGGTCGTCACGATCTCGTCGCCCGGCTCCATGTCGATGCCGAAGGTGCCGAAGACCATGCCTTCCGTCGTGTTGTTGGTGAAGGCGACTTCGTTCGACTTGCAGCCGATGTACTTCGCCATCTTCTCTCGCATCTGCTTCCGGAAATCGCTGTTGTAGACGTAACTGGTGTAGCCCTTGTAGTCCGAGTTCGCCCCATTGAGCGCGTCGATCTGCGCCCGGTGCACCGGGGCCGGGGACGGACCGCGCGTACCGGTGTTCATGTAGGAAATGCCGTCGCGGATGATGTACTGGTCGGCCACCCAGTTCCAGTAGGCGACGTCGTCGGGCTCCGGAAGGTGGTCTTCCGGCATCGGAGGCTTCGCGGCGGCCTTGCCCGCCATGGACAAAAGGGCCGTACCCGCGGCGAGTCCGCCCGCGATCCGCCCTATGAATCCACGCCTGGACAGCGCGTTCAGCTTTGCCGGATCCTCGTATCTGGGATCGAAATTCAAACCGGTCTCTTCCGTATACATGGATATGCTCCCGGGGATGCCTCCCGGCGCGCTGCGTTCCCGCGGCCGGCGTCAACCGTTTCCGCGGACCTGCCGGGGGGTTCTTTCAGGATGAACGGCGAGTCTGGATGCTGTAAAAGGAGTATACAGGGTATCGAAGGGGTTATTCAAGTAAAAACGCGACGGCTCAGATTTGCGGCGGCCGGTTTGAATTAAGGTTGCGAGGCGGGGGAAACTGCACTTTCTTGTTGTTGTCCGTCCGGCCGCTTCGCTCGAATTCAGCCCGCGATCGGCAAATCGGATAAATGGATGATCACCCCAGGCCATGAAACCCGGAAGCATCATACGGTGCGTCCGGTAAAGGAAGACGGATTCCGCCTTCTGGCAGCGAAAGGTATCCGGCGTGAGAATCGAAGACATCGCCTCGTATTTCATCGGAGGCGGATACGTCGTCCGCATCCGGACCGACAGCGGTCTCACCGGGGTGGGACAGACCGCCTGCTGGGGATACCCGGAAGCCGTGCACCAGATCGTGGAGCGGTTCAAAGGCTACCTGGTGGGACAGGACCCCTTCCGCATCGAGCATCACTGGCAGTATCTCTACCGCATGTCGCCCTTCCGCGGCAGCGCCCTTTCCGGCGCGGTCAGCGCCGTCGACATCGCCCTTTGGGACATCAAGGGGAAGCACTTCGGCGTCCCGGTCTGGGAACTGCTCGGCGGTAACTGCAGGGACCGGGTCAGGCTGCATCTGCTGGGCGGCGGCGGCACGCCGGAGGCCATGTTCGCGTCCGCGCGGAACGCGGCGTCGGAAGGCTTCACGGCGCTCAAGTTCGATCCCCTGCCCGGCGGGTACCAGGACATGGCGCTGGACCGCATGATCCGCACCGCCCTGGATCTCGTCGCGGCCGCGCGGGACGGCGGCGGACCCGACATGGACCTGATCGTGGAGGTCCACCGGAAGCTGACCCCGCTGACCGCCATGCCGCTGGCCAACGCCCTGACCGAATTCAACCTCTATTTCATCGAGGATCCCATCCAGATCGACAGCATCATGGCCCAGGGCGAAATCGCCCGGCGGATCGGCATCCCCGTCGGGAACGGGGAGCGCCTGAACACCATATGGGAATTCCAGGAGCTTCTGGCCCACGGCGGACCGCAGTACGTGCGGCCGGACGTGGCCCTGGCGGGCGGCCTGACGCACTGCAAGAAGATCGCCGCCATCGCCGAGGCCCATCACTGCGCCGTCGTTACCCACAATTTCCTGACGCCCCTCATCACCGCCGCTTCCGTACACCTGGACACCTGCATCCCGAACTTCGTGACGCAGGAGTACAGCATGGGGGACGAATCGGAAGCCGCCAGGGTGTACCGGACCCGCATCCGGCGCGAGGGCGGGTACATTCCGATCCCCCGCGACCCGGGCCTGGGCGTCGAACTGGACGACGATCTGCTGCCGGACGCGCCGTTTTCGCCCATGAACACCGCGAATACGCTGCTCAGGTCGGATGGTTCGGTGGCCAACTCGGTCTGAGTTGCAGCGGCCCGGATAGCGGCCGGGCGAGCGCCCCGGCGAGCGGCCCGGCGAGCGGCCGGGAGTCTAGAGAGCATACATGCGTCGATTCAGCCTATTGCATCCGCTCTGGATGGCCTTCTACGACGGGGCGATCTACGAGGACGTGGCCCGGTCCTGGGGGAACCGCGTTTTCCTGTACCTTCTCCTGCTGCTGGCGCTGACCTGGATCCCCATCACGATACAGACCCAGAACCAGGTGGACGAATGGGTCAGCCGGGAAGCTCCGTTCTACATCGACCAGGTCCCGGACCTGAGCCTGTCCGGCGGCGAGCTGACCTCCTCCTCCTCCACGCCGACGGTGCTGCGGGACCGGGACGGGACGGTCCTGGCCGTGATCGACCCCACCGGCCGGTACACCAGCCTGGACGACACCGAAGCGCCGGTGCTGGTGACGCGGACGCAGATCTTCATCCGGGGCGAGGGCGACCAGGTCGACGTAAGCGCCCTGCCGGAAGGCCCGCCGGAGACGCTGACCCGGGAGGACCTGTACGTGATCGCCGACTGGACGCGGTCCCTGGTCAACACGCTGCTCTTCCCCGTCCTGCTCGTGTTTTCCTTCGCGTACAGGACGGTGCAGGCGCTGGTCTACGCCCTGGTGGCTTCCTTCTTCACGTCTTCCACCGGTGGGCGTCTTCCGTACCGTACGCTCCTGAACCTGGCGCTCGTCGCCGTCACGCCGGCCGTCGTGCTGGACACCGTGCACATGCTCATGGATTTTCCGCTGCCGGAATGGTTCTGGTGGCCGGCGTGCGTGCTGCTTACCCTGGGCTATCTGCGGTTCGGCATCCGGGCCACCCTGGAATCCGAACGGCAGGCCGCGGCCTGAAGCTCGCGGCATCGCGGCCTGAAGCTCGCGGCGTGCCGGCCGCGAGCCAATTGCGTCGAACGAAACGAGTCCCGCGGCATCGCGGGGCCGTGGCATCGAGTGACCGTCGTCCCTTCTTTCACCCATAGATGAAGGAATTGCCGTGAAACGCATATTGCTTCTGATCAACCATGACAGGCCGCCGTTCAGCCAGTTCGCCGCCATGTTCGAAGGGGTCGTGGGCGGCGCCTCTCATTTCACGCTGGAGGTGACCGACGACCGGAACGCCCTGTGCGACCCGTCGGATTACGACGCCGTGGCACTGTACATCGCGGCGGGGGAACTGACCCGGGAGCAGGAGCAGGGGATCACCGGGTACGTGCGGAACGGGGGCGGGCTGCTGGCCGTGCACACCGCGAACGCCGGGCTGGCGCAGTACGCCGACTATACCGAGATGATCGGCACCGAATTCATCGGCCACGACCCCCTGGGCGACTTCGACGTGGAGGTCGATCCCGCCTTCGACGGCATCCTGCCGCGCCTGAGCCGGAGTTTCCGCGTCGAAGACGAATGCTACAACATGGACATCAAGACGGAGGCGGAGCTGAAGTGGTTCCAGCACGGCATATGGAAACTGGAACGCAAGCCCCTGGGCTACGTGCGGGACTACGGGAAAGGCAGGATTTTCTATACCGCCCTCGGCCATGACAATCGGACCTTTGTGCATCCCGACTTCCAGGACCAGTTGATCAAGGGACTGCGCTACGTGTGCGGGATGTCCGACGGTTCGCCCATCCGCATCGGGTTGGTAGGGTACGGACCGCTGTTCGGCATGGGGAAGCACCACAGCGATCAGATCGCCGCGACGCAAGGGTTCGAGCTGGCGGCCATCTGCGACAGGGACCCTGACCGGCTCGAGGCCGCGCGGGAGGAACAGGGCGATGGCGTGCCCATGTTCCTTGATTCGGCGGAGATGGTGGAGGCCGGGCTGATCGATCTCGCCATCGTCATCGTGCCCCACGCCTACCACGCGCCGGTGGCGAAACCGCTGCTCGAAGCGGGCCTGCACGTGATCACGGAGAAACCTTTCACCGTGCACGTTTCCGAGGCGGATGAACTGATCGGCCTGGCCCGGCGAAACGGCGTCATGATCTCGGTGTACCACAACCGGCACTGGGACCCGGACATCCTGTCGATGAAGGAGATCGTCGACCGGGGCGATATCGGCGAGGTGTACTCCATCGAGAGCGCACTGGTGGGTTACGGCCTGCCGGGACAGGCCTGGCGATCCCACAAGGCGGTTTCCGGCGGGGCGATGTACGACTGGGGCGCTCACAATTTCGAGAAGATCCTGCAGCTGGTACCTCGGTACGATGGATCGGGGAACCGGATCAACAAGCGCGCCACCCTCTATGGAAACTACATGAAGCGGGTCTGGCACAGCAGCACCAACGAGGACTACTGCCGGGCCTACGTCCGGTTCGATTCCGGGTTGGAGGCCCAGTTCACAACCTCATCCATCCATGCGTCCCGCAAGCCCATGTGGACCATCCAGGGAACCAGGGGATCCATCGTCATGGAGGGCGGAGACGGATCGGGCACGGTGACGATGGCCTCGGCCGACGGGCGTCACCGGGTCGTCGAAGTGAAACCGTACGTCCGGGGAGCCGCATGGCACGGCTTCTACAAGAACGTGGCCGACCACCTGCTGGCCGGCCTGCCCCTGGAGATCACCGGGGAATGGGCAAAGGGCCCCATCCAGTGCATCGAGGGGTGTGAGACGGCGTCGAGAGAGAACAGGCTGGTGGAAATAGAGTTCGATTAGTGACGGAAGTCCGATCGAGGAAGAAGCTGCCGAAAATGACAAGAAAAGAGAAACTGGAGGCGGGATTCACCATCCTCGCCATATTCGCGCTCTGGCCGGTCGTCCTGGGCTGGGAGAACCCGGTTTACCAGGTCGTCCTGGGCGTGATCCTGGTCATATTCATCGCGCTCGTCGCGCAGAAGTTCCGCCGGATACGGGCCATCTACAACGCGTCCAAAGTGGAAGCCAGGAAGCGCAAGCCGCCCGCCGGTAACGCGGACGAGCCCTTTGGCTGACGTTCGGGTGCGACCCGGTGCCTTGCCCGCCGGTAACGCGGACGAGCCCTTTGGCTGACGTTCGGGTGCGATCCGGTGCCTTGCCCGCCTGGCCCGTCGCGCTTCAGCCTGCTGAAATCCAATAACCGGTCCGCTGCCGGGAATCCCACGGCCGGCCCGGCGCGTTTCAGCCTGCTGAAATCCAATACCGGTCCGCTGCCGGGAATCCCACGGCCGGTCAGGCGTATTTCCCAGGAAGTTCCGGGGCGGAGACCTCGTCCAGCAGGGCGCGGTCTTCCGGATCGAGGGTCCAGCCCACGGCCCCGAGCGATTCCTCGACCTGTTCGGGGAAATCCGGACCGATGATCGGCGCCGTCACCTCTTCGTGGTCCAGGATCCAGGCCAGCGCTGCCTGGGCCGGCGTCTTGCCGTACTTTTCCCCCACGTCGATCAGGGTCTGCACGATGCGGTCCAGCCGGTCGGTCATGGCCTCGTCGAAGGGATAGAAACTGCGGCTCAGGCCCGGACGGGGGTTCTTTCCCCAGGGACTGTTCTCGGGCGGCCTGGCCCCCCGGCGGAACTGGCCGGTCAACAGGCCGATGGCGAGCGGGCTGTAACACATGAGGCCCAGCCCGTGGTCTTTGGCCATGGGCATGAGTTCGAGTTCCGTCTCCCAGCGGGCCAGGAGGCTGTAGTTGTACTGCAGGCAGACGAAGGGCTCGAGGTTCCGCCGGTCGCTCGTCCAGAGGGCGTCCACCACCTTGTACACCGGCCAGTTGCTGCAGCCGATGTACCGGACCTTGCCCTGGCGGACGAGGTCGTCGAAGGTCGACAGGGTTTCCTCGAGGGGCGTGACCGGGTCGAAACTGTGCGCCAGGTAGAGGTCGATATAGTCGGTCTGCAGCCGTTTCAGGCTCTTCTCCACGCCCTGCATCAGGTTGAACCTGGAAAGTCCCGTGTAGTTGGGCCCCGGACCCGCGGTGCCGAAGATCTTGGTGCAGATCACCACGTGCCCGCGCCGGCCCTTGAGCGCTTTCCCGATGATCTGCTCCGACCTCCCCTCCCCGTAGAAGGCCGAGTCGATGAAGTTGCATCCCAGGTCGAGGGCCGTTTCGATCACCCGGATGCCGGCCTGCTCGTCGATTTCGCCCCGGAAGGCGGTGCCGAGGCAGATCGGCGAGACCTGAAGACCGGTCTTGCCCAGATAGCGGTATTCCATGATCATCCTCTCGGAATCGGGCGTTCAGGCGGCCCGCTGTGAAATATGTGTCTAAAAACCGGGCAGATGCCTGCGATCGGGCGCGAAGGCGTCCCTCACGTCCGGGGCACCTCGGCTTCGGCGAAGGCCCGCTCCAGGGTCCGGTAACACAGGGCGGCCGATTCGAAGGGGTCGTACCCGGGACGCCGCTGCACCATGTGACTGACCTCGGCCGTGATGGATCCCTCGTAGCCGGCGGCGTGCATGGCGCGGAGGTAGGCCGCGAAGTCGAAGTCGCCCTCCCCCGGCACGAGAAACTCGAAATCCGGCACGCGGCCGCGCTGGTCCTTGACATGGGTATGGACCGCGTGGGGCGCCATGAGCCGGACGGCTTCCTCGATGGGCATGCCCAGGACGTCGAAGTGGCTGATGTCGAAATTGAGTCCCAGGAAGGGCGAGTCCATGGCTTCCACGAGCTGGACGGACTTCTCCGCCGTGTCCAGGGCGGATCCCACGTGGGCCTCCATCCCGACCACCACGTCCCTTTCCGCGGCGTAATCCACCAGTTCGCCGACCCGTTCGAAGATGAAATCCAGCCTGGGTTCCCAGTCCTCCGGCGCGCCGCCCAGCACGGTGTCCAGGGCCGGGGCGCCGCGGCCGTCGCTCCACTCGGCGCACAGGTCGACGGCCCGCTTCAGCACGCGCATGTTCTCGCGGTGCGCGTCGGGGTCCTCGTCGAGGAGGGAGCGGTGGGCGGCGACGGCGGGCATGGAAAGGCCGTATCCGCTACAGAGCGCTTTGATCCGGCGCCGTTCGGCGGCGTCGAGCCCGTCCACGGCCGTCGTATAGTTCGGCAGGACGGTCAATTCGACCGCGTCGAAGCCCTGGTCGCTCAGAAAAGACAGGGCCTGGTCCACGGGGACGCGCGGCATGCCCCAGGTTGTGTAGCCGATCTGCATGTGCCTGTTGTTTCCGTGCCGGCATGGACTTCTTCAGCCCGGCCGCACCGTTTTGCCGTCGCATCGCTCAGGAGTGTTCCACCCCGACCGGCCGCGTTGATTACAGCATGCCGTTGTCCGCCAGGAAGGCCTTCAGCCGCTCCATCTCCGCGTCCGAGAGATCGGGCAGGGGGCTTCTCCGCCAGCGGCCGCAGATCCCGGCCAGTTCGAGGACGGCGTGCTGCGCCGCGTCGCCGCCGGCCGGAAAGGTGTTGTACAGGTAATCGAACAGCGGCATGTCGTACCGGGCGATGACGTCCACGGCCGAATCGAGGTCTCCCTTCCCGACGGCGGACCAGTAGGCATGGGCCACGTCGGGCTTGAACTTGATGAAGGTCGACATGTACCCGTCGCACCCATAGGGCAGCATGTCCATGTGGGTCTGCTTCTGGCCGCCGGCGAAGATCACCCACTTATCGTGGGCCCTCGCGCAGGCGCCCCGGGCGAAATCGGGACCGAAGTCTTCTTTGAATCCCACGACGCCGGGCACCTCGTCCAGGAGCCGTTCGACCGTTTCGAGGGCGCCCCGGACCCCCACGCTAACCAGCCCGGCGCTCAGGATGAACGCGGGCAGGGCCTGGGACACCGCGCCGTAGTAGGCCACGAGCCCGTCCACCGTCATCCCGCGGTCGGGAGGCGCCACGATCACCGCGTCCGCCCCGCGGTCCCGGGCGTACTCCGCGAAGGCGGCGGTCTGCGGCGTGGACCAGAACCCCGCGCTCGCGATGAACAGCGCCCGCTTGTTCACGATGCCGGCGGTAAAGGCCGTCATCTCGGCGACCTCCGCCTCGGTCAGCAGCGAGTAGAGGCTGTCCCCGGGGGTGAACAGCACGGTCCCGGCCCCGGCTTCGATGCAGAAATCGACGAACCGGCGCAACCCGTCGTAATCGATGTCGTCATTTTCGAGAAAGGGCGTGTTGATCGAGGCGACGGGACCCGCCAGGTGATGTCTGAAGCGGTCGATGTCCATCTATGCCCGCCCTTCTTCCGTCCAGGTGTCGAAGGGATTGCCGGTCTCGGCGAAGGGGAAGCTCACCCGCGCGCCCGTGATATGGGCGCGGTGCGCGCCCATGGCCATCTCGATATGGCGGCGGGCCGTGCGCGCGTGGCACAGGTCGTACTCGGGCTTCCCGCCCTCGATGAGATCCATCATGGAACGGGCCATGCGGTGGTGGGCGTTGATCCACTTCTGCCCGCCCGGCACCCGCTCGTGGGCGAGCACTTCCCAGCGGTCGTCGTCGAAGGGCTTCGGGTTCGAATGGGGATGGAAGTAGATGTCCGGCCCGTCCTGCGTGGGGCCGGGCAGCACCAGCGTCCCGGCGGTGCCGTGGATGTCGATGCGGTAAGGGTTCTCGAGGCCGTCGCCCGCGAAGGACTCGAATTCGGCGTTGAACCCGTCGAACTGGTAATGGGCCCACATGCCGTTCCCCGCGGAGGTCCCCATGCCGAACAGCCCCTCTTTCCGGTCCGACGGGGAGGCCGGGCGGCCGTCCTGGGTGATGACCGCCTGGCACCATGCCGGTTCGCCGAAGAGCTGCCACAGGAAATCAAAGAAATGGGGATAGAGATCGATGAACCACTGGTCTCCCCCGTTCTCGCCGCCGAAACCGTACATGCGGGCCCAGCGCGGCTCCCCGATCCCGCCGTCCCGGATCATCGGGATGGCCTGGCGCTGGATTTCCGGCCGCCCCCGCCAGGGGTGGGCCATGATCAGCAGGACGCCGGCCCGGTCGCAGGCTTCCACCATGGCGTCCACCTCGGCCGGGGTGCGCGCCAGCGGCTTTTCCGCGTACACGTGGACGCCCTGTTCGGCGGCGGCCAGCACCATGGCGAGATGGTTGCCCATCTCGTGGGTGGCCAGGACGACGATGTCCAGCTTCTCCTTCTCCAGCATTTCCGTGTACCGGGCGTAGCCTGCCCGGGCGCCGGTGCGTTGCAACGCGGCCCGCCGTCCCTCTTCGACCGGATCGGCCAGGGCGGCAATCTCCGCGCCCTCCACCCCCACGAAGGCCTGGTCAAGGGAATGCCCGTAGTCGCCGCAGCCCGTGTGCCCGATGATGCCGATTTTCAATGCTGTGCTCCTGTTCATTTGCATGGCGGCCGCGGATTAGCGCCCGCGATTGACAAAGGGACCGCGGAGTAAGGACCGCGATTAACAAGGGGACCGCGGAGTAAGGGCCGCGATCAGACGACCACCATGCGTTCGGCCTGGATGATGAACACCTGCGCGCCGCCCACCATGGTCGTTACCGCCTCGCCCAGCCCGAGCGCGTCGAGATGGGTGCCGATCTGCGCGACGTCGATGGCTTCCTCCCGGGCGTGGCAGTGGTTCTGGATGAGTTCGAGCACGGGAGGAACGCGCTCGTCGTCCACCCCGATCAACAGGGTGACGTTGCCGGCGCGCAGGAAACCGCCCGTGCTGCCGATCTCCGTGAACCGGAAATCGTTGTCGATCAGCGCATCGGAAAGATGCCGGATGTCCCTTTTGTTGACGATTGCGATGAGGAGTTTCATGGCGCGCCTCCTGGTCCCTGTGTCCATTTCACGCCGTAACCGATTCGATGGCGTCTCCGGCAGCATTGATCATCCGGTCCAGTTCTTCGGCGGTGACGACCAATGGGGGAGCGAAGTTGACACTGTCTCCCCGGCAGCGGGTATAGACACCGTTCTCGAGCATTTTCTTCACGATGCGGCCGCCGGTCTTCAACGCGGGATCGTACGGTTTCCGGGACGCGGGGTCTTCCACCACCTCCACGGCGGCCATCAGTCCGATGCCGCGGATGTCGCCCACGTGCGGCAGCGTCCCCAGCGTCCGCAGGCCGTCCATGAGCTTTTCTCCCATGACCCTGGTCCGTTCTATGAGGCCTTCGCTTTCCAGGATATTGAGATTCGCCAGCCCGACGGCGCAACAGGTCGGGTGGCCCGAGTAGGTAAAGGAATGGTTCCATTTCCGGTCCCCGGGCGCGTTTTCGATGCAGTCGTGTATCTCGTCCGATACGATGATGCCCCCGAGGGGCACGTAACCGCTGGTGACGCCTTTGGCGAAAGTGATGATGTCCGGCTCGACGCCCCAGTGCGACACGCCGAACCAGTGGCCGATGCGGCCGAACCCGGTGATCACTTCGTCGGCGATCATGAGCACGTCGTATTTCGTACAGATCTCCCGGACCCTCGGCCAGTAGTCCTCCGGCGGCACGATCACCCCGGCGGCGCCCTGCACGGGTTCGCCGATGAAGGCGGCCACCGTGTCGGGCCCTTCCCTCAGGATCGCCTCTTCGAGGGCCCGCGCGCCCGCCTCGCCGCATCCCACGCCGGGTTCCTCCGGCCTGTAGTGATAGGGATAGGGCGCTTCGATATGGACGTATCCCGGAAGGCTCGACCCGAAGTCCGCCCAGTAGGCCTCCAGGCCGGTGGCGTTCATGGCCCCGATGGTGACGCCGTGGTAGGCGTGCGTCCTGGAAATGATCCCGGTCTTTTCCGGCCGGCCGGCGCGCTGCCAGAAATAGCGGGCCGTCTTGATCGCGCTGTCGTTGGACACCGCCCCGCCGGAAGTGAAGAAGGTGTAGTTCAGCGATCCCGGCGCCAGCTCCCGCAGGCGGTTCGCCAGGCGAACGGACGGGACATTCGTCGCCCCCGCGTAGCAGGAGAAGAACCCGAGCTCGGCGATCTGGTCCGCGGCCGCCGCGGCCAGCTCGCGGCGTCCGTGGCCGACGTTCACGTTCCAGAGGCTCGAGAGCCCGTCGAGGTACCGGTTGCCCTCGATATCGGTCAGCGTGGACCCCTCGGCGCGGACGCAGACCAGGGGATCGTCGTGATCGTCGCGGTGCTGCAGCGGATGGATCAGGTAGGCGTCGTCCCTCAGCAATTGTTCACGCTCGCCGTAGGTCATCGCGCGGTACTTTCTGTCGTATGTGTATCGGGAAGGCGGTGAATGGGAAATTGACAGGGTGCCGGGCACCGGTTATGGTATATTATACGGAGAGGCCGGCATACAATCAAGATGAATGAAAGGGAGGGTTCATGCCCGCCGATCAGCTCGATTCCTGGTGTGACGATTACGAAGGGGCCGTGTCCCTCACCTTCGACGACGGCATGCGGTCCCAGCTGGACCGGGCCGTGCCGATGCTGGCCGAACACGGCCTGCGGGGCACGTTCTACGTCAACCCCCGGGGACCCGACTGGCGCGGCCTTCTGGCGCCGTGGAGAGCCGTGGCGGAAGCGGGACACGAGGTGGGCAACCATACCGTGAACCATCCCTGCTCCTGCGCCTTCAAGGAGACCCGCGCCGACTGCCTGGAGACGATGACGCTCGACGACATGGAGTGGGAGATCGGCGAAGGCAGGCGGCGGATTTCCGAGGCTGTCCCGGGACAGGAGGACTTCACCTTCTGCTATCCCTGCTACCACGCCCATGTGGGCGAGGGGCCGGACCGGAAGAGTTACGTGCCCGTCGTCGCCCGCCACCATGTGGCCGGACGGGGCAAGGGGGACTTCGCCAATCATCCCCTGACCGCCGATCTGCACCACCTGTACTCCTTCCCCGTGGAGCGCCGCGCCGTCTCCGAGATGATCGGCCTGGTCGAGGAATCGACGAATGAGGGACGGTGGGCGGTGTTGACCTTCCATGGCATTTCGGAAGGGCATCTTTCCGTGACCGAGTCCGATTTCGGCGGACTCTGCGCCTATCTCGGGGAACATCGCGATCGGATATGGACCGCGCCGGTCGTCGCCGTCGCCCGGGCGATTCACGCGTGGAGGCCGGACGAGCCCGCGCGGAACGCATCACGGTCCGGGCGGTCCGGGCAGAACGAGCGGACCGGGCAGAACGAGCGGACCGGCCGGTCCGGGCGGTCCAGGCAGTCCGGGACCACATGAAAACCCCTTCGTCCGATTCCCGTCCCATACCGGTACTGGTGGGACCCACCGGCGCAGGCAAGACCGCCGTGGGGGTCGAACTGGCCCGGCGCAACGGCGCCGAGATCGTCTCGGCGGACTCCCGCCAGATCTACCGGTACATGGATATCGGCACAGCCAAGCCCACGGCGGAAGAGCAGGCCGCGGCGCCGCACCACCTGATCGATATCGTAGATCCGGACGTCCGCTTCAGCGCGGGGGAGTACGGCCGCCGCGCCCGCGAGACGATGAGGGAGCTGGCCGGCCGCGGCGTGCCGGTCCTCGTGGTCGGCGGCGCCGGGCTGTACATAAAGTCGCTTGTGGAAGGGCTGTTCGAAGCGCCGGAGATCCCGCGGGAGATCAGAAAGAGTCTGGCCGAAGGATACCGGACGCGTTCCTCGGCCGCGCTGCATGAGCGGCTGCAAGCCATCGATCCGGTGTCCGCCGGGCGCATACATGAAAACGACCGGCAACGCATCGAAAGGGCGCTGGAAGTCCACGACGCGACGGGCGCGACCCTGACTTCCTGGTTCGAAAAACCCTTAACGCCGCGCTTCCGCGGGATGCGGCTGATCGGGTTGCGGCGGGACCGCGCCGTCCTCTACGCGAGAATCGACGCCCGGGTCGAACAGATGATCGAATCCGGCTTCGAAGGGGAGGTCCGCGCCTTGCTGGACCGGGGGTACGGGGCCGGTACCCATGCCCTGGCGACGTTCGGATACGCGGAAATGCTGAGGTGCGTCCGCGGCGAGCTCGACCCCGAAGAGGCCGTCGCGGCCATTCAGCAACGGACCAGGCGGTACGCGAAGCGCCAGCTGACCTGGTTCAGGCAGACCGGGGGTATCGATTGGATCGCCGTGGACGAAGGGGAAGGTCCGTCCGACACCTGCGAGAAGATCATCCGGGCGTTCCCCGATCTTCTATTTTAGAAACAGCAGTTTCCGGGTTACTTCGGACCGCTCCGCCGTCCCCTCCGTCGTCATGCGGCAGAAATAGACCCCGCTGGCCACCCTTCGTCCCTGGTCGTCTCTTCCATCCCAGGTGGTGGTGAACGTGCCCTGCTGATGGTTGCCGTCCACGAGCGTGCGGACCTTCCGGCCGCGCACGTCGTACAGGGTGAGCACGACGTCCCCCGCCCGGCCGACTTCGTACCTCACGGTGGCGGGTCCGCTGCCCGGGGAAAAGGGATTCGGGTAGGTGGTGAGGGACGCGGCGATCGGGCGCGCGGCGCCCGTCAGGCCGGGATCGAAGGTCGCCGAATAGGCGTATTCGTAATTGGCCCCGGTGCGTTCGAGCGATGCCACCACGAGCATGAGGGTCTCGTACCGCGTCCAGTCCGGGACCTCGATGGTGACGTTTCCCCTGGTGGCCGGCACCGTCATCACCGTGTCCGCCGCGCCGCTGCCCGCCAGGGAAACGCCCCACTCCCCGGTTATGCCCGTGAATTCGATGCGCAGTCCGCCGTGCCGGGAGGAATCCGGCACGAAGCCGATGTAATTCGCGGCGAGGTAGTCCGGATAGCGGCCGGCCGGGATCTGGGGCCCGTCGAACCGCAACCGGCCGGGATCGCCCTGAAGAACGGACTCGTGCAGGCCGCTCAGTTCGACCGGGGGATAGGAGGCGCCTTCTTCGTAGAACCGGTCCCCGTCGGCCCGTTCATCGGTGAAGACGTTCCAGGTGGTGAATTCCTGGAAAGCGGAAGCCAGGTCGCTGCCGGCGCCGCGCAGTCCCTCGTCGATGGCTTCCAGCGCCGGGCTCGTTTCCGCCCGTTCCCAGATGACGCGGATCAGGTCCCTGCCGTAGCGCTGCGCAAGGAACAACGGCCAGAGCACGCCCGCGTATTCATGCTCCCCGTCCGAGGCATCCAGCGCAATCCACGGTTCGGTCAGGAAACCGCTGAACGACGGCAGGTAGGTCAGGTAATCGTCGATGTCGTCATAGACCTGCTCCTCGATCCACACGGCGCTTTGTTCCAGCCAGAATGGCGCTTCCCCGGCGTCGTAGCCGAACTGCACGGCGTGGAAATACTCGTGGGCGACTGAGATCCGCAGCAGATCGAGGGCCTTTTCGAGCGTCCTGCGGGACTCGACGAAATCGTTTTCCACCACGATGTACGATGGCAGCGACGCCCCGGACGTGACCCCTTCCGGGCGGGCGTATCCGCTGAACCCGCTCGGAAGATCGGTGATGTAGACGTCGTACAGCCCGTCCCCGCCATCGTCCGAACCCATCGCTTCGTACCGGTCGTGATACCGGTAGTCCTCGGGCGGCGGACGGTAGCCCAGTTCATCCACGATCACGCGGCGGGACTCGTCCAGGAAGGACGCGCAGTACCGGACGTATTCGGGAATGCCTTCGCTGTACGCGCCATCGAGCTCCGGCCAGCCCGCGCCCGGCCGGTCTCCCGTCGTGGTCACGTACCAGATCTTGAAGTGGCCGCCTGGGCTGATGTAATATTCGGGCTCGGCCGTGTAGGTATGTCCCAGGTCGTCCGTGCGGTCCCCCTCGCCGGGTACGGTGGGCCGGCCCACCGCCACCTGCTCGGGCCGGTGGGGCCTGGCGGCGAGCCCGCCCGCCGCCGGGTGGGAGAATGAATGGAGATGCAGCGTGCCGCATCGATGTCCGGAATGCTCCTGCGCGTAAACGCCGGAGTGGACGGTCAGGAAGATCGTTCCGGCGAAAACAGACAGGAAAAGGCGCCTGGTGAACGCACCATAAAGTGCGATCATGGGCGGAGGGATCGAGTCGTCCTGGTGATCAGCTGCCGCTCGCCTCATCGCGCTGGTGTTTAGGTGGAATGGGGAAGCGCTCCGCGTAGTGGGACAGATCCTTGCCCGCGATCAGGTCTTCCAGGATATCGTCGTGCCTGTCCCAGTGCTGATCGTTCGGGTGGACGTCCAGCGCGATGCGCCCCTCGCCGTCGATCAGGTAGGTGACGGGAATCCCGTAGCGCTGGTTGGTCTTGGCCCGGAACTGGCGTTCCCAGTAGCCGCGGAAGTCGAAAAGGGAGGTCCTGCTGGTCATATAGTATTCGATGACTTTCTCGTTCCGCGCCGCGATCCCGGCCATTTTATCCGGATCGTCCTTCTCCGCTTCGTCGGCGGGACGTACCAGGTTCTTCGCCAGGAGGCCCTCTTTGAAGCGTTCCAGGCCGGGGCCGAACCCCTCCGCGAACTCCTCCGGGTCGAGGGGTTGCTCGTCCTTGTAGAATCTGTTCACGCCGACAAACAGAAACTCGATGCGTCCCTCGTACTTGTTCGCGATGTTCATCAGGGGTTCCGCGTCCCTGATGCAGGGCGGGCACCACCAGGCCCAGAAGTTCACGAAAAGAGGCCGGCCCCGGTAGTCTTCGAGGGTGACCTTCGTGCCGTCCATGGCATATACTTCGAAATTCGGGGCTGTCTGGCCGATCTCCGTGCCGATTGTCGTCTCCGGCTCGCTTTCGTTGCCGCCGGGCGTCCCGCTGCATGCGATTCCGGTCATTCCGGCAAGCAGGCCCGCCATCAGGAGCGTTTGTACCGATTCTGTCCATATGCGCCGCATTCATTACCTCACTTTAAGCTAAAGTAAGCAGAAGGCTGTTGCGATATCCGGAATGTTGTTGGTTCGAGAGTAACTTCGGTAAGTTTACCGGAATTGTCAACAAATATTTTGAACGCCGCGTTCGGTCCGGGCGGTCACAGGCGGTCCGGCCGGATCACAGGCGGCCGAGGGCCTTTTCGAACCGCCTGACGGCCAGCGGTATGTCGGGCTGTGAAAGCACCGCCGAGATCGCGGCGACTCCGGAAGCCCCCGCGTCCAGGCATTCCGCCGCGCGGCCGGGCGTCACCCCGCCCAGGGCGAACACGGGGATCGTCACTGCGCGGGCCGCTTCCGCGAGCGCCTCGAGTCCCGCGGGCGGACCGAAACCGGCCTTGGACGGCGTGTGGTACACCGGACCGAAGGTGATGAAGTCGGCCCCCCCGGCTTCGGCTGCCCGCGCGCCTTCCACGCCGTGGGTCGACCGGCCGACCAGGGACCCGGCGGGGAGTCTCTCGCGGGCTTCGCCGGCCGGCATGCTCCTTTCAGGCAGATGAACGCCCTGTGCGCCGCAGGCAGCGGCCACCTCCGGGTCGCCGTTGACGATCAGCACGGGCCGAAGCGGTTCGAGCGCCCGCTGCACCTCCCGGGCCAGGGCCAGGAGTTCGGGGGGATCGAGGTCTTTCTCCCTGATCTGGACCGCGCGGACGCCGGCGCGGCACGCCTGGCGCAACGCCGCGGCCAGGGACCTTCCCGCGCAACGGGTCCGGTCGCTGATCAGATAGAACCTGAAGTCTGCCATGACGGCTATTCGGCGGACGAGTGTATCACGCCGGCCAGCGGACTGGAAGCGGACGCGTAGGCCTTCATGGGGATCCGCCCCGCCTCGAAGGCGAGCCGGCCGGCTTCGACCGCCTTGCGCATGGCGACGGCCATTTTCACCGGATCCCGCGCGCCGGCCACGCCGGTATTCATCAGGATGCCGTCGCAGCCCAGTTCCATGGCGACGGATGCGTCGGAGGCCGTCCCGACGCCCGCGTCGACGATGACGGGCACCTGGCTGTTCTCGACGATGATGGCGATGTTGTGCGGGTTGCGTATGCCCAGGCCGGAGCCGATCGGCGCGGCGAGGGGCATGACCGCGACGCAGCCCGCCTCTTCGAGTTTCTTGCAGACGATGGGATCGTCGATCGTATAGGGCATGACGTTGAATCCGCGGCCGACCAGGTCGCGAGCGGCTTCCAGGGTGGCCTCGTTATCGGGGAACAGGGTCTTTTCGTCCCCGATGACTTCGAGCTTGACCGTGTCCGTGCCCAGTGCCTCCCGCGCCAGTTCGCAGGTCAGCACGGCGTCTCCGGCCGTGTAGCATCCGGCCGTATTGGGCAGCAGCTCGTAACGTCCTCGGTCGATATAGTCGAGCAGGGACTGCCCCGAGGGGTCATCCAGGTCGATACGGCGAATGGCGACCGTAACCATGTCCGTTCCGCTCGCTTCGAACGAATCGCGCATCAGTTCGAAATTCGCGTACTTCCCCGTACCGAGTATCAGACGGGATTTCAGTTCCAATCCGCCAACTTTCAGGGCGCCCATGTCTATCCGCTCCTTTGCCTGTCCGGTCCCGGGCCGCAACACGTGCCCGGGTCGGGTGCTTCATGATGGTTCGTCACGTCGCGACGGGGACCGCGCGGGACGGACGCGGTCGTCATCCGCCCGCTACCGCCCGAATCACCTCGACCACGTCGTCGTCCCTAAGCCTCGCCGATCCGTGCTCCTTCCTGGGGACGACCGCCCCGTTGAGCGCCACGGCGGTCCCTTCGGCGGGCACGCCGAGTTCCTGGAGCAAGTCGGCGATGCTCGCGTCGCGGGGCAGCTCGCGGGTCGTCCCGTTAACGGTCAGGTTCATCCTTCGTCTCTCCGGTTCGAGCGGCGTTAAACCGATCGGGCAGGAAGGGCCGCATGACGGGGGGAACCCGCCCGTGCAGGATCGCCTCGGCCATCAGGTCTCCCGTCAGCGGCGCCAGCAGTATGCCGTTCCGCCCGTGCCCCGTTGCCGCGTAGAGGCCGGGCGTGCCCGTGGCGCCGAGCACGGGCCATCCGTCCCGCGCCACCGGCCGCAGTCCCGACCAGGTGGACTCCAGCGGCCAGGATTTCAGTCCGGGCGCCAGTTCGAGCGCGCCCCGGAACAACCACATGACGCCGCCCAGGGTGACTTCGTCCCGGAACCCGGTTTCCTCCACGGTAGCGCCGACGATCAGCCGTCCGTCCTTTCGGGGGACCAGGTATACGCCGCCGGTGTAGATCGTATGCCTGAACGGCGGCGCGGCGCCGGACCGCAGCGCGAGGATCTGGCCGCGCACCGGCCGGACGGGGACGCGATGGGCGGGCGCAACGCCGTCCAGGTAGCGCGCCCGGCAGCCCATGGCGATCACCACCGACGGCGCGTTCCACCGGCCGTCCGTCGTGTCCACTCCCGCGACGCGATGGCCGTCCATCACGATTTTCCGCGCGGTGACGCCTTCGCGGATCAGGCCGCCGCCCAGGCGGACGGACTGCGCCAGGGCCGTTACGACGTCCCTGTTTTCTACCTGGTGATCATCGGGGTAGCGCAGCGCCATGCGCACCCGGTTCGAAAGATTCGGCTCCAGCCGCCTCGCCTCGCGGACGGTCAGCCTCTCTACGGACACGCCGTCCGTCCGGTGCCGTTCAAACCGGGTCTCCAGCCGCTCCTGGCCACCGTCGGTCAACGCGGGATAAATCATCCCGGTTGCATTGTAATCGATCGGGCAGCCGGTCTCTTCCCGGAGGGTCCGGACGAAACCGGCATAGCGTTCCAGCCCCGCCCTGCACAGGTCGAAATAGGGATCGGGCCCGTCGAATTCGCCATGGGGCGCCAGCATGCCCGCGGCGGACCACGACGCCCCGCGGCCGGTGCGGTGCTGCTCGAGTACCGTGACCGCGCTGCCGGATTGACACAGCCGTCTTGCTATGGCCAGACCGATGATCCCGCCGCCGACGACCAATATGTCCGTTCGATGCGCCACGGGACCCTGCCACTCCGTCACCGGCAAAGAAAAAGCCGTTTCGATTCGAAACGGCCGTTTTCAGCCGTTTCCCTACGCTGGCATAACCCAGGTCAGGTTCAAAGGGTCGTGATTCTCAGGCCCGCGAGGAGCCGCCCCTAACGGTAATATGCCAGTTTACGGGAAGCGGGCGGCGGTGTCAACGGAATCTTCCCGGACTCGAGCCCGCTATCACGCGGTCCGCCGATCGGCCATTCACGCGATCGGCCACTCACGCGGTCCGCCGATCGGTCCGCTGTCCGGCCGGTCGACGCGGCGGGGTCCCATCGAGGCGGCCGGACGATCATACCAGGCCGAGGTACCGCCGGACCAGCCATTCGGCCGCCAGCAGGCAGACCAGCAACGCCAGCACGGCGGGATGGTTCCACAGCGAGACGGCCCGCGTTTCCCGTACGGTGATCTCTTCCGGACTGATCTCGCCGGCCATGCGCTCGACTCCGGAGGGGTCGTAGAATCCTCCGCCCGTGGTTTCGGCCAGCCGGACCAGCAGGTCCCGGTTCATCCGCGTTCTTTCGAATTCGGCCCCGGCCTCGCCCACGACGAATCCTCCCCGGTCCGTCCCGAGCGGCATGCCATTCAACGTGGCGGCCGCTTCGAAGGAGTACGGGCCCGCGGGCAGAAACTGGAGCCGGCCGGTGTAGCGTCCGTAGCCCTGCCCCGTTGGAGAGAGGTCCAGTCGAACCGTGCCCGCCCCCGTGCCCGCGCCCGTTCCAGCTCCCTCTTCCGTGCCCGTTCCAGCTCCCACTCCCGCCCCCGTGCCCGCCCCCGTGCCCGCGCCAGTTCCCTCTCCCGCTCCCTCCTGCCCGGGCAGAACGGTCACGGAGAGATCGGCGCTTTCGACCGGCCGGTAGTGCTCGTCGTAGATCTGTCCGTCGAAGCGGATCGTCTCCCCGTCGACGTACTGGAGTTTGTCCGGGGCGACGCGAATCCTGCGGCTGCCTTCCCGCACGGTGATCCACCGGACGGCATTGTTCCAGAAACTCTCGTACGCCGCGTTCGTGCCGCCGCTTCCCCACATCATCAGGTCCCAGCGCCACAAGCCCTGGGCGGCCATGCCGAGCACCCTGCCCTGGCCATAGCGATGCACGGCGATGACCGGGGCGCGCTCGTTTTCGATCCGCCACGTCGGATGCCTGGCGAGCACCGTCGCGCCGGGTTTCGCCCGCCCGACCTGGTTCATGCCGGGCAGGGGAGGCAGTTCCATCCAGCGCCGTTCCGATTCGGCCGGGTCGTCGTCCAGCCGGGTGACCGGATGGGTGCCGCCGTCGGTCGTCAGGACCGGGACGAAAGACCCTTCCGTCATTCCCCTGGCCGCCGCGGCGATCCCGAAGGGCATCAGGTTGCCGAGGGGCGTACCGGCGTAACCGCCCATCTCGAAGCTGTGCGGACCGCCGATGGCGATCAGTCCGCCGCCCCGCTCCTCGACGAAGGACACGATGTCCGGCGCCCATGGCCGGATGCGTTCATAGTCCACGCTGCCGAGTATTACGAGGTCATAGGAGAACCAGTCCCCGCGGGAAGCGGGCATGGGCCCGGGATGGGTCCGGCCGTCGGGCCTGAACAGGATGCTCGTCACATCCAGGTTGGCGTCCCTTTCCAGCGTGCGCCGCAGGAAACCCATATCGGCGCGCGGGGCGCCTTCGATATACAGGACCCGCAGCCCGGATTTCAACACCTTGACCGCGAAGACCCGGCGGTTGTTCCGCGCGGTGATCTCGCCCTCCAGTTCGGGAACCGCCACTTCGTACCGGTGTATCCCTTCGGTATCGGGAACGACGTGGAAAACCACCGTCCCTTCTTCTTCCCGCCCATCCGGCGCGATTTCCCGGCTGCCCAGGATGCGGCCCTCTTCCCGCAAGGTGACGGGTATGCGCGTATTTCCGTATCCACGTGCGCGCACGACGACTTCGACGGGCACGTTGCTTCCGGCGTACACCACTTCGTTCACCGTCAAATGGGTAATGGCGACGTCCCGGACGCCCAACGTGTCGCCGATCCCCACCGTGTACAGGGGCAGTTCGAGCGCTTCGGCGACCCGGAGCGGATCGCGCCCGGTGGTGAAGTTACCGTCGGAAACCAGGATGGCGGCGGCGAAAGGGCCCGCGCCGGAACCGCCTTCGAGAAAGGACAGGGCGCCGCCGATATCGGTGCCGGCGCCGTCGGTGGACAGGGAATCGGCGCCGCCCCCGGTCATGGGCGAAAGGTCTTCGGCGAACCGGTAAAGATGGACGCGGTGCCGGGTATTCAGGGCATTCAGCGCGTCACTGGAAAGGACGGCGGCCAGCGCTTCGTTCCGGCTGCCCAGACCGTCCGTCAGTCCCATGCTCGCCGAGGTGTCGACGAGGACCGCCAGGCCGGGAGGTTCGGTCCTTTCCACCAGCATGCGCGATACGGGATCGCCGAGGACCGCCAGGAGCACGGCGGCGGCCGCGATCCGCAGGCCGATCAATACCCAGGCCGCCGCGGGCGACAACAGGGTGAAGAGCCGCCGGGAAAGCCCGTATATCAGGATACAGGCGAGGAGGAAGGCGATGAGGATCCAGGTGAGGGAATCCGCTTGGAAATCCAGGGACATGCAGGGGTTCCGGTGGCCGGTCCGGCGATTGCGACGAAACGGGCAGAATCGGTAGACATCCCCTTCTTATAGTTTTCCCGTCCGCAATTCAAGCAATTAAAACGCAGACCTCCGCGCAGCCGTGCCGCGTACCGGGCGGCCGTGCCTGCCGGCGCGCGGAGGGAATCACTTACCCGCCGGTATTACCTGTCCGATCCCATGCCCTTTCCCAGGGCGCCGTCCAGCGAGGCCTGGGCGATCAGGTAATCGTACTGGGCGCCGACCAGTTCGTATTTCGCCCGCGCCAGGGCCTCCTGGGCGGTGATGACGTCCAGCAGCGTGCCGGAACCCACCCGGTACCGTTCCTCCGCCAGTCTCAGGGTTTCTTCCGCCGCCGCGATGTTGTCGCCGCTGAGCGCGATGACTTCCCGGGACGTATCCAGGTCGAGCAATGCGTTCCTGATCGTCAGCGTCGTGGTCCTGCGGGTCTGGCGCAGCGTCTCCTCCGCGATCAGCTGCTGCGTCTGTGCCTGTGAAATCTCGGCATAGGTCTGCGTGCCGTTCAGGATCGGCATGCTGAGGTTCAGATTGAAGGACAGGCGCCAGTTCTTGTCATAGGTGCCGTACACGTCCTGGAATCGGACGCCCGACCGGCTGTAGCCTACAGACCCGGATACCGTCGGCCAGAGTCCTCCCCGGGCCATCTTGGTCCCGATCATCGCGGAACGGATGCCGCCCTCGTCCCGCTGGATGTCGGGGTTGGTGAGGCTGGCCAGCCTGAGCGCGTCCTGCAGGGCCATGGCCGCCATGGTGTCGAGCGGCTGGCTTTCCAAGGGATCCACGACGTCGAAGACCTCGCTGGATCCGATGCCCATGACGTTGGCCAGTTCGGCCCGTGCCTGCATGACCGCGTTCTCCTGGTTGCGCAGGCTGATCCGCACGGCGCCGAGCTGGGCCGTGGTCTGGAGCACGTCCACGCGGGCCACGGAACCGATCTCGTACATGCTCTGCGACCGGCGCAGCTGTTCCTCGTTGAGGCGCAGCAGCTCTTCCGTCACTTCCTTGAGCCGGATGGCTCGCAGCAGGCCGAAGTACCGGGTCTTCACTTCCACGGTGACCTGGTTCTCGGTACTTACCTGGTCCAGTTTGCCGTTGTCTACCAACTGCCGGTCGCGCCGGATCGCGTTCCAGTTCCTGCCGCCATTGTACAGGTCCATGCGCAGGAAGACGTTGTTGCCAAAGTTTGTCCGGGTGCTGCCCGGCGCCTCGCGGAGCACGACGCCCTCGACGATGACCGGGGTATCGCCTGAAGTCGTCCGGTTCGCGTTCATTATGTTGGCGCTCAGCTGGGGCATGACACCCGTGTAGGAACCGAGGACGGCGGCCTGCCGGACCTCCACCTGCTTCCGGGCGATCTCGATCTGGGGATTGTTCGCCAGGGCGATCTGAATGCACCGTTCCAGGGTGTACAGTTCCCCGTCGGCCGGGGCGGCCCCTTCGCCCTGCCCGAGCGACTTCCCTGCAGGGGCCATGAGGCCCAGGGCGACCAGGAGGGTCCAGTATCTTACTCCACGAATGCGCATCGGTAAATCTCCTTGTTACGTTGGTAGACGAAGATCCCTTTCGAGTATTAGACGGATTTACAACCGAAATCCCGCGCAACAGATCGATATATCTGTTAGACCACGGATGAATTGGAAGGTTTCCGGATTACTGAAGGAGAGAGCGGGAGGGCGTACTTCCGTCACGCGCGGCGGCGCCACAGCAGCCACAGTCCAACGACCAGGACGCCGGCGCCCGCGCCGATCCACGGGGAAAAACCCGCGGGAGCGGGGGATGCGGAGACGGCCGGCTTGATCGTGCAGAGCGAGGTGAGCAGCTCGACGGATTCGGTCACGGCCACGTCGCCGATCACCGTGAAGAGCTTTCCGTCGTAATACCGGCGCAGAATGGAATAGGGGCCGCGGTCCCACACGCGCACGTCGCCGTGCAGTTCGGGGGCGCCCCTCGGAGACCTGTGCGTCTCATCGGCGGAAGCGATCCGCTGGAAGAGCGAGATGCGCGAAAGGCCGTCGCTGTACATGAAGTGAACGAGCGGCCGGCCGTGGTGCTGTATGACGCGGCGGTGCTGGAGGGTGAATCCCGGCGGAACGTAGACCGGGGCGTTCAACCTGAAGTCCGCCTCCCGCTGCACTTCGCTGATGGAACCGCAGGCGACGACCTGCTTGATTTCGACGGACTTGCCCGTCCATTCCTCTGTGGCGAACAGGTCCTGGGCAATCTGCGGGTCCTGCTCGAATTCCGTAAGGAAGAGCTCCTCGACGAGCACGCCCGCCTCGTTGCGTTCTTCCGTCCGCATCACGAGGCCCGTCTCCTCGTCGATCCACGCGGTCATGGTCATCCTGCCGGGATGGCGGGGCTTGAAGGCAAGTACGGCCACCGGACGGTCGAGGAGCCGGTCGGCGCCGGTGATCTCGAGTTCGTAGTTGGTCTGGAGCAGGTCGAGACCGCTGAACTCCAGGTTCATGTCGAGTACGTTGGAGTTCGACTGTCGGCGGTGCGAATAAAAGAGCGAGTCCCCCGAGGCCTTCCGCCGGTATATGTCGTCGTCCACGCGGATGATGACCTCGCGGATCCGGCCTTCCGGACCGGGTATGTCGATGCGGTCGCGGTCCGGACGCTGATGCGTGATCTTCTGGACGTAGCGGGTGGTATCCCCGTCCGCGTTGAACCGCTGTTTCGTCAAGGTGGCGCGGTAACTCACCCTGGCCGGCGCTTCCATGATCTTCTGGTAGGTGACGTCCGGGTCGACGCCGCGGGCCGGCGAGGGACCGGAAAGACACGCCGCCGCGACGAAGCAGAGGAACAAGGGTCGAATCCGCATCTGGTACCGCCTATTCCTTGTAGTTGACCATGACGGAACCCAGGGTGCCGCTGGTGAAGACGCTCTGATCCTCGATCAGGGCGTGTTCCTGCAGGATGAAGAACATATCGTCGTTCGCAGGCGCCCGCTGGACGGCCGGCGGCTCGACGGGCCTGGTCGACTGCCAGATCAGCCCGCCCGCCACCAGCAGCAGCGTGGCCGCCACCGCGATGAACCGGCTGTGTTGCCCTCGACGGGGCGCGTCCGGTGTTTTCAGGCCCGGCACCATGTGCGCGTGGGTCGTGCGCTCGAGTATGGCGGTCTGGACTTCCGATACCGCCACCGCCGTGGGTTTCTCCCGGCGGCAGCAGCGCAGCATGCCGCGAACGGCCTGCAATCCGCGCAGTTCCCGCGCGCAACCGGGGCAGGACTCGATGTGCCGCGCGATATCGGCGACTTCCGCGTTGTCGCACATGCGCTCCAGGTAGCGCGTGAGCCGCTTCTTTATCTGGGTGCAGTTCATTGAGCGTTCCTATAGATCCAGGTACCCGGACAGCCGCTTGGACAGCACGCGCTTCAGCTTGAGCCGTCCGTGATGCAGCCGGGACATCACCGTGCCTTCGGGACACTGGAGTATTTCCGCGATCTGCCGGTGCGAGAGTCCTTCCAGGTCGAACAGCACGACAACGGTCCGGTGCCGCTCCGACAGGGTGTCCAGCGCGGCCATGATGGACCGCTTCAACTCGACGTTCTCCAGCACCTCGTGCGGGTTTTTCTCGGATGAGGCCAGGTTGGAAACCAGAAACTGCTGTCCGGCGCCGCCGTTCCGCGCGCCGTAATCGGAAAAGGAGAACATGCGGCGGCGGGTTTCCCGCTTGCGGTAGTTGATGCACTTGTTAATCAATATGCGGTACAGCCAGGTCGAAAACCTGTACTGCGTATTGAACCGTTCCAGCGTTCGAAACACTTCGAGGAAGGCGTCCTGGACGAGGTCGCGCGCGTCATCGTGGCTCGCGAGCATCTGGTACGCCACGGAATAGGCCTTCTCGCTGTAACGCCTCGTCATTTCGTCGAAGGCCGCGCCGTCGCCCGCCTTGGCCCGTTCCATCAACCCCCGTTCTTCCTCGCGCCGGTCTTCGCCCGCGCCGCGCGCGGCCGGGCTCTTCCGCACCTCTGCCGAATGCACTTTGTTGACGGCGTTCATCCGGTTACCGACCCTCCCGATCCTTCCCGCCATTCCCTTCAACTAAACCCGTATACATCTTTAATACGTTAATCTTCAAGAATTTACAAGTATGTGCGGCCCGCAAGCCGTTTCGCAGCCTAAACCAGGCCGATTTCGTTGGATCTGCGATACATCTCGAGCGCCTTGTCGGTCTGTTTGCTTTTGTCGTAGATCATGCCGAGATACCGGTACGCCTGCTCGTTGCGAGGTTCGTGCCGAAGCAGGGCTTCAAAGTGCTCGATCGCTTCCTCGTGCCTGTCCACGTGACAGTACGCCTTGCCCAGCTGAAGGTTCACCTCCGCCTTCGTCCGGTCCGCGTCCAGCGCGCGGGTAAGGGCCCTGATCGCGTCGTCGTATTTCCCGATCGTGATGTACAGTACGCCGAGCTGGTAGCAGGCCCGGTACGAAAACGGGTCATATTCCAGGGCGTGATGCAGGTCGGCCCTGGCCTCCTCGTACTGTCCCATCTCCACGTACAGCACCGCCCGGTCGATCAGCGTGTCTATATGGCTGGGATCGTACCCCAGGGCGCGGTTGTAGTGCTGAAGCGCGGTCTCCTGGGCGCCGGTGCTGAAATACATCCTGCCCAGCCTGCCCGTCGCGGCGGCGTGACCCGGGTGCCGCTCGAGAATGCGTCTGTATTGCTGGATCGCCTGTTCGGTTTTGCCCTTGTTCGCGAGGACTTCCGCCCGGGTCATCATGGCGTCGATATCGCCGGACCTGGCCCTGGGCGTCTCTTCGACGGGATGTTTCACCGCGTCGGCCGCCTCCGGCCGGACCTGTTCTTCGGACGGGGGCGACTGGTCCGCCACGGAGTCTTTCAAGGCGTCGAAGGGAACGAAATGCGGAATGCTGCGGTCGCTCAGGCGCAAGGCCTCATTGGTATTCAGGTCGCGCGCCGTGCGGGCTTTCCTGATCCGCACGTTGAAGGCGCCGAACCGGCGCAGGTTCACCCGCTCGTCGCGGGACATCGCCTCGGTCACCTCCGACAGGAACCCGTTCAGCACGGCGGACACCCTGCGCCTGGAGACCTGGGTTCTCGTTGCCACTTCGTTTACGAGGGATGCTCTGTTCATGTTGCTCCGGTCATGCCGCGGTATGGCCGCGACCGCCGCCGCGGGCCCGTACCGGCGGATCGGTTTTCGACGCGCGGCGAGATGTTCCGGTGAATGAACTTGAAACGAGATCTTCCGGTGAATGAACCCGAAATTCGGGCGCGCGCGCGATTCACTTGCGTAATCAGGTGCATCATCAGGCTGTGAGGCGTATTGGACGTGAAACAAATAATCGGCCGTTGCGGGCCCCGTGTCAAGCAAGAATGAACGGCCGGCGCCTCGTCCGCGCGCAGTCCGCGCGCAGCCCGCGCCGCCGCCGCTACCGGGATCGCTCGTCCGATTCCGCCACGTAGGACCGGTACAGGGCTTCGACTTCCCCTTCCCCGGGCACGTCGTCGAGCACCAGGAAGCCGTAACGGAGACGCAGGGTGTCCGATGGCCGCAGCGTGAGGTCCTCTTCCATGAGCGGCCCCGTGCCGAGCAGGTTGCGGCGGGTAAACCAGGGCACCGGGTGGCGCGGGTTGCCCGGGTGGTCCATGAGCACCACCATGCCGCCGCGAGCGCCCGCGGCGGCCACCCATCTGTCCCGCGTTCTCATGATGGATTCGTGGCCGCTGCGGCCGCTGCCGCTCGTATGGGACGCATCCGCGAACGGCGGCCCCATGCGCAGGACCAGCCCGCTGTAACGGGCGGCGCGCGACGCGCCCATCGTGACTTCCCCACCAACGGGAGCGATCACCGATTCGATGAGCCAGAGGCAGCCGCGGACCCCCGAGGTCTCCAGAAAATCGAACCGGCGGGACTCCTGGACCACGGGCGCGTCGTCGCGGTCCAGCCAGGTCAGACGCTCTCCCACGGCGACGCCGGACGCCAGGTGCGGCACCGGGGTGAATCCATCGTGGCGCTGGACGCCGTGGCTGCCGGGAACGGGAACGTACTTCCCTTCTTCCGGAAGGTACCAGGAGCCGCCCCAGAAATTCGTGTCGTTGACGTGCACCCAGCCGAAGAACAACCCCGTGTGCCAGGTGTGGTCGCCGGGACGGTATTCGCTGACCAGCCCTCCGGAAGGGGTGTAGACCGGATGAAAACAGGGCTTGGGCGATTCGTCCCGCGGCAACTGGCCGGTCGCCGCGTTGTACCGGGCCAGCAACCGCCCGCCCGCGTGGACCTCGAAAGACTGCCCTTCGTTGACTTCGAGGCGTAGATTGCTTAGGTTTCTCTCGAATGCGTCTGGCCTCATGGCCGGCCACCTTTTCGTTTTCTGTTCGAACCGGCGAAACGCTTGCAGTCCCGATCGGTCACTATGAAGTTCAGCGCGGCACTGTTTTCCCTGCTTCTGATTTCCGCCCCGGCCCACGCCGCCACGATCAGCGGATTCGTTACGGATCGGACCAGCGGCGAGTTCCTGCTTTCGGCGAACGTGTTCCTGAGCGGCACGTCGCTGGGCGCCCTGAGCAACGAGAACGGCTACTACGCGATTACCGGGATTCCCGCGGGGTCCTACGTGCTCGTCGTGTCCTACATCGGATACGAGACGCACCGCGACACGCTGAGCCTCGGCGCCGAAACGTATCTTCGTCGTGACGTGGCGCTCGCGCCGACCGTGCTGATCGGCGAGGAAACCGTGGTCGAGGCGGACAGAAACAGAGACGAGCGGCTGGCGCAACCCGGTTTCGTCGCCCTCCAGGCCGCCGTGCTGCAGGACCTGCCCGCGGTCGGAGAGACCGATCTGTTGCGCAGCCTGCAGCTCCTTCCGGGCATCCAGGCGTCGTCGGACATCAGCAGCGGCCTGTACATACGGGGCGGCGGTCCCGACCAGACCCAGATCCTCCTCGACCAGATACCCCTCTACAATCCCTCCCACGCCTTCGGTTTCTTTTCCATCTTCAATCCGGAAGCCATAAAGGACATGCGCCTGCACAAGAGCGCCTATCCCGCCAGCTACGGCGGCAACCTCGGCGCGGTGCTCGACGTGACGAACCGCGACGGCAACCGCAACGAGCTTCGCGGTTCGGGCGGCGTCAGCCTCATCTCGATGCGCACCATGATCGAAGGCCCCCTGGCCCGCGGCTCGTTCATGGTCTCCGGAAGACGGACTTACCTGGAACCGATCCTGGCCTATATCCGAACCCGCGTGGAGGATATCCCGGGATATTATTTCTATGATGTGAACGCGAAAATCAACCAGAATCTGTCCTACTCCGACAATCTGGTGCTGAGCGGATACTTCGGCCGGGACGATCTCAACCTCGAAACCAGCGAGGACAACCTCTTCAACGTACGCTGGGGAAACTCCGCGCTGACGGGCAAATGGACGCACCTGTTCTCGCCGACCCTCTTCGGGAATTTCGTCGTTTCGGGCAGCGACTACGCGAGCCGGCTTTCGGCGAATTTCGACGGGACGGAGGTCCTGTTCAGGAACAGCATACGAGACTTCAGCGTCAAGGGCGACCTGGACTACGTCGCCGACGGCGAGCACGCGCTGAAGGGCGGATTCCGCGGAACGCTGTACCGCTTCAGGTTCAGCAGAAGCTTCAACCAGGACGATCAGCTGGACCTCAGGCTGAGACCCTACGTGATCTCGCTTTACGCCCAGGACCAGTGGCAGGCGCTGCCTTCCACCTCGATGCGCCTGGGGCTGCGCGCGAACTATTACAGCGAACGCGGCCGGATCGACCTGGAACCTCGCCTTTCCTTCAGTCACCGGCTGTCCGGCGGGTTGAGGCTGAAGGCCGGCGGCGGGAGGTACCACCAGTACCTGCAGCTGATCACCACGGAGGGGTTCAGCGGCGGGGATTTCTGGGTGCCGCTCGACGACAGCGTGCCCCCGGGAAAGGCGTGGCATTTCGTAGTCGGCGCGAGCTGGGACCCGGCGCCGAGCTACCGGCTCTCCCTCGAATCCTACTACCAGAGGCTGGCCAACCTGGTCGTCGTGGACAATACGCGGGCGGTGGGCGGCGAGGAGACCCGTTCGGAGGAGGTGTTCATCACCGGAGGCCGGGGCTATGCCACGGGGGTGGAGGCGTTCGTGGAGCGCGTTTCGGGCAGATTGACCGGATGGGTCGGCTATACGCTGGGGTGGACGCGCCGGCAATTCCCGGAACTGAACCAGGGGGCATGGTTCCCCCCGAAGTACGACCGCCGCCACGATCTCGTCGTTTCGGCCAACTACCGGGCGGGCCGCTGGACGTTCGGCTGCAACGTAATCTACGCTACCGGGCAGGCCTTCACGCCCGCCTCCGCCCGGTACGAACTGAGGGAAACGGCGCGATCCGGAACGCGGGAGGACTACTTCCTGCCCACCGGCCGGAATACCGCGCGGCTGCTGCCGTACCACCGGCTGGACCTGAGCGTCAAGCAGGACTTCCGTCTGTTCGGAAGGGACCTTCAGTGGTACCTGCAGGTGTTCAATGCCTACAACCATCGCAACGAGTGGTTTATACAGTATGATACGGAAGATGACCGGGTCGCCACCGCGGAAGTGGTGAAGATGCTGCCCATCGTACCCACGATAGGCCTGAACTACAGTTTCTGACCATGATGATCCATACCGGGAAGCCCCGATCCCTCCCGGCCGTTCTGGCGGTCGCCGCGCTGGCCGGTCTCGCCGTCCATCCGGGCTGTACCGGGGAACGTGACCCGGCGACGCTGTTCGGTCCGTCCGAGCGTTCGACCGTCGTCGTGGACGCCGTGCTGTACGTCGATCGTACCCTGCCGGAGATCATCGTCACCCGGACCCGCGCCGCGAATATCGCGTTCACCGAAGAAACCGTTTCGGTGAACGATGCCGAAGTCACCGTCACACAGGGACTTGCGGAATACAGGTACGAAAGCGCGGGTCGCCTCGGCCGGTATCTGCCGCCGTCCGGATCGCCGGAAGTGCGGCCCGGCACGGAATATCGTCTTCGCGTGAGCGCCCTGGGAAGGGAAGTGCGCGGGGTCACGAAGACCCCGGGACGCATCGTAATCGAAGAGATCGCCATCCTCGAGGGAGATACCATGGAGCTTCTCCACAGGCTGGATCCCGATACCGCCGAAGGGAACGAAGTCATGTTCCGCCAGGGGCTGATCGAGGTCCGTTTCGATCCCCTCGACGTGGCGGCGTACCAGGTCGTCGTGCTGGAAAACGGGGTCGCCGAGGGCGGTTCACCTCCCTTGGAAGCACGGGACGGCCGTCTGTCGTTGCCCTGGTTCGCCCTCGGCTCCTCCGGTGAACACGTAGTCGAAGTGTACGCCCTCGACCGGAACCTGTTCGATTTCCTCCGAAGCGTGGAGGCCTCCGGCGAGAACGCCTTCGGATTCGGCAGCCTGGCGGGCGATACGTTCGAACGTCCGGTCTTCAATCTCGACGGCGGAATCGGCGTGTTCGGTTCGGCGTCCCTGGACACCTTCGGCTTCGTCGTTCTTCCGGAAGATCCAGACGGATAATCGCAAAGGCGGCCGCCTCGGCTCCCTGGCCGGCCCGTTGCTTTGACATTTGCCGCTCCACCGCCTATCTTCCGGTTGGCCGGCCCAGTCGTTATTTGCCCTCTCGTCAAATGCCCTGTCGTCAAATGCGGCTTTCCAGCGAATTGCGCGGTTACATGTCATCTCGAACGCCAGACTCCGCCCCCGCTTCAGCAGACCCTCTCCCGTATACCATTCTCGCGGTCCAGCCGGATGGCCCGTCCGCGCCCCGCGGCGATTCGTTCGCGGTGGCGCTTGTGGGGCGGGACGGGAACCCGGTTGAACGTTCCGGTCTCGATATGGAAGGGATCAGGGAAATGGCCGGAGCGCACGCCGCCGGGTCCCTGCTCGCCGCCTACGGTCCCGACGACCACCTGGCCGAGCGTCTGTGGCGTATCGCGGCCGGTATCGGCTCGATGCTGCTGGACGTGCGCCTCCTCGCCGGGGTCCTGCTGCCCGGACTGAAAGACTACGAACCCGCTACGGTCGAGGGATGCGTCGGACCGGGCCCATCGGGGACCGGGGAAGGGGCTGGCGGCGCGCTGAAGACGGCGTCGCTGTGCCGGAGCCTGCTGGAACTGCTGTCGTCTCTGGATCCGGAAACGAAGGAAACGCTGGTCCGTCTCGCGGAGGGTACGGGATCCGGACTCGAACGATTGCTGGTTGGAATGACTACCCCGGCGGCCGGTCGCGGTGAGGTTGCGGCCCGCTCGGACGATTCAGCCGGTCACGGCGACACTGTGGCCCCGGCGGCCGGTCGCGGTGAAGGTGCGGCCCACTCGGACGATTCAGCCGGTCGCGGCGACAATGCGGCCCACCTGGATGCCTCGGCCCGCTCGCTGCAAGAGCCGCTGAAACCCGCGCTGCCGCTCGGAGTGTCCACGATCGGCGACGGCGCCTGCGACCCGGCCGAAGATGGCGGAGATTTCGATCCGATGGACACGGAGGCGCTGACCCGCCTGTTTGAAACGGGCGGACTGTTCGAAAGCGGCATGGACGGCTACGAGCACCGGCCGCAGCAGGTCGCCATGGTCCGCGGCGTTGCCGGCGCGTTCAACGAAGGCGGGGTGCTGCTGGTGGAAGCGGGCACCGGCACGGGGAAATCGCTGTCCTACCTGACCCCGGCCTTGATATGGGCGGTGCGGAACGACCAGCGGGTCATCGTATCCACCAACACGAGAAACCTGCAGGAACAGTTGTTCTACAAGGACCTGCCGTTCCTGCTGGACAACCTGGGACTGGACTTTCGCGCCACCCTGCTCAAAGGCCGTTCCAACTACCTGTGCCTGGACCGCTGGCGGCAGGTCACCCGGCGGCCCGCCGACCACCTGACCGTGGAGGAACGGGAGGCCGCGATCCCCCTGGCGGTTTGGGCGCGGGAAACGCGGACGGGGGACATATCGGAACACGCGGGATTCAACCGTGGGGACGGGCACAGCCTGTGGGAGAAGATCAACGGGGAGGGGACCGCCTGTCCACGGTGCGTGTTCAAGGAGGAATGTTTCGTCAACCGCGTCCGCAGGGCGGCCATGGCTTCCCACGTCGTGATCGTCAACCACGCCCTGTTGCTATCGGATCTCGAGGCCGACCATGCCGTGCTGTCCCGGTACGGCCATCTCATCATCGATGAAGCCCACAATCTGGAACGCGCCGCCGTAGCGCACATGACCCTGGAAGCCGGGGGCTGGCGCATGCGCCGCGTACTGAGCCGGATGCACGCGCCCGAACGGGGCGGCACCGGTGTGCTGGCCGGGTTGGGCAGGCTGGCGTCCCGGGCCGCGGAGAACCAGGATTGGAAGGCGCCGCTGACGGCGGGAACCCGTATGGCCATCGACCGGGTCACGGAGGTGAACCGCCGGATCGAGGACTTCTTCCGTATCGCCGGCGAAGAAGCGCTGGGGCAAACGGACGACCGGCCGACCCAGCGGATCAAACTGAGATACCGGGCCAACGACGACTATGCCGGGATGCTGAGATCATCGGCGCCGGTCCTCATCGAGGGCCTCGCCGGCCTGCGCGAAACCCTCGGCATGCTGCACGAGACGCTGGACCAGGTCCCCGATTCGTGGCTGGACGACCGGGAAGCCCGCGGGAACGCCATCATGGCCGCCATGGACTTCTGCAGGGAAATGGAAGAGGCGCTTTACGTGCTGACCGAAGCGGACGGGGAAGAGCGGGTCTACTGGGTCGAGGCCGCCAGGTCCCGACCCATGTCCTGCGTCCTGACCGCCGCTCCCCTCCGCGTGGCGGACCGGCTTCACGACGACCTGTTCCGTCCCGTGCGAACCGTGGTGCTCACCTCGGCCACGCTGAAGGTCGGGGACCGGTTCGACTACCAGCTCGAGCGACTGGGCCTCGACCGGATCGATCGCCGGCGACTCCGGGTGCAGGGAATCGGTTCGCCCTTCGACTACGAGGACCAGGTGCTGGTCTGCGTCCCCGCCGCCTTCCCGACCCCCCGATCCGACGCTTTTGAATCCGCCGTCAGCCGGCTCATCCTGGACCTGGTCGTCTCCACGATGCGAAGCGCCCTGGTGCTGTTCACTTCCTACAGCCAGTTGAACCGGACCTATCAGGACATCGAACCGGACCTGTCGGAACACGGCGTGACCGTGATGGCCCAGGGCACGTCCGGGCCGCGCTCGGCACTGCTGGACCGTTTCCGCGGGTCCGGCACCGCCGTGCTGCTGGGCACCGACAGTTTCTGGGAGGGGGTCGACGTGCCGGGGAAGGCGCTGGAGATGGTCATTCTGGTGAAGCTGCCCTTCGCGGTGCCGACCGAACCCCTGGTCCAGGCGCAGGTGGAACGCCTGGAAGACGCGGGGCGCAACAGTTTTCTCGAATTCCAGGTACCGGAGGCGGTCATCCGGTTCAGGCAGGGCTTCGGCCGGCTCATCCGTTCCACCCGGGACTACGGTGTCGTCACGATACTGGACCAGCGCGTCGTCAGTACGGCGTACGGACGCCTGTTCCTGGAATCCCTGCCGGCGGGATCGGAGATCTTTCCCCATGCGGACGGGCTGGTGGAGGGCGTGACATACTGGTTCCGGGCGAGAGAAAAACGCCGGGCCGGCCGGGGCCCGGTCACCGCGTAGGAAGAAAGGCAGGAATCAGCGAATGGCATCGACCATGTCCGTGATCGGATCCGTTGTCACCTTCGGCCGCATGATCAAGCTCTCCCACAGCGTCTTCGCCCTTCCCTTCGCGCTGGCCGGCGCCGCGCTGGCCGCCAGGAGCCACGGGATCGAATGGCCGCAGGCGGCGTGGATCGTCATCGCCATGGTTTCTGCGCGCAGCGCGGCCATGGGATTCAACCGGCTCGCGGACCGCGCGATGGACGCCAGGAACCCCCGAACCAGCAACCGGGCGTTGCCGAGGGGATGGATTTCGCCCTTTGCCGTCGCCGTCATCGTGGGGGTTTGCGCCGCGCTGTTCGTCTTCTCCGCCTACCAGCTCAACCCGCTGTGCCTGAAGCTGTCGCCGGTCGCCCTGCTGGTGATCCTGTCCTACTCCTATTTCAAGCGGTTCACCTGGGCCACCCACCTCGTCCTGGGGCTCGCGCTCGCCATTGCGCCCATGGGCGCCTGGATCGCCGTGAGCGGCACATTCGACCCCGCGGCGATCTGGCTCTCGGCGGCCGTGTTGACCTGGGTGGCGGGCTTTGATATAATATACGCCTGCCAGGACTACGATTTCGACAGGTCGCACGGCGTGCATTCCATACCCCGTCGTCTCGGGATCCGGTCGGCGCTCCTGACGGCCCGCCTGCTCCACGGGGCCACCGCCGTGGCCCTGCTGGCCGTCCACCAGGTGTTCGAGCTGCACGCGCTCTACCTGTGCGGCGCCGCGCTGGCCATCGGGATGCTGGTCTACGAACACACGCTCGTCAAGCCGGACGACCTTTCGAAGATCGACGTCGCTTTCTTCAATGCCAATGGGCTCGTCAGCGTCGTCTATTTCGCTTTCCTGCTGGGCGATATCCTGTGGCCGATATGAGTACCGCAGACGAAAAGTCCCGGCGCATCCTCGGCATGTTCGATCGCATCGGGCACCGATACGACCTGCTCAACCACCTGCTGAGCGGATGCAGCGATATCCTGTGGCGCAGGTCCGCCGTACGCGCGCTGAACCACTCCGAGGGCGACCTGCTGCTCGACGTGGGCATCGGCACGGGCGACCTGGCGCTGGAGGTTTTGAAGGGCAAGGGGAAGCCGCGTCTGATCGTCGGGGTGGACGCGGCGCTGCGGATGATGCGGATCGGCCGGAAGAAGACGGAATCTCCCGCGAGGCGCGCCATCAGGTTCGTCGGCGGCCAGGCCGAATCGCTACCCTTGCGGACCGGCGTCTTCGACGGTGCGATGGTGGCTTTCGGCGTACGCAATTTCACCGACCGCGCGGCGGGGCTGCGGTGCATCCGGCGGGTGTTGAAACCCGGGGGCCGGCTGGTGGTGCTGGAACTGTCCCTCCCCCGGTATCCGGTCATCCGCCAGTTGTACCAGCTCTACGCCAGGTGCGTGATGCCGTGGATCGGCGGCGTCATCTCGGGCGATGCGAAGGCCTACCGGTACCTTCAGGTCTCGGTGGAAGCGTTCCCGGAGCGCGAGCGGTTCCAATCGATCATGGAAGGGGCGGGATTCGTGGAAACGGGCTGGCGCGATCTTTCTCTCGGCGCAGCCACGGTCTACTGGGGGGAGAAGCGGCCATGAAACATGTCATCGTCGCCGTTACGGGAGCCAGCGGCGGACTGTACGCCCTTCGGCTGCTGCGCGCGCTGCTGGCCGGCGGTCACCGGGTTAGCGTCGTACTGTCGGGTTTCGGCCGGTACGTGCTCAGGGAGGAGACCGGCCTGGGAGCGGGAGACGACCTGCAGGAAAGGCTGGCGGAACTATACGGCGACGCGGTGCGGAAGGGCGAACTCACGGAATACAGGTTAGGCGATCTGGCGGCTTCGATCGCAAGCGGGTCCGTGCGCACCGACGGGATGGTCGTCATCCCGTGCTCGATGAAAACGCTGTCCGCCATCGCCCACGGGGCCTCTTCGTCCCTGATCGAACGGGCCGCGGACGTCACGCTGAAAGAAGGCCGTCCCCTCGTGCTGGTTCCCAGGGAAACGCCGCTGAACATCATCCACCTGCGCAACCTCCTCGCCGCCGCCGAGGCGGGGGCCCGGATCGTGCCGGCCATGCCGGCGTTCTACCAGAAGCCGTCCACCTTCGACGACCTGGCCGATTTCATCGCGGGAAGGGTGCTGAACCTGCTCGGCATGGACCAGGATCTCTTCACGCCCTGGGACGGGCCGCAGCGCGGTGAGGAGCTTTAGGGGATGAGAGACCGGGACATCCACCGGGTGATCTCCGTGCTGGAAGACGAGACTTCCAGCTGGACCGAAACGGCGCTGGCGCTGGTGGCCGAACAGACCCGGCGCGATCCCTTTCGCATCCTGATCGGCACCGTGCTCAGCCTGAGGACGAAGGACGAGACGACCGCGGCGGCCTGCGAGCGGCTTTTCGCGCTGGCCGCGGACCCGGCCGCCATGCTGGCCCTGTCCGTCGAAACCGTGGACCGCGCCATATACCCCGTGGGGTTTCATACCACGAAGGCGCGCAACATCCTGCAGATCTGCCGGATCCTCGTGGACGCGTACCGCGGCGCCGTGCCGGACGATATCGAGACCCTGGTCACGCTGCCCGGGGTGGGCAGGAAGACCGCCAATCTCGTGGTGACGATCGGTTTCGGCAAGCCGGGCATCTGCGTCGATACCCATGTGCACCGCATCTCCAATCGCTGGGGATACATCGCCACCCGGAGTCCGGACCAGTCGGAATTCGCGTTAAGAGAGAAGTTGCCTTCGCAATACTGGATCCGGTATAATGATCTGCTCGTCATGTATGGCCAGAACGTGTGCAAACCCGTTTCGCCCTTCTGCAGCCGCTGCCGCCTTTCGCCCTTCTGCGACCGGGTCGGCGTGGAGAAAAGCAGGTGACGGCGGGACCCCGGATCCCTGGAGGGGATGAACCGATGGACGAATCACTGAACAGACCGCTGGGCACCGGCCGCGCGCCTCATATCATCGCGGCGTTGTCCGTACCGGTGAGCGAAGCGGGCGAAATCGACTTCGACGTCTTCGCCCGGGACCTGGAGCGGACCGCGGAGTACGGTATCGAACCCGCGGTGCTCATGGATACCTACCAGATCAACCACTGCACGCTGGAAGACCAGGTCAAGGGGCTGGAAACCACTCGGGAAGTCATGAACGGCAGGCCGTTTACGGCCGGCGTGTATGTGGAGGACGAAATCAGGGGCGACGGCATCGGGGACATCATCCGCGCGTACCGCGGCAAGATCGAGCAGCTGGAAGAGCGGTACGGCGCCAGTCCGATCGTCTTCCAGACCGAGCGGCTCAAGGACGCGGACGCCGCGACCGTCATACAAGTTTACGAGGGGCTGGCCGAAGCCTCGCGCGGCGGCCTCAAGGCCTTCGAGCTGAGCCCGGTGTTCGCCCCGAACGGCTGGATGTTTCCGGATGACGCGCTGATCGAGATCCTGGCCGGCGACAAATGGGCGGGGGCGAAGCACTCCTCCCTCGATCCGTCCATGGAGTGGGCGCTGTTCCGGAAGGTACATCGAATCGGCAAGAAGCTGTATACGGGGAACGACTACGATTTCGCCTCCATGATGTACTATGGAAGCGACGCGCTGCTGGGTATCGCGACGTTCATGCCCGACAAGTTCAGGGAACTCGCGGACGCTTTGCGGGACGGCGACCTGGCCCGGTACCACGACCTGGGAAGCCGGATGGAATTCCTGGGGCGGGTCGCGTTCCAGCCGCCCGTGCCGGCCTACAAGCACAGCGCGGCCATGGTGAAGAAGATGCGCGGGTGGTACCCCACGGATTACGTGCTGCCCGGCAATCCCCTGCGACGGGACGAGGCGCACCGGGAAGGGCTGCGGGCGGCCCTCGAAAACCTGGCCGTTCCCTGCGGCTGAGCGGCCGTTCCCTGCGGCTGAGCGGCCGCTACCGCCGGGTGTACCGCGCGAGGAGACTCGATATCTCCCGGCTCAGTTCGCTCGTCTTGTCTCCGCCGCGCGTAAGCGTGCTCTCCAGGGCGTCCGCCAGGCCGGCGATCTCATCGCAGAAAGCCCTGTGCTCCTGGGCATGCCTCGCCAGGGCGGCGCGCAGATCGGCGAGGATTTCCGCCGCCTTCGCACCGGGATCGTCGGAAGCCGCAGCGGTTGGCGCGTGTTCCCCGTCCTGACTCGCCGTCACGGGATCGGCGCTTTCACGAAGCAGCGTTTCGGCGGGTGCTTCGTCTTCCGCCGGCTGTTCGTCTTCCGCGGGCGCTTCGTCTTCCGCCGCCGTGTCCTTGTTCATCGGCTCGTCTTCCGCCGCCGCATCGTTCTCCGCAAGCGCTTCGTCTTCCGCCACCGCATCGTTCTCCGCCGGCGCTTCGTCTTCCGCGGGCGGTTCGTCTTCCGCCGCTGCATCGTTCTCCGCGGAGGCTTCCTCTTCCCTCGCCACCGCGTCTTCTTCGTCCTGTCCGAGCGCTGTTCCCGCTTCTACGTGCGCCGCCCCGGTCTCCGGCGTCGCCTCAAGGTCACGTCCCGCCTGGTCCGCCTGGTCCGCCCGGTCTGCCTCGGCGTTGCCGTGCCCGGTCGCCTGGTCCGCCCGGTCTGCCCCGGCGTCGCCGTGCCCGGCCGCTTCGGCCACGATTTCAACAGTTTCCGCTTCTCCGGCGGCGTTCGGCTCGTCCCGGCCGTTTACGGTTGCCGGTTCGGAGGCAGGCTCCGTCGAAGACTCGTTATCTTCCGGGGCCCGGCCGTAACTGCGGCGCGGCGTACCGTTGGAGTCCGTGTCCGCCTCCGACAGTCCCCCGGTCGCGGGACGCATGAACAG
This sequence comes from bacterium, assembly GCA_965203885.1. Lineage (GTDB taxonomy): Bacteria > JAAXHH01 > JAAXHH01 > JAAXHH01 > JAAXHH01 > JAAXHH01. The sequence continues at coordinate 1,949,030 of OZ241920.1, read as the reverse complement.
GTCGATGGATTCCCTGGACACGAAATACCTGCCGTCCTCCTTGTAGTATTCCAGCTTGCCGTCTTCGCACATACGCGTCACCTGGACGGGCAGTCTATTCATCATTTCCGCAGTTTCCAACAAGGTCATCCACTGCGTTTCCGGCATCTTCTCCTCCCGCGTTCTTTTATCTGTTGCCTGTTCCCTTTCGTTCCGGCCCGCAATCCAGGTACGGGCCAGACCGACCAGACTGACCGCCTGCCCCGGTCTAGAAGGCTTCTCCGGCTACCTGCCTGCCGTCGATTCGCAATTGTAATCTAATGCTCAACAGCGCTTTTGCAAACACTTCCACGCGATAGTCGTCCTTTCCGATCCGCAGATCGGCGCTCAATATGCGCGTCTTCCGAAGCGATACGCGACGGATGCTCCGGTCCCTGCAGACGCCGTCGATGTACAGGCGGGCGTCCTGGGTCCAGGTGCTGAAGACCCGGATCTCATGGCCTTTGAATTCCGTCCTGCATTCCACGCCTTCCGGGTCCGACATGGACATTCATCTCCGTGCGAAGTGCGCCGAACCGCTCATTACGCATTGTCCGCAGGCCTTGTTCCGGCAGGTCTCGCGGTCTATCTGCAGCAGGCCCTGTTGAAGAATGGCCCGGTCGATGGACGCCTTCTTCTCCGGCGTATCGCTGAACAGCAGGTTCGTCATCGACTGGACCACGCTGTTGCTGGCCTGTCTGCCGTATCCGGTGTACATTTCCCGGACCAGCCGCTTCCGGTCCGATCGGCTGTCCCGGTCGGCAAGGGCGTAAATGAACGGAAGGACAACGTCGACCATCATGCCCCGCTGACGGTCGCGACCGATCAGGGCGGTGCGGGCCGTTCGCGTTGTCTCCCCGAACACGGTATGCTTCAGCCAGTAGTCGCCGGGCAGGGGCCTGGTCATCTCCTCGAACTGCCTGGCGATCTGCCGCAGCAGTGCAACGGGTCCCCGCTCGGCGCCGACGTCCATCGGACCGGCGATCAGCGTGTCCAGGCCATCCCGCAGGCCCGCCCCGATGAAGTAGCTCATGGCGGCGAGCCGGACCGTGGGGAAGTTAAACGGTCTCAGCCGAAAAAACAACCAGTCATGTTCCTGCATGGGGCGGACGGGAATGGACGGTCTGAAGGCATCCCAGCGCGCTTCGATTTCGCTGACGTACGGGTCGTCCGGGATCTCCCCGCTGTTTGAGAGCCGTTGCGAGGGAAGCAGCCCGGCCGCCCCGAACAGCACGGCCTGCAGATCGACGATTCGATGGCCGCCTCCCGTGCCGACCAGGGAGCGGATCATCGCCAAAGGCAGGCGCCGGGCGAGTGCCAGGCAGGCGTCGGTGTTCTTCACGTAACCTGCCGCCCGCATGGCGAATTCATATAGCGTCTGCTCCGGCGAGACCTGTTTCATCCTCTTTGAAATGTCGTCCGCCTTCTGTCGAAACCTGTCGGACCCCTTGCGATCGAGCAATGCGTGCACGCGCTCGACGGACAGTTGCTTCATCAGGCGCTGGCAGGGGTAGCCTTCGGGGGTGGCGGCTTCCAGTCTGCGCCGGTACTGTTTGCGTATCCGGTCCAGGCCGTGCCGAAGGTGCTCGGACAGCACCAGCGTGGGGATGTACTGTCCGTTCTGCTTCCTGACGACCGGCTGTTTTTCGTCGTGCCACATCACCACGTGAAGCACCACGTTGTTGTAATGGGGGTCGCGGGTATGTCCGTGCCGCCGCCAGTCGGCGGGTCTGACGTGGATTTCCACGTCGCCGCGGAGGCGTTTCCCGGGACCGAAGGACAGGACCGCCTGGAGGAAATCGGGGCCGCTGTCGGGGTTCAGCGTGCCGGGATGATACAACCTCAGCGTCCTGCCGTCGGCAAGCCGGAGCCTTCCCGCCCGCGGCAGCCCTTCCTGCCACATATGCCAGATGAGCGCTTCCGCGATATCCGAATCGGCAATTTGGAGCATATTGCGTTTTCTAACGGTGCGTTGAAGCCGGGTCGATGTCCTATTGGTCGGAAAAACGGCCGTCGATCTCGAACGAAACGGGCGATCCGCATCCGTTTCGATGTCGCCGGACGCCGATGAAATGACGCTGGTTTTTTCTGGCGATTGGGTTATAATCCTCTGAAGTAAACCGGGAGATTTCCACGTTCATCCGATTCATACGAGTCCGGTGCCCGCGTGACCGCGTTATATTCCATACTCCAGATCGTCAGCGTGGCGGTCTTCACCCTGCTGTTCGGGCTGGCGGCCATGATCCTGTCTCCTTTCAACCCCTCGGGCCGGCTGGTCCACTGGTTCGCCCGGTGGTGGGCGCGCACCCTGCTATGGGTGGCCCGCGTGCAGGTCCGCCTCGATGGACTGGACAACATCCCCGGGGGGAAGCCGTGCGTGCTCGTCTCCAATCATGCGAGCGCGGCGGACATACCCATCCTGTTCGGTTCCCTGCCCATCCAGTTCAGGATCATCGCCAAAGACTCCCTGTTCCACATACCGGTGCTCGGTTGGTGCATGAGGCTGGCCGGGTACATCAGCATCAACCGCACCAGTCCGAAAAAAGCCATGCGGAGTCTCCGGATAGCGGCACGGCAGATCAGGGAAGGATATCCCGCCGTGGTCTTCCCCGAAGGCACGAGATCGCGGACCGGCGAACTGCAGCCGTTCAAGGCCGGCGCTTTTCTTCTCGCCATCGAATCCGGCGTGCCCGTAGTGCCCGTGGGCATCTCCGGCAGCTTCGACATCCTCGTACGCGGCAGTATGAGGATCCGGCCGGACGCGCGGGTCGCGGTGCGCATAGGGGCGCCCATCAAGACCGATGGCTATACGACAAAGGACCGGCGCGGGCTGGCCGAGCGGGCGCGGACGGCCGTTGAAGACTGCCTGCGCCGGGACGGGTAGGCGAGGATGGCTCGCCCGGTCGGCTCGGTTTTCATGGCGCGGAACGCGGTCCTGTTCGATCTCGACGACACGTTGATCGACCGCGACCGGGCGCGCGACAGGTTCTTCTCGTACCTGTTGAACACCTATTTCCCGCAGCTGGCGCCGGATGGAGCCGCCTGGGCCGATCGCCAAGCCGGATCCCCGCATATTCCAGTTGGCCTTGTCCCGGTTGAACGTCCGCCCGGGCCGTTCGGTTTTTGTCGGGGACAGCCTGGAACACGATATGGCCGGCGCCGGGCATGCCGGCATGATGACGGTTTACATCAGGAGAGGGGAAGCGGAAGAGGCCCGTGAATCCGCGTGCGACCTCGTCATTTCCAGTATCAGGGAACTGTCGGACCTGGTCGCCGGTCTCGAGACCTGACCGGCGGTCAATCATCGGGAAGCCCGGTTACCGCGTCAAGTCGCAGGTCGGGGCGGCGTACGCCCGCCGGTCTGCCTGTCGTACATTCACCTTCGCAAGGAGCGTAACGAAAATGAAACGATCTTACATTTCGTGGACACTGGCTATCTGTGTCGCCCTCATCGCACCGGGCTGCGCGGAAAACGGCCCGCCCGCGGATAATGCGGCCCCTGCTCCGGAAGCGGCCGCGGCGGACGGCGCGGCGGCGGACGCCCTGCTGGCGGAACACATGGCCGCCGAAGCCCTGCTGACGGCGCATTTCATCGCAGCCGCGGTAAAGGCAGGCATGGACGCGGATGAGATCAACGGCGTGCTGGCCGCGGTCGCCGAAGGGTCCGCCATCAGTGAATTCTGGGTGAGCGACGAGACCGGCCGGGTGGAGTACACCAACATGCCGGAGTCGGAGTTCTCCTTTCCCACCGACCCGGAGGCCGATTCACAGGCGGCGCCCTTCGCGGTGCTGCTGACCGGCGGCCAGGCCGTCGTCGACCAGGACTTCATGCCCCGCGCACTGGACGGCAGGGTCTTCAAGTACGTGGCCGCGGCGGGCGTGGACCAGGCGCGCATCGTGCAGGTGGGCGTGGCCGAGCAGATGGAATCCGGCGCGCACTGATTGGTCCGTCGTCCCTGATCGCCGGCGCGCCCCGATTGTCCCGTCGTCCCTGATCGCCGGCGCGCATCGATTGCCGCGCCGCTTCGCCTGTATGTTTCTCCCGCTGAACGCGTGGACCGGTTCGCCCGTACATCGCCTCGGACCGCTCCGCGACGATTACCTCGTTGCGCAGTTTCGCACGGGCCTCTTCCGTCGATACGGGCGGGCGGTTTCCTTTCCCGCGGCGAACGGAGCCATCGATGAAGACCATAACGGCCAGCGTCCACTACGAAATCACGCCCACCTGGGCGGTTCTCGAACGCAAGCTCATCGACACGATGGACGAAGCGGTCCATCCCTACATCGAGAAATACACCCGTGCGGACGGTTCGCTCATCTCGGCGGACACGTGGACGGGCAGCCGGGACGGGATGGACGACTTCTACGAGGCGTTCACAAATTTCGCCCAGTTCTACAGCCTGGGCGGAGGCGACCACCTCCTGGAGGCGGCGGACGGGCATTGGGACGCGATCACCCGGCAGTTGACCGCTTTCGGGCGTATCTACCGGGAGTATGAGCGAGGGTACGACCAGTTCCACCAGAGCGAGAGCTACATCTACTTCTACCATCTCTGCCTCGCCGACCCCGGCAATCCCAGGCTGGGCGACCGCGCCCGGCGATTCGCCGGCTTTTACCTGAACGAGTTCCCCGATGCGCAGAATTACGACCCCGTCCATCGCATCATCCGCGCGCCCCACAACGGCAGCGGCGGACCCGCCTGGGGGATGAGCGAAGACGACAGCCAATTGTCGTACAATCCCGGCTCCGGCGGCATGCGGGTCTACGGCCTGCCGCTGACCGACGTCCCGGGTATCGCGCACGTGGACGATCTCCGTGACCCCGCGAAGGCGCGGACCATGGGCAGGGCCATGGCCGAGCGGTTCCGCGAGGGCGACGTGGGGAACAACCTGAACGTCAACGGACTCATCATGAACGCCTACCTGATGACGGGCGACGACAGGTACCGGGACTGGCTGCTGGAGTATACCGGGGCCTGGCTGGACCGCGCGAGGGACAACGGCGGCCTGATGCCGGACAACGTGGGACTGGACGGGCGCGTCGGCGCCCTGCACAACGGGAAATGGTACGGCGGCCTTTACGGATGGACCTGGCCCCACGGGTTCTACAGCCTGGGCTTCGCCGCCATCACCGCGGCCAACAACGCCTATATGTTATCGGGGGACCCCGGTTATTTCGACCTGCCGAGGGGCATGATCGACCGCCTGCTGGAGGAAGGGATCGACGGCCATTTCGACGAAATGTCGTCCCAGATGAGCATTCGGGACCACTACATCGGCGTCGACCGGAGTCTCGGTCCCGGCCGGCGGACTTTTCTCACGCCTTACCGCTATGGCGACCAGGGCTGGATGGACTACCAGCCCATGCCCGTGACCTATCCCCTGAACGTGTGGAATGTCTCGGAGGCCGAAGAGGACCGGGCGCGCATGGACTACCTGCGCGAGCGCAGCGGATACGACTGGTCCGCCGTCGTGCCCTTCAGGGACAAAGGCGATATGCACCACGACGAGCCCTGGCTGCTCTACCTGCGTGGAGAGAACCCGGACTATCCGGAACGGATGCTGGGCGCGGCGCACGCCCAGGTGTGCCACCGGCTGGCGCAGATCCGTGCCGACGATTCGGACCTCGAAGCCGGGCCGCGCATTCACCTGTGGCAGGAAGTGCAGCCCGTGACCACCGAGGCGCTCGTGCAACTCACCATGGGGTGTCCCCAGGTCGTCTACTACGGCGGCATCCCGAACGCGCGCCTGCGCTACTACGACCCGGACCGCAAGCGCCCCGGACTGCCGGTCGACACGGCCGCCCTCGTAGATACGGTCGAACCGTCCCGCGTGGGCGTGCACCTGGTCAACCTGCATCACACGGAAACAAGACGGGTCGTCGTGCAGGCCGGCGCGCTGGCCGAGCACGCGTTCCGCAACGTCTCCTACGATGCGACGGACACGCCGTACCCCGGTGCGACCGGGGCCTATGCCGCGCCCCAGGCCAGGGTGCGGACCGAGGCCATGGAGATCGACGGCTCCCGGCTGCTCGTGGTCATGCCGCCGGCCACCCGGATCCACCTGGACCTGGAAACGGCCCGGTACGTCAACCGGCCGCGGTACGAATCCGCCTGACCGGCATCCGAAGTCAACCGGGGAATTCGAATTTCCGGATGAGGTCGAGTTCCGCGGGGTCGAGCGGGGTGCCGTCGGGACGCATCATGTCGTGCTGCCAGACCGGCGGCGTGGGATCGCCCTTCTTCGACTCCCAGGCCAGGTAGGTCTGCGTCCTGCCCGCCACGAGTCCCCAGTTGTACCAACCGATCCGGTGTTCGGCGAACACGGGAAGCATTTCGGCGAAGGTGTTGCCGTGGTGCCGCCGCAGCCATTCGGTGCAGATGACGGGCCGTCCGTGCGCGTTGCACCGGGCCAGGCTGGGTCCGATCTTTTCCGCGGACTCGTAGTAGTGGAAGGTGATGATGTCGGACAGCTCGAACAGGAGGGCGGACAGGCCGTCCTCGAAGGCGTTCCAGGTCCACGGTCCCGTGGTGAGGGGTTGCATGGGACGGGCGGAACGCGCCCAGGCGAAGGCGTCCTCCACGAGCGGCTTGCTCCGCAGATCGTCGTCCGGCTCGTTGTACAGGTCCCATGCCAGGACGCGCGGGTCCGATCCGAAGCTGCCGACGAGGTCCCTGACGTAGCCTTCGAGTCCCGGCCAGGCGTCCCGGTCGGCGAGGCGCTCGAACCCCGGGCTCGGCACCCACTGGCTGTTGTGCACGCCGGGCACCGGATCGTCCTGCGGACCCAGGTAAGGATCGCGGCCCCCGAAGAAGCAATCGCAGAAGAGTATGACCATGACGCTGATGCCGTGCCGCGACGCGATGGACAGGAACCGGTCGAGCCGGTGCTTCAGGCCCTCCGGGTCGTCTTCCCAGACCAGGTACTGCACGAAGATGCGCACGCTGTTGTAACCCGCCCCGGCGGCCCATCCCAGTTCCTGGTCGATGGTCCCCGGGTCGAAGGTAGGCGCCTGCCACATCTCGGTCATGTTGACGGCCGTGCGCGGCAGGTAGTTGAAGCCGCGGATGACACCCGTCTCCCGGTACCAGGCGTGGGCTTTTTCGGGGGTCCATCTGTCCATGGCGTTCCTCTTCGTTTCAGCCCGGTGTGTCCGGTAAGGCGTTCAGCGCTTTCGCGATCCGGCGAAGCGCCATGGCCCGGTGGCTGATACGGTTTTTCACCCCGGCGTCCAGTTCCGCGAACGTCTTGTCGTATCCCGCGGGAACGAACACCGGATCGTATCCGAACCCCGACTCGCCCCGGGGTTCCCGCAGAATCCCGCCCTCGCACACGCCTTCCGCGGTCCAGGCCCCTCCGTCCGGCGCAACGACCGCCACGACGCATCGAAACCGCGCGGCGCGGCCGGCCTCGTCCACGCCGTCCAGGGCGTCGAGCAGCCGGCGCAGGTTTTCCCCGTCGCTGGCGCGGTCTCCGGCATAACGGGCGGAGCGGACGCCGGGCGCGCCGTCCAGGGCGTCCACCTCCAGCCCCGAATCGTCCGCCAGCGCGGTCCTCCCCGTGTACCGCGAGACGGCACGCGCCTTGATGAGGGCGTTTTCCTCGAAGGTACGGCCCGATTCTTCCGGTTCGGGGCAGCCGGGGAAGGAAGCGGCCGGCGCGCACCGCACGCCGGGCAGCAGCGCTTCGATTTCCGAGATCTTGCCGGGATTGCGCGTGGCCAGGACGATGGTCATTTCGCAGCCTGGCCCCGTCCCAGCGCCTGATTCTGCAGATCGACCAGCTGGGTTACGCCCTGCCTGCCGAGGTCGAGCATGGCGGACAGCTGTTCCGGGGAAAAGGGGTTGTGCTCGGCGGTGCCCTGTATTTCCACCAGGTCGCCTCCGCCCGTCATGACGAGATTCATGTCCACGTCCGCCGTGGAGTCCTCGTCGTAGCACAGGTCGAGCATGGGCACGCCGCCGATGATGCCCACGCTGATGGCGGCGACCGCGTCCCGGATGGGATCGCGGTCGATCAGCCCCTGTCGCGACAGCCAGGACACCGCGTCGCAAAGCGCCACGTAACTGCCCGTGATCGACGCGGTACGGGTTCCCCCGTCGGCTTCGATGACGTCGCAGTCGATGAGAATGGACCGTTCCCCAAGGACGTCCAGGTCGAAGACGGCGCGAAGCGACCGCCCGATAAGCCGCTGGATTTCCTGCGTGCGGCCGGAAACGCCGCCGCGCCGGCCGTCCCGGGACACCCGCGTGTTCGTGCTTCGCGGCAGCATGCCGTATTCCGCGGTGACCCAGCCTCTGCCGCTCCCTTTCAGAAAGGGCGGTACGCTCTCGTCCACGCTCGCCGAGCAGAGCACGGTGGTGCCGCCCATGGCGATCAGCGCGGAGCCTTCCGCGTGCCGGAGGTAATCGCGCCGGATTTCGACCGGGCGCAACTGGCCGGTCTCCCGGCCGTCGATCCTTGACACAGGTGCCACGGCTGCATCCTTTGCTTACGTGCGGGCGTGTGGAAGGCAGCGGGAACGGCGTCCGCGCTACATGTTCTCTTCTTCTTCCGCGATGAGCGCAAGGGCGTCGCGGGGGTTCTCCGTGGCAATCAGCCGCTTACGAAGGTTGTCGTGTCTCAGCAGGCGGGAGATGTGGGCGAGCGCCCGGATATGGGGACCGGAGACGTTCAGGGGCGAGACGAGCAGGAAGAAGAGGTAGACGGGCTGCTCGTCGAGGGACTGGAAATCAACGCCGTCCTTCTTGATCCCGAGCACGCCGACCAGCTTGTCGACGGCCTTGCATTTGCCGTGGGGAATGGCCACCCCCTTGCCGATCCCGGTGCTCATGATCTTCTCGCGTTCCAGGACGGCCTGGAGCACCTCCCGGTTGTCGCTGATCCTTCCGGACTCGGTCAGCGCCGCGGCGAGCTCTTCGATCACTTCCTGTTTCTGCGTGGCCTTAAGGTTGACCAGGATAGCGTTTTCATCCAACAGTTCCGTCAAGCTCATGCCATGCTCCTGTATCCGGATCCTGCCCGAAAACGGATTCGCTTCAAAAGCCTGTGTGATTCTATGTACCCGTCCTGTAATTGTCAATAACGATTTGGACGGCGTCCCGGTCCGGCCAGCCGCCGGCCAATGAAAAAGCCGCCTGACCACGTCGTCAGACGGCTTCATGTTTCCCTGCTTTCTTCAGCGAATCAGCCGGATCAGCCGCCGGCCCGTTCCGCGAAACTGTCGGCGGTCATATTGGCCTCTTCGAGCAGCATCTTGAGATCGTGCCACTTTTCGGCCGCCTTCAGTTCGTTCAGCTGTACCGTCAGCGAATCGGCGAATGCCGAGGCTTCCTGGGCGACTGCCCGGGCGGCCCGGCCGCGTCCCCGCTCTATGCTGCCAGAAATCTCGCCCCAGCGTTCGAGGAAAGCCGGCAGGGCGACGTCCACTTCGCGCTTCGTCAACTCCTTCTGCACAAGCATTTCCTGGTTGGCCGCGTCGACGAGGGCTATGGTATTCTCGGCGGCAGCCTTGGCGTCGCCGTACTCCTCGGCTTCCATGTGCGCCTTGGCCTTCTCGAATTCCATGGCGGCGGCTTCGTACTCAGTCGGCGCGTACTTGTCGATTTCGGCTTCCAAGGCACCGTTGATTTTCGCCTCCGCCGCGTCCATGGCCTCGGTGGGCGGTCCCGCGCACGCGGCGACCACAAACAGGCATGCGACGCTCAGACAGGTCAGATAGGCCTGCTTGGACATGATTGAACCTCCTGTTCAAACCTGGAATGAAGTATGTCGGATCGCTTGAATGGATATCGAATCGGCCGGGAAAGACAGTACGCCAGCAGTACCATTCAAATATAATAGACCGGTTCGAAATGGTGTCCAGAAAAAAACGAGCCGGGAGGAAAAAACATGGCCCCCGCCGGGCGCGCGGGACGGCGATTCCCCTTGACATTCCGGCCTGTCCGCCTTAGTGTGTAGGGCTCGATCCGGGGAGTGGATTATGCTCTGTGGCCGGACCGTTGTACAGCCGTCCGTACCCCGTTGCGCAGCTGCCCGTACACCGAACGCGCAACCGTCAAAACACCGAAAGGACCATCGCGGCGCATGGTGTCCGAAGACGTCCTCAGGAAGCAGTTGGAATACGTGCTGCACGACACCCGTTTCGACCTGGGTGAGAAATACGAGGGCAAAGTCAGGGACAACTACCGGCTCGACGGGAAACGGATCATCGTGACCACCGACCGGATTTCCGCCTTCGACCGGGTGCTGTGCGCCCTTCCCTTCAAGGGCCAGGTCATCAACCAGACCGCGGCCTTCTGGTTCGAACGGACCCGGCATATTATCGAGAACCACCTGATCGACGTGCCCGATCCGAACGTCCTCGTCGCCAGGGAGTGCCGGCTTATACCGGTCGAGATGGTCGTCCGGGGGTACCTGACCGGGGTGACCAGGACGTCGCCCTGGACCCACTATGAGCGGGGCCGGCGCAGCGTCTTCGGCCATGACCTGCCGGACGGCATGAAGAAGAACCAGCCCTTCGCGCGGCCCATCATCACCCCATCGACGAAGCCGGCGGAGAAAGGCGCCCACGATGAGTCCATCCCGGCGGAAGAGGTGCTTCGCAGGGGGCTCGTGGACGAACCGGTGTACCGCGAAATGGAAAGGGCGGCCCTGGCGCTCTTCGCGTTCGGAACGGATCTGGCGGCCGCCAACAACCTGATCCTGGTGGATACCAAGTACGAATTCGGCCTGTTCGGGGACCGGGTCGTGCTGATCGACGAGATCCACACCCCCGACTCTTCCCGGTTCTGGGTGAAGGACACCTATCGGGAGCGTTTCGAACGGGGCGAGGAGCCGGACAAACTGGACAAGGAATATGTCCGGGAATGGCTTGCGGACCGCGGTTTCCGCGGGGACGGTCCCATACCGCATATCCCGGACGAGATCAGGATCGAAGCCGCCCGCCGTTACATAACAGCCTACGAGATGATCACCGCCAGCACCTTCGAAGCCCGGAACGAGGACGTGTTGCGGCGGATCACCCACCGGCTGCGGAACCCGATGTAGCCGAACCGCTCTCGTATGCGCCTGCCCAACCTCCTGGACATCTCGGAAGCATCCCCCGTCGTACAGCGTTACCTGGCGCTGGCCGCCGACGCCTCCTGCTCCGCGCGGGTATCGGGACTCGCCGGCTCTTCACGGTCCCTGCTGCTCGCCCACGCGCACAGAAAGCGGGGCGGCGCGACGCTGGCCGTCGTGGAGGACACGGCCGCCGCCGAGGAGATGTTCGAGGACGTATCCAGTCTGCTGGGTCCCGCGGACGTGGCGCTGTTCCCCCCCTGGGAGGTGCTGCCCTACGACCAGGTCTCGCCGCCGGGCGACCTGTCGGGACGGCGCCTGGACGCCCTCTGCGGCCTGATGGAGAACAGGCCGCTGTTCGTCGTCGCTACCGTCCGGGCCGTCATGCAGCGCACCATGCCGCCCGCCGTGCTTGCCGGCTCCATCCTGCACGTCGCCGAGGGCGCCGCCGTCCCGTTGAGCGAGCTTACCGCCCGTTGCAACCGGCTCGGCTACGAGCGGACGGACATGGTCCAGGCGCCGGGCCACTTCAGCGTGCGGGGCGGTATCGTGGACGTCTACCCCCACGGGATGGAACAGCCGTGCAGAATCGAGTTTTTCGGCGACGAAGTGGAATCGATCCGGCTGTTCGACATCTACACGCAGCGATCGTCGCGGAACGTCCGTGAATTGACGGTCCTCCCGAACCGGGAAATGATCGACGAGCCTGAAACCCGGGACGACGTGGTCCGGCGGGTCAGGCAGGCCGGCGAATCGCATGCGATCGACCCGTCCGAACTGGTCTCCCACATCGAAGACGGAGGCCTGTTCGAAGGCAGCGAACGCTACCTGCCCTGGTTCCATCCCTCCTCCGCCACCATCATGAACTACCTGCCGGACCACACGCTGATCGTCCGGTGCGAACCCGATGAGCTGGAGCGCGAGGCGGAATCCTTCGCGGAGGAATACGAAAGCACGCACACGCGGCGTACGGAGGCGGGCGACCTGGTCCCCGCGCCCGGAGAAGCGATCCTCGGCTGGCGGGACGTGAAGGAAGAGTCGGGCTACTACGGCACGATGGACATGGTGCGCGGCGCGCGGTCGGCCAGGGGCTGGCTCGCCATCGGCACCGAGGCATCGGGCGTGTACCAGGGGGCGATGGACGTACTGAAATCCCGGCTGGAGGAATGGAAAGCGGACCGCGCCCGGGTCGTGGTGGTCTGCGACAACGAGGGACAGGCGGAGAGGCTGCGGGAGATCCTGGGTCCGGACGCCCCCGAGATCGATATGGCGGTTGGGCCCATGCACGCCGGGTTCATTCTTCCGGACCTGCCCCTGGTCGTGCTGACCGACGCGGAGATCTTCAACCGGTACCGCCGCCGCCGCCGCAGGGTGTTCAAGGAAGGCGTGGTGATCGAGGATTTCACCAGCCTCAAAGAAGGAGACTACGTCGTCCATATCGACCACGGCATCGGCCGGTACGTAGGGCTCAAGCGCATTGCCGTGGACGACCGGGAACGGGACTGCCTGACCCTGATCTACGCGGGAGACGACCGGGTCTTCATCCCCATCGAGCAGTTGCACCGGGTTCAGAAGTACATCGGTTCCGACGGCGAGGTGCCCGCGTTGTCGAAGCTCGGCGGACGAGCCTGGGAACAGGCGAAGACGCGCACCCGGAAGGCGGTCCGGGATATCGCCGAAGACCTGGTCAAGCTCTATGCGGCCCGCCAGGCCAGCCCGGGATTCGCCTTCTCGGCCGACACGCCCTGGCAGAAGGAGATGGAAGACTCCTTCATCTACGAGGATACGCCGGACCAGGAACAGGCGTCTTCGGACGTGAAGTCGGACATGGAGAAAGCGGTGCCCATGGACCGGCTGATCTGCGGGGACGTGGGGTACGGGAAGACGGAAGTGGCGATTCGCGCCGCGTTCAAGGCGGTGCTGGACGGGAAACAGGTGGCCGTACTGGCCCCGACCACCATCCTGGCGCAGCAACATCTGACCACCTTCTCCGAGCGGCTCGCGGACTACCCGGTGAACATCCGCATGCTGAGCCGCTTCATACCGCCCCGGGAACAGAAGAAGGTCGTGGCCGGGCTCAGGAGCGGCGACGTGGACGTCGTGATCGGCACGCACCGCCTCATATCCGGCGACATCGACTTCCGCGACATGGGCCTGCTCGTCGTCGACGAAGAGCAGCGGTTCGGCGTGGCCCACAAGGAACGGCTCAAGCAGTTGAAGACCTCCGTGGACGTCATGACCATGACCGCCACGCCCATACCCAGGACGCTGCACATGTCGCTGGTCTCCGCCCGGGACATGTCGCTCATCACCACCCCGCCCAGGGACCGGCTGCCGGTGCACACCGAGGTGGTGCGGTTCAACGAGGAAGTGATCTGCGAGGCGATCATGCGGGAGGTGGACCGGGGCGGACAGGTCTTTTTCGTGCACAACCGGGTACAGTCCATCGAGGCGGTCGCCGAGTTCCTGCGGCGCCTCCTGCCCCAGGTGTCGTTCGTCGTGGGCCACGGCCAGATGCAGGAACGTGACCTGGAACAGGTGATGATCGATTTCCTGGATCAGAAGTACGATTGTCTCGTGTCCACGATGATCATCGAATCCGGGCTGGATATTCCCAATGTGAACACCATCCTGGTCAATCGCGCGGACCGGTTCGGGCTCGCCCAGCTGTACCAGCTCCGGGGCCGCGTGGGGAGATCCAATCACCGGGCCTACGCGTACCTGATGGTTCCCGCCGCCGGCTCGGTTACCCCCGACGCCCGCAAGCGGCTGGCCGTGATCTCCGAATACACCGCGCTCGGGTCCGGGTTCCATATCGCCATGCGGGACCTGGAGATCAGGGGCGCCGGCAACCTGCTGGGCACGGAGCAGCACGGGTTTGTTTCCGCTATCGGTTTCGATCTGTACTGCCGCCTGTTGAAAGAGGCGATGGAGGACCTCAAGGGCGAGACGCGCGAGGAGACCCACGAGGCCGAAGTCGAACTGCAGGTAGGCGCTTTCATTCCCGACGACTATATCGCCGATCGAAAGCTCAAGGTCGGTTTCTACCAGCGGCTGTCCCGGGTGGAAGACGAAGGGGACGTCGTCTCGCTCCGTGAGGAGATGCAGGACAGGTTCGGCCGGCTGCCCGGCCCGGTACGCGTCCTCTTCGACCTGGTTTCCATCCGGCGGATCGCAGCGAAGATCGGATTGATGCGACTCACGGTACGCGGGAACGAAATGGCCGTGACGTACAGGAACGGCCTCTATCCCTCGCGAGACCGGATCGCGAAGGTGACCGGCGACCCCGCGCTGGACATCGAGTTTCCCCACGGGGAAGCGTTCCGGATCAGGGTGGGACTGACCGGCGAATCGGAAGCCGGACGGGTCGAAGCGGCTAAAAACCTGTTGCTTAAACTGCTGTGATTGGTTTATGATACCAGCCCGGATACTGTTGTCGGGTCCGCCCGCTGGAGTAGGAAAATCAGCATGAAATCCGTGGTCTTCTGCACCTTGCTTCTGAATGCGGCGCTTCTCTTTACGCAGTGCCAGTGGCTTTCGGGCGCCGAAGACCCCGATACCGTTGTCGCGAAGGTGAATCAATCCACGCTGACGGCGGATGAACTGGAAGCCGAGCTGGAATCCACGGCGCTGCCCGCCGCCACGCTGCAAATGAGGAGGGACCGGGTATCCGACTGGGTCCGGACCGAGTTGCTCTACCAGGAAGCCCTGCGGCGGGATTACGACGGCGACGTGAAGACGGTGCGGGAACTGGACAGGATGCGCAGGGAACACCTGGCCAACGTGGTGCTGGAACGCATCATCGCCGATTCGTCGATGGCGGTTTCCGATGCAGAGGTGGAGGAATACTTCGAAGCCAACCGGCAGGAATTCGTCTACCTCGAACCGGAACTGAGGCTCTCGGTCATCGTGCTGCCGGACGAGGCTACGGCGCGGCAGGTCCGCAGCCTGCTGTCACGCCGCCGCGGCACCTTCGAGGAACTGGCGCGAACGCGGTCCATTCACGTCTCCTCGGCCAATGGAGGTGACCTGGGTTTCCTGAAGAAAGGGGAGATCAGCGACGTTTCCGTGCAGGAGATCGTTTTCTCCATGAGTGTCGGCCAGGTCTCCCGGCCGGTCCTTTCCGAAACCGGCTCGTTCATCTTCAGGGTCGCGGAGCGTCGCGAGGCAGGCACCCTTCCGCCCCTTGACGAAGTCCGCGGCGAGATCGTAAACAGGATGCTGCAGGACCGGCGCCGCGAACTGGTCAGGCGGTTCGTGGATGGGCTGCGGCAGTCGTCCGACGTGGAAATCTACAACGGGAACCTGATGCCATCCGAACCCGACGCGCCGTAGACTGGATCGGAACGCGACGCGCCGTAGACGAGAACCGAACCCGACGCGACGTAGACGGGAACCACAGGAAAACAACCGTGCGCTCGATTACCCGGCAAATCCCGCTTCTTCTGCTCCTGGCCCTGGTCCTGGCGGCACGGCCGGCCCACGGCCAGCAGCTGGTGGACTATGTCGTCGCCGTCGTGGACAACGAGATCATCCTCTATTCCGACGTGGTCGAAGCGGTAAAGATGTACCGTATGCAGCCGGACCAGGAGGAGGAACCCGAAGACCTTCCGAACCGGTTGTTGAACAACATGATCGATACGCGCGTCGTGCTCGCCTACGCGCGCAGGGACAGCGTCAGGGTGCCCGCCGAACAGATAAACGGCGCGGTCCGCGAGATTATCGACCAGTACACGGAACAAGCCGGTTCCGAAGAAGCCCTGGAACGGCTGGTGATGAACTCCGGAATGACCATGCGCGACTGGAACCGGCTGCTCAGGCGCCAGAAGGAAGAGGAACTTCTGCAGCGTCGGCTCGAGGAAGAACGCTTCGGCGAGGTCCGGGTTACCGGCCTGGAAGTGGCGCAATATTACGAGACCCACTTCGACGACATTCCTACGAATCCCGTCAGACTCGACCTGAGCCACATCATGATCGCATCACGCCCGGACCCGGAAGTCGTGGCCGCGATGAACGCGCGGATCGAGGAGATCCGGCGCCGCGTAGTGGACGGGGAGGACTTCGGCGACATGGCGAGGCGGTTTTCGGAAGACCTGAACAGCGCGAGGAACGGCGGAGACCTGGGGTTCTTCACCCGGGGCACGTTCATGGCCGGTTTCGAGGACGCGGCTTTTGGCCTCGAGACGGGCGAAATCAGTCCCGCGGTGCAGACGGACGTGGGCCTGCACATCATCAAGCTGGAAGAACGGAAGGGAGACCAGATCCGCGTACGGCACATTCTGGTCCAGGTCCCGAAGTCGGATGACGACGATCATCGCGCGCTGGAGACGGTTTCCAGGCTGCGGCAGCGGATCCTCGACGGCGAAGCTTCCTTTTCCGAGACCGCCGCCGAGTACTCGGAGGACCTGGCCTCCGCTTCGGCGGGCGGGCATATCGGCGAGTTCATGCTCGACCAGTTGATGCCCCAGTACCAGGCCGCCATCGACACCATAGCCGTCGACGGGATGACCGAACCCATCAAGGTGGTGGACCAGGGCGCCGTCTCCTATCACGTCATGAAGCTGAACGGCAGGACCGGCGGCGACAAGTTTAACCTGGAAGACCATTTCCAGCAAATCACCTATCTTGCCAAACAGGCCAAGTGGAACCGGGAAAGGGAACGCTGGCTCGGGGATCTGAGGCACGAGGTGTACATCGACGAGCGTGACCTCGAGGCCCTTCCCTGAGCGGTGATCCCCGGCGGGCGAAGACCGTTGCGATGAGAGTAGATCTTTTTCTGAAACGGTCCCGGATCATCAAACAGCGGGATGCCGCCAAGAAGGCCTGCGACCGGGGCATGGTTACCATTTCCGGCCGGCCCGCGAAGCCCGGCCACCAGGTCGCGGCGAGGGACATCGTCGTCGTGGAATGGCCCCACAGGCGACTGGAGCTGGAAGTGCTGGACGTCCCGGCCGGCAACGTGTCCAAAGACAGGGCGCAATCCCTATACAACGTACTCAGCGATGAACGGCAGAGCGATGATGCTACAGGGTTCGAATCGGGATGAACGCGCGCCGTGACGCGCAGTCCGGTGCGCGCGCGCCGCGGGAAGTCCCTCCCGGGTGACTTCGAGCTTCCCTACAGCCAGTTGGCCCGGATATACGATCACGTGATGCGCCACGTGGACTACAGGCGGTGGGCCGACTACATCCAGTCGGTCTTCGCGCGGTTCGAGGCGGCGCCGAAGGACCTCCTCGAACTGGCCTGCGGGACCGGCGCCATGGCGTGTGTCCTCGATGACCGCGGATACCGGATGACGGGCATCGACCGCTCGGAGAGCATGATCGCCGTCGCGAAACGGAAAGCCCTGGACGGGCGCCGGGACATACGCTTCCAGGCGGGCGACATGGTACGGATGCCGGCGCCGGGATCTTACGACGCGGTGCTGTGCCTGTACGACAGCATCAACTACGTCGTGGACGAAGCGGACATCGCCGCGATGTTGAACGGATTGCGCGGCGTGTTGCGCGCCGGCGGCCTGTTCGTCTTCGACGTATGCACGGAGATCAATTCGCGCAGGTACTTCCACAACCAGGTCGACCAGGAAAGCGACGGGGATTTTTCCTATATCCGGCGTTGCGAGTACCTCCCCGAGACGCGCATACAGGTCAACGAATTCCAGATTACATTCAACCGCGAAGGCAAGCGGTGTACCACCCGGGAACGCCACGAGCAACGGATATATCCCGTGGCCCGGCTCGCGGAAATCTGCCGGGAGTCGGGTTACCGGGTACTCGGCGCCTTCGACGGTTTCAGTTTTGAAGAGGCGTCCGAGAAGTCCGACCGGGTCCATTACGTGGTCCGTCCCGTCCACTGAACCGTCCTTATGGCATTCGATCGCGTTGTAGGCCACGAAAGGCAGCGGCAGCGGCTCATGCATGCCGTGGAGCAGGACCGGCTGGCCCACGGGTACCTGTTCTGCGGACCGCCGGGCACGGGCGCCGAGGCGCTGGCCATCGAGCTCGCGTGCGCGGTCAACTGCGAGAGCGGCCCGGGGGAACCCTGCGGGCGGTGCCGTCACTGCCGGCGGATTCGCGCGCTTCAACATCCCGACGTGCACCTGCTGGTCCCGGCCTCGTCCGCTCCGTCTCCGGACCGTAGTTCCGGCCGCGGCGAGGGCTCGTCCGGCCGCGGCGAGGGCTCGTCCGGCCGCGCCAACGCCCGGCAGGAGCGCAGGCAGGGCCTGGCCTTTGAACTGGCCGAAGACCCCTATGCCGCCCTGCCGTTCGGACCGAACGACATCCTTTCCGTGGAAGACGTCCGGTCGCTTCGACGGGAAGCATCCGCCAAACCCTTCGAAGGACGGAAGAAGGTCGCGGTCATCGTCGCCGCGGACCGGATGAACACCGCGGCATCGAACGCGCTGCTCAAGACGCTGGAAGAGCCCCCCGGCACCCTGATGCTCATACTGACCGCGTCCCGTTCCCAGCGGTTGCTGCCCACCATCGTGTCGCGTTGCCAGCCCGTTTTCCTTGCGCGCTTGCCTGAGGCCGAGGTGAAAGCGGCGCTGATCGCCCGTTATGATATCGGTCCGGAGGAGGCCGAAGAACTCGCCCGCAGGTCCGAGGGCCGCCTTTCTGAGGCGCTTGCCGCGAGGTCCGAGCGGGGCACGGAGCTCAGGGAAGAAGCCTACGCCCTGCTGGAATGCATTCACGGCGCCACACCGCTGGATTTGTTCGAGCGGGTGGAATCCCTGGCCGCGTCCCACCGGGAAGAACCGGTAACGGACCGGATCCTCGACCATCTGCTGGCGTTGTACCGCGACCTGTTTATCCTCTCCACCACGGGAGGATCGTCCACGCTTTCATACACGGAACGCCTGGCGCCGCTGAGGGACCGGGCTTCCGGAATGCGCCCGGAAGATATCGAGCGCGGCGTCTCCGCCATCGAGGAAGCCCGTCGGGACATCGCGCGGAACGCCCACGTCCAGCTGGCGCTGATTGTGCTTGCGCTCAGGTTGAGACTGAACCGGGTATCCACGCCTTCCCGCCCGGCGGCCTTGCGCCGGACGCCTTCCGATGGAACTTCCCCCCATGCCTCGCCCGCCGCGGATTGATCCGTTGACAAACCGCCCTCTACCCCCTATCCTGATGCTGGAAATCAACGGCGTTCTCCAGGAATAGATCCACCGCGTCCGTGAGGGAGTCGTGGCAGAGAAAATACTCGTAACCGACGCGCTGCCCTACGCGAACGGCAAGTTGCACATCGGCCATATCGCCGGCGTCCATCTGCCCGGCAATATCTACGTGCGCTACCAGCGGCTGAAAGGCCGGGACGTGGTGCACGTGAGCGGATCGGACGATCACGGCGTGGCCATCACCCTGGCGGCCGAGAAGGCGGGCACGACCCCCAAGGAACTCGTCGACAGGTACTATCCCGTCATCAAGGGCGCCCTCGAAGACTTCGGCATCGTCTACGACAATTTTTCCCAGACCTCCCGGCCGATCCACCATGAAACGGCCCGGGCCTACTTCCGCCGCCTGGAGGAAAAGGGGTGTTTCGAAGTCCGGGAAGTAAACCAGATCTACTGTCCGGCCAGCGACCGCTTTCTGCCCGACCGGTACGTGGAGGGTACGTGCCCCCACTGCGGTTCCGACCGCGCCCGGGGAGATCAGTGCGAGGCCTGCGGCACCATTCTCGACGCCACGCAGTTGATCGATCCCCGCAGCGAATTCTGTGAAGGTCCGCTCGAGGTGCGGCCGGTCAATCACTGGTATTTCAAGCTGTCCCGCATGTCGGACAGGCTGCGGGCCTGGATCGACACGAAGGAGCACTGGAAGGCCAACGTACGCAACTACTGCCGGGGCTGGTTCGACGAGGGGCTTTCCGACCGGCCCATTTCCCGCGACCTGGACTGGGGCGTGGCGCTGCCGGCCGGGGACGCGGCGGGCAAGGTCATGTACGTCTGGTTCGAGAACACCCTGGGCTACGTGTCGTCCACACGGGAATGGGCGGTGGAGCGGGGCGAACCGGACCGGTGGAAGGACTACTGGCTGAATCCGGAGTGCAAGCTCGTCAATTTCCTCGGCAAGGACAATATCGTCTTTCACGCGATCCTTTGGCCGGCCATGATCATGGAACACGGCGATTTCGTCCTGCCATCGGAGATTCCGGCCAACGAGTTCCTCAACATCGAGGGGCAGAAGCTGTCCACGAGCCGGAACTGGGCGGTCTGGCTGGACGAATACCTGGAATGCTTCCCGCCCGACCCCATGCGGTACTGCCTCGCGTCGATATCGCCCGAGACCAGGGACTCCGACTTTACGTGGAAGGACTTCCAGGCGCGCAACAACAACGAACTGGCCGACATATTCGGTAATTTCGTGAACCGCACGCTGACGTTCATCAACCGGTATTTCGACGGCGTGATCCCGGCGCCGGAGACTTTTTCGCAGGAGGACCGGGAGATGCTGTCGGCCGTTTCCGCCGCTCCCGCCCGCGTCGGCAAGTGCTTCGAGACGTTCCAGGTGAGGCGGGCCGTCCGCGAGCTGATCGAACTCGGCAACCGGTCCAACCGGTACTTCAACGACCAGGCGCCCTGGAACACGCGGAAGACCGACCGGGCGCGCTGCGCCGCCACGCTTCACGTCTGCGTGCAGGCGGTCAGGGTGCTCGCCCTGGTCATGTCTCCCATCCTGCCGTTCAGCGCCGAGAGACTGTGGAAGATGGCTGGCCTGGAGGGACGCGTCGACGAGCAGAAATGGGACGGGATCGATATCGACGCGTCGCTGTCCGGCCAGCCCATCGGCAAGATCGAAATCCTGTTTCGCAAGATCGAGGACGATGCGATCGACGGGCAGATCGCGAAACTTGGCGGGTACGACGCCCCGGGTGACGGCAAAACGTTATCCGAGCGGGCGGATACTGGGGAGGCGGAACCCGGGGAGCCGGAATCCGAGCGGCCGGAATCCGCCGGGACGGAGCGCAACGATCTCGTATCGATCGACGCGTTCCGCCGGATCGATCTTCGCATCGCGGACGTCGTGGCGGCCGAACCGGTTCCCGGCACGGACCGGCTGCTCAGGCTGCAACTGCGCATCGGGGAGGACGAACGGCAGATCGTGTCCGGCATCGCCCCGGGATATGCGCCGGAGAAACTGGTCGGGCGCCAGATCGTCGTCGTGGCGAACCTGGAGCCCGCGAACATCCGGGGCGTGGAATCCAGGGGCATGCTGCTCGCGGCGGAAGACGAAGGCGGCGCGCCCATACTCCTCGGTCCGGACGTCCGCGTTCAATCCGGTTCATCGGTAACCTGACGGCCGGCATGGCCGGTACGGCGGGCATGGCCGGTACGGCGAGTACGGCGGGCACGCCGTCCGCGGCCGCCCGGGCGGAACGGACAACACACGGTATACCCGCAAACAGACACGGCCTTGCTGTTCGATACGCACACCCATCTCACGGCTGAAGCCTTCGACCAGGACCGCGGCGACGTGATCCAGCGCGCGCTCGACGCGGGCGTGGAGCGCATGGTCGCCATCGGGTACGACCTGGAAAGCAGCAGGGCCGCCATCGCGCTGGCCGAACGCCACGAGCCGGTTTACGCCGCCGCGGGCATCCATCCGTGCCACGTCCACGAAGCCTGCGAGGCGGACTACCGGGAAATCGAGAAACTGCTGGAAAACCCGTCTGTCGTCGGCGTGGGCGAAACCGGCATCGACCTGTATCACGACCGGTCCACGTACCCGCTGCAGCGGGCGTCGTTCAGAAGACACATGGAATGGGGCCGGAGCACGGGACTGCCGGTCATCGTGCACGACCGGGACGCCCATGCCGAGGTCATGGACGTGCTGGACGAGTACCCCGGAAAGGAACCGACCGCGATCCTGCACTGTTTCACCGGGGACGCCGCCATGGCCGGGAAGGCCCTTTCCATGGGCTGCTTCCTGGGGTTCGGCGGTATCGCCACGTTCAAGAATTCGACGGTCCACGAGGTGGTCTCCGGGTTGCCGGAGGATCGCATCCTGATCGAGACGGACGCGCCGTACCTCGCACCCGTTCCCCACCGTGGACGCCGGAACGAACCGTCCTACCTCGTAAACACGGCCGAAGCGGTCGCCCGTCATCGCGGCGTGACCCTGGATGAACTGGCGCGGACCACAACCCGGAACGCGAACAAGGTGTTTCGAATACATTGAGCACGGTACACGAGCCTCCAGACGACTTGCTGGCCAGCCTGCGCAGATCGGATTTCCGTCCTTCCAGGTCGAGGGGACAGCACTTCCTGAACGATTCGACCATCGCCCGCCGCATCGTCGAGGCGGCGGGGGTCACGGGGCAAACGCCCGTCCTTGAAATAGGACCGGGGGCCGGCGCGCTGACGCGGCATCTCGTTGCCCGGGCCGGCCGGGTGACCGCCGTGGAAATCGATACCGAACTGGCACGGGCCCTTCAGAAGGCCTACGGCCGTTACGACCACCTGACCATCCTGAACAGGGACGTGCTCGACCTGGACCTGTCCGACCTGATGAATAGGTACGATACCGGCTTCGCGCTCGTGGCCAACCTGCCCTACGGCATAACGGGTCCTGTCCTCGACCGGCTGATCGCCCATCGTGCGCGTATAAAGTGCGCGGTCCTCATGGTTCAGCACGAGGTGGGCGGACGCCTGGCGGCGCTTCCGGGTACGAAAGCCTACGGCGCGATAACCGCCATCATGGCATACCACTACGGCGTGGAATCGTTGTTCCGCGTGGGCGGAGACCGTTTCGTTCCCCGCCCGGCCGTGGATTCGGTCGTCCTCCGGTTGACGCCCCATGAGCGGCCACCCGTCGCGGTCGAGGACGCCGACCTGTTGAACGTCCTGATCAAGGCGGCCTTTCAACATCGTCGCAAGATGCTGCATCATGCGATGAATCGCCTGGTTCCCGGTTCCGCCGGCTATGTTTCGGACCATACCGGGATCAACCTGAAACGACGCGGGGAAACCCTCGACCTGGGTGAGTTCGCGGCGCTTTCCAACGCGCTCCGGGACTACAGGGACAACCTCAAAGACGATTGCTGAAGGATGCTCCATGAGCTTCCGCTATTCCCATACGGCCAGGACGCGGCTGATGGACAGGAAGAACAAGCGCCGGTCCGGCTACCTGTACGCCGCCCTCGTGACGGCCGTACTCATCCTGCTGGCCTTCGCCGCGTGGATCACGCTGTATGAGCACCAGGCAAGGTCGGTCGCGTACTGGTTGCTGGACCGGCCCGTACCGGTCGCCTCGTCCGGATACGAACGCACGGCCGCCTGGAAATCCGGCCAGGCGGCCTTTCAAGCATTGGATTCGGCCCTTTACGGAGCGTTCCTGAACCTGCAGATCACACCTGAGAGGATACGGGATACGCTTTCACGCGCTCCGGCGGCCGGCGTCCGTTGGACGCCCGTCGAACGGCATGTCACCGTTTCGGGCGCTTATTCGATAGCGGAATGCAATCTCGAGATCGCCCGGTCGGTCGCCCGCGTGGGCGGAGCGGTCGTCCGCGCAGAGGAGCGCACCAGGAGCCGGGTCCTGCTGCTCGATATCGCCTACGACGGCATGGTAACGCATCGCCTGAACGTCACCCGCGACCCGGACCTGCGGCGTAAAAAGGGCCGTCTGGCCGTCGTGATCGCCTGTACGGACCGTAATCACCTGGCGGTGGCCGAGGGACTGTCGGAATTCACCCGGCCCGTTACCCTCGCCCTGCTTCCCTGGGTGTCCGGGGTGGACGGCATCGCCGCCGAAGCCGCGCGCGGCGGGCACGAGGTGATCGCGCTGCTGCCCGTCCAACCCGGATCTTTCTCCGGGAACATATCGCCAAATCGATCCGTGCTGGCCGCCCATTCGGAGCCGACCAACCGCCGCATCGTGGAAGACGCCCTCGCGTCTCTCCCGGAGGCCCGGGGCGTGTTGCGGTATCCCGTCGGCCCCATGGACGGTAAAGGCGGCGTGCCGGCCCCCGTGCTGGACGAACTGGGCAAGCGGGACATGTACTTCCTGGACAACCCGGGTGCCGCGGGTCCATCGGACGCGCGGAACGACGGCGACGGCGGCCGCGGCCGGCTTCGAGTCTGGGGCGCGCTCGATTCGGTCTACAACCCCGTAGTCATTTCCATGAACCTGGACCGCGCGTCGCTTTCCGCGCTGGACGACACGCGGGCCGTCGTCGTCGCCGACGCCAGGCCCCATACCCTTCAGGTGCTGATGAACCGGATGGCGGATCTCGAACTCAGAGGCATCGAGTTCGTACGGGTTTCCGATCTCGTGGACAACTGACTCCGGAGCGTAATCATGGTTAAACTGAGTGTATGCGTAGACCAGGTCGCCGCCTTGCGGAACATCGCGAAACGGGGAGAACCCGATCCCATGACCGCGGTCATGATGTCCCAGGTGAGCGGGGCGGACGCCGTAACGATTTCGTGGACATCCGACGGATCGCTCTACCTGGACGGCGAGTACGACATCGTCCGGCAGCTCGTGCACACGCACCTGAACGTGATCGCGCCGCCGGACATGGAACTCCTGCAGAGTATCTTGACGATTTCCCCCGATATGGTTACCCTTGTTCCCGTGGGTTACGGGCACGCCGGCCTGGACAACGGCTGGTTCGAATCGGCCTGGCCCGAAGCCGATGCCCTGGAACGGCCGGTGGAACGCATGACCAGGGCCCTTCAGGAGAATCGGATCCTGACGAGCATCCTGGTCCGGCCCACCGCGACGCACATCCGGCAATGCACCGAAATCAAGGCGGATTACGTACATATCGACGCAAGCGGATACGTGCAGGCCAAAGATCCCGAAGAGCGAAGCCGGGTGTATCAGGATATGGCCGGCGCGGCCAAGACCGCGGCGCGGCTGAACATGGGCGTCTCCGTGGGACGCGGCATCGATTTCCGGACGGCGGCGGATCTGGCGGGTATCGCGGAGGTGGAGGAAATGGTGGTGGGCTATGCCGTGGCCGTGCGGGCGATGACCGTAGGGTACGAGCGGGCCGTCCGCGACCTGGTCGACATCATCCGCCACGCGCCGAGGTCCCCGGAAGACTGGTAGGCCGTCCGCCGGCCTGGCCGTCCACCGGTACGACGCTCGCCGCGGAATCGAAAGGAACAGCACCATCCACAAGCGTATTTCATTCCTGGTCTTTCTCGCCGTCACCCTGATCGGCGCGGTCCTCGCCTCTCCAACCATCAGGCTGTGGTTCGCTACTCCCGAGTCCATCGAAAGGCTTACGCCCGGCGAAAGGAAAGCGCTGTACAGCCAGTCCACGGTGCCGGGCATCGACCTTGCCGGCGGATACCGTCTCGCCGCCGGTCTGGATGTGTCCCGCTACACCGAACGGGGCAGGGCGCGGGCGGTGGAGAGCCTGGTCGAGAACTGGCGGCGGCGCCTCAACGCCTTCGGTATCTCGGAACCGGCCATAGTCGCGCGGGGGAACGACACGTTCGATATCGTCGTGCCCCTGAGCGCGGATACCGGTCTCGCGGGCAGGATGATCCGGGAATCCGGCGCGATCACGCTGCATCTGTTCAAGGACGGCGCGGAAGTCCAGGCCCTGCGGAAGCGCATAGACGATGCCGTTCGCGAAAGCGCCTCGGCCGGGGCCGCCGGGACCGACGGGCAGGAACCGTCCGGATCGGATGGATCGGCGTCGGACGGATCGGGCGGATCAGTGTCGGCCGAAACGGGTGGATCGGCGTCGGCCGGATCCGGTGGGCTGAGCGCGTTGCTTGCGCGTATCACGGTGGAGGAGGGGATCGGCGACATCGCGGTCCGGGAAGACAACCTGGAGGCCGTGAAGGCCATGCTGGCCGATTCCACGGTACAGGCCGGCATACGGGCCTTCAACCTCGCGAATCCTCCCGCGGGCGCGTTCGCATGGGGTACCGAACCGGTGGTCCGCGGGGGTAGCGTGTACCATCCGCTGTACTTCATCAACCAGGACGTGGACCTGAACGTGCAGCCCCTCGCGTCGGCCGTGGTCAGCGACGCTTCCGTAACGGCGGACCGGGGCGCCTACGCCGTACGCCTTTTCCTGCAGGACGAGGGCCGGGAGAGTCTGGCCAACCTGTCGAGCGCCAACGCCGGAAACCGGCTGGCCATCAAAATGAACGGCCAGGTCTACGTGACGCTGAACATACAGGGCAGGATTCCGGACGGACGGATAGAAGTACCGGGCGGAGATACCCTTGAAGAGGCCCGCGCCCTGGCGGCCATCCTGGAATCCGAGTCGCCTCCCGTGGCCGTTGCGCTCCTGGATCAGGCGGCGGTGCATTCGCCCTCGCCGTTCGGCGAAGGGGTCATGGACAGCACATTCGGCGCCGCTTTGATCAGCCTTGGATTGCTGGCCGCGCTCTTCGTGATCAGGTACCGGGCCGCCGGCCTGCTTTTCATCTCGGGGATCCCGCACTTTCTGATCATGACCGGAGCGGTGCTGAGGCTGTGGAACATCGCCGGTATCGCGCCGTACTTCACCCTCGCCGGCGCGGTGGGATTCCTCGCGGCGGTTCTGGTCTTCACCACCGTGCATTTCTGGATATTCGAATACCTTCGGGCGGAATCCGGAACGGAGTCTTCGGTCCGCCAGGACGTCACGGCGTCGCTCGCGAAGATCGCGCCCGTCCTGGTCTGGACCCATGTCATGCTGCTGCTCGTCTCGGTGAGCCTGGTCGTGGTCGGCACCGGCGGCGTCGTCAATTTCGGCCTCGTGCTGTTCTCCGGCGCGGCCGCCAGCCTGCTGACCTCTACCCTTTGGACGAACATGCTGCTGTCCTCCCTGGTGGCGGACTGGCAGATCAGAAAGTTGAGCATATGATGGAAAAGGCCCTTGTCGCATTCTATGAAAAACTGATCGGCCGGTCCGGCGCCGTCTACGCCTTCGCCGTCATGCTGGCCGCGGCGGGGATCGCCGCCACGGCGGCGAAGGAGGAACACGCGGTCGACGAGGGCCTGGTGGCCCTGTTGCTTTCCGGCGATCTGCTCTACGGCCTTTTCGTGACCATGCTGATCGTGCTGGTCATCGTCGGCGCCCGGATAGACGACCGGCCGGGAAAAAGCATCGCACTGGCCCTGGGCGTACTGGCGGCCGGAAGCATCGTGCGCCTGCTGCTCCCCTTCGCCCGGTCGGTCGACTGGCTGGGGGAATGGAACGGGGTCATGCTCGGCATCATCATCATCACCCTTTTCCTGTCGCTTCGCATTGGCGCCCGATTCGCCGTGACGGCCATGGGCTGCGCCTTGTACGCCATGCTCGTCACGGCGGGGATAACCTTTGGCCTGGTGGATCGGATCACGGTGCCGAGCGTGCTGGCGCTGCTGGCCGTCGGGATGCTGGCGGTGGTGATGGCCTTCCTGGGGTACAGCCAGGTCAGAAGCCGGATAGAGGCCGCCCGGCGTGCGCCGGCCGTCGAGTCGGTGCGAACCGGCATGTCGCGGGCCATGCCCTTTCTGTGCCTGACCGGCCTGGCCGTCCTGTTGGTCGCCGTCCCGCCGGCGGTCGGAACCGACGGTCCACCGCGGGATTTCGGCCTCCTGTTGATGATCGGCGGTCCGGTCGCCGCCTGTGCCGCCTTGATGTCGGCGATACCTCTCGTCGCCATGATGCGGAACGTACAGTTCGAGACCGGTCCACCCGATCGACGCGGTGGCCGCCGCCGCTGACCATCCGCCGTACGCGGCAACCGATCCCGCCGGGGCCCCCTTCGCGCGGGCCGCCGGGAACGTCAAGCGCCCGCCGGGGACCCCTTCGCGCGGGCCGCCGTACGCGGTAACCGATACCGCCGAAGATCCCTTCGCGCGGGCCGCCGGGAGCGTCATGGCCGACCAGCCCAACATCCTCCTGATCCTGTCCGACCAGATGGTCGCCGCCCTGACCGGGACCTATGGACATCCCGTCGTCCGGACCCCTAACCTGGACCGACTGGCGGCCGCCGGCGTGCGCTACGATGCCGCCTACACCGCTTTTCCGCTGTGCGCGCCCGGCCGGGCCTGCCTGATGACGGGAAGGCATGCCTCGGAAATCGGCGCCTGGGACAACGGCGCGCTGCTGGCCGCGGACCAGCCGACCTTCGCCCACTACCTGGCCCACGCGGGATACGATACCGTGCTGTCCGGGAAGATGCACTTCATCGGTCCGGACCAGCTGCACGGATTCAGAATGCGGCTGACCACCGATATCTACTCCTCCGATTTCGACTGGGTGAAACCGGAGTGGATCCGCCTGAAAGAGACCGGGGGAAGGGACTGCGAGCGGGTGATGGCCGCCCGGCCGGCCTACAACGCCGCGGGATATACCGGCGACGGCGTGCGGATCGGAGTCTGGCACGACGCCCTCGGCTACGACGAGGAAACCCATTTCCGCGCCATCGAGTACCTTCGGTCGAGAAAGGCCGGCGGGGAAGACGGGCCCTTCCTGCTCTGCGCGTCCTACCACCATCCCCACGAACCGTTCTGGCCCCCCGAGGCGTGGTGGGAACGGTACGAAGGAGCGGAAGTCGAACTGCCCGAATTCCCGCCCGGCCTGGACGAAAGCCACTCCATGATGGACCTGAACCTGAACGCCTATCACGGTACGGGCCGTTACGACCTGCGGGACGAGGCAGGGCTCTACCGGCTCCGCCGCGCCTATTACGCGCTGGTGAGCTACATGGACGACAAGGTCGGCGGCCTGCTGGACGCCCTCGACGAGACCGGCCTCGCGGAGAACACGGTGGTGGTATTCGCCAGCGACCACGGCGACATGCTGTGCGAGCGCGGCATGGTGCAGAAACGGTGCTTCTACGAGTGGTCCTGCCGGGTGCCCCTCATCGTCCGCTATCCGGATGGATGGCGGGCGGGAACGTCCAGTCCCCGTCCCGTGTCCCTGATCGACCTGCTGCCGACCTTCTGCGACCTCGCCGGCGTGGAGGACCGGCTCCCCCACGACGGCGCAAGCCTGTTGTCGGCCTCCGCCGCGGACGAAACGGACCGCGTGGTCTTCGCGCAGGCGCACGAGGCCGTGGGCATGCCCTGTATCATGGCGAGGCAGGGGCGGTACAAGTACCACTACATCCACGGTTTCGAACCCCGGCTTTTTGATCTGGACAACGATCCCGGCGAATGGCATAATCTTTCCGGCGAGGCCGCCTGCCGCCAGGTGGAAGCGCGTCTTCGCGATCGGATCCTCGACCGGTTCGACCCGGACGCCATCGCCGAAGAAAACCTGGCCAGCCTGTACCGCAGGCGACTGGTACGGGACACCATGGCGCGGCACGGCCGCACATGGAGTCATGAACCCGGTTTCGACCACCGGAGAGGCGCCGTGAAGCAGTATTTGCCGCCGCTCGCGGACCGGTGAAACCCGTATCCGGCCCGTGTTGACAGGCGGACAACCCCAGAGAGGCCGTTCATGCTCCGCGCAGGATTCATCGGCGCCGGGGGCCGTTCCCAGAGCGCCCACTACCCGGCGGTCGCCCGGTTGCCGGACGTCGAGATGGCCGCCGTGTGCGAACTGGACGAAGCGCGCCTGGCGCAGGTAACCGGACGCTATGACTTTCCGCGCGTCTACACCGACCACCGCGCCATGCTGGCGGAGGTGGAACTGGACGTGGTCTACTGCGTCATGCACGAGAAGTGGCTGCTCCAGCCCGCCCTTGACTGTCTCCGTGCGGGCAAGCACGTCTTCATCGAAAAACCGCCGGGAAAGGACAGCGCCGAAACGCGCCAGTTGCTGGACGCGGCCGTGGAGCATGACGTGTACGCCATGGTGGGTTATCAGCGGCGCTATACGACGGTGGTACGGGAGGCCATGCGCCGGGTCCGCGCGAGAGGTCCGGTCTCCCTTGCCGTGACCACCTTCAACAAGAAAATGCTGTTCGACAAGCCGGGATTCTCCACGACCCTGTGGGACGACGTGACCCACGTGGTGGACCTGCTGCGGTACATGGTGGGCAGCGAACCGGTCGAAGTAACCCGTTACCGCGACAAGTTCGATTCGGTCGACTGGAATCACTACACGGCGCTGGTCCGGTTCGACGGCGGCGCCACCGGGGTCGTATTCGGCAACCGCGCCTCGGGCGGCCGGGTGCTGAGCGCGGAACTGCACGGCGTGGGCGTCGGGTGCTACATGAAACTGCCCGAAGAAATCGACATCCGCGAGGACGATCGCCAGACCGTGCTGCAGGGCTGGGAGATCAACGGCGACGACCCGGAGGACGCGCCCCGGTACGAAGGCGCCCTCGCCATGCACGAGCACTTTGTCGCATCCATACGCAACCAGACCATCCCCGTCAGCGATCTCCGGGACGTCATACATACCATCCGGCTCGTGGACTGGATCGAAACCGGGCACTGTCCCGATTGACGGGGTCTCCGGCCTGAAAAGCGGCGGCCCGGCCCATGATCGCGGCGTCCGGGACCGAACGATCAGCCGCGGCGCGGCGAAGGGGTGCGGCGCCCGGAACCCCATGTGCCATGGAACGGCTCAACTTCCCGGAATACGCCTTCGAAATCGACACGGACGATGCGGGCCGAAGGGTCATTTTCGACGGGATCCGGCGCCGGTTCGTCCGCCTGACCCCCGAGGAGTGGGTCCGGCAGCACCTGGTCCGCTACCTGGTGGAGGACCGGGGCTTTCCCGCCGGCTTCGCGGCCGTGGAGAGGGGATTCCAGTATGCCGGAACGGCCGTTCGCGCCGACGTGATCATGCACGACCACGACGGCCGGCCGGTGCTCATGGGCGAATGCAAGGCGCCGGAGGTTCGCGTGACCGATGCCGTCTTCGATCAGCTGGCCCGGTACAATTCGGTCATCGACGCCCGGTACCTGGTGGCCACCAACGGCAGGACGCACTTCTGCTGTGAACACCGGGCGGGCGGCGGGTACGCCTTTCTTTCGGAACTGCCCGTTTTCAAGCGCGGGCAAGGAGGCTGACGGTGTCGGAACGCCTGGAACTGGTTGCGCGCGAGACGCCGGAACAGCGCGTCGAGGCCCTGGCGCAGGAGGGCTACGTGTACTTCCCCGGCGTGCTTTCGAGGGAGGAAATCGCCGCGCTGCGCGCCGCCATGGACCGGCTCGAAGTCCGTCCCGACGAATTCGACCGGCACACCGTTCCCGAATCCCATGGTTTTCTCAACAAGTCCATAAACAACGTGTTCAACCGGGATCCGGTCTTCCTTTCCTGTCTGGACCGCCCGGACGTAATCGAGGTGATCGAAGCCGCGCATGGACCGGACAGCCACGTCATCGGCATGACGGCGTGGATGACGGGGCCGGGCCGGCCGGACCAGGGCATCCACGTGGACTGGCAGCCCCTGAAGCTGCCGGAAGACGTCATGGACGACCCGCGGGTCAGCGTGCCGGCGTACATCACCACGGCCCATTACTATCTCGACGACCTGTACGAGGCCCTGGGCCCCACGCAGTTCATTCCCGGCAGCCACCGCGCCGGCCGCGGACCGTCCCATGGCGAAACCGCCTGGCGCGGCGTCGAACCCCGGAGCATACTTTGTTCCGCCGGCGACGCCGTCCTCTTCCGCAGCGAGGTCTGGCACCGGGGGACGGCCAACACGAGCGGGCAGGTACGCTACCTGCTCCAGGTGCATTACGCCCAGCGGATGATCACCCAGAAGTTCCCGCCCTACCTGAACCGGTTCCGGTTCGACCCGGCCATCCTGTCCCGGGCCACGGCCCGCCAGCGCCGGCTGCTGGGCGAGCACGTGCAGAGCAATTACGACTAGTCCGCCCGGACCGCGGGCATGTTGAAACAGGCGAGGCGGAATCGCCCGTCTGAGCATCTGAACCACCCTACGCAACCAGGAGGCACACAAATGAGAACGCTGAGGTTTGCCGTCGTTATCCTGCTCGCAGCCGTGTTTGTTTTCCCGGCCGGCGCGCAGACGCGCGAAGAAGGACCGTGGTGGCCCCATCCCATCTGGGGCAAGGACGATCAGGCCGGCGGCTCCAACTGGATCACGCCCGAGAAAGTGTTGAAGTCGCTTACGCTGGTCAAGACGGGACAGATCTATGAAATCGGCCAGGTATACACCGCGGACATGCCCCTCTTCGGCCAGCGGACCTATTCCATGGTCATCCCCGGTTCTCCCTCAGGAGCGCCCATGGGTTCCAACAAACTGATCTACTACGACGAGTTCCTGGTCGCCGAGATCGGACAGGTGGGCACCCAGTTCGACGGACCGGGCCACATCGGCGAGCGAATGACGATGGCGGACGGCTCGGAGAAGGACGTCTTCTACAACGGGTTTACCAATGAAGAGATCAAGGGACCCTACGGCCTCGTACAGCTGGGCGTAGAGCACGTCAAGCCCTTCCTGACCCGCGGCATCCTGGTGGACGTGGCCGCGTACAAAGGCGTGGAGTCACTGGACCACAGCTACGAGGTGACCGTGGAGGACGTGCAGGGCGCGCTTCAGCGGCAGGGCATCGCGGAGGAAAGTCTCGAA
This sequence comes from bacterium, assembly GCA_965203885.1. Lineage (GTDB taxonomy): Bacteria > JAAXHH01 > JAAXHH01 > JAAXHH01 > JAAXHH01 > JAAXHH01. Next base: position 1,916,510 of record OZ241920.1, on the reverse strand, counting down.
CCCGGCGACGCCTACTTCTTCCGCTACGGCTGGGCGCGGCACTGGAACGACCCAGGGACGTACAACGCCGCCCCGCCCGGCATCGGGATGGACGTTGCCCGGTGGGTGGTCGAGAAGAAGGCTTCCATGATCGGATCGGACCAGTGGACCACCGAGGTGGTGCCCAATCCGGATTTAAGCCAGGCCTTCCCGGTCCACCAGGAGCTCATTACCCGGAACGGCGTCTGGAACCTCGAGAACATGTACCTGGACGAACTCTCCGGGGACGGCGTCTACGAGTTCCTGTTTATTCACACGCCCATACGGTTCAAGGGGGCGACGGGGTCGCCGGCCCGGCCGATCGCCATCAGGTAGATAAGGCCCGGCCGATCGCCATCAGGTAGATAGGGCCCGGCCGATCGCCATCAGGTAGATTACGACGACGAGGAAAGGAGCATCAAATGTCCGAATTCGACGGAAAAGCGGTCATCGTCACCGGCGGCGCCAAGGGCATCGGCGGGGGTATCGTCCGCGCCTTTGCCGCTGAGGGCGCCAACGTCCTGTGCGCCGATATCGACGACGACGCCGGTTCGGCGATCGCGGCCGAAAGCGACAACATCCGGTACGTCCACGCCGACGTGACCACGGCCGACGTGTGCCGTTCCCTCGTGGAGACCGCGACGGAGGCCTGGGGCGGGGTGGACGTCCTGTGCAACAACGTGGGGATACAGCCGACGTCGAGCTATCTGCCCGCCCACGAGATGTCCGAGGAACAGTGGGACCGGATCATCGACGTGAACCTCAAGAGCCGTTTCCTGATGGTCAAATACTGCGTGCCCGCCATGAAAGCGAGAGGGGGCGGGGTGATCATCAACACGGCGAGCGTGCAGGGCCTCCAGTCGGCGAAGGGCATTTCCGCCTACGCGGCGAGCAAGGGGGGCGACCTGTCGCTGGTGCGCCAACTGGCCCTGGATTACGCCGAGGACAACATCCGCGTGGTGGCGGTAAATCCCGGCACCATCGAAACGCCCCTCCTGCAGGAGGCCATCGATTCGATCGGGGGCGACGAGGACGAAATCCGGACGGACATGGCCTCCCGGCACGCCGTGAACCGCCTGGGCAGTCCGGAGGACATCGCCAATGCGGTGCTCTTTCTCGCAAGCGACCGCGCTTCCTTCATCACGGGCGAGTTCGTGAACGTGGACGGGGGTTTGATGGCCCGGGGGGCCTGGGCCTAGGCTTTGACTGGGCCTAAGTTTTTTAACTGGGCCTAGGCGGGTTCGTCGCTGTCCTTCGACTTGAAGATCCGCAGCAGCCGGTTGAGGGGATCGTAGAACTCGCCGACGACCCGTTCCTTCAGGGGAATGATGGCGTTGTCGGTGATGGTGATCTCTTCGGGGCAGACGTTCGTGCAGCACTTGGTGATGTTGCAGTAGCCGATGCCCTGGTCGTCCTTGAGGTCCTTCAGGCGGTCCTCGGTGTCGAGGGGGTGCATCTCCAGGGCCGCGTTGTGCACCATGAGCCGCGGGCCGATGAACTCCTCGTGGAGGTCGTGCTCCCGCAGCACGTGGCAGACGTCCTGGCACAGAAAGCACTCGATGCACTTGCGGAATTCCTGGACCCGCTCGATATCGTCCTGGTCCATGCGCCAGGTGCCGTCCTCGGCGTCGGGCTTGCGGGGCCTGAAGGGTTTGGTCTTCATCTTGGCCTCGAAGTTCCACGATACGTCCGTCACCAGGTCGCGGATCGTCGGGAAGGCCTTCATCGGCTCGATGGTGATGGTCTCGTCCTCGGGCAGGTCGCTCATCCGCGTCATGCACATCAGCTTCGGATTGCCGTTGACCTCGGCGGAACAGGAGCCGCACTTGCCGGCCTTGCAGTTCCAGCGGACCGCCAGGTCCGGGGCCGACTCCGCCTGTATCTGGTGCACCGCGTCCAGCACGACCATGCCTTCGTCTATTTCGGTGTAATAGTCTTCGAAACCGCCGGTCTCGCCGTCGCCCCGCCAGATCCGGAAATTGGCTGTCGCCATTATCTGTTCTCCTCGATGATCGCTGCCAGGTCCTCCCGGAGCGGTTGGACCGGAACGCGGTTGATCACCATTTCTCCGTCGGCGTTTTTGTGCTGGGTAATGTTGACGCTGCCGAACGCCTCGTCCTTGTCCTCGTAGTCCTCGCGGAAGTGGGCGCCCCGGCTCTCCTTCCGTTCCAGCGCGGCGCGGGCCACCGCCTCCGACACGATCATCAGGAACTTCAGGTCCAGCGCGGTGTGCCACCCCGGGTTGTACTCCCGGTTGCCGATGACGGAGACTTTCTCCGCCCGCTGGCGCAGATCGTCGATGACTTCAAGCGCTTTCCGCATGTCGCCTTCGTTGCGCACGATCCCCACGAGCTCCTGCATCCGTTCCTGCAGTTCGTACTGGATGTCGAAGGGATTCTCGCCGCTGTTCTCCCGGTCGAAAGGCGCCAGGGTCTCGCCGACGGCCGCTTCGACCTGGCCGTCGTCAATGGTCCCGCTCCCGTTCTCGCGGGCGAACTCGGCCGCGTACAGTCCGGCGCGCTGGCCGAATACGAGCAGGTCGGAGAGGGAATTGCCTCCCAGCCGGTTGGCGCCGTGCAGGCCCGCGGCGCATTCGCCGGCGGCGAAGAGGCCGGGCACCGTGGTCATCTGCGTGTCGGCGTCCACGAGCACGCCGCCCATCACGTAATGGGTGGTGGGACCCACTTCCATGGCCTCTTTCGTGATGTCGATGTCGGCCAGTTGCTTGAACTGGTGGTACATGCTCGGCAGCTTGCGCTTGATATGCTCTTCGGCGTTGGAGAGCTTCTCGCTGATCCACGAAATGTCGAGGTAGACCCCGTCGTGGGGCGATCCGCGGCCCTCCCTGATCTCCCGCACGATACACCGGGCCACGTGGTCCCGCGTCAGCAGTTCCGGCGGACGCCGGGCGTTCTTGTCGCCCTGGGTGTATATCCATCCCTCTTCGGGACTGTCCGCCGTCGAGTTCTTGTAGAGGTCGGGGATGTCGTCGAACATGAACCGGTTGCCTTCGCTGTTCGTCAGGACGCCGCCCTCGCCGCGGACGCCTTCGGTGACCAGGATGCCCCGCACGCTCGGCGGCCAGACCATCCCCGTCGGGTGGAACTGGACGAATTCCATGTCCAGCAGCGCGGCGCCGGCGTCGTAGGCAAGCCCGTGTCCGTCTCCCGTGTATTCCCAGCTGTTGCTCGTGATCTTGAAGGCGCGGCCGATGCCGCCCGTGGCCAGGATGACCGCTTTCGCCCGAAACACGCGGAAGCGTCCCCGCTCCCGGTCGTATCCAAAGGCGCCCACGACCCGGTCGCCGTCCTTCAGCAGGGCGACGATGGCGTGTTCCATGTACACTTCCATGCCCTGGTGGATCCCGTAATCCTGCAGGGTACGGATCATCTCCAGGCCGGTGCGGTCGCCCACGTGGGCAAGACGGGGATACTTGTGGCCGCCGAAGTTGCGCTGGAGGATCCGGCCGTCCGCCGTCCGGTCGAACAGGGCGCCCCAGGCCTCCAGTTCCCGGACGCGGTCCGGCGCTTCCCGGGCGTGCAGTTCGGCCATGCGCCAGTTGCTCAGGTACTGGCCGCCCCGCATCGTGTCGGCGAAATGGACGCTCCAGCCGTCCCGGTCGTCCACGTTGGCCAGCGCCGCGGCCACGCCGCCTTCGGCCATGACCGTGTGGGCCTTGCCCAGCAGGGACTTGCACACGAGTCCCACCGACACCCCGGCCGCCGAGGCCTCGATCGCGGCCCGGAGCCCGGCGCCGCCGGCGCCGATCACCAGCACGTCATGTTCGTGTTGCTGATATTCCGCCATTAAAGGATACTCCAGTCGATCATCAGAGGATACTCCAGTCGATCATCAGAGGATTCTCCAATCCGTCCACACGCCCATGGCCACGAGGCGTACGTAAACATCCGAGAAACCGACCCAGACCAGGCTGAGCCAGGCCCATGTCATGTGTTTCCTGTTCAGACACGAAACGCAGTTGTACCCCGCGTGCCGCACGGGCGCCTTCGAAAGCAGGTCCAGGTTCCCGCCGATCAGGTGGCGCAGGGAGTGGCAGCCGAACTGGTAGCCGCCCAGCAGGATGACGTTCAGGGTCAGCACGAGGGTGCCGACGCCGATGCCGAATGACGTCGCACCGGTCGCCGCATCGGTGAACCACATGGCCTTCCAGGCATCCTGGCACAGGAAGATCCAGATGATGAACACCAGGTAGAGGAAATAACGGTGCACGTTCTGCAGGATCAGCGGGAAGGACTGTTCTCCCCGGTACTTCTTCCTCGGTTCGGAAACGCTGCATGACGGGGGATCGGCCCAGAACGCCTTGTAGTACGCGCCGCGGTAGTAGTAGCACGTAATCCGGAATCCGGCCGGGGCCCACAGGATCAGGAAGGCCGGTGAGAAGGGGAGCAGGGCCGGCCACCATTCGGGTTTGGGACCGAACAGGGCATGGGACGTACTGCCGAAGATCTCGGGAGAATAAAATGGCGAAAGATAGGGGCCCCAGGCGTAGAACTCGCCCTGAAAGGCCGCCCACGTGGAATAGACGACAAAGGCGGAGAATACGCCGAATGTCAGCAGTTGCTGCGCCCACCATGCGTCTTTTCGTTGCGTTTGACCGAAACCGCTCGTCTTCAGCGTAACACCGGTTGTCGACATGGGTTATCCTCTTGAATCCAGATAGTGAATCGGCTGCGTTTCACAGGCAAAACACATTAGCGCAAAATAGATGGGCAAAGGCCGCAAGGCAATAGAAAAAAGTCGCGCACGCGGAAGGGCTGACGGTCGCATCCACGAGGTTTCGGAAGGGATAAAACCATAGCCGAAACCCGTGGCGCCGCGATATATTGGAAATCCGATTTCGAGACGCAACGCGTAAGGGCAATGCTGCCCGGTACACGCACCGACAGGGAATCCAGTTCGTAAAATGCCGAACGATTCAACCCTTGAAACACCCTCCCGCCGCGCCGCGACCGGCCTGACCCCCCGGGTGCTCATCCTGGGGGCCGTCCTGGCCGTGTTCATCGCGGTATGGACGCCCCACACCAATTACGTGATGCACGGGCCCAGGCTCACCCTGAGCCACCTCTCCATCGCGGCCCTCGTTTCCTTTCTCCTGGTGATCTTCTGTGTGCAGGTCCCGCTGCGCAGGTGGCGGCCCGGCCGGGCGCTGTCCGCGAGCGAGCTGGCCGTGCTCTTCGTCTTCTGCCTCGTCTCTTCCACGATCCCGGGCAAGGCCTTCGTGGACTACTTTATCGGGATACTCGCATCCCCGTTCTACTACGCCACGCCGGAAAACAGGTGGGCGGACACCTTCTACCCCCACCTGCCGGGATGGCTGGTGGTCCGGGACGACCAGGGCGCGGCCACCGGGTTCTACGAAGGCGCCGGCCAGAGCGTCTTCCTGTGGGTCGACTGGATCATTCCCCTGTTCTGGTGGATGTGCATGCTGGCGGCGCTGTTCGTGGTCATGGCCTGCATCGCCGTGATCTTCCGCAAACAGTGGGTCGAGCACGAGCGGTTGTCCTTCCCCGCGGTCCAGATCCCCACGATGCTGATCGCGGGGACGACCCGGGGAGGCCTGGTGCCGGGATTCATGGCGAACCGGTACTTCCAGGTGGGCTTCGGGATCACCTTCGCCCTGCTGGCGTGGAACAGTGTCGCCTATTTCGGCGTCCTGCCGGCCATACCCATCGGCGCCCCTTTTCGGACGCAGATCCAACTGGCGCCTTCCGTGCCCCCCACCGAAGTCCAGTTCAATCTCTTCATGATGTGCTTCGCCTACTTCGCCGATCTGAAGGTCCTGTTCAGCATATGGTTCTTTCACCTGATGGCACTGATGGAGATCGGCCTGCTCAACCAGCTGGGGGTTTCGGCGTCCGGCGTGGCGGGCGGATCCAACGTCATCGTAAAGACGCAGCACTTCGGCGGGTTCTGGGTGTTCGTGCTGTGGGGGCTGTGGATCGGAAGAAGCCACCTGAAGGCGGTCTGGCGCAAGGCCGTGGGAAGGTCTCCGGAGCTCGACGATTCCATGGAGCTGCTGTCCTACCGCACGGCGGTGGCGGGACTGGCCGGCGGACTGTGCTACCTCCTGTTCTGGCTGAACCGCATGGGCATGTCGGTCGACGTGGCCGTCCTCTTCCTCCTCATCACCCTGGCCCTTTACGTCGGCGTCACCCGCATCGTCGCCGAGACCGGGCTCGTCTTTCTCGACCTGCCGGTCAATTCGAACGAAATGACGGTGTCGGTCATCGGGTCGACCAACCTTTCTCCTTCGAACCTCACCGCCCTGGGGCTCACCCACGCCATCTCCCACAACCACCGGGGCATCGGCCTGTCGTCGCTGATTCACGGCGTGAAGGCTTCCGAAGGCTTCGCCCGGTCCAGGAAGGGCCTGTTCGCCGCGGTGTGCGTCCTGCTCGCGCTCACCTTCATCGTCACGAACGGCTATACGATCTACGCGGGGGCGACCGGCACGGGGGCCCATGATTTCGCGCCGCTGCGGGCCGGTGGGTTCTACGACCAGCTGGCCACCTGGTTCAACAACCCCTACACCCTGTCCTACGAGGAGATCTATTTCCTGCTCCTGGGCGCGGGCATTACCTGCGGCCTCCTGTTCATGCAGTACCATTTCCCCGGATGGCCCTTCCATCCCATCGGTTACGTCGTGGCCTACGCGGACATCATCAACATTGAAATCGTGTCGATCTTCATGATCTGGCTGATCAAGGTCCTGCTGCTGAGGCTGGGCGGTTTCGACATGTACCGGAGGATGCAGCCGGCCGTGATCGGCGTGCTGCTGGGGTACGCGGCGGGCGTGACGCTCTCCCTGGCCGTCGACGTCATCTGGTTTCCCGGCCAGGGGCACAACGTGCACAACTGGTAGGGGGCCGGGCGGTGCAGGGCTGTCCGGGCGGTGCAGGGCTGTCCGGGCGGTCAGGAGCGGTCCGGGCGGCCTAGAAGATCTCGGCGATATGCGGGGTGTCGGGGAAATAGACCGTATCTACGACGTAGGCCGCCAGGACCCCGGCCACGTAGCCGACGAGGATGCCCAGGAACAGGGGCTGGGCCTTCCGGTACAGCCCGACGCCGCCGATGCGGAGGAGGATCACCTGCACGAGCCACGCGACGAAGAGGGTGAAGGCGATGCCTCGTATGGGCCCTGAAGCCCCGATGGCGAATCCGATGGGGTTGAGCGGCCACCAGTAGAAGAGGTACCTGCCCAGGGCCAGCAGGATGCTGACGGCCATGCCGACACCGAGGAACAGGATTTCGAGGGCGGTGATCTGCGTGGCGTTCTTCATCCACTTCACCACCAGGTCGAAGAACAGGTTCCCCGTGTTGCGCAGGTTGATGTGCAGGTTGTCCGCCCCTTCCGCGTAACCCGAGTGGACGACATAGCCCGTCGAGATCGCCGTCCCCGCGACAAAAGCGAGGCAGACCAGCAGGAACAGCCTGCCCCGGTTCTCCCCGAGATAACCCCGCCACCAGGCGACGTGGGAGAGTCCGACCATCGTGAACGTGCGCCAGTTCCGCGCGAAGGCGTTGGTCAGCCCGAGACCGGTCAGCGTCGACCCCGACAGGCTGGCCGAACCCACCATCCCCACCGTGAAGGCGTGGGCGTTGATCGGCAGGTCGAGGTTGATCAGGCCCGCTTCGGCGAGGACCCGCGCGATGCCGAAATAGAACACCAGCAGGAAGAACAGGAAGAGCATGGCGACGGGGATGGAGAACCCGATGGCGTTCAGCCAGGCGATCATGAAGAGCAGGCCCAGGACCAGGCCGACGACCGCCGTGCGATAGGAGAACAGTTCGTTCTCGTCGCGCAGGTCGCTTTCCCTCCCAAGTGATTTCCGCAAGACGTTCCCGATGTGTTTCCGGGCCATCCAGCCGCTGATCAGGGCGAACATGATCAGTCCGCCGCAGAACTGGATCGACACCAGTCCCCTGGGCACGATCGTCTCGGCCGGCGAAACCACGCCGAAACGGTTGAGCAGGCCGGTTTCCAGTATGCCCAGCACCTGGAAGAACCAGACGCTGAAGAGGATCTCGACGTTGACGAAGAAGGCGAAGCAGAGGACGTATGGCACGATCCGGATGGGGATCGGCGGGAAGGCCGGGTCGATGACCACGTTGAACACGGGACCGGGCAGGGGGATGTGGGGCAGCACGCCCCAGAAGCCGATGATATTCCAGGCCATGACGGCGAAACCGGCCGCGAATCCGATCTGGAAAAGCCGGTTGCCGAAGAGAGCCGGCCACCGCCCGGAAGCGTCCGCATCGGTCTCGAGCAGACGGAGCACCACCTCACCCATGGGGAACTGAAGCCGTTCGTGTTCCACCCACTGTTTCCGGAAGATCACGACCAGGCAGGCGCCGATGAAAAGCAACGCGCCCAGGGCCGACATCCACCAGAAGAGCGGTATGACCCAGTCCTGCCACGGTATCGGCAAACCGGAAGGCCGTCCCTCGAAGAAATCGGAGACCTGCCCCTGGTCATTGGGGATGACCGCCCAGTCCGGAAGGTAGGCGAAAAAGTGGGCTTCCCACTGGTTCTCCGGGCTCGCGAAGTAATGGGGCGCGGTGATCACGCTGACGAGATAGCGGACCATGCCCCAGTCCGGCACCATGGCAGCGATCAGGCCCATGGCGAAAATCACCAGGAGTTCCGGCCTCGTCAGCGCGGCGTCCCGGTTTATGGAGCGTATCAGTACGTTCGGCAGCAGGATCAGGAAAAGGAAGGGGATGACTAGGCACAGCGGCATCTGGGGGAAGGTCAGGTAATTGTAGTTCAGCTGTGCGGATGCGTACTGTCCCCAGAAAGCGACGCAGCAGGCAAAGGCCAGTCCCAGGACGGCCGTTTTGAGGGATATGGGTTTCGCGGCCATGCTTGGTCATGCCCGGTTATGCCTGGTTATGACTGTTCGCGCCTGGTTTCACCTTGTTGTGACGGGTCGCGTCTGGCTCTGGCCGGCCCGGCCGCGCCCGCGCCCGGGCGCGCGGGAAATCACTCCTGGATGGAGGCCGTGCCCCGCTTGAGCCAGAAACCCCCGTCGACGCGCAGGACTTCCCCCGTGATGTAGTCCGCCGCGTCGGAGCAAAGGAAGGTCGCCGCCTTGCCCAGGTCCTCGATCGTGCCCATCCGGCCCCAGGGAAGCCGCTTGCCGCCCTCCTCGAGCTCTTCCTCCGTGGAATACTGCCGCTCGCCCGGCGTGTCGGTCCACCCCGGTTCGATCACGTTCACGCGGATGCGGTGCTCCAGCAGTTCCAGGGCGATGATGGCGGCCATGTGGTTCATGCCGGCCTTGGCGGACGAATAGGACAGGGACGTGGGGAAGGGGAGGAAGGACATGACCGAACTGATGAAGAGGATGCTGCCGCCCTTTCCCGCCGCCGCCATCTTCCGGGCGCCGGCCTGGGCGACGTGGAAGGCGCCGAAGAGACTGACCTCGTAGGTCTTCTTCATTTCGTCCACGTCCATCTCGAGAAAGGGCTCGCGCGTGGAGTAGTAGGCGTTGGCCACGACGATGTCGGGACCGCCGAGTTCCTCCGACGCCCGGTCCACCATGCCGTCCACCGCGTCCCGGTCCGATGCGTCCGCCCCGACGACGATCGCCCGCCGTCCCATGGCCCGGATTTCGTCCGCGACGGCCTCGCCGTCGTCCCGGTGGCGGAAGTAATTGACGGCGACGTCCGCCCCCGCGCGGGCCATTTCCAGGGCGATGCCCTTGCCGATGCCCCGGGACGAGCCGCTGATCAGCGCTGTCCTGCCTGAAAGGTCGATCATGTTGCCCCCGTTTTCTGCACGGCGTGCGGATTCGAGTGCCGGGCGGTGCCTAAAGCCCCATGGCGGACATGTTCCGGAAGCTGACGGCGATGCTGTCGAAGGGATCTCCGGCGCAGGTGTCCTGTTCGACGACGTACCAACGGGCTCCCGCCGCCTCGCAGGCGGCGACGATAACGGGCCAGTTCATGTTGCCCTCGCCGATCTCGGCCATGACCTGTTCACGTCCCGACACGCCCAGGTCCTTGAAATGGATGACCGGACACCGGTTTCCGACCCGTTCGATCCAGTGGACCGGGTCGCCCCCGCCGTATTGTATCCAGTACGTGTCGATTTCAAAGCAAAGGGCGGGGTCGCTGTCCTCCACCAGGATGGCCAGGCCGGTCCGGCCGCCCACGCGGACGAGCTCCGTATGGTGATTGTGGTAGCTGAAGGTCAGGCCGGCCTTCTTCAGCTTGACCGCCACGACCGACGCGTCCACGGCGAACCGGGAGAACCCGTCCGGATCGTCCCAGTAGGTCCTCGGCATGGATCCGACGGCGATGTTCTCGCAACCCCACAAGTGGTGTTCCTCGATCACCGTGTTCAGTTCCTCCTGCAACCTTTCGAAGGGCACGTGCGTGGCGCAGACGCGAAGGCCGGCATCCCGGATCATGGCGCCGAGTTCCGCGGGATCGACCGGTCCCAGGGCCGAAAGCTGAATGTGGTCGTAACCGATCGCCTTGACCTTCCGCAGGGTGTCCACGATATCGGCCGGTGTCTTCACGAAGTCGCGCAAAGTATAGAGTGTAACGGCGATTTTACTGTCTGGCATCCATCTCTCCTTCACGTGTCCAGGGGTTCGAAGGCCGGCGAATCATCCTCCCACGCGCCGCCGACCGGACGCAGTTGCCCGAGCCCGGTGACCGGCCTGGAACGGCCGTCACGCTCCGGATCGGCGTACCGATCGAACCAGTGCTCCAGTTCCCCGCGCAGCGACCTGCGTCGGCCGGCGTATCCACCATCGTCCACGAGGTTGGCGCGTTCGTCGGGATCGTTCTCCAGGTCATACAATTCGTCCGGTCCGTCCGGATGCCGGTGCACGTATTTCCACGATTCGGTACGGATCATGCGCGTGCCGCCGTATTCGTCGAAAACCACCACGTGGTCCCGGCCGGCATCAGGCTGCACGCCCCGGTCCGCCCGGTCCGCCCGGTCCGCCCGGCCCGCACGGTCCGCCCGGCCGCGCTGAGCGGGCTGGTCCCGCCAGGCGGACCTGCACATCCAGGCGTCCAGGGCGTTGCGTCCCGGCTGGTTGCGGTCCCGGGGTACGGGAAGATCCAGGTACGACAACAGCGTGGGCATGAAATCGTAGGCGCTGATCATCGCCGATTGCGCGGTCCCTTCCGGCAGGCGCCCGGGCTGGCTGATCAGCGCGGGGACCCGGATGGAGTTCTCGTACATGTTCAGGGGATTCGTCCCGTTCCCCTTCCCCCAGAACCCGTGGTGTCCCAGGCTGAACCCGTTGTCGCTCAGGAAGATCACGAGCGTTTCCTCGCGGATGCCGTGATGATCGAGGCGGTCCAGCAGGCGGCCCACGTCGAGATCCATGGCCGTGACGGCCGCGAAGTAGCCCTTCAGGCTCTCGCGGTCGCCCATGCATTCGCGGGTCAGCCCGCCGGCCCAGGGATGAACGGGTTCCTGGGGACAGGATGCGAAGGCGCAGTCGTCGTAGGAATCGACGATGTCCTGGGGATGGCCCGTCCACGGACTGTGGGGGGCGGTGTAATGGACGCCGAGATAGAAGGGGTCTTCCCGGTTGGCGTGGCGGTCGATGAAGGCCAGCGCGTCGTCGGTGATCACGTTCGTTACGTAGCCCGGCTCGGTGACCCGGACGCCGTTCCTGACCATGGGCGCGTCGTTGTAGGGACCGCCTCCGAACTGGTGCGTGAACCAGTGGGAGAACCCGTGCTGGGGCAGGGTGCTGTTTCCCAGGTGCCACTTGCCGCTGAGGCCGCAGCGCCAGCCGTGGGCGGCCAGTATGTCGGTGTAGGCGGTCTCGCCCTCCAGGTAGGAAGCCGCGTCCTCCCCGACGTTCCCTCCCCGGATCCAGTCGTGCACGCCGTGCTGGGAGGCGATCCGGCCCGTCAGCAGCGTCGCGCGGCTGGGTGAGCAGACCGGTGTGGCCACGAAGAACCGGTCGAACCGCACCCCGGTCTCCGCGATGCGGTCGATATGCGGCGTGCGGATTTCGCTGTTGCCGTAGCAGCCCGCCGCCCAGACGCCCTGGTCGTCGGTAAGGATGCAGAGCACGTTCGGTCGCGAAGATGCCATGGGACGGTCCCGGATCAGGGCGATTCACCCGGTGCAGGCGCTGTCGGTCAGGGATTAGGACGGTCGAAATGGGAACTTAGCGTGCCCTTTGTGGAATGTCACGGACATTCTAACCCTGTCCAATTGCCGTTTGCCATGCATCCGGCCCACCCCGTATATTGTCACCCGCGGAGCCGGCGTTATCAGGCGCGTGCCGGCCGGCTCATCGTTAGCGTTGCACCGGAATGACCGGGAGCAACCGGTCTCGAACATACCCGGTCGTATGGCAAGGACACGGGGACGAATCCATGATACGAACGGCCATCGTGGGATACGGACTGGCGGGACGGCTGTTTCACGCCTACCTGGTATCGCGGACCGCGGGGCTGAAACTCGCCGCCGTCGCCAGCCGGGATCCGGCACGCCGGGCGCAGGCGGAACGGGACTGGTCCGTGGACACCTATGAGACCCTGGCCGGTCTCCTGTCGGACGATGGGATCGAGCTGGTCATCCTGGCCACGCCCCACCACACCCACGCGTCCCTGGCCATCGAGGCCATGGAGGCGGGAAGGCACGTGGTCGTCGACAAGGTCATGTGCATGTCCGCCGCCGAGGCCGAGGAAATGATCGCCGTCAGCCGGCGCCGCGGGGTCGTGTTGAGCGTCTTCCACAACCGCCGCTGGGACTGGGGTTATCTGACCGTGCGCAAAGCGGTGGAAGACGGCCTGCTGGGCGATCCCTTTCTGGTCGAACGGGCGGTGCACCGGTTCCGGGCTTCCAGGGGCTGGCGGACGAGCCGGGCGGAGAGCGGCGGCCTGCTCTACGACTGGGGCGCCCACCTCGTCGACCAGGGGCTGCAGCTGCTGGCCTCCCGTCCCGCTTCGGTCCACTGCAAGGGACACAAGCACCGGTGGGAAGGCGACATCGAGGATCATGTCACCTGCACCCTGTATTTCGAAAACGGCGCCGAGTACCGGATCGAAATCAGCAATCTCTCCCGTATCTCCAAGCCCCACTGGTACGTGCTGGGCACCCGGGGTTCTCTCGTCAAGACGGGACTCGATCCCCAGGAGGACTGGATGAAGAAGGGCGAGATCGAGGCGGCGGAAGAAGCGCCGGAAGACCGCGTCCGGGTCATCTCGGACCTGGACGGCGCGGCGAAGGAAATGATGCTGGACCCGGTGAAGGGCAGCTGGGTGGACTACTACCGGAACGTCGCGGCAGTGCTGGACCGCGGCGCGGAGCTGGCCGTCAAGCCCGGCGAGATGCTGGAACTGATGAAGGTACTGGACGCGGCCACGGAATCCCTGGCAACCGGGCGCGTGGTATCGGTCGACTGAGGATCGAAGGGAACATGGAACACAGACGAATGGTCATTCTCACGGAGGGGCAGCTGGGCACGTTCTCCTCCAAGACGGCCGCGTCGCTGATCCGCTACAAGCCCGATGAGACCGTGGCTGTGCTCGACAGCGTGTACGCCGGCAGGCGACTGGAAGACCTGCTCGAGATCGGAGCGGGCATCCCGGTCGTGGCTACGCTGCGGGAGGCGATGGCGTTCGGCCCGTCCTCGCTGGTCATCGGCATCGCGACACCCGGGGGCGTCCTGCCCGAAGATTGGCGGGCGGTCATCCACGAGGCGATCGAGCACGGCCTCGAGGTGATCAACGGACTCCATACCTTTCTGAACAGAGACGAGGCGTTCGTCCGGCACGCCGAACAAAGAGGCGTACAGTTGTGGGACGTGCGCCAGCCGCCCGACGACCTGGACGTGGGCCGGCACCAGGCTCACGGCCTCCCCAACCTGCGCGTGCTGACGGTAGGCGCCGATTCCAGCATCGGCAAGAAGATCGCCGCGATCGAGATAGACCGCGCGGCCCGGGAGGCGGGCTGGGACGCCGAATTCGTGGCCACCGGCCAGACCGGCATCATGATCGCGGGGTCCGGCATCGCGGTGGATACCGTGGCGGCGGACTACATCTCCGGCGCGGCGGAACGGCTCGTGCTGGAACGAAAGCACCGGGAACTGCTGGTCATCGAAGGCCAGGGCACGATCCTCCATCCGTCCTATTCGGGTGTGTCGCTGGGTTTGCTTCACGGCGCGGCGCCGCAGGCGCTCGTGCTGTGCCACCAGCCGGGCCGGGACGTGATGCGCAATCTGCCCGTGCCCGTACCGTCCTACGCGGAGATGATACACGCCCACGAGACGATAGCCAGGCCGTTGTTCGCCTGCCGGGTCGTGGCGGTCTCGCTCAACTGCTTCGGCATGTCCATGGACGATGCCAAGCGGGAAGTGGACCGGGTCGGGCAAGAGACCGGTCTGCCGGCGACGGACTGCGTGAAATTCGGATGCGGTCCGATTCTCGAGGCGCTGGAGCCGATGAAACCCGCGCCGGCGAAGCAAGGATGTTGAACGTCGAAGCGAAGTACGATGCATACTAGCCTATGAAACCGGAGCGCGCCAGATGAACATCCGGATACTGACCGCCGACGAGGCCCGGACAAGCATCCTGAAAAGGAAGCCGCTGAACGATGCGGCGTCCTCGCCGGAGATCGATGAACGGAACAAAGCGCTGTTCGGGGAAGTTCTCACCGCGGAGCAGGCCGTAGCGAGGATAATCGAAGACGTCCGGGAAAACGGGGACGATTCGGTAAGGCGCTACGCCCGAGTGCTAGACGGAAGGGCGCCGGAGTCTTTCGAAGTTCCCCGGCACGAAATCGACGAAGCGGCGGCATCGCTGCCTTCCGGGTTGCGCGATGCCCTGAAGACGGCGGCCGGCCGCATTCGATCCTTTCACGAGCGGCAGTCGGTCGAGTCCTGGACGCATTGGGACGAGGAGGGCGGCACCGGCCAGATCGTCCGGCCGCTGGACCGGGTGGGCGTCTACGTGCCCGGCGGAGGGGCCGCCTATCCTTCTTCGCTGCTGATGGCCGTGGTCCCGGCCCGCGTCGCCGGCGTCCGCGACGTCGTCGTGTCCACGCCGCCCGACCGGGACGGCACGGTACCGCCCGCTGTGCTGGCCGCCGCTGCCGTGGCCGGCGCGGACACGGTCTACCGCATCGGCGGCGCCCAGGCGGTCGCAGCGATGGCTTACGGAACCGAGACCATTTCACGGGTCGACAAGATCGTGGGCCCGGGGAACATCTTCGTGACCCTGGCCAAGCGCCGTGTGTTCGGGATCGTGGACATCGACCAGCTCGCCGGTCCCACCGAGACCCTGCTGATCGCCGACGAGACGGCCAGTCCGGACTTCGCCGCGGCCGACCTGCTGGCGCAGGCCGAACACGATACGATGGCGAGCGCCATCCTGATCACGCCGTCATCCACGCTGGCCCTGGCGGTTCAACACGCCGTGGAAGAACAACTGGCCGAACTGGACCGGGCGGACACAATCCGTGCATCTTTGGAACGGAACGGGGGGATCGTGCTCGTCTCGGACCTGGACGAGGCGGTCGGGCTGGCGAACGGCTACGCGCCCGAGCACCTGTGCCTGCTGGTGGCGGATCCCTGGCCGCTGGTGGACCGGATACGCCATGCCGGAGGGATCTTCGTGGGCGAACATGCTTCGGAAGCCCTGGGCGACTATGTGACCGGTCCCAGCCACATCATGCCCACCGGAGGCAGCGCCCGGTTCCATTCCCCATTGAGCGTCCGCGATTTCCTGAAGATCACCAGCCTGTTCGCGGTCAACGAACGGGCCGAAAGACAATGGG
The DNA here is from genome assembly GCA_965203885.1 of bacterium. GTDB lineage: Bacteria > JAAXHH01 > JAAXHH01 > JAAXHH01 > JAAXHH01 > JAAXHH01. The sequence continues at coordinate 1,900,708 of OZ241920.1, read as the reverse complement.
CGCCGGCTGCCATCGAACTGGCGGATGCCGAAGGCCTGTCGGCCCACGCCATGGCGCTGCGAAAAAGACTCACAAAAGACCGCAAAAGGGACTGACCGGCTGGTAATCAGATCCGTTACCTTCCGACTTCGGCGAGTGACGCCCTGGCCGCCTCGGCCAGGAAACCCATGTCGCTTCCGAGGGTAATCCACTGAAAACCCTCGGCGATGCGCTTCCTGTTGATGTCCATCGTGGTGGAAGCGTAGCCTCCGGGCACGCCGAGCTGTTTTGCCCGGTCCATGATACCCTTGACCACTTTTTCCATCTCGGGATGCGTCGGCTGGCCCACGTAGCCGTGGGAAGCCGCGAGATCGTTCGGTCCGACCAGGAAAGCGTCGACGCCGGGCGTGGTGAGGATGTCGTCCAGGTTCTCCACGGCCTCGACGGTTTCGATCTGGACCATGATGAACGTTTCCTCGTTGGCGGTGCGAAGGTACTCCGCCAGATCCTGCCCGGCGACGTTCAGAAAGCGGGCGCCCATGCCGCGGATGCCCATGGGAGGGTACTTGGCCGCGCTGACCGCCTGCTCCGCCTGCTCGCGGTTGTTGACCCAGGGAATGATGAGGCCTTCCGCGCCGATATCCAGCGCCTTCTTGATATGCACCATGTCGTTCCACGGCACGCGGACGAGCGGCGTGACGTCCCGTCCCCGGGTCGCCTGTATCATGGGATGCAGGATCTCCGAGTTCAGCGGACCGTGTTCGCCGTCGAACCAGATCCAGTCGAAAGCCAGGTTCGACACCAGTTCCACGATGTCGTTGCTGGCCGTACCGACGGACACGCCATAGGTCACTTCGCCGTTCCGCAGCTTCTCTTTCAACATGTTTTTCATGAGTTCTCCCGCGAGTCGAAACTCGATGTGGACGGGTGTTTCACGTTGTATTTCACGATTGATCCGCACAACCTCGACAAGTATATTGAAATCCGGTGTTCATGGGAAACAGTATATGACCACCGGGCGCCGGCGCTTGCATTCCGGCGCACGCTCCCGTGGTCTGTCTGAAGGAGAAGACAAATGGCACGAGAACCGTCCGGCAGGAGTTTTTTCATGCGCTCGGTGTTCACGGTATTGGCCACGCTGGCCGTCGCCGCGGCTGTGCCAGTCCTTTCGCAACAGATACCGTACGCACCGACGACCGAGGGTCAGGTACCCGAAGCCATACTCGGCAAGGTCGGCGCGCCGCAAGGCAGCGGTCTGGCCTACTTCGAAGAAGATACGGAAACGATGGGCTACCTGGCCGAACCGGAAGGTCCGGGCCCGAGGGGCGCCGTCATCCTGATCCATGAGTGGAACGGCCTGGTGGACCGCGTCCGGCAGGTGGCCGACGCCCTGGCGGCCGAGGGGTACGTCGCGCTGGCGGCCGACCTGTATTCGGGCCGAACGGGCAGCAACCGCGACGAGAACATGGCGCTCGTGCGGGAAACGCTGGACGATCCGGACACGATCGTGCGCAACCTGGACGCGGCGGCGGCCTATCTGCGAGGCAGGTCCGATGTGAACGGCAAGATCGGGGCCATGGGCTGGTGCTATGGCGGCGGGGTCGCCCTGAGCTACGCCCTGGGCGGCGAGAACCACGACGCCACCGCGATCTTCTACGGACGCCTGCTCGACGATCCCGAGCGACTCAGGTCCATCCACCACGAAGTCTACGGCACCTTCGCCGGACTCGACCGGGGTCCCTCGCCCGAACAGGTGGGACGGTTCGTCGCCGCGCTTCGCGAGGCCGGCGTGGAGAACGACGTGCATATCTACGACGACGTCAACCACGGGTTCTGGCTGTACGTGGACCGCGATCCGAAGAACGAGGAACCCGCGCTGGACGCCTGGGAGCGGCTGAAGGCCTATCTGAAGCGGACGATAGGAAGCGACTGATGGATGCTTTCGAACAGGCTGCCGCCGAGATCGAGACCTTCGGGTTTACCCTGTTGCCCGATGTGTTGACGGCGTCCCAGGTGACCACGCTGCGCAGGGCGTTGATCCGCGTCGCGGAGGAACATGGAGAGGCCGGTTACGAGAACCGGGGCGGCACGTCGCTGCTCGTGCGGAACCTGCCCACGCGGGATCCGGTGTTCCTCCAGATCGTCGACCACCCGGTCGTCCTGCCCATATTGGAGAGGATGCTGGACAAGACCCTTGTACTGGGCAGCCTGAGTTCCCGCATCGTGCGGCCGGGCGACGGTTACCAGGATTTCCACAGCGACATACCGCAGCACATGCTCAATCCGGTCTCACCCGTGATGATGAATACTATCTGGATGCTGGATGACTTCGACGCGGAGATCGGCGGCACGCGCATCGTCCCGGGTTCGCACAAGAGCGGATGGTCCGGCCCGCCGGCGGGGATGGAAGTGCCCCACGTCTACCAGCCCGAGGCTTCCGCGGGCAGCGTGCTGATATTCAACGGCCAATGCTGGCACGGCGGCGGCGCAAACACCACCGGCCGCAACCGCCACGCCCTCTTCGGGCATTACCGCAAGTCCATGCTCCTCTTTCAGCTCGATCCCCACGACGGTTTCCGGGATGAGTGGTTCGAGGGGCTGTCCCCCCGCCAGAAGCAGCTCATGCGCATGCAGAAGGGGGTCGGGTCGCGCCACGCGGCCGATGACCATCTGCTGTAGGATATCATTGATACAGCTGTCTGGCAGGCGGTCTGGCGGCCCAGGCACCGGGCCATCCCGGCCCCGGCCGCCGGTACCAGGCTTACGGTCCGCCGACAACGGCTTCCGGCTCGCCGACGCCGGCCCGGCGACGCCGGCTTACGGATCAACAGGAATCGATCAAGTTGTAGATACCTTGCATAAATGGAGCAGTCATGGCGAATTCATCAGAACCGAATCAACTGGAAGAAGGCATACGGGAAGCCCTGGACTTTTCAAAGCTCCGGAAGGTAGCCGGCATCGATGAGGCTGTCCTGCCGGCCGTCGTGCAGGATTCCACGACGAAGGAAGTGTTGATCGTGGCCTACGTCAATCGCCAGGCCCTGAAGGAGACCTTGAAGACCGGCATCGCCACGTTCTGGAGCACTTCGCGAAACGAACTGTGGGTGAAAGGCGCCACGTCCGGAAACGCCCTGCGGGTCGACGAAGTCCGGGTCAACTGCGAGCAGAACTCCGTGGTCTTCCTCGTAACGCCCCAGGGCGCCGGGGTATGCCACACGAAGGACAGCGACGGCCGTTACCGCACCGGCTGCTACTATCGCCGCCTGAAGTCGTCCGGGGAACTGGAGTTCATTTGACGGACCGGATTCATCGCACGTCGGTTCGGATCGTTTAAGGAAAAAGGAAGCGGCGCGGTCTGTTGCTAGAAGACAAAACTGAATGAAGTACTGAAACCGGTGTCGCGCCGACTCCGGGAGAGCGTGTACGTATACGGTCGTGCGAAGGGGCGAACGAAGTCCGTGGGAGGGTCAGGAATCGACAAGGCCGGCTTGCTCAGGCGATCACTTCGCCCGACCAGAGCATCTGCAGGAACTTTCGCCAGGGGAGAATGCGTACAGAACCGACGACGCGCTCCGCTGGCTCATTGCATACAACAAACGCCTTTCGAGGCGCGTACTCCTCAACGAAAGTACGCAGTGATCGAAGCGACCTGGCATCCACGCGGCTCGTCCCCTCTACTTCAATAGCCACCTCGCCGTCGCCCAGCACGAAGTCGACCTCCAATCCCGTTTTCGTCCGCCAGAACCGGATCTCGTGGTGTATCTCGCTATAGGAAGCGTGCGCTTTCAACTCGCAAAAGATGAAATGCTCGAAGGCTTTGCCAAAAACCGGTCCTCGCGTTTCAGACAGGTGCCTTTTTACGAGGATTCCCGCTACACCTACGTCGAACAGATAGAATTTGGGTGATCTGGTAATGACCTGGCGGCTCTGCCGTCTTTTGAATGGCGCGACCATGCTTCCCAGAAGCGTATCGACGAGAATCTGGTAGTACTCTTTCACCGTCTTGGAACTGACACCGCACTCGCGCGCAACGTTGGAAAAGTTGGTCAACTCGCCGTGCGCGTATCCCATCGCTTCGAAAAACCTCGAAAACGCGGGTACATTGCGTGTCAATCCCTCGGCGAAGACCTCTTCTTTCAAGTAGTCCTGCAGATAGGCGGTCAAGGAACGGCGGTACTGTGAACTGACATAGTGATCTGGAATCAACCCGCGATTCAAGATCGTCAACAGATCTATTTCGCCTTCCTCCAATTCGTCGGTCACGAGTGGATACATCTCGTATCGCCATGCCCGGCCGCCGAGCAGATTGCCTCCGCCGCGCTTGAGTTTACGCGCAGAGGACCCGCACAGGACAAACCGCAGCCTCCGGTTTTCAATGAGCCAGTGCACTTCGTCCAGCAGCGGTGGTACGCGCTGTACTTCGTCCAGGATGATGGGATGCTCCAGGCGTGTTTCCGATTGCGCGAGTAACCGTTCACGGAGCAGAAACGGGCGACGTATGAAGTCCAACATCAAGTCTGACTTGAGAAAGTCAAAGACGATGCTGTTGGGAAAGGTCTGGTTCAGGTAGGTGGATTTGCCCGTCTTTCTCGGACCCCACAGAAAGGCCGACTGCCTGTCGGGCAAGTTCATTTTCAAATGTCGGGGGAACGTAACCATTTTGGATGTCACTCCAAAAATATCCTACTTTTTTGGAATATAGTTCAAAATGGTAAGAAAGCAAGTCCATTTTCGACTGAAAAGCAAGGCGCTGCCCCGTCTACCCCCCGAAAGCCGCCATGTAGACCCTGGTGCGTTCGTTCAGGACGCCGTAGAAGGCGCGGGTCTCCGGGTCTTCGCTGTCCCGCCAGAAGGTGGCGGGGATCCCCGAATCATTGGCCAGCGGATCGCGGTCGCGATGGCCGTAGTAGATCTGCGCGGTCTTCCGTACGGCCCGCGTGGGACGGGTGGTCGCCGTGTGCAAGACCGAGACGTTGAACAGGGCGCAGGTGCCCGCCGGTCCGTGGAGGTCGTAGGCGCCCCGCTCGAGTTGCGCGCTGTTTTCCTTCAGGACGGGCTGATCGATCCCTTCGGGCGAGATGGAAAAGCAGTGCGTGCCCTCGTCCACGTCGGTGAAATAAGCCATGAGCTGGATGTAGTCCATGCGGAGGGGATGGTCGAGCCAGTGGGCCTTGTCGCGGTGCCACCGCTGGTGGAATTCGCCCTTGTACGGCCCCATGGAACGGAGTCCGATTTCCCCGAAGCAGAGCGGACCGCCCATCAGTTCCTCGACGGTCCCGTAGATGCCTGGATGGCGAATCAGGTCGTCGAAAGCCGGCGTGGTGACCAGGGCGTCGTAGTTGGCCTCCTGGTGGTGGCCGTAGGGATGCCAGAAATAGGGGTACCGGCGGCGGTCCTCGTCGAAGAGGTGCAGAAAGCGTTCCACCTCCTCGTCCGTGAGGACCTTGCCCAGGTTGATGAAACCGTTCCGGCGGAAGAACTCGTGGTCTGCCTGCTTCATGAGTATCCCTTACGCGCCACAAAGTACCTTGGATTCAGACCGACCGCGTAATGCCTCCGTCGACCCGCAGGTTCTGTCCCGTGATATACCCCGATCCCGGCGACAGCAGGAACGCGGCCGTTTCCGCGATCTCCTCCACGGTGCCGTAGCGTCCCATGGGGATGCGCGCCCGGAACGCTTCCGATTCGGGAAGGCTGTCGATGAACCCCGGAAGGATGTTGTTCATCCGGATATTGTCGCCGGCGTGGTTGTCGGCGTAGATCTTCGTAAAGCTCGCCAAAGCCGCCCGGAACGGCGTGGATACCGGGAAGTAATGCTCGGGCTCGAAGGCGGCGTAGGTTGAGATGTTCACGATCGATCCGCCGCCCTGCTCCACCATGATCGGGGTTACAAGGCGCGCCATGCGGACCACGTTGAGGAACACGATGTCCAGTCCCTCGTGCCAGTCCTCGTCCGGTATGTCCAGCAGGCTGCCCTTGGGAGGATGTCCCGTGCTGTTCACCAGGCCGTCGATGCGTCCGTGGGCATCCATGGTCAGGTCCACCAGCTTCCGCAGGTCGGCCTCGCCGGTGACGGACCCCGTCACGCCGATGCCGCCCAGTTCCCCGGCGAGCGCTTCCGCCGCGCCGGAGGGGGACAGCAAGGCGACGGCCCATCCCTGGCCGGCCAGGTTCCTCGCGATGGCCGCTCCCATGCCCCGTCCCGCTCCCGTGATGACCGCTACCCGTTGCGTGCTCATGCCGCTCCCTTCGCCGAATTGATCCGTTGTCCGCCGCGTAACCCCGTCCGGGGATGTAGTTTTTCCACTGCCGCGCCGTGATGTCGACCCGCCATGCCGGGCCGATTGCACAGGACCCCGGCAGGATCAAGGCGTTATATAAACAAAAGCGTTGCCGTGATCAATGAGAGAATATAGCGTTAGGTCAGTGCGACGCCGCCTTGTTCGACATGAGGCCATCCCATGAAGATAGCCGGACTGAAGACCCACTCCGTCCACGTGAATCACCGGGGAGACTGGACGTTCCTGGCGGTGCATACCGACGAAGGCATCACCGGTTTCGGCGAAGTGAATCCCGGAGGCGCCCGGTCCGGTAGCGTGGACTTCCTGCATCAAGCCGAACCCGTGCTGGCCGGCCGCGATCCCGGCGGCATCGAGCGCATCCTGGCCGAACTCCTCCCTTCGCCCGTCGACCGGTCGAAAGTGAGGGCCCTGAGCGCCCTCGACCAGGCCCTGTGGGACATCAAGGGCAAGGTGCTGGGCGTGCCCGTGGCGGACCTCATCGGGGGCCGGTGCCACGACGCGATACCCCTCTACGCCAACATCAACCGGGCGACCACCGACCGGACGCTCGAGGGGTTCGCCCGGAACGCGGCCGCCGCCGTAGCGGATGGGTTCGACGCCGTGAAGCTGGCCCCCTTCGACGGGATGCCGTACGGCATCGACCGGGCCTCAGACGCCCGCGAAGGCATCGCCTGCATGGAAGCGGTCCGCGACGCGATCGGTCCGGACGTCTCCCTGCTGATCGACTGCCACAGCCACTTCACCGCCCGGGGCGGGTGCGAGGTCTTCGACGCCCTGAAGGACCTCGATCTGTACTGGTTCGAGGAACCCGTGCCCGACGAAGACCATGCGGGCTACCGGATCATAAAGGACCATATCGACGTGCCGCTGGCGGGGGGCGAGAGCCTGATGTATCGGGAGGGGTTCTGGCCCGTGGTGGACCAGGGCCTGATGGACGTCATCATGCCGGACGTGACGATCGTGGGCGGACTGTGGGAACTGAAGAAGGTCGCCGCCATGGCGGAAGGACGGGGGATCCCCACCGCGCCGCACGGGCCCTTCGGCCCGCTGACGATCGCGGCGGGCGTGCAGGCCATGGCCGCCCATCCGGCATTTCAGATCCTGGAATACGCATGGGGCGAGGTGCCCTGGCGGCACGAACTGATCGAACCGGCCGAAAAGATCGAAAACGGAAGGATCCGGCTAACCGACCGGCCCGGCCTCGGCGCCGATTTGAACATGGAAGCCATAGCGACGTACCGGACCGAGCGGTAGGCTCCAGGGAGGTGAACCCGCTTACTCGCGCGCCAGCGCGTCCTTGATCGCCGCCTCGAACCCGCCTACTCGGCCTACTCGCGCGCCAGCGCGTCCTTGATCGCCGCCTCGAAGGCGTCTTTCGTCTGGTTGTTGACGAACCGCTTCGTCACGGTGCCTTTGCGATCGATCACGAAGGTATGGGGAATGGTCAGCACGTTGCCGTAGGCCTGGTAGGTCTTGCGGTCCGCTTCGACGATGGGATAGGTTACCTCGAGCTTTTCCACGAAGGGTTTCGTAATGGGAAGGCCCTCTTCGTCCAGCGAAAGCCCCAGCACCTCGACCCCCTGGTCCCTGTACGCCACGTAGAGGTCGTTCAGCACCGGCATTTCATTGATGCAGGGCGGGCACCAGGTGGCCCAGAAGTTGACCACGACCACCTTGCCTTTCAGGGCGGCCAGGCTCACCTCTCCACCGCCCAGGACCGGCAGGTTGAAGCCCGGCGCGGCGCTTTCCTCTTTCAGCATGAGCCGCGCTTCGATCGCTTTCAACTCGGCCACGACGGCCGCCCGTACGCGCGGAACCATGTCCGGGGTTACCTGGATCCCAAGTTCCCTGTACACGGCCATGGCCGTTTCCGGTCCGAAGTTCGGCTTGCCCGCCTTGGACTCGGCGACCTGTGCCATGATGTAGGCGACGATCTTCTTCTCGTCCTCGGTCAGCGATGCCGCGCCCTGTTCCGCGGTCTGTGCCCGTACGGGCGACAGGACGGCGGCCACGGCGATCAGGGCACACAAGCAGGTCGTTGATATCCTTCTCACGCTTTCCTCCATTCGGATTGATCCTGATCCACACCAATCGGCCAGCCGCCCCGGGACGGCCGGCATGGACGCACCCGGTGCGGGGCAGCTCAGGTCTTGCCGGCCGCCTTCTCCGCCTTCTCCGCCTTCTCCGCCTTCTCCGTCCCGGCCGCCTTCTTCAGCAGCTCGTTGAAATTCATCTCGAAATTCGCCAGGTCGCTGCGGTCGACGATCGTGGCGGCCGCCACGCCAACGGCAATGGCCACGGCTTCCCGGATCTCCGAGCCGTCGGCGCCGTACTTCATGGCCTTCTTGAGATGACCTTCCAGGCAGTTCTGGCATCCCGCGCTCAGCGAAGCGGCGATGGCGATCAGCTCCTTGGTCTTGTTGTCGAGCGCCGTGCCCTCCCGGTACGTCTCCCGGTAGAAGTCGAAGTAGATTTCCTTCATGCGTTCTTCCAGCAACTCGTATGACCTCAGGACCTTGCCCACGTATGTATCCTCCAGAACCGCGCTTATGTGCGAGACGTCGTCATCGATCTGCTCAAAAATTCCGGAATCGAATGGCTTTTATTTCTTCTATTGAGTATTCAAAATCCAACCGGGAACATTCAAACTTAAACCCGGCCCCGGCTACAGCAAAACTATGCCGTCACCCCCTCCCGCGCAATCTGAATCTGCCGGTCCGCACGGCGTTCGCGGGGGCCGATCGAGTCCGTCAGGAGCTTCCCGGATGGAAATACCGGTAGACCTTCCGCGCCGCGTCTTTGCCGACGCCCTTGACCGACCTGAGTTCCTCCTCGGTGCATTTCCTGATGTTGTCCACGGACCCGAGGGCCAGGATCAGCTGCTGTTTTCGCTTAGGCCCCACCCCGGGGATATTGTCCAATTCGGACCGGATCATCCGGTTTCCCCGTCGCTGCCGGTGAAAGGTGACGGCGAAACGGTGGGCTTCGTCCCGGGCCTGCATGAGCATCTTCAGGGCGGGAGAAGACCTTGGAATGACGATCGGTTCGGATTGGCCAGGGCGGAAGACTTCCTCCAGCCGCTTCGCCAGGCCGACGACGGGCAGGTCGACCAGGCCGAGTTCGTTCAGGACCTGCCGGACGCTGGACAACTGCCCCTTGCCGCCGTCGATGAGCACGAGGTCGGGCAGGGGCTTGTTCTCGTCGAGCAACCGCCGGTACCGCCGGCCGACCACTTCCTGCATCATGGCGAAATCATTGGGACCGATCACGTCCCTTACCTTGAACTTCCGGTAGTCGGACTTGCGGGGGCGGCCGTCCACGAAACAGACCATGGACGCCACCGGGTCCGAACCCTGTATGTTGGAAATGTCGAAGGTCTCGATGCGCCTCGGCGGCACCTCGAGTCCGAGGATCTCCCGCAGCGATCCGACCGAGGCGGGGATGCTGCGGCGGACCCGGGCTTCGGTCCGCTTCAGCGCGTGGGTAGTCAGCTGCAGTTCGGCGTTCTGTACGGCCAGCCGGACCATGGCGGCCTTGTCGCCCCGCCGGGGCACGGCGATGTCGACTCTGGACCCCCGCTGCCGGGCCGTCCATTCCCGGAACGCTTCGATCCCGTCCGGTTCGCCGGCCAGCAGGATCTCGTCGGGCCACAGTTGCGCGGTGAGATAGTACTGGGTCAGGAAGGCGCCCAGCGTCTCCGGTTCCGTCGACTCCTCCGGCGCCGTCAGGAAGAAGTGTTCCTTGCCCAGCAGCTTGCCCTCCCTGACCTGCAGGACCGCCCCGCAGACGTCGGTACCGCTGCGCGCGAGCCCGATGATGTCCCGGTCCACCTCCCTGCTCGAGAAGGCCCGCTGCCGGATGGTCGTTTTCTCGATGGCGACGATCTGGTCGCGGATGCGCCCCGCCAGTTCGAACTGCAGTTGCTCCGACGCCCTCGCCATGCGTTCCTTCAGTTGTTTCAGGAGATCCTTCGTCCGCCCGGAGAGAAACTGGCACACCTGGTCGATGATCTCGCCGTAGCCTGCCTCTCCGATGTGGCCCTTGCACGGCCCGGGACAGCGGTCGATGTAGTAGTCCAGGCAGGGCCGGTCCATGGACGGCCAGGCTTTCGCGCTCGGGCAGGTGCGCAGGGGGAAGACCTTGCGCACGAGGTCGATGGTCCTGCGCATGGCCTTCACGTTGGTGTAGGGTCCGAAGTACCGGGCCCCGTCCCGCCTGACGTTGCGGGTGACGACGACCCGGGGAAAGGCCTCGTTGGTCAGCATGATGAAGGGGAAGGACTTGTCGTCGCGCAGCATCACGTTGTAGCGCGGCTTGTGTTCCTTGATGAGATGGTCTTCCAGGAGCAGCGCGTCGACTTCGGATTCGGTGGCCAGGTAGTCGAAGTCATGTATCCGGCTGGCCAGGGCGACCGCCTTCGGCCCGGTAAGACGGTTTTTCTGGAAATACGAGCGTATCCGCTGGCGCAGCGCGCGCGTCTTGCCCACGTAGATAATGCGCGAGCGGGCGTCTTTCATCAGGTACACGCCCGGCTTGCCGGGCAGCGCCTTGAGTTTTTCCTCGATTTCCGACGGTTGCGCGGTCATGGGAAGGGTTTTCCTTACACTGAGCAGGTTCCCGTACGCCGGTCAGGTTCCTGTACGCCGGGCAGGTTCCCGTACGCTGGTTTCAAGGCGCTGGACACCGGTCGTTTCGTGTCGCCGGCCATCGCGCAGCGCGGCCAAATTAACCTTGACATACGGCGGCTCGCCAGGTAATTTGGGGCTGGTTTCAAAGGAATGGTTCGAACCGGCCAACAGGCCGCATCGGCCGGAACGCCATGCGGTGTCTTGTCGATTCAGTGCATAAGGGGATAAAAGTTGCCCACCCTCGTTTCATCCAAAAAGCGACTGCGCCAGGAAAGCGTGCGCCAGCGGCGCAACGCCACGGTCAGGTCCGCCCTCCGGACCGCCATCAAACGCCTGCGTGAGAATACGGATGCCGAGGCCGCGCCCGCGCTCCTGGGCCAGGCCTGTTCCAAGCTGGATAAAGCTGTCAAGCGCAACGTGGTGCACCGGCGGACCGCCGCCCGCATCAAATCCAGACTGACGAAGCAGGCCGGCTGAGCCTCGCCGCACCACCGGCCGGACGCTCATCCTGTATGCAAAGCCGCCGGTCCGCCAGCCCGCCGGTCCGCCCGGTCCGCGTGGTCCGGCAGCCCGCATATTCCGCCAAGTTGCCGGTCCGCCGGTCCGCGTAATCCAGCGGTCCGCATAGTCCGCCGGTCCGCCTGGTCCGCCTATTCCGCCTGTCCGGCCCCCAGGGCCACCTGCCGGTTTTCTCCTGATTCCGCGTAATTCAAAGCAGCCTGTACCAGTCCCCTGAACAAGGGATGGGGCCTGTATGGACGGCTGGTCAGTTCGGGGTGGAACTGCGTGCCTACGAAGAAGGGGTGCGTGGGGATTTCAAGGATCTGCATGATCTCTTCGTCGGGCGTCATGCCGGAGAACACCATGCCCTTGTGCTCGATGAGTTCCCTGTACTGGTTGTTGAACTCGTACCGGTGGCGGAACCGCTCCACGGCCGACTCCGATCCGTAGCAGCGGTGGGCCTCCGTGCCCGCTTTCACCTTCACCTCGTGTCCTCCCAGCCGCATCGTGGCGCCCATGCCGGCCAGTTTCCGCTGGTCGGGCAGCAGGTAGATGACCGGGGTTTCGGCCTCCGCGTCGAATTCCGCGTGGGCGGCTTCCAGCAGCCCGCACTGGTTGCGCGCGAACTCCACCACGGCCAGCTGGAATCCGTAGCACAGGCCCAGGAACGGCAGGCCGTGCTCCCTGGCGTGCTGAATGAACCGGATCTTGCCCTCGGCGCCGCGCTCGCCGAAGCCGCCGGGCACGATCATGGCGGATACACCGTCCAGCATGCCCTTGTCCAGCGGCTGGTCACTGGAGAATTCGGTCGTGTCGATCCACTCGGTGGCGATCTCCACGCCCACGGCGACCTTGCTGTGGTCCAGGGCGTTGAGGATGCTCACGTACGAGTCGTGGAGGGCCGTGTACTTGCCGGTTATGGCGATGCGCACTTCGGGGTGGCTTCTGGACAGGTACTTGAGGTAGATGTCGAACATCTGCGGCCGCTGGTCCGTTCGCTGCGGCAAATTGACGTTGAGCTTCTCGGCGACGATCTGGACCGTCTGCTGGCGGTCGAGCAGGGTGGGCACCCGGTAAATGGAATCCGTGTCCGGGCTGCTGACCACGCGGTCCTCGGCGATGTTGCAGAAGAGGCTGATCTTCTGGCGGACGCTGCTGTTCAGCGGAATGGCCGAGCGGCAGACCACGATATCGGGCTGGATGCCCAGCTGCAGCAGGGCCTTGACGCTGTGCTGCGTGGGCTTGGTCTTCAGTTCCCCCGCGGACTCGTTGTAGGGCACCTGCGTGACGTGGGCCGACAGGACGTTGTCCCGCCCTTCGTCGTAGAGCATCTCGCGGGCGGCTTCGATGAAATGGATATTCTCGATATCGCCGACGGTGCCGCCGATCTCGACGACCAGGATGTCGTAGGGCCCCTCGTGGGCCTTCGTCCGGATCAGGTTCTTGATCTCCCCCGTCACGTGGGGCACGACCTGCACGTCGCGGCCCAGGTACTCGCCCCGCCGCTCCTTGTCGAGGATGATCCGGTAGACCTTTCCGGAAGTGATGTAGTTGTTCCGGTTCAGTTCATCGTCGAGAAAGCGCTCGTAGGTGCCCAGGTCCATGTCGCACTCGGTACCGTCTTCGAGTACGAACACCTCCCCGTGCCGGTAGGGGTTGATGGTGCCGGCGTCCTGGTTAAGGTAGCCGTCGATCTTGATCTGGGAGACCGTGAATCCGTAATGCTTGAGCAGGTGCCCGAGCGAAGCGCTGAAGACGCCCTTGCCCACGCCGGACATGACGCCTCCGGTGACGAAGATGTACTTGGTCCGGCCGATGCGGTAGTCGGTGGGGAAAAACTCGATGGCCTCGGAGTCGACCGTCCTGGCGCTGTGGGCGTCCAGGTCGACGTCGTCGAAAAACAAATCGTCGTTATAGTCCGCGGCGCCGGCCAAAATCCTGCTCCTTTTTGCATGATTCCGCTTTGAACACAGCCGCACCTAAGATAGGGAAGGGAAGGGGGCATCGCAATACAAAATGTGTCAGTACGCGTTATGTCAATACGCGCCGATCCACTTGCCCCGCAATTCGTCCATCATTCCCTTCTGTTCCATCTGGTAGAGCCAGAGGTTCAGCCAGTTGAGAAAGGGCTGATCGTCCCGGACGGTCATGTAGCCGATATCTTCCCGGGTCAGCGGCTCGTCCGGGTTCACGGCGTAAAGCACGGGGTTCTGCCTCGCGTAGATCACCGCCTCCACGTTGTCCGTGAACATGACGTCCACCTCGCCGGCCGCCACGGCCGGTTGAACGTCCAGGTTGTTCTCGAACATGACGATCTCGGCCCGCCTGATGTTGGCGCGTACGAAGGCCTCGTTCGTGCCGCCGTAGTTCGCGCCGATACGTACCCCGGGCCGGTCGATGGCTTCCATGCCCGTGAAACGGTCCCGGTCGGCCTTCCTGATGAGGGGCGACTTGCCGATGGTAACGTAGGGACCGGTGAGGGCCAGGGTCTTCTGCCGCTCGAGCGTCCGGGTGATCCCGCCCATGGCCAGGTCGAACCGGCCGTTCCGCGTATCGTCGGACAGGTTGCTCCAGGTCGTGGGCACGAACCGGACGCGGACGCCGAGCGCATCACCAAGCAAGCGGGCCGCGTCGATGTCCAGGCCTTCGTAGTCTCCCGTCTCCGGGTTCAGATAGGTGAATGGCTTGTAGTCGCCCGTCGTCCCGATGCGGATCTCGCCCCGTTCCAGGATGCGGTCCAGCAGGGAGGTCTGGGCATACCCATTCGCGGATACCATCTGCAAAGACAGGAACAGCAGGACGGAAAGTGACGTGCGTATGCGGTTGGTGGCCATGTTTGCTCCAGATCGGTGGGAAATGAACGCCTGGTGGATGGTCGAAGCAGCCTGTCAGTACAGGCAATGTTGAGTTTATACCCCCTGTGGCCGCCTTGTCAATCCATCTTGACAGCAGCCCGTTCGGCTTCTACCTTGAACGCGCGTTTCGGGCACTCAAGACACCTGTGACATTCCTTCATCCTCCCGCTGGATGATCCGGTCCATCCGTTCTGTCCAGACCTCTACAGGCCATGTCATCAGCCTCGCCATCTTCGATACGGCCCGCATTAACCGCACTGTTCATCATTTTGCTGGCTACGCCCTTCGTCCTCGACCGCTGGCTGGCGCGCGATTCGGACGAGACCGTCGCGGGGCGGTACGGGTTCCGCCTGACCGACGCGACGGCGGAGGCGGGCATAGAGTTCATGCACGCGAAACCGGCGCTTGATCCGGCGCTCGACCCGATCATGCCCCACCTGACGGCCCTGGGCGCATCCGTCTCGGTGATGGACTACGACAACGACGGGTGGCAGGACCTGTACGCGACCCGCAGCCGCAAGGGCGCGCCGAACGCCATGTACCGGAACCTGGGCGACGGGGGATTCGAGGAGGTCGCCGGGGAGGTGGGCCTTGCCGACGTGAACGGCTCCGGCGGCGTTTCCATGGGGTCGGTCTGGGGGGATTTCGACAACGACGGGTTCGAGGACGTGTTCGTCTACCGGTGGGGGCGCCAGCGCCTGTTCCGGAACCAGGGCGGAGTTGCTTTCTCGGACGTGACCGGCGCGGCTGGCCTGGACCGGTGGATGAACGCGAACAGCGCGGTGTGGACGGACGTGGACCGCGACGGCCTCATCGACCTATACGTGGGCGGTTATTTCTCGGAAGTCCATGACCTGTGGCAGGTTACGACGACAAAGATCATGCAGGAGAGTTTCGAGTACGCGAACAACGGAGGCCGCAACTATCTCTTCCTGAACCGGGGGAACGGGCGCTTCGAGGACGTCACGGACGCTTACGGGGCGGACTGCACGCGGTGGACCATGTCCGTCGGCGCGGCGGATCTGAACGGTGACGGCTGGCCGGACCTGTACCTGGCCAACGACTACGGTCCCGAGGTGCTCTTCATCAATATGGAAGGGAAGCGCTTCGAGCAACTCGCCGGCACCACGCTCGAGGAGACGTCCAAGAGCGGCATGAACGTGGCCTTCGGCGACCTGTACAACGACGGCCGGGCGGACGTCTACGTAACCAATATCTCGAAGCGCGGATACCTCTTCCAGGGCAACAATCTCCGGCGCAACCTGATCGCCGAGAACGGCCGCATGATCAATATCGCTGAGGGGGAGATCGCCGACGCCGGGTGGGCGTGGGGCGCCCAGTTCGGCGACCTGAACAACGACGGGTCCGTGGACCTGTTCGTGACCAACGGCTTCGTCTCGGCCGACCCGGACAAGGACTACTGGTACGAGATGTCGCGCGTCGCCATGGGCAACAACAACATCTTCCAGGACGTGCGGAACTGGGCCCCCATGGGAGACCAGAGCCTGTCGGGCTATGAGCGGTCGCGCCTCTACCTGAACGACGGCGCGGGGCGCTTCTACGACGTGGCGGAAGCCGTCGGCGTAAACGACCGGTACGACGGCCGGGGCGTCGCGCTGGCCGATCTGTTCAACCGGGGCGCGCTGGACGTGGTGGTGGCCAACCAGGACGGCCCCCTGGTCCTGTACCGGAATGACGTCGAGCCGGGCAACGCGTGGATTTCCTTCGAACTGAAGGGCGCGCGGAGCAACGCCAGCGCCATCGGCGCGGAGGTCAGGGTCTTCCTGGACGGCCGGCAGCAGCTCCAGGTCGTGACGGCCGGGGCCGGATTCGCCGCCCAGAGCCAGCGCAGGCGTCACTTCGGCCTGGGAGACGCCACGGAGATCGAACGCGTTGAAATCCGCTGGCCGAGCGGGGCGGTACAGACGCTGGAGGACCCTGAATTGAACCGGCTGCACACCGTAATGGAACCGGAGGCATGATGAGCGATTCGAAGGCCGACGCGGCCAGCGCGGCAGGCGCGGGCGGTTCGCCGGAAAGTGCGGGAGCGCCGACCGGGGCGGGATTCCAGATCGACCCGAGGTACCTTTCCTCCGGCCTGATCACGCTGATCCTGGTCTTCGGCCAGATATACGTGGGATTCCTCCACGACCTGTCGCAGCTCTTCACCGCGATCGCCGTGGCCCTGGCCGCGGAGCTGGCCCTGGGCCGCCTGCTGACCGGGAAGTGGCTCAACCCGGCCAGCGCGTACATCACCGGGATCAGCTGCGGCATTCTGCTGAGATCGCTTTCCCTCTGGCCCTATGCCGTCGCCAGCCTGCTCTCCATCATGTCCAAATACGTGCTGCGCTACCGGGGGCGGCACCTCTGGAATCCATCCAACCTGGGCCTATGCGTGGTGCTCTTCGCGGCGCCGGGCGTGGTGGCCGCTCTGAGCGAGCAGTGGGGGAACGACCTCTGGGCCATGGCCGTGATCTGGGTGCTGGGATCGGTCATCCTGTGGCGGGCGAAACGGTTTCACGTCACCTTCACCTACGCCGCGTCTTTTGTCGCGCTCGCGTACGCGCGATCCCTGATGACCGGGACGCCTTTCCTGTCCGAAGTGGCACCCATCACCGGCCCCATGTACCAACTCATGGCCTTCTTCATGGTCACGGACCCCGCCACCACCGTCTCCTCGCGCGGCGGCCGCGTCGCGGTGGTTTTTATCGTGGCGCTGGCGGAGACGGTGATGCGCCTGATGGAAATCGTGAACGCGCCGCTGTACGCGTTGTTCCTGGTGGGCCCGGCGGCGATGATGGTGGATCTGAAACGGCGGGGTTGACTGCCGCATCGTCGCGCGGGCGTCTTTTAAGCGTGTCCCGGGAGTCGAAGTCGCGCGAGAGGTGCGCGGCCGTCTTTTCAGCGCGTCCCGGCAGCCGCGCGACAGGTCCGATCGGGAGAATAACCGTAGCGGCCGGGCGCGGATCAGGTCCGATCTGCATTGTGCGGGACGCTTACACCGTTGAACAGGGAGGACGGCCATGGCCCTCAAGGTAGGCATCGTCGGCGCGGGCGGCATCGCGCACTGTCACGGCAGGGCGGCCCGGGAGGCCCCCGAAGCGGAACTCGCCGCGATCTGCGACGTCTCCGAAGACGCGCTGGACAGGTTCGGCGGGACCTTCGGCGTATCCGGCCGCTACACCGATCTGGAACGCATGTTGGACGGCGAAGAGATCGATATCCTCTCCATCTGTACCTGGGGAAACTCCCACGCCGACATCGCCATACGGGCCGCGCGGACGGGCAGGGTCAGGGCGATTCTGTGCGAAAAGCCCATCAGCTCGACGGCGGCCGAATGCGAGGACATGATCGAAGCGGCGCGGGCGCACGGCGTCCTGCTGGCCGAGGCCTTCAAGTTCCGCCACCACCCGTGCCATCTCAAGGCGAAGGAACTCGTCGAAGCCGGCGAGATCGGCCCGGTCAGGCTGATCCGCAGCACGTTCACCGCCGCCGTCGATCCCCGGAACCTGAGGCCCGACTACAACTGGCGGTTCAACCGGGAGAAGCGGGGCGGGGCCACCTACGACCTGGGCTGTTACTGCATTCATCACGCCCGGTTCATCGCGGGAAGCGAACCGGAACGGGTCCATGCGCGCGGCCACTACGGCCAGCGTTCCCGGGTCCCGGAATCCGTCGCGGCGCAGTTCGAGTTCCCCGGCGAGATCAGCGCGCAGTGCGTCTTTTCCTTCCGCTGCCACAGTTCCCAGGAGTTCGAAGTGTACGGGACCGGCGGCTACATGCGGATGGATATGGCCTGGAACAACGAAGACCGCCCGGTGGCGCTGGAGATCAGGCAGCACGACGGCGAGGAGCGGACCATCCGGTTCGCCCCGGTATTTCAGTTCACCGACCAGTTGCGCCACCTGTGCGACTGTCTCGAATCGGGCCGGCCGCACCGGATCCCCGCGGAGAACAGCCTGGGCAACATGCGGGTCATCGACGCCGTACACGCGTCCATCGACTCGGGAGAGCCCGTGGAATTGAATCCGGGCTAGCCCTGCCGATTTACTTGTTAAAACGCGATCCACGCTTTACATAGTTTTTTTCGGCTCTTACCTCGTAGGACAACACTGCTCAATTTCAGGGAGGAACATGATGCTCAGGAACATCCTCGCGGCCATCGCCGGCTATATCGCCATGGCCGCCGTGCTCTTCGTACTCTTCTCGCTTCTGTGGGTGATGCTGGGACCCACGCATGCCTTCCGGCCGGATTCGTGGGTAGTATCCGGCTACTGGTCGCTGGGTTCGATCGTGCTCGGGTTTGCGGCGGCGTGTTTCGGCGGGAAGGTCTGTGCCAGGATGGGCCACGATGCCAGGGCCGCCGCGATACTGATCGCCCTCGTGATCGTGCTCGGGGTGGTGCAGGCCCTGATGCCGGTGGACATGGCGGCGGGACCGCGTCCCGACGACGTGTCGATGATGGAGGCGACCGCAGGCGCCCGCCATCCGGCATGGTTCAGCTGGCTCAACCCGCTGATCGGGGCCGCGGGCGTCTGGTTCGGATCGCGAAAGTCGCGCGCGTAGGGTCCATGAAAGGTCTTGATGTACCCCAGGCCCTTTTCCTGTGGTCACTACAGGATCTGGATGTACCTTTCGTATGTAATCCCCTGTGGATTCAGACCAGGGGGTGATCTAGCCCGACTTTCGCAATTCCGTTTTTGGACAGGATAGCCGCGGTCTGCCCACCGGACCCGGATACCTGGAAAGACTCGTGCCATGAATCTCGAAGAAATGACCCTCGGCGTCGAAGAAGAGTACCAGATCATCGACCCCGAATCGCGGGAACTGACGTCCTACATCTCCGAGTTTCTCGAAAAGGGGAAACGGGTCTTCCGCGACCAGGTCAAGCCGGAATTCCTGCAGTCCCAGGTGGAGATGGGTACCGAAGTGTGCCGGGACATCAAGGAAGTGCGCCGCGAGGTGACCCGGCTCAGAAGCATGGTCTGCGAGATCGCGGAAAAAAGCGGCCACCGGATCGTGGCGGCCGGCACCCATCCCTTTTCCCGCTGGCAGGAGCAGGAGGTCACGGAAAAGGACCGGTACAAGAGCCTGGTCGCCGACCTGCAGTACGTCGCCCGCCGCCTGCTGATCTTCGGCATGCACATCCACGTCGGCATACCCGACCGGGAACTGCGTATCGACACCATGAACCAGATCAGCTACTTCATGCCCCACATCCTGGCCCTTTCCTCCTCGTCCCCCTTCTGGATGGGCGACAACACCGGGCTCAAGTCCTACCGCAGCGTCGTGTTTTCCGAATTGCCCAGGACCGGCATCCCCGACCGTTTCAATTCGGCCGACGAGTACGACCATTTCGTCCAGACGATGATCAAGACCGGCTGCATGGACGAACCCACGAAGATCTGGTGGGACGTGCGGCCCCATCCCCGTTTCCCCACGATCGAACTGCGCATCTGCGACTGCATTACCCGCATCGACGAAGTGGTGGCCATCGTGGCCCTGGTCAGGGCGGTCGTGGCCAAGCTCATCACGTTGCGTCGCGAGAACCAGTCGTGGCGCTACTACCGGCGCGACCTGGTGGCCGAAAACAAGTGGCGCGCCATCAAGGACGGACTGGACGGCAAACTGGTCGACTTCGGCAAGGAAGAGGAAGCGCCCGTTCGGGACCTCATCGGGGAACTGCTGGAGATCCTGGACGACGTGGTGGACCCCCTCGGCGTCCGCGAGGAGATCGAGTACATTCGCGTCATGCTCGCCGAGGGAAGCAGCGCGGACCGCCAGCTCAGGGCGCATGGGCGAACGGGCGATCTGAAGGCGGTCGTGGATCAGCTTGCGGAGGAGACGGTAATGGGGCTGTGATCGGGTCGGTGACGCCTCGCTCGATGCATGGCCTCCCGGCTGTATAGATCAATGAAATGTAGTTCAACACGCTAAGTGAAAACCGACATCCGACGAACGAGAGGACCAAGTGCCGCCACGGTCCAGACCGAACATCTTGTGGATCTCCTTCGAAGACACCGGTCCATACTACGGGTGCTACGGAGATCCGGTCGCCCGTACGCCGAACGTGGACCGCTTCGCCGCCGGGGGTTGCCGGTGGACGCGCTGCTTTTCCACGTCGGGGGTCTGCGCGCCGGCCCGCTCGGCGATCATCACCGGGATGTACGCCACCTCCATCGGCACGCACCACATGCGGACCACCCACGTGCACCCCGATACCCCGGAGATGCCCACGCCCTACTCCGCGGTGGTGCCCCATTACGTCAAGTGCTTCACGGAATACCTGCGAGCGGCGGGCTACTACTGCACGAACAACTTCAAGACCGACTACCAGTTCGAGCCGCCGCGGACGGCCTGGGACGACCTCGGCGAGGACGCCCACTGGCGCAACCGCCCCGATCCCGGCCAGCCCTTCTTCGCGGTCTTCAACCTCATGCGCAGCCACGAAAGCGGGATGTGGCCGGAAAAGTGCCCGGCGCCGGAATTCGATCCCGACGGCATCGAGCCGCCGGCCCACCTGCCCGACACGCCGAAGGTCAGGGAGGCGCTGGCCCGCATGTATACCCATATCGCCCATAATGACCGGGAATTCGGAATCCTGCTCGGCCAGCTTGAAGCGGACGGGCTCGCCGGCGATACGTACGTGTTCAACTGGAGCGACCATGGCCCCTTGCCCCGCGGCAAGCGCTGGCCCTATGACGCGGGCATTCACGTCCCGCTGATCGCCCGGGGCCCGGACCTGGGAGGGGGACAGGTGCGCGATGACCTGGTCAGCACGATCGACCTGGGGCCCACCATGCTGTCCCTCGCCGGCGTCGGGATCCCCCACCATATCCAGGGCCGCGCCTTCCTCGGGGAGCAGGCCCGTGCTCCGCGCCGGTACGTCTTCGCCAGCCGGGATCGCCACGACGTGTCCTACGACATGGTCCGGGCCGCGCGGGACGGCAGGTACAAGTATATCCGGAACTACCGGCCGGACCTCCCGTACCTCTCCTGGATACCGTACCGGAACCGTCATCCGATCATGCAGGAAATCTGGCGGCTGCACCTGGAAGGCGGCCTGGACGAGGCCCAGTCGGCCCTGTTCCGTTACCCCCGGCCCGTCGAGGAGTTCTACGATACGGATACGGATCCGAATGAGACCGACAACCTGGCCGGGGACCCTCGGGTGAGGAGCGACCTGGAGCGGATGCGCAAGGCGCTCGATGGCTGGCTCGACGAGGTGGGCGACATGGGCCGGATATCCGAAAGCGAGATGGTCCGGAACTGGTATCCGGAGGGGCGCCAGCCCGAGACCGCCCCCGTAGTCTGCGTGCCCGTGTGCCCGGAAAGTCCGGGGATGGAACCCGCCCTGGAAGGCGGCTCGTTCCAGGGACCCATGCTGCTGCAGCTTCACTGCGCCACGCAGGGCGCATCCATCGCCTATACCTTCGACGCGGGGGAAAACCCCCACTGGCTGTTGTACACTGAACCGCTCCGCCTCGACGCCGGCGCGCACCGGTTGAAGGCGCGGGCCGTTCGCATCGGATACGCCGAGAGTCCCGAGACCCGTGCGGTCTTCGAGGTCCGGAAAGCTTGACCGGTCCGGCGGCGTGCCGGTCCGGTGGTGCGACCCGGTCCGTTCTTCAAAGGGGTTGACCGGCGGGTTGTGAGAGGTTAAAAAACAAAAGTACGATGCGTTCGTTGCCGCGCTCCGAACCCGGAGGACTTTCATGGACTCTTCCTGCCTTGCCTACCGCCTGACGGACGAAGAGCGGCGTCTCTTCGACGAACAGGGCTACTTCATCGTGGAGAACGTCCTGCCGGGCGACATGGTCGAAGCGTTGAACCGCATCGCCGACGGCATCGACCGGGAGCGCCGGGCGACGGAGGGCAAAAGCGCCTACAGTGTCCTGAACCACTTCGACATCATCGGCCGGGACGATCTCCTGCTGGAATTGCTCGACTGGCCGAAGACCTTCCCCAAGGTCTGGGGCATTCTCGGCTGGCACATACAGCTCTATCACTCCCATTTGATCGTCTCGCCGCCCTGGCCGGCGGACCAGAAGCCCAAAAAGCGGCGCCTGGGCTGGCACCAGGACAGCGGCCGGCTGAATATCGACCTGGAGACCACGCCCCGCCCAAGGGTGTCGCTGAAGGTGGCTTTCTTCCTGAGCGACTGCACGGCGACCGACCGGGGCAATTTCCACGCCGTTCCGGGCAGCCACCGGCGCGAAGCGATCGATTTTCCCGATGACACCGAGCTGGACCCGGAAGGGGCCGTTCCGATCCAGGCCGCGCCCGGCGACGCCGTGTTTTTCGACCGCCGCCTCTGGCACGCGTCCGGTATCAACTATTCCGATATCACCCGCAAGGTGATGTTCTACGGCTACAGTTACCGCTGGCTGCGTCCCCGGGACAACATGACCGTGGATCACTACATGGAACGCAGCGACCCCATCCGCAGGCAGCTCCTGGGCGCCGGGCCGTCGGGAGGCCACGGCTTTACGTCGCCCCTGCCCGAAGACATCCCCCTGCGCGAATGGATCGGCAAGCACGCGGGCCCGGAATCCGTGATCGACTAGCGCGGCAGGGACGTTCAGGCCGGTGCGGCGGGGACGTTCAGGCCGCCGTGGCGGGGACGTTCAGGCCGGTGCGGCGGGACGTTCAGGCCGGTGCGGCGGGACACTCCGTCAAGGCGGAAGGGGATCGGGCATGAGCGATACAGACGAAAACCGGGCGGAACAGCAGGCCCTGCTCGACCGGATCGCCGAGGCCGTGGTCGCGCGCGAGCTCACCGCGCCCGCGGTCCTCTTCCTGGAATCCATGAAGCCCCTGTCGTTTCTGGGCGGCCAGTTCATGGCTTTCCTGAGCCCCTTCATTCACATGGTGGTGGATGCCTCGGACTACGACCGGATCGCCGAGGCCATCGAGCGCCGGGAAAACGTGGAGTTCCTGATCCAGCGCATAGAGCACCATGCTTCCGAGGCCGGCTGAACATGCGGACCGGCATCGCGGAAACGGGCGGGTCCGGCCGCCCACGCGCCAACAGGGAGATTTGCGCCGGGCAGGGCGGATATCCATGACCGATCCATCGGACGTCAACGTCATTCTGGCCACGGACTGCGGCAGCACGACGACCAAGGCCATCCTCATCGAAAAGCGGTCCGGCGCCTACCGTCTCGTCGTTCGCGGCGAAGCGCCGACGACCGTGGAGGCGCCCTTCGAGGACGTCACGCGGGGCGTGCTCAACGCGGTACGCGAGGTGGAGGAGCAGTCCGGCCGCGAGATCCTCGACGGGGACCGGATCGTCTCGCCGGCGGACGGCGGCCGCGGGGTGGACCTCTACGTCTCGACGAGCAGCGCCGGCGGCGGGCTCCAGATGATGGTGGCCGGGGTGGTCAAGAGCATGACCGCCGAGAGCGCCGAACGGGCGGCCCTCGGCGCGGGCGCCATCGTCATGGAGACACTGGCGTCCAACGACGGGCGCCTGCCCCACGAGCGCATCGAACGCATCCGGCAGCTCCGCCCGGACATGATCCTGCTGTCCGGCGGCGTGGACGGCGGCACGAAGTCCCACGTGGTCGAGATGGCCGAGCTGATCTCCGCCGCGGACCCGAGGCCCCGGCTGGGAAGCGGCTACGATCTGCCGGTCATCTACGCCGGGAACGTCGACGCCCGCGGGGAGATCGAGCGGATTCTGGCCGAACGGACGGAGCTCAGCCGGGTGGACAACCTGCGGCCCGTGCTCGAGGCGGAGAACCTGGGCCCCGCCCGGGAACAGATCCATACCCTGTTCATGGAGCACGTGATGGCCCAGGCGCCCGGATACGGCGAACTGATGGCGTGGACCCACGTGCCCATCATGCCCACGCCCGGCGCCGTGGGCAGGTTGGTGCGGGTCGTCGCGGAACGAAACGCGACAGACGTGCTGGGTGTCGATATCGGCGGGGCGACCACCGACGTGTTTTCGGTCTTCGGAGGGGCTTTCAACCGGACCGTCAGCGCCAATCTCGGCATGAGCTACAGCATTTCCAACGTGTTGACGGAGGCGGGGCTTGAGGCCATCGCGCGGTGGCTGCCCTTCGATATGGCCGACGCCGACCTGAAAGACCGCATGGGCAACAAGATGATCCGGCCCACCAGCATCCCCCAGACCATGGAGGAGCTGATCATCGAGCAGGCCGTGGCGCGGGAGGCCCTGCGCCTGGCTTTCGAGCAGCACAGGAACTTCGCCGTGGAACTGAAAGGCGTGCAACAGCTCCGAACGATATCGGACACCTTCGACCAGCAGACGGGCGGCCAGACCCTGGTCGACCTGATGAGCCTGGACCTGATCATCGGCAGCGGGGGCGTGCTTTCCCATGCGCCGGGACGGTCGCAGGCCGCGCTGATGATGGTGGACGCCTTCCAGCCCGAAGGCATCACGAACCTGGCGGTGGACAGCATCTTCATGATGCCTCACCTGGGGGTCCTCTCCACCGTGCACGAGACCGCGGCGCTGGAGGTTTTCGACCGGGACTGCCTGGTCCACCTGGGGCCGTGCGTCGCGCCCGTGGGCACGGGAGCGCCCGGCGCTCCGTGCGCGACGGTCATGGCCCGGTTGGACGACGCGGAATGGACGCACGAGGCCGCCGTGGGAGAACTGGCCTCGATCCCGGCCGGGGAATCGGAGGAGGTCATCCTTGAGGTCGCGCCTGCCCGGGGTTTCGACGCAGGCGCCGGCAGAGGCGCTCCGGTCACCCGTACCGTCCGGAACGGTCCCGTGGGCGTGATCATCGATACGCGCGGAAGGCCGCTTCACCTGCCGGAGGACGCGGCCGACAGGGTGGAGCTGCTGCAAAGGGGCTACCGCGCGCTGGACATCTATCCGGAGTCCGCCTGATGGCCCACGCCTATACATCGGGCCTGCGCGTATCGCCCGGGACCGTCGTCGCCAGGACGCGGCGCCTTCCCCTGCAGGGTGACGTGCTTGTGAACGTCGGAGACCGGGTACGGCCCGATACGGTGGTGGCCGAGACCTATCTGCCCGGCCCGGTGCACAACGTCAACGTGGCCAATGCCCTGGCCATTGCGCCGGAGGACGTGCCGGGGACCATGCTGAAGCAGCGGGACGAACCGGTGGAAAAGGGCGAGTTGATCGCCGAATCAAAGGGGATTTTCGGGCTGTTCAAGTCCGCCGTCCGGTGTCCCCAAAGCGGAACGATCGAAATGGTTTCGGATGTGACCGGCCAGGTGCTGATCCGGGAACCGTCGACGCCGGTGAGGATCAACGCGTACCTCGACGGCAGGGTCACCGAACTCCTGCCCGGAGAGGGCGTCGTGGTGGAGACGGCCGGGGCCTGCATCCAGGGCATCTTCGGCATAGGAGGCGAAGTGCACGCGCCGATACGCCCGATCGTCCAGTCCGCCGATGACGAGATTGCCGAAGATATGGTCGATGAACGCTGCGCGGGACAGATCGTCTGCGGTGGATCCATGATCACCCTTGACGCGTTGCGTAAGTTGATAAGGGTCGGCGCGTCGGGCGTGGTGGTGGGCGGCATGCAGTATCACGATATCGGCGACCTCCTGGGATACCAGATCGGCGTCGCGGTGACCGGCGGGGAAGACATCGGCCTGACCGTGGTCGTCACCGAGGGCTTCGGGCGGCTGCCCATGGCCGAACGCACGTTCGAACTGATCGGGTCCCTGCAGGGCCGGGAAGCCTCCATGAGCGGCGCCACGCAGATCCGGGCCGGCGTGATTCGTCCCGAGATCATCATAAAGACCGACGACATAAAGACCGACGGCGCCGGCGGACAGCCGGATCGATCGGCCCCGGCGGCCCGCGGCCTGGAACCCGGTTCCCTGGTGCGCCTGATCCGCAAACCCTGGTTCGGGGAAATCGCCACGGTGGCATCGCTGCCCGAACAACCCGTGAGGCTTCCAACGGGCGCGCTCGCCCGGGTGCTCGAAGCCCGCAGGACGACCGGAGAGACCGTGACCGTGCCCCGCGCCAACGTAGAGATCGTGGAGTCCTGATGCCCCTTCCCGCCGCCTCCAGCGTTCCACCCTCCGCTTCCCCCGCGGTCGCGCTGTCCGCAAGCGCGCTGTCGCGCGCGGTCCTCGCGTGTTGGGTGATCGTCGCCGTGCTGCAGGCGGATCCCGTTCTCGCGCAGGCCGACTCCGGATCCGGCTGGTTCAACGCGGACCGGACCCAGGCCCTGGTCCTCGGCATCATCCTGACGGGCGCCATTCTGCTTTACGTCGTGCTGGCGGCCTCGGGCCGGCCCCTTTTCATCCGCAAGATCGCCGGACTGGATACGGTCGAGGAAGCCGTGGGCAGGGCGACCGAGATGGGCAAGCCCATCCTCTACGTGCCCGGCCTGAACGACATGGACGAGGTGCAGACCATCGCGTCCATGAACCTGCTGGGCCATCTCGCCACCATCATCGCGGGATACGATTCCAGGCTGCACGTGCCCGTGCGCAAGTCCCTCGTCATGAGCGTGGCGCGCGAGACCGTGCAGCAGTCCTACCTGTCCGCGGGCCGCCCCGACGCCTACCAGGAGGACGACATTCATTACGTGTCGGACGCCCAGTTCGCCTACGCGGCGGCCGTCGACGGCATCATCGTGCGCGAACGGCCCGCCGCCTGCTTCTACCTGGGCGGGTTCTACGCCGAATCACTCATCCTGGCGGAAACGGGCAACTCCATCGGGGCCATACAGATCGCGGGAACGGCAAGGCCTCCCCAACTGCCTTTCTTCGTGGCGGCCTGCGACTATACGCTGATCGGGGAGGAACTGTTCGCCGCCAGCGCGTACCTGTCCAAGGAGCCGCGCATGCTGGGCAGTCTGAAGGGGCAGGACGCCGGCAAGGCCATCGCCATCGTATTCATCCTGGCCGGCAGCGCGCTGGCCACCCTCGAATCCATGACCGGAAGCGAGACCGTCCGCGCGGTGTCTGACATCGTGCTCTGGCTTTTCAGATAATCCCCATGCGCCGCAGAATACCCCTCATCATCACCTTCATCATCGGCGTGGTCCTGGTCACCGGCTATTTCGTGACGCGCGGGCCCTTCAACACGCTCTACGAGAGTTTCTCGGACTACTTCGCCATCATCACGGTCTTCGCCTTCATCCTCGGCGGCGGAAGCCTGCTCAAGATCCACCTGAAACGGGTTTCCAGCCGGACCACCGACTGGCCCTACAGCGTGGTGACCCTGGTGGGTTTCACCGTCACCCTGGCGATCGGCCTGTTCAAGGTGGGCAACCCGGACGGGATGGGCGGGGAGATCCTGGCCGGGGGTTCCTGGCTTCGTTTCATCTTCGACGGCGTGTATAACCCGCTGTCGGCGACCATGTTCTCCCTGCTGGCCTTCTTCGTCGCCTCGGCGTCCTACCGGGCTTTCAGGGCGCGCACGAAGGAGGCCACCATCCTCCTGTCGGCCGCCATGGTCATCCTGCTGGGCAGGACCCCCGTGGGCGCGTGGCTGACGGCCTGGATGCCGGAGAGCCTGGGATTCCTCGAACTGCCGAACCTGGCCAACTGGATCATGGCCTGGCCCAATACGGCCGGCCAGCGGGCCATCATGATCGGCATCGCCCTGGGGGTCATCGCGACCTCGCTCCGCATCATCCTGGGGATCGAACGCAACTACCTGGGCCGGGGGGAATGAGCATGCGGATTCCGGATTCCATCCTGCGGATCGACCGGCGGATCATCTTCCTGCTCATCGGGGCCGCGGTCTGCATCCCGCTGCTCCTCAAGCCCCGTTTCCAGGACAGTCCCACGCCCATCGTCCAGTCGATCTTCGACACGGTGGAAAGGCTGCCGTCCGGGTCGCGCGTCTTCCTTTCCTTCGATTACGGTCCGGACACGGCGCCCGAGCTGGATCCCATGGCCAAGGCCCTCGTGCGGCACGCGATGGCCCGGGGCCACGAGGTATCTTTCTTCACGCTGTTTCCCGAAGGGGTGGGACAGATCAAGAAGATCACGGACAACCTGCTCCCCGTGGAGTTCCCGCAGAAATCGTACGGCAGGGACTTCGTGAACCTGGGGTACAAGGCCGGGATGGGCGGCGCGATCAACACGATGGTCGTCAACTTCAGGACCCTGGTCAACGCCGACGCGGAGGGCACGCCGCTCGACGACCTGCCCATGACCGCGGACGTCGACGAGATGGTGGACTACGCCATCATCCTCAGCCTGACCGCGGGCGATCCGGGGCTGAAGGAGTGGATCCAGTTCGCGGGCGACATCGCGGGGATCCCCGTCATGGGCGGGGGCACGGCCGTGGTGGCGCCTGAGCTCTATCCCTATTATCCCCAGCAGCTCATCGGCCTGATGGGCGGCCTGAAAGGGGCTTCCGAGTACGAGTCCGCCCTCGTGGACCGGTATCCGGCCTACCGGAACGCCACCATGGAGGCCACCATGCGCATGGGGCCCCAGGTCGTGACCCACGTATTGATCGTCCTGCTGGTCCTGCTGGGCAACCTGGCCTACTTCCTCGGCCGGGGGGACCGCACGGGCCGGGCGGGCCAGACGGGCCAGACGGAGCGCCGTCGCTAGAGGAACCGGGTATGGACGTTACACTGCAACTCTGGATCGACGCGGCCCTGACGCTGATGATACTCAGCTTCCTGTACCGCGACAATCCCTTCTACAAGTTCGCCGAGCATCTCTTCGTCGGCGTATCCGCCGCGTACCTGATGGCGATCGGTTTCTGGGACCACCTGGTGCCGAACCTGCTGGGCAAGCTGTTCCCTTCGCTCATGTCGGGGATCGTGCCCGGCGCGGTGGGCCGTTCGCCGGACTACTACTACATCATCCCCGCCGTCTTCGGCCTGCTGCTGCTCACCCGCCTGGTCGACCGCTGGGCCTGGCTCAGCCGCTGGGCGCTGGCCTTCATCGTCGGCGGCTCGGCGGGATTCAACCTGCCCCGCTTCCTCGATTCGGACTTCATCATCCAGGTCCAGAGCACCATGATCCCGCTCGTGGTGCTCGACGCTTCGGGCAACCTGCTCTGGGGGGCCAGCTTCTCCCACATCGTGCTCGTCCTGGGCGTGATCTGCGGACTGGTATACTTCTTCTTCTCCGTGGAACACAAGGGGCTGCTGGGCCACGTTTCCCGGGCGGGGATCTGGGTGTTGATGGTAACTTTCGGCGCCGCCTTCGGGTACACGGTCATGGCGCGCATCTCCCTGCTGACCGGCAGGATGGAGGCCCTGGGCGCCTGGCTCGCCACGATCTTCTAGCGCGATCGGACCGAACCGCGGCGCGCCCTGGTTTCCCGCCCGTCCCGGACCGGCGTCGGTACCCATGATTTCTGTTGCGCGCGGCCTTGCCCCGCTGTTTCTTACTGAACCGTTCTTTTCGGTCCCGGCGCGTGCCGCCGGGAGTGGGCGCACACGCGCAAGGGAGTTCCATGCAAGCCATCATTCCCGTTGCCGGCAGTGGAAGCCGATTGCGCCCGATCACGCCCGGAACCCCCAAGGCCCTGGTCCCCGTCGCGGGCAAGCCGGTACTCGAATACATCCTCGACCAGGTAACCGGCCTGGGCGTCCGCGAGGCCGTGCTGGTCATCTCCCCTTCGGGAGACGCCATCCGCGGGTTCGTCGACCGGCGGGACGACCTCGAGGCCCGCTACGTCGTGCAGGACGAGCCCCTCGGGATCGGCCACGCCGTGTACCAGTGCCGCGGACTGCTCGATGGCGGACCTGTCCTGGTCGTGCTGGGCGACGTCATCTATCTGTCGGATTACTCCTTCCTGGGCCGGGAACCGGCGGGAAACGCCATCGGCGTAAAGCGCGTTTCGGGCGACCTGAGCCGGTACGGGCTGGTGGAAGTCGAAGGCGGCCGGATCACCCGGCTGGTGGAGAAGCCCGACCGTCCCATTTCCGATACGGCGATTGCCGGGATCTATTATTTCTCCGGACCCGGACCGCTCATGGAGGGACTGGAAACCCTTGTGCGTTCCGGCCGCCGGACCCGGAACGAGTACCAGCTTACGGACGCGCTGCAGTGGATGGTGGATCAGGGCGAGCACCTTGCTCCCTTCGACGTCGACCACTGGTACGACTGCGGCACGCCGGACCGCCTGCTGGAGGCCAACCGGCGGCTGCTGGACCTGCATGGCGGGAAACGCAGCATACCGGGCAGCGTGATCATCCCGCCCGTGGACATCGCGTCCGGCGCCCGGGTTCACCGGTCCGTCGTCGGTCCCCACGTCGCCATCTCGTCACGGGCTTCCGTCGTGCGCACCGCCGTACGGGACGCCACCATCGGAACCGGCGCCCGGGTCGAAGACTGCGACCTCAGGCGCACCATCGTTACGTCGCACGCCGCGTTGGCCGGCATAGTGGAACGGAGGCCGGCCGGCGCGCCTTGCGGAGTTTTCGTCTGACCGTGTACCTCAAACCGAAATCCCCGGTCCCCGGGCAAGTTCATCAGGAGCATGACGCATGACACCTGGTTACCTCTTTACTTCCGAATCCGTCACCGAAGGCCATCCCGATAAAGTCGCCGACCAGATCTCCGACGCCGTGCTGGACGCCGTCATCGAGCAGGACCCCTATTCCCGGGTGGCCTGCGAGACCTTCGTCACCACGGGCCTGGTGCTCGTCGGAGGAGAGATCACGACGGACGGTTCCGTGGACGTGCAGGGCGTGGCCCGCGAGACCGTCAAGTCCATCGGTTATACGGACGCCGGGTTCGGGCTGGACTGGGAGTCCTGCGGCGTGGTGGTTTCCCTCGACCAGCAATCGGCCGACATCGCCATGGGGGTGGACCGGCAGGGCGCGGGCGACCAGGGCATGATGTTCGGCTACGCGACCGACGAGACGCCCGAGATGATGCCCCTGCCCATTACCCTGGCTCACCGGCTGACCCGCAACCTCGCGTCGATCCGGAAGGACGGCGTCGCGCCTTACCTGCGTCCCGACGGCAAGTCGCAGGTCACGGTGGAATACGTGGACGGCACGCCCAGCCGGATCGACACGGTGGTCATCGCCGCCCAGCACGACCCGGACGTCTCCGGCGAGCAGATCAGGGAGGATATCGTCAACGAGGTGATCGGCCCCGCGCTGCCGGACGAGTTGATCGACCCGGGCCGGATCAAGTACCACGTCAACGCGACGGGCCGTTTTGTCACGGGGGGACCGCAGGGCGACGCCGGACTGACGGGCCGGAAGATCATCGTGGATACCTACGGCGGTTACTGCCGCCACGGCGGCGGGGCCTATTCGGGCAAGGACCCGACCAAGGTGGACCGCTCGGCCTCCTACGCCGCGCGCTACGTGGCCAAGAACGTCGTGGCCGCGGGGCTGGCCGCGAAGTGCGAGATCCAGCTCGCCTACGTCATCGGCGTGGCCGAACCGGTCTCGGTCAACGTCAATTCCTACGGTACGGGGACCGTCGACGACCTCGAGATCACGCGGCTTATCCGCAAGCACTTCGACCTTACGCCGCAGGGCATCATCGAAAGTCTCGACCTGAGGCGGCCGATATACCGCCCCACGGCTTCCTACGGACACTTCGGCAGGAACGAGGCGGGTTTTACCTGGGAGCGGTGCGACAAGGCGGAAGAACTCCGGAACCACGCCTGAGCCGGGCGCGACCCGGCTGTTCCGACTGGCCTGAGCCGGCCTTATTTCGGCGCCCTGAACAGCAGTATGAGGGCCAGCAGTCCGAAGAGGGCATTGGCGCCCCACGCCGCCGCCATGGGCGGAAGCAGCCCGGCGTGTCCGAAGGCCTGGGCAAAGCGGAGCAGTCCCCAGTAGACGAAGCAGATTCCGATACTCAGGGCGAATCCCACCGCGACGCCTCCCCTTCTCAGGTGAGAGGCCAGCGCGCCGCCCAGGAGCACGATGATCAGGCCCGCGCCGGGGAAGGCGATCTTCAGGTTGAGGTCTACCAGGTAGCCCTGCACGTCGCCCCCGCCGCGCCGTACGTCCTGTATCAACTGGTCGAGTTCGCCGTAGCTCATCTCCTCGGGACGTTTCTGCCCTCGCAGGAAGTCCTCCGGCGTTTCGGCCCATCCGTCGGGTTCCAGCTCGGCGAACGGGATATGTTCGGACAGGCCGCCTCCGATCCGGAACCGCCGTTCCACCCCGTCAAAAAGCAGCCAGCGCCCGTCCGTCCACACGGCGCGTTCCGCCGTGAGCACGCTGTTGACGGAGCCGTCGTAGTGGAATTCGGTGACGTAGATCCCCGTGCCCTCGGCGCTGTTTCCGTCGAACACGCGCATGTGGATCTGGCGCCCTCCCCCGCCCCTTAAATACACATCGTACCGGACGTGCTGTCCCAGGCCTCCCTGCATGTCCACGTGTTCCGACTGGATTTCGGCCCGTCTCATGCTCGTATGGGGAACGAGTTGTTCTCCGGCCCAGAAAAGGCCCGCGCTCACCACCGCGCTCACGAGAAGCAACGGCCGCAGCAACCGGTACAGGCTGAGTCCCGATGCTTTCATGGCCGTCAGTTCGCCCTGCCTGGTCAGCTGGCCGAAGGTATAGAGGCTGGCGAGCAGCAGGCTGACGGGTATGGTGAGTACGAAGATATAGGGCAGGTAGTAGACGTAGTAGAGCGCGATGTATGCCGGCGCCACGTCGCGGTCGAGGAAACGGTCGAGCTGCTCGATGAGATCGACCACGAAGAAGATGCTGACGAAGGCGACCAGGCTGGCCGCGATGGCGGTGATGAACAGGCGGAGCACGTACTGTGTGATCAGGGACATGAAGCGGTGTTCCTCCGGTGATTCCGACGCCCGTCCGTCAAATGCGGTCCCTGCCGGTCACCCAGACCAGGACGGCTCCGGGGACGCCTATGACGATGTTCGCCGCCCACATCGCCCAGACGGGGTCGAACAGGTCGCGGTCGGCCAGTTCCTCTCCGCCGAGCAGGCAGGCCCAGTACAGCAGGAAGAAGCAGAGGCTGACGCCGACGCTGACGCCTATGCTGCCGCGGCGAAGGCGGACCCCCAGCGGCGCGCCGATCAGCACGAAGACGAGACAGGCCGCAGAAATGGCGTACTTCTTGTGAATCTCCACGACGTAGCTGTTCTTCTGCCGCTGCCTCAGCGAGATCGTCCGCTCCGCCTCGGCCCTCGCGATTTCAGTGGAGTCGGCCCCGGCCCCCGCCGTTGCAATGGAATCGGCCCCGGCTTCCGGAGTCAACGGCCCGGATTCCAGTTTCGCCGCCGCTTCGTCGATATCCAGCTGCCATTCGTCGATCTTCGCCTGCATCATTTCGATGTTCAGCTCGCGGTCGCCCCGGGTCCCCGCTTCCGACCGCTGGACGCCGCTGGGCGCGGTGCGGATCGAAAACCGCTGCCGCTCGAAGACCTCTTTGAAATAGCGCCCCGACGACTCGTCCTGTTGAAGCAGCTCTCCGTCATAGAGCATGAGGTTGATCCGGCTGCCCGTCTCGTTGACTTGAAACTCGCCGGACCTTGCGGTCATGAGGCGCGGATAGCGCAGGTTCTCGGTCTCGTAGATGGTGACGCCGTGAATCTCGTTGTTCCTCGGGTTGACCCGGTCGACCAGGATGCTGTATCCCGGAATGTCCTTCATGAATATGCCTTCGGTGAAGAGCAGCGTGGGACGGGCGCGGTGGATGTCGTTCATGAGCGAACGCGCCCGGTAGTTGGCTTCGGGCAGGATGACGTCCATGAAGAACAGGTGGCAGCCGCCCAGGAGGATGCCCGATGCCAGGACCGGCGAGACCATCTGGAAGAAGCTGACGCCCCCCGCCTTGAACGCCGTGACTTCGTTGTCGGCCGAAAGCCGGCCGAAAGCCATGAGGCTGGCGACCAGAACGGACATGGGAATCGAAACGGCGACGATCCAGGCCAGGTTGAGCACGAACACCTCGAGCACGATGAACAGGTCGAGGTTCTTCCCGATGATGAGGTCGGCGATCTGGAATATGATGTCCATCACGAGGATGAACGTGATGATCACGAAGGAAAACAGAAAGGGCCCGACGTGCGCTCTGAAAACGTATCGGTAGAGGTGAACCGGGAGGGTCATGGGCCAATCCGGCGGAAAACGGACCGGGGCAGGGTGTTCAGACGGGTTCGATGACGGGTTTCGTCGAAGATAGTTACGATGTTTTTGAAGGTCCCTCGACTGAATGAATATACCGCGCAGTATCGCGGCGAAGCAAGTTGTTTTATCCTGCGCGACAGTCCCGGACTACCGGGAAATTCGCTTGACTTGCCGCTGGTATCGCGCTATACTCATCTCATTCATTTTTCAAGACAAGGAGCATCTTGATGGCCAGTTTGAATAAAGTCATTCTGATCGGCAATCTCGGCGCGGATCCCGAAATGAGGTATACGCCTTCCGGCCGGGCCGTGGTCAACTTCCGCATGGCCACCACGCGCCAGTGGAACACGCAGGACGGAGAACGGCGGGAAGAAACGGAATGGCACCGGATCGTAGCCTTTTCGAAACTGGCGGAGATCTGTGGCCAATATCTCAAGAAAGGCGCTCCGGTGTACGTTGAAGGACGGCTGCAAACCCGTTCCTGGGAGGATCAGAGCGGGATGAAACGATACATGACCGAGATCGTGGCGAACGAGATGCAAATGCTGAGTGCCCGCCAGCAGAGCGAGGTCGCATCGGACGCGCCCGGAGGAATCGGAAGACCCGCGACGGAAGAGCCGCCTTCTTCGCCGGGGACCGATTCCGACGACGACCTTCCGTTTTGACGCCATTCGAGAGGTAGTCCGTTTTCGCAGCCGGTTGCACCATTTATCGTGGGCCCGTAGTGAGCACCCATGACCGTTAGACTCAGCGGCAACGGACTCCCTCGAATAACCTTTCTTATCGCCCGGCAGGAACCCGTCGCGCCGCTGATCGGGTGGTTGAGCGGCGCGGGTTACCCGGTAACGGAACTGCATTACTCCGTCGTTGAAGACCTCCACGACCGTATTCCCGATTCGGACGTCCTGCTCTTCCATACGGACCGTCCGAGGTCCGACCTCCCCTTCGTCATGGACGCACTGCAGTCGCGGCAGTTCCGGCGGGCTCCCGCGCTGATCGTGCTGACCGCCCGCGACGCCATCGGGGATCTCGACGTCACCCGGGGTATCGACGACTTCATCTGCGCGCCGTTCAATATCCGCGAGTTCGACCTGCGCATCAAGAACGTCCTCTGGCGCCGCCACAGCGTGCAGATACAGGATATGATCGTCTGGGGCGATTTGCTCATCAACCTGGGCAACTATGAAGTCACGATCCGGGGCAAGGCGATCGACCTGACCCTCAAGGAATACGAGCTGCTCAAGCACCTCGCGAGGCACAGGGGGCGGGTGTTCACCCGGGATGAACTCCTGACCGCCGTCTGGGGATACGATTATTTCAGCGGCACGAGGACGGTGGACGTGCACGTGAGGCGGCTGCGGATGAAGATCGAACGGCACGGCGTGCACATCATCACGACCGTCCGCGGCGTCGGGTACAAGTTCGGAGACTGACATGCGCAGGACCGCGTTGATCCTTTTCATCACCGCGTGCGTGGTTTTCGGGTGCGCGTACTACAACACCTTCTACAACGCCAGGAAAGCGTTCAGGGAAGGGGAGCGCGTACGGCTCAGTCAGCAGACGCCCGACGGCGGCCTGCCTCCCCAGGCCGTCGCGTCCTACGAGCTCGCGATCGAAAATGCGGGCCTTGTCCTGCGGGACCATCCGGGCAGCTCGCTGGTCGACGACGCACTGGTCCTGATCGGCGACGCGCTGGCGGTCCAGGGGCGGAACGAGGAGGCCGCAAAACGATATCGGCAGGTACTGAGGCTGTTCCCGGACAGCGAGTATACCGGCCATTGCGTGTTTTCACTGGCCGGCAGCCTGCTCGCCGCGGGCGATTCCACCCGGGCGGACGAGTTGCTGGACCGCTTCGTCCGGGAATTCCCCGACGACGGCCGCATCCCGGAAGCCTTGTTGCTGCGGGGGAAGGTTTCCTTCGGCGGCGCCCGATACGAGGAGGCCGTTTCGCGGCTTCAGGTTTTCCTGGACAGGTACCCCGGTCACGACCTGGAAGCGGAGACCGGGTACTACATCGCACGGTCCAAGCTGGAACTTAAGCGGTACGCCGAAGCCAGGGAACACCTGGAACGGGCCATCGGGCAGGCCCGGACGGAAGAGGTGAGGTACCAGGCCGGTTACATGCTGGGCGAGAGCCTGCGGCGCGAAGGGGACCTTCCGGCCGCGCTCGGCGTCTTCGAATCGTTGTTGGATCAGCGCGCCTACAGGGACAGCCACCCGGAGGTCATGCTGGCGATGGCGGCCTGCCTCGTCGAACAGGGCCGGCATGATGCGGCCGTTTCCAGGTACGAGGCCCTCATTTCCCTTTACGCAACCGACAGGAACCACGATGCGGAAGTCTCCCGGGCCATGTTCGAACTGGGGGAACTGTACCGGATCGCGGATTATCTGGAGTTGGCGGAACAATGGTATGACGACGCGCGGCGCAAGAGTCCCCGTTCGGCCCGGGTCGGTGACGAAGCCGACCGCAAGTACCGCGCTATCGGTGAGCTGCGGCGCCTGAACGGGAATCTGGGCAACATGCTGGCGGCGCTGGAAACGGTCGAACGCCCGGTCGATTCCGGATCGAAGAGCCCATCGAACTACGCGAGGCTGATGGAAAACGTGACCGGGCTTCGATTCCAACTGGCTGAACTCTACCTGTTCCAGCTGGAGATGGCCGACTCGGCGCTGAGCCAGTACCGCGCCGTGGAAGAGCAGTCGATCGATCCCTCCAGGTCCGCCAAGGCGGCTTACGCGCGGGCGTGGGTACTCGGCGAGGTAATGAAGGACGAGGAACGGGCGAAAGCGGTCTTCGACTCCATCGCCGCGCGGTATCCGGGGACCGCCCACGCCGTGGAGGCATCCATCCTGCTGTCGAAACCGATTGAAGGTGAACTACCCCAGGACCGGCTCTTCGCCGAGGCGGAACGGCTTCTTTTCGAAGCGGACCGGCCGGACTCCGCGCGCGGCCTCTACGAACAGGTCGTCCGGCGGTATCCGGAAGGCGAATACGCGCCCCGGGCGCTCTATGCCCTCGGGTGGCTCGCCGAGACCCGTTTCGACGATCCGGAAACGGCCCTGAGACTCTTCAATGAGATCGTGGAACGCTATCCCCGATCGGAACAGGCGGAGTCCGTCCGCGACAAGATACGTCTCATGGAAGCGCTGCTTCCGGGCGCGGACCCGGACAAATGATGCGTTGACATCCGGCCCGGCCGTCTGTATCGTAGTGGAGCGTATGCCGGAAGGCCGTGCGATCCGGCAACGACACGAATCCATGGAACCGGACGATCCGCGGTTTCCGGGTGCGACCTGAATCCCGTCCGCCTCACAGCAAGCGAGCATGTCGACCATCCCCATCTGCCAGTATGATGCCGAGGTCCTTTCCAACCGCGAAATCGGTCCCGGCCTGTACTGGATCGACCTGCTGGCGCCCGACATCACACGCCACGCCCTGCCTGGTCATTTCGTACACCTGATCGCTTCCGACGTCTCGAAGGAGAGCAGCCGGCAGACCTGGCTCCGGCACACCCCCCTGCTCAGGCGTCCCTTCAGCATTGCCGAACGCGATCCGGAAAAAGGCGTTTTCGGGCTCATCTACCGCGTTGTCGGCGGCGGGACCGAGATCCTGGCCATGCGGCGCGCAGGAGAGCGGGTCGACGTCCTCGGTCCCCTCGGGAGCACCCTCGAGCCGGTCCGCGCGGGACGGCCGGTGATCATGGTCGCGGGGGGCGTCGGCGTGGCGCCCTTTCTCTCCCTCGCACAGGAGACGGTGAGGGATGGCCGGGCGGATCCGGCGGAGATGACGGTGCTGTTCGGCGCGGCGACGGCGGGCCTGTTGAGCGGGGAAGAAAAATTCCGCCGGCTGGGACTCCGAGTAAAGCTGGCGACCGACGACGGCACGACAGGCTACCGCGGCCTGGTGACGGACCTGCTGGAACGGGAACTGGCCGGCGCTTCCCGGCGACGCGCCTATCTCTACGCCTGCGGACCGACGCCCATGATGCGGCGCTGCCAGGAAATCGCCCGGGAAGCCGGTATCGGCGGTCAGGTTTCCCTGGAGGGGATCATGCCCTGCGGCGTGGGGGTCTGCATGGCCTGCGTCGTCCCCTGCGTCGTCCCCGGCGATCGATCGTCGCCCCGCCGCTACGAACGGGTTTGCGACACCGGTCCGGTGTTCGACATGGAGGAGGTCGTGTTGTGAGCGCGCAGCCCGATTTAACGGTAAACATCGGATCGCTGGATCTGAGAAACCCCGTACTCGCCGCGTCGGGCACCTTCGGGTACGGATCGGAATACGGCCGTTTCGTGGATCTCTCCGAATTCGGCGGCATCGTCACGAAGACGCTCACGCCGGAACCCTGGCCCGGAAATCCCCCGCCCCGGGCGGCGGAGACGGCCGCCGGCATGCTCAATTCCATCGGGCTGCAGAACGTGGGCGTGGAGGCCTTCATCCGGGACAAGATGCCATTCCTGAGAACAATGGACACGGCGTTGATCGTCAACGTGGGCGGGGGCCCGGTCGAGGAGTTCGTCTACGTGACCGAACGCCTGTCGGACTGCG
Organism: bacterium; assembly: GCA_965203885.1. Classification (GTDB taxonomy): domain Bacteria; phylum JAAXHH01; class JAAXHH01; order JAAXHH01; family JAAXHH01; genus JAAXHH01. The sequence goes on along the minus strand of OZ241920.1, from coordinate 1,861,885 downwards.
AAGGCATCAATGCCCTGGAGATCAACATGTCCTGCCCGAACGTGTCCGGCGGCCTGGACTTCAGCACCGATCCCCGCCGCGCGGGCGAACTGGTCTCCCGGCTCCGCGGCATCACGGACCTGCCGGTCATCGCGAAACTCACGCCGAACGTCACGGATATCGGTGAGATCGCCCGCAGCGTCGAAGAGGCCGGCGCCGACGCCATATCGGCCATCAACACCCTGCGCGGCATGGCGGTGGACATCCGCACGCGCCGCCCCGCGCTCGGCGCCGTAACGGGCGGTCTTTCGGGTCCGGCCATCAAGCCCGTGGCGGTAGCGGCCGTCTACCGGATCGCGCAGCGGGTGGACGTCCCGGTCATCGGCATCGGCGGCATCATGAGCGGCGAAGACGCCGTGGAGTTCCTCGTGGCCGGCGCCACGGCCGTCCAGGTCGGAACGGCCAGCTTCGTCGAACCCCGCGCCGGCGCGACCGTCGCGCGGGAACTGGCCGGATGGTGCGCCGCGTCTGAGGTGCCCTCGGTCCGCTCACTGATCGGAAGCATGCGAATCCCGTCACAAGAGGACGTCCCATGTCACCCTTCGTAGATAGTCTGAACCACGCCCGCGACGCGACGAACAGCCTGGTCTGCGTGGGGCTCGACCCGGACCTGGATCGTTTCCCGGAGCACCTGAAATCGGAGGACGACGCGGTATTCGAGTTCAACCGGGCGATCATCGAGCACACTTCGGATCTCGTATCGGCCTATAAGCTGAACATCGCCTTTTTCGAGGTCATGGGATCCAGGGGCTACGAAGCGCTCGAGCGCACGCTCACGGTCATCCCGGATGGCGTCGTGGCGATCTGCGACTGCAAGCGGGGCGACATGGGGAACAGCGCGCGCATGTACGCGAAGGCGCTGTTCGAGCACTTCGGATTCGACGCGGTGACCGTCAATCCCTACCAGGGACGTGATTCCGTCCAGCCCTTCCTGGATTACACCGACCGGGGGGTTTTCATCCTCTGCCTGACTTCCAATGAAAGCGCGCGCGAATTCCAGTACCTGCCCGTCAACGGACATCCGCTGTACCTCGAGGTGGCCGGCAAGGCGCAGTCGTGGAACACCGCGCGGAACGCGGGTCTGGTCGTGGGCGCCACGCAGGCCGAATCCCTGGCGGACATCCGCGCCGTCGCCCCCGACATGCCGCTGCTTATACCGGGGATCGGCGCCCAGGGCGGCGACCTGGAGACGGTGATCCGCGAAGGCGCCGACGCCAGTGGCGGGGGACTGCTCATCAATTCCTCCCGGAGCATACTCTATGCCTCCGGCGGTCCCGATTTCGCCGAATCCGCCCGGGCGGCGACCCTTCGGCTCAGAGAAGAGATAAACGCCCTGCTTCCATGAACATCGCGCCGGGTATCGCGCCCGGTCCTGAGCCGCGCCCGGTCCGGTTTCTCGACGCGCCACGGCCCGACTTCACCCCGAGTCCGGAGCCGCGCCGGGTCCGGCATTGCGCGCGGTCCGGCTTCTCGACGCGCCGGGTCCGGCTTCTCGACGCGCCACGGCTTCTCGACGCGCTACGGCGTTACAGACTCGCGAGCCGATACCGCTCCGCGCAAGTGCGGGCGCAAGTCCCACTTTACAAGGAACGTTGAATGATGAGGAACCTGCCCGAACGGGCCGATCGGTCCGGGCAGTCAAGGCGGTCGGGACAGTCCGGGCAATCCGATCGGTCCGGGCAGTCAAGGCCGGCCAGGCGGACCGGGCGGTCCAGGCGGACCAGGCGGTCTGGAGACATGGAGACGAACTTCGAGGTCCGCAGCTTCGACGCGGAGATCACGAAGGAGGATTACGACAGGCTGCCCAAGCTGCCGCTTTACTTCGTCCTGGACAACCTGCGCAGCGCCTTCAACGTGGGCGCGATTTTCCGGACCTGCGACATCCTGCGGGTGAAGGGGCTGTTCCTGTGCGGATACACCGCCTGCCCGCCCCACGCGAAGCTGGAGAAGACGGCCCTGGGCACCGTCGATTACGTCCCGTGGCGGTACTTCGAAACGGCCGTCGACGCGGTCGAACACCTTAAGGATCTGAGCGTCGCGGTCTGGGCGGCGGAAACCGCGTCGGGTTCGGTGCCGTACGACGAGGCGGTATTTCCGGATGAACTGGCGATCGTGCTGGGCAACGAGGCGCTGGGGGTGAGCCGCGGCGTGCTGGAACGCTGCGACGGAATGATCGAGATCCCCACGCGGGGTTACAAGAATTCGCTCAACGTGGCGTCCGCCTGCGCGGTCCTCGGATTCAAGGCGCTGGAGGAAATGGAGAGAGCCCGTGGCGGTCCGGGCGTATGACGGGAGCCCGTGACGGTCCGTTCGGATGTTTGGGTGGAATGATCCGGGGGGCGGTCCCGCGGCAAGGTTACGGATGGGACCGGCCGTCCCTTACGGGTCGCTCGACCAGGTCTTCTTCCCCACGAAGAAGGGACCCAGCGAATCGATGTACAGGGCCGTCTGCTGGGTCTTGCGCATGTCCTGGACGACCCTGGAAAGCGGGTAGAGTTCCTTGCCGAGCAGTCCGATGACGAAGTCGTTGTCCGCCTCGTCGAGACCGTAACAGGCCAGGCGGATGTCGTGGGCGTAGTCGGCTCGGCCGTAAGCCCGGCCGATGTGGGCGTGCTCCATCAGGATCTGGCGCTGCTCCTTGTGTTCGAGACGGGCGAAGGCGCCGTTGCGACGCAATGGATACCAGATGGCCCAGGGCCAGTCGGGATTGAGCACGGTGTTGCGCGGCCTACTAATGAGCGATTCCCTCAGGTCCGGCTCGTATCCCAGGGAGTAGGTCCTGCCGAACATCGTCATGTTCCCGCGGCGCTCCAACGCGTCGAAGGGACTGCAGCCCAGCAGGTTCCGGACATCCGTCACGAAGGTGTCGGGGTCTTCGGCCAGGAACATCACGCCGATTCCCATGGGGTCGTTGACGTCGAGGTAGAGCGCTGAATCCAGTCCGGATTCACGCAACGCGGCGGCGATGCCGCCTGCCACATCCCGGGCATGCCGGTCGGATTCGTTGCCGGACAGGGTGAACACGTTGAGCTGCATGTACAGCCTGGATTCAGCCGTCTGGGGCTGCCCGTTCACCGGCGCTCCGTGTTCGAGTATATCGGGTATCCTGCTGGCGTCTTCGCTCATGTCGCTCCCTTACTTCGTCCTTGAGGATTCCATGTTTGGAGCCTGCGGCCGGACGTGGTTATATTACGGAGGCGGCCCCGGCATGGCAAGCGATTCCGGGGTTGCGAGAGCCTGTGGGGAGGAAGTCTGTTGAACCGTGACCAGGGAGGAGGCCCATTGAACTACGACGCGCTGCTCGTGGTATCCTTTGGGGGCCCCGAGGGAACCGCCGATGTCATCCCTTTTCTCGAGCGCGTGCTCAAGGGCCGGCGCGTACCCAGAGAACGCATGATGGAGGTCGCGGAACACTACGATCACTTCGGCGGCGTCAGTCCGATCAACGGACAGAACCGGGCGTTGATCGCAGCCCTGGAAAAGGCGCTGGATACCCGCGGGCTTTCCCTGCCGGTCTACTGGGGGAACCGGAACTGGCATCCCCTGCTGGCGGATACGGTACGCCGGATGGCCGCGGACGGGATCCGGCGGGCGCTGGCCTTCGTCACCTCCGCCTACAGTTCCTGGTCCAACTGCAGGCAGTACCTGGAAAACATCGAGGATGCCCGGCGGGAGGCAGGCGGCGGCGCCCCGGAGATCGACAAGATCAGGCCCTTTTTCCATCATCCGGGATTCATCGAAACGATGGCGGCGCGCGTTCGCACCGCCCTGGACCGCCTGCCGGAGGACCGTCGCGCCGCGGCGCACCTGGTCTACACCGCCCACAGCATTCCTATGGCCATGGCCCGGGGATGCGCGTACGAAGCGCAACTCAGAGAAGCCGCCCGGCTCATCAGCGAACGCGCGGGCGCGTCCTCCTGGGCGCTGACCTACCAGAGCCGCAGCGGTCCGCCCGCCCAGCCCTGGCTGGAACCCGATGTCTGCGATTACATCCGATCGTTTCACGCCTCGTGCGGGGACCATGCGGACCATGCGGACCTTGCTGGCCATGCGGACCATGCGGACCGGGCTGGCCAGACTGGCCGTGCGGACCTTGCGGACCGTGCGGACCATGCGGACCGTGCTGACCATACTGGCCGTGATATCGTTATCGTCCCCGTGGGGTTCATCTCGGACCACATGGAGGTGGTCTACGACCTGGACGTGGAAGCGCGGGTGTGCTGCGATGAGCTCGGGGTGCCCATGGTCCGCGCGGAAACGGCGGGGACCCATCCCCGTTTCGTGGAGATGATCGTGGAACTCGTCGAGGAGCGCCTTTCGCCGGGGACGGCGAGGCCCAGCGTGGGCGTCCTGGATCCCTGGCCCGATCGATGTCCGCCGGACTGCTGCCCCGCCGGCAGGTAGCCCCGGGGGAACGGGCCGGCCCCTCAGCCCGGGACTTCCCACCGGTCCATGGGCTCGGTGGAACGCACCCGGCGCATGCCGGCGTCGGCGAACCGCCGGAAGGCTTCCTCCGCTGCTTCGGTGAAATCGATCACGCCGGGAACGACGACCGGCGAGGTACAGTCCTCCAGCAGCAGGATCCTGCCGGCCAGGGATGGATCCCTCGCCTGAATCTCCGACCGAAGATCGTCCACCGTCCACGCCACGCAGTGACTCTTGGCCTGTCCGGCCACGATGACGGCGTCGAAGGTCAGCAGGTGATCGATCAGCGGCCTGTTCTCCACGCCGACCGGTTGCCCGTCGAGGTCTTCCATGACCTCGGGACGCAACACGGAATAGTTCTCGGTGAGGGCATGGTTTCCCTTGATCTCGAAGCGCGCCTGCCGGACCCGGGCGATGCCGTGAAAGAAGACCGCTTCTTCGACCGCGGAGACCAGGGCGTGGCCGATCCCGCCGAGCATGGCGTGGTAGGGCCAGATCATGAGGGGATACTTGCCGTCCCGCGTGAGGCGCCGGACATAGTGCAACGCGTATGCGGAAAGATCGACCCGGGCGCTGTAAAGGGCTTCCACGGCCGGATTGACGCGCCAGGTTCCCCGTTCAACGTCCTCCGGGGTGATGACGGTTTCCCCTCCGACGGGATGTCCGCCTTCTCCATCGACCCAGAACATGGGGTGGAAGATCTGCTGGGCCGTGTGGGTGTCCATCGTGGGGATGATTTCCGTGATGGAATGGAGATTGCGGTAGATGAAGGTGCAGAGGCGGATGTTGTCCTCCACCGCGCCCCGTCCGCTCCGGCCGCCCACGAAGAGCTCGAATTCCGGGAGGCAGAAGGTGTTCTGGCAGTCCACGAGCAGCAGGGCGGTGCGGAAACCATCTTCGACCGAGGGCCGGATCCCGTGTTCTTCCGCCCATTCCCGGGCATCCGCCGCCCTCTCCCCGTAGGGTACGCGCCAGATGGTCCCGACAGATTCGGGTCTGAAGTGGGTTGGTACGCTGCCTGGTGGTTTAAAGCTCATCGGGGATGCGTTCCAGGTCCGCCAGCCAGACCGCCGGAGAAGCATCGGAAGGCATCCGCCAGTCGCCGCGGGGGGAGATGCAGGTCATGCCGACCTTGGGCCCTTCCGGCAGGCAGTTCCGTTTGAATTGATTCTGGAAGAACCGGACGATGAAGACGCGGAGCCAGGTCTTGATCTCCCGGAGCGCGTACTTTCCTTCGAAGGCGTGCAGCGCCATCCGGGCGATCCGCGAGGGCGAGAACCCGAATCGCAGGAAGTAGTAGATGAAGAAGTCGTGCAGTTCGTAGGGACCGATGTCCTCTTCGGTTTTCTGGGCGATCTCCCGCTCGCGCGGGGGCAGCAGCTCCGGTGAAATCGGCGTGTCGAGGATATCCAGCAGCACGTCCCGTACCGCCGTCTCCTGTTCGAAGACCACGTCGGCGGTCCAGCGGATCAGGTAGGATATGAGGGTCTTGGGAATACCTGCGTTCACGCCGTAGTGGCTGGCGTGGTCGCCGAACATGGTGCACCAGCCCAGCGCCAGTTCGGAAAGGTCGCCCGTGCCGAGCACGATGCCCCTGACCTGGGCGGCCGTGGCGAGTTCCTCCAGCTTCCGGGTCCATGCCTGGGTGTTCTCGTAGACGAGATCCTTCTTGTCTTCCGAATGCCCGATATCCCCGAAGAACTGCCGCACCGCGGGTTTGATGTCGATCTCGCGGAACGTGGCGCCGACCGCCCGGATCAGCGCGCAGGCGTTCGAGTAGGTGCGCTCCGTGGTGCCCAGTCCCGGCATGGTCAGGGCCACGATATGTGACCTTGGCAGCCCGAGCATGTCCATGGTGTGCACCGCCACGTTCAGTGCGTGGGTCGAATCCTGCCCGCCGGACACCGCCACGACGACCCTGCGTGCATCCTCGGGCAGCGATCTCAGCTTGGTCGCCAGACCGGTTGACTGGATCATGAAGACTTCGCGGCACCGCTGGCTGCGTTCCGCCGGGTTCTGCGGCACGAAGGGATGGGAGGGTATGTCGCGCCGGAAGGTACGGTGCGCCTCCGCGGACGCCCGCCCGGCGCCTTTCGAGTCCTTCTCCCCGGCCCGCCCGGACCGGAATCCCCGGAGCGTTACGGACCGCCAGGATGACTTGTAGTCCATGGCGTTCTGCCGGAAAGAGCCCTGGACGCCGCGCTCCAGCGTGAGCGCTTCCACGTCCACGTCCGCCGCGATGCAGGCGCCGTCCAGGTGGAACCGCTCCGTTTTCGCCAGCATGTAGCCCCGTTCGGCGATGAACCCGTGGCCGTCCCACACCACGTCCATGGTCGATTCCCCGAATCCCGCCGCGGCGTACATGTGCACGGCCTCGTTGCGGCCCGAGGAGGCCAGGATGAGTTCCTCGCGGTACTGCGCCTTGCCGATGACGATATTGGACGCCGACAGGTTCGCGAGAATGCTCGCGCCCGCCAGCGCCGCCCGGCTGCTCGGCGGCAAAGGTACCCAGTCGTCTTCGCAGATGGTCGGGTAGATCACGACCCTGGGATCGTCCGTGCGCAGCAGCACGTCGGGTCCGAAAGGCGCGTCGCGGCCGCACAGGCTTACCGTCTCCGCCTGGGCTTCGGCGGCCCGGGCGAAGTACCGCGTCTCGTAGAACTCCCGGTATTGCGGGAGATAAGTCTTGGGCGTAACCGACAGGATGTCCCCGCGGCTGCAGGTTACCGCGACGTTGAAGACCGCGTGATCGATCCGCAGGGGCATGCCGAAGCTGAAGGCCAGGTCGAAGCTCCGGGTCCTTTCCAGCAGTTCCTCGAGCGCCTCCAGCGCGCCGTCCAGCAGCGCCTGGGAGTGGAAGAGATCGGCGCAGGTATAGCCGGTGAGACTCAATTCCGGAAACAGCGCATAGGACGCGCCCTTGCCCTCGGCCGCTTCGATCTGCTCCAGGTGATGGGCCACGTTTGCGGCGGGATCTCCGACGCGTATACGGGGTACGGCGATGGCCAGGCGCACGAAGCCGTGGCCGCGCACGTCGAGAAACTGTTCGGGAGTGAGTTTCGGGTCCATGGCCTGTGTTTCCCGCGGTAGTTGCCGATGATCCGGTGCGAACCGGTACGGGCGCAACCGGCCCATTCCGGCCGCCGGGTGCCTGAGTCACGAAAAAGATAAGGGATATGCGATCGGGCAGGCAAGCCGCAATTTCCCGCGCGCCAACGGGTTTCGTATAGTCAGTCCACCTCGATCAGCCGGCCCTTCGCGTCATGGCCGACCTCCACGGTGTCGCGGCCCTGCTGTTTTCTCCGTATCCGGTCGCGGTACCGCAGGGGCATTTCGCGGCGCCGCCAGGAAAGGAATACCCGTTCGTGCCGGTCCCGGTTCCGGAGCGACGGAGGCGCCGGGACGGCGATGGTCCCATGGGTGATGGCGGTCTTCTTCCGGGACAGGGCGGCGATTTCCCCCTTGCTCACGATCAGGGTGACGCCGACGTTGGCTTCCACGATGGGCACGCCGTTTTCCCGCGCACGGGCGAGCACGGCCCTGTCCTGCGCGCGGGCCGTCGATCCGAAGGAGGGAATGAGCAGGTACCGGGCGCCGTCCAGCACCGGTATGCGGGCGATATCCGGGTTCCACCGGTCGTTGCAGATGACCATGCCGGCCCGGCCGAAGGGGGTGTCGAAGGCGCGGCTGCGCCTGCCCAGGCGGTTGAACCACCAGGAACGGTGGTGGCCCTCGGCCAGTTGCATCTTGTGGTACTTGCCGCGCAGGCGCCCCCGGTGATCGAGGAACACGGCGCAGTTGTAGACTTCGTCGCCGATCCGTTCCGCCAGGCCGAACGCGAGGCACATGTTCAACGATCTCGCGAGCTTCCGGAACCGGCCGATGGTCCCGCTGCGCATGGTCAGCGACACGCGCTTCATATCTTCCGGCGGGATTTCACCGTCGATGATTTCATTGACCACGTACCCTTCCAGCACGCCCTCCGGCGCGACGGCCAGTTCGGCGCCCCCGGCCGCGGCCTCGCGGAACATCTCTTCCAGCCGATCCGCGTTTCCTTCCAGGTCCAGTTTTACGGGCTTAAACGAAATCGCCGCCACGCGCACATCTCGAAACATGGTTCGCCTCCAGGTTAGCCGGCATGGTTCCCGTCGAGCATTTCGACCGCCACGGCCGATCTTCGGCCGGACTTCGACGGAAACGGCGCTCCAGACTGCGTGCTAGAATCATTGCGGTTTTGCGACTAATGGAATATATTGCCGACATCCGCGACTGCGCAACGGTGGCCTGACTTTCCCCCTGTACTCGACCGCGGACGAGGGCACGTCCCGTTCACAAGATCGAGCTCCGGATTCGATTGAAAGACCACGCGTAGCGCGCCATCGGAAGGATTCCTCATGCCATCGACAGATGCTCGAAACGAATACGTGACAAAGTCCGACCTGGACACCGCGATTGGCTCCCTGAAAGAACTGATGGAAGCACGGTTTTCGGCTATCGAATCCCGATTTTCCGCGATGGACGACAAGATCGATTCACGCATATCGGCCGCCGCCAACAAGCTGCTGCTGGCGCTGGTCGTCATCGCCGGATCCATCATCGCCAGTCTCCTGTACACTTCCTAAAAGGATGGAACCGCCATGAAGGCTGCCGTCGTCCTGCTCAGCGGCGGGGTCGATTCGGCGACCACGCTTGCCATCGCCCGGCACGACGGTTTCGATTGCCACGCCATCACCTTCGACTACGGCCAGCGGCACCGGTTCGAACTCGAGTCGGCGGGAAGGGTTGCCGAATCCCTCGGAGTCGGGCGCCACGTCACCATACCCTTCGACCTGCGGGCGATCGGGGGGTCCGCGCTGACGGACGACATCCCCGTGCCCAGGGACCAGGATCCGGAGTCCATGGCCGCGCAAATACCTTCCACCTACGTCCCGGCCCGCAACACCATTTTCCTGTCCTTCGCCCTGGGCTGGGCCGAGGTGCTCGGCGCATTCGACCTGTATATCGGCGCCAACGCCATCGATTACAGCGGTTATCCCGACTGCCGCCCCGAATACATCGCGGCCTACGAGCAGATGGCGAACCTGGCCACGCGAGCGGGGATGACCGGCGAGGGCAGGTTCAACATCCACGCGCCGCTCATCGAAATGTCCAAGGCGGAAATCCTGCGCACGGGGGTCCGGCTCGGGGTGGACTACGCGCTCACGACCAGTTGCTACGACCCGGCGGAAGACGGGGCGGCCTGCGGCGGATGCGACGCCTGCATCCTGCGGCGAAACGGTTTCATAGAAGCCGGCATCGCGGACCCCACGCGGTACGCCTCATGAAGACTCCGGTCCGCGGGAGTCCGCCTCAATCCGGGCCAGCAGTCCACTGAGTCTTTTCGGAGATACGGTCCGCGCGGTTCCGAGTTCCTGGGCGAATACCGACACGCGGTACTCTTCGAGCATCCATCTGAACTCATCGCGCAGGACGGGATTCACGTCGTCCCGTTTGTTCAACGCCTTCAACGCGTCTTCGAAGGGCCGGACCAGACCGGCCTTGTCCAGGTCCTTCGAAGGGTCTTCCCGCGCCCGACGGTCCCTCGTTTCGACCGCTTTCAGATACCGGACCAGGTTGGGCAGTTCCACGGCCGGCGTTTTCCGCAGGAAGTCGCGGGGAATCAACCGCTGAAGGTCGTCTTCCATGCCCGGGTAAGCGCCGGCCGTACGCAGGCCTCCCCCGACGACCCCTTCCAGTTCCCTCATCTGTTGCTGAAACCAGCCGGGGAGTTTCTCGAGCAGCTTCCGTGCCGTCTCCATGTCTTCTTCGAAGCGGCGGGCCGTCAGTGGATATAAGGGTTCGCGGGTGAACAGGGCGGCCAGGAGGTGGTCCCAGGCGAATTGCTGCAGCGCTTCGAATCCCCCGGCATGGTCCGCCAGGGCGGGAAGACCCCGCAGAAACGAAAGGTCGCGGCGCAGCCAGGCCAGCTCGCCGCTCATCCGCCGTTCGAGCAGTCGGATCAGCCCCGCTTTCGTCTCCCGGCGCGCCTCGTGCCGGTCCCGGAACAGGCGCAGGTCGACCACGTCGTCGTCGGCCTGCAGTCCGGGATAGGCGTACCGGGGGACGGATCCCGACAGGCCGATTTCAATCCTGTCGGACAGGTCTCCGATCGTCCAGTCCCGCAGGTCGTACCGTTCCCGGGTTTCCACCGCCTTCCGCCAGTCTTCCGATTCGGCGGCGGCCGCCCGGACCACGATTTCATCACGCACGCGGTCCGGGTCGCGGGTCGAAAGGACGGCGCCACCGTCCTCGCCGGTCACCAGGACACGCATACGGAGGTGATCCGGGATCGATCCGGTCCGCCAGTCCGACCGGCCGGTTTCGATATCGTAGTGCCTTGCGATGTACTCGGCCAGGGCGCCGGTCAGGGAGGATTCGGACGGGGCCAGGTCCGCCGCGATCTTCCTGGCCGTTTCGGGAATCGGTACGAGTTGCTTGCGCTTCCGTCCGGGCAGCCCCCTGAGCAGGGCCTCGATTTTCTCGCACAGCAGGCCCGGTACGAGCCAGTCCAGCGATTCGGGATTCAGCAGGTGAACCCTGTCGTGGGGCAGCGATAGGGTGACGCCGTCTTCTTCCCGGCCCGGCCGGCACGCATACTGCAGGGGCAGCAATTCGCCTTCCAGGTTGAAATGCTCCGGAAAGTCCTCCGGTCCGCCTGCCCCGCCTGGCCCGCCCGCCCCGCCCGGTCCGCCCGGCCCGCCCGCCCCGCCCGGTTCTACTTCGGTTCCGGTGAGGTCCCGGACCTCCATGCGCAGGAACGAGGCGTCGTCCTTCCCGGCGGTTTTCATCAGCCGGTTGAGATCGTGTGCCGAAGATACCCTGGATATCCGTTCGTCGTAGAACCCGAAGGCGGCCTCGTCGAGATCGATGCGGTAGGCGTTTCGGTGTTTCAGCAGCCAGGTCTCGGCTTCCCGGCGGATGCTCCGGTTGTGGTCCATGAAGCCGTGGTGCGACCCCAGCTCGTCGCTGACCAGGGCCTCGCGGATGAAAAGACGGGTCGCCTCATCGGGATCGACCTTCTTGTAGTCGATCGTCCGCCGGGCGACCGTCAGGCCGTACAGGTTCAGCGTTTCGGTAGCGGTCACCCGCTCGGCCGATCCATCCCATCCCGGATCCGTATAGGTTGCCGTGCATAGATGGCGGCCCAGGTCAGCGGCCCAGCCGGGCTGAATCCGCGCCACCGTGCGCGCGTAGAGCCGGTTGGTCTCGACCATTTCCGCGGCGACGATCCAGGGCGCTCCTCCCGCTCCGTTACGCGCTCCGTCGCTTCCGTCCCGCCCGTTACGCGCTCCGTCCTGCCCGTTACGCGCTCCGTCCCGCCCGTTACGCGCTCCGTCGCTTCCGTCCTGCCCGGGATGGGCGTCGCGCCGTTCATCTGTCCCGTTCCGCCGGCCTTTCTCGGCCGGCCTCCTTTGAAAGAGGGCGGAACCGGGGAAGACCATGGCCGTTCGGTTCCTGGACCCGGTATAGAGATTGCCTTCCCGCTGCTCGGCGACCTGGCTGAGCAGTCCGCTCAGGATCGAACGGTGGATCGCGTCGTAGTGCGCGCTTCCGGTCCGGCCCGACCTGCCGCGGAAACCGCCCGTTTCCCGAAGGGCGCGGCGGAGCTGCACGTAGATGTCGCGCCATTCCCGCATGCGGTTGTAGGACAGGTAGTGGCGCCGGCAGAACCTGCGCATGGCGCCCTGGGTCTGCAGGTGCTCGAAGGTATTGTGAAAAGCCTCCCAGATATTGAGCAGGGTCAGGAAATCCGAGGCCCCGTTCCTGAATTTCCGGTGTTCGGCGTCCGCCTGTTTCTGCTGGTCGAGTGGCCTGACGCGGGGGTCCTGTATGCTGATGGCCGACGCGATCACGAGGACCTCCTGCAGGGCGCCTTCCTGGCGGGCCTGCAGCAGCATGCGCGACACCGTGGGCGATACCGGCAGTCTCGCCATGTCCCGCCCCCGTCCCGTCAGCTTCCGTTCCCGGTCGATGGCGCCCAGTTCGGCAAGCAGCTGGAACCCGTCCCGTATGGCCTGGGGCGTCGGCGGATCCAGAAAGGGGAAGGCGTGTACGTCGCCCAGTTTCAGCACCAGCATGCGCAGGATGACTTCGGCGAGATTGGCACGCTGCAACTCGGGCGTGGTGTACTCCGGCCGGTTCGCCAGGTCGGCTTCGCTGTAGAGCCTGAGACAGACGCCTCCGGACACCCGTCCGCAGCGTCCCGCCCGCTGCCGGGCGCTGCTCTGCGCGATGGGCTCGATGGGCAGCCGCTGGGTGCGCGTCCTCGCGGCGTAGCGGCTGATCCGCGCGAGACCGGTGTCGACGACGTACTTTATGCGGGGTATGGTCAGCGAGGTCTCCGCCACGTTCGTGGCCACGACGATACGCCGGTTGTCGCCCGGCCGGAAGACCCGCTGCTGGTCCGCGTTGGTCAGGCGGCCGAAGAGCGGCAGCACGTCGGTATGCCGGTAGGTCCTGCCGTCCAGCCGCCTGCGCGTCTCGTGGATGTCCTTCTCGGTGGGGAGAAACACCAGGACGTCGCCCCGGCCGGGTTCCGCCATGATCCGGTCGACCGCGTCCACCGCCCCGTCGACGTAGGTATAGTCCTCTGCCTCGCCCCGGGATTCCTCGAGGGGAAGATAGCGGATCTCCACCGGGTACAGCCGGCCGGACACCTCGACGACCGGCGCCTGGTCGAAGGCGTTCGAGAACACGGCGGCGTCGATCGTCGCCGAGGTGACCACGATCTTGAGATCCTTCCTTCGCCGGATCAGCAGCCGCAGGTACCCGAGCAGGAAATCGATGTTCAGGCTCCGCTCGTGGGCCTCGTCGATGATGATCGTGTCGTATTCGAGCAGGTCCGGATCGTGCTGTATCTCGGCAAGCAGTATGCCGTCGGTCATCATCTTGACGCGGGTCTCGGCCACGGTCTCGTCCGTGAAGCGGATCTTGCACCCGACTTCCCGTCCCCAGGCCGTACCGAGCTCCTCGGCGATGCGGCGCGAGACCGACAACGCCGCGACGCGCCGCGGCTGCGTGCACGCGATGCGTCCGTACACGCCCCGGCCCGCTTCGAGACAGATCCTGGGCAGTTGCGTCGTCTTGCCCGATCCGGTCTCCCCCGTCACGATGACGACGGGGTGTCCACGCAGGGCTTCGAGGATCTCATCCTTCCGGTCCGATATGGGCAACCGGCCGTCGATCGCGGCCGTGGTGTCGGAACGGAGGCGCTTCTCCACGAGGCCGGCCGATGCGGCCGCCTGATCCTTCAACCGGGCCAGCCGGCCGTGGTCCCGCCGCATCGCGCCACGCAGCTTCTTCAACCCGCGCCGGATGTCCCGCCGGTCCTTCAGCGTACAGCGGGGCAGCAGGTCCCGGATCTCGGCCGCCAGGCTTCGTCCCGCGGTTGAACCGGCGGTATCGTTGGTCTGGTTGTCCATGAGTGGTCGCTATGAAGCCGGTCTCGCCGCGGACCGGCCGAAACCGGGGCGAACCCCCCGCGATCGGGCCATACGCGAGGCCGGACCCGTCCGAACCCGGTGTGCCGGGAAGCGTGCGCTACATCAGCAGGCCCGCCACGGTGGCGGTCATGTTGGCGGCCAGCGCGCCGCCGATCATGGACCGGATCCCGAACCGCGCGATGTCCTTGCGTCGTTCCGGCACCAGGCCGCCGATACCCCCGATCATGATCGCGATGGTCCCGAAGTTGGCGAAGCTGCACAGCGCGTACGTGGCGATGGTGAACGATCGCTCCGACAGCTGCGCCTGCATCGCGCTGAGGTCCTGGTAGGCGAGGAATTCGTTCAGGATGGTCTTCTTCCCGATCAGCATGCCCACGGCCTGGGCGTCTTCCCATGAAACGCCCATGAGCAGCGCAAGCGGCGCGCAGGCCCAACCCAGGATGCGTTCGAGGGAAAGCGGCTCGCCGCCCAGGTGGGGAGCGAGTCCCACGGCCCAGTTGAACAGGCTGACGAAGGCGATGGCCACGATGAGCATGGCGGCCACGTTGAGCGCGAGCCTCAGTCCGTCCGACGCCCCGCTGCAGGCCGCGTCGATGAAGTTCACGCCGGGTTTGGGCACGTCCACGGTCACCACGCCCAGGGTACGCGATGTTTCGGTCTCGGGGGTCATGATCTTGGCTACAACCAGTGCCGCGGGCGCCGACATGAGCGACGCGGCCAGCAGATGCCCCGCGTCGGCGCCCAGGGCGACATAGGCGGCCAGCACGGATCCGGCCACGGTCGCCATGCCCGAAGTCATCAGGGCCATGATCTCGGACCGGGTCATGGTCTTCAGGTAGGGCAGAATGACGAGGGGCGCCGTGGAAGCGCCGAGGTAGACGTTGGCCGCCGCGGCCATGGATTCCGAGCCGGACGCGCCCATGACGCGCACCATGATCCGCGCCATCTGCCGGACGATCCACTGGATGCAGCCCAGGTAGAACAGGATCGACGTGATGGAGGATACGAAGATGATCATCGGGAGCACGGAGAAGCCGAACAGCGCGGTCTCCACCAGGTCGCCGAAGACGAACCGCGCCCCTTCGTTGGAGAAGGCGATCACCTTGTTGATGGCCAGCCGCGCCAGGTCGAATACCAACTGGCCCGGCGCCGTGTGCAGCAGCACCAGGGCCAGCAGGGCCTGAAGCGCCAGTCCGCTGCCGATGAGCCGCCAGTTCAGCTGTCTTCGATTGTCCGACAGCAGCCAGGCGATGGCCAGGAGAACGAAGAGGCCGAAGAGGCCGTAGGCGCGTTCCATGGGGTTATCCTTGGATAGCGGCCCGGGGCCACAGGGAGGCCACGCCGACGTACAGGTAACCGGCGAAGAACAGGCAGAGGAAGGGGATGGATGGGTAGATGCCGTTGATGGCCGTGTAGTAGATCAACAGGCCGAAGTGCAGGGCGAACAGCAGTTCCAGCGCCGGAAGCCAGTTCCGGGTCCCCCGGTAGCGCAGCCCGCGCCACCGGCCCGCCTGGTCCGCCCGGCCTGCCCGGCCCGCCCGGCCCGCCTGGTCCGCCTGGTCCGCCCGGCCCGCCTGGTCCGCCTGTTCCGCCTGTTCCGCCCCGCCGAGGATGCCGTACTTCGGCGTGCGCTGGAAACCCGACTTCAGGTTGAGCAGCGCCTCCATGACGGCCCGCGTGTTGTTGAGGCAGATGCCGATGCCGATGGACATGAGCACCGGGAGGTAGAAGGGACACCATATCCACCGGGCGCGGTTTATTTCGAACTGCGCGAACAGGTAGAAGAGCGATACGGAAACCGTGGCCGCGCAGAGAAAGGGCAGGTCGATCCAGAAGGAATTGATCCAACCGGCCTGCACCCGGATCACGATCGACGGAAAGATCAGGACCGACAGCAGCAGCATGAGCATGTAGGCCACGTTGTTGGTGAGGTGATAGGTCGCCTCCAGCTTGTAGCGGAAGGGCAGCGCGCTGCGCCAGACCGAAGGCAGCATTTTCTTCGCGGTCTGGATGGATCCCTTGGACCACCGGTGCTGCTGGGTCTTGAAGGCGTTCATTTCCACGGGGAGTTCGGAGGGCGTGGAGACCTCTTCAAGGAACAGGAACCGCTGGCCCCGGAGTTGCGCCCGGTAGCTCAGGTCCAGGTCCTCGGTCAGCGTGTCGTGCTGCCAGCCGCCCGCCGCATCGATGCAATCCCGGCGCCATATCCCCGCCGTCCCGTTGAAGTTGAAAAACCTACCCGAGCGGTTCCGCGCGCCGTGCTCCATGACGAAGTGGCCGTCCAGCATGATCGCCTGAACCCGGGTCAGGATCGAATAGTTCCGGTTGAGATAGGACCACCGGGTCTGCACCAGGCCCACCCGCTCGTCCCGGAACCGGTGCATCGTGTTCCTGAGGAATCCCGGCGGCGGGATGAAGTCGGCGTCGAAAATGGCGATGAACTCGCCCCGGGCCGCCCGCAGGCCTTCCTGCAGCGCCCCCGCCTTGTATCCGAGGCGTTCCGTCCGGTGCAGGTAATGGATGTCGAAGCCGGCTTCCCGGTACCTTTCCACGCTTCGCTCCGCCAGGCCGCGGGTCTCGTCGGTGGAGTCGTCCAGGACCTGGATCTCCAGGCAGTCGCGCGGATAGTCGATCCGGCAGACGGCGTCGATCAGCCTTTCGACCACGTACTGTTCGTTGTAGAGGGGCAGTTGCACGGTGACCGCGGGGGGCGGGTCTCCGAGGGCTTCCGGCTTTACAGGCCGGACCCGATCCCTATATTTGTAGTACAGGTACACCATCAGGTAACGGTGCACGCCGTATACCGCCAGCAGGAACAGGACGAGGAAGTAGAGGAGAATGAAGATCAGCGAAAGATAGCTCATACATGTCCGTTTCTGCTTACAGATTCCCTGCCGGTTTCCCCTGGCCGGTCGCGGTCCCCGGAATCCTGCTCGTCGCCGCCTGTGCCGGCATTGCGTCCATCGGCGACCTGAGGACCGGTCTGTTCGACCCCGGCGCCTTCCTGCCCGGGTTCCTTTCCACGTGGCTGGCCCCGCCCGACGCCCTGCTGCTTTTCTGGGTTCCCTTCGCCGCGGCCTTCATCGCGTACGCGGCCGCCGCCGTCCACCAGGTCCGGGTCGGTGCGCCGCCGGACCGGAGCAGGCTCTGGTTCATCCTGGCCGCGGCCATCCTCTGCCGCGTCATCCTGCTGTTCAGTCCGCCCACCCTTTCCGACGACATATACCGGTACCTGTGGGACGCCAGGATGCAGTTCGAGGGCGTCAATCCCTATGTGCACGCGCCGGACAGCGAAGAGATCGCGCACCTGCGCGATGAATACCATGGGGGAATCAACAACAAGGACGTCCCGACGATCTATCCGCCCTTTATGCAGTCCGCATTCATGGCCGCCGCGTACCTGTGGTACAGCCCGGTTTCGATGAAACTGCTCTTCACCCTGTGCGACGCGGGCGTGATCGTCCTCACGGTCCTGATGCTCGGCCGCCGGAACCTGCCGCGGGAGCGGGTGCTCGTCTACGCCTGGAATCCCCTCGTCCTGGTCGAGATCGCCGGAAGCGGCCACAACGATTCGCTGCCGGTAGTCCTCATGCTCGCCGCGTTGCTGGCCGTGGACGGCCTCCGTCCGGTCCGCGCGGCAGCCTGGCTGGCCCTCTCCATGCTCGCGAAATGGTTCACCGTCATGCTTGTCCCGGCCTTCTACCGCAAAGCAGGCAGCCTGAAGCCGTTCTGGATTATTCCGGTACTGGTCTTCGTCTCTTACCTGCCCTATCTCGACGCGGGTACGGGCCTGTTCGGCGGACTCCTGGTCTACGGCGACAAGTGGCGGTTCAACGACAGCGTGTTCTCGATCATCTTCTTTCTGACCGATTCGCTGAACGTCTCCAAAGTCATCGTGGCCACGCTCTTCGCCGGCCTGGTCGCGTACTGCGCGGTCAGGATAACGGATCCGTTCCGCGCGGCCTTTATTCTGCTCGGCGCCTATCTCGTGCTGACCCCCACGGTGCAGCCCTGGTACCTGGTCTGGATCATCCCGTTCCTGTGCCTCTACCCCAACCCGGCATGGATCCTGCTGTCCGGCCTGATCGTCCTTTCATACCATGTCGTGATCGGGTTCGTACTCACCGGGGACTGGCACGAGGAAACCTGGGTCCGCTACGTGCAGTACGTCCCGTTCTACGGCCTGCTGATCGCGCGGTCCCTGCGGAACGGAGCGTGGCGGAACGCGTTGAAACCGGCTTCCTGAATCACGCCTGATCTGTCCGGAAACCCCTGGCCGCCCGCCTATTCCGTCGCACCGGCATATATTAACCGGCACAGGGGGCGGAAGCAAGGGCTAACACGCCGCGCCGGGCGGCGTCGGCAGGCGAATTCGATTGACTGAATCCCGTCGCGGATGTACACTTCCCCGCCGTACCCCCCATCCCGGCCGCCTCGTTTTCGTGCCGGCCGGCCCACGTGCATCCCGGAGGAACCAATGCCCGATACATCCCTGTTTTCCCTGGAAGGCAAAACCATGATCGTCACCGGTGCGAGCAAGGGCATCGGCAAGGCCGTCGCGCTGGCGGCCGCCGGCGCGGGCGCCGACCTGGCGATTGGAAGCCGGACCCGGGCCGACCTGGAACTCGTGGCTTCCGAGATCCGGTCGATGGGCCGCCGTTGCGCCGTTCACACGGTGGACGTGGGCGAGGTCGACTCGATCGGCGCGTTCGTGGACGCGGTCCTCGCGGATGCGGGGGACATCGACATCCTGGTCAACAACGCCGGGTGCAACCGGATCATGCCGGTGCTCGAAGTCACCGAAGAAGTGTACGACGAGATCATCGACGTGAACCTGAAAAGCGTTTTCTTCCTCAGCAAGGCCCTCGCCGCGCACATGATCGAACGGGGCCGGGGCGGGCGCATCATCAACGTTTCCTCCCAGGTTGGCGTGGTCGGCGGTCCGTTGCGTGCGGCCTATACCGCGGCCAAGGGCGGCGTGTGCACGCTGACCAAGTCCATGGCCGCCGAATGGGCGGAGCACGGCATCACCGTAAACGCCGTGGCGCCGACCATGACCCGCACGCCGATGGTGGAAAAGGCGATGGAGAACCCGGGGTTCCGGGCCAATATCAAGAAGATCCTGCTGGGCCGGCTGGCCGAACCGGACGAGATCGCCAGTTCGATCATCTACCTCGCGTCCGACGCCAGCGCCATGGTTACCGGACACACCATGTTGGTGGACGGCGGATACACGGCCGTGTGACGGCGCCTTCGCCCTTCGCCGCGGCCTTCACTCCGCGCCGCGGCCTTGACGAGACGGCGTGCGTCGCCTTCCCGACGGCGCCCGGCGCCCCCTTCCATTCATCTCCGCATTCTTCTGACCCTGGCCCGCGCCTCGTTGTGCTCGCGGTTGGTCGTAGAGAAGATGTGACGCCCGTCCCCCCGCGCCACGAAGAACAGGTAGGGCACTTCCAGGGGATAGAGCGCGGCGTGAATGGACGCCTTGCCGGGGCTGCAGATGGGGCCGGGCGGCAGTCCGGCGTGTACGTAGGTGTTATAGGGCGATGGATCGGACAGGTGCTTGCGGTAAAGCCTCATGTTCGGCCTTCCGATGCCATACTGCACCGTGGGATCGGCCTCCAGCAACATACCCCTTCGCAGCCGATTGTGGAACACGCCTGAAATGATGGGCCTTTCGTCGTCCACCATCGCTTCCTGTTCAATGATGGAAGCCAGGGTCACTACTTCGTGCATACTGTACCCGAGCTCTTCCGCCCGCTGACGGTATTCCTCCGTGATCGTGCGCTGATACCGCGCCGTCATTTCCTTTATGATCTCCTCGGCCGTCATTTCCGAGTACAGGTTGTACGTGGCGGGGAAGAGGTATCCTTCCAGCGTCGGCGTTTCGAAACCCAGCGTACGCGTTAGCGTTGAATCGCCGGACAGCCCGACGAAGGACGTGGAGTCGATTCCGATCCGGGCGCGCAGGGTCCCGGCCGTTTCGGGAATGGTCAGCCCCTCCGGGACGGTCACGAGATTGTACGTAATACCGCCCGTTTTCAGCATGGCGAGGATCTCGTTGGCGTCCATGCCGGGTTCGATCTCGTAGCGGCCGGCGTGGATCCCGTGCTCGGCCCCTTTGTAACGGCCCAGCAACTTGAACAGGCCCGCGTGGCGCACGACCCCCTCGGCTTCAAGCTGTTCGGCGACGTCGGAAAGGGTCATGCCCGGTTCGACGGTGTACCGCAGCGTCTCGTCGCGAGGCGTCGCGGAGGTCAGGTACCGGTATACCTCGGGAAGCGCAGCCGCCCCGGCCAGGGCGATGCAGATCACGGCTATGACCATCGGTTTTTTCATGCACGGAATCCCTATTCGTCCGCGATCCGCCGGCGGAAATCCAGGTAGTTCTGCAGCAGGAGCGTGGCGGCGATCCGGTCCAGGCTGCCCTTGTTGCCCCTGATCTCCATGCCCATTTCGTTCATGGCCCGCCGGGCCGAGATGCTGGTCAATCGTTCATCCCAGGTCCGTACCTCACAGGATACGCGTCTGCGCAGGCGCCCGGCAAAGGCCTCGACCTTCGCGGCCATTTCTCCCGCCGTCCCATCCATGTTGACCGGCAGGCCCAGGACGATCTCGATCACCTGCTCCGCCTCCGCGATCGACACGACGGCATCCAGGGATTCATCGGCGTTCTTTACCGTCATCGTTTCCAGGCCGTGGGCGATCAGGCCGGCGGGATCGCCCAGGGCGAGCCCGATCCGCCGTTCCCCGAAATCGATGGCGAGAATCCGGCCTTCCCCGGCGCGCACGACCCCGACGCCCGCGGCCGTTTCGTCAATTGCCAGATCCGCCGGTATGCCGTCCATTCGTTGCTGCGGCGCGTCGTGACGGCGCCTGCGCGTCGTCCCGCGTTTCCCCTCTCTCCGGGGCTGCGATCGGTTCGTCCTGTTTTTCCTGGGCATGTCTCTCGCCTGTTTCCTTCGGCGTCCGCCGTTCAGTCCTATATCGCCCGTTCCCGCTCGATCATCGGCGTCGCCAGCCGCTCAGTCCTTCATCGCCCGTTCCCGCTCGATCATCGGCGGCGTCAGCCGCTCAGTCCTTCATCGCCCGTTCCCGCTCGATCATCGGCGGCAGCCCGGTCACGCTGATGCGCCAGAGCAGGCGGCTGTCTCGGGGCCCGGTGGCGGGTTTCAGCACCGTGGCCTTGTGCAGGGTCGAAAAGGTATCCCACGCACCCGCGTCGCCGACCCTGAAATCATACTCCGCCACGTATTCGGGCTTGAGGGCGTGGGCGGCCAGTTCGTCCAGCAGATCGAAGGCCTCGTCATCCGGCATGCCGACGATGCCGAAGGAGCTGCCGCACACGCCGTATAGCGCCTTGCGGCCGGTGACCGGGTGGCGTTTGACCAGGGGATGGTAGACGTTTTCGACCCGGTCCTTCTGGTCCAGGGTCAGTTTTTCCGCCGAGGTCGTGGATTCTTCGTTCATGTCCGCCCGGTTGCCGTAGTGGTGCAGGACGGTCAGGTCGTCGATGGAGTCTTTCATCTTCACGGGCAGATCGTCGTAGGCGGTCATCTGGTCGGCGAACCAGGTCGGACAGCCCCCTTCGGGCCACTGCCGCCCGTACACGACCGTGGAACTGTTGGGCGGGTCCTGGTAGGCCACGTCCGTATGCCAGAAGGCCGCGCCTTCATAGACGCCGATGGGCCGGCCATCCTCGAAAATGTTGGACAGATTGAGTATGGCCGGATGGTTTTCGTGGCGCAGATGATCCAGGAAATGTGGCTTCTGCGCGCCGAATTCCCTGGTGAACGCGTCGTATCGATCGAAGGTCATTTCCTGGTGGGGGATCACGATCAGCCCATGGGCATGAAAAACCTGGAGGATTTCCCGCATGACGGCGGGCGCAAGCGGACCGGACAGATCGGCCCCGGAAATCTCCATGCCGAATCCGGGCAGGGGTTTCGTGGAAATCCGCATGACGTTCAACTCCCGTTCTTCATGGCGCCATCCCCAGTCGTCCATCCCGCGCCAGCCACCCTATGCCGCCATCCTGCGCCAACCACCCTATGCCGGCGCGCCGTAGGGACTGTCCCGGAACACCGACTTCAGGTCGCGCGCCCATCCCGCGTCAGGCAGGAACCGGACGCAGTCGTTCCAGCCCGATTCGAGGGCCGCGCGGAACAGCGGTTCCGCGGATTCCCGGGGCCACGCGCCGATCAACCGGAACAGCGAGGGCGAGTACGCGGTGGGCCGCTCCAATTCGATCGCCTCGGGTCGGGTCATGCAGTGTACGGCCGCCGCGGACAGCCGGTTACCGTACCGCGCGAGCAACTCGCCTACCGGGGTACCGTTGCCGGGCGGCGGTTCCGCCTCCGTTGCAAAGAGCAATCGCAACAGGGGGAGCATGGCCCCGTCGGGCAGCGCATCGTCCGGACATTCGAGCAGGGAGGCATAGCTCCCGTCGCCCGTATATCCCGCTCCCAGTCCGCCCAGGTGGCCGTACCGGTCGTCGATCCCCGGCGGCGTCCCGCTGGGAACCGGCGCCAGGGTCCGTTCCGGGGGCAGCGCCGTTCCGGTGTCCGACGGGAAGATCTCCCGGTAGGCCGAGAGGGTGATCCGCTTGACCTCGTACGTGTAGAGGTCGGGGTGGACGTCCTGGACGCGGTCCGCCGCGTACAGCAGCCATCCGGGCGCGTGTACGGCTTCGTCCCGGAAGAGCGCGGCGCGAATGTGCGCGGACGCTTCACAGGACCGGGTGCGCAGTTCGGCGGGGTCCAGGGGGAGGTCGCAGACGGCCCGGTGCGCCACGTCGAACCGTACCGCCACCTGGTGCAAGTCATCGTCCTCTTCGAGCCGCAGCGTGGATTTCATGACCTTTTCGGCGGCCCTGCCCAGTCTGCCCAGGGGTTCCACCACTGCCCAACTGCCCTTTATTTCCGATTGTCCCCGGCCGATCCAGCCGCCGCGATTGAACCAGTTCGCGATCGAACGGACGAGCAGGATCGCGATCACGATGAAAAGGGCGACGATGAGAAGGCGTTGAAACATGATGCGTTACCGGGCAACGCCCAGCATGTCGAAGACGATGCCGCAGTATGCCCGCGCGACTCGCAGGGTGGATTCGATGCTTACGTATTCGTTGGCCTGGCAGGTATTTCCTCCTTCAGGCCCGTACACCAGCGTCGGGATGCCCCCGGTCACGGCGAAGTGGTTCGTGTCGGCAACGCTCCGGGCCAGGGCGTAACGCACCGGCCGGCCGAGCTGTTCCTCCACCCTGCTGCTTGCGGACCGGACGAAATTCGAACCGGCATCCACGATGTACGGCGCCGGGGCGGGCGTGGGCCGGTCATCCCACGTGACGCGCCACCGGGACTCGATCGAAAGGGACCGGATCAGTTCCTCGACGTCCCGCACGGCCCGGTCGACGGACTGGCCGGGCAGAATGTGCCGGTCGAGGACGACCTGCGCGTGTTCGGGCACGAGGATGATGTTCCTGCCGCCGCTGACTTCGATGGCGCAGACCGTACCGCCCAGGTCGAATTCCTCGTTCCAGCCCAGTTCGATCCGGTCCAGCGCCGTGATGATCTTCGCGGCGTCCAGGACGGCGTTGACGCCTTCTCCCGTGTACGCGGCGTGGGCCGTCCTGCCGGCCAGGTCGATCTTGATCACGTGCCGTCCCCGCGAACCGATGCGCAGGCGCCCCGGCGGCGTGGGTTCGGGTATGAGGCAGCCCTCGCATCCCGCGAGCAGGCCGCTTTCGATCAGCGCGTGGGCGCCCCTGGACCAGTTTTCCTCGTCGGTCGTGGCGGAAACGATCAGGTCGCCGGCCAGTTCCACACCGGACCGGACGATGGCCTCCGCCGCAGCGAGCACGGCCGCCGCCCCGGCCTTCATGTCGTGGGCGCCGAGTCCGTACACGCAACCATCCTTCACCACGGGCGACCAGGGGTCCGTTTCCCAGCCGTCGCACGCGTCGAAGGTATCCTGGTGGAAGTTGAGCATGAAGGCGCGGCCGTCCCCGCGGCCGGGAATCCGCGCCGCCAGGCTGTCGCCCGATTCCGCCACCGGAATCCGGCGCACGTCGGAAAGACCGATTCCGCCGAAGTGCCCATGGAGCATGTCGCCCAGGGCCTGTTCGCTTCCGGTGACCGACGGAACGGCAACCAGCCCTTCGATCAGTTCGGTGATGCGTCCGGGTGTAATGGACGCGGCGATGGTGTCCGGCGTCATGGGTTCAGCCGTTTCAATGTGTGCTCCGTGGCCCGTTTTCATCGGTCTTTCGCTCCTTTTCATGATACAACGTAAAGCCATGGCAGACAAGAGAATTATCTTGACATGCGGGGCCGTGAACGTTAGTTATACCAGGCTTTCAGGGCAGTTGGGATCCATTCATTTTTCCGGAGTAAGACATGGCATCAGCGATCTACGACGTGGCGGTGGTCGGCGGCGGGCCCGGCGGGTATGTTTCGGCGATACGCGCCGCCCAGTTGGGCTTGAAACCTGTGGTGATCGAAATGGACAAACCCGGCGGGATTTGCCTGAACTGGGGATGCGTCCCCACCAAGGCGCTGCTCAAGAACGCGGAACTCGTTTTGACCATGCGCCACGGCGAAGATTACGGCATCTTCTGCGACAACATACGGTTCGACATGGGCAAGGCCGTGCAGCGGAGCCGCAAGGCCGCCGATACGCTTGCAGGTGGGATAGGGTTCCTCCTCAAGAAGAACAAGGTGGACCTCGTCAGCGGCCGCGGCCGCCTGGCTTCGGCCGGTTCCATCGAGGTGACCGATGCCAGCGGTGACACGCAGGTCGTCGACGCCCGGTCCATCATCCTGGCGACGGGTTCACGCTCCAAGGCCATCCCCGCCGTTCCCGTGGACGGCGAGCGTATCATCACCAGCACCGAAGCCATGCTGATCGAAACGCCGCCCGCGACGATGACCATTATCGGCGGCGGCGCCATCGGCGTGGAATTCGCCTACTACTATGCCGCCTACGGGACCGAAGTCACCATCGTGGAGATGCTGCCCCGCCTGCTGCCCACCGAAGACGCGGAAATCAGCGAAGTGCTGGCGAAAAGCTTCTCGAAGCTGGGCATGTCGATCAAGACCGGTGCGCGGGTCGAATCGGCCGAATCGGGTCCCGATGGCACGGCCGTGACCGTAACCGTCGACGGGAAGGAAGAGACGCTGAGGGCCGACGTCACGCTGCTGGCCATCGGACGGGACGCGAACGTCGAGGATATCGGGCTGGAAGAAACCGGCGTGGAGACGGACAGGGGTTATATCAAGGTGGATGAATATGGCCGGACGTCGGTCTCCGGCGTGTACGCCATCGGCGACGTCGCCGGCCCGCCCCTCCTCGCCCACAAGGCGTCGGCGGAAGGCATCGGCGTGGTGGAGCGGCTGGCGGGTCATTCCGCGCCGCCCATCGACCGGGAGAACATCCCCGCGTGCACCTACTGCCAGCCCCAGGTCGCCAGCGTCGGACTTACCGAGGCCCAGGCCGCCGATGAACGGGAGATCCAGGTATTCCGGATGCCCTATCGCGCCAGTGGCAAGGCCGTGGCCGCCGGGCAGACCGACGGCATGGTCAAGCTGATCGCGGACGCGAAGTACGGCGAGATACTCGGCGCG
The DNA here is from genome assembly GCA_965203885.1 of bacterium. Classification (GTDB taxonomy): domain Bacteria; phylum JAAXHH01; class JAAXHH01; order JAAXHH01; family JAAXHH01; genus JAAXHH01. The sequence goes on along the minus strand of OZ241920.1, from coordinate 1,836,318 downwards.
CATATCATCGGTGCGGACGCCACGGAGCTGATCGCGGAGATCTGCACCGCGCGCACGCTGGAATCGACCACCCGGGAACTGCACAAGACCATACACGCCCACCCCACGCTGTCGGAACTGGTCATGGAAGCCGCCGCCGGGATGGAAGGCGCCGCGATCCACATCTAGGATACCCGCTTTTCGGCTCGCCTCCGTCGATCCGTGCCTTGCGACAGGTATGTTCCGCCATGTCTGAAACGAAGCTCGATCCCGATCCGCGGCTGAGCGCGCCGATGCGCCGGCATCTCCGTTCCCTCCACCTGGAGACGGTGGAAGGCTACAGGACCTGGTGCCGGGAGAACGGATTCAACGCGCGCCTGAACAAGACCCTGCCGCAGCGCCGGCGGGAGCTGGCCTCCGCGCGGCGGACCACGAAACAGCACCTGATCGATTCCGAACTCGAGGCCCACATCCGCGCGCTCTCCCTGGGCACGGTCGCGGAGTACCAGGCCTGGTGCCGGGCGCACGGCGTGGGAGACGGCCTTCAGAAGAGCAAGGCCCAGCGGCGGCAGGAAATCAGGCTCGAGCGGCAGTCGCGATCCCGGAAGATGGCCGAGCGGTCGGCCGCCAGCCAGCACAGGCGGCGCCGCAAGGATATGCTGAATCGGATCGCCGCCGGCGAGGTCGGCGAACATGAACTCACCAGTCCCGTTCTGCTCCGGGTGCGCCATCTGTTTCACGACGCCGCGCTCGATCCGGGCGCCGCGCAGGCCTTCCTGACGCTTCTCCTGCACGTCGAAAAGCACGGTAGACTGTTCAATCTCAAACCCGCCGTGCCGCAATACGGACCGCAGCCCGCCAACAACTACGTGGACGGGCTGGCCTCGCTGGCCGCCTGGCACGCGCGCTGGATCCGCAAGGCCGGGGACTGGAAACCGGACAGCCACAACGGACGGCGCCAGTTCGGCGCGCTGGCCCGCCATCTGCTGGCGGAATACGCCGTGCCTTCGTGCATGGATACGGCGTTCTTCACGGGAATGGATCCGGCGGCGCGAACCCGCCAGGGCTGGTTCGTTCACGTCGGCGCCGGCAAGAACATCAGGAAGGCTTCCATACCGCTGCGCTTCACCAGGCGCATGGCCCATGTGTTCATCGAGTCCTCCCCTCCTCGTTACACAGTGGACGCGGCCCTTCGATGGGCCCAGGTGATCGGGATGGGAGGCGACGACCTGCTGGCGGAGGCGGTCTGCGAATCGAGGCTCGGGGAAGCGTTCGAGGCAGGCTCTTTCTGGGAGACCGTACTGCACTTTTTCGTGAACAATCCCATGCTCGACGTAGCCCATGTCGGACCGATCGTCGACTACGTCCATCACCAGCGTTTCGTCCGCGGGGAGCGACGGAATCCGGACGGGAGCGTTCATTTCGTCGATCCGCCCGACCCGGACTTCACCATGAAAGGCCGAACGCCCGAATCCATGTTGCGGCGGGTGGAAGCCTGGCATGCCGCGCTGTCCAAATCCGGTGCGAAGACGCCCAGGGCCTGGCCGGCGTCGGGGATCCGGGGGTTCGAGTGGGTGGACGAGGACGAAAGGGCGGGCGAAATCCGAAACTGGTCGATCGAGGAGATCCTCAGCGACCGGGCCCTGTCGGAGGAGGGCAAGGCCATGCGGCACTGCGTGGCCACCTACAGGAACTCGTGCGCCAACGGCCACCGGTCCATCTGGTCCATGAAAGTGGGATACGCAAGCTCCGGATCCGTTCGCCGCGTCCTGACCATCGAAATGATCAACAACCGGAGGTATATACGCCAGGTGCGCGGCAGAAGCAATTCCCGGCCCCTTGACGCCCATAGCGGCCGGGCGCAGGACGGCTGGGACGTATTGCTCCGCTGGGCGGACCGGGAAGGCCTGACGCTGCCCAGGGAGGGATCGCCGTACATGCGGAGATTGCACTAGACAGGAAAAGCGACGGCATATGGGCGGCCGCGTTGGAAGCGGCAAGGTATGCCGTCGCTTTGTGATTGGATATGCTCCCGCGAGGCGCCGGAGTCATATCGAATCCCTTGACCATGGGCAGGCAATCGATCCTGGCCGTGATGCCATCACGAGTTTCGACGCCCGCCTGTACTACACTATTAGACGCGGAAACGCCGAAAAAGATTCAATAAATCGGTCATCGGCACCCGCTCCCGCACCCGGCGCTCCGGGGACCCTGCGCGAACGATGCATATCGAAACGATCACCTTTCTCGCCGCGATTACCGGTTATGCCGGGTTGACCGCGAACATGGTCCTGGCCGCGGCAAGCTGCCACCGGCCGATGCACATGGTGCCGGTCGCGCTGATCGTTTTCGCCCATGTTCTCCTCATATGGCACTACAGGTACGAGTGGGACATTGCCCAGGCCACGAGAAACGGCTACGCTGGGTTCGTTATATTCCATGCCGCCCTGCTGGGCATCGTGTCGGCTCCGCTGGCCGGGGACCGGACGGCAAGGCGGCTCGTGGCCTTCTCGTTCCTCGTCGCCGCCATGGGCGCCACCGGCGCCGTAATGCGCTACGAGGAAGTGGCGGTCTACCTTCTGCCGGTCCTGATCTGCGACCTCGCCGGCCTTTCCGCGCTGGCGTATTGGATGTTCCGACCGGGTGGACCCATCGGGCCCATCGGACCAATCGGCCCGGCGAGCGAGTATTTCAAGCGGTTTATCGGGGTGAACCGGCAGGGCCGTGGTCCGGACCGGCGCGTATCGGAGGAATACCGGCGAATCGACCCGGGAGCCTGAAACGATCACAAGATCCGGGAGGGGTGGCGCGATGCAGAATCTGGCTGAACAGAAGGCCTTTTTCGAGGAAGAGGGATACCTCATCGTCGAGGACGTACTGTCGCAGGACGAACTGGCCGGATGCCGCGCGGAAATCGAACGCCTGCACCGGTTGTCCGCGGAACTCGAGGCCGCCGGCGATCCGAAAGCCTCGCGTTTCCAGCGCGAGCCTTACGCGAAGGGCGCGAACTGGTCGGACGGTCTGCCCGTGCTGAGGAAAATCGAAAACACGCGGGAGGTCTCGGGTTTTTTCCGCGACCTCTCCGTCCACCCGAGCCTGTTGCGGGTGCTGGGCGGATTGCTTGGCCCGGACCTGCTGCTGTTCCGAAGCACCTTGATGCTCAAGCCGGCTTACCACGGCTCCGCGCACGCGCCCCATCAGGATTCGGCGTACTGGCCGATCGAACCGCCCGCCCTCGTAACCGTCAGCATTGCCCTGAACGACGCCACGACCGAGAACGGCTGTTTCAAAGTCATCCCGCGCAGCCACACGTGGGGCCTGAAAGACTGGGGCCTGATCGCGCAGGCACAGGACACCGAATCGGCATTCGGCCAGGACCTGAAGGAGGCCGATCAGGTGGAGGTGCCGTTGAAGGCGGGTAGCGCGCTCTTTTTTCACAGCCTCATGGTACACGGATCCGGTCCCAACAGGTCCCCCCATCCCCGAAACACCGCGTTGTATGCCTACTTTCCGCCCCATGTCCGCTACATTCCGGGTGGAGGCGGCCCCACGGAGAAAACCTATCCGGTGGCTTGCGGCCTGGACGGAAGGAAGACCTTCACGCTGGAGGCCGCGGACTAGCGGGCAATGACCGGTTTCGGGACGGTCATCGGATTTTTTGCATAAATTTTATAAAAAATAGTTTGGTTTGTAATAAAAATACGACATATTATAAATATAAATCCTATTTAACGATGGTATCCCGGTTATGAAGCGGAACGCCATGGCGAGGTCAATCGGCAGGCGAGCCATGTTCCGCACGGGACGCCGTCCTTAAACGCTCATATTCCTTTTGACCAGACAGCACCGAACGGGAGGGAATCCATGCGAAACACAGATGCGCAACAGATGATCGCGGCAATGAATGAACAGCGTGGAGGAATACACGAGGTGGTCACCCTGTTATCGAGGATTGCCAGGAACATCGACGATTTTCGATACGAGATGCACCAGTTGAACAGGTATTTGCGGAAACTCTTCAGCGAAGATCAGTCCGGCGCCTGACCCGCGGTTCCGTGCTGTCCGCGGTTCCGTGCTGTCCGCAGTTCCCTGCCGACCGTGTGACCGTGCTGTCCGCGGTTCCCTGCCGACCGTGTGACCCGCACCGGCCATGCTGACTGCGAGCTTTCAATGTACTTTGACCAGGGTTCGTTCGACATCCGCTGCGAGTGGGGTGAAGAAGGGCTTCGGGAACTGCGGCCCGCCAGCCGGGCCGTAGTCATCGTCGACGTCCTCTCGTTCTCCACCAGCGTGGACATCGCGGTGGGCAATGGCGCCACGGTCTACCCTTACCGATCGAGGGACAAATCGGCGGCGGCCTTTGCCAGGTCGCGTAGTGCGCTGTTGGCCAACACGACCCGGGAATACGAAGGGGGCGGATATTCGCTGTCCCCTTCCTCCCTGGTGGACATACCCGCCGGCGCCTCCCTGGTCCTGCCCTCACCCAACGGGTCCGCACTCTCCCTGTCGGCCGGCGAAACGCCCACGTTCGCGGGATGCCTCAGGAACGCAACCGCGCTTGCCGCGTTTTTGCAACGATACGAGACCGGCATCTGTATCGTCCCGGCGGGAGAACGCTGGAAGAAACAACAGACCCTCCGGCCCGCGATCGAAGACCTGATCGGCGCGGGTGCCATCATTGACGCGCTGGAAGGCGCCCGCTCGCCGGAAGCCGAAACCGCCGCATGCGTGTTCAGGGCGTTCAGGGACGACCTGCCATCGGTCCTTGGCGCGTCGGGATCGGGCAAAGAGCTGATCGGCAGGGGTTTCGAGGAGGACGTGCGGCTTGCCGCGGCGCTCGACGCGAGCCGTTGCGTCCCGGTGCTGAAGGACGGAGCGTACCGGGCCTTCCCCATGCCCGGCGGCGCCGAGGCGTGAAGACGGGCGGGATACTCGCCGCGGGCGCTACCGCCCGCCGGCCGACGGACCCCGCGCAGTCTCGAGAAAGCCCGGTCGGATTCCTCACACTTCGTACGCTTTCCACGTTCCCAGGCATCCGTGCCCGCGCCGCACGTGCAGCATCCGTTCCTCGGGCTCGGCGATATACCCGGAAATCGAGTGCATCCCCACCGCGCCGTGCCGGCAGATCCCGCCCGGATCGTTTTCGTGATCGGCCAGGATCCCCTTGATCGCGTCCACGTCGATCGTTGCCCAACGCGCCCGGACGAGTTGCCGGATGCGGTCCAGGCGAGGACAGGAATCGGGCAGGTATCCGTTTTCGTGCCCGGCGAACGCGGGGGTCAGATAGTGGTTGGTATGCAGGCTGGCGTCCGGATGGGCGTCCCGGTACCGGGCAATCCCCTCGGGCCGGATTTCCACGGTATCGATGCTTCCCTGTCCGTCGCACAACACCAGGTTGGCGGCCGAGCAGGTGCGGTGCCTGGAAAGCACCCCCACGCAGTCCGCTACCGTGCGCTGTTCCAGGATCAGGCGCTTGATCGGGTAATGGGGCAACCCCATCCGCCACGTACATCCATACAGGGCGTTGGCGAAATGGGCAACGCCGTGCTCGTTCATTCCGGAATAGCCCAGCTGTCCGGCGAAAGTGAACATCAGCGCCCGGGGCCGGCCATCCCCGGGTCTTACCCGTAACAGGATCGCCACGTCGGCGTATTCCGGCTCGAGATCCTGGTTCTGGCCGGCCAGCGTGCTTCCATCGGCCGTGGCCGACCGCGTCAGCGCGAAGGCGGTACACGCCCCGGTCGTCGTCCGGGCGGCTTCCCCGCGGGCCTGGCACAGCACCGCTTCTTCCAGGCTGATGCCCGCGCCTGCCGCCAGCCCGCGCACCTCTTCCGCAAAAGCCGGACTCAGGTGCTCCATCAGCGGCCAGAAACCCATGGCGTTCCGGCACAGCGTATCCCGGGACAGGCCGGTCAACCGCTCGATCCAGAGCAAGTACCGCTGGACGAGACCGGCTGCCTGCGCGCCATGCCCGTAACCCATTTCGTAGCTGCTGCCCCCGACCTCGATCAGGGGGAAAGTATGATCGGACATGGTGATCCTCTCCAGTCAGTCACGGTTGCCGGGGCGTCCTCAGCGGGGATTCCCCGTGAACGTCCAGGTCCTCCATCCCCGCAGCATCGGGAAATACAGCCCCAGGTTGACCGGCCCGGAATCCATGGACTGCAGGACGCCCGCGTACCCCTCAAGCTGGCCGCGGTACCTCCTCTGTTCATTGTCCAGGAACCCTTCGAGGTCCCCGCCGGAATGGGCGCTGGTCTTGTAGTCGATGATCCAGCGCCTGCCTTCGGACACGAACGTCCTGTCCACCACGTATCGCTGGGTCCGGCCGTCGAGGACCGTGGTGAGCTCGAGTTCTCTTTCATCGTGCCGGTGCCGGGACAGAATCCAGCGTCCCCGTTCGTCTGCGACGGTGTTTTCGATGGCGTGCAGCGCCCTTGAAACCGCCTCGTCCAGCTTCTCGCCCGCCAGTCCTTCCTGCTCGAGCGCAATGCGGAGCTTATCCTCGCTGTAGTTCAGCAGGTCCGGCGCGTACATGCGCTGAAGCGTCTGATGCACGACGACCCCGACCCGGCGCTGAAGTTCGGTAACCCACTCGAAGGTGGGATGCCCCGACTCGACGTCCGCCGGGTCCGCCGGGTCGAACCGAAGTTCCAGGTCGACGTTTTCAGGCAGCGGACCGGGCGTCCAGTCCGCAGCGAGACGGCGCAGCGGCACCCCCCGGCGCATCTCCGCGGCGGAGGCTTCTTCCGGTTCCATTTCCACGCGGTCCTTCATCGCCTCTATGAAATCCGGCTCGACCGTGCGCCAGATTTTGGACAGCAGCGTTCGCGATCCCGGGGTTTTCGGCATCTGGCTCTCCGGATCGATCGCGGCGTGTCCGAGCAGATGCAGACCATTCCGGGCCCGCGTGGCGGCGACGTAGAGCAGGCGGGTCCTTTCGTGGTCGCGTTTCCGTGTTTCGATGCCGCCCAGGTAGGCGTAGAGCGGGTCCTTTTCCGCGCCGGACGCGCGAATGGGCGCCAGCAGGAGCCGGGACCGGCCGGCCCGGGCATACTCGTGCCACAGGAGCAGCCTCGGTTCCTCGCCGCGCGGCAGCCGGCCCAGCCCGGGAAGGATGACCGTGTCGAACTCCAGCCCCTTGGCCCGGTGGATCGTGAGCAACTGCACGTCCCCGCCGGCTTCGACGTCGGAAGGAGCGAAAAGGCGGGCGACGTCGTCGGCGAACTCCTTCCCGTTCGGGATACCGAGTCCGTCCTGGGCCTGCTCCAGGAGATCGAGATAAGCGGAAGCGTCTTCGCGGTCCGTCCGCGTTTCAAGGCACGCGGGCCCGCCCAGCGCGGTCCAGACGCCTTCCACCAGGCGGCGCGGCGGCATCCTGCCCCGGAGGGCGAACGCGTTGGCGAGAACGGGTATCAGCCGGCCGATCCTGGACCCGGCGTCCGGAGAAAGCCGCCCGCGTAACTCGCGGTCCTGCATGAGGTCCCACACGGCGGACGCGGCGTCGCCCGCTACCAGGGCTTCCAGGTCCTTCAACGTAAGGCCGCACCACGGTGCGCGCAGAATGGCCAGCCAGGCCAGGCGGTCGCCGGGATGCAGGAGCGCCTGCGTGAGCGCCATCAGGTCCCGTACCACCGGGCGGTCCCCCAGGGCGTCGATCTCCACGGCGCGGAATCGCATCCCCTTGTTTCTCAGGGCGGAAACGATACCGGTCAGATGAGCGCGTGCGTGGACCAGGACGGCGATGGTTTCGCCCGGGCGCGCCGCCTGCGCCTCGGCGATGATCTCAACCACGCGATCGGCTTCGGCCTCCCGGTCATGGCCGACGAAGGGATGGAAGCGGACGCAGCTGTCGGACCGGTCGGTCTTGAAGGCCATGGAGGGCTCGTAGGTCACCGCGCCCGACAGGATGTCCTCGTCGGGAGGGAACGCGTCACGCATCGCCCGGTTCACCCAATCCACGACGCGTGGACAGGACCGGAAATTCACCGACAGGGCGAGGGGGATCGGCCGGAGCGCGCCGACCCCGTTCTTCCGGGCCTGGAGAAAGAGCCCCACCTCCGCTTCGCGAAACCCGTATATCGACTGCATGGGATCGCCCACCAGGAACAGCGTCCGTCCGTCATCCGGGCGCCAGTCCCTGATCAGACGGGTGAGCAGGCCGTAATGGCTCTGGGAGGTATCCTGGAACTCGTCGACGAGCAGGTGCCTGATATGATCGTCCAGGCTGCGGGCCAGGTCGGTGGGGGTCTCGTCCGGACCCAGCGCGGCCAGCCCCCCGATGCCGATCTCCGTGAAGTCGACGCATCCTTCCTCCTGGAAGACGAGCCTCAGTTGCGCCACCGCCACGGGCAGCAGGAGCATCAGCGCGCTCAGGACGTCCCACTGCCTTTCATCGAAACGCGGAGGGGGCAGGGTCCGCAATGCGTGCAACAGTCCGGTGACTTCAGGGTCCAGGTCGATGCGGGAGAACCTTTCCTTTGCGGCCCGTCCGGCATCGGTCGGCGGGAATCCGTGGTTCCTGTTGAGCATCCGGCGGCGGGTCCCCTGCGCCGTCAGGAACATCTCCGCGAACCCGATCCAGCAGGGGAGGGACCCGGCATCGGTACCCGGGAACCCGGGGAGCTCGCGGCAGGCGTCCATCGCGCCCGCCCGGTTCTCCGCATGCAGATTCGCCGCCGCGAAACGGGCGAGTTCGACGGTCTCTTGCCTGAAAGACTCCGGGAATTCCCGGTGGACCCGTGCCAGGGCGCCTTCGATCTCCAGCCTGAGGGAGGACTCCAGGTCCCCGCGCAACGCCTCGGCCTGTCGCGGCGCGCCGGCCCCGTTTTCCGCGCCAGACTCGCTCCCCGCGCCGGCCTCGCTGTTGTCTCCGTTCCCGCTCTCCGCTGCCTCGTTTTCCGCTGCGCCCCCGCTCCACGCTCCGACCTCGCTCTTCTCGGCCCCGCTCCCCGCGCCGGGAACCCCATGAGCGACCACGTGCCGCATCCACTGGTCCCGGGTGCCCAGCATGATGGCCAGCAAGCGCTCGACTCGCCCGAAGTGATTGTCCAGGTGGGAGAGCAGTCTCGACAAAGCCCCCGTCGCGCCGGCCGGCGCCCCGTCGGCATCCAGCATGGACACCGTCCGGCGGGCCGCGCGCGCGTACAGATATCCCGCGTCGTCCACGGGACGGAGCGCCGCGCCCATGCGGGAAACCCAGGGCATCCGCCGCACCAGCATGGCGCAGAGCGAATCGATCGTCTGGATTCGAAGGCGCGCCGGGTGCTCGGACAGCCGCCAGTCCAGCCTGTCGTTGCGGGCAACGGCTTCCCGCGCGAGCTGCCATGTGTGGATTTCGTGCGGGGTCCCGGGACGCGGTCCGGCGGCGCTGCGAAGGGCCGCGACGATACGATGGCGCATCTCCGCGGCCGCCTTCCTGGTGAAGGTGATGGCCACGACGGACTCCGGCCGGTCCACCCGGGCCAGCAGGGCCAGGAATCGCTGGATGAGCAGTTCGGTCTTGCCCGACCCCGCGGGCGCCTGGACGATGAACGACCGGGTGTGGTCGAGCGCCTGCAGGCGTTGCGCCTGGTCCGAAGCGGGTTCAGCCACGGTCATCCTCCTGTTCCTCCGTCCCCTGGCCTATCCGGCACAACGACGGCAGCGCGCAGTACCTGCAGGTCTGGGCGGGGTCCTTGGGATCCACGTGCGCCCGGCCCTCCCGGAAGTCGCGGCCCAGCCCATCCAGAACGGCCCTCCACTCGTCTATGGTCCGCGCCAGCGGCTGCTGACCGTCGGGTACCCGGACTCCCGGCACGATGTCCGGGGATTCGGCCAGGCCCCGGAATCCGGCGTCTCCCGTCCGCAGCCTGGCGAACACGACGCCTGCGACCGGCGCTTCCGCGCTGACGGCGTAGATGGGAAGCTGGGGTTCGTCCGGTCTTGCGCCTTTCCAGTCGGCGGGACCGCATTCCCCTGTCTTGTAGTCGAGGATGACCAGGCTGCCGTCCTCCAGGCGATCCACCCGGTCCGCCCGTATATTCACCTTGATGCCCCCGACTTCAACCGTCCGTCTCTCCTCCTGGTCGACCACGGTGAATGCCTGCCGACGCCGTTCCACGTCCATCCACTCTCCAATGACCGCCGTCAACCTGGCCCGTTCGATTTCCGCGAACCGGGGATTTCGCCGGAACCGGCCGCCCAGCAGCTTCCGAATCTCGGGTTCGACGTGCGACCGCACGATCTCCGCCAGTCCGTCTTCCGTCTCCTCGAGCAGCCGCCCGTGTGACTTCAGCCGTCCCCAGATCCGCTCGAGAATGCGGTGCACGAGCTGTCCCCGCTCGAGCGCGTTCAACCCGGGTTCGGGTTCCTCCAGCGCCCTGGCGCCGAGACGCATTTCGGCGAACGCCTTGAATGGACAGGCCGCCTGGAGCTTGAACAGGAAGGTCCCGCCCTTCAGCGCCACCTCGTCGCACGCCGGTCCGTAATGGTCGTCCACCACTTCCAGCCCGGCAGCGCCCGGGAGCCGTTCCTCGCCGGCCGGCGACGGTTGGATCCCCAGCTCGGCGGGCGAGGTCTCGGGCAGCATGGCGACGAGCGGACTTACCCTCAGGTCCATGTCCGCTTCCCGCTCGGGATGGCTGACGACGACGGAACGGGCGGACGCGAGCAGGCGTCCGGTGAGCATCCGGGTGAACTCGAGTTCCCGTTCCGGCGACGATCCGGGCAGGCCGTAACGGCGCTGAAGGCGCAGTGGCAGGAACGGATCCGGCACGGGATCACCCGGCCAGGCGCCATCATGCATGCCCATGATCCAGAGCCGGTCGAAACGCAGGCCTGAGCATTCGAAAACACCCAGGATCTGGACGGGCGCAGGCGCGGATTCCGGTTGAAACAACCGGGTCGAAGCCAGGTTTCTCAGCGCGTCCACCGCCGCCTGGAGCGGTACGCGTCCGGACACGGCGTCCAGGCTGGCCAGCTCTGAAAGCAACTCCTGCCAGACTTCGAGGGTCTGGTATTCGATGCTGTCGAGCGTGCGGTCGCCGGGCCATCCGATGTGGCGAAGGAATTCCGAGAGAACGGGCGCCCAGTCGCTGGGCAGCCGGGGGGTTTGAAGCGTCCTGTACTGCTTTTCCCATGTCCGGCACAGGGCCACGAGCATGGGACAACCGCCGGCGCCTCCCCGCCTGCCGGCCAGCGCGGCCACATCCGCCAGGGAAACATCCGGAGCTCCGCGTGCGCGCAAGTCCGCGTCAAGCGCTGCCCGTCGGGTCATCTCCTCCGTCGATCCGTGCAGAAACGGGGATCGCAGCACGCGGCTTGCAAGCTCGACGTCGAGATCCCGGGGATCGATGCCAAGGAACAGCAACGCCGAGTCGACGACGGGATGTTCTTCGAGCGGCAGCCCGAGAGAGATGTTGAAGCAACGTGCAGGGTCGAGGTCCGGCCGGAGCCGGTTGCGAGGATGCAACACCTCGCCGAATATGCGCTCGATCTCGCTGCTGCGCTGGCCCAGGCCGGGCACGACAATGCCGATACGGTACGACGGGTCCCGCGCGCGTGGATCGCTTTCGAGGCATCGGCGCGCCCATTCGGCGGCGGCGCGGGTCTCGCGGCCGGCGTCGGCAAAGCCCAGGCGCCCGGCGTCGCCGCCTTCGTCAGGACGAGTGCTTTGCCGTGTCTCGACGCCGCGCCGTGCGAGCGCGTCGATCAGGCGTCGCTGGACCGGCGACAATTCGAGGAACCCCGCGAACTCGACTTCATCGGGGACCGGCACGGCTTCCCGTTCGATGAGGTCCGCGACAGACGCGGGAAGCTCGGCACGGGAAATCCAGCCGTTACGGAGGCAGCGGCCGCGGAACGCCCGGGCCCAGGAAAGAAAAGTACGGGCATCCGCGGATTCATGCCACGCCCCGTCGTCGAGCGGCAGTGCCCAGTCGCACAGGCGTTCCCAGGACCCGGCGGCGGCCTCCGCCGTCGAGGCCACGTCCAGCAGGTCTTCAGCCCCGGAACGGATGATGTCTTCCCAGATCAACCGCTCTTCTGCCGGCCGGAGCAGGCGTCGCGGGCGGTCCGGGAGTTCCAGGCCGGCCGGCGCATCCGGGTGTTCCGCGCGGTCCGCCGCAAACGGGCGATCTAAACGGTCCGGGCTGGCCGGCGCATCCGGGCGATCGGTAAACAGTCCGTTCTGCCACGTTACCGACAGCCATGCGGACAGCGGCAGGATTTGTGCGGTGGGCCAGGAGGCCTTCCCCGCCTCCTCCTGATTTCGATCATAGTCGCGGCGGAGTTCGCGCGCGAGGCGGGTGGTCGCGGTGATAACGGTCATGACGGCAATACCCGGATAGACACGACATGCGGTCGCGGAAAACGGATCGGGTGGATTCGTGGAAGATCTTCCGGATTCATGCGGGTTCGGCACGCATCCCGGACTCAGAGCAGAAAATGGGGGAATATGTGCGCTCGTGGAAAGCAGTTTTTCCCCAGGCCGGGGTTCAAGGGTGAAACAGCTGGCCCCGCCGTGCCGGGAGTCGCACGGCCGGCCATGTTCGAAGTCGATGTATTTCGCCGGGACATGTTTGCCGAATGCCATTTTGCGAATTCCCATTATGATAATTAAATAAAGCATATTATAAAATATAACTTTCGTATTATTCGTAGGCTATATATATTGCTTGACACAGACTAAGCGACACGTTCAATAATAGTCAGGATATCCATGCTTGTCGTATTCCAGTCTGATTCGTACGGCGGTACACATTCGATCCCGGTTTACCGCGAAATCCCATAACCCGGTCGGCCAGAGCGTCCGGAAACCTCAACGTAAGTGAGCCCAAATGGATAAACACCGGAGAAGGCAGTTAACGGACCGGTTCGTGTTTGCCGTGGAACAGCTGAATCGCCTCATGTGCGGCGGGCACAGGACCAAACTGCGGAAAATCAACCTGAACGTACATCAGGTTAACACGCTTCTGATACTGAACCATAGCGGCCCGTTGCGAATGACCGCGATTGCCAGTCAGCTGGGCAGTACGCAGTCACACACCACCAACGTCGTGCATATACTGGTCGGCAAGAAGTACGTGAAGAGAAAATCGGACCCGAACGACCGAAGAGTCGTGATCTGTGAAATCACGACCCTGGGGAAACGCGCTGCGAACAGGTACCTGGAAATCGTCAAGCAACGCGCGACCAGGGTGTCCGATGGATGGGACGAGGAACAACTTGAATCCGTCGTCACGTCATTGGAGTTGTTGTGGCGCGGCGAGGAGGAAGCCCAGTACAAGTCCCTCTCCGGCTCCGTCGATTCCGCCGACTCCGCCGACGCCTCCGACTGACCACGGCGCCTCCGACTGACCACGGCGCCACCGGCTGATCTCGGCGCATCTGGCCACGGCGCCTCCGACTGACCACGGCGCTACCGGCTGATCACGGCGCGGCTGACCACGGCGTCTTCGGCAGATATCGGTGCTTCCGGCTGGCCACGGCGCAGCGTGTCGACCTGGCTTCATTTCGCTGCAACGGTGAGGAGTAACCGTTTTTCCCCGGTTACCGCTTCCCGACCTCGCCCGCCAGGGTCGTCACCGCTTCGACCAGCGTATCCAATTCCGAATCGCTGGTGTAGAACGCCACCGATATGCGCACACCGGAAGGTTCGTTGATGTAGGTGGCCCGTTGGGCGATCTGCCAGCGTTCCGTTAGTGCGCCGGAGACTTCATTGCCTTCCATGCCGTCGATGGCGAACGCGACGATGCCGGTCCGGGTTTCGGCGCGGCGCGAGCTGATGACCCGCACGCCGGGAATGGCGTCGAAGCGCGCGCGCAGCGATTCCGCTTTTCTCCCCGCCTCCGCGGCGATCGCCTGCGGACCGCCCACACCGTCCAGAAAGTCGAGCCCGGCGCTCAGGCCCAGGTAGAGTACGCTCGCCGGAGTTCCGGTCTCGTACTGCCGGGCCGTTCCGTCGGGAGCGTGCGGCCGCCGGAGCGGCTTCAGCAGGGGTTGCGCGCCCTTGCGGACATAGAGGAACCCGGTCCCCATCGGCGAAAGCATCCACTTGTAGCAGTTCGTGGCGTAGAAATCGCAGCCCATGTCATGCAGGTCCACCGGAAACTGCCCGACGGCCTGGCAGCCATCCCAGAGCGTGAGCACGCCGCGTTCACGTGCCAGCCCGCAGATCTCACGGGCGGGCAACCGGATCCCCCAGTCCGTCGTGACGTGGCTTAAACAGATCAGCCGGGTACGCGGGGTGATGGTCCGCTCCAGCCGTTCCAGAATCACGTCTTTGTCCTGGTCGACCTCGACCACCCTGACGACCGCCCCTTCCCGGTCCGCCAGGCCCTCGGCGGCCTGAAGGGGCACCGGGTGTTCTTCACTGGTAATGATCACCTCGTCGCCCGGCCGCCAGCTCAACCCGCCGAGCACCATGCCGTACCCCTCGCCGGTGCTCATCGTCAACGCGATTTCCTCGCCCTCGGCGCCGAAGAAGCCGGCGATCTTGGACGGCATCCCGGAAGCGGCCTCGCCCACCGCGGTGTACCAGTCGTTGGTACTCACGCTGCCGCTGCGCAACTGCTGATAGCCCTCGGCGACCGCGTTGTTCACACTGACCGGCGCCTGGCCGATTCCCCCGGTGTTGAGGTAAACGCCGAATTGGAGGCCCGGCATCTGATCACGAATCCCTGCGATATCCATGGGGTTCCCCTCTTCTCATGCGATCGGACGGATCATTGCATCGGTTTGAACGTAACGACGGTTGGAACGTGATTTCGGATGGGACATGATACCGGATGGGACAAAATATCGGATAAATCATAGTGTCGGTTGGAACATGATATCGGATGGATCATAGTGTCAGATGGAACATGATACCGGATGGAACACAACCTCAACGCGAAGGGCGTTAAGGCGCGCCTGACCGGGACTGTGCTCCGACCATGACCTCAACGCGAAGGGCTACAAGCCGCGCCCGACTGAGCCTGTGCTCCGACCATCGGGGATCGCGGTGCGCTAGACCGCGCGGTGCGCTAGACCGCGAGGCGCGCTAGAATCGCGATAAACGCTAGACTGCGAGGTGTTTCCGAAAGAAGCCCACGGTAAGGTTCCATGCCTGCGCCGCCGCCGTCTCGTTGTACCGCGGCGTCGAGTTGTTGTGGAAACCGTGCAGCGTTCCCTCGAACATGTGCATCTCATAGGTCACGCCGCTCGACTTGAGTGCCGCCTCGAAATCCGGCCACATGGCGTTGATGCGCCGGTCCGTCCCCGCGTAGATGATCATCAGGGCCGCCTCGATCTTCGGCACGTCCTCGCTCGCGGCCGTAGCGCCGTAGTACGGCACGCCCGCGTGCAGATCGCCGCCGAGCGCGACCGCGAGCCGGTTGGTCATCCCCCCGCCCCAGCAGAATCCGGTGGCGCCGAGGCGGCCGTTCGACCGTTCGTGCGCCTGGAGATACCGCGCGCTGTTGATCATGTCCTGGTCCAGCTTCTCCGGGTCCAGGCTCCGCTGCAGCGTCCGGCCGTCATCGTCGTTGCCGGGGTAGCCGCCGACCGGCGCCAGTCCGTCCGGCGCCAGCGCGAGGAACCCGGCCACGGCCGCGCGCCGCGCCACGTCCTCGATGTACGGGTTCAGGCCGCGGTTCTCGTGAAAGACCACGACGGAAGGGAACGGGCCATCGCCGGTGGGTTGCACGAGGTATCCGCGCATGCTCCCGGACGTGCCCCCAGGCGACGGGTACTCGACGTACCTGCCCTTGATCCGCCGGTCAGTGAAGGAGATCATCTGCGCCTCGGCGTATCGGGGAAGGAGCGCCTGCGCCATCCAGAGCGCGGAGACGCCGCCGACCGTGATCGCCGCGGCGCGGCTGAGAAACGTGCGCCGGTCGATATAACCGTGACAGTATTCGTCATACAGTTCGAAGACGCGCGGGTCGATCTTTTTGTCGGATGACATGGGTTTTAGCTCCTTAAGCGTGGATTTTCTCCACTGGCCTCCACCGGAGGAGGGCCATTTCCGTGGTTACGCTCGATGGACTCGTACGAGGATTACCCGCGAGGCACATCGGCAACCAATCTCGTGAAACAGAAGTTCGTCAAGGCTTTGGGTGAACTGGTGTTAATTTGGCCGGAAAGTGATCCGACGTCAATCCAAAGTAGTGGTATGAGTTTTACTGCGGTAAAACTGAGAGGGTCATGTACTCGAAATGCTCTTGAAATCATATGATTGTTAAGTCATATTACATGGCGAACAACGGTTCTACCAGCAAATGATAAGGAGTGAGGTTCGCCGCTTCGGCCTACATCTTGATCGGTTGAAGGCGGAGAGGAGGAAAAGATGAGTACTCTGACAGACAGAATGGATAAACTGCCCCCGTCCCGTCGTAAGAAGGTCGAAGAACGGGCCCGGGCACTGATCGCCGAGGAAATGTCACTACGGGACTTGCGCAAGGCTCGAAAACAGACCCAAGAGCGGATCGCCGAGAAGCTCGGGATCAATCAAGATAACGTGTCACGCCTGGAACGGCGCAGTGACCTGTTGATCTCTACTTTAAGCGGCTATGTAGAGGCCATGGGCGGAAAGTTGAGTCTGGTGGTGGAGTTTCCGGACCGGCCGCCGGTGGCGCTGACGGGCATCGCGTCACTCGACGACCTTTCGGAGTGCCCGCCAGAATCCGATACCGGATGAAGATAGTATCACGATTCCTGTGGTGTGTTAGAGTGGGCACCCTGTGGTCGAGTATCAAATAATCGGGAGTCATCGCCTTACCTGGCTTCGTCGTAGACTGGAAGATTAGGTCCGATCCATCCCGTAGTTGTTCCGCTTCATCCAGTATAGCCAGAGCCGACTCTGTCAGCGGTATGTGGTGCGGTTCCGCTCCCTTCATTCGTTCTGCCGGAATCGTCCACTATAAACCGGAATACAACAAACCGTGAGGGAACACGAACGACAAAAAGAAACCCCGAAAAGCCTTTATTGGCCGGCTTATCGGGGTGACTGACGGGTCTTATTGGGAATATACGGGAAGGTCTAAATTGATGGAGGTGGGGGGAATCGAACCCCCGTCCGGAAGTGCCTAAGCGGGAACGTCTACATGCGTAGCCTGTTTTTTGATCTCGTTCCGGAGAACTCCAGCAGGCAGGATTTAACCGGAACCAGCCTCAGTTGAGTCTCGCCTGGCGCCCTGAGGCGCGACGCCCGGCCAGCCTGCCTTATCGACGCTTTTGACCATCCCGCAGGCGGGGCTGGCCAAAAACGGGTTGCGCTAACTTACGTTAGGCAGCCATTGCATACGAAGGTTCGTCTGCAGATAATTTTGTTCCCAATGGTTTAACGAGGTTTTTGGGGACCTCGGCACGCGGTTCCCACCGCATCCACTCCCGTCGAATCCTTTCACCCCCATGTCAAAGAAGGTAGGGCTTTTGCCCGCCCCTGTCAAATCACCCGTGCGAAACGGCCCTGGAGCGACCGGGATCGGGCAGTGCACCGCCAGGGAATCGAACCCCGAACCCACTGATTAAGAGTCAGTTGCTCTGCCAATTGAGCTAGCGGTGCATCCATGAGCGCGGAAGGAATCGAACCTTCGACCCACAGATTAAAAGTCTGTTGCTCTGCCAACTGAGCTACGCGCCCTCGCAGGCGAAGCAAGATAAGCGATTCCGCCCCGGACGTCAACCGATTTCCGGTTTGGACGGGATTGCCGTTCGGCACCGATTCGGGACCGCACTTGACGCTTTTTTTCTCGCGTCCAGCCTGGTCCCCAACCTGTCAGTCAGTGGCGCACCGGCCCTACAGGAATATCGTCGCGTCCCGGTGCGAGCCCACGGATACGAGGTCCACGCGGGACTTCACCAGTTCAGATATGCGCTCGATGTATGCCCGGGCTTCCCTGGGCAGGCCGTCCCAGGTGCGGACGTGGCCGGTGGGCTGGTCCCAGCCTTCCATCTCCTCGTAGACGGGTTCGCACCGGGCCAGGACGTTCGCGTCGCTGGGCAGGTGGGGGACCACGTCGCCGTTCAGCCGGTAACCCACGCACAACCTTAGGGTCCCTATACGGTCCAGCGTGTCGAGCCGGGCGATCGCGAGCCGGTCGATCCCGTTCACCATGACGGCGTAGCGGACGACCATGGCGTCGAACCAGCCGCAGCGCCTCGGGCGGCCCGTCGTGGCGCCGAATTCGCCGGCCATGCGCCGGAACTCGTCGCCCCACCTGGAGGGAAACTCCGTGGGGAAGGGCCCGTTCCCCACCCGGGTGGTGTACGCCTTGGCCACGCCGATGACCTCGTCGATGCGCGTCGGACCGACGCCCGCGCCCATGCACGCCGCGCCGGTGGTCGTGTTGGACGAGGTGACGTAGGGATAGGTCCCGTGGTCCACGTCGAGCAGCGTGCCCTGGCTGCCCTCGAAGAGGATCTCCCTGCCGGCGTCGATCGCTTCGTTCAGGTATTCCGACGTGTTGATCACGAAGGGGCCGATTTGCGCGGCGAAGGCCAAGTATTCCTCGATGATGCGGTCCGCGTCGAGCGTTTCCGTCCGATAGACCGAGTTGAGCAGGTGGTTGGCGTCCTCGATGTTGCGCTGCAGTTTTTCCCGGAGCACGCCGTGGTCGTGCAGGTCGACGATGCGGATGCCCTTGCGCGCGGCCTTGTCCGCGTAGGCCGGCCCGATGCCTCGTCCCGTGGTGCCGATGCGCTCCTCCTCCTGCCGCTGCTCCTCGCCGACCCGGTCGATCAGCTTGTGATAGGGCATGATGAGGTGGGCGTTGTGGCTGATGAACAGGCGGCCTTCCACGTCGATGCCGTGGGACCCGAGCATCTCGATCTCTTCCATCAGCGCTTCGGGATCGATCACCGTGCCGTTGCCGATGACGCAGGCCTTCTCCGGCCGGATGATCCCGACGGGAATCAGGTGCAGGATGTACTCCTGCTCGCCCACCTGGACGGTGTGCCCGGCATTGGCGCCGCCCTGGAACCGCACGACGATGTCGGCCCGCTCGCTCAGGAAATCGACGATCTTGCCCTTGCCTTCATCGCCCCAGGCTGCGCCTACGAGAATGCGTACGGCCATTGGTTTCTTCAAGCTCCTTGCGTGATGCCCGGCTGGTCGATACCGCGTCCTCCGGGACCGGCAGCCGGGGCCATAAACGACAAAAGGGCGAGTCATAAGACCCGCCCTCGAGACCGTTAGATCTTACAGTTCATTGTATGCGGTATGAAGTCGGGAGGTCAAGAAAAAACAGGAGGTATCTCAGTTTGGAATTTCATGCGGATTATTTCCGATAGCACATTGGGTCGGTTGGATTTGGTATCACAGGCTTTGATTAGATCGTTTATCTACTCTAAATCATACAACCTGTCGTTTCCACAGCTTCCATCTCTGGAGTGACCTTCAATATCTCGATGTCTTTAAGAAGTTTTAAGGCAAGAAATACGGTCTCAGCATATGCAAGAAATACGGTCTCAGCATATGCAAGAAATACTCCTACTTTTAGTCGAATTGGTATGACTTCTGAGTTGATCTCCGCATAACCATCTACATGGGCAGGTACGTGCGTTCAATGTAAGACAAGTTTTTTCATTCTTAACGACTTGACTAAATTAAGATAAGGTTATATTGGTACGATTGGTTAAACACGACAACATATGTTAAGTGGTTATGGGATGTGGATAACCCTGTGGATAAGATGTGGATAAGATGTGAAAACACAACATGTAGTATTGTTTAGACTCGAGTCAGACATCATGATTTAATGATTTACATTTAAAAGTACTTGCTTTTTCTGACTGAAAAAGATATCGTCATGTAATACAAGAACGCCTGCCAGGTTGACGGCTGGCAGGCGTTCGGTACTACTAACTCAGCTGAGGTTGACTACTAAGATATTCCCTACCAAGGTATACCGTCAATCACTTCCAACCTCAGCGAAAACACGGGAGGAACGGGGTTATGGCTCCTTTCCGAGGCCGGTATCGTTTTTCAAAGTGGTACCGGTATCTAAGGGCGCGACTACGAAAACCGTAGTCGTACGTAAGCGGGGGAGGATGCTACCCTTCCCCGCGATCCCGTCCATTCCGTAGGGAACCATAGGCAGACGAAAGGAGGAATATGGAACTAAATTAAGTACTGCAAAGGTTTCTGAGAAAGGTCGTAGCCTTCACAAAGAAACCTGATGGACGATGGACCGGAATCTCTGCCATAAGAATTCCGTCCACACGTCCAAAGCTTATCGCCGTTAATCGGGACTGAGCGTCATCAAACCCGTTGGCGATTACATGCACCACACACTTTTTCCCATTATACGGGTAAGTGCAGGTGAATGTAGACCACTTTTCATTTTGCGAGGAACACATAATGTACTTTGAAATCTACAGAGACCGAGTTCGAAATTGGCGTTGGCGACTGAAAACCAGAAACCATGAAATTATCGCGGATTCTGGAGAAGGGTACCATAACAAAAGTGATTGTCTACACGGCATTCGACTTGTTATGGGTGCGTCAGTCAACACCCCGGTGTACGAACGAGGTTTGACAACCTAGTTTAATCGCCACGCCCATCAACAGTAACTTTTGATGGGCGTGGTAACTTATCTAAGTCTGACTTCCCTCATCACCTCTGTCCCAATCTTGGCAACCTGTACAGCATGACCGATGTCATCCGGCGGACGATTTTCACCGCTTGGACCTTTTGGCAATTGGTGTCTCCGTCCTAATACGACAAGAAATCAGAATACCGACAAACTATGATAATTCTCATGTCTTGTCGCCGTACCTTACAGGAAAGAACGCACAAAGCCAATTCGTATATTAATGTTAAGTAATAGATTGGTTACCCAAGAACTCGTGTAATGGACACGATCAGCGCCTATATATAACTTGGATAACATGGTAGGATGTAAAAGTCGTCGCAGCATACAGTTAAGACTACGGTGCACACTCTCCTTTGAGACTTAGCGGTATAGGTAGCACCGCAACTACCCAAGTTACACGCAATATACGATAAATTGCTGAGTTTGCAATAGTAAATATCGATTTTATTGAAGTGGGAATCCTATATTAACAAGTTAATATAGATTCAACCTAGTAATACAACAGCGTTGATTACTC
Source organism: bacterium (assembly GCA_965203885.1). Taxonomy (GTDB): domain Bacteria; phylum JAAXHH01; class JAAXHH01; order JAAXHH01; family JAAXHH01; genus JAAXHH01. Next base: position 1,815,263 of record OZ241920.1, on the reverse strand, counting down.
AGTATCGGAAACAACACCAAATTTAAATTTATTTATCTCTTCGTCGATTCTGTTGTTGTTTACCATATGTGCGTCTAATTCTATATCGGTTGCGCATACCTAGTTATGGCTTGATGCATCACGCCATCTAAATCACCACCTGGGGGATTGGCTTCAATTATGGACATAGGTGTATCGGTTCCTGAATCGTACAAAACTTAGTCCAGTCTTTCCCTTCAAATCTCCGGTTCTGTTATTCAACTTTAGTTTTTTCTTGATATACATTGCAACCTGGATCTGATAGGTCTAGTATCCAAACCAAGGTTCAACAATTGAAGGTTAATCTGTGACCTTGTATGGGCTGCTATAGGAGACCGTAACATAGACAGTCCAATCACTAAACTAAGAGATTAACGAGCTATTTTACAACATGTGCTGAGCCATAAAAAAGCGGAATGAAAAGACTACATGACTGCACACCAGTTAAATTTGACACGTTAGTTAGATCTGCCATTGCACCAATAACGGAGATTCGAACCATGCCTGTACCAAATCACTATACACTCATGTTGCCGATTCTTAAATCGCTATCATTAGCTGATACTGAAATGAAGAAGAGCAATATTAGGGATGATGTCGTCAGATCATTGGCACTAGAAGAAGACGCTATGAAAGAACTGACACCTGGTGGTGGAAACACTAAATTTGAAGTTCGTTTTAGTTGGGCAATAACCTTTATATTAAAAGCTAGGTTGGTTGAACGGGTCAAATATGCAACATACAAGTTGACCGATGAAGGGAGGAAACTGTTGAGTCAGGATCCCCCACACATTACAGTCGACATTCTTAAACGCTATAAATCTTTCAGGTCATGGGGAAAAAAGGTAGATCAAAGTGCTGTAGATGCCGGCAATGGTGCTGAACATTCTCAGATTTCCGATTCTCCTTTCGAACATCTTGAACAAGCTTATATGACCATCAAAAAAGCATTGAAAGAAGATGTTCTAAACCGGATTTACAATGTGTCCGCATCAACTTTTGAACATCTGGTACTAGACCTTTTAACTGAAATGGGTTACGGAGTGGGTAAGGTAACCGGCAGACCGGGTGACAAGGGTATTGATGGCATCATCAGCGAAGACAAACTCGGTCTCGACAAGGTGTATGTTCAAGCCAAACGATTTGCTTCCAATCGTAAGGTGGGTACCAGCGATATGTTGGAATTTGGCGGAGCGTTGGATGCGAGACACGCATCAAAAGGAATCTTTGTAACAACTTCAAATTTTACGCCCCCTGCTAGGGAAATCGCAATACAAAGCCCCAAACACATTGTACTGATTGAAGGTGACAGGTTGGCTGGCCTGATGATTGACTATGATGTGGGGGTACGGGCAGAAGCATCCTATACCATTAAACGTATAGATGAGGGGTATTTTGAGCCAGAGTAATGGGACAAAATACCAGACTTCAATTACCATGGATTTTGAACTGAGATTCTTTCATATAAGGAAGCGAAATTTGGCTTCGAAATACGGATGTGGTACGGCCAAGTGGTCGGCGCATCAACATACGCGTAGTAGTCCGGATTACAGTTGTGTAGACAGGGCTTCAACAGATCGGTAGGCAATCCAGTCGAACTTAGTGCGAGAACGGTGCCGATGCAGGAACGGGGCTATTGCAAGATCGACACCAATGCGAGATCGACGTTTAATGTACGGTTAAGTGTTACGCTGTCAGGCATTGTGTGAATAAAGCGGAAACGATGTTTCGACCGGCCATATATTTCTGATTCAAAGGCGCGACGCCATAGCCCTACGCTGCAAGAAGAGAAACTGCCCCATGTATTCCTGCATCAACGGCGCTACGACGATGCCTTATACGCTCGAGCAGGACCTGGAAGCGGCGGCGAAAGCGGGGTTCGACGCCGTGGAGATCTGGTCCAGGAAGCTGGACACATACCTGGAAAGCCATGACGCCGGCGATTTGAGGGCGCTTCTGGATGGCTATGGATTGCGCACGGCCTCGCTCTGTCCGTATGCGCTGGTGGGCTTTTCCGACAACCGCGAGCAACTTCGTACCGTCGAACGCGCGGCGGAGGTGGCCGCGGCGATCGACTGCCCGGTCCTCCTGGTCTGCGCCGACGCGCCGCCGGCCGGCATGGGCAGGGATGAAGCCTACGGTACCATGGCCGCCGCGGCCCGGGCATATGCCGAGCGGGCCGCCGCCCACGGGGTGAAGATCGCCATCGAACCTCTCGGGCGCCATCCCTTCATTCCGGGACCCCTTGAGGCCCTGGAGGTGATCGAACGGGCCGGTCACGACAGCCTGGGACTGATGATGGATTTCTTCCACTACTACAAGTCGGGCGTGCGCCTGGAGGACGTGCGGACCATCCCCGCCGAATCGCTGCTGATCGTCCACGTCGACGACTGCGAGGACCTGCCGCCGGCCGATTTGACCGACCGGCATCGCGTGTACATGGGCGAAGGCGTGCTGCCCTTGCAGGATATGCTGGGGGTGTTGCGGGAGAAGGGCTACGACGGCGCCCTGTCCGTCGAGATCTTCCGAGAGGAATACTGGGAGAAGGACCCGGTTGAGATCTCCGTCGCAGCGAAAGCGGCCTACGACCGGATGATGGCCTGATTTCAGTCCTCACGCGGTGCGATGATCGGGCATCCTGTCCGACTCGATACAGCGGTCCCCGGTCAGCGTCTTCCCGGCCGGACCCGGAACGATGATCGGGCATACTGTTCGGCGCGTTGATCCTCAACCCGGACCAATGGTCGTTCCACCAATCCGGAACAGGCTACTCCGCCTCCGCCTTCCGGTACCGCAGGTTCAGGGTCTTCGGATGGGCGGCGCGGGCCTCGTCGAGGCGGCTCACCGGCGTGGTGTGTGGGGCGGTCCGGACCCGTTCCGGATCCTTTTCCGCCTCTTCGGCAATGGCAATCATGGCGTCGATGAACCGGTCGATGGACTCCTTGCTTTCGGTCTCGGTGGGTTCGACCATGGCCGCCTCGGGGACGATGAGCGGGAAGTAGATGGTCGGCGCGTAGAAACCGTAGTCCAGCAGGCGCTTGGCGATGTCGAGCATCCGGACGCCGTGTTCCCGGAACCGGGTGCCGGAGGCTACGAACTCGTGCTGGCAGGGCACATCGGCCGGGATGGGCGTCTCTTTCTGGGCGCCGTGGACCAGGACGGTGCGGGGATAGTGCTCCTCCAGTCGGCGCATGATGTAGTTGGCGTTCAGGATGGCGTTCTCGCTCACCTTGCGCAGGCCGTCGGGGCCGTTGGCGCGGATGTAGGCGTAGGCCCGGACCATCATGCCGAAGCTGCCGCCGAAGCTGCGCACGCGGCCGATGGATCCGGGCCGGTCGTAGTCGAGCCGGTACGTGTCGCCGTCTTTCACCGGGACGGGGGCGGGCAGGAATCCGGCCAGGTCCTGCCGCACGCCCACGGGCCCCGCCCCCGGCCCGCCGCCGCCGTGGGGCGTGGAGAAGGTCTTGTGCAGGTTGAAGTGCACGACGTCGAAGCCCATGTCGCCGGGTCGGGTGATGCCCAGTACGGCGTTCAGGTTGGCGCCGTCCATGTAGAGCAGGGCCCCCGCGTCGTGGACGATGTCCGCGATGGTGCGGATTTCAGACTCGAACAACCCGAGCGTATTGGGATTCGTGAGCATGAAGGCGGCCGTTTCCCCGTCGATCAGTTCCGCAAGGCGGCCGGTGTCCACGAGCCCGCGGGCGTTGGTGGGGATCTGCACCGTTTCGTAGCCCACCAGCGTCACGCTCGCCGGGTTGGTGCCGTGGGCCGAATCGGGGATGATGACCTTCCGCCGGGCGTGTCCTCGGCTTTCGTGGTATGCCCGCATGATCATCAGGCCGGCCAGCTCGCCGTGCGCTCCGGCCGCGGGCTGCAGCGTGACCGCGGCCATCCCGGCGATTTCCGCGAGATCATTCGACAGTTCGTACAACAGCTGCAGGGCGCCCTGGCAGGTCTCGTCCTGCTGCAGGGGATGCAACCTGGCGAATCCCGGTAGGGCCGCCATGTCCTCGTTGACCTTCGGGTTGTGCTTGATGGTGCACGAGCCGAGGGGATACATGGCCCGGTCGGGATGGTAGTTCAGGGTGGACAGCCGGGTGTAGTGGCGGACGACGTCCACCTCGCTGACCTCGGGCAGTTCCGGGGGCGCGCTCCGGATGTCCGTCTCGGGAAGGCAGGATGACAACGGCTTTACCGGTACGTCCGGCGCGGGCAGCTTGACGCCCCTTCTTCCAGGCGAACTCAATTCAAAAACGAGCGGTTCCGACAATATGTTCCCTTTCCCGATGCGTTCGTTCATTTCCGGTGGTTCCGCGTCCGGTTGCACCCAGTCCGGCGGCTCCGCGTCCGGCGGCTCCGCGTCCGGCGGCTCCGCGTCCACAGATCCGTTTTCTCCACCTCGCCTCAGCTGTATTGCCCCAGGGCTTCGACGAGCCGGTCGATCTGCGCGCGCGTCCGCCTTTCCGTGACCGCGATCAGCAGGCCGTCCTCCATTCCCAGCGACGGGAAGCGCGCCAGGTCGATGCCGGCCAGCAGTCCCTCGTCCGCGAGCCGGGTCACGATTTCGCCGGGAGGCGCCGGCGTACGCACCACGAATTCCTTGAAGAACGGCCGGTCGAAGGCGAGATCATATCCGGGCAGATCGGCGATCCGTTCGGCCGCGTAATGGCTCTTGTGGAGACACAGTTCCGCGACTTCCTTCAACCCCTGTTTTCCGATCAGCGACAGGTAGATCGTGGCCATCAGGGCGTTGAGCTGCTGGCTGGTGCAGATGTTCGACGTCGCCTTGTCCCGCCGGATGTGCTGTTCGCGGGCCTGCAGCGTCAGGACGAAACCCCGCCGGCCCGCCTGGTCGACGGTCTGCCCCGCGATGCGGCCGGGCATGCGCCGGACGAAGCGGTCCCGCGCCGCGAAGAATCCCAGGGCCGGTCCGCCGTAGCTCACCTGGTTGCCCATGGACTGGCCTTCGCCCACGGCGATGTCCGCGCCATAAGCGCCCGGCGATTCGATGACGCCGAGAGAAACCGGGTCCACGGCCATGACCAGGAGAGCGCCCGCGCCGTGCACGACCCGCTCCAGGTCCCGCATGGACTCCAGGCAGCCGAAGAAGTTGGGATGCTGGACGATGACGCAGGCCGTGTCGTCCGTCAGGGCCGATTCCAGCCGGCCGGGATCCAGCGCGCCGTCGGGACAGGGCAGGGTCTCCACCACGATGCCGGGCCCGTGGGCATACGTGCGGACCGTTTCGGCGTAATGGGGGTGCAGGCTCCCCGCCAGGACCACGCGGTCGCGCCGCGTCGCCGCCCGGGCCAGCATGGCCGCCTCCGCCGCGGCCGAGGCGCCGTCGTACATGGAGGCGTTGGCCACGTCCAGGCCCGTCAGCTCGCAGATCATCGTCTGGAACTCGTAGATGCCCTGGAGGGTGCCCTGGCTCACTTCAGGCTGGTAGGGCGTGTAGGAAGTCAGGAATTCCGAGCGGCCGGCCAGGTGGCTTATGGCGCTGGGAACGAAATGATCGTACATGCCGCCGCCGACGAAGGACGCCATCCGGTCGGCCGAGCCGTTTCGGGCGGCCATCCCGCCCATGGTATCGTGGAGTTCGAGTTCCGACAGGGCGGCGGGGAGGTTGAGCGGGGCGTCGAGCCGGACCTCGTCCGGGATGACGGTCAGCAGTTCGTCGACCGAATCGATGCCGATGGCGGACATCATGGCCCGCCGGTCGGCGTCGGTGTTGGGTATGTACGTCATGCAATCTCCGCGGGGACCGGCCGCGTCAGCCGCCGGTGAAGGATCGGTAGTCCGCGGCAGGCCTCAATCGGCAGGCTGCGGCCGCCTCAATCGGCCGCCTCAGCCGCCGGTGAAGGATCGGTAGTCCGCGGCGGTCATCAGGCTGGTGTATGCGCCCGCGTCGTCCACCTGGAGCCGGATCATCCATCCGTCGCCGTAAGGGTCCTGGTTGACCGCTTCCGGGTTGTCTTCCAGGTCGTCGTTGACCTCCGTAACGGTCCCGCCCATCGGACTGTAGAGGTCGGACACGGTCTTCACGGCTTCCACCGCCCCGAAGACGCCCATCTCGGCCACGGTGTCGCCTTCGGAGGGAAGTTCCACGAAGACGATGTCGCCGAGTTCGGACTGCGCGAAGTCCGTAATGCCGACGGTTGCGATGTCGCCCTCGAGGCGCACCCACTCGTGTTCGGAAGAATAGCGGAGATCTGCGGGCGTGTTCATGCGTTCCTTTCTCCGGCGCCTCGGTCCGTAGCCGGCCGCCGCCGGTCAAATCGTCAACTCACGCGGCTCATCGATTCAACGAAGTCCGTATCCGCTTTGCCGGAACGGAAGGTCGGGTGCTTCAACATGAACTGGTGAAACGGTATGGTCGTGTTGATGCCTTCGACGATGAACTCGTCCAGGGCCCGCTCGGCCCGCGTCAGCGCCTCCTCCCGGTCCCTGCCCCAGACGATCAGCTTCGCCAGCATGGAGTCGTAGTACGGCGTGACGACGTACTGGGCGTACACGTGGCTGTCCACCCGCACGCCGTAACCGCCCGGCGTGTGAAAACTGGTGATCTCGCCCGTGGAGGGCATGAAGTTCCGGGCCGGGTCCTCGGCGTTGATCCGGCACTCGATGGCGTGTCCGCGCAGCTGGACCTCATCCTGCGAGAACCCCAGGGGACAGCCCGCTGCGACGCGGATCTGTTCCTTGACCAGGTCCTGTGAAACGACCATTTCCGTCACGGGATGTTCCACCTGGATGCGCGTGTTCATTTCCATGAAGTAGAACTGCCGGTCCTCGGTCACCAGGAATTCGACGGTGCCGGCGTTTTCATAGTCGATGGCCCGCGCGGCGCGCAGGGCGGCCTCGCCCAGCCCGGTACGCAGCCCGTCGTCGACGAAGGGGGAGGGCGACTCTTCGATGAGCTTCTGCCGCCGCCGCTGGATCGAGCAGTCCCGCTCGCCCAGGTGGACCACCTCGCCGTGCCGGTCGCCCAGGATCTGCACCTCGATGTGCCGGGCTTTCTCGATGTATCGTTCGAGGTAGAGGGCGGGATTGTCGAAAGCGTTCTGGGCCTCCCGGGCGGCCAGCCGGTAGGCTTCCCGCAGTTCGCCGGCGTCGCGCACGATGCGGATGCCCCGTCCGCCGCCGCCCGCCGAGGCCTTGATCACCAGGGGGAACCCGATGTCTTCCGCGGCCGCGGCCGCCGCGTCCTCGCCGGCCACGGTGTCCTCCGTACCCGGAATGGTGGGCACGTCGGACGCCGCCACGGTCTTCCGCGCTTCGGCCTTGTCGCCCATGAGACGGATGGCCCTCGACGCCGGTCCGATGAAGGCGATGTCGCAGGATTCGCACACTTCGGCGAAATGGGGGCTTTCGGACAGGAATCCGTATCCCGGATGCACGGCGTCGGCGTTCATGATTTCCGCCGCGCTGATGATGCGGGGTATGTTCAGGTAGCTGTCGTTGGGCGAGTTGCTGCCGATGCAGACCGCCTCGTCGGCGAATCGGACGTGGAGGGAGTCCTGATCCGATTCGGAGTGGACGGCCACCGTCGCGATGTTCAACTCTTTGCAGGAGCGGATGACACGCAGGGCGATCTCGCCGCGGTTTGCGATGAGGATCTTCTGGAACATCGGTGCCTATGCCGGTTCGATCAGAAACAACGGTTGGCCGTACTCGACGGGCTGGGCGTCTTCTACCAGGATGGCCATCACGCGCCCGTTCAATTCGGACTGGATGGGGTTCATCAGCTTCATGGCTTCGATGATGCACAGCTGTTGGCCGGCGCTGATCCGGTCCTGTTCCTGAACGAAGGGATCGGCTTCGGGTTCGGGTGACCGGTAGAAGGTGCCCACCATGGGCGAGGTCACCTCGACGTAGGTACTGTCGGCGGCGTCTGCCTGGCCGTTGCCCGACGGCGTGCCCGCCGCGGGCGGTGCGGCGGCCTGCGCATGCGGTTCCGCCGCGGGCGCGGGAACGATGGCCGCGGTCGTTCCGGGCGCCATCCGGACGACCCGGATCTTGCGGTCGCCTTCGGCCACCTCGACTTCCTGGATATCCGTATCCCGCAGCGATTCGATCAGTTTGAGGACCTCATCGATTCCCATGTCATGCTCCTCGGAAGGGCGGTTACACCCGCTCCACGTATTCGCGGGACCGCGTATCGATGCGCAGCACGTCGCCCGGGTTTATGAACAGGGGCACCTGCACCACGGCGCCGCTCTCGAGCGTGGCCGGCTTGGTGCTTCCCGCCGCGGTGTCGCCGCGGATACCCGGGTCGGTCTGCGTCACTTCCAGCTCGATGAAATTCGGCATCTCGATGCCCACGACGCCCTGGTCCGCGGTGAGCAGTTCGAGCGTCATGCTGTCCTTGATGTAGTCCTTGTGGTCGCCGATGATCGCCGCGCCCACCGGTACCTGTTCGTAGGTCTCCAGGTCCATCATGTAGTACATGTCGCCGTCGGTGTACTGGAACTGGGCCTTGCGCCGTTCCACCCGCACGTCTTCCAGCTTGTCCGAGGCCTTGTAGGTCTTCTCGATCACGGACCCGGTGTGGATATGCTTCAGGCGGGTGCGCGAGAAGGCCGTCCCCTTGCCTGGCTTGATGTGTTCGCAACCCGTGATGAAGTATATGGACCCATCGATCCGTATGGTCATCCCGGTGCGCAGGTCCGTTGCGTTTACCATCAGATTCGGCTGGTCTCCTTTACCCGACGATCGGCTGGTCTCCCTCGCCGCCCTTCGGCTGGTCTCCCTCGCCGCCCATCGGCCGGTACGCGGCGACCGGGTAACCGGTGGACATGCGGCGCGCCCCGGTTCCTTTCCGGGCGGGAAGAAAGCGTCCCCTGTTGCAGGGTGGGCAACGGGATTCGAACCCGCGACCTCCAGAGCCACAGTCTAGCGCTCTAACCAACTGAGCTATGCCCACCATCACCGACGAATGGAGCAGGCAATATAGGCGGGATACCAAACTTCTGTCAAGGGAATTGTCGTCGATCCGGCCCTTGTCCGGCACAGGGACGAGGCCGGGTTTTACTCTGGATCCGCCCGCCCCGAATCACGCGTCACGCCGGGGGAAACGGCTCAAAACCGCACACCCCCCGCCGAGGTCCCATCCATGGTTTCGTAGACCGGCGCCGCGTCTTCCAGCGGACGGCGGACGACGGTCCCGGGGAGACGCACGTCGAGGTCCGCCGGCCGCAGCCCGCGGTTGACCGACTGCGTCCTGTAGGTCAATTCGAACGCGCCCCCCCGGGGGCCGTCCCGGGTTATCCGGACGCGGTCCGGCCTCCAGACCCGGTTCCTTCTTCGATAACGCTCGAACGTCCTGGTAAAGGCTACGCGGTCCGCGGGTGATTCCATCGTCTCCCGCGTGACCGCCATTTTGCCCGTGTCGATCCGCAGCGACCTCCGGCCGTCGCCGTCCACGAGCGTGACGGCTGCCGAATCGCCGTCTCGCCGGTAGTCCGCGACGGGCAGCCCCGGGTACGTGCCGGGCGCCAGGGTCCCGGTCACGGCGGCGTGCACGTCCTCCAGGGTCAGGTCAAGACCGGGTATGGAAGCGTCGCGCGTCCCGAGCGTTCCTTCGAACACCATGTTTTCCCGGGGAATGTACAGCCGTACCCGGCGGTCGTGGATGAGGACCACGGCGAGGACCTGGAAGAGCGCCCCATGCACGTCGATACGGTACCGCGCCGGGTTGAGGTATCGAATGCGAAGCGACGCGCGGCCGCGGCGGCCTGAGAAGGACGTCTCGACCACCGCGCTGCCCCTGAAATCCCGAAGGCGCCCGGAGGCCGCGTCGACCTCCCGCAAAAGCCGTTCGACGGGGAGGGGTGGCGGCGCCGGGGGCGGGGGCCGGCAGGACGCCAGCAGGAGACCGGTCGCGGCGATGATCCAGGCTGAGGCGATGATCCAGGGCCGGCCGGAACGGCGGGGCAGCAGGAGACCGGTCGCGGCGATGATCCAGGTTGAGGCGATGATCCAGGGCAGGCCGGACCGGTGCGGCCCGGTCGTCTTACCTTGCATCTTGGAGTTTTTGCCGGATCTCTTCGGATTCCTCGGGCGTTACGTCTTCCATCTCGAGGGCCCGTTCCCAGTAACGGACGGCGCGCTTGCGCATGCCGAGCCGGCTGTAGATGTCGCCGAGGTGGTCGTGTATCGTCGCGCTCGTGTCTTCGAATTGCAGGGCTTTTTCAATGTACAACCGCGCTTTCCGGTAGTCGCCCAGCCGGTAGTACACCCATCCCAGGCTGTCCAGGAAAGCGCCGTTTTCCGGACTTTGCTCGAGCGCTTTTTCGATCATCACCTTGGCCTCGTCGAGCCGCAGGCCGCGGTCGGCCAGGATGTATCCCAGGTAGTTCAGCGTGTAGATGTCGTCGGGATCGATTTCCAGGGCGGTCTCGAAGGTGGCCACGGCCTTCTCGAACTGGCCCGACTGGTCGTAGTTCTGCGCCAGCAGGAAGTGGAGGCGGTGGTGTCCCTTGAACTGCTCGACCGCTTCTTTCGTGATCTCGATGGCTTCCTCGTACTGCTCCTGCTCCGTATGGGCGTAACCCAGGTAGAACCACAGGTCGGGGTTGCCGGGATCGATCTCCAGTCCGTCGCGAAGGACCTGGATGCCGCCGTCGTAATCTTCCTGGCGCAGGTGGGAAAGGCCGAGATTCACCCACCCCCTCCCGTCATCCGGGTTGAGGTCCACGACCCTTCGGAACTGCGCGCCGGCCCGTTCGAATTCATCCCGGGCCATGTAACTGACACCCAGGTACAGGTAGAGTTCGGGGATTTCGGGAAGGTTCGACAGGGCCTGGGTGAGCACGCGTTCCGCCTGGTCGTACCGGTCCTGCCGGATATAGGCCAGGCTCAGGCTGATCCATCCACGGGGATCGAGGCGGTTGATGCGGATGCTTTTCTGGGACTGGTCGATGGCCTGGTTGTACATCTCGTTTTCAAGGTAGGCGTTCGCCAGGTTCAGGCGCAGGGTGACATCGTTCGGCAACGATTCCACGCCTTCATGCAACGCGGCAATGCCGTCCCGCGTCCGTCCCTGCTCCATGAGGGCATAGCCCAGCGAGATCCAGCTCCTGCCGTGGGTGGGGTCCGCCGAAATGGCCGACCGGTACGCCTGGACGGCGAGTGGATAGGCGCCGGCCTCCTGGTAGACGAATCCCAGGTGCATGTAGAGGTCGGCGTGGTCTCCCAGGACGTCCAGGCCGTCTTTCAGCGCGTGCTCGGCCTGCTCGGTCTGTCCGGCGCCGCGGTACGCCAGTCCGAGGCCGATCCGGAATTTGGCCTCGCGCCCGTCCAGGGAGATCGCCGTCTTCAGCGGATCCACGGCCTCTTCCGGCCTGTCCTGCGCGAGCAGCACTTCTCCCATCGTCCCGTGGAGCACCGCCGCTTCGGGGTGCAGGTCCAGGCCCTCGCGCAGGGTATCCAGCGCCTGCTCCGTCCGGCCGAGGCGCTGGTAGGCGTCGCCCAGTTCCGCCCAGATGACCGGCGACGTCCTGTTGTGCTCCAGCAGCAACCGGTACTCCTCGACGGCTTCGCCCGGCCGGTCGAGGAACATCAGGAGCTTCGCGAGCCGGCGCCGCAGGGCCGCTTCCCGGTCGGGGCCCAGCGCGATGATCTCACGGTACATGACGACGGCCCTGTCCCACTGCCGCCGTTCCTCGTAGATCTCCGTCAAGCCGACCCTGGCGGGGATCGAATCGGGATAGTCGTCGAGCACTTTCTGCAACGCGATGACCGCCTTGTCGTACATGCCCCTTTGCTTGTAGACGTCGGCCAGTTTGAAGTGGAATTCGGGATTGCGCGGCGCCAGGCGGCTCACGGTTTCCAGTTCCCTGAGCGCGGCGTCCGGATCGTTCAACCGGCCCGCCAGCTGCGACAGGGCGATATGGGCTTCGATGTGGTCCGGCTCCAGCGAGACGACCCGCTCGAAAGCGGTCCGGGCCGGCAGGTACTGGCCCAGGTCGGCGTGGCACCTCCCCAGGACGAACCATGATTCCGTCGCCGTCGAATCGAGGTCCACCGCCGTCCGGGCGTGCCGCTGCGCGTTGACCCGTTCCGACACGCTGTAGTAATCCACGGCGAGGGCGGTGTGGATCTCCGCGGACCCCGGATCGTACTCGAGCGCCTCGAGATAGGCTTCGATCGCCTTGTGCGGTTCGTTCCGGGCGTCGTGGAGGCCGCCACGGGCATAATGCTCCAGGGCCCTGGCGCGGTCCACCTGTCCGAGTGCGTCGCCCTGGGGACAAAGGGCGGCCAGCATCACGGCGACGAGGAGGGCGTACCAGGCCGGTCCGGCCGAGCGATTATCGGAAAATCCGTGTGACATCGTTGAATACCACGAAGACCATGAGCAACAGCAGCAGGGCCATGCCCGTCTGCTGCCATATCAGCCGGTACTTCAGGGAAATCGGACGCCGGAGTACCTTTTCGACGCCCAGGATGAGCAGTTGGCCGCCGTCCAGCGCGGGGATGGGCAACAGGTTGAGAATGGCGAGGTTGATGCTCAGAAAGGCCATGAAACTGAACAGGCTGCTCGCCCCCTGGCGGGCGCTGTCTCCCGCCATCTGGGCGATGGCGATCGGGCCCCCCACCGAGTCGGTGGACACCTCCCCCAGGACCAGCTTCTTGACGAAGACGACTATGGTGTAGGTAACGGCGAACAGTTGCGTTCCGGCCATGCCGGCGGAAGAGACCAGTCCCGCCGGACGGCGCTTGATGTAGTCCTGCTGGGTGATGCCGATCTGCCCGATATCGATGACGTCCCCGGTCTCGCGGTCCAGGTCCTGGGCCTTATTGGGTATGACGGCCACCTGGTGGGACTGGCCGTTCCGGGACCACGAAACCGTGGTCTCCATGCCCGGCCTGCCCCGGATCACTTCGACCATCTCGTACCACTGCGTAACCGGGACGCCGTGCACGGACGTGATGACGTCCCCGGGTCTGAGACCGGCCTGCTCGGCGGGAGAATCCGGAATGACCGTGCTCACGGCCGACGCGCGGAAATAGTCGAGGCCGGCCAGCCGTTCCGCCACGCTGTCGCCCTCGTACCGCACGGCCAGCGCGCGGTCCTGGCCGTCCCGGCGCACTTTCAGGGTAAGGGAAGCCGCCGTACCGGAGACGAGCCGCTCCCGCACGTCCTCCCAGGTGTCGACGGGCGCCTGGTCGATCTCGAGGATTTCATCGCCGACCCGCAACCCCGCCGCCGCGTACGGGCTTCCGCCTTCCACCCGTCCTATGGTGGTCGTATCGACGAGCATCACGCCCATGGTCGCGTAGAACAGCCAGAAGATGATGAAGGCGAGGACGAAGTTCATCCCCGGGCCGGCCGCGATGACGAAAGCGCGCGCGCCCACGGACTTGGACTGGAATTCCCAGGGTTTGCCGCCGTCGCCTTCGGACTGGGCGTCGGGCCGCTCCCCGGCCATGGACACGTATCCCCCCAAAGGAATCCAGGAGATGCAGTACTCGGTGTCTCCTACGGTTTTACCGATCATCTTGGGCGGAAAACCCAGGGAGAACCGCTCCACCCGGATGCCCATGCGCTTGGCGGCCAGGAAGTGGCCGAGCTCATGGAAGAAGACCAGCAGCCCCAGTACGAATATGGCCGACAACACCGTAGTCAACATGCCCGTTTCTCCGTTCTGTTAAAAAAGGCGTCCAAGGTAAATATAAGGGAGGGCGGCGTCACCCGGCAATCAACTTTTCCCCGCAGTACGTCCTGGTCCACCGGTCCGCCGCCACGATGGAATCCAGCGTGACGGGCGCCCCGGGGTCCGGCTCGGCCCCGTGCCGGTCCATGGCCTCGGCGATGATGCGCGGTATGTCGGTAAACCCGATCCGCTGCCGGAGGAAGGCCTCGACGGCCACTTCGTCGGCCGTGCTCAGGACGGCGGGCACGGTGGCCCCGCGCCGGATGGCCTCGTAGGCGAGCCCCAGGCAGGGGAAGGTGGCCTCGTCGGGCGGGTCCAGGGTCAGGGACCAGCTCCGCGTGGTGTCGAACCGGGGCCACGGGGTTTCCAGGCGTTCCGGGTATGAGAGGGCGTACTGGATCGGGATGCGCATGTCGGTCGGCCCCATCTGGGCCAGCAGCGACCCGTCGACCATCTCGACCATGGAGTGGATGATGGACTGCGGATGGATCACCACGTCGATCTTCGATACGGGGAGGCCGAAGAGCCAGTGGGCCTCGATGACCTCGAACCCCTTGTTCATGAGCGTGGCGGAATCGATCGTGACCTTCCGTCCCATGTTCCACGTGGGATGGTTCAATGCTTCTTTCGAAGACATCCGCGCCAGGGCCGCGGGGTTGCTGCCGCGAAAGGGGCCGCCCGACGCCGTCAGGACCACGCGCTCGACCCGGTCGGGGTCCTGCCCGGCCAGGCACTGGTGCACCGCGCAGTGTTCGCTGTCCACGGGCAGGATCTCCACGCCGTGGCGCTTCGCCGCCGCCATGACGATCTCCCCGGCCATGACCAGGATCTCCTTGTTGGCCAGTGCGATGGTCTTGCCCGCTTCGATCGCGCGCAGCGTGGGGACCAGCCCCGCGCTCCCCGGGAGGGCGCTGATGACCAGGTCCACGTCGGGGTGGGTGACCGCTTCGACCAATCCCTCCACGCCGGCGTGGATCGACGGCGCGCCGGCCCGCCCGGTCCGCCCGGCCCGCCCGGTCCGCCCGGCCCGTCCGGCCAACTCCGCGGCGCGGTCCGCGTCTCCGACGGCCACCACGCGGGGGCGGAACCGCTCGATCTGAGGCTCCAGCAGGTCGAGCCGGCTGTGGGCCGTCAGGCTGTGCGCCGCATACCGGTCCGGAAAGGCGGCGATGACCTCCAGCGTCTGCGTGCCGACCGAACCCGTCGAACCCAGAATGGCGATGCGCTTCATGGTCAAAAGGTACTCCGTCCGGTGTCTCAGCCGACCGCGTAGGCCAGGTAGTAGTACACGAAAGGGGCCGTGAAGAGCACGCTGTCGAACCGGTCGAGGATCCCTCCGTGACCCGGGATGATACGGGAGGAATCTTTCAGGCCGGCGTCCCTTTTCACCAGGGACTCCGCCAGGTCGCCGAACTGGGCGACGATGGCGCCGGCGGCGCCCAGGACGACGCAGTGCAGCGGGCCGAGAAAGGGAAACAGCGCATACTGGAGCGCGAACATGAAGGCGACGGCGCCGATCAGCCCCCCGACGAAGCCCTCGACGGTCTTGCTCGCGCTGACGCGGGGCAGCAGCTTGCGGCGGCCCAGCAGCCTGCCCGTGAAATAGGCGAAGGCGTCGTAGGACCAGGGCACGGCGAAAGCGAGGAGGGCCGGCGTCATGGCCCTTTCACCCCACGCCGTGACGTCCGGGTCGTCGATCGGCCACCGGCCGAGCAGGATCAGGTGGCTGCCAAGCAGACCGAGGTAGACGACGCCGAATACGGTGGCCGCCACGTTGTTGAAGGGGGAAGCCGCGCGTTTCCCGAATACTTCCGCCGCGGCGGTACCGAGCAGGAGGACCGTGAGGATCAGCGGGGCGTGGCTGCCGGCTTCGAGCCAGGCGTCGAGGCAGAGCAGGAATACCGCGGCCGCGCCGATGTACCGGTTGGGCGCCGTTCCCCTCGCCGCGGCGATGCCGTGGTACTCGCGCAGTCCCAAGAGCGCGACGAGGGTGACGAACACGAAGAGGCTCGTCCCGCCGACCCAGCAGATGAACACGATGCATGGGAGGGCCACCGCGCCCACGGTGATGCGTACCCAAGTCTCCGCGAAGGCCGCCATGGCGTTCCGCTCCGTTACGCGCTGTGAGAAGAGACCTGCTCGCCGGTACGTCCGAAACGGCGCTCCCGCGACTGGTAGTCCCTGAGCGCCCCGATGAAGTGGCTTCGCGAGAAGTCGGGCCACAGGACCGGGGAAACCAGGATTTCGGTATAGGCCAGCTGATAGAGCAGGAAGTTGCTGATCCGCATCTCGCCGCTGGTCCGGATCAACAGGTCGGGGTCGGGCAGGTGCTCCGTGTACAGATAGGACGCGAACAGCGATTCGTCGATGGCTTCCGGATCGAGCCTGCCGGCCTGGACGTCCATGGCGATACATTGGGCGGCTTCGACGATCTCCTGCCTGCCGCCGTAATTCAGGGCGAAATTCAACAGGAGGCGGTCGTTGCCCGCCGTCTGCTCCGTGATCTGCCGGATTACCTGCCGGTTGGACTCCGGCAGCTCGTCCCACCGGCCCAGGAAGGAGACCCGGATCCCGTGCGTGCTGGCTTCCTCGAAGGCCCCGCGCAGCGATTCGACGATCAACCGCATGATGGCGGCGACTTCCTGCCTGGGACGGTTCCAGTTTTCGGTGGAGAACCCGAAGAAGGTGAGGATCCCGATGCCGAACTCCCCCGCGCACCGGATCATTTCGCGGACGGACTCCACCCCCGCGGTGTGTCCCTGGTCCCGCGAGAGGCCCTGCTTCTTCGCCCATCGCCCGTTGCCGTCCATGATGAACGCGACGTGCCGGGGCATGCGCTCCGGATCCAGTCCTTCTTCTGAGACCGCCCGGTCCTGCTCTGCGTCTCGACCCACGTCACCCCCGTAAGACCGCCGTCGGGTATGGACCCGGATGGCCGGTTCCAGCCTATATCTCCAGGATTTCCTGTTCCTTTACCGATATGGCGCTGTCGATGGAGGCGGTATGCTGGTCGGTGAGATCCTGGATGGTCATCTGATGCCGCTTGCTTTCGTCTTCCGACAACCGGTGGGCTTTCTCTTCGGTCTTGATGCGATCGTTCATTTCCCGGCGTACGTTCCGGATGCCGATCTTGCCGTCCTCGCCCAGTTTCTTGATCAGTTTCACGTATTCGAGCCTGCGTTCCTCGGTCAGCGCCGGGACCGGCAGGTGGATCACGTTCCCGTCGGAATTCGGCATGAGTCCCAGGTCGGAGGTCTGGATGGCCCGGACGATTTCGTTGATCATCTGCTTGTCCCACGGCTGTATCGAGATCGTGCGGGCGTCCGGCGTATTCACGGTGGCGACCTGGTTGATGGGGGTCATGGTCCCGTAGGCTTCGACCTGGATGTTGTCCAGCAGCGCCGGATTGGCCCGCCCGGCCCGGACGCCGGCGAGTTCCACGCGAAGGACCTCGACGGACTGATCCATTTTTCGATTGGTCTCTTTGATGATCTCATTCGCTTCCACGATACACCTCACTGGCATCGGAAAACCGGCATGGATCCTGCCGGCGGGGGTGTGCTGCGGGCTATTCTCCGCCCAGTTCGTACCGGACGAAACGCCTTACCATGATGTTCTCGCCCAGCGTGGCGACCGCCTCCGTGACCAGGTCCCGCACCGTCTTGTCGGTATCCCGGATGAACGGCTGCTCCAGGAGGCAGTTCTCCTGGTTGAATTTCTCGATCCTGCCCTGGACGATCCGGTCGATGATGTGGTCCGGCTTGCCCTCGTTCCGGGCCTGGTTCCGGTAGATCTCGCGCTCCTGCTCGAGGACGGCCTCTTCGATCTGGTCCCGGTCCACGGCGAGCGGACGGGTGGCCGCGACCTGCATGGCGATATCGCGGGCCAGGGTATGGAAGGACTCGTTCCGGGCGACGAAATCGGTTTCGCAGTTGATCTCCACCATGGTGGCGATCCGGCTGCCGGGATGGATATAGGTGTGTATGATGCCTTCTTTCGCTTCCCGCGCGCTTTTCTTGGACGCCGCCATGATGCCCTTTTCACGAAGGAGCGTGACCGCCTTTTCGATGCTGCCCCCGGACTCCTGGAGAGCCCGCTTGCAGTCCATCATCCCGGCGCCGGTCTGGTTCCGGAGCGTCTTTACGTCACTTGCTGAAATAGTCATGTACTTGTTCCAGGTCTAGCGGATGCGATCGGATGCGATCGGATGCGATCATCCGCTACGGCCGCCTTTCTCCGGCCACGTATCCGCCTTCAGGCCTGCTCCTCGACTTCCTCTTCCTCGACCGGTTCCTCGTCGGAGGGCACGGCGCGGCCCGAGTTGCGCAGCCCTTCCTCCACGGCGCTCGCGACGACTTCCGTGATGAGGCTGATGGACCGGAGGGCGTCGTCGTTCCCCGGTATGGGATAGGTGATCAGGTCGGGGTCGCAGTTCGTATCCAGGATGCTGACGATGGGGATCTCCAGGGTATTCGCCTCCGCGACGGCGATGCGTTCCTTCCGGGCGTCCACCACGAATATGACGCCGGGCAGGTCGCGCATGTCGCGGATTCCGCCCAGGACCTTCTGCAGGCGCTCGCGCTCCTTCTCCAGGCTCGCGGCCTCCTTTTTCGTGAGCGCTTCCATGGTGCCGTGTTCTTTCATCTTCTCGAGCTCTTCCAGGCGTTTGACGCTGGTCTGTATCGTCTGGAAGTTCGTCAGCATGCCTCCGAGCCAGCGTTCGGCGACGTAGAACATGCCGCACCGCTGCGCCATCTCGATGATGACGGGCCGGGCCTGCTTCTTCGTGCCCACGAACAGGACGGACTGCCCTTTTTCAACGGCCGTGCGCACGGCGTTGTACGCGATTTCGATCTGGCCGAGCGTCTTCTTCAGGTCGATGATGTAAATATTGTTACGCTCGGCGAATATGAACTGTTTCATCTTCGGGTTCCAGCGTCGGGTCTGGTGACCGAAGTGAACGCCGGCGCCCAGCAACTCCTGAATGGTCGGAATCCCCATTAGCGGTGTTGATCTCCTTGTCTGGCAGGCGGATCGGCCTGCGTCCCGTGAATTAACGCTTCGAGAACTGGAACCGCTTCCGCGCGCCGGCCAGTCCGTACTTCTTGCGTTCCTTGATTCGCGAATCCCGCGTCAGCATCCCCGCTTCCCGCAACGGGGCGTGCAGGCTCTCGTCCATGTCCTTCAGCGCCCTGGCGATGCCGAGCCTTAGCGCCCCGGCCTGTCCGGTCTTGCCGCCGCCGAAGGTCCGGGCGAAAACGACCACCTGGTCGTTCATTTCGGTGAGCACCAGCGGTTCCTCGATCGCGGCGACGAGGCCGGGCCGGTCGAAGTAGTCGAGCAGCGCCGTGTCGTTGACCTGGTGGCTCGCGCCCTCCTTCTTCGCGCGCAGCCATACCTTGGCGACCGCCCGCTTCCTTCTGCCCACCGCATGGTGTCCATGGGTATCCGAATTCATGCTTCGTTACGCTCCTTTTTATCGTTCCGGTTTATAGTTCCAGCGCGACCGGTTTCTGGGCGCTGTGAGGGTGTTCCGCGCCGGCGTAGACGCGGAGTTTACGGAAAATCTGCCGGCCGAGGGCGTTGTGGGGCAGCATGCCCTTGATGGCCATGCGCAGCACGCGCTCCGGATGGCGGGCGGCCATGCGCTCGTAGCTGATCGCCTTCAGGCCGCCGGGATAGCCGCTGTGGCGGTAGTAGATCTTGTTCTGCGGCTTCTTGCCGGTCAGGACCACCTTCTTCGCGTTGATGACGATGACGTGGTCGCCGGTATCCAGGTGGGGCGAGTAGATCGGCTTGTGCTTGCCGCGCAGGATCTTGGCCACTTCGCTGGCCAGCCTGCCGAGCACCTTGCCGTCGGCGTCCACGACGTGCCAGTCCCGCTGAAGGTCTTCTTTCTTAACCGTTGGTGTCTTCATGAATGGTACACGCTCCTTTATCCGGTAGCGGCCGGTTCCCATGCGTGGTGTGACAACGCGGCGAGACTCTCGGCATAGGGCCGCCTGGCCACGCCGCGTTCCGTGATGATCGCAGACACGTAACGGGCCGGGGTTACGTCGAATGCGGGATTGTACACCTCCACCTCTTCAGGCGCGGTGCGTCCGCCCGGCCCCTGGCTGATCTCGGCGGCTTCGCGCTCTTCGATCGGGATCTCGCGCCCCGATTCCATAGACAGGTCGATGGAGGAGAAGGGCGCCGCCACGTACAGGGGCACGCCGTGCGCGTCGGCCAGCACCGCCACGCCGTAGGTACCGATCTTGTTGGCCACGTCGCCGTTGGCGGCCACGCGGTCCGCGCCCACGATCACGCAGTCGATCCGGCCTTCCTTCATGACCTGCGCGGCCGTGTTGTCGCAGATGAGCGTCACGCCGATGCCCGCCTGGGCCAGTTCCCACGACGTCAGCCTGGCGCCCTGGAGGACGGGTCTCGTTTCGTCGGCGTACACGTGGATCCGCTTTCCTTCGCCGTGCGCCCGGTACACCACGGCGAGGGCCGTGCCCATCCCCGACGTGGCGAGTGCGCCCGCGTTGCAGTGCGTGAGCACCGTCTGTCCGGACCGCAGCAGGGCGGCGCCGTGCTCGCCGATCAGCCGGCAGGTGCGCTCGTCCTCGGACTGGATCGCCATGGCCTCCCTGAGCAGGGCGCCCTTGATGTCCTCCACCGGCGCCCCCCGGTTTTCCCGGGCGGTCCGGCGCATGCGCTCCAGGGCCCAGAACAGGTTGACCGCCGTGGGTCGGGTGGCCGCGAGCCGGTCCGCGGCGTCATCGACCTCCCGGCCGAAAGCCTCGTATTCGTCCGCCGTGCTTTGCCGGACGCCGAGGACGACCCCGTAGGCCGCGGCCACGCCGATGGCCGGCGCGCCGCGCACTTTCAGCGACCGGATGGCTTCCGCCACGGACTCGATGTCCCGGCAGCGCGCGTAGGCCACTTCCCCGGGCAGGCGCGTCTGGTCCAGCAGCACGAGCTCGTCATTGTCCCGGTCCCACCGGATGGTCGTGAAATTCATGACAGTTCCGTCTCTTCCGTTCATGATGCCGCTCAGGGCGTAATCATCTCCATGAACCGGCCGTGCCGGTCGGCGATCTCGCCTTCGGTGAGCGATTCGAGCCGCCGGACACTGAAGTCTTCCACGTTGAACGAGGCCATGACGCTCCCGTGCACCATGGCGCGCTTCAACGCGCCGACGCCCCGTTCGCCCGACCGGGCGAGGTAACCCATGAATCCGCCCGCGAACGCGTCCCCGGCGCCTGTCGGGTCGACCAGGTCGGCCACGGGGTAGGACGGGACGCCGAACCAGGCGTCTCCGGTACAAAGCGTCGCGCCGTGCTCGCCTCTTTTGACGACCACCGCCCGCGGTCCGAGCTCCAGGATGCGTTCCGCCGCCCGGACGAGGTTGCGGTCGTCCACCAGTTGACGGGCCTCCCCGTCGTTGATGATCAACACGTCCACCCGGCGGAGCGTCGACAACAGGGACGCCCGGTTGCCTCCGATCCAGAAGTCCATGGTGTCGCAGGCCACGATCCCGTTGCGCACCGGGCGGTCCGCCTGGGACAGCACGTCGCGCTGCACGTCCGGGTCGAGATTCGCCAGGAACAGGTGATCGTGGGCGCGGTGCCGTTCCGCCAGCACGGGCTTGAACCCGTTAAACACGTTCAACTGCGTGTCGAGCGTGCGCCGGTCGTTCATGTCGGCGGCGTATTCTCCGGCCCAGCGGAAGGTCCTGCCTTCCCTGACCTCCAGGCCCGATATGTCGACCTGCCTCTCCTTCAGGAAATCCAGGGATTCCAGGGGGAAGTCGCTCCCCACGACGGCGACGACGTCGACCGGCGCGAAGAAACTGGCGGCCGCCGAGAAATAGGTCGCCGAACCCCCGATCGCGTCCTTTGCCTCTCCTTCCGGCGTCTTCACCGAATCGAACGCCACCGAACCGACTACGAGTATGCCCAAATCCTATGCCTCGCGTTCCAGCGCGTCCACCCGGTCTCCCGGAATGCCCGCATCGGGCGTGCGGATGATTTCACCCGTCGCCGCGTCCGCCGAGACCGCGACCCGCGGCGCGTCTCCCCACAGCCGTTCGAGTCCGTAGAAAGCCCGGACCTCGGCCCTGAACACGTGCACGACCACGTCCACGTAGTCCAGCAGGACCCACCGCCAGCTCTGCCTGCCCTCTGTGTGCCAGGGCGCCGTATCTTTCTCCTTGAGGTCCGCCGCCACCTGCTCGACGACCGCCTTGATCTGCGGTTCGGAACCGGCGGTCCCGATGACGAAGTAGTCCGTGATGGAGGAGAGCCCCCTGAGATCGATGATCAACACGTCCGCCGCGTTCTTGGCCAGCATGGAGAGGGTCGCCTGTTCCGCGATTTCACGCGATGCCAACGCCACGGTCAGTCGTTCTCCTCGTAAAACAGCAGTTCGCCGTAGTCCTTGCCGATCACCACCGATACGTCCACCAGGCGGTCCTCGTTACGCTGGAGCAGCACGTGGGGCGTTCCCAGCGCGTTCCCTACCGCCCGGGCGGCCTCGGACGGACCGTTCGGACCATTCGGACCACGCGATCCCCTGCGGTCCAGCACGATCGTTTCCCGGTACCCGAAATGGTCCGCGTTGTCGATATGGACCACGTCGAAACCCCGCTCCCGCAGGTAACGCATGGCCAGTTGCCCGATCCCCGTTTCGCCGCATCCGTTCAGCACCTCCACCTGGACCAGAAAGGCCGACGGGTCGACGGCCGCCTCGGCGGACCGTTCGGCGGACGGAAAGAAAGCGGACGAGGTCGCCACCGAATAGACCAGATAGGCGTTCAGTCCGATCAGGACCAGGATCACGACTTCGAGCAGCCGGACGCGCCAGCGTCCACCGGGTCCGCGGCCGCCCGAAACGGCGTCCCGCCGGTTCGCGGAGGATGGTTCGACTTGTCTCGCCATGGCGTAGCCCGCACGGTTCGCGTGCGCGTATCGGCCGGCGCCGGGACCGTGCGACAAAGGATCTTTACTTTCCAAAGAATACCGGGGAGCGTACTAGGGGAATACACCAGGAAGGGAAACATAGGCAGGGTACCAACAGTGCTTCATCGTCCAGCTCCATTCACCATGCGATCCCCCTTTGCACCCCGGACTCGACACAGTTCCGCCAATTCAGTCGAACGCGTGTTCGACAGGCGGTATCCGATTCGCATTCCAGACCACTATATATACAGATGGGAGGGTGTGGTGTCAACTCTTTTTTGCCCGGTTCAGGGCGCCTCGCGGTCCGGCCGCGCATGCTTCTCGCGATCGCGTTCCCTCAGCCGCGATTCGGCCGCCGACAGTTGTTCCGGGGTGTTTATCCCGGCGATTTCTTCCGGCGTCCCGGCCGGTGCGTCCGCGATGGGGAGGCCCTGCCCGCGGAGTATCCCGATGGTGTCGGTCAGGTAGAATTCGCCCTGCCTGTTTTCCGGAGTCAGCCGATCCAGGGCCTGCAGCAGCGCGGAAGGTTCGAAGCAATAGGTGCTGGTGTTGATCTCACGCACCGCCCGCTGGTCCTCCGTGGCGTCCTTCTCCTCGACGATCCGGGCGATGCGGCCCTCGCCGTCGCGCAGGATGCGTCCCATGCCCGTGGGGTCGCCGACGCGGGCGGTGAGTACCGAGGCCGCGGCGCCGTCCCGGCGATGGGCGCGGATCAACGACGCCAGGGTGGCGGGACGGATCAGGGGCGTGTCGCCGGCGGCGACGAGGACGATGCCGCGCTCGCCGGCCAGCAGGGGCCCGGCCTGCCGGACCGCGTGGCCCGTGCCCAGTTGTTCGTCCTGCACGGCGAACTCCACGGGCGTTCCGGCCAGTTCCCGCCGGACCGCGTCCGCCTGGTGCCCGACGATGACGATGATCCGCCTCGGCCGCAACGCCCGCGCCGTATCGAGCACGTAGTGAATCATCGGCCGGCCGTTGAGCGGATGCAGCACCTTCGCCAGGTCCGAATGCATCCGGGTGCCTTTTCCGGCGGCCAGGATCAGCGTGACGAGATCGCTGTTCGCTTCTTCCATCGGGACTCCCGGGGTGTCCGCCGATCCGCCTTATGGATCCGCGAGGAAGCGGACGAGATGGTCCACGGGTTTCAGGTCTTCCAGCAGATCGGACACAGTACGCCCGTGGGCCGGGTGAACCCGGTCCGGCTGGATCTCCGACAGGGGAACGAGCACGAACGCCCGTTCCGCCATGGCGGGATGGGGAACGTCGAGGCCCGGAAGGCCGAGCACCAGGTCGTCGTAGAGCAACAGGTCGAGATCGATCTCGCGGGGACCCTGGTCCCACGTGGTGGACCGTCCCATGCGCTTTTCCACTTCTTTGAGCGTTTCGAGCAGCGTGGCGGGGGCCAGGGTGGTTTCCAGCAGGACCGCGCCGTTGACGAAGTCGGACTGGCCGGCGTAGCCTACGGGCCGCGTCTCGTACCATGACGAGCGCCGCGTGACCCGGATCCTGGGATGCGCGGCCAGTTCCCGCACCGCGCGCCGGCACGAAGCGAGCCGATCCCCCATGTTGCTGCCCAGTCCCACCGCGACAGACGCCATTTCGCACCTTACCGTCCGGTACGTTCCGTCTCCCTGCTTCGATCCAGCGCGACCCCGGGGACGGCCGAATGGGGGAAGCTCGCGGCCGCGCCGGGCTTCCGGATCCTGACCACGACGCGGTCCACCCGGGGGTAGGCGGAGAGCAATTCGTCCGCCACGCGGCCGGCGACCGCCTCCAGCAGCCGGCAAGGCTTGCCGGCGAGGACGCGGCCCACGCGCAGGCAGACGTCCGCGTAGTCCACGGTATCGGACAGGCGGTCCGTGCGGGACGCCTCCGACAGGTCCATACGCAACGCGACGTGGGCTTCGAAGACCTGCCCCCGTGTCTGTTCCGGGCCGGTCACGCCGTGATGGCCGAAAACGCGGATACCCCGCACGCTGATCCAGTCTCCGGGCATGTGGATGATCCGATCAGGCCAGACTGACCGCGGGGAACGCCCGCTTGCGCAACCGGAACCGCGACATCAGCCGGTCGATGCGGTCCAGCGCGGCCCGGATCTGCGACTCGTCGCGGTTGAAGGCCATGCGCACGTACCCCTCGCCGTATTCGCCCAGGTACGCGCCGGGCACGACGAACACGCCCGCCTTGCGCAGCAGGATGCTGAACCGGACGGAGGAATAGCGGGGCGGTACGGGAAGCCACACGTAGGGGCCGCCCCGCGGAGCGCGCAGGTTCCAGCCGAGGTCCCGCAGGCCCGACACCATCAGGTCCCGCCGCGCACGGCACGTCGATACCGTCTCTTCGATGCGCCGGTTCAGATCGTTGAACTCCGCGGCCGCGGACGCGAGCAGGCCGGGAAGAAGCGGGGCATGGAGATGGGAGGTCAGCTGGGACATGGCGGCCAGCGCGGAGGGATTGCCCACGGCGACGCCCACGTCGCGGAACGCGCCGCCGGGCAGCACGGACAGGGAGAACAGCTCGATCCCCACGTTGATCGCGCCGGGTGTCTGCAACAGGCTCGGGGCTTCGATCCCGTCGTACGTCAGGAAATGCTGGGCCGCGTCGTGACAGACGATGACGTTATGCCTGCGCGCGAAATCGATGAGCTCCCGGAAGAAGGAATGGTCCGCCACGGCCCCGGTGGGATCGTTCGGATAACCGGCGAACATCAGTTTCGCCTGTCCGGCGACCCGGGGCTCGATCTGCTTCAGGTTAGGCAGGAAGTCGTTCCGCCCGTGCAGGGGATAGGTCTGGATCTGACCGTTCGCCAGGACCGCGCTGGTCCGGTACGCCGGATGGGAAGGGTCGGGCGCCAGCACGGTTTCACCCGGGTTTACCAGCGCCATGGCCACGCAGGCCGGACCGACCGAGGCGCCCGCGAAGGGCAGGACCTGGGTGTCCGGATCGATCTCCACGTCGAACCGGTAGGCGAACCAGTTGCTGAAGACCCTGCGGAACTCGGCGCCGGCGAGCCGGCCCGCCTCGGCCGGGTCCGCCGGGTAGTCCGGACCGCCGCCGGCCGTCACCGCGTCGAACGTCCCTTCGATCGCATCCTGCCGCGAAGGGGTACCGGCCGAGTCCGTGGTCAGATCGATGGGCTCGATCCCCCTGGCGGCCAGTCTTCTGAGATATCGCGAGTGTTCCAGCGGCCGGTTGAGCGGGACCCGGTTAAGCCGGTCCGCGCGTTCTATAACCACCGGGTTTCTCATGGTCGCTCCGTCGCCCAGGACCTGTCTCCGACACACCGCCGGTCTTCACCGGAAATATAGAAGCGGGATCCGGCCGTAGCAAGAAAAAACCCCCGGTGGTGCCACCGGGGGTTAACGGGGAACCGGCCGCGGGCCGGTCCGTCAGGGCCGCGTTTCTTCTAGTACATGCCGCCGCCGTGGGGCATGGCCGGAGGCGGGGTGTCTTCGGGGAGTTCCGCCACCAGCGCCTCGGTGGTCAGCAGCAGGCCGGCGATGCTCGCCGCGTGCTGCAGCGCGACACGGGAAACCTTGGCCGGCTCGATCACGCCCGTGGCGGACATGTCGCCGTAGGTGTCCGATTCGAAGTTGTAACCGAACCCGCCTTCGCCTTCCCGGATCTTCTGCAGGATGATGGATCCCTCCAGGCCGGCGTTTTCCGCCAGTTGCCGCACCGGCGCCTCGAGGGCCCTGCGCACGATGCCGGCGCCGACGGCTTCGTCGCCTTCGGTGTCCAGCCCGTTCTCCAGCGCGGCGAGCGAACGGATGAAGGTGACGCCGCCGCCCGGCACGACCCCTTCCTCGATGGCCGCCTTGGCGTTGTTCAGGGCGTCCTCGACCCGGGCCTTCTTCTCCTTCATCTCCGTTTCCGTCGCGGCGCCCACGTTGATGACCGCCACGCCGCCCGCCAGTTTCGCCAGGCGTTCCTGCAGTTTCTCCTGGTCGTAATCGGAGGTGGTTTCCTCGATCTGGGCCCGGATCTGGTTGATGCGGCCCTGGATCCCGTCGGTGCCGCCTGCGCCTTCGACGATCGTCGTGTTGTCCTTGTCGATGTTCACGCGCTTGGCCGTGCCGAGATCGCCGACCGTCACGTTCTCCAGCTTGAAACCGGCGTCTTCGGAAATGACCGTGCCGCCCGTCAGTATGGAGATGTCCTCGAGCATGGCCTTGCGGCGGTCGCCGAATCCGGGCGCCTTGACCGCGGCGACCTTCAGGGTGCCGCGAAGCTTGTTCACCACCAGCAGGGCGAGGGCCTCACCCTCGATGTCCTCGGCGATGATCAGCAGGGGGGCGCCGCTCTGGGCGATCTTCTCGACGACGGGGTAGATGTCCTTCACGGCGCTGATCTTCTTGTCGTGAATGAGAATTTTGGTGTCCTCGAGCACCGCTTCCATGGACTCGGAGTCGGTGACGAAATACGGCGAGAGATAACCGCGGTCGAACTGCATGCCTTCCACGACGTCGAGAGAGGTTTCCATGCTCTTGGCCTCTTCGACCGTGATGACGCCGTCCTTGCCCACCTTCTCCATCGCGTCGGCGATCAGGTCGCCGATGGCGGCGTCGCCGTGTGCGGAAACGGTGGCGGTTTCCGAGATTTCCTTCCGGCCTTCAACCGCCTTGGACATGTCCGCGATCGCGCCTACGACCGCGTTCACCGCCTTGTCGATACCCCGCTTGAGATCCATGGGATTGGCGCCGGCGGTTACGTTCCGCAGGCCTTCCGCGAAAATGGCCTGGGCGAGCACGGTGGCCGTGGTGGTCCCGTCGCCGGCCACGTCGCTGGTCTTCGACGCGGCTTCCTTGATCATCTGCGCGCCCATGTTCTCGTAATTGTCCTCGAGCTCGATTTCCTTCGCCACGGTTACGCCGTCCAGCGTGAAGGTGGGCGAACCGAATTTCTTGTCGAGCACGACGCATCGTCCCTTGGGACCCATGGTGACACGGACCGCGTCCGCCAGGGCGTCCACCCCTCTTTTAAGGGCCTGCCGTGCGTCCGCGTCGAATGATAGTTGTTTTGCTGGCACTTCTTCCCCCTATGATTCCCCGGGTGGTTCCGGGCGTTTCGTACCAAGGCGAATCCTGGGCCGTACGCAGTTTGGAATCGCCTAAATACCTATATCTACAACAAGTAGCGATGGCCCAATTAGCAGTCGTTTGTCCAGTCTGCTAATATAGGAATCGTCGCCTGTGAATGCAAGTGTTTTTTGTTTCGGGCAGCGCGCGTTTTTGGGTGATCGCGGGTGACTTGGCGTTGTTCGGCGCGCACAACCCGAGGCCGGCATCCGATCCTCTGCCGCGGATCAGGCGCCCCGCCGCAACACGGCGACGTAGATCAGCGCGGTGGCGAACATGATCAGGCTGTAGGTCGCCGCCGGCATGGTCGCGAGCCCGCCGCCGAACAGCACAACCGCGACCGCTATCGCGAGCGTCCCGTTCTGGATGCCGCATTCGATCGCAATGGCCGTCCGCTGGGTCGGCCCGGAGGCGAACATCCGGGCGAGAAACCAGGCGACGGTCATCATCAGCAAGTTGAGCACGAGCGTGACCGGCCCGGCCTGCGCGAAATAGGGGACGATGTTGGCGCGTTGGTCGAAGATCGCGCCGGCGAGAACGAGCACCAGCAGCACCGCGGAGACCTTGCGGGCTGCGGGTTCGAACCTGATTGCGAAGCCTTCCGCGAGGCGGCGGACGGCAAGACCGATCAGCACCGGAACGGCGACGATCAGGAAAACGCTGAGTGCGGCGCCGGCGACCGATATGTCCTTCTCCGCCGATTCGCCGATGAACTGCCCGTAGGCGAAGACCACGATGGCCGGAATCGTAATCACGCTTGCCAGACTGATCACCGCGGTCAGCGAGATCGACAGCGCGACGTCGCCGCGCGCAAACGCGGTCAGGATATTGGAGGTCGGGCCGCCCGGCGCGGCGGCGATGACCATCAGGCCCAATGCGAGTTCAGGCGCCATGGGCCAGACGCTGGCGAGGACTAAGGCAACCGCCGGCAGCAGGACGATCTGGGAGAGGGCACCCACCGCGAAGTCGCGCGGACTGCGCACCACCCGGGCGAAATCGTCGAAGGTGAGCCCGAGCCCGAGCCCGAACATGATGAAGGCGAGCGCCAGTGGCAGCGCGACGTCGACAAGTAGTCCCATGACGCTTGGTCACTCCTTTTTCTACTCCACGTTAGCGGAGTTTGATGGATCCGGAACGGATGACAAGAGGGCCGCCGTCCTGCCGTTCGAGCACCAGGCCGCCCTCTTCGTCGACACGGGACAACCGGCCGGAGGCTCCGGCGGGACTGTCGGCCTCGACCGTCCGTCCGCGCCAGGCGAGCCGGGCGTCGACCTCGGCGAGCAGGGACGCGGGTCCGGATGCCAGGTAGTCCGCGTAGGCGGATTCGAAGGAGGCCAGGATGGCCAGGAAAAGGTCCTCCCGCCCCACGGGGCCGCCCGATTCGATGCGCAGCGACGTGGCGGAAGCGGCGATCTCGTCCGGAAACTGATCGCGGGTGTGGTTTACGTTGATCCCCATGCCGACCACGATGACCGGTTCGTCGCCGGTCACGGCGCGGGTCTCCGCCAGCATGCCCGCGACCTTGCGGTCTCCCATGAGCAGGTCGTTCGGCCACTTGATCCGCACGGCCACGCCGGCGGCGGCCTCCAGGGCGCGGGCGACTGCGGCGGCCGTGCACAACGTGAGCGGCGGGGTCCGGGCGGCGGACAGCCGCGGCCGCAGCAGGACGGAAGCCCAGATCCCGCATCCGGGGGGCGAGAACCATGTGTAACCGCGCCGGCCCCGGCCCGCCGACTGCTCATCGGCCAGGCAGACCGTCCCGTGGGGCGCGCCGCGTCCCGCCAGTTCCATGATCACGTCATTGGTGGACCCCACCCGCTCGTGGTATTCCAGTACCCGGCCGAAGACCCGCGATGACAGCGCCGCGCGCAGCCGGTCCGCGTCGTACCGGTCCCGGGGTCCTGCCGGCTCATCGCTCGGAGAAGGGCGTTTCATCGTCGTTCCGTTTCAGGATGACGCCACCACGTTCAGGCTGATATCGAGTGCCGGCGCGGAGTGGGTCAGGGCGCCGACGGAGATCACGTCGACGCCGGTATCCGCGATCGCCCCGATCCGTTCCAGCGTGATCGCGCCCGATGCTTCGACCACGATGGGCCGTTCCGGCGTCCCGGCGGCGCGGATACGTGCGACCGCCTTCCTCATTTCCTCATCGCCCATGTTGTCCAGCATGATCCAGTCCGCCCCGCTTCGCACGGCCTCGTCGACCTGGGCCGGGCTGCTCGTCTCCACCTCGATTTCAAGCCGCCCGCCCGATCGCTCCATGTTCGATCTGCACATGCGAACCGCGGCGGCGATGCCTCCCGCGGCGGCGATGTGGTTGTCCTTGATCAGCACCATGTCGAAGAGGCCGTGGCGGTGGTTGGCTCCGCCGCCGTGCAGGACGGCCCTTTTCTCCAGATCGCGCAGGCCGGGCGTGGTCTTTCGGGTATCCAGGATGCGCACGCCGGTATGGCGGACGGCATCGACGTAAAGCCGGGTCGTCGACGCGATGCCGGAAAGGTGGCGCATGAAGTTCAGCGCCGTGCGCTCACCGGTGAGCAACGGCCCCGCGGCGCCCCGCACTTCCGCGATAGGTTGGCCGGGCTCCACCCGGTCGCCGTCGGCCAGCAGGGCCTGGAATTCCAGGCTGGCGTCCACTTCCCGGAACGCCAGGCACGCGGGAAAGAGTCCGGATACGATGCCGGTCTGCCTGGCCTCGATGCGCGCGCGGGCGGACGAACCGGGCGCCAGCGTCCACCCGGTCGTGACGTCGCCGTCTCCCACGTCCTCCCGCACGGCGCGGGCCACGATCCCCTTGAGCGAATCCAGGTCGAACTTCGTGTCCACGGCGGACCGACCCTTCGTTACGGTGTAACCCGCCCGTCGCCCGCATTCAGGAACGCGCCGGGCAGATGGTCTATGAGATCGCCGGCGACGAGGCTGTGCGTACCCACGGCTTCCGCGCCGAGATCGCCGGCCAGGCCGTGGAGGTAGACGCCCAGGCGGGCGGCGTCCCAGGCGCGGAGTCCCTGTCCGAGCAGGGCGGCGAGGATCCCGGTGAGCACGTCGCCCGATCCCGCGGTGGCCATGCCCGGGTTCCCCGTCGGATTGACGGAGACCATTCCGCAGGGCGAGGCCACCAGCGTGGCGGCGCCCTTGAGCACGAGGGTAACCTGCAGCGAACCGGCCGTCTGCCTCGCGGCCGCGACGCGGTCCGCCTCGATTTCATCTACGGCCATGTCCGTCAGCCTGGACAACTCGAACGCATGGGGTGTCATGATGACTTCCGGACGGGAGCCGCCCGGGCCGCCTCCGTGGCCGGGCAGGCCGCCTCCGTGGCCGGACAGGTCGCCCCCGTGGCCGGACAGGCCGCCCCCGTGGCCGGACAGGCCGCCCCCGTGGCCGGACAGGTCGCCCCCGCGGCCGGTCAGGCCGCCTCCGTGGCCGGAGAACGCGTTCACACCGTCGGCGTCGATGACGACCGGCCGCTCGCTGTTCGCAACGACGCGGCGGACCAGGGAAGCCGTTTCCTCGTGGCGGGAGAGACCCGGACCGATGGCCAGCACGTCCGCCCAGGAGAGCAGCGATTCGATCTCCGGTTCGGCCGCGAGAGCAAGCGATCCCCCGTCGGTTTCGGGCAGGCCGCGCAGCATCACTTCCGTGTGCCTGGCCGTCAGGGCGTCCACGAGGCATTCGGGCGTTCCGAGCATGACCATGCCCGCACCGGCGCGCAGGGCCGCCCGGGAAGCCAGCGTAGCCGCTCCCGCCATGCCCGCCGAGCCGGCGACGATGGCCACCCGTCCGCGGCTTCCCTTGTGGTCGTCCGGCAGGAGCACCGGGATCAGGCCCGCCATTTCGCCGCGTTCCGGCATGGCGAGGTACAGTCCTTCCGCCTCGACGGCCCGGTCGGGAAAACCGATGTCCGCGACTTCCACGCCGCCGCACCACGACCGGCCGGGAAAGGTGGCCAGGTCGACCTTCATCAGGCCGATCGCGAGGGTACGGTCGGCGAGGACGCAGGTCCATTCCGCGCTGGGGCGGGACTGCGGATAACCGCAGCCGGGCGCCAGGCCCGAAGGGGTGTCGACGGAGAGCACGGGGGAGGGGCTGAGGTTGATCTCGGAGATGGCGGCGCCGTAGGGATCCCGGGGCGGCCCCTGCGCACCGGTACCCAGCAGCGCGTCGATGATCAGCGCCGGCGGCCGGTCGGGCAGGCCGAGCGGGCCGTCCGGCCGGAAGTCCGGTGACGGACCCGCTTCCTCGAGCCGTTCCAGGTGCCGCGCGGCGTCGCCGGAAACGTCCGTCCTGCCGGCCAGCGCGTGGCAGGTGATCGAAGCGCCCCACAGGTGGAGATACCGGGCGGCCACGAAACCGTCTCCCCCGTTGTTGCCCTTTCCGCACGCCACGGCGATGGCCTTGCCGGCGACGCCGCCCAGCAGTTTTTTCGCGGCTTCGGCTACCCGGCAGCCCGCTCTTTCCATGAGTTCAAAGCCGGACACGCCGCAGTCTTCGATGGTCCGGCGGTCGATCGACCGCATCTGCCGGTTGGTACAGAGCTTCATGATCAGAACTCGCAGTCCGGACCGCGCCGCGCGCCGTCCACGCGGGCCGGTCGGGCCGGTCGGGCCGGGCCGTCCGGGCCGTCCGGGCCGTCCGCGGTATCGTCGTAAAGCAGCTTGCGGGCCTGTTCCCTGGTCCGAATATCATGCATTATCCGGATCGTTTCAAGCTTATCCAGCATGCGGCCGATCTCCGGTCCCTCGGACAGGTCCAGGTCGGCCATGACGTCCGCGCCGCTCAACAGCGGGCCCGACGCCCGCACGGACCCGTACCGGGTGTACATCCGGAGCAGCCGGCGGACGGCCTTCGCGGTCCTTCCCCCCGCGGCGGAACCTTCGTCCGGTCCATGGGCCAGGGCAAGAAGCGCCGCGCCGGGCGTGTCATCCTTCGTCCCGCGCAGGATCCGGCAGAGCGCCTCGTCGTCCGGGTCCCGGACGGCGGCCCCTTCGAGCAGCCTGGACGCCCCGAAGACCAGCTGGTGCAGCGACTGCCTCTCCCGTTTGCTCAGCCTCAGCCGGTCGGCCGCGCTTTCGACCGTCTCCAGGGCCGTGTCCGCGGCGCCGGTCCCTTCGGCCGTCTCCAGGGTCGTGTCTGTGCCGGCCGCGCCTTCGGCCGTCTCCAGTTCGGTGCCTGCGTCGCCGGACCGTATGCGGTGGAGCACGAGGGAGGCGTATCGTATAATCCACAGGATGGACCTGCCGCCCGCGAGTCTCGCGCCGGAATCGGGCAGATTGGCGTAGAGTCCATGGTCCTCGAGGAAAACATCCCGGGCGATAAGCCGGTCCGTCCGTTCGAGGCGCCGGGCCAGCGCCGGCGCCGGCTGCCCCTTCCAGCCGGGAAAGAGGAAACGGAACACGCCGGACCGGACCATGGCGGATACCCGGTCCGCCGTGCGGCGCGCGCCCAGGATCAGGGCCAGCTCGTACAGGAGCCGCTCGCCCGAGACCCTGTGCAGGTCCTCATCGCATGCTTCGATCCATGCCGCGGTCTCCGGCGTGATGTCCAGGTTGAACTGGCCGGCCAGGCGGAACGCGCGCAATATACGCAGGGGGTCGTCGCGGAAAGACGCCTCGGAAACCGCCCGGAGCCTCCCTGCCGCCAGGTCCGCGGCGCCGCCCAGGGGATCGACGAGCGACCCCCGCCCGTCCAGGACGTCCGCCAGGCGGAAGGCCATGGCGTTGATGGTGAAGTCCCGCTTGCGCAGGTCCGTCTCGAGCGTATCGCCCTTGAAGGACGAGATGTCGATGGTGAACCCGCGCCGCAACACGACGCGGCCGGTCCGGTCCGTATCGTCCAGCGGCACGAAGGGACAACGCAGGCGGTCCGCCAGCTTCCGTCCGAGCGCCAGTCCGTCCGCCGCGAGCGTAAGATCCATGTCGTGAACCGCGCGGCCCAGGAGGGCGTCCCGCACGGCGCCGCCCACCAGATAGACTTCGTGGTTCACCTCCCGGCACAGTTCGGCCAGGTCGGAGGCCAGTCGCCTATGGGCCTTTAACAGGGGCTGGATGCAATCGGCAAGGGCAGGCATCTGGGATTCGAAGGGCGTGAGGTCGCGGTTGGGAGGGAAGTTTGACAGAGCACGGAAACACCGTCGATGACCGGGCCGGGACACCGGGTGTCCACCGAGCGGAATCCGACCGGATACTAGCCGTCCGCACCACCTGTGTCAAGGGATTTCCGGGTTGACACAAAGGCGCGTTACAGTCCATCTTTAGAACAGGTTACGTGGTTTGAAACGGACCGTCGCGGCAGGTTTCAAGGGAGCGAGACCGCCCATGCAGCTCTACCCGGCCATAGACATAAGACAGGGACGGTGCGTCCGGCTCGTCAAGGGAAGGCGGGACCGCGAGACGGTGTACGGCCCGTCCCCCGCGGAAGTCGCGCTGAGATGGAAATCGAAGGGGGCCACCTTCCTGCACGTCGTCGACCTGGACGGCGCCTTCACCGGCGCCCCGGGCAACCGGTCGAGCGTCGTCGCCATCCTGGAACAGGCCGATATGCCGGTGCAGCTCGGGGGAGGCATCCGCACGCCCGAGGCGGTGGAGCAATGGCTGGACCTGGGCGTGCGCCGGGTCGTCCTGGGTACGGCGGCCGTGGAAAACCCCGGCCTGGTGCTCCAGGCGGTGGATCAATGGGGGCCGGAACGCATCGTCGTCGGGATCGACGCGAGAGCCGGGCGGGCCGCGGTCAACGGATGGACCTCCGGCGCATCGTGTACTTCTCTCGAACTGGCGGCCGCCATGCGGGAGGCCGGGATCCGGCGGATCGTATACACGGAGATCGACCGGGACGGCACGATGAACGGTCTCGATACCGCCGCAACGGCGCGCCTGGCCAGGGAAAGCGGACTGCGTGTCATCGCGTCGGGGGGCGTGGCCTCGCTGGAAGACCTGGAACGGGCGTCTCAGTTCGAAGGCGACGGACTGGAAGGCGTGGTCATCGGAAAATCCCTGTACGAAGGTACGATCGACCTTTCGGAAGCCGTGCGGAAGTACCAGTCGGGCCCCTGAAACCAGGGAGCCGGGAGAGGAAACCATGGCGGAAAACAACGTCGAAGTCCTGATGATCGAAGACAACCCCGTACACGTGCAGGCGATCCGTCATTTCATGGAGTCCAGCCGGTTGAAGACCCGGCTTCGTGTGGCGGGATCGCTCCGGGAAGGCCTGGACCTGATCGGCAGGGTACCCTTCGACGTGGTGCTGCTCGACCTGGTCCTGCCGGACAGCGCCGACCTCGACACCCTCCACAGCGTCCGGGCGGCCGCGCCGGACATGCCGGTCATCATCCTGACCGGACTGGACGACGTATCCCTTGCCGCCACGGCCGTGGAGTCGGGCGCCCAGGACTACATCGTGAAGACCCAGCTCAACACGACCCTGCTCTCCCGGTCCATCCACTATGCCATCGAGCGTGTCCGCGCGCGCACCGGCGAATGGGATTCGGCCATGTTCAAACTGGCCCAGCAGCAATTCCTGAAGGCGGCGCAGATCATGGGGCTCGACGAGAACATCCGGGAGCGGCTGCTCTTCCCCCAGCGTACCCACGTCGTGACGCTTCCCTTCCGGCGGGACGAATACCACCTCGTGGAGAACGTCTTCGGATACCGCGTGCAACACCTCCTCACCATGGGTCCGACCAAGGGCGGCATACGCTACCACGAGGACGTGAACCTGGGAGAGGTCTCCGCCCTGGCCATGTGGATGACGTGGAAATGCGCGCTGATCAACCTGCCCTTCGGCGGGGCCAAGGGCGGCGTCCGGATCGATCCGACCGACCTGTCCCGCCGCGAACTGCAACGCCTCACCCGCCGATTCACGTCGGAAATCATCGACATCATCGGTCCGGACAAGGACATCCCCGCCCCCGACATGGGCACGGACGAGCAGGTGATGGCCTGGATCATGGACACGTACAGCCAGCAGGCGGGCTACACGGTGCCGGGCGTGGTCACCGGCAAGCCGGTCGTGCTGGGCGGCTCCCTGGGACGCCGGGAGGCCACCGGACGCGGCCTGGTCTACCTGATCGAGGAGGCCGCGAAACACATGGGCATGTCCCTAGAAGGCGCCGCGGCCGTGGTCCAGGGATTCGGCAACGTGGGCAGCAACACCGCCCGATTCCTGGATGAGGACGGCGTCAAGGTGGTCGCCGTGAGCGACGTCACCACCGGTCTCTACAATCCGAACGGCCTGTCGCTGGAGGACGTCTACCGGTACTGCGGGGAAAACCGCTTCCTCAAAGGCTACCCCGAGGCCGACGAGGTGACCAACGAGGAGCTCCTCGAGCTGCCCTGCGACATCCTCGCTCCGGCCGCGCTGCAGAACCAGGTCACCGCCGAAAACGCGGACCGGCTCAAGTGCAGGCTCCTCGCGGAAGGCGCCAACGGACCCACGACGCTCGAGGCGGACGAGATTCTCGGGGAAAAGGACGTGTTCATCCTGCCGGACGTCCTGGGCAACGCCGGGGGCGTTACGGTCTCCTACTTCGAATGGGTGCAGGACACACAGAATTACATGTGGACGCTCGAGGAGATCAACGGCAGGCTGCACAACATCCTCATCGACGCCTTCAGACGGACCGTGCACCGGTCCGCCGAGGAAAAGATCGACATGCGTACTTCGGCGTTGATCGAGGGGATCAGCCGGGTGACCCAGGCGAAACTGCTTCGCGGCATATTCCCGTGATAGGCGCCGGTCAGCCCGCTCAGCCCGGTCAGCCTGGCCCGCCCGGTCCGCCCGGATCGTCCGGATCGCCCGGATCGTCCGGCTAACCCGGCCCGTCCGGCTAACCCGGCCCGTCTGGCCCGCCGGTCCGCCCGGTCCCTGCTGAAAGGGAGGCAGGACATGGATTCGACGGAAATCGATGCGACTTGGGTGCGGATTCTGCAGCGGTCCGCGTACCTTTGCAGCGGGATCGTAATCGCGTGCTCCCTGCTCGTGCTCACCGGCTGGCAGTTCGATCTCGCTTTGTTGCGGGGCCTGATCAACCCGGGCCGGGTGCCCATGAACCCGCTCACGGCCGCGGCCTTCCTGCTGGCGGGGTTGACGCTTTGCGCCCTGCTGCCCAGAAACGCGCCTTCGCAGCGCAGATGGGCGGGCTTCGCCGGGGCGGGACTGCTCATGGCGCTCGGCGCCGCCAAGCTCTTCGACATGGATCTGGCCGGCAGGGGCATCGACGAGTGGCTGTTCGCCGCTTCTCTCAGCGGCAACCGCATGTCGCCCCACACCGCCTTCACCTTCATGCTGGTGGGCCTGGCGCTCCTGCTGCTGGACCTGCGCGGTCCGAGGCACTGGCTGTCCCACGTCTGCGTCATGAACGCCGGGGTCATCGCCCTGCTCTCGCTGGCCGGGGCGATCTACAGTACCCTCGTGCTGTACCGGGTCTCCGGCGTGATCCCCATCAGCCTGAACACCGCGCTGGGTTTCGGCGTCCTGTGCGTCGGTATCTTCTGCGCGCGTCCCCGGCGCGAACCGGCGGCCACGCTGGTCAGCGCCACGGCCGGCGGCCTCATGGCCCGCCGCCTCCTACCCGCGGCCTTTATCATACCCATCGTCCTGGGCTGGGTGCAGTTCCAGGGGGAGCGGGCCGGGTTCTACGGCGTGGAATTCGGCCATTCGCTGTTCGTCGTCTGCAACGTGATCGCCTTCAACATCCTGATCTGGTGGAACGCCCGTTCGATCGGCCAGATCGACGCGGAACGCACGCGGATCGCAAGCGAACTGCATCGCCAGAACGCCCTCCTGGAACAGACGGCCCACGACATGGTGCTGTTCCAGCGGGAACTCCAGGAGGCCAAGGAATCGGCCGAGGAGGCCAGCAGGGCGAAGAGCGAGTTTCTCGCCAACATGAGTCACGAGATCCGCACGCCCATCAACGGGATCACCGGCATGACCCAGTTGATGCTGAATACCGACCTGACGTCCAGGCAGCGGGAATTCATGCGGTTGATCGACCAGTCCACGGAGTCGCTCCAGGGCCTGTTGAACGATATCCTGGACTTCTCGAAAATCGAGGCGGGCCGGCTGGAGCTCGAGTCGATACCCTTCGACCTGCGGGAGCGCGTCGCCAATACGGTGCAGGCCATGTCGATCCCCGCGTCGGAAAAGGGCCTGGAACTGGCCTACCAGGTATCGCCGGACGTCCCCGAACACCTCGTGGGCGACCCGGGACGCCTGAGCCAGATCGTCATCAACCTGGTCGGCAACGCCATCAAGTTCACGGACGCGGGAGAAGTGGTCCTCTCCATGTCGCTGGAATCGGAATCGGAAGAAGCCGTGACGCTGGCCTGCTCGGTGGCCGACACCGGTATCGGCATTCCGGAAGACAAGCAGCAGCTGATCTTCGACGTCTTCAGCCAGGCGGACAGTTCCATGTCCCGAAAATACGGCGGTACGGGGCTGGGACTGGCCATCTGCGCGCAGTTGACTTCCATGATGAACGGCCGCATCTGGGTCGAAAGCAAGGAAGGGCGGGGCAGCACGTTCCATTTTACCGTCGACGTGAAGAAACAGCGCGAGGCGGCGGACAGGCCGGTCGTCGACGCCGGACCGCTGTCCGGCCTGCGGGTGCTCGTGGTCGACGACCATCCCACCAACCGGCGGTTCCTGGCCGACATGCTGACCGAATGGTCCATGAAACCGACGGAAGCCGGCACCGGCGTGGAAGCCCTCGCCGCCCTTGCCGGCGACGACGGCGAAGCCATCGGGCTGGTCCTCCTGGACGAGACCATGTCGGAGATGGAAGATTACCGGCTCGTCCGGGAAATAACCCGGGGCGCCGACGGGAGGGACCTCGGAGTCATACTGCTGGCCTCGGCCGGACACGAGGCGGACCCGGAGTACGACAGGTCGTTCGGAATCCACTGTACGGTAAGCAAGCCGGTCAAGCAGTCCGACCTGCTGAACGCCATCATGGATACCGTCGCGGGCGCGTGCGCGCCTTCCATGGAAGAACGTACCGACGGCACGGCGGACGGGGTGCCGCCCCGCCGGATCCTCCTGGCCGAGGACGGGGTCGTGAACCAGCGCGTCGCGGTGCTCATGCTGGAGTCCAGGGGCCACGAGGTCACCGTGGTGAACAACGGCAAAGAGGCGGTCGACGCGTTCGTGACCGGCGCCTTCGACCTGATCCTGATGGACGTTCAGATGCCCGAGATGGATGGACTTGAAGCGACCCGGAAGATTCGCGCCCTGGAATCCGGCGGCGCCGGCGTCCCCATCATCGCGATGACGGCTCACGCCATGCGCGGAGACCGGGAGCGGTGCCTGGAGGCCGGGATGAGCGATTACCTGTCCAAGCCCATTCAGGCCCAGCTGCTCTACGCGGCGGTGGAAAGCGTTCCGGCGGTTCCGCGGGAGGTTGCTCCACCGGACTCGGACGGACCAGGCGGACCGGGCGGGCCAGGCGGGCCAGGCGAATCAGGCGAGCCAGGCGGGCCGGGCGAATCAGGCGGGCCGGGCGGACTGGAAACTCCTCCGCCCGCTCCCGCTCCGCCGGCGGTTCCCGGGGAGACCGCGGCGGTCGACTGGGAAAAGGCCGTCGCGCAATTCGGCGGCGACGAGCGCGTCGTATCGGAACTGGCCGAACTTTTCCTGGTGGAGTGCCCGGGGCTCGAGACCGGCATACGCGAGGCGATCGATGCCGGGAACGCCGCCGACCTGAGACGGCACGCCCATACATTGAAGGGATCGGCCGGGGTATTCATGGCCCGGGCCACCGTGGCCGCGGCCCAGCGGCTGGAACAGATGGGCAGGGACGGGGATTTAACGGAGGCGGAGGCGGCCTGGCCGGCGCTGGCCACCGAACTGGACCGGTTGGCACGGGGCCTCGCGGAACGCGTCGCCGAGGCGAAACGGAAGGCCCCGAACCCGTAGCACGGCACCAGGGGTCCCGTTCGACCCGTCGCCGCGGGCGATACGGAGACCGGTCCCGGAACGGACACCCGGTCCGCGCCAGGCGGTTTCCACACGCGGGAGCATGACGAATGACGAGCGAACTGCAGGACCTCACCGAAAGACTCGTTTCGATTGATTCGACGAACCCTTCGCTGTCACAGGCCGGCGCGGGCGAGGCGGAAATCGCCGCCTTCGTGGCGGACTGGTGCCGGGACCGCTCCCTCGACGTTCGGATCGTCGATGCGGACGGACGTCCGAGCGTGGTCGCCGTCGCGCGAGGCTCGGGAGGCGGACGTTCCCTCATCCTGAATGGTCATCTGGATACGGTCGGCGTCGAAGGAATGGCCGATCCGTTCCGTCCGAGGCTCGAAGACGGACGAATGTACGGCCGCGGCACGATAGACATGAAAGCGTCGGTCGCCGCGATGATGGTGACGCTGGCGAGAGTGCTGCGCCTGCCGCTGAGCGGGGACGTCATCATGACGGCGGTCGCCGACGAAGAGGCTTACAGCGTAGGCACCACGGCCGTTCTGGACGCCGGCGTGACGGCCGACGCCGCTATCGTCACCGAACCCACGGGCGGGAATA
Source organism: bacterium (assembly GCA_965203885.1). GTDB lineage: Bacteria > JAAXHH01 > JAAXHH01 > JAAXHH01 > JAAXHH01 > JAAXHH01. The sequence continues at coordinate 1,775,048 of OZ241920.1, read as the reverse complement.
TCGTGGTCGCGCACAAGGGTTTCGTCTGGGCGGACGTCGTCTCACTGGGCCGCACCGCCCATGGCTCCCGGCCGGCCGAGGGAACCGACGCCATCACGAAGATGGGCGCGTTCCTGCAGGGGCTCGACAACCTCCAGGCCGAACTGGAAGAACGTACGGGCGATCCGCTGCTCGGCCCGGGATCGGTCCATGCTTCGGTGATCCGCGGCGGGCGTGAAATGTCAAGCTATCCCGCCACCTGTCACCTGGGCGTGGAGCGTCGCACGGTTCCGGGCGAGACGGCCGGGAGCGTTATCGCGGAACTGGAGGATATCGCCGAACGGTGCCGCCGGGCGGATCCGGACTTCCGGGCCAGGATCGAACTGACCTTCGAGCGGCGTCCCTTTTCCATCGATGGGGGTCATGCATTCGTTCAACTGGTCAAGGGCGTCGCCGCGCGGACATCCGGCCGCGAGCCCCGTGTCTATGGAGAATCGGGATGGATGGACGCCGCACTGCTGAGCGAGCGTTCGATCCCGACGGTCATCTACGGACCGACGGGAGGCGACCCTCATGGGGACGACGAATGGGTGGACGTTGCATCGATCGAGGTGTGCGCCGACGTCCTCACGCATGTGGCTGAAGTGTACTGCGCGTGACCGGCGCCGGGCTGGCAGGCAGGCCGGTCGGCGGGTTGTCCCTGGACCGCTTCTTCTTCCCCCGGCCTCACGTCTTCTTCCCGTACCGCTCCAGGTACCGGTTTTCCGCTTCGATCGTTCCGATGAGGAGGATCTCGCACCCGGTGGACAGTTTCATCGACGGGGGCGGGCTCACGATGCTCTCCTTCCCGGTGAAGACGGCCGTGACGTAGCAGCCCGTCTCCTGATAGATCTGTGAATCGGCGATGGTCTTGCCGGCGAGTTCCCGGGGGAGCCTGACCCGGAAGAAGTTCAGCCCTTCCGTGATCATGACGATGTCGTTCCGCTTGAGCAGGTTCAGGATGATGTTGGCCCCCATGGTCGCGTAGGACATGACGAAGTCGGCCCCCGCCCGGTGAAGCGCTTCCACGTTCCGTTCCTGTTTCGCCCGGGTGATGATCTGGATTTCCGGCCGCAGCTTCCGGCAGTAGATCGTGAGGTAGATGTTCATGTCGTCCTCATGGGACGTGATGATGACGGTGGGCGCTTCCATGAGGCCGGCCTTCTTCATGGTCTCGATATCCGCCGCGTCGCCCAGCACGTAATGCTTTTCGTTTCGGATCCGGTCGGCCTGCTGCTCGATGATCCGGTAGTCCAGCCCCCTGTTCACCAGCGTTTCTCCCGCGGACCGTCCCACGCGTCCCCCGCCGATGATGACGATGGGCGGATCGGACACGTTGTAGATGGCGAAGAGTTCGTTGTACGAGACGATCTGGCTTTCCGTGCCCATGAGCACCAGGATCATCCGTTCGGTCAGCGGCGTGTCGGGCGCGATCACGTGGAACCTGCCCCGCTCCCATACGCCGACGACCGTGACGCCGGTCAGCTCGCGCAGGCGCGACTCGCGCAACGTCTTTCCGATGAGCGGCGTATCCACGATACTCGCGTCGGCGACCATCAGGTCCTCGACGTTCCCGAGGACGTGCGACATGGAATCCACGCTCGATGCGAGCCGGGCGAGGAGCTGCCCCATCTGCTTCCCCAGCTGGATCACGTGGGTGCAGCCCGCCAGTTCGAGGATATCCACGGAGTCGGGAGAATTCGCCGTGGCCAGGATGGGGACGTCCACGTTGATGTTCCGGATCGTGAAGGCGATGCTGGTATTCAGCGTATCCTTGCCGGTGGCGACGACCAGCGCGGCCTGGTCCACGTTCGCTCGCCGGTAGGTCTCCGGGTTGTCCAGGTCGCCGTACACGACGTTCAGGCCCCGGTCGTGCAGGATCAGCGATTCGTCCAGGTCCGGGATGATGAACACGTAGTCGTTTCCGTATTGCCGCAGCCTGGAAGAGAGCGCGCTCGTCACCTCGTCGTAATGGGTGATGACCACGTGCTCGCGGATGGACGAGTCCACCATGCGCGGCGCGCGGGCCATGGAGTGGGCGCTGAGCCAGGGGCGGTAGATGAACTCCACGAAGGCGACGGGAAGCACGATGATCAACGTCGTCAGGCCCGTCAGCAGGACGCACATGGAGAAGACGCGGCCCAGGTCGGTGGTAAAGACGATGTCGCCGTATCCGAGCGTAGTCATCGTGGTCAGCGTCCAGTAGAAACCGGTGAACCACGTATGGTCCCGTCCTTCCATTTGCTGGAGCTCGTGGAAGAGTACGGTATAGGCCAGCATCAACAGGAAGAGGAAGATGAAAAACCGGTAGAAGAACTTCAGGTTCCCCGATCCGATCGTGGTCCGCAGCACGCCGACGTATTGTCTCAATAAGGTCTGCATGGGGAATCCGTGTTTTTGCGGTTACGGTGCCTGTCACGGCGCGCCGGATGCTGAACGCATCGTGCGCTGCCGACGCGAAGTTACCAGTCTAAAACCATCCTCGCGCGCTGTCAAGCCCGCACGAGAAGACCGTGGCCGGGCGCCGGGCTTCGAACCTGACGTAGTGCGGTCTCCCCGATCATGTCACGCCTCTCCGTACCGCGCCCGGCCGCGAGCCGGGTTTACGCGTTTTTCTCCTTGCCCCTGCGCCCGCTGTTCCTGTAACCTGCCTGATGCGCGTGCCGGTCCGCCCGGTCCGCCCGGTCCGCCCGGACGCCAGGTCCGCCCGGACCGGTCGCGTGCCGGAAGTCTGCCGGTCTGAACCACACCCTCAATCCTCAACCAACGGAAGCGTGGAACATGGAAAACGTCATATCCTATCTCGAGTCCCGGCGGTCCCAGGCCCTGGAGGGCTTGAAGGACTTCCTCCGCATTCCCAGCGTGAGCACCCATCCGCACCATCGCGAGGACCTGCGCCGGTGCGCCGGTTTCGTCGCGGACGAACTGGAGCGGATCGGCATGAACAACGTGGCCGTGAACCCCACCGCCGGCCATCCCATCGTGACGGCGGACTGGCTGGGCGCGCCCGGGAAGCCCACAGTGCTCTTCTACGGCCACTACGACGTGCAGCCGGCGGAACCCTTCGAACTGTGGGAGAGCGATCCCTTCGATCCCGTGATCCGCGGCGACAACCTCTATGCCCGCGGGTCGACGGACGACAAGGGACAGGTCTGGGTCCACGTGAAGGCGCTGGAAGCCCACCTGCGGGAGACCGGCCGCCTGCCGGTGAACGTCCGGATGCTGATCGAGGGGGAAGAGGAAGTATCGAGCGAGAACCTGGAAGTCTTCCTGGAAGCCCACCGGGACGAGCTGGGCGCGGACGTGGTGGTCATTTCCGACACGTCCATGTTCGACTACGAACGGCCCTCCATCGGCTATGCGTTACGGGGCATGGCCTACATGGAGATCCGGATCGAGGGGCCCAACAAGGACCTCCATTCGGGGATCTACGGCGGCGCGGTACCCAACCCCCTCAACGTCCTGGCGGAGATGCTGGGCGGGATGGTGGACGGCAAGGGCAGGATCACGGTGCCCGGGTTCTACGACGACGTGTTGCCTCTGGGCAGCGAAGAACGCGCGTCGCTTGCCGCGCTGTCCTTCGACGAAGCAGGATTCGCTGAGAATCTCGGTCTGCCGGAAACCACGGGCGAGGAAGGGTTTTCGGTCGTTGAACGCCTCTGGGCGCGGCCTACCCTGGACGTAAACGGGATGCTGGGTGGATTCACGGGCGATGGGTCGAAGACCGTGATCCCCTCCAAAGCCATGGCCAAGGTGAGCATGCGTCTGGTGCCGGACCAGGACCCCGACCGGATCGCGCGGGCATTCACGGACTACGTCAAAAGCCTCGCACCGCCCTCGGTCAAAGTCGAAGTCATCTGTCACGGCACCGGGAAGCCGGTCCTCACGGCGCGTGAACATCCCGCGGTGGCGGCCGCCCACGCGGCCATAACGCGGGGCTTCGGCAAGGAACCCGTCTACATCCGGGAGGGCGGGAGCATACCGGTGGTGTCCATGTTCGAGGAGCAGCTCGGCCTGCCGACGGTCCTGATGGCCTTCGGCCTGCCCGACTGCGACGCCCACGCGCCGAACGAGAAGTTCCACCTGCCCAATTTCTACCGGGGAATCGACAGCGCGGCCTGGTTCTACGAGGAATACGGACGGGGGCACTGAACCGGCCTATGCGGCCTGGCCGGCGGCCGCCCGTTTCTCCATGGCGTCCACCGAGGTCGCCACGGCGGCGTCGCCGGTGACGTTCACCGCGGTGCGGCACATGTCGAGGATGCGGTCGACGCCGAGGATCAGCGCGATGCCCGCGGCCGGCACGCCGATGGTCTCGAGGATGATGATCAGCATGATGATGCCCGCGCCCGGCACCGCGGCGGTCCCGATCGAGGCGAGGACGGCCGTGAGGACGATCTGCAGCTGCGCGGTCATGTCGAGCCCGAGGCCCAGGGCCTGGGCGATGAACACGGCGGCCACGGCCTGGTAGAGCGCCGTGCCGTCCATGTTGATCGTGGCGCCGAGGGGCAGGACGAAGGAGGTGACTTCCTTGGAGACCCCGAGGTTACGCTGGCTCACCTCCATGGTAACGGGAAGCGTGGCCCCGCTGGAACTGGAGGAGAAGGCCAGGAGCTGGGCCGGGGCGATCCCCCGGAAGAAGCGGACGATCTTCATGTCGGAGAAGATTTTCAACAGAAGCGGGTAGGTGACGATGCCGTGGATCAGCAGCCCCGCGAGGACCACGAGGCAGTAGAAGCCAAGGGCCCCTAAGAGTTCGCCGACCGCGGACAGGTCGTCTTTGGCCACCTGGTTGATGGTCTTGGCGATCAGGGCGAAGACTCCGATTGGGGCCACGACCATGATCATGTTCACGATCTGGATGATGACCGAGGTGAGGCCGCCGAAGAAATCCACCAGGGGCTTGCTCTTGTCGTTTGGTATCAGTACGAGAGCGATCCCGAAGAGGAGGGAGAAGAAGACGACCTGAAGCATGCGTCCGTTGTTGCTCAGGGCGCCGAAGATGTTGTCGGGCGTCATGTCCACGAAGACCTGCAGCGGTCCCCGGTCCTTCGCCGATTCGGCCCGCTCCATGTCCGATTCCGCGTCGGACTGGTAGGCCGCCTGCAGCTGTTCCTGCAGCCCCTGGGGCACGCCCGTCCCGGGTTCGAGCAGGTTGACCATGACGAGACCGATGGTTACCGAGACGGTCGTCGTGATGATGTAGATGGCGATCGTCCTGCCCCCGATGCGTGACAGTTTCTTCACGTCCGACAGGGAAGCGACGCCCATGATGAGCGAGCCCAGCACGAGGGGAACGGCGATGACCTTGAGCAGGTTCAGGAAGATGTCGCCGAAGGGCGTGATCCAGTCTTCGGTGAACTGGCTCCAGCCCATGGCCGCGGAGAGTAATCCGTACAACAAGCCCAGGATCATGCCGATGATGATCTTCCAGTGCAGGGGCAGGCGCCAGAGGTTCATAGGGGGTGATTGCTCCGTGTCTTAAACGGTGACGTCGTGGAAGAGGCCCTGGACCGTCCGGACCAGTTTTTCCTCGTCGGGAATGGTCTGCGGTTCAAGCCCGGGGCTGAAAGGCACGGGGACGTCCATGGCCCCGAGCCGTTTCACCGGGGCGTCCAGGTAGTCGAAGGCCTCGTCGGCGATCCTCGAAGCCAGCTCTCCGGTGACCCCGTAGCTCTGGTAGGCTTCGTCGATTACCACGGCGCGGCTGGTCTTCCTGACGGAACCCACGATGGTGTCCATGTCGAGGGGCGAAAGCGACCTGGGGTCCACCACCTCCGCGCTGATCTGTTCCGCCTCCAGCATGTCCGCGGCCTTGAGCGCGGTGTGCACCATGCTCGAGGTGGCGACGATGGATACGTCGTCCCCTTCCCGCTTGACGTCGGCCACGCCGAAGGGAATGGTGTAGTCGTCGTCATCGGGCACCGGCCCCTTCAGGGCGTACATCATCTTGTCTTCGTAGATGACGGTGGGGTTGTCGTCGCGTATGGCGGTCTTGAGCAGGCCTTTCAGGTCGGCCGGCGTGGAGGGTATGGCCACCTTGACGCCGGGTATGTGCGACAGCCAGGCCTGCAGGCTCTGGGAGTGCTGGGCCGCCGAGGAACGGCCCGCGCCGATGGTGGTGCGAATCGTCAGCGGGACCTTCGCCTGGCCTCCGGTCATGTAGCACATCTTGGCCGCCTGGTTGACGATCTGGTCCATGGCGATGGTGATGAAGTCGCCGAACATGATCTCGACGATGGGCCGCATGCCCGTCAGGGCCGCGCCCACGCCCGCGCCCATGATGCCGGCTTCCGAGATGGGCGTGTCCCGCACGCGGTCGCCGCCGAATTCGTCGAGCAGCCCCACGGTGACCTTGAAGACCCCGCCCGCCGCGGCCACGTCCTCGCCCATGAAGAAGACGGTCCCGTCCCGCCGCATCTCCTCCGCGATGGCCTCGCGGACGGCTTCTCCGTAGGTGATCACCCGTTCAGGCGTAGACATGATCGGTTACCTCGTCGGCTTCGGGATAGGGGGATTCGTTCGCGAAGGCCACGGCGTCTTCCACCCGTTTGGTGATGGTGGCGTCGATGGTCTCCAGTTCCGTTTCGTCCACCATGCCCGCCTTCATCATGCGCCGGGCGAAGCGCGGTATGGGATCCTTCGCGAGCCAGGTGTCGGTCTCCTCCTGGGTCCGGTAGGTCTTCTCCGGGTCGCCGTCGCCCACGTGGTGCCCGCGGTACCTGTAGGTCTTGTTCTCGATCAGGCAGGGCCCCTCGCCGGCCCGGGCCCGCTTCACCATCTCCACCGCGGTCCGGTGCACGGCCACCGCGTCGTTGCCGTCCACCACCACGGCCGGCATGTCGAATCCCGCCGCCCGCTCGGCCACGTGCTCCCGGACGGCCGTGACGTCGCTGGCCGCGGTATATTCTCCGTAATGGTTGTTCTCGCAGACGAACAGCACGGGCAACGACCAGATGGACGCCAGGTTGGCGGACTCCAGGAAGGCGCCCTGGTTGATGGCGCCGTCGCCGAAGAAGCACACGGCCACCTGTCCGCTGCCGCGCATCTTGCCGCTCAGGGCCGCGCCGGTCGCCATGCCCATGCCGCCGCCCACGATCCCGTTGGCGCCCAGGATCCCGAGGCTCATGTCGGCGATATGCATGGTGCCGCCCTTCCCGCGGTTGTATCCGTCCACCTTGCCCATCATCTCGGCCATCATGCGGTCGACCTTGCCGCCCTTGGCGATCAGGTGGCCGTGGCCCCGGTGGGTGCTGGTGAGGTAATCGTCGTCGTTCAGGGCGGAACAAATGCCCACGGCCGAGGCTTCCTGGCCGATATAGAGGTGGGCGAGACCGCGCATCAGGCCCTGCGTGTATATCTCCAGCACGGCTTCCTCGAACCGCCGGATGGTCAGCATTTTCTCGTAGATTTCCCGGCAAAGCGGCTCGGGCAGCGGCAGCGTCCCCTCGTCGCTGGACGTGGTGATGAACTCAAGGGTTTCCGGCATGTCTCGGGCACTCCCGGGCAGAAGAGGCGTAAGCAGTGGATTCACCGGTATTACAGTACGGACGAACCGGGAATTACAGTTCGGACGAATGGTCACATAATACGGGCGGGCGTAAGGCCAGGCAAGAGGAAAATAACCGCGTCGGGGCCCCGTTTATCCCGTCCGGTCATCCCGGTCTGCGCGCCATCGCCCAACGGTCCGCTCCGGCGCGAAACTCCGGTTGAGCCGGCGTATCAGCGGCGGGGCGAAGAGGATCATGAGGATGGTCTCGGGGACCACCACGCTGGCGTTGTACAGCAGGGCGTAGAGCCAGGGGGCCGTCCATTCCTGGAGCAAGGGCGAAAGGGCGATTCCCGTGTAATCCCGGATCAGTTCGTAGACCTGCCGGTTCAGTTCCGGGGGCGTGAAGGCCGCGAAATAGACCGCGCCGGACACGACGTGGCTAGCCAGGCGGAGTACGCCGGCCACCAGGATCCCTGTCCGGGGCCAGCCGGGGAACCAGCCGATGACCCCGATCAGGGCGTAAGGCAGGAGGTAGTCCAGCGCGACCTGGATGGGATGCAGGATGACGGGATCGACGATCAGCGTGACCAGGCCGGCGGCGAGCCCGCCGGCCATGCCCGCCCTGGGACCGTGCGTGACCGCCAGGTAGACCAGGGGCAGGATCTTGAGCGACAGCGAGCCGCCCCAGGGCAGCCGGTACAGGCGGATGAAACCGAGGAGGACCGCGAGGGCCACGGCCACGGCCATGGCGGTCAGCCGGCGCGTGCCTCCGGCGCTACTCGCCGGCCGCGGATTCGCCGTCATCGGGCTCGTGCTTGCCATGTCCGTTCATTTCGGCCCGGCGCTTCATCTTTTCCTGCTTGTCCAGTTTCCCCATCGTGTCGAGGAGCGCCGTATCGAGTTTCCTGATCCGTTCCGTGGTCGAAGTCAGTTCCAGCAGGGACTGCCGGTCCTGCAGGACCATGTCGATCGTCGACGCGATGATGAAGGAGAAATGCACCGGGTCGAAGATGCCGCGGACGGCGCCCACGCCCCGGGTCTGCAGGCGGATCATCTTCTGGTAGGCGTTCAGGACCTTCTTCAGGAGGCCGGAAGGGATCTCCTCGCTTTCGTCGTCGAAGTACTCGACGACCGCTTCAAGGTAGGACTCCCGGTTGAGCACGTCGAGGACCCGGAACCGCCTGCGTCCCTCGGTGAGGATGTCCATGGCCCCGTTATCGAACTGTCTCAGGATCTGCGTGATCCGGGCCGTGCAGCCCACCTGGCACAACTGGGTCTCATGCAGCAGGAGAATGCCGAACTCCAATTTCTCGTCGAGGCACTTCTGAACCATTTCCTTGTAGCGCGGTTCGAAAATGTGAAGGTGCAGGGGCATGCCGGGAAACAGCACCGTATTGAGCGGGAAAAGCGGTATCTCGGTTGAGTTCATTGCCTTCATCGGGGTGCGAGGTACGAGAAATCGACGTGGAATCCCACTAAGTTACTAAGGATCGCGAACGGGGTCCGGCGGATAACGAAACCGGGAATCGCCGTGCAGGAAACGGCGTGAGCGCGACATGCGAATCTTAATCGGACTCCGGCGGAAAAGTCAACGGAATTCGGCCCGTCCAACGAGGTTTCCCGGGGCCAGTTCCTGCTTGACGACCCCCCGGCCGCGGCTATATTACGGTGTTGCTCCCGGGTGTAACTGAAATAGTCTGGCGCAATTAAGTCTTACCTGGCGGACGTTATGGACGGAAACGGAAGAACCGGAAGGCCGAAGGAAGAGAAAACGCACAGCCATCCTCTTCGGAAGCCATCCTTCACCAATATCTCGGGATCTCCCGTCGAGGGGTTGTACACGGCCGGGCGGCGGTCCGGTTCCGCCTATCTGCGCGACGAGGGATATCCGGGACAGTACCCTTACACGCGCGGGATCCATGCTTCCATGTACCGCGGCAGGTCCTGGACCATCCGGCAGTTCTCCGGCTTCGGTTCCGCGGCGGACACCAACAGCCGGTTCAAGTTCCTCCTGGAACAGGGGCAGGACGGCCTGTCGGTGGCCTTCGACGTGCCCACGCTGATGGGGCTCGATTCCGATCACCCGTCCGCGGAAGGGGAGGTGGGGGTCTGCGGGGTCGCCGTCGATACGGTGGAAGACATGGAGACCCTCTTTTCCGGTATCCCGCTGGACCGGATCAGCACGTCCATGACCATCAACGCCCCGGCCGCGGCGCTGCTGGCCATGTACCTGGCCGTGGCGGAGAAACGGGGCATCCCCTGGACCGCGCTGCGGGGCACGCTGCAGAACGATATCCTGAAAGAGTACATCGCCCAGAAGGAGTGGATCTGCCCGCCCGCTTCGGCGTTGAAGTTCGTAACCGATACGGTGGTCTTCTGCGCGGAGCGGGTTCCCCAGTGGAATCCCGTCAGCATCAGCGGGTACCACATCAGGGAAGCGGGCGCGACGGCCGCCCAGGAACTGGCGTTCACGCTGGCGGACGGGTTTGCCTACGTCGACGCCTGCGTTGCCGCCGGTCTCGGGATCGACCGGTTCGCGTCACGCCTGTCCTTCTTCTTCAACGCCCACATCGATTTCTTCGAAGAGATCGCCAAATACCGGGCCGCCCGGCGGATCTGGGCGCGCCACATGCGCGAGCGGTACGGCGCCGCGTCCGAGCGGTCCTGGACGCTGCGTTTCCATACCCAGACCGCGGGGTGCAGCCTGACCGCCCAGCAGCCGGAGAACAATATCGTGCGCACGGCCGTCGAAGCGCTGTCCGCGGTGCTGGGAGGCACCCAGTCGCTTCACACCAACGCGCTGGACGAAGCCTACGCGCTGCCATCGGAAAAGGCTGCCCGGATCGCCGTGCGTACCCAGCAGATCATCGCCCACGAAATCGGGGTGACCGATACGGTCGATCCCCTGGGCGGATCCTGGTACGTGGAGTCCCTCACCGACCGGCTGGAAGAGGAGGCCGAGGCCTATTTCAGGAAGATAGACGGCTTCGGGGGCATGGTCGCGGCGATCGAAGCGGGGTTTCCCCAGCGCGAGATCATGGCCGCGGCCAATCGATACCAGGCGGAGATCGAAAACCGGGAGCGGACCATCACCGGCGTGAACGATTTCGTATCCCCGGAGGACGCTGACATTGAGACGCTGCGCATCGACTCGCGCATCGAGCGGGAACAGCGAAGCCGCCTCGCTTCGGCGCGGCGTCGGCGGGACGAACGGAAAACAGGCGAGGCCCTCGACGTCCTGCGGGCCGCGTCGCGAAACGGGGAGCAGATCATGCCGCCCATGCTGGCCGCGGTGAAAGCCCTCGCCACGCTGGGGGAAATCGTGGGCGTGCTGCAGGAAGTGCACGGGTTGTACGAGGAGCCCGTGGTATTCTAGGACGCCCCGGCGGTTCGGCCGGGCGCCGTGTATTTGGACGTATCTCAAAGGAATCCGACGACATGCCGCGTACCAGAAAGGGACTGTCCACCCGCTCCGTGCATGGAGGGGAGCACCGCGACAAGCCGTTCTCCTCGGTGACCAATCCCATCGTCCAGACCTCCACGTACGTTTTTCAGAATACGCAGGAACTGATCGACTACACGACGGGCGAGGTGGACCGGGAAGAATACGGGCGCTACGGCAATCCCACCAAGTCGGTGGCGGAGCGCAAGATCGCCGACCTGGAAGGCGGGGAGGACGCCGCCCTTTTCTCGTCGGGCATGAGCGCCTTCACTTCCGTGTTGCTCGCCATGCTCTCCTCCGGCGCCCACGTGATCGTCATGGACGAGTGCTACCGGCGCAGCCGCCAGTTCTGCCGGCAGATCCTGCCGCGGTACGACATCGACGTGACCTTCGTCAAGACGGGCGATTACGAAGAGCTGGCATCGGCCGTGACCGACCGGACCCGGCTCATCGTATCCGAATCACCCACGAATCCGTACCTGAACGTGATCGACCTCGAGCGGGTGGCGGACATCGCCGCCCGGCACCGGGTCAAGGTACTGATCGACGGCACCTTCGCCACGCCCTACAACCAGAAGCCCCTGGATTTCGGCATCGACCTGGTGCTCCACAGCGCCACCAAGTACCTCGGCGGCCACAACGACCTGCTGTCCGGCGCCGTCGTGGGCGGCGCCCCCCTCATCTCCGCCATCCGCGAGTTCCGCGACGTCACGGGAGGCATCGTCGATCCCCACGGCGCGTACCTGCTGATCAGAGGACTGAAGACCTTCGCCCTTCGCATGGAACAGCACAACGCGAACGGCCTGGCCGTGGCCCGGTACCTGGACGGCCATCCCCGCATCCGGAAGACCTACTATCCCGGCCTGGAAAGTCACACGGGCCATGAAACGGCGCGCCGGCAGATGAGTGGTTTCGGCGGGGTGGTGAGCTTCGAAGTCGACGGCGACATGGAAACGACCATCCGGTTCATCGACGCGATGCGCATTCCCTACATCGCGCCCAGCCTGGGCGGCGTGGAGAGCCTGATCGAACAGCCCGCCATCATGTCGTTCTACGAGATGGACCGGTCCGAGCGGCTCGAGATCGGCATCAAGGACGAACTCGTCCGGTTTTCGGTGGGTATCGAAAACGCCGACGACCTGATCGCCGACCTGGACCAGGCCCTGGGGAAGATCTAGGCGGGCCGGCGCCGGCCTGACCGACGACCCGGATCAGGGCCTGGGGAAGATCTGAATCGCGGCCGCGATCGACCCGTCAGGCCGATCGGTCCTGAGGAAAGGAACTCCGGGGCCAGGACTCGAACCTGGATAGCCAGAACCAAAATCTGGTGTCCTGCCAATTGAACGACCCCGGAATAATCTGGTTCAGGGTGGCGCCGTCAAGTTCAGCGTGGCGCCGTCAAGATCCGGTCGGTGCAACGGACCGGAAGGCTTCCACCTGCGGGAAGATCTCGCACGCCCCCGTCTCTCCGTCTCTTTCGGCCCGGTACCGGACTACGGTATCGGCGGTGACTTCCACGGTGTTACGGACGACCCCCAAACAGGTGGACGATTCCACCGACAGGATCTGGGGTCCGGCCTTCACGGACCGGAACTCCGTAAACGCGCCAACCGGAAGCTCCCTCGTGTCCCCCGCCAGGTCGACCCGGATGGCTTCGGTACTCTCCAACGTGTTGTAGACGGTCAGCACGAAGGTGTCCCCGCCCCCGCAGGACGCCTGCAGAAACGCCGCGATGAACAGGGCGGTCACGCTGCCGGCTCTCCCGCGTGCGGTCACGCTGCCGGCCCGCCCGCCTGCGGACTCTTTACCGTTATATCTTACCGTTGTATCCATCCATTTCATTTCCCGAAACTGAACCGCCCCATGGCCTTGCACGGAAACGCGGGCGTCTCGACGCACCGCGGTCCGTTCCGCCCAACGTGGTTCGGCACAGAACCCGAGGCGCCGCGGTATCGGCGGTTCCGCTCAATCCGCCCGCCGCGGTCCGGGACGATTCCCCGTCGTGCCGCCGTCGCTTGCGGCCGGGCTAAATCTACCCGGACCGGCGCCGGGTGTCAATCGGAAGTTGGCCGGAAGCACAGGCCGGACCGCAGGCCGCTCCAGCCGGAAGCACAGGCCGGACCGCAGGCCGCTCCAGCCGGAAGCACACGCCGGACCGCAGGCCGCGTTTACAGGCGTCCAGCGGTCCTAATTCGCTTGACAGCGAGTCCTGACCGTTGTAAAATGGGGTAACTCAAACGATCCCCTCTATAAAGATCAGGATCTTCTGGGCGGTGTTTTCATGCTGAAGGCACGGCATTTACCGGTCAAGCGCCTGCTTGCCCGCGCGTTGATTCTGGGCCTGCCCCTTGTCTCCTTGCCCGCTGCGGTCCACGGCCAGAGTCCGCAACCCGCGGATCGCCTGGACCACCCGGTCCGTCCGGCCCAGCAGGGCGGCGCGGTCACCATCGGCAAGGTGGCCGTGGGAGATCTCACCTTCCACCCCCTGTTCAACAGCCTGGGCGTGGAGAGAGAGATCGCCTCGCTGATCTACGGCGAAGGCCTGCTCCGCGTCGATGATTCGGGCACGCCGTCCGACGGGGTGGCCTACCTGCCCGTCAAGCAATCCGGCGGCCGCGACTGGGTGTTCCGGCTCAAGCAGGGCATAGCGTTCCACGATGGGGAGCCCTTGACCGCCGCCGACGTGATCTTTACGTACACGCGGTACAAGGCCTCCCGGGTGTACGACCCCGTATTCCACCGCTATTTCCAGAACATCGAACGGCTTGCCGCCCTCGATCGCCATACGGTCCGTATCACCATGAAGTCGCCGATCGAGGCCTTCCCCAACCGCCTCGCGACGCTGCCCATACTGCCCGGGCACCAGATGGGCGGCGGCCTGTTCGCCGACATCGGCGCGCAACTGGAAACGACAAGGCCCATTGGACTGGGCCCCTACCGGGTCGCGTCATGGCCCGTCCGCGACACGGTGACGCTCACGGCCAATCAGAGCTGGCACCGGGGCCGCGCGAACCTGGACCGGGTGGTCTACCGGTTCTACCCGACTTCCGAGTCCCTGCAGGCGGCCTTCATCGTGCGGGAGGTCGATCTCATCGAGGTGGAACGAGACGGCACGCTGAAGGATCTGAAGCGGGCCCGGACCGATGCGAAGATCCAGGCGATCGTGCCCGTGAACCGCGCCTTCTCCGCGGTCTTCTACAATCACCGGCATCCGCTGCTTTCCGATCCGGTCATACGGCGCGCGCTGACCCATGCCACGAACCGCCAGCGTATCCTGGACGAGGTGCTCGTACGCGGCGCGGGCGTGCTGGCCCAGGGACCCATTCATCCCAGTTTCGAATTCAAGGGCGGCGACACGGGGCTCGATTACCGTCCCCGCGAGGCCCGCGAGATGCTGCGCCGGCAGGGCTGGGGTGACAGCGACGGCGACGGGTTCCTCGACCGGGATGGGCGCGCGCTCCGGTTCGAGCTGCTGTTTCCCAGGGGACAGACCTCCGCCGAGAAGACGGTCCGGGTCGTCAAGCTCAACCTGAACCACATCGGCATCCAGGTCGTCCCCGTGCCCGTCACCCAGAAGGAACTGGTCCAGCGGCTCGGCGTCGGCGGCTACGACGCGGCGCTGTTCGTACAGGATTTCGAACCCACGGCGGACGATCTCTACGCGGTCTTCCACTCGGAAAGCATCGGGCTGGGAAACATGCTCGGATACCGGAACCGCCAGGTAGACCGCAACATCAACTTCCTCTTCGGACTGCCCGATCAGTACCGTGCCGGTGCGGTCTTCCAGCAACTCGAGATGCTGTTGAACCGGGACCAGCCCTGCATGTTCCTCTACTTCGTCGATACCCGGTACGTCGCGTACGATCCCACCTTGCAAAACCTGGGCCGCCCGGGTGAGGCGCTCCGGCCGCCCTCGGCCTGGTTCCGTACCGAATACGCCCCTTGACGGTGCGCAAATCCATGTTTCCCAGAAACTTACGAGAAGGATTGTGGCCGCGGCTGCTCGTATCCCATATCGCGCTGGCCACCATTCCGGTGCTGATCGTCGGGCTGCTTCTGCTCGCGACGGCCCGCCGTTCGATCGAAGACACGGTGGCCGACGGCAACCTCGAGGTCGCGCGCAGGGCGAGCAACGAGATCAGGCTGTACATCGAACAGGCGCGGCGCGTGATCGACCTGGCCGCGGACAACATGGACATGATCGACGCAACGGACGCGGTGTACCAGAAGCTGATCGACAACCTGGTCATCCGGCAGGATTTCCTCAGCGAACTGTCCGTGCTGGACCTGGCGGGGCGGGAGAAAATGACCACCCGGCTCGAAGGAGCGCTGCGCGCGCGGCCCGACGTGGAACTCCCGGGGGACGGCGGCCCCACGGTCTCCCCGGTGTTCATCTCGGACGACGGGCTGCCCGCGGTGACGATCACCGTGCCCGTGCGGCGTTTCGACGAGCACACGGGGTACCTGGCCGCGCGGGTGAACCTGAAGGACATGTGGGACCTGGTGGACAACATTCAGCTCGGGGAGGGACAACGGGAAGGATTCGGCAACGCGTACGTCGCGACGGGGAACGGGCGCCTGATCGCCCACCCGGAACGGGACCGGGTATACCGCCAGGACGACCTGTCCGCCTCACCCGTCGGCGCGGCGCTGGGCGAACGGCAGAGCGGCACGCTGGTCTACCCCGGTCCGTCGGGCGAGATGGTCGCCGCCTTCGCGACCGTCGAACCGCTCGGGTGGAAGGTCGTCATCGAACAACCGGCCGCCAGCGCCTTCGCCAGGTCGCGGGACATGATCCTGGGCATCAGCGTGCTCATGGTCATCAGCGCCGCGGTCGCGTCCATGATCGGTATTCTCGTCGTCCGGAAGATCGTCCGTCCGATCTACGAACTGGTTCGCGGCGCGCAGATGTTCGCCCGGGGCCGGCTGACCCATACCATCGAAACGCCCGGCCATGGCGAACTGACGACCCTTGCCCGCGAGTTCAACCAGATGGCCCGCGAGTTGATGGAGAAGGAACGCCGCCTGAAACAGGCCGAGCGCCTGGCTACGCTGAGCAAGTTCGCCACCATACTGTCCCACGAAATCCGCAATCCGCTCAATTCCATGATCATCAACCTGAGGATTCTCAAGCGGGACATGGAGAAGCAGAACGGCGACCACGGGAACGGGGGCGGGCACTACGAGAAGGTGATCTCGGAGATCTGGCGTATCGACAGTCTCGTCGAGAATTTCCTCAACTACGCCCGGCCGCCCGAACTGGCGCCTTTCCCCCACGACATCAACGCGGTACTCGACGAGGTGATCGAGATCCACCAGGGCACGGCCCGGGAACGGGGCGTCCGGATCGTTACACGGTACCGGGACGGCGAGCTGATGGTATCCGTCGACATCGACCAGATCAAGCAGCTGATCCTGAATATCCTGCTCAACGCCTTCGACGCCATGGAAGGCGGCGGCACGCTGACGGTTTCCACGGAACGGGCGGCGCCCCGGGACAGCGGCGAGCTGACCCTGGACGCCCTGGGCGGGAATCCCCACGTAAACATAAAATTCGAGGATACCGGAAGGGGTATTGATCCCGGCCGCCTGGATCGTATATTCGAGGTGTACTATACGTCCAAGTCGACCGGTACGGGCCTGGGCCTGCCCATCGCCCAGCAGATCGCGGAGAAGCACGGGGGCGGGATCTCGGTCGAAAGCACGCCGGGCGAGGGGACGGTGTTTACGCTCTCCCTGCCGGCGCTGGAGGCGGAGACGGCCGAGCCGTCCGCGGGACAACCTTCCGGATCCGTGGGGACGGAGTAGCCCGGTCCGCGGGTCAATCTTCCGGATCCGTGGGGGCGGAGTAGGCCGGTCCGCGGGACAACCTTCCGGATCCGTGGGGAAGGGGTAGGCCGGACCGCGGGACAACCTTCCGGATCCGTGGGGAAGGGGTAGGCCGGTCCGCGGGACAAGATGGAACGGGGGACATACATGGAACGCATCCTGATCGCGGAAGACGACCGGAACACCCGGGAAGGCCTGGTGGAGCTGCTGTCGGGCGAGGGGTACGAGGTCACGGGGGTGACGGACGGCGAGCAGGCCTATGAAACGGCCCGGGGCGGCCGGTTCGACGTGTTGCTCACGGATATGAAAATGCCCCGGATAAACGGGCTGAACCTGATCAAGCGCATGACCGGCACGTCGCCGGAAACGAGTATCATCATGATGACGGCGTTCGCCACGGTGGAGACGGCCGTCAAGGCCATGCGCGACGGCGCCTTCTCCTACCTGACCAAGCCGGTGAAGTTCGAGGAGCTGCTCGCCACCATAGAAGGGGCGCTGCAGGAGAAGAAGAACAGGCGGCGCATGGAAGCATCGCCCGGGTCTTCGTCCATCCCCGACCCGGACATTATCGGCGAAAGCGCCCGGATCAGGGACATTTTCGATCGGGTGGACAAGGTCGCCCGGGCCAATACGACGGTCCTTCTGATGGGCGAGAGCGGTACGGGCAAGAGCCTGATCGCCCGGGCGATACACGCCAGGAGCTTTCGAAGGGACCGGCCTTTCGTGGACGTGAGTTGCGCCTCCATCCCGGAAGGCCTGCTGGAAAGCGAGCTTTTCGGGACCGAAAAGGGGGCGTATACCGGTGCGCTGAGCACGACGCGAAAAGGGTATTTCGAACGGGCGGCCGGCGGAACGATCTTTCTGGACGAAATCGGAGAAATCAGCGGTGCCGTCCAGGTCAAGCTGCTGCGGGTGCTGCAGGAGCGCCGGTTCGAAAGACTCGGCGGGACCGAACCGCTGCACATCGACGTCCGCGTGATCGCGGCCACCAACCGGAACCTGGAAGACGCGGTCGCGGAAGGGCGCTACCGGCAGGACCTCTACTACCGTTTGAACGTCATACCCATCGTGGTGCCTCCCCTTCGCGAGCACCGGGACGACATCCCGCCACTCATCGACTATTTCATCCGGAAATACACGCGGGAGAACGGCCTCGGAGAAAAGCGCATATCCGCCGACGCGCTGGAGATCTGCACGGGGTACGACTGGCCGGGAAACATCCGGGAAGTGGAGAACGCCATCGAGAGCGCCGTGGTGCTGAGCGACGGCGAGCGCATCCTGCCCGAACATCTGCCCGTCTTCCACCATGCGTCCCCGGGCCTGCCGGCCGCGGGTCCCGTCCAGGGTTCGCTCAAGGACTCCAGGGGGCAGGCGGAGAAACGCCTCATCCAACAGGCGCTGCAGGAGTCGGGCGGCAATCGAACGCGCGCGGCGGAAGCCCTCGGCGTGACGGTCAGGACCATCCAGTACAAGATCAAGAAATACGACCTTCAGTAACGGACCTGCCGGGCGACCGCCTCCCGGGGAATCGCCTCCCGGGCGACCGGGACGGGCGCTTTCATAAAGTACCGCGCAATGACATCGAAGCGTTTTTCCGTATCGGTCGTGATCCCCACCCACAACCGGGAAGACCGTCTGCCGGCGGCGGTCCGTTCGGTCCTGGACCAGACGTTCCCGCCGTCGGAGATCGTCGTGATCGACGATGGTTCGACGGACGCGACGCCGGCCCTCATGGACGGGTTTCCCGACGTGCGGTACATCCGGCAGGAAAACCGGGGCGTCAGCGCGGCCAGGAACCACGGCATCCGCGCGGCGAAACACGATTGGATCGCCTTTCTCGACTCCGACGACGCATGGCTTCCCCGCAAGCTGGAAACACAGTGCGCCGCCCTGGGGCGGGAGCCGGGGTTCCGGTTCTGCCATACGGATGAGATCTGGATCCGCAAGGGCAGGCGGGTCAATCCCATGAAGAAGCACGCCAAGTACGGGGGACGCATCTTCGAACGGTGCCTGCCCCTGTGCGTCATTTCCCCTTCATCCGTGCTGATGCACCGCGGCCTCTTCGATCGCTACGGCCTGTTCGACCCGGACCTGCCGGTCTGCGAGGACTACGACCTGTGGCTGCGCATCTGCGCGCGGGTACCCGTGCTCTACGTCGACGAGCCCCTGCTGCTGAAGCACGGCGGCCACGAAGACCAGTTGTCTCGGCGGTACTGGGGCATGGACCGGTTCCGCATACGGGCGCTGGAGAAGCTGATCCGGAGCGGCGTACTGGAAGGGGAGGCCCTGGCTGCCGCGCTGGATACCCTTTGCCGGAAGATAGACATATACGCCGACGGCGCGGAGAAGCGGCGCAGGTTCGAAGAAGCGAGTGGCTACAGGGAGAAAAAGCGGCATTTGGAAGCACGCTTCGCAGGGACGCCGGACGGGTGATCCCGCGCAATTCCTTTCACATCGCGCCGAAGGGGTTTTCCGGTTATCGGCCCCGTCATAGGCCCCGGCTCGCACGATCCGGCCCGTGAATCTCCTTGAAACGGCGTGAATTAACCCCTCCGGGCGGTCCGGGACGAAAAAAACGGCCCCGTACGCCTGTCGGCATGTTATTTGCGTCCTTGCGGGGGTGGATTATTGTATCGAAGCGGGCGGACGATGACCCGGGTGTCGCAGGACCGGGCCTCGTTTCGACCGCGAATCGGGAGAAATGATGAACCGCATCGCTTTGCTGCTCGTCCTTTGCACCGGTCTGGTTCCGTGCGCGGCCCATGCGGCCACCTCCGGCAAAGTCACCGGTTTCATCCGCGACGGGGCGACCACCGATCCGCTGGCCGGGGTCACCATACGCCTGGCGGGGACCGAACTGCGGGCCATATCCGGCCTGAACGGCGAGTATTACATTCTCAACGTTCCCGTGGGCACCTACCGGGTCGAAGTCCAGATGATCGGCTACCTGCCCGTCCGGACCCAGGAGCTGACCGTCAACAGCGACCGCACCACGCGGATCGATTTCGAACTGGAAACGACCATACTCGACCTGGCCGAGCCCGTAACCATCATCGCGCCGAGGACGTCGATCCGGTCGGACCTGACCGCTTCGAGCGAAGTGATCGTCCCCCGCGAGATCGAGTCCCTGCCCGTAACGGACCTGTCTGACCTGATCTTTCTCCAGAACGGGGTGGTCCGGGACGCCGACGGGGACCTGCACGTTCGCGGCGGCCGGGGGAACGAGATCTCGTACTACGTGGACGGAGCGACCCTGGAGGATCCCCTGCTGGGCGGCATGGGTACGCATATCCAGCTTGATTCCGTCGAGGAACTGGTGGTCAACCGGGGCGGCTTCAACGCGCAGTACGGCGAGGCCATGTCGGGCGTCGTCAATATCGTGACCCGCGAGGGAAGCGGCCCGTTGTCGGGGACCTTCAGGGCCGCGACGTCCCTGCAGTCCCGGTACGACCTGGCGGCGGGAAGCTACGGCGGGACTTCCGCGGGCCGGGGAGGGCGCCTCGAGGGCATCGTGAGCGGCGCGCTGCCCTGGCTCGGGGACCAAGGAGGGTATTTCCTCTCCGGCCAGGTATTGAGCGACGGGCACCATATCCCCCACAACAGCCGGTCTCTGTTTACGGTGGCGGGCAACCTGGTGTTCAAACCCTATCCCCTCATGAAGCTGAAGCTCAGCGGGCATTACTACGGCCAGCGACATCTTCAGTACGACCACCGCAATCAGAACGGATTGTCCTACGATTTCAACCCGGACGGGCTGCCCGAACGGGAGGCGCGGAGCCAGGCCATAAACCTGTCCGTCAGCCAGAACATCAGCCCGCGCTTCTTCTATACCGCCCGGTTCTACAGGTACTTCACCAACAGCACCCTCTTTCCCACGATGCTGACGGACGCCAGGTACTGGACGCAGTGGCCGGGATACTCGGTGAACAGCCGCGGCGAGTACAACGGTTCGATCTATGAATCCACCCAGCTGCACTCGGACCGATTCGAGGGGCTTCCCTTTACCGACACGGGCGACTTCTACCCGCTGTTCAGGGATACGCGGGCGACGTATTACGGGGTCCGGGCCGACCTGAGCGGCCAGCTGACCTACTGGAGCCAGATCCGGGCGGGCGCGGAAGCGCAGTGGTACCGGCTGGACTGGGACGAGCGGTCTTTCCTCCAGGCCGCGCCGCACGGCCAGAGATATTCCGTCAATCCCGTGGAAGGGGCGCTGTATTTCCAGAACAAGTTCGAGCTGAGCAGGCTGATCGTCGACGCAGGGCTCCGGGTGGATTACCTGGACACGAGCCAGCGGTTCTTCGTCGATCTGCCCACGGGCCAGGCGGAGCAAAGAGACAACTCGACCAAGATCCGGCTGAGCCCCCGGCTCGGCGTTTCCCACTCCTTCACGCCGCGAAGCCTGCTCCGGTTCAATTACGGTTACTTCTACCAGCCGCCCGAGTTCCGGCTCGCTTACGCGAACCTGAGACGGGACTTCCGCGGAGACTTTCCGCGGCTGGGGAATCCGGACCTGTCGCCCCAGAAGACGGTGGCCTACGAATTCGGCCTCGAGCACATGCTGACCGGGGACGTCCGCATCGGGTTCACGGCATCCTACAAGACCATTTCCAACCTGACCTCGACGGCCCAGGTCCAGTACCCCGGCGGAATGTACTACATCTTCAACAACGCGGACTTCGGATCCGTGCGCAGCTTCGAACTCATCGTGAAACGGGACGTGTCGCGCGTGGTTTCCGGTTCCTTCAACTACGCCTATTCCATCGCCCGGGGCAGCGCGTCGTCGCCCCAGGAACACGCGGAGCAGGCTGTTTCCGCCGAAAGAGGCTACTTCCCCCTCGCCTTCGACCAGCGGCACACGGTGAAAGCCGTGGTGAACGTGCTCGCGCCGGAGACGGTTCAGCGACGCGTGCTGGGCGTGCCGCTCAGCGGCTGGGGACTGTCCCTGATCGGATACTTCGGCAGCGGCCTGCCGTACACGCCGACCAACACGCTGCGCGAAAGGGACGCGGCCGCGCGGAACCAGGCGCGCCTGCCGGCCTTCGTCAATCTCGACCTCCGCCTCCGGAAGCGTTTCAAGGCCGGCGGATTCACCTACACCTTGTTTTCGGAAGTCCGGAACGCATTCGACCGCCGGAACGTCGTGAGCGTCTACGCCAACACGGGCCGTCCCGGGGACGACGGATATACCCTGGAATCGTTCACCGGCCGGTCGGAGGAGTTTGTCCGGCTGAGGCGCCTGTTGAGCCTGGATCCCCAGCAGTACGCCCCGCCCCGGGAAATCCGTCTCGGTTTCGAAATAGGCTTCTGATCTTCCCGCCCTAGAGCGGTTTCGCCCGTTGTACCAGTTGCAGCGGCGCGCCTTCCGGGTCGCGGAAGAAAAGCAGGATGTTCTCCCCGGACCTGGCGGGCGGACCTTCCAGTTTCACGCCCCTCGATTCCAGTTCGGCGACGGCTTCGTCCATGTCATCCACGTTGAAGGCGAGATGAACGTGGGCGGTCCGGATATCGGCGAGTTGCGTGTCGTCGCCGCCGGGCATGGGGATGATCTCTATGTGTCCCGTACCCCTGGGGTCGCGGATGAAGTAGATGTTCGCGTCGTTCCCCGGGTTGTTGAACCTGAGCGCTATTTCGAAGCCCAGCACGTCGCAGTACCACTTTGCCGCGGCGTCCGTGTCCCGGTAGGCCACGGCCACGTGCTCCAGCGATTGAATCTTTACCAAGGCAATGCTCCTTCCTGTTCAGGAATGATCTGAAATCCGCCGCAGTCTAAGCGTTCCCGACCATGGGTCGATTGCGACGGGACTCAACACGATTTCTTCACCGGGTGAAGGACTTCCCTCCACCTTGACCGCCATGCGCGATCCGTAATCCGGGAATTCGACCAGGATGTTCCGTTCCCTCGCCTCCAGGACGATTGCCCGGATCCGGACGTCCTTCTGCCGCTCCAGGTACTTGAGGAGCCAGTACCATTCCCGCCGGGCCTGGATCTTGTTCAGGATCCTGCTCCGTTCCAGGGCGGACAGCTCGTCCATCATCTCGCCGGCGTCGTAGGCGGGGACGGCGCCCGCACCGCCCGGCTCGCCCGCACCGGCCGGCTCGTCCAGACCGCCCGGTTCGTCCGGCTCGTCCTGACTGCCAGCACCGTCCGCGCCGCCCAGACCGTCCGGATCGCCCGCGCCGTCCGCGCCGCCCGGACCGACGGGATCTCCCGGACCGCCCGCAAGGGCCGATCGTAACTGCCGCTGGTGGACCAGGTCGGCATAACGGCGGATCGGCGACGTGATCTGGCAGTAGGTGTCCACGCCGAGGGTGGCGTGCGGACTGGACTTCAGGCTCAGTTCCAGGGGCTTCATCCTTCTCAGCACCAGGAAGCGCCAGACCGCGTCGTGGGCCGCCTCCTCCAGGTCCCCCGGATCGGTCTCGGCCTGGGTACGGTAGATCGCGGGCATATCGCGGCTGTTCAGGTACGCCGCGGCGGTCCGGTTGGCGAGGATCATCAGTTCCGACACGATGTGCTCGGAACGGGTGGAAGTGTCCCGGAGCACGATCCGGATGCGTTTCTCCTCGTCGACCTTGATCCCGACCACGCTGCGCTCCAGGTCGACCGCGCCCTGGTCGATACGCCGCTGGTAGAATACGTCCACCGCCTGGTTGAGGATCTGCAGCACTTCGGCGCAGGGCTGCTCGATCGTGCCCAGCAGCCGGTTGGCTTCGTCGTAGGACAGCCGCGCCCGGTTGACGATCACCGAAGGCGTGATCCGCGAATCCAGCAACTCGAAGTCAGACGACAGCGAGAAGATGAAACTGATGGCGCAACGCCGCGCGCCCTCGAGCAAAGCGCACTGGCCCTGGGAGAGGGTGGCGGGCAGCATGGGGACGTGCCGGTCGGGCAGATAGAGGGACGACATCCTCTCCCTGGCCGCGAGATCCAGGACCGAATCCCGTGGCACGAGGTCGGCCACGTCGGTGATATGCACGCCGATCCGGTAACCGTCCGCAGTCCGTTCCGCGGAAAGGGCGTCGTCTATGTCCTGCGTGGACGCATCGTCTATCGACAGGATCGGCCATCCGGTCAGGTCTTCCCGGCCTTTCTCCGAGGACCGGCAGGACGCGGCGTATGCGAGCACTTCGTCGGTAAACTCGGTCGGGATATCGTAACGCAGCAGATCGAGGTGTTCGTCTTCATCCCAGAACCCCTTGCGAACCATGACTTCGAAAACGGACCGCTGCGGGTCGCCTCCGGCCAGGCCGGGCAATTCCTTGAGCAGGGAGCGGACCTGGTCGATCGCGGCGTAGTCGTCGCCCTGGATGGCAAAGTCGCGGAGATGCGACAGCCAGCGTTTCTGGCGGTTCGTCAGGGTTTGAAGGTCCCGCCGCGTATCGTCCGCGAGCCAGCGATCGAACTCGTTGCGCTCGGTCTCCACGGCCTGCCGGCGGGCCGCCTTGTCCAGGATGTTCCTGACCTGGTCGCTCGAACGGGACTTGAAGCCGTTGTCCCTTTCGCAGAAGTACAGGCACTTGCGACTCAGATGCAGCTGCATGGCCGCCCGCTGTTCCGGTGAACCGGGTTCGCCCCAATACAGTTCGCCAATGTCTTCCGACGTGTATACGGTGGGATCGTCCTTCAGGACCTCCCATACTTCTTCGAGGTCGAAGGAACCGGCCTGGTCCTCGATCTTCCGCCGTACTTCCATCATTTCGGACAGGTCGCGCACCCGGATATCGGTGTACCGCACGATCGGGTCCGTCGAAATGTCCATGACCCGGTTCGCGGAGGTCGCCACCTTGTACTTCTTCCGGGAAACCGCCTGCAGCATGCCGATCTGGATGTCTCCGCGGTGACGGAAGATGATCAGGTCGCCGATATGCACGGAACGCTCTTTTCCGGGTGGCCGAAGCGGGTTGGACACGGGGGGGATCGGTCCAATTATCCTGTGTCCGGACGGGGTCGAAGTCAAGGGAATTCAGAGGCGGCGGGTATACGGTTGACTTCATGCCATCGATGGGATATCATGCGGAAAACCGCGTCAAGGCGGAACGGTTCTCAGACGATTCGAAAGGGTCCAAGATGATTTTCGAACAGGTACGGAACGGGGGCGACCGGAACCTCGGCTACCTGGTAGCCGACGAGCATACCCGGAAAGCGGCGGCGGTCGATCCATCCTACCGGCCCGAATACTACATTCGGCGCGCGGGCGAACTGGACGTGGAACTGGCCTGCATCATATGCACGCACTCCCACCATGACCACGTGAACGGCAACGACCACCTCATCGAGGAACTGGGTCTCGACGTGGTGATGTACCGGGACGCGGAGTATTTCTACGATATCGAAGTGACGGACGGCGAGGTGTTCCGGCTGGGTGAGCTCGGACTGGCCGTGATCCACACCCCCGGGCACTGCGAGGACGGCATTTGTCTCCTGGCGGAGGACAAGCTGATCACCGGGGACACGCTCTTCGTGGGCAAGGTGGGCGGCACGGCCACCGAAGAAGAAGCGAGGAAGGAATTCGCCAGCCTGCGGCGCCTGATGGAGCTCGACGACGATATCGGCGTCTTCCCGGGGCATGACTTCGGCGTCAAGCCTTCTTCAACGATCGGCTACGAGCGAAACAACAATCCCTTCATCCTGCAGCCCACCTTCGAAGCCTTCCTGCACCTGAAGGAAAACTGGCTCGCGTACAAGACGGAGCACAATATCCCGTAGGCCGCCTCTGGATTCGCCTCGACCGGACCCCCTGGGCCGCCGCGCGGCCGCCTCACGCCGTCCGGTCCAGTTCCGCCACGCGGCCGCCTCACGCCGTCCGGTCCAGTTCCGCCGCGCGGCCGCCTCACGCCGTCCGGTCCAGCTCCGCCGCGCGGCCGCCTCACGCCGTCCGGTCCAGTTCCGATGCGACCTTACGCACCGCGCCGGCCACGTCGTCGATATCTTCCTCGGTGTAACGCTCGTTGAACGGGAGCAGCACGAGTTGTCCGAGCACTTCGCGGGTTCTCGGACATAGTTCGTCCGCGTGTTCGAAGTTGCGGTCGGTGTACGGGCTGTAGAAGGGGAAACGGGAGTCCCCGTAGGTCCGGTGCTCCGCGAGCGCCGCCGAGCACTGGAATATGGGGTCGCCGATGTAGCCCGCGCTTGCGCCGATCCCTTCGGCGTTCAGCGCCCGGGCGAACGTTTCGTTCGAGAACCCGGCAACCCGCATGGGGTACGTCCAGTAGCTGTGTCTAGCGCCCGGCGTGACCGGAGCCGGGACAATGCCTTCGAGTCCTTCTATGCCCTCGGTCAAACGGCCGCCGAGCCGGTTCCTTGATGCGACGACCCGTCCGACTTTCTCCAGCTGCGCCAGCCCCACCGCGGAATGGAGTTCCGTGATGCGGCAGTTCATGCCCAGCGGTCCGTACATGCGGGATCCGGTCCGGTCCCGGTCGTAGTACTTGTCCGCGAACATGCGCATGCGGCGGCCCAGGGCGTCGTCGCCCGTGATGGTCATGCCGCCGTCCCCGGTGGTCATGTGCTTCGACTGCTGGAAACTGAAGCATCCGGCGTCCCCGAAGGTGCCCAGCAACCGTCCGCGGTAACGCGTCAGGTGAGCCTGGCAGCAGTCCTCGATGAGCGGGACCCCCTTCCGGCGCGAGATCTCCGTCAGGGCCTCCATCCGGCAGGCGTTGCCGAAGAGGTGTATGGCGATGATCGCCCGCGTCCGCGGCGTGATCAGCCTTTCCACGTCATCGGGATCCACGGTCAGCGTCTCCGGATCCGTGTCCGCGAATACCGGCACGGCGTTCTGGTACAGGACCGGGATGATCGTGCCCAGGTCGGTGATCGCGCTCGTAATGATCTCATCCCCGGGTTCCGGATTCACCGCGCCGACGGCCACGTGGAGCGCCGCCGTTCCCGACGTGGAACCGACGGCGTGCCTCACGCCGTACGCATCGGCGAACCGGCTTTCGAACCGCGGGGTGAGCTCGCCGCCCCATCGAAAGAGGTTCTGGGAGCGGAGCGCCTTCGTGACGAGGCGTATTTCCTCCTCGCCGAAGGGCGTCCTGGCGGGGAAAGGGCGGGCTTCCGTATCGCGGTAGGGCGTTCCGCCGTGGAGGGCTAGCATGGCATGCTTCCGCGGCTGAGCCCCGCCCCGCTCGCGGCAGGCCCGCGATTCCGCGTATTTCCCGACAGGCCCATAGTGCCTCCGAACCGGCCTAGAGGTCCACCCTGTACCGGCACTTCCACTTCGAGTCCCACCCGTACAGCGGATCGCCCGGGGGTATGGGGACGGTCTCCACCAGCGTGGAGCCGATGATCTCGCAGGTTCTCCTGGACGCCGCGTTCTCCGGGTTGCAGGTAATCCAGAGCGGATTGATCCCGTGCGCCCGCGCGAGGGGCAGGACAAGCAGGCAGCTGCGCGCGGCCAGCCTGCGGCCCCGGTAGGGCGGGTCCACCGAGTAGCCGATGTGGCCCGCGTACATCTCGATATGTTCCGTGTGGCCGATACGCAGGGTAAGCCTTCCCATCACGGTGGCCGTCCGGTCCGGGCCGTCCGACCGCACCATGTCGAAGACGTACTCGGGAACGATGCCCCGCCGCGCGTCGCCCCGCAGCGTCCGCCGGAGCAGCAGCCGCAGTTCCCCGTCCACGAGTTCGCCCGGATCGCGAAACAGAAACGGGTCTTCCTCGACCTTGAAGCGGTTCCTGAGGCTGGCTAACAACAGGCTGAAGTTTTTCATCGGGATCGGTGGACATCTCCGTGCGCACGCAACGGAAAAGGCGGATGGTCCACGCCCCCGGAGCCCCGTCAGTATCGATAGTGGTCGGGCTTGTAGGGGCCTTCGATGGGCACGCCGATATAATCCGCCTGGTTCCGGGACAGCCGGGTCAGCTTCACGCCCAGCTTGCGCAGATGCAGCCGGGCCACCTCCTCGTCGAGGTGCTTCGGCAGGGTCGTCACCCCGGTCTCGTGGTCATGGAGCCGCAGGTCGATCTGCGCGATCACCTGGTTGGTGAAGGAACTGGACATGACGAAGGAAGGGTGTCCCGTGGCGCATCCCAGGTTTACCAGTCTGCCCTCCGCGAGCAGGAAGACGGCATGGCCGTCGGGAAAGAGATACTTGTCCACCTGGGGCTTGATCTGCTGTTTCACGATGCCGGGGTATTCGTTCAGCGCGTCCACCTGGATTTCGTTGTCGAAATGGCCGATGTTGCAGACGATGGCCTGGTCCATCATTTTTTCCATGTGCTCGATGCGGATGATGTCGCGGTTCCCCGTCGTCGTAACGAACACCTGGCCCTGGTCCAGCATATCTTCGATGGTGGTCACCTCGTAGCCTTCCATGGCGGCCTGGAGCGCGCAGATGGGATCGATCTCCGTGACCACCACGCGCGCGCCGAACCCACGCATGGACTGGGCGCACCCCTTGCCCACGTCGCCGTAACCGCAGACGACGACCGTCTTCCCGGCGACCATGACGTCCAGGGCGCGCTTGAGGCCGTCCGCGAGCGATTCGCGGCAGCCGTAGAGGTTGTCGAACTTGGACTTGGTCACCGAGTCGTTGACGTTGATGGCCGGGAACAGGAGCTTGCCGTCCTGCATCATCTGGTAGAGCCGGTGGACGCCCGTGGTCGTCTCTTCGGATACGCCGCGTATGCCGGCGCTCATCTCGTGCCAGAACCGCGGATTGCGATCCAGCTGCCGCCGGAGCACCTCGTTGATGATCTGCAGTTCGCGGTTGTCGGTGGGCTTGTCCAGGATCGAGGGGTCGTCCTCGGCGTCCACGCCCCGGTGAATGAGGAGCGTGGCGTCGCCGCCGTCGTCCACGATCTGCGTCGGGCCGGTTTCGCCGTCGAAGGTGAGCGCCTGCAGCGTGCAGGCCCAGTATTCCTCCAGGCTCTCCCCCTTCCACGCGAAGACGGGTACGCCGTCGTCCGCGATGGCCGCGGCCGCGTGGTCCTGGGTCGAGAAGATGTTGCACGAGGCCCACCGCACGTCCGCGCCCAGGGCCCTGAGCGTCTGGATGAGCACGGCGGTCTGGATCGTCATGTGGAGGGAACCCATGATACGCGTGTCCCGGAGCGGCTGTTCGCGGGCGTGTTTCTCGCGGACGGCCATCAGTCCGGGCATTTCCTGTTCGGCGATGGCGATCTCACGGTGGCCCAGTTCCGCCTCGGAAAGGTCGGCCACCTTGTAGGGCAGGCCGGAATAATCGGGCAATTCGATGGTGGTCGGCACTTCCTGCGCCATGTATGCACTCCTTGGTACTGAGGTACTGAACTGCGGTCTGCGGTACTGAACCGCGGTCTGCGGATTCGCGGCACGGAACTGCCGGCCGCGGACTCGCGGTCTCGTTCGAATAATCGCACCTATTATACGCTGTGGCCGCCCTGAACGCAACAACCACGTTGGCCTGTCCGGGAGCCATCCGGACGATCCAGCGCGGCCGACCGCCCGGCGCCCGTCCGCCGCCCGCCCGCCGGCCGCACGTCGGCCCCGGCCGACGCCGACGCTCCGCAGAATTCGCTTGATAACCGGAATCCAGGTTCTTATAGTCTTTCCTCAGCGACAACCGTACGCGCGCGACAATCGACTGTCATGCCCGGGCCGCAACCGAGCCCGGGCCGCAGCCGCGCGGCCCATGCTTCGCGCAATGCAACAGGACGCGGGAGAGACCCATGATCGACCAGGCGCTGCTGGACATACTGGCCTGTCCGGAAACCAAGGAGGAAGTCCATCTCGCGCCCGATTCGGTCGTCGAAGCCGTGAACGGCAAGATCGAGGCCGGCACGCTCGTCAACCGGGGCGGCGAGAAAGTGACGGAGCCCATCGACGGCGGGCTGGTGCGGGCCGACGGGAAGTACCTCTATCCCATCAGGGAAGAGATCCCGATCATGCTGATCGACGAGGCGATTCCTCTTTCCGGCGAGGCGGACGCGTCCTGACCGGCACGTAGCGACACCGTACCGGTTCCATTCCCTTAACTGATTCTCCAGGCGAACCTGCATGTCCCAGGCGTCCGATCCCTACGAACTGCTTCCCGAACACGTACGAAAACCGCCCGCCGACCGCTGGTCGACGATACGGCAGTTGGGACCGGGGCTGCTGTTGACCGGATCCATCGTGGGTTCCGGCGAGCTCATCGCCACGACGCGCCTTGGCGCCGAGGTCGGTTTCGTCGTGCTCTGGCTCATACTCCTGAGCTGCGTGGTCAAGGTGCCGGTGCAAAGCGAACTCGGCCGGCACGCCATCGCCACGGGTCAGACGACCTTAGTGGCCTTCAACAAGGTGCCCGGACCGCGTTTCCGGGTAACCTGGCTCGTCTGGGGAAGCCTGCTGCTCCTGCTCTGGAGCACGATGCAGGTGGGCGGCATCTTCGGTACGATGAGCCTGTCGCTGGACCTGATCTTCCCCGTCTTCGGAAACACCTCCTGGCTGATCATTCTCACCCTGGTCGGCATGGGGCTTGGTCTCGTGGGCCAGTACATGACGCTGGAACGGATTACCACCATCCTGGTGGCCCTGTTCACCTTCACCACGCTGGCCAGCGCGCTGCTCCTGTTCTGGACCCCCTACGCCGTGTCTCCCCAGGCACTCCTGGACGGGTTGCGGTTCGCCCTGCCTCCGGACGGCGCCGTGACCGCCTTCGCCGTCTTCGGCATCACCGGCGTGGGCGCTTCCGAACTGTTGCTGTACCCCTACTGGTGCGTGGAGAAGGGCTATGCCCGGGCGGCGGGGCCCCGCGACGGGAGCGCGGCCTGGCGGGAACGCGCCTTGGGATGGATCGGCGTGATGAAGAAGGACGTGTGGCTGTGCATGGTCATCTACACGCTGGCGACGCTCGCCTTCTTCTTTCTGGGCGCCGCCGTGCTCCATGCCCAGGGACAGGTGCCGGAGGGGTTCGGCACCGTGCAGATCCTTTCCGGGATGTATACCGAGACGCTGGGCAACTGGGCGTTCTACCTCTTCGCCGTGGGCGCCTTCGTGGTCCTCTTTTCGACGTATTTCGTCACCATCGTGGGCCAGTCGCGCATGCTGGCGGACGCGCTGTCCGTGCTTGGTTTCGTCACCTATGCGCGGCCCAGAGACAGGCAACGCGCCGTGCGGACGATCGGCGTCCTGCTGCCCCTGGTTTATCTCGTGCTCTACGTCCTGTGGTCCGCGCCGGTCACCATGGTGATCATCGGCGGACTGATGCAGACCATCCTGCTGCCCGCCATTGGATGGGCGGCGCTTTACTTCAGCCGGACCACGGCGAGGGAAGCGGGCGTCCCGCCGTCCAGAACCCTGCAGGCCGCACTGACGGCCGCCACGATCGTCATGGCAGTTTTTGCCGTGTACGCCGTCTGGGTGAGATTCTAGTTCAGCGGTGGGAAGCCCCGGACCTGGCCGTGGGCCGGGCCCGCGGTGGGATCGGGCCGATCAGACCAGGCTGGATTCCCGGTCGCGGGCACGACGGGACGCGTCCCTGGAATCGGGCGGACCGTAACCGCCGCCGCCGGCGGACAGGGCGACGATGCGGTCTCCGGGCAGGATCGGCACCTCGGTTTCCTTGGACTTGAGCATTCTTTCCCTGCCGCCGGATATCACCTTGTAGCGGTGCGGCAGGCCCGGCGCGCCGCCGAAGAGTCCGAAGGGCGGGTTGACCACGCCGTCCCCCGCCATGTTCAGCTTCGCCGGCTCGTCCCCCTCGTAGACCATTTCGAAGACCGCGCCCAGTCCGCCCCGCCACGTGCCGTCTCCCCCCGATCCCGGCCTCAGGTCGTTCCGGACGATCTTGAAGGGGAAGCGCTCCTCGGTGATCTCCACGCTGGGACTCCGGATCGCGCCGGCCACGTTGACCTCGCCCACGCAGGACCAGCCGTCGTATCCCCGGGAAGCGCCGCCTCCGCCCCGTCCGAAGAAGAAATGCCAGATGAAGCGGTTGCCCGTGCGCGGATTGCGTCCGGTGATCGCGAAGCGGAGCCTCCTGGAAAACCCCGCGTTCACGGCTTCGGGCGCCACGGGGGCCAGCGCCTTGAAGACGGCCTCCACGATCTCCTCCCCGCAATGGTTGGTGCTCATGCAGACCGGCGCCGGGGGATTCGGGTTCACGATCAGTCCCTTCGGCGCGATGACCTTCACCGGCCGCATGGACCCCTCGTTCTTGGGCACGTCGGACGGCGCCATGTACATGATGGCGACGTGGGCCAGCGAGCGCGTATTGGCATAGGCGCTGTTGATGAATCCGGTGACCTGGGGACTCGAATCGCTCAAATCTATGGTCATGTTGTCGTCCTGGACGGTGACCCGGGCCCGGATGGGGATCGACACGGCGTCGAACCCGTCGTCGTCCAGCAGCGTTTCCCCGAAGTACACGCCGTCCCTCCAGCCGCCGATGAGTTGCCGGATCCGCCGCTCCGCACTGTCCAGGATGGCTTCGACGGACGTAATCAGGCCGTCGGCGCCGTAATCGTCGAGAAGCGCCTGCAGCCGGCGGGCGGCGATCTGCACCGATCCGATCTGGGCGTGCAGGTCGCCGGTGAAGTTCTCCGCGTGGCGCACGTTGACCGCCAGCATGTGCAGCAGGTCCTCCCGCGGCCGGCCGGACTCGTAGAGGCGCACGGGCGGGATGCGAAGCCCCTCGTGGTACAGTTCGCTGGCCGAGGGATTGTACCCTCCGTGGGTCCCTCCGCCGATGTCGCTGTGATGGGCCCGGTTGACCGCGAAGAAAAGCAGGGTCCCGTCGCGGAACACCGGGTAGATCGCCGTGATGTCCGGCAGGTGGCTGCCGCCGAAGTAGGGGTCGTTCAGGATGAAAAGGTCGCCCTCGTTGATGTCGTCGCCGAAATACGCGCGCACCGCTTCGACCGAGGGAGGCAGGGCGCTGATATGCACGGGGATCCCCTCGCCCTGCGCCACGAGTTGTCCCGTCGCGTCCAGGATCGCGGTAGAGAAGTCCCGGCTGGAGTTCAGGATCTGCGACATGGAGGTGCGGATCATGACGTCCGCCATCTCGCGGGCGATCGATTCCAGTCGGTGGCCCACGACCGAATGGGTAATCGGGTCCGCCGCGCCCGTAGCCGCCGCGCCCAAGGCTGCGCCCGAGGCCGCCGAATCCGTTTCCGGCGCCGCGGACGATACGGTCAGCACCATGCCCCCGTAGGGATCCACTTCAAGCCGGTCTCCGGCTTCCACGAGCACGGTGGTGAAATCGGACTCGACGATGGCCGGACCTTCAATCGCAGCACCGGGCGCGAGGTCGTCGGCCGAGAAAACGGCGGCTTCGGTCCAGGTCCCCGTGAAGATGCGGCGCGTGCCCTTGCGGGGGTCCGGTGTCGACTCGGATGCCTCTTTGCGGGGCAGTACAACGGAGGGCAGTTTTCCCGTTACCGTGGCCCGCAGGGTGACCAGGCGGATTTCCTGGTCGAGCTGATGGTAGGAGTACAGGACCTGGTATCTCTCATGAAACCGCGCCGCCCATGAACGCCGGATGGTTTCATCGTCCGCGGTCAGGTCCGGGACCGCCACGTTGACTTCGTAGATCTGGTCCAGGTACCGCATGTCGGCCGTAAAGCGGATGGTGATGTCTTCGTCCCCCAGCCCCTGTTTCCTGAGCTGTGCGGCGCCCTGGTCCGCCATGCGGTCCGTCAGCCGTCTCACTTCTTCCAGGTCGACTACGTCCAGGCTGGCCGTGAACGACTGCGCGTAGTCGTACCTCAGGTCGGATGCGAGCATGCCGTAAGCCGAAAGCACCGGGGCCGCCGAAGGGAGGTGGACCGTGCCGATGCCGGTCTTGCGGGCCACCTTGCCCACGTGAAGCCCGGCCGCGCCTCCGAAGGCCAGCAGGGCGAAGTTCCGGGGATCTCCGCCGCGGCGCACGGTCAGCAGCCGGATGCCTTCGGCCATGGCCGTGGTCACGACGTCGAGCACGCCGTGTGCGGCTTCCTCCACGGTAAGTCCCAGGAGTTCCGCTACGTGCGTATCCAGTGCCGTTCGGGACCGTTCCGGATGCAGTCGGGTCCGCCCGCCGAGGAAATTGCCCGGATCGAGATACCCGAGGGCCAGGTTCGCGTCGGTCACCGTGGGCCTGTCGCCCCCCTGGCCGTAACAGGCCGGACCCGGATCGGCCCCGGCGCTCTGAGGCCCCACGTGCAGGGTGCCTCCGTCGTCCACCCGCGCGATGCTGCCGCCGCCCGCCCCCAGTGTGTGGAGATCGATCATCGGCACGGCGATTTTCCATCCCCCTTCGTAGTGTTCCCCCGATACCTGGGGGTCGCTGCCTTCGATCACCGAGATGTCCGTGCTCGTCCCGCCCATGTCGAACCCGATGAGATCCGTTTCGTCGATCAGCCTGCCGTAGGCCACGGCGCCGCTGACGCCGCCGGCGGGACCCGATAGAATAGCCTGCACGGCCTGCCGCGCCGCGGTGTCAAGGGGCGTGACGCCTCCGTTGGACGTCATGGTGAGTATCTCGTTTTCGAGACCGAGGACGGAGGTCTCCTCCCGCATGCGGTTGAGATACCGGGCGTAGACGGGGCCGACGTAGGCGTTGACGGCCGTCGTGCTCAGGCGGTCGTATTCCTTGATCTGGGGCAGAATCCCGGAGGAGAGGGACAGGTAGAGGTCGGGATGGCGCGCCCGGACGCGTTCGCCCACGAGCCGCTCGTGCGCCGGGTTCAGATAGGAGAAAATCAGACAGACGGCCACGGATTCGACGCCGGCCCGCACGAGGTCGTCCAGGATCTCGTCGAGCGCCTCGCAGTCCACGGGCGCCTCGACGGCGCCGTCGGCACGGATACGTTCCCCGAGCGTGCGGCGCAAAGCACGGGGCACCAGCGGTTCGACGGGCGCCATCCGGAGATTGTACCGGTCCTCTTTCAATCCTTCCCGCAGCGCCAGCAGGTCCCGGAATCCTTCGGTGGTGACCAGGCCGACGCGTGCGCCCTTTCGTTCCAGGAGCGTGTTGGTGGCGACCGTGGTGCCGTGGATGAAGAGCCGGGTCCGGGACAACAGCGCGGACGTGGGCACGCCGTACGACCCGGCGATGTCCCGGAGTCCGTTCATCACCGCGTCGGAAGGCGCGTGAGGGGTCGACGCCGTCTTGAAGTATCGGGGCGCGGAAGCGCCTTCGACCACGACGAAATCCGTGAACGTCCCGCCGACGTCGATGCCTATGGAGAAGGGCGGCGGGGCGGCATCCCTGGCCTGGTTGTTCATTGGGGATCCCCGGAGCGGATCGTGTTGACGAAATCCGATCTCTGACCTATACTATCGTTTGGCTTTGCTCAGTCAAGGCGGTGTACGGAAGTGCTGGCCGGCCTGGACGGCCTGGACGGCCCGGCCGGCGCACCGCGGCGTTCTGGACGGCCCGATCGGCCCGGCCGGTCCGGCCGGCGCACCGAGGCGTTCCACATGACCTGTCCGAATACACAACGAAACCAACCCATGATTCCAGAACGCATTCTCGAAAAAAACGAACACTGGATCAAGCGAAAACTGAGCGCCGATCCCGGTTATCTCGAACGGCTGTCGCGGCAACAACACCCCGAGATACTCTACATCGGGTGCGCGGACAGCAGGGTAGCCCCCGAGGCCTTCATGGCCGCCGGCCCGGGGGAAGTCTTCGTACACCGGAACGTGGGCAACCTGGTGAGCCCCCTCGACCCGAATACGCGTTCCGTCGTCGTCTACGGCGTCGAGCACCTGAAAGTCGGGCACGTCGTCGTATGCGGGCACTACGACTGCGGCGCGGCGAAGGCGGTGTTGCAGTCGGAGGAACTGGGCACGCTCGAGCCCTGGCTGCGGCACTTGCGGGACGTCTACCTCCGCCACAAATCCGAGCTGGACGCGATTCCCGGCGCTGCGGACCGGTGCGACCGCCTGGTCGAGTGCAACGTCCGTGCCCAGTGCGCGAACGTCCTGGAGTTCCCTGAGGTACGGAAGTCCATCGAAGAGAACGGGCTCCAGGTGCACGGCTGGGTCTTCGACCTGCGCAACGGCCTGATCAGGGACCTGTCCATCTGAAGTCGTCGTTCGAGACTCCGCCTGGCCGGCGGCCGCCCGTGCAGGTCACACGACGCCCGCCTGGCCGGCGGCCGCCCGTGCAGGTCACACGACGCCCGCCTGCTTCCGCAATACCCTGCCCGGCAGCGCGCCGGTGTGTTCCCCCGATTCCACTACGACCGTACCGTTGACCATGACGCAGTCGATGCCCCGGGCATACTGGTGCGGATTCATGAAGTCCGCCCGGTCGATGACGGTATCCGGGTCGAAAATCACGAGATCGGCGACCTGGCCCACGTCGATCGTGCCGCGGTCGGAAAGGCCCAGCCTGTGCGCCGGCATGCCGGTCATCTTGTGCACGGCGGTGGGCAGGTCGAACAACCGGTCTTCGCGGCAGTACTTGCCGAGCACCCTCGGGAAAGTCCCGTAATACCGGGGATGCGGCGAGGTTTCGCTTAAGGGGCCGTAATCCGCCGCGGCGCCGCCGTCCGATGCGACCATGACCCGCGGATGGGTCAGTACGGACCGGATCTCTTCCTCGCTCATGCCGAATCCCACCATGCCCACGCTCCCGTTCTCCGCGATGAGGAGTTCCCGGACGAATTCGAAAGGGTCCTGTCCGCTGCGCGCGACGATCTCCGACACCCGCCGTCCGACGTAGTCCCGGTTTTCCGCCCGGCTGACCGATGTGATCATCACCGCGCTCCAGTCTCCCAGCATGTCGACTTTCGCGATGGCCGCCCGTTTCATCCGGGACAGGGTGCCCGGTGTCTGGAGCCGGCCGAGGAACGCCTCGGCGCCACCGGCGCGGAACCGGGTCGGGAAGAGGTTCTGCAGCGTCGTCGCGTAGGCGATGTAGGGGTACCTGTCCAGGGTGATGTCCATCCCTTCCCCGACCGCCTTGTCAATCATATCGAAGGCCACCCGGACCTTATCCAGGTTCCGCCTGCCGGAGGCCTTGAAGTGGGCGATCTGGAGGGCGATGCCGGCTTTTCGGGCGGTACTGATCGCTTCGCGTACGGCTTCTACGAGGTAGTCGTCCTCGTTTCGCATGTGGGTGGCGTAGAACCCGCTGTACCCCGCCGCCACACGGCCCAGTTCGGCGATTTCATCCTCGCCAGCGAAACTTCCGGGGGTGTACTCCAGCCCGGAGGAAAGTCCGTAGGCGCCCTCCGACATGGCCTGGTCCACGAGGGCCTTCATCGCGTCGATCTGACGCGCGGTGGCCGGTACGTTCTCGTTTCCGACCACGTATCCGCGAATGGTGCCCTGCCCCGCCATGGACATGAAATTGACCCCGATGCCCTGCCGCTCCAGGGTGTCGAACAGGCCCGTGAAATCCGTCCATTCGATGTCCACGCCGTATCGCCGGCCGTAGCCCTCCTGCAGCGACCTGAGCCCGTCTTCCGTCAAGGGCGCCAGGGACGAGCCGTCCTGCCCGGCCACCTCCGTGGTCACGCCCTGCCTGATCTTGCTTTCCGCCCGCGGATTGACCAGCAGGGAAAGATCGGTGTGGGAGTGTATGTCGATGAATCCCGGACAGACGATTTTCCCCGAAGCATCGATCGTCGTCGAACTCGAACCCCTGACGGGGCCGATCTGAACGATCCGGTCTCCGATGATGGCAATGTCTCCGGCCACGGCGGGCGCGCCCGTGCCGTCGATCAAGCGTCCCCCTCGAATGATCACGTCGTGGTTCCGGGCGAACGCGCATCCGTCCAGCACCGCCGACAGGCCGCCCGCGGCGGCGCCGGCGCCCGCCAGTCCGGTTTTCCTGAGAAAGGTGCGTCTGGACCATTCCATACGTTGTGCCCCCGCTAGCCGGTCAGTCGAATCTTCAACCCCGCGTCATGCAGAGCCTGCTTGATGGATCCCACGGAGTAGTGGCCGTAATGCAGCATGGAAGCCACCAGGGCCGCGTCGGCGCCGCCGGTCGTCAGCGCGTCGTACAGGTGCTCGGGCCTGCCCCCGCCGCCGGAGGCGATGACCGGGATGCCCACGGCGTCGGCGATCATCCGGGTCAGGTTCAATTCGTATCCTTCGAGGGTACCGTCCGCGTCGATGGAATTGACGACGATCTCGCCGGCCCCGAGGGCTTCTCCGCGCCGGGCCCATGCGATGGCGTCCATGCCGGTGTTCCGCCGGCCGCCATGGGTCACGATCTCGTAACCGGAAGGCAGCGAATCGGACCGGGCCGCCTTCACGTCCATGGACAGGACGACGGCCTGTACCCCGAAGGCATCGGCCGCTTCGGAAATGACGCCGGGATCGGCGACGGCCGCCGTGTTCAGGTTCACCTTCTCCGCGCCGGCGTCGAGCACCCTCCTGCAGTCCTCGGCCGAACGCAATCCCCCGCCCACGGAAAAGGGAATGAATACCTGGCGGGCTACGTCTTCCACCACGTCCAGCATGATGCCGCGCTGGTCGCTCGACGCCGTGATGTCGTAGAAGACGAGCTCGTCAAGTCCGGCCTCATAGTACCGTCTCGCCGCGGAAACCGGGTCGCCGATGTCTTTCGTATTGACGAACCTGACGCTCTTGACCAGCCTGCCGTCCCGGACGTCCAGGCAGGAAATGAGCCGCTTGCTCAGCATGGTTCCCCGTCCCATTTCACGAACTCGCCCAGGATCTTCAAGCCCACGGGACCGCTCTTCTCCACGTGAAACTGGGTCGCGACGATATTCCGCCTGCCGATGACGGCCGCGAATTCCACGCCGTACCGGCTCGTCGCCAGCGTATCCCGCCCGTCTGCCGGAGCGGGATAGTATGAATGAACGAAATAGACCTCTTCGCCGGTCCGCAGGTGGCGGAGCACGGGATGGGCGCGGTGGACCCGCAGCTCGTTCCACCCCATGTGCGGTACCTTCAACGCGGCGTCCTCCGGCCTGAATCGCAGGCACCGGCCCTCGATCAGGTCCAGACAGGGCAGATCGGTTTCCTCGGAACCCGAGAGCAGGATCTGGCAGCCGACGCAGATGCCCAGGATGGGTGTTCCCCGGGCGCCGGCCGATTTGAGCGCCTCGTCGAGCCGTCGTTCGCGGAGCGTCTCCAGGGCGGAATGGGCATGGCCCACCCCGGGGAAGATGATGCGCTCGGCGCCGTCCAGGTCTTCCGGATTCGACGTGATGATGGAATCCACGCCCAGGTGGTCCAGTGCCCTTTTCACCGAGGTCTGGTTACCGGCGTCGTAGTCTACGATGTGGATCATGAAGAAGCGCGTTCGTCGGGGGTGCCTGGAGGGTACGAATCCGATTGTCGATGCCGGTCCGCCGCATGACCCTAGTAATCCGATCCGGGCGTATTTGTCAAGGGAAAGATGGCAGGGAACGGCTGCCGCGGAAGTCCCTTTTTTTAAGATTCGGACGTTGACAGGGACGATGGGCGTTTCTATACTGGATTGGTTCGTCATCGCACCTCCGCCGCCGCGCCGTATCGCGCCTCGGACCGTGATCCCTGTGCACTGATTTCGCACCTTCCAGAATCGATTTCCAGATGCTCTTCAACGTCGACCGAGCCAGGAAATACATGCGGGACTGCGGTCTCGACGCGCTGGTCGCGGCGTCGCCCGTGAATATCACCTATTTCACCGACTACTTCATCTGGATCGACGGGCTCATGAAAGAGTACATGGTCCGGCCCGGCGGATCGGCGGACCTGTCGCAGGGATACGCGCTGTTTCCCCTGGAAGGCGAACCCGCGCTGGCGGTGACCGGTTCGATGCTGGCCGTCAACGGCGTGGATCTCTGGGTAAGGGACCTCAGGATAAGCGGCGATTCCGGGCTCGACTGGTCCCTGGCGCCTCCGCCGCTGTCCGACCGGATGGACCGGGTGTACGATCTCGTGAAGGATGCGCCGGGTTGCGGCACGACCACCGAGGCGCTCGCCGGGGCCCTGAGCGACCGGGGACTTTCCGGAGGGACCCTGGGCGTGGAGGCGGACGGGATGACCGCGGGCCGGTTCGCACAGCTGCGCCAGGCGCTCCCCGATGCCCGCCTGCTGGACTGCTCGAACCTCATCCGGCTGCTTCGCATGGTCAAGACCGGCGACGAGATCGAACGGCTCGAACAGGCGGCGGAGATCAGCGAGGCGGCGGCCATGACGGCCATGGAACAGGCGAGTCCGGGAGACAACGTGCAGGAGGTCGTCCGGCGGTTCAGGGCGGAGCTGGGAGGCCGGGGGGCGGACCTGGATCATTTCGCCTTCGGGGTCCACGGACTGGGCATCGCGACGGAACCGGATTTCATCCTGGGCGCGTCCGACGTGGAATACGTGGACTGGGGTTGCAGGTACCGCTCCTGCTACTCGGATACCGGGACCACGTATGCCATGAAGCCGCTGTCCGGAGACATGCGGGACCGGTTCGACGTGCTCCGCGCGTCCATGGACGCCGGCCTGGCGGCCATACGGCCCGGAGTCCTTTCCTCGACGGTACAGGCGGCGATGCAGGACGTGGTGGACGACACCGGCCTGGCCATGTATCCCCACGGCCACGGGGTCGGCATGGAAGTGCGCGACTACCCCATCCTGGCGCCGGACAACGGCCTCAGGATCGCCGATGAATGCATAGACGTGCCTTCAGACCTGCCGATCGAAGAGCACATGGTGTTGAATATAGAAGCGCCGC
This sequence comes from bacterium, assembly GCA_965203885.1. Classification (GTDB taxonomy): domain Bacteria; phylum JAAXHH01; class JAAXHH01; order JAAXHH01; family JAAXHH01; genus JAAXHH01. The sequence continues at coordinate 1,734,678 of OZ241920.1, read as the reverse complement.
TCTGCCTGGCCGGGGTAGGTTCCCTGCACCTGGAACAGTCCGTCGTCGTAACGGGAAGCGGGTCCCGCCCGCTCGCGGAGCAGCAGCGGGAGCGGCCGGTGTTTCCCCGGGGCGTTACGAACTGATACCGCGTACTGATACGTGAACGGGACAGGACGGCAGAAGAGTGGAAAGACGGGACGTGAAGGCTCGCACCTGAACGAACAGCCACCAACGTGAAGGGCAGTGAGAATACAAATGGTGATTTCCAGCATTATCCTCCATCGGCCCGCCGGCCTGCTACGCATCCTCACCGATTCGAAGCTGGAGGGGCACTGTACCGGCGTCTGCGCGGCTGAGTCCGACCTTGAGCACGCGGCATCCTTCCTGATCGGATCCAATCCCGTGGACCGGGAGCGGACCTGGTGGGCATTGAAGGAAACGGACGGGAAGTTGTCCATGTCAATTCGTGCGGGAATCGATGTCGCCCTGTGGGATCTCTCCGCCAAGATCGCCGGGCAGCCGCTCTTCAGGCACGTTAACGGGTTTCGCGGCCACGTGCCGGTCTGCCGTGCCGGTCTTGTGGGAGACACCGCTTCCGAGATCATCCAGGAGGCCAAATACGCACAACGGGCCGGGTTCCGGGCATATCGTTTCGGCATGCAGTCCGGTGAAAGCGCCCTGGGCCGACTCATAAGTGATTTGCGCGCGACGGCAGGGCCGGATTTCCCACTCATACTCGACGGGCGTGCCCGGTTCACGATCGACGAAGCCATACGGATCGGCAGGATGCTCGACGAGGCGGACTATTTCTACTTCGACCGGCCGCGTCCTCAAAGCGATCACACGGGCGGAAAGCAGGTGGCCGGTGAAATCGATACGCCGACCAGCGCCGAAGTGGCCAGCCCCCTGGAAGCGTCCCAGGTCATGACGGCCCAGTCCGCCGATCACATTCGAACCGGCGCCCTTGGTGCAGGCGGGTTCACTGGCGTGCTGAAGTCGGCCCGCTGCGCCGAGGCGTTCGGCGCCTACTGCCACCTGGACGGACTCGGGATCGGCGATGGCTTTGCCCATCTGCACCTTGCCGCCGCCCTCAGGAATACGCCCTTTCTCGAGATGACGGGGCAGGAGTCCGGATCGGCCTTTATCCGTAACCCGCTGCGGGTATCGGACGGATATGTCCAGGTACCCGATCTGCCGGGCCTCGGCATGGACGTCGACCTGGACGCGGTATCGGAAAGCTCATCTGAAAAGGTCGAGAGCTGATTCGGTGCACCGTGCCTCGGAACAGGTCGAGAGCTGATGCGGTTCACCGTGTAACGTGCTATGAACGGTTATTTAGTATGGTGACCGGGGAGATGATCAAGCACCACGCGTAATGAGGAAACCATGCAGATCCGGGACGTTAAATGTTACGTGATGAAGGACGATACCGAGACGCGCAGGGAGAACTGCGCGGACCGGGGCAGCATGGCGCCCGTGCCGCCGGGCATCTCCGGGCTGTTCACCCACGACCAGGGGTTCGGCGCCGGCGCCCCCGTCGGCTATTCCTTCACCGGGGACGCGCCCGAGCAAAAGTACCGCCTGGTGATCCGGCTGGCGACGGACGGCGACCTGGACGCCTATGCCGACTATGGGACGGGTTTCGATCCCACGGAACTGGCGTGGCAGGGCCGGCAGTTCATGGCCCGGTACGCCCACATGCTCATCGGCGTCGACGCCTTCGACCGGGAGTACATCTGGCAGCGTTTCTGGATGGCCCAGCGTTTCATGTACACGGGAAGGGGCTTGATTGACACGGTCGACCGCATGCTGTGGGACCTGGCGAGCCGGAGCGCGCGCCTGCCCATCTACAAACTCCTGGGCGCGTGCCGCGAAAGCGTGCCCGCCTACTGCAACGTGGGCGGCCGGACCATCGACGACCTGGTGGAGAACGCGGTGACACGCGTGCGCGAGGAAGGGTTCATCGGCTGCAAGGACCATTCCTACCGGGGCGTGAAGACCAACGGGGAGATGGCCGTCAAGCTGCGGGAAGCCCTGGGCGACGACATCATGCTCTTTCACGATCCCGTGGAGTCGTACACCTACGAGGAGGCCGTGAAAATCGGGCGTATCATGGAGAAGTGCCGGTACAGCTGGATCGAGGAGCCCCTGCAGGACTACGACATCCTGGGGCTGAAGAAGCTGTGCGCCACCCTCGATCTCCCGGTCCTGACCCTGGAATGGATCGGGGCCATCGGCGGACAGCCGTACAACACGGCGCCGTACCTGGCGATGCAGGCCGCCGATATCGTCCGGCAGCGGGGCGTCGGCATCACCGGCCAGGTCAAGCAGGCCCAGCTTGCAGAGAGTTTCGGCGTGGAAGTGCATGGCGGGGACCCCCACGTCATCCTGGCCATCGGGAACGACCCTGTCTTCGAAGCCTTCATGGGACTGCAGCCGCGTCCCGCCGCGGAGGAACTCGACTGCCGGGGCACGCTCGTGGTGGAAGACGGCGCCATGTCGATCGCCTGGAGCGACCGTCCCGCGCCCGAACCGGACTGGGACGAGATGGCGCGTGACGCGGAAGCGGTGATATGAAGTGGACGGCCGAAATCCCCGGGATGAGTAATCTGAGTGTTGACAAGCTCAACCAGTAGATGGAAATTCGGGAAGGCTGGCAGTGATCCGGCACGACGGTTCCGTGCCGAAAACGGATGCAAGCGTCCAGCCGAAGCTGGAGAGACGGCATGAACGAAGGGATACTCGACCCCCAGATCCTGGATGAAATCATCCGACGCATTATCGAAGTGGCTGAGCCGGAGAAAATCATCCTTTTCGGGTCCGCCGCCCGTGGCGAGATGAACCGCCACAGCGACGTCGATCTGCTTGTTGTCAAAGAAGGTGTGCATCGACGGGATCTGGCCGGCCGAATCTACGAAAACCTCTGGGGCGTAGGTGCCGCAGTGGACGTGGTGGTGGTGACACCTGGCGACGTGGAGCGCTACGGAAACAGCCACGCTTTGGTCCTCAAGCCTGCGTTGAAGGAAGGGCGGGTCGTGTATGAAGCCGCCTGACAATCTGCCGTCCTACAATCCTCCTATGGGCGGAGGACCGCATCCTGTGATTTCCCGCGGATGCAAGCGCCTCGTCGACGTCGGTTTTTCCGACGGACACATTAACCACGCCTGAAGAGTGGAGCAGACATGTCTGATACGATACGATGGGGGATACTCGGAACGGGCGCCATCGCGCACAAGTTCGCCGATGCGCTCGCCGTCGTACCGGACGCCGGGCTGGCGGCGGTCGGATCCCGGGCGCGACACACGGCGGACGCCTTTGGCGACGAGTTCGCCATACCCGGGAGACACGGTTCCTACCAGGCCCTGGTGGCAGACCCGGAAGTCGACGCGATCTATGTGTCTTCCCCGCACCCCATGCACCACGATCACACGCTGCTCTGCCTGAACGCGGGCAAACCCGTGCTCTGCGAGAAACCCTTCGCGCTGAACGTCCGTGAAGCGGAGTCGATGATCCGGTGCGCGAGAGACCGCGGCCTCTTTCTCATGGAGGCCATGTGGACGCGGTACCTGCCCGCGATCGCGCAGGTTCGCCAGTGGCTCGCCGACGATGCCATCGGCGAGGTGCGCATGATGATGGCCGATTTTGGATTTCGCGCGAATTTCAACCCGGAGGGCCGACTGTTCAATCCGGACCTGGGAGGCGGCGCCCTGCTGGACATCGGCGTCTACATCGTCTCGCTGGCGTCGATGGTCTACGGCGAGCAGCCGTCCCGCGTCGCGGCGCTGGCGGATATCGGCGCGACCGGGGTGGATGAGCAGACCACCATGGCCTTTCGCTACGGTTCAGGCGCCATGGCCGCCCTGGCCTGCGCCGTCCGGACCGACACGCCAAGGGACGCCCGGATCCAGGGGACGCGGGGCAATATCCACATACCGACGCCTTTTTACGACACGTTCACCGCGACGCTGGACGTGGACGGCGAAGAACCGGTTACGGCCCGGCCCGACCGCGTGGAGAACGGATTCAAGTACGAGATCGAGGAAGCGGGCCGGTGCCTGCGGGAAGGGTTGCTCGAGAGTCCCGCGCTTCCGCTGGACGAGACCCTGGCCATCATCCGCACCCTGGACGCCGTCCGGGCGGAGATCGGGTTGAAGTATCCGGTGGAGGCGTGACTACGGACCAGGTTACAGGGGGGAACTCCCCGTCCGGGCGGAGATCGGGTTGAAGTATCCGGTGGAGGCGTGACTACGGACCAGGTTACAGGGGGGAACTCCCCGTCCGGCCCCGCTGGATTGTAAACGTTGAAAGGAACATAGAGGAGCGTCCATGGAGTACGGCGTTATCGCGAATGTCGACAAGCCCGTATCGCGCCTTGTTCAGGGTACGATCATGTTGAGTGCCGCTGAAGAAGAGTACAGTTTCGACTTGCTGGACCAGGTGTACGAGGCGGGAATCAATACCTTCGACAGCGGCCACCTGTACGGCGGCGGCGACTGCGAGCGCACGCTCGGCCGGTGGATCGAGGACCGGGGCCTGCGCGGCGAAGTCGTCATTCTCACCAAGTGCTGCCACATGAATGCGGACCGGGAGCGGGTAACCCCCTACGATATATCCTCGGACCTGCACGATTCCCTGGCCCGGCTGCGCACGGATTACATCGATCTCTACCTGTTGCACCGCGATGATATCCGCGTGCCCGTCCGCCCGATCGTGGACCGGCTCAATCACTACATCGGCGCCGGCAGCCTGGGCGTGATCGGCGGCTCCAACTGGACCCACGACCGGATCGAGCGGGCCAACCTGTACGCCGCGACCAGCGGGCAGCAGCCCTTCACGGTGAGCAGTCCGAATTTCAGCCTGGCCGAACAGGCCGAACCGCCCTGGAGAGGCTGCATCAGCATCAGCGGGAAAGACGGCGCCGAAGCACGTTCATGGTACCAGGAGAACCAGATGCCGCTGTTCACCTGGTCCAGCATCGCCAGCGGGTTCTTTTCCGGCAGGGTGAACCGCGACAATTACCAGGACCTGGCAGAGCAGGGCCTGTTCGACGACAGTTCGGTCCGGGCCTACTGCACGGAGGAGAACTTCGAACGGCTGGACCGCGTGGGACAGCTGGCGGAGGAAAAGGGACTGTCCATCCCCCAGGTCGCCCTGGCCTACGTGCTCGGACAGCCCCTGAACATCTACGCCCTGGTCGGCGCCCGGAACGGCGAGGAGATCGAGGCGAACCTGCAGGCGCTGAAAACAGCCCTTTCCGCGGACGAGATGGCGTGGCTGAACCTGGAACGCCCGGAACGTCCGTGACCGGTTGGGGGATAATCAACGGCCCATTGAAAAAACACGTGATCCGGTGCGAAAACACACGATCAGGTTGGGTAGAATGATGAGGTACAGGGCTCTTTCGGTATTTGTGTCGGCGCTTGCAGGCTTTGTCCTGCTGGCATATGCCGGCTTGCCCGAAGCCCAGGTGCGCAACGCCGTGGGCAAGGTGATGCCCGCGGACGCGGCGCCCCCGGACCGGCAGGTCTTCCGTTTCCTGAACGACGAGCCGACCAACCTGGACATCGGCGTGGCCATCTACGAGGTGGGCGGCATCGTCTTCCTCTTCGAACGCCTCACCATGCTGGACCACAACAACCGGGTGATCCCGGGCGCCGCTACGGAGTGGTCGGCCAACGAGGACCAGTCGAAGTGGACCTTCCATATGCGGCCCGGCGCGCGGTGGAGCGACGGCCGGCCGGTGACGGCCCACGATTTCGAATACAGCTACAAGCGCATGCTGGACCCGGCATCCGGGAGCGGCTACGCCTTCTTCTACTATAACATAAAAGGGGCGCGGGCCTTCAACACCGGGGAGAACGCCGATTCAAACTCGGTGGGCGTGTACGCGGTGGACGACATGACCCTCGTCATCGAGACCGAGGGCCCCTGTCCCTACCTGCCCATGATCGCCGCCTTCTTCACGTCGATTCCCGTACCGCGCTGGCAGGTGGAGCGATTCGGCCCCCGCTGGGCTTCGGACGAGAACGTCGTGAGCAACTCGTCCTACAAGGTGGATAACTGGCGCATCGGCGAGCGGCTCACCCTCAGCCTGGATGCATACTACAACGGGCCGGTGAAAGGGTATTTGTCCGAGATCCATTCCATGTTCAGGAACCGGGTCAACACGGGGTTGTTGTCGTACGAGAACAACGAGCTGGACCTGGTGCAGATCGACGTGCGCGACCTCAGCCGGATCGAGGCGGACCCCGTGCTGGGCGCGGAGTTGCACAAGTACATGGATTTCAACGCGCTTTACCTCTTCTTCCGGACGCGCGAAGGCGTATTCAGCGACCACCGCGTGCGGAAGGCCATCAGCCACGCCATCGACCGGGACGCGCTCTGCAACATCGTGCTCCGGGGTACGGCCTTGCCGGCGTACACCATGCTCCCGCCGGGTTTCCCGGGTTATTCGGGCGACGAACTGAAGGACGTGCAGCGGTACGATCCCGATCTGGCGCGGCAACTGCTGGCCGAGGCCGGTTATCCGGGCGGCAGGGGGTTCCCCTCCGTGGACATCTGGCTGCGCAACGATCCGAACCGCATCATGGCCGCCGAGGCCGTGTCGGGCATGCTGTCCAACAACCTGGGGCTGAAGGTGGGCGTGCGGAACATGGAGCCACGTGTCTACAGCGAGGCCATGGCCCAGTACCGGATCGATTTCAGCCTGATCCCTTTCCAGTACGATTTCCCAGACCCCCACAACCTCCTCGGCATGGTCTGGCACTCCCAGCCCGTGGGCGCGGGACGGCACGACTGGATGAACGCGGAATTCGACCGGCTGGTCGACGATGCGGCGCGGGAAACCGATGCGGAACGCCGGATCGGGATGTACAACGAGGCGGAACGGATCCTGGTCGAAGACGTGGGCGGCGTCTTCCTCTACCACGACTATTTCCTGCAGCTCCGCAAACCCTGGCTGGCGGGCTGGCAGAAGGACTCCACGGGCCAGGAACCCTTCTTCATCGACAATTCCACGATTACGGATCTGTATATACGGCGGTAGAGGAGACACTCAGAAGCGGCAGGAATCGACGGCTAGTATCCGGCTGAACTAGCCCACCCGCGCAAGGTCCTCCCAGAACCGCGGATAGGTCTTCCCCACCACGTCCGGATCGAGGATGTTCAGGTTCCCCAGGCGGGTGCCCAGCACGGCGAAGCTCATGGCCATCCGGTGGTCGTGGTAGGTTTCGATGTCGACCACTTCCTCCGATCTCGCGGTCCTTGCCGGCACTTCCGACACTTCGATGTAGTCGTCGCCGGTCTCCACGGCAACGCCGGTTTTCCGCAGTTCGGCCGCAGGGCATTCGATCCGGTCGCATTCCTTGTGCTTCAGCGTGCCTATTCCCGTAATCCTGGTGGTGCCGGGTATCAAAGGGGCGATGGCGATCAGGGTTAACGCCGCGTCTGGAATGTCTTCGCAGTCGATCTCGCCTTCCACCGGCAATACGCGGCCATCCTTCGGACCTTCGATGACGGTCCCCTCACCGTCCATCCGAACCCGCGCTCCCAGGCTTTCGCAAATGGAAAGGAACCGGATATCGCCCTGCCGGGTCTGCGATCCGAGGTTTTCGAAGACGACCCTTCCGCCATGAATGACTGCGAGTGCGGCGAAGTAGGAGGCGGCCGAGGCGTCCCCTTCCACCTTTCGGGCGCCGGAACGATACCGTTGCGGACGCACGATGAACTTCCGGTAGTCCCTGTTTTCCACCTCGACGCCGAACTTCCGCATTTCATGGAGCGTGATGTCGACATAAGGCCGGCTGACGAGCTCTCCCTGCACGTCGATTTCGAGACCGCCGGGCATGAGGGGGGCGATCTGAAGCAGGGCGGAGAAGAACTGGCTGGACACATCTCCCTGCATCCGGACGGAACGACCGAACGACCCAGGCCCTCTGATGGTTACCGGGAGGCATCCGCCGTCTGAGGACGATGTTCTTCCCCCCAGTTGTTCCAGGGCATCGAGCAGGGGAAGGTTCGGCCTTTCATTCAGGCTGCCGCGCCCACGCAGCGTGGTCTCTTCGTTTCGCAGTGCGGAGAGGGCGATCAGGAACCGGGCCGAGGTACCGCTGAGTCCGAGGCTGAGGACAACCGGTCCCTCTTTGAAGCCTCCGCCTCGTCCTTCCACGGTCATCCGCCGGTAGTCTTCACTCGTTTCGATGGAAATCCCGAGTTCGTCCAGGCACTCCACCATCTCCCGCGTGTCGTCGCAGTCGCAGGGCGTGGCGATTTCGGTCGTTCCCTCGGCCAGCGCGGCGAGCACCAGGTTCCGCAGCGTGATCGATTTGCTTCCTGGCAGTTCGATATTGAGATTAATGTTGTTACTAATCGTATTAATCTTCATAGATATATTATGATTAGTTATAATACGTTTAGTATTTAATTGACTTCCTATGTTTCCCGCTTAATCTTAATCTACCTACACACATCCCTCGAAAGCCCGGCCGGACACGAGGTCGTAATCGGGCATGGCGCCGCTACCAATGTATCTCGAGCGGGCGTCCATGTACGCAACGGTCAGTCCGATCCGCCGGTCGCCGCTGGTGTTGGCGTCGGTCCGATGCAGCGCGAGGCTGTGGTGAAACGAACAGCTTCCCGCCTTCAGCGGTACGGCCACCTCATTTTCGTACCCCACGTGGGCGTCCTCGACGCGGAAGTCCTCCAGATGTTTGTGCTCGATTACCCCGTTCTTATGAGATCCTGATATGAATCGCATGCACCCGTTATCCTCGGTGGCGTCGTTCAGGGCGATCCAGCAGATCACGAGATTGGGCGGATCGATGGACGTCCAGTATGCCGAATCCTGGTGGGGCGGTTTCGCCGAACCGACCCGGGGCGGCTTGCACAGCGTCTGGTCCACGTAGATCTTCAGGTCCGGACCGATCAGGCTTCGGACCACGCCCAGGATCCTCGGATGGCGGGCCAGTTCGATGAAAACCGGATCATACTTCGTCAGGTTCCAGATTTTGCGCACATTGTTGAACCGCACGGGGTCCGCCGGTGTCTCACCCTTTTCCACCCTGGGTTCGATCTGTACGTACTCAGGCGGGAAATCGACCACTTCGTTGCCGATATCTTCCAGGCGCTGGTGCAGCGCTTTGATTTCCAGCGGCGTCAACAGATTCTCGTAGGGAAGAAACCCCTGCTCGTTGAACCGGTCGACCTGTGCCTGCGTCAACGACACGACTTACCTCCTTGCAGTTGAATGAAACCACCACTCCGGCCATGCGAGCACCAGTTCCGCCAGCGCGGCGTAACCACCGGCGCCCGGATGAACGCGGTCTCCGCGCGCGGCTTCGCTTTGCCAGACCCCGCCGGCGTGCAGATCATGGATCACCTCGAGATAGGGCACGCCGGCTCTTCCCGCAATCTCGCCGGCGAGGGACGATATCTCCACCCTGCGGCCGTGTTCCGATTCGTCGATTCCGGGCGGCGGCCCGATCATCAACGTGGGAAACCGAGACCGCGCAAGGGACAGGATCTCTTCGGTGTTGCGCACGGTTTCGGCCCGTTCCACGCGCGGCTTTCCTTCGATGATCCAGCAATCGTTCGCGCCGAATCCGAACACCACCCGGCCGTCGTGAGGTATAAGACGCCGGGACGCCACTTCCCGTTCCCATCGCCGGAGCACGTCGGCGCTCGTATCGCCGCGAATACCCAGGTTGTAGCAGGTGATGGAGGTCTCGCCGGACCGCGACGCGGCGCACGCCCGTCCCGGCCATCCGAGATAGTCGGGATCACCGGTCCCGTTCACGTAGGAGTCACCGATAAAGTAGATACGGATGTCTTCCATAAAACGCTCGGCCCTCTCTGTATCTGTATTCTCGCCGAAACTCCCCGCCGAACAGTCCAGCCATCCGTTTCGCCGATCCTCCTCACCAATCCGTGCTGTCGAACTCTCCGCTGGTCCGTTCCAACATTCAGTATATACCTCGTCTCCGGCCCCGGGACTTGATCCGGCGTCCCTCCTTGCATCCGGAAGCGCTTTAAGCATACGAATTACGGGTGCATTTATCAATTGCCAAATTCGTCGCGGCATGGAAAATTGGAATGTGAAATCATGATTTGAAACACGTCCCATGACCGACTTGCTTTCTGCGGGGAAACGCCACCGTGCGCGCATACGTTATCGACGACAACCAGCTCCGTCCGGCGGATCTGCCCGAACCGCGGGAGCCCGGACCGGGCGAGGCGCTCGTCAGGGTCCGGTCCGTGTCACTCAACTACCGGGATCTCATGGTCGCGCGGGGCAAATACGGCAGGCCGTTCAAAGGCAGGTTCGTCGCCGGTTCGGACATGTCGGGCGATGTATTGAAGACCGGCCCCGGCGTCACGGATATCCAGGTGGGCGTCCGGGTCGTGAACGCGCCGTTTCTGCGGTGGCCGGCGGGAAGACTCACGCCTGAGCGGATGAAGACCCTGGTCGGAGCGGGCGGCGTGGACGGCGTCCTGTGCGAGCAAGTGCTCTATCCCGCGGACGCCCTGGTCCCCATGCCGTCCCGTTTTTCCTACCACGAAGGCGCGACATTGCCCATCGCCGGCCTGACCGCCTGGGCATCGGTCGTTTCTCAGGGTCATGCCCAGGCCGGGGAGTGGGTCCTGCTCCACGGTACGGGCGGGGTTTCCGTGTTTGCCGCCCAGCTGGCGAATATCACGGGAGCACGGGTACTGCTGACCACGTCGTCCGAAGAGAAAGCCGGCCGGATGAAAGCGGAATTTGGTGTGCTGGAGACCTTCGACTACCGCGACGACGACTGGCCGGAACAGGTCCGTTCCTTCACCGGGGGCGCCGGGGTCGACCTGGTCGTGGACGTGGCGGGCGGCCAGACGTTCGCGAAGAGCCTGAAAGCGTGCGCGCTGCATGCCCGGGTATCGCTCGTGGGCATCCTCGACGGCTTCGAAACCCGCCTGAATCCCTTCGATATCATCGGCCGGCAGATCCAGGTACGGGGTATCTACACCTCTTCCACCGACGATCTGCACGACCTGGTCAGGGCGTGCGAGGCGTCGGAACTCAGGCCCTGCATCGACCGCGTGTTCCCCTTCGATGAAGTACCGGCGGCCTTCGACTACCTCGAATCCCAGCGGCACATCGGCAAGATCGTGTGCGCGCTGCCCTGAGACTCCCGTCACAGGATGGCCAGGTGGCGCTTCCGGTCGGTCACCCGCCCGATGCAGGCCGCCTGTTCGTATCCTGCGTCGCGGAGTTGCTGGATTACTTCATCGATGCTGGACGGAGGCACGCCGGCCATGAGTCCGCCGGAGGTCTGTGGATCGTAGAGGATGGCGTCCGCCGCGCCCATGGCGCCCTCTGTATCCGCCGCGTCCACCGCGACCTCCGTGCCCTCCGCGTCCGTAGCGCCCAACGCGCCCGCCGCGTCCACCGCGTCCGCCGCGCCCGCCGCGTCCACCGCGTCCGCCGCGGACTCAACCTGCCACCTATTCGCCAGGTGTTCCCGGTTGGACGGCGCCAGGGTACTTTCCACGCCGGCGGCGAGGCACTCCTCGGCGCCATCGTAGCGGGGTATCCGGTCGATTTCGATCTCCGCGCCCACGCCGCCGGCCTCGAGCATCTCGGCAAGGTGTCCCGCCAAGCCGAAGCCGGTCACGTCGGTAACGGCCGTGAGCCCGGCCTGCATGAAGACCCGCGACGCCTCCTCGTTTGGCTGCAGCATGCCTTCGAATACCCCGTCGACCCAGCTTCCCTTCGCCTTCAGGTGCATGTCGGCCGCGAGGATGATGCCCGTGCCCACGGGCTTGGCAAGGATGATCCCGTCGCCGGGTTGAAGTCCGCCCTTCCTGAAAACGGCGTCGACATCGGTCAGGCCGTTCATGGTAACGCCCACGGCCGTTTCCGATCCTTCGCTCGTATGTCCGCCCAGCAGCGTGACGCGAAGCCGGCGCGCCTCTTCCGCGATACCGCCCATGAGCTGTCTCAGATCGTTCGCCACGAGCGGCTTCTCCGCGTAGGGCAGCGTGACGGTGACCAGCGCGGAATGGGGTTCGGCGCCCATGGCGTACAGGTCGGACGCGGCGTGGACCAGGGCGATGCGGCCGAAGAGATGCAGGTCGCCGGTGAAGGCGCGGAAACCGTCCACGGTCTGTACGAGCGACCGTCCGGGAGGTACCTCAAGAAGCGCCGCGTCGTCGGCGTCATGGAGCCCGATCCGAACGTCCTCCCGGTTGTACACATCGAGTTCGTCGAGCACGCCGGTCAGCACGGTAGACCCCACCTTGGCGCCGCAACCGGCGCAGCGCATGGCTGCCTCGTCCGCGTCAACGTCGCCTTCTTTAGCGGCAGCGCGCGCATCGCCGGCAGGATCCATGGGCGGCAGCAGGGCGGGTTCGAACTTCCGCATCCAGCGCCGGTCGATCCAGTCCTTCAGCCGCCATACCGTGGGACCGTGGAAGGCCGCGTGGCGCCGGCTCGCGACGGCGTTCCGCGTCCCGGTCATCAGCAGCGCGAGCGCGGAAGCCTGGGGCCTGTACGGGACCAGGGTGCGTTTCTCCAGCCAGGCGTGCAGGTTGCGGGCCAGGACAGGTCCCTCCCTGACCGCGTATACGCCCGATTTGGGCAGGATACGGGATGGGAATTCGATGCAGTCGCCCGCGGCGAAGACGTTGTCGTAACCGGCGACCTGGAGCGTGGGCCGCACCCGGATGAACCCGTCGTCGCCGGTGTCCAGGTTCGTCTTGCGCAGCAGGTCGGGCGGCGCTCCTCCCGTGGCCCAGAGCAGGAAGTCGCAAGGCAGCGACGTACCATCCTCGAAACGGACCTCGGATTTATCCACGCCCGCGACGCGGCGACCGGTCAGGCAGGTGATGCCCTTCTCTTCGAGGTACCGCATGATAATGCCGGCGACCCGTTGATTATGGCCCGTCAGCAAAGTGGACTGCGACTCCACGAGCGTGATCTCGACCGGCGCGAAGCGTTCACCCCACCTCGCGTGCATGGCGAAGGCGAGCTCGGAACCGGCCGCGCCCCCGCCCGCGATGACGATCCGCAGCGGTCCCGCGCCGGAAGCATGGTTCGCTTCGAACTGGTGAACCCTCCGCAGCAGCCTGCCCAGCGGCCTCGTGGGCACGGCGTGTTCCCGCACGCCGGACGTATCCATGCCCCGGGGAATCGAGCCAATGTTGATCGAAAGGGCATCGTAGGCGAGGGACGGCCTGCCATCTTCGAAGTAAACTTGCTGCATGGCCGGGTCGAGGCCGCCCACCCGTGCCCGGATGAACCGGACGCCCGCCCAGGCGCACAGCGGCCTGAGTTCCATTTCCATTTCATCGGGACGGTACAGCCCGGCGAGGCAACCGGGCAGCATGCCGGAATAACAGACGGTGGATTCGTCCGAAATGAGCGTGACGCGGATGCCGCGAAGTGCCTTTTTCATGGTCAGCATGCGGATCACCTGCACGTGGGCGTGCCCGCCGCCGACCAGTACGAGTTCTTTTATGAAGGGGATTGCCTGGTTCATGAACTCTTCTTCAATGTATCTACTTCAATGCATCCAATTCGTTTCCACGCTTCCTTCACCCGCGAGACCTTGCGGATCGGGCACCGAGATGCCCCCGGCGTCGCGATCGTTAACCACGGGAACCCCGCGTAACCCGGCAAACCCGGCAAACCCGGCGGCCGCGAGGGAATTGAATATACATGGCGAGTCGGGGTACGCCAAAGGCCATTATTGCCGATAAAGAGAGGTAAAATCATACGCCGCACAACGTCGTGGCCGGCCGCCGCGCGACCTTGACACGCCCAGTAAATTAACCATTCATGGCTGCATTACGTCTGGCGATACCAATGTCCCCTGGTTAGCCCGCAACAAGGCGGGTGGCATGGCGCGGACCGAACGCCGGATCACATGGCATGGCGCGTGGTCCGGCGCGGCCCGAACGCCGGATCACCACAGCGGATCACATGGCATGGCGCGTGGTCCGGCGCGGCCCGAACGCCGGATAACCACAGCGGATCACCACTTCATCGAGGAGATTCAATGGCTTTCAACATCAGGAAACGCGGCAAGTTGACCTATTACTACCACGGGGACAGCCCGGTGCTGTCGGCCCTGGTGACCGAAGAGCAGCCGGACGGCGACCTTAAGATCTATTTCGCCGGTCTCACGGGCGGCTATTCGGCCAAGGGCGTGCTGGAGCGGGATGAACTGGTCTCGATGGAACCGGAAGAGGAGATCCCGCTCGTCTTTCTAAGCTGGGAGAAATGGCTGATCGACGCCGGCCTGTGCAAATCGCTCCGGGAAGTGGATTTCATCGAGGTGCACGCCTTCGGATGCCAGCCCAAGTCGCCCAATCCCCTTGTGGACCCGGTGGGGTACGCCGCCGAGCAGGACAGGCTGAAGGAAGCCTATGCCCGGGCGTACAGCGGCTTCTTCAGGGACTATCTTCCCGACAACGGCGTGCCGTGCCGGTTTACGGTCCACCTCGTCGACGTCCCGGACAAGGCCGCGTCGTACGAATTCTACTCCACGGCGCTCTGGCAGCGGTCGCTGCAGTCCGGTTAGGCCGGCGGGTTCCCGTCGCCGTGGGAACGTCCTATCCCGTCGCCGAAGGACTGTCGAACACCCGCGGCCGGCCGGGCCGATTACCGGCTTGACACCCACGCGGTTCAGGACCATATTCACCGGGTTCAATCCACCGTTCCGCCTGTTCTATTTCCTGTCCGCCGCCGTAAGCATCCCGGAAGGAGCAACGCATGTCCGCGCGGTCCTCGCAGGAGGCGCTGGAAGCGCTGAAGCAGTTCGATACCCCGTCGATCACGAACGTGGTGGCGACCTATCCGACCCACCCCCTCTGCCTGGGCCTGTACAACCCCTGGTCGGAAAACTGGTACACGGATCAGACGATCAAGTGCATCTATCCCGAACTCGGGCGCACCGTGGGTTATGCCGTCACGTGCGTCTTCGGCCTGCCCGAACCCGGCTTTAAAAACCTCTCTTTCATAGATATCATAGACGCGCTGGACGAATCTCCCCGGCCGACGATACTCGTGATCCAGCAGAAATACCCGCCCGAGATCGCCGGCAAGGTGGGACTGGCCGGCGGCAACATGGCTTCGGCCAGCAAGGCGGTGGGATGCGTCGGGATGCTGTCCAACGGCCCCTCCCGGGATGTGGACGAGATCCGGCCCATGGCATTCCAGTACCTGTTGAGCGGCGTGACCCCGGGCCACGGGGACATGGCGGTACATGCCGTTAACGTGCCCGTTTCCGTGGGCGGGATGGACGTGGCCCCCGGCGAGATCATCCACATGGACGAGAACGGCGCCTGCAAGTTCCCGGCGGGCAAGCTGGATGCGGTCCTCGAAAACGTCACGGCCCTGGCGGCCGAGGAGGAAGTACGAATCACCGCGTTCCAGAACGCCCGGTCGGCCGACGAAGTCAAGGCCATCCTGGGCGGACACAGCTACGGCAAGAAAGACGAGTCGGCATGAAGTGCGTATTCATCGTGCTGGATACCGTGCGCAGGGACTACCTGCCCGCCTACGGCAACGGCTGGGTCCACACGCCGGCCCTCGACCGCCTGGCGGAGCGGGGCGTCGTGTTCGACAACCACTGGGTGGGATCGCTCCCCTGCATGCCCGCTCGGCGGGAATTCATGACCGGGCGGTACAACTTCATCTACCGGGGCTGGGGCCCCATCGAACCCTACGACGACACCCTGCCGGGCGAGTTGCGGAAGAACGATGTCTTCACCCACCTGCTGACCGACCACTACCACTACTTCGAGCTGGGCGGGGAGAACTACCACACGGCGTTCAATACGTGGGACTTCTTCCGCGGCCAGGAGAACGACTGGTGGGCGTCCCACGTGGACCGCATGGCCCTGCCGGATCACATCGGACAGCTTACGCAGCAGAATTTCGGCAACCGCAAGCTGCAGCGGCGCGAAGAGGATTTCTCCGGACCGAAAACCGCCCAGGCGGCCATCGAGTGGCTGAAGACGAACCGGGCGGCCGACGACTGGTTCCTCCAGGTCGAGATCTTCGATCCCCACGAGCCTTTCTATTGCACCGAGAAGTACCGGTCCATGTACCAGGACGATTACGACGGACCCTTCTTCGACTGGCCCAGCTACGATGAAGTGCGCGAATCGCCCGAGGCCATCGACCACGTCCGGAAGTGCTACGCCGGTCTGCTTACGATGACGGACCACTGGGTCGGCAGGATCTTCGATACCCTCGACGAACTCGGGCTGTGGGAAGACGCCCTGGTCGTGTTCACCACGGACCACGGGACCATGCTGGCCGAGCACGACTTCTGGATGAAGAACATCATGCCGCTGTACAACGAGATCGTCCGCATCCCCCTGATCGCCAGTCTTCCCGGCAACGAGCGGGCCGGTACGCGGACCGATGCGCTCACGCAGACCATCGACCTGATGCCCACCTTCCTCGACTACTTCGATACGCAACCGCCGCCCCATGTACAGGGACGTTCGCTACGAGCGACGCTGGACGGCGAAGGAGCGCGACCGGACGGCGAAGGAGCGCGCACGGACGGCATATTCGGGTACTTCGGCATGGCGATGAACGTTACCGACGGCCGTTACGTGTACATGCGCAACCCGGTGAACGAAGACGCGGGGCCCCTGTACGCCTATACGGCCATGCCCACCGGCGGGTTGAATCGCTGGTACCCGAGGGAAGTGTACGACCGGGTGGAAACGGGCCGCTACTTCGGCCACACGTACAACCTGCCGCTCTACAAGATCCCCACGGAGGGCAAGGTGCCGCGGCACCATCCCGACGAGGCGTCCTACGCGGGCCGGAACCAGCTGTTCGACGTGGTGGAAGATCCCGCCCAGGAGCATCCGATCGACGATCCGGTTCTGGAAGCGCGTTTCACCGAACGTATCGCCGGGCATCTTGCCGACTGCGAGGCCATGCCGGAACAGTTCACCCGCCTGGGAATCGATCCGCCGGGCGCGTAGGCTGACGAACCGACCCGCCCGGCGCGTAGGCTGACGAACCCATCCGCCCGGCGCGCAGGCTGACGAACCCATCCGCCCTGCGCGTAAGCTGGCTCGGCCTCTCGCCCGGCGCACAGGCAGACGCAACCATGAAGCACACTCGATCCTTGTTTCGTTATCCGGCGGCGGTCCTCCTGCTCGCCTGCTCGCTTCAGCTGGCGCACTGCGGCGGGCAGCCCGACCCCGCTGAAACCGACGACAGCGCTCCCGAATTGTTCTTCGGGCAGACCGCCGAGATGAAAGAGGCGGCCCACGCCGCGTTGATGGAACGTCTACCCGACGATGCCGCACCCCTCGAGTACCAGGTGTTCCGGTACATGGCCGCCGAACCCAAGAGCATGGACCAGGGCGTCTCGATCTACGTCGCCGGCGGCAGCGAATTCCACTTCGAGCGGCTCGTCATGTTCGGACTGAACGGGGAACTCATACCGGGCGCGGCGGAGTCGTGGGAGACGACCGGGGACGGGAAGACGTGGACCTTTCACCTGCGTCGGAACGGGCGATGGAGCGACGGCCGTCCCGTCACGGCCCACGACTTCGAATTCACCTTCAAGCGGTTCCTCCATCCCAACGCGGGCAACGTCTACGCCTTCCTCTACTACGACATCAAGGGCGCCCGGGCATACAACCAGCGGGAGACCGAAGACGTCGACACCGTGGGCGTGCGGGCCCTGGACGACTACACGCTGGTCATCGAGACGGAGCAGTCCTGCGCCTTCCTGCCCCACATCACCGCCTACCTGACCTCCGCGCCCGTCCCGCCGTGGCAGGTCGAGAAGTACGGGGACCAGTGGGCCCTTGCCGGCACCTGCCTGACCAACGGCCCCTTCCAGCTGGAGACCTGGAAGACGGGCCAGTACATGACGTTCGGCCTGAATCCCTATTACGAGGGGACCAACCCCGGGCATCTCCGCCAGATCGTCCGCATATTCAACGCCATGGTCGGCTCGGTCAGCGCGGCGAACGACATGGGGCTGCTGCCCTACGAGAACGACGAGATCGACGTAATCGACATCAGTCCCATGGTCTACGGCGGCCTGCGCGGCGACCCGGAGTGGAGCGAAACGGCGTGGACCTACGACCAGTTCACGACGATCTACCTGTTCTTCCGGACGCGCCAACCCCCCTTCGACAACGTCAAGGTCCGGCAGGCCTTCGCCCACGCCATCGACAAGGTGTCGCTGAACGAGACGATTCTCCAGGGCATGATGATACCCGCCTATACCATGCTGCCGCTTCATTTCCCCGGCTATGTCGGTGACAAGTACGGGGACCACCAGCGGTTCGACGCGGACCTCGCCCGGCAACTGCTCGCGGAGGCCGGCTATCCGGACGGCCGGGGTTTCCCGCGGATGGACATCTGGCTCGCCGACGCGACGCCCGCTTCGTCCATCAGCCAGGCCGCCCAGGCGATCCAGGAGATGCTCAAGGAGAACCTGAACATCCAGATCGGCATCCGGAACACGGAAGGGGCCGCGTACCGGGCGGCCATGTACAACTGGGACATGCCCATGAGCCTCATCGGGTTCAACTACGACTTTCCCGATCCCCACAGCATGCTGGGCATCATCTGGCGTTCCCAGCCCCGGGGCTATACGCGCCACGACTGGCTGAACCCGGACTTCGACCGGCTGATCGACGCGGCCGCCGGGGAGCTGAACCCCGAGGCGCGCATGGCGATGTACGACGAGGCCGAGCGGATTCTCGCCTCCGAGGCCGGCGCCGTCTTCCTGTGGCACGTCAAGGCCTACCAGTTGCGCAAGCCCTGGCTGAAGGGATTCAGGGAGGACCGGTGGGGGAACTTTCCCAATTACCGGAACGCGAACACGTATTTCGACATCTACATCGGCCGGGAAGCCGTGGGGAGCGACCGCCGCATCGATTACTGAATCCATCGACCAACAGGCAGGCCAGCCAATGGAAAACGGACACCGATACACCGAGATGACCGACGCGCAGCGGGAACACCTGGACCAGTACGGCTACCTGGTCATAGAGGACGCTTTGCCTCCAGCCGTCGTCGGGGAGTTGAACGGGGCCATCGACGAAGTGTACGACCGCGTCCGGAAGGACGGCGGGTTGCCGGAAGACGGCCAGCTGAACATGCGGAACTGCATCGTGGCCCACGACGCCTTTCTGCAGCTGCTCGACTGGCCGGCGACGGTCCACCTGGCCTGGGGCGCGCTGAGCTGGAACATCCAGATGATCACCTCCCACCTCATCGTGCTGCCATCGGGACCCGAACCCACCGAGGAGGCCAGGCGCGGGCACGGCATGCACCGCGACGGCGGCCGGTCCTTCGTCGAAATGGAGGAACCCCATCCCCGCATCCTGCTGAAGATCGCCTACGTGCTCAGCGACCAGACGGACCCCGCCTCCGGGGCCACTTCGCTGGTGCCCGGGAGCAACCGGATCACGGGAGAGCCTCCCCGGGATCCGGCCACGGGATGGCCCTACGGCGCCATCCAGATGAACCTGCCCGCCGGAAGCGCCTTCCTGTTCGAGCAACGCACCTTCCACAGCATCGGGAAGAACTGGAGTGGCCACGACCGCAGGACCATCTTCATGGGGTATGCCTACCGGTGGGTCAAGCCCATGGACTATATCCAGATGCCGCGGTCGCTCGTGGACCGGTGCACGCCCCTGCAGAAGCAATTGATCGGCGAGGTGGGCGACGCGCTGAGCTACTACCTGCCGGAAGAGGAGGACGTGCCGCTCAAGTCCTTTCTGGAAGGGAAATGAGGTCTATCCTTGGCCAATGTCCTCCTGCTCGTTTCCGACGAGCACAATCCGTTCTACTCTTCGGTCTACGGCCATCCCTTCGTGCAGACCCCGGCCATGGACAGCCTGGCGGAAAACGGCGTCACGTACAGGAACGCCTATTGCCCCTCGCCCCTGTGCACGCCCAGCCGGTCCGCGTTCATGTCGGGCCGCAGGGTCCATGAGATACAGGCGTACTCCAATTGCAGGATAGGCGTCGATCCGGACATCCCCACGTACGGCCGCGTGCTCGCGGAACAGGACGTGTATTCCGTGCACGTGGGCAAGACGCACGTTTTCGCGCCGGGCGGCGAACTGGGTTTCCGTGAGACCCGGCGCGCGGGGGAGAACATGGGGGCCGGCGATCCGGAGATCGGCCGCCGTCCTTTCCGGGTCCGGCGTGGGGCCGCGGAACGGGCTGCCCAATTCGGCGTGAAGGAATCCCATCTCCGGGTCGACCTGGAACGCGTCGATGCGGCCATCGACTGGATCTCGAACGTCGCGCCGACGCTGGATCGGCCGTGGACGCTGTCGGTGAACATCATCCATCCCCACTTCCCCCACTACACGTCGCAGGAACTGTGGGACCTCTATCCGCAGGGCGGCGATCTGCCGGAATTCGGAGCCGATCAGGAGACCGCGAACCATCCCAGGGCACGGGAAGTCCGGGAGCATTTCGAGACCGGAGCGTTCACCGAGGAACAGGTACGGGGGCAGCGCCGGGGATACCTGGCCTGCGTGACCTTCGTGGACCGGCAACTGGCGCGGCTCGTCGAAGCGCTGAAGCGTTCGGGCCGGTACGACGACACCAATGTCATCTACACTTCCGACCACGGCGAGATGCTCGGCAAGTTCGGCATGTGGTGGAAGTGCTCGCTCTACGAGGACGCGAGCCGTATCCCGTGCATCGCGGCCGGACCCGGCTTCTCGTCCGGCGTGCGGGTATCGACGCCGGTGGACCTCCATGACGTGCAGGCCAGCCTGTTCGAGGCGGCCGGCGCCGAGCGGCCGCCGAACTGGGTGGGCCGGCCTCTGCAGGGCATGCCCGATCATGACGACCAGCGCGTGGTTTTCTCGGAGTATCACGGCCACGGTATCCGTCACAGCGCCTTCATGGTCCGAAAAGGGAAATGGAAGTACATCCATCACGTGGACGCGCCGCATCAGCTCTTCGACCTCGACCGGGACCCCGACGAGTTGCGGAACGCGTACGGCGCGTTCCCGGAGGTGGCCGCGGACCTGGAAAGGAAACTCCGATCGATCTGCGATCCGGAAGGCGAAAACGACCGCGCGGATCGATTCGTGGCAGCGCAGCTTGAGGCCATGTCGTCCGGCGATGAGCTGTAGGCGGCCGGCGACCGAAGGGTGTAGAATGAGCGAAAAGCGACTGCTGGGCATAACCGTCCTGGCCGACTTCATCCTGAACGAGGGGGTGGACGCCGTGCTGGACAACCTCGTCGACAGGGCGGGCGCCACGGCCGTGGCCCTGAATCCCACGGTGACCGCGCCGTCGGAGGAGGGGACCGGTTCCTTCCAGCCGCCCAGCGACGCCGGGAGCAGCCCACGGCTCTTCGACCGGCCGCTCTGGGGCCGCCGTTCGCTCTGGGTCCGGAGCGCGCCCAGCTACCACCCCCGGACTTCGTACTATGCCGGTACCCCGTACAAGCCACGCAAGCCCAACGACCTGACCGACGCGCACGGTGATTTGGTCGGACGATTCATCGACGCGGCCCTGGACCGGGGTCTCGAGGTGTACCTTCAACTGAGCGGGGCGACCCCGCCGGGACTCCTGGACGAGGACCGGCCGAGGCGGCCGGACGGGCAGCTGCCGGACCGCATGGCCGACACGGGATGTCTCGCCAGCGAGGCGATCCGGGCGTACGTCGCGGCTTACGTGCGCGACCTGCTGGAGCAGTATCCCCGGGTAACCGGCTTTCGGCCGGACTGGCCGGAGTACCCCTGTTACAAGCTGGACGAGGCCTTCCAGGATTTCAATCCCCAGGTGGGGCGCTGGGCCGCGGAAAACGCTTTCGACTACTCGGCCATCCACGAAGAAGTCAGGGCGGCATTCGATTATCTGCACGGCAAGCTGCGGAACCGGGACCTGCTCGACCTGGGCGGTCCCGGACGGGGCGCCGCCACGCTGGCCGCCCTGTTCCGGTCCTTTCCCGGCATCGCGGAATGGCTTCGACTGAAATCCGCCCTGTCCAATGACCTGCTGCGCCACTGGAGGACCGTCGTCACGGACTGCGGCGGACCCGAAAAGGAACTCTCGGCCAACGCCTTCATGTTTCCGCTCACCCTGTGGACCGGTTTCGATTTCCGCGGAGCGCCCGAGTTTTGCGGCGCCGTGTCCCCCAAGCTGTATACCATGCACTGGTCGGTCATGGTGGAATTCTGGGGCAGGGCGCTGCTCGAACACAATCCCGGCCTGGACGAAGGGCTGCTCGTGCGGTCCCTTGCCCATCTCTTCGACCTGGGCGACGGAATCACGGCCAGCCGGATCGATCAATACGGATATCCCGGACCCGATGAACCTCACCCCATACCCGACGAAGCGCAGCGGCGGCGGATCGAGCAGGTCTGCGCAGAGGTGGACGGACGCGCGCTGGTTACGCCGCTGATGCACGGATACGGACCCCACCACGATTTCGTCCGGCGCTTCCGCGTAGTGGCGGAGAGTCCGGCCGACGGGGTCTGGATCAACCGGTACGGATACCTCAGCGACGCCAAGCTGGACGCGGTGGGCCGCGTCTGGCGGCAGGCGCGGTAAGGCAGGGACGCATACGGCGGCAGGCGCGGTAAGGCCCCTCAGGCGACACCAGGCCGGACG
This sequence comes from bacterium, assembly GCA_965203885.1. Classification (GTDB taxonomy): domain Bacteria; phylum JAAXHH01; class JAAXHH01; order JAAXHH01; family JAAXHH01; genus JAAXHH01. The sequence continues at coordinate 1,712,078 of OZ241920.1, read as the reverse complement.
CGGTGGGCCGCATCTGGCGCCACCGGTGAAGGAACCCTCATGACCCGGCCCAACATCCTTTTCATCATGACCGACCAGCAGCGATTCGATACCATCGCCGCGCTGGGAAACGATCTCATCCATACGCCCAACATGGACCGGCTGGTACGCCGGGGCGTTTCATTTACACAGGGTTATTCCACCTGTCCCGTCTGCGTGGCGGCGCGGACGACCATCCGTACGGGATGCGATCCGCCCACGACCCGCGTGTTCAGCAACAGCCGTTCCGCGCCAGTTCCCGGGCAGGCGGACACGCTCGAGGGCCGCTGCGGAGATTACCTCGCCCGGACCCTCGCGGGGGCGGGCTACCGCACCTTCGGCGTGGGCAAGTTCCACACGGCCCCGTGGAACGAGGATATCGGCTACGCGTCCCAGCTCCACAGCGAGGAACTCTACGGCAGTCCGGAGCAGCGCAGCGGGGAAGCCTACGCGGGCTGGATCGCCCGCGAGTATCCGGACTTCGACTATATCGAGGCGCTGATGGGGGAGCGGACCGAGATGTACTACATGCCGCAGGCCAGTCCGCTGCCCGCCCACCTTACCGTGGAATCCTGGGCGGCCGACCGCTCGATCGAGGCGCTGCGGCAGACCGACGGCCGGCCGTATTTCGGCTTCGTGTCCTTCATCGGACCCCATCCGCCCTTCGCGCCGCCCGTGCCCTTCAACCGGATCTACGACCCGGACCGCATGCCCGGTCCGGTGCGCGGCGACTTGAAGGTCGACCACCTGGACGAACAGATCCCCTTCATGAACCGGGTGATCTGGGCGGACGAGATCAACGACGCCCTGGCCCGGGTGCTCAAGGCCCGGTACTACGGCGAGATCACCTATATCGACGATTGCCTGGGCCGGATCCTGGACGCCGTGGAGGCCCGGGAGGACGCAGATAACACGCTCATCTGCTTTTTCTCCGATCACGGCGACCACCTCGGCGACCACTCGGCATGGCAGAAGGAGAGTTTCTTCGACGTCTCGGCGCGGGTGCCCTTCCTGGTCAGCTGGCCCGACCGGCTGCCGCGCGACGTCCGACGAGACGACCTGGTCTGCCTGACCGATCTCTTCGCCATCGCCACCCACGCGGCCGGAGAGACCCGGGTTCGCGACGGCGTGGACGTGCTCGGCGCGGTCGATGGCGCCGCGCCGCCCAGGGAGACCCTGTTCGGTTTCTACGGCGAGCCGGGGACGGACCGGTTCAAAATCATGGTCCGAAGCGGCGATTGGAAGTATATTTACCTGGCGAACGGCGTCCGGGAGCAACTTTTCAACACGACCGATGATCCGGACGAAGTGGTTAACCGGATCGCGGCCGACCGGGATGTGGCGGACGGACTGCGCCGGCGGGGCGTGGACGCGTGCGGACATCCCGGCGCTTCCGACGCGCTGGACGGCGGCCGCCTGCGGTCCTTCCCATACACGAAGTGGAAGGCTCCGCGCGTGTACCAGTTCGACCGGTCGCGCGGGGTCCGCGGGTTTCCCGGCCATCCGCGCGAAGTGCTGGACCCGTGGATCGGCCGCGGCCGCAGATGAGTCCAATCACCCTTCGGCAGTCTCGCTCAAAATCCCAAAAAGGCGCCCACAGATCGTGAACTCCGTCGAAGCAACCACCGCTGCAACTTCAACCGCAGTGCCCGCCTCGGCCATGCCTTCCGCCGGGGGAGATCCGGTCCCGGTCCCGGCTTTTCACGTGATGATGAAACCCCGGGGGGCCATCTGCAACCTCGACTGCAAGTACTGCTACTTCCTCGCCAAGGAGGACCTGTATCCGGGCAGTGGGTTCCGCATGTCCGAAGACCTGCTCGAAGAATACGTCCGGCAGTACATCGAAGCCCAGCAGGTGCCGGAAGTCACCTTCGCCTGGCAGGGCGGCGAGCCCACGCTGATGGGACTGGAGTTCTTCGAGAAAGCCGTCGAGCTCCAGAAGAAACACCAGAAGCCCGGCACCCGGCTCTTCAACTCCCTTCAGACCAACGGTACGCTCCTCGACGCGGACTGGTGCCGCTTCTTCCACGAGAACGACTTCCTGATCGGACTGAGCCTGGACGGACCCCGGGCGCTGCACGACGCGTACCGGGTCGACAAGGGCGGCAAGCCCACCTTCGACGCGGTGATGGGGGCGGCGGAGTTGATGCGGTCCCACGACGTCGAGTTCAATATCCTGACCACGGTGCACGCGGCGAACGCGGACCATCCCGTCGAGGTCTACCGCTTCATGCGGGACGTGGTGAAGACGCGCTTCATCCAGTTCATCCCCATCGTGGAGCGGGACAACGATACGGGGTACCAGGAAGGCAACGAGGTGACGGACCGGTCGGTGACGGGGAAGCAGTACGGCCGTTTCCTGATCCGGATTTTCGACGAATGGGTGCGGCGGGACGTGGGGAAAATGTACGTGCAGATCTTCGACGTGTCGCTCGCCGCGTGGTCCGGCCAGAGCGCGGGCCTCTGCATTTTCATGGAGACCTGCGGCGACGCCCTCGCCCTGGAGCACAACGGGGACCTCTACGCCTGCGACCACTATGTCGAGCCGGATTACAGGCTGGGAAACATCACCGAGATTCCCATGATGGATATGGTCCTGTCCGAGCAGCAGCGGGCCTTCGGGCAGGCCAAGCTGGACACGCTGCCCGGGTACTGCCTGTCATGCGACGTGCGGTTCATCTGCAACGGGGGATGTCCGAAGAACCGGATCATCGACACGCCGGACGGCGAACCAGGCCTGAACTACCTGTGCGAGGGGTACAAGGCCTTCTTCCACCACATCGACGGCCCCATGCGGTTCATGGCCAATGAACTGCGGCACAGGCGGGCCCCCGCCAACGTGATGTCCTACATCCGCCGGCGCGAAGCCGAACTCGACAGGCAGCGCGCGTTCAGTACGGTGGGGCGGAACGATCCCTGCCCGTGCGGAAGCGGACTCAAATACAAGCGGTGCCACGGCCGGTAGGAAGGCCGGGCGGCACGGGCGGCACGGAGCGCGCGACGCACATCACCCGCCACCGCGCCCCGACAGCGACCCGCGCGCCGGGCGTCGGCCTACCACCCGCCGACTGGCGGCCGGTCGCAGGCCGATCGAACCCCGCATCACATGTAATAGCCGCGTTCCACCGCGAGGGTCAGGGAAAGTTCGATATCCGAGATCGCCCGCGACATGGCCTGGCCGATGAGGTCCAGCTTGCGCACCTGGTCGATGCGTTCGGCGGCCTGTGCGAGTTCCCGCGAGGACAGGATCTCCTTGAAGAGGTTGCACGCGTGGGCCAGGTTGATGATCACGACGTCGCGCGGACCGGGGATCATGTCGCTGAACAGCACTTCCATGATCCGGAGCTTGACTTCACGCTCGGCCGTTCCGTCGATGGTCGGGTAGCGCCGCGACCGGAACACCCACAGGAACTGACCTTCTTCCCTGCTCAGGATGCCCCTTTCCACGAGACGGTCGATAGCCGTCTCCCGCGTGTCGTCGGCACGGTCTACGGCGTGCTCGATCCAGTACCGAGCCCCGTGCGTTTCGGATGACGCCGCGATATCCGCCAGCAAGGGGTCGAGGAGGTTGTCGCCCAGGGGGTTCGAGTCCACGAGGACCAGCTTGTCGACGTCGGTGTCGATACGGTTCTCGAGGGCCAGGTCCATCAGCACGCCGCCGGCAAGACCATACCGCATGAGGCGGTCGGGCACCCCCAGGAACTTCCCGTCGTCGTCGAGCGTCAGCAGCATGATCTCTTCCGCGAATCTTAACATCTTCTCTCCCAGGTTGTTATCCGCCTTGCGCACATGCCGCGGGTATCGCCGGCATCTCCGGCGCTACGCATGAATCAATGCCTGTCCTTTATATGCTTAAACGGTATGCTTACGTATATGCTTAACGATCTGTAACATAAATACGTGTCCGATTTCGCGCCCGGTGTCAAGGGAATAAAGCGTCGTCCGAATCCCATCGTCCCGCTTCAGAACTGACGTGCCAGTTCCACGCCCCAGTAGGGCGGTTCGTTCACGAATCCGGTCAGGTTGTTGAAATCGATACCGCCGGTGAGCGATACGTCGTCGAAGATGTTCCGGCCGACCAGCGAGATCTCCAGCCCGGTTCCCCTCGCCAGGTAGGAAAGGCGGACCCCGCACTCCAGCTTTCGATCGTCCCTGAACTCCACGGAATCGTAGAGAAAAAACCGCACCGCGCCGCGGTAGGCCAGGTCGGCCGTGGCCACCAGGAAGGAGCCGCCGGGCAGGGCCGCGGGGTAGCGCAGGGTGGCGTCCGCTATCCACCTGGGCGCCTGGGGCAGGCCGTTGCCGCCTATCCGTACCGTGCCGGCCTCCCGCCCCGGGGGATCCAGCACCGTGCAGGGGGCTCCGCAGGCCTGCACGGCGAGTTCGTCGTCATCAATACGGGTATGATTGTAGCTCAGTCCGGTGGTAAGGCGCAGCCGGCCCCGCGGCGCGAGGGTCATTTCCGCTTCGAATCCCCTTCCCAGGGTACGTTCCGCGTTCACCAGCCGGTTGAAATTGGTTTCGCCGCCCACCGCGGTGAGTTGCTGATTGTGCAGACGGTAGTGAAACGCGGAAAGGTCGACGTGGAGGCGGCCGTCCCACAGCCGCATTTTCGCACCGCCTTCGATGGAGTGTATGGTCTCCGGGCCGGCCACGGAGACCATGTCGCCGAACAGCAGGCGGCCCTGTATGCTCGGCGCGCGGAATCCCCGGGCGGCGCGGACGTACGTCTGCACGTTCGGTGACGCCGCGTATCGCATGCTCAGGTCGCCGCTCCACGCGCTGTCGGTCGGATTGCTGTGAATCGGGCCGATCCCACCGGCGCCGGTAGCCGACGGCGCTTCGACCCGCCTCGCCGTATAGTCCTTCGCGTCGCGGGAAAACCGCAGTCCACTGCCCAGCTCCACGGCGTCGCCCAGGTGCAGGGTGGTGGACAGGAACGCGGCCCAGGCCTCGGCCTTCTGGTGTTGCCTGGTGTATCCGTCGGGCGTCCCGCCGGCCAGGGTATCGTAGTTGAAATCTTCGATGTCCACCGATTCGTGCAGATAGTACAGGCCTAACAGGTAATCGAGACGCCGGTGTTCCTGGCTGACCAGCCGGATTTCCTGGCTGACCTGGCGCAGGAAGGGGATGCCCCCCGCCGTTTCGGATGGAAAGGGGATCACGCCCGGCCCGCTGGGCGGGCTGAACACGGCGCCGAAGCCGCCGTCGATGTCGCCGCGGGAGAAACTCTCGAGACGTTCCATGCCGGTGAGGGAAACCAGCTCGTGTGCGCCCGCCCGGTAACGCACCTCCACCGTCATGCCATGGGCGTTCAGTTCCCGCGTGTTTCGTCCGTCGATGGCGATGCGGTCACGGGCGAACCCATCCACCAGTCCGCCCCGGTCCGGTACGATGGCATTGGCGCGGAACAGCCGGGCGGAGCCGTCCAGTTCCCTGCCATGGACATTGAACAGCGCCTCGAGATCCGGCGACGGCTTCCAGCGCAGCTGCAGCCGTCCGGCCAGTTCCCGGTACCCCCCGAGCGCTTCGTTCGGACTGTCGTGTTCGTTGGCCACCCAGTCGCCCCGGCGCTGGACCAACACCGAAAGCCGGGCGGTGAATTCAGGTGATCCGAGCGGTCCGGATACCGCGCCTTCGAAGTTGACGCTGTTGAACCGTCCGTAGCCCAGGCGTCCGAATCCCTCCGGCTCCTCGGTCGGCCGGGCCGATTCCAGCTTGACGATACCGGCCGGCGTGTTCCGTCCGAAGAGCGATCCCTGGGGACCGCGAAGCACCTCGATCCGGTCCAGGTCGAACGCGGGATAACCCTTCAGCAACGCATTTTCGAGTACGATGCCGTCGTAGACCACGGAAACGGGCTGCGAGGCGTTCAGGTCGAAGTCCGTGTTGCCCAGGCCCCGTATGTAGAAGCGGGGAAAAATCCGGCCGTAGGAGGACTCCATATGCAGGCTGGGCACCCGGTTCGACAGGAACCGCAGGTCCATGCCCGAAGAACGGAGCACGGCGGACTTCCCTTCCTGGATCGTGGACAGGGAGAGCGGGACTTCAAAGGCGGGTTGTTCGCGCTTCCTGGCGGTGACCACGACCTCTTCCATCAGGATCGGCACGTCGGCCGTGCCGCGCGCGTCCGCGTCGGCCTTTTCACGCGGCGTGGCGGCCTGTTCCTGGGGCACGTCGGCCGGGTCCCGCGTCGTGGCGGCCGGGTCCCGCGGCGCGTCGGCCTGTTCCTGCGTCGTGGTGGCCGGGTTCCGCGGCGCGTCTGCCGCGCCGGGCGTATCTGCGTCGTCCGTATCCTGCCGCGCTCCGGCCCCGTCGCGTGGTACCGCTTCCTGCGCGACCGATTCACCCGGTGTGCAGGCGAAAACCACGCATAATGCGGTCAGGACCGCCGGCAAGTGAACGGTAACCGCTTTGCGTACCAACGAAACGCCGGGGGAATCGCATGGTCTTTTTGCGAACGGAGTTTTCATGTTTCTTATTCGGCGAGGCCGGGTGTTTGAAGACTGCGTGGACATTCAGGTGATCGGCGGCGAAACCGACGGGAATCTGAAAAGCCCGGCTCGTTCTGTCAAGGGCAACATCTCGTACGCGGCATGGCTGTCCTCTCCCTGAGCCTGGCCCGATCCGACGCACCAAATCGCTTGTAAACCGCCTTTCCTTAAAATATTTTCATCCAGGAACCAACCTTCCAGGAAAAGGAGTTCGAACATGCTGAAGAAGTCAGCCGTCCCGGTATCGGTCCTGTGCATGCTGGCCATCCTTCCCTTCCCGGCGGATTCCGCCGCGCAAACCGGGGAGAAAGTCGGCCGCCAGGGATTCTATTTCGCTTTGCAGGCCGGCGTATCCCTTCCCGGGGATTACGAGTCCACGCGGACCAACAACGGCATCCCCACGAACTGCGACCAGTGGCTTCCCGGCGAGACCCTGAACGACGGGACCCGGGTACCCCTGCCGCTGTCCGAATGCGCGCCCCGCGTGCTGCCGGCGAGTCCCAATACATTCGATCTCGGAAACGGCGTCGTGGCGGGAGTCCAGGCCGGCTATGCCCTGAAGGCGCTGCGCATCGAGGTCGAGTACTTCCGCAGGGGACAGGGCGGAGTGCTGTTGTCGCTCAACGTCCCGGGCGACCCGAAGCAGGCGGAGTTCGTGGAGCGCAGCGAGAAGATGAGCGATTTCCGGACGGACAACCTGTTCGCGAACGTCTACTACGACCTGAAGGGACGGCTTTCTCAGGACGCCACGCCGTACGTCGGTGCGGGAGCGGGACTTACGAGACAGCGGATGTTCTATTCCGCGGCGTCGATCCGGACGAACGACCGGGAAAAGATGCGGCGGCTCGGACGCAATACCCATGCGGCCGGACTGGCGACGCTGGCGGACGATACGCTGTCGGACAGGATGTTCGGCTTCCAGCTCGTCGCGGGCGTGGACATCGCCATGGACGATCGGTTTTCGGCGGACCTGAAATTCAGATTCGGCTGGACCGGCGAGTTTCTGGCCGGAGAGAACCAGTGGAGGCTGCTGCGGGGACACGAATCCATCGTGGGGCCGACGCCGGGAACCGGCTCCGAAATGCCCATTCAGTTTGACATCGAGGGAAGCCCCGCCCATTTCTGGGGTATCACCCTGGGGCTGCGGTATCGTATTGGCGGATAGCAGGGGCAGCTGCTTTATCCGGATCGCGCGGACCCGCGACACATCGGCCGGGACCGTCCTCGGCCGGGACCGTCCGCGGCCGGGAGCGTCCGCGGCCGGGAGCGTCCGCGGCCGGGAGCGTCCGCGGCCAATAAAAAAGGCGCCGGAACAGATTGCTCCGGCGCCTTGTCGTTTCGTCGGGGACTTGTGCCGCTCTACTGCTTCACGACGTTAGCGGCCTGGAATCCCTTGGGCCCTTCCGTGATATCGAATTCGACCGCATCGCCTTCCGAAAGGGACTTGAAACCCTCTCCCTGGATCGCGGAGTAGTGGACGAAGACGTCGTCGCCACCATCATGCTCGATAAACCCGTAGCCCTTGTGGTCGTTAAACCACTTTACTTTACCGACTGCCAATATTGCTCACCACCTTTCGGGCATGTATAGATACATCTACAACGAAGTCTCTGTCCGACGTGCAACCCGCATATAGAAAAACGGCAGGACCGTTGGTTCTGATCCGTGCCGCATCGTTTGTTGTTTTACGATCATGCAGGAGACAGAGACAAAATCCTAAACACCAAATAAAACATAACCTACGGAAATGTCAACTATTTTTTCTCACCGCTACGTAATCACGGGTAATCCTCTCGTCCGGGACGCCTATCCTGAAGCCCGCCTGACCCGTGCCTCCACCAGCAGCCAGGCATCGGGATCGAACAGGACTTTCCCGGGCGCTTCATCCAGTTTGAAACGAAAGGCATGGGACCGGTCCCGCAGCTCGATCCGCCTCCGTTGTTCCCGGTCTCCAGCCACGAAGGCCAGGGTGACGGGCAGCCGGAAGGGCGCCTGCGGCTGGGTCTGGCGGACCCGGACGGAAACCTCCCCGGCCCCCTCGTCCCAGGACCAGGCCGCCTCGACCACCGGATGGCCCGCGCGGCGGATCCACTGTTCGAAAAACCAGTCCAGCTTCCTGCCGGCCCGGGTTTCCATGACGGCCTGGAAATCCCGGGTCAGCACGGTCCGGTCCCGGTACTCGGCGTAGAAGCGACGGATACCGTCGAAGAAGGCTTCGTCTCCCATCAGGCCCCTGAGCATGTGGAGCACGAGCCCGCCCTTGCTGTAGTTGTAGGCGTTCAGCAGGTCGAACAGGTCTGTTATCGCCGGGTTGTATATGGGGGCCGGAGCGCGGCGGTTCGCGCTGAAATACCGGGACCTGCTCCGGGCCAGCATCTCCTGAAACCGCTCCTTTCCGTCGGCTTCTTCGTAAAACAGCGCGCCGAAGTAGGTGGCGAACCCCTCGCTGAGCCACAGGTGGTGCCAGTCGGATTCGGTCACCGAGTCGCCGAACCACTGGTGGACGATCTCATGGGCGACCACGGGTTCGTTCCGCTTTGTGCCCGTTATGCTCATTTCCGCAAAGAAGATGGCGCTGGCGTTCTCCATGCCGCCGAACCGGGTGGAGGACTGTACCAGCGCGAGTTTCGCGTAGGGATAGGGGCCGATCAGTTCGGTGTAGAAGGCCAGCATGTCCGTGGAACGGGAAAAATCCGTCGTTCCGGCTTCGCGGTCTTCGGGGTAGAGATAGTACGAAACGGGGATCCCCCGCCAGGACCCCGGCCGTACAATGGAAAAGCGGGCCGCCCCGATCACCATGCAGTAGGTGGGTATGGGCGCCTCGGTCTTCCAGTGCGTCCGCTTTCGATCCGGCGAGACGGCCGTCGTTCCCAGCAGCCGGCCGTTGGCCACCACGTCGTAGGCTGCCGGCGCGGTGACGATGTATTCGACCGTGGCCTTGTCGTAGGGGTGGTCCACCCCGGGGAACCAGTGCCGCGCCCGGTTCGGCCAGTTGTCCGCGAACACCGACCGGTCCCCGAACTTGTTGCGCTGTATGAACAGCCCGTCCACGGGTTCGCCGTGATAGAAGACGGCCACCGAGACCGTGTCGCCCTCGGCGTAACCGTCTCCCAGCGTGATGCGCAGCCGGCCGTCCCGGTGCGCAAAGGCCGCGCCGGCGCCGTCGACCGCCACCCGGTCCACCTCGAGCGCGCCGAAGTCGAGGGGCAGGACCTCGCGGCCGCCGGCCAGCATCTCCGCCAGGATCGTGGTTTCGCCCCGGATGGCCCTGCCGGTCTCGCCGATATCCAGCTGGATCCTGTAATGGAGTATATCCACGTCGTCGAGCCGGACGTATCCGTCGGTGGCCGCGCCGGCCTGTGGAGCCAGGCACAGGACGAGCAGCGACGCGGCGATACGGGGGGCCAGGCCCAGGGCGAGTAGCGACGCGGCGGCGATCCATTTCCTCACGCCGTGTTCCTCCTTGACACGAACCGAGGCTCTTTTCATATATTCACCGTCCACTTTCGGGCGTACGTCCCATATATTCAGGCGACCACTTCCAACCGAACCGACGGGAATGACGGCCATGGTCCGTCTAACCGACGACGACATCCGTTTCTTCGTGCGCGAAGGCTACCTGATCAAGCGCGCCGTGCTGGACCCCGGCCTGATGGCCCGGGGCCGTGAGCGCATGTGGCGGAACCTGCCGCCTCCCCTCGAACGCGGGAAACCGGAAACCTGGGTCGGCCCCTTCGCCGAGCCGGTCAACGACGGCGCGTCCCACCGGCACAGTTACATGTGGAAGTACCGGCAACCGGGCGACGAGGACTGGATGGTCCGCCTGCTCGCCAAAGACCCTTCCGTGATGGGCATGGCGGAACAGCTCCTCGGGGAGGGGACGCTCGTCGAACCCGATCGCATCCGCGGTATCTACTGCGTCCTGCCCGAGGGCGACGCGCCGCCCCGCCCCCTGGGCTGCCACGTGGACGCCCATCCCTTCCACCTCGGCGTCGTCGGGTACATCGACGACGTGGGGCCGAACGGCGGCGGATTCACCGTCTGGCCGGGCAGCCACCGGATTTTCTACCACGACTTCACCAGGCGCTATGTTTTCGATAAAACGCCCACATACCTTGCCCACAAGGACGAGGTGAGCCGGATGCCCCACATGGATTGCCACGGCAGGGCCGGCGATATCGTGTTCTGGCACCACCGCATGGGCCATTCCGTCGGCCACAACCGTTCTTCCCGGCTCCGCCAGGCGGTCCTCTACGACTACAAGCGGGCCGACCTGGACGAAGGCGCGCCTCCCGGCGACGACATGTGGGTGGACTGGCCCGGCGTCCGTGCCGTGCTGGCGTCCTGACATGTGGGTGGACTGGCCCGGCGTCCTGATCCCTATTCGAAATAGCGGCCCACGATGGGCTTCAGCTTCTCCACGGTTTCGGCGGGCACCCCATCCCGGTCGGAAACGATGGCGTTGGCCAGCGCGTTGTGACAGTGGCACGTGCTATCCAGCGGGATGGCCGGCACGACGTGGCGGACGACCTGGCGCGCCTGTTCCACGTTGGCGTGCAGGTTCTCGATGATCATGTCGACGGTGACCGAGTCGTGTTCCTCGTGCCAGCAGTCGTAGTCGGTGGAACACGCCACGGCGGCGTAGCAGATCTCCGCCTCGCGGGCGAGCTTGGCTTCCGGCGCGGCCGTCATGCCGATGACCGAAAACCCCCAGCCCCGGTATACGTTCGATTCCGCCTTGGTCGAAAACTGGGGTCCTTCCATGCAGAGATAGGTACCGCCGTCGTGCACGGTCAACCCCGTCGATTCCGCCCCTTCGACAAGCAACCGGCGCAGTAGGCCGCAGAAGGGGTCGGCGAGGCCCACGTGCGCCACGAGTCCGTCGCCGAAGAAGCTGGTCGCGCGGTGCCGGGTATGGTCGTACAGCTGGTCCGGAATGACGAAGTCCCGGGGACGTATGTCCTCCTGGAGGCTGCCCACGGCGCTGACCGACAGGATCCACCGGACGCCGAGCGTCTTCAGCGCGAAGATGTTGGCCCGCACGTTGATCTCCGACGGCCCGACATGGTGGCCCCGGCCGTGACGGGCCAGGAAGGCCACCCGGCGGCCCTCGAGCGTGCCGGTCACGATGGCGTCGCTCGGATCGCCGAAGGGTGTGGCGGGCCGGACCTCCTCGAGATCCGTCAGCCCGTCCATCCCGTAGAACCCGGTGCCGCCGATTACCGCGATCTGTGCTTCCGCCGTCATGCGTTCCCTTTCCATAGTACAAACGCCCACTATCGCGTTGGTCCCTGTGCGGAGTGCGCAGGCCAGGTCCTGACCTCGTGGCGCTGTGATCAGGTGCTTCGAGGCGTACTGGTGAGGGATAAGATGAGAAAGCGACAGGCGGGGCGTCAAGGTGCATCTTCGGGTGGGGTCTCATATGTTCGTTGCGGCGTTTTGGACCTGCGCACAATGAAAACCTGTGTTTTACACGCAAATTCGGGCAAGAATGCGGTTTACAACTACACAGCCTTTCCTCAACGAAGCGTTCGGGATGTGGCGGGACAGAGAAGATACCGCGGACGTCGATGCTTTCGTGCGCGATCTGAGGACCTTCCGTTCCTGACGGCGTTCATCCCGTTTCCGTTACCGAAACCGGCAGTACCGATCGTTCCGCCGGCCCATCGATTCGGAGAACCTGCAAGGGCGTCGCAAATAAAAAAGATTAGTCCTTGACAACGCCCCCCGGCGGTTTATCTTGATCGGCGAGTTAAGGGATAGATGTACCTGTAAGCAGCCTCTGTCGACCGATCTGTCTGGTTATCCCGAATCGACTACATGTCATACCTTCCCCTTATCCTGCTCGTCCTGCTTGTACTGATCGTCGCGGCCGCAATCGTTACCCTTTCCTCTTTCATCGGCAGAAAAAAAACCAGCGCCTCCAAGCTCGCGCCTTACGAATGCGGCGTCCCGCTGAAGGACTCCGCCCGGAAGAACTTCTCCGTCAAGTTCTACCTCATCGCCATTCTTTTCATTCTTTTCGACGTGGAGATCATTTACCTCTACCCATGGGCCGTCGTTTATGGCGATCTTCAGGTATTCGGCGCGCTGGCCATGGGGGTGTTCTTCCTGCTGCTCGTCATAGGATTCCTGTACGAATGGAAACGGGGAGCCCTGGAATGGGATTAGAAGACCAGCTTCAGGAAAACGTCATGACGACCAAGGTGGACGCGATGGTCGGCTGGGCCCGCAAGAACTCGCTCTGGCCCATGCCCTTCGGCACGGCGTGCTGCGCCATCGAACTCATGGCGACCCTGGCTTCCCGCTTCGACCTGGCCCGTTTCGGGGCCGAAGCCATCCGGTTCTCCCCCCGGCAGTCCGATCTGCTGATCGTGTCCGGGCGGGTGTCCATCAAGATGATGCCCGTGCTCAAGAAGATCTACGACCAGATGCCGGAGCCCAAGTGGGTCGTATCCATGGGAGCCTGCGCCTCGTCCGGCGGCGTGTTCAATACCTACACGCTGGTGCAGGGCGTGGACCAGTACATCCCGGTGGACGTGTATATCCCGGGCTGTCCGCCCCGGCCCGAAAACGTGATTCAGGCGTTGATGAAGATCCAGGAGAAAGTGGCCCAGGCCAAAGCGAACTGATGAACAGAAAAACCATCGCAGAGCTGCTGCTCGACATCAAAGCCGTCACCATCAACGTCGAAGCCCCCTACCATTACAGTTCCGGCATCATCTCCCCGATATATTGCGACAATCGGCTGATCATATCCCGCCGGGAAGAGCGGAAGGTGATCATCGACACCTTTCTCGAGATCATCGACGACCTCGATGAGTCCCCGGACGTCATCGCGGGAACGGCGACCGCCGCCATCCCCTTCGCGGCCTGGGTTTCGGAAAGGCTGGATCTCCCGATGGTGTACGCGCGCTCGGGCCAGAAGGGGTACGGCAAGGAACACCGGGTCGAGGGAACTTTGGAGGCCGGCCAGAAGGTGCTGTTCACCGAGGACCTGGTCACCACGGGCGGAGGCGTGCTGAAGGCCGCGGAAGACGTGGTCAAGTTCGACGTGGAGGTGATCGGCGTGGCCACCATCTTCGAGTACGGCCTGCCCGCCGCCACGGAAGGATTCCGGAAAGCCGGCCTGCCGAAATGGAGCATGGCGGACTTCGTGACCATTCTGGACGTGATGAGCGAGCGTGGAGAGCTTTCCGACGACAACCGGGACATCGCCATGGACTGGCAGTCGGACCCGAGGGGCTGGGGCAGCAAGATGGGTTTCGAATAAAGGGGACCAGGGTGGATAACGTGGAGGAAGGCCGGCAGGAGGGCGTTGGCGGGTCTGAAGCGGTTCCGGGAGAGGCCACGGCGCGCATCCGGGCGGAATTCGGCGACGGGTCGGTCCGCGCCGGCAACGCGGTGGGCTGCGAAAGCGTCATCGCGGAGCGCGATTCGCTCCTCCCCTTCATGAAATTCCTGAGGGACGATCCGGAATTGTCCTTCGATTATCTCGTCGACGTGACCGCCGTGGACCGGCTGAAGCTCGACGAGGCCATCCGGTTCGCCGTGGTATACCAGCTCTATTCCTACAGGCACAACCGCCGCTTCAGCGTCAGCGTTCCCGTTCCCGAGGCGGACCCCCGGATCGCGTCGGTGGTGTCCGTCTGGCCGGGCGCGAACTGGCTGGAACGGGAAGTGTACGACATGTACGGGATCGAATTCGAAGGCCATCCCGACCTGCGGCGCATACTCATGCCCGACGACTTCGGATCATACCCGCTGCGGAAGGACTATCCCCTCCACGGCAAGGGGGAGCGCGACAACTTCGTTTTCTAGCCCTGACCGGACCCGGGCGGACCGGGCGGACCCGGGCGGGGCCACGCGGACAGGAATAACCCTCCAGGCCCGGCGGATCGTGCAGACCCGGCCGGGGCCAGGCGGACTACTGGAACAACGCACAGTGAATGAAACGCCCATCGACAAGCTCTCCGAGGCGGATCTCGAGGAAATCCGAAACGAACGGGTGACCTTCGAGCGAACGCCCGATATGCCCACCGAGCACATGATCCTCAATTTCGGTCCCCAGCATCCGGCGACCCACGGGACGCTGCACATGGTGCTGGAACTGGACGGGGAACGGGTCGCGGGCGCCACGCCCCATCTCGGCTACCTGCATACCGGATTCGAGAAACTGGGGGAGTACCGCAGTTACAACCAGTTCGTCACCCTGACCGACCGGATGAACTACCTTTCCCCTCTCTGCAACAACATCGGCTATACCCACGCGGTCGAAAAGCTGATGGATATCGAGATCACGCCCCGCTGCCGGAACATCCGGGTCGCCCTGGCGGAACTCTCCCGCCTAGCCGACCACCTGCTGTGCGTCGGCACGGCCGCCCTCGATATCGGCGCCTTCACGGCTTTCCTGTACGGGTTCCGGGCGCGGGAAGTGCTGTACGACCTCTTCGAAGCGGTATGCGGCACGCGGCTGACCACGAGTTACACGCGCGTGGGCGGGCTCCTGCGCGACGTGCCGGAGAACTTCGCGGCCATGGCCCGGGAATCGGTGGAGGAGACGCTGACGGCCACCGCGGAAATCGACCGGCTCCTGACCCACAACCGCATCTGGCGCGACCGGACCGAGGGCGTGGGCGTCCTCTCCGCGGAAGACGCCGTGGCCTGGGGCGCGACGGGACCGGTGCTCAGGGCGTCCGGGGTCGACTGGGACATCCGGAAGAACGAGCCCTATCTCGGGTATGAAGCGTACGATTTCGACATCCCCATCGGCCGCAACGGGGACGTGTACGACCGCTATCTCGTGCGGATGGAAGAGATCAGGCAGAGCGCGATGATCGTTCGCCAGGCCGTGGAGGACCTGCCGGAGGGTCCCGTGAACGCCGAGGAGGAACACGCCGTATTGCCCGAGAAATCGGAAGTGTACGAGTCCATGGAATCGTTGATATACCATTTCAAGATGACCATGGAGGGACACGGACCGACGCCCCCGGCCGGCGAGGTGTACGCCGCCACCGAGGCGCCGAACGGAGAGCTCGGGTTCTTCATCGTGAGCGACGGCAGCAGGGAACCCTACCGGATCCGCGTGCGTCCGCCGTCCTTCATCAATTTCTCGTTGTTCCCCATGCTGATCCGGGGACACATGCTGTCGGACGTCGTGGCGATACTCGGCAGCCTGAACGTCATCGCCGGAGAACTGGACCGCTAGCTTGGCGACACCGCTCGAATTTACGGACGGGGCGCGGGAGCGCGCGGCGGAGATCCTGAGCCGCTACCCCGAGGAATACAGGAAGTCGGCCGTGGTGCCGCTCCTGCATCTCGCGCAGGAGGAATGGGGGTACGTCTCGCCGGAGGCCATGGCCTGCGTGGCCCGGCTCATCGGCTGCTCGCCGGTCAAGGTCGCGGAGATCGCCACGTTCTACCCCATGTTCGACAAGGAACCCTCGGGCGAGCACGTCCTGGCGGTGTGCCACACGCTGCCCTGCGCGCTGACCGGATGCGGGCGGATCTTCGACCACCTGTCCGACAGACTGGGCGTCGGGCTCGGCGAGACCACGGGGGACGGCAGGTTCACCCTGAGGAAGTCGGAATGTCTCGCGGCCTGCGACCGCGGTCCCGTGCTCCTGGTCAACCGGCGGTTGTACACCCGCTTGACACCTGAAAAGGTCGACGAGATCATCGACGGAATCGAAGAAGGATAGCGAAATGGCCGCACCGCTCGAAATCCTTACGGCGGACCCCACGGCCGGAGCCGACCCGGGCGATATCGACGCCTACATGGCATCCGGCGGTTACGGCGCGGTACGGAAAGCCCTCACGACCATGAGCCAGGCCGAGCTGATCGGGGAGATCAACGCCTCGGGCATCAAGGGCCGCGGCGGGGCGGGGTTCTCGACGGGCATGAAGTGGAACCTGTGCGCCGACCGGTATCCGCGATACCTGTGCGCCAACGCCGATGAAAGCGAGCCCGGTAGCTTCAAGGACCGGCTCCTGCTCGAATCGAAGACCCACCAGATCGTCGAAGGCATGATCATCACCAGTTACGCCCTCGGGATCAACCTGGGCTACATCTATATCCGGGGCGAGTTCTTCCAGATCATCGACCAGATGGAAGCCGCATTGGCGGACGCCAGGAAACGCGGCTTTCTCGGCACCAACGTCCTGGATACCGGCTACGACCTGGAACTGTACGTCCATCCCGGCGCCGGGGCCTATATCTGCGGTGAAGAGACGGGCCTGATCGAATCCCTCGAGGGCAACCGGCCCTATCCCCGGCTGAAACCGCCGTTCTTCCCGGCCGCCATCGGTCTCTGGGGCCAGCCCACGATCGTCAACAACGTGGAGACCATGGCCCAGATCACCACGATCATCGAGATGGGGGCGGAGGCCTACAAGGAGATCGGTTCGGAAGAAGATACGACCGGGCCCCGGCTCTTCGGCCTGTGCGGCCACGTCAAGAAGCCCGGCATCTACGAGTACGACTCCAATGTCACGCTGCGGGAGCTCATCTACGACGCGGCCGGCGGCATACGGGACGACAACCGCCTCAAGGGGGTCATCCCCGGCGGGATCTCCGCGCCGATCCTGACTCCCGAAGAGATCGACACGCCCATGGGCTTCGGCGCCCTGGGCAAGCTGGGGTCCATGGGCGGGACCGGCGGGATCATCGTGATGGACGAGACCACCAGCATGGTGGACGCCCTGCTGAACGCCTCCTCCTTCGCCGCCCACGAGTCCTGCGGCCAGTGCACGCCCTGCCGCGAAGGCGTGCCCTGGATGAACGACATCCTGCGCCGGATCCGCAACGGAGCGGGCCGGGAAGAGGACCTCGACCTCCTGCTGGATATCTGCAAGCAGATCCACGGCCATACCGTGTGCGTCTTCGGCCAGGCGCCGGGCGTATGGCCGGTGCGCACGATCCTGGTCAAGTACTGGCCCGAATTCAGGGCCTGCATCGAACGGAAAGAGCTGGTCGTCCTGCCCGTGGAAGAATCGTACCTTCGGCCAGGCCAGTATGAACACATACCACCCGTGCCCGGCAATTTCCGGATGAAGACCGAAGAGGCCGACGCGGCCGGATGAGACCCTCATGGCAACCATAACCATAGACGAGAAGCAGTACACCGTAGAGGAAGGCCGCAACCTGATCGACGCGGCGGCGGACCTGGGCATCGACATCCCCCATTTCTGCTATCACCCGGGGCTGGCGCCGGACGGCAACTGCCGCATGTGCCTCACCGAGATGGAGATCCGGCCCGGACAGTTCGGCATCGTCACGTCGTGCACGATACGGATCAAGGACGGCATGAACTTCCGGTTCAATTCCCCGGCGGTGCTGGACAACCGCAAGGGGATCATGGAATTCCTGCTCATCAACCACCCCCTGGACTGTCCCTGGTGCGACCAGGCCGGGGAGTGCAAGCTGCAGGACCATTCCTTCGACCACGGCCGGGGCCACAGCCGTTTCGTCGAGACCAAGCGCGTCCCGCCGAAGAAGGACCTGGGGCCGCACATCACGCTGTACACGACGCGCTGCATCCTGTGCCAGCGCTGCACCCGGTTCTGCGACGAGATCACGGGCACCTCCGAGCTCGGCGTCGTCCAGATGGGGAGCAAGTCCGAGATCGCGACTTTCGAAGGCGTCCCCCTGGACAACAAGATGTCGGCGAACGTGGCGGACATCTGTCCCGTGGGCGCCCTGGTCACCAAGGATTTCCTCTACAAGCCCCGCATCTGGCATTACGACAAGGTGGACACGCTCTGCCCGGGATGCGCCACGGGCTGCAACACCACCATGGAAGTCCTGCACCAGAAGGTCTACCGCACCCGTCCCCGGCAAAACGAGGAGGTCAACGGGCACTGGATGTGCGACGAGGGCCGGTTCTGCTACCATGACTGGCAGGACGTGGACCGGCTGAAGGCGCCGCTCAAGCGGGTGGACGGGGAATTGCGGCAGGCCACGTGGCCCGACGCCATGTCCGCCGCCGTCAGCGGCATCCGGGCCGTCCTGGCGAGCGAAGGAGACCCCGCCATGGGGGTGGTCGGGTCTTCCATGGCGACCAACGAGGAGAACTACCTGCTGGGCAAACTCTGCGCCGGCGCCTTCGGTTCGTCGCGGACCGGCCTCAACCGCAAGCCCGACGGGGAAGCGTGGACGTCGAAGAGCGGGTTTCACATCGACGGGGACAAGACGCCCAACAGCCGGGGCGCGGGCGACATGCTGGGCGCCGATTCGCTGGAAGACATCCTTCGGGGCATCGACGACGGCTCGATACGGGGACTGTACGTGCTGGGCGGCGACATCGGCCAGACCCTCTCGCCGGAGGTGGCGGAGGCCTTCCGCAAGCTCGAGTTCCTGGTGGTGCAGGACGTGCGCCGGTCCGACCTCGCCGAACTGGCCGACGTGGTCTTCGCCGGCGCGGTGCCCTTCGAGAAGAACGGCACCATGACCAATGCGCGGGGGCGCGTGCAACGGCTGAACCCGGCATTCCCGCAGCCCGGGGGAGCGCGGGAGGACGGCGCGATCCTCAGGTACGTGGGACAGCGCATGGGCGTCGACCTCGGGGGAGCGGACCCCGCGGGGATCCTGGAGGAAATCGCCGGACTGGTGGCGGGATACGCGGGACTCACCTATGACCTGATCGGCGATCAGGGCGCCATGAAGGACGGTGAAGGTCCGTCCGAGGCCGCGGGAGGTTAGTGGATTGATCGTGGATCCCATGATCCTGGAAGGCGCCATCGCCCTGGTCAAAATCGGCATCCTGCTGGGGGTGGTGTTCACCACCGTCGCCTACCTCACCTTCATGGAACGCCGGGTGAGCGCCTTGATCCAGGACCGCCTCGGTCCCAACCGCGTCGGGCCCATGGGCCTGCTGCAGCCGCTGGCCGACGGCATCAAGTTCATGTGGAAGGAAGAGTTCATCCCGGCGAGCGCCGACCGCACCCTGTTCGCCATCGCCCCGGCCCTGATCCTCGTGCCGGCCCTGTTGATCTTCGCCGTGATCCCCGTGGGCGGCGAAGTGACCATCCCCGCCTTCACGCTGTTCGGCCTCCAGGTCCAGGAAACCACGACCTCGCTGCAGATCATCGACCTGAACGTCGGCATCCTGTACATCCTGGGCATGACCTCCATCGCCGTCTACGGCATCGCCCTGGGCGGATGGAGCGCCAACAACAAGTTCACCCTGCTGGGCGGTATCCGGTCGTCGGCGCAGATGATCAGCTACGAACTGTCGCTGGGCCTGTCCATCGTCGGCATCCTGATGTTGACCGGGTCCCTCCAGATGAGCAGGATCGTCGACGCGCAGGGCACCTTCCTCGACTGGTTCATCTTCCGCCAGCCGCTGGCCTTCCTGATCTTCGTCGTCGCGGCCTTCGCGGAGAACAACCGGCTGCCCTTCGACCTGGTCGAGTGCGAGCAGGAACTCGTCGGCGGCTTCCACACGGAATACAGCAGCATGCGTTTCTCCATGTTCATGATCGCGGAGTACGCCAGCATGATCGCGGCTTCCGCCCTGATGGCGACCCTGTTCTTCGGCGGGTGGCACATGCCCTTCGAAGACCTCGTCGGCCCGGGGCTGGTTACGTTCTACCAGGTGGCCGGGTTCCTGCTCAAGACGGGGTTCTTCCTCTTCCTGTATATCTGGGTGAGGTGGTCGCTGCCCCGTTTCCGGTACGACCAGCTGATGGCGATCGGATGGAAGGTGCTGCTGCCGCTGGCCCTGTTGAACGTCGTATTCACCGGTATATGGATGCTGGTCTGACACAGGAGAGCGCAACCCATGGCTATCGTCGTTGAAGCGCGCAAGATGACCCTGGCGGAACGCCTGTACCTTCCCGGGGTGATCAAGGGCATGCTCCTGACCCTGGCGCACCTGTTCAGGAAGAAGGTCACCATGCAGTACCCGGAGGTGCAGAAGGTCCTGCCGCCCGGATACCGCGGCGCCCACCGGCTCAACAAGGACGAGCAGGACCGGATCAAGTGCGTGGCCTGCGAGATGTGCGCCGTGGCCTGTCCCGCCGACTGCATTACCATCGAGGGCATGGAGACCGAATGGAACGACCGGGAGAAGATCCCCCGCACCTTCCAGATCGACATGCTCCGGTGCATCTTCTGCGGCATGTGCGTGGAGGCCTGTCCCGAGGACGCCATCGATATGACGGACGACATCGAACTCGTGGCCACGACGCGCGAAGAGATGATCTGGGACCGGGAGCGGCTGCTGAAGAACTACGACGAAACCCGGGACCAGGAGGGCACGCTGGGCCAGGTCCTTCGCAAGAGCCGGGAGGCCTTTACGCGCCCCAGGGGAGACCAGCTTCCCACGCCGGGCGGTCCGGGCGGTCCGGGCGGTCCGAGCGGTCCGGGCGGTCCGGGCGGTCATTGAATACCCTCGACTGAAATTCCGATACCCTTATGGAACTCTACTTCTTCCTGTTTTTCGCCTTCGTAGCCGTCGCGAGCAGCGTGGCGATGATCCTGCAGCGCAACCCGATTTACTGCGTGCTGCTGCTCATCATGGTCATGATATCCATCGCCGGCCTGTACCTGATGCTGGACGCCCAGTTCGTCGCGATCATCCAGATCGTCGTCTACGCCGGCGCCATCATGGTACTCTTTCTCTTCGTCATCATGCTGTTGAACCTGAGCCGCGAGGAGGGCGGGGCGTTCAGGATTCAGAAACCCCTTGCCGCCCTCCTGGCGGTGCTCCTCTTCCTGCCCGTGGCGGCCGCGGTGACGTCTTTCACGGGCGGCGGCGCGCCTCCAGAGACGGATGGCGCCCGGGCCGGATTCGGCGAAGTGGAGCAGATCGGATCGTTGCTGTTCACGAAGTACCTGCTGCCCGTGGAGATCGCGGCCGTGCTCCTGCTGATCGCCATCGTGGGCGCCGTGGTGCTGACGCGCAAGGGCACCGTCTCCGTGCGCGACTGATCACCTGAATTTTCCGGAATCGATCGACCCATGATCCCTGTCTCCTATTACCTGGTCCTGAGCGCGGTGCTCTTCCTGGTAGGCACGACCGGCGTGCTGATCCGGCGGAACGCCATCATCGTGCTGATGGGCATCGAACTGATGCTCAACGGGGCCAACCTGTCCTTCGTGGCCTTCGCCCGGCAGTTCGGCATGGCCGACGGCCACATCTACGTGTTCCTGGTGATTACCGTGGCGGCCGCCGAGGTGGCGATCGGACTCGCCCTGGTCATCCTGCTGTTCCGCAACCGCGGAACCGTCAACATAGACGAAGTCCGGTCCCTGCGCTGGTAGCCGGAACCGCCCGAGAACCACATGACCGAATCCTTCAGTTACGTCTGGCTGATCCCCTTCCTGCCCCTGATGGGCGCCTTCATCAACGTGTTCTGCAACCGGAACCCCCGGGTTTCCGGGATGATCGCGTGCATCATGGTGGCCGTGTCCTTCCTGCTCGCGCTGGCCGTCTTCTTCCAGCTCATTGGGCTGCCGCAAGGGGAGCGCAGCGTCGACGTGGTCGTCTATTCGTGGATTGCGACGGGCACCTTCGCGGTGGACGTGGCCTTCCTGATCGATCCCCTTTCGACGGTCATGATCCTGGTGGTCACGGGCGTCGGACTGCTGATCCACGTCTATTCCATCGGTTACATGGGCAAGGACACCTGCTGCGTCCGGTATTTCTCCTACCTGAACCTGTTCATGTTCGCCATGCTCATCCTCGTGATGGGCAACAACTTCCTGCTGATGTTCGTCGGATGGGAAGGGGTCGGACTCTGTTCCTACCTGCTGATCGGGTTCTGGTGCGAGCGGCAGTCCGCGGCGAACGCGGGCATGAAGGCCTTCGTGGTCAACCGCGTCGGCGATTTCGCCTTTATTCTCGGCCTGCTCCTGATCTTCCTGTATGCCGGCTCGCTGACCTACACCGACGTGTTCGCGGCGGACCCGTCCGTCCTCGCGCCCGTCATCACGGCGATCACCCTCCTGCTCTTCATCGGCGCCATGGGCAAGTCCGCGCAGGTACCCCTGCACGTATGGCTCCCGGACGCCATGGAAGGCCCCACACCGGTCAGCGCGCTGATCCACGCGGCCACCATGGTGACCGCGGGCGTGTACATGGTGGCCCGTTGCCACGCGCTCTTCGCGCAATCGGCCACGGCCATGACCGTCGTGGCCGTCGTAGGCGCGGTCACGGCCCTGTTCGCCGCGTACATCGCCCTGACCCAGTACGACATCAAGCGCGTCCTGGCCTATTCCACCGTGAGCCAGCTCGGGTACATGTTCCTGGCCTGCGGCGTCGGCTATTTCACGGCGGGCATCTTCCACCTGGTCACCCACGCCTTCTTCAAGGCCCTGCTGTTCATGGGCGCGGGCAGCGTCATCCATACCCTGGAACACGCCCTGGAAAAGGGCAGGGATCCCCAGGACCTCCGCAACATGGGCGGGCTGAGCAGTCTCATGCCGGTGACCTACAAGTCCATGCTGCTGGCGACCCTGGCCATCGCGGGGATCGCGCCTTTCGCCGGATTCTTCAGCAAGGACCTGATCCTCCTGGGCGCCTTCGTCCATGCCCCCGTGCTCTGGGGGGTCGGACTGGTCACCGCGGTGATGACCTCCTTCTACATGTTCCGGCTGCTGTTCATGACCTTCGGCGGCGAGACCCGGCTGAACGCGCGGGAGACGGAGAAAGTCCACGAATCCCCCCGGGTCATGACCATACCGCTGGTCCTGCTGGCCGTACTGTCCACCGTGGGCGGATTCATCGGCATCCCCCACGTGTTCGCGGACGGCATGGACCGGTTCGGCGGGTTCCTGGCGCCCGTGTTCTCCGGACTGCCCGACGCGCCGGTGCCTTCGTCGAGCGTTGAAATGGCCCTGATGGTCCTGACCCTGCTGCTGGCCGCGGCCGGAATCTGGGGCGCCTACGCCGTCTACGTCCGCGGCAGTACGGCGCTCGAACGCCTGGTTCCCCGGAGCCTGTATACGCTGTCCTTGAGAAAGTTCTACGTGGACGAGATCTACGACGCCCTCATCGTCGGGCCGGTCAGAAAGGTCGCCTGGGGAATCTGGCGCATCGTGGATTCGGGGGTCATCGACGGGGGGCTGACCCTGGCCGCGCTCACGGTGCGCAGCGTGGGGAACGCGGTCCGGTACACGCAGACGGGCGTCGTGCAGAATTACGCGTTGATCATGGTCATCGGCGCGCTCGCGGTATTCGCCTACATCACCGGTTTCCTGGGACCGTAACCGAAGGATTCGAAGGTGCCGTTCATGACCGACCTGCCCCTGTTGTCCGTGATCGTCTGGCTGCCTGTCCTGGGCGCCGTGCTGCTCCTCTTCGTCAAAGGGGACGCGGCGGCCCGGTGGGTGGGCTTCGGCGTCTCCGCCCTCGTGCTCGGCCTCTTCGCGGTCTGCTTCGGCGCGTTCCGGTCTCATATCGGCGACCCGCAGTTCGTGGAGCGCATCCCCTGGATCGAGTCCCTGGGCGTGACCTACCACCTCGGGGCGGACGGCATCAGCATCCTGCTCGCCGGGATCACCGCGCTCATGTGGCCCCTGGCGCTGCTCGGCACCTGGACGATCGTCACCCGGCGGGTCCGGGCCTACCAGGTCTTCATGCTGCTGATGGAAACCACCCTCATGGGCGTGTTCTTCTCCCTCGACCTGTTCCTGTTCTTCCTCTTCTGGGAAGGCATGCTGATCCCCATGTATTTCCTGATCGGCATCTGGGGCTACGGGTCGAGCGGCCGGGCGGCCCTGAAGTTCTTCCTGTTCGCCGTATTCGGCAGCCTGCTCATGCTGGCCGCGGTCATCACGCTGGCCTTTCTCTATCACCAGGCCCACGGCGTCCTCACCTTCGAGATGGCGGCGCTGTACCAGTTGTCCATCCCGCCGGAAGTGCAGTTCTGGCTCGCCCTCGCCTTCATCGCCGCCTTCGCGGTGAAGGTGCCCATGGTGCCCTTCCACACCTGGCTGCCGGACGCCATCGTCCTGGCCGTCGTGCTCGTCAAGATGGCGGCCTACGGGTTCATACGGCTGACCCTTCCCCTGTTTCCCGACGCCCTGGCCGAACTGGCGCCCCTGATGTGCGCGGCGGCGGCGGCCGGCATCGTCTACGGCGCCCTGGTCGCCCTGGCGCAGTCCGACATCCGGAGGCTGATCGCCTATTCAACCATCAGCCACGCGGGTTTCGTCGTCCTCGGGGTCTTCGCCCTGAATCAGCACGGCATCCAGGGCGCGGTGGTCCACATCGTCAGCCTGGCGCTGTCCACGGGCGGACTGTTCCTCGCCGCGATGATGCTCGCGCAGCGGCGGGATTCGTGGGACATGGAAGCCTACGGCGGGCTCTGGCACACGATCCCCGTTTTCTCGGCGTTTCTCCTCGTATTCACCCTGGCTTCCGTCGGCCTGCCGGGCCTGGGCAATTTCGTCGGGGAATTCCTCATCCTGGTCGGCGCGTTTCAGCAACACGCGGCGATCGCGGCGGTCGCCGCCACCGGGATCATCCTGGCCGCCGTCTACATGCTCAGGATGTACCGGAAGGTCATCTTCGGCCCGTTGACCCGGGAGGAGAACAGGGGGATCCGGGATCTCTCGGCCCGGGAGACGGCCGTCCTCGCCTGCATGACGCTTTTCATCATCTGGATCGGGGTGTATCCCAATCCAGTCCTGCGGACCATGGAGGCTTCGGTGCAGAAGCTGCTGGTCCAGACCCACCGACTCGCGGAGACGCCGCCGGTCGGGTTGACCCGTCCGTCCGTCGGACCGGCGCCCAGGCCCGCCGGCCCGGAAGCGGCACGTGAAACCATCGAACCGGCGCCGCGGCCCGCCGGCCCGGAAGCGGCACGTGAAACCATCGGACCGGCGCCGCGGCCCGCCGGCCCGGACGCGGCACGTGAAACCAGCCAGGAAACGCGATGAATACGGTACTGCCCGCGATAAACCTCTACGCCGTGATGCCGCAGATCTTCCTCGTGTCCGCCGCGACCGTGGTCCTGATCGTCGGCCTGTTCGAACGGTTCCGCAGGGGCATCCCCTACCTCGGCCTGCTGCTCCTCGCGGTATGCGCCATCGCCGCCATAAACCAGCTCGGCCAGGGCCCTGTCTCCTTCTCGGATACATCCTCGATGATGGTATCGGACGATTTCGGCCTGGTCGCCACCCTGGTGTTCATCGCCGGCGCCATGCTGACCGTGCTGATCTCCATCTCCTACGCCGAGGTCCGGTCGATCGACCGCGGCGAGTATTACGCCCTGCTGATCTACGCCGTATCGGGCATGAGCATGATGGCGGCGAGCACCGACCTCTTCACGTTCTTCCTGGGCCTGGAAGTGCTCTCCATATCGCTCTACGTGCTGATCGGCTTCGAACACCGGGACGCCGGCTCGAACGAAGGCGCGCTTAAGTACTTCCTGCTCGGCGCCTTCGCCAGCGGTTTCATCCTCTACGGCATGGCCCTGCTCTACGGCGCAAGCGGCAGCACGGAGTACGATGCCATAGCGCGCACCCTGGCCGGGGAGCGAAGCGATGCCGCGGATCTCCTGCTGCTCGGCGGCCTGGGCCTGCTCCTGGTCGGCATCGGTTTCAAGATCTCCATGGTGCCCTTCCACGCCTGGACGCCGGACGTGTACCAGGGCGCGCCGACGCCCGTCGCCGCCTTTCTGTCCACCGGATCCAAGGCGGCCGCCTTCGTGGTGCTGATCAGGCTGCTCGGTTCGGTTTTCCCCGGCCTCCAGATGGAATGGGTCCCGCTGGTCTCGGTGCTGGCCGTCCTCACGATCGCCGTCGGGAACATCCTGGCGCTGGTCCAGTCCAACCTGAAGAGGCTGCTGGCCTACTCGAGCATCGCCCACGCCGGGTACATGCTCCTGCCGTTCATGTCGAACAGCCAGGACGCCGGCGCGAGCATCGTGTTCTACCTGATCGTGTACACGGCGATGAACCTGGGCGCTTTCGGGGTCCTGGCGGTGCTCTCCACCCGCGGCTTCACCTGCTCGACCCTGGACGACCTGGCCGGCCTGGGCAGCCGCCATCCCCTCCTCGCCGCGATCATGGCGGTGGTCATGTTCTCCCTGGCCGGCATACCGCCCACGGCCGGGTTCATGGCCAAGTTCTACCTCTTCAGCGCGGTGGTGGCCGGGGGATACATCGAACTGGCCGTGATCGGCCTGCTGTTCAGCGGCGTGTCGCTCTACTATTACCTCCGCGTCGTGGTCTGGATGTACATGCGTCCCGCGGCCGAAGCGCCCGCCGACGCCGCCGGACGCCTGTCCTACAGCGGCATGACGGCGCTGTGCCTCTCCGCCCTGGCCATCCTGGCCGTGGGCGTTTTTCCCTCGGAATTGCTTCAGCTGGCCGAGCGGGCCGTCATGACGCTGCCCTGATTCCGGCCGTTCCGCGGTCCCGGCCGCGCGCCGTCACCGGCGAATTGGGTTGACTTCCGACCGGTTCCGCACCATATATTGATGTATTTCGGCCTGCGGTACCGTACAGCCAATCGGGGGCATTCATAGACTTCAGAACCATCAGCGCGCCGGTACAGGGACATCTCGACCTCTTCGAGCAGCAGATCAGGGAGATCTCCCAGTCCGACGTGGAAGTCATCAACCAGATCTGGTCCCACCTGGTTCGTACCAAGGGCAAGCGACTGAGACCCGCGCTGGTCTTCCTTTCCGCTACGGCATACGGCTCGCCGTGCCGGGAGACCATGCTGGCGGCGTTCATCATCGAGCTTTGTCACACCGCGACGCTGATACACGACGACGTGGTGGACCGGGCGACGACCCGGCGCGGACTGCCCACGCTCAATTCCATCTGGGACAACCACGTCACGGTGCTCATGGGCGACAACGTGATCGCCCGGGTGCTGACGCTGATCGCGAAACTGGACTGTTCGAGGATAACGTCGAGAATCGCGGACTGTGTCGAACGGCTGACCGAGGGCGAGTTGCACCAGGCCATACGCCGGTTCAACATCAAGACGACCGAGGCGGAGTATTATCGCATCATTAGCAACAAGACGTCTTCGCTCATCGCATGCGGCTGCGACTCCGGAGTCTATCTGACGAGCCGTTCGGCCGAGACGGCCTGCCGGTACGGCGCGTTCGGCGAGAAGCTCGGCATGGCCTTCCAGATCACCGACGACATTCTCAATTTCACGGGAGACGAGGACGTCATCGGCAAGCCGAGGGGCAACGATTTCCGGGAGGGCACGGTGACCCTGCCGCTTATCCATGCCCTCAGGAACGCCCCTGACGGGGGAAACAGCCGCGTGGAGCAACTGCTGAAAGAGGAGTGGAGCGACGGGATCTGCGATGAAATCGTCGACTTCGTACACGTGCACGACGGCATCCGGTACGCGAGGGCCAGGGCCCTTGAATACGCGGAAGAGGCCAAGGCCATCCTCGTCGAAGAGCCGGAGTCCCAGGCGAAGCACGCGCTGCTGAACATGGTCGATTACGCCATTGAACGGGATCGATGATGCATGTATGGATTCTATATCCGTAATCGTCATTACCTATAACGAAGAACCGCATATCGATACCTGTCTGCGGAGTGTTTCCTGGGTGGACGAAATCGTGGTGGTGGATTGCGGCAGCACCGATCGGACCGTCGAGATCTGCAGCGGCCACGAGAAGGTCAGGTTGTATCATGAAGAAAGGCACGGCAGCGGCCGGCAGAAGCAGCAGGCGCTGGACCGGGCGGTCTCCGAGTGGGTATTGAACCTCGACGCCGACGAGCGCCTCAGCGAGCCGCTGAGTTCGGAAGTCCGGCGGCTCCTCCAGGCCCCCGAACCCTGCGACGGCTATCGGGTTCCGAGGGAGAACTACTTCCTTTCCCGGCACATTCGCCACGCGGCCGGTTGGGGAGAAGACCGGCCGCTCAGGCTGTTCCGCCGGGCGAAGACCCGCGTCACCCGGACCCAGGTACACGAGACCTTCGTCGTGGACGGGCCGACCGGCAGTCTGGATTCGCCGCTGATACACGATGCCTATACCAGTCTGTACCAGTATATCGAGAAACTGAACGAGTACACGTCGATCGAAGTGAGAAACCGGCTCAAGGCGCGGCCGGACCGGAAGATAACCTGGGTCCACATCGCCCTCGCTCCCCTTGGAACGTTCTGGAAGCTTTACGTGATGAAAAAGGGATATCTCGATGGGATGCAAGGGCTTCTGCTATGCCTGCTGTCTTCGGTATCGGTCATGTCCGGTTACGCGAAGACCTGGGAATACGGGATGTACAGAAAGGGGGGCGGACGCATGTTCCCGCCCATACGGACCGAAGAGGTCAGGACCCGACAGCCGGGCTACAACCGGCTGATCCGGGGTGGCGACGATGAATTCAACTGGAAGGACGATTGAGACCCGATGGGACTGAAGGATACACTATACAAGACCGCGTCCAGGTACGAACCGATCCAGCGGGTGCTGCGCAACGCCGTCGTCGCGCGGAAGCTGCGGTTCCCCGAAGTGATCAGTATCGAGTCGTCGAGTTTCTGCAACGCCGACTGCATCATGTGCCCGAGGGAGCTGCTGAGCCGCAAGAAGGGCAACATGTCCATGGACCTGTACCGCAAGATCATCGACGAGTGCGCCGAGAACGCCCGGTACATCAAGCTCATCCAGCCCTTCATGTTCGGGGAGTCCTTCATCAACAGGCAACTCGTCGACATGATCGCGTATACCAAAAGCCGGCTGCCCCGCGTACCGGTCAGCGTGAGCACCAACGGCTCGCTGATCAATCCGCAGAAGGCGCAGGAGCTCATCGACTGCAAGCTGGACAAGATCAACATCGATATCGACGGGGCGACGGCGGACACCTTCGAAGCGGTGCGCGTGGGGCTCGATTACGAGCAGGTGGTGGAAAACGCGCGGTACCTGATGGAACTGAAACGGTCCACTGGAAGCCGGACGCCCGAAATCACGGTGACGATCATCAACATGGAAGAGACCCAGCACGAAGTCGACGCCTTCCGGGAGCTGTGGACGCCCATCGCCGACAACGTGGTCGTGCAGAGCTACACCACGTGGACGGGAAGCGTGGACGACAAGAACGTGGGCGACCAGGCCGCGGCCTCGGCCACGGGCGGATTCACCTTTCCCTGCAAGCACCCCTGGGAGGAGTTCGTCATCGCCAACGACGGCCGCGTATCCATCTGCTGCCTCGATTTCGACTTCAAGGTGGAAGTGGGCGACGTTTCCCGGCAAACGATCCGGGAGGTCTGGAACGGCGCCCCGATCCAGGAGATCCGGCAGAAGATGATCGAGAACAGGTACGACGAACTCGAGATATGCAGCCAGTGCAACAACTACATCTTCCAGACGGAATGCGCCTGGCACCAGGTGTGGAAGTGATGCCGGCCGGCCCGGTCCCTTCCGGAACGCCCCGGCTGCACGGGTTGCCCGGACCGTCCGGACCGCCCCGGCTGCACGCGTTGCCCGGACCCGTCGGACCGCCCGGACCGCCCGGATTCCCGTAGCCGCACCCGATCCGAACCCCCTTCGATACGAGGAATGCCATGGCCGCCATGGCGCCTACGCGCATCCTGCAGGTGTGTTCCTCCCTGGCCTGGGGCGGTACGGAGATGCACGTGCCGATCCTGTCCGGAAAACTCCGGGACCGCGGCCACGACGTGCGGCTCGTGCTCCATCCGAAGGGGTCGATTGCCGGCGAGGCCCGGGAACGGGGTTTCCCCACCGAAACCATCCCGATCGGCGGATACGTGAATCCGGTGACGACCTGCGCGCTGGCGCGGTGCATACGGCGCTTCCGGCCCCGCGTCCTCCATCTCCACCTGTCCCGCGACCTCTGGCAGACCGTGCCCGCCGCGGGGCTGGCGGGTTACGGCGGACCGGTCGTCCTCACCAAGCACGTGGGTTCCTACGTCACGAAGACGGACCTCCTGCACCGCTGGCTGTACCGCCGCGTCTCCCGTGTCATCACCGTGTCGGAGACGCTGAACAGGAACGTGCGGGAGACCTGTCCCATCCCGCCGGAACGCGTTGTCACCGTCCATCCGGCCCTGGACCTGGACCGATTCGATCCCGCCCGTTGCGACCGGTCCGAAACGAGAAGTTCGCTCGGAATCCCGGCGGGCGCCGTCGTGGTGGGGACCGTGGGGCGCCTTTCCCCGGGAAAGGGCTACGAAGAGTTCCTTCAGGCCGCCCGGCTGCTCCGCGACCGCCATCCCCACGTGCCCTTGCGGTTCGTCGTTACGGGTGAGGCCAGCTACGGGGAGGAAGCGTACCGCGACGGCGTCGTTCGATACGCCCGGAAACTCGGCCTCGCGGAAACCGTCCTGTTCACCGGCTTCAGGCGCGATATTCCCGCCTTGCTGAACGCCATGGACGTTTTTATATTTCCGTCCAGGGCGGAAGGATTCGGCGCGACCGTCATCGAGGCGATGGCCATGGGCGTGGCCTGCGTGTCTACCCGGTCGGACGGTACGCTGGACACCGTGGAGGACGGCGAGACGGGCCTGGTCTTCCAGGGAGGCGACGCGGAAGGGCTCGCAAGGTCGGTCGAATCGCTGCTGACGGATGAGCCGTTGCGCGCGCGCATCGCGGGGAACGGTTTCATCCAGGCCAGGGAGAGGTTCAATCTCGAAGCCATGACCGACAGGGTGGAAGCGCTCTACGCCGCTTCCCTGTCCCCTCCGGCCTGATCCCGTACAGACTCCCACATGAACCTGTATCTCCGAATACTCTCCTACGTAAGGCCCTACTGGTACTTCATGGCCGGCGCCATGGTCTGCATGGCCTGCTTCGCGCTGACCAGCAGCGCCACGGTCTGGGTGGCCCTGCCCTTTCTTCAGACGCTCTTCGGCCAGGAAACCGTGCAGACCGGCGGAACCGCGCCGGGCGGGCCGGCCGGCCAGTCGGAACAGTCCGGCCAGACGGGCCAGGCGGGGCAGTCCGGGCAGTCCGGGCAGATCGACGCGGCCCGGGACGCCGCGAACCGCCTGGAACAGCGCACCGGGATGACGGGCCTGCGGGAGACGTTGAAGGAACGGACCAACGACCTGATCACACGGCCGACCAGGCAGGCCACCCTGGAGCGGCTCTGCCTGATCATCCTCTTCATCCTCCTGCTCAAGAACATCAGCAGCTACCTGCAGGCCTACCTGATGGCCTACGCGGAGAACGGGGTCATCAAGGACCTCAGGAACCACCTCTACATCCACCTGCACCGGCTCTCCCTGTCCTATTTCCACCGGGAACGCACGGGGGAGCTCATTTCCCGCGTGTCCTACGACGTCATGAAGATCAACGGGACGGTTTCCGCAGCCTTCGGGACGCTGATCAAGGAACCCATGCTGGTGGCGGTCTACCTCGCGATCCTCGTGATCCTCAGCTGGCAGCTCACGCTGGTCTCCCTGGTGCTGCTGCCCTTCAGCGTGCTCGTCATCACCACGGTGGGCCGGCGGCTGCGCCGGAGCAGCACGGCGTCGCAGGAGGCCATGGCCGATCTGACCTCGACGCTCCAGGAAACCGTGGCCGGCGCGCGGGTGGTCAAGGCCTTCAACATGGAGTCCTTCGAGATCGACAAGTTCAAGCGGCAGACGCGGCACTACTTCCAGACGCTGCTCCGGCTGACCCACATGCACAACCTGGCGAGTCCCATCACGGAGATCCTGGGCAGCTTCGTCGGGCTGGCGATCCTCTGGTACGGCGGCCGCCAGGTCCTCGAAGGCGGCCTGCTGGCGCCGGAGGACTTCCTGACCTTCTTTCTCGCCCTCTTTTCCATGATGAAGCCGGTGAAGGAACTCGGACAGGTGCACAACCGGATCCAGGAGGGGATCGCGGCCGCCGACCGCGTGTTTTCGGTGCTGGACACGGCGCCCGAAATCACGGACGCGCCGGACGCGGACCGGCTCCCCGGCCTGCGGCGGGAAATCCGTTTCGACCGCGTTACCTTCCGGTACGACCGGGCCTCCGAACCCGCCCTGGAAGAGATCGACCTCGTGGTCCGGTGCGGAGAGACCGTGGCCCTCGTGGGGCCGAGCGGCGGCGGCAAGTCCACCCTGGTGGATCTCGTCGCACGGTTCTACGACCCCACGGGCGGTCGCATCGAGATAGACGGAAGAGACCTGCGCTCGGTCACGGTGGCGTCCCTCCGGGAGAAGATGGGCATCGTGACGCAGGACGTGATCCTGTTCAACGACACGGTCCGCAACAACATCGCCTACGGCGTACGGGAAACGCCCCTGGACCAGATACGCTCCGCCGCGGCCGCCGCCAACGCGGATGGCTTCATCGAGGAACTGCCCGATGGATACGAAACCGGTCTCGGGGAGCGGGGGGTGCGGCTCTCCGGGGGCCAGCGCCAGCGCATCGCCATCGCGCGGGCTATCCTGAAAGACCCCCAGATCCTCATATTCGACGAGGCCACGTCCAGCCTGGACACCGAGTCCGAGTTGCTGGTCCAGGAGGCCATCGACCGGCTGATGAAGGGGAGGACGGCCCTGGTCATCGCCCATCGCCTGTCCACGGTGCAGCAGGCGGACCGGGTGGTCGTCGTGGACCGCGGCCGGATCGTGCAGCATGGCGACCACGGATCGCTGGTCCGGGAGGACGGCCTGTACCGGAAACTCTACAACATGCAGTTCAGGGACCAGGAACCGGTCGTGGAATAACGGACGGCGACGATGTGGTATCCCATCGAGAAGCGGATCAAGAACCGGGTGCTCAAATGGCTGGCCGACCATCCCCTGGGACAGCGCCGCGCGCCGCCCGGCCAGCCCGGTCGGCCCGGCCAGCCCGGCGGGGTCGACACGGATGGCATCGGCCGGATCCTGATCATCCGCCAGCATGACCAGTTCGGCGACTTCCTGCTGACCACCCCCGCCATACGCGCGCTGCGCGGCCGGTTTCCCGATGCGCACCTGACCCTGGTCGTCCGCGCCTACCTGTACCCCGTAGCCCGGGGCAATCCGGACGTGGACGACGTCCTGGTCTTCCACGAGTCCGGCTGGAAATGGCGGCCCCGGGACATCGGTTCCTTCGTCGGCCTCATGCGCGACCCGGTCGATCTGGCCGTCGTGTTCAACACGGTCTCCCACTCCTTCTCCAGCGACCTCATTGCCTGGCTTTCGGGCGCCGCCGTGGTCATGGGTCCCGCGACGCCCACGTTCGACCACCTCGACCACAATCCGTTCTACACGGTGAATGTACCCGTGGACCCCGAACCCCGGCACCAGATCCAGCGAAACCTGGACGTGGTGCGGCAGGTCGGCGCGGATACGGACGATCTCTCCTACGCCTATGCCATGTCCGAAGACGAGCGGACCGGGGGACGGGAATTGATCGACGGTCTGGCGGGAGGGACGGCAGGACCCGGGCGGTCCGGGCGGTCCAGGCGGTCCGGGCGGTCCGGCGGACCCGTTGTCGCCGTGCATTTCGGTACCGGGGACGCGAGGAAAAGATACCCCGTCGAGCAGCTTGCCCGCGTCTGCGACGAGCTGGCCGCCCGGCTCGCCGCGCGGGTCCTGGTCATACCGGCGCCGGACGAAGATGAACTGCTGCGCGCGCTGCGCGAGGCGGTATCGGCGCCGGTCCACAGCGTACCGCCCATGGAGCTGCGGCGGGTGGCCGGCGTGCTCCACGCCGCGGACCTGGTCGTATGCAACGATACCGGGGTACTCCACCTGGCCGCCGCGGTGGGCACCCCCACCCTGTCCTTTCACGCCACGAGCGATCCGGCCTGGTGGAAGCCGCCCGGCGCCCGGCACCGCGCCTTCTACGCCGTCAGCCGGCGGATCGAAGACATCCCGGCGGACCGGGTGTGGCGCGAGATCGCCGCCATGCTCGAAGATGCCCGCGGCGTCGAAACGGGTGAGATCATCCGGGTCTGAACCCCGGACGGCGTCCGGCCCAATTTACTTGACACGTACCCGGGCTTCCGGTACCATGTTGCCCGCCCGGGCGAAGGCCGCAACAGGCGGGGTGAATGGTGAACATGGCGACCAAACTCGATCTGGGCTGCGGACCCTTCGGAAAACTGGAAGGGGCCATCGGCCTGGATATCCGTGACGCGGCGCACGTGGACGTCGTGCACGACCTGGACGACTACCCCTATCCCTTCGACGACGACCGGTTCGATCATGTCGAGATGTCCCACATCCTGGAACATATCCGCCAGCCGGCCCGGGCCATGGACGAGGTGCACCGCATCGCGCGGGCCGGGGCGTCGATCCGCATCGTCACGCCCCATTACACGTCGCAGTTGTCCTATGGCGACCTGACCCACTATCATCATTTCGGCTACGTGACGATCACCCAGATGTGCCGGGACGGACGGTTCCGGATGGACGGCTGCAGGCTGATCTTCAGCGACATCTACCGCGTGCTGGGCATCAGCCTGCTCGCCAACTGGTTTCCCCGAAGGTGGGAGAAGTACCTCGCGTTCATCTTTCCGGGGATGTACGTCGAGGCGAATCTGACCGTCGTCAAGACGTGAACGGAACGGGTTGAACCGGAGGCCCACGTGTCCCCATCGACAGATTCCACCGGAGCGCCAGCAGGAAACAGCGCCGCGCAGGCCCTGCGCCGGTACTGGCGGGCCAACATTCGCGTGATGGCCTTGCTGCTCGGGATCTGGGCCCTGGCCGGACTCGGGGCCGGCATCCTGTTCGCGGACGCGCTCAACGCCTACCGGATATCCGGCACCGGCTTTCCCCTGGGGTTCTGGTTCGCCCACCAGGGCAGCATCATCGTCTTCGTGCTGCTCATCCTGGCCTACTGCCTCTACATGAACCGCCTGGACGGCCGGCACCGCGGCGAAATCGAAAACACGGAACAGGAAGGGTAGACCCGGCCTATGTCCGTACAGGCGTGGACCTATTTCTTCGTAGCGCTCTCCTTCGGCCTCTACCTCTTCATCGCGTGGAGAACCCGCGTCCGCGACACCAAGGGGTTCTACGTCGCCGGCCAGGGCGTGCCCGCGGCGGCCAACGGAATGGCCACGGCCGCGGACTGGATGAGCGCGGCGTCCTTCATCTCGATGGCCGGGCTGATTTCCACGATGGGGTACGCGGGCGGCGTCTATCTCATGGGGTGGACGGGCGGCTACGTGCTGCTGGCGCTCCTGCTCGCGCCCTACCTCCGGAAATTCGGCCACTATACCGTGCCGGACTTCGTGGGGGACCGTTACGCGTCGGACCTGGCCCGTATCGTGGCCGTGTCGTGCGCCATCTTCATCAGTTTCACTTACGTGGCGGGACAGATGCGCGGCGTGGGGGTCGTCTTCAGCCGGTTCCTGGAAGTGGACATCCACGTCGGCGTGATCATCGGGATGGCCATCGTCTTCATCTACGCCACGCTGGGCGGCATGAAGGGCATCACGTGGACCCAGGTCGCCCAGTACTGGGTGCTCATCACCGCCTTTCTCATCCCCGCGATCGCCATCAGCATCAAGCTCACGGGCAGTCCCCTGCCGCAGGCGGGTCTCGGCAGCACGCTGGAACCGTCCGTCGCGGGCCAGACCGGGGTGTACCTGCTGGAGAAACTGAACCAGATTCAGACCGACTTGGGATTCAGCAGCTACACGGCCACCTTCGTGGGGGGGTGGGACAAGGTCAACGTGTTCTGCGTGGCCCTCGCGCTGATGGTGGGCACGGCGGGCCTGCCCCACGTGCTCGTCCGGTTCTATACCGTGAAATCGGTCAAGGCGGCGCGTTGGAGCGCCTTCTGGGCGCTGCTGTTCATCTCCCTGCTGTACCTGACGGCGCCCGCGACCGCGGCCTTCGCGCGCTACTACATGATCGACAGCCTGAACGGAAAGACCGCGCAGGAACTCCCGTCTTGGTTCGAGAACTGGGAGAAGACGGGCCTGATCCTGTGGATGGACGACGGGGACGGGGTCATGCGGTATTCGGCCGGTGAAGACAACGAGATATTCCGCGGCGGTTCCCTGTCGGCGGCCGAACTTTCCGCGGTGCAGGTCGGCCACCGGTCCTGGCTCGATTCGGATGGCGCCGCGGGCGCGGACGGGCGGGCGGCGCTGCGGGCCCGGGGGCTTTCCGGTCCGGACCGCGACATCATCGTGCTCGCCACGCCGGAAATGGCCGAACTGGCCAGCTGGATCATCGCGCTGGTGGCCGCCGG
The DNA here is from genome assembly GCA_965203885.1 of bacterium. Classification (GTDB taxonomy): domain Bacteria; phylum JAAXHH01; class JAAXHH01; order JAAXHH01; family JAAXHH01; genus JAAXHH01. Next base: position 1,675,494 of record OZ241920.1, on the reverse strand, counting down.
CGGACTCGCGGCGGCGCTTTCGACGGCGAGCGGACTGCTGCTCGTCATATCGTCCAGCGTTTCCCACGACCTGTACTACCGCGTGCTGCGTCCCCGGGCCACCGAGAAGCAGCGCCTCGCGGTGGGCCGCGGCGTGATCGGGATGGCCGTGGTCGTGGCCGGCGTATTCGGGATCTATCCGCCCGGATTCGTCAGCCAGGTCGTCGCCTTCGCGTTCGGCCTCGCGGCGGCGAGCTTTTTCCCCGCCATCGTCCTGGGCATCTTCAGCAAGCGCGTGGGCACCGTGCCCGCGGTGTGCGGGATCGTGGCGGGCATCGGATTCACGGCCTTCTACATCATCGCGTGCGTGTTCTTCGACATGGAAACCTGGACCTTCGGACTGTTCGCCAACGGCATCAATCCCCAGGGAATCGGCACGGTCGGCATGCTGATCAACTTCGCCGTCACCCTGTCGCTAACCCCCCTGTTCCCCCGGCCCCGCCCGGAAATCGAGGCCATGATCGACTCGGTCAGGGAACCGGAGGACGCGGGTCCCGCAGTGATGATCGAGGCGGCCCCGGAACACTGATCCACGGAAGCCGGCGCCATGTCCCTATCCGTCATTATCATAGCCCGTAACGAAGCCTGGCGGATCGAAGCCTGCCTGAAGAGCGCGCGGTTCGCCGACGAGATCGTGCTGGTGGACTCGGGGAGCACGGATGATACCGTCGCCATCGCGCGGGAGTACGCGGACCGGGTCATCGAAACGGAATGGCGGGGCTACGGCGCGACCAAGCAGCTGGCCCTGGAGCACGCCGCCGGGGACTGGGTGCTCTGGCTGGACGCGGACGAGCGCGTCCCTCCGGACCTGCGCGATGAAATCCTCTCCACGGTGGATACCGGGGAGCACGCCGGATACCGCATCGCCCGCAAGACGCTGTTCCTGGGACACTGGATCCGCCACTGCGGCTGGTTTCCCGGCTACGTCCTGCGCCTGTTCCGCCGCGACGCCGACCCCCGGTTCACCGAAGACCAGGTCCACGAGTCGCTGCGCATCCGGGGTCCGACCGGCGACCTGAGCCGTCCCCTGGTCCACGATACCGACCCCACCCTCCATCACTACCTCGTCAAGTTCAACAGCTTCACCAGTCTCGGTGCCCGCCAGCTCTATTTGTCGGGCAGGCGTTTCCGTTTGACAGATCTGGTGTTCCGACCGATTTTTACCCTGTTGAAAATGTACGTGTTGAAGCGGGGCTTCCTGGACGGCCTGCCGGGGCTCATCCTGTGCGGCCTTTCCGCCTGTTACGTCTTCACCAAGTACGCCAAGCTGTGGCACCTGCACCTCCGGGGCACCGCCGACGCCGAATCCGGCCCGGCGGGCCAGTCCTCCTGACACCGCGCATCCGCCGGCACGCCCATGCAATCGCTGTCCGTCGTGGTCATCACCCGCAATGAGGAACGGAAGCTCCGCCGCTGCCTGGAACCCGTTTCCTGGGCCGACGAAATCGTCGTGATCGACAGTTACAGCACCGATGAAACGGTGAACATAGCGGAAGGCTACACCGGCCGCGTGTTCCGGCGCGCCTGGTCCGGATTCGCCGACCAGCGCAACTTCGGCATGGAGCAGGCCGTCGGGGACTGGATCCTCTTTCTCGACGCGGACGAATACGTCACGGGCGGCCTCGAAGCGCGCATCCGGGCGCTGCTGCGGGACGGCGGGGAATATGACGCGTACAAGATCCACCGCCTGGAACACTTCCTCGGGTTTCCGATCCGTCACGGCACCCTCAATCCGAGTTACCAGCCCCGGCTGCTGAGAAGAGGAAAGGGGTACTGGACGGGCGGCGCGCACGCCCATATCGAAGTGAACGGCCGGGGCGAGCTGGGCCTGATCCACGAAGACCTCTACCACGACTCGCACAACTCGATCTCCGATTTCATCGCGCGGATCGACCAGTACACCACGGTGGACGCGGAAGAGCGGGTCCTGGCGGGGCAGCGCGTGGGGCGGCTGCGGCTCTTGTTTTCGCCGCTCGGGATGGCCTGGAAGTGCTATATCGTCAAGAAGGGGTACCGCGACGGGTTCCCCGGCCTGCTGTTCAGCCTTTGCATGGGCATCTATTCCTTCCTGAGGCTGGTCAAGGTCTGGCAGCGCGGGTCCCGGGCGGAGGATAGCGCGGAGAGCCGGCCGCGGCCCCCGTCGTGACGGAGGATTCGGACTGAATCATGGCAAAGGACGAGCGATGCAGTATCGTGATACCGACGTGGAACGCGGGTTCCCTGGTCGAACGGTGCCTGCGGTCCCTGAAAGACCACGGGGAGGCGGCCCGGGCGGAGATCGTCGTGGTCGACGACGGGGGCGGGGACGACACCGACGAAAGGGTCAGGGCGGCCTGTCCGGACGCGGTCCTGGCGAGGCACGTTGAGAACATAGGTTTCGCCGCGGCGTGCAATACCGGCGTGGCCAGGGCTTCGCACGACGTCGTGGTCCTGCTCAACAACGACGTCGTCGCGACCCGGCCCTTCCTGGACCCGCTGCTGTCCCACTTCCGCGACAGTCGGGTTTTCGCCGTCAATCCCCGGGTCTACCACGCCGGGGACGGGCGTCCGGGCGGGGGCCTGGTTCGGGGGGCCATGCACTGCGGGCTGCTGCGGCTCAGGTGGGCCGAAGAGGAGTCCCAGCGGCAGGCCGGGGGGCTCACGCTGTACGGCAACGGCGCCGCCATGGCGGTCTCCCGGGACAAGTACCTGTCGCTCGGCGGGTTCGATACCCTGTACGCTCCTTTTTACTCGGAAGACCTGGACCTGTCCTACCGCGCGTACCAGCGTGGGTGGACCGTCCGCTACGAGCCGGAAAGCCGGCTCGACCACGATCACGGGGCCACGATCGGCGCCCGGTACGACCGGGCCCGGGTCGACCGCGTCAGCATGAGAAACCGGATCCTCTTCGTGTGGCGCAACGTGCGGGACGGCCGGTACCTGGCCGCGCACGCCTGCTGGATGGCCGCCCGCTCGGCAGGCGCCGTGTTCAGGGGCGACATGACCTTTCTCGGCGCCCTCGTGGACGCGGCGGCCCTGGGGGACGCGGTGATGAAGCGGCGGCGGTCCGATCCCGAACCCGTGGTCTCCGACCGCGAGATCCTTCGTGCCACATCCGGGTGGGCCGGGCGCGGACGGGCCGGATGACCGGGTGCCGCGTTCGACCGACGCGCCGGAAAATCACATCCGGGTGGGCCGGGCGCGGCTAATCGCGGCCGCACCGGATGAAAACAGGCGTGAATCCGATGGAAGCTCCCGCAGTAGAGCGCATACTCATATCCCGTCTGCGGTTCATCGGCGACGTGGTGCTTACGACGCCGGTGATCCGGGCGCTTAAACGCCGGTACCCGGAGGCGGCCCTGTACTACCTGGCGGAGTCCGGACCCGCGGCGGCCCTCGCCCGGAACCCCCACCTGGAAGAAGTGATCGTGCTGCCGGACGAGCTGCTCCCGGGCCGGGCCGTCCTGACCCGGTGCGCCGCGCAGGTGCGATTCTTGCGATCCCTGCGGAAACGGCGGTTCGACCTGGCGATCGATCTTTTCGGCAATCCCCGGAGCGCGTTGCTGACCCTGGCGACCGGAGCACGGTACCGGGTCGGCTATGACGTGCGGGGAAGGGGCAGGGCGTACAACGTCAAGATCAGGCGGTCCGGGTCCCCCCGGGTGCTCGACGCCTACCTGGACGCCGTGCGGACCCTGGGGATTCCGGCCGGGGACGATCGCACCGAAATGCACTTCTCGGCCGAAGACGGGGAGTGGGCGGGATCCTGGCTCGCGGCGCGGGGAATCGACGGCGCCCGTGCGGTCGTCGCACTGAACCCCGGCGCCAGCTGGCCGGCCAAGACCTGGAGCGCGGGGCGTTTCGCCGAACTGGCGGCGGGGTTGATCGGGGAACTGGACGCGTCGGTCATCCTGGTGGCGGCGCCGGGCCGGCGGGAGGCCATGGATGAACTGAACGCCCTGTCCGGCCACGGCTGTCCCGTCGTCGATACCGGTTTGCTCACCCGTCTGGCCGCGTTGATCCACCGCTGCCGGCTGTATATATCCAACGACTGCGGCCCGATGCATATGGCGGTCGCCGTGGGCACGCCCACGATCGGCCTCTTCGGCCCGAGCCGGCCGGAGATCTGGTTTCCCTATCCGGAGGCGGAAGGGCACGTGGCGCTGCGGGCCGAGACGGACACCTGCTGCGGCCTCGACCACTGCATCCGTCCGACGCCCTGCATCGAATCGATCTCGCCGCGCAGAGTGCTCGAGACCGCCAGGTCCATCCTGGCCCGGTCCGGTCCGCCCGGTCCGCCCGGTCCGCCCGGTCCGCCCAGTCCGCCCGGCCGTCCCCCACGGAACAGTCCATGTCCCTGACGCCCGAACGCATCCTGGTCATCAAGCTGCGCGCCACCGGCGACGTCGTCCTCGCCACGCCGGTCATCGAGAACCTGAAGCGCCGGTTCCCCCGGTCCCGCGTCTCGTTTATGACGGAAGAGGCCTCCGCGGACGTCCTCCGGTGGAACCCCTTCCTGGACGACCTCATCGTGCTGCCGGTCCGACGCTGGAAACGGGCCGGCTTCCGGCGGTCCTGGCGCGAGCAGGCGCGATTCTACCGAAACCTCAGGCGAAAGCGCTTCGATCTCGCCATAGACCTTTTCGGCAACCCCCGAAGCGCCGTGCTGACCCGGCTGACCGGGGCGCGGGACCGGGTCGGTTACGCCTTCCGGGGGCGCCGCCTCGCCTACAGCATCGTGGTCGAGCCTCCCGAACGGGCTGGGCACGAAGTCCTTTTCCACCTGGAAGCCCTGTCGGCCCTGGGCGTCCCGGCGGCCACCGACCGGCCGGAAGTGGCCGTACCGTGCATGGCCGACGCCCGGGCGCGGCGCTGGCTGGATGAGCACGTCCCGGCTGACCGGGCGGTCGTCGGGCTGAACCCGGGTGGAGGATGGCCCGTCAAGCGCTGGCCGCCGGACCGCTTCGGCCGCCTGGCGGACGCCCTGATCGACGAATACGGCGTGGACGTCCTGGTCCTCTGGGGCCCGGGCGAAGAAGCGCTCGCCGGGGAGGTCGCCGCCGCCATGCGCAACCGTCCCCTCGTCCTCCCGGCGGTGAGCCTTGCGGACCTCGGCGCTTACCTGAAACGCTGCCGCCTGCTGGTCAGCAACGACAGCGGACCGATGCACATGGCCGCGGCGCTGAATGTCCCCACGGTGGGTATTTTCGGCCCGACCGACCCCCGGGCCCAGGGACCCTGGGGGGATGGACACGGGGTGGTCCGGAAGGAGAGCGTCGACTGTCTCGGCTGCAACCTGATCGAATGTCCCATCGGCAACATCTGCATGACGACGCTGGAACCGCGCGAGGTGCTGGCGAAGATACGACCTTACCTTCCAGTCGAAACTTGACACCGTCCCGTCCGTGTGTTATATTTGACTGCTTTGGGACGTATACGTTAAACCGCCGCTCAGGGGACTACACAGAAGGTTTTTACTTGCGGAAAGATATCATCGTTGAAACGGCCACGCACGAAACGCGCATCGCGATGCTCGAGGACGACCATCTCGTCGAGCTGCTGGTCGAGCGCCCGGAACACGAACGCGTGGTCGGGAATATCTGCAAGGGCGTCGTAACGGCTGTCATACCGAGCATCCAGGCGGCCTTCGTGGATATCGGCATGGACAAGGCGGCCTTCCTGCAGGCATCGGACGTCACCGGGGGGGCCGACTGGATAGATTTCGACGACGACGAGAGCCAGGATTCAGGTTCCGGAAGGAGCAGGGACCGGGAATACCAGATCCAGGAGATGGTCAAGGAAGGCCAGGAAATCGTCGTCCAGATCACGAAGGAGTCCATCGGCACCAAGGGACCGCGGGTCACTTCCCAGATCTCCCTGCCGGGCAGGTTCCTCGTGCTGGTTCCCCATGCCAATTACGTCGGCGTCTCACGGCGCATCGACGACTGGAGCGAGAAGCGCAGGCTGAGGGACCTGGCCAGGAAACTCAAGTCCGACGACTGCGGGGTCATCGTGCGCACCGCCGCCCTGGGCAAGTCGGATTCCGAGCTGAAGAACGATCTGAAGCAGTTGACCAGGATATGGCGGACCATCGAGAAAGAGGTCGGGAATACGCCGGCGCCCGCCATGATCCACAAGGACGTCGAAATGACGTCGGGGATGATACGCGATCTGTTCACGCCCGACATCGACAGCGTGATCATCGATTCGAAGCCGGTATACAAGGAGATCATCTCGTACCTCAAGGGCGTGGCGCCCCAGCTCCGTTCGCGCGTGCACATGTACGAGGGGACGGCGCCCGTGTTCGACGCCTACGGCATCGAGAACGAGATCGGCAAGGCGCTGCACCGGAAAGTCTGGCTGAAGAACGGCGGGTACATCCTCATCGAACCCACCGAGGCGCTGGTGACGATAGACGTGAATTCGGGACGGTACGCCGGGTCGAAGGGCCACGAGGAAACCGTGTTCCAGACCAATCTCGAAGCCTGCGGCGAGGTCGCGCGGCAGCTCCGGCTCAGGGACATCGGGGGCATTATCGTAATCGATTTCATCGACATGGAAGACCGGGGAAACCGGCGCCAGGTGCACCAGGAAATGGAAAAGGCCATGTCCCGCGACCGCGCGAGGACGCGCATGTCCAAGGAGATCAGCGAATTCGGACTGATCGAAATGACCCGCCAGCGGATCCGGCCCAGCCTGCTGTTTACCTTCAGCGAAGCGTGCCCGGTATGCGACGGGACCGGACGCATCATGTCGCGCATCACCATGGTTACCCAGATCGGCCGGTGGCTGAAGCGCGCCAAGCCGGGCCTGAGAGAGCGCAGGCTCAGGCTCAAGGTCCATCCCACCGTGGCGATGAGCCTGAACGAAAACGGCAAGGAAAAGCTGGTGAACCTGCAGGACGAATACAAGATGCAGCTTCAGGTCGAGGAAGATCCGTTTCTGCACGTGGAGGAGTTCCGCGTGTTTTCCGGAAAGCGGGACCTGGACGTGACCGACGAGTTCAAGTAGGCGGACCGGCGGACCGGCGGACCGGCGGGACACAAGGGACAAGAGACAAGGGACAAGGAGTGATCGATGTACGCTGTGATCAGATCGGGCGATCAGCAGTTCAGTGTCAACGAGGGAGACAAGATCGAGGTCGAGAAGATAGCCGCCGAGGTGGGAGACGAGATTACCATCGACCAGGTGCTCCTCCTGGGCGGCGGAGAGACGCTGGTCGGTACCCCGACGGTGGCCGGGGCCACCGTGACGGCCAGGGTAACGGAACAGGGACGCAGGCCCAAGATCGTGGTGTTCAAGATGAAGCGCCGCAAGAACTACCGCCGGAAGAGAGGGCACAGGCAGCCGTTCACCGGGCTCGAAATCACCGGCATCAACTACGATCCAAGCGCATCCAACTGATCGGAGAGGAGCCCGAACATGGCCCACAAGAAAGGTGTAGGGAGTTCCCGCAACGGCAGAGACAGCAACCCCAAGTTTCTCGGCGTGAAAACCGGAGACGGCATGCGCGTCCGGGCCGGCAACATCCTCGTCCGGCAACGGGGAACGCGCATTCTTCCCGGTGACAACGTCGGACGCGGCAACGACGACACCCTCTTCGCCCTCGCGGATGGGGTCGTTCAGTTCCGCCGGCTGGGGAAGAAACGCACGCAGGTCCATATCGCCAGCGGGTGATCCCATGGCGACCGCCGACGACGCCGTCCTCCGGAAGGCGGAAGCCGGGATACTCGCCTTCCTCGCGGGACAGTTGCGTAGCGGGCTGATCGATGAAGGACTCTACGAACAGGCCCGCCGCAACGTGGTCCCGAATCTGCGCTGCTGGCTGACCGACCCGCACATCGGCCGGCTGTCCCCCCGGCTCGGAGACGGACTGAGGGCCGCGGTCGAAGCGGCGAGGTGGGCCGAACTCGTCGAAGCCTACGTGGACGAGATCAAGTTCGGCACGGCGGGAATACGCGGCAAGGCCGCCATGTCGGATGAAGAACTGCTGGTCCTTTCCCGCGACGGCATGGATGCCCCTATCCTCAAGGGGCCGAATACCCTCAACAACATCGTTCTCCTGCTTAAGTCCACGGGCGTGGCGAAATACGCCACCGATCACGGACTCGGGGCCATCGTCATCGGGTATGACAGCCGGGTGGCGGGCCAGGACTTCGCCCTGCTGGTCTCCCGGGTGTTCCTTGCGGCGGGGCTGAAAGTCTACCTCTTCGACGAAGCCTGCCCCTATCCGGAGATGACCTTCGCCATACCGACGCTGGGCGCCGATATGGGGATCCTGATCTCGGCGAGCCACAACGACCGGAGATACAATGGCTACAAGCTGTCCGCCGGGACGGGATCGCAGTTTCCCCCGGCGGAGCGTTCGGTCATCTACAACGACTACATCCGGAAAACCGCCCCGGCCCACGTGGCCCTCGTGGACTGCGATGAAGCCGGCGCCGATCCGGACCGACCCGGTGATCCCGGCCGGGACGGCAACAGGCTCGTGTTCCTGGGCGGCGCCGATCCGCTGCCCGGCTTCGACTATCTCGGCCGCCCCCTCGTCGATATCCACCGCATGTACCAGGATCAGATCCGGGGATTCATCTCCGACCCGGCCATGATGAAGTCCTGGGCGCCTTCCATCGCCGTCGGGTACTGCGCCTTCCACGGGGCCGGACGAAAGGCCGTGCCCCGGTTGCTGGACGATTTCGGTTTCACCCGCGTGGACAGGGTGACCGGCCATCAGCTGAACGAACTCAACGGCCTTTTTCCCGCCTTTCAGGACCACCCGGAACAGCAACCGGACCCCGGGGACCCCATGGCGGCCGAGATTGCCGTGAACGCCTACCGGGAACAGTACGGCGCGGAAGCCCTGGAGGACCTCGACCTGATGATCGGGACCGACCCGGACGCCGACCGCGCGGGGCTGGTGATCAAGGTCCCCGCGGAACAACGGCCCTTCCACGAAAACCGGTCCCATATCCTGCTCTCGGCCGACGACGCCTGGACTTTGCTGCTCTGGTACCGCCTCTTCCGGGGCGCCGGGGGCGCCGGGGACGCCGGGGACGCTGGGGAATCGGGCGCGCTTCAGCCCCGGCCGGAGGAGTCCTTCATCGTGCTCTCCCATATCACGACGGACGCGTTGGTGCGGCTCGCGCGCAAATACGGCCTCGGCGTCGTCAAGACGTGGGTCGGGTTCGGCCTGATCGCCAATGCGGTCGAACGCGTCTGGTCGGGAGACGACCTGTCGGACCCCCGATTCAGGGACATCATCTATCAGTCCGAGGACATGGAAGGCAGGCCTCGCAGCTACAATGCGGGCTGCCTGGAACAAAGCAACGGCTTCAGCATCCTGGGCGGACCGCCCGCCACGGCCACGGCCATGGGAAGGCACGGGCACGTGCGGGACAAGGACGGGGTCTTCGCCGCGATCCTTCTCGCCGAAGTGGCGGCCTACGCCGCGTCCATCGGGACGACGGTCTACGACCTGATCGACGAACGGATCTGCCTGGACCCCGACGTCGGATGTTTCGTGACCGACGTCGTGCCGGTTCCGCAGTGGGGAGAGTTCGCGGGACTGGAGGGGTTGACGCGGAAGATCGAAATCCTGAGGAGATGCGCCGAACTGGGGCAACGCGTCCGGGACGGGGAGCCCCTGTCGCTTGACGGGATCCCGGTACTGTCCTCCGAGACCTTCGTGGCGGGCAAGTACGCGGATGCGCACCAGTGGCCCGGCTTTCCCGACGAGGGCATTCGGTTCTACTTCGACGAGGAAAGGCTAAATCACATGACCGTGCGTCCTTCGGGCACCTCGCAATGCTTCAGGTTTCACGTGCAGTTGAAGGTGGAGCACCCGGCACGGAACTGCCTGGCGCGGCAGAAGCACGAGGCCAGGCTGCGTGCCCGGAGGCTGATCGCCGCGATGGGCGAACGGATCATGTAGCGCGCTTCATCCGGTGCCGGCCGGGGCGGCCGGACCAGCCGTTGGTAACGGTGGATGGGCGATCGCATCGGAGACCGGCCGTTGGTAACGGCGGATGGGCGATCGCATCGGAGCATGGGTCTATATGGCGAAAAAGGACCGCAGGTTGTTTTCGATGTCCGCGTCTTCACGCAGCCTGGACAGCCATTCTTCGTACAGCTGATTCTGTTTCTGGAGCAGCAGCTGCCGCTTCAGGACCTCCTTCACCATATCGAAAGTCATCTCGTCGACCGGCTCCCGGGTTTCCAGCTGAATGAGGTAATATCCCCTTTCCCCTTCGACCACTTCGCTGAGCGCACCGGCCTGCGCCAGTTGGAACGCGCCCTTGATGAATGCCAGGTCCTGCCCGATTCGAGGGATGAAAGCCTGCTGCCTGGTGATGGGGTCCGTGACGGCGACCCGGTCCGCCAGGTCGCCGCTCAATGCGTCCAGGTTTCCGCCGCCCAGGCCCGCCCTGACCTCCTCGCCCCGCAACCTGGCCCGGTCCATTTTCCGATTCCGCACGAGGATCGAACGTATGCGCAGCGCCACTTCATCGAGGGGCAGCACGCCCGCGGGTATCCTGTCCGCGTTCGCGAGCACGTAAAACCCGTTGGCGTTTTCCAGTACTTCGCCGATATCGCCGGGTTCCGATCCGAAGGCGAAGGACGAAGCGCCGACCAGGTACCCGATGCCGGGGATGAAGCCGTCGGGTCGATCGGTGAAGAACCCGGTGGATTCGATTTCCAGGGAATCCGGCATGCCGCGGACGGCTTCAGCCAGGCCGCTTTCGAGCGCCCGGGTCCGAAGCTGTCCCGCCTGTTCGAGCAGCGCGCCGAGGGTCTGCTGCCCGGTAATGGTCTTTAAAAGAATATGCCGCGCGCGGACCTGTTCTTCGCCGTCCCGGACCGCGGCCTCTTCCACCTTGATAATGTGCCAGCCGTACAGCGTCTTCACCGGTTCCGAGATGGTTCCGGGCGGCGTTGCGAAGGCCACCGCTTCGAATTCCGGGACCATGGCGTTTCTTCCGAAGAACCCCAGGTCGCCCCCCTCGGCGGCGTTGGACGTGTCCTCGGAGAAGTCCCGGGCCAGCGTCTCGAAATCAGCGCCGCCGGCGAGCTGTCCGTGCAGTTCGTCGATCTGGCGTTCGACACGCTGGGAATCGGCCACGCTCGGCTGTTTCGGAATCAGGACGTAGGACAGCGAAACCCGCACGTCCTCCATAAACGTTTCGGAATGATCCGCGTAGTACGCCGCGATGTCGCCGTCGGTGATCGATTCCGGCTCCACCTCCTGGTCTTCGGGATCGAAGAAGAGGTATCTGGCCGTCAGCTGCTCGTTCTGATTCACGAAGGCCTGCCGGACTTCCAGGTCCGTGACGCGGGCGACCGAGACCACCCGGTTTATGAGCTTCTGCCGGGGCAGCAGCAAGCGGAACTGGTCTTCGAGATACGCCCAGCCTTCGACGGCCGGATCGTTCAGCGCCTGGAGGTACTTGGTCTGGTCGAATTCGCCGTCCGTCTGGAATACCTCCTGCAGCCTGATGTACTCCGGTGGATTCGTGCGAATCGCCTCCAGAATCTCGGCGTCGGTTACGGTGATGCCCTGCATTCCGACGTGCTGTTCGAGCAGCGTGAGGTCTACCCGGCGGTTCCAGACCTCGTTTATGATCTCCCGGTTCCTGAATTCGTCCACGCTGCCGCCTTGCTGCTGGCGGTCGATCTCCTGCTGCCGTTCCACTTCGAACCGTATTTCCTCATAGGACACCGATTCGCCGTTGATCGATCCCACGGCGTTCTGCCCACCCGGCCCCCTGCCCGTCATGTCGGCGCCCCACTCCAGGCCGATCAGTCCCACGAAGGCTATGACCAGGATGATCATGACGACGTGGGTTCGCTCTCTCAATAGTTTCATCAGGGCCATCTTGCCATTGCTCCTTGCGGACTTGCGCCGTTCGTGATTCCGGCATGTTTCCGGACGAATCGAAAAAGACAAGTAAATATAAGGGACCGGGTTTTCGCCGGCAACTCATTTGTCCCGGACGGGCCGGATCGCAGGCAAAAGATGCTTGACAGTCCCCGGCGCTTCGCCTATTTTTGCCTGGGCGCTTTGACCGACGAGCGGCCCGGCGATTCTATTTCTCATGGCGATGACCCCAAGGAGCCAGCCCGATGAAGAGCGGCATTCACCCGGAATACAAGGAAATCACGGTAACCTGCGCCTGCGGCAACATCTTCCAGACGCGCTCGACGATCGACACGATCCACGTGGAGATCTGCTCGGCCTGCCATCCCTTCTACACCGGTAAGCAGAAGATGGTCGACAGCGCGGGCCGCGTTGAACGCTTCAACAGGAAGTACGGAATCGAAGAGTAATCCGCAACCGCAGTCGCCCGATCCTTCCTGGCGCGACGGGCCCGGCTGACCCGGCCGTCGGATGCCGCCGCTCCCCTTTCCTGATACCATGCCTCCATGTTACTCCACCAACTCGAGCACATCCTCCAGCGCTTCGAATCCCTCGACCTGCAACTGGCGGACCCGTCCGTAACCGCCGATCCGCGGAAAATGCGTGAAATCGGGCGGGAGTACCACGAACTGACCCCCGTGGTCGACCGGTACCGCGTGTACCGGAAGATCCTGGACGACCTCGAATCGGCCCGGTCGGTGCTGCGGGAGTCGGACGCCGATCCCGATATGGCCGAACTTGCCCGGGAGGAAGTCGAAAGCCTGGACCGGGAAAGAGCAGCCGCCGAGCAGGAACTCACGCGGATGCTCGTGCCCAGGGACCCCGAGGACGAGCGGAACATCATCTGCGAGATCCGGGCCGGGACGGGAGGCGACGAAGCGGCGCTTTTCGCGGGCGAGTTGTACCGCATGTACAGCCGTTACGCGGACAGCCGCGGATGGAAGACGGAAACCCTGAACTCCCATGGCGCCGAAAGAGGCGGCGTGAAGGAAGTCATCTTCCAGATCGAGGGCAAAGGGGTTTACGGCAGGCTGAAGAACGAAAGCGGCGTCCATCGCGTGCAGCGGGTCCCCGTAACGGAAACGCAGGGGAGGGTGCACACTTCCGCCGCATCGGTGGTCATCCTTCCCGAAGCGGAGGAAGTGGACGTGGAGATCGACGAGAAGAAAGACCTCGTCTTCGACGTTTTCCGTTCATCCGGTCCCGGCGGCCAGAGCGTCAACACGACCGATTCGGCGGTACGCATAACCCATGTGCCGACCGGCCTGGTCGTATCGTGCCAGGATGAGAAGTCGCAGCACAAGAACAAGGCCAAGGCCATGAAGGTGCTGCGGGCCCGCCTGCTGGACATGGCCCGGCTGGAGCAGGAAGCGGAACTGGCGAGCAGCCGCAGGTCCCAGGTGAGGACGGGAGACCGGAGCGAGAAGATCAGGACCTACAATTTCCCGCAGGGAAGGGTCACGGATCATCGCATCGGCCTGACGCTGTACAAGATCGACCAGATCCTGGAAGGGGACATCGAGGAGATAATCCGCTCCCTGGCGGAGGCGGACCAGGCGGAAAAGATGGCGCAACTGACGGCGTCGTGACGTCATCCCGGGAAGAGATCCATGAACAGATTCGAATGTCCTGCCGGTTCTACTGTGCTCCAGGCGGTCGACCGGGCGGCCCGGGCGGTCCAGGCGGCGCGAGCCGGCCAGGCGGACCGGGCGGCACGGGCGGTCCGGGCGGCACGAGCCGGCCAGGCGGACCAGGCGGACCAGGCGGACCAGGCGGGCCGCACGCTTGACGGCGGGACGTATCCCGCCGGCCGGGTCGAATCGGAACTCCTGCTCGGGGCGGTGCGCGCGTCGAGCCGCCTCGCGCTGTACCTCGATCACGACCGGCGGCTCGACCGGCTGGAATCCTCCCGTTTCTCGGCGCTGGTCAGCCGAAGAATGCGCGGTGAACCCGTCCAGTACCTCACCGGCCGCGCGGAGTTTTACGGACGGGAGTTCCTGGTCTCGCCGGCCGTGCTGATCCCCCGGCCCGAGACCGAACGGCTCGTCGACCACGTGCGTCCCTTCCTGGACGGGCTTCGTCGAGGGCGTACCGGGACTCCGTTCGGGCACGCCCGCTCCGGGAAGAACGGGCAGGCCGGGCGGGCCGGCGAAGCGCGTTCGGACGCTCCCGTGCGTTTCGCGGATATCGGCACGGGCTCCGGTGTCCTCGCGGTCACGCTCGCCCTGGAATGCCCGTCTGCACAGGGGCTGGCTACCGATGTCTCCCGGGAGGCCCTGGAGGTCGCGCAACGGAATGCCGGCCGCCTGCTGCGCGGCCGCCGCCGGATTGCCTTCGCCCGTGGTTCGCTGCTGGCGCCGCTGGACGCGCCTTCCATCCCCCCGCTGGACCTTATCGTGTCCAACCCGCCCTATGTCGCGTCAGGGGAAATGGACGGCCTGCCGGAGGAGATTCGCGCGTTCGAACCGCGGCTGGCGCTCCATGGCGGCGAAGATGGGCTGGCATGCTATCGCGAACTCATCGATCAGGCCCCGGCCTATCTGAAGAAGGGCGGGATGATCGCCCTCGAGATCGGCGCGGAGCTGTCCGCCCCCGTGATCCGTCTGATGGCGGATCGCCGTGTATACGGAAACATGAAGACCGTGAAAGATTACAATGGCCTGGACCGAATCGTGTCCGCCGTCCACGTCGGGTGATCCCCGGCTTTACCGACCGGAAGGTGCACCATGCTGAACGACCGACGCATCATGATACTTGGAACTGGAAACATGGGATCCTGCCTGCTCGGCGGCATACGCAGAGCGAATCTCGTCCCCCCGGATCAGATCGTGATTACCGGGCTGCGGTCCGACTATCTCAAGCGCCTGGCGGAACACTGGGAGGTAAGCTGGACCACGGACAACCGGGAAGCGGTGCGCGATGCGGACATCGTCATGATCTGCCTCAAGCCCCAGGCCATCGAACGGGCGATGGATCACATGCGCGACTGCCTCCGTCCCGACCAGCTGCTGATCACGATCGCGGCGGGCGTGACGACCGCCGGGATCACGGAGATGGCCCGCACCGAGAATCCCGTCGTGCGGGTGATGCCGAATATCGCCTCCCTGGTGGACGAAGGGGCCGCCGCCATCGCCACCGGTAGATACGCCGGCGAAGAACACAAGCAGATGGCGGGCCGGATCTTCCAGGCGGTGGGACGGGTCGTCTACGTCAACGAGCATCTTCTGGACGCCGTAACCGGTCTCAGCGGCAGCGGACCCGCCTATATATATATGGTAATAGAGGCCCTGTCCGACGGCGGCGTGAAAATGGGCCTGCCGAGAGACGTCGCCCTGGACCTCGCGGCCCAGACCGTACTCGGCGCCGCGCGGCTCATCCAGGAGACCGGCAAGCATCCCGCGGTGTTGCGCGACCAGGTCCTCACCCCGGGCGGCACCACCATCGCCGCGGTACACGACCTGGAAATCCGCGGATTGCGCAGCATGCTCATCAGCGCGGTCGAAACCGCCACCCAGCGGTCGAGAGAACTCCGGGACGGCAAGTAGACTCCCCGGGGTCTGCCGAACAACGCGGGCCCCCAGCATTTTTTTTCACGCACAGACTGAATAACAGGCTTCGCGGCCGGGAGGACTCCGCCTCATGGGCGGCCTTCCGCGGATACTCCGCCATGTAGTGTCCTTCCCGCCGGCATCCGTGGTATGTGGTGTCAACGTTTGATGTGTATCAACATTTATTTAGTCTTTTGAGCACTTGGAGTTACGGGGTTTTCCTTATCCAAAGGTAAAGAAAACCGATGTAAGTCTAATTTTTTTTTTGACAATATGGGGGGCACAATGTAGTATAGTGGGTAGAAGTGGGACAAAGTGGGTCACAGAACATCCTAACTGCCAAACACTTGTATAGTATTATTCAATAATCACCTCAGGCCAGGGTGCTTAGTCCTTTGTGTTTCAGGGAGATCGTGAATGGTAAACTTCCTGGGTTCGTACACGCACACCGTGGATCACAAAGGCCGCGTGAACATCCCCGTGAAGTTCCGCAAGCACATCCGGACCGACGGAGAAGACACGCTGATCATTACGCGGGGTCTCGACGGATGTCTTTTCGTATATCCGATCGACGAATGGGAACAGATCGACACCCGCTTGCGCGAACTGCCCGTCACGAAGCAGAACACCCGGACCTTCATCCGGATGCTCTCGTCGGAGGCGGTGGCGGTCTCCATGGACAAGCAGGGGCGCGTCGCCCTTCCCCGGCAACTGATCAAGCGCGCCGGCATCGACACCGAAGTAAAGATCGTCGGAACGCTCGACCATTTCGAAATCTGGAGTCCGGAGGCGTACAAGAAAGTAATGGACGAATCGGGACACACATACGAAGAAATCGCGGAAACCCTGTTCGGCTGATACTTCCCACCCATGTCGACTTCACCCGCGGAATGATCATGGGTCAGGCAGATACGTACATTCATGTTCCCGTTCTTACTGAGAAGGTAGCCGAGATGCTCGTCTGGAATACTTCCGGCACATACGTGGACGGTACCGTTGGAGGAGGCGGGCACGCGCGCGCCATTCTGGACCGGCTTGATGCGTCAGGACGGCTGATCGGGCTGGACAGGGACTCCGAGGCGGTCGGCGTTTCCGAAGCGAGGCTCGGGCGGGGAGGCGCCCCGCGCGTGGATATCAAGCATGGCGATTTCACGGAGCTGGCTTCCGTGCTGGAAGGGGAACGGATCTCCCGCGTCGACGGACTGCTGCTGGACCTGGGCGTGTCGTCCTACCAGATCGATACGCCGGGGCGCGGTTTTTCATTCCAGTCCGATGGTCCGCTCGACATGCGCATGGACCGGGACCGGACGTTGACCGCGGCCGATATCGTCAACGGCAGTTCCCGGGATGAAATCGAGCGGATCATCAGGGAATACGGCGAGGAACGGCAGGCGCGCGGCGTCGCGAACGCGATCGTCAGGACCCGGGCCGGGGGGCCGCTCGCCTCCACCGCCAGGCTGGCCGACACGATCAGGTCCGCGGTTCGCCGCAGGTGGGCGGTCAAGTCCTGCGCCCGGGTGTTCCAGGCGCTGCGAATCGCCGTCAACCAGGAACTGGACAAACTGAAATCCGCGTTGGATACCTTGCTTCCCCTGCTGAGCGGCCGGGGCCGTTTCGGTATCATATCCTATCATTCTCTAGAGGACCGCATGGTCAAGAAGACGTTCGAGACCTGGGCTTCGGACTGCATTTGCCCGCCCGGCCTTCCTCAATGCGTGTGCCGGCACGAGCGCGTCGCCGTGCTGCACACGAAAAGGGCCGTCGTGGCGTCACGGGAAGAGGTCGCGACAAACCCGCGGGCCCGAAGCGCCAGGTTTCGAATGGTTGAACGCTTGACCGAAGTTCGGACCGTACACTGAAATTACGCTTCACCTATCCAGACCGGAGAGGACCGACATGAAATCCGCTTTCAGATTCCGCAGCGATCGCACCTACATGGGACAGTTGATCAGCTGGATCGGTACGATCGCGCTCGTCACTTCGCTGAGCATGGGTTACATCTGGCACCAGGGGGAAACCA
This sequence comes from bacterium, assembly GCA_965203885.1. Taxonomy (GTDB): domain Bacteria; phylum JAAXHH01; class JAAXHH01; order JAAXHH01; family JAAXHH01; genus JAAXHH01. The sequence continues at coordinate 1,657,997 of OZ241920.1, read as the reverse complement.
GGACGCTGATGCGGGAGATCCTCCAGCTGGAGCAGCAGAAAGAAGCCTTGAAGAAGGAAGGCGCCTACCTGCACGTGCGGATCGTCCGGCTCGCGGAGCAGCTCCGGAATGAAACCGTGGCCATGGGGCGATACGAGCTGGAACACGCGGCCGTCGGACAGGTCGTGGACATGGATGCGGTAGACACGGCCGTGGCACTGGCCAACACCGAGCCCAATGTTAGGGCGATAGCGGGCAAACCGACGGATGACGCGTTGATCCTCGCCTCGTTCCCGACGGCTCGAGTGGATACTCGATGAGGAAAACCCCATATGGTCTCGAAATCCTGTATGCGCAGACTGACCCTCCTGGTCGTGGTCGGTGTGGTACTGTGCGCTGGTCTCGGGACGCGTATCGCACTGATACAGATTCGCGACGGCGAGACCTACAAACAGCGGGCCCGTGACCAGCAGCACCGGGTCGTTACCGTCGACCCCCGCCGGGGCCGCATCCTGGACCGCAACGGGAACACCCTTGCGCTGAGCGTCGAGTTCGACTCCTTCGGCATCCAGGACCTGGACCGGGACCGGTACGATTCCTCCGACATCGGAAACCTGGCCGTTCAATTCTCCCAGATCACCGGGGAAGACCCTCAGCATATCATCGACCGGATTTCCGGAACCACCGACTTCAGGTACCTGGTCCGCTGGGTAAGTCCCGAAACCAGCGAACGGATCAGGAGACTGTCCTCCTATCCCCTGTTCGAGCCTTATATCCGCGCGGAAAAGGAAGCCAGGCGGGTCTATCCCTATCGGACCGCCGCCGGCCAGGTGCTGGGCTTCAGCGTGGACGGCGACGGCCGGGCCGGATTCGAAATGGAACACGACCGGCTGCTGTCCGGCGTCGAAGGATACAGCGTGGTTCAGATCGACGCCCAGAGACGGGCGTATTCGTGGCTGGATGACTTCCGGAAGTCGGCGGAGAACGGTGCGGACGTCGTCCTGACGATAGATATCGCGGCCCAGGTCGCCGCGGAAGAGGTGCTGGAAGAGGCCATAGCATGGCACCAGGCGCGCGGCGGGATGGCCATCATGATGGATCCGGAGAACGGCGACATCCTGGCCATGGCCAGTTCGCCGGACTTCGATCCGAACACACCGGGACGGTTTCCTTTCGAAGCCCAGAAGATCAGGCCGGTGGTGGATATCTACGAACCGGGTTCGACGTTCAAGATCGTCGCCGCGACCGCGGTGCTGGAGACCGGCGCCTTCTCCCTGGAGGACCGGATCGACACGAGCGGAGGCCGGTTCGAACTGGGCGCCCAGACGATCTCGGACCACGAGGTCTACGACGAATTGAGCGTGAGGGAAGTGTTCGAGCGGTCCAGCAACGTGGGTACCGTCAAAATCGTCCTGGAACTCGACGAAGGGGAGTTTTTCAATTACACCCGCGCATTCGGCTTCGGCATGAAGACGGGCGTGGCCCTCCCGGGCGAGGCGCGGGGCATCCTGCACAAGCCGGCCAGCTGGTCCAGGTCGACGCTTCCCACGATGTCCATCGGCTACGGGGTTTCCGTCACCGGGGTACAGCTCGCGGCCGCCTATTGCGCGGTAGCCAACGGGGGGCTGCTCCTTCAACCTCGAATCATCAAATCCATCGTGAGGAACGACGGTTCCGTGGAGTCCGAGCCCAGGTCCGTCGTGCGCAGGGTGATGAAACAGAAAACCGCCGAAGTCCTGCTGGACGTATTCACCGGCGTGGTGGACCGGGGTACGGGAACGAATGCCGCGGTGCCGGGATACAAGGTCGCCGGCAAGACCGGTACCGCCTGGAAGGCGCGCGAGGACGGCAGGGGATACACCAGGAACTACCTGTCGTCTTTCGTCGGGATGATCCCCGCGGACGACCCTGAAATCGTCGTGCTCGTCATGATCGACGAACCGAAGAAACGTGGTTTCTACGGCGGGACGGTGGCCGCGCCCGTTTTCAACAAGATCGTCCGCCGCCTCGTCCATCTCCCGGACGGCCCCGTGGAGACGGCGCCCGAATCCGACGACGGCCTGCCCCTGCACCTGGCCTCCATCAAGCCGAACAAGGCATCAAGCCTTCCGTCGCGCGGGTCCGGCGCAGGTCCCGGCGGACCGATGGCGGGGGACTTGCTGCCCCTCGACGGCCACTGGGAAATCGAACGTCCCGGTACCGGGACGGAAGAGGCGCGCGTACTGCTTCCTTCGGTGATCGGCATGAGCGTGAGAGAAGCCGTAAAGACCCTTGCCGAACAGGGTATTGAAGCCACCATAGCCGGAGAGGGCTACGTCCGGCGCCAGACTCCTTCACCGGGCCGCATGGTCTATACCGGCGACCGATGCCTCATCGAATGCGGCCCGTTCAACTAGTCGTTTCATCGTCTGCCATGCGAGGACGACGGCATAGAGGGCCAATGGGTTGATACAGCTTTCGCAATTGCTGGACGCACTGCCTCGAAAAACGATTATCGGCCCCCCGGAAGCGGCGGACCGGGCGGACCGGGCGGACCGGGCGATAGGTTCCATTGTCCATGATTCGAGGTCCGTGGAACCCGGTGACGTTTTCGTCGCGCTGCGGGAGCCTTCGGGCCGCGACGGCCGCAGGTACGCCCGTGACGCGATCGCGCGAGGCGCGTCGGTAGTGGTCCAGGAAAGGGAGGAGCGCCTCGACGGCGCGACCGTGGTATGCGTGCCGGACGCCTCCGGCGCGCTGGGCCTGATGGCCGCGGCGTACTACGGAAAGCCGGCGGACGACCTTTGCCTGATCGGCATTACGGGGACCAACGGAAAGACGACCGTATCGCTTATGGTCGAGGCTGTCCTGCGGGAATGCGGCTGGCCGGTGGGAGGGATCGGCACGCTGGGCAGCCGGTTCTCGGGCACGGTGCTCGACTGGAAACTGGGCCACACCACGCCCTACCCGATGGAACTGCATCGCACCCTGAGGAAGATCCGGGACCTGGGAGGCGAATGCGCCGTCATGGAAGTTTCCTCCCACAGCCTGGCCTGGCAACGGCTGTCCGGTCTCAAGTTCACCACGGGCGTCTTTACGAATCTTTCCAGGGAGCACCTGGACGATCACAAGACCTTCGACGCGTACCGTGAAGCGAAAATGCGCCTTTTCTCCGAATACCTCGAGGAGGATGGCAACGCCGTCCTCAACATGGACGACCCGGCCTACGCCCATTTCAGGGAAGCCTCGCGCGCCGCGGTGCGGTCGTTCGGCCTGGAAAAGAAGGCGGACGTCCGCCGGGCGGGCCCGATCGGCTACCACGCGGACCGGACCGTCCTGAATGTGCAGGCGCATTCCGGCCCCCCATTCAACCTGACCCTGCCGCTCCTGGGCCGTTTCAACGCGTACAACGCCCTGGCGGCGGTCTCCGTGGGACTGGGATTCGATATCGACTGCGAACTGATGAGCCGGGCCCTGTCCGGCGTCAGGGTACCCGGCCGGCTGGAGCGCGTCGTCGCCGGACAGCCTTTCAACGTGCTCGTGGATTTCGCCCATACGCCCGATGCGCTCGGCGCCGTGCTGTCCGCCTGCCGGGAATGGACCCGGGGCAGCCTGACGGTCGTGTTCGGCTGCGGGGGAGACCGGGACCCCGGCAAGCGGCCCCTCATGGCCCGGGCGGCGTCCGCCCATGCCGACGCGGTCATCGTGACGACCGACAACCCGAGGACGGAAGCGCCCGAACGGATCATACGGGATATCGAGCCGGGGCTCCTGTCCCACGTGCGGTCCCAGATCGTCGTGGACCGGGGCGAAGCGATCCGGAAGGCCCTGCTCGATGCCGGCGAAGGCGACACCGTGCTGATCGCCGGAAGAGGCGACACGGCCTACCAGATCGTGGGCGACAGGCAGATCGAGTTCGACGACCGGATCAAGGCCCGGGAATACCTCGAGGCGAACTATGGATAATCGATACGGGACGGCGGCGCCCACGCTGCTGGAAATAGCCGGTATCATGGGCGGCAGCCTGCACGTGCCCGACCCGGCGCTTCGTCACAGCCGGATTACCGGCGTGTGCTCGGACACGCGGCGTATCGAGGAGGGCAACCTCTTCGTCGCTATTTCAGGCGAACGGTTCGACGGGCATGATTTCGTACGCGATGCCATGCGCTCGGGCGCGTGCGCGTCGCTGGTATCGGCCGAATGGCACGACCGGCTGACGGGCCGGGCGGGCCGGGCGGGCCAGGCGGACCAGGCGGGCCGGGCGTGCCAGGCGGACCAGGCGGACCAGGCGAGCCTGGCGGACCGGGCGGACCAGGCGGGCCGTGAGATCCCGGATGGCGCGCGGATCGTCGTGCCCGAGGTGCTTCCGGCGCTGCAGGCCTTCGCGGGCTGGCACCGGAGGCGATTCGATCTGCCCGTGATCGCGGTGACGGGTTCCAGCGGGAAGACCACCACGAAGAATCTGATCGCCGCGGTGCTGGGCGAGCGTTACCGGGTTTTCAAGACGCCGGGGAACCTGAACAGCCAGCTGGGTGTCTCCGAAGCGCTGTTCTCGCTGAGCGAAGACCACGGCGCCGCGGTGCTGGAACTGGGTATGAACCGGGCGGGCGAACTGGACCGGCTGTCCCGGATGACCCGTCCGTCCGTGGGCGTGATAACCAACGTGGGACCCGCGCATATCGAGTTTTTCGAGTCGATCGAAGGGATCGCCCGGGCCAAGGGCGAGCTCCTCGACCACCTGCCGGCGGGCGGCAGCGCGGTATTGAACGCCGACGACCCCCTGGTCATGAAGCAGGCCGGCCGCACCCGGGCGCGGGTCCTTACCTTCGGACGGGCCGCCGGGGCCGACGTCAGGCTGTCATGGGCCAGGACCGAACTGTCGGGATCGAATTTCGCGTTGTCGGACGGCGCCTCCTTCCGGATAAACCTGATGGGGGAGCACCAGGTCATGAACGCCGCGGCCGCCGTGGCGGTGGGCAGGCTGTCGGGGATCGACGACCGGGACATCGCCCGTGCGCTTCAGAACGTCGAGCCCACGCCCATGCGCATGGAGTACAAGAAGGCGGGCGACGTGCACCTGATCGACGATACGTACAATGCCAACCCGTCGTCCATGAAGGCGGCCCTGGACGCGCTGGCGGCCGCCGGCGGCCGTAAGCTGGTCGTCCTCGGCGACATGCTGGAACTGGGCGACCTGGGCAGGGCGGCCCACAGGGAAATCGGAAAACGCGCCGCGGACGTGGCGGAACGGATCGTCACGGTGGGCGAGCTGGCCCGCGAAATCGCCGAAGGGGCGGTGGCGGAGGGCATGCCGGCGTCCCGCGTGGCGTCCTTTCTTTCCAACGACGAGGCAGCCGCCGGGGTCATGGCGGAAATCGCGGACGGCGACGTCATACTCGTCAAGGGATCGCGCGGCATGCGCATGGAATCCATCGTGGAATCTCTCGAAAAGGCGCTTGGCCGGGCCGAAACGGGGTAACTCCGTGTTACATCAGCGCATCGATCTTCCACTCCTGGTCTCGTCCCTGCTGCTGCTCTGCGTGGGGTCCGTCATGGTGTACAGCGCGAGTTCGGCCGTCGCCGAGGAGATGTTCTCCGGGGACAGCGGGTTCTTCGTGAAACGTTACCTCGTGCGGCTGATCCTCGGGATCGTCATCCTGATCCTGTTCGCGAGCCTGAACTACCAGCAACTGAGGAAGTGGTCCCCGGTCCTGATCGCCCTCGGCATGGCGTTTCTGATCCTCGTGTTCGTTCCCGGCATCGGAATGACCATCCGCGGAGCGACGCGCACGTTGAGCCTGTTCTCCATGACGATTCAGCCCGCGGAAGGGGTCAAGATCGCCCTGGTGATCTACCTGGCCTACTGGCTGGACAGGCGCCAGAACGTCATGGACCGGTTCTTCATCGGTTTTCTGCCCGGCCTTGCGATCGTCGCGGCCGCCTGCCTGCTGATCGGCCTGCAGCCCGATTACGGCACCGCGATCGTGCTGGTCGCGACCTCCTTCGCGATGCTCTACGTCGGCCGCGCACGGATTCTGCACCTGGCAAGCGCCGTGGGGATCCTGCTTCCGGTCCTCTTCTACAAGCTGCATTCGTCCGCGCACAGCCGGCAGCGCCTCATGACTTACTTCGATCGGCTTTTCGGCAACTCCGTCGATCAGGCCGTCAATCTGCAAGGCGCGGACTACCAGCTGCAACAGGCGCTGATCGGCCTGGGCACGGGAGGGGTATTCGGGAACGGCCTGGGGCAGAGCCGGCAGAAATTCCTTTTTCTTCCCGATCCCCACACGGATTTCGTGTTCGCGGTGATCGGCGAAGAACTCGGATTCCTGGGGTCGCTGGCGGTACTGGGACTCTTTGTCGTGTTCGCCTGGAGGGGGATCCGCATCGCCCGCATGGCGCCCGACGCCTTCGGTTTCTTCCTGGCTTCGGGACTGACCATCCTCATTACGCTGCACGTGCTGGTGAACATCGGCGTGGTGACGGGCGTGCTGCCCACCACGGGACTGCCGCTCCCCTTTCTGAGTTATGGAGGGTCCTGGCTGCTCTTCTGCATGATGAGTATCGGGATCCTCCTGAATATTTCCAGAATGACCTACCGTCGCCAGAGACTGCAGTATGACTGATCGGAACGAACGGCATGGACGGGACATTGCATGCCGCCACGCGCATTTCGTCGGCATAGGCGGTATCGGAATGAGCGGACTGGCTGAACTGATGCTCGATTACGGATACGAAGTGAGCGGATCGGATCTTCGAAGCACGCGGCTGACGGAACGTCTCGGCGGTCTCGGAGCGTCCGTCTTTCAGGGGCACGACCCGGACAACGCGGGGGATGCGGACCTGATCGTGTACTCATCCGCCATACCGGCCGACAATCCCGAGCTCGTCGCGGCCCGGCGGCGGGGCCGGCGTACCGTACGGCGCGCTGAGCTGCTCGCCATGCTGATGGGCGGCGCACGGGGCATCGCCGTGGCGGGTACCCACGGAAAGACCTCCACGTCGGCCATGATCGTGGCGGTACTGGCCGCCGCGGGGCTGGACCCGGCCGCGGCCATAGGCGGGGTCATGACGGAGCACGGATCCGCCGTCCGCCGCGGCCGCGGTCCCTGGATGGTCGTGGAAGCCGACGAATACGATCGCTCGTTCCATGCCCTGTCCCCGGCGACCGCCGTGATCACTTCGGTGGACGCGGATCACCTGGAATACTACGGTTCGCAGGAGGCCATAGACGAAGCCTTCACCGTATTCGCCCATCTCGTGCCCCCGGACCAGCCGGTGTTCGTGTGTGCCGACGACCCGGGCGTCCGGAGGATCGAATCCACCCTGCGCCGCCGGCTGGTGACCTACGGGCTTTCCGGGCGGGCCGGTATCAGGGCGGAACGTGTAGCGTCGAAGGGCTGGAGCATTTCCGCCGACGTTTTCGTGCGGGACGCGCCGGCCGGCCGGCTGGTGTTGCCTCAGCCCGGCGCGTGCAACCTGGCCAACGCCCTGGCGGCCGTCGGCGTGGCCGATCACCTCGGCATACCCGCCGAGCGGACCCTGGCGGCCCTGGCGGAATACCGGGGATTGAGGAGGCGCTTCGAAGTGCTGGACAGGATTCGGGGCATCGCGGTGGTGGACGACTACGCCCATCATCCCGTGGAGATCGAGGCGGCGCTGCGCGCCGTGTCGAAGGCGGGCGCCCGGCGCATGTTCGTCGTGTTCCAACCGCACCTCTACAGCCGAACGCGCCATCTGAGCCGTGAATTCGGGCGCGTCCTCGGCCGGTTTCCCGCACACCGCAAGATCGTCACGGATGTCTATCCCGCCAGGGAAACGCCGCGGGAAGGGGTTACGGGCGAGGTGATCGTCCGGGCCTCGGGCGCCTTCGGAGGCGGGGTCGAGTACATGGCGGACAAGGACCGGGTCGCGGCCGCGCTGGCGGACGATCTCGAGGAAGGGGATATGGTGCTGACGCTCGGCGCGGGCGATATCGGCGAGGTGGGACGGCAGGTCTGCGGTCTGCTGCGGAAACGGGGGGACCGGTCCCATGGAGATCGCTGATGTCCTCGGCGGGCTGATCCCTGCCGGCCGGCTCCTGCGCGACGAGGGCCTCGACCGGCATACCACCTGCCGGATCGGGGGACCGGCCGACGTGATGTGCCTGCCCGCGACCCGCTTGGAGCTGCTGGACGTGGTCACGGCCGCGCATGTGCGGGAGATCCCCTGGCTGGTGGTGGGAAACGGGAGCAACATCCTCTTCTCGGACGAGGGCTTCCGGGGGCTGGTGATCAAGATACGGGGCGCGGCCCCGGCGGAAGGGACGTTGTGGCACCTGGAACGGGAGGATGAACGCATCCGGGCGGGTGCCGGCGTCAGCCTGCCCCGGCTCGCCCGGTCGGCGGCGGCCGCGGGACTGGGCGGACTGGAGTTCTGCACGGGGATACCCGGCGTGGTCGGCGGATCCATCCGGGGCAACGCGGGCGCCCACGGGAGCGATCTGGGCGCGGTACTGGAGTCCATTGAGATGATTAAGCCCCCCGGCGAAATCGTGACGGTCAGGGCTTCCGAGGCCGGGTTTTCCTACCGGGAAAGCGGAATCGATCCGGAGTGCATCGTGACCGGGGCCGTGTTCAGGCTCACGCCGGATGAACCTGAAAACGTCTATGAACGCATTCGGGACTTCACCGAATACCGGAAGCGCACGCAGCCGTCCTCCGACCAGAGCGCCGGATGCATGTTCAAGAATCCCGAAGGCGACAGGGCCGGAAGGCTGATCGACGCGGCCGGGTGCAAAGGACTCCAGGTCGGCGGATCGAGGGTGTCCGATATCCATGGGAATTTCGTGATCAACCAGGGCGGCGCGACGGCTTCGGACGCGCTGCGACTGATCGACCTGGTTCGCGAGCGGGTCTTCGAGCGAACCGGTGTAGCCCTCGAACTGGAGGTGCGCGTGATGAAATCGGGTGTGGTATGAAGACGAACAGGATGCGGCCCGTATTCCGGGTGATGCTCGTACTTGCGATCGTCCTCGTCACCTCGGGCGCGACGACGGGACTGGTCATGGGAAGCCTTGCGCTGTCCAGGTGGACTCAGACCTCGCCGGCGTTCAATCTGGACACGATCGAGGTCACGGGGAACAGCGCCGTCGGCAAAGAGGAAATCATCACGGTATCCGGACTCGAAAGGGGAAGGAACATCTGGTCGGCCGACCTCGCGGAGACCGAGCGGCGGCTGATGCTCGACCGCCGGTTCGAACGCGTCGAGCTGAACAGGAAGCTGCCCGGCACCGTCGTCGTGCGGGTGAAGGAACTGCAACCCGTTGCCCTGGTGCAGCTGGACCGCCTCTACGGGGTCTCCGAACGCGCCGAGTTGATCCCGCTGTCGCCGGGAAAGGGGTTGCCGGACCTCCCGGTAATCACCGTCGACCCTGCAAGCTACAGGCCGGCCTGGTCCGATCGGCCCGCGCCGGACGGCGCGGCATCGCGGGACCGGCATTTCGAAACGCTTCGGGAAGGCCTGCTGGGCAATCCCGGGATTGGCCGCGCGCTCTACCTGATGAAGGTGCTCAGCACGATGTCTCCGGCAATGTACAGCGAGTTATCCGAGGTTCACGTGTCCAGCCCGAACGACCCGATCGCCTATATGGTCGAAGGCGGATTGGCCATACGGTTCGGAACGGGACACTACCCCGGGAAAATCGAAATGCTCAGACGAACGGTGGAGCGGTTGGAAGCCGACGCCATCAGGACCCGGCTCATCGATCTGCGCTTCAAGGGACAGGTCATCGTCCGTCCGATCGTATCCAGCCGGCCTCCGGACAGCCGTTCGTAGCGGCAAAGGAGTTTCGTATGGCCCGAGAATATATCGCCGCGCTCGACCTGGGCACCACCAAGACGGTCGTCCTGATCGGCGAAATGACAGACGGCGGCCTCGAGATCGTGGGTAAGGGCACATGCCCGTCCAGGGGACTCAGGCGAGGCGTCGTGGTCGATATGGACCAGGCCGCCCGCTCGGTCGCGGGGGCGCTGCATACCGCGGAACAGGCTGCCGGCGCCAGGGTGAGCGAGGTCTACGTCGGGTGTTCCGGCGATCACGTCGAAAGCGTCAACAGCAGAGGCGTCGTGGCCGTCGCGTCGGACGGGGACCGGGTCGTGACGCGCAAGGACGTCGCCCGCGCCTGCGACTCCGCGACGGCGCTGAGGATCCCCATGGACCGCCAGGTCATTCACGTGCTCGCACAGGACTACATCGTGGACGACCAGCACGGGATCCGCGACCCATGCGGCATGTCCGGCGTCCGGCTCGAAGTCCCGGTGCACATCGTGACCGGTGCGAACACCTCGTTGCGGAACGTGCGCAGCTGCATCACGCAGTCCGGAATCCAGGTCAGGGAACTCGTCCTCGATACCATCGCCGCGAGCCATGCGGTGCTCACATCCGACGAGAAGGAGCTGGGGGTCGTCCTCCTGGACCTGGGCGGAGGAACCACGGACATCGCGCTGTTCCTCGATGGCAGCGTGCGGCATTCGTCGGTGATACCGGCCGGTGGAATCAACCTGACGAACGATATCGCCATCGGACTCCGCACGCCGCACGAGGATGCCGAACGAATCAAGCGGCGCTACGCGAGCGCGGTATATGTCCGCCCGGACCGGGACGACATGATCGATGTGCCCGGGGTCGGCGGCCGCGACCCGCGCCAGGTGACGCGGGAGGAACTGGCTTTCGTGGTCGGACCCCGGATCAAGGAGCTGCTGGCCCTCGCGCGCGAGGAGATACGGAACAGCGGTTTCGAACACCTCGTCCGCACCGGCATCGTCATCACGGGCGGCGGGGCGCTGATACCGGGGATTGCCAGGCTGGCGGAACAGGTCTTCGGCATGTCCGCGAAGATCGGTGCGCCGGAGGATGTACCCGACCTGCAAGAGGAAGGGGACGCCCCCTTGTACGCGACGGGTGTGGGCCTGTTGCGCTACGCGGCAGCCAACCCGCCGGGAAAGGCGTGGCACCATGATGCGGAAGGAGGATGGCTGGATCGCGTGAGAAGCCGGATCGTCGCCATGTTGTAGCATAGCAGCATAGTACGGGACCTGTCATACGTTTACGTACTGATTCGAAGATTTTCCTATTCAATCCCAACCAGAGGGAGGCAGTACATGTCTACTTTCGACTTCGATGCGGAACCGGGACTGTTCGCCCGCATGAAGATCGTCGGCGTGGGCGGAGCCGGCAAGAACGCCGTCAACCACATGGTTGAAATCGGCGTCCCGGGCGTTGATTTCCTGGTCGCCAACACCGATGCACAGGACCTGGCGGGTTCCAATGTGAAGTACAAGATCCAGCTGGGACAGGAAATCACCCGCGGACTCGGCGCCGGCGCCAATCCGGACGTGGGGCGCAAGGCCGCGGAGGAGAGCCGGGACGCCATCGCGGAACACCTTACCGATATCGACATGGTTTTCATCACGGCGGGGATGGGGGGAGGCACGGGAAGCGGCGCCGCGCCGGTGATCGCGCAGATCGCGAAGGAACTGGGCGTACTGGCCGTCGGGGTCGTGACCAAGCCCTTTGCCTTCGAGGGACCCAAGCGGGCGGCGAACGCCGAAACCGGGCTCGCCGGGTTGAAGGAACACGTGGATACGGTGGTCATCATACCGAACCAGAAGCTGAAGGAAGCCGTGAGCCGCAACACGTCCTTCAAAGACGCCCTCAAGGTGGCCGACGAGGTCCTGTTGCAGGCCACGCGCGGCATTTCGGACCTGGTCACCCTCCCCGGCCTGATCAACGTCGATTTCGCCGACATCCGGACGACCATGGAGAACAAGGGCGAGGCCCTGATGGGAACCGGTGAGGCCGAAGGCGACAAACGGGCGCTGGAGGCGGCCGAACGGGCCATGCGGCATCCGCTTCTGGCGGACATGGACATCGACGGGGCCAGGGACATTCTGCTCAATATCTCGGGCGGACAGGACATGACCCTGTTCGAAGTGGAAGAGGTGATGACCACGGTCCAGGCGGCCGCGGGACATACCAACATCATCATGGGCACGGTCCTCGACGAAAGCCTCGAGGGCAGGATCCGGGTCACGTTGATCGCCACCGGGCTGGACCAGGCGGTCTCTTCGCCGGACGAAATGTTGACGCGGAACATCCTGAAGTTTCAGCCGGACCGCCCGGACGAACTGGAAACACCGGCCTTCCAGCGGGTCAAGCGCAACGGGTTCGAAACGGAGGAAGTGGCCGTCGGCGACCCGGCCGACGACGCGGTGGACAACAATGGACTGGACGTGCCGACCTACATGCGCCGCAGGCGGGCTTTCGGTTCGTAGCCATCCGCGTCAACCCGCGCCGCCACGGGTGATTCGGGTAACCGTTGCGCCGGGCAAATTAGATTGACATATCCACGTCGGGACGGTATTTTGAGGCAGGTCATTCAAGCGTTGCCGCTTCGAGATACCATCCCGATGGAGGGCGTAGTCTTACCTGTTGAGGTATCCGGTCTGATTACGGCCATTCCATAACCTGTTCTATTCGGCAACCCGCGATACGACAGGGAGAACCATTCGTTATGGCCGAGGGCTTGCCCCCGCAGTACGATCCCGGAACCGTCGAGCGGAAGTGGTACGCGTTCTGGGAGGAAAACCGGTTCTTTCACGCCGACCCGGCCTCCGGCAAGCCGCCCTATTCCATCGTCATACCCCCTCCGAACATCACCGGCATACTCCACCTCGGACACGTGCTGAACAACACGATCCAGGACGTGCTCGTCCGGTTCAAGCGCATGCAGGGCTTCGAGACCCTGTGGATGCCGGGAACGGACCATGCCGGCATCGCCACGCACGTGGTCGTGGAGCGAACGCTCGCCGAACAGGGCATCGACCGCGAGGAAATCGGCCGCGAGAGATTCGTGGAAGAAGTATGGAAGTGGCGGGAGCGGTACGGCGGCACGATCGTCCGCCAGCTGAAGGAGCTGGGTTGCTCCTGCGACTGGCGCCGCGAGCGCTTCACCATGGACGAAGGGCTCTCCAGGGCGGTTGCCACGGTATTCGTCTCGCTGTTCGAGAAGAAGATGATCTACCGGGGCGACCGCATCATCAACTGGTGCCCCCGTTGCAATACGGCCTTGTCCAACGAGGAGGCCGTTCCCCGGGACGAGCAGGGATCGTTGTGGCGGATCAGGTATCCCCTGGAGCACGGCGAAGGTGGGATCAGTATCGCCACGACGCGGCCGGAGACCATGCTCGGCGACGCGGCGGTCGCCGTCCACCCGGAAGACGGCCGCCACGCCCACCTGGTGGGCGAACGGGTGAAACTGCCGTTGACGGACCGGACCATCCCGGTCATCGCGGACGGGGAACTGGTCGACATGGCGTTCGGAACGGGCGCCGTGAAAGTGACGCCGGCCCATGACTTCAACGATTTCATCATCGGGAGCAAGCATGACCTGCCCCGGATCGTGATCATGGACGAGGACGGCGTGATGAATGAAGCCGCCGGGGCCGCCTACAAGGGAATGGACCGGTTCGACTGCAGGCGCAGGGTCGTGAAGGACCTCGAAGCACTCGGCCTGCTCGAACAGGTCGACGGGCACGCCCACGCCGTGCGGCACTGCCAGCGTTGCGATGCGGTCCTCGAACCCCGGCTTTCGCGCCAGTGGTTTCTGAAGACCCGGCCGCTCGCCCGGCGTCTCCTGCGCGCCCTGGAAGAAGACGGCCTGCCGGGTTTTACGCCGGAGCACTGGGAGAAGACGTACCGCCACTGGCTCGAGCATATCGAGGACTGGTGTCTTTCCCGGCAGCTTTGGTGGGGACACCGCATCCCGGTCTGGTATTGCGCATCGTGCGGAAACGTGCACGCGGGCCTGGAGGCGCCTGATCGATGCCGCCGCTGCGGCCACGGCGTCCTGCACCAGGACGAAGACGTGCTCGACACGTGGTTTTCTTCGGCCCTGTGGCCCTTTTCGACCATGGGCTGGCCGGAACGGACCGGGGAACTCGCGACCTTCTATCCCACCTCCACGCTGGTTACCGGCCACGATATCCTGTTCTTCTGGGTCGTGCGCATGATGATGATGGGCTATGAATTCATGGACGACCGGCCCTTCGACGACGTCTATCTCACGAGCCTGGTCCGCGACATCAAGGGACGCAAACTGAGCAAATCGCTGGGCAATTCACCCGATCCGCTCGAGGTGATGGACACCTACGGCACCGACGCGCTGAGATACGCGATGATGCTGATCGCACCCCACGGGCAGGACCTGCTTTATTCCAACGAACAGGTTGAAGTGGGGCGTAATTTCGCGAACAAGATGTGGAACGCCGCGCGGCTGGTCCTCATGCATCAGAACGCGACCGAAACCGAACCTGGTTCCGGCTCCGTCTCCGCACCCGAAACCGAACCCTTGTTACCCGTAAACCTCTGGGACCGTTGGATTTTGTCACGACTGGAACGAACCGTGGAACAGGTGACCCGGTCCCTGGAGCAATACGCCTTCCACGAGTCGGCGCTGCTGCTCTACGACTTTTTCTGGCACGACTTCTGCGATTGGTACCTTGAGGCGATCAAGCAGCGGGTCTACGACGATACGGACCCCGGGTCCGGGGACGACGCGCGGCGCGCGGCCCTGCTCGTACTGGAGCGGACCTTGCGCCTGTTTCATCCGTTCATGCCGTTCATCACCGAGGAAATCTGGCAGCAGTCGAGGCCCTATCTGCCCGCGGTGGAAGCGGAACCGCCTTCCATCGTCGTCGCGCCCTGGCCGGAGGCGCGGGCGGAACGCATCCAGGCGGACGCCGAAGGGGACATCCGTTTCATCCAGGACCTGATAGGGGCCATAAGAGGCGTGCGCGCCGATTTCAGGGTCCATCCAACCCGGGAAATGACGGTGTACTGCCAGGTCGCGGACGCCCGGCTGATCGACGTATTATCCGGCGAGGCCGCGACGTTTCGCTCTCTTGCCGGAAGCGCGCTGGCGTTTGTCGACGGCGGCGAGGTCCGGCCGGCCGGTTGCGCGTCCGGCGTACTGAGAGACATGGAGTTCTACATTCCGCTCGTCGGACTGATCGACCTGGAAATCGAGACGGAACGCCTGTCGAAGGAAAGGAACCGGGTCGAGCAGGAGTTGGAAAAGGTCCGCAAGCGCCTGGCGAACGGGCAGTTCGTGCAAAAGGCGCCGGCGAATGTCGTCGAGAAGGAAAAGAACAAGCAGAACGACTACGAGGACATGATCGGCAGACTTGATCGCAATCTCGAAATGATTTGTGCTGGATGAGCGTCGAACGCTATATTGACCTGCACGCCCACAGCGACTGTTCGGACGGCGTGGATTCTCCGGAAGAACTCGTTTCGAAAGCCCGCGCCGCCGGACTGTGCGCACTGGCGATTACAGACCACGACGCGGTGGACGGCGTGGAACGGGCGCGGCGCGTATCTCCCCGCGGCCTGGAGATCGTGGCCGGCGTGGAACTCAGTGCGCGGGAAGGCGTTTCAGACGTACACGTCCTGGGTTATCTCATCGATCCCGACAGCAGGGAGCTGCTCGATTACCTGGAAACCTTCAGGTCGCACCGGCTGAGCCGGGCGAAGGATATCGTCCGGAAGCTCAACGACCTGGGGATGGCGCTCGAACTGGAAACGGTCATTGCCCTCGCGGGGGACCGCGGAACCAGCATCGGCAGGCCGCATATCGCCCGGGCGCTGGTGGAAAGCGGCCAGGCCGGTTCGATACAGGACGCCTTCACCCGGTACCTCGGCAATCACGGCCCCGCGTATGTGCCCAAGGCGTTTTTCGCCGTCGAGGACGCGATACGGATCATACACCGGGCCGGCGGCGTGGCGGTGCTGGCCCATCCGGGATCCCTGAGGCGGGACGAGCTGATACCCGGGTTCATCGAAGCCGGCCTGGACGGCCTGGAGGTCATCCACCCGGACCACACCGAAACGGTCCGTCGCTATTACGGACAGCTGGCGTCGAAGCACGGGCTGGTTACGACCGGCGGATCGGACTACCACGGACCGCGGCCGGACCGTTGCGGCCTGGGCGGGATGATGGTTTCCCATCGCCATCTGGCCGACCTGAAGCGCATATCGGCCTGAATCCGGCCGGTCGCCGACCGGGGTCCGATGGTTGCCGCCCGGGGTCCGATGGTTTCTGAAGGAATCAAGGAGACGAAAAATGCGTTTTATCCTGCCGGACTTCTTTTCGAATGATATCGGCATCGATCTGGGCACGGCCAATACGCTCGTGTATGTCCGCGGCAGAGGCATAGTAATCAACGAGCCGTCCGTGGTGGCCGTCAATACCAGGACCGGGAAGGTCGTTGCCGTGGGAGCCGAGGCGAAAGTCATGCTCGGAAGAGAGCCGCCCGATCTCAAGGCGCACCGGCCGTTGCGCGACGGCGTGATCGCCGATTTCGAGTACACCGAGGCCATGATCCGGTACTTCATCCGCAAGGTCCTCAAGAATTCGTTCTTCATACGGCCCCGCGTCGTGGCGTGTATTCCCTCGGGGGTGACCGACGTTGAAATGAGGGCGGTACGGGATTCGGCGGAGCGCGCCGGCGCCAAGGAAGTGATGTTGATATCCGAGCCCATGGCGGCCGCCATCGGTTGTTCCCTGCCCGTGGAAGAGCCGGTGGGCAGCATGATCATCGACATCGGCGGCGGGACGTCGGAGATCGCCGTGATCTCCCTGGGCGGCATCGTGACGGCGAAGTCGGTCCGCATCGGCGGCGATGAGATGGACGAGGCGATCATCAACCACATGAAGAACGACTGCAACCTTCAGATCGGTTTCAATATGGCCGAACAGATCAAGTGGAAGCTCGGGTCGGCCTTTCCCGTCTTCGACAAGGAACTGGAGATGACGGTAAAGGGGCTCGACCTGATCGACCGGATCCCCCGTTCCGTCGTGGTCGATTCCCTGGCGATCCGCAGGGTGCTTTCTCAACCGCTCGACGGGGTGATCATGGCGGTGCGGCAGACGCTGGAATCGACGCCGGCGGAACTGGCGGCCGATATCATCGATCGCGGCATCATCATCAGCGGGGGCGGGTCCCGCCTGCCCGGCCTGGACCGGCAGATCACGAAGGAAACCAAGCTGCCGGTGCGGCTCGACGAGGAGCCCATGACCTCGGTCGTCCGGGGAGCGGGAAAGATCATAGAGAACTTCGCCGCCTTCGAGACCATGCTGAGCGTCCTGAAAGACTAGCATGTTCCGGTTCTTTTACATTCTGTACCATCATCGCCAGTACACCGCTTTCGCCCTCGCCATGGTCATCTCGATCGTGCTGCTGACGGCGTCCCCGCAGAGACAGGTCGGTATCACGCGGGTCGTCTGGTTGATGGTGCTGACGCCGATTCAGGAAGTGTTCTCCTTCATTCCGTCGTACTTCAACCTCAAAAGCGAGAACCAGCTCCTTCGCCAGAAGCTCGTCCAGATGCAGTTGCAGGCCGCCGACCTCGAGGAACGCAGATTCGAGAACCGGCGGCTGCGCGGACTCCTCAGTCTCAAGGAGAGAAAGAAGTACACCTATGTTCCCGCCGAAGTCATCGGCTGGAACTCCGACCAGCGATTGAACACCATCGTCATCGACGTCGGCCGTTCCGACCAGGTACGCAAGTACATGGCCGTCGTCATGGAAGACGGCGTCCTGGGCAGGATCATCGAAGTCGGCCTGACGTCGTCCTACGTCCAGCTGCTGACCGACAGGAACTGCCGTATCAGCGGCCTGGTCCAGCGGAGCCGGGAACAGGGGATCATCCGCTACCAGGCGGACGCGCTGTATATGCAGCTGCCTTTGAGGTCCGACGTCCGTCTCGGCGACCGCGTGGTGACATCGGGCCTGGGGGAGACCTTTCCATCGGGATTGCCGATCGGCAGGGTCAGCCAGATCGCGCTGGGGAGCCGGAACCTGTTCAAACAGGTATCGATCACTCCCGCGGTGGAACTGAACCGCCTGGAGGAAGTGTTCGTGATCGCGGGTGAAGAAACGCCTGCGGCGGCCGATTCGCTCCAGGCCGAATGAGATCGGGTTTGTCGAGCCGGTTTTTATGATCCAGCTATTCCATGCACCTAACACACGCTATCCTGTTGTTCCTGGCTTTTGTCATCGACAGTACCTGGGGACAGGAAATCGCCATCCGGAATATCAGGCCCGATTTCGTGCTGTTGATCCTGATCTACAGTGCGATGGGATCGGGCGCCTTATGGGGGACCATCCTGGGCTTCAGCGTCGGACTGCTGGAGGATTTCAACGGCACGCCCCAGAACCTGGGGCTCAACGCCATGTGCAATACGCTGATCGCGTACGGCGTGGGCATAGCCGGGAACACGCTCTACAGGGACAGCCTCTCCACCCTGCTGCTCACGCTGCTGGCCGCCAGCATGGTCCACGCCGCCGTTTACTGGATGGTATTCACGCGCTTCCAGCTTGTTGAATCGGTCTACATGCTGGGATCGGTTTCGTTGCCCACGATGCTCTACACCGTCGCGGTGGCCCTGCTGATCGTGCTCGGGTTGACCTATCGACAGGGACAGATCAATGTCCGGTGGCTTTTCCCAGAATGACAGCCCCACGCACAGGGGCCAGCTGTATCTGTTCATCGGCATCGTGACCGCGCTGTTTCTGCTGCTGGCCGTTCGCCTGTTCTATTTCCAGGTCATATCGGGCGAAGAGTACCGGGCGCATTCGGAACGGAACCGGATCCGGCCCGTCGTGCTCGAAGCGCTGCGCGGATTGATCCTGGACCGCAACGGGGTCGTCCTGGCGGAAAACAGCCCGTACTATACCATCGCCGCCGCGCCTTTCGAGACTTCCGACGAGACCGTGGACTACCTGGCGGAACTCACCGGGCGGGATGCCGAAGCCATACGCGGGCGCATCCGCGATCCGTCCATAAACCGGTTCAACCCCATACCCGTCCAGCGGAACGTTTCCTTTGAGATCGCGTCCCGGGTCGAAGAACACCTGCTGGACCTGCCCGGCGTACTCGTTCAGATTACCCCCGGCCGGATGTACGGCATGGGAACGCTGGCGAGCCACGCGCTGGGATACGTTTCCGAAATCAGCCGGCAGGAACTCGAGGAACGGACCGAAGCGGGTTACCGGTCCGGAGACATCATTGGGAAACTGGGGGTCGAAAAGTCCTTCGAACATCACCTCCGCGGCCAGAACGGACTGGAATTCATGGAAGTGAACGCGCGGGGCGAAGAACTCGGACCGCTGCCCGGCATGCCGGTCCTTCTGCCCGAGACGGGAAACAACGTCTACCTCACCCTGGACTCCCGTATTCAGGCCGTTGCCGAGGAGGCGATTCCCGACAGCCTGGCCGGCGCGCTGGTCGCGGTGGATCCCATGACCGGCGCGGTCATCGCGATCGCGAGCAAGCCCGGATACGACCCGAACCTGTTCACGGAGTGGATACCCCAGGACGCGTGGGACGCGCTTCGCAATCATCCCATGAAGCCTTTGCTGGACCGGACCCGGGACGGGCAGTATCCGCCGGCTTCGACGATGAAGATCGTAACCGCCGGCGCCGCGCTGGAGGAGGAACTGGTCACGCCGTCGACGCTTTTCCGTTCCTGTAACCGGGGGTACCAGTTCGGCAATCGCTGGGCGGGGTGCTGGACTTCCGGCCACGGTTCCATGCCCTTCAGGGAGGCCATGACCCATTCCTGCGACGTCTATTTCTATCAGGTGGGCGTCCTGCTGGGACTGGACCGCTGGGGGCAGTACGCGCGGGGCTTCGGCTTCGGCGCTCCCGCCGGTTTCGACGCGGGCGACGAACAGGGCGGGCTGGTCCCGGATGCCGCCTATTACGATCCGGCGAGGAACCGCCTCTGGACGCCCGGCAAGATCCTCAACCTGGCGATCGGCCAGGGCGAGCTGCTCGTCACCCCGTTGCAGATGGCGATGATGACGTCCGCCGTGGCCAATGGCGGCTTGCTGTACAAGCCCTACATACTCGATCGTGTGGAATCCCCGGAAGGAGAACCGGTGGAAACCGGCGAGCCGGGCGTCAGGGGCCGGCTGCCTGTCTCCCCGGAAACGCTGCGCCTGATTCAGGAATCCATGATCTCCGTGGTGAATGAAGGGACCGCCCGGTCGGCGCGGTTGCCCTATGCGCAACTGGCGGGGAAGACGGGCACGGCGGAGAATCCGCACGGCCTGGATCACTCCTGGTTTATCGCGTACGCTCCGGCCGAGGCGCCGCGCATTGCCGTGGCGGCGGTCATGGAGAACGCGCCTTCGGGCGCGGCGGTACCTGTCGTACGGCGGGTCATCGACGCCTGGCTTTCCCTTGAAGACCGGCCCGTCGCCCGCCGCGCCGACGGCGGAACCGCGCATTAGGCCTTACCCCGGCAGACCCCGCCCGAGGTTCGAAGTCCCATGGAAATCCACTTAAACCGCACACTCGTCATCATTTCCATCCTGCTGTCCGTCATCGGCATCGTCGTGATCTACAGCGCAACGCGGGATGAGGCCGGCCTGGGCATGTCCCGCTACCTGCTGCAGTCCATGTGGTTCCTGGCCGGCATCGGGGTCATGTACGCGACTTCGTTGCTGCCCATCCGGTTCCTTCAGGCCATGACCATACCCGTATTCGTCCTCGTGATGATCCTGCTGGCCGTCGTGCTGGCCTCCGAAGCGGTCAAAGGGTCCAGCCGCTGGATAAGGCTCGGCTTCATCGGCATACAACCTTCCGAGCTGGCCAAGATCGCCGTCATCATGGCGCTCGCGCAATACCTGTCCCAGGTGCGGTCCAACATTCGAAGGCCCTCGGTCATGGCCACCTGCGGGGTGATCGCGGCACTGCCCGTATTCTTCATCCTGTCGCAACCGGACCTGGGCACGGCCATCGTTTTCGGAGCGATCCTGTGCGGCGTGCTGCTCTGGGCGGGGTTGAGCGTCCTCGAACTGGTTCTCCTGATCTCTCCCCTGATCGGCGTCGTCATCGGCGTCGTGAGCGGATTCGACTGGGTAATCTGGTCGGTGTTCATCCTGATCGTGGCCGCGATCATGTATCTGAAATGGCCGCCCCGGTTCGTCACCGTATTCCTGATCGCGGCGCATCTGGGCGTGGGCCTGGGCGCCGAACCGCTTTGGGATTCCCTGCACGACTATCAGCAGCGGCGCGTCGAGACCTTCCTGAATCCCCAGGTCGATCCCAAAGGCGCGGGCTACCAGATCATCCAGTCCAAAATCGCCATCGGTTCGGGCGGCTTGATCGGGCGCGGTTTCCTCCAGGGGTCCCAGACCAGCCTCGCGTTCCTCCCCGAGCAGCACACGGACTTCATCTTCTCCGTCATCGCCGAGGAATTCGGATTCGTGGGTTCGATCGCCGTCCTCGCGCTGTACTACCTCTTCATACTCATCGGCATCTATATCGCCATGAACGTCAAGAGCCGGTACCAGGCCCTGCTGGCGGCCGGTTGCGTTTCCGTATTCACTTTTCACGTGATCATGAACGTGGGGATGGCCGTCGGCGTGCTGCC
The DNA here is from genome assembly GCA_965203885.1 of bacterium. Taxonomy (GTDB): domain Bacteria; phylum JAAXHH01; class JAAXHH01; order JAAXHH01; family JAAXHH01; genus JAAXHH01. The sequence goes on along the minus strand of OZ241920.1, from coordinate 1,636,555 downwards.
GATCGCCGGCGTACCCCTGCCCTTTCTCAGCTACGGCGGCTCTTTTCTGATGACCAGCCTGATCCTGTGCGGCCTTTTGCTGAATGTCTGGCGTCATCGATTCGACTACTGAAAACCGGCTCCGGCCGCGAACAAGGATAGAAAATGCATCCCATTCTGTTTGAGATCGGCCCTTTTACGGTGCGAACCTACGGCCTCTTGCTGGCCGTTTCCTTCCTGGTCGGGATTCTCCTGGCGCTGCGGCGGTCCAGGGCGCGCGGCCTGAACCAGAACAAGATGATCAACATGAGCCTGCTCATCATGCTCGCGGGCATTGTCGGCGCCAGGATCATGTACGTCATCCCCCACTGGGGCGAGTTCAGCGCGAACCCCCTCGATATCATCAGTCCCTTTCAGAGCTCCGGTTCGATCGGCCTGACCGGACTGACGATGTACGGCGGGTTCATCGCGGCGGTCCTGGTATCCATCCTGTACCTCCGCGTCAACAGGCTGTCCGTCTGGAAGGCCTGCGACGCCTTCGCGCCGAGTATCGCCCTCGGTATCGGGATCAGCCGCGTAGGCTGCTTCCTGAACGGCTGCTGTTTCGGACTGCCCACCGAGTCCGCCCTGGGCGTCGCCTTCCCGTCGTTCAGCGCGGCGGGCTCGTTCTACCCGGACGTGCCGCTTCATCCCGCCCAGCTTTACAACGCGGTACTGGGATTCGGACTCTTCGGCCTGCTGATCTGGCTGGAACGCAAGCCGCGATTCGACGGATTCACCTTCGCCGTGCTGCTGATCGTCGAGCCCGTCACCCGGTTCATCGTCGATATGTTCAGGTACTATGAATCCAGCATGACGCTGGGCGGCCTGGGCGGCGCGGGCGGCGCGTTCCTGTCCGTAAACCAGGGCATCAGCATCGTGTTGTGCGGCGTGGGATTTCTCCTCCTGGGATATCTTAAAAGCCGTGCCCGGCAACGTTCGGAGCGAAGCCGGCCCCGTCGCGCGTAAGGGGGTCGGGCGCGGCGGCCGCGTACGGGCCGCGCTGCCTTTCCGTCCTCCGCCTTGCTGCCGGGCGCCAATGATCCGCGGGAACGTGCCTGCCTTGCCGCCGTACGGCGATGATCCGCGGGAACGCGCCCGCCGTTTTCTTCCGTTGGAAACGAGAATCACCCTGCCTATTTCCGACTGTTATACGGAAAGGGATCGCGGACGCGCCGGGTTCGGTCCGTTTCGACGGACGCGATGATGTACGGCGTCGCTTTCGCGCGCGGACCGATCGTTCACGTCATCGATCACGTCTCGCCCGGCGTCTCGCCCGGCGTTTCTCCATACGTGCCTGAAGCCATTTTATCCCATATGTTCCGCACGGCATGCCGCCCGGCCATGGACCTGGTCTATCCCCCGTGCTGCGTCCTCTGCAGGGACCGGCTATTCGATGATCGGCGCGTCCTCTGCGACGACTGCGGATCGGGACTGGTATCGATCGATGCGCCATACTGCGAACGGTGCGGCCATCCGCTGGCCACGCCGGTGGCCGCCTGTCCGGCCTGCCCGGGCCGCACGTTCTATTTCGACGGCGCGTTTTCCGCGTTTGAATTCAACCGGCCGATGCAGGATCTCATCCACCAGCTCAAGTACCGGAACCGCCCCGGAATCGGGAGGTTCCTCGGATCCATGCTGGCGAAAAGGGTTGAACGGGAACCGGACATGCCGCATATTACGGGCGTTGTGCCCGTGCCCCTGCATCCCCTGAGAAAGCGGGAGAGGGGGTATAACCAGAGCGCGCACGTCGCGCGGGGCATAGCGGACGAAACCGGGATACCGGTACTGGAAAACGTGCTGGCGCGGAAGCGGAACACGCCGACGCAGACCTCCCTGAGCCCCGACGGGCGGATGGCGAACGTCGAGGGCGTGTTCGAAGCCGGCGGGGCCGGGACGGTGCGCGGCGCCTCGGTATGGCTGGTCGACGACATATTCACGACAGGGGCGACGGTAAACAGCTGCGCCCGGACCCTGCTTAGGGCCGGGGCCGGAAGGATATTCGTCCTGGCCGTCGCGCGCGCCTGAGCCCCTCGCGGCTCGCATTTGACGCCGCGCGCGCCTGAGCCCCTCGCGGCTCGCATTTGACGTCGCGCGCGCCTGAGCCCTTCGCGGCTCGCGTCCAGGCGGGAGAGAACACTAAGATGCACATCGGCATATTGACCGGCGGCGGCGACTGTCCGGGATTGAACGCCGCGATCCGGGCGGTTACCCGGCGCTCGATAAAGACGTACGGCTCGACGGTCGTGGGGATCCGCAATGGCTGGGCCGGGCTGATCAACAACGATACGAGTCCGCTCGACCTGGTCTCCGTATCCGGCATCCTCCACCGGGGCGGAACCATCCTGGGCACGTCCAGGACCAACCCGATGAAGGACGAAGGCCATCTCGCGCGGATCCAGGAAAACGTCGAGAGACTGGGCGTGGACGCGGTAGTCGCCATCGGCGGCGAGGATACCCTCGGCGCGGCGGCCGCCCTGAACGAAGCCGGCATTCCCATGGTGGGCCTCCCGAAGACGATCGACAACGACATCGTCGGGACGGACATGACCTTCGGCTTCGACACGGCGGTGACGATCGCCACCGACGCCATAGACCGCCTGCACACGACGGCGGAGTCCCACCACCGGGTGATGGTCATCGAGGTGATGGGGCGGCATACGGGCTGGATCGCCATCAAATCGGGCATCGCCGGCGGGGCCGACTGCATCCTCATCCCGGAGGTGCCCATGGACCTGGACGAGGTCTGCGCGCTCGTCAAACAGCGCATCGACCGGGGCAAGACCTTCAGCCTCGTCGTGGTCGCGGAGGGTTTCACGATGAAGGACACCCCGGGCCACGTGACCCAGGACGACCAGGTCGATGAATTCGGACACGTGCGGCTGGGCGGCATCGGAGAAGTGGTCGGCGCCGAGATCGAACGGCGGGCGGGGATAGAGACCCGCGTGACCATCCTGGGCTACATTCAGCGCGGCGGTTCACCGACGCCCTACGACCGCGTCCTGGCGACGAGATACGGCGTTACCGCGGCCGACCTGGTGCACAGCGGGGACTTCGGCAAGATGGTGGCGCTCCAGGGCTCGAAGATCGGAACGGTGCCGCTCTCCGAAGTGGCCGGCGGGATACGCACGGTCGACATGGAACTGTACGATATCGCCCAGGTGTTTTTTGGTTAGCATGCCATCGGAGCGGATTTGGAAACGGCGGCGCGCCGGTTGATCATTGCCGGCAACTGGAAAATGCATACCGACGTGGTCGACGGCGCTTCGCTGGTCGCCGAGGTGATCGACCGGACGGAACCCCTTGCCCTGTCCGCGGACCTGGTGCTGTGCCCGCCTTTCACCCATCTGGCCGTGGCGGCCACCCAGCTGTCGGGCAGTGCCATCTCGCTGGGCGCCCAGAACATGCACGAGGCTCCCGAAGGCGCGTACACGGGGGAAGTGTCGGCCAGAATGCTGTTGACTTCGGGGTGCCGGTACGTTATATTGGGACACTCCGAAAGGCGGACTTTTTTCGGTGAAACGGATCGATCCGTCAACGGAAAAGTGAAAGCGGCCATCTCCGCGGGGCTCACTCCGATCCTCTGCGTCGGCGAGACGCTGGAGGACCGTGAAGCCGGCCGTACCGAACAGGTCGTCGGCGGGCAGGTCCGGGAGGGCCTGTCGGATACGAAGCCGGACACGGCCGACGACGTCGTTCTGGCTTACGAGCCGGTCTGGGCGATCGGGACCGGCAGAGTGGCCACCCCCGACCAGGCGGACCGGGTGCACGGCCACCTGAGGACGGTGATCGCGGAAATGTTCGACGCCGACTTCGCCGGACGGATTCGAATTCAGTACGGAGGAAGCGTCAAACCGGAGAACGCGGGCGCGTTGATGTCCCGTCCGCACATCGACGGAGCGCTCGTGGGTGGCGCCAGCCTGGACGCCTCGTCTTTCGAGGCCATTGTCCGGGCCGGACTGGGAATCGACGGCGGCTGACCGGGCCTGACCGGCTTCCGCCGTACACCAATCGAAGGATACACACCGTGTTTACCACCGCAGTTGCCGTACACGTACTGGTCTGTCTCGTCTTGATCCTGTCCGTCCTGCTGCAGTCCGGAAAGGGCGGCGGCCTGTCCAGCGCTTTCGGCGCGGGCGGCCCGTCCGGCGGCATGGCCGGCCAGATGTTCGGCGGCCGGGGCGCCGCGACGTTCCTGGGCAAGGTGACGACCGTGCTGGCGACGCTTTACATGCTGATCGTCATCGGCCTGAACCTGTTGCCCGACGACACGCAGGGCACGCGCAGCATCATCCAGGAAGAAGCCCTCAGAAACCAGCAGACGTCCCCCGCCCAGGGATTGCCCGAAGCGGAGCCGGGCCTGCCCGCCGCTCCCTGAGCACCAGGGTCCACGCCTTAATCCGGGGATTGACGCGCGGCGGTTCCTTCCGCCGCCGAGCCGTCCTGACGCCGAAGTGGTGGAATTGGTAGACACGCTGTCTTGAGGGGGCAGTGGGAGAAATCCCGTCGCGGTTCGAATCCGCGCTTCGGCATCCTTACCTCGTTTCACATCTTCCCGTAAAATCCTGCATTGTACCACCGAAGCCCTGTACAATAGGGGGGTTGTACAACATGCGAGAACTCAGTGCCACCCAGTGCAAGACGACCAAGAAACCGGGTTCTACCAATATGCGACAAACTTTACCATTATGTGAAACTCGGTGGCGATAAAAGCTGGTTTCGTCGGAACTTTTCAACCTCCTCACGCTGCGTTTAGAAGCGTTGCTACGACCCATTTCAAAACATCGATTACAAACGTGTCGTACTTTGCGTCATTCTCCCGGCCGCAGTCCTCGCAATAGCCTCTGCCGGATTCTCTAAATTCGTGTTCCGTTTTCGCCGCTTTCTGGCGTTCTATGAACTGCGCGGCCTGATAGCTTGCCCACCTTGTTTGCTCGGCAAGGATCTGACGGCATTTCTCGGCGTGAGCCAGTTCTTCGGGCGAGAACGTGCGGTGGAGTATTCCGACTTCCTGGCGTAGTTGCTTGGCTTGGCGTCGTCCCTCGGTCAAGTATACCTTGCCGTAGGCTTTCCAATCGGTCTCTGTGTATCGCCGGGCAAAGTCATCCTGATCAGGTTCTGTCTTGCGATCCAACTTACGGCTGTGTATATTCATTCTGTGCTTCCTTCTTCACCGTTGGGAGACGCGTAGCCCCCCGCGCTCGTGGTTGCTGCCACAAGCGGGGGGTTTCTATTGAGTCGGCGATCTAAGGAAATCCAGAAAACTTTGGATTCCTTCCTGACGCCATCGAAGTAGACAAGGCCCGATTTTGACGGGCTCTGGGACTGTTCGGTTAACGGCGAGCTTCTCCCGAAAATTCACCCTAGTCTGTAGTTTACTGGCCGTTAGATACCCTTTTAAATTCCTTTTTCATATCATCAACCCTTTGTTGCAGGATTTCCGGTGTGTAGACATCCATTTCACCAACGAAAACTCGATACTCAGCCTCCGGTGTGGTAACACCAATGCTCTGACTGCTTACATCCTTGAACCTTTGACTGAACCAACTAGTTACGCCTTCATTTTTCCAAAGATCCACGACTTCATCAAAAGACAGCACCGTTATCCTAGTGGTTTCTCCGAGTTGTAGCGTGAACTTCGTCTTGATTCTGTCACGTTGCATTGCCTTCGTAACTGCGTCGCGCCCTCGGGCGACAAGGTATGCAGCTGCGTCGATGGTGATTAACTTAACCTTTTTCATTGCCATTTCCTCCTCCCATGAAATAACCATTAATCGACTGATTATTCTGTCCTGTTCGTCCGCCTTGTCCGGTGTGTCCCCTTTGTCTATCATGTCCATCTTGTCCTATTATTGAGGACAATTTAAATGGTTTTGAAACCAGGTCAATAGGTTTTTTAATAACGCTGGCTTCTGACTTAGGGCTAGTAGGACACATTAGTCAATCTTGCCCTTCGCTGGCTGATAGGTTAGATTACAAATACAAAGGCCGAAGCGTCGAATAAGAAAACGTTGTAACCGCCTGAATCTATATTTCTAAATATAATATTAACAATAAATTACATTGATTAGTAGGTTCTTCACTTCGGCATCCAGCCTCGTTTAAGTCTTACATACCCGTCCACGTCATCCGGAAGGCGTCCTATGCATCCGGTGCGTTTATTGGTCCCCCTGATCGCCGGCCTGGCGATCCTGGCTACCTTCTCCATATCCCCCGGTCTGCCCGGCATGCCCGGCCTGCCCGCCCAGGGCCAGCGTACGAATTCGGTGGGCAAGGTCATGCCCCCGGATGCCGCTCCCCTGTCCGAACAGGTCTTCCGCGTGATGAACATCGAGCCGCGCAGCCTCGATTCCGGCATCCATCCCTACGACGACGACGGGCTGGTCCTGAGACCCTTCGAAACGCTGATGTGGCGCGACGAGTTCATGCAGCCGATCCCGGGCGCGGCCGAGCGTTACGAGCTTTCCGAGGATGGCGTGACGTGGACCTTTTACCTCAGGCCCGGCGCGCGGTGGAGCGACGGACGTCCGGTCACCGCGCACGACTTCGTCTATTCCTTCAGGCGCAACATCGATCCCGCGTCCGCGAACATCTACGCGAATTTCTACTACGATTTCAAGAACGCCCGGGCGATCAACCAGGGGCGGATCGAGGACATCGAACAGCTGGGCGTTCGCGCGCTGGACGATCTGACCCTGGTCATCGAGACCGAACAGCCCACACCCTACCTGCTTTACATCATCTCCTTCCCGGATACCTTTCCGGCACCGCGGTGGGCCGTGGAAAAGTACGGACGCAAATGGACCGAAGAGGGCAAGATCGTCACCAACAGCGGCTTCAGGATGGTCGAGTGGGCTCCGGGGAGTCACATAAAATACGTGCCGGACCCGATGTACAACGGTCCACACAAGCCCTTTCTTGAGCAGTTCGTCCAGCTGTTCCGCGACGCTGCTGCGGCCAACATACTGCCCTATGAGAACAACGAGGTGGACATGGAGGGCGTTGACCTGTCGGAACTGCACCGCATCGAGAACGACCCCCGTCTCGGCCGGGAGATCGTCCGTTCGCCGAGTTACCAGACCTGGTACCTGCTTTTCAGGACCCGGGAGCCGCCCTTCGATGACGTCCGGGTCCGGGAAGCCTTCACCCGGGTCATCGACCGCGAGGCGATCTGCCGGGTGATTCTCCAGGGTGCGGGTATCCCGGCCTACTCCATGATCCCGCCCGGATTCGACGCCTACGCGGGACCGGAATACAAGCGGTACCAGGGGTATGATCCGGAACGGGCCCGGCAGCTCATGACGGAGGCCGGCTACCCGCGGGGACGTGGATTTCCGACTGTCGAAACGTGGCTGAGGGCGCCCAATCCCATAACCCGCCGTATCGCCGAGGCGATCCAGGGGATGTTGCGGAATCACCTGGGGGTGGACATCACGTTCCGCAGCACCGACATCAGTTCCTACATGAGCGCCTTGTTCGACTGGCAGATACCCCTCGGATACATTGTCTGGGGAGCGGATTACCTGGACCCGAGGAACATGCTGGACATGACCTGGCATTCGCAGCCGCGCGGCGCGCAGCGCCAGGACTGGACCCATCCCGTATTCGACGACCTGGTGGACCGCGCGGTCGGAGAGACCGATCCCGCCCGGCGCACGGAGATGTACAGGCAGGCCGAAAGGATCCTCGTATCCGATTACGGCGGCGCATTTATCTACCATCCGGTCGGTTTAGGTCTGCGGAAACCCTGGCTGAAGGGATATTCCACGCGTCCCGACGGCACAGTCGGGAACCTGATCTGGAGCGAAGTTTATATCGGTGAACATTAAAGGCTGACAGGGAGGCTTGAAATGGCGGAGCATCGGATCACCGCGCCGGTGAATCAGCGTATCAACATGAGTTGCGGTCAGACGCCCCTGTCCCCCGCCTGCCTCGCGGCGATCGGGCAGCAGCTCGTGGAACCGGTCTATTATTCCCACTACCCCGAGATCGAAAAAGAAACGTGCCTCATGCTCAAGGAGCTGATGCATACCGAGAACGGTTCCATGCTCATACCGGGATCCGCCGTGTACGGCCTGGAAGCGGCCATGCTCGGCACGGTGGAGTCCGGCGACCGCGTGCTGACGGTCCGGACCGGCATCTTCGGCCGGCTCCTGACGGAGCTCGCCCGATTCGCGGGTGGTAATACGACGGAGATCGCCCTCGAGGAAGGACAGTCGGTCGACCCGGAGACGATCCGCCGACACCTGCTCGGCGACCCTGAAATCAGACAGGTCGCACTGGTCCACTGCGAGACCACGACGGGCACGTTGAATCCCATCGAGGCCATCGGGCGCATGCTGAAGGACGAGTTTCCCCACGTGATCTACATGGTGGACTGCGTGTCTTCCTTCGGAGGGGTCGAGGTGCGTTTGGACGACTGGGGGATCGATCTGATGGTCACCACGACCCAGAAGTGCCTGAACGCGCCCCAGGGCCTGGCGATCGTGGTGGCCAGTGAAAAAGCCTGGGACAAGATCGAAAACCTTCGCGCCCCGCCGCGCGCCATGTGCCTCGACCTCCACTCCTGGCGCCGCTACGGCATGGAGGGAGGCGCGGCGATGGGGTACAACGTGCTTGAAAAGGGGGGCGTACCGCGGGCGCGTAAACCCCACCCCAGGGACTGGCCCGTCCATGGCCCCCATGCCTCTTACACCCTGGTCGTAGGATTGCACGCCTCGCTGAAGGCCATCATGGACGAAGGCCCGGAACGCGTTTACCGTCGCCAGTACATCGCGTCCAGGGCGGTGCACGCCGCGCTAAGCGCCCTCGGTCTCGGCATCGTGGCCGCAACCGAGGCTTCCGCCGCGCCCGTGGCGACGCGCATCGCGTTGCCGGACCACCTCCACGCGACCGAGTTGAATCGACTCCTCTTCGAAGACCACGGCATCGCGATCAGCAGCCTTGCCCGGATCGGCACGATGGGCTTCATGGCCGAACCCGGGCATGTGCTTCGCACCATCACGGCGCTGGAACAGACCCTGAACAAGATGGGATGGGAAGTGGAAGAAGGGGCGGGCGTAGCCGCTGCCCGGGTGGTGCTCGAGCGTTCGGAGGTCTTTGCGGGACAAGCAGGCGGCAGCCAGGACGCGGCGATGTAACAACGGCGGGCCGAAGCGTCTCCCCGGGCGGCAGCCAGGATGCGGTCCTGTAACCCCATCGGACCAATGCGACGCCGGGCGGCCGGTCTGGACCCGGTCGGGCCGGTCGGACGGCAACCGTACCCAAGGTCGTCCCCGGAGCTACCGTTCGTCCCGGTCATCCCCGGACCCCCAAAACCAGCGCCAGAATCCCTTGCTTCGATCCTCGCCGGTCCCGCCGTCCACCACTTCATCCGTGACGTACAGCGTCGTCGACAGCGTGAGGTGCTTGTCGACCCGAATGGCGTAGCCGCCCCGGTCGTTACGCTCGAGCGCCTCGGTGCGCAGGTAGGGTTTCCAGAGCTCGTTGTGCTGCCGGTGCCACAGGAACACGCCGGCCACGTCTTCGACCAGGATGCGTTCGGCCTCCCGGTAGAGCGCGGTGCGCCGCGGCGGGTCGCCGATCAGGTGATTGGCGACCGACATGATGGACTCGAAGCGCTCGTTGTACCAGGCGTGGCGGCCCGTCGAAAGCCAGATGCCCAGCAGGTTGCTGGGGTCCATGTAGTCGTACCCGTAGGGGATCATGGCGAAGGCGATGCCCCCCTGGTACATGGTCTCCATGAACAGCTTGGCCTCGGTGTTCTGCACGCCGACGTCGACGTTCAGGTTGTGTTTCAGCATGGCCTGCACCGCCTGCGGCGCCTGTCCCCCCTGCAGGTTGGCGCCCCTGATCCACATCACGGTCCGCGGGAATCCCCTGCCGTCCGGATAGCCGGCTTCCGCCAGAAGCGTCCTTGCCAGGGCCGGGTCGTATCGCTGTACCGGTGCGAGTCCCCGGGGGTCGGCCGCGGGAAAGCCGTCGGGCAGCATGGACACCGCGGCAACGGCGACCCCCTGCAGGGCGGACTCGACCAGCGCCTGGGTATCGATGGCGTGGCTGAAGGCCTGCCGCACCCGCAAATCGTCGAAGGGCGGCTTGAAGGTATCCATCATCAGGTAGGTGGTCCCGAAGGCCATGTAGGTATCCAGCTGGCCGCGGAGCCTTGCATCGGTCTTGACGCGGTTGATCTCCGCCTGGCTGGCCAGGGTGGCGTGGTCCACCGCGCCCGCCTCGTAGGACGACAGCATGGGCGGGGGGACCGCGGCGTTGTAGAGCCTGGAGACCACCTTTTCCAGGTAGGGCTTGTGGGGTCCCCTGTAACGGGGGTTCGGCGCAAGCACGATCCGGTCCAGTTTCGACCACTCCACCAGCCTGAACGGACCGCTGCCCAGCAGGGTCTCCGGCCGGGTCGACCAGCCCGGACCGTGCTTCTCGTACAGGTGGGTGGGCGTTACCCAGCTGAAGGTCAGGATCAGGGGCAGGTAGGGCGTGGGCGCGTCGGTCTCGAAGGCGATGGTGTGATCGTCCACCGCCGTGACGCCCAGGGAGTCGAGGGGCAGCCTGCCGGCAACGACCGCTCCCCAGTTCCTGATCGACCGGTAGTACCATTCGAGATCGAATCCCGTGGCGGGGTCCGCCCATCGTTTGAAGGTGTCCTCGAAGTCATGGGCCGTAAGCGGATGGCCGTCGGCGAAAACCAGGTCGGGTTGCAGGTGGAACGTCCAGGTGAGCCCGTCGGCGGACACCTCCCACCGGGTCGCGGCGGCCGGCAGCAGGTTGTAGTTCCGGTCCATGCGCACCAGCGGTTCGTTGACCAGGGCGTAATCGTGGCCGATCACCTGGTAGTGGGAGGTGGCCATGTCCAGGTAGCGGTTCTCGGCCTTGAAGCTGGTGAAGACCTGGTACTCGGGCGGCGCCGCGTCGGGGGGTAGCGGAATGCCGATCGAATTGGCGTAGGGAGCGGTCGGCTCCGTGTCCGGCCAGGCCAATGCGGCCGTGCAGGCGATAAGCGTCGCGGAGAGCAGCGCGATTGCCGGCTGAACCTTCACAGAGAGCCCTCTGCTTCCCGGACAGGCGATTCCGGTCACTCCAGGTACAGGATCACCTTGCCCGCCTCGACTTCCACCCGGTAGGTCCTGACCCGCATGCGGGGGTCGTAGAGCGCCCGGCCGGTTGCGAGGTCAAATTCCCACTGGTGCCAGGCGCACTTCAGGACCTGCTTCCCGTGATGATCGACCGAGTATACTTCATCCGAGGTTACGTGGGGTCTCAGGCGGCCGAGGCAGAGGGGCCCGCCCTTGTGCGGACACCGGTTCCTCAGGGCGTAGTACCGGCCGTCGACGTTGAACACGCCGATCCCGCCCCGTCCGCCCACGGGGACGATCCGCCTTTCGCCCGGGGGCAGGTCATCCACCGGGGCGATCTCGTATCGCTCGTTCATCCGGAGGGGTTTCCCTGTTCGTCCAGGCCGTAGAGTTCCCGCGCGGTCTCCACGAACACCTTGCGTTTCAGACCCCCGTCGATCCCGGGCAGCACGGAATCGGGCGATTCCCAGTCCCAGTGGGGGTAGTCGCTGGCGTACACGAGGATCTCATCCGCGTGCAGCCAGTCCAGAAAGGTCCTTAGGTCCCGGCGGGTCGGCGGCTGTTCCATGGGCTGGCATCCGAACCGGACGTGTTCGCGTATGTACTCGCTCGGAGGCCTTTTCACCCAGGGCGTGTAGTCCCGTACCGCCTTCCAGTCGGCATCCATGTGCCACATCAGTCCCGGTACCCAGAAGGTGTCGTGTTCGATGAAGAGGAACTTCAGCCCGGGGAATTTCTCGAAGGCCCCTTCGCAGATCAGGCTCGAGACGTGGGCCATGGCGATCTGGGGCCGGGCCATGCGCATTTCCAGGTAGTAGGAGGGATATCCGGCGGCCGTGGGGGCATTGGCGAATCCGGCCCCCTCTACGCCGAAGTGCACGCACATGGGGAGACGGCACTCCTGCGCCGCTTCGTAGATCGGGTCGTAGAACCGGTTCCCGAAGGGCATGCGCCCCCCGGCGGGCATGATGACCTGGAGCACCTCGGGCCTGTCCCCGATCCGCCGGATCTCCGCGGCCGCCTGCTTCGGGTCGGACGGCGCGATCGCGATCGACGCGCGGAACCGTCCGTCCGCCTTGATCCAGGTCTCCAGCGTCCAGTCGTTGAAGGCCCGGCACATGGCGGCGCCGAAGTCGGCGTCCGGGTGCACCGCCGCGCCGTAGACCGTTACCCCCGTCAACAGGGCGACGTCGATGCCGTATTCGTCGAGATGGTGCCTGCGGGCCAGTTCGATGTTGCTGCTGGGATGGGTCTCGGTGTGTTCCCAGAGTTCGGCCCGGCAGCCGCCTTTGGGGAGATTGGTATAGACGAGGCCGGGCATCATGGACCCGAAGTCCTTCACGTATTCCACGTAATGGCCGGGGAGATAGGGGAACAGGTCTTCGATTTCCACGACGCCGTGGTGCAGGTCGCAGTCGATGAGACCGATCGGTTTGGCCGCGCTCGATCCATTGGTATTCATAGTCAGACGCACACCGTACGCGTGTCACGGGGAAGGGAGTGATTCAATCTACGTCATAAACATCCGCAACGCGGTTTCTGTCAAGCAGTTTGCGGGATCGCGCCACCGGACGAACCGGACAAGTTTGTACTTTGAAACAAACTCCGTTCCGCTATATTAAGTAGCTTTCGTCCGAATCATCCGTTCTACCCGCACAAGGTGGTCCGCCGGCCATGATGTCCTGGATTTACGAACCCGAAGCCTGGATCCTCCTCGCGACGCTTGCGAGTCTCGAGATCGTGCTCGGCATCGACAACATCGTCGTCATCACGATCCTGGTCGGCAGGCTGGAAGCCCACCGCAGGCAGCGGGCCCGGATATACGGTCTCGGGCTGGCCATGATCACGCGGCTCTGCCTGCTGTTCACCCTGACCTGGATCGTCCGGCTCACCCACCCCCTGTTCACGTTGTTCGGCGAGGAAATCTCGGGCCGGGACATCATCATGCTGGTGGGGGGCTTCTTCCTGCTCGTCAAGGCCCTGCACGAGCTCCGCCACATGTTCCACGTGCACGCGGAGCCGGAACACGCCTTTCGCGCGAGTTCCTATGCCGTCATCCTGATCCAGATCGCCTTCATCGACGTTATTTTCTCGCTGGATTCCGTTATCGTCGCGGTGGGCATGGCGGCCGACTACCTGCCCGTCATGGTGCTGGCGATCGTCATCGCCATCCTGGTCATGATGCTTTCGGCCCGGACGATAGGGGAATTCGTGGACGCCAATCCGAGCGTCAAGCTGCTGGCCCTGAGTTTCCTGGTGCTCATCGGCATCGCGCTCATGCTGGAGGGCGTCGATATACACGTGGAGAAGGAGTACCTGTACACCGCCATCGCCTTCAGCGTGATCCTGGAACTGGCGAACATGCGTTTGCGCGGCAGCCGGATCAGGACGCTGGCCACCGGAGTCGCCGCGTTGATCGGCCTGAAACTGATCCTGGATTTGTTCGGGGCGCATTTCGAGTACGCCTACCTGTTTATCGCCATCCTCTTTTCGGTGTTCGTGGAAATCCTGAACGCGCGCCTCTTCGGGCGCGGGACGCCGGCAGGCACGTAGGGGGACGATTTTCCGGAGGTCTGCATGGAATACCGGCAGCTCGGACGCTTCGGCGTGCGCGTGTCACCCATCTGTCTCGGCACGGCGTTCCGGGGTTTCTGGGCCGGAGAGACGGACGAGAAGACCTGTATCCGCACGATCGAAACGGCGGTGGATCTCGGCGTCAACTTCATCGACTGCGCCAACTTCTACTTCGCCGGACGGTGCGAGGAAGTGCTGGGCAGGGCCCTCGCCGCCATGAGGGACAGGCGGGACAACCTGGTGATCACCAGCAAGGTCTGGAGCGAGATCGGACCGGGGCCGAACGACCGGGGCACCTCGCGCTACCACATCATGCGGGAGATCGACCGTTCGCTGAAACGCCTGGGGCTGGACCATATCGATCTCTACCTGCTCCACAACTGGGACCCCGACACGCCCCTGGACGAGTCGCTCGACGCCATGAACGACGTGGTACGCCAGGGCAAGGCCCGGTATATCGGCATGTGCAACTACACGGCCGCGCAGGCCGTCGAGGCGCTGTGGGTGGCCGACAAACACGGATTCGCCGCGCCGGTCTGCCTGCAGAACCACTACAACCTCATCCATCGCGCGGACGTGGAGGACGAACTGCTCGACCGGTGCCGCCGGCACGGACTGGGGATGATGACGTACAGCCCCATCGCCGTCGGGCTGCTTACGGGCCGGTGCCGTCGGGGCGGGGATCCGCCCGCGGGCTCGATCTGGGCGAAGGATATCGACCGCTACAGGAAAACCATGACCCCGGCCGTCGATCAGCTCATCGCCACGTTGATCGACGCGGCCGCGGAGCTCGGCAGGACCCCCGCGCAGGTCGCTTTCGCGTGGATCCTCGATCATCCCGAAGTGACGGCCGCCATGACCGGTCCGGACCGGCCTGAACACGTGGAGGAGGTCTGCGGCGGGGCCGGCTGGACGCTTCCCGCGGAGATCCGCGGCAAACTGGACGAGGCTTCCGCCCCGGAGCGCCTCGGCCGGATCGAATAGCGCAGGCCGCCCGGGCAGACGCACGGCGCGCGACCGTGGTCCGTTTCCCGGGTAAGCGATCCTGGTGATCGAATGCAATTCCCGGCGCGCGGGACGGACGACGACTCCGCCCTCGCCTCACCTCACCTCGCCGCACCTCAACTCAACCGTCTCCGTCACCCCCTTCATCCGTTCCGGCCGGCTTGTGGGGCCTCGTGATGGTGAGCTCTCTTCAACCGTCTCCGTCATCCCCCTTCATCCGTTCCGGCCGGACCGGCCATCCGGTCGATCCTGAGCCGCTGGACGCGGGTAGGCAGCACGCGCAGCGCCGTCATCAAATGCGCGCCGGCGCGCACCTGCTCCCCCTGCCGGGGAATGTGGCCCAGCAGTTCGATCATGACCCCGCCCGTGGTGTCCGAGGTCAGTTCATCGGGGAGTTGCAGCCCGCAGGCACGGATGACCTGGTCGACGGGACAACTGGCCTCCACCTCGAAACGGTGGGGTCCCGTACGCACGATGAGCGGCGCCTCGCTGTCGAATTCGTCCTGGATGGGGCCGACCAGTTCCTCGAGGACGTTCTCCAGGGTGATCATCCCGGAAACCGTTCCGAATTCGTCCACCAGGACGGCAAGCACGGTATTGCGGCGCTGGAATTCCAGGAGCAGCGCGTCCAGCCGGATGGTCTCGGGCAGGAACAGCGGGTCCCGCGCGATCTCTTCCAGGCCGGAGGATCCCTGTTCGTCGAAGAGGTGCCGGAACAGGTCCTTGACGTGCACGATCCCGACGATCTGGTCCAGGTCTTCGTTGCACAGCGGGAAGCGCGTATGTCCCGACTCGGCAATGACGCGTAGTTTCGTTTCCTTCGCATCGTGCTGGTTCAGGTAGACGATCTGGTTGCGCGGAAGCATGTACCGTCGGGCGACCTTTTCCTCCAGGTCGAGCACGTTTTCCATGATCCGCCGCTCCCGCCGGGTCACCTGCCCTCCGGCCACCATGGTGACCAGGGTCATCCGCAATTCGGGTTCCGTGATGGATCCGCCCTGCTCGTTCGACACGCGTATGCCGATGCACCGCAGCATGAGGTTGGCGCTGACGTTCAGCAGCCAGATGAACGGCCGGAACACCCGGTAGAAGACGACGAGGGGAATCCCGATGGCCAGGGCCACCTGCCGGTACTTCTGCAGCGCGACGAACTTGGGGACGAGCTCTCCCGCGGTGATCAGCAGGAAGGTCATGATCACGAAGGCGACCGGGATCGCGATGAGATGGGAGGTCTCCGCGGAGAATCCCAGGGAAAGCACGAGCGGTTCGAGCAGCGCGGCCACGGTCCGTTCGCTGAACCAGCCGAGGCCCAGGCTGCCGAGCGTTACGCCCAGCTGGCACGAGGAGAGGTAGGTGTCGAGGCTGTGCAGGATGTTGCGAACGACCTGGGCCGTCCGGCTGCCGTCCTGTGCCAGCACCTCGATCTCGGACAGACGTATCTTGACCAGGGCGAATTCCGCGGCCACGAAAAAGCCGTTGAACGCGACCAGCAGCAGGACGATGATGAGGTCGGTCATGGTTCAGGGGATGATCGGGAAAGGCCTGTCGTGGTTGAAGTCAGGGGCCAGGGGCATTCAGCGAACGGGACCACCGAATCGCTCGGACAGCGCTTGACGTCGGTAGTCGAAAATCGCGTTCAGTTGGTTTTTGACGATCGCTGCATGTACCATACGGCCCAGGATTCCAAATGGCAAGGCATAATGGATCAGGTCGGTCATTTCCACGCCGTGCTCCGTGGACCGCAACCGGTGTTCGTGGTGCCAGAACCTGTAAGGCCCCGATCTCTGCTCGTCAACGAAGTACGTAAGTGGTTCTGCCTGAGTGATTTCCGTGACCCAGTTAAAGGAGAGCATCCCGTGTAGCCTGAGCCGGTACGTGATAATGAGACCCGGGTATACGCGGTCCGGAAGTTCGGACGTAACAAACAGTCCGACCCCTGGCGGAGTCAGGTCGCGCAGGTGCTCGGGGCGGCACAGGAAATCCCAGGCGGTTTCCAGGGATATGGGCAGGTGCTGCGTGCGCTGCAACCGGTAGACATGCATGGGTGCCCGGACCTCCAGTTCGCGTTTCCCGTCGCTGCGAGGCGAGGCCGTCCGGGTCGCCGACGCGCGGGGCAACCCGGAGCGAAACCGCTCTTACCGGATACTACGGGAATCCTCCGGGCGAGTCAATCCGCATTCACCGGGGGTGGGATTAGTGTTTTCCTGCCGAACTTGACACTGCGCGGTCCCGGTTTTACCTTTCGCCACACTATGGTCATACTCGTTACCGGCGGATCGGGGTTGATCGGCCGCCGGCTGATCCCTAATCTCGAGACGCGGGGCCACCGGGTTTTACGCCTGGTCAGATCCCGGGACCTGGCCGGCGGGAAGGCCGTCTTCTGGTCTGCCGCGGAGGGCCGCGTCTACTGGGACGAACCCGATGAGATCGATGCCGTCGTGCACCTGGCGGGCGAGCCAATCCTGGGCCGGTGGACCCGGGCCAAGAAAGCCCGGATCCGCGACAGCCGCGTCGAACCCACGCGCGGCCTCTGCGCGTTTCTGGCGGGGTTGAAGGCGCCGCCCGGGGTCCTGGTGGCCGCGTCGGCCACCGGATTCTACGGCAACCGGGGCGATGAACCGCTGGGAGAGGAGTCCCCGCCGGGAGACGGTTATCTGCCCGAAGTCTGCGGGCAGTGGGAAGCGGCGACGGCGCCGGCCAGGGACGCGGGGATCCGGGTCGTGAACCTGCGCATCGGCCTGGTGCTGACTACGGAAGGCGGCGCGTTGGCCGCCATGCGCACGCCATTCAGCCTGGCGCTGGGCGGAAGGGTCGGGGACGGGCGGCAGTACATGAGCTGGATTTCCCGGGACGACCTGGTTGCCGTCATTCGTTTCTCCCTGGAATCGGACGCACTGTCCGGACCCGTAAACGCCGTTGCCCCCCAACCCGTCACCAACGCGGAGTTTACCCGGATGCTGGGCCGGGCGCTGCATCGTCCGACCCCTTTTCCCATACCCGCCTTCATCGTCCGCCTGTTGTTCGGCCAGATGGGAAGCGACCTGCTTCTCGCGGGCGCGCGCGTCAGGCCCGAACGCCTTCAGCAAGCGGGTTTCCAGTTCGAGCATCCCGACCTCGAGGCTGCGCTGAACGACCTGCTGCGGGCGAGCCCTTCGAAATGAGCCCTTCGAAATGAGCCCTTCGATAATGAGCGGGAAGGGCCGTATCTCCACGACGGCGCCGCCTTGCGCCGCAAGGACCCCGTACGAGGACCATGAATACGGATAACCGGTCTCAACCCGCAGATCAAGGCGCAGTTGCTTCGGGCGGATTCCTGGACGCCATCGAGCGGATCGGGAACCGCCTGCCGGATCCCACGACGCTCTTCCTGATCGGCGCGTTGCTCATCGTCGTACTCTCCGATATCGCGGCCCGCGGCGAGTGGACCGTGGTCCAGCGCCTGCCGGACCAGGTGGTCCTTCCGGACGGCACGACCGGCGTGGAGTGGCGCGAGACCGGGGAGACCTACACGTCCACCAGCCTGCTCACCCGGGACGGGCTCTTCTGGGTCGTGGGCAACATGGTGGAGAACTTCATGCGCTTCCCGCCGCTCGGCGTCGTGCTCGTGGGCATGCTGGGCATCGGCGTGGCGGAACGGACCGGCATGATCCGCGCCCTGCTCAAGGCCTTCATGATGGCGGTCCCGGGGAAGCTGCTGACACCGGCCATGGTCTTCATCGGCATCATGTCGTCCATGGCGCTCGACGCCGGACTGGTCATCCTGCCGCCCCTCGCGGCCGCGCTGTACAAGACGGTCGGACGGTCGCCGCTGGCCGGGCTGGCCGCCGTATTCGCGGGCGTATCCGCGGGATTCAACGCCAATCTGTTCGTGACCGGCCTGGACCCCCTGCTGGCCGGCCTGTCCACGGCCGGCGCGCAGACGATCGACGCGGCCTACCAGGTCGCCGCCACATGCAACTGGTACTTCATGATCGCGTCGACGGTGGTCATGACCCTGGCCGGGTGGATCGTCACGGCCTCATTCGTCGAACGGCGCTTGGCGGGCAAGCCCCCCGAAGAAGGCGGTCCGGCGCCCGCTTCGTCGGCCGGTCCGGAAGAACAAGCCCTGACGGCAGTGGAAAAACGGGGCATGGTCCGGGCGTCCCTGGTGTTTCTCGCGGTGCTTTCGGCCATCGTGTTCATGATCCTGTGGCCGGGCGCGCCGCTGTATGGGACGGGCAGACTGTTCGACCGGTGGGTGGAGGCCATCGTGCCCCTGCTGCTTTTCTGTTTCATCCTGCCCGGCATCGTGTACGGCATCTCGGTGGGCGCCATCAAGAACGACAAGGACGCGGCGCGGCAGCTCATCGAAACCATCGCCACCATGGCGCCGATCATCGTGCTCGCCTTCTTCGCCGCCCAGTTCATCGCCTACTTCCAGTATTCGGGTCTCGGCCGGATGCTGGCGATGGCCGGCGGCCAGGCCCTCGGACAGGCGCAGATGCCCGCGTGGATGCTGATCATCACCTTCATCATCGTCACCATGGCGTTCAACCTGCTCATCGGGTCCATGTCGGCCAAGTACGCCCTCTTCGCGCCGATCTTCATACCCATGTTCATGATGGTGGGCATCAGTCCCGAACTGACGCAGGCGGCCTACCGGATCGGCGATTCCGTGAGCAACACGATCACGCCGCTGAATCCCTACCTGGTCATCATCCTGGTCTTCATGCGCCAGTACGTGCCCAGGGGGGGCATGGGCACGTTGATTTCCACGATGCTGCCCTATACCGTGGTCTTCGCCGTCGTCTGGACGCTCGTCCTCGTGATCTGGATGGCGATGGGCCTTCCCCTCGGTCCGGGGGGCGGACTGGTCTACGTGCCCGGTTGAAGGGCGGACTGGTCTACGTGCCCGGGGGCGGACTGGTCTACGTGCCCGGGGGCGGACTGGTCTACGTGCCCGGTTGAGACGGCCCCGCCGGCGCCCGTCGGCGCAGGTACAGGTAGGCGGGGATGCCCAGGGCGGTAAGCGCGAGTCCCGACAGCGATTCCCCGGGCGTCTCGAAGAGCATGTTGGCGAGTATGCCGGCGGAACCGGCGATGAACAGCAGGGGGACGACGGGGTAGCCCCAGGCTTTGTAGGGCCTGGGCAGGTCGGGCCGTTTCCTTCGTAGCGTGAACACCGCGGCCGCGCCGGCGATCCACAGCATGAGGTTGGCGAAGGTGACGAAGGTAATCAGGTCTTCGAAGGTGCCGCTGAGGGTGAGCACGCAGGCCCACGCCGCCTGAAAGATCACGGCCTGTCCGGGCGTGCGGAACCTGGGATGTACCGTGCCCGCCCGTCGGAAGAACAAGCCGTCCCTGGCCATGGCGAAGTAGACGCGGGGCCCCACCAGGATGCCGGCGTTCAGCGCGCCGACGATGGATACGATGACGGCGGCCGAGAGCAAAACGGCGCCGATCTCGCCGAAGAGGACATTGGCCGCCGCTTCCCCGACCCGTACGACCCCGGCCATCTCCCCGACCGGCAGGGCCTTCAGGTAGATGTAGTTCACCAGCAGATAGACCACGGTGACGCTCACGGCGCCGATGACGAGGGCGCGCGGCAGGTTCCGCGCGGGTTCCCTGACCTCTCCGGCTACGAAGGTGACCTCCTCCCAGCCGGCAAAGGCCCAGGCAACGGCGACCAGGGCGACGCCGAATGCGACGATCAGCTGACCGAAGTCTATCCCCTGCGCGTCGATCCGGAAGTCGATGGGCTGGCCGGACCCGGTCCACAGGCCGAACAGGATGAACAGGCCGAGGGCGGCGATCTTGATCACCGAGGATACGTTGGTGATGTACTTGCTGAAGGTGACGCCGCGGTAGTTCACCACCGTGAGCAGGACGACCAGGACCAGCGCGGTGAAGTGCCCGGCGGAAAGCGCATACTGGAAAGTCCAGCCGGGAAAGGCGATTTCGGTCTCGAAGAACACGTTGGCCATCCCGATTGAGGGGATGAAGTACCCGGCGTATTCGGCGAACCCCACGCCGAGCGCGGCGATGATGCCGGTCAGGTACATGGTGAAGGACACCCAGCCGAACAGGAACCCGCAGAACGGACCGTACGCTTCCCGCAGGTAGACGTACTGGCCGCCTGCCCGGGGTATGGCGGCTCCCAGTTCGCCGTACGCCAGGGCGCCCGCGAGGGCGTGCAGGCCGCCGAAGAGCCAGGCGAGGAGAATGAGCGACGCGGAGGGAATGCCCCGGGCCATCAGGCCGGTCGTGAGGAAGATCCCCGAACCGATCACGATGCCGATGATGATCATCGTCGTGTCGAACAGGCCGAGCTGCCGGACCAGGCCAGTCTTTTCTTTTTGATTGCCCGGAATTGCCATATATTGAGGGTAGAGAAAGGTCCGCGGGACGGCCGCGCCTGATTGCGATCGCGGCCCGGGCGGGCGAGTGGAAGTGGGAGGCGAACGTCCCATGTTACCGGGCCGGTTCGCGAATGTCAAGATGGGATTGCAGCAGGAAGGAAACCCGGGTTGAACGATTCGGCACTGGACCTCATCGACGCGAAGGCCTACCCCATTCACCGGCCCGGATCGCCCGCTTACGACGGACTGGTCGCAAGGTGCAGGGACGATCTGGCGGCACAGAGCGCCTGCCTGTTGCCCGGATTCCTCACGGAAGAGGCCAGGATACGCATGGTGGCCGAAGTGGACCGCGCCGCCCCCGATGCCTTTCCGTGCCGGAACGCCCATAATGTCTACCTCGAGGAGCACGACGACGCCTTCCCGCCCGACCACCCGCGGCGCAGGCCCCAGGCCACGGACCTCGACTCGGTCGCCTTCGACCAGATCTATCCCTCCGACGGGCTTCACCGGCTGTATTCCTGGGATCCGCTCCTCTCCTTTATCGCCGACGTGCTCGAGAAGGAACACTATTACCGGATGGCCGATCCCTTTGCGTCGCTGACGGTCAACGTCATGGGTGAAGGGCAGAACCACGGCTGGCATTTCGACGAGTCCGAGGTGACGACCACCCTGATGGTACAGGCGCCCGAAGCGGGCGGCGCCTTCCAGTACGCCCCGGACGTCCGGCCGGCAGAAGACGACGGCTACGACGTGGTGGACCGGGTACTGAGGGGCCGCTACCCCGACGTACGGACGCTCGCGGTAGAGCCCGGCACGCTGATCCTCTTCGTCGGCTACCGGTCCATGCACCGGGTGACGCCGGTCGAGGGGCCGGTTACCCGCTATGTCGCCACGTTCTGCTACAAGGACCGGCCGAACGTCTGCAACAGCCCCGAGGTGCAGAAGCTGTTCTACGGGAGAACGGCATGATGAAGGCAGGATAACCGCAGCCGGTCGTTTTTGGAGATCGCTATAAGGAGGTGGAACTTTGCACACGGTGATCATTGGGAACGGCGTAACGGGCGTAACGGCCGCCACGCGGCTCAGGCAGCTTCAGCCGGACTGGAAGATCACGCTGGTATCGGGTGAATCGGCCTTCCACTATTCCCGCCCCGCCCTCATGTACATCTTCATGGGGCACATGACCTACGAGGCGACGAAACCCTTCGAGGACAGTTTCTGGCGCGACCAGCGGCTCGACCTGGTCAGGGACTGGGTCACGGGCATCGACGTCGACGACAGGCAACTGGTGCTGCACCGGAACGGACGGCTTCCCTATGACCGGCTGCTGATCGCCACCGGCGCCAAGTCGAACAAGTTCGGCTGGCCGGGGCAGGATCTCGAGGGCGTCCAGGGCCTGTACAACCTGAAAGACCTGCGTCAACTGTACAAAAACGCCGAACGAGCCCGTCGCGCGGTCATCGTCGGCGGGGGGCTGATCGGGATCGAGCTGGCCGAGATGCTGCATTCACGGCACATCCACGTCACGTTTCTCATACGCGAGCCGTCTTACTGGTGCAACATCCTGCCCATGGAGGAATCGGGCATGCTGAACCGGGTGATCGAGGAGCAGGGTATCGACCTGATCAGGGAGACCAACCTGAAGGAAATCGTGGACGACGGCACGGGAAGGGTCGAGGCGGTCGTCACCGAGTTCGACGACCGGATCGACTGCCAACTGGTCGGCCTCACGCCGGGCGTATCGCCCAACACGGACCTGGTCAGGTCGACCCCTATCGAAACCGGCCGGGGCGTCCTGGTCGACCATTCCTTCCGCACGAACGTCCCCGACGTCTACGCCGCGGGAGACTGCGCGGAAATCGTCAGCCGCAACGGGGGACGCAACCTGATCCAGCAGGTCTGGTACACGGGAAAGAAGCAGGGCGAGGCCGCCGGCGAGGTGCTGGCCGGAGAAGACACGGCGTACGACCCCGGGATCTGGTACAATTCCGCCAAGTTCTTCGACCTGGAGTACCAGACCTACGGCATGATCCTGAGTACGCCCCAGCCCGGCGAGCAACATCTCTACTGGGAACATCCATCCCACCGCCACGCCGTCCGCGTCGTCGGCGCCGACGGGTGCATAAAGGCCTTCAATTTCATGGGGATACGCGCACGCCACGAAGTCTGCGAGCGCTGGATCGCCGAGAGGCGCAGCATCGAATATGTGCTGGATCATCTCGAGGAAGCCAACTTCGATCCGGAGTTTTTCGTCCGCCACGAGACGGAGATCGTTCGCTCATTAAAGGAGCAACTCGCATGAGCACATCGCCCGCTGCAACGACGTTGATCGATCCCGATACCATATCGTACTTCTATGACGAAGAGGCGGAAGGCTTCGGCGAGCCGGAAACTGCGGCCGAAGCACCCAGGAACCCGGGCATGATGGTATCCGCCGGCGTGATCGGACTGGGTTTCCTCGTACTCGTCGTCTCTTTGCTCGGTACGCCCCTCTCCGGGACCTGGACGCCCCTGCTGCTGTCCTTCGGCCTGCTGTCGGCCGGTACGGTCGGCTATTCCTGGTTCGCCTACAAGGACACGGTGCCCGGCATCAAGCACGACGGCATCATGTTCGGCAACACCACGCACCGAGGCGCAATCGCCTGGGCGCTGGGCATTGCGCTCACGGGATTCTACGTCGTGCTGTACTGGTGGCCCGAATACCTGGCGCGGGCCATCATGCTCGTCGAGCCGCTGTCGCTGGCCCTGGCGGGACAGCCGGCGAACCAGTGGTTCCTGTACGGGTTTCTCTACACGATGGCCGTGGTGCTCTTCGGATTCCGCATGTTCATGCGGTACCGCCACAACAGGTACCATATCATCCGGACAATCTCGGTCATGTTCTTTCAGCTGGTCCTGGCCTTCGTCCTTCCCCAGTTCCTCCGCGCGCTGAACGAACCGGAGTTCTACTTCAGCTATTTCTGGCCGCTCAAGTACGATTACCTGTTCCCCGGCACCGTGGACTACCTGGTCAACAGCCCGGGCGCCCTGGGTTCGTTCATGGTCTTCTGGGGCGTGGTCTGCTCCTTCATCGCCACCCCCGTGCTGACCTATTTCTACGGCAAGCGGTGGTACTGCTCCTGGGTCTGCGGCTGCGGCGGACTCGCCGAGACGCTGGGCGATCCCTGGCGGCACCTGACCCCCAAGTCGACCGTGTCCTGGAAGGTCGAACGGGCGATCATCTACGCCGTGCTCCTGCTGATCATCCTGACGACGGCCGTGCTCTGGGTGAGCAGCACGTCCGACGGCGCGCTGGGCGCCATTTCCGCCCCGCTCAAGCAGTGGTACGGATTCTACATCGGCGCGGTCTTCGCCGGCGTGATCGGTGTGGGGTTCTATCCCGTCCTCGGCAACCGGGTCTGGTGCCGGTTCGGATGCCCGATGGCCGCGGTGCTGGGCATCATCCAGCGCTTCTTCTCCCGGTTCCGCATCACGACCAACGGCGGCCAGTGCATGTCCTGCGGCAACTGCACGACCTATTGCGAAATGGGCATCGACGTGCGGGCCTACGCGGAGCGCGGCGAGAACATCGTCCGGTCTTCCTGCGTGGGATGCGGGGTCTGCTCGGCCGTGTGCCCCCGCGGCGTGCTCAAGCTCGAGAACGGCGGGTCCCACGGCGACCGCTATCCGGGGTCCGACAACCCCCTGGGCGCGTTCTCTGCCGCGATCAGCAAGGGCGCCAGGGTGTATGGCGACCGGGACGGTTACGTGTAAGCGCGCCGGGATGCGCCGGACGGCCGCCTTCGCGCTGCTCGGACGCACCGGGCGACTGCGCCGGGACGCAAGGGACGGCAGCGCCGGGATGCACCCGAAGGCCGCCTTCAGGCCGCCGGGCTCACCTGACCAGGAAGATCACCACGGCGACCGTGACGATGCTGCAGACGGTGGAAAGGAACACGGCGTTGGCCGCGAAATCCTCCCGGCTGCCGAATTCCATGGCGATGAGCACGGTATTGATCGCGGTGGGATAACTCGTGGACACGACCAGGATCGGGGCGATCCGCGGATCGATGTCCAGCAGGAGCACGAGCCCGTAACCGATCAGGGGAGAAACCACCAGGCGGCAGACCAGGGACGCCAGGCTGGCCTTCCACGCCTCGGTGATGCGGGTCCGGGCCAGTTGCATGCCCAGGGTGACGAGCGCCATGGGGACGAGGGCCTCGGCCAGGTACTCGATCGGCAGCCAGATGAAGCCCGGGAGCTGCAGGCCGTAGTTCCGGATCGCGAAGGCCAGGATCAGCGCGTAGACGAAGGGCATCTTGAAGGACTGCAGGAACGCCTTCCGGGCCGATATGCGTCCAACCGAAACGAAGAACAATCCCAGGGTGAACACGAGGAAGTTCTGTACGGCCAGGACGATGGACTGGACGGCCAGGCCCAGCGTGGGAAAGGCCAGTTCACTGGCCGGGAAGCCGTAATTCCCGCTGTTGTAGTACATGACGGACAGGCTGAAGGCCTGTTTCATGTCCTTCCGGTACCGCATGATCAGGGCGCCGATCACGCTGAGCGCA
This sequence comes from bacterium, assembly GCA_965203885.1. Classification (GTDB taxonomy): domain Bacteria; phylum JAAXHH01; class JAAXHH01; order JAAXHH01; family JAAXHH01; genus JAAXHH01. The sequence goes on along the minus strand of OZ241920.1, from coordinate 1,610,983 downwards.
TAGAGCGCGACCAGCATGAGCAGGCAGAACACGCTGGTGTCCCAGACGAAGTCGGCGGAAAGCTCGGACTGGGTCAGGGATACGACGAGGGTCGCGGGCATGACGAGGTACAGCAGGACCCGCGTCATGGCCAGCAGGTCGAAATGCCACTTTTTCTGGAACAGGTACCCGAGGGAGATGAGGACGAAAATCGGGGCGATGATGTCGATCAGGATGTTCAGGAATGGCATCGGGTCGCCGCGGAGTGGTTCCGGGTAGGTTGAGGGGTGGTACAGGATTCGACGCCGGCTATCCCGCGAAGGGGTCGAAACGGCCGTCCGCCGCCGTCCAGCCGCCGTCGACGAACATGACCGAACCCGTGGTGTATGAGCTGGCGTCCGACGCCAGGTAGAGGACGGCGCCCGCGATCTCTTCGGGCCTGGCCCACCGCCTCAGCATGGTCTTGTCGGCATACGCGCCGTACCAGTCCGGATGCGCTTTGATCTGGGCGGTCAGCGGCGTATCCACGACGCCGGGCGCGATGGCGTTGGCCCGCACGCCCCTGTCGGCGAGTTCGGCCGCCAGCGCGCGGATCATGAGGACCACGCCGGACTTGGTCGCGGCGTAGACGCCCTGTCCCGGCTCCACCACCTGGGAACGGATACTCGAGAAAACGATAATGCTGCCCCCGGTGTTTTCGGACATGGACCGGGCGACTTCCCGTACCAGGCGGAAGGTGCCCTTCAGATTGAGGTCGACGACGCGGTCGTATTCCTCGTCCGTAATTTCGAGGAGCGGTTTTCGTACGTTTACACTGGGGGTGCTGACCAGCACGTCGGGGGGAGAAATCCGGTCGAGCACGTCCCGGACCTGGCCGGTATCCCGCATATCGAGTGATGCCGGTTCGGCCGAGCCGCTGTGCCCGCTTATCTCGTCCGAGACGGATTCCGCCGCATCATGCTGTACGTCCGCGCAGACCACGTGGGCGCCGAACTGGGCCAGGCACAGGGCCGAAGACCGGCCGATGCCGCTTCCGGCGCCGACGACCAGCGCGTTGCGGTCCGTCAGATCGAAGAGTTTTCTGTAGTCGGCCATTCCGTGGTCCGCAATATCGAGGTAAACGTCCTGGCACCCGTCGGACCGGACGGGCGCCGATTTTGCCCGGGCAAGCATCGGGCCGGGCAGGCGCCGATTCGTCCTGGCACGCGTCGGGCCGGACGGGTGCCGATTTTGCCTTGACCGGCCGGCCCACTATCTTAGAATGAGGGCTTGAGGCTGTCAAGGTGTTCGGACCGGGAACCGGCGGATGGATCCGGAGCGGAATCCAGTATTGCATTTCATCGAGGTACCGGGGATGGCGGCGTCCCCGGGAGGAAGGCCATGACCGGAAAAACGCTCATCGTCGCGAATCCGAATTCCGGCAGCGGGCGCGGCATGAGTTATGCCGAGCGGGTTCGGCAATCGTTGACCGCGAACAGCGTGCCGGTCGATGTCCGTCCGACCTCGGCGCGGGGCGATGCGGAGGCATTCGCGTCCGAAGCCGTGGATGCCGGATATGCCTGCGTCGCCGCCTGCGGGGGCGACGGAACCGTGCACGAAGTGGTGAACGCGCTTGCGGAAACGGACGTCGCCCTCGGCATACTGCCGTGCGGCCGCGGCAACGATTTCGCCCGGGCGATGGGTATCCCCGCCTCGGCCGAGAAGGCGGCCTCCATCCTGCTGCGGGGCCATACCGGACCTTCCGATCTGGGCAAAGTGAACGACCGGTACTTCGCGACCGTCTTGACCATGGGGTTCGATTCGGAGGTGGCCAGGCTGGTCTATGACGGCGCGGTGCCGTTCAAGGGCATGGCGGCCTATCTCTGGGGCATGATGCGCCTGCTGCGTACCTATCGCGGCATGGGGCTGCGCATGACCGGCGATTTCGGCACGATCAACCAGTCGGTCCTGCTCGCGGCCACCGGGAATACCTCCACCTACGGGGGCGGGATCAGGATCGTGCCGAATGCCAGCCCGTCAGATGGCGCGCTCGATATCTGCCTCGTCCGCATGATGAGCGCCGGCCGGGTCCTGCGTGTGTTTCCAAGGGTCTACTGGGGCGGGCATCTGAGCCATCCCGACATTTTCTCGTACAGGACGGGAAGCCTGAGGCTGGAAACAGACGAGCCGGTGGTGCTGTTCGCCGACGGCGAGCCGGTGGGCGAGACCCCGGCCGGGATCAGGTCGGTGCCCGGCGCGCTGCGGGTGGTGTGTCCGGACCCCGCGGCCTGAGCGGCGCGCGGCATGCGGCCTGAGCGTCGCGCGGCATGCGGCCTGAACGGCGCGCGTGGCGCCGCCCGGCTACTCCCTGCTCTTATACAGGCGCGAATACATGAGGCCGCCCACGGTACCATCGGGATACCGGGTGTACCCCTTGAGGTTCGATTTGCGAAGCTGCATCGTGAGGGGATGGAACACGAAGGCGGCGGCGTAGTCCCCTACGAGAATTTCTTCCGCCTGCCGGTAGAGACGCGTGCGCATTTCCGGGTCCAGCTCGGCGCCGGCTCTTTCCACCAGCGCATCGAATTCGGAATCCGCCCAGTCGTGCCTGCCCGCGCCTTTCGGCTGGGAGTGCCAGGTCATGTCGAGCATGTTGCGGGGGTCCATGTAGTCGGCGACGAACCGCAGGAAACCGAAGTCCATTTCCCAGTTGTACAGTTTGCTCATGTAGGCGGTCCGGTCCAGGGTGCGGATGGAAACGCGCACCCCGAGGTGTTCCAGCAGCATGCTCTGTATGGCCACGCCCGCCATCTGCATGGACGGCGTGGGGGCGCGGATCCACATTTCCTGCCTGGGAAAACCCCGCCCGTTCGGGTATCCGGCCTCCCGCATCAGCGCTTTCGCCCGCTCGGGATCGAAGGCCTGGTACGGTCTCATGGCTTCGCCGTTGTACTCCTTGAAGTCCGGCGGCATCATGGACCAGGCCGGCGCCGCCGCGCCCCTCAGCACGACGCGGCAGATCGCGTCGCGGTCCAGCGCCCGGGCGAAAGCCTCTCGAACGCGGATGTCGTTGAACGGCGGTTCCGCCACCTTGAAGAAGAGGTACCAGGTCGTTCGCCCGGGCGATCTGACGAGTTCCCCGCCGAGTACCGGATGGCGTTCGATCCGGTCCAGGTCGTTGATATCGACCGTCTCCACGTCCACCTCGTTGTTCTCGTAGGCCAGGACGGTCTGCGCCGCCGCGTACCGGAAGGGATGGACGACCTGCTCGAGCAGGGGCTTGTGGGGACCGTTGTACATGGGATCGGGGACGAAGGTCATGTGGCTGCCGGTCGCCCATTCGGCCATCCTGAAACCGGAGTTCGACACGATGTGGTCCACTTCGGTCCATTTCCGGCCGTGTTTCTCCACGGCCCATCGCGGCGTGGGGTAGGCCAGGCCGAAGGAGACGACGTGGGGGAAATGGGGCGCGCCGCGCTCCAGAAGCACGTGGAAGGTGAGATCGTCCACGGCCCGTACGCCGAGCCGGGTCGTGTCCTCGATCTCCCCGAGGCTGATGGCCTTCGCGTTCTTGATGTCATAGTAGAAGAAGGCGTAGGGATTGGCGTTGGCGGGATCCAGCATGCGCCGGAAAGCGTAGACGAAATCGTGGGCCGTTACGGGCCGTCCGTCGCTCCACCGGGCGTTTGGACGCAGATGGAACGTCCACTCCCGGGCGTCGTCGGACACATCGTAGCCTGTGGCGGCGGCCGGTATGGGCTGCCAGAGCTCGTCCCGGATGAGGAGGGTCTCGAAGGGCAGCAGGGTGGACTCGCCGTCGTACAGGTTGATCTGGATGTCGAGGCTGCGCGGTTCGGGGCTCATCACGCGGAAGACCTGCTGTTCCGGCGGCGCCGCATCGGCCGGCAGGACGACGCCGACCGAATTGGTATGCTGCGCCTGGGAAATGTGGGTCGGCGGCAGGATGGCCGATGCCAGCAGCACGACCGATAGTATTCTGAGCATGGGGATTCCCGGTTAAACCGAACCTGGGCCGTTTGCACCGATGACGAGCGGTAAATATAGACCCGCGGTCGAACGCAGGTCAAGACATTGTACCTCGTCCTGTATTTGCTTGACATCCTTCATCCCGACGCCTACTTGATTACACTGCGCAATTGCACGGCGTACCTGTCACGATCGTCGTCCTGTTCCGGATCATGCCCATGCCGTCCGAAAGCACCTTTACCTTCGACCGTGTAATCCGGATCGCCATCGCCGTGGCGGTGATCTGGTTCTCGATCTCCCTCGTCGCCTATCTGAGCGACGTGCTCATTCCCTTCGCCGTCGCGTTGCTGCTCGCCTATCTGGTCAATCCGCTGACTTCCTTGCTGCAACGGAAGCTGCCCTTCCGGCACCGGATCGTATCCGTGCTGCTGAGCCTGACGTTAATCCTCGGCGCCGTGGTCCTCTTCCTGTCGATGCTGATCCCCATGGTCGCGTCCGAGGTCGAGCAGATGCGAAAACTGCTGTCCGGGATGGTGAACGCGGATGAGTGGCAGGCGACGCTTCAGGACTGGGTTCCCGAGGAAATCCGGGTGTACATCGCGGACCACGTGCGGATCGAGGAACTCGTTCAACTGCTGAACTTCGAAAATGTCCGGGTGTTCTTTCAGCAGGTCCTTCCCGGCATCTGGGGCGTGTTCTCGGGTACTATCAGCTTCGTGGTCGGGCTCGCGGTCGTGATCGTCATCCTGCTCTACCTCGTTTTCATCCTCCTGGACTTCGACGAGATATCCGAAGGCTGGAAGGAACTGATCCCCGACCAGTACAAGCAGGTTGTGCTCGACGTCGTGTCGGACTTCGCGACGGCCATGCGGGTCTATTTCCGCGCCCAGGCGCTCATCGCGTTCATCGTCGGCCTGCTCTTCGCTCTGGGCTTCTGGTTGATCGGACTGCCGATGGGAATCCTGCTGGGGCTCTTCATCGGGCTCCTCAACATGGTGCCCTACCTGCAGGTCGTGGGGCTCATCCCCGCGGTGCTGTTCGCGGTCGCCGGTTCCCTCGGCGCGGGCGAGAGCATCTGGCTCATGCTCGGCCTCGTCCTGGCCGTGTTCGCCGTCGTGCAGGTCATCCAGGACGCCATACTGGTCCCCAGGATCATGGGCAAGGCGACCGGATTCAACCCGGCCGTGATCCTCCTTTCCCTGTCCATCTGGGGAAAACTGCTCGGCATTCTGGGGTTGCTGATCGCCCTCCCCGTGACGTTCCTGATCCACTCCTACTACAAGCGGTTTCTGAAGGGTTCGCTCCGGGCCGGGCATTCGACCTGAAATGCGGGATTACCCGCCGGCGAATCATGTGGCGACGGCCCGTTGCCGCCCACATGACCGGCCGGAGCAGACGAGCAAGGAGCAGTAAATGGACAGGATTTCCTGGGACGAGTACTTCCTGCGCATCGCGTATGCCGTGGCGGCGCGCTCGAACTGCATTCGCCGGCACATCGGCGCCGTGATCGTGAACGACAAGATCATCACCAGCACGGGCTACAACGGCACGCCCATGGGCATACCCAACTGCTTCGACGGCGGTTGCAAACGGTGCAACTCGGACGGACCATCGGGGGCGAACCTGGACGAGTGCATCTGCATACACGCCGAGGAGAACGCCATCGTCTTCGCCGCGCGCCACGGCGCGTCGACCAGCGGCGCGACGCTCTACACGACCAACAAGCCCTGCCTGGGATGCCTGAAGAAATCCATTCAGGCGGGCATCAAACGGGTTGTCTACGGCGAACAGTACGCGTACACGAAGTCCGTGGAAGAAGTGTATGACTGGCTGGTGGAGGAATCCGGTATCGAGCTGGTCGAGTTAAGACTGGACGAGCGTCCGGAGACCGTCGTGCGGCCGGTCTGACTGCCGCGGGAGACGGTGGAGATTCTGCTTGACGCGCGGCCCGCGAGCCCGGACATTACGCTGCGAAATCAACACCGGCAATGTACCCCGTTTACGGGTTCGGAATTGCATACCAGCGACCGCATAGCACAATCGGACTTCGCCTATCGCAGGCTGCGGGAATCGGAATCGGACGTGCTGACGTTTTCGGAGGCCTTTCCCGATTACCATCCCCAGGACCGCGTGGGACTGGTTTCGCCCCGGCTGGAAGACGGTGTTTTCGGGTCTGGCGCAGCCGTCCTGGGGTTGGCGACCGGTTTCTATGACTGTCTCCGGTCGATGGGGGACGGGTTCTTCAACTATCCCATGCACCATGTCTTCATCGGAAGCCAGGGGGCGCGGGTACGCACGCGAAGCGGGGACCTCGACCTGTCCACCGGGGAGATGGGAAGAGCCTGGGGATGGCTCGACGTCTGGCCGGAGACCAACTGGCATCTCTGCCCGGCGACACCGGCCGGGATGCTCGAGTCGGTATTTCGTCACCAGGTCAACCGGGTGTACTGGCCGGCTTCGTTCATGCCCGGAGAGGTGGCCCAGCCCCTTTCCCATTACGCCCGCAGACTGTTGAGCGGCAGGCTGAAGTCCGTCTGGTATTACGACTGCGAGGGCGGGAACCTGGAAGTCCGGGCGTCGGGGCACGCGGCGGCCGTCATTCGGGAGAGCGTTGATCGCCTGCCCCGCCGGGACGCGGAGACGGCCAGGGAACCGCAACCTGCATCCGGACCGTCGATTGTCAACCGTTTCAATGCAGTGGAACCCCAGGCGTTTCTAGAAGATATGGCGGTTTGCTTCACTGATGATTGAACCGAAGGCAGTACCGGAAACCAAACTTCGAACGGACCACGGAGGGCCGGTCATGATGACCGTCGCGGCCGGCCGCTGTGCAAGAAAGGAGCAGTGACTCATGGTGGACAGATCCTACCTTCTCGACGATGACGCCATGCGCGACTTTATCGTGAACGGCTACCACGTGATCGACGTGGACCAGCCGGTCGCGCTGCACGACGGCATATACGAGAAGACGAAGGCGATCATCGACGAAGACGGGAATCCGGGCAACAACCTGTTGCCGCGCGTGCCCGAGATCCAACAGGTCTACGACGATCCCTCGGTCCAGGGCGCGCTGACGAGCCTGCTCGGACCGGATTACGTCATGCACGCCCACCGCCACCCGCACGTGAATCCGCCGAACAGCCGCGGAGGCAACTGGCACAAGGACAGCTACTGGGGCTACACCAAGGTGCGGGATCACCATCCGCGCTGGATCATGGCCATGTACTATCCCCAGGACACCCCGGTGGAAATCGGCCCGACGGGCGTCATTCCGGGGAGCCACTACTTCGAGTCCCGCGAAGAGACCGTTGGCGGGAACGGGTCGGTCCCCGAAGGGTTTCCCGCGAGCGGCAAGGCGGGAACCATTACCATCATTCACTTCGACCTCTGGCACCGTGCGTTTCCGAATGCCACGGACAAGGTCAGGTACATGATGAAGTTCCAGTTCACGCGGATGACGGAGCCGGACCGCCCCTACTGGAACAGGCAACGGGACGAGATCGACCTCGGCGACCTGTCGGACGATCCCCGGAGCGCCATGTGGAGGAACATGTGGCACTGGCTTGCCGGAAACGGACCGGCCGCGGGCGGGCGGGCAAGCCTGGAACAGGTCGAGGCGCTCGCCGCGGACCTGACCCATGAACTCGAACAGAAGCGTCTTCACGCGGCCTACACCCTGGCGGAGTGCGGAGATTCCGCCCTTCCGCACCTCCTCGAAGCGTTCCGGCACGAAAACGACGAAGTCCGTCGCGATGCGTGCTACGGGATCAGCGCGGTGGGCGGCGCCGCCGTCGAACCGCTGGTCTCCCTGCTCGGACACGGAAGCGAAAGCGTCCGGGGATACGCGGTCTATGCCCTCGGAGACATTCGGCACCACAGCCCGTCGGTAGCGGAGCGCTTGGCGGGACTTTCAGACGATCCGTCGCCTTTTGTCCGCCAGAACGTGGCCGATGCCCTGGGCCAGATCAAGCTGGCCGCGGATTCGTCCGTTCCCGCGCTGATCGGCATGATGAAGGACCCGGATGAGCAGGTGCGGTCCAGGACCGCCTATGCGCTGGCCCGGTTCGGGGACGACGCCCAGGCGGCCATCCAGGATCTCGCGGACGCCTGCTACGATGAAAACAGGTACGTACAGGGCCATGCGGCCGTTGCCCTCGAACAGATCGGCACGCCGGAAGCCCTCCGCACGCTGCTGCACTGGCTGCAGGCCTCGCGGTGGTGTCCCCTGACGACGGCGAAGAGCACGTATTAGCGGACGGCCGTCGGACCGGCGGGCGCTCGGCGGGCCGTCGCGGGGTTGCGCGGGCGGTCAGGGTTGAGACGGTTCTTGCGGGGTCGCTCGGGCGATCAGGGTCTAAGCGGTACCGCGAAGTTGCGCGGGCGGGCGGGGTCGAGGCGGTCCCGACCGCTACCAGTCGTGCAGCATGTGACCCTGTCCGGGATAGAACAGGGCATCGGCGAAGAAGGACAGCACGATGCCCACCGTGTAGCCGAGCAGCATGCCCAGGAAGAACCGCTGGCCCGTGCGGTAGGCGCCGGTCCCGACCTTCAGCAGGATGAACTTGACGAGCCAGGCGAGGAAGACGGACAGGATCGAGTCGCGGATGTTGCTGGCGAAGCAGATGGCGAACCCCACCGGGGCGAGGGGCCACCAGACCAGCCAGTGCCTCAGCTTGAGCAGGACCAGGAAGATCAACGCGCCCGCCGCCATGAACCAGGGCTCGTTCTGCCCCAGGGACAGCGGGTTCTTCATCCAGGTTACGATCTCTTCGTAGTAGAAAGTGTTGAGATTGGTGAACGCGCCTCCGCCGAAATTGTACGCTCCGACCTCATATCCCGACTGTATCGTATAAGAAACAGCCGTGATCATGCTCACCAGGAAAGTGACGGCGAGCACGAGCAGCAGCCCCTTCTTCCGGGGCCAGAACCCGTCCGTCAGGCGATCGGCCAGCACGACCGATCCCATACCCAGCCCGCGCCAGTTCCGCGCATAAGCGCTCGCCAATCCCAGCGACGTCAGACTTGGCCCGGAAATGTTGCCGGATCCGATTGTCAAAACTGAGATCTGATGGGCATTCACGGGTAGGTCGAGAAACACCACGCCCGTCTCCGCGATCACCTTGGTCGTGCCGAAGTAGAGGATGAAGAGGAAGGCCAGGAACACCGCCATGACCGGCAGCGACAGGCCGGACTGGTACAGCCAGGCGCAGATAAAGGCTGAACCGAGCAGTAACCCGATCAAGGCCGTCCGGTAGGAAACGAGTTCCCTGGAATCGTCCAACCCGGCATCCCGTCCCGCCGCTTTCCTCAACACCCCCGCCAGGTGCCGCCTGGCGGTCCACAGGCTGTAGCCCACGTACACGAGAAACCCACCGAAAAACTGCGCGTTGACGCCGCCGGCGCCACCCGGGCCGCCACCTTCCGTGTTCAGGCCGATAAGAGTCAACGTCCCTACTTCGAGAATACCCAGCATGAAGAAGACCCAGATGCTCAGCAGGATGTCGACGTTGATGAAGTAGCCGAAGCAGAGCATGTAGGGGCTGATGCGCAGGGGGATGGAGGGGAACATGGGGCTCAGCTGGAGCGGCGTCTCGAAGAAGGTGCCGACGGGCAGCTGGGGCACGATGTGGGCGAAGGACACGATGTTCCAGAGCGCGACGGCCAGCGCGAGGCCGAACCCGACCTGGAAGAGGCGGTCGTAGACCAGTTTCGGCCAGCGCCCGGGCGACTGGTCCCCGGCGATGAGCTCCAGGGGGACCTGGACCAGCGGAAAGGTAAGCCGTTCGTACTCCACCCATTGTTTTCTGAATATGGTGGCCACGCAGGCGCCCACGACGAAAATGGCCACGAAGAAGCTCATCCACCAGGCGACGGGGATGATCCAGGGGGACCAGGGTATGGTCCCGCCGGGCGGCAGCCCTTCGTAGAACCAGCCCATGGCGTTGTTCTGGTTGCTCGCCACGAGCCAGCCCGGCAGGTAGGGGTGGAAGAGTTCCACCCACTGGTTTTCCGGCTGGGCAAAGTAGAAGGGCGTCGAAATGATGGTCAGGAAGTACGAAATGAAGGCCTTGCCGGGTATGAGGCTCGAAATGAGCAGGATGCAGAAGATCAGCGCGAGCTCCCGGCCCGTGAAGGCCGCCCGTTGGGAGATGCCTCGCACGAAGGGGTTGTACACGAAGGTGACGAGCAGAAACAGCGCCAGGGCGGAGATGGGGAGGTGGGCCACCGACATGCGGGACGTGTGCAGGATATACGTCCCGTAGGTCACCCAGATATTGAGTACGATGGCCAGGACCAGTCCCGTGGCCAGGGACCGCGACGTGATCACGGAGGTTGGCGCGGAAGCCATCGGCGGTGTATGCGTGGTGGTGTCGGTCAAGCGGGTCTCGCTCTGGTATCAGTGAATGGACCGGCGGGCATGGGCGGCGCGGCTCGTAGCGTCAAGGGCGGCGCGGCCCGTAGCGTCACGTTCGGCGCGGCTCGTAGCGTCACGGGCTGCGTGGCACGTGGCGTCAAGGGTTGCATCAGGATGACTGGCGCTCCTGCCAAACGACCTCCATGGGATCGGGGATGGCGCAGGGCTTGACGCGTTGTTCATGCAGCCATTCCGACAGGTAATGATCCATCCGGTGAAGGATCTCCGGTTGCTCCCCGGCCAGGTTCCGCGTCTGGTACGGATCGTTACGCATATCGTACAGGGCCACCGGATCGAACCGGTAACCGAAGTCGTCGTATGTCCGGATCATCAGGTGTTCGGGCGTCCGCACCGCCCGCTGCAGCGTGTAGAGGCCGTGGCCCCAGACCAGGTAGTCGCGCAGGCGGCAGCGTCCCGTGGCGAGTCCATCCGCAAAGGAACGGCCGTCGCAGTATTCCGGCACTTCCCCGCCCACCAGGTCGATCAGCGTGGCGCTGAAGTCCACGTTGTACAGCAGGTCGTCGCAGGAGGAGCCGGGCTTCGTGATCCCGGGCCACTTGATGATCAGCGGAACCCTGTGAACGCACTCATCGGCGCAGACGTGATCGCCGTAGATGCCGTGCTCCCCCATGGCTTCGCCGTGATCCGCCGAGATGATGACCGCCGTGTCGTCCAGGTCGCCCAGGGCGTCCAGCACCTGCTGGACGTGGTGGTCGGTGTAACGGATCTCCGCGTCGTACCCGGTCACCATGTGATTCAGGTCGTCCGTGTTCCCGATGGCGTCCGGCATGTTCGGCGTGGGGCTTGGCCGGTCATGCGGAAAGAGATGGGACGCGGTAAACCACCCGTTTATGTCCTGGTGGCCGCGGATCGCTTCGTCGTCCGGCCAGGCTGACGCCGGCGGATGCTCCGCCATGCGATCGAACCAGTCGCGGGGGGCTTCGTAGACCCGGTGCGGGTCCCAGTAGTTGATATAGAGAAAGAAGTCGTCTCTGTCCCTGTTCGCGGCGGTCCATCGCAGCACGGCCTCGTTGACTTCGTCCGCCGTCTCGGACCCCGTCTTCAGGTTGGGGGAATGAAACTCGGACCAGCCCAGCCCGAACCAGGTCGCGCAGTGCCGCGTGGGGAAGTTGGAGAAGCAGACGGTGTCGTAGCCGTGTTGCCGCAGCCGGCGCTGCACCAACTGGTTCCGCTCGTCGGGGCCGCCGTATCGCTGTTCGAGGATCTGCAGCTTCGAAGCGGGGCCGCCGTGGGTCACCACGCCGTTGTTGATCCCGAACCGGCCGGTGATCCAGCCGTGCCTGGAAGGCATGCAGGGGGAATCCGCGCAGTAGTACCGGTCGAACCGCATCCCCTGGGCGGCGATTTCGTCGATGGCGGGCGAGGTCGGCCTGCCGTATCCGTAGCAACCCAGGTGGTCGGGCCTCAGACTGTCGATGTCGAAGTAGACGATGCGCAAGGAGGGAGTACCGGAATCCTGGGTAAAGTCGGGACCGCTAAGCTGCCACGGCCTTGTCGATGATGACCTTCATCTTGTCGCCGTGCTTGTGCCGGCTCGCGGCTTCGATGAGGGCGTCGATGGGCAGGAATCCGTTGTCCTGCAGCCAGAAGGCGATGGCGGCCAGGGCGGCGCCTTTCAGGCCGCCCGTCTTCCTGAAGTCCCGGGTAACCACGTTGGGCGGACCGGTCAGACCGGCCGGACCGGGCAGGCCGGGCAGGCCCCCGAGTTCGGGGCCGAGCTTCGTGTCCGCTATGACCAGGGTATGGTCGCCGATGCGGGACCGCACCTTGTCGAGCCCGTCCTGCGAGATGACGATCATGATGTCGGGACAATCGATCCCCGTATAGTGTATGGGTTGCCGGGAGAGGATGACTTCCGCGACGGAGAACCCGGTGCCGATCGTGATGGGATAGTCGCCCTTCTTGGTGGCGGACAGGCCGGCCGTGATGCCCGCCGTGGAGAGCAGGTCCCCGGCGGACTGGATGGCTTCGCCGGCCGAGCCCGCGACGATAATCTCCAGGCGGCCGTCCAGGGGCGCATCGCAGGTGTGCTCGATCGGTTTCAACCCATCCAGCAGGGACCGGCCCGTCAAGCGGTGTGGATGGGACTCGGGCCGCCGGTTCCTCGTTACCACGCTCTCGTAGTCCGACACGTCGTGGAGCTCCTGGACCTTCCTCATTCCGTAGGCGGGACACATCTCCACGATCTCTATGAGGGAGAACCCCGGTGTGGACAGGGCCTCCTTCCAGAGCTCGGCCGTATCCTTGCCGATGAAGGTCCGCGCGGTGTACGCCGCGCCGGCGTTGTGCGCCAGTGCGCAGATGTCGTACCCCGGCACGGCCGCCTCCGGACGCTCCGGTTCCTTGAACTCGGTGGAGGACAACCCGCTGGTCTGGCCGCCCGTCATCCCGTAGACCATGTTGTTCTGGACGACGAGGGTGAGGTCCAGGTTGTGCCGGGCCGCCTCGAGCAGGTGCTGCAGGCCGATCGTGGCGCCGCCGTCGCCCTGCAGGGCGATGATCTTCTTGTCCGGATGCTCGAGTCCCATGCGGATGCCCATGGCCAGGGCGACCGCCCGGCCGTGCAGGCCGTGGATGGTATGGCAGGTCAGGAGCGGGTCCACGAGCCCCGTGCAGCCGATGTCGCTCACCACGATGACGTCGAGGGGATGCACGCCCATATCAACCAGGGCCTTGCTCATGGACTTGTTGGCGACGGTATGACCACAGCCCGGGCAGTAGGGCATTTTCAGGTCGTTCAGGATGGTTTCCTGCATTGCCTTACTCCTTCCGCGATCTCCTGCGGGGTGATCATGTTGCCTATCTTGTTGACGCCGAATACCCGGCCGTCCTGCCGGTTCCCGTAGAGCAGCTCCCGCAGCAGGCCGGCGATATTCTCCTCCACGACGACGATGTGCTCGTAAGCGTCGAGCAACTCGTAGATCCGGGGCGGTACCGGCAGCAGTGTCTTCATGACGAGGAGCGAGACCGACTCGCCGCTCGTCCGCAGCAGGCCGGCCGCCTCCCGGGCGGCTTCCGCCGAGATCCCGTAGGTCAGGATGACCGTATCGGCGTCTTCGTCCCGGTCGTGATCGAAAAAGGTGTAGTCGTCGATGTGCTGTTCGATCTTGTTCTTGAGCCGTTCGGTGTTGCCGAGAGCCTCGGGGCTGTTCTTTTGGGTGATGCCTTCCGTGTCATGGGTCGATGAATTCAGCCGGACCTGGTGCAGATCGTTGCCCAGGGGCAGGAAGGGCGGCGCCAGGTTACCATTGACCCCGTAGGTCTTGTACTCCCCGTTGCCGTCGTACATGTGCCGTTCCGCCCGTTGTACTTCCCGCAGGCCGGAAATGTCCATGTTCTGGTTGGTCATGACCATTTCCTTGGAGGTCAGCAATACCACGGGCGTCCTGAGGTCGACCGCCGTGTGCACGCTGGCGGCCGCCATGTCCCAGCAGTCGTTCAGGTTCGAGGGGCAGAACACCGGCAGCGAATAACCCCCGGAAATGCACCCCCTGAGCAGGAGGAGATCTCCCTGGCCGCCCGTCGTGGCCGAACCGGTACTCGGCCCGAGACGCTGGGCCAGGATGATGACCATGGGCAGTTCCATCATGAAGGACATGTTGATGGATTCGATCATCAGGGCGAATCCGGGAAAGGCGGAGGCGGTAACGGGGAACACGCCCGCCGAGGAGAACCCGGCGGACCATTGCAGCGCCGTGATTTCGTCCGGGGCTTCGAGGGCAATGGGAATGCGCTGCTTGGCGCCCGCGAAGAGCCAGTTGACGGGCGTGATGGGGTATCCGATGTATGCGCCCGCCCCGGCCCGGGCCATTGCCTCGATGATCAGCCTGGATCCGTCCAGGAAGACCATGCGTTCACCAGCCGTCGTCATCGTCGTATGCTCCAATCATGCTTAATCTGCCTGCATGGACTCCGCCACGATCTCTGCGATGTCCCGGACCCGCATGGGTTCGCCGGCCCGCTTGTTGGCGTCGTTCATCATCCTGGCGCAGAAGGGACAGCCCACTGCGAGGGTCTCGGCCCCGGTTTCCCGGGCTTCCCGGAAGCGGTTGTCGCTGACCGCTTCCCGGCCTTCCTCTTCCTCTTTCCAGACCTGCGCGCCGCCCGCTCCGCAGCAGAAAGACCGGTTCCTGCTCCGCGCCATCTCCACCAGGGAGGGCCCGGCGGCCGCGAGCGCGCCGCGGGGCGCTTCGTATTCGCCGCCCTGGCGGCCCAGGTAACAGGGGTCGTGGAAAGTGGTCCGCGTCCCTGTCCGGCCCTGCGCCCCGAGCCTGCCTGCCTTCGCCAGCTCGCTCATGAGCTGCGTGTGGTGCATGGCCTCGTACCGCCCGCCCATCTCGCCGTATTCGTTTTTCAACGTATGGAGGCAGTGGGGGCAACCCGTAACGATACGCTTGCGGTCGGCGCCCGCCGCGTTCAGCGTTTCGATGTTCCCTTCGGCCGCGATACTGAAAAGATACTCGTTTCCGGCTCTTCGCGCCAGATCTCCCGTGCAGGATTCGTCATTTCCGAGCACGGCGAAGTCCACTCCGGCCCGGTTCATGACGGTGGCGATGGCCCGGGCCGTGTCCCGCGCGCCGGGATCGAAGGCGCCGGCGCAGCCGACCCAGAACAGCACGTCGTAGTCCGGGTTCTCGGCGACGGTCGGCACCTTGAAGCCCAGGGTTTCGGTCCATTCCATCCGGTCTCCGGCCATCTGCCAGGGATTGCCGTTCCGCTCGATCCCGGTGAAGGCGCCCTTCAGCTCGCCGGGAAACGCGCTTTCCATCAGCACCTGGTTCCGGCGCATGGCGAGGATATCGAACATCGGCTCGTTTCCGACCGGGCAGGCCTCGGTACAGGCCCCGCAGGTCGTGCAGGCCCAGAGGGCGCTTTCGCTCATGGCGTAGGCGAGCAAAGGTTCCGAGTCCTCTTCGCCCTTCGCCAGGGCCTTCATGTGGTCCCGGAGATGGTACCGCTTGTTGACCTCCAGGGCGGCGGGTGAAAGTTCCTTCCCCGTCGCATAGGCCGGGCAGGCGTCCTGGCACCGGTTGCACATGATGCAGGCGAAGGCGTCCGCGATGTGGGTCCGGTTCAGGTCGGTGAGCCGGCCCGCCCCGAACTGCTCGATGGTCTCATCCTCGAAATCCAGGGCGTCCACCGCGCCGGGACTGCTGCGGGCAGGAGCCGTCATCAGGTTGAAGGGGCCCATGAACAGATGGGCGTGTTTCGAATAGGGGAACCAGGGCAGGAAGGCCAGCACCAGCCCGATCGCGATCCACCAGCTGGCATGGAGCCCGAACGCCAGGGATGAAGGATCCAGGCCCGTCCAGAGCCCGGCGGCCAGCGCGGCGGCCGGTTGCCACGGGTCCGGTCCGTGCATGGCGATATCGAATGAAGCGCCCAGCAGCCGGAAGCCGACGTGACCGAGGATGAAAAACCCCACGACCAGGGAATCCCGCCTGATCCCTTCGGCCGCCCGGGGGTGCAGCTGGACCTGGGGCGCGACGTCGAGGGCCGGGGCCTTTGCGATGAATCTGCGGACCAGCAGGACCGCCATGCCCGCCAGCACGGCCGCGGTCATGAGGTCTACGAGGAGACGATACACCCGTCCGGCGGCGTGCTCGCCCGGGAAGGCGAAGCCGGACACCATGCCTTCCAGCACGTCGACCAGGTTCACCGCCAGGTAGAGGATGAATCCCCATGCGACCGCGGTGTGCGCCAGGGAGACGAAAGGCCGGTCGCGGATCATGTTGTTCTGGCTGACCAGGGCCCCGATCCCCGTCATCAACCGGCCGGGCAATCCGTCCCAGGACAGGCGTCCCTGGCCTCGCTTTATCGTGCGGATCATGCGCCGGAACGTGACGGAGGCCAGGTACAGCGAGACGATCGTCAAGACCGCGAACAGGATTTTTTCGTAGGGAGTAAGCATCGGCGCCCTGCGATCTCGATGTGCCGCCGAGGGAAGACGCGACGCGCGGTGTGCCGGGTTACCGGCCCAGCCGTTTCTTCACTTCTTCCGCGATGGCGGGCAGGTAGCTGAACAGGTCGCCGGCGATGCCGTAGTGGGCGTACTTGTAGAGCGGCACGTCGGCGTCCTTGTTGATGGCCACGATCACACGGGCGTTCTTCATGCCCGCAAGGTGCTGAATCGCGCCGGAAATACCACAGGCTATGTACAGATCGGGCTGTACCGTTTTGCCCGTCTGGCCGACCTGGTGGGCGTAGGGAATCCACCCGGCGTCCACCGCGGCCCGGCTGGCACCTAATGCGCCGCCCAGGGCCACCGCCAGTTCCCGCACGGGCGCGAAGCCCTCCGGTCCGCCCACGCCGCGGCCGCCCGATACGATGATGCTCGCGTCGGTCAGGCTGACCGTGCCGTCCGCGGTCTCCACCGACAAAACGCGGGTCGGGATCTCGTCTTCGGCCGGCGCGGCGTCGATCGCCACGGTATCTCCGGTCCTGGCATCATCGGGGCCCGCCGGCTGGAAGACGTTGCGCCGTACCGAGACGAAACGATGGCCCGCCCCCTTGAACCTCACGGTGGAGACCAGGTTGCCGACCAGCGCCGGCCGGACCGCGACCAATCGGCCTTCCGCGACGCGCAGGTCCGTGCAGTCCGGCGCCAGGCCCGCACCGGTAAGGGCGGCCACATAGGCCGTAAGCTCGAGTCCCGCCGCACTCGCCCCCGCCAGGATCACGGCGGGCGGCTCCTCTTCCAGGATCCGTGCCAGGAGTTTCGCGTAGGGCTCCACGCGATAGCGGTCCAGCGAAGGGGCTTCCGCGGTGTATACGCGGTCCGCGCCGGCCTCGACGGCCTGCCTGGCGATATCGCCGACCCGGCCGCCGAAAACGACGGCGATCAGCGATCCGCCGAGATCTCCGGCGATGTTCCCCGCGGCAGCCATCGCCTGCCAGGCGATCGGGTCCGCCCGTCCGTCTTCCTGCTCAATCCATACGAATACGTTGCCGGCCATCCGTTCTCTTTCGCCTAGATTACCTTTTCTTCCATCAACCGGTCTACCAGGGTCCTGGCCGCGTCCTCGGGGCCGCCGTCGATCATTTCCACGTTCGCTTCCCGGACCGCAGGGAGTTCGGTCCGCCATTCGACGCCCGAAGCGCCGGCGCCGACGGCGGACGCATCGAGCCCGAGATCGCCGCATCCCCAGACGGGAATGACGGCCCGGGCCGCCTTGCGGATGCCGATGAGACTCGGGTACCGGGGCTCGTTGATCTCCTTGACCACGGTGATCAGGGCCGGAAGCCGGCTGCGGACCGTTTCCCGGGCGTTCTCCAGCAGCCGTACCGCGGATAGGGTCCGGTGCTCCGGATCGATACTTCCGATATCCGCCACGTAGGAGACGAGCGGCACGCCGAGCAGGGCCGCTACCTGCACGGCCGTCGCGGCGGTGTTACCGTCGATCGCCGCCCGGCCGCCCACGACCAGGTCGAAATCGCCGATCTTGCGGATGGCGGCGGCCAGGATGCGCGCCGACGTGAGGCTGTCGCTGTCCGCCATGGCCGGGTCCCATACCCGGATGGCTTCATCCGCGCCCATGGCCAGGGCGGTCTTCAACGCGTCGGCGGCTTCGGGCGGTCCAAGGCACAGGGCGGTTACCCTGCCGCCGTGCTCCTCCCGGGCCTGTACGGCGGTCTCCAGGGTGTACTCGTCCCAGGGATTGACGATCCGGGGCCCGCCCTCGGCGGACAGCTTCAGGCCGTCCATGGCGGCGGACAACTGGGCCGTATCGGGCGTCTGCTTCACCAGGGCGATGATGTTCAAGAATCCGTTACCTCGTCGCTGAAGACCTGAGCCGCCTGGTCAGTTCTGCCAGTATTCCGGGTCGTAGGCGGGCATTTCGCACCGGAGCGGGCGGTCCGTCCGGTTGCCGAACTCGTAATCCGCCTGCATGAGCTGGTGGATCTGGGACGTACCCTCGTAGATCACCGCGCTCTTGCTGTTGCGCAGATGGCGTTCCACGTCGTATTCGTCGGAGTATCCGTAGGCGCCGTGCACCTGGACCGCGTCGCTGGCCGTGGCGAAGGCCGATTCGGTGCAGTACCACTTGGCCATGCTCGTCTCCCGGGTGTTCCGCACGCCCCTGTTCTTGAGCCAGCCGACTTTGCGCACGGCCAGTTCGCCCAGGTCGACGCGCTGCCTCATCTGGGCGATCAGCTGTTTCACGAGCTGATGATCGCCGATAGGCTGGCCGAAGGTACGGCGCTGCCGGGCGTACGACACGGACGCTTCCAGGCAGTATTTCATCAGGCCGACGGCGCCCGCCGCCACGGTGTAACGGGCATTGTCCAGGCAGGACATGGCGATTTTGAACCCTTCGCCCTCTTCGCCCAGGCGGTGGGATTCGGGCACGGGCACCTCGTCCATGTTGATCCAGCCCGTATTGCTCGCCCGCACGCCCATCTTGCCCTTTATGGTGCCGGTGGTCAGCCCGTCCCAGCCTCGTTCCAGGAGGAAAGCCGTGATACCGCGCGTACCCTCCTCCTGGCCGGTCTTGGCGAACACGAGAAAGCGGTCCGCCACGTCCGATAGCGTGATCCACATCTTCTCGCCGCTGACCAGGTAGGTGTCGCCCTCTTTCCTCGCCCGGCTGGTCATGGCGGCCACGTCCGAACCCGCGCCGGGTTCGGTCAGCCCGAAACAGGCGATGTTTTCGCCGGT
Organism: bacterium; assembly: GCA_965203885.1. Classification (GTDB taxonomy): domain Bacteria; phylum JAAXHH01; class JAAXHH01; order JAAXHH01; family JAAXHH01; genus JAAXHH01. Next base: position 1,591,943 of record OZ241920.1, on the reverse strand, counting down.
CGCCAGGGGCGGCAGGAACCGTTCCTTCTGTTCCTCCGTGCCCCACTGGAAGATGGGCAGGGCGTGCAGGCCCAGGTGGACGGCGATCGTCTCCCGGACGGAAGAGTCGGCCCACTCCAGCCCCTCCGAAAGCAGCCCCAGGGAGATGAAGTCCATGCCGGCCCCGTCGTACCGGACTGGGAGGCAGATGCCCATGAAACCCTGCGCCGCCATCTTCGGCAGCAGATCGTGGGGGAAGGTACCGTTGCGGTCGTGTTCCCGGATGGTCGGAAGGATCTCGTTCCGGGCGAAATCGTAGACCATCCGCTCGATCATCCGGTGTTCTTCGCTTAACTCGAATTCCATGTTCAAGTCCGGTCCCCGGCCGCTACCGCCGCCGCCTTGCTGAAATCCCTGCCCGGCCGGGTCGCCGGCCTTGTCACGGGGATGTCCCGCATGACTTCGAGGAACCGGTCCACGTCCTGGTCCGTGTTGTAGAAATGGGTGGACACGCGGGCCCGGCCCACGCCGCCGTAGGCTCCGAAGATCAACACGTTCCGGTCCTCCAGGGCATGGGTGACCGCGTTCACATCCTCCGCGGTGAAGCAGACGTTGCCGGCACGTTCCGCCGGGGCCCGGGGCGTGATCACCTCCCAGCCCATGTCCGACAGGCCGTCCCACACCCGGGTGCTCAGATTCAGCACGTGCTCCTCGATCCGGTCGATGCCGATCCCCAGCAGGCAGTCGAGGGCGTTGTCAAGGATGTAAACCCCGATCCAGGTCTCGTTTCCCGGCGTGAACCGGCTGGCGTCCTCCCGGGGAACATATGCGGAGGGATCGTTCCAGTCGGGCAGGCTGGCCGGCGTGTGCCATCCGACGAAGGGCGGGTTGAGCTCGGGCACGCGCTCGCGGTTCCAGTAGAAGATGCCCACGCCATGTACCGCCATGAGCCACTTGTAGCAGCTCGACACGACGAAGTCAGCATGCTGCGCTTCGACCGGTACGGCCCCGGCCGAATGGGTGACGTCCAGGCAGAGCAGCGCGTTCTTCCGGTGCACGATTTCGGCGAGTTCGGGAAGGGGAAGACGTTGGCCGGTGAAATAGCTCACGTGGCTCACGTTGACCACCCTGGTGTTTTCATCTATCGCTTTATCAAGTTCTTCCAAGTCTATGCGCCAGTTGTTGTTTTCCACGATTCGAAGCTCCACGCCCCGGTTTTTCAACAGGGTCCACGGCAGCACGTCCGACGGGAACTCCACGTCGGCGACCACCACGTTGTCGCCGGGTTTCCAGTCGAGGCCGTAGACCAGCAGGTTGATGCCCTCGGAAGTGGAGGTCAGGAAACCGATATCGTCCGGCCGGACGCCGAAGAGACGCCCGACTTTCTCCTTGCATCCGGCGGACACGACTTCGAGGCGCCTGCGTCCTTCCTCACCCAGGAGCTTGTCTTCGAAGAATCGGTGGACGGCGTCTCCATGGGACTTCAGCATGGGGGACTCGCCGCCGGTACACAGATGGGTTATGCCCTGGGTTCCAATGAACTCGGAAGGGTCTATCAGCATCGGGGTCTCCTTGGACAAAAAGCGGGTTCGCGCTCGTTTCTGACAGAATGGCAAGATACGATTCGAATCCGGGCATGTACAGGGAAATCAGCAGGCGCGGGCGCCGGGATGAATGAGGTTGCCTGGCTGTTTTGCGAAGCGTATATTCGCGTAGAGAACAGAGGATCGTGCCGGTAGCCCCTTCCCGATTCGGTGCGCACGTTGATCTACGATTTCCACACTCATTTCTATACCTCCGCTTACCTTGACGAAATTGAAAAGGGAGGGTACGAAGCGGAGCTGTTCAGGGACGCCGGCGGCAATCGCCTGCTGAAGCTGAACGGCGATCACAGCATGATCGCGCCGGGGCATTTCGATGCCGGTCGCGTGATCGAGCACATGGACCGTCACGGCGTGGACCGGCAGCTGCTGAGTTTCTCCATCCCGGGGCTGCACGTGGAGGAACCGGGCGCCGGCCGCAGGCTCGCCCGGATCGTCAACGAATCGCTCGCCGAGACCGTATCCCGCTATCCGGACCGGCTCGCGGCCCTGGCGGTCCTTCCGTTGCAGGACCCGGCCGCGTCGGCGGCTGAACTGACGCGCGCCGTGGAGTCGCTGAACCTGCGGGGCGGCATGCTGTTTTCGAATATCAATGGCAAATCGTTGGGGGACGAAGCGTTTCATGAACTTTACGCGGCCGCTTCCTCCCTCGGCTTACCGCTCTTCATACACCCGACCACGCCACACGCCAATGACGTATTCGAGGCATACAGGCTGACCCCCATCGCCGGGTTCCCGTTCGACACGTCGGTGGCGGCCCTGCACCTGGTGTTCAGCGGAACGATGGCGGCCTTCCCGGACCTCAAGATCGTGCTCGGAAACCTGGGCGGCACGATCCCGTATATCGCGGGACGGGTCGACCAGGCCTACCGCTCCTATCCCGAGGCGAGGGAAAAACTCGACCGGCCCCCGTCGGAGTACCTGAAGAACATGTACTACGAAACCGCGGGCATACCGAGCGGCGGTGCGGTTCGCCTGGCGATCGACTTCGCCGGCGCCGGCCGCGTGCTGTTCGGTTCGGACTTTCCCCAGCAGATCGCCGACGTCGGCCTGGGCCTTCGGGTCATCGATGAACTGGTGTTGCCTGAAGCGGAAAGACGGCGTATCACCGGCCTGAACGCCGCGGGACTTTTGAAGGAACAGGGCCGTTCGCTGGTAATATAGGTTTATCGCATTATCATTGAAATACGCCGAACCAGGCCGAAACCGTGGGCTGACGGATATACATTGGATATCCACGGCCCGGGACCGGCCGGTTCCCGTGCAGCCGGAGTTGGAGACCTATGACCGAGTCGCAGAAGACCCTGTTTTTACTGGACGGCATGGCACTGGCCTATCGCGGTCATTTCGGGTTGATCCGCAATCCGCGGATGACCTCGACCGGCATGAACGTTTCCATGGTGTTCGCCATCGCCAATACCATCCTCGGCATCCTCAACAAGAACCGGCCGACCCACATCGCCGCCGTGTTCGACACGCCCGAACCCACCCACCGGCACAGGCAGTACGCCGAGTACAAGGCCCAGCGGGACGCCATGCCCGAGGACCTGAGCATCGCGCTGCCCTACCTGTTCCGGCTGATCGAGGGATTCAACATCCCGGTGATCCGCGTGCCCGGCTGGGAGGCCGACGACGTGATCGGCACCCTGGCGAAGCAGGCGGACGAAGCGGGGTTCACCACCTTCATGGTCACGCCGGACAAGGACTACGCCCAACTCGTCTCCGAGCAGTCCTTCATCTGCAAGCCCGGGAACACCGGGGACAACTTCGAGACCATGGGCATGGAGGAAGTGCTGGATAAATGGGGGATCGAGCGGATCGACCAGGTGATCGACATGCTCGGCCTGATGGGCGACGCCAGCGACAACGTGCCCGGCGTTCCGGGCGTCGGCGAAAAGACCGCGCAGAAGCTCATCGCCCGGTTCGGGTCCGTGGAGAACCTGCTGGAGAACACGGACCAGCTGAAGGGCAAGCAGAAGGAGCGGATCGAGGATAACCGGGACATGGCCCTGCTTTCGAAGAGCCTGGTCACCATCGAGCGGAACGTCCCCCTCGAGGTTACGCCCGATGCGCTGACCGTCAAGGAACGGCGCGAGGAGGACCTCAAGAAGCTGTTCGTCGAACTGGAATTCAACACCCTGGGCAAGCGGCTCTTCGGCGACGACTTCTCGGCCGCGCCGCGGTTGACCGTGGCCGGCAGCCAGGCCGACCTGTTCTCCGATGACCAGCTGAAGTCGATCGCCGACGTGGAGCACGACTACCAGTGCGTCGATACGCCCGAATCGCGGGCGGCGCTCATCGATTCGCTGCGCCAGGCGCCTTCCTTCTGCTTCGACATGGAAACGACCAGCCTGGACCCGAAGACCTGCGAGATCCTGGGATTCGCCTTCGCGATCGAGCCCCACACGGGATACTACGTCCCCATGCCCGACGGCCGGGGAGAAGTGCTGCGGGTCGCCGGCGAGTTCCAGTGCCTCTTCGACGACGCCGGAAAGGAGTTGATCGGACACAACATCAAGTTCGACCTGTCCGTGCTCCGCTGGCACGGGATTACCGTGTCCTGCCGCATCTTCGACACCATGCTCGCGGCCTATTGCACGGTGCCGGACCTGCGGAGGACCATGGACTATCTTTCACAGGCCCTCCTGGGCTACACGCCGATCTCCATCACCACCCTCATCGGCGAGAAGGGCGAAGAACAGGGCACGCTGAAGGACGCGCCGCTCGAGAAGGTCGTCGAATACGCGGCGGAGGACGCCGATATCACGCTGCAGCTCGCGGAACTGCTGCGGCCCCGGGTCGGCGAGATGAACCAGGACAGGGTATTCAACGACATCGAGTGTCCCCTGGTGACCGCCCTCGTGGAAATGGAACACGAAGGCGTGCGGATGGACGTGGGGCAGCTGGAGCACCTGTCCGGGTTGCTGGAAGCGGAGATCCGGCGGTCCGCCGACAGGATCACCGAACTGGCCGGGGAGCCCGTCGATTTCAATTCGGCCAAACAGCTCGGCCACATCCTCTTCGACAAGCTGAAAATCGATCCCAACGCCAGGCGCACGGCCAAGACGGGCCAGTACTCGACGGCGGAAGCCATACTCCGGCGGCTCGCGCCCAGGCACGAGATCGTCGAGCAGATCCTCCACTACCGGATGTGCACCAAGCTCAATTCCGTGTACGTGAGCCAGTTGCCCCATGCCGTGTTCCAGGAGACGGGGCGCGTGCATACGTCCTACGAACAGGCCGTGATCGCCACCGGCCGGATCCAGTCCCACGGTCCCAACCTCCAGACCATCCCGGTCCGCACGGAGATGGGCCGGCAGATCCGCAAGGCCTTCGTGCCGCGGGACGGCGACTACCTCCTGATGGCCGCGGACTATTCCCAGATCGAACTGCGCATCGCGGCCGAGCTCAGCCGCGACGAGGGCATGATGGAGACCTTCATCCGGAACGAGGACATCCACTCGGCGACGGCCATGAAGATCTATGACGTGGATCCAGACGGCGTAACCGACGAAATGCGCCGGTTCGCCAAGACCGTCAATTTCGGCATCATCTACGGCATTTCCGCCTTCGGGCTGGCCGAACGGCTCAACATCCCGCGGGGGCAGGGCCAGGAACTGATCGACCAGTACTTCGAGAAGTATCCCGGAACGCTCAAGTATATGAAGGATACGGTCAAGTTCGCGGAGGAGCACGGTTTCGTCGAGACCATGACGGGCCGGCGGCGGTACCTGCGGGACATCAATTCCCGCAACAACACCACCAAGCGCGGGGAGGAGCGCGTCGCCATCAATTCCCGCATCCAGGGCACGGCGGCCGACCTCATCAAGCTGGCCATGACCCGGATCCACAACGAACTGAAAGACCGGGCATGCAAAACGCGCATGCTGCTGCAGGTGCATGACGAGCTCGTCTTCGACCTGCACAAGTCCGAAGAAGACACGCTGCCGCCGCTGATCGAGGAGTGCATGCGGAGCGCGCTGCCCATGACCGTGCCCATCGAGGTGGAGATCGGCATCGGCGCGAACTGGCTGGAGGCGCACTAGCGGCGAACTGGCTGGAAGCGCACTGGCGGCGGACTGGCTGGAAGCGCAATGGAAGCGCAATGGTCGAAAGCCCATTTGAAGAAAGGAAAGATATCCATGAGTTCAGGTAACGGCTGGATCAGGGCGGGATCCCTCGCGGACGTGCCGCCCGGAGAATCCCGCGCCGTCAAGATCGGCGAGGGCCGGAGCATCGCCCTCTTCAACGTGGAAGGCCGTATACACGCCACGGACAACCAGTGTCCCCACATGGGGTTTCCGCTGACCCGCGGCGTGGTGAAGGACGGTATCCTGACCTGCGACTGGCACGGCCGCAGCTTCGATCTCGAGGGCGGCGGATGCTTCAACTACGAATGCGACGACCTGGAGACCTTTCCCGTCGAAATCCGTGGAGACGAACTGTGGGTTCAGGCCGGCGACGCGACCTACAGGCGGCGGAACAAGCACCTGCAACTGCTTTGGGAAGGCCTGCTTAGCGGCGACTCCTGGACGATCTCCAAGGCCTCGGCGCTGCTGCTCTCCGGAGGCGTATCGGAACACGACATCGTCCAGCTGGTCCTGCGGCACCTGGGCCGGCACGTCGCGTCGGAGCGGGACGCGGGCGGCGGCGGCAATATCGTTACGCTACTGGTCTCCGGGCTCGAGGTCGGCAGAAGATACGACGGCGAGGACCGGTTGATGGCGTTGTCGCTGGCCGGCCGGGCGGCGTCGGGACGGGCGTCGGAGCGGCTCGAGGTCATTCCGCTGCCCCCTCCGGTCGCCTGGGAGCAGATCGACGGCTGGGTGCGCATGTTTTCCCGCAACATGCAGGACTTCCGGATCGAACGGTGTCTGCACACGGCCTGCGAGAACGGCCACGAAGACAATATCTTCAAGCTGCTGTTCGAATGCGCCGTGGCGCCGTACTTCCTCGGTTTTTCCCGTAACGTGGCCAGCCTGGGCGACCTCGCCCGGGTGGTGGATTCCTTCGGGTGGGGCGAGGCGTCCGAGCTGGTGTGCAACCTGGGCGCCAAGATGGCCGGCCGGGGACGGGACGAGCCGGAGCGTTTTCACCGGGACGCCGTCCGGTTGCTGGGGGAGATCGCCCCCGGCCTTGAATCTCATGACTACGCGGGCAATACCCGCACGGAGTACGACGAGAACGCCCTCGTCGACGCCCTGCTGAGCGTCGACGTGGAGCGGTCCTTCGGGGCCGTGGCGCAAGCCCTGCGGGACGGCGTGGCCGTCGAACGCCTCATCACGACCTTCGTGCTGCTCGCGGCGGACCGCATGGCGCGCACGCCCGTGAATGTGGACGCCGGCTGGGGCTCCCTGTCGAACGAGTTCAACCTGGCGGCTTCCCTGCGTCACGTCCACGCGTACGGCGGACCCGCGGCGGCGGCAAAGGGCCTGTTCCACGCGGCCTGGCAGATCTTCGACGACCGGTGGATCAACATACCGTTGCGGTCCCTGGACGAGCCGCTGGCCGACCACCCGTCGGACGCGCCGGACGCGGCCGCCGCTTCGGATCAGATCGTCCATTCCATCAAGTCGCTGGACATCCACAACGTGGGCGGCCAGGTGGTGGGTTATCTCAATAGCGGCTTCGACGGGTCGGAACTGCTCAGGGAAGTGGGACGGGCGATCCTGTGGGACGATACCAACATGGAGCTCCTTCCCACGTTGCGCGTCGCGTTCAACGAATGGGAAGGCGTCTCGGGTGGTGGCGAAGCCGCCGGAGCGGGCCATCCCTCCCGGTATCAGCTCCTGGTGGGCCTGGCGCGTTACGCCACGGACGTTCGGCTGAACAAGAACAGCATGGCCTCCATCAACACGGCCATGCGGTTTTCCGAAGGCAGGACGACCGTCGAGGTATTCGACGATTAGCGGCGACGTATTGCGGCATAGCGGACTGCAAGGGCGGACCGCAAAGACTGATCAACGGAGAGGAAACCTGATATGGCGACCGGACAGAACGGATTCGTAAGGGTGGCGGCTACGGACGAGGTGGTGGACGGCAAGCCCAAGGCCGTGAAGGTGGAGGGAAGAAGCATCGCCCTCTTCAGGCACGAAGGGGCGATCTTCGCCACGGACAATCAGTGTCCCCACATGGGCTATCCGCTCACGAGGGGGCGCGTCCGCAACGGCGTTCTGACCTGCGACTGGCACGGCTGGAGCTACGACTTGGGCGGCGGCGGTTGTTTCACCGGCGGCTGCGACGACCTGGAGACCTTTCCGGTCGAAGTGCGGAACGGCGACGTCTTCGTGAGCGTGAGCGAAGGCGGATCGAAGCGTTCCGACGCCCACTTCCTGCTCCTGAAGGAGGGGCTCTATTCCACGGACCAGTGGACCATATCCAAGGCCGTGGCCATCATGCTGGCCCGGGGGGTGTCCGAAGAGGAGACGCTGAAGCTCATCATCCGCCACGGCGGCCGCCACGTCGCCACGGAACGGGGCGCCAACGACGGCGGCGGAGAGGTTTCGGACTTCATCAACGGGATCCGGGTGGCCCGTCAGTACGAAAGCGACGACCGCATCATCCCGCTGACCTTCGCCGCCCACGGACTGTCGGGGCGCGCGGGAGACCGCCCTCAGATACAGCGGCTGCCCGAACCGGTCACCTGGGAGAAGCTCGAGGGATGGGTCCGGGCGTTTTCGAAGGACAAGAAGTGGGAAGGCATCGAGAAGTGCCTGATCACCGCCCGGCGCCTGGGCGGCCACGACGACGAGATCCTGCCGCTGCTCTACGAATGCGCCGTGGCGCCCCATTTCCTCGGCAACTCGAACAACCTGCTCAACATCGGCTATATCGCGGAAGTGCTCGAGGAGTTCGGATGGGAAGAGACCGAGGAACTGGTCTGCAATCTGTCGGCCAAGATCCTGGGACAGGAGCGCGGACTGCCCGACGAGATCCGGCAGTCGGCCATCGACCGGTTCATCGCCGACACAGAGACGCTCGATACCATCGGCGACGGGCCGTCTGACGGATCCGAAGCGGCGTTCGACGAAGACGCTTTCGCGGAAGGCCTGGTCAGCGGTGAAATCGGGCCGGCCTTCGGCGCGGTCACCCAGGCACTCAAAGACGGCGTATCGATCGATCGGATCGTGACGACCATGGTGGTCCTCGCCGCGGACCGCATGGCCCGCACGCCGGTGAACATGAACCCCGGATGGGGAGGCCTGGTCCGGGAAATGATGATGGCCTCTTCGGTCCGCAAGGCCCTCCGGTTCGGCGGCCCCCGGGTCGCGGCCCAGAGCCTGTACCACGTCGCCTGGCAGTTCTACGGCGACAGGTGGCTGAATATCACCCATCGGCCCTTGTCCGAGTCCCGTGGAAGTCTGCAGCCGGGAAGCGCGGACGAAGCCGAAGCGATCGAAGGCGTCCTCACGTCCATCGAGCAGATCCAGATCCGGGAGATCGGGAGACAGACCCGCGACTACCTGCGCTCAGGCTACTCGGGCGACACGTTGCTCCGGGAACTCGGCCTGGTGATCCTCAAGGACGACAACGGCCGGAACATCCTCTCCACGCTGCGCACGATCTTCGACGAGTGGACCCTGTGCGAGGACCACCCCTCCCGCAACCAGTTGCTGGTCGGCCTCGCGCGATGGGCCACCGACAGCCGGCGCGCCACGGGAAGCCAGTCCGCCGCGGCGACCGCCCTGCGTTTCGCCAAGGGCCAGACCGCGGTGGATCTGTACGAGGCGTGATTTACAAAAATGATTCAGTAATACAGAGATATAAACTCTATGACTCTAGGTCTTGAGATTGGCAGCAATTGACAATGATCTTTATTCTTTTTTAGTGAGGTTGAATGGCCATACCCAACATCACTGACTTGGAATTACGAGGAGGAATCAGTTGTTCAAGACTAATCCGGTAGGTTTAAAGAAACTGTTGGATGAAGTAGAGGACCAGAAGATCCAACTTCCCGATTTTCAGCGTGGCTGGGTATGGGATGATGATAGGATAAAGGGACTGTTAGCAAGTATATCGCGTGGGTTTCCTGTTGGAGCGATTATGACACTCCTATCGGGTGGTGAAATCAACTTCAGAACGCGGACAATCGAAGGGGTAGAGGAAAACGGAACCAATTCGGCAGAAGCGTTTCTATTGGACGGCCAACAGCGACTAACCTCTTTGTATCAGGCATTGCGTCATCCAGGTCCAGTAGATACACATGACGCTCGTGGTAAGAAGATTAAACGCTGGTATTATATAGATATGCAAAAGGCCATGGATACGTTCGTGGACATGGAAGAAGCGATAATAAGCGTGCCAGAAGATCGCAAAGTAACTAGAGATTTTGGGCGAGAATTAGTTCTGGATCTAACTAGTTCCGAATTAGAATATCAACACCATATGGTTCCTACAGAACAGTTATTCGATATTTATGACTGGTTGTGGGACTACGTAGAACATTGGAGAAGGAATACAAACCAGCACCCTAAAGGTGATGCCCATAAGTTTTCAAAGGATTTTAAAGACGCTGTTGCTGAGAAATTCAAAGAGTACTCTTTGCCTGTTATTGAACTTGCAAAGGAAACCCCTAAGGAGGCTGTGTGCACGGTATTTGAAAAAGTAAACACGGGAGGAGTAGTCTTAAACGTCTTCGAATTGGCTACTGCTTCATTCGCTGCCGACGCTAGTAATTTCTCATTAAGAGACGACTGGGACCAGCGTCGACAACGGATGTACTCGTATGGTGTCTTACAAGGTGTTCAGGGCGATCAGTTCTTGCAGACAATCGCTCTTCTAAAAACACTTTCAGATAGGAGACAGGTCGATGTAAACACGATACATAGTGTTAAAGCGCCAGCTGTAGGGTGTAAGAAACGCGATATCTTGGATTTGAAACTCGAAGATTACCTGCACTGGGCTGATCGGGCAGAGGCGGGATTTGTCTTAGCTGCGAAGTTTTTGCACAATCAGTTCGTTTTTGGACTACGGAATGTACCTTACACAACGCAAATAGTCCCTATGGCTGCGCTGTATGTAGAGTTGGGACAAGCCCTTGAGTCTGCGATAGGTAGACAAAGATTGGAGCATTGGTTCTGGAGTGGGATATTTGGCGAAGTATATGGCTCCGCTATAGAGACCCAATTTGCGCTCGATTTGGTTCAAGTATCCAATTACGTCAGGCATGGAACAAAACCAGTGTTGGTAGACCAAACAAATTTCGTACCCGAGAGGTTAGTAACATTGCGTACTCGGAACAGTGCTGCTTACAAAGGCTTGTATGCACTTCAAATGAAGAATGGTGCATTAAACTGGAGTTCAAATGAACCGATTTCACTAATGAACTACCATGACGAAAACATCGATGTTCATCACATATTCCCAAAAGCATGGTGCAAAAACCCCAAACGTCTGATTACTTCAAAACTGTACGACTCTATCATCAACAAGACACCAATAGACGCTCAAACCAACAGGAAAATTGGTGGTCAAGCACCGTCAAAATACGTTGCAATGTTGAAAAACAAACTTAATCCTCAGATAGACTGTGTTTTTAAGTCTCACTGGATAGAACCGCAGGACCTAGAATCGGATGGTTTTCGGCAGTCCTTTAAGAATCGAGGTGAGGCAATGCTCGCCCTCATAGGGCAAGCTATGGGGCGTAATCTAGGTAGTGGTACGGAGGTATTTGAGGAGGCATTAAAGATCTATATGGAAGACAACAATGGTTCAAAACCAACTGAAGCTTATGAAGACGAAGAAGAATACCACGAACTCGGAGAGGATGAGGTAATTTCCGAAAATTAGGGCTACATGCTTACCTCGGTAGCCGTTACTAAAACAGAGTATCGAATATCCTGCCATGTAAATTACAATTCTTAACCCGTCGGTTAAAATGAATAATCCTACCTGGTCGTCAAATTTAATATCGCAGTAGTAATCTGTTCCAAATCATAGTTGAAACTCACATGAAGACCACGATTTTGCTTGGTGCTGGTTCGTCACAGGCTGCATTCTTTCCGTCAACATTAGATTTAACACAACAAGTAGAGTCCGGAATTGGTGTAACAAAACCACTTGGGTCTTCAGAATATGACATAGATTCCACAGGCCTGAACAAAACTTTGGACAGTCGTGTTCTACCGGTAGTCCGTCTGATCCAAAAGGTAAAATCAAAAGCCGTAAAATATTATGAAGATTACAAAGAATACGACAGAGCGTCTTCGATTAATTACGAAGAGTTGTATTATTTGATTAAACAAGCGTTCGACGACTACACCGGTGAACTGGAGAATCCTGCGATTCACAAATTCACCAGAAATTTGGAAAAACAAGCATCAGAACTACTGGATGGGAACAGCGGAGATAGATTTGAAAAGGGGTTAAAACTAGAAATCCATGAACTTTGTCATGAAGCCCTTAACTACGTTGTGTCTGTAATCTGGAAAAGACTAGTTAATCATAATCCCAATATTAAACTCCTATCACATCTGAATACTCTTGTGAGTGCGTGTAAATCAGGAGAAGTAAACTGTATTGCAACTTTATGTCACGACACACACGTCGAGAGAGTACTAACAGACCATGGTGTGCATCTCACAGACGGATTTGCAGATTACAAGGCTGGATTTCGCCGATGGCAAGGTTGGCATGATATATACTCCTCTACCGATGAGATCCCATTCCTAAAACTTCATGGTTCAGTAAACTGGTTTAGCTACGGCAGTGGATACAATGAGACAATCGCAATTCCCTTTAAGGATAGGCAAAGAATGATATCGCCCAAGGATCAGATTCTATATGCCCATACAGATGGTCCTCTATTATTGATAGGGACATTTAACAAGATGTCGGAGTATAGTTCGAGACTGTTTTCTGACATACACTGTCGTTTTAGACAAGCACTGAATTGGTCCGATAGATTGGTTGTTTGTGGTTACAGTTTTGGGGACAAAAAGATCAATGAAGTGATTATCGACTGGGTTTTTCGTAACTCAAGCCATCGACTTGTAGTAATCCATCCTGATCCCCAACAACTGATAAAACACGCACGATTTGCAATCCAACAGAATATAGGTGAATGGGAGAGAGACAAGTCGATTGTGTATATTGAAAAACTGTTTCAGGATATAGACCAATCGGATCTACTGATAGCATAATCCCCACTTTGTTTGCAAAAGCCCTGCGTTTCGCCAAGGGCCAGACCGCGGTGGGTCTGTACGAGGCGTGATTTACCTGTAAAACGACAGGTCAAAGCAAATGACCGACACCCCCCCGTACACGATCACGTCGGAGATCGTTTCACGAATAGAGCGGATCGGCGAAGCCATCGGCAAGGCCGAGGCTCTGGGGATTTCGCAGGACCTGCGCCTTCGCCGGATCAATCGCATTCGCACCATTCAAGGGTCTTTGGCCATTGAAGGCAACACGCTCAGCGAGGAGCAGGTAGCCACCCTCTTCGACGGCAAACTAGTTGTCGCCCCTCCGAGGGAGATTCTGGAAGCTCGCAACGCCATCAAAGCTTATGATCGTTATGAGCGATGGGATCCGGCCATAGCGGCGGATTTGCTGGAGGCGCACGGCGTCCTCATGGGTGGACTGATAGACACGCCCGGCCAGTACAGACGCAGCGGGGTGATCGTCGCGGGATCCGGAGGGGTTCAACACGTCGGACCGCCGCCCGAGCGCGTTCCCGGACTCATGGCCGACCTCCTGGATTGGTTGGGCGATACGGAAGAACATCCGCTGATCGCGAGTTCGGTCTTTCATTACGAGTTCGAGTTCATTCATCCCTTCGAAGACGGCAACGGGCGAATGGGAAGACTATGGCAGAACCTGATCCACACGCGCTGGAACGCGCTGTTCGCTCACCTTCCGGTCGAGAGCCTTATTCATGCCCGGCAGCAGGACTATTACCATGCCATAAGACAGAGTTCGGCCCGGGGAGATAGCAATCCGTTTATTGATTTCATGCTGGAGATCCTGCTCGATGCGATCCGGCTGCCCCAGCTAAGTGCGAGCGACCAGGAAACCGACCAGGTAAGCGACCAGGTAGCGAAGCTGCTCACCGCCTTGCGTAAGGGATCCGGGACGGCCACGGAATTGATGAACGAGATGGGATTATCCCACCGTCCCACGTTCCGAAAGAACTACCTACATCCGGCCATATCGATGGGGTTGATCGAAATGACCCGTCCGGAGTCGCCCACGGCGAGGAACCAGAAGTACCGGCTTACCCCGCTTGGGCGCAGGGTACAGGAGGCGGAGACGTAGTGATTTCCTCACGGAACAGCCGCTAACGAGCCGTTACGAGGAGTATGTCTATGCCCAGACACCCTGCGGAGGAAGGATTGCTCGAGCGCTACGATCGGGACCCCGACGAAGCCGACCGCCTCCTGTTCGGGCGCCGCACGTACCCCGACCGGCGGGGATTCCTCAAGAACGCGGGCCTGGCGGCCATGGGCGCGCTGGTCGGGGCCGCCATCCCCTTCCACCGCAATATACCCGCCCACTTCATTCCCGTGGTACTCGCCGCCGAGCAGGCCATTCAGGGCAAGGACGGCCTCACGGTCCTCAACGACCGGCCCCTCTGCGCGGAAACCCCGCCCCACCTCCTCGATGACGCCATCACGCCCACCGAAAGGCATTTCGTCCGCAACAACGGACTGATGCCCGAGGACCTGGACCCGTCTCGCTGGACTTTGGCTATCGACGGCCTGGTCGACAGCCCGATGACCCTCACTCTCGAGGACCTGGAACGTCGCTTCGAAGTCGTGACCCGGGCGTTGACCCTGGAATGCGCGGGCAACGGACGTGCCTTCTTCGACCCGAAGGCGGAAGGCGAGCAGTGGACCTACGGCGCGGTGGCCTGCTCGGAATGGACGGGGGTCAGGCTGTCGGACGTACTGACGGCCGCCGGCGTGCAGCGCGAAGCCGTCTACACCGCCCATTACGGCGCGGACACTCATGTGTCCGGCCCGGAAAACGGACTACCCATCTCCCGCGGCGTGCCGGTCGGGAAGGCCATGGATGAGCATAATCTCATCGCCTTCGCCCAGAACGGGCAGCCGATTCACCCCCTGAACGGCGGGCCGCTGCGGCTGATCGTACCCGGATGGCCGGGATCGTGTTCCCAGAAGTGGCTGACCCGCATAGAGATGCGGGACCGGGTGCACGACGGACCGAAGATGACCGGCACTTCCTATCGGTTGCCGAATCGGAGGGTCGAACCCGGCGAGGCCGTGGACGAGAAGGACTTCCGCATCATAGAGCGCATGCCGGTGAAGTCGCTGATCACCCATCCGGCAACGGGGTACAGGACAGCGGACGGTGAAATCGAGGCGCGCGGTCATGCGTGGACGGGCGAGGGGCCCGTCGACGGGGTCGACCTTTCAATCGACTTCGGGGCGACCTGGCAGCGCGCGGCGCTGGATGAACCGATCAACGCCTACGCCTGGCAGGACTGGCGCGCTGCGATCGCGCTTCCCGAGCGCGGTTATTACGAGGTTTGGGCACGGGCAACGGATTCCCGTGGCGTCAGCCAGCCCCACGCCATCGCGTGGAATCCACGGGGATATCTGAACAACGCCATGCACCGTGTGGCTGTTTACGTGGAGTAGTCCCCGTCCTGCAGGCTTTTTCCACATTTTACATTTTTAAGAATAAAGAGGGGTGTAGCGTGCAAAAAGTTCAGGGATTCGGTGGGTTTTTCTTTCGGGCGAATGACCCGGCCGGCCTCGCGAAATGGTATCAGGATCACCTTGGCGTCAATCCGGCTCCTACGAACATGGAGATGGCGCCGTGGGTTACCGAGTCCGGGGTCACGGTTTTCTCACCCTTCGACGCGGACACGGACTACTTCGCGGCAGACAAGGCTTTCATGTTGAATTTCCGCGTGGCCGATCTGGACGCGATGATCATCCAACTGAAGTCTGCAGATATCACGGTCAGCCACGAGAGCGAGATGGAGGGCATCGGTCGCTTCGCCCGTATACACGACCCCGAAGGAAACGCGATCGAGCTTTGGGAACCCGCTTCGTGAGAATCGGCCTACACGTTATCCACCGCAGGGCGCGGCAGGTCGGCCCAGTGGCCGGTGGGGTCGGCCCCCTTGACGATCACGCCTTCCTTGTTCCAGTTGAGCTCGGCGCGGACGGAGGCGGCGCAGAACCTGAGCGTCAGGCCGCAGCGCCGGCGGTCCGAGGTGTTGAGTCCCGATCCGTGCAGCAGCAGGTCGCTGTGCAGCGAGATCTCTCCCGCCTCGAGCTCGATATCCACCTCGGTGCCGTACACCCCGATATCTTTCACCGTCTGGTTGAGCACGTTGTTCTCGGCTTCCTCGCTCAGGTAGTAGGTCAGGTGCCCGTAGTGGTGGGACCCGGCCACGAAACGCATGCAGGCGTTGCCCGTGTCCGCGTCGTCGATGGCCAGCCAGGCGGTGACCGTCTTTGACGGCGAGAGGGGCCAGAAGCTGGCGTCCTGGTGCCAGTTGACGATCTTGCCGTCCCCCGGCAGCTTGCAGAAGAAGTGGGCGCCCCAGCCCACGACATCGTCGCCCAGCAGGTCGCTGATGTACGCGACGATCCGGGGCTCGTTTATGATATCGTGCACCATGCCCGATTTCAGGTGGGCCGATATGATGGAGTAGTTGTGGTCTCCCCGCGCCATGACCCGCTCGATCATGCCGTCGAATTCATCCCGTATGGCGCCGATCTCCGCCTCCGAGTATATCCTGAACGGCTTCAGGTAGCCCTGCTCGTTGAACCGGTCGATCTGCGCGCTCGTGAGCACGGACGGATGCTCGTTGTGTACCGGGTGGTACTGCAGGTCCCGGGACATGCGGATCAGGTCTTCCGGGGTCGGCATCTGCTTGAATCGGGTGTCCTGCAGGGTCGTCTGGGCCATGGGTGCGCTCCTTTTGGTGGCGGGCGGCCGGATTGCGGGCCCGGTCCGCGGGCCTGGTCCGCGGGCTATTGCCAGGGCAGCCTGATTGCCGGCCGTTGACTGCGGGCCCGGTCCGCGGCCTCAGCCTTCGTTTCTCGTTTTCAGAATGACGTTCTCGGTTTCTTTTTCCCAGGTTTCGTTGTAGACCAGGGGTCGCGGCCTGCGCGGCGGATAGTCCGCGGGTGGATTCTCCGGGTCGTTCAGTTCCAGGCGGTCGCGTCCCCGGGGCGCCTCGTACCAGTGCTTCTCCCGTTCGGCCGCCTCGATCTCCCGGCGGAGGATGAACTCCGCGTGATCGAAACGCGTGATCGCCGCGTCGGCCAGGAAGACCCGATGCACCTCGTTCCCGTCCCAGGTTTCCAGGTCCGGAAGGACCACGGGGCCTGTGCAGACCTGGAACTCGGCGTCTTCCTCGTTAATATTGATCAGATCAACCGGAAACTCAAGGGTTACCTGCATGTTCCGGCCCGCCTGGTCCGCCCGGCCCGCCCGGGCCGCCTGTCCCGCTTGGTCCGCCTGTACCGACCGGCCCGCCCGGTCCGCCTGTCCCGATTCCCGGTAGGCGATCCTGCCGTTCATGAGATCCCGGTCCAGCGTCGCGTCGACCACGTCGCGGGCTTCCGACAGGACCTCCTCCGATCCGTATTGCCTGATGTCGATTTCGTGGGCCTGGAACTGCTGCTCAAGCGGGGTGCCCCTGGATTCGGCGCGCTCGGTACTCGGCCTGCGCGAAATGGGGATGCTCATGCTCCGGCTGAACGCCATGCGCCATTCGTCGCTGGGGATCTGGAAGAGGTTGCGGCGGGCGATCGTGTATTCCGAACGGCATGGCGCGCCCAGATACAGTTCGGTCTTCCGTCCCGTGTCCAGGTCCTCCACGGTACAGGCCGCCTCCAGATGGAACCGCACCTGGTAGGCCTGTCCCGGCACCCCGACGAACCCGCCCGTGTACTTGTAGACCGGGTCGGGTTTCCAGGGCCAGGACCGCCAGTGGAAGGAGGAGCGATGAAAGGCGATCATGGGCGTGGATCTGGAAGACGTACGCATATGGGGCCGGCCGGGTCTGAAATGGCGTCCCGGGCCGATTCCGGTTCAGTGCGGCAATGTCCCATAATGACTCATTCGACCCGCGCAGGCAATACAAAACTGCATGCCCGTCCGATGGGCCGCGGCCTTGATTTTTGTTGCGAGCGAAGGGTCCGGAAGGTACATTGGAGTTACGATTCAAGGCGCGAATAACGGCGCGAACAACGGCGCGCGGACCCACCGGACATCGGCCTGCGGACTGGGTATGACACAGGATTCCTCACGCTCGGAGTATGAAATTGACCTGGACCGCGTAGAGTCGCTGGAATGGCTCGAATCGCTGGATTACGTGCTCCAGCATTCCGGTCCGGGCAGAGTCCGCCAGTTGATCGCCCAGCTCCAGGCCCACGCCCGCGGCAAGGGCGTCCGGCTCCCCTTCGCCGAGAACACGCCGTACATCAACACCATTCCTCCCGACCAGCAGCCGCCCTATCCCGGCAGCGACGAACTCGAGCACCGGATCCGCAATATCATCCGGTGGAACGCCATGGCCATGGTGGTCCGCGCCAACACGGCGGACAAGTCCCTCGGCGGGCACATCGCCACGTACGCCTCGGTCTGCAACCTCTACGAAGTGGGTTTCAATCACTTCTTCCGCGGACCGGGCGACGGGTATGACGGCGACCAGATCTTCTTCCAGCCCCACTCCTCGCCGGGTATCTACGCCCGGGCCTACATCGAGGGGCGGTTCAACGAACAGCACCTCGACAATTTCCGCCGCGAACTGCGCCCGGGCGGCGGGCTGTCCTCCTACCCCCATCCGTGGCTCATGCCCGATTTCTGGGTCTTCCCCACCGCTTCCATGGGCCTGAGCGCCATCATGTCCATCTACCAGGCCCGGTTCAACCGGTACCTGGAAGACCGGGGCCTCAAGCAGGCCAACGGCCGCAAGGTCTGGGCGTTTCTCGGGGACGGGGAAACGGATGAGCCCGAGGCGCTGGGGGCCATCACGCTTGCCGCGCGCGAGAAGCTGGACAACCTGATCTTCGTGGTCAACTGCAACCTGCAGCGGCTGGACGGTCCGGTCCGGGGCAACGGGAAGATCATCCAGGAGCTGGAGGCGGCCTTCCACGGGGCCGGATGGAACGTCGTCAAGGTGATCTGGGGGAGCGGATGGGACCCCCTCCTCGCCCAGGACGACGAGGGCCTGCTCGTGAAGCGCATGGGCGAGATCGTGGACGGCCAGTACCAGAAGTACACCGTTTCCGACGGCAAGTACCAGCGGGACCACTTCTTCGGCGTGCATCCCAGGCTGATGGAAATGTCCAAGCTGCTCACCGACGAGCACGTGCGGACCATCATGCGCGGCGGCCACGACCAGGAGAAGATCTACGCGGCGTACAAGGCCGCGGTGGAACACCCGGGCGCGCCGACCGTCATCCTGGCCAAGACGATCAAGGGCTACGGCCTGGGCGAGTGGGGCGAAGGCAAGAACACCGCCCATCAGCAGAAGATGATCGACGAGGAGGGGCTGCGTCACCTGCGCACCGAACTGGGCATTCCCCTTTCCGACGACGAGGTCCGCGAGGCGCCTTATTTCAGGCCGTCGGCTGACAGCGCCGAAATGGAGTACATCCGGGAACGGCGGGAGAACCTCGGTGGCTGCATCCCCCGGCGGAACGTCGTGAATCCCGGCCTGCAGGCCGCGCCGCCGGACGCGGTGTTCGACGAGTTCAAGGCGGGGACGGACGGCCGCGAAGTCTCGACGACCATGGTGTTCACGCGGATGCTCTCGCGCCTGTTGCGCGAACCCGAAATCGGCAGGCTGATCGTCCCCATCGTGCCCGACGAGGCGCGCACCTTCGGCATGGAAGCCCTCTTCCGCCAGTGCGGCATCTACTCCCACGCCGGCCAGCTCTACGAACCGGTGGACATCGACACGCTGCTCTACTACAAGGAAGCGCAGGACGGCCAGATCCTCGAGGAAGGCATCACGGAGGCGGGCTCACTGTCCTCCTTCGTGGCCGCCGGGACGGCCTACTCGACCCACGGCGTAAACACGATCCCCTTCTTCATCTTCTATTCCATGTTCGGCCTGCAGCGCGTCGGCGACCTGATCTGGGCCGCCGCGGAGATGCGGACGCGGGGATTCCTGCTGGGCGGCACGGCGGGACGGACGACGCTGAACGGCGAGGGGCTCCAGCACCAGGACGGCCAGAGCCACCTGCTGGCGGACCCGGTACCCAACCTGCGGACCTACGATCCGGCCTACGCCTACGAACTGGCGACGATCATCAAGGACGGCATCCGGCGCATGTACGTCGACCAGGAGGACCTGTTCTACTACATCACCGTGCAGAACGAGAACTACGCCATGCCGTCCATGCCGGACGGGGTGGAAGAAGGCATCCTGAAGGGCATGTACCGGCTGCGGTCGCTGAACGGCGGCGCGGCGAAGGCCCACCTCTTCGGAAGCGGTTCCATCATCAACGAATCGCTGAAGGCCCAGGAGATGCTGGCCGAAGACTTCGGGGTCGAGGCGGACGTCTGGAGCGTGACGAGTTACAAGCAGCTGCGGCGGGACGCCATGGACGCCGAACGCTGGAACCTGCTGCACCCGTCGGAAGCGCCCAGGGTGCCGTACGTTTCGGAATGTCTCGCGGAGACCGGGGGCGTGTACGTCATGGCCTCCGACTACGTCAGGACGCTGCCCGACTCCATCGCGCGCTGGGTGCCGGGTCCCGTGGTCTCGCTGGGGACGGACGGGTTCGGACGGAGCGACAGCCGTCCGGCACTGCGGAACTTCTTCGAGATGGACGCCCGCTTCATCACCCTGGGCACGCTCAACGCCCTCGCCCGGAAAGGGGACCTCTCCCCGGACGTACCGGAGCGGGCCATGCGCAGGCTGGAAATCGACCCCGAAAAGGCCAATCCCCTGGACGTGTGACGGAAGCGCCGTGATGCGCGGCGGTCGGCGGCGGTCGGCCGCGGTCGGCCGGCGTCCTCGTCTTCTTCCTTCCTGCCCGGGCGTGAACGATCAGACTTGATCAGGCGTACAATGCGTTGCTGAAGGCCCTGCGGTACTGGCGGGTAACCGGATGGCCCTCGCCGAGCATGCCGAATATGGCCACGCAACCCCTCCGGGCGCCGTCGTCGTCGTAGGACCTGTTTTTCTCCAGCACCTCGATGAATCGCTGCAGGGCAAGTTCGTACGATCCCGACCGGAGATGCCCGATCGCCTGGACATAGGCCGGCCTGACCGGATCTTCCTCGAGGCCTTCAGGCCCGTCGAGGTTCAGGAACAGGCCGGCGATGGTCCGCAGGACTTCCGCCGAGTCATGGTATTCCGTACCTGGTTCGATCGGTCTCAACAGGTCCAGGCTCCGGCCGGGGTCTTCGTTCAGCCACACTCGCGCCAGGCAGACCGCCGCCTGCTCGTTGTCCGGCTCGGACGCCAGGACGTCCTCGAGCAACCCCCGCGCCGCGTCTAGGTCGCCCTGCTCCATGCGCCGCATCGCCTCTTCCAGCCGCCTGGCGTGGGCACTCGGCAGGGCCTTTTTCAGCCACTGTTCGATCATGGGCTCCGGCAGCGCGCCCGTGAACTCGTCCCGTACCTCGCCGTCGACGAACATCTTGACGTTCGGGATCCCCTGAATACCGTACTGCCGGGCGATATCGGCGTGTGCTTCCGTGTTCACCTTCACGAGTTCCCACCGGTCCCGGTGGCGTTCGGCAAGGGACTCGATCACGGGTCCCAGCATCTTGCATGGGCCGCACCACTCCGCCCAGAAATCGACCAGCACGGGGATCGTGCGGCTTCGTTCCACCACCTCCGCGTTGAAGTCCGAAACTTCGTAGTTCATCGCCTGTCCTTACCGGTTCACGGCACGCGCGGTGACAAGCCGTCGGTTGACATAACGGTAGCCCGGGGTTATCTTTCGATGCGGTTCAAGCGGGTGAACGGGCTTTCATCCATCGTCCCCGAAGAGTCTGCGACGGGTATCGATCACGATGTCGGCCATGTTCTCCCACGTAGTGCGAGACGTATTGAATACCATGTGGTACAGCGTCGCGTCCGTCCAGTCGCGGTGGTAGTTGTGCTGAAGGTAAAGCGCCCGCTGCCGGTCCTTTTCCTTGATGAGTTCGGAGGCGCGGTCCCGCGAGAGGTCCATCTCGTCCATGATCACGTCGACCCGGTATTCGAAGGGCGCGATGAACCGGGTGTGGAAGACGGTCTTGCTGTCCGACAGGATGCACTGGCTGCCGCGGCCGACGATGATGACGTTCGTCCTGCCGGCCAGCGAACGGATGGTGTCCTGAAGGATCTGGAGGTACTCTCCCCGGTCCAGAAAGGTGTTCTTGAGGGAGGTGGGATCCTTCGTACCCTCGTCGTCGCCCGGCACATAGGGCCAGATGAGCGGCGGATATTCAGGGGACAGGGAGTAGACGGTCGATGGGGTGAACAGTTCGCCGAGAAACCGCCGTATGGTCGATTCGCCCACTTCGTCCAGCTGCTCGACGACATCTTCCGAGACGCCCGCGGCATGGGCGGTTTCGGCAATGAGCTCCTTGTCCACGCAATCATAGCCGAGGCGGTCCGCGATGATTTTCGCGATGTCCTTCCCGCCGCTGCCGTATTCTCTGGCAACCGTTATGATGCTCATACTGAACTCCTTGTTACGCGCAGCCTTCAAAGGAGACGGGAAAACCGTTTGAAAGCGCCCCGCCATGCCCCTTCATGATCCGTTGGACGAGACCACGGACTTCCTGGGTTCGCAGGGGTTTGCGCCCGCCCGTTTCGGCATGATCCTGGGCACCGGGTTCGGCGCGTGCGTCCAGGCCGTCGAACAGAAATCCGTTGTGCCCTACGGTTCCATCCCTCATTTTCCGGTGTCGACCGTTAAAGGCCACGAGGGCAACCTGGTCTACGGCGCCCTGGGCGATGCATCCGTGATCGTGATGCAGGGCCGGATCCACCTGTACGAGGAGTACGACGCCCGCCAGATCGCGTATCCCCTCGAGGCGATGCGCCGGTTCGGCGTCGATGTCCTGCTCGTGACCAATGCCGCCGGGGGACTGAATCCCCGCTACGAAACCGGAGACCTCATGGCCGTACGGCAACACATTCATCCCATCGGCCGCCATTTGATGGGAGGCCTGGCTTCGGACACGGACCGCGATGCCTGTTACGATGAAGCGCTGAGGACGTCGCTTTTACAGATCAGTATACAAAGAAACCTGTCTGTTCAACAGGGAATTCTGGCATGGATGCCCGGTCCTTCTTTCGAGACCCGTGCCGAAATCTCCCTGCTGAAAAGACTGGGAGCGGATGCGGTGACCATGTCTACCGTTCCCGAGGTGCTGGCCGGCCTGCGGCTCGGCATGCGGACCGCGGCCGTATCGTGCATATCCAATGTCTGGACCGGTCGTTCGGGCGAAACCGCAGACGCCGGCGACGTGCTGAAGACGGTTGAAGCGTCGGCCGGCCGCTGCGCGGACCTGCTGGCCGGCCTGGTCCGCAACGAACGCCCGGACCGCCCGGATCATCCGGATCACGCTGACCGTCCGGCGCGCAAGGCGGCGCGCTCCGACCAGTCAGTCCGCGAGTCGGACCTCCCGGACCGGTCAGGCCAGGCGGACGAGGCGGCCCGACGGCGGTAGGCCGGCTCTGTCTACACGGCAAAAGCGAGACGAATATGGCCTGGTTTGAACGAAGACAGCGGGGATTGAACCCGCAGAAGCGCAAGGAAATCCCGAAGGGGCTCTGGGTGAAGTGCGACAAGTGCGACGCCATGCTGTACAAGGCGGAGCTCGAACGGGATTTCAACGTGTGCACCCAGTGCGGGTTTCACTTCAAAATCGGCCACCAGGGGTACATCTCGCTGATCATGGATCCCGACACCTTTACCGAGACCGACACCGACCTTCGCACCGTCGATCCGCTCGAGTTCAAGGAGAAGGAGAACTACCCGGACTACATGAAGCGGTACCAGAAGCGGACGGGCATGCGGGAGGCCGTCGTATCGGGCACCGGCCGTATCGACGGCAGGCTCGTTTCCCTGTCCATCCACGACGGTTCCTTCCTGGCCGGGAGCATGGGTTCGGTGGTCGGCGAGAAGGTGACGCGGTCCATCAGGCGTTCGCTCGACCTGGAGATACCGCTGCTCGTGGTCGCCACCTCGGGGGGCGCCCGCATGCAGGAAGGCATTCTCTCGCTCATGCAGATGGCGAAGACCTCCCTCTGGCTGAACCGCCTGTCGGAGGAGAAGATCCCCTTTGTTGTCGTGATTACGAACCCGACCATGGCCGGCGTGATGGCGAGTTACGCTTCGCTGGGAGACTTCACCCTGGCGGAGCCGGGCGCCATGATGGGTTTCGCCGGCGGCAGGGTGATCGAACAGACCATCGGGTCGAGTCTGCCGGAGGGATTCCAGACCGCGGAGTTCTTCCTGACCAAGGGCTTCGTGGACCAGGTCGTGCCCCGCACCAGGTTGCGGGAGACGCTGGTCACGATCCTGGGCTATTTCCCGGACCGGGAGAAGAAGGAAGAGCAAAAAACGTAAGCGCTATGATTCCAGCATGAGCTTGTTGAGCGAATCTTCGGGGACGACCGGGTAGTCCCCGCTGAAGCAGGCCGTGCAGTATCCCACCCCGGGTTTTCCGTATTCCTTCGCGATCTTCACCATGCCCTCGATGGACAGGTAGCCCAGGCTGTCCGCCCCCAGGTAATTCCGGATCTCTTCCACCTGGGTCTGCGAGGCGATGAGCTCGCCCCGGCTCTGCATATCGATCCCGTAGTAGCACGGGTGGCGGATGGGCGGACTGCTGATCCGCACGTGCACCTCCGACGCGCCCGCGCCTCGGATGAGCCTGACCAGCTGATTGAGCGTCGTGCCCCGCACGATGGAATCGTCCACCAGGACCACCCGCCGGTTCCTCAGCACGCCCTGGACCGGGTTGTACTTCAGTCTCACCGTGAATTCGCGCATGGACTGGTCCGGGTCGATGAAGGACCGGCCTACGTAGTGGTTCCTGATCAGCCCGATCTCGAACCGGATTCCCGAGTGCTCCGAGTAGCCCAGCGCGGCGGTCGTCGCCGAATCGGGCACGGCGATGACGATGTCGGCGTCCACGGGATGCTCCTCCGCCAGCCGGCGGCCGAAGCGCCGGCGGAACTTGTCGCTGTTCTCCCCGAACACCTTGCTGTCGGGCCGGGCGAAATAGATGTACTCGAAGATGCAGGCGGCCGGTTCCTCGTCGTCGAAGGGGAAGCTGGACCGGACGCCGTCCTCGTCGATGACGACCATTTCCCCCGGTTTCACCTCCCTGACGTACTCCGCTTTCATGATGTCGAAGGCGCAGGTTTCCGATGCGAGCACGTGGGCATCGCCGATGCGACCCAGGCACAGGGGCCGGAAACCGCGGGGGTCCCGGACGCCAATGAGTTGCTTCCCGGACAGGAATACGATGGAATAGGCGCCTTCGACGTGGCGCAGGGCGTCGGCGATCATGCCGGGCAGATCGGATTCGTTCGATCGCGCGATGAGGTGGAGCACGATCTCGCTGTCGGACGAAGTGCGGAAAATGGATCCGGACTCTTCCATCGACAGGTGGAGCGCGCCGGTATTGGTGAAATTCCCGTTGTGGGCGGTGGCCAACTGTCCGCGCTTGAAGTTGACCATGAAGGGCTGCGCGTTGTCGACGTTTGAAGTGCCGGTGGTGGAATACCGGTTGTGGCCGATGGCGATATGGCCTTCGAGATCGTTCACCCGGTCGCCGTGGTCGTAGGCTTCGCTGACCAGCCCCATGGCGCGGTGAGACGCGATGTGGTCGCCGTCGGAGACCGCCATGCCGGAGCTTTCCTGGCCGCGGTGCTGAAGGGCGTACAGCCCCAGGAAGGTCAGCCGGGCGGCGGCGGGGTCGCCATAGATGCCGAAGACACCGCACTCCTCGCGAATTTCGTCATCTTCCCACATGGGCTTGCCCCGGATGCGCGTTCGATAGACCCACCGACATTATACGCGAAACCCACCGACATTATACGCGCCGGCGACCGGAATGTCCACCGCATTTTTACGGAATCGCCGTACTTTGTGCCGGGCCCATTTTCGTTGACACCGCGGGGGGCGAAACCTACATTGCACGAGGTTGAAATCCACCGAGTCCACCCACTTTTTCAAGGAGAATCAGTCCGTGGAACGAACGCTTGTGCTCATCAAGCCGGATGCCGTGCAGCGCGGGATGATCGGCCTCGTAACCGGCCGTTTCGAAAGCAAGGGGCTCAAGGTCGCCGGTCTCAAGATGATGCAGCTGACCGACGGGATCCTGGACGAGCACTACGGGCACCTGTCCGACAAGCCCTTTTTCCCCCGAATCAAGTCCTTCATGCAGGAAACGCCCGTGGTGGCGATGTGCCTGGAAGGCGTCGACGCCGTGGACGTCGTGCGGGGCCTGTGCGGCGTGACGAACGCGCGGCAGGCCGCTCCGGGCACGATCCGCGGCGATTTCGGCATGAGCGTGCAGTGCAACCTGGTGCACGCTTCCGACTCCCTGGAGACGGCGCGGGCCGAAGTGCCCCGTTTCTTTTCCGAGGATGAACTGTATGCCTACGCGAAGGCGGAAGACGCCGTCGTCTACGCCGCCGACGAACGCTAGGCGCCCCCACCCCGGTCAGGCATGGACACTCTCACCGGAACCATCGAGCGCATCACCTACCAGAGCGAGGAGACCGGCTACACGGTCGCGCGGTTGCGCGCCGAACCGGACGCCTGCAGCACCGCCGAGAACCTGGCCCGCGCGTCCACGCGGGACGGCCTCCTGACCATTACGGGCGAGCTGGCGAAAATGGCGCCCGGCGAACGCGTCGAGGTCAGCGGGTACTGGGTAACCCACAAGCAGTACGGCAAGCAGTTCAAGATCGTGGACGCCAAGACGATCCAGCCCACCTCCGTGGACGGCATCCGCAAGTACCTGGGTTCGGGGCTCATCAAGGGGCTGGGGCCGGCCAAGGCCGCGATGATCGTCGATCACTTCGGCGAAGACACCCTCAACGTCATCGAGAAGACGCCGAACCGGCTGTCCGAAGTCAGGGGCATCGCGCGGAAGACCATCGGCGTCATACGGGCCGGCTGGGAGGAACAGAAGCACATCCAGGAGGTCATGCAGTTCCTCATCGGACATAACGTCAGCATGGCCTACGCGGTCAAGATCTACAAGACCTACGGCAACGACGCCATCCGGCAGGTCACGGAGAATCCCTACCGCCTGTCCGCGGACATCTGGGGCATCGGTTTCAAGACCGCCGACAAGATCGCCATGAACCTGGGGGTCGATCCCGGGGACCCCGCCCGGGTCCGGGCCGGCATCCGGTACGCCCTGGAGACCCGGGCCGAGGACGGCCACGTCTACGTGCCTTTCGATACGCTCGTCGAGGACTGCGCAGGGTTTCTCGACGTCGATGCCGGCGCCATACCCGCCGGCGTGGAGGCCCTGGTCCGGGAAGAGGTCGTCATAAGGAACGAGGACCGGGTGTATCTCCAGCCCCTCTATTACGCGGAGCAGGGGATCGCGCGGCATATCGCGCGCCTGGTCGACTACCCCCGCACCCCGCCGCCCGCCGGGCGGATCGACGAACACATCCGGCAGATCGAATCGGAACGGAGCGTCGTCTTCAACGCGGAACAGCGCGAGGCGATCCACACCTCGGCGTCCCGGAGCGTCATGGCGATTACCGGCGGCCCGGGAACCGGCAAGACCACCTGCGTGCAGGGCATCGTCTACCTGTTCAAGCGCGTGGGAGGAAAGGTGTTGCTGGCCGCGCCGACCGGCCGGGCCGCGAAACGGCTGTCCGAAGTGACCGGCGCCGAGGCGAAGACCATCCACCGGCTGCTCGAGTTCAACCCGGGCGTCATGGAGTTCGGCCGCGACCAGGACAACCGGCTGGACGCCGACCTGGTCATCCTCGACGAGTCCTCCATGGTGGATACGGCCCTGATGAACGCCCTGCTGCGGGCCGTAAAGACCTCCGCCCGCTTCGTCATGGTGGGCGACGTCGACCAGTTGCCCTCCGTGGGCGCGGGCAACGTGCTCCGGGACCTGATCGACACCGCCCTGCTGCCGGTGGTCCGCCTGACCGAGATCTTCCGCCAGGCCAGGGAGAGCAGCATCGTGATGAACGCCCACCGGGTCAACCGGGGCGAGATGCCGGACACGAAGAACAGGAACGAGGCCGATTTCTTCTTCATCAACGAGCCCGACCCTTCCGCGGGCGCCGACCGGATCGCCGAACTGTGCACCGAGCGCCTGCCGCGCAAGTACGGACTCGATCCCTTCAACGACATCCAGGTGATCGCCCCCATGTACCGCGGAGAAATCGGGGTGGATCAGCTCAACCAGAAGCTCCAGCAGGTGCTGAACCCCTCGGGCTCCTCGCTGAAGCGGGGCGACCGGGAACTGCGCGAGGGCGACAAGGTCCTGCAGACGCGGAACAATTACGGTAAGATGACCTTCAACGGCGATATCGGCCGCATTGAACAGATCGACCCGGACGCCCAGACCCTGGACGTCTCCTTCCAGGAAACCGTCCAATACGATTACGGCGATCTGGACGAACTGATCCTGGCCTACGCCATCAGCGTCCACAAGAGCCAGGGATCGGAGTATCCCGCCATCATCCTGCCGCTCTACAGCACCCATTACATCATGCTGCAGCGGAACCTGCTGTATACCGCGCTGACCCGCGCCCGGGCGCTGGCCGTCCTCGTCGGGACGCCCAAGGCGCTGGCCATAGCGGTGAAGAACAACCAGGTCGTCGAGCGCTACACCGGCCTCCGGGAAGCGCTGGGCGATTCGATCGGCGACCGGACCGGGGTCCTGCCGGGTCTTGCGCCATGAGATCCGGGAAGGAAATACACCTTGACAGGTATATGTGCGGTCCTATCTTGTCTGACTTGATAACCGACATGCCTGAGCTTGAGAGTCCCCCGCAGATTGGTGCGGCAGTATACACACTGTATCTACAAGGTACACAAAGCGTTACAAGGTTCAACTGATGCACCGCTTCAGAGAGGTGGCCGGTGTCCGTCCGTGAAGAGGAACTGAGGGAAGACAGTCCGGAACAGTACAAGAATCCGGATACCGCTTTGTTCGGTGAAGCGGACGAACCCTACCTGCCGGGATTCAACCTGAAGACGATCTGGGCCTGCCTGTTCGTCGGTTTCGTCATGCTGCCGGGATCGATCTATCTCAGCCTGGTGACGGGCGGGCAGACCGGCGCGGCGGACTGGGTCACCGTCATCCTGTTCCTCGAGATCGCCAAGCGCTCCCTCGTCAAGATGACCCGGCAGGAAATCATGATCCTGTACTGGGCCGCGGCCGGGCTGGCCGCCGCGGGGAACGCCATGAACACGGGCATCACCGGCGGCCCCTTCGCCCACCTGATCTGGGAGCAGTACTACAAGCAGTCGCCGGAAGCCACGGGCATCGCCACGCTGATCCCCACCTGGGTCGTGCCGACCCTGGACTCCACCGCGATGGCGAGCCGGACCTTCTTCCACATGGACTGGTTCGTGCCCGTCCTCGTCCTCACCGCGGTGACGGTCCTCTTCGCCGTCAATTCCTATTCGATGGGGTACATCCTCTTCCGGGTCACCAACGACGTGGAACGGCTGACCTTCCCGCTGGCGCGGGTGCACGCGGGGGGCGCCACGGCGCTGGCCGAGACGTCGCAGAACCGGGAAGGGTGGCGATGGCGGGCGTTCAGCATCGGGTCCGTGATCGGCGTGTCCTGGGGACTTCTGTACGTGATGATCCCCATTCTGTCCAGCACGTTCCTGGTCACGCCCATCACCATCCTGCCCATCCCCTTCATCGATTTCACCACCAGTCTGAAGGAAGTGCTGCCGGCCACCATGGTGGGCATCGGGACCGACCTCGGCACCCTTGTCGCCGGGTTCGTCCTGCCCTTCTGGGTCGTGATCGGCACTTTTGTCTCATCTGCCATCATCGCGCTGGTCGCCAACCCCCTGCTCTACCATAACGGCATCCTGACCACCTGGGAGCCCGGGATGTCGCTCATTCCGACCCAGATCTCCAACAACATCGATTTCTGGCTCAGCTTCACCATCGGCGCCTCCCTGGTCATCGGCATCGTGGGCTTCACCGCGACGATCCGGGCCATCCTGAAGTCCAACCGGGAGAGAAGGGAAGATCCCGACCGGGAGACGGAGGTGAGACCGACGCCGGAGGGCCGCGGCGACCTGCCGATCTGGATCGTGTTCATCTTCTGGTTCCTCAGCACGACGGGCTTCGTGGTCATACTCTACATCCTGATCCCCGACTTTCCGTGGTGGATCAGCGCCATCTTCGGATTCCTCTGGTCGCCGGTGTTCTCCTACATCGGGGCCCGGATGATCGGCATCACCGGCTCGCCCTACGGCACCTCCTTCCCCTTCGTCAAGGAAGCGTCCTTCCTGCTGTCCGGCTACAAGGGGGTCGCCGTGTGGTTCGCGCCCATACCCATCTTCGAGCACGGGAAAGTGGCCGAGACCTTCAAGCAGCTGGATCTCACCAAGACGACCTTCGGCAGCGTGGTCAAGCTGACCGCGGTGACCACGATACTGATGTTCATCTGCAGCTTCATATTCTATTCGCTCGTGTGGAAGCTCAACCCGATCCCGTCGGCGGCCTATCCCTACGTGCAGAAGATGTGGCCCCTCAACGCGGCCATGCGCACCATCTGGGTCAAGTCCACCCTGCCCGGCGGCATCACGTTCATCTTCGATATCATCAAGATCGAGTATATCATCGCGGGCCTGGGCGTAACGGGAGGGCTCTTCGGACTGCTCACCCTGGTGGGCGCCTCGCCCCTCTTCTTCTACGGCCTGGTCGGCGGCATGGCCATGCCGCTCTGGCAGACCCTGCCCACCTTCTTCGGCGCGATCCTGGGGCGCTACTACTTCTCCAAGCGCTTCGGCGAAGAACGATGGATGTCCTACGTGCCCATTGTGCTGGCCGGCTACGGGGCCGGCATCGGACTCATAGGCATGATCGCCATCGCCATCGCGTTGATTTCCAAGGCGATTTCGCAGATTGTGTATTGAGGAAATCCGGAGCCGGTCGTCTAGTGGTATTCCCGCAGGGGTTCGATGGCTTCGGCCACGCGGTCGGCGATGTCCCTCGGCACCCGCGGATTGAAGGGGCCGCCCTCGCCGGCCTCCACGTCTTCCCATCCCCCGATGATCATCGCCTCGATCACCGCCGAGTAGTTGTACTGCCGGCCGTTCATGAACCGCAGGTGTTCGAGCGCTGAAATGCAGGCCTCCACGCGGGCCGATTCCGCCAGGTCGCCCCGGCGCTGGGCGTTGTTGATTTCGTCGGCCGCGCGGGTGGCGACGACGGCGGTGCCCGAGGTGTGGCCCCGTGCGCCCATTTCGGCGGCCCGGGTGCTCCGGTCGCCGATCCCCCACATGACGATGCCGTCATCGCCGATGCCGTCGATGAGCGGGGCGACCTCTTCCTCGCTCGTGCCCACTTTCACGCCGACCATGTGCGGGGAATCCTTCACCAGCCGGATGATCGGGTTCACGTAGTCCGCCGAACGCATGTACAGCAGGAAGCGGGCGCCGCAGTCCGCGCCGAGCCGGTCGGCGAAGGCCATGTAATCCTCGTAGGTCGCCTCGTGATCGGCCACGCCGGTGAGCGGCATGATGAGGTACACGTCCGGCGGACGGGGAAGGGCCGCCTGCCTGCGGACGAGCTCCTCGGCCTGGGAAAGGGGGTTCGGCACGATGCCGGACATCAGGAACCCGCCGCCGCCCATCTCTTCCCCGGTCGCCGCGATGACCCGCATCTGGTCCTCGAAGGAGAAGTGGTGGATCAGGCTCGTGCCCGCGATACCGATCACGCGCTTCCGGCTTCCGTCGAGATGGTTGTTCTCCATCAGGTACCGGACGTTCCTGCGGTGGCCGTCCAGGTCGATGACCCCGCCGCGGTAGGGTACGATGGGAATGGCGGTGACGGAGTCGAGCGTGTCGTACAGTGCTTCGTTCTGCATGGATCAGAGTCCTTTCATCAAGCGGTTTTGGTTCGAGACGCCGGGCCAGGCTCAGGCCGCTATGCAATGAACTGACGGGTCCGCGCGATGCGCTGCCAAGATGCCGGACGGCAGGTTCAAGTGTATCAGGCCGCCATCGGGTCCTTGCGATGCGTCGCACCGACGCCAGTGTATCAGGCCGCCATCGGGTCGACGCGATGGGCTTCCACGACGCCGGGATCCAGGCTCAGGCCGAGGCCCGGACGGCCGGGTATCTCCATGCGGCCGTCTACCACCCGTTCCGCGGGCGATACGAGTCCTTCGCGCCAGGGCACCTGCCCCCAGGCGTATTCCAGGATGAGGAACCCCGGATGGGAGGCCATCACCTGCGCGTGCGCCGCGACCGTGACCGGTCCGAAAGGGCCGTGCGGCGCGGTCAGCTGTCCCCTGCTTTCGGCGATCGCGGCGATCTTCTTCAATTCCCCGATGCCGCCCGCGATCGTGACGTCGGGCATGATGACGTCCATGGCCTCGGCGTCGAACAGGGGCCAGAACCCCTTGATGAGCATGGCCCGTTCCCCGCCGGCGATCCGGTATCCGGACTCTCTTCTGATCTGCCGGTAGGCCTCCAGGTCCCGTTCCCCCACGGGTTCTTCCAGCCAGTACAGGTCGACGCCCCGCAGGCCGTCCACGATCCGCCGGGCTTCGTCCAGCGAGAATCGGCCGTAGCAGTCGAGGAGCAGATCGATATCCGGTCCGATGGCCTCCCGCACGGCGTGCACGCACTGCAGCCCGTGGTCGATCAGCTTGTTCCCGTCGCCGAAGCGGCCGTCGAAGGGTGCGATCTTCACCGCGGAATGGCCGTCCCCTACGGCGCCCGCGGCCTGGCGGACGAAGTCGTCCGGCGTGCCGTCCAGCGCGGCCCGGGTGACGTTGGCGTACACGGGGATGCTGTCCCGGCATCGCCCGCCGTGCAGGGCGTGGACCGGCGCGTCCAGCCACTTGCCGAGGATGTCCCACAGGCCCTGTTCGAAGGCGCACAGGGCGTGGATAGCGGGCCGGTCTTCCAGACGGGGCTTCAACAGCGCGGCCAGCCGTTCGATCCGGCGGGGGTCCTGCCCGACGACCTCCCGCTCGATTTCCTTCAACGCGGCCAGGACCGCGCTTCTCGGCGCCGACGGATTGAGTTCACCCAGACCGTCCACCCCTTCGTCGGTCCGGACGTGCACGAATACCCAGTGATGCTGCCCGTTCACGTCCACCGCGTCGAGATCGATTCCCGTTATGCGCATGGTCGGTCCATTGGGGCCCGTCGCGGTCTGATGCGGCCCGTCGCGGTCTCATGCGGTCCGCTGCGGTCTCATGAGGCCCATCACGGTCTGATGCGGTCTACCGTGGTCTGATGCGCCTTGCCGCGATCCGCCGCGCCTTGCCGCGACCCCTCAGGCTCCGGATAAGCACCGGTTTTAAGGGCTGTACACCGTGGACTGGTTGTACGGAATGACCAGCGGTTCCGGTCCGCCTTCCGGCAGATGGGAAGCCCATTCCAGCGGATCGTAGTCGCGCGCCACGAAACAGGCATAGTGGGCGGGCACGGCGGTCTTCAGGCCGAGGGAGGCCGCCATGCGGGCCGAGCCGTCGAAGAAGGGGAATTCGCCCTCGTTCGGGTGATTGGTCAGAAACCCGATCTGCGGCCGCAGGTCCCGTACCGGCGCGAGCAGGGATTCGTGGTCGGCAAAAGTGTTGACCGGGTCGCCGGAGATGTAGACACGGACCGGGCCCATTTCGACGACGTAACCCAGGTGCTGCACATCGGGCGGGTCGATGCCGTCATCGGGAAGGCCCTCCGGCGGCTTGGCCCATACCGTGTGCGCCCGCGACGATCCCAACTCCGCGGTGTCTCCCGCCGTAACGACCGTCATGTTCCCCGCGTCGAATCCCGCCTCCGCGAGCGCGTTAATGCTCTCGGCCGGTCCCACGTAGCGGACATCCGGAAAGGCGGCCGCCAGGCGCTCCAGCGTTTCCAGGCAGGTGTGATCGCCGTGGTTGTGAGTCAGAAGCACGTAGTCGGTCTTAAGCGTCCCTTCGTCCAGCGGCGGCCGGCCATGGACGAAGCGGTCCGCCGGCCTTTCGCGCGGAAAGTAGGGATCGACCTGGATCACCGTGCCGTCCGGGTGCTTCAGTCCGAATGAGCTCTGGCCGAACCAGTGTATGCCCACGCTTCCGGCGGGTACTTGCAGGTCTTCGAAGGGATGCATGCGCTTATGTCCTTTCTGAGCGTTGCGGTTCAGGGTCTCGTTTTGTCGAGGTACTACAGGCACCGGAGAACTTAGTGTTCCCGGACGTTTGTGTCAAGGCAGGCACAAGGCCGCGCGGGGCGGCCGGGAGGTAATACCGGCAGGGTACGGTACGTACCGCACGCACAGCGGGAAACGGCCGGTTTCGTCCGGGTACCCGACTATATAAGCGCCCTGATTTGCCTTGTTCCGGCCGCATGGGCCTTTTAGACTGAATGGACCATGCTGCTATCCGGTTTTTTCAAGAAATGGAGGTCGGACTCCGCGTCTGTTTCTCTCCAGGAACGGATGATCGAGGAACAGATCCGGGCCCGCGGCCTCGACGAACCCCGGCTCATCGACGCCATGCGCGCCGTGCCGAGGCACCGGTTCATTCCCGAGGCGTACCGGACGCAGGCCTACGAAGACTGCGCCGTGTCCCTCGACCTGGGACAGACCGTGTCACAGCCCTACATCGTGGGGCTCATGACGCGGCTGCTCGATGTGCGGGAATCGGACCGGATCCTGGAGATCGGCACCGGGTCCGGCTACCAGACGGCGATCCTGGCCCGGCTCGCACGCTCCGTATACACGGTGGAGCGGTTGCCCGTCCTGGGTCAGCGTGCCCGGGAGACGCTCGAATCCCTGGGTTATGACAACATTCACTACCAGATCGGGGACGGCCACAAGGGGTGGCCGGAGGAAGCGCCCTTCGACGGCATCATCGTGACGGCGGCGCCGAGCGCCCTGCCCGACGCCCTCTTTCGCCAGTTGAAATCCGAAGGGCGGATGATCATCCCCATCGGCGAGGAGCTGTACACCGTGACGCGGTCGGGGGAAGAGGCGGTCAAGGTACACCACGGCGGCGTGCGTTTCGTGCCGATGGTGGAGGACGGGGGGTAGCGGTTTTAAATGTGGATCAGGCCGCCCCCAGCACCTCGCGCGCGGCTTGCGTGGTCTCGCGGACCTGGTCCAGGGTCCCCATCCCGAACATCGAGGCCGACACGCCGATCTCGTTGAAGACGTAATCGAAGGCCTTGTGTCCCAGGTAGCGGCCTCCGGCCATGGGCTTGATGGCGATGACGGGCTTGCTGGCCTGCCTGATGGCGTCTATGGCGACGTCGCGGGTGGGAAACATGAAAGTGCCCGGGGCGTTGACGGTGGTCAGGTAGCCGTCGACGGGGATGTTTTCGGCTTCGAGAAGCGGCAGGGTGACTCCCGCGTGGTGGACGCTCGTGATCACGGTGTCGAAGCGTTCGCGCAGGAAGCCCAGGTACTCGCGGATGAGGTCGAAGCGGCCCGTCATCGCGAGCAGGTCGATCTCGGCGCCCGGGTCGGCGACGAGGATGTCGCACCCGGCGAAGAATCCCAGGTACTGCTCCAGGACGCCGTAGTCGATCTCGAACCGGGCGGCGTCCGCTTCCGTGTACGGCGGCACGGTCTCCGGCGTGACGATGCCGTCGAAGGTGTCGCCCAGGTTGTAGCGGATGATGTCGTCGCGGTGGAAGTGATCGCGGAAGGCCTGGCCCGCGAGGGCTTCGTTCCGCCCGTAGAAGGTCGAATGGGCGCGGTCGGAGTAGGAGACGATTTCGCCGTCCAGCGTCACCGGGATCAGGATATACGCCACGATGCCCAGTCGCGTGGCGGTCTGTTGCTCGGTCTCCCAGATGGCCTG
This sequence comes from bacterium, assembly GCA_965203885.1. Taxonomy (GTDB): domain Bacteria; phylum JAAXHH01; class JAAXHH01; order JAAXHH01; family JAAXHH01; genus JAAXHH01. The sequence goes on along the minus strand of OZ241920.1, from coordinate 1,556,429 downwards.
AAGATGCAGCCGGTCGAGCCTGGGCAGCATATGGTCCACCTGCACGGCCGTGATGCCGCCTTCCTCCACGGCGTATCGCAACACGTCGGCTACCGACTGGACGCGGCTGAAGGTGCGGAAGTTCTCCGCGTCCCGGGCCTTGTCCTGATAGGAACAGCCATCGTAGGGATGTATCCCCATGATCAGGCGGGGCACCTCGGCCTCGCCGATCCTCGTCGTGGGCACGCCGCAGCCTTCCAGGTATGATTTCATAGCTTCCGGGTCCCGGACTCAGTAATTCGTCTCATGTTAAAGGGCTAAATCCAGAAGTTATTAACAGTTAAGGCCAAGCCAATATACATCCGGGAGAACCACCTGCGCAAGCCCCGGCCGTCCCGCCGCGTGCGTTCCATTTCCCATCCCCGCACGCGTTCCCGGAATCTTGCCGCGGCAGCGCGCGTTTTTCGGCCATGTCCCGCCTTGACCCATGCCGTCTTTTGGTATATATACTTTCAGTCCCGTCGATACGTCCTTCCCCGGCGGTAACGCACGATTACATTTCTGTGCCGTGACACTACTTTAGCTGACTTCGAGACTGTTCAACCGGAGCAAGCCATGATGGCGACCATTGAAAAAATCGCGGAAGTCGAAGCGATGGTGGGCGAGGGACCGGTCTGGGACCCGGACGGCAAGACGCTGATGTGGACCGACATACGGACCGGCCGTTTCTTCGAGTACGATCCGGCGACGAATCAGAACCGCCAGGTGCACGACGGTTTCAACGTAGGAGGGTTCGCCTTCAACGAGTTCGGCGGCCTGGTGGCGTGCATCTGGGACGGGATCGTACTCTGGAAGTCGGACGACGAGTGGGTGCGCGTTATAGGCGAGACCCATGAAGGCGACCCGCTGTGCTTCAACGACGTGACGGCCGACCCGGGCGGGCGGATGTTCGCGGGCTCGCTGATCGACGGCGGCCTGGGCAAGTTGTACCGCTTCGATCCGGACGGCGGCGTGGAAGTCATCGAGGAGGGGATCGGCTGCAGCAACGGCATGGGGTATTCACCGGACGAATCCATCATGTACTACACGGATTCCGCCGTGCGGACGATCTACCAATACGATTACGATCGCGCGACCGGTTCGGTCTCCAACCGGCGGGATTTCGTCAGGCTGCCCGATACTGCGGGCGTGCCGGACGGGATGACCGTCGATTCGGAGGGTTTCGTGTGGACGGCCGTCTGGTTCGACGGGTGCATCGTCCGGTTCGACCCCGATGGCGTGGAGGAACGGCGCATCGCGCTGCCGGCGATCCAGACTTCCAGCGTGATGTTCGGCGGCGCGGACCTGACCGACATCTACGTCACGACCGCGGGCACTTCGCTGGAGCCCGGCTCGCCCCTCGACCCGAAGGACTACGACTGGGAGGCCTACGGGCAGGGTTACCGCGGCGGCGGCCTGTTCCGCGTGCGCCAGGATATACAGGGCAAGCCCGAATACAAGGCCCGATTCCCGTGGCCGGATAAACCATGACAGGAGGAATGCATGGCCTTCGACGTCGTCATTCGCGGCGGTGAGGTAATCGACGGTACCGGGAAGACCGGCCGGTACCCGGCGGACGTGGGGTTGCGGGACGGCCGCGTGGCGGGGATCGGAGACCTGTCGGACGCCGAGACCGCGCGGACGATCGACGCCGGCGGCCACGTGGTCTGTCCCGGCTTCATCGACGTCCACGTCCACTCCGAAAACTCCTTGCTCGGCGGCCGGGACCAGATGGGCGGCCTCCGCCAGGGCGTGACGACGCACCTGCTCGCGCCGGACGGATTCGGCTGGGCGGGGATATCGGCCGAAGAGGCCCTGCCCCTCTGGCACTACACGCAATTCGCCTATGGCGAGCCCCTGGCGCCAGTCGACTGGCCGACCATCGAGTCCTACCTGGACCTTTTCCCCGGCCGGTCGCCCGCCAACGTGTATCCCCAGGTGCCGCACTGCGCCGTGCGCGTCAAGGCCATGGGATGGGACCCCGGGGCGCCCGGCCCGGACCAGTTGAACGTCATGGAGGCGGAGACCCGCGCCTGGATGGAAGCCGGCGCCGGCTGCCTCTGCCTGGGACTGGACTACCAGCCGAGCGCCAATGCGCCGTTCGAGGAACTGGTGGCCCTGTGCAAGGTGGCCCTGGAGTACGACGGGATCTACGCCGCCCACCTGAGGTACCAGATCCTGGGGCGGGACCGGGCCTGGCAGGAGATCATCGACCTGCACCGCGCCAGCGGCATTCCCGTGCACGTGTCCCACGAACGCGTCGACGGCATGACGGGTCCGATCCTCGAACAGGCGATGGAAGACGGAGTGGACATCACCTTCGAGTCCTATCTCTACCCGGCCGGCATGACCCATATCACGATGCAATTGCCCATGTGGGTCCAGACGGGCAGCCCCGATGAAGTCCTCGAAAGGATGCGCCAGCCGGATACCCGCCGCATGGCCCTCGAGCATCTGAAGTCGACGAACCTGGCCGACCGCCAGTACATCGGATATACGCGCTCGGGCAGATTCGCGGGGATGACCCTGGGCGATGCCGCGCGGAGCGTGAACAAGTCCAACGAGGAGTTCGCCTACGACCTCGTGCTCGACGAGGACGGCATCCAGGCGTTCATCATGTTCTGGCCGGTTCCGGAAGCGGAGGTCGACGCCGTGCTGAACCGGACGGCGCCCCATCCCCTCATGATGGTCGCCAGCGACGGCGTGTACGACTGCACCCATCCCCATCCGAGGGGTATGGGATGTTTCGCCCGGATGCTCCGGAAGTTCGTGCGGGAGCGCGGCCTGCTTTCCCTGGAAGAAGCGGTCCACAAGATGAGCGGCTTCCCGGCGGAACGCTATCGGCTGAAAGACCGGGGCGTGTTGCGCGAAGGCGCGCCCGCGGACGTGGTCGTGTTCGATCCGCACACCGTGGCCGACCGGGCCACCTTCGAAGCGCCGATACAGCCTCCCGACGGCATTCCCTACGTCTTCGTCAACGGCATGCCGGTTATCGATGATCACGAGCCCACCGAGCACCGCCCGGGCCAGGTCCTGAGCAGAGGATAGGAAGGGACGCGTTGTAGATACATGGATTGGGATCTGGCTTCTTACTTTCCTGCTTTCGACGGACCCGAAATGCGCCGCTTCAAGGCCGGCCTGCGGGACGACCTCGACGCCTTGCTGACCGATGCCTCGGCCACGGCGCCGCTGGACCCGGACAACCAGGAGGCCTGGGAGCGAATCGTCCTCTCCTTTGAAGACGTCGTTACCCGGTTGCGGCACCTGGGCTCCTACGTATCCTGCATTACCTCCGCCGACGCGAACAACGAGGATTTCGCCGCCGAAGAAGGGGCGTTGAGCCTGCTGGACGCCCAGATGTCCAAGATCCTCGTGGAACTGCAGCGGGGGTTCAAGTCCGCTTCCGACGAAGTGTTCTATGAGCTCACTTCCCGCGCCGCCCTCCGGGACGCCCGCTACCGCATTTCGCGTATCCGGGAGCAATCCCGGCATACCATGTCCACCGAAAAAGAGCACCTGGCGTCGGACCTGGGCGTGGACGGTATCGAAGCCTGGGGACGTCTATACGACCGGGTCTCCGGCAAGCTGACCTTCGAGATGGCCTATCCGGACGGCCGGCGGGAAGAGGTGCCCATGTCGCAGCGCCGCGCCCTGATGGAACACCCCGACCGCCGCGTGCGCCGCGCCGCCTTCGAGGGGGGCAACGAGGCCTGGGCGTCCATCGAGACCGTGCCGGCGGCCGCGTTGAACGCCATCGGGGGCACGCGGCTGAGCCTGTACCGCCATCGCGGCATGGACCACTATCTCGACCGGGCCCTCTTCCAGGCGGCGATTTCACGCGAGACGCTGGAGGCCATGTTCGAGGCGGTCTTCGCGGAGATCGACGTGGCTCGCGGCATCCTGGCGTACAAGGCGCGTCTCTTGGGCGGCGATACCCTGGGCTGGTACGACCTCTCGGCGCCGCTGACCGTGGAGAACCAGGACGAACCTTCCTGGGAAGACGCCAGGACCCTGGTGCACCGGGCCTTCGCGGCAGGATATCCCGCCCTGGCGGACTACACGGCCGAGGCCTACGCGAAGCAGTGGATCGACTGGTCGCCCCGCCCCGGCAAGCGTCCCGGCGCCTTCTGCACGGGATCTCCCCTGACGAAAGAGTCCCGTGTCTACATGACGTACAACGACAACATGGGCGACGTGTTGACGCTGGCCCACGAGCTGGGTCACGCCTTTCACGGCCACTTGATGTGCGCGGAACGCACGCTGAACCGCGCCTATCCCATGACCCTGGCCGAATCGGCTTCCACCTTCGGCGAGATGCTGCTCATGCGCGGGTTGATGGAGGAGCCTGGCATCAGCGCCGACACCAGGGCTTTTCTGCTGAACCTGGAGGCCAGCGACGGCGCCACTTATCTGCTGGACATCCCGGTGCGCTTCGAGTTCGAGAAGGCCTTCCATGAAGAACGGGCGGCCGGAGAGGTCGGCGTGGGCAGGCTGAAGGAGATGATGGTCGAAACGCAGCGCCGCGTGCTGGGGGACGCGCTGGATCCCGATGGCGGTGACCCTTATTTCTGGGCGTCCAAGCTCCACTTCTACATCACGGCCACCACGTTCTACAATTTCCCCTATACCTTCGGCTACCTGCTCAGCCGGGGCCTCTTCGCGCAGTACGAGAAGGAAGGCCCTGATTTCCTGCCGAGATACGAGCGGTATCTGAAATTGACGGGCAGCGACTCGGCGGAGAACGTGGTGCGGCGAACCGTGGGGCTCGAGCTGACGGAGCCCGCGTTCTGGTCCGATGCCATCCGCGGCCTGGTTGGCGTGCTGGACCGGCTCGAGGCCAGCGTGACCGAAAGCCGGGCGGTATTGAACTAGCAGGAAGAAAAACGGAAAGCCCGGGCAAGATCCGGGTAAGCCCCGGGCAAGGAGCGGGTAAGCCCCGGGCGAGGAGCGTGCAAGGTCCGGGAAAGCCCCGGGCAAGGAGCGGGAAAGAACCGGGCGGGGAGCGTGTCATGACCGGAATCGAGGGGGAACGCAATCGTTTCCACGGCGTGGAAGTCAGTCCGGAAGCCCTTCCGGACGCGCCGGACGGATTCGCGCAGCGCCTCGATCATTCGATTCGGACCTGGAAGGAAGAGGGATTGCAGGTCGCCTGGTTCAAGGTGCCCCTGTCCCGCGCCTTTCTCATTCCCGCGCTGGTGGACGCGGGCGGCGTCTTCCATCACAGCACCACCGACTACCTGATGCTGACCCTCCGCCTGGCCGAAGGCGCCTTCGTGCCGCTGTACGCGACCCACTACATCGGCGCAGGCGGCGTGGTGATCAACGAGAAGAACGAACTGCTCGTGGTCTGCGAACGGTTTCGCGGGGGACGCGCGCCGTACTACAAACTGCCCGGCGGGGCATTGCAGCCGGAGGAGCACCTGGCCGAGGGCGTCGTGCGGGAAGTGTTCGAGGAAACAGGCGTGCCGACCCGCTTCGACGGCCTGGTCTGCTTCCGGCACTGGCACGGCTACCGGTACGACAAGTCGGACATCTACTTCGTCTGCCGGTTGAAGCCGCTGCACCAGATTATCGAGATGCAGGCCACGGAGATCGAAGAGTGTTTCTGGATGCCCGTGGAGACCTACATGGGCTCGGAGAACGTCAGCCAGTTCAACAAGCTCATCGTCAAGGCCGCGGTGGAGAACCAGGGCCTGAAGGAAACCTGGGTCGACGGCTACGTCGACCCGGACCGGTACGAGTTTTTCATGCCGGAGTAGGCAAGTGAGTAGCGCTTAGTTACATGCAAAACAATTGAGCACAGTAAGCGTATCGATTGTTGATGCCTATCCAGAATATACCATTACATAAATCCAATTCCACTGCCAGATGAAACGTGACAATCTTAAACAAGTACGCCAGCGTCAAGGCTCACTCCGAATAGCGGAAAGTATACCCGGGCGATTGGTGGTAAAACAAAGTCGGTGTTCTGCTAGCGTTGTACATCCAAGCCCGTTAGATAGCCGGTCGCCAATTCGAAAACTCAATACCGTTTGCCCATATTATACAATGTTTCCATTAAGTTTCCCATTAGTCGAACTTGGCAATGCACAGAAGGGAGAGTGGGTGTTAGATCCGTTCTGTGGTAGAGGGACAACTTTGTTTGCATCGCGACTACATGGTCTCAGGTGTGTAGGTATCGACAGCAACCCAATCGCCGCAGCTATTTCCGCCGCAAAAGTTAGCGACGTCTCGGCGGAAGGGGTCATCGACCTTGCCAAAGTTCTACTTAACAACTCACCGGCACCAGCAGACATACCAACGGGTGAGTTTTGGCGTATGTGTTACCATCCGGCTACACTTCGAAATATATGCGTCCTTCGCGAAAGACTATTGCAGCGATGTTACACCCAGGAAGAGATAGTGTTACGTGCACTGATTCTTGGGATTCTTCACGGACCACGCCATAAGAGTCAGCCTACATACCTTTCAAACCAAATGCCTCGAACGTATGCGACGAAACCCACCGCAGCAATACGTTATTGGTCAAGGTTATCAACAACGAAACCGCCGAATGTTGACGTACACGATGCGATAGCTCGTCGAGCTAGATACTCGCTCTCAGCGATGGCACCTCCGGTAGAGGGTGAAGTATACTACGGTGATGCTCGGAATACTCATGAGTTGGTACCGCTCAAAAGAAGGTTCAATTGGGTCATTACGTCACCGCCCTACTTTGGAATGCAATCCTATAGACCGGATCAGTGGTTGCGTAATTGGTTCTTAGGAGGGAGCGACACTGTGGAGTATGGTAGCGAAGGTCAACTATCTCACCACTCCAAACTGTTTACGAATTCCCTGTCATCTGTTTGGAACAGCGTTGCAAAACGATGTGAGACTGGCGCTAGACTGATAGTCAGGTTTGGGAATTTGCCTAGCCGGCCCTTAGATGCTGATAGTGTTATTTGTGAGTCTTTGGAGTCATCAGAAGTCACTTGGCGGATACTTCGGAAGAAAGATGCAGGATCTGCCAGCAGCGGTAGACGGCAATCGGATCAGTTTGGTAAGGTAAATGGTTCAGCAGCGACTGAAATCGATGTGTATGCTAAATTAGAGGGTTAACCCATGTTCGATCCTGAGGAACTACCGGCACTGCGGCAAACTGTTCGGGACGCTACAGCGAGAGATCGCTGTTTGTTAGATAACCTTCGCGATGAGGTACGGTTTCTAACAAATGACGTACGGAGCATTAAGCCCCGAACGACTACATCGGTTTCGTTAGTTGCAAGCGATGGCGGAAACAACAACCTCGTATTTGATCCATTTCATGTTCAGCTCGTTAGGGTCGTCGATTCGTACGGTGAACAGCTGTGTCTTGATGCTGTAACACCTACGACTGACACGGACATTTTAAGTCGAGCACAGTTTGATGAAGATGGCTCACCGCGCACCGCACTGGGTCGAATGATGTGTGACCTTAACGTTACACCGCGGACTTTGAATCAATTGAGCCACATGATACCTGACGGTCGGAAAGTTAGAGAAACACCAGATGAAATATCTCCATCTTGGGTTCTTGTGTACCGAGACCTTTGCGAATGGGCAGCTTTGTACGATAGAATCTGCTATAGGGATTTCGCGACAAATACCCTATTTGTTCGAGATGGACTGCTGAGAAGTAAGTTATTCAGAGGTGAGTATTTCATAAACTATCGCAAAAGGATTGACCAAGCCATCGTAAGAGCCTATCAGAACACAAAACGAAAGGTCTTATTGGTAGGGCTCGCCAAGCACAGCAAAGTACTTACTCGGTATAATCTAGCTATGGCAATTGAAGGTACGTTCGACGCGGAGGGTTCTAGGTATGTCAGAGTGCCTAGGTCTTTGGAATCGAAAGCATATGTATGGCCCGAATACGCTAGAGGAGCAGAAACTGAGGATGACGAAGGAGAAGCGCCAAAGTTTGTAGCCGGCGACATGTATTTCCTACGTTTTGGTGATCGTAAAAGCGATCCATTATGGTCAGTCGACGTACTGAGCAGTCAAGCCTCTGATGCTGATGAGATCTTTGGTTACCTACTCGCTGACGCCGTCGACGGCTTCCCCGTTCCATTTTACCCGCGATGTCTACAGAAGGCACACGAATACGCAGAAATCGTTGAATTCGATCTTGAAATCCTTCAGGACGAGATGTTCTTAGCCGTGCGTGGCTTACTTAGCGAAAATGAGATACCTGCACTGGAGGCGTTGCGTCTCCACAGTGACGTTTCGGCACGGAGGTACGAATGAAACTGTTCGATAGGGACACGTTGGCCGGCATTTTTAAAGGTTTCAGTGAAGGTGGTATGGAGTTTCATGCCGATCTCGTATTGCCTTACAGAAATGAGTATCAGCGTGCGCCTATGCACGGACAGTTCCTTGTCGTACAGCTCGAAGACGAGTATGAAGCAGTACTAGGACGAGTAACTTCTATATCGTCACAAGGGCGTCTCGCTTCGTCTGCCGGTGAAGATTATGGTATAAGGGCCGTTGCTGAAGAACGCCCGATTCCTGAAGATCTTCGCGAACAGTATCTCAAATACCAGGTAGACATGAGAGTACTTGGTGTGTTACGAATCGTAAACGGTGACCTTGTATTTGCACCTTCCCATCGTCGCCTTCCACATGTCGGAAGTAGGGTAGCGTTTCTTACGGATGAGATATTACGTGAAGTCGCAGGTCACAATATCAATGACGCTGCTGAAATTGGATATCTCGCACTAGGTGAATTTATCTATGCATGGGGTGACCAAAATCTTGAACCCGCCCCTTGGATGCAGGTCAGGAGTCCATTGGTGGTTCCGAGGTTTCACGTTCTGGATCTGGCATCGAGACGAACATTTGTATTTGCACGTGCTGGATTTGGTAAATCAAATCTGGTTAAACTGCTCTTCACCAACCTTTACAAGAACACACCAATGGTGGAGAAACGAGGCGGTAGAAAGGTACCGGTCGGAACTGTGATATTTGACCCCGATGGCGAGTACTTTTGGCCAGATGACAAAGGCAGGCCGGGGTTATGTGATGTGCCAGGGTTACAAGACAGGGTGATAGTATTCACTCCCAAGCAAGGGCCGAGTGACTTTTACAATTCCTTTGTTGCAGGAGATATAAAACTAGATGTCCGTCGGTTACGTCCAAGTGACGTGATTTCTATTGCGCTATCTCCAGAAAAACAAGATCAGCAGAATGTCAGGAAATTAAAGGGAATGAACGATGAGGATTGGTTTGAACTGGTCGACCTGATCCATAAGGATGGCAATGGTGCCGATGGAGAATCAGTCATGAGGCTATTGAGGTTAGAGAAAAGCCAAGAGGCTGAAATGGTAGCTGCTCGAGCCAATATGACAACGATAGTTCGTATGTTACATGATCCAAGTAGCCAGATGCTGGACATGCTCCTTACATCGCTTCAGGAAGGCCATATTTGCATTATCGACGTATCCCAAATGCGAGGTGCGCCTGCACTAGTCTTGTCCGGTCTGATTCTTCAAAAGATTTTCGACCACAATCAAGAAGAATTCACAAAGGCTCAACCCGAAACTATACCAGTGATTGCGGTTGTAGAAGAAGCACAATCAGTTCTTGGCTCTACCGGAAGTTCTGGAGACGGTCCTTATGTGACATGGGTTAAGGAGGGTCGCAAGTACGATTTGGGGGCAGTTCTAATTACTCAGCAACCTGGCTCTATTTCAGGTGAGATTCTAAGTCAAGGTGATAACTGGTTCGCATTCCACCTACTTTCCTCTGGCGATTTAAGGGCGGTAAAAAACGCCAATGCACACTTCAGTGACGATATCCTTTCGTCTTTGTTGAACGAGCCGATTCCAGGACATTGTGTATTCTGGAGTAGCGTAGGTGGCAAAAGCTACCCGATTCCCACAAGGGTTTTGTCGTTTGAGGGTCTCTACAAGGTGTTGGATCCCGATTACAATATACCAAGCGCAAACACAGCTGCGCAGAGCCTACACCAAAGATTCGCCCAGGAAGTTGAAAACGCTCGACAATCGGTTCAGTACGAGAAACATGAAGAAGAGACAAGCCAAGTGAAGTTGGAGCCAGCACCATACGATGATTCCGCTCCCGACACAGAGACTGATCCATTGACACTTTACAAAAACGCTGCAATTGACAAATTCAGACGGGATACTGAAATACAGAACCGTTTAAAACAAAATGGAGTGCCCTGGAGGGGGGTTAAAGAGTGTCTAAAAGGATACCTGCCAGATGTACTGGATGATAAAGACAACATTGCCTATCATCTTGTCCGTAAAGCAATGGACGTGGTATTTGGCGAGCAAGACAGAGTGTGGAAAACAGAAAACCGACCTGCAAAAAGTGGGTCAGGAAACACAACTTGGGTGACTGTAGTAACACAGGCTAAGGACTCACCTAATAACGCTGAACCAGAAGACTGACCTTACCAATGTTCAACTGTCAGGGCGGATTGGTGGGATACGAAGACTATATCTTAGTGGAGGTTAAACCAACCCATGGCTAAAACCCGCCGGCGACGCAAGAAGCGTCCCAACATCGTGCTGCTGGGCGTGGATTCCCTGCTGGCCGATCACATGAGCTGTTACGGTTATCACCGGCAGACCACGCCCCACATCGACCGGTTCGCCGAGGGCGGCGCACTGTTCGAGAAGACGTACAGCGCCCATATCCCCACGACCAGCGCCTACGCGTCCATGCTGACCGGCCTGGACGCCTTCGGCACCCAGGTCGTGGCCCTGCGGCACAAGGGCGGGCTCCGGGAGGACGTGCAGACGCTGCCCGAGATCCTGCGGGAGCAGGGATACGCGACTTCCTGCGTGGGCTTTACCGGGAACCCGTCGTCCCGGGGATTCGACAAGTACGACGAGTATCCGAGCTGGGGCAGCTGGAACGAGGGGCGCAGTCCCAAGGCGCAGAACCTGAACGACGTGGCCATCCCGGAACTGGACCGGCTCGCGAAACGGCGCGGTCCCTTCTTTCTGTTTCTCCGCCACATGGATCCTCACGCGCCGTACCTGCCGCCGGCGCCCTACGAGCGCATGTTCTATCACGGCGACGAGTGCGACCCGAAGAACCGGTCCATGGATCCGGTCATGGCCTTCAAGCCTTTCTGCGACTTCTTCAAGTCCTGGATGCCGCCGGGCATCACCGACAAGGACTACGTCATCGCCCAGTACGACGGCGCCGTGGCGTACATGGACGCCTGCATACAGTCGATCTTCAACGCCCTCGAGGCCCGCGGCGTCATGGACGAGACGATCGTGATCCTCAACGGGGACCACGGCGAGACGCTCTACGACCACGAATGCTGGTTCGATCACCACGGCCTCTACGACGTGACGCTCCACGTGCCGCTCATCATCCGGTATCCGGGCAGGATCCCCGCCGGCACCCGCGTCAGCGGATACAACCAGCACAAGGACCTCGTCCCCACCATCCTGGATCTGGCCGAAATCGAAACGGGGATCGACTTCGACGGCGACAGCCTTATGTCGCTCGTCGACGGCACGGTTACCTCCTTCGACAGCGAGTTCTACATCACCGAGTGCACGTGGATGCGCAAGCACGGCTGGCGGACGCCGCAGTGGAAACTGATGGTCGCCCTGGAGCCGGATTTCCACTTCAAGCCGCCGGTCGAGCTGTACAACCTGGTGGAGGACCCGGACGAGAACAACAACCTGGCCGAGGAGCTCCCGGAGGTGGTCAACCTGCTCAAGCGGCGGATGAATACCTGGATCCGGAAGCGGGTGCGGGAGACCGGAAAGCGCAATCCCATGCTCACGCAGGGAGACTGGCACGGTCACGAGGGCGTGGGCGCCTTCAAGTCCTCTCAGCAGGCCTACGACACGATGCACATCGGGGATCCGAACCAGGCCGCCAGCCTGCAGGCGCGCAGCAGGTGATGGGGGCCGGTTCGAGTGGGGTGGAAGGCGTCCACCTTATGCGGGCTATGCGGGCGCCGTGGCGCCCTGGTGGAATGGCATGGGCAAGTAACTGGAATTTAACAACTTAATGCGTTCAGTGAGAACAGCGGAGATTGCGCAAAGGAGCGTTTGAAAATGGGTCTGAATATCGCCGTGGTGGGCATGGGCGGCATCGGAAACAACCACGCCCGGAACTACCAGGCACATGAAGCATGCACGATCGTGGCCGTTTGCGACGCCCTGAAGGACAAGGCCGACGAGGCGGCGCAGGCATACGGCTGCCAGGCGTTCTACAGCGTCGGCGACCTGCTGAACAGCGGGCTGAAGGTAGACGCGGCGAGCGTCTGCACGGCCGGCGTGGAGAACGGCGGGGACCATTACGAACCGACGATGGAACTGCTGGGCGGCGGCATCGCCGTGCTGGGCGAGAAGCCCATATCCAACGAGATCCCCAAGGCCAGGGAGATGGTCGCGCTGGCGCGGGAACGGGGCCTTCGCTACGGGATCAACCTCAACCACCGCTTCACCCCGGCCGCGGTGCGGGCGAAGGAGTGGGTCGAGGCCGGCCGGCTGGGGGAACTGAACATCATCAACATGACGATGTGGATCAACAACCCCAACGAGAGCTCGCCCCATTTCCACATGCGGGCGCTCCATCCCCATTCCATCGACGTGATGCGCTATTTCTGCGGCGACGTGGAGAAGGTCCAGGCCTTCTTCAAGAAGGGCAGGGGACGGAAGATCTGGTCCAACGTCCAGGTCAACATGCGCTTCGAAAACGGCGTGGTGGGCCACCTGACGGGGAGCTACGACGCCGGGGGGAGCTATGGACTGGAGACCTGCGAGGTCGTGGGATCGGACGCCCGGTTCGTCATTCGGGAAGCCTGCGAGCAGCTGGAATTTTACCCCCGGCATTCCCGGGAAGTGGAGACCTATCAATACCTGGGCGGCATGTTGGGGTTCTCCGAGACCTTCGAGTCGCGGATCACCCGCTGGGTCGAGCAGAACCTGGAAGGCGCGGCGCCGGAGGAGATCGACGCAAAGGCCGAAGACGCCTTGCGCGCCCAGTTGATCATCGAGGCCGCCATCGAATCCTGGGATACCGATTCCGTGGTGAAGGTACAGTACTGAATGAGTCATCGTTCCATAGTGAGTCACCGTTCCATAATGAGTGACCGTTCCGTTCTGTACGATCCGGAAACCTGGAGACAGCCTGATCCGATGCGATTGAAAACGACGCTTTCAGCTATTTGACGCGATGTAAACCACGCAAGGAGAGAACATGAAGCTCGGCGCCAACTCGGTACTGTTCGGTGGGTACGACATGGAAACGGCCTTCAAATACCTGGCCATGGCCGGGTATGACGGGATCGAAGTGTCGGCGATCAGCGGCATGAGCGAGCACCTCGTCCTGTCGGACTGGCGGTCCATTGCGCCAGATATCAAGCGGTTATCCCGGGAGTACGGCCTGGAGCTTCTGGCCATGGAGCAGCCGTCCCAGGATGAAGAGATCATGGAGTCCGCTTTCCAGGCCGCGGCGGAAACCGGCATCCCGGTCATCAACTGCGGACCCGGCGGCACGTCCGGCGACGAAGAGAGCCTCCAGGCGTCCATCGACTCCCTCGGAAGGCTGGCGGACCGGGCGGAGACCTACGGCGTTACGCTGTGCGTCAAGGCTCACGTGGGCGCCAGCATCGACGACACGCCGACGACGCTGCGGGCCATGGAAGCCATATCGTCGCCCGCCTTCGGGATCGACATGGATCCCTCCCACATCCACCGCGCCGACGAGAATCCCGTCGAGGCCATCAAGGCCGTGCTGCCGCGCGTCCGCCACGTCCACATCCGCGATTGCAAGGGCCGCCAGGCCGGTCCCGGCGCGCCCGAGGACCAGGCCAACGGGCGGGGCGATATCGACCTGGTAGGGTATATCCGCGCCTTGCACGACGGCGGCTACGTCGGTCCGGTCAACCTCGAGGTCATCGGGGCACGGGAGTATTCACTGGAGCAGTGCTGCGTCATCGCCGCTGAGACGCGCGGCCACATGCAGGCGTGCCTTCAGGCGTGCGGGGCGCGGTAGCGCGAGAAACCAACGGGAGAGGACCATCATGAAAATCACGAAGCTGGAGACGTTCCTGGTCAAGCCCCGGTGGCTCTTTCTCAAGATGCACACCGACGAGGGCCTGGTGGGACTCGGCGAGCCTATCCTGGAGGGCCGGGCGAAGACCTGCGCGCAGGCCGTGGCGGAGCTGGAACCCTATCTGATCGGCAAGGACCCGACCCGGGTGGTCCACCACTGGCAGGCCATGTACCGTCACGCTTTCTACCGGGGCGGGCCGATCCTGACCAGCGCACTCAGCGGGGTGGAGCAGGCGCTGTGGGACCTGTCGGGCAAGGCCCTGGGCGTGCCGGTGTACAAGCTGCTGGGCGGTCCGACGCGGGACCGGATCCGGCTGTACAAGGGCGGCGGCGACCCGGCAACGATCAAGGACTGGATCGCGAAGGGTTTCACCTGCTTCAAGACCGGGCCCTACTCCGAGCGACCGCCCCGGATCATCGAGAACAAGGCCTTCATCGACACGGCCGCGAATCACTTCGCCCGGCTGCGGGAAGTCGCCGGTCCGGAAATCGACCTGGCCATCGACTTCCACGGGGCGGTCAGTCCCCAGACGGCCAAGCTGCTCATCAAGGAACTCGAACCCTACCAGCCCTTCTTCGTGGAAGAGCCCGTCCAGTGCCAGAACGTCGACGTGCTCGCCGAGATCGCCCGGGGCACCCACCTGCCGATCGCCACGGGCGAACGCGTATTCACCAAGTGGGGATTCCGCGAGATCCTGGAGAAGCAGGCCGCGTCCATTCTGCAGCCGGACCTGTGCCATGCGGGAGGCATCTTCGAAGTCAGGCTCATCGCGGGCATGGCCGAGGCCTACTACGGCGGCATCGCGCCCCACAACCCCCTGGGGCCCATCTCGTTGGCCGCCTGCCTGCAACTGGACGCCTCGATCCCCAATTTCGTCGCCCAGGAGCACACGACGCTGGGTGAGGGTTACCTGAAAAAGCCCTTCGTCTTCAAGGATGGGTTCGTGGAATTGCCCACGGCGCCGGGGCTCGGGATCGAGCTGGACGACGACGCCATGGAGGACCAGATCGACCACGACTGGCGGAACGGCGAGAGTTACCTGGCCGACGATGGGTCCGTGGTGGACTGGTAGCGCGTTCCGCACATCGACGCGAGACGAGCGATTAGGCCGACGACGGGTCCGTGGTGGACTGGTAGCGCGTTCCGCACATCGACGCGAGACGAGCGATTAGGCCGACGACGGGTCCGTGGTGGACTGATAGAGGGAACGTACCACCCGGTAACCGTCTTCTATGGCCGCCCGCGGGTCCGGGAGACCGGGGTTCATCTCCAGGCTCACCGGACCGTCGTATCCGATTTCGTCGAGGGTGGCCAGCGTGTTCTTCAGTACGTCCCCGGTGAGCACACCGTCCAGCAGGGCCCAGTGGAGGTCGGACCGGCCGTCGTTGTCGTCGAGATGGACGTAGCCCAGACGCCCGCCGGCCGCCGCGACGCTTTCGGCAGGATCCTCCTTCGTTATCTGAGCATGTCCGATGTCGAACAGCAGGTACAGGTTGTCGTGCCCCAGGCCGGCGATATAGTCGAGGGTGCCCTGTACCGTCGGCAGGGCCTTGCCCGGAAAGTGCTCGATGCTCAGTTCGATGCCGTACCCGGCGGCCACGTCGGCGAGCCCGGTCACGGACTCCCCGTACCGGCGCAGCGACTCCCCGTCCCCTTCTTCTCCAGGCAACAGGTAGGCCCGTCGCATGCCGGTCTCATGGGCGTACTCGAGGGCCCGCCGGGTGTGCTCGACGGCTACGGCCCGGGCGTCCGCGTCGGCCCCGTCGAGCGACGCGCCTTCCGGCATGCCGAAACCCGTCGCCATGCACGCGGGCGTGAGCTCGAGGTCGGAGATCAGGCGGCGGGATTCGGCGGACCTGAAATCAAAGGGGCGGTGATCGATATGGCGTGGCCCCGCCGAAGCGACCCCCGCCAGCACGTCCGCTTCCGCTCCTCCCAGGGCCCAGGTGCAGCAGGAAATCGTCATGGTCAGGATCCTCCCTTGTCGTACTTCTCGTCGTTGAATCGCTGCCCCAGCAGCAGCATGCCCGTCTCGGGGTCGCGGGGACCGGAATCGAAGGGATCGCCGGTTTCCGCCATCCAGCGCCGCAGGCGCGCTTCGCAGTCTTCCTGAATCCGCCGGTACGCGGGATCGCCGGCCAGGTTCTTCATCTCGAAGGGATCGTCCCTTCTGTCGAAGAGCAGGGTGTCCCGTTGATCCGCGTGCCAGCGTGCATATACCCAGCGTTCGGTCCGTATGCCGCGCCAGTAGCCGACCCATTCGCCCCGGTGTGGCCACCCCGGACCGAGGATCTGCAGATAGACCGAGTCATTTCGCGGCCCCGGCTTTCCCGTCAGTACGTGCGACTGGTCCATGCCCTGCACGCCGCCGGGCACGGGCACGTCCGCCATGCCCAGCAAGGTGGGCATCATGTCCACGCTGCTCACCAGGGCGCCGCTCCTCGTCCCCGGCGCGATCCGTCCCGGAAGCCGGGCGATGAAGGGGACGTGGATGGACTCCTCGTAGGGGGTCGCCTTCGAGGCGCGGAAGGAGGGATGCATCCACCGGTCCATGGGCTTGCCGTAGCCGTGGCTGCTCAGGTGGTCGCCGTGGTCCGAGGTGAAGACGACGAGGGTATCGTCACGGAGGCCCAGCCGGTCCAGCGCGTCCTCCAGCCGGCCGAACTGGTTGTCCAGCGCGGTCACGTTGCCGTAGTAGTGGGCGATCTCCCTCCGGGCGAATTCGGCGAACTGCGCCGGGACATTGGGCGGGAGATCGACCTTCCCGGGGTCGTAGATGTCGTACTCGTCCGGGTATTTGTCGTAAGGCCAGTGGGGCGGTCCCCAGCTCAGCACGAGGGCGAAGGGGCGGTCCGCGTGTTCCCCCGCGCGTTCCCCTGCATGGTCCACTGCATGGTCCCGTACGTGCTCTTCCATGAACCGGATCGCCAGGTCGGTTTCGGTTTCCGGCGCCCAGCCCTCCATTTCAATGGGGCCGCGCTCATTCTCATGGTAGGCCACGTCGTAATAGTCATGGTTGCAGTCGTAGGCGGCCATGTAATCGAATCCGTAGCGGCCTTCCTCGCCGTATGGACCGTAGCCCAGGTGCCACTTGCCGATGTAGGCCGTGCGATAGCCATGTTGCTTCAGGACTTCCGGCAGGAGGGCCTGGTCCCGGCGCAGCAGGTACTCGTTGTCCATGACGCCGTTGACGTGGGCGTAGCGGCCGGTCATGAGCTGGCCGCGGTAGGGCGAGCAGATGGGACAGCTGGAGAACGCCTGGTCCAGCACCATGCCTTCGGCGGCGAGCCGGTCCAGGTTAGGGGTCTGGACGACGGTATTGCCGCTGGTACCCATGGCGGAGTACCGGTGCTGGTCGTCGAATACGAAGAGGAGGTTGGGGCGGGACATGTATGGTCCTGGCGGGACGGGCATGTATGATCCTGAAGGGCCAGGCAGATCCTGGCGGGGCGGGACCTAGGCGCCGTCCAGCGCCTTGCGCATATCGTCTCCCTCCCGTCCCCAGTACCCGTGCAGAATATGCACGTCCGTGCCGATGCAGAAGTGCCGCACGCCCAGGTCCAGGTAGTACCGGGCCTCGTCCGCGGTGTTGATCTCCGCGCGGGGGTTCCTGCCCGCGGCCAGGGACTTGTCGATCACCGTGCGTTCGACGCCTTTGACCGCTTCTCTCTGGCCGATCTTGCCCACGTTGACGGAATAGTCGGCCGGTCCCCATTGGATCATGTCGATCCCGTCGATATCGAGGACTTCGTCGAGGTGGTCCACCGCGGGACCCTTCTCGATCATGACCGCCACGACGATCTCGTCCAGGGCGTTCACGTAGTCCTGGCCGCCGCCGTACCCCATGTAGGAAAACCTCCGCGTCGCGACGCCGTACGTCCCGCGGGATTCGGGCGTATCCGGCCGCGCGATGTCCACGCAGGCACGGAAATCGTCCGGCGTCCGGCAGTCGGCGAAGAGGATACTCTGGAACCCGGAGCCGATGGCCCGCTGCGCCAGGAACCCCCGCGGCTCCTGGTCGACCTTGATCATCAGGCCGAGATCGTGCAGCTCGGCGGCGCGGCCGAGGTTGTCCAGGTCATGCAGATCGTAGGGTCCGTACTCTCCCACGAACTCGACGTAATCGTACCGCCCGGTATGTCCCACGAGCTCGACCACGGAGGGCCAGACGGTGTGGATATGGGTAGCCAGGGAGGGCCGGCCTTCGTTCAGGATGCTCCTGAGCCTGTTCGGTCGCATGGGTTTCCGATGCCTTTCCGGGTTCGGGGTTGTCCTCAGCCGGGTTTTCGCGGAAACCGGCTGATCGCGGTTTATTCGACCTGATTACCGCCTATGCCGCCTGATCGCGGCTGATTCGACCTGATTACGGCCTATGCCGTTTGATTACGGCTGATTCGACTTCGAGGCTTCGAATGCCGCTATGGCCTGGTTCGCCCAATCCAGGTGCATCTGTATCATCGAAATCTCCCGTTGCAGCGAAAGGCCGTAATGGAGAGAGGATTCGGTCTGCGCCCTGGTTTCTGATTTGAGGATGCTGGCAAAGGTCTTGGCCTTGCGGCGGAAGTCCGTGAGAAACCGCAGGGTTTCCTGGTCGCTCGCGGTTTCATCCATGAACCGGAACCTGAGCATCAACTCGGAGAGGTTGCCCCGGAGGTCGGCTACGGTGAGCCTCTTGAGCAGCCACGCGCGAAGCGCTTTTTGCCCTTTCTCGGTCAGGTGAAACACTTCTCTCGGCTTCAGCCGGGAGCGGTGGAAGACTTCGCTGTCGATGAAGCCGTTTTTCTTCAGTAACTGAAGCGCGGGGTAAATCGAGCCGGGACTGCTGCTGAAATGCCCCAGCGGTGTCGTTTCCATCTCCATGCGGACGTCGTAGCCCGATCGGGGAAGCTGTTTCAGCAGGCCCAGGAGGACGTATCCGAGCAGAGTGGGGGAATATGGTCTGGCCATAGTGTAATATGGAAAGAAATAATACGAACCGTTCTAACAATCTACAAAGAAGCCGCCCTTTGCCAAGCTCAAAATACATGGCCGGCACGATACATCGAACGGGGTTCCGCTCGATCGGGGATTCGTGGTGGTAGATTCCGGCATTTTCGGCGTAATGAAGCGTCCGGCTAGCCGTTTTCCGCGGCCTGCCGCTTCCGCCAGGCCTCGAACTCAGCCGTCATTTCGGGTGTCCACTCGCGGTCGATTTCGCCGGGCGTGTAGTTCCCCTCGCGAAGCTGCTGATGTCCCCATGCGTCCCGCATCCGGGTTTCTTCCGATTCGATGACGACCTGTTCCGCCAGGTGCGGTGGGATGAAGATGACGCCTTCCCGTGTGCCGAGCACGATGTCCCCGGGTACGCAGGTGGCTTCGAGTCCGATGCGGACCGGCACGTTGATGCCGAGCAGGGTCACGTCCGCGATCGCCGTGGGATCGACCCCCCGGATGTAAGACATCATCGGGATCTCGTACAACCTCTGCAGGTCCCGGATACCTCCGTCGATGACCATGCCGGTACCGGTCTTGGCGTAGATGGAGTTTCCGAGATTATCGCCGGCGAATGTGCCGAACTTCACCTTGCCGAAGAGGTCGATGACGATCACGTCGTCGGGTTCGAGCGTGTCGATCACCCAGGAGTTCTGGCCGCCGATACAGCCGTTCTTCGCGCCGTCGGCCTGAACGGCCGTTTCCAGGTCGGGCCGGGTGGGCACGTAGACGCCGGTCACCGCGCGGCCGACCAGGGTGCGGTCCGGATGGAGGATCTGCCAGTCCCCCGCGAACTGGTAGTTGTATCCCTTCCCACCTATGACGCCCCAGGCTTCCTCGATGGTGACTTGCTTCATCCGTTCCAGAATGCTGCCGGGCACGACGGGGCGTCCGTCCGGACCCCGTTCGCCGTCCCACTGCGAGGTGACGGCTCGCGTGAATTCCGGACTGTTCAAACCGATCATGTATGGCTCCTGTCTACCCGTAGCTTGCGGGGTGTGTCGACTGCGCTGTGTTCGAACGACGGCGCGGGCACCCTGCCTTGTCCGGGGCAGCGCGGGCACCCTGCCTG
This sequence comes from bacterium, assembly GCA_965203885.1. Lineage (GTDB taxonomy): Bacteria > JAAXHH01 > JAAXHH01 > JAAXHH01 > JAAXHH01 > JAAXHH01. The sequence continues at coordinate 1,536,289 of OZ241920.1, read as the reverse complement.
GTCCGGGACGGCGCGGGCACCCTGCCTGGTCCGGGACGGCGCGGGCACCCTACCTGCCCTGGGGCCCGAGCGTCTTCAGATCGATGAAGGGCATGGCCTGGCCGATGACCTGCGGGAAATGACCGTCCCATTTTTCGATCGCGCGAAGCTGAAGCAGCGTTGGCGTGATCGTGGCCCGCTGCAGACGCTGCGCTTCTGCCTCGGCCTCGGCGGTTGCGACTTTCTGCTCGGCCTCGATACGGATGCGCTCGAGGTCGCGCTGGGCCTTCAGGGCCTGCTGCTCGGCCGTCTGCTTGGCCTCGATCGCCAGGTTGAAGGTCTGTGAAAAGGCGAAGTCGACGATGTTGAACTCGTCCACGATCATATTGAAGGCTATCAGCCGTTCCGTGAGAGACTCCTTGATCTCATCCTTGACATCCGCGCGGCGCGTGATCAGCTCCTCCGCGGTATACTGGGCGGACACCGCCTTGACGGCTTCCTGCACGGCCGGATCGATGACCCGTTCCTTGAAGAAGATGCCGATTTCCTGGTAGACCGTGTTCACGGCGCCGGGATCCACGTGGTAGTTCAAGGCGATCGTGGACGAAACCGTCTGAAGATCCTTCGTGGAAGCCGTGGCGGCCGTTTCCGATTTCTTGATCTTGACGTCGACGGGGATCACGTCCTCGATGAAGGGCAGCTTGAACTGCAGGCCTTCGGACAGGACGCGGTCCTGGACGCCACCGAACTTGCTGAACACCACGCCGCGCTCACCGGCGCCTATTACGGCATAGGAGTTGTACAACACCAGGAGCACAACGATGCCGATGGCGATCTTCAGATAGGGAATGTTGCTGCCGGGGAGTTGTTCCCGGATATCATACTCAGACATTTCTGCTCCTCCTTCTAATCGGTGGACTTGCGGGCAAACGCGTTCTTGTGAGTTTCACGCATTGATTTGAATCAGCACTTTCAGGGAATCCTGCGCGGCGGCGGTGACCTCCATGCCCCGCCCTGTCTCCGATAAAGGAAATCGGTGGGTAACGACCTGGTCGGAAGTCACCACACCGGCCTCGATAAGGTCCAGCGCCATGCGGGTATCGTCGGGACCGCAGGAATAACTGCATACGATCGATACGTCGTTAAAGTACAGGTCGAAGGGCCTGAAGGCAAGCACATCCTCCTCCGGCGGGGACATGAACAGGAGCACGGTCCCGCCCTTGCCCACGCAGGTCAGGCCGGCCTGCATGGCGGCGATGCTTCCCGGTCCGACGATGACCACGTCGGCCATGATCCCGCCGGTCAGCTCCCGCACGGACTCCGCGAGGTCATGCTCCCCCACGTCCACCACGTGGTCCATGCCGAGTTCGAGCGCCTTGCCCAGCCGATAGGGAACGCTGTCTGCCCCGATGACCGTCTTCGCGCCGTAGCGCCGGGCCGCGATCCCGTTCAACATCCCCATGAGACCCAGCCCGATGACGAGTACGATGTCTCCCGGACGGATGCGGGCGCGCTCCACCGCTTTCACCGAACACGCCAGGGGCTCGATCAGCGCGCCGTCGTCGAAGGATACCGAATCCGGAAGCACCAGGGTGTCGTACCTGAGATTGATCTCCGGAACGCGGACGTACTCGGCGGCCCCGCCCGGGTCGAGCCGGGTCTTCTTCCAGGTGGCGCACATGGTGTAGTTGCCGCGGCGGCAGTGGCGGCACCGGTAGCAGGGCGCGTGGTGGTGGATGAACACACGGTCTCCCACGGAAAGCCCCTCCACCTCGCCGCCCAGCGCTTCGATGACGCCGGTCGGTTCGTGCCCGATGACGATGGGCGCCTTACGCCGGATATACCAGGGCGTTACGTCTCCGCTGCAGATGCCGCAGCTGCGCATCTTGACCAGGGCGTCCCGCGCCGTGACGGCCGGCGTGTCCATCTCCTCGATACGGACATCGTCGATATCGTAGACCTTTGCGGCTTTCATGGTCGATGCCCCCGGGGATCAGGGAATGATCGCATACTTCATCGTATTCTTGCCGAGGAAGGTCCTGAAGGTCTCCGGCACTTCCTCCAGCGCGCGGTCTCCCGTGATCAGGGGGGAAACGTCGAGCCGCCCGCCCGCGAGCAGATCGTGGGCGCCGCGGACCGCTTCCGGGGTGAAGTGGAAGATGCCCTTGAGGGTGATCTGGTCGTAATGGAGCCTCGCGGTGTCATAGGTGACCGTCGTGCCGCCCGGGCACCCGCCGAAGAGGATGACGCACCCGCCCCTGCTGACCATTGTTACCGCCTCTTCCCAGACCGCGGGAAGCCCCGTGCACTCGAAGACGACCGGCGATCCAAGGCCGCCCGTGGCCTCCAGCACGGCATCCGCGGCATGCGTGCCGGCGCTGTCGATGACCAGATCCGCTCCGACCGTTTTCGCCATTTCCAGCCGGTAGTCGTGGCGTCCCGACACGATAACCTGCCTCACCCCCATTTCCTTGAGCACCATCACGTGCAGCAGTCCGATGGCGCCGGCGCCGATGACGACGGCCGAGTCCGCGTCCCTTACCGGGGCCTGGCTTATGCCGTAGACCACGCAGGACAGGGGCTCCAGCATGGCGGCCTCGCGATAGCCCAGGCCGCCCGGCTTGGGGTACATGTTCACGTCGACGACCGTGCCGGGAACCCGCAGGTACTCTGCGTACGCGCCCAGGGCCATCGTCTTCGTCAGGTTCGGACACAGGTTCTGAAGCGACCGGCGGCAGTATACGCATTCCCCGCAGGGCGCCGTGTGCACCGACATGACCGGCTGTCCGATGGAGAACTTCTCCACCCTGTTACCTTTGTCGGAAATCACTCCCGAAAACTCGTGGCCGAACAGCGTCGGGGGCGGCATAAGGTGGTGCCCTCTCCGGAATGCCTTCAGATCGGTTCCGCAGGTCAGCGCGGACTTGACCGCCACGACCACGTCGTCCGGCCCCGCGACGGGCATGCCGACGTCGTCGCGCGTTTCAATCCGTCCGGGTTCCACAAGCACACACGCGCGCATAGTGTACGTATCCTTATCTGCCGGTACGATCGCCTTGAACGGAATCGCCTTACAGATAAGACGAACAGACCACGATCCGGGTTTCACGGACGCCTGTTGGTTTCACGGACGCATAGTATACGAACTGGGTGAAGCAATTGCAAGGACAGGCGATCCGCGTCGGTCAAAAAGGGATTGCCGGGGTGAATTGTGTTGACACTCCCCTGGCCGCCCGGTATCGTTTTTCATGCTCATTTTCGACGGCGACTATCCCATGGCCTATGGCGGGATCGAGCTCAACAGGGATCTCACGCGTTCCCTGGCGGACTTGCGCGACGACGACGACAACCCGGGCAACGTCGCCTTCGCCTGCCTGCCCGAGATGCGCCGCGGCCGGGTCGCGGCCGCCCTGATGAAGTTCACCGTGCGCCGCAAGCGCGCGAACAGCGTACTGTCCGGTCTCCGGGGTGCCGCGGCCGTCCACGGCGCCGCCCGCGGCCAGCTGGCATACTACCACGTGCTGGCGGAAGAAGGCGAAGGCGTCGTACTCACGGACGGGCAGGCACTCGCGGAGCACGTCGACACCTGGGAAGCGGCTGAGGACGCGGACGGACTGCCCGTGGGTTTCATCCTCGGCATGGAAGGCGCCGATCCCATCCTCTGGCCGGGCCAGGTCCACGACTGGTTCGAGTCCGGCGTTCGCGTGGTAAGCCTGACTCACTACGGTCCCAGCACCTATGCCCGCGGCACGGGATCGGAGGGCGGCCTGTTCCCGCCCGCCAGGGAGTTGCTCCGGGAGATGAAGTCCTGCGGCATGCTCCTCGACCTGACCCACATTTCAGACGAAAGCTTCTTCGAGGCCGTGGACCTGTACGACGGGCCGGTGCTGGCCAGCCACCAGAACTGCCGCGCCCTCGTCCCCGGCCAGCGCCAGTTCTCCGACGAACAGCTCCGCATCGTCATCGAACGGGGCGGCGTCATCGGCGCGTCCATGGACACCTGGATGCTCTGTCCGTGGTTCACCCTCGACTGGTCGAACACCGACGGGTACAGCCGGCGGGACCACTTCCGCCGCGAGGAGATCTCGCTGCGCCACGTGGCCGATCATATCGATCACGTGTGCCAGGTGGCCGGCAACGCCGGTCACGCGGCGATCGGAGGCGACACCGACGGGCAGGGCGGCACAGACGGAGCGCCCTGCGAAGTCGATTCGATCGCAGACTACGGGTTGCTGGTCCCCATACTGGAGGAACGGGGTTACGCCCGGGACGACATCGAGAAGATCATGTATCGGAACTGGGTGAGATTCTACACGGAACATCTGCCGAAGTGCGGCTGACGGGATAAACAGGGGATATCTTCATGGGTGGTTTTTCAAAAGGTGTCGGTTCAGCCGGATACCCCGGTCTCGCCGGTCTCGCCGGATCCCCCGGTCTCGCCGGTCTCGCCGGATCCCCCGGTCTCGCCGGTCTCGCCGGATACGTCTTCCTTGCGGTTTCCCTGCTGTTTCTGAGCGGTTGCGGCGCCGACGAAAATCCGCGGCAGCCCGGCGGCGAAACCCGGGTCAATTCCATCGGCCGCCAGCTGCCGGAGGACGCGGCCCCGCCGGACCGGCAGCGGTTCCGGTACATGTTCCGCGAGCCATCGACCCTGGACATCAGCGTGGCGGCCTACGAGGCCGACGGCACGTACTTCGCCTTCGAGCGCCTGGTGCTGCTGGACGAGAACAACGAACTGGTGCCCGCCGCGGCGGACCGCTGGGAATCTTCGGAGGACGGGCGGACGTGGACCTTTCACCTCCGCGAAGGCGCGCGCTGGAGCGACGGGCGGGACGTCACGGCCCGGGATTTCGAATACTCCTTCCGCCGGATGCTGGATCCGGCCAGCGGGAACATCTACGCCTTCCTCTACTACGTGATAAAGAACGGCCGGGCCTTCAACCAGGGCGAGTTGACGGACGTGGAGCAGGTGGGGATCCGCGCGGTGGACGACCTCACCTTCCAGATCGAGACCGAGGGGCCCTGTCCGTACCTGCCCTATATCGTTTCCTTCATCACCTCATCGCCCGTGCCGCGGTGGCAGGTGGAAAAGCACGGCGCTACCTGGACCGAGCCGGAACATTGCGTGTCCAACTTCACCTACAGGCTGGCGGAATGGAACACGGGTTCCGACATGACCTTCGCGCTGGACCCGAACTACAACGGTCCCCACAAGGCGCTGCTCGAGGAGATCATCGTCAAGTTCATCGGGGCCCAGCGGCCGGGCACCCTGCCCTACGAGAACGGCGAGATCGACGCCTACCGCCTGGACCCGATAGACTACGAGCGGGTGCTCCAGGATGAGCAGCTCGCCCGGGAAATCCACCGGATGCCGGAGTTCACCACCTGGTACCTGTTCTTCCAGACCCGGCAGCCTCCCTTCGACGACGCCCGGGTGAGACGGGCCATCGCCCGTGCCATCGACCGCACGGTGCTGAGCGGCACGGTCCTCAACGACCTGGCCATCCCGGCCTATTCCATGCTCCCTCCAGGCTTTCCAGGTTATTCGGGGGAACAGTTCAAGGCGTCCCAGACCTACGATCCGGAAGAGGCGAGGCGGCTGATGGCGGAAGCCGGCTATCCGGAGGGACGGGGTTTCCCCCGCACGGAGCTGTGGCTGCGGGTGGCCGATACGGGGATCAACCGGATCGCGGGAGAGGCCGTGCAGGCCATGCTCAGGGAGACCCTGGGCATCGAGCTCGAGATCAGGTACCAGCAGCGCAACATTTTCAACGAAAACCTGTTCCAGTGGCAGATCCCCATGGGCATGCTGGTCTTCGTCTACGATTACCCGGACCCGTCCAACATGCTCGGCCTCCTCTGGCGGTCCCAGCCCAGGGGATACGCCCGCCACGACTGGCTGCACGCGGAGTTCGACGAACTGCTCGACCGGGCCAATACCCATATGGACCCCGCGGTGCGCTACGACCTGTACGCCCGGGCCGAGCGTATCCTGGCGGAGGAGGCGGGGGCCGTCTTTCTCTTCCATCCGGTGATCACCGAACTGCGGAAACCCTATCTCCGGGGCGTCAAGCAGGACCGGGACGGCCGCGTGGTGCCGATCATATCGATTCAGACCGTGAACTTCACGGAAATGTACATCGCCCGCCACTGAACCGCCGCGGGATGCGTGGAACCAACCGGCGTGTTGCCTGACGCGCACCGTGGACTTGACCTGGCCGTCCGCCACCCTGACCTCCCGCTATCTTCATGGACAAAACAGACGTATTGATCATCGGGGGCGGAGCGGTGGGGGTCTGTTCCGCCCACTACCTGCGCGAAGTGGGGCGCAGCGTCGTGCTCGTGGACCGCGGGGAGATCGGGTCCGGCGCGTCACACGGCAACATGGGCCTCGTCGTGCCCAGCCACAGCGTGCCGCTCGCGGCGCCGGGCGTCGTGGCGCAGGGCCTGAAGTGGATGTTCAGGCCGGACAGCCCCTTCTACATCAAGCCGCGGCCGGACCCATCGCTGATCCGCTGGCTGTGGGCGTTCCGGAAGGCGAGCAGCGAAGACAGGATGCACCGGGCTATTCCGCTGATCCGGGACCTGAGCCTGCAGAGCCTTGCGCTCTTCGACGGGATGGATAAGCTGGAGGGCGTGGCGTTCGACTACCACCGGCGGGGCGTGCTGGCCCTGTATCGTACGCCGGAGGGGATGGAGGAAGGCGAAGAGGAATCCCGCCTCCTCTCCTCCTACGGGCTTGAAATCGACGAGCTCACGCCGGAGGGTCTGGCCTATGCACTTCCGGGGCTGGAACTGAATGCCCTGGGCGGCCTGCACTTCAGGCAGGACGCTCATCTGACGCCCGCCAAATTCGTGCGCAGCCTGGCGGCGTACCTGGAGCGGCAGGGGGTTGACGTGCGGCCCGGGGCGGAAGTAACGGGCTTCACAAAAGAAAAGGGCCGCGTCACGGTTGCCCACACGACCCGGGGCGACGTCGCGGCGGACGAGGTCGTGCTCACCGCGGGTTCCTGGTCGGCCGCGCTCGGCAGACTCGCCGGCGTCCGGCTGCCCATCCAGCCGGCCAAGGGGTACAGCGTTACCCTGAGACGGCCGTCCGGCTGGCCGGAACAGCCCTTCATGCTGAGCGAGTCCCGGGTGGCCGTCACGCCCATGGGCGACACGCTGCGTATCGGAGGCACCCTGGAACTGGCCGGCATGGACCTGACCATCAACCGGCGCCGCGTCGCCGCCATACTCGGCGCCGTCCCCAGATACCTGCCGTCCTTCGACGTGGGCTCGCACGAGATCGTCGAGACCTGGTGCGGACTGCGTCCCTGCACGCCGGACGGCCTGCCCTTTCTGGGCCGGGCCCCGGGCATTTCCAATCTGATCGTGGCCGCCGGCCATGCCATGATCGGGGTCTCCCTCGGTCCGGTGACCGGGAAGCTGGTCCGCCAGATCCTGGACGGCGAGCGCACCGGCATCGACCTCGATCTCCTGGCGGTCGACCGGTTCGCCCGGTGAGTTTATAGGAGCCGATCCAAGTCCGTGGGCACCTCGTCAGACCATCCCTTTACCCGCAAACCCCACGCCACCCTCGTACGGCTTTCCTTTCCCGTTCTGCTCTCGCTCATCGCCGAACCGCTTACCGGTCTCGTGGACACCGCCTTCATCAAGCGGCTCGGCGCCGAGTCCCTGGCTGCCCTCGGGGTGGGCGCCGTGGCCCTGTCGGGTCTCTTCTGGGTATTCAACTTCCTCGGGATCAGTACCCAGACCGAAGTAGCCCAGGCCGAGGGCGACAACGACCGGTCCCGGTCCGTTTCCATGAGCAGCCTGGGCCTCATCATGAGCATGGCGTTCGGACTGCTGATCGTCCTCCTCGGCGTTCCGCTCACCTCGCACCTGGCCACGCTGCTCGGCGCTTCGGGCGCGATCCATGACGGGGCCGTGGACTATATCTGGTGGCGCTGGTTCGGCGCGCCGGCCATCCTGATCACGCTGACCGCCAGCGGAGCGCTGCGGGGGCTGCAAGACATGCGCTCGCCGCTCTGGATCGCCCTCGGCATCAACGGCATCAACATCGCGCTCGACCCCATCCTCATTTTCGGCGCGGGACCCGTACCCGCGCTGGGTATCGCCGGTGCGGCGGTGGCCAGCGTCGTCGCATACTGGATCGGTGCGGTATGGTCCATCTGGATCGTCAGGCGGAAGCTCGGCTGGTCCTTCCAGGTGGACTTCGGCGCGGTCGGCCGGCTGATGCGCGCGGGCGCCGATCTCTTCATACGCACCGGCGTCCTGAACCTGTTTCTGCTCCTGACGACCCGCGAAGCCACGCACGGCGGCGCGGAGATCGGGGCCGCACACCAGGCAATCCGGCAGGTGTGGATGTTCGGCACCTTCGTGCTGGACGCCCTCGCCGTCACGGGCCAGAGCCTGGTGGCCTACTTCCTCGGCGGCGACCGGGTCCTATCCGCCAGGAAGGTGGCCAGGATCGTCTGCCTGTGGAGCGTGTGGTCGGGCTGCCTGCTCGGATTCGTCCTGTGGCTGGGGAGCGCGTTCGTGGTCGACCTGCTGGTGCCCGCCAGCGCCGTTCCCTACTTCTATTCGGCCTGGATCATCGCCATCGCCGTCCAGCCCCTCAACGCGCTGGCCTTCGCCACCGACGGGCTCCACTGGGGTTCGGGGGACTACCGGTACCTGAGGAACGCCGTGATCCTGGCGACCGGCGTGGGTGCGGCCGGGCTGCTCGCCGGTCCCCACGCCCTGGACTGGATCTGGATGATGACGGCGGCCTGGATCGGCGTCCGGGCGACGCTGGGCGTGATACGGATCTGGCCCGGGGTGGGGAACAGTCCGTTCAGGGTGATGGATTGACGGGGGTCACGACCATGAGTGGACGGCAGGTGGCGGGGTGGCGACGTGGGAGGGGTTCAAGACGAAACCGGAAGTATGAGGAGGCCAGATACTCAGATTACTCGGCCTACCAGGGAAAATCGAAGGTGGGCTGGTTCGCGTAGTCAGATTACTCGGCCTACCAGGGAAAATCGAAGGTGGGCTGGTTCGCGTAGCGCTCGAGGGCGATTTTGAGACGGGTCCCGGAACCCGGCGCAAGGCGTAGGCGGAGGTAGTCGCCTCTCACCGCTGCTGTCCGCCCGTTCTCCTTACCCGCTTCGCCTTCTAAAGACGCCGATTCCAATCTGTGCTCCCGGTACGCCCCGCCCTGCATGATCACTTCCGCGGGCTGCACGGGATTGGTGTTGACCAGGGTGACCGCCGACTCCTTTTCCCCGACCGCGTCGACCAGGGCCGCCACGTCGGCCGGGAGGCCCGGCCGGCGCGCCACGGGATCGAAATACCGGAACATGCAGTGGACCGCCTGGGCACGCCTGGGTGCGGGGCCGCCCATAGTCTGCTGGAAGACCGCGCCCGGAACCGCCGGGTTGAAGCCGTTCGTATTGTCGGACAGGCGCGTGTCCGGCGTCATCGGGTCGTTTCGCACACACTCCACCTTCTCACGGACCGTCGCCAGGTCGGCGCGCAAAGCCTCGTCGGGGTAACCGGGATTCTCACCGGCCAGGTAACGCAGCCACGGGTCATCCGGGCAGCGCGCCCGGGCCGCGTCCGACATCGACCAGTACCAGGTCTCCATCGCCCCTGCGCTATACGGTTCCGGGGTGAAGCCGTACCAGCCGTCGTCCCCGTACTTCCGGGGATACAGGGTCGTGCCGTCCTCTTCGCGGGCGTTCTCGTTGACCAGGTCGATCATCTCGCTCCACGGCACCGCGTAGGCCCGGTCCCCGGTCAGCAGCAGCGCGTGGCTGAAGCCCGCGAGGCTCAACTGAATCGTGTCGCGGTGAACGATTTGACCGGTTTGAGGCGCGACGGTCGTGAATCCCCACCCGTAGCATCCCCCGTACCACTTTCCGTCGCAGGCGCCGCCGATGGTCCCGTCCAGCCCGATGTTGGTGGGGATGATACCGCCGTTGGCCCGGGTGCGTTCGACCCAGGCGTCCACGTATTCCAGGATCCAGTCCCGGTACTTGTCCTCGCCCGTCAGCGCGTAGGCGTTGAAGGCGAGGCCCGTCGCGAGCATGTTGGAGGGATGGTCTCCAATCACGTCGGTGTAGTCTTTGAAGTGCGCCAGCATCTCCTGGTAGTTGCGCTCGCCGTGGGCCAGGACGAAGCGGCCCTCCTCGATGGGATCCCCCGTCCAGTCCAGTGCCGTGGCCTTTCGGAGCATGGGACCCCGGCTCCCGTTGAACAGGCTGCGGATGATCCGGTGTTCCGGGTCGTAGTTCCGCGCCCCCGGATCCTCGTCCATGTAGAAACCGGACCACAGCCGCACCCGGCGCTCGAATTCCTCTGCCTCCGGTTCGCAGAGGCCCAGATCGCCGAAGACCGACATGCTCTCGCCATTGTGGAGCCAGTCGAACATGACGGGGAATTCCTTGTAGTACATCCCGTCCCGGCAGAAGGGCACGTCCACCGTCTTCGCCTCGGTGTACTGCAGGATATGCCCGTCCTGGGCGAGGTTGCACAGGTCGAGCAGCTTCTCCGGACCGCCCATCATGTAGAGAATGGGCCATCCGGTCAGGTTCTCGATGGCGTCGTCCGGACCGTCGTCGCCGCCCCAGCGCGGCACGCAGCGCATGTAGCCCCGCTCGTCGAAGTAGCGGTCGTAGAAGTACTCGCAGGCCCGGGCCTGGGCATTCAGGGACTCCTTCTGCAGGAGCGCCCAGGACGGGGGCGGCATGGGGGTGGTGATGGAGAGGGTGGTCATGTGGTCAGTCTGCTTCAACTGATTGGATTCTTTTGCATATTCGTCATGCAGATTGCCGTCCGGTCAGCCATAAGGAGCGGATATGCTCATAGCTCATATTATACACGGTCCGTACACATATACAGCGTTGCCCGAGAAGGCTTCCGCGCCTGTCGGTCAGCCAAGCACTCGGATGGGCCCCGGATAATGTCCCAGGGTCGCGTCGGTCGTCAACAGCGTCATCCGCTCGGTCTGCGCCTGCGCCACCAGGATACGGTCGAACGGGTCTCTGTGTATCAACGGAAGGTGAGTTACCGCGACGGCGTGCGCACTCGTAATGGGCAGTTCCCTGTAGCCGTTTTTCAACAGCGCGCTTCGCAACAGGTGCGGATCAACAGCAAAATCCTTCCTCTGCAGACCGTGCTTTATGGCAATCTCCCAAAGGGATGCGGCGCTGAACACCGGTTCGTTGCCTGGATGTCTGATCATGTCCCTTGCCTCGTCGGACAATCGCTGCGGCGCGCTCGCAGCCCAAAGCAGAACCTGTGTGTCCAGCAGAATGATCACTGCTCGGCCTCGAAAAGCGTTGCGATTTCTTCGGCTCCCATCTGACCGAAGTCGTCCGGTACCGAAACTGAACCTTCCAGAAACCCCAGTCTACGTACCGCGCCCTGGTTTTCCGAGTCCACTGAGACGACTTTTACAGCGGGTTTGCCCGCCCGTGCGATGATAAAAGGTTCACCGTTCACGGCATCCCGGACCAGCCTGGACAGGTGAGTCTTTGCTTCGTGCATGTTCACGGTGCGCATTGGTCGTTCCCCAAGTTAAAGATCGCATGATCGTATGAGTGGGTTATAGTCTACAGGCAGAACTAAGTCCACATGACTTAGTTTATAGGTTTACGCATGAAAAGTCAAGTGCCGGACAAGGAATCCCGATCAAGTCCCACCCCTGGATTCTCGCTACATGTTGCGTGAGAACTGCATCACTTCCGGGTAACGAATTACAACCGCGCCGAACGCCATCCAGCGGAGTCCGCGTCCTTCTCACTTCTTCCGTTTGTTCCGCCCCGAATTCGAGGGACGGCCGGGTGAACCGGACTTGCGGCCGGACGATGGCGTTGACCCGCCCTTGCGGACGTTTGGCGTGCCTCGTGGTTGCTGCCTGACGCTCGGGGTGCTTCGCGGTTGCTGGCGAACATTCGGGGTACTGCGCGGCTGCTGGCGAACGCTCGGTGAGTTTCGAGTCTGTTCCCGGACATTCCGGTCGGACTGCCTTACGCGGGCCGGCGAGTTTCGCTGTTTATGCTTGGCTCTCTGGCTCGAGGGCTGGTTTACCCTGACAAAATCCTCCCTGCTTCTTCCCGAGCCGGCCCGCACATCCGTTGCCCGCCGGTCACGGTCCGGATTTCTGGTGGTATTCGATACCTGCTTACCGCGGTTTGGATTGCGATTCGGCGAATTCGATTCATCAAAACGCGGTCTCCTGATGCGATCCGGTTGCTTCCACTCATCCCGCCGGAGCCGATCGAATCGTCCGGGAGGACCCTTGCCCTTATTGGACGAAACAGCCGTTCGGTTACGATCCGGCCTGACCGCGCGGTACGGATGCCGCCGTATTCCCCGAACAGGCTTTAATCCACGCCGGACATTCCGGTACCTTCGGTCGACGACGATCACGTTGCGTCCCCATCGTCTTCTCGGATGGGGCCACGGGTCGAATCCCACGAACAGCCAGGGGTCGTACAAACGCCAGTAGACGCCCGTTCTACAGTTCCAGGGTACGTACACGCCGCCTCTTATCAGAACAGGTTCGCACCACCAGGGCCAATGTCCCGGTAACAGACCCGGGTGAACGACTACGGTGGTTCTGCGGTCGATCACCGTCTCTTCGTCATCGACCGTTTCGCCTTGCGCGCTTTCTACCGCTTCTTCCGCTTCATTCGGATCGTCCGCATCGTGCCGGCCGGCATTCGCAGAAGAAGCGAAGTCATCCACGCCGGTCTCGCCAGGATTCACCGAAGACACCGAATCTCCCGATTCAGCGGCCAGTTTGAACCACCGGGCCGCTTCTTCGAAATTCTGCGCCACGCCCAGTCCCTCGGCGTACATGTTGCCGAGGGCGTACTGGGCGTCGGACAGTCCCTGTTCGGCCGCCAGTCGGTACCACATCGCGGCTTCGGTGTAGTTCTGCGTCACGCCCGGTCCCGCCGCGCCGATGGCACCCGGGTCGACGGACGAATCCCCCTGTTCCGCGGCCATCGCGTACAGGGATCCCAGGTTGTACTGCGCTTCCGCAAGGCCCTGATCCGCGGCCAAACGGAACCACCGGGCTGCTTCGGTGTAGCTCAGGAGCACGCCCTCGCCTTCGGCATACAGGGAACCCAGGAGGTTCTGCGCATCGGCGAGGCCCTGTTCGGCGGCCGCGAGATACCATCGGGCGGCATCCGCGAAGCTGTGCGGCACGCCATGACCCGCGGCGTACATGGTACCCAGGACGAATTGGGCGTCGGCCAGACCCTGATCGGCGGCTTTACGGTACCACTTCGCGGCTTCAACTTCGTTCGGGGTCACGCCAAGACCGAAGTAGTGCACGAATCCGTAGTTCATTTGCGCCACGGCATGGCCCTTTTCGGCCGCGGCAAGACAGGCCGGTACCAGTGCAGTTGCTTCATCAGGAGTCAAATGGCGCAACGACTCGGACCGCGAGAAATCCTCCGTGCACGAGGCGAGCACAGGATCCAGGCCGCCCTGCGCAGTCTGGACCGTCTGGACCGGCCGATCGATCGGCGCAGGCTGAACCGCTTGAACCGCCTGTACTGCCTGGCCGGGCTCTGGCGGCTGAACGGCCTCAGCGCCCTGAACGGCCTGCGCGGACTGTGCTGGCTGGCCGGGCTCTGGCGGCTGTGCGGCCTGAGCGGACTGAGCCGAAACGCGATTCGCCTGAAAAGTCGCGATACACACCACTAGCGGCAGTATCGCCCTCGCTGGCAGTATCGTCCTCATCGTTGCACCTCCTGATGGTAGGCGGCAAGACAGGCCTTGAGGGTCGGATGCGACATACACATAGGGATCAGGACAGGCAAGCCCTGTTTATAGATTATGGAAGCAGGCGATGCAGTTTCGATATGAACACCTGATTATACGCTGCGGGTCCTGGTCGGGTTCCCTTTCGACCAGACTCGGATACTGGGTCGCTTCCCCAGGGCCGTCGTCGGTCCGACTCGAGAGTGGATTCCAGGCTGAAATCATTGAACGGATAACGCTCGCTTTGATCGTCACGGGACTTCCGAGATCAGGTAGTCGAGATTGCAACGGGTTTCAACTGGAGTGTATGTGCCCGTCAGGCCGCCTTGGCCTGCCGCATCCAGAAGCAACCGTGCACCAGCGATTCCTCGTAGGTCAGCGCCTGGCCGATTCGCCTCTTGTCACGGAGGCGGATGTCGGTACCGAGTCCCACGCCGGGGTCCTCCTGGGCATCCATGGAAGCGAAACGACGGATCACCCACAGGGCCGTATCCGCCGACGGAGTACCGGTATGGGTGGGTTGCTCCATCAGGTGGGATTTGATGAGCGCTCCCCAGTGTGCCGCCAGCAGGTGCCGTGCTCCGAAGATCTCCACGGCAGTTATCCACCGACCCTGTGAGACCGCGATACCGCACTGCCCCGGCAACGGCCCGAGTTCAGAAAGTTCCCGGGCCGCCGAAGCCCGGGCTTTGTCGCGGCTGAATATCTGCCGATGGCTTTCCATCGCGGCCGCGGTGCTGGAATGAGCCCGATTGGACTGCAACTCATCCGCGATCTCGGACCAGACTCTGCCCTGGTCGCTGGAGTGGGCCTGCTCCTGTTGCATCGAGTCGTACACGCCTTCCCGGATCACCCTGCGGATTCGCGGCGACGCATTCACCGCATCGCGCTGGTACGGCAGGGCCTGTCCCCACCGCCCTTGTTCCAGGCATGATACGGGCAGGGAACGTTCAGACCGTGCCGGAACCAGCACGGACGCATTGACGGCGCGGTTCTGTTTGCCTCCCAGGAAGTGCTCGCCATCGACGATCAGAATCGGCGTGTCGGTCGGGTTGACTGCCAGCAGGGATCCTACCGCCGCGTTCTCGAGCTCCCGGACAACGATGCCGGAGGAGGTTCCGGTCCCAATCTCGGGAGGATTGTTCGCCGGCAGGTAGACGGGAAAGAAAGAAACGCCGAGTCTGGTAATCGGGGCGCCGATTGCCGCGGTCGAAAGGTGCTGTATCATCGTGGTCCTCCAGCTGTTCGCTATCTGATTCTCCTGCGAACCGTTTCCAGCTGTGGATATACACGGGGGGTATCGGGTTACACTGCCGCCCGACGTACGAGTTGTAGTCCATGATACTTAACGTTTCGATGAATTACAATGAAATCCCGGCCGGACCGCCCTGGACTCCCCGAGAGCGGATTTCGTATGAGCGGACCATTTTTCCGATATGCCTTGACACCATCGGACAGGTCACCGAATCTTGTGAGGTCAAGCAAGTGGTATGCATCAATAAACAGATTCTCCCGTCACCATATCTTACAGCGTCCCACATCCCGCAATATCGTCCCGAAAGGACCCGGCATGCGCAAGAGCAAGGTGCTCTCCAAGCTTCGATCCTCCGGCTTCGTCCGGATGGCCGGTCTCGGCCATTACCTGCCGTTCTACATCCGCTACGCCGCCCATTTCAGGTTCGACGGGCTGTGGTTCGATCTGGAACACCGGGCCATGGATTCCAGGGAAGTGCAGTCGATCCTGGCCATGTGCCGGCAGCACGACATCGACTGCATGGTGCGCCCGCCGACCCTGGAAAGGACCCGGCTGTACCGGTACCTGGAAGACGGCGCCACCGGATTCATGATCCCCTTCATGTCCACGGCGGATACCGCGCGCCACGTCGTCGACTGCACGAAGTTCCCGCCCCTGGGAAACCGGGGGATAGACGGCGCCGGGATCGACGGCGATTTCGGTATCGAGGTGTGGAATGAGGGTTCGACCTATTTCGAGGACGCCAACCGGGAGACCTTCATCGTGGGCCAGATCGAGACCGTGGAAGGCCTGCGGAACGTGGACGCCATCGCGGCGGTCGAAGGCATCGACGTGGTCTTCATCGGTCCCGCCGACCTGACGCGCCGCCTGGAGACCGATCCCAATGTCAACTGGACCCTGGACGACGCGATTTCGCGGGTCTCGGACGCGGCCGAACGGCACGGCAAGGCCTGGGGCATCACGGCGGGTACCCCCGAGCAGGTGGCGAATTACCGCAGCCTGGGAGCGAGCCTGGTTCCGTGGGGCGGCGATTTCAACCTGATGAAGGTGCTCGAACAGTGCAGCAAGGACCTGGACGAAATCCCGGGCGCGTGATTGCGCGTAGCAAGTAACTATTTACTTCACGTGCGCTGTCTGAGGTGAGGGCCGCAACGTTGAAGCAAGAAGCCGGAGAAAACGGTCACGGTGGTTCGAAGTCGGGCGCACAGGGAGTTGGAATGGCGGAACAGACTCAGGTCTCTCTTCTGACGCCCGAGGAGAAATGGCATTTCGAACTGCAGGGCTACCTGTTGCTGCGTGGCGCCGTTACGGAAGCCGACCTGGATGTGATGCGGCCGGTCCTGGACGGCTGGCTGGCCGCGGACGAGAAGGACCTGCCCGCGCCGCTCAAGCGTGGGCGACAAGAGCCGAACAAGACCCATATCGGCCATATCCACTACGGCCACGAGGTCTTCCAACGGCTCAACATGAACCCGGAGATCATCCGCGTGGTCGCCGGGCTGACCTGGGGTTGTCCCCGCCTGATGCACTGCGTCTTCACGCACATGGTCAAGGGTCCGGAAGAACTGCGATTCCACCGGGACGACGACGGGGTCAAGGTAACCCACGGGTTCCGCAATCCGAACAATGATTTCCAGGTGGCCGACGGAGATATCTACTGCAGCCACCTGGCCACGTGGATCGCCCTGGCCGACGTGCCGCCGGGGACGGGCTTCTGCCTGGTGCCCGGCAGCCACAAGTCCACGGTGCCCGAGCCGGACGGCCTGGCCGTCGCGCACGATCCGCCCGTGTCCATCACCATCCCCATGGAGGCGGGAGACGTGGTCGTCTTCTCGACGCGGCTGCTGCACAACGCCAGTCCGTGGACCGAGGACTATCCCCGCCTGAACATATTCCAGCGGTACGTCTTCGGCTGGTTCTTCGACCTGCCCCACCTGTATCCGCTGGAAGATCACCGCGACAAGCTGTCGGACGACATGTACGAGCTGGAGAAGATGACGCGCGACGAGAAGCACGTCGTCCGGAGGGTCCGGGAGCGGCTGGCCGGCTCTTAAGTGTAAACCCCGGCAATACCGGCACGATCGCGCCTCCTGTCCTTGCAATGCTTCCTGCCTGACCGGCCCGAACCGGTACGTCCCGGTCTACGCTTCGTGCACGATCGTGTTGACGCGATGGGCCTCGATGTAATCCCGGTCGATCTCGGCGCCCAGGCCCGGGCCCTGGGGGACCGGAACGCATCCGCGCTCATCGATGTTTTCGAGCTCATCGGTGAATTCGGGCGCGTAGACGGGCGGCTTGGTCTGCCTGATTCCGGGATGCACGAGCCCCAGTTCGTAGTAGTTGCTGTTGCGGACGGACGCCATGATGTGCCGGTGGGCGAGGCCGCCGCCGTGGAGCTCCACGTCCAGCCCGAGGCCCTCGGCCGCGTGGGCGATCTTCATCACGCCGGTGATGCCGCCGTCCTCGTAGACACCTGAACGCACGAAATCCGTGCCCCCGTTGACGATGAAATCTACGTGCTGCTCGAGGCCGAAGATATGCTCGGTCTGCAGGATCGGCGTGGTGATGTGCTCGCCCAGCTTCTTGTGGCCGAATATGGACACGCCGCCGTCCTTGTACGGATCCTCCAGCCAGAAGAACCCCGCTTCGTCGCAGGCCCGGCCCACCTTCAGCGCGTCCGCCCAGGTATTGTATTCGCACGCCGGATCGATCATGAGGTCCATGTCCTCACCGACCCGCTTGCCCATGACCTTTACGTTGGCGACCTCCCGCTCGATGGGCGCGTTGCCCCAGCCGTGGATCTTGAAGGCGCGGTATCCCATGTCCCGGCACTGTTCGGCGAAGTCCGCGAAGGCCTCGGGCGTGTGCAGGCCGCCGTTCTCGTCGCCGTGGTACGTG
Source organism: bacterium (assembly GCA_965203885.1). GTDB lineage: Bacteria > JAAXHH01 > JAAXHH01 > JAAXHH01 > JAAXHH01 > JAAXHH01. Next base: position 1,518,390 of record OZ241920.1, on the reverse strand, counting down.
CTCGCGTAAGCGGGCAGGGAGGTCCTGTAGCCGCCCAGCAGCTGGTAGACGGGCGCGTTGTAGTACTTGCCCGCGAAATCCCAGAGCGCCACGTCCGTGGGGCCGATCTGGGTCCGGTCGGTGTGCCGCAGGCCGCGCTTCAGGTCGTTGTAGATCTTCTCCCGCTCAAAGGGATTGCTGCCCAGCAGGTACTGGACCGCCGCTCCCGACGGCGAAGGGCCGCCCAGGTACTCCCCGACGACGCCCAGGTTGGTGTGTATCCGCAGCAGCCCGCCGCCGAGCGTGCGTTTGCCGCCTTTTTCATAAACCAGGTTGAATCCATTGTAGTCCACGCCCATGTTTTCCAGGGTATACTGAAAAACCACGGTTTCGATTTTGGTGATGGTGGGTTTCATGGTCGACGGCCTCCCTCTTCGTCCTTTCACTTCCGATTTGGTGTTTTTTCGGTCCGGTCCATTCACTTGCTCATTCTATTGGTACGAAACGTACTATCGTCCATCACGGCCCATCCCGTCCCGTCCAATTCCAGCGCCAGCCTCCATTCCGCTTTCTTTCTCATCCCCTTCTCCATTCCGATCATCCGTTCTCCCTCCCTTCCAATTTCCTCTTCATTGCTTTCGTCCTTCCGTTCGTCTTTTCTCATTTCATGTTTTTTCATCCAAAATCAATTTAGTACTATTCGTATTAAAGAGGTCAATTCAAATATAAAAAATAACAGTACTAAACGTATTAGATTAAATAAGACTCCGTATGCGCATGTCCACGCCCCCGTGAATCGTGCGTCGAAAAGCGGTCACCGCACCTTCTTGATATCCCGTATGGCCCCGTAGGGCACACCCGTTATCCTCACCATTTCCTCGGCGCGGCGCACCGTCTCCGCGACCTCTTCTTTCACATCGCCGGGATAGTACACCCGCCCCTCCCGAACAGTCAGGTGCGGTGTGATCATCCGCCTGCCGGTTTCCTCCCGTCCGTGGGCGTCGGTAAAGGTATATACGCCTTCGTCCAGGTCGAAGACGGCGATATCGGCGACGCTTCCCGTTCTGAGCGTTCCGATTTCGTCCGATCGATGCAAGACACGGGCCGGATTTACGGTAGTCTGGCGGACGATCTCCTCGAAATCCAGTCCCATGTTCAGCAGCTTCGACGCGGTCTCGGGGAGGCTGTATACGGGTGAATTGAGGCTGTATACGTGCAGGTCCGTACTGATCACGTCGGACAGAAAACCCAGTTCGACCGCCCGCCGGGCGATTTCATAGTGAAAACTACCGGCGCCGTGCCCCAGGTCGAAGTACACGCCGCGGTCTCTTGCCTCGTAGACCTCGGGAATCACCCGGTCGTCGTCGCCGAGGATGTGATCGCCTTTCCCCTGGTAGCAGTGGGTCACGACATCGCCCGGGCGAAGCAGTTCGAGGATGCTCGGCAGGGCGACGCCCTTGTCGATATGGACCATGACCCGCGTGTCGGCCATTTCGGCGGCTTCCACGGCCCGCCTGAGCGGTTCCACGCCGTGGCTGCCTACCTGGAAGACGCCCTGACGGACCTTGACGCCCACGCAGTGCCGGGGCCACATGGAAATCACCCGGGCGGTGTGTTCGGGGTCCGCGTTGCCGATGTCCTCCATCTCGCCGCGCATGGAATTCAGGAGTCCGATGCTGCTGATATGCACGAAGGTGAGCACTTCGGTCCGCGACGGTTCGATGATGTACTCGACAAAACCGCGCAGGTTGGTCCATCCCGGGCTGCCCGCGTCCACGATAGTCGTTACCCCGGTGGCCAGGCAGAGGGCGTCGGCCTTGATGCCGAAGGTCGTGGCCCCGGCGTAAACGTGGGCGTGCAGGTCGATCCAGCCCGGAGTCAGGTACTTGCCGGATACGTCGATGATCGCATGGGCGCCGGCTTCGAGACGATCGGAAACCGCGGCTATCCTGCCGTTTCTGATCCCGACGTCGCCCTTTCCGTTCTTCTGCCGGGACGGATCGACGATCGTCGCCCCCGACAGCACCAGGTCGAATGCCATGAAACCCCTCCGAACATGAGGCTAACAGGACGCCTCGGCCTCGATGAGCTCCTTGATGTACTCAACAGCGCGAGTTATTGACATTTGCAAAGTATAACCATATCGTTTTCGCGTATCAATGGACTTAACAGCGCACCGGATGGACTTGCCCTGATCCGGCCACCCGATGGACCAGGCCAGGTCCGGGCACCGGATGGACCGGACACGGTCCAGCCTCCTCAAGGTATACGCGCCATGCGGCCGGTTTGACCGATCACCAGAAAAGCCAGTATCTCGAAGACGGCTTCCTGCCGATCGAAAGGCTCTTCGACCCCGCTTCCCTCGATCCCCTGATCGCGGAGTTGAACGAGGTCGTCGACGGCTGGGCGGAAAGGTACTGCGCGGAGGGGAAACTGAAGCACCGTTACGCGGATGAGCCTTTCGAGCGCAGGCTGTATCGGATTCACGAAGCGATGGGCGGCCATTGCAGGGAACTGATGGAAGCCGTACTGGGCAAACGCAAGACCGCGGGCATGTTCCACGTCATGACCCTGTCCGGTATACTTGACGTGGTCGAATCTCTCATCGGCCCGGAGATCCTCGTCCATCCCCAGTTCAATTCCCGCGCCAAGCTGCCGGACAGGACTTCCGTCGTTGACTGGCACCAGGACATCGGCTTTCTGGATCCGGACGTGATGCAGACCTTCATGGTCAATTTCTGGCTGCCGCTGGTGGATACAAACGAGCAAAACGGCTGCCTGGAGGTGATCCGCGGCAGTCATCGCAGCGATCGCCTGCCCTTCGAGGATTCGCCCGAGAACATCGATCCGGCGGCCCTGCCTCACGGCGAGCGGGTGGCCTGCCCCATTCCCCGGGGCGGCGTGCTCCTGCTGCAGCACACCACGGTGCACCGGTCCGCGCCGAATTTCTCGGATCAAATACGGTGGAGCCTGGATATCCGGTACAGCGACTGGCGAAAGCCCACGGGAAGGGACGACGTCCCGGGCTTCATCGCCCGGAGCCGGGAGTGTCCCGATAAGGTCGCAACCGGACACGAGGAATGGCAGCGGCTGTTCGAGGTGTGAGCCGGAACATCTTGACCCGGTGTCGCGTCCTTTTATTTTCATCTCTGTACGGTTTCCTTCATAAACCAGGCGACAGACCATTTCGATCCAATCCGAACGTCTGGACAAACGATGACCAGGGACGCAATGGACAGCCAGTCGGGAGTCCGCTACGAGGCGGATGAAAGACCGCCGTTGCCGCTGACGATCGGCCTCGGGCTGCAGATCGCGCTGCTTACGGTGGGCGGCGTGGTGCTGACCGTCGCTATCGTGAGCCGTGCCGGCGGCGCGGATGAAGCCTACCTGACCTGGGGCGTTTTCGCCGCCGCGGCGATCTGTGGCATAACCACGGCCGTCCAGGCGATCCGGGTGGGCCGGATCGGCGCCGGCTACGTGCTCATGATGGGCACCTCCGGCAGCTTCATCGCGGTGTGCATTACGGCCCTCGTCCAGGGCGGTCCGGCGCTGATGGCGACGCTCATCATTGCTTCCTCCCTTTTTCAGTTTCTGCTGTCTACGCGCCTGTCGCTGCTTCGGAGGATACTGACGCCCGTGGTGTCCGGTACCGTAATCATGTTGATCTCGGTTACGGTGATGCCCATTGCCTTCGATATGATCGGGGACGTGCCCGATGGCGAGCCCGTGCCGGCGGCCCTGATGATCGCGGCCGTCACCATGCTGGTCTCCATCGGCATCGCGTTGAAGGCCACCTCCTCGCTGCGCCTCTGGGCGCCGGTTATCGGTATCGCGGCCGGGTCCATCGTCAGCGCGTACTTCGGATACTACGATACCGCCCGGGTGGCCGCCGCCCCATGGGTGGGTTTACCGGAAGGCGCGTGGCCGGGGATCGATCTCGCGTTCGGTCCGGCGTTCTGGGGTCTGCTGCCGGCATTCATGTTCGTGACGCTGGTGGGCGCGGTGGAAACGATCGGCGATTCCGTGGCCATTCAGCGGGTCTCATGGCGCCGGGCCAGGGCGGTGGACTATCGGGCCGTGCAGGGCGCGGTGGCGGCGGATGGCCTGGGCAACCTGCTGTCCGGTCTCATGGGCACGGTGCCCAATACGACCTACTCCACGAGTATCGCCGTGACCGAATTGACCGGCGTGGCGGCGCGCCGGGTGGGCGTCGTCGTGGGCGCGGCCTTCGTCGCGGTCGCGTTCATTCCGAAATTCCTCGCCGTGGTGCTGGCCATTCCCAATCCCGTGGCGGGAGGATTCCTCATCGTACTGCTTTCCCTGCTCTTCGTGATCGGAATGAAACTGGTCGTTCAGGATGGCATCGACTACCGGAAGGGCCTGATCGTCGGCGTGAGTTTCTGGATCGGCGTGGGTTTTCAGAACGACGCCATTTTCCCCGAACTGGTAGCGGGTTTCGCCGGAGGTCTCCTGCAGAACGGCATGACGGCCGGCGGCCTCACGGCCATGGTCATGACGCTGTTCATGGAACTGACCTCGCCCCGGAGATACCGGCTCGAATCCGACCTTACCCCGGCGGCGCTACCGAGAATCAAGGAGTTTCTGGAGGACTTCGCGTCGCGAAACGGATGGGATTCCGCCATGTCCGGCCGGCTGGTGGCGGCGAGTGAAGAGACCCTGCTGTCCCTGGTCCGCGAAGAAGACGATGCCAGCCGTCGAAACCGCCTGCTCCTCATCGCCCATCGGGAGCAAGGCAGCGCCGTGATCGAACTGGTGGCCGCCACGGGCGAGGGAAACCTGCAGGACAGGATCGAACTGCTGGGCGACGAAAGAGCGGTGGAGACACCGGAGGAAATGGAGGTTTCGCTGCGTCTGCTGAGGCACTTCGCTTCGTCGGTGCACCACCAGCAGTACCACGATACCGATATCATCACGCTCAACGTGGACGTTCGCCCTACCCATTCCGGCGACTCGTCCTGAGCGTCTGAGCGTCCGCCGGCTGCGCGTAAATCCCGACCCGGGCCGGCGACTCGTCCTGAGCGTCTGAGCGTCCGCCGGCTGCGCGTAAATCCCGACCCGGGCCGGCGACTCGTCCTGAGCGTCTGAGCGTCCGCCGGCTGCGCGTAAATCCCGACCCGGGCCGGCGACTCGTCCTGAGCGTCCGCGCCGGCTGCGCGTAAACCCCGGCTACGACCCGGCGGCCGGTGCCTCGGCCTCCGCCCCCGTCCCCGCTACGATCACCTCGGACGATATCGACTTGAACGGGCTGTCTTTCGAAGACCTGCAGTGCGTCGAGGCGTAGTGGTACTGGAGCGCCCTTCGGCGCCGGTCGGTCGTGTTCGGCGGCGTATAGTGGTACGTCTCGCCGTGAAACACCAGGGCGTCCCCGGTTTTCATGACACAGGCTACCGCGTCGTCCGCCGTGGGCGCCGAAGACAACCCGTAGTCGTCCGCCACGCCCCCGTGTTCCCCGATGCCCTCGCGGTGCGATCCCGGAATGACGTGCATGCATCCGTTCTCCACGTCGGCGTCGTCCAGCGCGATCCAGAACCCGAATACGTCGTTCGGCTCCAGGCGGAAGTAGGCGTTGTCCTGGTGCCAGACCTTCTGTCCGCCGAACCGGGGCGGTTTCATCAGGAGCATGCTTTGAAACAGGACGACGTCCGGACCGAGCAGTTCGACGGCGATACCCACCATGCCGGGGTGGTGGGCCAGGGACCTGAACAGCTCGCTGTGGCGGGTCATCCTGAAGAGTTTCCTCACGCCCAGTTCCACGCGATCGGGCTTTACCGTCCCCCGTCGCACGGCGGGTTCGATCTGTACCAGTTCTTCCGGCACGTCCGGGTACCGGTCCACGATCGCGCTGATCTCGTTCCGGATGGACTCGACCTCACCGGCTGACAGGAACGCCTCCACGATGACGTAGCCGTCCCGGTCAAAGGCGGTTTTCTGTGCTGCGGACAACAGCGACCCTGTGGCCATGGCTCAGTCCTTCCAGTTGAACACGACGCCCATCATGTTCTTTTCGCGCCTGAATATCATCTCGTAGGCTTCGTTGATCTCCGAATAGTGCATCCGGTGCGTAATGAGACGCTTCGGTTCCAGCTTGCCTTCTCCCATCAGGTCCAGCGTGAACCGGCACATGGTGCTCCAGGCTCTCCGGTCGCCCCGTTCCGGGGGGAACAGGTACCCGGTCCGCCCGTTGACGGCGATCAGGGAAATGCCCTTGGAATAGAACCATTCCATGTCCAGCGGATTGAAATCCAGCGGCGGTTCTCCCCGGCCGGGCAGGGCCACGATGCCGACCCGTCCGTTTTCGCGCACGATCTGGCATGACGTGCGCAGGGCGGGCCAGGGATTGGCCGTGAGAATGACCAGGTCGACGCCTTCGCCCCGGGTGAATTCGTCCAGCTTCCCGTCCAGGTCGGGATCGTCGTTCATGAAGGTCGCGTCGGCCCCCATGCGTTCGGCCATTTCCATGCGGACCGGGCTGTTCGCGATGCCGATCGTCCGCGCGCCGAGACAGGGCCCGAGTCCGACGGCGCCGAGTCCCAGGACGCCCAGGCCGACGACGGCCACGTTCTCGCCGGGCTGGAAATGCGACTTGTAGTAGCACATGGCGCTCAGCGTGTACAGGTGGCCGTATACCGCGTCCTCGTCGTGCACGCCGTCGGGGACCTTCACGAGCACTTCGTCGTCCCGGGCGATGAACTCGGACTGGTGGGGATACCGGGAGATGACCCGGTCGCCCGGGGCGAAGCCGGTGACCGCCTCTCCCACGCCGCGGACCACCCCCAGGTTGCTGTCGCCGACCCATCGCGGAAAGTCGGGCGCCCCGGGGACCTGCTCGGCCCCCTCGTAATTCCCCCGGTCCGTGCCGATCTTGAGGGCGGATATGATCGTTTCGATCCAGAGTTCGTGGGGCCCCAGGTCGTCCGTGGCCAGGGGATGGTCTTCGATGCGCAGGTCTCGCGGGCCATGCAGCACGGCGATTTTCATGTATCAGCTCCGATCCTGTGTTCGTGTCAGTGCCTGGAATCTCCTCATCCGGGCGGGTCCGGATGCAAACCCGCCGCCGAACCCGTCTCGTCGCGTCAGGCCGACAGGGCGGTCAGGCAGCGGTCATAGACGTCGAACCGCTCTCCCTCGGTTTCCTCCGGATCCACCAGCTTGAGCCACATGGCGCTGCCGGGTTTTGCCGAACTGTAGGACCGGTGGCTTCCGATCACGGAGGGATCTTCGCCGTGCCAGGCGATCTCCCCCTCCTGCATGTAGATGAACTCGCCCCGGTACCTGTCCACGATGTCCTTCCGGCGGTCCCGGTAGAACAGGCCCTGTTCGCAGGCCGTGCGCCGCAGGGTGTGGATCAGGCCGGGCGCTTCGTCTACGTCCGAGTCGAAGTGCGCCACCGGTCCCTGGACGTCGCTGACGAAATCTATTTCGTCCAGGTCTACCGTGCCGAAGCCCCGTTGCGCGGCGACCAGCAGGTGATTGCGGTCGCGTCGGAAGGGCGGCGCGGGCCAGTCGGACGCCGGGTCGTGCCCCATGAGGTGGGCGCCGCACGCGTCGGTGGCCGTGATCTGGTCTCCCGCGATCAGCACGTCGCCCACGCGGCCTTCGCCGCCCCATTCGCGTCCCTTCTGCCCTACGAGCCCGTCGATGATGTTCAGGCACGGATTGGTGATCATCGCGAGGTCGGGGAGGACGTAGGAAAGCCTGATGGCGTGGTGAAAGTAGGTGCGTACCCGTCCCTTCGGCCGGACGATGGGCGGCAGCCCGAAGAGGTTCTTCATGCAGAGCGTAACGCCCATGAAGAGGTGGTTCTTCATCTTGGCCACGGAGATCACCTCGTCCGCGTCCTCGAAAACGCCGCTCAGGACGTACCGGTCGAACATGTTGCCGCCTCCGGGGACCTCGTATTCCGCCCAGGGCGGACGGTTGGAGTCATCATACTTCACGTCGAATTCACGGAGGTGGTGGGCGTAATTGAACTCGTCCGGCGTGAGCTTGTCCATGGCGTAGGGATTGGTGTCCGTGGCATAGATCTCCGCGCCGGTACGCTCGCGGAGCAGTTGCAGCACGGCCCTGCAGACCGCGTCGTCCACCAGTTCCTGCCGGCGCCCCCTGAACCGGACGACGTCGTCCATGGGCTTCATCATGTTGAACTTGATGACGATCTTCCGGGCTCTTCCGATACGCGCCCAGGATTCCTCGAGGGGCTCGGTGATACGTCTCAGCGTCTCGTAAACGCCCTGGTAATCCGTCTGGTGGTCGCAGGACGCAGCGCGAACGGTGTATTGCTTTGCCGGCATGTCGAGGTCTCCGGAATGGCGCGGATGGTGAAGGAACAGGGAACATGATGCAATATATATACGGCGTTTTCAGCCACAAGGGTAAACACCGGGGGCGGACCGCGCGCCGAATCGGCCGCGGCGGCCAAAATTGGAAGAGGCGGCGGATTTGGGTTGTATAATAACGCTTGCGAGGTCATATTGAAGGCCCCTTTATCTTTTGATTCCCATCCGGCGGACCCGAAACGCGGTCGCTGACGCCGGACGCCCGCCGATGAGTGGCCGTCCCGGCCGGGCGCCGGGGCTACCAGGAAGGTGAATGAGGATTTGGACGTTCTTCGGAAATTCGTACGGTTGGTGGACGGGTTGAACGAGCGGGTAGGCACGGTCGTCTCCTGGTTCACGACCCTGCTCGTGCTGACCGTCTGTCTCGACGTTTTCACCCGGTACTTCCTGCGCAGCAGCAGCGTGGCGGTGCAGGAGCTGGAGTGGCATTTCTTCGCGGTGATCTTCCTGCTCGCCTCGGCCTGGGCCCTCAAGCACAACAAGCACGTCCGCGTGGACGTGCTGTACATGAACTTCACGCCGAAAAACCAGGCCCTCGTCAATCTCATCGGCAGCCTGCTGTTTCTCCTTCCCTTCGCGGTGATCGCCATCTGGAGCTCCCAGAATTTCGTCCTGAACTCCTTCCGGATCGGCGAGGTTTCCCCGGATCCCGGCGGACTCCCCGCCCGCTACATCCTCAAGGCCATGATTCCCATCGGTTTCACCCTGATCCTCCTGCAGGGGCTCGCCATGGCGGCGCGCTCGCTGGACCGGTACATCCACGGGGGAGAAGATCCCATGGGCGAGCAGGATGAATCGCCTCCGAGGGGGCTTTCGGCCAGGGAGGAGGACGCGGTTTGACCGAAGCGATGCCCCTCATCCTGTTCCTGGTCCTCTTCCTGCTGCTCCTGCTGGGATACCCGGTCGCGTTCACGCTCGGCGGCGTGTCCGTCCTGCTCGGGCTGATGACCTTCGGCGCGGATTTCTTCAACCTGCTGCCCCTGCGCATCTGGGGCGTCATGACGAATTACGTCCTGCTCGCCGTTCCCCTGTTCGTGTACATGGGCGTCATGCTGGAGAAATCCGGCCTGGCCGAGGACATGCTGGAGACCATGGCCCTGCTCTTCGGCCGGCTGAGGGGCGGCCTCGCGGTGGCGGTCGTGATCGTGGGCGCTCTGCTGGGCGCCTCAACGGGGATCGTGGGGGCGACGGTCGTCACCATGGGCCTGCTCAGCCTGCCCACGATGCTCAGGCGGGGCTACAGTCCCCAGGTGGCGACGGGTACCATCGCCGCGTCGGGGACGCTCGGCCAGATCATACCGCCCAGCGTGGTGCTCGTGCTCCTCGGGAGCATCCTCAACGTGTCGGTGGGCGACATGTTCATCGGCGCCGTCATCCCGGGCGCCCTCCTCGTGGGCCTGTATCTCGTATGGATATCCATCGTGGCCGTATTCAAGCCCGCCGAGGCCCCGGCCATGCCCGCCGAGGAGCTGGCCGCGTTCCGGGAGAGCGGCATGTTCAGGAAGATCATCCGGGCCTTCCTGCTTCCGCTGGGCCTGATGACGGTCGTGCTGGGCTCCATCTTCGCGGGCATTACTTCGCCGACGGAAGCGGCGGCCGTGGGCGCGCTGGGCGCCACCCTGCTCACCGTGTTCCAGGGCAAGTTTTCCTACAGGACGCTGAAAGAGGTCATGAAGGAGTGCACGCACATCACGTGCATGGTGTTCTTCGTGCTGGTGGGCGCCGAGGCCTTCGGACTGGTGTTCCGGGGCATGAAGGGCGACGCGTACATGACCAGCCTTATCATGGACGCGAACCTGAGCACCTACGCCTTCCTGGCGCTTGTCCTCGTGATGATCTTCATTGCCGGTTTCTTCATCGATTTCATCCAGATCACCTACATCATCGTACCGGTCGTCACGCCCATCTTCATCGCCTTCGGCGTCGACCTGCTGTGGCTCGGCATCCTGATCGCGGTGAACCTGCAGACTTCCTTCCTCACGCCGCCCTTCGGGTTTTCTCTGTTCTATCTGAAAGGGGTAGCTCCGCCCGAAGTGCAGACCCGCCATATCTACCGGGGGATCCTGCCCTTCATCGTGATCCAGCTCATCTGCCTGTCACTGCTGGTCTACGCCCCGTACATGGCGACGTGGCTGCCGGGCCTGCGCTAGGCTAGGATAGCGGTTACGAGCCTTCAGTACCCGATCGCGCATCCGTCCTTCCGGGGCTCCGACGCGCCGTGCAGCATGCCCGTATCCGGATCGATGCGTATCGCCTGGTAGCCGCCGTATCCGTGTGAGGACCGGGAAATCCGGTGGCCCATCTCCTCGAGTCCGCGGAAGGCTTCTTCGCTGATTCCGTATTCCACGTCGACCCGGCCTCCGCCTGCCTCCATGGGCGCGCCCGTGGGTTCGGCCGAACCGAAGTGCTGAAACCGCGGAGCGTCGCCCGCCTCCTGCACGTCCATGCCGAAATCGATCATGTGGCTGAGGACCTGCACGTGTCCCTGCGGCTGCATGGCGCCGCCCATCAGTCCGAAGGTCAGCCAGGGGTTCCCGTCGCGGGTCACCATGGCCGGAATGATGGTATGGAAGGGCCGCTTGTGGGGGACGAGGGCGTTGCGGTGCGCGGGGTCCAGGGAGAAGAGCTGGCCCCTGTTCTGGATCGGAAACCCCGTGCGCTCCGGCACGATGCCCGATCCGAATCCACGGAAGATGCTCTGGATGAACGACACGGCGTTGCGGTCCTCGTCCACGACCGTCATGTAGGCCGTATCCCCATGCCGCAGTATGGGATCGCCGGCCGGGACGTCGACCGCCGCCCGGCGGGGATCGATGCGCGCGCGCTGGCGGTCGGCGTAAGCCCGGGACAGCAGGGCCTCTACGGGTACGTCCGCGAAGGCGGGATCGGCGTAGTACTCCGCCCGGTCGGCGTAGGCGAGTTTCTTGGCTTCGATCTGAAGGTGCAGGGTCTCCGCCGACAGGCAGCCCGTTTCGGCGAGGTCGAAACCTTTCAGGATGTTCAGCATCTGCAGCGCGGCGATGCCCTGTCCGCTCGGCGGCAGCTCCCAGACCGTATGGCCGCGGTAGTCTACGGAGACGGGATCGTCCCATGTCGACGTGTGGTCCCTGAAGTCCTCGGGGCTGAACAGCCCGCCGACGGCCCTTGAACAGGCCACGATGGCTTCGGCGATCTCGCCATGGTAGAACGCGTCGCGGCCCCCTTCGGACAGGAGGCGGTAGGACCGGGCCAGGTCCGCGTTCCGGAACACCGCGCCGGGTCCGGGAGCCTGTCCACCGGGCAGGTAGACACGCACGGACTCGGGCCAGGGACTCAGCAGCGGCGTGGATCCCGCCCAGTCCCGCGCGATGATGTCCGATACGGGAAACCCGTTCTCCGCGTAGAAGATAGCAGGTTCGAGCACCTGTCCGAGCGACATCGTGCCGAACCGCTCGAGGAGGCATGCCCAGCCGTCCACGCAACCCGGGACGGACCAGTTCAGCGGACCGGTATCCGGGATGTACGCGTGGCCCAGGCCGCGGTAATAGTCGACCGTCGCCGCGTAGGGCGCCCTGCCGCTCGCGTTGAGGCCGGCCAGCCTGCCGCTCTCCCGCTCCGATACGATGGCGAAGAGATCGCCGCCGATGCCGCAGGACATGGGTTCCACCACGCCGAGCGCCGCGTTCACGGCGACGGCGGCGTCGATGGCGTTTCCGCCCGCCTTGAGGATGTCGATACCCGCCTGGGCGGCCAGCGGCTGGCTCGTGGCCACCATGCCCCTGGGCGCCATGACGACCGAGCGCCGCGAGGCCCGGTATGCGTAGGGATCGTATCGCATGGTCTCTATGCTCTCCGATCGGATGATGATTGGCGGAAGAAGGTCTCGGCGTTGTGCGTGGGCAGGTAGCCGATCTCTTCCTTCGGCGTCTCGATGTCGAAGATGTTGTACGTATTGTCCGAAATGACGAAATAGTGCCGCCCGGGCGGAAGGCGGCCGGCGAGATGGGCCGTATAGGCCGCATGCACCAAGGCCGCCGCGTCCTGCTGGTGGCACCAGACCGCGAAGTAACCGCGTTCTTCCACGATGGGCGTATTCCCGGGGTTCACGCCGCCCCAGCGGACCGCCGTCGCGCCGCAACCCCGGCCCGCCGCCCGCTCCACCCAGGACTCGACGTAGGCCTTTTCCCGGCCGTAGTCGTTGATCGGACAGGCCGGCAGGTGCGCCGGGATCGGATCGGGCCAGTTTTCGATCTCATCGAATTTCCGGTCCGCGATCAGCGCATACGCGCCGGATTCGAAGAAGCGATAGGCGTCGTCCACCGCGTGCACGGAGCTCGAACCCACGATCATCGGCCTTCGGTCCGTACCGCCCGGTCCGTCCGTGTCGCCCGTACCGCCCGGTCCGCCCGGTCCGCCCTTGTCGCCGGGTCCGCCCGTGCCGCCCGTACCGCCCGTACCGCCCGTGCCGCCCGGTCCGCCCAGGGCCAGCACCGACTCGAACACCAGGTCCGTCATGCCGTTCATGGCGGCGAGGTCCCCCTGCCGGGCCAGGTAGACGACGAGGTCGAACCCGGGCAGCAGGGCCCTGAATCGATCCGGCTCCTCGTTGATGTCCATATCGATGAACCGCTCGGTCCGGCCCGCCTGGGCCACCTGCCCCGCCTGGCCGGCTCGTCCGCCACGGCCCGCCTGGCCGCCACGGCCGGCCTGGTCCGCCTGCCCGGCTCGTCCGCCACGGCCGTGGTCCCCGGCCCGGTCGGGCGCCCCGGGCAGGTCGATGGAACAGAACCGGTATCTACTGTCCATGCCGGGCAGGTATTTGCGGAGCCCCGACCCGATCGTGCCGCGCCCCCCAATGAGCAACGTGTTGAATGCCACACCCATCTCCTCAGTATGCTTCCAGGTAGAGCGCCTTGATTTCGTCCGCCGTGGCGACGCGCGGGTTGTTCTGCGGACTTCCCGACGCAAGGGCGTCCGCGGCCATCTTGTCCAGCGCACCGGCCAGCGCTTCTTTCGATATGCCGCAGTCCCTCAGGCCGGGGATTTCGACGGTATCGTTCAGCTTTTGCAGTCCCGCTACGAGCAGGTCGCAGGCTTCGGACTTATCGTGCGCTTCCTCCGCCCATCCGAGCTTCCGGGCGAGCACGGCGTACCGTTCGGGCGCCGCGGAAACGCTGAACCGGGTGACGGCCGGCAGGAGGACCGAGTTGCTCAGGCCGTGGGGGAGATGGAATACGGCGCCGAGGGGCCTGCTCATGCCGTGCACGAGGCAGACGGAACTGTTGGCGAAGGCCATCCCGCCCAGGGAGGCGGCTTCCATCATGCCCTTCCGGGCCCCGTGGTCGCCGGGATGCCGCCACGCCTGCACCAGGTGCCTGCCGACGAGGCCGACGCAGGAGAGGGCGAGCGCGTCCGTCATCGTGCCCGCCTTGCGCGATACGTACGCTTCGATCCCGTGGGTCAGCGTATCCACGCCCACGTTGGCCGTGAGCGGCCGCGGCATGGAAAGGGTCAGCGTGTAGTCGACCATCGCCGCCGTGGGCAGCAAATGGGCGTCCAGCATCATCATCTTCACGTCCCGCCGCGTATCCGTTATGACGGTCACGCGGGTCATTTCGCTGCCTGTTCCGGCCGTCGTGGGTATGGCGAAGAGCGGAAGGCCGGGCCGGGGTATCCGGTGATAGCCCGCGTATTCGGAGAGCGGCCCGTCGTTGCTGGCCATGACCGCGATGGCCTTGCCCGCGTCGATGCTGCTGCCGCCGCCGACCGCGATGACGCCGTCGCAGCCGTACTCCCTGAGCATGGCCAGCCCTTCCTCGACGTTCACGTCCGTGGGCTCGGGGGTCACGTCACCGTAGACATGGGCGCTGATCCCCGCCCGGCGGCACTGGTCCGCGATGCGGGCGGGCAGGCCCTGTTCGACCAGGTAGGGATCGGAGACGACCAGCACGTTTTTCAGTCCGGCGCGGACAGCCTGGGGCACTGCTTCGTCGAACGCGCCCGCCCCGTTTATGATGGTGGAGGGGATATTGATCTGTACAGGTTCGGCCGCGGCCACGGTCACGTAACCCCTTTGATGACGTCGCTGTACTGCCGGAAAGAACCGGATTGCACCACCTCGGCGAGGGCGCGCACGGCGGTGTGCAGCTCCTCGTAGGTCGTGTAAAGCGGGGCGATGCCCAGCCTGATGTTGTCGGGCATGCGGAAATCTGAGATCACCTGCTTTTCCTCCCGGATCGCCTGGTCGATGCGATAGCCCTCGGCATGGCCGAATGAGACGTGCGAACCCCGGTGCGCGCCGTCCCGGGGCGAGTTCAGCGTGAACCCCAGCGGCGCCAGTTCGGACTCCCACAGGTCGACCAGGTACCCGGTCTGGCTCAGCGACTTGGCGCGTATTCGATCCATGCCGGCCTCGAGGGCAAGGTCCACGCCGGGTTCGATCATGGCCAGGGACAGGACGGAGGGCGTGCCCGTGAGATACCGGTCGATGCCGGATGCCGGTTCGAATTCGGTATCGAAGTAGAACTGCTTCCGGTGGCCGAACCATCCCGAAATCGGGTTGATCAGCCGGGACTGCAGGTCGTCCCGCACGTACAGAAACGCCGGCGCGCCCGGCCCGCCGTTCAGGTACTTGTACGTGGAACCCACCGCCAGGTCGATCCCCAGGTCGTGGCACGCCATGGGCACGACGCCGGCGGAATGGCTCAGGTCCCACAGGATCATCGCGTCCCGTCTGTGGGCGATTTCCGTGATCCGCTCCAGGTCGTACATGTAGCTGGACTTGTACATGACGTGGGAGAGGAGCACCAGGGCCGTATCGTCGTCCACGGCCCGTTCCAGGGCCTCTTCGGACGCGGCAAATCCGTTGTCCTCGGGGAGGACGACCAGTTCGCAGGCGGGATCGAGCAGGTCCGTCACGGCCTTGAGGATGTAGATGTCGGAGGGGAAATTGACACGGTCCGTTACCACCCTGCGCCTCCCCGGCCGCTCCTTGAGCGCACCGGCGATCAGCTTGAACAGGTTGACCGACGTCGAATCGGCGATGATCACTTCGTCGGGCAGGGCGCCGATAAGCCCGGCCAGCTTGCCTCCGATTCGCCGGGAAAGCCCCATCCATTCGTCGTTCCAGGCCCGGATCAGCCGGTTTCCCCACTGTTGCCGGATCAGCCGGTCCATCAGGGGGATGGCGTCCTTCGGAACCCGTCCGAGGGAATTGCCGTCCAGGTAAATCAGGCCTGGATCCTCGATCAGGAAGCGATCCCGGAACCTGCCCAGTTCATCGCGGCGGTCCAGTTCTCGCGCCCCTTCGAGCGAAGCGTCGGATTTCAACACTTACCTCATCATTTCGATCAGCGGCGGGAATGCGAGCACTCGCGGACGGCGAAAAGGAAAACCGGAATGTATACGGAGGGGAAGGCCGGGACAAGAGGAATGTAGGCGAGGCGTCGTTCGGCCGACGCTCATCTGCTGGCCCGTTCGTCCGGCTCCAGGGAACGCGGCTGGGTGCCGAACAGGTTCAGGTCGGCGAACGCCATCACCCGGGCCAGCGTTTCGCGTCCGCGCATCATCAGGGAGTCGGAGTAGGGGGTGTCTTCCGCGCAGTAACCCGTCGCGGCGAGACCGACGGCATCCGCGAGGTAGAGCGCCCGTTCGCAGTGGAACTGCTGCGACACGACGGTGACCCGGTCCAGTCCGAACACCTTCTTCGCCCGGAACACGGAGTCCAGGGTCCTGACCCCCGCGTAGTCGAGCAGGATGTAGTCTTCCGGCACGCCCAGTTCGATCAGGTCGCGCTGCATGGTCGTCGTCTCGTCGTAATACCGCGTGGACGCGTCGCCGCTCACCAGTATGGCGCGGATCCTGCCGGCGTGGTACAGTTCCGCCGCGGCCTCGATCCGGGCGCGGTAGTAGCGGTTGACGTCCCCCTCGGCGTACTTGGAAGTGCCCAGCACGAGGCCCACCTGGCACTCGGGCGTTTCGTCGACCAGATAGAACAGTCGGGCGGATGCGTTGCGTGTGATGGCGAGGTCGTTCAACAGGACCGCGAAGAGGCCGGCGACGGCAGAAGCCGCAAGGACTTTGGTCATAAAAAGCAGGTGGCGGGGAGCGGGTTTGCTTTGCATGGAAACCGGCGTTCTGGCGGGAAATGGTCTTTCTGGAAAGCAGGACTGGGGTTATACTGATATACTAACCGGCCCGGGGTATGCCGTCAAGCGATTAACCCTGGTTTTTCTGTTGTTTTCCGCATGTTTCTTCCAAGGGCCTGGCCCGCCTTCTCGTTCAATGGATTTGTACATGATTTGTACATGATTTGCGGATGATTCGAATGAGGATCCATCCGCATCAGACCGCGGTGTTTTCCGTAAATCCCGGAGTAAAACCCA
Source organism: bacterium (assembly GCA_965203885.1). Classification (GTDB taxonomy): domain Bacteria; phylum JAAXHH01; class JAAXHH01; order JAAXHH01; family JAAXHH01; genus JAAXHH01. Next base: position 1,501,691 of record OZ241920.1, on the reverse strand, counting down.
TGCTTATGCCGTTGTTGATCTTTCTGTTCCCTTTCGCGGCGCCGGACTCCTTCCAGGCCGCGGTGAACGACCGTCCTCCCATGACCGTGCTGTTCTTTGGCAACAGCCTCACGACCGGCTTCGGGATCGGTCCGGACAAGGCCTATCCCCAGCTGATCCAGCACAAGATCGACGGACTCGGCTGGCCTTTCAGGGTAGTCAACGGGGGGGTGGGCGGAGAAACGTCCGCAGGCGGGTTGAGCCGTGTCGACTGGGTACTGCGGAACCGGGTGGACGTCTTTGTCCTGGAACTCGGCGGGAACGACGGGCTGCGGGGCGTCGACCCCCGCGCCACGCGACGGAACCTGAGGGCGATCATCCGGCGCGTCCGCGAACGTTATCCCGAGACGAAGATCATCCTCGCCGGCATGCAGGCGCCGCCGAACATGGGACCCGAATTCACCACGGCCTTCAAAGCGATCTACCCGGAACTGGCCGCATCGGAAAACGCCCTGCTGATCCCCTTCCTCCTCGAAGGCGTCGGCGGCATAGCGGAGCTGAACCTGCCCGACGGGATCCACCCGACGGCCGAAGGGCACGCTATTCTGGCGGAGAACGTGTGGAAGGTCCTGAAGCCGGTCCTGGCGGACCTGCGTCCGTAGAGGACCTGCGTCCGTAGAGGACCTGCGTCCGTAGCGGCCGTCGGCTCTCAGAGCTCCGCGCGGAGCACTTCCAGCGGGGACTGCCGGTAGATGCCGGCGCTGGCCAGCATGCCCACCGCGATCGTGATCACCGCGATGCCGCCGATCACGGCCGCCACGGGGAGGAACGCCGGCACGAAGGTGATGTTGAAGACGAATACGGCGAGAATCCACGCGGCGGCAAAGGCCAGCGCAACGCCCGTGACGGCGCCGATGGCGCCCAGGAACAGGTACTCGATCGACATGATCTTGAGGATCTGGTTCCTGGACCCGCCGAGCGTTTTCAGCAGCACGCTTTCCTGCATGCGCTGCAGCCGGCTGTTCGTCACGACGCCCACCAGCACGATTACCCCCGTGAATACGCTGAACAAGGCCATGAAGCGGACGATGAGGGACACCTTGCCGAGGATGTCGTTCAGGGTGCCCAGGATGAGGCTGAGGTCGATCATGGATACATTGGGGAACCGGTTCACCGTGTCCTGCTGAAAGCGCGCCGATACCTGCGGGTCGTCGATACGCGTCACGACCACGTGGAACTGGGGCGCTTCTTCCAGTACGCCTTCCGGAAAGACCACGAAGAAGTTGGGCTGGACGCGCTGCCAGTCGACGGCCCTCAGGCTGCCCACGGTGGTCTCGACCGGCACGCCCTGCACGTCGAAGACGATCTCGTCCCCGATACCCACGCCGAGCCGGTCGGCTATGCTCTTTTCCATAGACACCAGCACGGCGTCATCCTCCCCGGCGACCCGGGGCTGCAACGATCCTTCCAGGAGCGTTTCGGCTTCCTCCAGGTGACCCCGGTAGGTCGACCGGTATTCCCGTCGCAAGGCCCATCGGGGAGCGCGGTCCGAGCCATCCTGGCGGTCCGTGTCGTCCTGCATGATTTCGGCGATGGTACGTCCCTTCAGACCGGCCAGGCGCATGCTGACGACGGGCGTCTGCTGCATGACCGGCAGTCCGTTGCGGCGCAGCGATTCGACGATTTCATCCCGCTGGTCCGGCTGAATGTCGAACAGGACCATGTTCGACTGCCGTTCCCCCCCGACCTGGGAAATGTGTCCGACCAGGGAAAACTGGAGCAGGTAGAGGGTCGTCAGCAGGAAGGCCCCCAGCCCGAGGGCGACGACCATCGTGACCGTCTGGTTATCCGGCCGGAAGAGATTGGCCAGGCCCTGGCGCCAGACATAGGGCCAGCGCGCGGGCAACAGGCGGCGGGCCATCGATATGAGACCGCGGGCGACCAGACTCAACAGGAGGAAGGCGCCGATCAGTCCCGCGGTGAAACCAACGCCCTGGTGCCATACGCGGGTCTGGCTGACGGCGAACAGCGCGATCCCGGCGACCAGCACGGCGATCAGCGCGAGGCGCCATGGATCGCGGGCGCCCCGCGAAGGCGTTTCGACCGATGAACGCAGCGTGAGCAGCGGCGAGATGTCTTTAATCGCAATGAGCGGCAGGAAGGCGAACAGCAAGGCCATGAGCAGGCCCAGGCCCATGCCTTGCAGGACGGGCATCCAGGTGTAACGCACCTCCAGTTCGAAAGGTACGAAATCCTGCACGAGCGCCGGCAGGACACCGAGTATGAGAAACCCCGCGGCGGCACCGATCGCCGAGCCGATCACGCCGATGGACACGGCCTGGAAGACGTAGATGGTGAAAGTATGCCGGCCTTCCGCGCCCAGGCAGCGCAACACGGCGATGGTGCCCCGCTTTCGCCTGATGTAGGTATGAATGGCGCTGGCGACGCCCACGCTCCCGAGGATCAGGGCGATGAACCCGCTGAGGTTGAGAAAACGGTAGAGGTTGCCCAGGGACCGTTCCAGGCCGGCCTGCCGGTCCGCCACGGTGTCCCAGTCCATGCCGAACCGGGCCGCCGTATCCGTTCCGTGGACTTCCTTCAGTTCCTCCACGTCGACGTCGTCTCCGAACTTGAAAAGCGCCCGGTAGGTAACCCTGCTTCCAGGCTGGATCAGCGCCGTGGAGGCGAGTTCGGCCATGGGTATGTAGACGCGGGGACCGAAGGTGCTCATGGCCGCCGTTTCGCCCGGTATGCTGACCAGGCGGCCGCCGATCTCGAAAGTGCCCAGCCCTATGCGGACCGAGTCGCCGACCTCCGCGCCGTGCTGGATCATCAGGTTGTCGTCTACCAGGGCCGTGCCCCGCGTTCTGAAGGTCTGCGCGGCGTCTCGAGGAACCGTTTCCAGCGCTCCGTAGTAAGGGAACCCGCCTTCCAGCGCCCGTACGTTCACGAGGCGGGACGACTCCGATCGCGGGAAGGCGACCATGGAGACGAAACTGGCCAGGCGGGACTGCTCCCCGCCCAGGCCGCGGAGGAAGACTTCGGTCGAATCCGTAAAGGCCTGACGGGTGCTTATCTCGAGGTCGGCGCCCAGGAGCGCCCTGGATTCCAGGTCGATCGCGGTCCGCATGCTGTCGCCGAGGGTCCGGATCGAAACCAGCGCGGCCGTGCCCAGGATGATGGACGACATGTACAGGAGCAGCCGCCGCCGGTAGGTCCGGCTGTCCCGCCAGGCCATCTTCAGCAGCCACCCGATGCGTAACGGTGCGTGTTCCGGCGGAAGGGGAGCGCCCATTCTATGCTTCCGGGGTAAGAGAAAGGGGCCGGACTTCAGGATAACCGGCTTCTTCGGGACGGTAATCTTCGGCGATACGGCCCCCGCTCAACCGGATGATCCGCTGCGCCCTGCGCGCCAGGTCGAGATTGTGGGTCACCGTTACGAGGGTCGTCCCGGACTCCTCGTTCAGATCGAAGAGCAGGTCTTCCACCCTGGCGCTCGTATCCGCGTCGAGATTGCCCGTGGGCTCGTCCACGAAGAGCAGGGAAGGACGGTTGATGAACGCCCTGGCCAGGGCGACGCGCTGTTGCTCGCCTCCGGAAAGCTGCACGGGATAGTGGGTGGTCCGGTCCGACAGCGCCACGCGCTCGAGCAGTTCCGTGGCCCGGCCGTATACGCCCTTTTCGCCGCGCAGCTCCGCCGGGACCATGACGTTCTCGACGGTCGTGAGCGTGGGGATGAGCTGGAAGTTCTGGAAGACGAAGCCTACGTGGCGGTTCCGCACGCGGGCCCTTTCGTCTTCGTCCAGGTCGTCCAGGACGATCCCGTTCAGCGATACCGAACCGGCCGTCGCCCGGTCCAGCCCGGCGCAGAGGCCGAGCAGCGTGGTCTTTCCGCTGCCTGAGGGGCCGATGATCGCCAGGGACGCGCCCGGCACGAGTTCGAAATCGACGTCGCGCAACACGTGCAGCGTCCCGCCGCCGCTCGCGTAGGTCTTGCAGAGTCCGCGGACCGCAAGGATGGGTTGTTCGCTCATGGTGCGGGCGGCTCCTCTGCTTGTGAGTCCCGGTCGGGCTGCGCTGGCGAGCCGGGCTGACCGGGTGCACCAGGCTGCGCTGGCGAACCGGGCTGACCAGGTTGGCCGGGCTGGCCGGGGCCTCTTCCCAGCAAGCTCAGGAGACGGTCCGGATAGTCCGTGATGATGCCGTCTACACCGTGATCCAGCAGGCGTTTCATGTCCTCTTCCTCGTTGATGGTCCACACGTACACGTCCACGTTGTGACGGTGGGCGTCCGAAACGAACCGTGCGTTCACCATGGGCAGGTCCCGGAAGCTGGGGGGCACCTGCATCGTTTCACCCTCGGGCACGAAGGCGAACCCGATACGCGCGGTATTCAATATCCAGAACAGGAGCACTTCACCCGCCGTGGCCGACGTGGCGATCCCGGGGTTGTGGTCGCGGATGTACTTGACGCTCTCCGCCTGAAAGGAAGCGGCGACGATCCTGTCCGGGTTCGGAGTCGACCCGATGACACGGGAGAAGCGTTCCCTCGCGGATTCGGAAACGTCCTTCAGTTCGATGATCATCCGCGTATCGGGGAAGGCGGACAGCACCTCTTCGAGCGCGGGCGCTTTCAAGTCCATGCCCCGGTAAGGATAACTCGCGCCGCCGTCCGGCGTCCACCGGTAACCCGCGTCCAGCTCCCGCAGTGCTTCCCAGGTCATTTCGTCCACGCGGCCCGATCCGTCGGTTGTGCGGTCCACCGTGGCGTCGTGCATGACGACCAGTTCGCCGTCGCGGGTGGCGTGCACGTCGAATTCGAGGGCGTCCGCCCCCGCTTCGATGGCGTTTCGGAAGGCAAACAACGTGTTCTCCGGCCACTGCCCCGCGCCGCCGCGGTGGGCGATGACCAATATTCGATCCGTTTCCGTGAAAGAATGCACCGGCATGGGTAGGGTTGTCAGCGCGGCGTAAGCCAGCGCCGCCGCGAGGATGGCCGCCACGGCGACCGCCAGCCGAACGAACCATTTCAAGATGAATCTGATCATTGGGCAGCCGCGGTTGGCGTTGCGGAACCGGTCCTTACAGGGGCCAGTCCCGGAGGATGCGCTCCACTTCTTCGGCGTGGTTGCTCTCGTCGCGAATCATGTCTTCCAGCTGGACCATGAGTCCGTAATCGCCGTATTCCTCGGCCTCCGACCGGCGCTGCACGTACCGCTCGACGATCTTGCGTTCGTCCTCGAGCATGGTCTCCAGGTTCTCGCGGTTCGAGTCGCTTACCTTGATGGCCCGGGGAACGGTCGTGGGTTCGCCGCCGAGCACCACGATCTTGTCGGCGAGATACTGCGCGTGCAGCTGCTCGTCGGGGACCTCTTCCAGGAAGAACTTGGCCAGTTCGGGCCGGTAGGGGCCGCTGGCCTTCGCCGCGTAGATGGTGAACTGGATGATCGCGCCCAGTTCGGCGGCGAGGTCTCCGTTCAGGTTGTCTATCAGGGTCTGCTTGTCCATGAATTCACTCCTTGATTCGCAATGTTCCTGTTTTGACAAACGACTGCGCCCTATCCTTCGCCCGTTTTCATGATACGCAATCCGGCGCACAGAAACAACGCGTTAGTTCGCGTCCGCTTTTCCCGTGGGAGTCGAACACCGGGTTCCGGGACGCGTCCGGTTTTCCCGCGGGAGTCGAAACCGGGTTCCGGTCCGCCTCACGCCATTTCGAGCACGGCCTTGACCACGCCGTTGTCCGGGTCGAGCCACGTGGGGAAGTCCGCCAGCATGCGTTCCGGGCCGGCCGTGTGGGTAATCCAGGGCGAGGTGTCGATCCGTCCCGCCTCGATGTGCCCGATGACCCTTTGCAGGTCGGCCTCGCGGGCGTTCCGGCTGCTGAGCAGGGTCATCTCCCGCCGGTGGAATCCGGGTCCGTCAAACGTGATCTCCGATCCGGTGATGCCGACGTAGACCAGGCGCCCGCCGTTGGATACGTATTCGTGGGCCTGCATCATGGACCCGGCGTGGCCGGTGGCGTCGAAGACGGCCGTGGGCAGTTCGCCGCCCAGCAGCCGGTGCAGTTGCGCCTTCACGTCCGCCGTGTCGGATATGACTTCGAAGAGTTCGTAGCGCCGTTTGCAGAAATCGATGCGCCGCCCGCTGATCTCCAGCAGGATCACCCGGGCGCCGGCCAGGAGCGCGAAGGTCAGGACAGACAGGCCGATGGGCCCGGCGCCGATGAGCAGGACCGTTTCGCCCTCCTCGACGGCCGCGCGGTCCACGGCATGGGCGCCGATGCCCAGCGTCTCCACCAGGGCCAGTTGCTCCAGGGAGAGGACGTCGGATCGAAGCAGTTTTCCGGCGGGGAGCGTCAGGACGTCCCGCATGCCGCCGTCCACGTGGACGCCCAGGACGTCCAGGTTCGCGCAGCAGTTCGTCTTGCCCATGCGGCAGGGCACGCAGTCGCCGCAGTCCATGTAGGGCACGACGGCGCACTGGTCGCCGGGATGGACCTGGTGCACGTCCCGGCCCGTCGCGATGACTTCCACGCCCAGTTCGTGCCCGAGGATGCGGGGATAGTCGAAAAAGGGCTGCGTGCCCTCGTAGGCATGGAGGTCCGTGCCGCAGATCCCGACCCGGCGTATTTGCACCAGGGCCTCGCCGGGGCCCGGAGGCGCGGGCTCCGGCGTGCGCTCCAGGACGAAACGGCCGGGTTCTTCGAGTACGATGGTGGGCATGGGGTCAGGTCTCGTTTCTCACGTGAGCAGGGCGGACAGCAGGGGCGGCTTGCGCCGGAACTTCTCGACGTACGCTTCGTAGGTGGGCAAAAGCCGCAGTCTCACCTTGGTTTCGTGTTCCGTCGCGATGGATTCCAGCCGGTGGTCGAGGAAGGGATTCCGGAACCGTTCGATGCAGGCTGAGGCGAAGGTCCGGGCGTCTTCCACCTCGTCCGGCAGCGCCGGCACGATCTCCTCCAGCATCAGGTCCCTGAGCCACGGTCCCGTTTCCCCGTGGTCCACCGCCTCGCGGACGGTCCGGATGCCCAGCGGCATGGCCCGGCACACCAGCGCCGTGTGGGCGCCGTTGAGCACCCTGACCTTGCGCAGCGCGTAGGGACGGACGTCACGGGTCCGCACCAGGGCCGGGTGTTCGATGAACGGACCGGCGCCGGGGCGGTCCTCCAGGGCCCAGAAAGCGAAGGGCTCGGTCAACGCCAGGAGCCCGTCGCCTTGGGGATTGGGAAAACCCGGCGGCGGTTCGATGGTGATCCGGTCCACGAGCGTGTGCAGCCAGGCCACCCGCGATTCCATCCAGTCCTCGAAACCATCCCCGAGCCCCCACTGTCGCCCCAGCGACCGGACCAGCCCGCGCAGCGCCCCGGCGTTCCCGTCGATCAGCTCGCAGGGTATGACGGTCACCGGCGCGCCGCCGCTTTCGTAGCGTTCCCGGAGCACCCGCAGCAACTTGCCCGGGAAAGAGACCGGCGGCGCGCCGTCCGGCCCTTCGGTTTCCGGTACGTCGTATCCGATCTCCGAGGTGTTGGAAAGAATGTACTCCGTGGAAGGATCCCGGCCCACGGCCAACACGGCTTCCCAGTCGTCCCGGGCGCTCAGCGCTCTCGAAACGCTCTCCACCTCGATGGTTTCGTCGACGCGCCCGCCGTCGCGGATGCCCCGCACCCGGACCCGGTACCGGCCGTCCTGGTCGTTGAACAACCGGGCGCGGCCGCTTCCCGTGGACTGTACCACGACGATCCGGCCGATGGACTGCCCGCCCTGCCTGGCCTGATGGATGAAGAGGTCGGCGAAGGCGCGGAGGAACCGTCCGCTTCCGAACTGGAGTACCGATTCACCCTCCGCCATCCGATTCCCTTCGCTTGGCCTCGTCCCACAGCGCGTCAAGCTCCCCGAAGGTCGCCCGTTCCAGGCTTTCCCCTTTGAGCTCCAGGGCCGCTTCGATGTACCGGAACCGCCGCGTGAACTTGTCGTTGCTCCTGCGCAGGGCGTCTTCCGGCGGCACGTTCAGGTGACGGGACAGGTTCACGAGGGAGAACAGCAGGTCGCCCATCTCCTCTTCGATTTTCGTCCGGTCCCCGTGCTCCAGGGCGCGCCGCACCTCGTCGATTTCCTCGACGACCTTCTCGAGTACCTCCTTCACGTCGTCCCAGTCGAAGTTGACCCGGGCGACTTTCTCCTGGATGCGGTAGGCGTGGAGCAGGGCCGGCAGACTGGCGGGCAGGCCGTCGAGCACCGATCCGGGGCCCTCCGATCCGGGGCCGTCCGTCCCCTTCTCCTCCCGCTTGATCTTCTCCCAGTTGGTCAGGACCTCGTCGGCCGTGTCCGCCCGGGTATCCCCGAAGACGTGGGGATGGCGCCGCACGAGCTTGTCGTTGATGGCGCGGGCCACGTCGTGGATGTCGAACCGACGCTCCTCGGCGGCGATCTGCGCGTGGAAAACGACCTGGAGGAGCAGGTCGCCCAGTTCGTCCCGGAAGTCGTCGTCACCGCCGTTGTCCAGCGCGTCCAGCACCTCGTAGGCTTCTTCGATCAGGTAGGGGCGCAGGGTCCGGTGGGTCTGTTCCCGGTCCCAGGGACAGCCGCCCGGCGATCTGAGCCGCGCCATGATGGATATGAGTTTTTCAAAGGGGGACATTTGTACGGAAGGCACTATGAAGCCTCTTCACCGATCACCGTTTCGGCCCAAAGCACGACCACTTTGGCGAGACCGATTGCATGCTGGTATTCTTCGTCATCGACGGGCTCGGTGGTCAATGGATAACGGGATTCAACGGCATAGTCGGTCAGTCCCGCGCTTTCTTCTACCTCCCGAGGAATATCGATGCTATCAGGTATCTCATCCAGCAATGTTCTAATATTGTGCGTTCGAGGGAAATCGGTATCAAGAAACACGAAAACGGCCTTCAGAGCTTTCTCTGTAGCTTGTTGGGCATGGAAACAGAGACTTTCAAGCAAAACACCTTCCGGTTGGTCTATAGAGGCAAGTTCCAGGTCGCTCCTGGCGTAACGGAGCCAGTCCTCGGCACTGCCCGGAATGGGAGAGTCAGCGGCCATAGATTTCTTTGCCTTCCTTCAAGACGCTTTTATAGATAAATCCAACATTCTGTTTGTGCTTTTCCAGATCATTCGGAGTTGCGACTACGATATCGAAAGGCACACCGAGACCGGTTATCTCTCTATACAGTTTCTGCGCCGTTCTTCGCCGGTGAACGCCCTCGGGCATGACGACGAGCAGATCCAGGTCGCTGTTTTTACCCATGTCTCCTCTGGCCGCTGAGCCAAAGAGGATGATCCGTAGGGGATCTACGCATTCCACCACATTGCTTACCAGCTTGTCTATGACGGCAGGAGTTGTGTTTTTGATGGTGTTATCCATTACATCTTCACCAGGAGACTGGCCCACGGGCTTTGGTTTAACGTCCACCGGAACCATATCCTACAATAACCCGAACCGGCCAGGAATCAAGCCGTATTTTGCCGCGCTCGCCACAGGCTTCCACCGAGTTCTGACCTCCGCTCCGCCCGTGTGTATCCACCAAGAAAACTATTGACGTAAGCCCTTGTAAATTCTACATTGTCTAGGTTTAACGGGAATCGTTCCCGTATCCGTTTCAGGATTGATGCGCAGGGGAGGAACAAGGGGTCCGGAAAGGCGTGCAAGGCATGGTAAGCGAACATGTCCTCGTTCTGAACCAGAACTACGAGCCCTTGAGTGTTTGCACGGCAAGGCGGGCGGTCATCCTCGTGTTTCTGCGCAAGGCGGAGATCATCGATAAGTACGCGGAACCGGTGCGGGGCGTGTACACGATGTTCGACCGGCCCAGTATCGTCCGGCTCGTGAACTTCGTCCGCATTCCCAGCAAGGGGATCATGTTGTCCCGCAAGAACATCCTCAAGCGGGACGGCCACCAGTGCCAGTATTGCAGCACGACGCGGGGGCCCTTGACCGTGGACCACGTCCTGCCCAGGTACCTGGGAGGATCGGACAGCTGGGAGAACATGGTCTGCGCCTGCCAGAGGTGCAACAACAAGAAAGGGGACAGGCTTCCGGAAGAAGTGAACATGTCGCTTAAACGCAAGCCCAAGGCGCCCACCAGGATACACTTCATACGCGATTTCATAGGCATCCACCATCAGTCCTGGCGCCCCTACCTGTTCCTCAAAAGCGACCGGCTGGAAGAATCTCTATGGCCTACCAGGTAAGGCTCGAACATTTCGAAGGGCCGCTGGACCTCCTGCTGTACCTGATCAGGGAACACGAGGTGGATATCTACGACATCCCCATTTCCCTGGTCACGCAGCAGTACCTCCAGTACCTCGAACTGCTGAAATTGCTGGACCTCGAGGTGGGCAGCGAGTACCTGCTCATGGCGGCGACGCTGTTGCGCATCAAGTCGAAGATGCTCCTGCCCCGCAGACCCGAAGAGGAGGAGGACGAGGCCGCCGACCCGCGGGAAGAACTCGTGCAGCGCCTGCTGGAATACCGGCGGTTCAAGGAAGCGGCCGGGGTGCTGAACGAGCACCAGGACCGCAACGCCGACGTCTTCTACCATCCCGCCACGGAGGAGAACTGGGACGAGGACCTGAACGGCGTGGAGACCCTCGATACCCGGCTGGCCGGCAACCTGAATCTCTGGGACCTGCTCCAGGCCTTCAAGTTCACGCTCGACCGTGCGAAAGACGATTTCGACCGTACCGTGGAGCGCGAGACCATATCGATCGAGGACCGGATGGACGATATCCTGGAAAACCTGAAGAAGCGGAAGAACCTGTTCTTCAGCGCGCTGTTCAAGGAAGACCTCTCCCGGTCCTTTCTGATCATTACCTTCCTCGCCCTGCTGGAACTGATCCGGCAGAACAGGGTGGTGTTCGAGCAGACCGATACGCTGGGGGAGATCTGGCTGACCTTGTCCGATTCGGTCAACACCTCGTCGTGAGGAACGGGCGGTATGCAGAAGAAACTGATCATGGACGAGGCGCAACTGGACGAATACCGCGCGATCGCGGAAGCCGTGCTTTTCGCCAGTGACGCGCCGCTGAGCCTGAGCGAACTCAGCCGCATCATGGACGACGTGGGCGAGGAACTGATCGGGGAGTGCATCGAAGCCCTGAACGAGCGGTACGAGCGGTGCGGTCACGGCTTCGAAATCCGGCACGTGGCCAACGGGTACCAGCTCAGCAGCAAGGTGGCCTACGCGAAATGGATCCGCCGGCTGTACCGGGGCAGGATCCCGTCCCGTCTTACGCAGGCGGCCCTGGAATGCCTGTCGATCGTCGCGTACAAGCAGCCGATCAGCCGGTCCGAGGTAGAGGCGATCAGGGGCGTGAACGTGGACGGCGTGCTGCGGACGTTGCTGGACCGCAACCTGATTCGCATCGCCGGCAGGGGGGAAGGCGTCGGCCGGCCCATCCTCTATGCGACGACAGGCGATTTCCTCCGGTATTTCGGGCTCAACAAGCTTTCGGACCTGCCCAAGCTGGACGAATTGAACGAATTGCTGAAGGAACAGGACATCGTGCTGGACGAAGACGATGAGATGCCCGACCCGTCGCTGTTCCCCGGGCCGGACCGGGCGGTGGACGAAAAAGATGGGAAGATTGTTTCAAAAGATGAGACTGAATAGGTACATGGCCCAGGCGGGCGTCGCCTCCCGGAGGCACAGCGAATCGATGATCGTGGCCGGGCGGGTCAAGCTGAACGGAGAGACGGTCGTTTCCCTGTCCACGAAGGTGGAGCCCGGCTGCGACGTCGTGACGGTCGACGGCAGGCCGCTGGAGACGCCGGAGGTCCGGAAGTGCTACCTGCTCAACAAGCCGGCCGGATACCTGACCACGTTGAGCGATCCCTTCGGTCGGCCGACGGTCGCCTCGTTGATCCGGGACATCCCGGGGCGCGTGTTTCCCGTCGGGCGGTTGGACCGGGACACGGAGGGTCTTCTTCTCCTGACCAACGACGGCTCTTTGGGTTACAGGCTGATGCATCCCCGTTTCGGTATCGAAAAGGAATACCACGTACTGGTAGAAGGCGCGCCGCGGGAAGGCGCGCTGCGGAGGCTGAGAGAAGGCGTTGCGATCGACGGGCGGACCACGGCGAAGGCGGCCGTGGCGGTGCTTCGGCGCACGAAGGACCGCACCTGGCTTTCGATCGTGCTGCACGAGGGACGCAAGCGTCAGATTCGGCGGATGTGCGACGTGGTGGGGCATCCCGTGGTCCGGCTGATCAGGGTGCGGCTGGGCGGACTGGCCGACCGGGACCTGCCCGCCGGGAAGTGGCGGGAGCTGACGCACGGAGAAATCGAGGGTCTGGAGCCGGCGGCCGGCATGGACCGCATGGCACGCATGGCCGGCATGACCGGCTGACGGACTGTTTTCGTTCGGGCGGACCGGCCCCGGTGGGGCGGCGGTCCGTGTTTTCAATCATCAAGGAGGAGTGACATGCCAGAGGACACACCGAAGGCTTCCGAGGTCGAGGAGACCGAGGAGTCTTCTTCACCCGTCGAGACCGCGGAGGCGGCTAAAGAGGTATCCGCGGAGCCATCCGAGCCGGAAGCGGCGGCCGTAGTTGCGGCCGAGTCTCCCGACGAACCGGAGACCGCCGTGGCGACGGAGACCGCCAAGCCGACCGCCGAAACCGAACCCGGACCCCCGAAGCGACCCTTCCGGTTGCCCAAGTGGGTGGATGAGCAGGACCTGAATCAAGAGGAACTCGAAGAATACGAGCAGATGTTCCAGATGTACGACGAGACGCTGAAGGATATCGTCGAAGGCGAGATCGTAACCGGTCACGTGCTCGCGATTGAAAACGGCGAAGTCGTCATCGACGTCGGGTTCAAGTCGGAAGGCGCCGTATCCCTTTCCGAATTCCCCGATCCCGACGAGATCGAAGTCGGCCAGGAAATCGAGGTGTTCCTGGAAGACATCGAAGCCCAGGAAGGGCAGCTCATCCTGTCGAAGCAAAAAGCCGATTTCATGAAGGTCTGGGACAAGATCAAGGACGCTCATGAAGAAGGCGCCGTGGTGGAAGGCCAGATCCTGAGGCGCATCAAGGGCGGCCTGGTGGTCGACCTGTTCGGCGTGGACGCCTTCCTGCCCGGTTCCCAGGTGGCCCTGAAGCAGACGCCGAACCTGGACCAGTTCATCGGGGAGAAGCTTCCCTTCAAGATCATCAAGCTGAACAAGAGCCGCAGGAACATCGTGGTATCGCGCCGCGTCGTGCTCGAGGCCGAAAAGGAGAAGCAGAAGCAGGCCATCATCGCCGAACTCGACCGCGGGCAGGTACGGAAGGGCGTGGTCAAGAACATCACGGACTTCGGCGCTTTCGTGGACCTGGGCGGCATCGACGGATTGCTGCATATCACGGATATCTCCTGGGGGCGCATCGGCCATCCCTCGGAGCTGGTGACCATCGGCAGCGAGATTACGGTGGCCATCCTGGAATTCGACCGTGAGCGGGAACGCATTTCGCTCGGCCTCAAGCAGCTCGAGCCGTATCCGTGGGCGAACGTCGAGGAGAAATACCCGGTTGGCTCGAGGATCACCGGCCGGGTCGTCAGCATCACCGACTACGGCGCGTTCGTGGAACTCGAACGGGGCGTCGAGGGGCTGATACACATCTCCGAAATGTCCTGGACGAAGCACGTGACCCATCCGTCGAAGATGGTGACGGTCAATGAGAACGTGGACGCCGTCGTCCTCAAGGTGGACCAGCAGAACGAGAAGATCTCCCTGGGCATGAAGCAGACCCAGCCGGACCCGTGGCTGTCGCTCAACGAGCGGTACACCGTGGGCACCATGGTGCGGGGACGGGTGCGGAACATCACCGCGTTCGGCGCCTTCGTGGAGATCGAAGAGGGCATCGACGGGCTGGTCCATATTTCCGACATGTCCTGGACGCGCCGCATCAAGCACCCGAGCGAAGTCGTCAAAAAGGGTGAGGATATCGACGTCATGGTTCTCAATATCGATCCCGAGGCCCGGCGCGTATCCCTCGGCATCAAGCAGGTCACCGAGGATCCCTGGCTCTCCCTTGCCGAGGTCTACCCGGTGAACACCGAGACGACGGGGGTCATCATCCGCCTCCTCGAGCGGGGCGTGGTCGTGGAGCTGTCCCACGAAGTAGAGGGATTCGTCCCCATTTCGCAGCTCAACCATCCGGAGATCAAGCGGCCGGGCGACGCGTTCAAGGAAGGCGAGGAGATCCCGCTGAAGGTCATCGAATTCGACGGGAAGAACCGCCGTGTCGTGCTCAGCGTGAAGGCCTACTTCCGCGACCGGGAGCGCGCTGAAATCGACGACTACCTGAACCGGCATCCCGTGGCGAGTACCGTGATCGGCGACGTGGCGACCGTGGAAGAGGAACCCGCCCAAACAGCGGAAACGGAAGGTTGACAGCCGGCGCACGACCGGCGGGACAGAGGTTAGAGGTGACTCGACCTGCCGCGGCCCGGGCGGACGGTTCCCCGACGGTGGCCCTGCACACGCTCGGCTGCCGTCTGAACCAATTCGAGACCGAGGCCATTCGGGAACAGTTCGTTTCCCGGGGCTTTCACGTCGTGCCCTTCGACGGGCCCGCGGACATCTACGTCGTCAATACCTGCACGGTGACGAACCAGGCCGACGCGCGGGCCCGGCAGGCGCTCCGCCGGGCCGTCCGGCGCGGTCCGGAGTCCATCGTCGTCGCGACGGGCTGTTACGCCCAGACGCATCCCGACCAGCTTCTTGAAATAGACGGCGTCGACCTCGTCCTGGGCAACGCGGAGAAGGGCGATCTCGTGGACCGCGTGCTGGGCGTGCGCGCGGGCGACCGCCCCGTGTCCCGGGTGACCCGCCGGTCGGAGATCGTCCGGTTCGACGAGCGTCTCGACGTTTCCGCCTTCGAGGACCGGACGCGGGCGATGCTCAAGATCCAGGACGGCTGCGATCAGTTCTGCTCGTTCTGCATCATACCCTGGGCCCGCGGCCGGCACCGCAGCCTGCCTCCGGAGGCCGTACTGCGCCAGGTCCGTACGCTGATGGACAGAGGGTACGCCGAGATCGTGCTCACCGGCGTGCACCTCGGCGAATACGGTACCGATCTGCCCGCGCCCGTCACCCTCAACTCGGTCGTCCGCCAGATCCTGGAGCGGACCGCCCTGCCCCGCCTGAGGTTGAGTTCCATCTGGCCCACGGCGGTGGACCGTGAACTGATCGGCCTGCTCGAAGACCACGCGCCGAGGCTGTGCCGGTATACCCACCTGGCCGTGCAACACGGCGACGACCGGCTGCTGCGGGACATGCGCAGGACCTACACGTCCGGTCAGGCCGGGGAGGTGGTCGGCCGGCTCGTCGACGCGGTGCCGGATATCTGCATCGGCGCCGACATCATGGTCGGGTTTCCGGGGGAATCCGAAGCCTCCTTCCAATGCATGCACGACTGGCTGGACCGCCTGCCCTTCGCCTATTTCCACGTGTTTTCCTATTCGAAGCGAGACCATACCCGGGCCGCGCGCATGCCGGACCAGGTGCCCCCCGCCGAGGCGCGGGAACGCAGCCGGTTGCTTCGAACGCTGAGTGAACGGAAGTCAGCGGCCTACCACAGCCGGTTCAGGGGCAGGGTCCTGCCCGTGCTGGTCGAGGAAGAATCCGATGGCCCGCATGGCCCGCATGGTCCTCGCGGGCCCGACGGACCGCATGGCCAGGACGGTGTGCACGGCCAGGACGGCGTGAGTGGTGCTCACGGCGTGCACGGACTCGATGGCCCTCGCGGCCCCGACGGACCGCATGGCCCCCGGGTTCGGGGCATGACGGGGAGGACGGACCACGGGCTCAGATGCTGGTTCGACGGGTGGCCGGAGCAGGTGAACTCCATCGTCGAAGTGGAAGTCGTATCGACGGACGCCCGGGGCGCGTCCGGCAGGCTGTTGGAACCCGCCGCCCGGGGCGCGTCCGGCAGGGTTTCGGAACCCGCTTCCATCCCTTGAAATGGATTGACAGGTTCCGTTGCCGCCTGTTATATTCCGGGCAGAAAAACCCGCGCCAGTAGCTCAGCTGGATAGAGCGACGGCCTCCGGAGCCGTAGGTCAGAGGTTCGAATCCTCTCTGGCGTATATCCCCGCGGATCGGTCCCGATCCCGTACGGCACAGCCCGGCCCCCGGTCTGGTCCCGACCTTCGGATCAGTCCGGTCCCGGCCCTCGCGGATCAGTCCCGCCCCATCGGATCAGTCCCGCCCCCCGGCCTGGTCCCAACCTTCGGATCAGCCCGGTCCCGGCCCCGGCCCTCCGCGGATCAGTCCCGCCCCATCGGATCAGTCCCGCCCCCCGGACGGGTCCTCTTCGTCGTCTCCGGCGAGGTAAAGTTCGTTTTTCAGCAGGTAATTGACCGTGGACGCGTACCAGCGGGTCTCCCGCGAGACGGCCGCCGCGCGCTTGGTGGGCACCTTCATCTCGTTGAGTTCCTCCGCGATCCTGCGCAGGCTCCTGCCTTCGGCCCGCCAGTGCTTCACCTGCCTGATGATCTCCTGTTCCCGGGAGTTGGGCACCAGTTGATTGCCGGACAGGTCGTAGCCGTAGGGGGTCGCGCCGTAAACGAACCGGTTGTTCTTCTTCAGCCGTATCCAGTTCTTCGTCCGTTCGGCGGGCAGGTCGCGGGCCAGGCCGGCCAGCACGTTGAGCGTGCTCAGCACCACCTTCCCCTGTTCCTGGTCGGTGCGGACCGACAGGCCGTCGAGATCGAGGACGTGGCATACGATGCCCTCGCCGGACCAGGCCCCGAGGCAGACCGACATTTCGGACGCGGATCGGAACAGCCGGTCGAGCCGCCAGATAACGACGTGCTGGACGCCCCTGGATTCGATCGTGTTGAACAGGTCCCGGCCGCCCAGCCGTTCCTCCAGCGGAATGAACGCTTCGACCCGGATATCGGGGATCACCAGCATGATATCGAGGCCGTTTTCCGCGCAGTAGGCCCGAAGCCGCTTCTCCTGGTCCGCCCTTCGAAAGGGATGCTTCCGCGTCTCCATCGGGCCGACCCTGATGTAACACACAGCCTTTTTCATCCGGCGTCTCCTGGTCCGCCTGGTCCGCCTGGTCCGCCTGGGCCTTCCGGTCCTCGTGATCCGCCTGGTCCGCCCGGGCCTGCCGGTCCTCGTGATCCTGCCGATTCGCCCGGTCCGCCTGGGCCTTCCGGTACGTCTGATCCACCCGGTCCGCCCGGTCCGTCCGGGCCTTCGATTTTCAAGTCTCTTAAGGACTAAACATATTTTGTGCCTTTTCCCGATCCAAGGACTTTTTCGAAACCGCCCGGGAAGGGGCCGGGAACAGGCGTAATACTTTTTGCTTGCTTGGTTTAACATGCCCCCATATATTAGAGCGGTGCTGCAGAAGTGGGCGTAGTAGTGCCCGCTTTTTTTTGTGTGGTTTTTGGGAAGAATCGTGAATTTACGCGATGGAAACTGACCGCGATTCGATCCTCCGGAACGTCTCGTCGCTCGCGAGTCCGATCGTCGACGAAGCCGGGTTCGAAATGGTGGACATGGAACTGGCGGGCAGGCCGGGCAGTTACGTCCTGAGATTGCTGATCGACAAGCCGGGCGGCGTTACGATCAACGACTGCGTGGAAATCAACCGCGAACTGTCCGCCCTGCTCGACCTGGAAGATCCCATTCCATCCCGCTATACGCTCGAAGTCTCTTCACCCGGCCTGGACCGCCCGTTCAAGACGGAAAGAGACTACCTGAGAGCCCTCGGAACGCGGGTAAAGGTCGTAACCGAAGACGGCGACGGCGGACCGGTCACCCGGATAGGACGGCTCGAAGGCATCGAGAACGGTACGGTTGAAATCCGCTGCGGCGAAGAGAGGCATCGTATCCCCGTCGGGCACATCAGGAAAGCCCACCGGGAACTGGATCAAGGATGGGAAAGAGGTTAGGAGAGGGAGCCCCGGGCAATGAATTACGAGGTCATTGAGGCGCTGGCGCAGATCATACGTGAGAAGAACGTGGAGCGTGACGTGGTCTGGGACACGGTGAAGACCGGCCTGATCACGGCGGCGAAGAAGCGATTCGGAACGGGCGACGACAACGTCGACGTGCGGATCGACGAAAAGCTGGGGACGATCGAGATGGCGGCGGTCTGGGAGGTCGTGGACGAGGTGGAGGATCCCGAGACGCAGGTCAGCCTCGCCACCGCGCAGGGGATGGACCCCGATGCGGAAATCGGAGGACGGGTCGAACAGGCCCTGGCCTTCGACGAGTTCGGACGCAACGCGATACAGGCGGTAAAACAGGTCGTCGTGCAGCGCGTCCGCGAGGCGGAACGGGAGAACGTGTTCGAGTTGTACAAGGACCGGGTCAACGAGATCGTGATCGGCAGCGTCCAGCAGGTGGACCGGGGCAATATCATCGTCAAGATCGAGCGCACCGAGGCGCTGCTTCCCTGGCGCGAGCAGATACGGAGGGAAAGGTACCGGCAGGGCGAGACGATCCGGGCCTACATACTCGACGTGCAGAACGCCATCAAGGGCCCGCAGGTCATTCTCTCGCGCAGCTGCGAGGCTTTCCTCGAGCTCCTGTTCCGGATGGAAGTGCCCGAGATCCACGAGGGCATCGTGGAGATCAAGGCGTCCGCCCGGGAACCCGGCGACCGCTCCAAGATCGCCGTCCTTTCGCACGACGACCGGGTCGACGCGGTCGGTGCGTGCGTGGGCATGAAGGGCACGCGGGTACAGGCGGTCGTCCGCGAACTCAACAACGAGCGGATCGACATCGTGCCGTGGAGCAACGATCCGTCCGCTTTCGTAACCCAGGCGTTGCGTCCCGCCGAAGTGGCCCAGGTCCAGATCCTGGACATCGAGAAGAAGGACATGCGCGTGGTCGTGGAAGACGATCAACTCTCGCTGGCCATTGGCAAGGCGGGCCAGAACGCCCGGCTCGCCGTTAAGCTTACCGGGTGGAACATCGACCTGATCAAGCGGTCGGATCTCGAGAAGCAGCTCATTTCCGAGACCTTCGGCTCGGATGATTCCGATTCGGAAGAATCCGGATCGCTCGCCGACGTCGACGGCATCTCGGACAAGCTGCGACAGAAGCTGGAAGACGCCGGTTACACGACGGTGGAGTCCCTGCGGGAGGCCACGGCCGACGACCTGCAGGAAATATACGGGATCGGCGGCGTGACGGCCGGCAAGATCATGACCGCGGTGCAGTAAGCGCGAAGGAACTACCGTATTGCGGGGTAGCGAACATCCATCCGTGACCGGACTTCTGGGCCTGGCGGTGCGCGCCGGCTATGTCAAGGGCGGCGCCGAAGCCGTCAAGAAGTCCATACACGGCGGCAAGTCCCGGCTGGTCATCCTGGCCGAGGACGCCTCCGATGGGACGAAGCGCTCGTTCAGAAGGCTGGCCGGTACGCGGGGCGTGCCCGTGCTCGAGTGTCATACCAGCCTGGAACTGGGCGCGTGCCTGAACCGGCCGCCCAAAGCAGTGCTGTCCATATCGGACCGGCATATCGCGAGCGGAATGCTGAAGAAAGCATCGCCGGCATGAACCCGGCCCGGACGCCCGGGCTGTCCGGGCTGACCGAACTGACCGAACTGGACGGGGCTGACCGGCACGTATACACGTACAGAGGAAGAATCCACACCTATGGCGTCGAAGAGAATATACGAAGTAGCCAAGCAGTACAATATATCGAGCAACGCGCTCGTCCAGATGCTCCGTGACCTGGACCACACGGTCAAGAGCCACATGAGCGTCATGGACGAGAAAATGGTCCTCGACGTCAACATGCGGTTCGAGCAGGAGAAGCTGGCGGCCCGGGAGGAACAGGACCGCAAGAAGAAAATGGCCGCTTCGGAGAAGTCCGCCAGGCCGAAGGTCGTGAAGGACAGTCCGCGCCGGGACAAGCCGAAGGCCGAAGCGGGACCGGCGGGCAAAAAACCCGCAACCTCCACCGCCCAGGTGGAAAGAGGCGATGGCGACGGCCGCGGCCGCCGGCGCCGGTCCAAGAAGAAAAAGAAGGCGAAGGTAGACCAGAAGGAAGTGGAAGCCAGCGTGCGCAGGACCATCGCGCAGATGGACAGTACGCGGACGCGCCGACGCCGGCGCCGGGGCGATAGGGAGGAAGGCGAAGCCGACGACGAAGCGCCGAGCGTAGTAAGGGTTCCGGAGTTTATTTCGGCCGGTGAACTGGCCGAGCACCTATCCGTTTCCCCGACGGAAATCGTCTCCAAGTGCCTGCAGCTCGGGCTGATGATCACGATCAACCAGCGGCTGGACATGGATACCCTGATGACCGTCGCGTCCGAGTTCGGCTTCGAAGTCGAGGAGCAGTCCGAGTACGGCCTCGAGTACATCGAAGAAGACGAAGAAGACGACGACGGCGCCCTGGAATCCCGGCCCCCCGTCGTCACCATCATGGGACACGTGGACCACGGCAAGACCTCGCTGCTCGACTATATCCGGGAAAGCAACGTGATCGCCGGCGAGGCCGGAGGCATTACCCAGCATATCGGCGCGTACGAAGTCGACCTCGAAGGCGGGCAGATCACCTTCCTGGACACGCCGGGACACGAGGCGTTTTCCGCCATGCGCGCCCGGGGAACGCAGGTGACCGACATCGTCATACTCGTGGTGGCGGCCGACGAGGAAGTCATGCCGCAGACCGTCGAGGCCATCGACCACGCCAAGGCCGCCGAAGTCCCCATCATCATCGCGCTGAACAAGATGGACCTCGAAACGGCGCGCCCCGACCGCATCAAGGAACAGCTGAGCCAGCACGGCCTCCTCGTGGAGGACTGGGGCGGAGAAGTCATTGCCTGCGAAGTGTCGGCCATTACCGGGCAGGGCGTGGACCACATCCTGGAAATGGTGCTGCTTCAGTCCGAGATGCTCGATTTGAAAGCGAACCCCGGCAGGCGGGCGCAGGGCGTGGTCGTGGAAGCCGAGCTGGACCGGGGCCGCGGCACGCTCGCCACCGTCCTCATCCAGCACGGCACGCTGCAGGTCGGCGACCCCTTCGTGGCGGGCCAGTTCAGCGGCCGGGTCAGGGCGCTGCTCAACGAAAGAGGCGCGCGGGTCGAGGATGCGGGGCCGTCGGCGCCCGTCCAGATCATGGGATTCTCGGGCATGCCCCAGGTCGGCGACACCTTCGCCGTCGTGGAGTCCGAGTCCCTGGCGAGGGAGATCGGGTCCCGCCGCCGGCAGATGCGCAGGGAGCACGAGTTCCGCCAGGCCAAGCCCATCACCCTGGAAGACATATACGACCAGATCAAGGAAGGCGAGATCCAGGAACTCCCCGTCATCGTCAAGGGCGACGTGGGCGGTTCCGTGGAAGCCCTGGGCGATTCGCTGCTGCGCCTTGAAAACGACGAAGTCAAGATACGGATCATCCATACGGGCATCGGGGCCATCAATGAATCCGACGTCCTGCTCGCCACGGCGTCGAACGCCATCATCATAGGGTTCCATGTGCGGCCCAACGCCCAGGCGAGGGCGCTGGCCGAGCGGGAGAAAGTCGACATCCGCCTCTACGACATCATCTACCGGGTCATTCAGGACGTGACGGACGCCCTGGAGGGCATGTTGAAACCGGATATCGAAGAAGAGGTGGTGGGCGTGGTGGAAGTCAGAGAGATATTCAGGGCGCCGCGCGTCGGGACGATCGCGGGCTGCTACGTCCAGTCCGGCAACGTGACCCGAAACGCCAGCATCCGGCTCATCCGCGACGGGATCGTCGTCTACGAGAGCACGGTAGGATCGTTGCGCAGGTTCAAGGAGGACGTCCGCGAGGTGCAGTCCGGGTTCGAGTGCGGACTGACCGTCGACGGGTTTCAGGACATCAAGCAGGACGATACCATCGAGGTCTACGAGACACGGGAAGTCGCCAGGCAACTCCAGACGCGTTAAGCCATCATGATCGTTGGGCTGTGCCGAATCGACCTGTTTCTGCCGGAAAGCCGCTCGCTGAAGGCCAAAAGGCAGGTGATCAAGGGGCTGAAGGACCGGATCCGGAAACGATTCAACGTGTCCGTCGCCGAGGTGGAGCACCAGTCGCTGTGGCAGCGGGCCACCCTCGGACTCGCGATGGTTTCCGAGGAGAAGGGATACGTCGACCGGACCCTGCGGCAGGTACTGAACCTGGTGCAGGCGGAACCCAGGCTGCTGGTACTGGATCACGCGTTCGAGTGGTACTAGGCGCCCAGGAGCGACAGATGGCACACCGGCGAACGGCGCGGGTGGCTGACCTGGTCAAACAGGAGGTCAGCCAGATCATTCAGCACGAGATGAAGGACCCCCGCATCGGATTCGTGACGGTGACGTCCGTGGAGGTGTCCGTCGACCTTCGGCACGCGCGGGTCTATTTCAGCGTGCTCGGGTCGGACGCGGACCAGAAGGCGAGTCTGGAGGGACTCGAAAGGGCGAAGGGGTTCATCAGGACGCAGCTCGGCCGGAGGATCAAGCTGAGGCACATCCCGGATCTGCTCTTTCGATACGACGAATCCTTCGACTACGCGCAACGCATTTCGAACGTGATGAGGAGCATTGAAACGACAGAAGGCGAATCCGATCGCCAGGCGGACCGGGTACCGGCGGATAAAGGGGACGACGAAGGCTGATGACGGTTCTTCGCTCCGTTGAAGAAGCCGCGAGCCGCTTTCCCCGGGCGGTGATCGCCGTCGGGAACTACGACGGGGTCCACCGGGGGCACGGCGCGATTATCGAGCGGGCGATAGAGCGGTCGGCCGCCTTGCGCGCGCCCTGCATGGTCGTCACGTTCGATCCGCATCCGCAACTGGTCGTCGGCAGAAAACCGCCGCTGCCGATCCTGACGCCGACGGATCTGAAACTGGAGCTGCTGTCGCAGTTCGACATAGACGCCGTGCTCGTGCTGCCCTTCACGGAGGGGTTTTCCCGGATCGAGGCGGAGTCCTTCGTCAAGGCAACGTACGTCGACGCACTGGATATACAGGAGATCGTCGCAGGCTACAGCCACAATTTCGGAAGACACGGACGGGGTGACCGGTCGCTGCTGCAACGGTTGAGCACGCGCCACGGTTTCGCGGTCCACGTCGTGCAGCCGATACTCATGGAAGGGAGCACGGTAAACAGCAGCCGGATACGAGCCGTTCTTTCCGCGGGAGCAATAAACGAAGCCGGGCGGCTGCTCGGCCATCCCTACGCGATCGCGGGCGCCGTGGTCCGCGGGGAAGGACGAGGGAGCGCGTTGCGGTTCCCCACCGCGAACCTGGAGACGCACGATCCCCACGCCCTGATCCCGAAGCGGGGCGTGTACGCGGTTCGTGTCGGCCTGGGCGAGCGGGTGCTCAACGGCGTGATGAACATAGGCGTCCGGCCCACGTTCGGCCGGGACGTCGAACACTGCGAGGTTCATATCCTGGATTTCGAGGGTGACCTCTACAACCAGTCCATCCGGGTAGAATTCGTCGAGCGTATCCGGGACGAGAAAAAGTTCGCGACCGTCGAAGCGCTCAAAGACCAGATTTCAAAGGACGTGTATACGACGTACAACATGTTGAAAGCGTGATCGAAGCAGGCGGGCCCTTCGTTTTCCTGCCGTACCCGCCGGAGATCCGGTCACAGTCAATTCATTTAAGGAGATCGATTAGTGAGCATAGAGAAAGAACAGAAAGAGCAGATCCTGGGCGACTTCGGCCGGCACGAGAAGGATACCGGTTCTCCAGAAGCGCAGATCGCCCTGATGACCGCGAGAATTACCGAACTGACGGAACATTTCAAGGTCCACAAAAAGGATCATCATTCGTTGCGGGGACTACTTAAAATCGTCGGCCGTCGCCGCCGATTGCTTACGTACCTGCGCAGGCACGACATCGAACGGTATCGTACGTTGATCAAGCAACTCGGAATACGCGGCTAGGCGCGTTGCATGGCGGCGCATGCGCCGTCCGTTCAAGTTTCAAGGAGAATAAAACGCATTATGGCTCATCGAGTAGAGTTGGAACTGGCCGGAAGAACGTTGACCCTGGAGACCGGCAAGGTCGCCAAGCAGGCGGATTCATCGGTCTGGGTCCAGTATGGAGAGAGTGTCATTCTGGCCAACGTCGTTTCAGAGAACAAGTACGTGGAAGGAAGAGACTATCTTCCGTTGATGGTGGATTACAGAGAGCGGATGTACGCGGCGGGACGCATTCCCGGTGCGCGGTTGCGGAGAGAAGGACCTCCATCCGAAAAAGAGATCCTGAGCGGGCGGCAGGTCGATCACGCCATCCGTCCCCTGTTCCCCAAGGACTACTTCTACGAGACGCAGGTTTCCATTATCGTGCTGTCGACGGACATGGAAAACGACCACGACGTGCTGGGCGTGATCGGCGCGGCCGCGGCCCTGCACATCTCGGACATTCCCTTCAAGGCGCCGCTCGCCGCCATCCGGGTGGGAAGGGTGGAAGGCGAGTTCGTCGTCAACCCGACCTACAGCGACCTGGAGGACAGCGACCTGGACTTCGTGGTGACCGGCACGCCGGACCACATCATGTCGCTGGAAGGCAGCGCTCACGAGATCTCGGAAGAAGACCTGACCGACGCGATCCTGCTTTGTCATGAGAACATCAAGGCGGTCATCGGGAAGATCGAAGAGCTGCGGCAGATGGTCGGCGCGCCCGAGCGGCGCGCGTACGACTCGCCGAAGACCGATGCCGAACTCGCCGAAAAGGTGCGCGAGATCGCCCTGCCCCTGGTCGGCGAAGGCAACCGGACGCGGGAGAAGCGGGCTCGGGGCGACTGTTTCAGCAGGGCCGCGGACCTGGCCGTCGAGCAGCTGGCGGAGACGTACCCGGACAGCGAGAACATCATCCGGGACCTGGTGCGGGACGTGCAGAGCGTCGACATGCACGACATGATCAAGAACGAAGGCGTGCGCGTCGACGGCCGGGGCATGGACGATATCCGTGACATCTGGTCGGAAGTCGGGGTGCTGCCGAGGACCCATGGATCGGCGATATTCAGCCGCGGCGAGACCCAGAGCCTGACCGTGACGACCCTGGGGTCCAAGATGGACGAGATGAAGCAGGACGATCTCGAAGGCGACACGCTGAAGTCCTTCATGCTGCACTACAATTTCCCGCCGTACAGCGTCGGCGAAGTGCGCATGGCCCGGGGACCCCGTCCGCGCGACATCGGCCACGGTTCGCTGGCCGAACACGCCATTGCGCCCGTGATCCCCTCAGAGGACGTGTTCCCCTACACCATCCGCATCGTGTCGGAGATCCTGGAGTCCAACAGCTCTTCGTCCATGGCCACCGTCTGCGGCGCCACCCTGTCGCTGATGGACGCGGGCGTGCCGATCAAGAGCCCCGTCGCCGGGGTGAACATCGGCCTGATCCCGGACGATCCGAAGCCCCAGTATCTCACCGACATCCAGGGCGTGGAGGACCACCTGGGCGGCATGGATTTCAAGGTCGCCGGCACGCGGGAAGGCATCACTTCGGTGCAGCTCGACGTCAAGGTCATGGAAGTCAACGAGGAGATCCTCCGCGAGTCCTTCGCCCGGGCGAAGAAGGCGCGTATTTTCATCCTGGACAAAATGGCCGAGACCATCTCCGAGACCCGTTCGCAGATGTCCGAGTACGCGCCCCGCATCCTGACCGTCCAGGTCAAGCAGGACCAGATCGGTTCCGTGATCGGTCCGGGCGGCAAGGTCGTGCGCGGCATCCAGGAGGAGACGGGCGCCCAGATCAATATCGAGAACGATGGAACGATAACGATCGCCGCCGTCGACGCGGCTGCCGGCGAGAAGGCCAAGCAGATCATCGAAAGCATGACGGAAGAGCCCGAGATCGGAAAGGTCTACCAGGGCACCGTGAAACGCATCGTCGATTTCGGCGCCTTCGTCGAAATCCTTCCGGGCAAGGACGGCCTGGTGCACATTTCCGAGTGGGAGAACCACCGTACCAATTCCATGCGGGACGTGACCAACGAGGGCGACGAGGTGACGGTGAAGATCATCAATATCGATGATCAGGGCAAAGTCAAGCTGAGCCGAAAGCAAGTGCTCTCAGCGAACTGACCGGAACGAACGGTCAGTGTGATCCGAACGTCGCCGCCGCGGGTGGCCGCCCGTCCGGGCGCCTGTGGCGGCGATCTATCCTGCATGGCCCCCTCTTGCCAGAATCGACCGAACGCTACAGAAAGACCGTTCTCCCGAACGGCATCCGGGTGGTTACGGTGCGCATGCCCCACGTCCGGTCGGTAACGATGGGGGTATGGGTGTGGTCCGGCACGCGGTTCGAGCCGCCCGAAAAGCCCGGGATCGCCCACTTTCTCGAACACGCGGTATTCAAGGGAACCGAGAAGCGCAACGCGTTCCAGATCGCCCAGAGCATCGAGAGCCTGGGCGGATACCTCAACGCGTTCACCGGACGGGAACTCAACTGCTACGTGGCCCGGGTGATGGACAGCCACCTGCCCGTCGCCGTGGACGTCATCGGCGACCTGCTCCAGTCCTCGCGGTTCGATCCCTATGAACTGGAGAAGGAAAAGACGGTGGTCATCGAGGAGATTCACGGCCTCGAGGACAATCCGGAAGACCTGGTCAGCGAACTCTACGCCAACCTGGTCTGGCAGCCCCATCCCCTGAGCCGGCCCATACTCGGCACGGTGCCGTCGGTCTCATCCCTCACGCGAAGCCACCTGGTCGCCTACCTGGAAGACCGTTACCGCAACGGCCGGATTTACGTCATCGCGGCGGGCCGCGTGGATCACGACGGCCTGGTCGGTCTCGTGCGGGACCAGTACGATTTCCCCGGCGAGAGCGGGGAAGCCGGCACGGACGTTCAGCCGGATAGGGGGCGGGGGAACCGGCGCGTGCTGGGCAAGGACATTTCCCAGGTGCATCTCTGCCTGGGCGGCATCGGCCTGCCCTATGCCCATCCTTCGAAATACGCCCTGTTCCTGTTGAACGCCGTCCTGGGCGGAGGGATGACCTCGCGCCTGTTCCAGAAGATCCGCGAGGAGGCCGGACTGGCCTATTCGATCTACTCGGACCTGGAGTTCTACCGCGATACCGGCCAGATCTGCATCAGCGCCGGCGTGGACCCGAAGGACGCCCAGCGCACGGTGGACATGATCCGCCATGAGTGCCGGGTACTGCGCGAGCGGCCCGTCCCGGAGGACGAACTCCGCGACACGCGTTCCCAGCTGATCGGCGGCCTATACCTTTCGCTGGAAGAGACCGGCAGCGTGATGAACCGGCTCGCCCGGGCGGAGATCTACGAGAACGCCTATTCCACCGTGGACGAGATCGTGCGGAAGCTGGAGGAAGTGAGCGCGGCCGACATCACGGAAATGGCTGAAACGGTCTTCGCCGAGGACAATACGTACCTGACGGCCGTGGGACCCCTGTCCGACGGCGATATCGCCCTGTGAGCGTGTCGTCCGTCATACCTGTGAGCGGGGCCTCGAGCAAGCCGCAAATAGATCGGAAGCGCGTCAGTGAGCCACCTCGTCGTCATGCCATCCAGCAACCCTGACCGAAGCCCTGGAGCCCGCCTGTGAGCACGCTCGTCGTCATACCCATCGCCTCCACGCGGCCCGACAGGTCCCATCCGCGGCCCCGGCGCATGACGCCGGGGTCTGCCGGGCTGGACCTGTACGCCTGCGTCGACGAGCCGGTGGAAATCGCGCCGAAACAACTCGAGCTCATCGGGACGGGGTATGCCATCGCGCTGCCCCCGGGGTACGAAGGGCAGGTGCGCCCCCGGAGCGGGCTGGCGCTGAAACACAAAATCGGCGTGCTGAACAGTCCGGGCACGATCGACACGGACTACCGCGGAGAAATCAAGGTGATTCTGTTCAACTTCGGCGATCGGCCCTACCGGGTACACGACCGGGAACGGATCGCCCAGCTCGTCATCGGCGCCGTGCCTTCCGTGGTCTTCGAAGAGGTCGACCGCCTGGACGAAACCGAGCGCGGCGCGGGCGGATACGGCCACACGGGACGCTGAACATGCTGCTGAGACTGATCCTTACGACCCTGGCCATCCTCCTGGTGACCAACGTATACAGCGGAATCCAGGTCGATTCGGTCACCACCGCGGTCATCGCGGCCGTCGTCCTGGCCCTCATCAACACGGTCGTCAGGCCGATCGTCGTGTTACTTACCCTGCCCATCAGCATGCTCACGCTGGGCCTGTTCCTGCTGATCATCAACGCCGGGATGCTGTCCCTTGCCGCGTGGCTGGTCAACGGTTTCGAAGTAGGCGGATTCTGGGACGCCCTGATCGCGTCGTTCATCATCTCGGTCGTCGTGGCGCTCCTGAGCGGGCTGGTCAGGAGCAGGAGCTGACATGATCCGGATCAAAGAGATCGACCTCCGCATCCAGAACATGCGGACCCGCATGCCCTTCAAATTCGGCATATCCTCCATGACGGCCGTGCCGCACCTGGTGCTCGGCATGGTGCTGGAGGCGGACGGCCGGACAGCCAGGGGATACTCGGCCGATCACCTTCCGCCCAAATGGTTTACGAAGAATCCCGATATGCCTCTCGAGGATGAGGTTGGGGACATGATCTCCGTCATCCGCCACGCCAGTGAAGCCGCCCTGAACGCTGGACCCGCTCCTGATCCCTTCACCCTCTGGCAGGAATTGTACGAGGCCCAGAAAGCCTGGGGGAACGGGATAGGTTACGCGCCCCTCCTCTGGGGTCTGGGCAACAGCCTGGTGGAAAGGGCCATGATAGAGGCGTTCTGCCGCCTGCGGGACACGACATTCGACCAGGCGGTGCGCTCCAACGCGTTCGGAGTGCGTTTCGACGCGTTCTACCGTCAGTTGAAAGGCCTCTCGCCGGCCGATGTACTGCCTCCTGCCCCCATCAAGTCCACCCATGTGCGGCATACCGTGGGGCTCGGAGATCCCCTGACAAGGCCGGATATACCACCGGATGAAATCTGTGACGACGGGCTGCCCCAGTCGCTCGACGACGTGATCGACACCTATGGCATATCCTACTTCAAGATCAAGTTGTTCGGTGACGAAGAAGGAGATTTCGCCAGGCTGAAGCAGATTGCGGCGATCATCGAAAGCAGGCTGGACCACTACGCCTTCACCCTCGACGGCAACGAAAACTATGGCGACATGGCATCGTTCCGGTCGTTTTGGGAGGCGCTGCGGGCGGACCGGGATCTGGCCGGTTTTCTGCGGCGTCTGATCTGCATCGAACAACCGGTGCACCGGAATGTGGCGCTGGACGAGGCGCTTAAGGGCCACTTCGATGCCTGGCCGGACCGTCCGCCCTTCATCATCGACGAATCCGACGGAGACGTCGGCGACCTGGAAAGGGCCATCGACATCGGGTACGCGGGCACGAGCTACAAGAACTGCAAAGGCGTATTCAAGGGCCTGTCCAACGCGGCCTGCCTGGAATACCTGTCCAGGCAACATCCGGACCGCACGTACGTGCTGACGAGCGAGGACCTGTCCAACATCGCCCCGATCGCCCTGGCCCAGGACCTCGCGGTACTGGCCACATTAGGGGTTGACCACACCGAGCGGAACAGCCATCATTACTTCAAGGGTTTGACCGTCTGGCCCCGAGAGATCCAGGAAAAGGTGCTGGCATGCCATCCGGATCTGTTCAGCATGCACCAGGATGGATTTCCATGCATGCGTATCGACCAGGGCCGGATCAACATGGAGAGCGTGACGAAGAGTCCCTTCGGGGTTGGATTCGAATTCGACAGCTCGCAACTCATCCCGCTGGACGACTGGTCATATGCGATGCTGGAAGTTGTACAATGAGAGAAATCATTGTACAAAATAACAGAGCCGATGTACAGACAGAGTGTTCATTGTACAAAGCAAATAGACAAACGTACAAACCAGAATACAATTGTACAAAAGTGCAAAATCCATCATGAGCGCGCAAATTTCACCCCTACGCAGACATCGGAACCGGAAATCGGCTGGATTCGATGACCGCGCGGCAGCGATAATCGCGATTTCAGCATCGAAAACAGGCATTTCGAGGGTAGTTTCGACCCACCCCCTGACCCTACGGAAACCGGATTAGGGATAAAACAGATTTACATAATATCTATTATGCGAAGTAGGGTTTTGGAGAGGTAAAGGAGGGATTTGGAAGCCAGGGACTATAAATCAGTGCGGAAAGGGCCGTATGTACCTGTTGTACAAAATAAAGGGTGTTTGTACAAATGAGCCGGGCAATGTGTACAAAAGAGATAATGTTAGTACAAATGCGCACAACACGTGTACAAACAAGGGATGAATAGTACAAAACCGAATTATACAAAACGCTATGTAATTGTACAAATGTCAGTGGTGAATGTATAAATAGATGATGTGTTGTACAAACGGTTGTCATTAAAATGAGTAGTTAAATGGCGCCGAGCTTTAATCCGTCCTAATACGAACTAATACGAAAAGGAAGGACATGATAGAAGAAAGGATCTGATGGAAGAGATGTATAAAGCATGTTAAATGGTAGAAGACACATTTGTATTACTTGAAATTCAGAATACCTCCTCTCCTGATTTAGATAGTATACCTGAAAACTCCAAATTCCATCCGAAGTTAAATCATTGCGTCCACAAATAGTAGTAAACACTGATTTCCGGCAAATCAAACTTGCGGATTATGAACTTCCTCCGGTGCCGGATGACGGCGTACTCGTACAGAACGAGTATACGGCAGTCAGTGTCGGTACAGAGGTGTATAATTTCATAAATGGATGTGAACCGGGTGGACAGCCACGTTTTCCCAGAAACACGGGCTATTGTAATGCGGGCGTTGTTCTTGAGGTAGGCAGGGACGTACACGGACTCGTGCCAGGCGATCGTGTCGCGGGACAGGGAAGCCACGCCAGTCATTCCATATTGACCGGAATGATCAACAAAGTCCCGACGAACGTATCTACAAGGGCGGCCGCGTTCATGGTGATGTGCGCGACGTCACTGCACGGGCACCGGGTAGCCCGGCCGGAGCTGGGTGAGGCCGTCGTGGTGACCGGAATGGGGATCGTGGGGCAACTGGCCGCCACTTTTGCCATGCTGAGCGGCGCCGTTCCCGTAATCGGTGTGGACCTGGACGACTTCCGGCTTGAAAAAGCACGGGAACGCGGGGTCGACGTATGTATCAACCCGGGGCATGAAGACGATATGGCCGAGGCGGTGCGCCGGCACTGCGCGGCCGACGGGGCGGACCTGGTGATCGAAGCGACCGGAAAGCCTTCCGTATATCCGATGGCGCTGACCTTGCCGCGGCTCGGCGGCCGGCTGCTCGCCCTCGGATCCCCCCGCGGATCGGTTGAAGTCAGTTTTTTCGCGAATGTTCACCTGCGCGAGGTCACGGTCCTGGGCGCTCACCAGCCCAAGACCCCCGATGAGGCCGACCTGTATTATCCCTGGAGCAAGCGAAGGGACCGCGACCTGGTCCTTCGTCTCATGGATGAAGGCAGACTGCCGATCGAAGACCTGATCACACACGAAGCCGATCCTGCCGAATGCCAGTCTGTGTACGACATGCTTGCCGACCGTCCCAGGGAGGTGCTTGGGGTAGTGTTCGACTGGAGTTGAGGTCACCGGTACAGTGTGAATGTTCCATTCATGCCACTGATTTAACAAACGTACTGCGATTAGTGTAAATTATTGTATATTCGTGAATAGAAGAATGTGTATATTCGTGAATATAATGATACGTCATCAGTAAATCGCCCGAGCCGTTGAGGAACCGCGGATCATACCTCCTGCTACACACATTCGAAGCGACTAGAAGGAGGACCACAAAATGAAATCGTTCCTTGCCGTATTTGCAAGCGCGGTGACCATGATGATCGTCATATCTATGGGAATCTCTGCCTGTGGTGATTCACCCATGGCGCCGACCGATCAGAATCATGAGGACGATCACGATCACGAGGAAACAGATCGGCCACCGGGCGAGTTGATGCCCACGTTATCAAGCATCCAGAGCCTCGTGTTCAATCCCTCGTGCGTCTCCCACCATGGTCCGGATGCAGCCCGTGCTGGCCTCAATCTCGGCGAAGGCCACTCATTCGGCAACCTTGTGAACGTACGCAGCTCCCAGGTTGAGCTCCTTTTGGTTCGCCCCGGTGATGCGGACAGCAGTTACCTGGTCCACAAGCTCGAAGGTCGCGAGGGCATTATGGGCAAGCAGATGCCGTTGGGCGCTCCTCCCCTCGCGGCCACGGATATCGACGTCATCAAGCTGTGGATAAACAATGGCGCAAAGGAGCACGAGGACGATCATTGAGAACACTGGGACGTGGTGATATTTGTCCTCCTTGAATATCTCACGAGGCGTGCGGACGCGTAACTTCCGCTTAATCCAAGTGAAAATCGCGGCGTCAACACCGTTTCCGAACCGTTTCCGAACGTTTCCAAACCGTTTCCGAATGCGTGGCGGTGCGATGCCCTGAAATCGGAAGAAGTAAAAACACCCGGCCGTGGCGAGAGTAACGACCGGGTTTAGAAATTTCTTAAGAACGAGCCCTATCGCTGGAACTCCTGGGATTTGGTGCTCGTCCAGGCTTGTGTATTGACTTGAATCCCGCAGACCAGTCCGTACCCATCCACTGCAGGACCGCCACTCAGGCCCCCCAATCCGGAAGAACTGACCTCCATCCAGGCGCGTGCCAGATTGGGAAAATCAATAAAACGACTGACCAGTGCCTCGTTTATAAACTAAAGTTTAAACTGCCTACCGATACTATAGTCGTGTACAGGGAATCTAATCTGATACAAACTTCACGATTCCCATTTTCTCCTTGACTTGAACCCTGATTTTCCCGTTATGTTATCGGTCGGGATTCACTTTCACATCTGTGCGTCCGGGCTGAATAACCATTTGTAAAATAGACATTTACCGGTCGTTTGAATTCGAGAGGATGCGCCATGACCGTTTCCGTGAAGCTCTTTGCCACCTTGAGAAAATACCTGCCCGAGAACGCGGTCAACAAGACGGCGTCGATTGAACTTGGCGACCAGGCGAAGGCGAGCGACATCATCGCTCAGTTGGAAATCCCCGACGGCCATATACACCTGATCCTGATTGATGGTAAACATTCGTCAGAGGATACTCCCCTTACCGATGGCGCGGTGGTCAGCTTCTTTCCACCGATCGCGGGCGGGAAATAGGATCGGTGCCTCGACACACCTATTTCGGATTCACGCTTGAAGACGCCGTCCGGGGATTGAAGCGGGCGCTGCGGGATGAACGCATACCCGTCGTGTCGGTCCGGGAGGATGAGAACAGGACGGTTTTCACGGTAGAGATCTCGACCGAAATCGGAGAAATCAGTCTGACCGCCTGTACGACGAAGACCCATCCCCTGGCCAGGCTGGGCGAGATACCCGCGATCGAAGTAGCCGTCGACGATCATTTGCCCGATGTCAAACCCGTGCTCACCATGGCGTTTCTGAGGGGCGGAGGCTGACCTCATGCGTACCCGATGCGTGGTTCCCGCGTTCGATTCCGGTTTTCCGGCCTTTCGGCGGGCCTTTCGGCCGGCCTGTCATCTGGTCTTTGTTCCGGTCGGTCTGCTGGTCGGTCTGCTGGCCTTTCGGCGGACCTGTCATCTGGCCTTTGTTCCGGTCGGTCTGCTGGCCTTTCTCCTGGCAACCCCCCTTCCGCTATCGGCCCAGGGCTCCGGCAATCCGTCGCCGGCCGGCCGGATCTCCGTCGCCACCTCCGCGCTCAACCAGATCTCCGGGCTCGATGCCGCCTTCCTGATCCCCGATTCCTATAAAGGATTGCGCGAGGCATACGATCGATACGCGCGGGTCATCCGCGATGGCGAATCGTCCGGCGAGATTCAGCGGGCCTACTCGGAGTTCGACGCCGCCCTGGTCTTGGCGCGGGAGCGGCTGGAGCGCGTGAACGAGGTGCTGATGATCCCGCTCGAAAGACGGGCGGCGGCCCGGGAGGCGAACGCCCACGCGATCGTGCCGGATGCGTACGAGGCTGCCGAGAGCCGGCTCGAACGGGCCGTTTCCAGGCTGGAGGACGACCGGGTCTCCGACGCCTTTCAAGAGGGCCAGGAAGCGGCGCGGTTTTACGAAGATGCTCGTAAATCAGTGATTGAAATGTCGCTCATCGGACCGGCGCGGAACCTTGTTTCCGAAGCCGAAGAAAACGGTATGGATCGGTTCGCACCGGTTTCGTTCCAGATCGCCCGGGAGCTGATCGGCGAAGTGGCGGGTGCGTTGGAACGGGGAGAACCACCGACCGCCGCGCTGCGGAACAAGGCGCAGAACGCGGATTACGCCGCGCGGCGCGCCACGCAACTGGCCGCCAGGATCGACGCGCTCCGTGGTGAACCAGGCAACTGGGAGGCCGTGCTGCGGTCCAGGGAGAACCTCGTCGAACAGGTCGCGCACGAGGCGGGACTCACCACCGATTTTCTCGTCGACGATCCACAACGAATCCTTACCGCAAGTCTGGATCGTCTTGCCGCGAGACAGGATTCGATCGTCACCTTGCTACGGCGGGCCGAGGGGGAAGCGGCGGCGCTTGGGGCCGCGGTCGATTCCCTGAACCAGGCGATCTCCGAACAGCAGATCCGTCTATCGTCCATGGTGGAGGAATTCCAGCGGGATCTCCAGCAGAGAAAGGAGGCGCTGGACCGGGAGCGGCGGGAATTGCGGGTCTACCTGCACGAAAAGGTCCAGCTTGATGCCGCCGCCCAGGCGAAGGAGCGGTTCTCCGAAGGCGAGGTGGCCGTCATTCGGGCGCCCGATCGGATCACCCTGCGCCTGGCCGGTCTGTCTTTCCAGGCCGGCAGGACGGAAATACCCGCCGGATCGCGGGGACTGCTGACCAGACTCGGCGAATTCCTCCTGCTATATCCGCAGACCCGCGTCGACGTGGAGGGTCACACCGATGCCACCGGCAAAGAGGACAAGAACATCGAACTGTCCAAAGCCCGTGCGGACGCCGTGGCCGGCTACCTTTCGGCGAACAGCGGCGTACCGGACGAACGCATGAACCCGTCGGGATTCGGCAGCGCCCGGCCCATCGCCAGCAACAACACGGGCAGGGGCAGGACACAGAACCGGAGAATCGACGTGATCCTAATCTTCGATCGAGACAGGTAACATAACTGCCTTCGGTGATATCGCACCGGAAGAAAAACAAGCGAGCCGACCGTTCCATAACACGCGCCGGTAGAAAAACGCGCCGGCTTAGCACGCGCCGGTAGAATAACGCGCCGGCGCATTGATGCGCGAAGCGGCGCGTCCGTCGCGGGGAGAACTCTAAATTGAGCAACGAAACAGGCAGCGAACGCTACGAAACAGGCAGCGAACGCTACGAAGAGACGAACGGACTATACGAAGAGATGAAGGAGAAGCTCTTCTCGTCGGTTATCGCGGACGCCCTGGACGCCTGCGGCTATCGCGACCAGATCCTGCGGCACGACATCCGGCCCCTGTATCCCGAAGCGGTCGTGGTGGGACGGGCGCTGACCGTGCTGTCCGTCGACGTGTACGAGATTCCCGAAGAGCCCTACAAGCTCGAACTGGAGGCCGTGGACTCCCTGAAGCCGGGCGACGTGCTCGTCGCGCAGACCAACGGCACGACGCGAAGCAGTCTCTGGGGCGAGCTGCTCTCGACCGCCGCGGAAGCCCGGGGCGCGCGGGGCGCCGTGATCGATGGCTTTACGCGGGACACACAGGCGATCTGCGACATGGAATTCCCGGTTTTCGTCCGCGGCATCGCGCCGTACGACTCGAAGGGACGAAGCGACGTGATCGCATACGATACGCCCATCGAGTGCGGCGGGGTGAAGGTGTGTCCGGGCGATCTCGTCTTCGGGGACTACGACGGGGTGGTGGCCGTACCCCGGGCCGCGGAGGAACAGGTACTGAAAGCGGCGTTTGAGAAGGCTGCCGGAGAGAAAGAAGTCAAGGAAGCCCTCGAAAACGGCATGTCCGCCACGGCCGCCTTTCAAAAATACGGCATACTCTGATGAGCCCCCTGGTCGAGTGCGTGCCCAATTTCAGCGAAGGGCGCGATTCGGGGATCGTCGAGACCATCGCGGCCGGGATCGCGGCATCCGACGGTGTTCACCTGGCCGGCCTGGAAATGGACGCGGACCACAACCGCTCCGTGATTACCTTCATGGGTTCGCCCGAAGACGTGGCGTCGGGCGCCTTTGAAGCCTGCAAGGCGGCCCGGGACCTGATCGACCTGAGGCGCCACCGCG
Source organism: bacterium (assembly GCA_965203885.1). Classification (GTDB taxonomy): domain Bacteria; phylum JAAXHH01; class JAAXHH01; order JAAXHH01; family JAAXHH01; genus JAAXHH01. The sequence goes on along the minus strand of OZ241920.1, from coordinate 1,465,519 downwards.
GCGCGCATCCCCGGATCGGCGCCACGGACGTCATCCCCTTCATTCCCCTTTCCGATTGCACTACCGCCGAATGTGTCGCCCTTGCCCGGGCCTGCGGACGGCGGATCGGACAATCCCTCCACATCCCGGTGTTCTTCTACGGTGACGCATCCCCGGACCCGCGGCGCGGGGCGCTTCCCGCGATTCGCCGGGGAGGTTTCGAGCGGCTGCTCCGGGAGATGGGCACGGACCCGGAGCTCGCACCCGACGCGGGACCGGACGCGGTCCACGTCTCCGCGGGCGCGACGGCGGTCGGCGTCCGCGGCGTGCTCGTCGCCTATAACGTAAACCTGGATACCGACGACGTGCGCGCCGCACAGGCGATCGCCCGGCAGATCCGGGAGAAGGACGGCGGCCTGCCCGGCGTACGGGCGCTCGGGCTGTTGTTGCCTTCGAGGCGCTGCGCCCAGGTGTCCATGAACCTGACCGACTACCGGCGGACGAACATGGCCCAGGCTTTCCGGGCGGTCGCGGACCTCGCGCGGGCCGAGGGCGCCGAGGTCCTGGAGAGCGAGCTGGTCGGACTCGCCCCCCGCGCGGCCATGGGCGGTGCGGATCCGGCAGCGCTGCGCATGCGGCCCCTCGATCCGGCCCGGTTTCTTGAATACCATATCCGTCAACTGGACTGATCGGCGCGCTTTCTCCGGTTGCCACTCGCCGCGGGCAACGATCTGTCAAGAAGCCCCTGTGTGCCTTATTTGCTTGACTACCTTTCTCCGCCTTCATATCATGTTGACTAAATTAGTAAACTAAACCCTGTAGGCAAGGTAGGCGAGGTAAGCGAGGGAGGGCGCATGCGGGTATCGGCCAAGGCGGAGTATGCGTGCAGGGCCGTGCTGGAGTTGACCAGGTACCACGACAAGGCGGAAGTCATCCACATCGGCGACATTGCCGTCCGCCAGTCCATTCCGGAGAAGTACCTCGTTCAGATCCTGCTGCAGCTGCAGCGCGCCGGGCTGGTCAAGAGCAAGCGCGGCGCGACCGGCGGATACGCGCTAGCCCGCGCTCCGGGCGAGATCTCGCTGGGCGATGTGATCCGGGCGATGGACGGCGCGCTGATCTCGGTCGAAAGCCTGTCCGGCGAAACGGCCGTGTCCGATCAACAGAGCGGCCAGCATGTACTGAAGAACGTCTGGATGGATGTGCAGGAGCGACTCGGCGAAATCATGGACGGGATCACGTTCGAAGACATTTCGCGCCAGGCGCAGAAGAGCCTTTCCATGTACTACATTTAAGGAACTGATCTGACTTTGCCGTCCGGAAACGGAATATACGACAGCGCCCTCGACCTGATCGGGCGCACCCCGCTCGTCCGCCTGGGACGGATAAACGCAAGTCCGGGCGTCGACCTGCTCGGCAAGCTCGAATCGGAAAACCCGGGCGGCAGCGTGAAGGACCGCGTCGGCCTGAGCATGATCCTGGACGCCGAACGGCGGGGCCTGCTCAAGCCCGGCGGCACGATCGTGGAGCCGACGAGCGGAAACACGGGGCTCGGCCTGAGCATGGTGGCCGCCGTTCGGGGCTACAAGGTCATTCTCGTCATGCCGGACAACATGAGTACGGAACGGCGCGTGCTGCTGACCTCTTACGGCGCGGAGCTCGTGCTGACGCCGGGCATGCTGGGCATGGCAGGGGCCGTGCAGAAGGCGGAGGAGATTCTCACCGAGCACCCGGACTACTTCATGCCCCAGCAGTTCAAGAATCCCGCCAACGTGGAGATACACCGCAAGACCACCGCCGAGGAGATCTGGGAGGCGACCGGCGGAGAGATCGACGCGTTCGTGGCCGCCGTGGGTACGGGCGGCACGCTGACGGGCGTGGGCCGGTACCTGAAGGAGAAGAACGAGCGGATCCGCGTCGTCGCCGTCGAACCTTCGCTGTCCCCCGTGATCTCCGGCAAACCCGTGGAGAGCCTGGTACACGCCATACAGGGGATCGGCGCCGGGTTCATTCCGGACATCCTGGATACGTCGATCATAGACGAGGTGATGCTGGTCGAGGACGAGGACGCCTATCAGACGGCCCGCCGCCTGGGCCTGGAGGAAGGGCTCCTGGTGGGCATTTCCGCGGGCGCCAACGTATGTGCGAGCCTGAAACTGGCGGAAAACATGGACCAGGGCCGGATCGTGACCATCCTGTGCGATACCGGCGAACGATACCTGAGCATCCGAGAGTACTTTGAAGGACAGGGCGATTAAGAGGAGGAACCGTCAGATGGCCGTTACCGTACGTATTCCAACCCCGCTGCGCAAACTGACCGACAACCGGTCGGAGATCGAGATAGACGGCGAGACCGTCGAATCGCTGATCGGCAACATGGAGGCGTCCTACCCCGGCATCAAGGACCGCATCTGCGACGAGTCCGGGAAGGTGCGGCGGTTCATCAACATCTACATCAACGAAGAAGATATCCGGTTCCTGGACGGCACCGACACCACGGTGAAGGCGGGAGACCGGATCTCCATCGTTCCCGCCATCGCGGGCGGCCTGGGTGGTCCGGGCGGTCAGAGCGGCCTGCGCGACCTGCGCGGCCTATGCGGCTTGCGTGGTCAGAGCGGCGTGCGCGGCTTCGGCGGCCCGGGCGGCTTCGGGGACAGCGGCTGATGTCCTCCGTGCGGGTGCGCGTACCCGCGACCACCGGCAACCTGGGCTCCGGCTACGACTGCGCCGGCATGGCCCTGGGCCTCTACAACACCATCGAGTTCGCCGAAACGGAATCCGGCCTGGACGTGGCCGTGGAGGGCGAAGGCGCCGGCGCGGTACCCCGCGACGAGGGCAACCTGTGCATCGTCTCGGCCCGGGCTGTTTTCGACGCGGTCGACCGGCATCCGGCCGGTCTGCTGGCGCGCATGCACCACGCCATCCCCGTCTCGCGAGGCCTGGGCAGCAGCGGGGTCGCCATCGTGGCGGGCGCCGTGGCGGCCAATGAGCTCGCGGGACGGCCGCTGGGCACGCCGGATCTCCTCCGCATCTGCTCCGGACTGGAAGGCCATCCCGACAACGTCGTACCCTCTCTGCTCGGCGGTCTCTCCGTGAGCGGCGAGCGATCGGGAACGATCGTGTACCAGACCTTCCGGGTTCCCGAAGACATCAAGGCCGTCGTGGCCATTCCCGATTTCACCCTGGATACGAAGGTAGCCCGCGCCGTCCTTCCCGAATCGGTATCCATGGAAGACGCGGTCTACAACCTGTGCAGCGTGGGATTGCTCATCGGCGGCATGGTGACGGGGAATTACGCCTTGCTCGGCGAGGGCATGGCCGACCGCCTGCACCAGCCCTACCGGCAGCACCTGGTTCCCGGCCTGTCTGAGGTTACCGGGGCCGCCCTGGAGGCCGGGGCCCACGGCGCGGCCCTCAGCGGCGCCGGGCCGACGGCCATCGCCCTGGCGACAGAGGGCCATGAACGGGTCGGGGAAGCCATGACCGGCGCCTTCGCCCGGCACGGCATCTCGTCCCGGTACCGGGTCCTCCCCATCGATAACTACGGATGCCGGGTGCTGGCGGACTGAGCCCGCGGGGCTGAACCGCCCGCCTGAAACACGGGATCCGGCGTACGGGGCTGAGTGAACGAACGTGAGCCCGCGGGACTGAACCCGCTGGGCTGAGTGCACGAACCTGGACCCGCGAGCCTGAACCGCACTCCCCTCAAACCCTTACGGTACTGATGCCATGGGCGCACTCAAGGACATTCGCGTCATCGACCTGACCCGCGTGCTCGCGGGTCCCTTCACGACCATGACCCTGGGCGACCTGGGCGCCGAGGTCATCAAGGTCGAGCCCTTCGGTGGGGACGAGGCGCGGGGATTCGGCCCCTTCAAGGAGGGCGTGAGCGGCTACTTCGAGAACGTCAACCGGGGCAAGCGCAGTATCGCCATCGACCTGAAGCATCCCGACGGCCGCGACCTGCTCCTCGAATTGATCGGGAAGTCGGACGTGCTGGTGGAGAACTTCAGGCCGGGCGTGATGAAGAAACTCGGGCTGGACTTCGAGACGCTGCGGACGCAGTTCCCGGGACTGATCTACGCGGCCTGCTCCGGGTTCGGCCAGACCGGACCCTACGCCCGGCGCGGGGCCTACGACATGATCATCCAGGGCATGGGCGGTATCGTCAGCATAACCGGCGAACCGGGCCGTCCGCCCGTCCGCGTGGGCGTATCCATCGGCGACATCGCCGCCGCCCTCTATTCCTGCATCGGCATTCTCACGGCGCTGTTCACCCGGACGCAGACGGGCAGGGGACAGATGGTGGACATCGGCATGATGGACTGCCAGGTCGCCCTGCTCGAGAACGCCATCGCCCGGTACGACATGACGGGCAGCGTCCCGGAGCCCCTCGGGGCCCGGCACCCCTCCATCACGCCCTTCCAGGCCGTCGAGACCCGGGACGGATGGATCATGATCGCGGCGGGCAACAACACCCTCTGGCAGCGGCTCTGCGAAGTGATGGGAAGGCAGGATCTGGCAGACGACGGGCGGTTCAGGGACAACAACCTGCGCACCGAAAACCACGAAGCGCTGCACGCGATCCTGGGCGACGTCTTCAAGGCAAGCACGACGGAGGACTGGCTTCGGCGGCTGGACGGGGCCGAGATCCCCTGCGGCCCCATCCAGGATGTCAAGCAGGTCGTGGAAGATCCCCAGGTACTTGCCCGCGACATGATCGTAAAGCTCCTGCACCCCGTCGCCGGCTCCCTACGCGTGGCCGGCTCGCCCCTCAAGCTCTCCGACACCCCGCCCGAAATCACCCGGCACGCCCCCGCCCTGGGCGAGCACACCGACGAGGTCCTCCAGACGCTGCTCGAAGCATCGGCGGACGACCTGGCAGGGTGGCGGAATTCGGGTGTGATACGGTAAAGAGGGTGTTACTCGAAAAAGTATGCGGATCCAAAGTAGTCCATGAGCACGTCAATCCATGAGAGGTGCTCATTCAAGGGTTTCCCCCTATCCTTGAGCCAATTGATTTTCCGCGACGGAGATTCCTAGATTCAACTCGAAAGATCGACTAATACTCAATAAGCCGGTTTTGGACCGTGTATGCGTTTGATATTCGCGGCATACTGTGCTTGATCTCCCCGTCTTGTGCGTCATACCACGATCAAGCCAGGGATTATGGGAATGGAGCATACATCATATCAGGAGCGAGCCGAAGAACGCGGAAACTACTATGGACGAATACCAAAATCAAAACCGGGTCGCCGTGTGGGGTGTTCCCGAAAACACGCGATGGTGGTTTACCGTAGTCTTTCTGGCCATCACGGTGGCAAGCCATGCTGTAATCTGGAAGTACGGAGTTTACGCGCTTTCAATTGAGCTTGTCTTCGACTATATTATCAAGGTCGGAGGATTATCAGTATTTGCCACGTTTACGATCATTGAAGGAGTGGATTTCATGGGATGGCTCTACGAATCCATAAAGCGACGACATAGGGAGGAAGGTCGTGCCGAAGGCCGCGAGGAGGGCCGCGAGGAGGGCCGCGCGGAGGGTCAGAGAGAACGAGACCAGGCTTACAGGGAGTGGATCAGCAGGGAACAGGAGGCTGGTACGCTTGGCACGCCGAAGCAAAGTCCTCCCCCGTTCCTCGATGACGTGGTCACGCAATCAGAACGGGGCTCGGCATAAGCCTGTACAGAAGCAATAAAGCACGTACGAATTACCCCTCCTCGTACTGCTTACATCTCGTGTTTGCCGCTGAATGTCAGATTTGCCGCTTCCCCGTGGGCATCGCAACTAAAACTGACGGCAATCCGTGACGGGGTCCTACCCCACCGCTTCGGCCACGAGGTCGCCGACCTCGCTGGTGCTGTATCCCATCCTGCCGGCGTCCATGCTCTTCATCTTCCTGCTCACCACTTCGATGGTGGCCCGTTCCACGGCGTCGGCGGCCTGCGCTTCGCCCAGCTGCGCGAGCATCATCTGGCAGGAGGCGATGGCCGCGATGGGATTGATGACGTTCTGGTCCGTGTACTTCGGCGCCGAACCCCCGATGGGCTCGAACATGGCGGTGCCTTCGGGGTTGATATTGCCCCCCGCGGCGATGCCCATGCCGCCCTGGATCATGGCGCCCAGGTCGGTGATGATATCGCCGAACATGTTGGTCGTGACGATGACGTCGAACCACTCGGGGTTCTTGACCATCCACATGCAGGTCGCGTCCACGTGGGCGTAGTCGGCCGTGATGCCCGGGTATTCCTCGGCGACTTCGTAGAACACCCGCTCCCACAGGTCGTGGGCGTAGGTCAGCACGTTGGTCTTCGCGCAGAGCGTCACCTTGTTCTGCCGGTTGCGGGCCTTCGCCGTCTCGAAGGCATAGCGGACGCAGCGCTCCACGCCCTTTCGGGTATTGATGGACTCCTGCACCGCGACCTCGTCGGGTGTGCCCTTCTTGTACACGCCGCCGGCGCCGACGTACAGGTCCTCGGTGTTCTCCCTGACCACGACGAAATCAATGTCCTCGGGGCCCTTGTCCTTGAGCGGACAGTCCACGCCCGGGTACAGCTTGACGGGGCGCAGGTTGATGTAGAGGTCGAGCTCGAACCGGATGGTCAGGAGGATGCCCTTCTCCAGCAGGCCGGGCGGGCAGTCCGGGTGACCGATGGCGCCGAGGTAGATGGCGTCGTAGTGGCCCAGTTCCTGCAGGCCCTCCCGGGGCAGGATCTCGCCCGTCCTCAGGTACCTTTCTCCGCCGAAATCGTATTCCGTGAGTTCATAGCCGAATGAATACTTCTCCGAGGCCGCCTCGAGCACTTTCAGCCCCTCGCGCACGACCTCCGGACCGGTCCCGTCGCCCGGAATGACCGCGATATTATACAATTGTTCCTCCCGCGTATATGGGAATGTTGGGTTTGGATTATTACTATTATTACTCGACGATCAGCCCGCCGTGCCGGGCGACGAGTTGATTGAGGGAGTGCAGGTAGGCCTGGATGCTGGCTTTCACCACGTCGGTGTCGGAGGCGTGGCTGTTGAAGGACTGGTCGTGGAACCCCACGCTGACCTGGACGTGGTGTGCGCCGTCCCGGCCGTTCGACGAGGTCTGGATGTCCTTCACGTAGGTGGGCAGCTTGGTGATCCGGTCGACGGCGTTCAGGGCGGCGAGGATCTGGTTGTCTCCCACGCCCCCTTCCTCGATCGTCTCGCCGCTTACGTGGAGGCGGACGTTCGCGTCGGCCTGCCCGGAATGGGAGGACGTTACCCTGAAATCCTCCAGCAGGTACTGTTCGGGCACCTCGACGGGCGTATCGGTTACGATCCGGTGGAGGTCCTCGTCCGCCACCTCCTTCTGCCGGTCCGCCACGTTCAGGAAGCGCACGTGGACCTTTTCGAACTCTTCCTTCTGGTGTTCGTCGTACGTGTAGCCCAGCAGCTCGAGCCGGTGCCGCAGGGCGTGCCGGCCGGACCGCGCCGTCAGCACGATGTCGCTCTTCTCGATGCCCACGTCCGACGGGCTCATGATCTCGTAGTTCTCCCGGTGCTTCAGGAAGCCGTCCTGGTGTATTCCCGAGGAATGGGCGAAGGCGTTGCTGCCCACGATGGCCTTGTTGCGCTGCACGGGCATGTGCATGAGGTCGCGCACCAGCAGGCTCGTGGAGTAGATCTGGGTCGTCTCTATGCCGGTGCGCGCGTTGTAGAAATCGCCGCGCATCCTGACGGCCATGACGATCTCTTCGAGCGAGGCGTTGCCCGCCCGTTCGCCCACGCCGTTGACGGTGCATTCGACCTGGGTCGCGCCGGCCTTGATCGCCGCGAGGGAATTGGCCGTCGCCATGCCCAGGTCGTTGTGGCAGTGCACGCTGACCCTGGCCTTTTCGATGTTCGGCACGGTCGCGATCAGGCGGGAGATCAGGCTGCCCCACTGTTCGGGGACCGCGTATCCCACCGTATCGGGGATGTTCACCACGGTGGCGCCGGCGTCGATGACCGCCTCGACGGTCTCACACAGGTAGTCGAAATCGCTCCGCGAGGCGTCTTCGGTCGAATACTCGATATCTTCGCAGAGCTCCTTCGCGAAGAGGACGGCCTGCACGCCCATGTCCATGATCTGCCGGCGGGACTTGCGGAACTTGTGCTTCAGGTGGGTGTCCGACGTGCCCAGGACGATGTGGATCCGGGGGCGTTTGGCGGGCTTAACGGCCTCGGCCACGGCCACGATGTCCGATTCCACCGCCCGGGCGAGGGCCGTGATTACGGGGCCTTCGACCTGTTCGGCGATGTTCTTGACCGCGGCGAAATCGCCGGGCGAGGACGCGGCGAAACCCGCTTCGATCACGTCGACGCCGAGTTTGGCCAGCTGGTGGGCGACCTGGATTTTCTCGTCCCGGTTCAGCGAGGCGCCGGGCACCTGTTCCCCGTCGCGCAGGGTGGTGTCGAAGATATCCACTTTTCGCATCGCCGCATGCTCCTGTCTACGGCCTACTTCTTCTCATCGATCCAGCTCATCATGCTGCGCAGCTGCCGTCCGACTTCCACGATCTTCTTCTCCGAGGCGTTGCGCCTGAGGGCATTCATGACCGGGGCGTTGGCCTGGTTCTCGAGCATCCACTCGCGGGCGAACTCGCCGGACTGGATCTCGGCGAGAATGCGCTTCATCTCGGCGCGGGTCTCCTCATTGACGATCCGCGGGCCGCGGGTCAGGTCGCCGAACTCGGCCGTGTTGCTGACGGAATACCGCATGCCTTCGATGCCGCCCTCGTACATGAGGTCCACGATGAGCTTCAGTTCGTGGAGGCACTCGAAATAGGCGACCTCGGGCTGGTACCCGGCTTCGACCAGGGTCTCGAACCCGGCCATGACGAGTTCGGACGTGCCGCCGCAGAGCACGGACTGCTCGCCGAACAGGTCGGTCTCGGTTTCTTCCCGGAAAGTCGTCTCGATGACGCCGCCGCGTGTGCCGCCGATGCCCTTGGCGTAGGCCAGGCCGATATCGCGGGCCCTGCCCGTGTGATCCTGGTGAACCGCCAGCAGGCAGGGAACGCCGCCGCCTTCCTCGAAGACCCGGCGCACGAGGTGGCCGGGCCCCTTGGGCGCGACCATGAAGACGTCCACGTTATCGGGCGGGACGACCTGGTTGAAATGGATGTTGAACCCGTGGGCGAAGGCCAGGGCGTTGCCTTCCGCCAGGTTCGGCGCAACGAATTCGTTGAAAAGACGCGACTGGAGCTCGTCGTTGACCAGCATCATGATGATGTCGGCTTCGGCGGCCGCCTGTGCCACGATACGGGGCTCGAATCCGTCCTCGACGGCCTGGTCCCACGAGCCGCCCTTCCGCAATCCCACGATGACGTCCAGTCCGGAATCGCGCAGGGAAAGGGCGTGGGCGTGTCCCTGGCTGCCGTAACCGACAACCGCGATGGTCTTGCCGTCCAGTATGCCCAGGTCGGCGTCCTGATCGTAATACAGTCGAGCCATTGGTTCTCCTTGAATCCGTTCCGGCGCTTATGCCAGGTCTGCGGTGATCTTCCTGCGTTCCGTTCCGGTTATCAGGCCAGGTCTGCGGTGATCTTGCTGCGTTCCGTTCCGGCGCTCAGGCCAGGTCTGCGGTGATCTTCTTGCGTTCCTTCTCCCAGACGGGAAGCGGGGCTTCCGGCGACGGCGTATCCTTGCTTGCCGATTCGCGGGCGAGCGCCACCCGGCCGGTCCGGGCGATTTCCCGCACGCCGAAGGGCCGCACCATGCTGATGACGGCGTCGATCTTGTCCTCGTTGCCCGTGGCTTCCAGCATGATCGTCTTCTGGTTGATGTCGACGATCTTCGCCTTGAAGATATCGGCGATCTGAACGAGTTCCTGCCGCGTGGACTGGCTGGCGTTCACCTTGATCAGGGCGAGCTCCCGGTTGATGAAGTTCTCGCCGGTCAGGTCCACGACGCGGATCACGTCCACCAGGCGGTTCAACTGCTTGATGATCTGTTCGATGATCATCTCGTCGCCCTGGGTGACGATGGTCATGCGCGCCGTGCCGGGCTCCGCGGCCTCGCCGACGGCGATGCTGTCGATGTTGAAGCCCCGTCCGCTGAACAGCCCGGATATACGGGCCAGGACCCCGAACCGGTTCTCCACCACCATGGAAATGGTATGGCGTGCCATGGTACGATCAACTCCCTGCCGGGATCGTCCGCCCGGCTACATTTTTGCCGTTACTCTTCGGTCGTCGTTCGTCGACCGTTCTCGTCGATACTTATTCTTCGATCATCTCGTGGGACGCCGCCCCCGCCGGGATCATGGGATACACGTTGTCCTCTTCGGCGATCACCATGTCGAGCAACACGGGGCGGTCCTTGACCTTGCAGGCCTCGAGCCAGGCGCCTTCCACGTCTTCATCCTTGAAGACCCGGATGCCCACGGCGCCGTAGGCCTCGGCCAGCTTCACGAAATCCGGATTGGATTCGCGCAGGTCCACTTCCGAGTAGCGCCGGGAATAGAACATATCCTGCCACTGGCGCACCATGCCGAGATAACCGTTGTTGAGCAGCACGATCTTGATGGGCAGTCCGCAGCCGACGGCCGTGGACATTTCCTGGATGTTCATCTGGATGCTGCCGTCGCCCGAGAACACGATGACCTCGCGGTCCGGGAAGGCGAACTGGGCGCCGATCGCCGCGGGCAGGCCGAAGCCCATCGTGCCGAGTCCGCCGGAGGTGATCATCGACCGCGGATTCGAGAAGCCGTACCACTGGGCCGCCCACATCTGGTGCTGGCCGACGTCGGTGACCACGAAGGCCTCGCCCTTCGTCAGCTGTCCGATCCGCTCGATGGCGTACTGGGCGCACAGCGGCAGGTGATCCGTCTCCTTCTCGACCGTCTCCCTGTTGACGCCCTCCAGGCCTTCCTCGTGGATGCCGATCGTGTTCGCGTAGGTCAGCGGGTGGTCGCGCTTCCATTCATCGATCAGTTGAAGCCATTCCGCCGTATCGGCCCGTTCCACCAGGGGAATGAGCTGCTGCAGCACCTTCTTCACGTCGCCCACGATGGGCAGGTCGACCCGCACGTTCTTGTTGAGGGAGGACGGATCGATGTCGATGTGGATCTTCTTCGAATTGGGCGAGAAATCCTCCAGCTTGCCGGTCACCCTGTCGTCGAAACGGGCGCCGATGCAGACCAGCAGGTCGCACATCATCACGGCGGTGTTCGAGTACCACGTGCCGTGCATGCCGAGCATCTTCAGCGATAGCGGATCGCTTTCCGGGTAGGCGCCTAGTCCCATCAGCGTCGTCGTCACCGGGGCGTTGAGCTTTCGGGCCAGCGCGCGGACCTCCTCCGACGCCTCGGAGATGATGGTACCGCCGCCGACGTAGATCACCGGCTTCCGGGCCGAGGTGAGCATCTCCGCCGCCTTGCGGATCTGCCTCGGGTGTCCCTCGTTCCGGGGCTTGTAACCGCGGATATCCGGCCGATCGGGGTAGGAGAACTCGGCCGTCCCGATCTGAACGTCCTTCGGCACGTCGATCAGGACGGGGCCGGGCCTTCCCGTGGTCGCGATATGAAACGCTTCGGCGAATACCTGCGCGATGTCTTCGGTTTCCTTGATCAGGAAGTTGTGTTTAGTGATCGGCCGGGTGATGCCCACGGTGTCCGATTCCTGGAAGGCGTCGTTGCCGATCAGGTGCACCGGTACCTGGCCCGTGATCACGATCATCGGGATCGAGTCCATGTACGCGGTCGCGATGCCGGTCACCGTATTGGTGGCGCCCGGACCGGAGGAGACGAGCACCACGCCGGGCTTGCCGGTCGCCCGCGCGTATCCGTCGGCCATGTGGGTCGCGCCCTGCTCGTGCCGAACGAGGATATGCTTCAGGTCGGTCGTGCGCTGAATGACGTCATAGGTCGGGATCACTACGCCGCCGGGATACCCGAAGACGACGTCGACCCCCTCTTTCTTCAGACACTCTATGACTATTTCCGCACCCGACAGTTCCATCGGTCGTCTCCTTCAAAAAAAGGACGTATCCCGCCCCGGACGTGATCCGCCGTTCACGAAACCGGCTGTGATTTCGTCGTTCCTACTACCCGACTTGTGCTTCGTAAAATACGCCGGGGGCGTCTTTTGTCAAGTTAAAACTCCAGAGAAACCCCTTGACGAATCGGCCCGTTTCCTTTATATCCTTTTGGCTTTGCGGCTGCGGCCGGATCGGCTTTGCGGCAGTGGCGCATCGGCTTTGCGACTGCGGCCGTGACGCCGTACGCGAGACGTTTCGCCCGCGCGGTTACGCGCGATCTATTGAAGGATTCTACGCGATCTACGACGGATCCTACGCGATCTACGACGGATTCAAACCGACGCATTACCAGACGTAACTTCTCAGGAGGACCGGGTCGATGGCAAGGACGAGACGGCGCATCAGCCGTCGTGAGATGAAAGAGGACCGTTTCATACTCTGGCTGTACGAGATCAGCAGCGAGATCGACAAGCACTGGAAAACGCTTGTCGCGGCCGCCGTGGTGGTGATCGCCTGCGTGGCCGGCTGGTACTACTGGACGAACAAGCAGACCGGTGACCTGGTCGAGGCGGGCAAGGTATTCGCGCCCGGGCAGACGGCGATGCAGGACAACCGCTACGAAGACGCCATTCCCATGTTCGAGCGGGTCGTGACCGAATTCGGCGGGACCTCCGTTGCCCGCGAGGCCACGATCGAGCTGGCCAACGCCTGTTTCCAGACCGGCGACTTCGAGAAGGCGCGCACCTATTACAGCGCCTACCTTGACGAATACGGCAGGCAGGATGCGTATTTCTGGTCCGCCGCCCGATCCGGTCTGGCCGCGTGCGACGAAGAGGAAGAAAAGTACGAGGAGGCGGCCAATGGGTATCTCGGCCTGGCCGACGAAGATACGGACAGCTACCTCGCCCCTGGTCTACTCCTCGACGCCGCCCGCTGTTTCAGTGCCGCCGGGCAGAAGGACCGTGCACGGGCCCTGTACGACCGCGTGGTCGAAGAGTACGAATCGACTCCCTATGCCCGGGATGCCCGGATCGCTTTGACCTCGCTCTAACCGCGTGTGCCCGTACGCTCACCTCGCGTTGAACACGCAGTGGCCACGTGCGGCCCGAACAGTCGCCTCGCGCTGACCGCGCGCTAACCTCGCGCTGACCGCGCACTGCACGCTGACCGAGCGCTAACGGAGATCCCGTGAAGGTTACCAACTTCGCCCCCGGACCCACGCCGGTTCCCGACCGCGTCGTCCGGAAGATGTCGCAGCCGGTCCTCACCCACCGTTCCAGCGAATTCAGCGACCTGCTGAGACAGGTCACTTCGGGCCTGCAGCACGTTTTTCAGACCAAAAACGACGTGCTCGTCCTCACGGCGTCCGGCAGCGGGGCCATGGAGGCGGCTGTCGTCAATTTGCTGTCTCCAGGCGACCGGGTGCTGGCGATTGTCGGCGGAAAGTTCGGCGGAAGGTGGATCGAACTGTGCGAAACGTTCGGACTGGACGTCCTGCCCATCGAAGTGGAGTGGGGAAAGGCCGTGGACCCGGATGAAATCGACCGCGTGCTGGGCGAGCGGGGGCCTTTCGAGGCCGTGCTGGCCACCCACAGCGAGACCTCGACGGGCGTGCTCCACGACGTCGAGGCCCTGGGGCGTGTCGCCCGCGGCCATGGCTGCTACTTCGTCGTGGACGCCATCAGCGGCCTGGGCGCCAACGAGCTCCGTACGGACGACTGGCACGTCGACATCGCCCTGACGGGATCGCAGAAAGCGCTCATGATCCCGCCCGGTCTCGCGTTCATCAGCGTCAGCGAACGGGCCTGGCAGGGCATCGAGAAAAACACCCTACCGTCCTACTACCTCAACCTGCAACGGGCCAGGGATTCCTTCGAAAAGGGGCTTACGCCCTATACGCCGGCCGTATCGCTGCTCATGGGGCTGGCCGAGTCACTGAGCATGATGGAGGAACTCGGCCTGGAAGAGATCTACCGGATACACGAGCGAAACGCCCTGGTGACCCGCGCGGGCGTCGCGGCGCTCGGGCTGCGGGTCTTCGCCCAGCGCCCATCCAACGTGCTGACTGCGGTTTCCATGCCCCCGGGCATCGACGGCAGCGCACTGCTGAAGACCATCAAGCAGGACTGCGGCGTGACCATCGCCAACGGCATGGAGCAGTACAGGGGCAAATACATCCGCATCGCCCACCTGGGCTACGACATCGCCCCATCGGACATGCTGGTCGCCCTGTCGGCCCTCGAGCACGGACTGGATCGCCACGGGTACGCGTTCGAGTCCGGCGCGGGCATCTCGGCCGCGCAGCGTGTGATCCTGGAAACGGCGTGAGCGGGTGATCCTGGAAACGGCGTGAGCGAGTGATCCTGGAGACGAGTTAGGGGTCGGACGACCCGCGCGTGCCTTCGCGTATCGCCGGGCACTCAGTTATTCAGTTCGCGGATCTCGATATTGCCTTCGCTGGTCTCCAGCCAGATCCTGGTTCCGCCGCCGTTGAGCTTATACGTTGCGCTGATCTTCGCCTTTTCCTCGTCTCCGTCTACCTCTTTGCGCTCCGCTTCAAAAACGGACCTTATCTTGTATCGCAGCGAATTGCCATCTGTATTGATACGCACAGGGACATTCGGAGCTCTTACTGCCGACCTCGTTCGTTTACTTGCGGACTCCCGCTTTGCCTCCTGCAGTTCCCTTAGGGCCGCCTGCAATTCCCGTTGGGCCTCTCTCAACATCCGTTGCAGTTCTTCGGATGATATCTCTGCCTGGTCCACGCTGCGTGATACGGCTTCTTCTATGTTCTTCGTGATCCTTTCAATTATCTCCTTCAACTCTTCCTCGTCGAACTCCGTAATCGGCTGATAGGGTTCGATGATTTCGAGATTCGGCATAAAGACAGCCTGGGGTTCTCCGTCGGGACCAATGATTTCAGCCATGCTGTAGCCCGACCGCGTCTCGACGTGGATCCGCGCTTCGATGGTCGCCTTCGCTTTCGGATCCACGTAGACTACGATGTCTCCGCCGGCAGATACCAGCGAACTGCCCCTGGATCCCTCCGGGATGATTTCGGCCAGCACGTCGCCCCCCGCGGTCCGGGCGTCGATCGCCCCCGTTACGTTCAGGAGATCCAGCTCGCCCCCGGCGGTTTTCGCCTGGATGACGCCCTTCGCGTTGCGCAACTCGATATCGCCGCCCGCGGTCGTGATACGGGCGTTCCCCGATAGCTCGCCGATCTCGATATCGCCTCCGGAGGTCCTGATGCGTGCGTCTCCGCCCACGTACTCGATGGCGATATCGCCGCCGGAGGTCTGGGCATCCAGCGTATTGCCCACGTGCCCGATCCGGATGTCCCCGCCGGACGTCTGGACGTCGAGGTCGGACGAGGCCTTCTCGACCCGGATATCGCCCCCCGACGTCTGCAGGTGCACGTCGCCGCCTATCGTGCCCACCCGGATGTCCCCGCCGGACGTGGTCAGCTCTACCTCGCCACCGATATCCCGGAGCGTCACGTCGCCGCCCGAAGTATGACTCGTCACGTCGCCGGCCAGGTCGCCCACGACCTCGATATGGCCTCCGCCGGTGCGCAGGTCCAGATCGAACTCCGCGGGCAGGTCGATTTTGAAACGAATGCCCTTGCCTCGTTTCAACGACCACGGCGAATACCTCGAATCATAATCGACGCGCAGGATGCCCCCTTCATACCGGATCCTGAGATCCTTTGCGCCGTTTGACGGGACGCCCTGGACGGTAACGACCGCCTCGTTCTTCCCCCACGTGGAGATGATGATGTCGCCCGCCCTGGTGTTCAGATCGAGCTTCCCGTCTTTTTCCACCTGGAAAGTCTCCGACCGGCTGCCGGCGATCCTGCCCTGGTCATCCGTGGCCGCCAGGGTCTGCTGCGCCAGGGCCAGCGGTGCCGGGGCCTGCTGCATCGGGGTCTGTTGCGCCAGGGCTTGCTGCGCAATCAACAGTATGCCGAATGTACAAATCAGTAATCTCATGATCGCTACTCCTCTTTCGGCCGCGTCCGGTTACGGTGCGGCCAGGTTGCTGAGCACGGTCCTGGCCTTCGTGCGGATATAGGCGTTTTCATCGGAAACCATGCTGGCCCTGAGTGCCCTTTCCAGGTTCTCGTCGTATGAAGCCGGCACCTGCTCCTGCAGCCGGTTGATCGCGTTGATCCTGAGGGCCGGATTCTCGTCGAAGACCAGCGTGTGGATCATGGCGTCCCTGATTTCCTCGTCGAAAGGATACCTGGAGAGCGCGTTGAAGGCCACGCCCCGGACCCCGTCGTTCGAGTCGGTCTGCAGGGCCGTGACGAGGGCGTCCTTGATCTCCTGCTCCGCGTGCAGCCGTTCCGAAGCGTTCACGGCGTTCACCGCCCGCAGCCTGACCCCGGGATTCTGTTCATTCAGCACGGTGAAGGTGAGTACGCGTTGTATGCCGGGATCGTCGACCGTTCCCCTGATCTGTACGGGCCGGACGGCTTCGAAACCGATTTCCAGCATGCCGTCGGACAGGTCCGAATCCATAAACCGGACGTTGGAGATGGCCACGTCGTCGTTGGCCAACAGGTCCGTCTGGTCCATGCCCGGCGCCGCGAATCCGGGCATCCGGTCTCCCTGGAAGGCCAGGTAGTAACCCGCCACCAGGCCGGCGAACAGCAGCAGCGCCCCGCCGAGAACGGACCGGTAGGATGGGAATGTATTGAACGTAAGTCTTTGCACGCCATGGACAAAGCGATCCACCCACCCCTGGGGGAAGCGGTTGTCCGCGCGGCCGAGGGTCACGTTGGACCACAGGTTGCCACGGGCTTCCCGCAGGTCGGCCGCAACAGGTCTGGACGGCGCGGCTTGCTCCATGACGAGCCTGAATTCATCCAGCCGGGCCAGGTGCGCCTTGCATCGGTCGCATGATTCGAGATGGGCGTCCAGCTGCCGCTGGTCCGCATCGGACAATTCGCCGTACCGGGAGAGTTCCAGCCATTCCTCCCATTTCGCGTGAGACCGGTCGCCGTCTTCTTTCATGTTCGTATGTCCTCGAGTTGTTTGCGCAGTCTTCGGGTGGCGTCGAAGAGGTATTTCTTTACCGTGCCTTCCGCACATTCCATGATGCCCGCGATCTCCCGCAGCTTGAATCCTTCGTGGTGCCGCAGGACGAACACCGTTCGCAGGCGGGGAGAAAGGGTGCCGACGGCGGTACGGATCCGTGAAGCGATTTCATGGTTGATGACCGCCGCGTCCGGCCGGTCGGGGGCGGCGGGTGAAACGCCGTACCTGAGCGAGGCCGGGTCTTCTTCTATCCCTTCTTCGATCGGGACGAACCGCCTCTTCCCGGTACGCGACCGGTGCGTGAGGCAGACGTTGGTGACGATCCGGTACAGGTAGGTGGAAAACCGGCTTCTGAACTCGAATCTGGGCAGCGATTTGAAGACCCGCATGAAGACTTCCTGGTAGATGTCCTTCGCGTCGTCCAGGTCTCCCACGAAGGACATGGCCATGGACAGCACCTTCTCGTCGTACCGGTATACAAGTTTTTCCAGCGCCTGTACGTCGCCGTTCCGGGCCCTGTGAATCAGGCCGCGATCCTCCAGCTCGCCCGGTTCGCCCGGATCGCCTGGTTCGCCCGGATCCGCACGGTCCTCCGGATCGCCCGGGTCCGCACGGTCCTCCGGATCGCCTTGTTCGCTTAGATCGCCCGGGTCCGCTCGGTACCTCGCCGAATCGTTCTCCATGTCTTCTTCCTGGTGGTCCGGTGCGATTCGGCCGTCCAGTTTACGGGCAGTTTCCACGGCATTGCCTGGTAACGCGGTCAAAGTGCGGGCAGCCTGCCGATTACCGGCGCGCGCCTTGTGCCGCAGTGCGTGTAACCTGCTGTCTACCGGCGGCGCCTGTAGTCATGAGACCGCACATGGGTCGATTTGGTTGTGGTAAGACGCGACTTTTCATTGCGTTTCGAACACAGGGCTCTCGCCTCTTCCTGTTCAACGCATGAGAACGACAAAAAGTCGAGGAATCCGTTGCGCGTGCAAGGGGGGTACGGCCTGGTTCCGCCGATCACGGGAATGGACAGGCGGAAAGACAACCGAAACAGCCTTCATGTTCAAGCGGCTGCACAGTGGCCGGGACACCCGGTCCGGCCGGGGAAGGCGCGGACGAAGAGAAGTTCTGCCGCACGCGACTACGGGGAATCAGGCGTCCTTGGAGGCGGACGTATTCTGATTCTCGTCGGCGGGTTCTTTCTTCTGTGCTTTCTTGAACTCGGTGATCCCCTGGCCCAGGCCTTTGGCCAGCTCAGGGAGCTTCTTCGCGCCAAAGAGGATCATGACGATTACAAGAATGATAATCAGTTCAGTCGTGCCGAAACTGCCGAGCATGTAAATCACCTCCTTGAACGCAGGATACCTCTATTGTTCCATCTTGTCAAGCGGCAATGTAATGCGCCGCGATCTCCTTTTGCCCTGTCAACGAAGCCGGGCCGCCGCGCCGGCGGGTCGATTAGAATCCTTGCTTTCAGGCAAGCGGTATGGTTTATTTAATCCCTGATTGCCTATGCCGAAGTGGACTGGCCAGGAGGACTTGGCAGCCGCTCATCCGTTCAAGGAGGACATGGTGACCGTACGCATCGCTTACTGCGCTGACTGAAGTTATGAACAAGACGCCGCCGGGTTGGCGGTGAAGCTTCTGGAGTACTACAAACACGATATCGAGCAGTTGCAGCTCGTGCCGTCCGGTGGCGGCAGGTTCGAAGTCACCGTGGATGATTCGCTGGTCTTCTCCAAGCTGGAGACCGACCGGTTTCCCGAGTACGGCGAGGTCAAGGACGCCATCGAGGCATTGATCGCGGGCTGACCCGCAATCGTCTCTGCCACGGCGTCTATGAGGATCGATATACCCGGGCCGGACGCGTTTCCTGTTCATTGGCCCGAGGATAGAGGTTGGTATGAATATCCATGTTTCGCTGGAAGACGAGATAGCCGTGCTTCGTATCGAGGGCAGGTTGTGGGGAGAAGAAGACAGCGTCGAGCTGGACCGGATGATCGACGATACCCTCGACCGGGGCTGCACGCGGTTCGTTGCCGATCTGGCCGGCGTGCCCATCATGAACAGCTCCGGACTGGGTTCGCTGATCGCGGCCATGAAGAAGATACGTTCCGGGGAGGGCGAGATGGTGCTCACGGGCGTCAACGACCGCCTGGATCACCTGTTCCGTATCACCCGGCTGTACACGGTCTTCAAGACCTATGACGACGTGGACGCCGCCGTGGAAAACATGCACGCCTGACGATCAGCAACACGTACGCCTGACGATCAGCAACCCGCACGTCTGACGATCAGCAACCCGCACGCCGGACGATCAGCAACACGTACGCCGGACGATCCAACCCGCACGCCGGACGATCAGCAACACGTACGCCGGACGATCCAACCCGCACGCCGGACGATCCAAACGGTGCACGAGGCCGCCATGCCGGACTACCAGCCCCTGGACCTCACCCCGATCTGCAACGCGAACCGCAGCGTGTACGATTCCATCGCGGACCCCCCGCTCGGATCGCAGGAATTCTACGGTCTTCCCTTTCAAATCGGCGACGGCGCCGCGGATTCCGACTCCTTCATAGGATTCGGTTCCGAACTGGGCTGCCCGGCCGAACCGGTCGCTGTTCCGGTGGGCCGTACCGCGGTCAACGTGGTCTTCGCCCACGCCGTGATCCGTTCGGAGATCCAGGCGGGCGGTCCGATCGCCCTGCCCGTCGCCACGTACCGGTTCGAGTGGGACGACGGGCGCGATGAGTCCGTGACGATCCGGGAGCGCTTCGAGATCGGCTACATGCCGCTGCCCTGGGGACAGTACCCCTTTCTCTGCGTGCCGGACGAAAAGCCGACGACGTGGGACAGGCGCGGCGGCGACTGGAACGATGCGGGCCGGCGCCAGACGGAAGCCGAGCAGGGCTGGCCCCGCGGTTACTACCTCTGGGCATGGCGCAATCCCCGGCCCGACCGGGAAATCCGGTCGATCGGGATCACGCCGCAGGGACCGCCCTTCGTCGTGGCCGCCGTTACCCTGGGGCACGTGGACGAAGATCCGATCTGCCGTTGGGCCGCGACGGACGTTCAGATCGAGCTCAAGGATCCGAAACGCGCGGAGAAACCCTTCGACCTCGAGGTCGACGTCGACCGGGGATACGCGACCTACGCCTATCCCCTGCCCGATCAGGTCGACCAGGCCTTCCTGGGCGACTCGCACCGCGGCTGGGGCCAGGCGGACTGCAACCGGTCCAGCCCCGTCCACGTGGGCCTGGCCGGCACGCCGTCGGCCACGGTGACGGTGAAACAGGACGGAGAGGCGGTCGGGTCGGCCAACTGGGGCGAGCTGGAAGCCGGCGGCAGCGTCGACACGCCCGGGGTTCGGTTCGAGGTCATCGACACGGGCAGGAACTGGGTGCACACCACGGTGCTGGACGACGAGACGGGCCGGCCCGTGCCGTGCCGCGTCCACTTCCGCTCGGCCCGGGGCGTGCCCTATGCCCCCCACGGACACCACGCCCACGTGAACTCGAACCTGGAGACGTGGCACGTGGACGTGGGCGGCGACGTCCGGCTCGGCCAGATGTCCTACGCCTACATCGACGGAAAGTGCCAGGGCTGGCTGCCCCGGGGCGAGGTGGACGTGGACGTGGCCCGTGGATTCGAGTACGAGCCGATTCGCACGCGCGTTACCATCGAACCCGGACAGCGCGAGCTGACCCTCCGGCTCAAGCGGTGGGCCGACATGAACTCGGAACGGTACTTCAGCGGCGACACCCACGTGCATTTCCTCTCCACCCAGGGCGCGCAGCTCGAGGCCCGGGGAGAGGACCTGAACGTGGTCAATCTCCTGCTTTCCCAGTGGGGCGGCCTGTTCACGAACACGGAGGAGTTCACCGGGGCGGAGGACGTGGCGCCGGACGGGGATACGATCGTGTACGCCTCGCAGGAGAACCGGCAGCACATCCTGGGCCACCTGTCGCTCCTCGGCCTCAAGGAACCGGTCATGCCCTGGTGTTCGGACGGACCCGGCGAGGCCGAGCTGGGGGGCAACCTGGAGACGACCCTGTCCTACTGGGCCGACGCCTGCCACGCGCAGGGCGGTACGGTCGTGATCCCCCATATCCCCAATCCCAACTGCGAACCGGCGGTGCTCATCGCCACGGACCGCGCCGACGCCGTGGAGATGCTGGTGCACAGCGAGTACAATCACCTCGAGTACTACCGGTACCTGAACTGCGGATACCGCCTGCCGCTCGCGGGGGGGACCGACAAGATGTCCAGCGACGTGCCGGTGGGGATCTACCGGACCTACGCCCACATCCCGCCGGACGAGCCCTTTACCTACGACAACTGGTGCAAGGCGCTCCGCGGCGGTAATACCTTCCTGAGCGCGGGGCCCATCATCCGCTTCACGGTGAACGGCCGGCCCATCGGCGACACGGTGAGTCTGCCCGGCAACGGCGGGACCGTGGAGATCGAGGCGTCGGCGGATTCGACATTGCCGATTCATACGCTGGAAATCGTGCGGCAGGGCAGGGTGGTCGCGTCCGCGGAAGAACGCGAGGGCGCCCGCCGCCTTTCGCTCAGGACTTCCCTGAAGATCGAGGGCCACACCTGGCTGGCGGCGCGGTGCGCGGGGCCGAATTACACCAGCATACCCCATCACGACGGCTGGCGCCGGGGCATCATGGCGCACACCTCGCCGGTATACGTGGCCTGCGGCGGCCCCTACTGGCTCTTCGACGTGGAGAACGCCCAGTACATGCTGAGCCTGATCGAAGGGGGCCTTTCCTACATCAAGCGCCGGAGCTGGCAACACAAGCCGGGGACGACCACCCACCACCACGGCGGCGACGACCACGAGGCCTTCCTCGAAGCCCCTTACGTGCAGGCCCGTGAAGCCATCCACCGGCGCATGCACGAACTGAACATCCCGCACTGAGCAAGCCGTGCGGGCGCGCCGGCCGGCAACACACGCGCGGCCGGGGCCGTACAGCCGGCAGCACACGCGCGGCCGAACGCGCAACTGAAACGACACACGCGCGGCCGAACGCGCAACTGAAACGGAGCCCACACCATGCAAGGACCCCGCGTCGACCGGGTCATATTCTGGGTCGCACTGCCGCTGATCGCGGGCGTCTCGGTACCGCTGGTGCTGTTCCCCGTCGAGGGCGAGGCCCTGCTGAGCGCGGCCTTCGGCTGGCTGACCCGGGTGCTGGGATGGGCCTACCTCTGGTTCACGATCGCCGCCTTCGCGCTCCTGGTCTACTACGCCCTGGGCAAGTACGGCAGCGTGCGGTTCGGCGGTCCCGACGCCAGGCCCGAATTCTCCCTGGTCAGCTGGATCGCCATGATCTTCTGCGCCGGCATCGGCGCCAGCGTCCTGTACTGGGGCACGATCGAATGGGTCTACTACTACACGAACCCGCCCTTCGGACTCGCGCCCCGTTCCAGGGAAGCCACCGAGTGGGCGGCGACCTACGGGCTGTTTCACTGGGGATTCACGGCCTGGGCCATCTACTGCATTCCGACGCTGCCCCTGGCCTACCTGTTCTGGAACCGCGGCCGGCCCATCCTCCGCATGTCGGCGGCCTGCGAAGGCGTGATCGGCGAACGCGCCACCCGGGGTTTCCCGGGCAAGGTCATCGACATGTTCTTCATGTTCGGCCTGCTCGGCGGGGTCGGGACGTCCATCGGGCTGAGCACGCCCATGATCTCGGCCGGCCTGTCCGAACTGCTGGGCGTGGAGAGAGGGTTCTGGCTGGACGCGGCCGTGGTGATCACCCTGGGCGCGATCTTCGGCGTCAGCGTCTATACGGGGCTGCAGCGCGGCATCCGCGTCCTGAGCGGCGTCAACCTCTGGCTCACCGTCGGGGTGCTGGCCTTCGTCTTCGTGTTCGGTCCCACGCTGTTCATCGTCGACACGTTCACCAACAGCATCGGCCTGCTGGTGCAGAACTTCGTCAAGATGAGTTTCTACCTGGAACCCGTTGCCAAGGCGGAATCGATTTTTTCGGCGGCGGCGGAAGGAAGGTCGGGGCTGGCTTCCGCGGATACCTTCTCGGAACAGTGGACCATCTTCTACTGGGCGTGGTGGATCGCCTTCGCGCCCTTCATGGGGCTGTTCGTCGCCCGGATCTCCCGGGGCCGCACGATCCGCGAGCTGATCGGCGCCGAACTGGTCGGCGGCTCCCTGGGCTGCTGGCTCTTCTTCGCGGTGCTCGGCAACACGAGCCTGTTCCTTCAGTTGGAAGGCTCGCAGGACCTCACCGGCCTGGTCGAGCGCAACATGACGCCGGAGGCGATCATCGCGACCGTGGTCGCCGTGGGGGACCGGGTGATCCCCTTCGCCGTGCCGCTCCTGCTGGTCTTCGTGACCCTCGCGGTCATCTTCGCCGCCACCACGCTGGACTCGGCCTCCTACATCCTGGCTTCGGTGGCGACCCGGGAACAGGCCGAGGTACGTGAACCCGCGCGGTGGCACCGCTGCTTCTGGGCGGTCGTACTCAGTTCCGTCGCGCTGTCGCTGATGTTCGTGGGCGGGACGGAGAGCCTGCGTGCGGTCCAGTCGGCGTCCCTGATCGTCGCGCTGCCGCTCATCGCCGTGCTGGTCCTGATGACCCTGTCCTTCATCCGGTGGCTGAAGCGGGACCACGGGGCGTGAGGTCCACGGGGCGTGAGGTCCACGGGGCGTGAGGTCCACGGGGCGTGAGGTCCACGGGGCGTGAAACAAGAAATGGGCCGGCCCCGTTCCGGATGCGGGCCGGCCCATTCCGTTCTGGTTTGCGACCGGAGCAATACTTCTGTAACCTGCCTGCCCGGTACTTATCCTGCTATCCTACCGAAACAGGTAAGAGAGTCCCAGCTTGATCCGCCTTCCTTTCGGATCGTGCGTCAGCGCGTCGAACGACAGTTCCTGGTTCACGTAGGGCGGCGCCGCGCCGGCCAGGTTGAACAGGGACAGGTTGGCGACCACGCCGGTATCGGGTATCCGCCACTGGAAATTCATGTCGAAGGTCAGGAACGAGTCGATCTGGGTCCAGTCCTCGCCCGCGGGTCCCTTATCGAACCACCAGTCCCCGTTCTCGTAACCGGAGATGTAGTGTCCCCGGGCGATGGCGCTGTAGTCGCTCCAGTGGTATCCCAGGGACGCGTGCATACGCAGGGGAGGCAGCGGCGGCGCCAGGGGATTGGTCGCGTTGAGGAAACCCACGGCCTCGTTCTCGCCGACAAGCTCGACGCCGTTGTGCATGAGCGGCTCTATGGTATAGTCCAGGGTGTAGCTGCCGTCCACGTGAGCGTCGATCGCGCCGTTGCCCACCACCTGGCGGGCGCCGATATGCCAGTCGATCCCCGAAGTCTTGAGTCCGGGCCAGTTGATGTGGTTGATCCGGATCCGTTCCATGTCCCCGGGGGAGCAGCTCCCGTCGTTCCGGTTGCCGGGACAGTAGATCCGGTCCTGCACCGCGGCGCGCTTCGACGGGTCCGTGTAGGCCGCCGCCAGCGCGGCGTCGGGAAGGACGCCGATGGGATTGTTGAAATCGAAGTTCCAGTAATCGACCGACACCTCGAATCCGGTTTCGTGTTCGATGATGACACCCAGGTTATAGGTGAACGCTTCTTCCGGCTCGAGATCTTCCACGCCCCGGTTTTCGATGGCCTTCCAGGCGCCCGTCGGTCCGACGTATGCCGTGTAGATGACGACGTCCGTGTTGAGATCGTCCACCGAGGGCGTTCGGAACGTGGTCTGCACCGTGCCCCTGAAGGCCAGGAAGTCATTGACCTGCGCCCTCAGGGAGATTTTCGGGTCCAGGCTGTTGGCGAAGCCGTAGTCCTCGAAGTGGAGGGCGGCCTGGCTGTCAAGCCAGTCGCTGTGCTTGAGCGCCAGCTCGGCGAAAACGGCGTGGGTCGTCTGATTGGCTTCATAGGGATGGATCCCGGACGTGAAGGTAAAGGACCCGGTCTGGATCGCGCAGCTCCTGTCCCCCGGTACGCGGCACGGGTTCTGGGAGAGGTCGCCGGGCTCGTTGGGCACGGCGGACACGTCGACGCGGCGCAGCTGGTACCCCGCGGCGTAGCTGGCTACGTCCTCTTTCAGGACACCGCTCAACACGCCGTCCAGCACCAGCAGGCTGGCCTCGCTCGTCGTGGCGACCTTCTCGTTGATCCAGTCCAGCAATTCGGCGCTGTGGGCCAGGTCGGCGCGGTAGTTCGGATTCGGACTGTCCGTCCAGGGGGCGTCCGGTTGCGCGGAATGCTGGATGCCGTTGCTGAAGGGATTGAAGTACGAGCAGTTCCCCGTTCCCGGCAGGACGCCGCTCGGGATGTTCCCGAGTGCGAGTCCGGAAGGCGCGCTCGGGTCCGGCAAGACCCCTACGCCGCAGTTCGGTCCGCCGTAACCGCGGAACGCCAGGAACTTGCGATAGGCGTATTCCGCCGGCTGGCGCACCGTGCCCTTCGTATCGGAATACGAAACGCCCAGGTCGTAGCTCACGCTGGACTCGCCGATCGGCCCCGTGAGCGATCCGGCCAGGCGGCGGGTGCGGGATTCCCTGCTCTGGGCCCGTCCGGGACCGGCGTTGCCGACCAGGCGGCCGAAGAAGTACCAGGGCTGGTCGCCGGTAAGGTCCAGCGTTTCTCCGGCGGCGTTGGTGTACGTCGGGTTCTGCTCGACGAAGGCGACCCGTCCGGGGTGGTCGGCGCGTACCTGCTGCACGCCGTCATAGAAGGCGATCGGGGGAAAGGACGGCGTGGTCTCCCATTCGGGGACCCGGGCATCGTGATAGAGCGCTTCCAGGTGGTAACTCGCTTCGCCGAAGGAGCCGTTCAACTCGGCGAACCCCCGGGTATGCTGTAGTTTCTCGATGATGCTGTCCCAGGGCTGATAGCGGAAGCGGCACGTGCTGGCGCCGACCTGGTACCCGCCCAGGCCCGAACATCCGGGATCGACGAATCGCGGCTCGCCGGCCAGGACGCTCTCGTCGGTCTGCAGCCCGTCCGGTATGATGAACGCGCCCGGATTCCCGTACCAGGACCAGCCCCATCCGTAGTTCGGAAAGGGACGCAGCGCCCAGTCCCGCTCTTCGGCGCGCAGATTCTGGCGGCGCTTGTGTTCCAGGGATACCACCAGGTTGGAATCGCCGAGTTTGCCGCCCCAGATTCCGCCCAGTTGCGCGTCTCCGGCGGAGTCGAAATAGTCATAGGACACATCCAGCTCAAACCCTTCGAAACTGCTCCGCGTAATGAAGTTGGCGACGCCCGCAATGGCGTCCGACCCGTAGACGGCGCCCGCGCCTTCCTTGAGGATGTCCAGCCGTTCGATGGAGATGGACGGGAAGGCGTTCACGTCGACGAACCGGCCGCCTACGAGCCGGCCCGCGACGTAGGTCTGCCGCCGGCCGTTCAGCAGCACCAGGCTGCGCGAGGCGCCGAGGCCCCGAAGGTTGATGTTCGCCACGGTTTCCGGGATGTCGCCCGACTGCGCGTTATACCAGCTGTTGGCCTCGCCGATGACCCCGTTGCTCGCGCTCAGGTTCTTGAACAGGTCGACCAGGGACGGGGCCCCCTGTTCGGCCAGCGCTTCCCGGTCGATGCGGGCGACCGCATAGGGCAGATCGATCGGCGTTTCACGGACCGCCGTACCGGTCACGATGATCGTTTCCGCCTCGATCACGGGCAGCAGGAAGAGAGAATCCTGTACCGCGTCTTCCTGCTGGTCGGCGTACGCGGCGGTGATCGTCAGGTGGGTAAGACACAGCAATCCGATCGATAATGCAGCAAATCTGCGAACCCTCTCAGTCAGCATAATTGCCCGCCTGTTATGAATTGATGATGACGATGTTAGGGATTTGGAATTAGGTTAACGATAGAAATATATGACAATACCGAAGGATTGTCAAGGCATTAAACTCGTTTCATCCGGAATAGCTGCGCATCCAAGTTTATGAAATTACGTTAGTTAAGATAGAAGCCCGGCGGATGCTTTTCGAAGGTGGAGGCACCAGAACAGGGGCGGCAGCGCGTGTACGTCGCCGCGTCCGCCCACGTACCGCTCCTGCTGTTCGTCCGGGGAGAGGTTTTGAACTACTTCCCACTGGCCGTCGACGCTGAAGTCCCTTTCCGCCCCGGCCGGATCGAAGGATGTGATCATCGGTTCGCCCAGTTTGCCGACGTAATCCTTCATGCGGTTGGCCAGGGACCGTTCTTTCTCCGGTATGCCGTCCGGGTCCGCGAGGTAGTCGAGGGCGATCTCCGAACCCGGGCAGGCTATGCCGGCCACGCGATCGAGCGTGTCCTGAACAGCCTCCCGGGACAGGTAATACGTCACGCCCAGCCAGTTGAAGAAGGAGGTGCTGCCCGGGTCGAATCCATAGCCGGTCAGCTTTTCCGCCAGGTCGTCCGTTTCAAAGTCGATGGGAATCAGGCGCAGTTGATCTGGAAACGACAGTCCGGCCGCCTCGGCCCGTTCCCGTTTCAGGGCGATCGTGGACGCGAGGTCGATCTCGTAGATGGCCAGGTCGAGCCGCGGATGACGCAGGGCGAAGGTGTCGTACCCGGAGCCGAGGATGACGTACTGGCGCACGCCGTTTTCGACCGCGGCAAGCAGGCGGTCTTCGGTAAAACGCGCCCGGGTAAGGGGTTGGGTGGTGAGCGGCATGAGCCTTCGCAGCAGGACCTTCGACACGAATGCGTCCCGCAGCCTGGACCCGAGAATCCGCTGCCACCGCTTGCTCAGGAACCGGAACGCGTAGGGATCGTGGAAGATATGGGGAGGCTGATGCCGGAGGAGGTGCCGGGCGCGGCTTACCGCCACGAGTTCGGCCGTTCGGCTGCCACGGGTCTTGACCTGGCCGGGGCGCTGTTCAGCCATGAAAGGTACCTGGTTGCCCGGTTTTTCAGGTTCCGAAGGCTTCGATCGCGCCTTCCAGGGTGTCGTGGACGGCGAAAACGGTCGTCAACTTGGTCATCTGCAGGAGGCTGCTGACGCTGCGTGTCACGCGCGCGAGCTTCAGGTCCCCGCCGACCTTCTGCATGCGGGTATAGGCGCGGATGAGGAGTCCCAGCCCCGAACTGTCGATCCAGTGCACCTTGCTCAGGTCGAAGATGATCTTCCTGGAACCGTTGTCGGCCAGTTTGTTGATGCGTTCGCTCAGGGCGTCGGTGTCCCTTCCCTCGGCCATGCGGCCGCTCAGCTCGAGCACCGTGACGTCCCCGTGACTGATTTCTCTGACTTTCACAAAACCCTGCCTCTCTCAAGCGGAACAGGCCGGTTGCCGGCCGCACAACGCGCTGGCGCAATCGCACGTGAATCAGACTGCTACAAGAATGATATACCTTAGTGTGGCGGGGTGCCGACGCTGAAAGGACGATTCGCGAGACCGGACCGAACGGCAGGCCGGCCGCGGATGCGTTTCCTTCTGCCGGATGCCATCTCAAGGAATGAACCCGGTCTTTGTCTTGCTGAAATTCGACTTGAATAATATACTAGGGTAGCAAATCTGTCAAGACGATTTTACGGGTTGTTCCAAGAAACCGATCACCGTAGGGAAGCCTTTAAATGAAGACCGGCAGACGGCCATACATCCTGCTGAATTACGCCGTGAGCCTGGACGGCAAGATCTCCACGGAGCACCGCGATCCGGTACGCTTCACAAGCAGGATCGACCGCAGGCTGATGGACGAGATCCGGGCCGACGTCGATGCCGTGCTCATCGGCGCCGGTACGCTCCGCGCGGAGGACCCGCCGGTGAGGATCCAGACGGCCAGGCGCAGGGATGAACGCAGGCGCCGGGGAAAACCGGTCCACCCGGTCTCGATTGTCCTTTCCCGCTCCATGAGGCTGCCGCTCGGAGGAAGGTACTGGGAAGACGACCAGGTCGAACGGGTGATCGCGACCACGGAGCAGGCAGAGGACGAACGGCTCCAGCCCTACCTGGAAAAGGCCGAAGTGATCCGGGCGGGCCGGACCACGGTGGATCTCGGCGAGCTGTGCCGGGTGCTGTCCGACCGCGGCATCAGCCGGCTGCTCGTCGAAGGCGGGGGCGAGGTCAACATGGCCTTCTGGGAGGCCGGCCTGGTGGACGAGGTCTACCTGACCCTGTGTCCCGTGGTGATCGGCGGACGGAACGCGCCGACGGCGGCGGACGGCACGGGATTCGCCGCGGACCGTTTCCGTAAACTCAGACTGATCGAAACGAGGCGCGTCGGGCAGGAGTTGTTCCTCAGGTACCGGGCGGTGCGGACCGGATCGTAGCGCGCGGCGTGCCATCCCCGACTTAGCGCGCGGCGTGCCATCCCCGACTTAGCGCGCGGCGTGCCATCCCCAACTTAGCGCGCGGCGTGCCATCCCCTACCGGATTCCATGCCGGCGGCAATCACCGCAGCGTGTGCACCTTGATCCGGACGGACCCGTCCTCCACGTTCAAGGTGGACCCGGCCAGGAAAAGCGGGACGTTGACGGGACCGCCGTCCGCGCTTTCGGGCTCCAGCGTCACGTCCAGCCTCGAAGGTTTGAGTCCTTCCCAGGTACCCCAGTAGATGTCGATGAAGAGCCCGATGCCGAGGGTGAGCAGAATGTCGGCGATGATCACCGACGGCAGCTTGACCTTCTGCAGGACGATCCACTTCGTCTCGTAGCCCGGCTTGGTGATCTCCACCAGGTGGGATTCGTCCCTGGGCAGTTCGATCGTGAACGGGTTCGTTTCCCGGTCGATGCGATCCGGGATCTTGATCCGGGCGTCCGCGGGCGTTACCTTGATCTCCACGTTCTGGGTATCGCCCAGGAACACCCGCCCGCATCCGGTGCTGAAGATTAACAGAAGACATAACGTCAAGCGCCGCATCGATTTCCTCCGATTACCTCAAGTTATGTGAAAAAACAGTCCGTCCGGGATGGCCGCGCCACCTCACGTCCGGGACGGCCGCGCCGCCTCACGTCCGGGACGGCCGCGCCGCCTCATGTCCAGCTCGTGTACGGCGGGAGCGGCCAGTTCGCCTCCGCTCCGATGTTCAGCGCCCGCGACCGTTCGTCGGCGGAGAGAGGCGGTACACGATCGGCCCCCGCGTTCTCCTCTAGCTGCGCGCGGTCCTTGGCGCCGGGTATCACCGAGGTCACGCCCGGCGTGTCCAGCACGAAACGGAGCGCCGCCTGCACCATGGTGCGTCTGCCGCCATCGACCAGGAAGGAGAGCTCCGACAGCTTCTTGAGCGCGGCCCGGATACGGGGATTGTCGAAACGTTCGTGCCGTCGGTCCTGCGTATCGAGCCGGGACAATGAATCGAAGTACTTGCCGGTCAGCGCGCCCTGTGCCAGCGGCACGCGGATCAGCGTACCCAGGTTCTCCTCCACCGCGAACCGCAATCCCGCGTTGCCGGCCGGGTTCACGATGCTGTAGCCGATCTGCGCCATCGCGAGATCGCCCAGCGCCATCAGGGCCTTCATTACATCCGTTTCGTAGGTCGAAATACCGAAACACCGGATCTTGCCTTCTCCGGCCAGCCGGGTCAACGCCTCGACGATCGCCGGCATGTCGGCCTCGTCCGGTTCGCCGTGCAGCTGGTAGACGTCTATGTAGTCGGTCCCCAGCCGCTCCAGGCTTCCTTCGCAGTGCCGCGCGACGTACCGGCCTACCGGCTCTTCCGGGTCGTCGGCCTTCGGCGCCACCTTGGTAGCGATCACGTAGCGGTCGCGCCTGCCCTGGAGCGCCCGGCCGATGATCCGTTCGCTGTGGCCGGCGCCGTATCCGTTCGCCGTGTCGAGGAGGTTGATGCCGAGGGATTCGGCGTGTTGTATGGTGGCGACGGACTCATCGTCGTCGATGCCCGACCAGTTCGCGCCGCCGGCCATGCCGGCCATGGGCCAGCAGCCCAGGCCGACGCAGGACACCTCGATCCCGGTATTTCCCAGAACACGGTACTCCACTGATCTAACGTCCCTTCCGTACACAAAGTTTCATTGGCGGCCGAACTGCCGTGGCGCCAGACCAGGCCGCCGATCGAACTGCCGCGGTGCCGGACCAGGCCGCCGGTCGAACCGCCACGGCGCCGGACCAGGCCGTCGGCCGAACTGCCACGGCGCCGGACCTGGCCGCCGGTCGATCAACCAAAGCCGACTGGAAGAACACGATGCCATCCGGTCAACCCCGGCCGGCTCAGCGCGGCGACAGCGTGAGCCGATGCGACGCGAGTTCATCCACCGCCTCCCGGCTGAAGGCGAGCTGGAGATATCCGTCCTTCGACCAGGTGTCCATCAGGCTGCCGTAGAAGGGGCTCCCGGGCTGGCCCGACTGGCCCGGCGTGATGATGAAGACCGAACGGTCCCAGTCGTCCGTGTCCAGGATGTGCCGGAAGCTCATGGACGTGGCGGCGATGGTGCCGAAACCGCCGGACCGCTCCACGGCGGGCAGGGAGTAGGCATCCGCCAGGATATGGGTGAAGGGACTCTGCTGCAGCCGGCCGTACCGCCACTGGGACCAGTCCTCCCCCAGCTCCCCCTTCAACCGGTCCACGGTCCCGCGCAGGCCCGCTTCCACGAGGGACCGCCGCTCGTCTGCCGGAGTCTCTGGGTCGAACGCCGCCGATCCGGCCTCGCCCCGCCAGCGGTACCATACGGCCGCGCCGGCGCTGTCCCGGTCCAGCACGCCGTTCCAGCCGGCGACCATTTCGCGGGCCCGTTCGACTTCCGCGTCGTCCGACGTCCAGCCCTGAAAC
Source organism: bacterium (assembly GCA_965203885.1). Taxonomy (GTDB): domain Bacteria; phylum JAAXHH01; class JAAXHH01; order JAAXHH01; family JAAXHH01; genus JAAXHH01. The sequence goes on along the minus strand of OZ241920.1, from coordinate 1,433,818 downwards.
GCCGGGATGTCGGCCTCCGCCCGGAGCGAATAGGCGTCCAACTGGATGCGCTTATGGTCTTCGATCGTATATTTGCGGTTCGATTGCAGCAGCTGCTTCATGCGCTCGATCCGGGAATACTCGACGCCTCTCGAGGAGTGGAACATGACCGGCCGGCCCGTGTAGTCCGGCGGATGGGAATCGTTGTTGGCCGTCCCTACCCAGCCGCGCTGCGGGTTGTACTCCCGTGGCAGGTCTTCCCGGAAGCCCTGCCATTCGTACCGCCCGTCGCCCGGGACCGGCAGCCGGCCGTTCCAGCCGTCGCGGTCCGGCGTGAGGGCCGAGACCTGGAAGGCGATATTGCCCTCCACGTCGCCGAAGACCAGGTTGTGCGTGGGCACCTTCCAGAACATGGCCCGTTCGAAGAAGTCCTCCGCGCTCTCCGCCTGGGCCATGCGGAAGCACCCCAGGTACGGCGCGGTCCCCGGCTCGTGGGTGATCGACCGCACGGCGTAGACCACGCCGTTATCCGGATCTTCGTAGAAAACCGGCCCGTGCCGGCTGTACTTCAGCACGACCTCGCGGGGCTCCTCGCCCTTCACCGGGATCTCCTCCCGGATGACGCGCAGGGGCTCCCAGCCGCCCCGCCACCGCACCATGTCGGGCTGCTCCGGGTGAAGCTCCTCCACGTACACGTCGTTCACGTCGACCCCGGCGAAGGTGAACCCCCACGCGACCCGGTCGTTGTGTCCGGCGTTCACCCCCACGAAGGGCGGCTCGCTGGCCCCGATCACGTTCCAGCCCGGGGCGTTCAGATGGGCGTAGTACCGCAGCGAGGGGTTCTCCAGGCGGCGGTGAGGGTCGTTGACGACCATGACCTGGCCCGTGATGGACAGGGCGCCGCTCACGGCCCAGTTGTTGCTGCCGACCTCCAGCAGCTGCTCCTCCGTCGGGGCCACGGCCTGGCGGTCCGCGGGTACCAGGCCCGTGTACGGTTCCACGAGCTCGAGCTGCGGTAGCCGCCCGGGTATCAGGGGATCGCCCTCGCCTTTGCGCATGGCGGCCACGATATCCTCGTGGACGATGTTCACGTCCAGGCCTTCCGGCACCACGAGGTCGTCCCAGGGCAGGGGCGCCGCCCGCCGGTTGGCTTCCTCGACGCCGAGTTCCGCCACGGACCGCGCGAGCCGGATCTCATCCCCCGCGTCGTTGCCCGCGCTGGGGAAGAAGAGCCCGGTCCAGCGCCGCACCACCGTCTCCTTCGTCCACCGGCCGGGCCGGATGCCCGTCAGCCTGAACTCCACCGGCAGGTTGTCGGCGTGGGTGTCGATATACGCGTTGACGCCGTTCGCGTAGGCCGTGAAGATGCGCTCGCCCTCGGCGTGGTAGCTGGTCCACTCCCGGTCGTCGAAGGGACCGCGGTACATCATGAGCCGCGTCCGGGCGTCGTAGTCGAAGGCTTCGGGACCGAAGACCTCCGCGAGGCGGCCCTCCCGCCACCGGCGCCAGAGCTCCATCTGCCACAGGCGGTCCTGGGCCATTACGTAGCCCTGGGCGAAGAAGAGATCGTCGGTGTTCCGCGCGTAGATGTGCGGAATGCCGTGCCGGTCGCGGATCACCTCGACGGGTTCCTTCAGGCCTTCCAGGGTCAGTTCCCCTTCGATCCGGGAGAGCGATTCGCGGGCGAGGGACATGAGTCGTTCATCCGAATCAACCATTTCGGCCTCCTCGCCGCACGCCATCACCATCACGGGAACCAGGAAAAGCACCGCGCACAAACAGATGGTGTGAGAAATCGTCATGATGGGCCTCCCGCTTTCGCTCTCACCTGTCCTTTTGTTCGTTTCGACGTGTTCGAAGCAAGTTACGACGTATTCGAAGCAATGCCGTATCGCCATCGTCCGCACCGTCTGATAAACGCCGGTCGCGGACGAGAACATCCTACCATTCGGACGCACGGTTGTCAAGAAGCCGAGGGCCGGACAGGTCCTGCAGGGCCGCCTGGTCGATTCGCGTGATTCGGCGGCTGCTCCGCCATGCCGGCTCAGACCGGATCAGTCGCGCAACTCCGCGCGGATGCGGTCGGCCAGCTTCATCGTCTCGACGGCCTCGTCCAGCCCCGCCGCGGGCAGGTCCACGGGACGGCCTTCCTTGATGCAATCGACCAGGAAGCGGGCCTGTTCGGCCGTGCCGGCGGACTCGACCGTGTCGAACACTTCTTCTTTCCCGTCGCGCTGCACCACGATTCTCCTCACGCCTTCCAGGTAGGCCGAGCAGTCCCTGCCGTGGATCTCGTAGCGTTCCAGGCGGGCGTCCGTCGTGAAATTGGCCGTGAGCTGGGCCACGCACCCGTTCTCGAATCGGATGAGCGCGGCGTAGACGTCGACGAAGCGTGAATTGGCCCGGCGGGCGACGGCGTGCAGCTCGGTGATGGGGGAACTTCCGGCCAGGGACCGGGTCAGGTCGATGGCGTGTATGGGCGTTTCGTAGATGAACCGGTCCAGCAGGTGTTCGGGGAAGCCCCGGGCGGCCAGACCGGTCATGCTCTTGTGGAATTCCGCCACGATCTGGGTTATGGGGCCCCGCTCCTCGATCATGCGACGCGCCGTGCAGATCAGCGAATGGAACCGCCGGTTCCAACCGACCAGCACCCGGGCGCCGGACGTGTTGGCCGCGTCGCGAAGCCCCTCGGCCTCGGCGCCGGAGAGTCCGGGCGGCTTTTCGATGAGCGTGTGGACACCGGCCTGTATCACCGGAAGGGCGCACTTGCCGTTGAGGTGGGCCGGCGTCGCGACCACGGCCAGGTCAAGCTCCTCTTTTGCCAGCATATCCTCGATGTCTTCGTACTGCCGCGGAACGGCGTGTTCGGCGGCGACCCGGCCGCGCAGCTCCTCCACGGGATCGCAGACGGCGACGAACCGAAGGTCGGCGAAGGCCTTCATGGCTTCGATATGGCCCCGGCCCCTGCCGCCGCATCCGATGAGGGCGGTTTTCAGGACTGTTTCCGGCATTTCATATGCTCCGGTTTTGATGGTGAGTATCTACTGCGTAGCGCCGTTTTCCTGACGCTGCACGTAAGGTCACACCACGCTGAAAGTAAAGTTGCCCGACGCCGCGATCATTGCGGTGATTTGCTTGACGCATGCAATGTATGGTCATTTCTTCTGCAAGTAAACCCACCATTATCGAACGGTGATTCCTGCATGCTGGATCTCGACTTTTTCGAGCAGAACGGGTACGTCAACCTCGGCCGGGTTTTCGATGGCGAGGAACTGAGTCGTTTTATCGAACTGTACAACCGGGACCGGTCGGACCGGGGCTGTTTCTGGCATCCCATTCCCAACCACGGGCACCAGACCCTGAACTGCGAACCCCTGGTCTCCTCGCCGGAGATCGACGGACTGATCCGCCATCCAAGCCTGATCGAACCGATCGAGACCATCTTCGAAGGTCCCAGCTGTCTCGGGGAGGTCTGCCTGCGCCACATGGCCCCGCGTGACGGCAATCCGGAGGAGATCTGGCACCGGGACCGGCCCCATTCGACGGACCGGCCCTACCGGTGCGGCTACCTGCAGATGATGCTCTACCTGACCGACGTGCACGAGGGCACGCACTGCTTTTCCATTTCGCCGGAACCCTGCGACGGTCCGGTGCTCGACACGAAGGAACAGCTCGAAAAGCGCGGCGCGGTCCACCTGCACGGTCCGGCCGGGACCGTCATCCTGTTCAACCTGTCCGTGCTGCACGCCGCGACGGTCCGGATCACCCCCCACGAGCGCAAGACCGTCCAGATCTACTACGGCCATCGCGACGGCCCCGTGCTGAGTGACTGTACCTTGATCCCCACCCGTTTCTGGCGGGATCACCCCGACCCCGAGGCGCGCGGCTTCTACGGCCTGATGACCAGCCGTTCCAGACAGTATGCCGAGGCATTTGGTTAAGGTTTCCAATTGAGCCCTGGTTCATACTAAGGATCACAAGGAGTGTAATCTTTGCATAACCGTCCGCAAGTTCTCATCGCCTGCAGTGAACGTGTGCGCAAAGGTTACCTGCCGCCGGAGGAACTGGCTCGACTCGAGGCCTTTGCCGACTGGACATGGTTCCACTCCGAGGGCGGCGGCATTTACGATACCAGCACGGACCCCGAGACCACCGCGCGACTGGCGGGCGAATTGGACGGGGTGGACGCCCTCGTCGTCTGCCACGGCGCGCCCAGGATCGGCGCCGCGATATTGGATGCAGCGCCCGGGCTGCGTTTCGTCGGCGAACTGGAGGGCGACCGCTTTGCCGCGCGGCTGGACCTGGACGCGTTGTGGGAACGAGGCATCCGCACCGTGGATACGACGAACGGCTCGACCTATCCGGTGGCAGAATGGGCCCTGGCGCTGACGCTGATCTCCATGCGCAACGCCGGCGCGCTCTTCCGGCGCATCATCGCCGGCAATACGCAGGACCGAGGGCTCATTCAGCCCATGGCGGGCATCCTGACCGGCAAGCGCGTGGGATTGATCGGCGGCGGACACATGGGGCGGCGGCTGATGAAACTGCTGCGCCCCTTCGAAGTCGAGCTCTGGGTCCACGATCCCTACCTGCCGCAGGAGCTGCCCGAGGCGCTGGGTTTCCTGCAGACCTCGCTGGACAACGTGCTGTCGAAGTGCGACGCGATCATCTGCGTGGCGCCCCTCACGCCGAAGACCCGGGGCATGATCGGGCGGCGCGAACTGGATCTCATCCCTTCGGGGTCGGTATTCGTGAATGTTTCGCGGGGGGCGATCGTCGATTCCGCGGCCCTGATCGAACGCCTCAAGCGGGGCGATATCGCCGCGGGGCTGGACGTATTCGACCCGGAGCCCATCCCCGCGGACAGCGAGATCATCGGCCTGCCCAACGTTTTCCTCACGCCCCATTTCTCCGGACGCACCGGAGAGGACTATCCACACTTCTTCAGCTACATGGTCGATGAGCTGGAGCGGTTTTTTGCCGGGCACGAGACCTGGTTCAACCTGACGCCGCGCTCGAAGGCCAACCGCGAGGGCCAAACGTGACGCGACCCAACCTGCTCTACATCTTCACGGACCAGCAGCGCGCCGATACGCTGGCTTGCTACGGAAACCGCCAGATCGAAACCCCGGCGCTCAACGGGCTTGCCGAGGACAGCTTCGTCTTCGAGAACGCTTACGTGAGCCAGCCCGTGTGCAGTCCGGCCCGGGCGACCATGCTCACCGGCTTGTGGCCCCACACGGCGGGCGTGCCGTCCTGCAACGTACCGCTCGCCGCCGACGTACCGACCATCGCCGAGATGCTGCCCGGGGATTACGATACGGCCTTCATGGGCAAATGGCACCTGGGGGACGAGATCTTTCCCCAGCACGGATTCAGGACCTGGGTGGGCACGGAAGACCAGTACCGGCGCGGCTACTCCGAATCGGAGCGGCTGGCCGAAGTCAGCGACTATCATCATTTCCTGGCGGACAATGGCCACGCGCCGGATATGGAGCTGCTGGGACAGGAGGTCTTCTCAAGACACTACGCCGCGTCCCTGCCCGAGGAATGTACCAAGGCGTGGTACCTGGGCGAGCGGGCGTCGGAGTATATACGCCGGCAAGGCGACGATCCCTTCGCGCTCTGCGTGAGCTACCTGGAGCCTCATCCCCCGCACACCGGACCGCTGAACGACTACTACGACCCGGACAGCCTGCCCGCCGGACCGGCCTTCATGCGGCAGCCGCCCTTTGACGCGCCCCTTCTCGTCCGCCTGATGGCGGCATTCTACATGCAGTCGGAGAACTACGGCCTGGACCTGCGTACCGAGGCGGGCTGGCGGGCGTTGATGGCGCGGTACTGGGGGAACATCACCCTGGTGGACCGTTCGGTGGGGAAGATCCTCAAGGCCCTGGAGGAGAGCGGGAAGGCCGATGACACCATCGTCGTGTTCACCTCGGACCACGGCGAGTTGATGGGCGACCACGGAATACTCGGCAAGACGCTCATGTACGAGGAGTCGATCAAGGTGCCCATGCTGCTGCGGGCGCCCATGGTGGAACAGGCTCCGCGCCGCGTCGGCGGCCGGTTCAGCCATATCGACCTGGTACCGACGCTGCTTGAACTGCTCGGAATCGAGGAGCGCGCCGGATTGCAGGGCCGGAGCCGGGTACCCGTACTGCAAGGTCACGAAAACCTGGACAATGACGACGTCTTCATCGAGTGGAGCGGCGCCGACGGCCACGCCCGGGCCGGTCTCGGAGAAGCGGAACCGAACCAGAGCATGGTCCATCCGTATCGGACGATCGTGACCTCGGACGGCTGGAAACTCAACCTGTACGGGAAGGGGCAGGGAGAGCTGTATGAATTAAACAGCGATCCATATGAGATGGAGAACCTGTACCACCGGAGCGAACAGGCCGGACGGGTTTCGGATCTGGCCGAGCGAATCCGGGACTGGCAGGAGGAGACGGAGGATCAGCCATGAAAACAGGAAAAGTCGCTGTATATACCCAGCCGCAGGCGCCGATGGAGATTCGTGAATATCCCGTACCGTCGGTTACGGCGGACGACATGCTCGTCCGGATCCGCATGGCCAATATCTGTGGCTCCGATCTGCACATCTGGCGTGGTCACGGTCCCAGAATCGAAAGTGGGATCCCACAGGTACTCGGGCATGAAATGATCGGCACCATCGAAGCCATGGGGCGCAATGTCACCACGGACAGTGCCGGACAGCCGCTGTCCGAAGGGGATCGCATCGTCTACTCCTATTTCAAGCCGTGTCAACAGTGCTGGACGTGCCTTAACGGCAAGCCCGGTTGCCCCGACCGCTATAGAGACTGGATCGGGGTTTCGAGCGATCAGCCGCCGCACTTCCACGGCGCTTACGGTGAGTATTACTACATGAAACGCGGCCATTGGGTCTTCAAGGTGCCCGATGATCTCTCGGACGCGATCGTATCCCCGATAAACTGCGCTTTGTCGGAAGTCATATATGGGCTGAATCAGATTGGCGTCACACTCGGCGACACGGTGGTCATTCAGGGGGCGGGCGGCCTCGGTCTCTATGCGACCGCGGTAGCGCGGGAAATGGGAGCGGGGAGGATCATCGTGCTCGACCGGCTGCCGGCGCGCCTGGCACTCGCCCGGGAATTCGGCGCGGACGAGACACTTAACATCGATGAAATCAACGTGAAATCGCGCGTTGAGTTCGTTCTTGACCACACGGGTGGCCTCGGAGCCGACCTGGTCGCCGAATTCGTAGGCTCGCCGCGCGTGCTCGCCGAAGGAATCGATATGCTGCGATGGGGCGGCCGTTATCTCTGGATCGGTAACATAAACCTCGGATTCCCGGCTGAGATAGACCCGGGGAACATCGTCCGGTGCAGCAAGGCGATCCGCGGCGTCATCGTATATGAACCCTGGGTCATCCCACGCGCCCTCGAGTTCCTGAGTCGTACACGGGACAGGTACCCTTTCCACAAGATCATCTCCGATACCTTCTCATTTACTGAGATCAATGAGGCATTCAACTATGCAGGCGCGGGTTCCGCGATCCGGGTCGGCCTGGAATTCGACACTTAGACTCAGAAATCTCAGTGCTTATCGAGAATCCGTTCAAGGAGTCACCTCATGGCCATGACCGAAGAAGAACGCTTCCGATTCGACCTTTCCGGCTTTCTGGTCCGGCCTGCCATTTTGACGGCGGACGAGATCCGTGACATCCGCGAGCAGATTTACCTGATCAAGCACGATCCGGAGTCCCTGCCGCCGGAGCACCGGGACGTGCCGGGCGGACCGTCCAGCGTACTGATCGACCACCCCGCCGTCGTGGACGTGATCGAGGAGATCATAAGCCCCGATTTCCGGCTGGAGAACTGTTCCTGCGTATGGCGCAAGAAGGGGGAAGAGCACGGGGAACTGCACGGGGGCGGTCCCAGGCAGATCGATCCGATCTTCGGGTACCGGGTGCAGCGCGAACAAATCTACGCCGGCATGGTGCGGGTGATCTTCGAGTTTACGGACATCCGGATGGAGGACCAGAGCACGCACTTCGTGGTGGGGAGCCACAAGGCGAATTTCCCCATGCATCCCGACCACATGTCCCTCGAGGAGGGCAAGCGGAGCCAATTCCTCATGACCTATGCCTGTCCGGCGGGGAGCGCGGTCTTCTTTACCGAGAACACCTGTCACGCCGGTCCCGTGTGGAACCGGGACGAGCCCAGGGTCACCGTCCTCAACGCATACTCCCACCTGGCCACCCATTGGCACCGGCTCAAGACGCCACCCGAAGTCATCGCGGGCCTTCCCCGTGAGAAGCAGGTTTACTTCCGCGATACCTGGATCGCCGATTTCCGGACGAAACCGGCTACGAGGAACACGGCGGAGCGGTTCATGGGCAACGACGAACCGCCCATTAGTTCCGATAACGAGCCGTAGAGTAAACCGCCCGATGTCACGGCCGCACGACCGATCCGTCGGCTCTCCGGTCCTCCGCGGCGTACCGAGGCCTGGCGGCATCCTCGGCGTCGAGCAGCCCGGCAGCCGCATCCTCGTCGATATCCAGCCCCAGACCCGGATTGTCATTGGCGTAGAGGTGCCCGTCTTCCAGCACGCAGGCCCCGGGGAACGCCGCGTATTCCGCCTCGCTGAAGGTATTCTCCTCCTGGATTCCGAAACTCCAGCTCGCCATGTCCAGGTGGACGGCCGCGGCCTGGTTGACCGGGTCGTTGTCGCCCCCCTCCTGCCAGGCGGTGTTGATGCCGAAGGATTCGCAAAGGGTCGCGATCTTCCGGCACGGGGTGATGCCGCCCGCCTTGGACACGCGGACGCGGACGTAGTCGATGAGGCGCTCGGTGATGAGGGGCGTCCATTCGTGGGGGTTGACGAAGAGCTCGCCCATGGCCTGGGGCGTCGTGCACTGTTCCCTGATCAGGCGGTACCATTGCACCTGCTCAGGCGGCAGCACGTCCTCCAGGAAGAAGATGCGGTAGGGTTCCAGGCGCTTGGACAGGGTCACGGCGGACTGCGGGCGCAGGTGTTCGTGCACGTCGTGGGTCAGCTTGGGGCCGAAACCGAGCTTGGAACGCAGGTACTCGAACATGTCCGGAATGGCCTCGATGTAGGCTTCGTCGTCGAAGACCTTCTCGGCGGGCCAGGCGTTGGCGGGACGAGGCGCGTCTTCTGACGGGATGAATCCACCGCCGCCGTACCCGCCGAGCTGGCAGCGCACCACGGGAAACCCTTCGTCGAGATAGCCCTGCACGGCTTCCAGCAAGGCCTCCGGCGTGCCGCCGCCGGCGTGGGCGTAGCAGGGCACGGCGCTCCGGCAGGCGCCGCCGAGGAGCTGGTAGACGGGCATCCCGGCCTCCTTGCCCTTGATGTCCCACAGGGCCATGTCGATACCGGACAGGGCCGTGTTGGTGATGGCGCCGTTGCGCCAGTACCCGCTCGTGTAGAAGGTCTGCCAGATGTCCTCGATGCGGCTTGCGTCCCGCCCGATGAGCTTCGGAGCCAGCATGGACTCGACGGCTTCGACGACGGCGCGCTGGTGGTAGTGGTCGCTCGCCGAACCGATGCCGTACAGTCCCGGCTGGTTGGTGTCGATTCGGACGATGCCCCAGGTACCGTTCGATCGCGTCCGGATGCATTTCACCCCGGTGATGGTGGTCACGGTCCGCTCCTTTGATTGTGGCGTCTGTCGGTTTTCACGGCTGGTGCCGCACCGGTCTGTCGTGGATGCTTCGGTCCCGCGGTCCGGAGGCGTAGGTTCCTATCCTGCCGTCACCCGTTCGCCGTCCACGAGAAAAGGTTCGGCATTGCTCCATACCCGCGAGCCGTCCTCGGTATAGATCGGCTCGGCCGAATACTGGGTCAGGTATACGCGACGCCAGCCGTCGGAGGAATTCGTGCTGCTGCGGTGGAAGGAAACGCTGGAGAATACCAGGATGCTTCCGGCCGGCGCGATCACGGGAATGCCGGGATCGTCGCCATAGTAACCGATCTTGTCGTTCGATTCGTCCAGGATGCTGTGTTCCTGGCGGCGACGGGTCCCCGCGCGGGAAAAGGGCAGGACGTAGACCGTGCCGTTCTCCTCGCTCACGTCGTCCAGGGCCGCCCAGCAACTCATGTACGGCCGGTGGTCGAATCCCACGTAGCCCGAGTCCTGGTGCCAGCCGAACTTCATGCCGACTTCGGGGCCCTTCACCACGAACTGCTCGTGGAAGAGGTAAGCGGTGGGTCCCAGGGTGCTCCGGCAGATCTCGGCCATGAGGTCGCTGAAGATATACGGCCGCAGGCTGGGGTTGTCCCGGTGCTTATTGGATACGAAGTACCGTTTGCCCTTGTGGTTGATGCCCCGCGTGTTTTCGGACGCCTCGGCCATCTGGGCTTCCATCTCGGTCGTAAGCCGGTCGCACTCGCCGCGGATGTACGCCAGCATCGCATCATCCAGGGCCGATTCGAGGATGAAGTATCCCTCCTCCCGGTACAGCTTCTTCTGGGCTTCGGTGATTTCAACTGGTGCCGACTTGATTTCCGTCATTATCCCCGTCCTATGTAGGGCATGGTAGTCGCCATGACCGTAATGAACTGTACGTTGGCGTCGAGGGGCAGGCCGGCCATGAAGACGACGGCGTCGGCCACGTTCTTCACGTGCATGCGCGCCTCGGCCAGCAGGTCGCCGGTGGGCTGCAGGATGCCCTCCTTCATGCGCTGGGTCATCTCCGTGGCCGCATTGCCGATGTCGATCTGTCCGCAGGCGATGTTATACTTCCGTCCATCGAGGGAAGTCGAACGCGTCAAGCCGGTTACGGCGTGCTTCGTGGCCGTGTACGGCGCAGAATTCGGCCGCGGCACGTGGGCGGATACCGACCCGTTGTTGATGATCCGGCCCCCCAGCGGATCCTGGTCCCTCATGATCTTGAAGGCCTCCTTGGTGCAGAGGAAGGATCCCGTCAGGTTGACGTCCACCACCGTCTGCCACTGCTCGGCCGTCAGGTCCTCGAGGAGCACCGCGGGCGCCCCCGTACCCGCGTTGTTGAACAGCAGGTCCAGCCGTCCGAAGGCCGCCTTCGTCTCGGCGAAGAGGCGCTCGACCTGCGATGCGTCACCCACGTCCGTGGGGACGACGAGCAGCCGGTCCGCGGCGTCGCCGGCCTCGGCCACGGTCGATTCCAGCGCTTCCTTTCTCCTGCCCGCCAGGACCACGCGATACCCGTTCTCCAGCAACGCCAGTGAACAGGCTTTGCCGATGCCCGAACCCGCTCCGGTTACGACGGCGACTTTTGTCGGATCACTCATGTCATGCCCCTTGTCTCTAAGGTTCTATCTGGTGGTTGGCCAGGCCATCGCGGGCGGGCGGGGACGAAAGATTTGCATATCCCGCGTCATCCGTTCGACGCCCTCGCGGGAAGTCGGCGGCAGGGAGGCGAAGGCCATCTCAGGATTGTCATTGACACCCATCCGCGTATCCATGATTTTCGTTACACTCGCTGTGATATTTCGACATGGAGAATCAACGGCGCGGCGGTTGCCAGCGTGGACACCCCGGCCTGTTGATTCGGACGACTAATATCCGGCAGTACTTTCCTGTTACATGTCACGGTCCTTCCGAAATACCACATAGTCAAGGTTAAGTTGCGGTGTTACGTCCTGTCAACAAATATGAGTCCCTCGGCACCGAACGGTCGATATACTGCCAACACGCATCGGGCTGTCGGTGATCGGCTGCGCGGCGCACTGAATCCTGTCTGGATAACCGGCATGCCCGTCCTGTCCCTTCGATTTCGAAGTTCCCTCCTTGTACTGACCTGCCTTGGCGTCATGCTGGTTACCTGCGGCAGGGACCAGCCGACCGGTCCGACGGGGCCGTCTCCGCCCGATCCGACGGGACCGTCTCCGCCCACGCCAGCGGTACCGTCCAGCATAACCGTCACGCCTGCCACCACGGTACTCACCGCCCTGGGTCAAACGGTCCGGCTTACCGCCGCCGTCCGTGATGGGAACGGCAACCCGATTGCCAATCCGGACGTACGCTGGTCGAGCAGCGATCCCACGGTGGCCACGGTCGACCAGTCCGGATTGGTTACCGCCGTCAAGCGCGGCACGAGCACCATCACCGCGGCGACCGGCGGCGTCACGGGGCAGGCGAGCATATCCGTCGAGCCGCCGTCGCCTACTTCGATTGTGATCACGCCGGACGCTTTTGACCTGACGGAGATTGGACAGACCGTTCAGCTCAAGGCCGAAGTCCGCGACCAGCACGGAGCCGCCATACCGGACGTGGCGTTGTCCTGGTCGACCAGCGACGCCTCCGTAGCCACGGTGGACAGTACGGGCCTGGCCGCGGCGGTGGGAAGGGGTATGGCGGTGATCACGGCGAAGGCGGGCGAAGCCGTGGGGCGCGCGACGCTGACCGTGATGCAGGACGTGCAAAAGATCGTCCTGGACCCCGTTTCCCATGAGATGCTTCGGGGGGATACGCTGCGTATCGCGGCGACGGCTTTCGACGGGGGCGGCACGGCCATCGTCGGCGCGGTGTTCCTCTGGTCCTCTTCCGATGAATCGGTGGTTACCGTGGACCAGTCCGGGCTGGTGACCGCGCTCGATGCGGGATCGGCGAAGGTCACCGCCGCCGCGGGCGAGGCGGAGGCGAGCGCGGAGATCACCGTGAATGCGGTCCCGCCTTCGGTGATAGTGGTCAGACCGGAGCGCGTCACGTTTACGTCGATCGGGGACACGCTGCGCCTTTCGGCGGTGGCCGAAGACATGGAAGGGCGGCCCTTGCCGGGCGCGGACGTGACCTGGTCCAGTGGCGACGAGACCGTGGCGACGGTGGACCGGCGCGGACTTGTCGCCGCGGAGGGACCGGGGACGACGACGATCACCGCTTCGGCGGATGGGGTCTCGGCCGGCGCGGAGGTTCTGGTGGAGCAGGTCGTGCAATCGATGACCGTCGTCCCGGGGGAATTGTCGCTGGCCGTCGGAGGCCGCTACCGCCTGTCCGCTACGGCGCGCGACGCCAACGGACATCCCGTCCGGGACGCGGCCTTCGCCTGGTCATCCAGCGACCGGACGGTGGCGGACGTGGACGGGACCGGCTTGGTGTCCGCGGTGAACCCCGGGTCGGCGATCATTACCGCCTCGAGCGGCCGGACGTCCGCCGCCTCCGAGGTGACCGTGCTGGGCCGGGACGAAGAAGGCGAGGTCGAACGCGGCGCGCTGGTGGCCCTGTACCGCGCGACGAACGGCGCGCACTGGCAGCGCAACAGCAACTGGGCCACGGATGAACCGCTGGACCAATGGTACGGTGTGACCCTCGACGGACAGGGCCGCGTGGTCTCGCTGTACCTTAATCTAAACGGCCTGAGAGGTCCCGTCCCGGCCGAGATCGGACTGCTTCGGCACCTGCGCCGACTTGATCTCGGCGCCAACCAGTTGACCGGCGTCCTGCCCGCCGCCATCGGCAACCTGACCTCGTTGCGGGAACTGCTCCTGCACCAGAACGAATTCACCGGACCGTTGCCGCCCGAATACGCCGCCCTGTCGGAACTGGAATACCTGTCCCTGTACGGCAACCGCCTGTCCGGGCCGATCCCGTCCTTCCTCGGCGGTCTGTCCAACCTGCGGATCCTCTATCTCGCCGACAACCGGTTCGAGGGTCAGGTACCCCCCGAACTCGGCAACCTGGGGAATCTGAGGGATCTCGGGATCGATCAGAATCGACTGAGCGGCCCGGTCCCGAGGTCGTTCCTGAAGCTCCGGCAACTGAAACGGTTTCCCATCACGGTCAATAAAGGCCTGTGCATCCCAGGTACGAGGGAGTTTGTCGACTGGACGCTACAACTCGGAGACGAGCGCCCATTCGTGAAGTACTGCAGCGAAGATGATTATATCGCACTCATTCAGTTCCACGAGGCCGCCAACGGCGAGGGATGGGCGAACGCCGACGGATGGACTTCTGACAGGCACACCGTGCTGGAAGACTGGTATGGTATCACGACGGATTCCCTGGGAATGGTAACCGGGATCGACCTCGGCGGAAACGGGCTCTCCGGGGTGCTGTCTCCTCGGCTGGCCCTGATGACCAGGTTGACTTCGTTACGAATCGACGACAACGCGCTGTCCGGCAGGATCCCGTTGTCGCTTTCCGCCCTGCGATTGAACGTGTTCCATTATGACATGACCGGACTCTGCGTCCAGGAGGATGCTTCGTTCGAGGCGTGGCTGGACGCCATACCCTCGCACAGGGGTACGAATGCGGTCTGCGGAGCGGCTACGGACCGCGAGCTCCTGGTCTCGTTCTACCACGCCACAGGCGGTCCCTACTGGACGAACCGAGACAACTGGCTGAGCGACCGTCCGCTCAGCGAATGGCATGGCGTGTTTCTGGATCGACAGGGCCGGGTCGGGACGCTCGACCTTACCGGGAACAATGTGTCGGGTCGATTGATTCCGGAAATCGCGCAGCTTTCTTCCCTGGAAACCCTGGTGCTCCCGGAGAACAGACTGACCGGAAACATCCCGTCCGAGCTCGGCGATCTGTCGAATCTGCGTGTCCTGTTGCTGCGGGGGAACCGCCTGTCCGGATCGATCCCGCACGAATTGGGCAATCTCGCCAATCTGCGCTGGTTGATGCTTGAACAGAACGATCTGTCCGGGTCATTGCCAGCGGAAATCGGACGCCTGTCCAACCTGAAACTCCTGTGGCTCGACGAAAACAACCTCAGCGGACCACTGCCGGAAGAAGTCGGGCGTTTATCCAACCTGACCGTGTTGCAGATCGAGAAAAACAACCTCAGCGGACCGTTGCCCGCGGAAATCGGCAGTCTCGTTGCGCTGGAGGAACTCTGGCTCCGGGAGAACGCCCTGACCGGGCCATTGCCTCCGGAAATCGGCAAGCTTTCCAGTTTGCAGTTACTTGCACTGTCAGACAATGACTTCACGGGCGGGCTGCCGCCCACCCTGGGAGATCTCGGTTCCCTGCGCCAGCTGATCCTGTCGAACAACCCCGGTATATCGGGCCGTCTTCCCGCGGAACTGACCGCACTTTCAGCGTTAGACGTATTGGCGGCAAACGGTACAGGGCTGTGCGCGGGTTCCGATGCCGGCCTGCAGGCCTGGTTGAAAAACCTGGATAGCTATCGGGTGGCCTCCTGCCAGACCATGCGGGCCGATTACCTGATCACGCAGACCGTGCAGTCCGCGGAGTACCCCGTTCCGCTTGTCGCCGGCGAGCCGGCGCTGCTCCGGGTCTTCGTCGCGTCCGATGAAGCGACGGACCTGGACATCCCGGGCGTGCGGGCGACGTTCTACCAGGACGGGGCGCAGGCATTCGTCGCCGACATACCGGCCCAATCGAACCCGATACCCGCGGAGATGGATGAGAGCCGGTTGTCGAATACCGCCAACGCCGAGATCCCCGCCGCGATCATGGAACCGGGGTTGGAAGTGGTGATTGAAATCGACCCCGACGGCACGCTGCCCCGCGATCTGGAATTAATGAAGCGTATACCGCGGACCGGCAGGAACGCGGTAGACGTCAGGACCATGCCGACCCTCGAATTCACGGTTATCCCGTTCCTTTATTCGGAGGCTCCGGACCGTCACGTGCTGGATCTGACCGACGGCCTGAACCCCTCCAGCCATTTGATGTCCGCCATTGACATCCTGCTGCCCGTCGTGAGTATGGACCTGCGCGTCCATGAGCCCGTATGGACGACGGAAAACAACTCCGGCGTTTTGCTCGGGGAAACCACGGCGATACGCGTCATGGAAGGGGGGAGCGGCTACTACATGGGCGTGATGTCGGGACATTTCGAAGGTCCGGTCGGCATCGCGGATTTGGCGGGGCGCACGGCGTTCTCGTCGAGCGATCCCCTGACCATGGCCCATGAGCTCGGGCACAATTTCAGTCTCGGCCACGCTCCGTGCGGAGGGGCCGCGGGCCCCGATCCCGCCTTTCCCACCAGCGACGCTTCGATCGGCGTCTGGGGATACGACTTTCGAGACGGTTCGCTCGTCCCGCCCTGGTACAAGGACGTCATGGGGTACTGCGGTCCGGTCTGGATCAGCGACTATCACTTCGCGAAGGCCCTGCGCTATCGCGTCGAGCACGAACCCGAAGTCCCGCCGCCCGCCGCGGCCCGCGTCCTGCTCATCTGGGGGGGCGTCGACGAGTTCGGCGCGCCGTTCCTGGAGCCCGCCTTCGCGATGGACGCTCCTCCCGCGCTGCCGGCTGCGAGAGGGCAATACCGGATCAGCGGGAAATCCCGGGATGGCGAACTCTTCTCCTTCCGCTTCGCCATGCCGGTACTCGTCCACGGAGAGGGCCGGTCGGCCTTCGCGTTCGCCGTGCCCGTACCATCCGAATGGGGACAGGCGCTGACGGAGATCTCGTTATCGGGTCCGGGCGGCGCGGCGAGACTGGGCGGCGCGGCGAGACTGGGAAACGGTCGGGCCGTTCCAACGATGCGGATTTACCGGGATGCCGGTACCGGGCAGGTACGCGGGATGCTCAGAAGCCAGGAAGATGGCGTCCCGGGAGTCTCCGCCCGTCCGGTGGCGCCGGATTGGTTGGACGGCGCCGACCTAGAGGTGTACGACAGCAGCGGTCTTCCCGGCGCATCGGAATGGGACCGGTGACGGATTCAGCCCGTCCGGGTCTCGCCCCGCGTGGGACCGGTGACGGATTCAGCCCGTCCGGGTCCCGCCCCGCGTGGGACCGGTGACGGATTCAGCCCGTCCGGGTCCCGCTCCGGCTCCATACATCCCTCACGAGTACGGGTCCGCGGCGTCGCGCAGGGCGTCCCCCAGGAAGTTGAAGGAGATCACCACGGCGAGCACCGGCGCGGCGGGGAAGAGCAGCCACGGATGGTTGAGCAGCACCGTCACGCGCTGCGCTTCCTCGAGCAGCACGCCCCAGCTGGTCATGGGCGGCCGGATGCCCAGACCCAGGAAGCTCAGGGCCGTCTCGCCCAGGATCATGCCCGGGATGGCCAGCGTGGCCACGACGATGATGTGGCTGTAGCATCCGGGCAGCAGGTGGCGCGAAATGATGTACCAGTGCCCCGCGCCGGCCGACCGGGCCGCCGTCGTGTAGTCCTGCTCGCGGAAGACGAGGACCTTGCCCCTTACCTCCCGGGCCAGGCCGCCCCAGCTGATGATGGACAGGATGATGGTGATGCCCAGGTAGGTCTCCACGCTCGACCATGCCGCCGGCAGCGCCGCCCCCAGGGCCATCCAGAGGGGGATGGGCGGAAAGGAGGCCAGGATCTCGACGATCCGCTGCAGGGTGTGGTCGATCCAGCCGCCGAAGTAACCGGAAAGCGTGCCGAGCACGGATCCCAGGATCAGGCTGAGGAACACGCCGATGATGCCTACCGTGAGCGAAACGCGGCCGCCGTGGATCATGCGTGACAGCAGGTCGCGGCCCATGCGGTCCGTGCCCAGGAGGTACATGGGGCCCTCGGAGTGGACCAGCCGGAAGTCTCCCCTGCCGTCCCGCGACAGGAACCGGACCGGGTACCGCCGGGACCGGTCGGTCTCGTACTCAAGTTCCAGGGTAACCGGGTTCTGCGCGGAAGTCAACCCGTAGACGTAGAACCCGCCGGACCACTCGAATTGCAGCGCCTGGGGCGGAAGGTGCCGGACCTGGATGCGGATGTCGTTGTGGTCGTACGGGGAGAAAAAGCCGGCGAATACCGCCGTGAGGTAGAACAGACCCAGGATTACACCGGCCGAGATGCCCATCCGGTTCTTACGGAACCGGCGCCAGATCAGCGCGCGGTAGCTCAGGTAGCCCGTATCCTGGACCGCTTCGACCTTTTCGACCGTGGCCGTGGTCATGGGATCGCTCCGTTTTCTCCGCGCCCGTTTCCTTTTCCCTTAAGTTCCGCGGGGCTATTCATACCGTATCCTCGGGTCCGCCCTGGTCGACACCCCGGAATCCCGCCTGGCGCGAATTGAAAAGTCAGGCTATTCATACCGTATCCTCGGGTCCGCCCAGGCCAGCGCGATATCGGCCAGGATGTTGCCGATGATCAGGAGCAGGCTGAACATCATCAGCAGCGTGCCGGCCAGGTAGATGTCCTCGGCCACCAGGGCGCGCAGCAGCAGCGGCCCCACGGTCGGCAGACCCAGGACGATCGCCACGATCGTGGCCCCGGAGAGGATGTTCGGCAGGCTCATGCCCAGGATCGTGATCAGCGGGTTGATGGCGATGCGCGCCGCGTGCTTGATGACGACGACGGATTCCTTGAGCCCCTTGGCGCGGGCCGTCTGGACGAAAGGCTGGCCGAGGACGTCCAGGAGGTTGCCGCGCATGATGCGCATCAGTCCGGCCGTGCCGTTGATGCCCACCACGATGACCGGGATCCACAGGTGCTTGAGGAAATCCACGAGCTTGTCCCAGGTCCACGGCGCGCCCTCGTACTCGCTCGAGAAGAGTCCGAACAGGGGTATCCTGTAGATCTCGAACACGAAGACCAGGAGGGCGAGGGCCAGCAGGAACCCCGGCATGGACATGCCGATGAAGCTGATGAAGGACAGCACGTTGTCGGACAGGCGGTACTGGTGGGTGGCCGAATAGATGCCGATGGGGATCGCCACGGCGTAGGTGAACAGCAGGGCGCCCAGGGCGATGAGCACGGTGAAGGCGAGCCGGTCCCAGATCAGCTGGTTGACTTCCTGCTCGTATTCGAAGGATTCGCCGAAATCGCCCACGACGAATCCCGATATCCAGCTCACGTACTGTTGCCACATGGGCCGGTCCAGCCCGTAGCGCTCCCGCAGCTCGTCGATGCGGGCGATGGAACTGCTGTCGCCGTACATCTCTTCCAGTTCCTGGATCTTGCGGTCCAGGAAGTCGCCCTCGGGCAGCTGGATGATGACGAACCCGATCATCGAGATGGCCAGGAGGGTCGGGATGGCCAGGAGACAGCGCTGAATGACGTAGTTGATCATGGGTCAGTCGATGTAGAACTGCTCGGGAAAACACGTCGCCGGGCCCGCGATGGCCCAGGGGCCGAGTATGCCGTCGTCGGGTACGTTGTGGAAGTTGTCCTTCACGATGACCGGCCTGGGCGTGCGCGCTACGGTGCCCAGGTGAAAGGGACCGTGTTCGATGTGGATCCGCACGGCGTCCCGCACCAGGCCGTGCCGGGCTTCCAGGTCCTTCTCCTGCTTGATCCGGTCGTAGAGATCGAGCAGTTCGACCATGACGCCCGTGGGCGCTTCGCCCTTTTCGCCGCCCGACTCATACCATTTGCCTACCTGGGGGTGCCAGTACTTGCCGGACGTGGGAAACACCCAGTCGGGATAGGTGAACAGGTCCATTTCCGATTCGCCGTGGAGATGGGCGGTGAACTCGCCGAGGTCGCGGCGCAGTTTCAGTTCGGCGCCGGGTGGCGTGTAGACGAGGACGTCCATCCCCAGCTCACGCCAGCCCTCGGCCACGATCAGGGCCACGTCGTTCTCGTGGGCGATGTGCGCCGCCGCCGGAGCGTCGAGTACCAGCGTCAGCCGCCGGCCATCGGGACGAAGCCGGTACCCCTCGGCGTCTCGATCGGTAAGTCCCATCTCGTCCAGCAGCCGGTTCCCCTTCTGAAGGTCGAAGTCCGCGTCGGTGGCCTTCCACTGGTCGAAGAGGCGCTCGCCTTCTTCGCTCAGGAAGTGCCAGCCTTCTTCGCTCACCGTGGCGCCCTGGGGCTTCACGAGGCCCTTGAAGGCGACGGCATTGCATTTCTCGCGGTCGATGGCCGCGGCGAGGGCCTTCCGGAACCGCTGGTCGCGGATCAGGCCGCGGAGGACCGGGTCGTTGTCCGACCAGTTGAGGTTGATCGCGGGGTCCGCGCCGGAAGCGCTCTCCCATAACTTCACCCGGTAGCCGCCCTTTTCCCTGCTTTCCATGAAGAGGGAGAAATCGCGGAGGTCGAGGTCGCGGAACTGGCAGTCCACCTCGCCGGCCAGCACCCGCAGGACGCGGATCTGGGATTCGGGGACCAGGGTCGTAACCACCCGGTCGATATAGGGCAGCTGCCGCCCGTCGTCGTCCACGACGTAGTAATAGGGATTGCGTTCCAGGATCACCCGGAAGCCGCCCTTTTCGATGCGGGAGATCGTCCACGGCCACAGGGAGGGCTTCTCCGGGTTGCGCTGGGGCAGCCTGTGCTTCTCGTACAGGACGAAATCGTCGAGATCGGCATTGTGGTCCGGGTGGAACTGCTTCATGTAGTGTTCCGGCACGTTGTATTCTTCGCTCCACCAGAAGCCGGTCGCCAGCCAAAGGGGCACGAGCCAGTTGGGCCCGGCGAACCTCATGACGATGGTGTGGTCGTCCGGCGTCTCGACTTCCATGGGCTTGCCGTCCACGAGGCACCATACGGGCGGCGGGTACCGGTGGCGGTCGTCCAGACACAGGTCGTACCACGCCCGGAAGGAGGCCGAGGTAAAGGGATGGCCGTCGGACCACCGTACGCCCTCCCTCAGCTTGAGCGTGAGCACCGTGCCGTCCTCGTTGAACGCCCACGATTCCGCCAGGCCGGGCTCGAGGCCCGTGGTCAGACGGTTCCACCGGATCAGCGGGGCGTACCCGGCGATCATCTTCCAGGTGCCGAGATCGGTGTTGTTGTGGAACTGGCGCCAGGTCCCGCCGTAGACCCCGGGTCCATCGTACCCTTCATAATCGTGTTTGGCCACGAGCGGATTGGCCGGGATCCGCTCGGGAAGGGGCGGAAGGGTGCCCGCAGCCACCCGGGCGGCCAGCACGGGCGCTTCCTTCGCCGTCCGGGCCGCGGCGTCGGCAACCGAGGTCCGGGCCGCGGCGTCGTCGACGGGCGGTTCCGGTGCGTTTCCGCCACCGTCACCGCCACCGGCACAGGCCAGCAGGCCGGCCAGGGCCGTCAGAGGCAGGTATTTCAATATGACCGTCATGCCTTTTCCCATGGGTATCTCGTCCGCGGCTCCAACATGCGGCCGGCATTCGGCCGCCTGGCCGGTCAAATGCCCTGGAGGGTAAGCGTGTCGCTGTAATGGCACGCCGCCCTGACGCCGTCGGGGTAGGTCTTGAGTTCCGGTTCGGATACCCGGCACAGGTCCGTTGCGTACCGGCAACGTGGGTGAAAATGACACCCCTTGGGCGGTGCCGCGGGATCGGGCACGTCGCCGGTCAGCGCGATCCGCGACCGCTTCCGCTGTACCGCGGGGTCCGCCACCGGTACGGCGGAAATCAGGGCTTCCGTGTAGGGATGCAGTGGATTGTGGTATACCTGTTCCGCCGGCCCGGTTTCCACGATCCGACCCAGGTACATGATCGCCACGCGGTCGCTGATGTGCTGCAACACGCTCAGGTCGTGGGTGATGAAGATATAAGACAGGCCCAGCCGGTCCTTGAGGGAAGCCAGGAGGTTCAGGATCTGGGACTGGACCGACACGTCCAGGGCCGATACCGGCTCGTCCGCGATGACCAGTTCGGGCCGCAGGGAAAGGGCCCGGGCGATGCCGATACGCTGCCGCTGCCCGCCGCTGAAGGCATGAGGGTAACGGCGCATGTCCCCGGCGTTCAGTCCCACGTCGGCCAGCAGGCCGGCGACCCGGTCTTCCAGTTCCGCCCCGCGGGCCAGCCGGTTGACCCGTAGCGGTTCACCCACGATATCGCTCACCGTCATGCGCGGATTGAGGGACGAATTCGGATCCTGGAACACCATCTGCATCCGAGTCCTGTAGGGCCGCATTTCGCGGCGGTCCAGGGGACTGATATTCACCCGCTCCGTCCCGAAGATAATGTCGCCGGCCGTGGGAGGGATCGTCTTCAGCACGCAGCGTCCCAGGGTGGTCTTGCCGCATCCGCTCTCGCCCGCAAGGCCCAGGGTCTCCCCGGCGCCGCACTGGAAGTCCACGCCGTCCACCGCCCGTACGTCGCCCCGCTTCCGGCGCCAGAGTCCTTTGCGGACCGGGAAGTACTTCTTCAGGTTTCGGACGTCGAGTATGGTGGACATGGCGGACATCCCGCGGATTCTTTGGAATGGCTGATGCCGAACCCGCCTGCTTCTCGTGCGTTACCGGTCCAGGGCGACCCGGTCGAGATGCCAGCACCGGGCGCCGTGCCCCTCCTCGATCTCCGACGCCGGCGGTTCCAGGGCGCACTGGTCCGTGGCGTACCGGCATCGAGGCGCAAAGGCGCAGCCCTCGGGCAGGTTGAGCGGCGAAGGCACCGTCCCCGGTATGGTGGACAGTTGCGATTCCTTCCCGCGATTGATCCGGGGCGCCGATTCGAGCAGCCCACGGGTGTACGGGTGGGCGGGATGGTAGAAGATCTGTTCCGGCGACCCGGTCTCGACCACCTGCCCCGCGTACATGATCATGATTTCGTCGGCCATGTCGGCGATGACGCCCAGGTCGTGGGTGATCATCAGGATGGCCATGTCGTGGCTCTGCTTGAGCGCTCTCAGCAAATCTAGGATCTGGGCCTGGATGGTCACGTCCAGCGCCGTGGTGGGCTCGTCGGCGATCAGCAGGTCGGGGCCGCACGAAAGGGCCATGGCGATCATGGCGCGCTGCCGCATGCCGCCGGAAAGCTCGTGCGGGTATTCGTCCACCCGCTGCATCGGTCCCGGAATGCCGACTTCGGACAGGGCCTGCACCGCGCGGGAACGGGCGTTGTCCCGGTCCATGCCGTGGTGCAGGCGCAGGGCCTCGCCGATCTGGTTCCCCACGGTGTACACCGGGTTCAGGGCGGTCATGGGCTCCTGGAAGATCATGGCGATCTTGCGGCCCCGGATCCTGCGCATGGCATCGCCCCCCGGCTCGAGGTCGTGAATCGCTATGTCGACGCCGTCCTCATGGTCGTGCAGCACGATTTTACCTTCCACGTAACCGGGTCTGGGAACCAGCTGCATCAGGGAAAGTCCCATCATGCTCTTTCCGCAGCCGCTCTCACCGACCACGCCGAGGGTTCTGCCCCGCCTGATCTGAAACGAAACGTCGCGCACCGCCCGAACGGGGCCGTCGTCTGTGGGGATGGTTGCGGACAGGTGTGAAATGTCGAGGAGGAGGTCGTCCATACAAGGTCATTTTAACGCGCGGTTCGAAGAGATGTCAAGGTGTTACGGACCGCTCGGGCGATGGAATTTTGAAGATACGGGTGCGCTGGTTTGTAAGACTTAGAACTGTATTCTTCAGTCCCTGATATCATTTCGGCCGGATAATCGTTACGGCAATTCCCCAAGGAGTCGTATATGCACCCGTCAGAGACGGCCCTGAACGCCTGGACGCGTCGAGGTTTCATGAAGGGCGCCCTCGCGGCCGGTACAGCCGGCGTTGCCCTTTCCATGTCCGACAGAATCGCCATGGCCACGCAATTGATCTCGGGCGGCAAGCCTACCATTGAAGCCATTCGGGGCGTGGGTGTGCAGCCGGGTCTCGTGCGTATGAGCCTGAACGAGAACCCGCTGGGGCCCTCGCCGCGGGCCATCGAGGCCATGGCGAACCGGCTGTTTGGCGTAAACCGGTACGGTACGGACCTGAGCGACCTGATGCAGGCCCTGTCGACCTTCGACGGGGTGGAACTGCCCGAGCCGGACAATTCCCGGCGGCGCTCGTTCTTCCGGCCGCCTCCCGGTCCCTTCATGCTGACCCCGGGGTCCAGCCTGATCCTGGACCTGCTCTGCCTGGCCTACCTCAGCCGCAACGGCGGCGAGGTCATCGAGGCGGAATACGGATACGGTTCCATTTCCCGCTCCGCCAGCGATTACAAAGACTGGTTCGGCGTCGACGTGAACATCATCCGGGCGCCGATGACGCCGGAGTACAAGCACGACCTCGACGGCATGGCCGCCCTGGCGTCCGAGAAAACCTCCCTGGTGGTCATTACCAACCCGAACAACCCCACGGGCACGCTGCTGCAGCCGGACGAAATCGAAGCATTCGTGAAAAAGCTCCCCTCTTCGGTCATCGTGGCCATCGACGAGGCCTACCTGCACTTCGCGGAGCAGGATCCGATTCCCTCGGCGATCCCGCTCGCCGTCAAGTACGACAACGTGGTCGTCGTGAGAACCTTCTCCAAGGCCTATGCGCTGGCCGCCGTGAGGCTGGGATACTGCGTCGCCTCGCAGAAGATCCAGGACGAACTGCGGAAGTACTACCAGGAATCCCCGAACGCACTGGCCAGCGTGGCCGGCGCCGCGGCGGTTCGGGACCTCGGGCATCTGCAGAAATCCAGGGAAGCCGTGTGGGACTTCAAGAAGCGCTGCTACGCGGCCTTCGACGAGATGGGGATCGAGTACCTGCCGTCCCAGGGCACCTTCGTAATGGCGGACCTGAAGCGGTCGGCCATGCAGGTGGTCTGGGAGATGCGCGCCCGCAACGTCTGGATCAGTTCCCGCCGGCAGCGGGAATTCCGCAACTGGATCCGGGTATCCGCCGGTACCGAAGCGGAAACCGAGGTATTCATCCAGACCCTCAAGGACGTGCTCGCCAGGTCTAGCTGAGTCCGGCGGGTTCCAAACCGTGACACAAAAGCCCAGCGCATCCCAAACCGCTGGGCTTTTGTTATAATTAGAAAAACGGGAGCGTGAGAAATTACTCTCGCTCCCGTTATCAATGATCTTGCGCCAGCCGATGTTCGCGTCCGCCTCAACGCCCCTTCGGCGATTCAACGGTTTCATCGAGCCCGGGTGACGTTACCGCGGGTTCCTCGTCCGCCCTTTCCGCCCCGTCCGCTGAAGGAACGCCGTTTCCATCCGAGGAAGGCGCTTCCGCCGTCGCTTCATCGGCAGTGGACGTTTCCGCTACGGCGGCTTCCGCCGCTTCAGCAGCCTCCGCAGTCTCGGCAACCTCCGTAGCCGCTCCCGCGGCCTCAGCAGACTCCGCGGCCTCTACCACCTCCGCGGTCTCCTCAGCCTCGGCAGCTTTCTCTTTCGCCTCTTCCTTTTCAGCCTTCGCCTGTTCTGCCAATCTTTCGGCCTCGGCGGCCCGTTTCTCGCGTTCCCGTTCCATGGCCTCGAATTCTTCCTTGCCGTAGATGAGTTCCGCCACTTCGTCCCTGGTGAGCGAATCGTGCTCCAGCAGGGCCTTCGACACGGCGTGCAGCTGCGGCTCGTAGTCCTTGAGCAGCTTATCGACGCGCTCGCCTGCCTCGGTCACGAAACGCTGGATCTCCCGGTCGATGCTGTGGGCGGTCGTTTCGCTGTAATTCGCCTGGTGGGCGATGTCCCGGCCCAGGAAGACTTCGTGTTCCTTTTCGCCCAGGGCCGTAGCGCCCAGTTCCTCGCTCATCCCCCAGTCGCATACCATGTGCCGGGCGATGCGGGTGACCTGCTCGATGTCGTTCTGCGCGCCGGAGGTGACCTCGCCGAAGACGATCTGCTCGGCCGCCCGGCCGCCCAGCGCGGCGGCCATGGTGCCAAGGCAATACGATCGGGACTGGAGATAGCGCTCTTCCGGAAGGGCAATGGTCACGCCCAGACCCCGGCCCTGCGGCAGGATAGAAACCTTGTGCAGCGGGTCTATTTCATCGATAAGCTCGAAGGCGAGGGCGTGTCCCGCTTCGTGGTAGGCCACGATCTCCCGTTCCTTCTCGCTGATCACGAGTTGCCGCTTCGAACCCATCATGAGCTTCTCTTTGGCCTCTTCGAAGTCCTCGTCCGTCACGGTCTTGTGGTCGTACCGCGCCGCGATGAGCGCCGCCTCGTTCACCATGTTGGCCAGGTCCGCCCCGACCATGCCGGGCACGCCCTTGGCCAGCACGTCGAGCTTGACCGAGTCGTCCAGCGGGATGTTGCGGCTCTTTACGTGGATCTCGAGGATCTTCTCGCGGCCGACAACGTCGGGCCGGTCGACGACAATGTGGCGGTCGAAGCGTCCGGGACGGAGCAGGGCGGGATCGAGCACGTCGGGCCGGTTCGTCGCGCCGATGACGATGATGGAGTCCGTCTTCTCGAAGCCGTCCAGCCCCACGAGCAACTGGTTCAGGGTCTGCTCCCGCTCGTCGTGCCCGCCGCCGAGGCCCGCGCCCCGGTGCCGGCCGATGGCGTCAATTTCATCGATGAAGATGATGCAGGGAGCGTTCTGCCGGGCCTGGTCGAAGAGGTCGCGCACGCGCGACGCGCCCACGCCGACGAACATCTCGACGAAGTCCGAGCCGCTCATGCTGAAGAAGGGCACGCCCGCCTCGCCCGCAACGGCCTTGGCCAGCAGGGTCTTACCGGTGCCCGGCGGGCCCAGCAGCAGGGCGCCTTTGGGTATCCGGCCGCCCAGGGCGTGGAACTTTTCCGGGTTCTTCAGGAATTCCACGATCTCCTGCAGGTCGCGCTTGGCTTCGAGGACGCCCGCCACGTCGGCGAAAGTAATCGAGGGACGGTCCTCGACGATCATCTTCGCCCGGCTCTTGCCGAAGGAGAACATGCCGCGCTGGCCCGACTGCATCTGGCGCAGGATGAATATCCAGAACCCGATCAGCAGCAGCCAGGGCAGGGCGGCGATGAGATAGCCGACCCAGTTGGTGGCCTCCGGTTCGGCCGTCACCATGACGTTGCGGGCCATGAGATCGGCCACGAGGTCCGGGTCGTCGAAGGGGATGTATACCTTGAAGTCGCGCAGGCTCTGGTTCGTGCCTTCGATCACCGTCGACGAGTCCTGGCGCAGCCGGCCCGTGATCAGCTTCTCGGTAATGGTGACCTGCTCGATGTTGTCGGATTCGAGGAACTGCTGGAACTGCGTGTAGGAAACCGTTACGGCGCTGTCGCCCCGCCTGGGCAGGAACTGGGCCGCCATCAGGAAGAACAGGAAAAGCACGAGCCAGATGAGGATCGAGCGGTTCTTCTTCGACTTGTCGGGCTGGGGCTGTCGTTCGTTGCGGGGTGGGGGCTGTTGCCGTTCGTTGGGCGGCTGGGACATGCGTATGGAAGACCTCGGTTCGTTCGGCGGGTTGGAATCAGAAACCGGTGCAGATCGGCGCGGCCACGATCAGGTGGCGAAGGTCCAGGCTTCCTTCGAAGGAGTACTGCGACCAGTTCCTGAACATGCCGCGGAGCTTGCTTCGCGCTTCCGACAGCCGGCGTTTGACGGTGCCCACGGGGACGTCCATCCTCGTACTGACCTCGTCACAGGAATATCCGGTGAAATAGTACATGGCCACCGTACGCCTGAGCGCCTGCGAAAGGGCATTCACGCCATGCCGCACCTTGCGGTCGTTCGCCCGTTTCAGGTGCTCGTCTCCCGGCCATGCGCCATGATCGGGCTCGATCTCCGACCACGCCTCTCCCTGGTTCTTCCTGTCGCCCACGTGGGCGAGGCACCGGTTGCGCGCGATAACGCGCAGCCACTGGGGAAAACGGTCCCGGTCGCGCAGGGTCGACAGCCGCTGGTAGGCGGAAAGCCAGACGTCCTGCACGATATCCTGGGCATCCTGGCGGTTTTTCACCATGGAGCCGACTACGCGCCTGATCTCGCGGTCGTACCGCTTGACCAGCGTTTCGAAGTCGTCCGCGCAGCCGTTCAGCACGTTTTCTATGATGATTCCGTCCGCCGTTTGAGCCATGCCCTGGCACCTGCCTTTGGGGTCAATCCATGCCCGAAGCGCGGAATCCGCGTTCCGCTTCGCACCTTCTACCATATACAGAGGCCCGGGCGCGTAAAAAGGTTCGGTTTTTTTCGCGATACAGCGGCCCGGGCGCGTAAATCGGCCCGTTTTTTTCGCACCGATCCAACCCGCCGGTAATATACTCCATAAAGCGCGTTTCGTCAAGCGGCCCCGGCGGCCTTTTCGTCGGCGGATACCACGCGGATTTCGCGGGTCAGGCCGATCAGTCCCACGAGATTGGGAAACATCATGCAGGCGACCATGATGTCGCCCAGGTCCCAGATGACCCGCGCCTCGTAGACGGCCCCGAAAAAGGCGGCCAGGCACCAGCAAATGCGGATGCCCCACACCACGCCCCGGGAATCGGTCACGAACCGAAGGCCCTGTTCGGCATAGTAGGACCAGGTGACCATGGTGGTGAACCCGAACATGAGGGAGCAGAGCGCGACGATGGCGCCGCCGAAGGGGATCGAGGTGTTGAGCGCGGAAGCCACGAGGGCGGTACTGATTTCGCCGTTGGCCCACACGCCGGCGATGACTACCGTGACCGCGGTCATGGAGCAGACGATAATCGTGTCGATGAAGACCCCGATCATGGATATATAGCCCTGCCGGAGCGGGTTGGTCGTCCGGGCGGCGCTGTGGGCGATCCCCGCGCTGCCGAGTCCCGCCTCGCTGGAGATGACGCCCCTGCGGATGCCGTATTGAATCGTCCGGGCCACCGTGGCGCCGGCAAACCCGCCGGCCGCGGCCACGGGGGTGAACGCGCTCTCCAGGATGAGCCAGAGGGCCGCCGGCAGGACTTCGATGTGGGTGATGACTACGTAGCACACGCTGACGGCGTACACGACCACCATGGTGGGCACGAGCCGTTCGGCGACGAGGCCGATGCGCTTGATCCCGCCGATGATGACCACGCCCAGGATGAGGGTCAGCAGGAGGCCGGTTATCCATTTGGCCACGTCGAACTGGGAGCTCATCACGAGGGCGATGGAATTCGCCTGGCCGATGTTCCCGCCGCCCAGGCCGCCCACCGTGGCGCACAGGGCGAATACCGCGCCGATGGTGGGCAGGTTCAGCCCTTCCTTCAGGTAGGACATGGGGCCGCCGAGCATGAGGCCGTCCCGGGTCTTTCCCCGGTACCTGAGGGCCAGCACGGTCTCGGCGTACTTCGTCGCCATGCCCAGGGGCGCCATGGCCGCCATCCAGAAGGCCGCGCCCGGGCCGCCGACGGCGATGGCCGTTGCCACGCCCGCGATGTTGCCGTTTCCGATGGTCGCCGCCATGGCCGTGGTCAGCGCCTGGAAGGGCGAGATGTCGCCCGATTCCCGCTCGTCCTTGTCGCGGCGCAGGGCGCCCCGCATGACCAGCCGGACGGCCTCGCCGAACTTGCGGAACTGGACCCCCCTGCTGGCCACCGTGAGCATGAGGCCCAGGACGGCGAGCACGCCGATCGTCCAGGGGCCCCACATGAAATCGGAAATCGCGCGCAGGACGGCGTCCATGGCGTACCTCTTTCGCTAATCGGGTGATATGGGATGTATTTGAAACAGCCACGTTCGGGAGTCAGTTTCAATCTACTGCGATTCGCAGGTTTAACAAGGTGAAAGTCACCGCCGCTTCCCGCCCGGAATCCCTGTTTTTGTTGTCTCCCGGCAGGCGCCGTTTTATCTTGGGAGTTCCCATCCATCACCGTTCAGACGGAGCCGACATGGCCGACCGCACCTATGGCGTGCTGCTGGTCAGTTTCAGCAAACACAGCCACCAGAGCAGTTTCGTCCCCGCCTTCGTGGATCATCCCCGGATCCGCATCGCGGGGGTCGCGGACGACCCGGATGTCGATCCCTATCTCAAGCCGCTCAACCGGTCCCGGGCCGAACAACTGGGCGTACCCTTCCACGAGGGCATCGCGGCGGCTGTCCGGCGTGACGACGTCGACATCGTGAGCATCGGCCACGAGATCGAACGCCGCGCCGAAATCGCCATGCTGGCAGCCGGCGCGGGCAAGCACCTGTGGATCGACAAGTACATCGGCGCCAACATACGGGAGTGTCGCGCCGTGGTCGACGCCGTAGATCGATCAGGTGTCACAACCATCATTCCCAGTTACGTTTACAACGATCTGGTCAACCAGAGCAAGAGAATGATCGACACAGGATTCCTGGGTGAATTGACGGCGATGCACATCGACATCCTCTTCGGCAAAGGCATCCCCCGGCCCATTTCGGATGGCCGGCGGAAACCCGGTTTCCTGCCGCCGGGAAGGTGGAAATTTCCGGACATCAAGCGCGAGCTGCTGACGGTCGGCGCCTATGCCGTGGCCCTGGTGCAACGGTGCTTCGATCCCATCGTCGAGGTCTACGGACAGGGGGGCGCCTACTTCTTCCCGGAACACGCCGCCCATGGCGCGGACGACTTCGGCACGCTGTCCCTCGTGGACCGGTCCGGCAGGGTGGCCACCCTGTCCGCCGGGCGCAGCGGCATCGCGTCCCATGGCGCGGGGGGACCGAACCACGCGCTTCTGTTCGGCACGAAGGGAACGGGTCGTATCGACGGGAACCGGCCCGGCATCGACACCCATCTGAGAAACCGCATCGTGGACGGCGACTTCAGCGTCGACGAAGACGATCCCATGCAGTGGCACAGCGGTCCGCCCACCATGCTGACCTCCACGGGACGGCAATTCACCCACGCGGCCCTGGACGACCTGGTTCACGCACTCGACACCGGCGCCAGGCCCCGGTTCACCGTCCGGCACGCGCAGGACCACATGGAAGTCCTGCTGGCAGGGTACGAGTCCATCGTGCGGGACCGGCCCGTACGTCTGCCCATAGACGGCGGGGAGGCGGCGTGAAAGACTTTGGGGAGGCCGCGTGAGAGAATTGGATGGACTGGTCATCGGCAGTCCGCGGGACCTCGGCTTCTTCCGGGAGGGATTCGATGAGCGGGACGGGGTGGCATTCGTCCGGACGCCGGGCGGCCCGCGCACGGGTTCCGGGGAAGGCTCCGGGGCGGGCTCCGGCGTCCATGTCCCCGCGCTCGAAACCCTGTGGGACGCGATGGACAGTGACCGGCCGCGCCTGGCCCTGGTTCTTTCACCCTATCCGGGGATGTCCGCGGATGCGGCACGGCTGATGGATATGGGGATCGACGTGCGAACAGCCGGCCCGCTGCCCGCCGGCTTTCAGGGCCGCAGGCCGCCCATCACGGAAGTGCACCGTTCCCAGCCGGGATTCCCGGCGCTGCTCGAGGCATGCCGTCACGGCGATTTCGGGGACCCCGTCTATCTTCGCATGGTCTCTTCGCCGGAAGGCGGGAAATGGCGGAAATGGTGGTGTGTCTTTCAGTTGTGCAGGAAGGCCGCGGCACTGCTGGACGCACCGCTTCGGCGCGTCTACGTTGCCGCGGCGGGGCAGGCGCCCCGGATGCACGTGTCCGTCACGCTTAAAACGAAGCGCGATGCAACCGGTCACCTGCTGGTCGCGCCGGCCGGGTCCGGGATGGAGGACGACCTGTTTTTCCTGGGAACCGGCGGTACGCTCTCGGAGGACCCCCTGCTCAACCGGCCCGGCGTGTACGGGCGGTCGGACTACCGCATGTTGCCGATGCCGGCCCGGTGTCGCCTGGCCGACCTGTGGGACGAGGACGCCACGGTCTCCCTGACGGGCGATGAGCTGGCATTCTATCACGATCTCCTCCGCGCGATGGGCGACTCGTCCGTAACGGGCAGCGGCGTCTGCCTGGAATACCCGGCGGCCTGATCGATTCGCGACCGGACCGTATACGCAACGACACGATAAGGATACTTCCTGGTACCATGACCGTTATCGCATCTCCCGCGGCCGGCACGGATTCGGACGAGGCCGTACACGCGGACGCATCCTTTCTCCGCCGCATGGCGAAGAACCGAATGGCCTGCGCGGGCGGCGGCATCGTGCTGTTCCTGGTGGCCATGGCGCTGGCCGCGCCGGTCCTCACCGGGCTGGGACTCCTCGAGGACCCCATGCGCCAGCTGCCTGAGGGCCTGGACGCCGACGGGCTGCCCCTCCCGCCGGGGGACCGGTTCCTGCTCGGCACGGACAACCTGGGCCGGGACATACTGGCCCGGCTGGTCCACGGCACCCGCATCTCCCTGCTCGTGGGCATCGTGGCCATGCTGATCGCCGTCTGCGTCGGGGTGACCGTGGGCCTGCTCGCGGGATACCACGGCGGCTGGGTCAACACGGTGCTCATGCGCGGGACCGACGTCATGCTGACGATCCCCGGACTGCTCCTGGCCATCGCCTTCGCAGGCCTGATGGACGGACGGGTGATCCACCTGAATCCCCCGTTCATGGAGGGGCTCGGGCTGGAAATCACGCTCAAGCGGGGACTCGTCAGCGTGTTCCTCGTCATCGGCCTGATCAGCTGGACCTGGATCGCCCGGACCATCAGGGGGCAGGTCCTGGTCCTGAAGA
Source organism: bacterium (assembly GCA_965203885.1). GTDB lineage: Bacteria > JAAXHH01 > JAAXHH01 > JAAXHH01 > JAAXHH01 > JAAXHH01. The sequence goes on along the minus strand of OZ241920.1, from coordinate 1,401,820 downwards.
CCCGTGAGTTCGTCACTTCTTCCCGGGCCATCGGCTGTTCGGACGTCCGCATCATGGCGCGGCACCTGCTGCCGAACGTCCTGCCTTTGATCATCGTGCTCGGCTCCCTGGCCACGGCGAACACCGTCCTGCTCGACGCCGGGTTGAGCTACCTGGGCGTCGGCGTGCCGCCTCCGGCGCCTTCCTGGGGCACCATGATCGCCGAGGGCCAGCCCTACTTCATCGTCTCGCCCCACCTCACCATGGCTCCCGGCGTCGCCATCATCGTGGCCGTGGTGGGATTCAACCTGCTGGGACAGGGCCTTCAGGAGGTGCTGGACCCCTACGTGAAGGAGGGACGGGGCGGATGAGCAGTGTTCACGCCTTCCGATTGTATGTGGTGGCCGGCCTGAGACGCCTGGTTCGCCTGGTCCGCCCGGTCCGCTTGGTCTGCCCGGCCTGCGTAGTGCGCCGGGTCCGCCTGCCCGTCTTGGTCTGGCTGGCGTTACTGGCCTGTCTGTTTTCGGCGGTGTCCTGCGCCGACGGTCCGCGGCTCGAGCGGTTGAAAGCCGGGGAGAACGTACTGCGGATCGCCGTGCCGTCGGATCCCCGTTCGCTCGATCCGGCCATAGCTTACGACGTGGTGACCTGGCCGCTCGTGCGCGCGCTCTTTCACGGTCTGGTCGACTACGACGACGACCTGAACCTGGTCCCCTGGCATGCCCGTTCATGGACGATCTCCGAGGACGGCCGGACCATAACCTTCAAATTGCGCCGGGACATCCGGTTCTCGAACGGCAGGGCCATCACGTCGGAGGATTTCGCCTATTCCCTCGAACGGATTCTGAATCCGGCCACCCGGTCCCCCGGGCAGGGATTCTATCGCAATATCGTCGGCGCGAGGGCGTTTCAGGACGGAACGGCGGACCGGGTCGCGGGCCTGCGCACACCCGACGGCGAGACCCTCGAGATCGAACTGGTCCATCCCGACCTCCCCTTTCTCTACTGTATCGCCATGCCCTTCGCGTACGCCGTTCCCCGCGAGGAGGTGGAGCGCCGCGGCGAGACGTTCGGGCGGTATCCCGTCGGCGGGGGGCCTTTTACCCTGGCGGAATGGCAGCGTGGGACCGGCATGCGGCTGGAGAAGAATCCGTCCTACTACCGGGCGGAGGACGTCCGGCTGGAAGCCATCGAGCTGATGGTCGGCGGGGACGAGACCCTGCACATGATGATGTTCGAACGGGGGGAGCTGGATATCGCGAGCGTCACGTCGACGGGGATACCGGACGCGGACTTCATCCGGGTCATGAAAGACCCCGTCCTCAGCAAACGCGTCGCCCATCAACCGTTGAACGCCATCCAGTACCTGTCCATGAACACCGAGCTTCCGCCATTCGACCAGGTGCGCGTGCGCAGGGCGGTCAACCACGCCATCGACCGGAAGCGCATCGTGAGCCTGATCAGCGACCGGGGGATTCTCGCCCGCGGCGTGCTGCCGCCCGGCATGCCGGGATACGACGATACGCTCCAGGGCTACGACTACGACCCGGAGAAGGCGCGGAGCCTGCTCGAGGAAGCCGGGTATCCGGATGGATTCGCCACCGAACTCATGGTCACGGCCCGGAGCGGCATAGACACCAAGATCGGACAGGCGGTACAGCAGGACCTCGCGGCCGTCGGCATCACCGTGGAGATCAGGCCGGTGACCGGTCCGACGCGCATCGAAGCGACGGGCCGGCGCGGCACGGTGCCCTTTTCCACCTTCGGCTGGTACCAGGACTACCCGGATCCGAGCAATTTCCTCGACGTGCTGCTGAATGGCGACCGGATCACGGAGGTACACAGCACCAACGTGGCGTTTTATGACAACGAACGGGTCAATGCGCTGCTGAACGAAGCGTCCTCCAGTACCGACCAGGCACACCGGCTGGCCCTGTACCGGGAAGCGGAGCGGCTGATCGTGGACGACGCGCCCTGGGTGTTTCTGTACTACCCGCAGATGTACCTGCTGCGGCAGCCCTGGCTGAACGGGCTTAAACTCAACCCCGTCTGGCCCATACGGTACGAGTTGATGTGGATCGAACCATGAAGCGCCGCCGGGACCACAAGAGGATAACGCCATGTTGAGCAGGATCCTGCGCCGGCTGGGCTGGGCGGCCGTGATACTCTGGGGCGCAACGGTCATTACGTTTCTCATCGTCCACGCGGTGCCGGCCGACCCGGTCAGGGTATACGCCGGGGCGAACACGGACGCGGAGACCATCGAACGCATCCGGGCGGAGATGGGGTTCGACGATCCCCTGGCGGTCCAGTACGGCCGCTATATCGGCAACCTGCTGCGGGGCGATCTCGGCACGTCCCTGGTGACGGGCGAACGGGTGCTCGACGCCATCCTGGCGCGGTTTCCCGTGACGCTCGCACTGGCGCTGACCGCGGTGTGCCTGTGGATGCTGATGAGCGTTCCGCTGGGCGTCCTCACGGCGAAGTACCGCGGCCGGGCCATCGACCGGACGGTACTCATCGTATCGCTGGTCGCCATCTCGCTGCCCGTCTTCTGGTTGGCCCGCATGCTGCAGTACTACCTGGCCTACCGGACCGGCGTGTTTCCGGTGGGCGGGCTGGCGGGGTGGACCCACATCATCCTGCCGGCGGTGACGCTCGCCCTGGTCATAACGGGATACTACGCCCGGCTGGTCCACACGAACATGGTGGAGGTGCTGAACGCCGATTACGTGCGCGTGGCCCGCGCCAAGGGGATCCCGGAACACATCGTGCTGTTCAAGCACGGGCTGCGGAACGCCTTGATTCCGGTCATTACCATCCTCGGCCTGGACATGGCCGCGCTCATGGGCGGCGTGGTGTTCACCGAGAACGTGTTCGCCCTGCCCGGACTGGGCGTCCTGGCCCTCCAGTCGGTCTTCAGTCTCGACGTGCCCATGATCATGGGCGTCGTGCTCTTCTCCGCGGCGATGGTGGTCTGCGCCAATATCGTGGTCGATCTCGTGTATATGTGGATCGATCCGAGGGTAGAGGGGACATAGCGGCCGGCGGCCAGCGGCCGGCGGACCGCGGGCGGGGAGACGGGTCGCCCGTGGGGCCATGCCGGTCACGGGCGGCGCCGGTCGGGGCATCGTCCGATGGGCACCCGTGGGGATCGCCGTCAGGAAAGCAGCGCGGAAGTCAGCAGGTCCACCACCAGGTCTTCCTCTTCGTACCCGTAGGCCAGCCAGAACTGGTTGTCGTCGTGCTCCAGGATCATGGTGGGGAACTTGTCTGCGTGGAGCGACCGGCGCAGCTCGAAGTCCTTGTGAAGCAGTTCGTCGGTATGGTCCGACAGGAGGTCCGCGGAAAAGCGGTCGGGATCCAGGTCCGCTTCCCCGGCGAGTTGCACCAGCGTTTCCCCGTCCGACGGATTCCGCGCCTCGAGGTAGTAGGCCCGCTGGATGGCGTGAAACATCGCCTCGACCCCGTCCGGCCGCTGCATCCCGGCGGCGATGACGGCGCGGCAGGCCGGATAGGTCGATCTTCGCGGCTCGCAGGCCTTCCAGAAGTCCCAGTTGAACTCCGCACCCGTCCGCACGGCCACCATCCGCCACTGGGACCGCACGTAGGACCGGGTCTCTTCGGGCATGGGTTCTTCCGAGTCCCGGGCCAGGCCGCCCATGACGTAGCGGATGGGGATTTCGTCCGGGAGCACGCCGGAAACCGCCTCGAGCACGGGACTGAATCCCCAGCACCAGGAACACATGGGATCGGCGATGTAGTAGAGTACGTCGCGCCGCATGGCACCCCTTCGTCAAGTCGACAATAACCAGCCAAAAAGACCTGTGCGAGTGTAATCGCGGAACGTATTATAGTGAAGCCGAGATCACTTTTTCAAGGGCATATATCAGGAGGAGATGCGCATATGTTCAACGGACTGGGCATGGACATGGGAAACCTGCCGCGGCTGTCGCGCGCCCGCACGCGGTCCATCTCGCCGGAAAACACGGACGGCGGAAAGGGCCGGGGCGGCATGGCCACGGAGGGCACCGGAGCCCACAACGCGCGGCACCTGGGGCAGGGCTGGAAGATTTCCCCCTCATTCGACATAGAAGCCGGCGAGACGCTGACGATGGCCGATATCGAAGGCTCGGGGGCCATACAGCATATCTGGCTGACGCCCACCGGCCACTGGCGCTTCGCCATCCTTCGCATCTACTGGGACAACGAGGAGCATCCCTCCGTGGAGTGCCCCATGGGCGATTTCTTCGCCTGCGGCTGGAGCGAATACGCCCACGTGTCGTCGCTGGCCGTGTGCGTGAACCCGGCCAGCTCCTTCAACTGCTACTGGGAGATGCCCTTCCGCAAGCGTTGCCGCATCACGCTGGAGAACATCGCCGACGAGAAGATGCGCGTGTACTACCAGATCGACTACACGCTGACCGAGGTCCCCGACGACATCGGCTACTTCCACGCGAACTTCAGGCGGGTGAACCCCGTCCCGTACAAGGAGGTGTACACCATTCTCGACGGCGTCAAGGGCCACGGCCATTACGTCGGCACCTACATGGCGTGGGGCTCCAACAGCAACGGATGGTGGGGCGAGGGCGAGATCAAGTTCTACATCGACGGGGACGACGAGTTCCCGACGATCTGCGGCACGGGCGTCGAGGACTACTTCTGCGGCTCGTACAACTTCGATATCGACGGCCGGTACGTGGAATACACCACGCCATACGCCGGCATGCCCCAGGTCATCCGTCCCGACGGCATGTACAAGTCCCAGCAGCGGTTCGGCATGTACCGGTGGCACGTGTCCGACCCCGTGCGGTTCGAGGAGGACCTGAGGGTAACGATCCAGGCGCTCGGATGGCGGCAGCTGCTCGGTTTTGCCGAGGGCGGCCCCTACCAGGCACTCCAGGACGATGTCGCGTCGGTGGCCTTCTGGTACCAGACCCTGCCGAGTGAGCCCTTCCCCCCACTTCCGGACCGGGATCGACTGGAAGTCATCTGAGATATCGTCGCGCGGCCGGCCGGAGCGGATTCGGGGCCGCGGGAGCAGCGATACACGCGGCCGGCGGGCGCGCGCACCGGCCGCGGGAGCGAAATGGAACCGGAACAGCTTCAGTCGGTCCGCAGCCGGATCACGCATACCCTGTTCGTCACCCAGGCCCTGTTCGGCGCCACGCAGGTCGCGGCATTCACGGTCGTGCCCATCCTCGCCGCGCAGCTGGCCGACAGCGAGCGGATGACGGGCGTGCCCATGACCATCGCCTTCCTGGCCCGCTCGATCAGCGCCTTCCCTTTCGGCTGGATCATGGACCGCCTGGGCCGGCGGGCCGGACTGACGGCAGGTTACCTCGCGTCCCTGATCGCCGCGGTGACGAGCTTCTGGAGCGTGGCCGTCCATTCCTTCGCGGGGTTCTGCATCGCGTCCTTCTTCGCCGGCATGGCCCGGAGTTCCGCCGAGCAGGCGCGGTTCATCGGCGCCGAAATCTATCCAGAGTCCGAACGGGCGCGCATCATCGGCAGAATCGTATCCGCCGGCACCATCAGCGCCATCGGCGGCGCGATGATGGTGGCGCCCGCCGGGATCTGGATCGCGCAGTACGGCTATCCACCCATGTCGGGCCCCTTCGTCGTCGGCGCGGGCCTGAGCCTGGCGGCGATCCTCCTGACCGTCTTCCTGGTACGTCCCGATCCTCTGGACCTCGCCCGGCGCATCAAACCTTCGGACTCCCCGGATATCGACGACAGCACGGCCCGCCCCGTCCGGGAAATCCTCCGCAACGTGCACGTCCGGTACGGCATCGCGGCCATGGTGATCGGCCAGTTCGTCATGACGCTGCTCATGGTGATCACGCCCCTGCACATGAGCCACCACGACCATGGCACGTGGCTGATCTCGTGGGTCATCATGGCCCACGCCATCGGCATGTTCGGCGTTTCCGGCATAACCGGACGCCTGATCATGCGGTGGGGGCAGCACGACGTGATCAAATGGGGCATGATCATCCTCGTCGTCTCCTGCGTGATCGCGCCCATATCGCCCCGGTTCATTCCGCTCGCGATCGCCCTCTTCCTCCTGGGCCTGGGATGGAATTTCTGTTTCATCGCCGGCTCTTCCCTGCTGTCCAACGCGCTCGCTCCCCTGGAACGGGGCCGGGTACAGGGCGTCAACGAAATGTACATCGCGCTGGCGGCGAGTTCCGCCAGCCTGGTCACGGGGTTCCTCTTCGAACAGGGCGGGATGTTGCTGCTGGCGGTGATCGGAACGGTCTTTTCCGTCGCGCTGGGGTTCTGCAGCCTGCTGTATACGCGGAGAACGGGCCGTGAGACGCGGGCGGAAGCGGCAGGTTGAATGCCGCGCGGGGATCGCGGCGAATGTGCGCTATATCGGATCCGGTCGTACCGCGGCGAATGTGCGCTATATCGGATCCGGTCGTACCGGGGCGGGGATCTCGTCCACCGAAGCACACCCCAGGTTGGCCATGTTCACCTCGAGGTCGGCCTTGAGAATCTCGAAGGCGTGGTCGCCGCCGGTTTTCCCGAAAGCCCCCACGCCGTACATGAAGGCGCGGCCGAGCAGGACGAAATCCGCGCCCAGGGAGAGCGCCCGGATGATGTCCAGTCCGGTCCGCACCCCGCTGTCGAACAGGACGCGGGCCCGTCCGTCGACCCTGCGGACGATGGGCGGCAGCGCGTCGATGGCGGCGGGCGTACCGTCGAACTGCCGCGCGCCGTGGTTCGATACCTGGATGCCGTCCACGCCCGCCTCGATCGCCTTTTCGGCGTCATCGGGGTGCATGATGCCCTTGACGATCACCGGCCCGTCCCAGAGATCGCGGACTTCGCTGATGTACTGCCAGTCGAGGGTGCCGCCCAGCTCCTGGCCCACGTAGCTCGCCACCTCGCCCATCTGCTTCGAATCGGCGTACTTTTCGATGGCCCGGAGCCTGGGCAGACCGGCGAGCAGGGTCTGAACGGTCCAGGTGGGGTGTTTCAGCGCTTCGTAAACGAACCGGCCGGTGATCCGGGGCGGAGTCTCCAGCCCTGCCCGGCTGGTCCGTTCCCTGCGGCTGCCCACGGGCACGTCCGCCGTTATCGCGAGTGTGTGGAAACCGGTGTCCATGGCGCGCTTCAGCAGGTCGTCCCGTATCTCGCGCCGCCTGGGCGGATAGAGTTGGAACCACCCCATGTCGCCCACGACGGGACCGATCGACTCGGGCGACTGCGTGGCTACCGTGCTCAGGGTGTAGGGGAAGCGGTATTTGGCGGCCGTGGCGGCCAGGATGAACTCGGCCCGGGGCCACATGAGCCCGGTCAGCCCCACCGGCGCCATGCCGAAGGGCACGCTGTACGTCCGTCCGAAGAGCGTCGTCGTCAGATCGGGCTTCAGTTCGCCCCGCATGAACACCGGGGCCAGCGTGACTTCCCCCATGCGCTCCAGGTTCCTTGACACCGCCCGTTCGTCCCCCGTACCGCAGTCGAGGTACTCCCAGGCGATGTGGGGCAGTCTCTTGCGGGTCAGCCTGCGCAGGTCGCTCACCGCGGGATACCGTTGCAACCGCCGTCTGAATCGTTTTTCGGTCATACGCTCAGGTCGGGTCCGGTGGGAAATGAGAGGTTGATTTCAGCCGCGGCAACACGTAGTTTGCTACGGGCCTCGCGCCCTGATTCCGGCGCGGATCGTACCCAAAGATAAACGTACGCACCAAAAAGGCAAGGCCATCGAAATGCATAGCAATCCACTGCTGGACTGGGACGATCTGCCCGCCTACGACCAGATCGAAATACAACATATCGAACCGGGTATCCGGTCCGTGCTCGAACGCTGCGAACAGGCCCTGGCCCGCCTCGAGGAGACGGCGCCGCGCACCTGGCACGCGCTCATGGACCCGCTAGAAAGAATCGAAGACGACCTGGGCCGCACCTGGGGCATCGTGTCCCACCTGCACGGGGTGAAGAACTCGCCCGAATTGCGGGAGGTCTACGATCCCCTGCTCGCGGAAGTGGTCAAGTTCGGCAACCGGCTCGGCCAGAGCAAACCCCTGTACCAGGCCTTCTGCGGCCTGCGGGACAGCGACGAGGCGAAGCGCTTCGAACCTGCCCAGGAGCGCGTTCTGGAGTCGGCCATCCGCGAAGCCGAGTTGAACGGGGTGGGACTCGACGACGCGGGGCGGGAACGGTACAACGAGATCAGCGAGCGGCTCGCGGAACTGAGCACGAAGTTCTCCAACAACGTCCTCGACGCCACCAAGGCCTGCAAGTTCACGCTGACGGAGACCGAAGAAGTCGACGGGCTGCCGGACACCCTCCTCGAGCTGGCGGCCGATACGGCCAGGCAGGAGGGACACGAGCGGGCCACCGCCTCGGACGGGCCCTGGGTCCTCACGCTGGACTATCCGAGTTTCATGCCCTTCATGCAGCACAGCACGCGCCGCGACCTGCGGGAGAAAATGTACCGCGCCTTCATTTCCAGGGCGTCGGACGGCCAGTGGGACAACAGGGAAGTGGCCGCGGAGATCATCGCCCTTCGGAACGACAAGTGCCGGTTGCTCGGCTTCGGTACTTTCGCGGAGTTGAGCCTCAGCCGGAAAATGGCGCCCGACGCGGGGTCCGTGCGGGCCCTGCTCGACGAACTGCGCACGGCGGGCCGCGGCGCCGCCGAGCGGGACATGGAGGCGCTGAAGGCGCTGGCGGGCGTCGGGCCGGACGACGATTTGAAGCACTGGGACGTCCCGTACTGGTCGGAACGGCTTCGCGAGGCGCGCTACGACCTGAAGGACGAAGAACTGAGACCCTATTTCCCGTTGCCGCGCGTGTTGGACGGCCTGTTCGAGCTCACGGAACGTCTGTTCGAAGTGCGCCTGGAGGAGACTTCCGGCGAGGCGCCGGCGTGGCACGAAGACGTGCAGTTCTTCCGGGTTTACAACGACCGGGACGAACCCGTGGCGGGCTTCTACCTGGACCCGTACAGCCGTCCGGCGGAGAAGCAGGGCGGCGCGTGGATGGATACGCTCGTGGGCCGGAGCGCGGTCATGGCTTCCTCCGGACGGGCCGCCCGGCTGCCCGTGGCCTACATGATCTGCAACCAGGGCAAGCCCGTCGGCGGCAAACCTTCCCTCATGACGTTCCGGGAGGTGGAAACCCTGTTCCACGAGTTCGGCCACGCCCTCCAGCACATGCTGACCACCGTCGACTTCGGCATGGCGTCCGGGATATCCAACGTGGAATGGGACGCGGTGGAGATCGCCAGCCAGTTCATGGAGAACTGGTGTTACGACCGGGCGACGCTCAAAGGCCTGGCCCGGCACTACGAGACCGGCGAACCCCTGCCCGATGAAACCATCGACCGCCTGCTCGGCGCCAGGACCTTCCGGGAAGGGAGCAATACCCTCAGGCAGGTGAACTTCGGCCTGCTCGACATGGAGTTGCACCAGCACTTCGATCCCGCGGGACCGGAGACGATCCTGGACGTGCAGCGCCGGATCGACGCGGAGACGCTGATCCTGCCGTCGCTGGAAGAAGACCGGTTCTTCTGTTCGTTCTCCCATATCTTCGCGGGCGGATACGCCGCGGGATACTACAGTTACAAGTGGTCGGAAGTGCTCAGCGCGGACGCCTTCTCCGCCTTCGAAGAAGCGGGTCTGCAAAACGACGGCGAGATGCGCCGCCTGGGGCGGCGGTTCCGCGATACCATCCTCGCCCTCGGCGGCAGCCGGCATCCCATGGACGTCTTCAGGGACTTCCGCGGAAGGGAACCGGCCACGGATGCGCTGCTTCGTCAGGGCGGCCTGGTGGAGTCGGCGTGAAGGCCGGGCAGGCCGGGCAGGCGTGCCGGGAAGCAGATTCGCCCCCTGCCTGATCTACACCCGCGGGTTGGCTCCATGAAAGACTCCGTTCGCATAGGCATGATCGGCGCAGGCCACATCGCCCGTTCCCATGCGGAGGCCTGGCGGAAGGAAGCCACGCTGACCGCGGTCGCCAGCCGCCGTATCGAAAGCGCCCGGTCCCTGGCGGAACGGTACGGCATTCCCCACGTGTGCCGGGACGCGGAGGCGTTGCTGCGTCGCTCCGACATCGACGCCGTCGGCATTACCACGCCCCATCACCTGCATCATCCCCTGGCCCTGGCGGCGGTGGAGGCCGGGAAATCGGTTTTCTGCGAGAAGCCCCTCGCGCTGAACGCGTTACAGGCGCGGGAGATGTGGTCGGCTGCCCGGCGCCGCGGGGCAAAAACCGGCGTGCAGTCGGGTCTGCGCCTGTTTCCCGCGCTACGGCTTCTGTCCAGTCTGCTGCGTGACGGAACGGCCGGAAAGATCCACACCTTCGACGCCCACTGGTCCTTCGACTGGGCCAGGCCGCCCGACTTCCCACTGACCTGGCGGTTCAAACGGGCCGAGGCGGGCACCGGCGCCCTGGGCGATCTCGGGGTATACATGATCGACGCGGCCCGGTGGCTGGTCGGCGAGATTTCGCAAGTATACGCCGAACTGGCCGTGTATATAACGCACCGTCCCCTTCTTACATCGGGTGAGCACTTCGGAGCGTTGCGCCGGAAGCACGGGCAAGGCGTACTGGAGATTCCGCTCGAAACGGGGCGGGTGGAGAACGACGACGTCTGCCAGTTGCTGTTGCGGTTTGAAAACGGGGCCCGCGGGTCGATCCGGGCCAGCAGGCTGCACCAGGAACATTCCATTCGCGTGGATTGCGAACGGACTTCCTATCTATGGCGGATGGAGGCGGACGGACGCCTGAGGGAACGGGCGTCGCAGGCCGGGTACGCACCGGTGGAGACGCCCGATACGCCCTGCGACGACTCCATCGTCACGACGTTTCTGAACAACATCCGGCGGGATGAGGACGAGGCGCCCACCTTCCGGGACGGGCTGGCGGCCCAGCTCGTGATCGACGGGGCGGTCCGCTCCCACGAAACAGGTACGTGGGTCGATGTGTCATATGAAAATTGACTTTCTGCTCATCACCGCGACGGAAATGGAACAGGAGCCGGTCCGGGCACGGATGGAGATCTCCGGGACGGACCACCCCCTTGCCCGGCCCTGGCGCCGGGGTTCGCTCTATGGCAAGACGGTGCTCCTGATCGAGGGCGGCGTGGGGCAGGTCAACACGGCCGCCGCCCTGACCCTCGCGCTGACCCGCCATGAACCCGCCGCGATCCTTCAATTCGGCGCGGGCGGCGCATACGTGCGGTCGGGCCTCGCCGTCGGCGATCTGGCGATCGCCACGGAGGAATGCTACGGCGACACGGGGGTGCGGACGCCGGAAGGCTGGTTAGGCCTGGAAGAGATGGGTTTTCCCATGCTTCCCGGCCGGACGGGTGGCAGCGGAAAGACACCCAGGGCGCCCCTGTACAACAGAATACCGCTCGACGCCGGCCGGGCCCGGCAAATCCGGCAATGCCTGGAATCCGGCCTGGAAGAGGAATCCGGCCTGGAAGAGGAATCCGGCCAGGAAGAGGCATCCGGACTCAAGATCGCGGCCGGACCCTTCGTCACCGTGCAGCAATGCAGCGGCGCGCAGGCTGCCGGCGACAGGCTGGCCGCCCGCTACGACGGGATATGCGAGAACATGGAAGGCGCCGCGGCCGCCCATGTTTCCGCCGCCTTCGACATCCCCTTCGTGGAAATCCGCGGCATCAGCAACCGGGTGGTCGACCGGGACCTGTCGCAATGGGACCTCCCCCTGGCCATTCGCCGCTGCCGGCGGGCGGTCGAACTGATCGTAAGAAACGGGGTAAGCTGATGCCTGTCACGGTACCGGTGCCTCCTCTTTCGGGTTGTTTACGGGCCTTCGGTCCCGCACGCAGGCGGGCGGCGTCATGAACGCCCTTTCCCTCGGGTACTCGCCCTGTCCGAACGACACGTTCATCTTCTGCGCCATGACGCGGGGCAGGATTCCGGGTGCGCCGCCGTGCCGGGAAGTGCTGGAAGACATCGAGACCCTGAATACCCTGGCCCTTGAGCGGAAACTGGATCTGACGAAGATTTCCTTTCACGCCCTGGGTCACCTGCGGGACCATTACGTCCTGCTTCGGGCCGGCGGGGCGCTGGGCAGAGGTTGCGGCCCCCTGGTGGTTTCGAGGCAGCCGCTGTCGCCTGACCGGCTGAAGGGCAGGAAAATCGCGTTGCCCGGCCGGCTGACCACGGCGGCGCTCCTGTTGAGGCTGTTCGATCCCGGTCTCGACCGATTGGTCTACCGGCCGTTCGACGAGATCATGCCGGCCTGCGCCCGCGGCGAAGTCGACGCCGGCGTGATCATCCACGAGAGCCGGTTCACCTTCGCCGGATACGGCCTGTCGCAGGTGATCGACCTCGGGGCGTGGTGGGAGGAAGAGACGGGTCACCCGATTCCGCTGGGCGGTATCCTGGCGCGGCGGGACCTGGGCCGCGCGATGCACGAACGGCTCGACCGGTCGATTCGATCGAGCATCGAGTACGCCTATGCCCATCCCGTCGAGGTGAGGCCCTATATCCGGCGCCATGCCCAGGAAATGGATGAATCGGTCATGCAGCGGCACATCGATCTTTACGTGAACAGGTATTCACTGCAGTATGGGGAAGATGGAGAAGCGGCGATAAGCGACCTGTACGCCCGGGCGGAGCAGGCGGGTATCGTTCCGGCAACGGAGCATGCCCTGTTCGGATGATCGCCGCGTTCGGCAATCGATCCCGGCGGATGGACGGACCAGCCACCCGGCGGATGGACGGACCAGCCACCCGGCGGATGGACGGACCAGCCACCCGGCGGATGGACGGACCAGCCACCCGGCGGCACGGAAAGGAAGCATCATGCGCATACTGATTATGACGGACATGGAAGGCGTCAGCGGCATCGTGGCCTGGGACCAGGTCAACGGCGGAAGGCCCATGTACGAAGAAGGCCGGCGGCTCTATACGGAGGAAATCAACGCGGCCGTTCGCGGAGCGCGGTCCGCGGGCGCGGAAGAAATCGTGGTGGTCGACTGCCACGGCGCCGGGGGAGACTGGACCTTCAATTCGCTGGTGCCCGAATTGATCGATCCCGGCTGCGAATGGGTGGCGAAGCATCCCTGGTCGCGTTACACGGAGATGTTCGAGACGGGCTGCGACGCCGCGGTATTCGTCGGCATGCACGCCCGGGCGAACACCCCCGACGGCGTGATGTGCCATACGATCTCCACCACGGGCTGGCGCAGCCTGCGATTCAACGACGACGAAGTGGGCGAAGTCGGCATCAACGCCGCCCTCTGCGGCCACTACGGCTGTCCGGTGCTGCTGGTCACCGGCGACGAGGCCGTGTGCCGGGAATCCAGGGAATTGCTGGGAGCCGGCCTGCCGACCGTGGCCGTGAAACGCGGTCTTTCAAGGTACTCGGCCCGGCAGATCCCCCCGGTCCGCGCGAGGCAGATGATCGAGGAGGGCACGCGCCGGGCCCTGGAGGACATGCCGGACGTCGCACCCTACGTGCCGGCGGCGCCCACGAAGATCACCATCGAACTGGACACCGTGGACAACGCGGCCCATTACAAGGGCAGGCCGGGCGTCTCGTTCCCCGACGACCTGACCGTCGTCAGCGAGGGCCGGTTCTGGATGGAGGCCTGGAACCAGATCTGGCACTGGTAGTTATTTAAGCTGTTCCATCAGGTCCCGGATGAAGCGCAGGTCCGACCGGGCGAGATCGCAGACCGTGTCCACGGGTACACCCCCGTATTCGCTGTGCATGCTGACGGGCCCGTCGAATCCCTGGTTCTTCAGCGTGGACAGGGCCGTATTCCAGTCCCCGAAGCCCGTACCCAGCCGGACCACGTCAACTTCCCACCTCCTCTGTCCGTCCCGGATCTGCTGCACCCGGGTCAGGTCCTTGAAGGACATGACGGACAGGTACTCCCGGACGATGTTGAGGGCCATGTCGATCGGTTCTCCGCAGATGGACAGGTGCCCCACGTCCGCGAACACCCCCACGTGTTCGGGATCGAATCCCTGGACGACGTGCATGACGGCGGAGGAATTCAGCCCCATCGAATGTCCGGAATGGTTGTGCACGACCGTTTTCACGCCCGTTTTTTCGGATAGCGCCTGAAACCCGTCCAGTTCCTTCCGGGCGCGGTCCAGTTCCGCCCAGTAGTCCGACCCCGGCGACCAGTGCCAGTACCCGAGCTTGATGTGCCGCACGCCGTTCTCCCCGCAGGCCTGGTAGTATCTCTCCGCGTAATCCAGCGTGGCCGTGGTGAAATCCCCCGGCGCGGTCACGAGGGGAATGGTGAGTCCTTCTTCGGCAAGCACCCGCGCGGCTTCCGGCAGGGCCCGGTCTATGTTGCCGGGATTCACCGGATATCCATCGCGCACGCACAGATCGGCGCCGGAGACGCCCACGCTTTTCAGTTTATCCGCGATTTCCGGCAGCGAGAGACCCTCGAGATGCTTGGTGAACATGATGAACTGCATGCGGCGTTTCCCCTTTCTTTAGTAGGATTCCCAGCGATGGGGCCGGTCCGGGAACCAGGCCAGGTCTACCCCCATGGCGACCAGCTGCCAGAACAGGTAGGCGAGCAATACACCAATAAACATCCGGCGGACCTTCTGGTAAAGGGTTGGACCGCCGATGCGGAACACGATGGTCTGGACCAGCCAGGCCAGGAAGATCGGCAGGAACGCGCTCCGTACCGGGGCGGACATGACGACCACCATGCCGATGGGATGGAGCGGCCACCACGGCAGCAGGAACCGCCCGGCCAGGAGTACGGTCATCATCACGACGCCGCTCCCGAAGAACAGGATCTCGAGGTCGCTGATCTGTGTGGCGTTGTTGACCCAGGTCACGATCAGGTCGTAGAACCGGATGCCCCGGTCCGTACCCAGGTCGGTCCGCAGGTTCTGGGCGCCGAATGTGTATCCGGCGTAAATGACGTAGCCGACGGACGCGACCGCGCTCAGGCAGAACGCGACGGCCACGCCGGCGAAGAGATGCTTTGCCGAGACCCCGCTCCCGGCAACCCGTGTCCCCGGATCGCGCCCCGCATCGACTTGCCGGTGCTGGCGCCAGCGGGATTTCAGCCAGGCCACGTGAGACGTGGCGATCATGGTGAAGGTGCGCCAGTTGCGCGCGAATCCGTTGGCCATGCCCAGGGCCGTGAGGTCGCCGTGGCTGATCTGCGCGGACCCTACGATGGCGATGGAGAACTGGTGGCTGTTGATGGGCAGGTCGAGCGTGACCACGCCCGTTTCCGCCACGACGCGGGCCAGCGCGATGTAGAAGATGAAGAGCAGCGTGATGAACAGCGCCATGATCGGAAGGGACAGTCCGGCGGCGTACAGCCAGCAGACGATAAAAAGCAGCCCGAGCAGAAAACCGAATACGGCCGTGCGGTAGGAGAACAACTCCTCGGCGTCGTCCAGTTCGCCTCTCCGTCCCAGGGCATGGCGCCAGACGGCCTTGAGGTGCCGGCGGGCCATCCACAGGCCGAAGAGGACGAAGGTAACCAGTCCCGCGATGGATTGAATCCCCGCCAGGCCGCCATGGATGATGGTTCCGGAGGTGGACCCGACGCCGACCAGGTTCAGCGATCCCTCCTGCAGCACGTAGAAGACGAGAAACAGCCACATGCTGAGCAGCACGTCCCGGTTGACGAAGATCAGGAGGCAGAAGACGAACACGTTCATCTGGAAGAGGAGACCAGGAAAGGCGGGGTCCAGGGACAGGAGCCGCGAATGTTCCGCCATGATCGGGACCGGGGGCCATACGCCCCAGAACGAGACGATGTTCCAGATCATGACGAAGGACATGGCTATCGCGCCCACCTGTAGCCAGCGGTTGTTTCCCTCCCCTTTGCCGCTGCCCAGCGAGATCAGGTGCAGGCCCACCTCGCCCAGGGGGAACTGGAGGCGTTCGTGTTCGACCCACTGCTTCCTGAGCATGACGACGATGCACGCGCCCACGAATAGGAGGACCAGGATGAAGGAACCCCACCAGAAGAGGGGGGACACCCAGGCGGCCCAGGGTATGGACTGGCCGGACTGCAGCCCCTCGTAGAACACCCGCGCCGCCGCCCGGTCGCTGAGGACGAGCCATTCGGGCAGATAGGGAAAGAAGATGGCTTCCCAGCCGTTTTCCGGCGAAGCGAAGTAGAACGGCGCCGTGATCACGACGAGCAGGTACTTCGTCATGGCCTGGTCGGGCACGGTGGATGCGATCCACCCCATGGCGAAGACCAGGATCATTTCGTAGAAGGAGAGGGCCGACGCGGGACGCATCCGCGCGACCAGGACGTTGGGGAGCAGCACGCAGAACAGGAACGGCACGAGGAAGACGGGCGGGAGATGGGTCGCCGCCGGTTCGTAGCCGATCCGGTTGGCGCAATATTCCCCTGTGAAGCCGATGAATACCGAAAGCGCGGCCCCGATGAGGACCGCACGGAGGGACCGGCTGCGCTGGAGGATTGTCGATGCCATTTAATGGTTGCGGGGAATGGCTCGGCCGGGGCGGACCGTCACGACCACACGGTCAGTCCCATGACGAGGTAGACCACGCCCGTCAGCACGGCGGGGATCATCGCGTAGGGAATCTGTGTCCGGACGTGATCGATATGGTCCGACGCGGCGCCCGTCGAGGCGAGAATGGAGGTGTCGGAAAGGGGCGAACAGTGATCGCCGAAGACGCCGCCTCCGGCCACGGCCGCTATGGTCGCGTACACGATGTCGGTCAACGCGTCCCCCGAATGGACCAGGGCCACGGGCACCGCGATCGGCAGCATGATGGCGAAAGTTCCCCATGACGTGCCCGTGGAGAAGGCCATGACGGCGGCCAGCAGATAGGTGGCCAGGGGGAGCATGGACGGGGTGAGGAAATCCCTCGAAATCGATACCATGTAGTCGGCCGTGCCCATGTCCTTGCTCAACTGGTTGATGGTATAGGCGAAGGCCAGGATCATGATGGCCGGCATGATCCCCTTGATGCCCGTCATCGCCGTGTCCATGATTTCGTTCAGCCGGATGCCCTGGATGCGAATCGACACGCCGAGGAAGATGACGACGGCGAGATAGGCTTCCAGCGTCTTCGCGGAGCCGGTGAGGATGAACGAGCCCAGTACGATGACGATGATCAGGATGACCGGCAGGATGAAGTTCAGAAACAGGCGCGGCTTGATTTCCGGGAACATGGGCGTCTCGGTCAGTTCCCGTCCGATGAGCGGGACCGCGCCGTCTCTCAGCACCTTGCCTTCGTCCAGGGCCCTGCGTTCCGCCTTTTTCATGGGACCGAACTCGGGGATCAGACCGGCGCCGATCAGACCAACCAGAATAACGGCGGCAAACGCGTAGATGTTGTAGGGAATGGAATGGATGAAGGCGTTCAGCGCGTCGCCCGGACCGGCGATGGGTCCCATGCCGATGGTGAGTCCCGAGATGTAGATCGCCCATCCCGTGAACGGCATGAGGACGATGACGGGCGCCGAGGTGGAGTCGGCGATATAGGCCAGTTTCTCCCTCGAGATCCGCGCCTTGTCCGCCAGGCTCCGCATCGTGGTCCCGACGAAAAGGGGGCTGAAGTAGTCGCTGAAGAAGACGAACATGCCCAGCACCCACGTCCAGAGCTGTACGCCCCTGCGAGACAGCTCCCGGTACGCCACCCATTGGGTAAAGGTCTGGATGGCGCCGGTCCGGATGAAGAAGGCGATCATGATGCCGATGCAGATCTCGAGGAGGAACACCCACGAGAAACTGGTGTTCCCGATGGCGTTGATCATCAGCTCGGAGAACCCCAGGGGGCCCTGGCCCGAGATCAGGACGCCCACCAGGCAGGCCACCGCCAGGGAATACACGGCGTTGCGGGTTGCGAAGGCCAGCACGATGGCCAGGGCGGGCGGCACGATGGAGAGGATGCCGAGATTGGTTTCCATGACGGGTCCGGAGATTTGAAATTGGATCGGTTCTCAACCAAGAAACATCTATCGGGCGCCGCAGGCAACGACAGGACGCGTCGTCAGGGCCATTCCGGCTTCTGCGGCAGGCCGGTGCGGATGGATTCGAGTCCCGCTTCGCATACGGCCACGACGCGGGCGCCGACCCGGGCCGGGATCGGGTTTTCCATCTTGCCGTCCAGCGTATCCAGGAAGTCGATGACGGATCGCCCCCAGCCGTGTCCGCCCACGGCGGCATCTTCCGATGAATCGGGGAGGTCGACCGGCTCCTGGCCCCGCCGGTACAGCTTTCCGTTCCACAGCGTCCCTTCCGTTCCGTAGACGGCCAGCATGCCCCCTCCCATGCCATGGCCGGAGCAGCCGCTGGAAACGAATACCTTTCCAAGCACTCCGTTCTCGAATTTCAGCATGACGATATAGCAGTCGTCCGAGGGAAACTCGGGCACGCTCCGTTTGCTGCTGTAGGCGAAGACCTCCGCGACGGGCGATTCTACGGTGGAGAGCATGTTGTCGATCGGGTGGCAGCCGCCGCCGAGGAGTATGTTCTGCGGGTTTTCCCGATCGATCCGCCACGGCGTGTGGCCGCGCTCGCCAGGCTGGTAGATGGACCACATGTCGTGGATGTAGTCGCCCTGGACGAAGAAGACGTCCCCGATCTCACCCGATTTGGCCGCCAGGGACATTTCCCGCCAGGGGTACATGTACCGGATGGTGTGATCCGTCATCACAGTCAGGCCCGTCCGGTCGGCGGCCTCGATGATGCGCCGGGCGTCGGCTACCGTCGTGGCCAGGGGCTTCTCCACGAGGGCGTGGGCGCCGAGTTCCAGGGCCATGATGGTCTGGTCCGCGTGCAGGTGGTCCGGTCCGGCCACGGCGACGACGTCCGGCCGCGTATCCGCGATGAGCGATCCGAGGTCGTCGCCGGTAGCGGCATCGGGGTAGCGCGACCTGGCCGCTTCAAGCTGCTCGCCGGCCGGGTCGAACAGGGCGGTCACCCTGGCGCGTCCGCTTTGCCCGGCCACGTGGGCCACGTACTTGCCGGCGCTTCCGCATCCGCTCAGGAGTATGGAATAGGACATGGCAGATGCAAACTCACGTACCGGACGTCACTTCACCTGCTCCAGCCTGGTCCGGTACTTGTCGTACAGGTCCGTGTGCTTGCTGCTGAGATCGACCGGCCGGCCCTGAATGAAGGCCAGTTCCACCCGCGTCATGATCTCGAGCGGGTCCCCGTCGGTCACGATCAGCGTGGCGTCCTTGCCCGTCTCCAGGGAACCCAGCCGGTCCTCCACGCCCAGGATGCGGGCGGGATAGAGGGTGACGGCCTTGAGCGCCTCTTCCTTCGGCAGGCCGTAGGCCGCCGCGGTAGCGGCGTGATACGGGAGGTTCCGCACGTTCGAACCGCCGCCGCCTTCGAGCCAGACCCTCCGCTCGCCGATACAGAGTTCCACGCCGGCCTCGTACAGTTTCAGGGCATTGGTGAAGGGCGCATCGTAGGCTTCCCAGCGCCGGGCGGGCAGGTAATGCACGCCGCCGATGATCACGGGGATATCGTGCTCTTTCAACCTGTCCGCCACCCGCCATACGTCGGCGCCGCCGACCAGGATGATCTCCAGATCCTCGGCGAGGGCCCAGTCGATGGCGGCGTGGATCTGTTTCTCTTCGGAAGCGTGTATGAAAACGGGCAGATCCTTCTTGAGCACGGGGATCATCGATTCCCAGCCAAGGTCCGAAGGATGGAATGGTCCGCCGCCGCGCTCGGCCTCTTTCGCGGTCATGTACGCCCGGGCTTCGCGAAAGGCGTCGCGTAATCTCATCTGGCTCTCCCGGCGTTTCTCGATCTGCTCCTCCCTGCTGATTACGCCGGGAAAGTCCAGAATGCGGTAGGAAGGCCACCGCACGTGGAGTCCCACCGTCGGGTTCAGCGTCATGCCCTCGGTGGTCCATCCATCCAGCGAGATCAGACCGGAAAGACCGGAGATCAGCCCCCCGCCCGGCATGGTCAGGGCGGTCAGGATCCCGTTCGCCCGTCCCACCGGGAAGTACTCGCTGTCCGGATTCACGGCGGAAACCGCACGGACGCTCGGGGTAACGTCCCCGATTTCCACGTCGTCCCGGGTAGCCCGTACCGAGCTGATCTCGTTGAGGCCCAGCGCGGTAGTCGCGGCGATCAGGCCGGGATATACGTGCTTCCCCGTAACGTCGATGACCCGGGTGCTGTCGGGCAGGACCAGGCCGTTTCCGATACCGGTTATGACGCCGGACTCGAACAGTACGGTGGCGCTTTCGATGACGTCGCCGCTCACGGTGTGGACGGTGCCGCCGGCCAATGCGATGGGGTGCGTCTGAGGACCGGCCGGCTTCTGTTTCGAACCCGTTGCATCCTGGACCATGATACCCGTCACGAATCCAATGATCAGAAGAGGACGGGTTATTCGTCTTGCGATCGATCGTGCCCGTGCCATTGACAACCAATCGCGGGCCGACCGTATCTTCGCCGTTCGTCCCGTCCCCCGTCTGTCCTGGGGTAATACCGTCATTTCAGGCCTCCATTCGCCGGGAAACCGGCATGTACGCGTCTATGCGCCGGGCGCCTCGTCGTCGGTTTCGGGCGATTTGAGCAGTTTCTGGATCAGTCTGGTCCGTTCCTTTTCCACTTCGATCCGCATCTGCAGATCCTCGTCGATATCGAAGTACTTCCTCCCGTCGATCCAGGTCTGTTCGCACTTCGTGTACGTGGACAGGGGATGACCGTTCCAGATCACGAAATCGGCATGCTTGCCCGCTTCGAGGGAGCCGACCCAGCGATCGACGGCCAGTTGTTTCGCCGCGTTCAACGTGACGAACTTCAGGGCTTCCACCTCGTCGACCCCGCCGTATTTCACCGCCTTCGCGGCCTCGGTGTTCAGCCTCCGGGCGAGTTCATCGCTGTCGGAGTTGAAGGTGACCAGCACGCCGGCGTCGTGCATCAGCGCGCCGTTGTAGGGAATGGCGTCGTAGGCTTCCACCTTGAAGGCCCACCAGTCGCTGAACGCGGAGGCTCCGGCGCCGTGGGCGGCGAGTTCGGGCGCGACCTTGTAACCCTCCAGTACGTGCTGGAAGGTTCCGATCGTGAACCCGAAGTCTTCGGCCACCCGGAGGAGCATCAGGATCTCGTCCTGGCGATAGGAATGGCAGTGGACCAGGCGTTCCCCGGCGAGGATCTCCTGGAGCGTCTCCAGCTCCAGGTCGCGCCGGGGCGGCACGACACCGGATTTATCGTCGAGCGCATTGTACCGGTCCCATGCCTGCTGGTATTCCCGGGCCGCGTGGAACCGGTCCCGGATGATCTGTTCCACCCCCATGCGGGTCTGGGGATACCGGTCGCTGAGGGTACGCCAGTTGCTGCGCTTGACGTTCTCTCCCAGGGCGAACTTGATCCCGGGCCGGGCCTCGGTAAACTTGAGCGCCTCCGGCCCCATCCCCCACCTCAGCTTGATCACCTGGTTCTTGCCGCCGATCGGATTGGCCGAGCCGTGCAATACGTTGGCCGCGGTGAGACCGCCGGCCAGCTCCCGGTACATGGCGATATCGTAGCTGTCGATTACGTCTCCGATACCCACCTCGGCGGTCACGGCCTGCGTTCCCTCGTTGATGCCCTGCAGGATGGCCGTGTGCGAATGGGCGTCGATGATGCCGGGCGTGACGTGTTTGCCGGTCCCGTCGATTTCCACGGCATGTTCAGGCGCTTCGAGGCCTGTGCCGACTTCCAGGATCCTGCCTTCGCGGACCAGCACGTCCGCGTCCTCCATCCTGCCCCGCTCGTCCAGGGTCCACACCGTGGCGTTCCGGACGAGGACGTACTCCGGCCGCACCGGGAGGTTCTCACGGCCGTAGGCGCCGGGAGGATACAGCAGGGCCGGATCGGTTGCCGCGCCGGCCGCCGGGATTTCCATCGCACTCGCTTCCCTGTCGCCGGTCCGTCCGGCGGACCAGCCCAGGCTTTCCCCGTCGGGGCGTATCGTCCGGCCGGCGATGCGATCGCCCCGGATCGAACCGGAGAAGCGCCATACGCCGGCTTCGCCCAGCGCTTCGTCTTCCAGGCTGAACGTAATGCGCGTGTCGTCCAGTTCCATCCGGGCCGCCTTGATGGTGGTCCCGTCTCTTTCGACGGTGCCCTTGAGCGCACCAGGCGTCCCGTCGATGGAGAGCGACAGGCTGACCTCCTGCAAGGCGACCGCCCACGTGCCGCGGGGATCGATGACCGGCCGAGGCGTGATCACGTGCCGGTCGCCGGCGACCCATACGTCCTGCACCCGCGCGTCTTCCGCGAACAGGGGGCCGTCGGTGATGGTCATGTTGGCCAGTTTACCGGGCTCCAGGGTTCCGAGTTGGCGGCTGAGTCCGAGCATGGACGCGGGGGTAGTGGTCAACGCGGCCAGCGCCCCTTCATAATCCAGCCCCCGCTCGATCGCCTCCCGCACCCGGTCGTGAAACTCGGAGCTTTTGCCCAGTCTCGTGCTGCTCAGCGCGATGGGGATCCCGGCCCGGTGCAACCGGCCCGGATTCCCGGGCGCCAGTTCCCAGTGCCGCAGGGTTTCCAGTGTAACGTCGTTGGCGTCCTCCGGCGTGGAAACGTAGAGGTCCTTCGACTGGGGATAGTCGAGCGGGAGGATGACCGGCGCGCCGGTCTCGCGGACCGCGTCCAGCATGCGGTACTCGTGACCGCTGCCCCTGACGAGGAACCGAAGTCCGAATTCCTCGGCCAGGCGGGCCGCGCGCAGGAAGGCGTGGTCGTCATCGACGCTCATGAGTACGGCCTGGCCGCGGGCGATCACCCCGTCCAGCGACGCCAGCGCATCATTATCCTCCGGCCGGTTCTGCCGGGGATTCCCGTCGAAGGCCGCGTGGGCGTCCCGGTACCACTGCGCATCGAGGATCGTCTGCCGCATCAGGGCCACGACGCCCATCATGGACGCCGGATACATGCGGTACCGGTTTCGATACATGCGCAGGTGCTGAAACACGTCGCGCTTCAGTATGTTCTCGTTGGGTGTCCCGGCGCCCAGGTTGACGACCGCGCTGCTTCCCGCGAAAACCCCTTGATCGGACACCACCATGGCCGCCGCGAATCCGGACTGCCGCAGACGCGCGATCTCAGTCTCGCTGACACGGTACGCGTCGGCCGCCGAGAGTTCGGGGCGGACCTCGGGATTCCAGTAGGCGGACCCCGAGGTTTCCGCCTCATCCGCTTCGGACAGTCCGGCCTGTGTGAACATCTCGATCAGGCCGGGATAGATGGTCATTCCGGCGTAATCCCACCGCCAGGCGTCCGGAGGGACGTCGACGGACGCCCCCGCTTCAACGATCAGTCCGTCCCGGACGACAACGACTCCCCTGTCGATCACGAGGTCGGGCCGGACGTATATCCGCGCGTTCTCGAGGGCGTGGACCCTGGAAGGGTTCTCGCGCAGGCCCGCCTGGGGCGCCGTCCGCTGTGCTTGCGCCGCGAGCGTAACCGCCCCGGCCAGCAGCAGGACGGGGATCCTGACCCAACACGTCTTCAACATGGTTCTCCTCCTGAACAAACGATTCAGTTTGTGGTTGAAACCAGAAGTCACACAACAACTTATCCGATTCTAATTCGTCAACAGTTCAACGACTCGGTCCAATGCCTGGTCGACCCTGGCGGCGAGGCCGTTGCCGTCGAGCCGGCCGATGGGATGGTCGATTTCGATGATGGGGTAATCCCCGTGTCCCAGTTGCTCCGCCATGACCTGCGCGGTGTGCGTGAAGCTGGACGTGCACAGCAGGGCGGCCGGGAGATCGAGGTGCTCGAGCATGAGGGCATCGTGCATGCTGCACGCGCTGCAGGACCCTCAGTCGCCGACGCCCACCAGCGCGAAATTGCAGCGCCTGACGATGAGATCCGTCATCTCGTCCGACAGTACGCGGCTGGCGCTTTCCTTGGTGTATTCGTGGGCTTCGACAGGATGGTCGAGTCGCTCGCGCAGTCGCTCGAAGACGCCGCGCAGGATCACATCGGAATTAGGCTTTCCGTTCCCCACCAGCGCGGCAACGGTGTGCCGTGAACCGAGGGGACGGGCGGCCAGCCGGAGGGCCGCGTCGCTCGCGGAGGCCGTGGGATCTACGAGAGTTATCGGCATGTTCGATCGCTCCGGTTCTATGCCGGTCGCCGCCGGCTTGCGCGTCCTGGCTTCAAGTCGCCGTGCTCAAGTGGATACCATGCGGGTCACGGGCCGCGATCCGACCCCACGGCCCGATCCCAGCCACGGTGGAATGATGGCGGAGTGTCCACCCGCCGACCCGCCCGCGAAGACTATCCATATGCCTTCCGGTGAGGGCGTCAGCGTGATACGGTCATCGGGCCCCAGGTCGTCGTGCCGGCCCGTTGCCATGATATCCCGTCCCGCGGCGGACGTTCGTTCGAAGAGCGCTCCGCGGATCATCTCGCGGGTCCACCCGGCCCGGCTGAAGACCGACCGGTGTTCCGGGCAGATGAGGAACACGATGGCGGCGCCGGCGTAATTGGTCGTCCGGGCGATCCGGGCGAAAGACTCGACCAGGCCGGCGGGCTCGTCGTTCACGTGATCGGCCACGGAATGCGGGGCTTCGGCGGCGAGTACCGTCACGGCGCTGCCGTCCGCCGGTATGCCCAGCTCGTCGCCCAGGGTCGGCCAGCCGTCGCTCCGCGCTTCCGGAAGACAGTACGCGATGCGTCCGGCATGGGCTACCGTTCCCCGGTCCAGATCACCCGGCACACTGCCTGCCCCGTTCCGGATGACCAGGTTCAGGGCACGTCCCACCGTGAGGTTGGACCGGTTGCCCGCGCCCAGCACGGCGGTATCCGTATTGAAACGCAGCGATTCCACGACGGGGCCGTGGACGAGGACCAGGGGCGCCGCCCCACCCGTGCTGGCCGACGGACCCACGATATTGAACGCCGGGTCCAGCACGGCCGTGACCGCGGCCAGGACGACGGGGAACAGCGAATCGGCGCAACCGGCCATGACCGCGTTCGCCGCCACCAGCTCGGCGGAGATGGACCTGTTCCGCTCGGGTACCCTTCCGATTTCGCGGTCCGGTTCGACGGCGCTTCCGGCCAGCATCCGGTCGATACGTTCGCGGGTGGGCGGCACGACGGGCAGGCCGTCCGACCAGCCCCGGTCATGGGCGTACGCTATGGCATCGATTTCGGATTCGACCTGGTGGGCCATCGGAAGCTTTACTTGCCGTAGTAGTTTTCCAGATAGGTAAGTATCGTGTCTTCGGTTTTCTTATCGAACTTCTTCAATCCCTTTTCCGCCTGCATCCACCGGATTGCATCGAGCCATTCCGCTCGGTTCGCCCGGTACGAACGGATGATCTGGGTAGGATGGCACTGGGCGCATTCCCTTTCCACGACGGGGTAGCCGTCGCCCATGATCAGCCGGGTCCGGTGGTTCAGTTCCAGGCCGGTCCGCGGGTCGAACATCGCCACGGGCTTTGCCGCTTCGGCCCTGGCATTGGCCAGCGCGACTTTCGATCGTTCCGCTTCGTAGTAGATCAGGCCGACCACGATGGCGTCGAGGACGATGACAAAGGCGATCTGGCCAAGGACCCGCAGAAACGAGTTCATGGGCTGCTCCTGTGAATCAAAGTGCAGAGAACATGCGGCATGCCGGCGTTAACCCGGATACGTGCCGAAACGCTATCGCGGTCCCACGCCGACGGGAAGGCCGAATCCCACGTACCACGTCCGGCCCGCGGCCGGCTCGAAGAAACGGTCTCCGAAGGCGTTCGGGACGATGGAACCGTTGTAGCGCGTGTCGAACAGGTTGTTGACGCCCGCGAACAGCACGGCGCCGAACATATCTCCATTATAGGTGATCCCGGCGCGTAAATCAACGAGCGCGTAGCCGTCGTTGACGAAGTCGGACTCCGGCTTGCCGCTTCCCGGGGCGGGACCGTTGAAGTCGTTGGCGAAATACTTCGCGGTCCACTGCGCGTTCATCTCCATAAAGGCGCCGCTGCCCGGGTCGGTGTAGGTGAAGCCGGCGAACAGGTGATGGGGCGGGACGCCGGGCACTTCGTTGCCCGAGAGCTGGTACGCCCTCGTATCGCCGTCGACTTCCCGCTCGAGTTCGAAATCATCGAATTCGAAGCGCATGCCCGTGTAGGCAAGCGCCAGGTCGAGCGCGGGCACAGGGGACCAGGCCAGCTTGAGTTCAATGCCCCGGTTCCGCGTCTTGCCGGCATTCCTGAAGTAGATCTCGTCCGTCTCCGGATTATCGATCTGGAAGGGCAGGAGCATGTTGCTTATCCCGTAGGCGAACACGGCCGCGTCGTAGGCCATCCCGGCGCCGGGCACGAATCCCTTCACGCCCGCTTCGAAGCCGCGCAGCTGTTCCGGCTCGAGACCGGGATTGAATCCGCCGGCCTCCGTGGGCCGGTTGCTCAGCTCAGACGTGGTCGGCGTCTGGAAAGCGGTGGAAAAGCTGCCGTAGAACGCCGTGAGAGGCGCGGGACGGAACACTACGCCCAGCTGGGGACTGAACTGCGCCATGTCCCGCGAGCCGGAGTCGTCGGTCCGGTCGGCAAGAAACCGGTCTTTCGCCTCGAACCTGAACCGGTCGTAGCGGCCGCCGGCGGTCAGGGACACCTCCGGCCGGGGCGACCATTCGAATTCCACGAAGGGTCCGAGGCCGTCCACGTTTTCTTCCTGGTCCAGCCTGGGATCTCCCAGCGAGAGCTCGTCGAACACGCGTCCGTCCTCCAGTGTGCCCACGAGATCGTCCGGTACGCCGCCGTTTCCGTATTCGTGACGTTCATCCCGCTGTATCTCGAGATCCAGTCCGGCGGTCATTCTCAGGCTCCCCGCGCCGACCCGGGCGTCGTGGCTGTAAACGCCCCGTAGTCCCGCGGCCCGGCGGTCCAGGTCGATGACCCTTCCCGGGATGGGATTGAACAGCGAGCGTCCCATGCCGAATACCGTGACCTCGCCCTGCTTGCCGTCTGTCTCATACCTCAGCGACACGCCGCCCTGGGTCTGCCTGACCCGCTTCGAAGCGCCCTGGCGCTGGACGAAGGCCCTCGCGCTGGCGGGATCCGAATCCGCGGTTGCCTTGTCCAGCGAGCTCGGGTTGAACTGGTAGGGCGCGTTGAAGAAATTGACCACGGCGGTCAGATTCCAGGATGCGTTGATCGTCCTTTTCCCCACCACGTTGAGGCCGGTGGACCGCGCGTGGGCATGGTCGCGGAAACCGTCGAACCACAGCGTGTTGAAATTGACGAGAAACCGGTTGTCGCCGGCGCTGCCGGCGGCTTTGCCCTGGATGCGCCGAAGGCCATGGGAACCGGTTATGAAACGGGGAGTGACGACCAGCGGCCGGTCCGGTGCGCCTTCGGTGCGGATCTGAATGACGCCGCCCGCCGCGTTTCCGTAAAGCGACGAGCTGGGGCCGCGCAGCACTTCGATCTGTCCCGCCGACGTGAGGTCGAGATTGTTCAGCTGGGACTGGCCGTCGGCCATGGTCAGGGGAATCCCGTCCAGCACCACTTTCACTCCGCGCACTCCGAAGGACGCCCGGCTGCCCAGGCCGCGGATGCTGATCCGGTCGCCCTGGGACGCGTTGTTGCGGTTGTGCACGATGATGCCCGGGAGGCTCCGGACGCTCTCCTCCAGCGACAGGCCCGGTTCGGAAAGCTGGATCGCGTCCCTTTCCACCACGTCCGCCGCGTAAGGGATTTCGAGCACGGGGCGGGCGTATCTCGTGGCCCGCACTTCGATGGGCTGTAGCGTGTAATCTACGGTGGCTTCAGTGGTGTCCGGAGTGGCTTGCTGCCAGGCGAAGGCGGGGAACGGCAGCAGAAGGAGTGCGACGCAAACTGGGAGGATCGTTTTCATCGTGTACCGAATCGATGCGGCGGGGCGGACGCAGGGCCCGCCCCGCGGTGTTCATTAATCCAATGCACGAATCTTGACGTTCTTGAAACGGATCTTGCCCTGGCCGAAGGCCTGCAGCACGACCACGCCGCTGTAGTGGGAACCATCCTGTATCTTGACCGCTTCTTCCCCGTTCAGCGTGACCGTGATGTCGCGTCCGTCGGCGGTGATGACCATGGTGTTCCACTGGCCTTCGGTCTTCGGCGGCGGTTCGTATTTGGCCAGCGCCACGATGCTGCCCGTGGTGTAGCCCGAGCCGTGGGTGTCCGCGATATTGATCTCGTAGAAGGAATACTGGTTCACCCGCGCCCCGGTATCGCGCGGTCCGCGGACGAAAACCCCGCTGTTGTGCCCCGCGTCCTGGTTGAACTGGACGCTCAGCTCGAAATTGGTGAACTCGTCGTAGGACCCGATGTACCCGGGGCCGCGAGTCACTTCCCCGGTGAGCATGCCGTCTTCCACCGCCCAGATCGCACTGCCGCCGCGGTGGGTCCAGCCCAGCAGGGTCTCGCCGTCGAACAACAGCTTCCATCCCGCTTCCTGCTCCGCCTCGGTCAGCATGTTGTCCTGCGCGGCGGCCGTACCGTAAAAACCGGCCATGATCAGCGTTGCGGCGGCCACGCTCCATATGAAACGTCTCATTACGTATCTCCTCTGTTTTCGCTCCTGCCTGTTTATTCAGACGCTCCGTCCAACCGGCTATTCGCCTTCCTCGGCTTCGGGCTCTTCGCCCAGCTTCAACGCGATCAGTTCGGCCGGATGGCCGCTGGCGCCGACGGTCATGATGATATACTGCACGTCGTTGTGCATGTAGGTCATGGGCATCCCGCTCTGGGAGGCGGGCAGCTCGATGGACGCCACGACCTCGCCCGTCGCCTTGTCGTAGGCATGGAAGTACGGATCTCCGCCGTACCCCTCACCGGCGAAGAGCAGCGTACTCGTCACCAGGGACCCGATCCGGGTGGCCTTGCCGGTCTTCGGCAGATCGACGCCGGCGAGTTCGGGCAGGTCCTTGATGGCCTGCGGCGTATCGCCGTTCGGCGCCATCCAGACGTGGTCGCCCGTGTTCATGTCGACCGCGGTGATGCGGCCCCAGGGCGGCTTGACCAGCGGGATCTCGCCGAAGACGCGCGGTGCGCGCAGCCCGGCCGAGAAGTAGTCCATGTCCGATTCCTCGGGATCCGGAGCCCGCAGGGCCAGCTTGGAAATACTGGTGTTGGATGGGATGAAATTCACGCCGGAGACCGGGTCCAGGCAGGTCATATTCCAGTTGACCCCGCCGTTGGCGCCCGGGATCTGAATCGTACCGATCGTCCCGTCCGGCGCCTCCGCCAGGGATGGAGGCTGGTACAGTGGACCGTACCGGTGGTTCGCCATCAGGTTGATCGCCTCCTGGCGCACCGCCGGCGTGAAGTCTACCAGGTCGTCCTGGGTGATGCCCTGGTGCTCCCAGGGAGCGGGCTTGACCGGTATCGGCTGCGTGGGCGAGGCCCGGTCGCCCGGCACGTCGGTCGCAGGAACGTCCGTCTCGGGCATGTCCCAGATGGGTTCGCCGGTCACCCGGTCGAACACATAGGAATATCCCTGTTTCGTGTTCTGGATGACGATCTTCCTCTCCACGCCGTCTATGGTCACGTCGGCCAGGATCGGCGCGGCCGGATTGTCGTAGTCCCAGATGTCGTGGTGGACGATCTGGAAATGCCAGATCTTCTCTCCGGTCGTGTAATCCACGGCCACCAGGGCATTCGCGTACAGGTTGTCGCCCAGGCGGTGTCCGCCGTAATAGTCGTTCGTCGGCGCTTCGATGGGCAGATAGGCATACCCCAGTTCGGTGTCGGCGGAGATGGAGGTCCAGACGCCGGCGTTCCCGGTGTAGGACCTTGAATTCTGCTCCCAGGTTTCAGAGCCTTCCTCGCCATCGTCCGGTATGACCTTGAACTTCCAGAGGACCGCGCCGGTGCGGGCGTCATAGGCTACGACGTCGCCCGGCGAGTTGGTCATCGACCGGGGCCGGAACCCCGCGGCGAGGGCCGGCGGTACGAGGATGATGTCCCCCACGACCGTCGCCGGAGACGTGTTGGCGAGGTTGCCCACGGGCGTGACGTTTTCCGCGTTGCGCCAGCCGTCCATCATGTCGACGACGCCGTTATTGCCGAAACCGGCGACCGGGATGCCCGTCTGGGCGTCGAGGGCTACCAGGTAGAACCCCCGGGTGATCAGGATGACCCGGTTGTCTCCCTGGCCGTCGGTCCAGAAGGATACGCCGCGGCCCGAGTTGCGGCGCGGGGCCGTCGCCCAGCGTTCCTCGTCCTCGACCGGCCGGTACGTCCACATGGTCTCGCCCGTTTCCGGCTCGATGGCCATGGCGCTGCGCCGCGTGCCCGCCGTGGAATAGAGCATGTCTCCAACGTAGATGGGTACGGGCTGGGCGTAATACTCGGGAGAAGGTCCGAAATTGTCCTGTTTCCATCGCCAGGCCACCTCGAGGCGTCCGACGTTATCCGCGTTGATCTGGTCCAGCGGCGAATAGCGGGTGTACGCGAGGTCGCGACCGAGCATGCGCCATTCGGAATCAGGCTGTTCTACCGAAATAATCTTGCCAGGCGTCCTTTGTGCCGCGGGTTCGCAGGACGTAATCGCCACGACGGCCAGGACCAGCACGATCACCGGCGGCGTCCATCGAAACATAGGGGAAAATCGACTCATCACACGCTGCCTCCCATCATGATGCGGGTTGAGTGGTGCTGCGAACTGCAGGTACAGCATCCTTCATTACAGGGAAGTCCCGGAAACCGGTGCGGTGACCGGCCGGGATACCTTGTATACAAATTCAACGATGTCTGCATTGAATAGCGCAATTCTGCCAGGTATCTCACCAATGTATCGGTACGGTTTTTCGATGTAAAGCCCTTTATGGCAGGAGTCGCGCGGCTGTCAGTATATGAACGGCGTTGCTATATGGAAATCGCTCAACCCGGCAGCCCGAGTTTCGCCAGCGCCTGCTTCAGGCGCCCGATCGTCGTGAAGTGATGTCCGGTCATTCCGGTTTCAGCGGCGGCGTTGACGTTTTCGACCCGGTCGTCGATGAACAGAGCCTCGCATGCCTTGATCCCGAGCAGCTTGAGGGCCGCGTGGTATACTTCGGGATGGGGCTTGACGTGTCCGATTGCGGACGAATTGAAAACGTGGTCGAAGGCGCGGTCGATTCCAAGTCGGCGGAGATCGGATTCAAGCCGGGTCGTGGCATTGGAAACCAAGACCAACCTGCAACGCGCGCGGCATCGCTGCAACAAGTCCAGCACGTCCGGATCGATCTCGCCAGGCGAGCGGGACCACAAACGCACCCCTTCGCGCGCGTCGGCCTCTGGGAACCGTCGCTTCAACCGTATCGTAACCTCTCTCCGCCAGTTTTCATCGGTTATCCGGCCGGTCGTGGCGCGGAGCAGCAAATCAGGTTCGAATGCCGTTTTCGGCAGCGCATCACGCGGAAGACCCGCAGCATCTTCGGCACGTTGAAAGATTTCGGGGTCCCACCTGCGCACGACGCCGTCGAGGTCGGTCAGAATCGCCTTGATCATTTCGCGGTTCAGTCCAGGCTCGGCCAGGGCGTCTCCGGCGGACCGAAATCCGGTTCGCCCAGCACGGGGGTCGACAGGCAGTAGAATCCGTGGTTGGTGAACAGCCAGACCAGGTTGCGGTCGTATTCGACGTAAATGCCGTGGGTCAGGTTGCCCAGGGCGTAACCCGGGGTCCGGGAGGGATCGAACTTCGGGACGAAGTAGGCCGCGATCCTGGGATCGGAGAGGTCGGAGACATCGAAGACCTGCACGCCGGCGTTGTAGAAGGCGTAAAGAAGGATGCCCTCTTTCGGCGTTCCGGGCTGGGTGTAGTATCCGCTCCGCTTGGGACCGAAACTGCCGCGCCGCTGCACGAAGTCCGTGAACGGGGCGTCCGGGGGCGGCACCGGCCGGGGCAGCGTGCCGAGCAGCCTGGGATCGGACGGATCGCTCACGTCGATCATGAAGATGTCCTTGTAGGGCTCCCAGCCGTCCTCGTTCAGCGGATACCCGGAAAAGTAGACCACCCCGGTCTGCTCCGCCTGCGTCACGTTGATGTAGTCCCCTTCCGTGCCGGCGACGCTGGGTGGGAAATTCAGGTGCCCGAGCGCCTTGATATCTGCCGGATCGGAGATGTCCAGCACGTGGAATCCCAGTCCCCCCATGGCGGCGTAGCCATACTGGCCGCCTTCCTCCACCGGTCGGGGCATGAATATCGACATGCGCGCGCCGAACCAGGAGGTCCGGTTTCCCGCCCGCGGATTGGCCCGGTAGGCGGCCTCGTCCTCCGGATCGCCCAGCTTCTGTCCCGGCACGTTGAACTGGCTGAGAAAGGCGGGATGGGCGGGGTCGGACAGGTCCCAGGCCTGGTATCCGGCCGAATACAGGTCGCTCGGGTATTCGGTCAGCGCGTACTCCGGGCCCGGCGCGGCGGCGACGAACATGTACCTGCCGCCGTGATAGGCCGGGATGTCCCGCACGCCGGACCCCTGCTGCCGTCCCACGGGCGCATCGGGGTTGTCGTAGTCGGTGGTCGTTTCCGACAGCAGGACCCAGTCATCCGGCAGGGGGCCGTTCATTGCATACACCTTGAACCCCTTGAGATGGTTGGCGCGGCGGATCGCGTTCACCCTGTCGGGTTCCGTGCGCTTGTCGCTCAGCACGCCGAAGCGGCGGATCTCGAAGGCCTGGACCATGATGTACTTGCCGAGGTCACCGTTCCACTGGATGGAGGCGGCGCCGAACATGTCGCCTTCGCCGTAGGGATTCACTTCTTCGCCGGGCCCGTCCCCGGTCCACGTGCTCCCCTTTTCGTGCACGACCTTCAGGTCCCGGGGATCGGTGATGTCATAGATCTTCAGGGCGCGCCGGACGTACTGGTACATGTACCGGCGGCCGTCGAAATCCACGATGTTCTGCCAGGTGTGGAAGGGCTCGACCGTGATCGGGTAGTAGGCCTCGACGGTCATGTCCTTCGCGTACTCGTTCGTATCCCAGTAGTCCAGCTGGCCTTCGAAGGGCTTCGGTTCGTGCTGATGGGGCGTGGCCGCGGGGTAGTTGAACCGGCCGGTCTCCGGATCCATGCCGTAGCTGGCGGGATCGGGTTCCGGCGGAGTGCGGTCCTCCACGAGCGCGTCGGCCCGGAGGACGTATTCGTCGACGATGGGCGGCGGGGCGGGCGTCCCGTTGCCAGGGTCGGAGGAAGACCCGCAGGCGGTGAACACGGCCCCGCTCAATACGAGGGCGCAACGCGTCGCCATCCCGCGGACACGGTGAAAGGGCCGTGGTCCGGTGCCGGATGCGGCGGACTTCAAGACGTCTTCCATCGATCCCTCGATTCAGGGTTTGGCTTCCATGGGCGTAACGAGCCTGCCGATCCCTTCGATTTCCATTTCCACCACGTCGCCCGGCATGAGGTACTCGGGCGGGTTGCGGGCCCGTCCCACGCCGTCCGGCGTGCCCGTGGCGATCACGTCGCCCGGATAGAGGGTCTGCACCGAACTCAGATAACGGAGCATATGCGCTTCGTCGTAAATCATGTAATTGGTGTTGCTGTCCTGCTTGATCACGCCATTGACCCAGGTCCTGATCTCGAGGTCGTCGTGCCGGATGAACTCCTTGGGCACGATGTACGGGCCGAAAGGCGCGGCGCGGTCGCTGCTCTTGCTGTTGAACCAGTTCGGCCCGGGGAACATGCGGTTTATGGGTTTGAGTCCCGGGCCGCCCCGCCGGCTTACGTCGAACACGATGCTGTAACCGAATACGTGGTCGTGGGCGTTTTCCAGGGTCAGGTCCAGGGCCGGCCGGCCTATGATGATGGCCAGTTCGACTTCCCAGTCGATGTTCACGTCCTCCGGCACGTAGTACGGTTCGCCCGGATCGATGATGGTGGACCGGGGCGACTTGGCGAAGAAGTACGGTTCTTCGGCGTCCACGTCCACTTCCACGGCGGCGAACCCCGCGCCGCCGATGGCCGATTCTTCCATCTCATCGGCGTGGGCCCGGTAATTGGCCGCGGCCGCGAGCAGGTTGTAGGGGTACTTGATCGGCGCCTTGATGGATACTTCGTCCGGATCGAAAACGAAGGCCAGGTCCTCGTTCGACAGCCTGTTCTCCGCACCCATGTAGTTCGCGATCGCGTACATGCGGCCCGACACGGCATCGTACTGCTCGATCAACGCGCGCATCTCCTTCGGAATGGAAACGGGGGGCAGGCCCAGCCGCTCCGTGACATGGGCGTTCGCCTCGTGCAGGTCCATCAGGCGGTCCTGGCCCGCCTGGTCCGCCTGGTCCGCCTGGACCGCCTGGATCGACATGCCGATCCGGATCGTCCCCGCGGCTTCGAAGGTGGCGAGCTTGAAGGGCGTGTCGGGCTGTTCGGAGACCTGGGACCGGGCTGTGCACGACGGCAGCGCGAGGAGCGCGGCGCCCAGAAACACGATGACGACCGACAGTAGGGAGTTTCGATTCGACATGGGGAATTCCTCCGGTTTACAGGTCAACCCGGCGCGCGTTCACACCCCCTG
Source organism: bacterium (assembly GCA_965203885.1). Lineage (GTDB taxonomy): Bacteria > JAAXHH01 > JAAXHH01 > JAAXHH01 > JAAXHH01 > JAAXHH01. The sequence continues at coordinate 1,367,434 of OZ241920.1, read as the reverse complement.
ACGGACTGACGGACTGACCGACTGGCGGTCTGGCTGACCAGGCGGACCTGGCTGACCTGGCGGTCTGGCAGATCGAAGCGGTCGATCGCAACGCCCGGTTTCGGCTGCGCGCCGGACTTCCAGGCCGGGAAGTTGTGGAGGCAGCGGGCTCGGAATCAGAAAAGGAAGGATGGAAAGATACGTCGAAAGTGCTGGAGTAATCGGATCGGGGCGGGGAGATTTGAACTCCCGACCTCCTGCTCCCGAAGCAGGCGCGCTGACCGGGCTGCGCTACGCCCCGATATATGGCCAAACAGGGGCAAGGGCCCGGCGGGCCGCCTTGCCGAAATCGGGGCGACTGGATTTGAACCAGCGACCACCAGCCCCCCATGCTGGTGCGCTACCTGACTGCGCTACGCCCCGAAAACTTCGGCGTGTAATGTACGTCCACAGGGGGGTTCAGGCAAGGGTTATTTTCGCGTTCAGCCCCCGGATCGGCAGGATCCAAGGCGGCTTCGCGCCCGTTCCACGAACCAGCTGTGATCGGCGCGGATCAGGGTTTCGTCCCGTTCGGCCGTGGCGAGAAAACCTAGCTTGTTCACGACCCGCAGGGCGGTGTACAGGTCCCACCACGGCAGGCACCCGAAGTCCACCGGATTCAGGGATGCGTAGTGGCGGGTGAAGGTGTCCATGATTTCCGGACCGAAGAGCATGAGGATCTCGAACCGGGCGTTCGACACGTCGAAGAGCGGATCCCCCAGGCGGGTGTCCTCCCAGTCGATGACTGCCGAGAGGCGGCCCTCCTTCCACAACGTGTTGCCCGGCCAGTAATCTCCGTGCAGGACGACGGGGGCATTCCCGCGGGGCCGCGGCCAGTATGAATCGAGCAGATCGAGCAAGGTGCGTTCAACGGTTGAGGCAATATCCGTATCTGCATGTCTCCCAAGCAGATCGTTACAGCCATCCTCCACTTTCAACAGGAAGTCGAGATCCCGCCCGGCGGTGTCCACCTGGTGGATCCTGGCCAGCTCGCCGGCCATCTGCATTACGTAATCCGCCGGATCGTCGGGTTTCAGGTCGGTAACGCCTTCCACGTACTCCACCACGATGGACGGCGTGGAGAACAGGGGATCGTTGACGTCCAGGTAAACCGGAGCCGGAGAGGCCAGGCCCGCCGCGTGGGTCAACTGCAGCACGCGAAACTCGTCCGAGGCCACGTTCGGATTCTGCCGCAGGTCGACTTCGCCATGCAGGCGGTGGATGAGTTTCCTGTGTGTGCCGCCCCGGGTTTCGAGCTCGAGGACCGTCACGTCGGCCGAATATCCGCCGGGCAAACGGTGGTAGCTGTGCAACGAGGCGTGGGGATCGAACCGGTGGACCAGTTTCTGAAATCTGACGGTATCTTCTTCGGTTGCCATAGGTCACATGATCATGGGGTTGTCCGGCCTTATCGATTCGCCTCGGGATGCCTATTCCCCGGCGTAGTCTATCGCCCACTTTCCTTCAAGATTCCCGCCGCCGCCCGATCTGCTCCAGATGGCGACAACGTCGTCCGGGGCGTTGTTTTCCGCCAGATGCGCAAGAAACAGTCCGTGCAGGTCATCCAGTGTGTCCGAATGGCCGGCGGCGATATTGTTACGAGCCAGGCGGTCGCTCGAGAGATCGTAGAGTTCGGGCCTGCCGTCGGCGCCCACCGGCGCGTAACCCCATTGGTCCGTCACGAGGAAGGGCGTCGTGGCCCTGCGAGGCAGGCCGCCGTCCGGATCGGCGATATGGCAGCCGCTGACCGCGTACTCCCGATGGACCTGCCGGCCTTCCAGCACGGCGCTGGCGAAGGAGGCGCCGTCGAAAGGCTTCGGCGGATCGACCGGGACGCCGGCCAGTTCGCAGATACTGGGGAACAGATCGATGGTCTGCGTGATGATCGGGAGTCTGGCGCCGCGGGGCACTTCGCCGCCGGCGAGCATCAGCATGACGTGTCCGATCTCGGGGTAGATGGGCCAGTACCTTCCGTCGTCCTCCTGGATGTTGGATTTCCCGGTCCGGTCATGTTCGCCGATGGACATGCCGTGGTCCGACATGACGACGACGATGGTGTCCTCCCACAGGTTCAGGTCGTCGATTTTCTGCAGGACCCGGCCGATATGCCGGTCCACGAGCTCCGCCTCGGCCGCGTAGTGGGCCCACAGGTTGTGGAGTTCCTCCGGCGTGTAGGCGGACGACGGACCGTAGTTCGGATGCAGCATCGGCGGTCCGGCGTAACCGGGGTCGTATCGCCGCACCAGGTACTCGGGAGGGTCCCACGGTTCATGGGGGTCGAAGAAATCCACCCAGAGGAAGAACGGGGCGGATCCGGCGTTCTCCTCGAGCCAGCGGATGGCGGTCCGCGCGGTGCCGGCCGAGAAGACGTCGGATTCATAGCGGTAGTACCGGTTGATCCAGCGGTGCTGGTTGACGAGCGTGTGCCCGCGGAACCGGGGGCTGACGCGGGTCTTGTCGTCCTGGACGACGGTCTCGACGGGGTCGTTCAGGTGGAGCAATGGCTTGTCGCCTTCCTGTCCGCGGTTCTGGTACGCCGCGTCGAAACCATCCGTGAAACGGGCCTTGAACAGGTGGGGACAGTCGCAGATCAGCTGGGTGGCGTATCCCTGCTCGCCGAGCATTTTCCCCGCGTGGTTCGGTCCGCTCAGGTCGATGGGCTGCCAGCCGTAGTGCGGCCATCCGGTGACGCCCGTCGCGAAATCGGTGCGATGGGGGATCGTGGGGAAGCTGCCCATGTGGCAACGGGTGATCTCGGTGGCGCGCTCGGCCCCAAAACGGTCCAGCTCGGGCGTGCGGACGGGCCGCTCCGCGCGGCTCCCCAGGTTATCGTGCCGGAAGGTATCCGTGATCAGTACGACGATGTTCTTCGGCATCATGGCCCTCTCGTTTCTGAATGCCCGGTTGTGCTGAATTTCGGGCGCATCACGGGCAGGTCAATCTGAATGACGTCAGGCGGGCCGCCCGGGACCGCGGCCGATGAAGCCCGCCATCCCCCGGCGATCCTGAAGGAGTCAAGGTACAGGTCCAGGATGCCTTCACCCTGCGATCTCGCAGGTCTCCAGGTAAAGGTCCACCGACGCTTTCACCGAAATCTCGCCGCGCATTACCGGGTCTTCATAGGCCCGGTACCAACCCGGAATCAGCGACCGGGCCTCGCGGAATTCGGCGAGGATGAGCCGGGCGAAATCGCCGCACTCCGCCAGATACCCGGATTCGTGAAAACGTGCGATCGCCCGTTCGCGGTCGTATGCCAGCCGCACGATACGGGCCTGCCATACGCCGTCCTCGCGCGTCAGTTGCCCATAGGCCGCGCGGGGATCGCGATCAAAGGGCGCGCCAGCCGCGCCCACGTTGACGACCAGGGTATCGTCCACGGTCCGGATCAGCGGCCGGTGCGTGTGGCCCACCAGAAGGACGTGTGGCGCCGGCGCGATTTTCTCGCGCAATGACGCTTCCGTATCATCGGGGAAGATCCCCTTGCGATCGCCCAGCATGGACGCGTGCACCATCCTGATTTCACGCCCCGACTCGTCATGCATGTTCCACTGGACGGGCAGGGCCTGGAGCGGCTCGACCAGGCCATCCAGCTGGTCATACGTCCACCTGGCGTGCCGGATGATCTCGGATTCAGGGCCCTGGCCCGGTAGTTCCCCCGTTCCGGACTTAAGCACGTAACGTTCGTGGTTGCCCAGGATTACCGCGGCGTCTTCCGCTTCGGCGCGGTTCAGCACACGTTCCGTGACGGCCCAGGGTTCCGGCCCCCGGTTGATCAAGTCACCGGCGCACAGGACCAGGTCCGGACGCCAGCGGTCGATGTGGTCCAGGACGGTTTCCAGGGCGTCCAGGTTGCTGTGCACGTCGGCGTATACGGCGATCTTCATGGTGAACGGGGCTTGTCCGTCGATTCAGTCGACAGGAATCGGCGCAGCACGTTGGCCACGATCCGGGAGACGTCGTTGTCGGCGTCGTTGTACAAAAGGCTGCCGCAAAAGGTGATGGACCCCGTGGAGAAGAGCTGGCTGCCGGAGTCCGACCGCTGGTACACCATATCCGCCCGCACCAGTTTCTCGACCGGCTCCCCGGACCAGGTCGTGATGTGGGTGAGCAGTTCTTCGGGCACGGGAACGAAAGACGCGTGGTGGTTTTCCGAGCTGGCGACGACGTGGGTGTTTTCGGGTGTTCCCAGCCGGTAGTCGGCCCGATCGAGTTCGAATCCGGCGGCCCCGTTGCCGCTGAACCCGTAATCGCCCACGGTATCGTGCTCCACGCCTTCGAAGATCCACGCGGTCTCCGGGTTCGCGCGGGCGCCCGGGTCGATTCGATAGTATGAGCCGTGGAAATTGCCCTGGGCGGAAAACCCCACCGCGGCAAGCTGCTGGGGTGGCCGGTTGTTCCGTCGCCAGAGTCCGCCGTAACCGCCGTCGAAGGCCTGGAAATACTCGCCCGGTTCGGCCGCCCAGGCCCGGATCCCGCCTTCGTTGCGCCGTATTTCGAGGGTGCCGTTCCCCTCGGGGTGCACGGCGATGCGCCAGTAGAATCCATTCCCGCCCAGGTACATGAAATGACCGCCCCGTTCCCGGTACTGTTGCAGCGCGTCGAGCGTGCGGGGCGTGTGGTATTCCGGATGGGAACCCGTGGTGACGGCGCGATACCCCTCGATCGCGTCGATGCCGTCGTCGTGCAGTTCCTGGTCGGTGACGATGTCGAAGGGAATGCCCATCTTCTCGAGCCACGCGTAGAGATGGGTGTCCGCCTGCAGGTGCCGCAGTCCCGAACAATCCCCATCCGTGGCGCCGAAGGTGATATAGCCCGGACGGATGGAGAAGAGGGGCCGCCGGTGGCTGGCGTGGCAGATCCCGCTTCCGTCGGTGTGGAAGTTGTAGGTGGACAGGCCGTATTCCCGGTGAACCGCCGGATTCCAGGGGTACGCGTCCCATGCGCCGATCCGGTCCAGCCAGGAAGGATGGAAATTGGGACGGGCGTGGTTGCCGTAGACCGTGTAGGTAAACGTGGACGCCAGCACACACAGATCGGCCCTCCGCCCGCCCCGGGGCGGACACACGTAGAAGGGCATCATATCCTCGTGCCTGCCGCACCGGACGCGGGCCGCGTAGAGCCCGGAATTCATGTCGTCCGGAATCGTGAAGGTGAAATCGGTTTCCCAGCCGAAGTCGTAAATATCGTCTTCGTGAAAGTGAATGGCGCCGTACTGTTCCGGCGCGTGCTTCCAGGACATCTCCTCCCCGGTCCACTTCGAACCGGTCATGGCCCGGGCGGGCATGTTGACCAGGCGTCCGTGCAGCGCCAGCGGTCCCACGTCCACGACCCGCGTCGAGCTCGTGTCGCGGGCGAAGTCCCACAGGGCCCAGGCGCCCTGGTGGTTTCTGACGTCGTACTCGCGGTCGTCGATTTCCTCCACGGGAACGTCGGCGAGGGAAGGCGCTTCGATCTTCCCGTTGAAATGCGCCTGGACGGAGTCTCCGTCCACTCCGGCGATCACCAGTCGGTCCAGGTCCCGGACGGGTACGGATCCGATGGCCGCCACCGTGAAGTTGGCCGGACCGGACGGTGCGTCGAGCGCGCGGCATCCGATGCTCATGGTGCCGTTTACGACATCATAGTTGGCCCAGACCCGGTACCATCGCCTGGCCCTGACCGGCTCGCCTCGACAGGCGGCGGTGGTCTCCTGGTTCGACGATGAACGGGCGACCGCAGTGACGATGCCTCGGTCAAGGCAAAGACTAAGGACCGGCTTCCTTCCGCTGCCGCCGCAGCTGACGATTCCCTGGCGCGCTTTTTGGGGCGTCGTCGGCCAGATCGTGGCGGAGACGGCGATTCCACGGCGGGCGCGGAACCGTCCGTCAAGAGGGATGACGGCGTGGGAGCCCGGGTAAAAGGGTTGTGTCCGGGATGGAAACCGGCCGCCGAAGGGCAGATCGACCTCTTCCAGCTGAAGCCCCGGGCCGGCGGGATTGGGATCGGCGCAGATCACCCGAACGAGACGGGCGTCATAGGGCTCGGACGCCTCGCTGCTGACTTTGAACGCGATTTCGTCGCCGGGCCGGCCGGACAGCCGGTCGGAATATCCCAGAAGGGGGATGGCGGACATCATTTACCTGGAAGGAGTTCGTCGCCCGGCCGCCGCTCCCGGTAGCCGCAGACCATCAGCCCGGGCCGGCCGAAGCTCTGCCCGTATTCCTGCCGGTTGTCGGGATTCCGGTAACCCATGCGTACGAGCCTCCGGGGGCGCCTGGTCTGGTTGATGTAGGAGCCGTGCACGGTGTCGATACAGAAGATGACCACGTCGCCGGCCCTGGCGGGTACGGGCACCGTGTCTTCCAGCTTGTACTCGTCCGTCGGCAGATGGGGTGCGCAGGGACCCTCTTCCGTTTCGGTGATGTGCTGCAGATGGCCCGACTTGTGCGATCCCGCCAGGAACCGTATCTCGCCGTTTTCGTGGCAGGTGTCGTCCAGGTGGACGAGGACGTCGATGTACCGGCCGTCGTGATGACCGTAGAACGGGTTGTCCTGGTGCAGGGGGAAGGGATGCCCGGTCTGGGGCGGCTTGATGTGCAGCGTGGTGTGGTGCAACTCCACGTTCGGGCCGAGCAGCTGCGACAGGGCCTCGACCAGCCGTGGATTGGCGACGGCCCTGGCCCAGGCCTGGGAATAGAAGTGGAGGTCGTGCATGGCCGTGAGCTTTGACTTTGCCTCCGTCTCCGGATCCATGTAGGCCAGGCGCCAGGGACCGTTCCATCCGGGGCTCGTGAACGCCCAGTCCTCGACGAGCCGGTCCATCTGGTCCGACAGTTCGGCCGTTTCCTCCGGCGTGAATACCTCCGGGATGTGGAGAAACCCATTCGCATGGTAGAACGAAATCTGCTCGTCGCTCAGCACGGTTTGTTCCATGACCATGGTCATATCCGATGCTCCTTGTCTGTTTTTGCGTTCGGGGAGGCCCACGGCAATCCCGGAGAGGTCCGGGGCAATCGTAATGTAGTCGCTTCGCACCCGGCAGGCAATCCTAATTGACAAACTCTACCGGTACACTTCGGCCAGGAGTTCGTAGGACCGCAGCCGGGCTTCGAAGTCATGGGTGATGGTGACGGCCATGACCTCGTCGGCGCCGAACTTTTCCGCGAGCCGGTCGATGGTGTCCCTGACCTGGTCCGGACCGCCCACGGCCGCCAGGCGGAACTTGTCGTCCAGAAAGGCGCGCTCGGCCTCGCTGAAACGGTGCTTTTCGGCCTCTTCCACGGTGGGTACGACGTTGCTGGGCTTTCCCGACGCGAAGCGGGCGAAGAGCAGGTCGCGGCTCAGGGCGAGCCTGTCGGCCTCCGCCTCGCTGTCTGCGCAGATGACATTGATCGCGATGCAGGCCTCGGGCCGCGGCGTCTGGGCGGAAGGCTCGAAATAGTGCCGGTAGAACTCCAGGATGCGCGGGTCGATGTTGCTGTTGATGAACAGGGCGAAATTGTAGGGGAGTCCCAGCCGGGCGGCCAGCATGGCGCTTTCGGGGCTGGATCCGAGCATCCACACGGGGGGCGGAGACTGGATGGGGGGCGTGACACGCGGTTCGAAATTCTTGTTCTGAAGGATCTCCACCAGTTCGGCGACAAGTTCGGGGAACTGCTCGAACCGGGGTCCCGCGCCGGGGGCGAGCATCCGAGCCGTCTTCATGTCCCCGCCGGGCGCCCGTCCGACGCCGAGGTCGACCCGGTCCGGGTAGAGATTCGTGAGCACGGAGAAGCTCTCGGCGACCTTGAAGGGACTGTAATAGGGCAGCATGACGCCCCCGGACCCGATCCGCATGTCCTCCGTGGCCGCCCCGATGGCCGCGAGCAGCACCTCGGGCGAACTGCCGGCCAGGCAGTGGGCGTTGTGGTGCTCGGATACCCAGAAACGCCGGTAGCCCAGTCTTTCGGCTTCCCGGGCCAGGGTCAGGGTCTCCTGGAAGGCCTGTTCGGCCGTTACCCCTTGTCTTATGGGCGATTGATCGAGAATGGACAGGTTCATGTATGGGTTTCCTATCTCTTACGCAGTGAACATAATGCCGAATAAACCGCCAGTAAAAGAACGATTGAGCCGCGCCGATCGCGCCGCACCGATTGCGCCGATCGCGCCGCACCGATTGCGCCGATCGCGCCGCACCGATTGCGCCAATCGCGCCGCACCGCGCCGAATCGTGCAGTCCGTTTGCGCCGCGGTGCTACCAGCCGTCCACGACGTGTCCCGCGCCCGGGAACCAGGCCGCGTCCACCAGGAAGGTGAGGAATACGCCCAGGGCATAGCCGGCCAGGATGCCGATGAAAAACGGCTGGCCCCGGCGATAAAGCGACACGCCGCCGAGCCGGAGGACGACGGACTTGATTATCCAGACGATCAGGATGGAAAGGAAAGCCATATCCGCCGCATAGGTGGTGACGATCCCGAACCCCACGGGATGGAGGGGCCAGAAGTGAAGCCGGTGATGGGCCCAGATCAGAAACGCCGAGATCAATACGCCGTTCAACACCATGGTCAGCTGGGACGGCGTCATGGCCTGCGGGTTCGTCAGAAACGTCTCCAGCTGCGTCCAGTAGCCCTTCGCGCCCGATTCGAAACCGCCGGCCTGGAGCTGGGACGCCCCCATGTCGTATCCCAGGTAGAGCGTGTACACCAGGGCCGTCATGAAGCCGATGGCAAGCGAAAGCGCGATGGCGCCGAATACCCCCCTTCCCACGCCGCCCATGCCGTCGCCGACCTTCGCGGCGTGCGCCATGGAACACATGCCGAGGGTCCGCCAGTTCCGCGTGAACGTCTGGCAAAGCCACATCCCCGTGATGGTCCGGGCGTCGATGTGCTGCGATCCGACGAACCTGAAGGTGATTTCGTTGGCGCTGTTGTACGGCAGGTCAAGGGACGCCAGGCCGGTCTCGGCCACCACGCGCGTCACCCCCATGTACAGGATCAGCAGCACGAACATCATGAGCGCCACGACCCAGAGCGTCATGCCGGTGCTCCACAAGAGGAAAACCATGTAAATCGAACCGCCGGAGAAACATAGCACGGCCGTGCGGTATGAAAAGAACTCCCGCGAGTCATCGATTTCAGGCGCCTTCCCCAGGGCCTTCCGCACCACGTCGCGGATATGCCTGCGCGCCATCCACAGCCCGAACAGCACGAACACGAAGAAGCCCGACAGGTGCTGGAAGTGCATCATCTCCAGGGGACCCGGCACGCCGACGCGGGTCATCACGCCCTGCTGCACGATGCGGATGAGATAGAACAGCCAGACGCTGAGCAGCACTTCCACCCGCGTGAAGTAGGCCACCCCGATCAGCAGGAAGTTCAGGCGGACCTGGATGGGATGGAAGGACTCGTACAGTGTCAGGGGGAAGGCGTGGCCCGCGCCGAGGGGGATGGCGGGCATCAGGTCGAAGAAGCTGAAGATGTTCCAGGCCATGATGAACAGCGTGGCCCCGAACCCCCACCAGAACAGGCGGGCGCGGGCGATCCGGGGGAAGAGGGCCTTCTCCTCGGCGCCGTCGACGAGGGCCAGGGGCACCTGGGCCAGGGGAAAGGCCAGACGCTCGTGTTCGACCCACTGCTTCCGGAGTATGACCATGATCGAGGCGCCGACCATGAACAGGGCGATGTAGAAGGTCACCCACCAGAACATGGGCACGAACCAGATCTGCCAGCGTATGTTTCGCGTCGTATACACGCCCTCGTAGAACTGGTTCAGTCCGCCCAGGTGGTCCTGGACGACCAGCCAGGACGGCAGATAGTCGAGGAAGAGGTCCGCCCACCGGTTTTCGGGACTGGCGTGGTAGTAGGGACCGCTGATGATCGAAATCGCGTAATTGCTGAAGGCCCAGCCCGGAATGACGGAAGCCGTGAAGACCAGGAAGAAGATCACGATGAGTTCCTGGCTGTTGAAGGGACGGCCGAAGCCGGTAAATTTGAGGCAGGGGTTCACCAGCAGGACCATCAGGAGGAAGGGCAGCAGCGCCGCCACCGGCAGGTGGGTGACGGTGATGAATGAGCCGCGCGTTACGAATTCGGAGGAGAGCGACCAGATGGTCAACAGGATGGTGAGGACGCATCCGACGGCTACCGCCCGAAGAGTGAGCCCGGCGGAGACGGGCCGGGCCGCGTGAGGGGTACCCGGCGTGTGCCGGTCGGAATGTGGCAGTGTGGCAGTGGACATGATGGAGAAGGGATGAGCGCGGCGGGTGAAAGCGATGGAAGTTGCCGTTTAGACCCGCCCGTTCCGGATCACGCGCTTTCGACGCATGCCCGCAGTTTTTCCAGTCCTCTCTGTGCGGTTGCCACCGGTCCGTCGGCCCAGTAGGCCGGATTGAACAGTTCGAGGGACAGCATGCCCAGGTACTCCTGCCTTTCCAGACTGGCCACGATCTCGCCCCACGGCGCTTCACCGTCGCCCGGATAGACCCTGTGCCCGTCTTCGATCTCCCCACGCGGCGGTACCGGCGGGTAGTCGTTCACGTGGACCAGGCCCAGGCGGCCGGGATCGAGGTAGTCCATGCCCCGCTGGTGCCCCGAGCCCTTGTACATGTGAAAGATATCCGTGAGCAGGCTGGCGTCCCGCACGCCGCTTTCGGCGGCCACGAGCAGGGCTTCCCCCACCGTTCCCAGCGTGCGGGCCACGCCCCAGAACTCCAGCAGGGGCTTCGGAGAGAGATCCGAAACGGACTCGGTCAGTTCGGCGAACCTGCGGGCGACCGAAAACAGGTCGACCCGCCGGTCGTGAATCCCCTGGGGCGCCGTGGCTACGAAGGGACATCCCAGGAACCCGGCCATTTCGAAGCACCGCCTCGCCTCCTCCAGACCCCGGGCGTGGCGATCGGCTTCGGGGACCGCCCATTCGTAGAAGGCGATCAGGTTCACGATCCGGATTCCGCGGGCGGCGGCGCGTTCCCGCACCTGTTCCAGCGTCCCGCCGCCTTCGATCCAGGCATCGATCTCCTCGACCCAGGGCTCGATACCGTCATACCCCGCGTCGGCCGCGATATCCACGTATTCCAGGACGGAGACGCCCGGTGAACGGATCGTACTGGTGTTCAGGCAATATTCGAATCGTCCCATCGTATGCTTTCCTTCCTTTAGACGGCCGTATCGACCCATGCGGGCCGGCCACGGACGGCGCAAATGACGCAACTGAAAGGTCGCTGTTTTCCGTGATTTATGCTTCGAATCAATTTAGTTGCGAATTTCAAAAAATAGTACCTTTTTAGCCGGCTTCGCCTATATTGTATACCGCAAAAACGAGTGCCCTGCCCAATGTGACGCCCAGAACGAATGCGAGGTACGTTTCGAGCTCCCCGAGGTGTTTTCTACTTCTTTGTCTCCTTATGATACCCCGGGCGGTCTCCAGCCAGGTGAGTGAAACGGACGTTGCCGGAACCACGGTGACCGTCCACAGTGTGCCGCAGCGAATCGTATCCCTCATACCAGGCAATACCGAACTGCTTTTCGCCGTGGGCGCGGGGCGCTCGGTTGTCGGTGTCACGAACTATTGCGACTATCCTCCGGAAGCCGGGGAGATCGCGAAAATAGGCGACCTCACGGCCATGAGCCTGGAGAAAATCGTCGATCTGGACCCGGACCTCGTGCTGGCCTCGACGGGCAACTCGCGGGAATTGATATTCAGCCTGAGAGCCCTGGACGTCCCGGTGTTCGTGATCGACCCCCAGTCGGTCGAGGAAGTGCTCGATGCGATCGCCACGGTGGGCAGGCTTGCCGGGCGGGAGGAAGCGGCGCGCGAGCTCCTGGCCGGCTACCGTCAGAGACTGGCCGCGGTTTCGGACCGGGTCGGGGAACTGGCCGAAAGCGAACGTCCCTCGGTGTTCGTAGGGAGTCCGTTCAGAGACGAGAACTGGACACCCGGACCCGAGACCTTTGTTTCGGCCGTGATTCGGCGGGCCGGCGGGCGGAACGTGGCCGACGACCTGGCGCCCCGCACGTGGGCGGTGTACAACCTGGAGCACATCGTTTCCAGGAATCCGCAGGTCCTTCTTTCCACCCTGGGTGAAGGGCAGGACCCCGAGGATACGACGAAGAGATACCTTGAACGGGCGAAAGCGCTCAAAGGCTGGCAGGACCTGGACGCCGTGCGCGACGAGCGCGTCGTCCTGATCCCGGAAAACTGGCTGCTCCGGCCCGCGCCAAGGCTCATCCGCGCGATCGAGACCCTGGCGGCCGCCCTGCATCCGAAACTGTTCTGAAGGCCGCCGCGGGATTTGGTTGCGCCCGCGATAAAACTCAAACGATATCAGACACACCTGCCGGTCCCTTATGCCCCTTCTAAACAAGATACCGTCTGAACTGACCGGTCTGATAGAGGCCGACCTGCCGACGGGCGACTCCGGGGCCGAACTCATTTTCGCCTGCAGGACCGACCTGGCGCCGGACGGCGGCATCGCGGAATCCATGCTGGCCGTGACCCGGCGCCGGTTGGCGGTGGCCACGCGGTCCGGCGGGCAATGGACACTGACGCACGCCCTGCCCCTGGCGGACATCTCCGCGCTGGGCGTGGAGCCCCTGGTGGGCGCGAGCGCGCTCATGGCCACGGTGGACGGCAGGGAGATCAGGCTGCTCCGGTACACCCACGCGGTGGCGCAGGACATGTCGGACGCCGTCGAGTCGCTGCTGCACCTGATCGGTCCGGATGGAAGCCCGGATCACACGGAGCCGGTAACCGAGGAGCCGGTACCGGACTGGTCGAGCCGCGAAGCGCACCTGCGCACGTTCCGGCGCCTGTGGTCTTTCTGCCTGCCCCACTGGCGCACGCTGGTCGTCGCCATGGCCGTAACGATCGCCGCCTCGGCCATCGACCTGCTGCCTCCCTATCTGACCATGATCCTCGTCGACCAGGTCCTGGTGGACCCGAGCATGTACATATGGCTTCCGCTGATCGTCGCCCTCCTGGCCGTGTCCCGTATCGTCCATACCGGGGTGACCATCGTGAGCGGCAGAATGCTGGCCGTGCTCGGCGACCGGCTGGCCTACGACGCGCGGTCCGAACTGCTGAACGTCCTGCAGCTGCTGCCCCTCAAGTACTACGACATGCAGCAGACGGGCGGACTCATGGCCCGGATCGCCCGCGACGCCAAGTCGATCCACTACTTCTGGATCGATTTCGCGCCGCAGGTGATTCAGCAGGGACTGCTCGTGATCGGCATGACCGCGGTGCTGTTCTACCTGAACTGGGAACTGGCCATCCTCGTCCTGGTCCCCATCCCCGCCATCATCTTCGCCTCGATCCACATCAAGCGGTACCTGATGTGGTTCTACGGCAGGTCGTGGGACAGCTGGGCGACCTTCTTCGAGCGGGTCAACGACGCGCTGGCCGGAATCCGGGTGGTGAAGATCTTCGCCCAGGAGAAAAGGCAGAGCCGGGACATGCAGCTCGAGAACGAGAAGGTGTTCACGGCCGAGCGCAACATCCACGTCCGGTCGCGCACCGTGCGCCCCCTCCTCGCCTTCCTGGTGTCGGTGGGCGGGCTGCTCGTCTGGTGGTACGGCGGGCTGCAGGTACAGTCGAATGAAATGACCACCGGCATGCTGATGGCCTTCTTCCTTTACCTGGCCATGTTCTACAGTCCCGTGCAGCAATTGACGAGCATGGCCGACTGGATCCCCGAGATGATGACCGCCATCACCCGCACCTTCGAGGTCATCGACAGTCCCATCGAGGACTATACCCCGGGCGAAACCGTCGATGTGCCCCGCTTCGAGGGACGCCTTGTGCTGCAGGACGTCAACTTCGGCTACGTGGCGCACCAGCCCGTGCTGAAGGGCATCAGCCTGCACGTGGAACCGGGCGAGATGATCGGCCTCGTGGGGCACTCGGGCGCCGGCAAGTCCACGCTCATCAAGCTATTGTGCCGTTTCTACGACGTCGACGGGGGCGGGATCCTCATCGACGGCATCGACGTGCGCCGGATGGACCTGATGCAGCTTCGAAGCCAGATCGGGTACGTGGAGCAGGACCCCTTCCTCTTCTCCGGTTCCGTGGCCGACAACATCCGCTTCGGCAACCAGGAAGCGTCCCGGGAGGCGATCATCGAGGCCGCCGTCAACGCGAACGCCCACGAATTCATCGTCAAGCTGGCCGATGGGTACGATACGCCGGTCGGGGAACGGGGCGGAAGGCTTTCCGGCGGGGAACGCCAGCGGGTGGCCATCGCCCGGGCCATCCTGCACGACCCGCGGATCCTGATCCTCGACGAGCCCACTTCGGCCCTCGACCTGGAGACGGAGAAGAAGATCCAGGAAGCCCTGGGACGGCTCATGGAAGGCCGCACGACGCTCGCCATCGCCCACCGGCTGTCCACCCTGAGAGACGCCGACCGGCTGCTCGTGCTCAAGAACGGCGAGCCCGTGGAACTGGGTACCCACGAGGAACTGCTGGACCGGCAGGGCGAGTACTACCGCCTGGTCCAGCTGCACACCAACGTGTCCAGCATCGTGGGCGTGGAGGGTTAAGCCATGTCCTTTCTCGATCCGGCCGCCATACGCCTCGAACGGCGGGACGACCAGCCGCCCACCCTTTCCATCGCGGGCGACCTGTTCTTCAACGTGAAGATCCGCCAGGCCTTTCCGCTGTCCTTCGAAAGCCGGTACATCACCTTCTTCGACCAGGAAGACGAGTACCTGGGCATCGTGGCCGACCCGGGAGCCTGCGACGAAGAGACCGGCCGCATCATCCGGGATGAGATCGAGTGGCGCTACTTCCGTCCGAAGATTAAGCGCGTCATGGATATGGAAGGCCGGGGAGGCACGTCGTTCTTCTCCGTGGAGACGGACCGGGGCGAGGTAAAGATCCCGATGCGGGACCTCAGGGAGGGCATGATGGAGTTGTCGCCGGGCCGTATCCTGATCACGGACGAGCACGGCAACCGGTACGAGATCCCCGACCTCGACCGGCTGGACCGGCGCAGCCGCCGGCTGATCCGCCGCCTGATCTGACGCGGTTCCGCCGCGGTTCCGCCGCCTAACTCAGCAGGAGCGGCACAATCTTAGCATAGGCCGTTTTGAACCCCAGCACGGCCAGGTAGATACCGACCCCCAGCAGGACGATCAGCAGCGTGCCCAGCGTGACCAGGAGCGGCTTGCTTTCGGCGAACCGGACTTTCAGCCGTTCCACCTTCGCATATATTTCCGGGTACTTCTTCTCCAGCCGGGCCAGCATGCGCCGGGCGAAGGCGTAGCGCGTGGACAGGATCGTCAGCCCGATGACGAAGAAAAGCACCCCCTGCAACAGCGGAAGGAAGACGCCCAGGACCCCGATGACGATGAAGGTCCATCCGAATACGGACTGGGCGATGCGTATCAGTAGTTTCTGCTCTATTTGCCTTATTCCAATCTCTTGCCGGTTCATCCGGCAGTTGCCGGGATCTCCGGTCGCATGAGGGTCAGTCGAGAAAAGCGAGGGCCTCCCGCATTTCTTCCAGGTCCTTGGTGTCGCCCTGGCGATCCGCCACCACGATACCATTTTCGTAACACCTGCGGGCTTCGTCGTCGCGGTCCAGCCTCTCGTAGACCCGGCCGGCCTGGTGATAGCCCGCGGAGTAATCAGGCGAGGCTTCCATGAGCCGTTCCAGGATCCCCGCCGCTTCTTCGAGCCGGTCCGAACTCACGTATTCCAGCGCGATCGCGTACTGCACGAAGGGGTCGCCGGGGTCCTTCCTGGCGAGCAGCTCGAGTTGTTCAAGGCGCGAACTCATACCGCGAATCCTCTTTGTATCTTCCGCGCATCCTCTTTGTATCCTCCGCGTATCCTCCGCCGACCCTAAATCAGCGAACGAGACTGGCATCCGTCGACGTTGACGCAGGCGCCGGTGACCCAGCTCGCCCGGTCCGATGACAGGAAGACCACCACGTCCGCGATCTCCTCGGGTTTGCCGAAGCGTCCGGCCGGGAGCTCCTGTTCCACGAACTTGCCGATGCCCTCGGGATCCGCGTCCAGCCGCTTCTGCCAGTTGCCCCCCGGGAATATGACCGAGCCGGGCGCCACCGTGTTCACGCGAATGCCGGTCCTGGCCACTTCCTTGGCGAGCGTCTTGCCCATGGAGATCTCCGCGGCCTTCGTGGCGTTGTACGTGGCGGGCCCGCCCGCCTCGCGGCCGAAAATCGAGGAGATCGTGACGATCGATCCGCTTTCCTGCTTACGCATCGCCGGGAGCACGGCCCGCGTCGCCCGCACGGCGGCGAACATGTTCAGGTTGAATACATACAGCCATTCGTCGTCGGAAACGTCGTCGAAAGGATTCCATACGCTGCCGCCCACGTTGTTGACCAGGATGTCGATGCGTCCCCACCGGTCCAGCGTGGCTTCCACGACCCGGTCAATGCCCTCGGCCGTGGTCAGGTCTCCTGCCGTCGCCAGCGTTTCGACGCCGCGCTGCGCGGTTTCCCTTTCGGTTTCAAGCAGCCGTTCTTCCCCCCTGGCGCTCAGGCTGACGTGACATCCCTCGTCCGCCAGGCCCAGGGCGATCGATCGCCCGATGCCCCGGCTCGATCCCGTAACCAGGGCGACTCTGTCTCTCAATCCCAGGTCCATTTAACTCCCCTTCTTTGATAGGCGTTGACCGTTTGGCGTTCGTTACTCAAAAGTGACTATTCGCCGACAACACGGAGCGCGCTGCCGGCAGCGCCCCGCCCGCGGCGTTGCCCTAGTCGACCGGTTCGAACAGGATCTTCATGCCTTCCCTGTCGAGCAGCCGGCGGAACGCGTTTTCCCACTCGGTTAAAGGAACCACGTCCGACACGATGGGTTCCAGTTCGATCCTGCGCTGGTCCAGCATCACCATGGTGCGGTCCCAGGCGTCCAGCGATCCGGCGAAGGAGGTCCGAATGTCGATTTCCTTCAGTTCAGCCGGGAAGAAGTCCACCTCGAACGGACCGCCGTGCAGCCCGATCTGCATGATCGTGCCCTGCTTCCTCACCAGCTCGATGGCCGACCGGGTGGCCGCCGCCGACCCGGAGCATTCGTATACCACGTCGGCGCCGTAACCCTGGGTCCGGTCCCGTACGAGCCCGGGCAGGTCGACCTCGTCGATGTTGACGGTCTCGTCCGCCCACCGCGCGCCGAGCTCGAGACGCTCGGTATCCGCCGAGGTGCCGGTCAGGATGACGTAGGCGCCTTCCGCCTTCGCCACCTGCGTCGTCAGCATGCCGATGGGCCCCGGTCCCGTTACCACCGCCACGTCGCCTGCGGTCAGGGACGTGCGTATGGAGACGGCCTTGACGCAGCAGCAGAGCGGTTCGCTCAACGCGCCGATGGCGAGGTCGAGGTGCCGCGGGATCCTCCGCAACGCCCAGGCCGGCATGACCACGTACTTCGTGAACACGCCGTGCACCCCGCTGCCGATGGACAGGCGGCTGTCGCACAGGCTGTGCTGGCCCGCCGTACAGTACCTGCACACGCCGCAGACGACGGTGGTCGGAATGCCGGTCACCGCGTCGCCCGGCCGGTATTCGTCCGAGCCGGCCGCCTCGTCCACGATGCCGGAGAACTCGTGGCCCATGATGACGGGCGGGTCGTAGGGGTACTCGTCCTTGTAGATGTGGATGTCGGTACCGCAGATCCCCGCGGCCCGGATCTCCACCCGGACTTCCCCGGGACCGGGCTCCGGGACCGGCATGTCCCGGACTTCCATGTTGACCGGTCCGTGCGCGTACTTGACCAGTCCTTTCATCCGCTCGTCTCCCGCTTGCTGGTGCCTGGTTCCCTACCGCTCGACGCACCGCCGAACAGGGCGGTCAGAATATATGGCGGCGCGTGGGGGATGACAAGATCAATCCATGCCGGACGACCGCAATAAGGCGTTGACAATCCGGCCGGCGCGTTCATATGTTGAGCACGGACCGGAGCCATACTCCAGCCCCCGTAGCTCAGAGGATAGAGCAGCGGTTTCCTAAACCGTTGGTCGGGTGTTCGACTCACCCCGGGGGTATTTCCGGTCTCCGCCGGTTTTCACCCGTACTTTCACCTTTTCCGGAACGCACGCAACGCGGGAGGCCCCCATGTCCGATCTGTCCCGGTTCATTCACGAGACGCGGCTCGTCGACACCCACGAGCATCTCAGGTTCGAGGAAGACTGGGTCGATGACGGACCGGACGTGCTGCAGGATCTCTTCGGCAATTACGTCCCGGCGGATCTCGTGGTCGCCGGCGCGTCGCAGGAGGATGTCGATGCCCTCCTCGATCGTGGAAAGGGCGACGTGGCCGGCCGTTTCGAGCGCGTCAGGAAGGCGTGGGAGGCCGTGCGGCACACGGGGTACGGCGAGGCCGTGCGCATCCTGGCGGAAGACGTGTATGGCATGCCGGAGATCACGGCCGACGGGCTGGCGGCGGCGCAGGCGGAGAACGAGCGGCTGCGGGCTCCGGGCCAGCGACTGGCCCTTCTGAGGGACCGCGCGGGGCTGGACCACGTGCAGACCGACAACTTTTGCTGGGCGTGCGAGCCCGACGTCTCCGGGCCCGGGTTCTTTCTCTACGATCTATCCTGGGTGGGATTCTGCAACGGCGAGGTGCCCCTGGAGGAAATCGAGCGGGAGACAGGGATTGCCGTGGGCAGCCTGGACAGCCTGCGGGAAGCCATGGCCGCGATCTACGCGAAATACGCTCCGCACGCCATCGCGGTCAAGGCCCAGCACGCCTATTCCAGGACGCTCCGGTGGGAGGAGCGGAGCGATGCCGACGCGGCCAGGGCATTGGAGGTCGTTCTGAGTAATCCAGGGAATGCGTCGGAAGAAGCCGCGCTGTGCCTGGGGGACTGGGGCTGGGCGCGGGGCGTGGAGTTGTCCATCGAGCACAACCTGCCCTTCAAGATCCACACCGGATACTACGCGGGCCACAGCCGGATGCCGGTGGACCGGATCAAGAGCGGGAACCTGTGCGGACTGCTGGCCCGGTACCTCGACGCCCGGTTCGTGCTCATGCACATCGCCTACCCCTACAGCCACGAGCTGATCGCCCTCGCCAAGCACTACCCCAACGTCTGGGTCGATCTCTGCTGGGCCTGGTCCATCGATCCCTTCAGTTCCTGCGATTTCGTCCGCCGATTCATCCACGCCGTGCCCATCAACAAGCTGTTCGCTTTCGGCGGGGACACGGGCTGGCCCACCAGCGCCTACGCCTATGCCGTGCAGGCGCGGAAGTGGCTCGCCCGCGCCCTGGAAGCCGAAGTGCGCGACGGCCTGCTCACCGAGAAACAGGCGATGAACGCGGCGCTCCGGCTCATGCAGACCAACCAGCGGGACTGTTTCGATATCGCAGGAACGCGGGGGAATATCGAGCGCACGCTGGCGGCTCAGACGGCCTAAAAACGAGTTGCATAAATTGCTGTCGAAGGATATATTGCCGGCGGATTCAGCAGGCCACGATAGCTCAGCTGGTAGAGCAATTCACTCGTAATGAATAGGTCGCCGGTTCGAGTCCGGCTCGTGGCTTTACTTGGGACGTATATGAGAGAACTAGGACTCCCGTGAAAGGTTTTCTACGAGCATTTTTTTTATTTCTTCAATGCCGTCATTGACCTTATCATGGGGGTAATTAGGATATTCGGAGTTTACAGTTATCGTAAGATATTGTATCCCCTCTATCCACTGATCGAGTTTAGATCTGGAATCACCACATATCTCTTTGATGATACGTGCCATAACTATTGTCAGCGCCATATCACGCCCTGAAAACTCATTTGGATCAAAAACCCTTTTTGCTGGCATTTTAAACTCCTTTTTCGATATAGTTCACCATTGTTGCTCATCGTTTCAAACTAGCGGCTTCAAATATCATTCAGAAATCGCCATCTATTCTACTTTTAGGTGGTGAATCTAACTCCCGTAAGCTTCTATTATCCTTACTTACCAAAATCCATTGCGCGATCACTTACCCACTACGATTAGCTCTAGTACCGAACACTGACCCGCAGTCTTTGGTTCCGTGTTTGGTTCATCGATGTCAGGAATAAGTTTAGCATTTACTTGCCTCTCCCCGCTTTCTTTCTCTTCGATTCCATCAATTGAGCACGAGACGTCCACGAGCTATTCCAGCTAGAACTGATCATCGCTGGCCGGTTTAGCTCAAAACCTTCTGATTCTTCCTCTCTGGTAGAGAAACGAACTGATTTCCGGATTGAATACGGCCTGTCTCGCTGCAGTATCACGAATTCTGGCGCTGGTCGTGATACATCTGGTAACGACCAATGCTACAAGCGGAAACATGTGCTAATTGAATTCGTTCCCATAAAACCATCCTGCGTTTGACATATCATCCAGGTTTTGATGCCAAGCCGTATCAACCCTCACGCGGGTTATGCGGAAACCTCCTGCCATTCACCAGAAACGACAGTCTATAGTTTTTATTTAAGCTGTATAATCAGACAGCAATCCAACAAACAAGGCTACAGGAGTATTGACGATTCCACTGTTAGTATAGTGCTTGTGATTTGTCATTTTAGAATGCAATTTCAGATTAGATTCTCCATACACCCTGAGCCTGTAGAATTACATAGTCACACCTTGAGGAGAGGATATGTCTCAATTCCAATTAGGTCAATTGTCGAAGGACGCTGGCAAGGAATACGCCCTTATGACCATGTGCATTTGCATCGTCGAAGAAATCTGTAAAAACGACGAAATGAAAAAGAAAGAATTCATGAAACAGTATTACGAATTAATCATGGCATCTCTGAACCTCACTATCGATCCGAGCATACGAAATCTTGCTATTTTTAAGGATTTCAGAGACGGCCTCAACGAGACGGTGGATAACTTCTCTCGTGGACTTACTGGAAAACCCATTGTTAACGATAACTGAAAACTATGACATAGGCTGTAGCGACGGGTGGCTGGTTCAAAGACCAGTTCATCCTTAGCGAAAGTGTCGCGAGAAGGTCCTTACCGTGTGAATGTTTATCTTTGTACATGATTCCCATTGCAAGGTGATAGTTTTTCGAACGGTCTCAATCGTTTCTTCATTTACGCGTTTTTCTTACACCGATACCTATTGAACTCATCCCCGTTCTGTCCGTTTCTTCTGCGCTGGCGTACGAGATGTTTAAAGACTTAGGCTTGCTGACGTCCGGCCTATAGAAGAGCAAGTTAAGATCTTCGACGAGAAAATCATCAGTGAACCGAGAAGCTAACAATGAACGAAGATCACTTTATCACCTTTGCCTATGGTTCGAATATGCTGAGTGCGAGGCTTCGTGAGCGGAAACGGTGCCCGTCAGCCAAGCCATTATGCGTCGCAGAACTGAATGGCTTTATGCTCCGCTGGCACAAACGGAGTAAAGACGGTTCAGGTAAGTGCGACATTGTCTCCGTGTCCTCACCTAAAGCGCACGTTTTCGGTGTGCTCTATCGGGTTGCGGTGAGCGAAAGATGTGCTCTGGACAAAGCCGAAGGTTTGGGAAAGGGTTATGCAAAGATCTGTATCAACGTGGTGTGCAAAGGGGGGCCGAAAACTGCCGAGGCATATCAGGCTACCGACATTGATCAATCGCGAAGGCCTTATTCCTGGTACCGGGCACTGGTCGTGGCTGGAGCGAGAGAACATCGTCTGCCAGAGGAATACATATCGCAGTTGGAAGCGGTTGCCACGCAGGAAGACCCAGATCGTGTGCGTCACGACAGGAACATGCGCCTAATTCGGGAGGTGCGTGGGTGACGTTACACTTCGCGCTTAATTTTGACTACCAACTCATTGGAGCGAAGTAATCACCGAGTAGATTTGGAGAGAGTAGTACGCAGCCCCAATAACTTATCTAGTAAAACACCGCGGAGTAGCGAGTTAGGGGTTGGCTAACCAAAAACATATTTCTCCGATTTACTTAGTTGTAGAATCCAGTACTCGCTCATCCATGTTTACAAGTATCTCAAGCCGCCACAGCCCTCGCTCGCACAGTTTCGAGCACCTGCATTAACTCATCCACTTCCGTAGTACTAAACAAGCCATCCGGCCCATGAGGCGTGATGTCGGTGAAAGGGGATTCATAGAGCCGACTAGGGGCGACAATACCGTGTTCCGTAAGGTGATCGACGATGAGGTTCACGAACTCTATCTGGTTGGCCGATAGAGACTTATCTGCAAGGAAGTTTCCCATGGCTTCCTTGGCGGCACTGCGGTCCATGCCTACCAGCGACCGAACGAACAATCCAAGTCCCTGAGACTTTTCAGCCGCGCTCCGAAGCTCGTCGGCCGAACCGAGGCCGCTTTCGATGAGCATCCGCTCCAGTTCGTCGATGTCAGTCGCAGTGAGTGGTTTGTTCATTCTCAGTTTCCCGATGGTGATGTGGTCCAGGTGCTCGCGCAGAAACGCTCGTGCCTTGGACAGGAACTTTTCGTAGTCCGTGCCAGGGGCGAAGCCTGGCAGGTCGACATCGATCTCGCTACCCATGAGGTCCTCGAAATCGGTGTAGACTGGTTTGCGTTGTCGTTTGTTAATGAGCTGGATAAGGCTCCGGAGTCGGCGACGCATGACTTCCAACATCGGGACAGTAACGTTCTGCCACCACTCGTCGGTCTGTACGTCCTGTATAAGCACCATCTGGTCCTGTACCATTGGGATGGCGGAAATTTCCTCGAGCAGTCCGGCTAATTGCTTGATCCGATCGCGCAGCCGGGCGAATCCGGGTTCTTTCCGCAGGAGACTAAGTTGCAGATACAGTGCGAGCAGGTCGAACCGTTTAGCCTCCTCAATCTCAGGATCTAACTCTGATGGCAGTCCGGCCACCTCGCGCGAGAGGTCCGTCAAATCCTCTGCCGTCAGGGATACCCAGGATTCCGGCTTCGCGTATTTCTCGACGAACAGGCGCCGTGGGCGCACCACGAAGTTGTCTAGATTCATCGCCGCGACCTCACCCTGCAATAGATCGGCTAGGGACCAGCGAACCGCGTCGTCCGTCTCCGGATCGTCGTCGGCGGATACGGGCTTCTTGACCTTCTCCGGATCGGATTTACCACCCTGGTGGTCCAGCGTTGCGATTAGTTCCAGCCGTGCGTTGAACAGGCGCTTGCCGAGGGTATCGCCGGCCGAGCCCTCGGTGGCCGGGATGTCCTGGCTGAAGTACTCGAGGTTTTGGCAGTAATCGAAAAGATAGAACTGTTCCTTGTTTTGACCCGGACCGAACAGATCGGGACAAAGCCGCGTGCCACGGCCCACCATCTGCCAGAACTTGGTCTTCGAGCGCACCAGTTTGAAGAAGACCAGGTTCGCGACCTCTGGGATATCAATGCCGGTGTCAAGCATGTCCACCGAGATCGCGAGGTGTGGGTCCTTCTCCTTGTTTGAGAAGTTATCGATCAGGCTCTGCGCGTACTTCGTCTTGAAGGTGATGACACGGGCAAATTCGCCCTTATAGTGCGGGTAGTTGGTGTTGAACCGTTCAGCGATAAATTCCGCGTGGTCCTGATTCTTGGCAAATAGCATGGTCTTGCCAAGCCGGTCGCCGCCGGCGACCGTGAGGCCATGGGTCATAAGGTGCGCCAATACCTTGTCCACAGTATCTTTATTGAATAGCCACTTATTGACGGCCTCAGCTTCTACTCGGTCGGGCACCGTGCCCTCGTCGTCCCATTCTAGCGCGTCCCACTGGTCCTTTTCGTCTTCCGACAGCTCATTGTACGTGATGCCCTCCCGCTGAAACCTGAGAGGGACCGAGACGGCCTTGGGGGGCACGAGGTAACCGTCACGCACGGCTTCCTCTAACGAGTAGGCGTCTGTTGGCACGCCGTCCTCCAAATCGAACAGACTGTATGTGTTGCGGTCCACTTCGTCCTTGGGCGTCGCCGTGAGCCCGACCAGAAGCGAATCGAAGTAGTCGAAGATGGCGCGGTACTTCTGGAACACCGAACGGTGTGCCTCGTCGATGATCACCAGGTCGAAATGGCCAACCCCGAAGCGCCGCTGGCCGTCACTCGCCTCGTCGATCAGTCCCATCATGGTCGGGTAGGTCGATACGAAGACGCGTCCCTCACCGTTCTTCTCAGTAATTAGGTTGACGGGTGAGGCATCGGGTAAATGGTGCTTGAATGCATTGACCGCCTGATTCACCAGTGCTACCCGGTCGGCGAGGAAGAGCACGCGCTTAGACCAGTTGCAGCGCATGAGCAGATCGGAGAGCGCGATCACCGTGCGCGTCTTGCCGGCACCGGTCGCCATCACGAGTAGCGCCTTGCGATCATGGTCGCGCTCGAAGGCCTCGGCAATACGGCGGATGGCACGCGTCTGGTAGTGGCGCTCGACGATCTCCGAACTAATTGGTGCCTCTGCCAGTGTGTGCCGTGTCTCCCGTCGTTGGATCAACAGCTCCAACTCCGCCTTCTTGTAGAAACCTTGCACCCGACGCGGTGGGTAACTGGAGTCGTCCCAAATCCAGTGCTCGTAGCCGTTGGAGTAGAAGATGACGGGTCGTTGCCCATACCGGCCTTCGAGGCAATCAGCATACAGTTTGGCCTGCTGCTGCCCGACACGCGGGTCTAGTCGCGTACGCTTGGCCTCCACAAGCCCGAGTGGATTACCGTCGTCACCCCAGAGGACGTAGTCTACGAAACCCTTTTCTTGGGTGTTGGGCATCCCGTCGACCTCGAACTCGCGGTCACAGGCCTGATCGAGCGGCCAGCCGGCTTCCTTGAGTAGTAGGTCGATGAAATAGTCGCGGGTCTCGGCTTCTGAGTAGTCGTGTGTATCCGGTTGTTCGGCAGCTTCTTTTTTAGCTTTGGCCACCTCGGTCCGAAGATGCTTGAGTTCCTCGTCGAGTGCACCTTTATCCGCAAGCAGTATCGCGAGTTTCTCGTCTCGTTCCAGGAGACCTTCCGCAAGAGTGCGAAGTTGCTCCACAGTCTGTTGTTTGGTCGCCGCGGGCCGGGGCAGCGCTGCCGGATCGAAGGAAAGTCCGGGCTCTGGTCGTCCGGTGCATGCGTATGTCCGGGCGAACCAATAGACAACGTGGAAGAGCTCGCGCAGCGCTGTCAGCGCGTCAGCTTCCGGTACGGTGCGATGGCTGTGCACCGCGTGATTGCCGAGTGAGTTGATTACCCGGGCTTTGCTGAACACTGCCTCCCCGGCTATCCGCTTGAAACTCGGTTCGTGGATCAGGGCGGAGAGCTTGTCCTGGTAGGGCAACCGGAGGTCCGCGTCGTGTTTGTACGCCCAGTGCACCGCCAGCTCGAGCGTACGTCGAGCGTAGAAGCAGGCCGCGCGAGGATCCATGTAAACGGAAGCCTCAGCCCTCACAGCGGAATCAAACACTGGTGGCCATTCGTGCTTAAGAAAGATGAACTGACTCATCGATTCCACCAAAGATCGAATCCGCGTTTAAACGACGTTCAAGGTATGGTGTGAATCCTGTCAATAGAATCGACATCGCCACCAAGTCGCGCATGTCGACTGTCCGAAGTGCGGACTCCGGAGTTCCACCGTGGCGAATACCAGGATAGTCCGAAGCGAATACGTATAAGTTGTGCATCGCCTCTTTGAGCTTCTCGTGTGGCCATGTGCCGATTTGATCACAAATAACACCCAGCGTGTTTCCAGAAACACCGGGAGCGGTGCGACCGATGCCCTCGAGCAAATTCACTTGTTTCTGAATGCAGGTCTTGATGCGGCGGTCGGACCCACCGTGGCGCAGGTCCCTAACCGCACCCTCGAAGTCGTTCATGAGGGTCTTGAGGTGCGGGTCTCGGTTCGTGACAGCATGCAGGTCGCTCACTAGGCTTGAGAATACACCGGGAAGTGTCGGACACAGAGTGCAGGGTCGACAAAGATCGTAGCGCAGATTGAACTTGTAGATAAATCCCGATAGCAGGTTGAAATAGCGATCGGTCAACTCTTTGTCTCCCAACTCATCCAGCACGTCGTGTGCCTCTTCGAAAAATCCGACGAGCGCGGGCTCATCGGTAAGATCGTTTGAGGAAATCCTCTCAAATGCTTCACGGCTGTGTACAGGACTGGCGATGATGCCGGCGAGTACTTCGATGGAGGGGGACGGACTCAGAGTCGGGGCGACGGCGCGGTACAGCTCGCAGAAGATGTCCTCGGGAAGGGCTTCATTGACCTCAGCGACGGTCTGCTCAGTGAGCGGAAGCCAGATTTCCCGCCAAGCCTCTATCCACACGTCGATAAACTCACCGCGCATTACTATAGCTCTCCTTGGAAGGCACGGTGGTGGAGCGAGACCATGAGGGCATCAAGTTCGACGAGTGCAGTCCGGTGTTTAGCCCGCAGTACATCGGCTTTGTCTAAAATGCCCGCAATCCTATGTTGCTCGCAGAGAGACGGCAGAAACAATACAAGCTTCCGGCAACGGTCAATATTCAGATTGGAAATATTGGTCGTCTGACGACCGAAGCTTCGAACAGTCACTTTGATTCGAGGAGATGAGAACCAGTGGTATAAGTATCGGGGTAGGATCCGTGACTCGTCGCCGCGCAACACCGAGATGAACCCACCGAATGTGGTCGGCCATTGTAGTTGAGGCACCCAGCAGCATTTTCCAACAAGATTCCAGCTATTCGCGGTCGATACGAGTAGATCTCCCTGTTTGAGATACTGATCTTCGCGCTTGACAAACGATTCAGGAATCCCCCAAACGTCGGACAGGTCAATTTCGTTCTGTATATTCTTGGTTCGCATGCAAGCAACAGATCTAGGCGAGCCGACTGGCACAACATCATTTGGTTTAAAAGTTATGCCGCGAACGAATGAGGCCACGTCGCCAAGGTGAACTGTCTCTTCGCGATTCATTCCAGTGTTTCCTCCAGCTCGTTCATACCCCGTTGAATTTCATCCTCTAACTTGGCTAGTTCCGCAAGAATCTCCCTTGGCGTCCGTTTCTCCACCTCTTCGTACACCAGTTCTTTATACCTGTTGAGCGAGAGGTCATACCCCTGCGCCGCGATGTCGGACTTGGGTACGCAAAAGCTCTGTGCGGTAAGGGGGCGTTCTCGCTCGGTGCTCCCACGTTCAGCCCAGCGCGCGAGCACATCGGGCAGGTTGTTCTTCTTATGTTCGTCCTCGGTGAGTGCAGTGCGAGGAACGGCCCCAAGCTTATTCTCAGACATCAGTGGCGTGCGCTTGTCGTCGAGGCTCCAGCCATCGGCTGTGATGTCGTAGAACCAGACGTACTCTGTGCCGCCGGAGTTGGTCTTAGTGAATAGCAGTATCGCTGTGGAGACCCCCGCGTAGGGTCTGAACGCGCCTCCGGGCAGTGACACTACAGCGTCGAGCTTCTGGTCCTCCACTAGGATTCGTCGAAGTTCCTTGTGCGCCTTACTAGAGCCGAATAGTACGCCGTCGGGAACGATCACCGCAGCACGCCCGCCTGGTTTCTGAAGGCGCAGAAAAAGCGCGAGGAAGAGTAGCTCCGTCTTCTTGGTCTTAACAATCTGCAGTAGGTCCTTTGCGGTATTCTCATAGTCGAGACTACCGGCAAACGGTGGATTCGCTAAAATGAGCGTGTACTTTTCCCCCTCGTCTTCGTATTCCTGCGCCAACGAATTGCGGAGGCGGATGTTCGGGTTCTCTACGCCGTGCAGCAGCATGTTCATGCTTCCGATGCGCAGCATGGTGTTGTCGAAGTCGAATCCGTGGAACAGGCCGTGGTGGAAGTGCTCACGCAACTTAACATCATGCAGTAGCACTGGATAATTCTCGCGCAAGTATTCACCAACCGTGACCAGGAAGCCTGCCGTACCACAGGCAGGGTCACAAACGACGTCGTTGGGTTGGGGGGCAGTGAGTTCCACCATCAGCCTGATGATGTGACGTGGCGTGCGAAATTGCCCATTCTGTCCGGCGGTGGCAATTTTGTCAAGCATGTACTCGTAGATGTCGCCCTTGGTGTCACGTTCCTCCATCGGTACCTTGTCGAGGAGATCCACCACCTTACCTA
Source organism: bacterium (assembly GCA_965203885.1). Lineage (GTDB taxonomy): Bacteria > JAAXHH01 > JAAXHH01 > JAAXHH01 > JAAXHH01 > JAAXHH01. Next base: position 1,339,504 of record OZ241920.1, on the reverse strand, counting down.
ATAGCGCCGAAGTAGGAATGGTGAATCGCGCATCCTTCATGTGGTGAGCGTAGGTCGAGTTTGCATCGCCAAGTTGTCCGACTAGTTCAGTGCGCAAATAGGGGAATATATGCTCTCCAACGACTGTAAACATCTCGGGCGAGGCGAAGTGTTTGAAGCGTGACCAGCGGAAATCCTCGAATGACCGACCCTTGGCGTCCTTACCTTCCGGAAAGACCCGCCGCTCCAACGGCATCTTGAGCCAATTGGCTTTGTTCTCCTCAAGTGTGTGCATGTCGTCGAGCCGACGGATGAATAGCAGGTAGGTGATCTGCTCGATCACCTCCAACGGATTTGAGATGCCACCTGACCAGAATGCGTCCCAGATACGGTCAATTAGGTTTTTTATTTCGCCTGTGATCACAGAAGATTTCCCATGTCTCGTTTAGTAGCTCATCAGCAGGTTAATATTGGGTGATATTTCGGTGTATAGCGACTCGCTGAGGCTAAATTCTGGATTTCTACAACTATCTCGTAAGCATCCAGTAAACCAAGTTCGAACAGTTCGGTATTCTTAAAGGAACGTCCGTTGTTGTTTGCTCAATTGGCGTTATTGTAACCCATCCGACCGGATCGATCGGTATCCGGAACCTAGTAGTCATGGGGTCGCTCTTAGTTCCTCGGACATCACCGCTACGGACCGACGCTCCCCTTCGGGAAAAGCTAGGGTTGGACCATGGTTTCTGAAATTGATCCGAACGAAGTCGATGCAATCAACGCTATCAACTGGTTATACGATTGTACGACATTTGATTACACGATTGTATCACATCTGTACCTTAGTCATTGAGACTTAATACGTATAATTAATAGTTCTAGACAGACATATTATGGTCGATCGGTAAACTCTTTGCCAGCGTTTTATTCCATACGAAATTTCGCTTCTGATACAAGGTTCCTTACGAATAGTTATGGTCGAGACAACATAACTTGCGCAATCTCTCACCTCATCATGCTTATAGTGACTTCTGATACGAGCCTTGTCGTCATCTCCTTCGGTTGCTTGCGAGTAAAACCCATTCCACTCGGTCTGGCCGGTAAGGAGAAACAACGGAGAGGTGATAATGCACTGGGCGTGTGTCGTCGAATTTCTGTCGACACGACAACATGGGAATTGACAGCGAAGAAATATTACAATATATTGATGATGATACTAGCCGAACCACTACAGGTTGTGATTCGGGTTAAAGACGAATACAACGACTGATTTCTAATTGGGAGGAAGGTTGTGGCAAGGACACCAAGAAAACCACGGCGGAGATTCTACAGGAAGGTTAGAGGCGCGACAAAAAGGATGACCGGAGTTAGGGGTACACGCAGAGCCGATATTGCCTTTGCCATGTATAACCCGAGAGATCCTAGGCCTCAACTTGCGGAACATTGGGTTTACATCGACGCAGAATACGAGAAATACGGTTACCTGTAATTGAAGTCGATTAGGTTGTACTTTGACATTCACATCTTGGAGTATAGTGGATGTCGTCCAGAAGAGAGGTTCCAGCCCCTGGGCTGCCCCGCCCCGCCGTTACGAGTGCTCCCGGTCCTGTTCCGCCCGGGCCTTTGACAGAGCCGATGCGATGATTCCTGGTGGTATGGCGATGACGCCTATGCCGATCATCAGAAGCAGGAACGTGAATATCCTTCCTCCTCCGGTCACCGGATATGTATCGCCGTAACCCACGGTAGTCAACGTTACAACCGCCCACCACAGACCATCCAGCACCGAACCGAATTTTTCGGGTTGCACGGTGCTTTCGAAGTACCAGATTCCCGCTGCCGCCAGGTAGATCAGGATCACGGACAGGACCGCGAACATGATGATTTCTTCCTTCACGATGACCACGGCACGTTGCAGGCGGTCTACCGCCCGGTTGTACCTGAACAGCTTGATTATCCTGAAGATACGCAACACGCGAACGACTCGGAGTATCCGGCCGTCTACGTACCCGAAGCCGAACAACATGAGGTAGAATGGCAGGATAGCCAGCAGGTCGATGATGCCGAAGAAACTGAATACGTAGTGCGTTCTGTTGTATGCGACAAAGCACCGCAGGCAGTATTCGAATGTGAACAACACAACGGTAATGACTTCCACCCAATTGAGGAAAGACTGTGTCTGGCCGGTTAAGCCGGGGATTGTTCTTAACGTAAATGTGATCAGGGACAACAAGATCATCCCCAGTACGAAATCGTCAAACACACGGCCCTGCCATGAGTCTCGACGTTCGACCACGTGCCGGATCCGTTCAATGTAGGTTGTGCGGTTCATGTGCTTGCCTGTCCAGTGAAAGCTGTTGTTGCGCTTTGGGTTACAACCAACGCTCAGTCACGGCCCTGCGCATTCAACCCCTCGAGCAGCGTGTCGATCGTCTGGCTGATGGCGGTTGCCGACTGCAAGGTCTCGACCGGTACCGAGACGTGCAGTCCCGCCTCGATCCGGTTTCTCAGTTCCACGGCCATGAGGGAATCCACGCCCATGCTGCGCCAGGTCTGCCCGGGGTCCACGCTCCCCGGAGCCACTTCCACGATCCGGCAGATGGCATCGGTCACGTATTCCTCGATGTAGGCGCGTAGTTTCTCCGCGGGCAGGGCGCGCGCATCGGCCTTCGATAGCGGTGTCATAGACTGTGGTGCTGACTGTGGCGCCCGCTCGCCACCTGGATCCGGCGCCAGGTACCGGGCCAGCATCGAATCCGCCGCCGGCTCCGTGGTGGGGATCACGCCCACGCGATGGACGTCGCGGCGCAATATCCGGTCGAGCAGCGCGCCGGCCTCGTCGGGCGGGATCGCCCGCAGTCCCTGCCGCCTGAGCCGATCGGCGGCGCGTTCATCCCTCGTCATGCCCGTGCCTTCCCAGGGACCCCAGTTGATCGTCGTCACCGGCAGGCCCTCATTGCGCCTGAGGTCCGCCAGCCCGTCGAGGTAGGCGTTCGCGGCGGCGTAGGACGCCTGTCCCGCCGTACCGACCAGGGAAGCCGCCGACGAAAAGAGAACGAAAAAGTCCAGATCCAGGTCCCTGGTCAGTTCGTGCAGATGCCAGGCGCCGGTCGTCTTGGGTTCGAGCACCCGCTGAAACCGATCCGCGTTCTGCGTGAGCAGGATGCCGTCGTCCAGCACGCCGGCGGCGTGGAAAACGCCCCTGACCGGGGTGTTCGCCGCTTTGAGGCCCGCCATGAGCCGCTCCATCGCCGCCCGGTCGGTCACGTCGGCCTGGATATACTTCACTTTGGCGGCGGGACCGGTGGATGGCGCCGCCCCATCGCCGGGCCGCCGCCCCGTCGCGACGACCAGGCCGGCGCCGCGGTCGAGCAGCCATCCCGTCAGATACCGGCCGATCCCGCCCGTGCCGCCCGTGACGAGGTAGGTCCCTCCCGGACGGATGACCGGATCGTCGTCGCCCAGATCGACGGGAACGGGCGATCCATCGTCCACGAGCACCAGTTTGCCCGTGTGCCGGGCCAGCGACATGTACCGAAAGGCATCCCGTGCCTCGGCAATCGGGTAGGCCCGGTGCGGCAGGGCACGGATCTCGCCGGCCGAGACCATGTCGACGATCTTCCGAAGCAGGGCGCCCGCCTGGTCCGGCTTTTGCTCGATGTACTGTGCGAGATCGATGGGATGGTAGGACCTGTTGTGGTCGAAAAGGTTGAGGTCGACGCGTCCGTGACCGAGTATATCGGTCTTGCCGATCTCGATGAAGCGCCCGTGGGGTGCGAGCACAGAAAGAGAAGCCGTCATGGCTGGTCCGGACAGCGTATTGAGGACGATATCCATCCCCGTCCCGTCCGTCCTGTCCATGATCTCTCCGGCGAAGTCCGGCGAGCGGGAATCCATCACGTGCGACACGCCCATCTCCCGCAGGAAGGCGCGCTTTTCATCAGTCCCGGCCGTCGCATACACCTCGGCCTTCGCCTGCCGGGCAAGTTGCAGGGCGGCCAGTCCCACACCGCCGGTGGCGTTGTGCACCAGGACGCGGTCGCCGGCGGACATCCCGCCACGTACGATAAGCCCGAGCCAGGCCGTCAGAAAGGCCACGGGTAGCGTCGCGGCTTCTTCGATACCCAGGTGATCCGGCTTTCGGACGACCAGGCCGGCCTTCGCGGTTACGTATCCCGCCATGGCCGCCGGCACCATGCCCATGACCAGATCGCCCGTGTCTACGTGACCGACCTGGTCGCCCCGCGCGATGACTTCTCCGACGCATTCCCATCCGAAGGACGGCGGACGCGTCGAAGGGACCTCCAGCATGCCGAGGGCGGTCAGCACGTCCCGGAAGTTCAATCCGGCGGCGCGAACGCGGACGACCACTTCACCGGGTGCCGGCCGGGGCGCTTCCGAAGTGACAAAATGGAGATCTTCAATCGAACCGGGTGCGGACTGAGACAGCCTGTAACTTGTTTTTGTATTTGAAGTTACGGGTACTGTTTTCGCTTCGCACCGGTCCGGGTCGAAGGAATGGAGGCGACGTGTAAAGAGCGCGCCATCCCGAATCGCGACTTCACCGGCCAGCGTGTCCAAGGCAACGATTTCGGCAAGCCGCTGCTCGTCGTCCCCGGCTTCCCGGTCAGACCCGGCAGGAAGATCGATCATCACACAGTTCAGCTCGGGATGTTCCTGCGCGGCGACCCGCCCGCAGCCCCAGATCGTACCCAGCCTAGGTATCGCCCGGTCGCCCGCGGCCACGGACTGCGCGCCGGCCGTAATCAACCGGAGGCGGTACGAAAGTTCGGGACGATCCAGCATCGCCTTGATGAGTTCAAAGGACTCGAGCGCGGGTCCGGTGTGCCGTGACGACTGCCGGTCGCCTTCCCCCGTCCGCTTTCCCGCACCCGTCCATATTCTCACGATGCCGGCGGCATCTCCGGATTCGGCTGTCACCGACCCCAGCTTGCCGGCCAGCGCGCCGGCCGGTCCAGCCTTCCGGTCGCAAGACGTATCGACGAATTCACTCTTCGCGCCGCGGCGCGACAGGGCCTTGGCCAGGCCGCCGCCGAGCCGCCGGTCATCCGAGAGCACGAACCAGTGAGAAGGCGTGTTGCCTTCCTCGCGGTTCTCCGGGGTCGGCGCAGTCACCCACTCTTCCCGGTACAGTCCGAGTGGATGCTTGATGCCGCGCCGACCCGCGCCTGTGCGGGCCGGGGACGCGCCTGGCCTGCCCGCGCCCACCCGGGACAGACCCGCGCCCGGCCGGGCCAGGGTCACACCGCCCAGCGTGACGACAGGGACTCCCTTTTCATCCAACAGGTACACGTCCGCGCGCAGGCCGCTGACGTCCACGCGCAGGCCGCCGGCGTCGGGGCTCTCCCGCAATTTCGCATAGGCGCACAGGACATCATCCGGACCCGGAAGTCGATGCAGCACAGCGGTTTCCACGTCAACAGGCAGATATGAATCGTCATCCGATACGAGCATCAGCAGGGCCTGCAGGCCGGCATCGAGGACCCCGGGATGCAGGCGGAAGTCGCCGTGCCCATCGTCCCGGGACACCAGGAAGGCCAGCGCCTCCCGATCCGAGTACACGAGTTCATCTATCTGACGGAACGACGGTCCGTATTGAAACCCCATTTCGCCGGCGCGTTCGTAGAACAGCCGGCTTGCCGTCCGGCGGCCGCAACGGGATTTGACGGCTTCCAGGTCGACACTTCCGGCCATTTCGACGTCGCGGACTCGTTCGGTCCGCATGTTGAGCAGCCAGTTCGTACCCGTATCCTGCGATTCCGGCCTGGAAGAAAGGGTGTACCGTTTCCGGCTGCGCACCAGCTGGACGACGTGTGCCCCGGATTCGCGGAATATCAGGGGATTCGGAATCTCAAAATCCTTGAAGACAGCGGGGAAATCCGCCTTGTCGAGGGTCTCCAAGAGCATTTCGACCTGTCCCGCGAGCGGCATGATCGGACGGCCCAGCACGGTGTGATCCGCCAGCATCGGGTGGGCGTCCAGGCTGAGCGCCCGTTCCCATACCCGGGTATCGGGGTCCACGGAAGATTCGATGCCGGTACCGATCAACGGGTGCGGGTACCGGCCGGCCGGGTCCCCCGTATGATCCGTGGCGCCGTCCAGCCAGTACCGCGCTTTCTGCCAGGGGTAAGGCGGAAGCGGTACGGGCGTGCGCGGCCGGTCTGCCAGGCGATCCCAGCGTATATCGTGGCCGTGGACGTAGCATTTGGCCACCGACTGGAGCAGGACGTCCCACGTTCCTCGGTCCCGTTGCAGGGAGGCGAGCGCGTGGCCCGTCCGGGCCAGGTGGGCGAGGTTCTCGTAGATGGCCGTTGACAGCACGGGATGGGGGCCGATCTGCAGGAAGAGCGGCGCTGCGCCATCGGGAAGCTGATCGAAGGTCCGGTCGAACAGGACCGGGGACCGGATGTTCCGCCACCAGTGCTCCGCCGTAAGATACCTTCCGTCGGTTACCTTGCCCGTTACCGTGGACAATACAGGCACTTCGCCTTTCGCAGGCGACAACCCGTTGAGGGAGGCCAGGAAATCGCCGCGTATCCCGTCCATCTGCCCGCTGTGATAGGCGATCTCCGTATGTAGTTTCCGGCAGAAGAGCCGCCTTTCGTCGATCTGCGCCTGCAAGCGGTCTATGTCCGCCGTCTCCCCGGATATGGTTACGGATACCGGGCTGTTCCGCGCGGCAACAGACAGGCTGTCACCGAAAGGTCCGATCGTCTCTTTCGCTTCTTCCGGCGACAGGCCCACCGCCAGCATCTCGCCCCCGCCCTGCAGCTTCTTCTGCAGCCTGCTGCGCTGGTAGATGATACGTACGCCTTCTTCGAGCGTAAGCGCCCCCGCGGTGCAGGCGCCGACGATCTCTCCGACGCTGTGGCCGATGATAAACTCCGGACACACGCCGAGGGACCGCCACCAGCACGCCAGGGCCCACTGCAGCGCCATGTTGGCGGGCATGGCGATTTCGACGTCGGCGATACGCGCTCCGGTTGCGCCGTTCCACATCTCATCCTTGATGGAACGACCGGAGATCGCCGCAAAGAGATGGTCGAACGCGTCCAGTCCTTCCCGAAAGACGGGGTCTGCCCGATAGAGCGCCTGCCCCATGCCGTACCACTGGGGCCCCATGCCGGTGAAGACGAATACGACGGGCGCGGGACGGGATCCGGACCGGGCCGTCTCGAACCGGTCGGGCATGCCGCCGGCAACGTACGTCTCGAGGCCCCGCACCGCTTCTTCGGTCTCTTCGAAGACCAGGGCCAGCCGGTGATCGAGATGGGACCTGTGCAGCGCGAGCGCCGCCGAAACGTCGGAGGGCGGTACTTCGGGGCAGTCCATGAGCAGGGAGAACAGGTCCGATGCTTTCTGCTTCAGTGCGGCTGCGCTGTGGGCGGACAGGACGAACATCCGGGCATCGCGCCTGTCCATATCGTCGCGTGGTTCCACATGCCCGGTTCCATCCGGCCGGGTTCCGGCTCGCCCGTCCGGCCGGGATTCGCCAGGCCCGGTTCCGTCGGGCTGGGTTCGGACGGGCTCGGCACCGTCCGGCCGGGTTCCGACTCGCCCGGGAACGCGGTACGCTTCGGACTCGACCTCCCGCGGAGATCCGGCAGGCGGCGGGGAACCCAGCACCACGTGGGCGTTGGCGCCGCCGAAGCCGAAGGAGTTGACCCCGGCGTAACAGGGACCGGGGAGGCGCTCCGGTCCGGTGACCACGCGCAACCCGAGTTCTTCAAAGGGGATATGGGGATTCGGCCGGTCGAAATGCAGGGACGGCGGAAGGATGCCGTGCTTCAGCGAAAGCGCCGTCTTGATGAGGCCGGCGACCCCGGCCGCCGCCTCGGTATGGCCGATGTTGGTCTTCACCGACCCGATCAGGCAACCGGAGGATCCTGTGGCCCGGCCGATCGCCATGGCTTCCACGGGGTCGCCCGTGGGCGTTCCCGTACCGTGGGATTCCACGAAGGCCAGTTGGTCAGCGCTTACGCCGCCTGCCCGCGCGGCTGCCTCGATGACGGCCCGCTGGGCGTCCTGCCCGGGCACGGTCAGGCCGCGGCTGCGCCCGTCCTGGTTTATCGCGGAGCCGTGAATAACCGCGTAGATCGAATCGCCGCATTCCACCGCATCGGCCAGGGATTTCAGCACGACGATGCCCGCGCCGTCGCTCCGTCCGTATCCGCTCGCACCCGCGTCGAAGGCGCGGCAGCGTCCATCCGGCGAAAGCATGTGCGCCTGCTCGAAGCCGCGCGTCGTCTGCGGGGTCAGGAGGAGATTCGCGCCGCCGGCGAGCGCGGCCGTGCAGGTGCCGGCCTGGATGTCCCGGCAGGCCAGGTGAATGGCGGTCAGCGACGAAGAACAGGCCGTGTCCACCGCGATGCTCGGGCCCTTCAGATCCAGGAAGTAGGAGATCCGGTTCGCCGCGATGCTCAGCGTGCCGCCCGTGTTGGTATGCATGCCGATGGCTGACGGCGCCGCGTACCGCTGCAGGTCCCAGTATTCGTCCAGGAAGATCCCCATGTACACGCCCACGGGCCGGCCTTCAAGCCTGGCCGCCGGTATCCGGGCATCTTCCAGCGCCTCCCAGGCGAGTTCGAGCAGGACGCGCTGCTGGGGATCGATGTGACGGGCCTCGCGGGGCGAGATGTTGAAGAAGGCCGCGTCGAACCGTTCGATCTCGTCCACGAACCCGCCGTGGGTGGGAAAATCCTCGCGGACAGGCCACGGTCCCCACAGCGATTTCCGTTCATCCGGCACAGCGCGTATGGCGTCCCCGCCGCTCAGCACGAATTCCCAGAAGGATCGAGGCGTCGAGATCGCTCCGGGAAACCGGCAGGCGATACCGGTTATGGCAATGGGTTCACCGGACATGACTCAGGGGCCTTCGAAAGGTCCATTCGGCGTTTCCGTACCGGGTCCTGGCCAGCTGCTCGGCCGCGCGCCGCTCTTCCTCGTCCAGCGCTTCCGTTCGGCCTTCGAGGTTGAACTGTTCGATAAACGACCGGGACAGGCCGTCGGCCCATTCCTCGAAGGCAGGTATGCGGGAGGTCAATTCAGAAACGGAGACGGTCCGCTCGTTCAGCAACCGGGCGACGTGCTCACGGCGTGCTTGATCGCCGGATGGAAGTAGCAGGGACAGCCGTTTGTGTCCCGGCCCCAGCAGGATGGATCCGTGCTGCAGTACGCGCCCGCCCGATCGTCGCTGGGCGCTCCCGGCCAGTTTCCGGCCGTGGACGGTGATTTCGTAACGCCCTGTGGCCGTAAAACATACGTCATCCCCGCCGCCAATCCCGCAGCTTCCTTCCAGCGCAGGTTCACCCGGGATTCCGAAGCGCCGCAGCGTCCTGGCCAGCGCCTCGCCGGCTTCGCGGAGCATCGCGCCGGCTCCGGTACCCGCCGCGGGATGGGATTCCGGCATCACCAGGCTGTAGGTCAGTTCCTGGTCATGCAGCACCGCGCGGCCGCCGGTGATCCGGCGCACCAGGTCGATGCCGTACCGTTCGCATTCGCGGAGATCGACCTCTTTTTCCGGATCCTGTCCGTACCCGACGGACACGGCCGGAGGTTGCCACGAATAGATGCGCAGCGTCATCCGCTCCGGATCCCGCAGGCACGCGTCGAAAAGCGCTTCGTCGACGGCCATGTTCCAGGCGGCGGAACAGCCGGGCGTGGCAATTACGCGGATCATGGCCCTTCAGCGTCCCTGTCGGACTGCAACTGCTCCACGGCCTGCCGCGCGGCGTCCTGCTCCGCGTTCTTCTTGCTGGTGCCCGTGCCTTTGCTGACGGCGTTTCCGGCTACGTAGACCTCGATGGTGAAAACCTTCTCATGGTCCGGCCCCACGGCGGAATCGACCCGGTACACCGGCTGCCCGATGCCTTCGCCCTGCGTGTATTCCAGCAGTGCGCTCTTGTAGTTGCGGGAGTTATCGACGACGGCGGGACGTTCCTCGCTCAGTTCCTGCAGCAGGGTTCGACGCAGGAAGCGCCGGACGGGCGGAAGGCCGCCGTCCAGGTAGATGGCGCCGATGATGGATTCGTAGGCGTCGGACAGGATCGAGTGGCGAAACCGGCCGCCGGAGCGCGCTTCGCTGGAACTCAACAGTACATAGCGTCCGAGCTTCATCGCCCTGGCCTCCCGGGCGAGCGCTTTCCGGTTGACCAGCGTGGAGCGGAGCTGCGTCAGCTGTCCCTCGCGCCGCCGGGGGTACTTTTCGTATATGAACTCGCCCACGACGAGATCCAGCACCGCGTCGCCCAGAAACTCCAGCCGTTCGTTGGAGTGAACGCCCGACTGTTCCCGGGAATACACGTAGGAACGGTGCTTAAGGGCGGTGATAAGGAAGTCTTGGTTCTTGAAACGGTAGTCGAGGTACTGCTGGACCTGGTCCGCGTTCTCCCGCTCAACGGCCGTTCGGTTCGCGTCGTGACGGGAAGCGCCGCCTTTGAGGCCCGCGATCAGGGCCGAGGCCGCGCGTCGCAGCTGCTGCAGAATAGAATGCCGTTCTGGCACGGTAATCCCCGAAACACGTTCGAGTGATTTCGGAGGACGCTACGCCGTATATTTCTTTACCACGAGAGTCACGTTATGTCCTCCGAAACCGAACGAATTGGTCAAGGCCGCCCGCACTTCCCGATTTCGCCCCGTGTTGGGGACGTAATCCAGGTCGCAATCGGGATCGGGCACCTCGTAGTTGATGGTGGGATGGACGTAATCACGGGCGACGGACAGCGTGGTCGCGATAAACTCGACGCCGCCGGACGCCCCGAGGAGGTGGCCGACGAGCGACTTGGTGGAGCTGATCGCGAGGCTTTGCGCGTGATCGCCGAAGACCTTCTTGATGGCCAGGGTTTCGATGCGGTCGTTGAAGGGCGTGGACGTGCCGTGCGCGTTGACGTAATCGACTTCGTCCACGGCCAGCCCCGCGTTCCGCAGCGCCAGGCTCATGGACCGGACCGCGCCCTCGCCCGATTCATGGGGCTGGGTGATGTGAAAGGCGTCCGCCGTCGCGGCGTACCCCGCCAGTTCGGCGTAGATCGTCGCGTTGCGCTGCTTCGCGTGCGACAGGGTCTCCAGGACGACCATGCCCGCGCCTTCGCCGAGCACGAACCCGTCCCGCCCGGCGTCGAAAGGCCGGCTGGCCCGCTCCGGTTCGTCGTTACGAAGGGACAGGGCCCGCATGTTGCTGAAACCGGCCACGGCCATGGGCGAGATACTGGCCTCCGTCCCGCCGGTTACCATGACGTCCGCGTCGCCGTGCTGCAGGATCCGGAAGGCGTCTCCGATGCCGTGGGCACCGCTGGAACAGGCCGAAACCGTGGTGTAGTTCGGACCCTTCAGACCATGAATCATCGAGATATGGCCGGGCGCCATGTCCGCGATCATCATGGGAATGAAAAAGGGACTCACCCGGCCCGGACCCTTGTTCACCAGGTTGGTGTGCTGGTTCTCGAAAGTCCAAATCCCGCCGACGCCCGTGCCCATCACCACGCCGATGCGCTCGCGGTCCGCCGCGTCCAGGTCCAGCCCGGAGTCGTCGATCGCCATCTGCGCGGCGATCACGGCGTATTGCACGTTGTCGTCCATACGCCGCACTTCTTTCCGGTCGATGTAGTCAGCCGCGTTGAAATCCTTCAGTTCCGCGGCGATCTTCGCCGGAAAGGCGCTCACATCGAACTTCGTTATGGTTCCTATGCCGCTTCGCCCGTCGCATAGGGACTTCCAGTAGGTATCGAGCGTGAGACCCACGGGGCTCAGGACGCCCATACCGGTGACGACAACGCGCTCAGCCACCCCGATGCCTCCCGAAACAAACCGGCCGCGTCTCCCGGACTGCATACCTGGTCGTGACGGCCGGGTCTCGATGTGAATCAGCCGTCTATATTGGCCTGGAGATACTTGATCGCGTCGCCGACCGTGACGATCTTCTCGGCATCCTCGTCGGGGATCTCGAGATCGAATTCTTCCTCGAGCGCCATGACGAGTTCCACCGTATCGAGCGAGTCCGCGCCCAGGTCGTCGGTAAACGAGGCGTTGTCGGTGACCTGGTCACCGTCCACACCGAGCTGCTCGGCGATGATCTCTTTTACGCGATCTTCCATCGTGTCCCCTCCTGTACAGATGAATTATGGTTCCTTGTTTGCATGCCGAAATCGAATACGCCGCTATTGAACGCGCACCATGCCACGCCGTTCCAGCCGGCCGGTCCCCTTACATGCCCATGCCGCCGTCGACGCGCAGCACCTGGCCCGTTACGAAGGCGGCGTCGTCCGATGCCAGGAACGCCGCGATTCCAGCCACGTCTTCGGGCTGTCCGGCACGCGACAGCGGAGTGGCGTCCAGGAACCCGGTCCGCACCGCTTCGGGCAGTGCTTCCGTCATGGCCGTTTCGATAAATCCGGGCGCGATCGCGTTGACCGTGATGCCCCGGCTGCCGACCTCTTTCGCAACGGACTTGGTGAAGCCGATGATCCCGGCTTTGGATGCGGAGTAGTTGGCCTGGCCCGGGTTTCCCGTAAGGCCCACGATCGACGTCATATTGATGATCCGGCCGCTCCGCTGCCGCATCATCTGGCGGATGACGGCCTGGGTGCAGATGAACACGCCGCCCAGGTTGACGTGGATGACCTCGTCCCAGTCATCCTGTTTCATGCGCATCAGGAGCGTATCCCGGACCGTGGCCGCGTTGTTGACCAGGACGTCGATGGATCCGTACGCCTCGACCACGCCGTCGATCAGCTCTTTCACGCTGTCCCGGTCGTCGATGCGCACGGACAGCCCCCTGGCGTCGCCCCCCTCGCGGTTCAACGCCTCGGCGGCCGCCTGCGCTTTCGCCCCGTCGCGGCTGGTCAGTATGATCCGCGCGCCCTCGGCGGCAAATCGTTCGGCAACGGCGGAACCGATACCCTGCGCTCCGCCCGTTATGATCGTGACCTTGTCCTTTAAGCCGCGCAAACCTGTATCCCTTTCGCGAGACCTTGCCGGCCCTTTCGCGAGACCTTGCCGGCCCTCCGCGAGACCGAATCGGCCGGCCCTCCGCGAGACCTTGCCTGCCAGCCCTCCGCGAGACGTTGCCTGCCGGCCCTCCGCGAGACCTTGCCGGCCGCCTTGCCGGATTACCGTCCCGCCACGGTCCTCCCGAGCGTTTCCGCCACGTGGGCGACGTCTTCGTGCTTGTCCGCGTTCAGGATGCCGACGCCGCGGTGCATTCGCTTCATGAGACCCGCGAGCACGTTGCCGGGTCCGGCTTCCACTACCGTGTCCACCCCCCGGTCGGCCAGGGTCTGCATCGACTCCGCCCAGCGTACCGGGCGGGTCAACTGTTCGATCAGCAGCCGGCGGATATCATCGGGCTCCGTCACGGTCCGGGCGGTCACGTTCGCGACGACGGGCGTTTCCGCGCGGGTTATGGAAGCCTTTTCGATCGCGTCCGCCAGGCCCTGCCGCGCGTGTTGCATGAGATCGGAATGAAAGGCCCCGCTGACCTCGAGCGGGACGACCCTTCTGGCCCCCGCCGCGCGGGCGCCTTCCAGGGCCCGTTCCACGGCCGGCACGGCTCCGGCGATGACCGTCTGCGACGGCGTATTGTAATTCGCGGGCTGAACGGGTTCGCCTTCCGTGGACGCGGACCGGCAGACCTCGTCGATTTGCCCCGGTGAAAGCCCGATCACGGCCGCCATGGTACCTGCCCGCCGCTGCCCGGCCTCGTGCATGAGCGCGCTGCGCAGGCCGACCAGGCGTAACGCGTCCTCGAATCCGAGTGAGCCGGCCGCCACGAGCGCCGAGTATTCGCCCAGGCTGTGGCCCGCGACGAAATCGGGAAGGATCCCTTGCTCCTTCAGCAGGGATGCGACCGCTACGCTGTGTACCAGGATGGCCAGTTGCGTGTAGTTCGTCTGCATCAGCGTCGCCGCGGGGCCGTCAAAGGACACCCCGGCGATATCGGCGCCTGTAATCTCCCGGGCCTGCTGATAAAGCGACCGGACCCGCGGATACCGGTCGTGCAGGTCCCGGCCCATGCCCACGTACTGGGAGGCCTGGCCCGGAAACAAGAAGGCGATCCTGGCTTGGGTCATGGGTATGGGCGCCGAACCTAAATCGCTTCGACTTCCTGTACTTCCCTTCCCTGGTAATAGCCGCAATGGGGGCAAACGCGGTGCGCGCGCTTCTTTTCGCCGCAATGGGAACATTCCACCAGCGCGGGCGTCGAAAGAACCCAGTGAGTACGGCGCTTACGACTCCGTGCCCGGGATTGACGCCGCTTGGGCAGAGCCATTTTCTAGTCCTCCTTCCACAAGGTTTTCAATGTGTTCCAGCGCGGATCCACCTGACGCGTGCCACAACCGCATGATTCCTCGTTGAGGTTCGTCCCGCAAGCGGGACAGAGGCCCTTGCATTCCTCGCTGCAAAGGGGCTTCATGGGGAGGTTCAGGTTGACGAGTTCCGCGATGCGCCGACTCAGATCGATCGTCTTTGCGCTGAAGTCCAGTACTTCCACGTCGTCCGACTCGGTCAATTCCTCGCCTTCGGGTATGGCCCGGTCGGTCTTCTCGTAGTAGGTCGCGATTTCGCCGCTGATTTGCTCATCGACGTCTTGAAGACACCTGCCGCAGGAGAAGGTCATGGCAACCGTTATTCCAGCCTGCAGCACGAGCGAGTTTTCAGAAACCGTCAGCGTGCCGTCGACCATGACGGGTGTAGCGAAACGGCAGTCCTCGTCCGGAATGAAATCGTCGGCGGGAGTTTCTTCCAGGTGGATGTGATGCAGACCTTCGCGCAGATCTTCGATCGCTAGTTGCATATAGACTGCTTGTTCACATGAAATCGACCACGCCTCACATGGGCATTACACTCGGTATTCCGGATGCGACGGGCTCCCCTTGAATCGGCCGGAAGCCACTAATAATAGGGAGGTTACCCTTGTCGTGTCAAGAGAAAAAACCCCTTATCCGGCGAGCGCCGCGCGGATCAAACCGACCACGTCGGCCGACCGGTCCGCCACCGGGATGCCCGCCCCGTTCAGCGCGCTCACTTTCTCCTCGGCCCCTCCCGTTCCCCCGGATATGATCGCGCCGGCGTGCCCCATGCGTTTCCCGGGGGGCGCCGTCCGGCCCGCAATGAACCCGACCACCGGTTTGCTCATGTTCTCCCGGACGTATTCCGCGGCCCGTTCCTCGTCGGACCCCCCGATTTCACCGATCATGACCACGGCGTGGGTGTCCGGGTCGGCTTCGAAGGCCTCGAGGGCGTCGATGAAGCCCGTCCCGATGATCGGATCGCCGCCGATGCCCAGGCAGGTCGACTGGCCGATCCCCGCGCTCGTCAACTGGTGGACGATTTCGTAGGTCAGCGTGCCGCTGCGGGAGACCACGCCCACGTGTCCGGGACGGTGTATGTGGCCGGGCATGATGCCCACCTTGGCAACCCCGGGCGTGATGGCGCCGGGACAGTTCGGTCCCAGGAGGCGCACGCCGGACTGCTTCAGCACGGCGTAGACCCGGGCCATGTCCAGCGTGGGGATGCCTTCCGTGATGCAGATGACCAGGTCCAGTGCCCCGTCGATCGCCTCGTGGATCGCGTCGGCCGCGAAGGCGGGGCGGACGTAGATAATGGACGTATTGGCGCCGGTCGCCCCGATGGCTTCGTCCAGGGTATCGTAGACCGGAATGCCGTCCAGGTCCCGGCCGCCCTTCCCGGGTGTGACCCCGGCCACGATGTTCGTGCCGTAGGCCGCCATCTGGCGTGTGTGAAAGGAACCGTCCCTGCCGGTGATCCCCTGCACGACAACGCGGGTGTTTTCGTCAACCAGGATGCTCATCTCGCCCCCCTCCCGAGCGCTACGGCCTTCTGAACGGCTTCCGCCATGGTGTCGACCGCGACGAGGCCCACGGATTCGAGTATGCGCCGGCCCTCCGCTTCATTCGTCCCGGTAAGCCGGATGACGATGGGCAGGGTGAGCGGGCCGCCGGGCCCCGCGGCGATGCGGTCCAGGGCGGTCACGATGCCGTTCGCCACGTCGTCGCAGCGGGTGATCCCGCCGAATATATTGAAAAGCACGGCTTTGACCCGGTCGTCGGACGTGATGATGTTCATGGCGGTGACGACCTTGTCGGGGTTCGAGCTGCCGCCGATATCGAGGAAGTTCGCGGGCGTGCCTCCGTAGAACTTCACCATGTCCATGGTCGCCATGGCCAGGCCCGCGCCATTGACGATACAGCCGATGTCCCCGTCGAGTTTGACGAAGCTGAGGTCCGCGTCCCGCGCTTCGGCCTCGGTGGGTTCCTCCGACTCGGGATCGCGCATGGCGTCGATCTCCTCGTGCCTGAACAGGGCGTTGTCGTCGATGTTCATCTTGCCGTCCAGGGCCCACAACTTGCCATCCGTCGTGGTCACGAGGGGATTGATCTCCGCAAGGGACGCGTCGCTTTCCACGAACGCGTCGTAGAGCCGGGCGAGTATGCGGGCGGCCTGGCTGACCACCGGAGGATCGGAATAGAGTTTGTACGCGAGCGAACGGGCCTGGTAGGGAAGCAGGCCGAGCAGGGGATCGACGGCCAGCTTGTGGATCTTTTCCGGCGTCTCCCGGGCGACTTCCTCGATATCGACGCCGCCCGCCGCGCTGACCATGAACACCGGCCGCCGGGTCTGCCGGTCGAGGATGATCCCCACGTAAGCTTCATGGGCGATATCCACCGCTTCGGCCACGAGGACCTGCCGGACCGTCAGTCCCTTGATGTCCATGCCCAGGATCCGGCTCGCCTGTTCGAAGGCCTCTTCCGGCGACGAAGCCAGTTTGACGCCGCCCGCCTTGCCCCGGCCGCCGACGTGCACCTGGGCCTTGACCACGACCCGCGTGCCCAGCTCCTCCGCGATGCGCCGGGCTTCTTCCGGTGTCCGGGCTACCTGTTCCCGCGGGATCGCCATCCCGTGCCGGGCGAAGATGCCCTTCGCCTGGAATTCGTGAATATTCAATGCGTACTCCTTAGGTTTCGTTTCAGATCTACTCGGATTGAACCGCGCCGGCCTCTTCGGTTCCGTTTCAGATCTACTCGGATTGAACCGCGCCGGCCTCTTCGGTTCCGTTCGCCGTCCTGCCGGTCCGATCCGTTCGCCGTCCTGCCCGTGCGTCCCGGTCGCCGTCCTGCCGTTCCGTCCCGGTCTCCGTCCTGCCGGTCGCCGTCCTGCCGGTCCGTCCCGATCGCCGTACTTCCCGTCCGATCCGGTCGTTGTCCTGCCGGTCTTCACGCCTGTTCCGCAACCATGCCGCCGAGGGCGTCGAACCCGGGTTTCAGGGCCGGGTACATGGACCGGAATATCCCGTAGCACGCTTCGTATTGCGCCGCGGCCGCCCGGTCCGGCTCCGTCCTGGATACGACCGCGACGAGTTCGTCCGCGGCTTCCTCGACCGTGCCGTACACGCCGGTGCCCACCGCGGCCAGGATGGCGGCGCCGAAAGCGGGGCCTTCCTCGGCGTTCACGGTGACGACTTCGGCGCCGAAGATATCCGCCTGGATCTGCCGCCACAGGCTGCTTCTCGCACCGCCGCCCGTGGACCGGACCTGCGCGACGGACAGGCCCAGCTCCCGCATGATCTCAATGGAATCCCGCAGGGCGAAGGTCACGCCCTCCATGACCGACCTGATCAGGTGCGGACGGCCGTGGCGTCCCGTGATGCCGATAAACGCGCCGCGCGCGTTGGCGTCCTTGTGGGGCGTGCGCTCGCCCATGAGGTAAGGGAGAAAGACCAGGCCCTCGCTGCCCACCGGCGCGCGGGCCGCCTGGGCCGTCATCAGTTCGTACGGATCGGTGTCCAGCATCCGGGCCGCGCTCATCTCGACTTCGCCGAGCGTGTTGCGCAGCCACTGGAAGGCGCCGCCCGCGAAGAGGGTCACGCCCATCAGGTACCACTTGTCCGGGACGCTGTGACAGAAGGTGTGGACGCGCAGTCCCGGGTCCACCCGGACGTCGTCGGTGTGGGCGAAGACCACGCCCGAGGTGCCGAGGCTCGAAAGGATCCGCCCGGCGCGGACGATGCCGGCGCCCACCGCGCCGCAGGTGTTGTCGGCCCCGCCGCCGACTACCGGCGTGCCGGCCGCCAGGCCCAGTTCCGCGGCCGCGGCTTCGGTCACATGTCCGCATACGTCGATGGATTCGTAGGTGGGCGGCATGAATTCCGAAGGCAGGCCGATGGCGTCCAGCATGGGGCCGGACCAGCGCCGTTCGCGTACGTCGAACAGGAGGGTGCCCGCGGCGTCCGAGACTTCCATGGCGAATTCGCCCGTCATCCGGAACCGGATGTAGTCCTTGGGCAGCAGGACCCGCCTGATCCTTTCGTATACCCGCGGCTCGTGGTCGCGGACCCAGATCAGCTTGGGCGCGGTGAAGCCTTCGAGGGCAGGATTGGACACCCAGCGCACCAGGTTTTCCTCGCCCGCCTTTTCCGTGATCCATCGGCACTGCGCCGAGGTCCGCGTATCGCACCACAGGATGGAAGGCCGGAGCACCTCGTCCCGCTCGTCGAGCAGCACCGAGCTGTGCATCTGTCCGGACAGGCCGATCCCGGCGATGGAATCGGCGGGTACGCCCGCGGCGCCCATGGCCGCGCGCACCGTGTTCGAAGCCGCGCGCCACCAGTCCGCCGGATCCTGCTCCGCCCAGTTCGGACGGGGGGTGTGCAGGGGGATTTCCTCGAAGGCCCGGGCCGCCAGGCCGCCCCGTTCATCGACGATGATCGTCTTGATGCCCGAGGTGCCGATATCGATACCGACAAGGTGTCTCATACGCGAATCGCCGCCCGTCGTCAATGTGCCTTGCCGGCACAAAAAAACCTGCGCTGGACCGCAGGAACATGATGATTGGAGCTGGGAGCCGGATTCAACTCATGTACGCGTGCAGCCGGACACTGCGGGAAGTATGGCGCAATCGCCGGATCGCCCGTTCCTTGATCTGCCGCACCCTTTCACGGGTCAGGCCGAACTGCTTGCCGATCTCGTCCAGGGTCATCGGCTTGTCCTTGTTTATCCCGAAGTAGGAACGGATCACGGCGGCTTCGCGGTCCGTGAGCGTGTTGAGGGCCCAGAACACTTCCTCCTTGAGCGACTTCTCCATGACCGGCGTTTCCGGAGACTCGATGGTCGTGTCTTCGATCACGTCGAGCAGGCGTCCCTCCTCGCCCGGTGAAAAAGGCGCGTCGAGCGACAGGTGGGGGCTGAACGTGCGCATGATGTCGACCACGACACCGTGGTCCAGCGACAGCCTTCCGGCGATTTCGTGGGTCGTGGGTTCCCGTCCGAGTTCCTGTTTGAGGCCGCGAACGACCTTGTTGATCCGCCGCAATTCCTCCGCCCGGTTCAGCGGGAGTCGGAAAATACGGGATTGCTCGGCCAGGGCCTGCATGATCGCCTGGCGGACCCACCAGACCGCGTAGGAGATGAACTTGAACCCCTTGTGTTCGTCGTACCGCTGCGCGGCCTTGATCAACCCGATATTGCCCTCGTTGATCAGATCGGAAAGCGGCAGGCCCTGGTTCTGGTACTGCCGCGCCACCACGACGACGAATCGCAGATTCGCCTGAATGAGCTGGTTAATGGCGCCGTTTACCCCGTTCCGCGCGTCGCGCGCCAGGGCCATTTCCTCTTGCAGGTTCAGCACCGGTATGGACCTGATTTCCTTCAGGTAGGTTTCAAGCGACCGGTCATCTCCGGTATTACGCGATCCGACCCGGGAAATGCGGACTGCCGACTGGGCGGACTTGGGCATGGACTTCCTCCGATACCGCATGCAACCGGTTGCGGACCATGGACTTCAGGTTACGCCGAACGGGTCGCGACAACGATCGGTGCGGATATCGATCGGATTACGTAGGACCGGCTGCCGCCGGATTCTACCTTACTATAAAACTTTCAGAACTATAATGATGGTCCGGTCGGGGCGTCAAGTTTTTTTGGGTAAAATCCGCAGTTATTCGAACCGCGGTCAGAAGACCCGTTTTTCGACGTTGTTTCCGATATAGATGTCCATCATCGTGGTCCGGTTTCCCCAGAAGAGATCCTGTCCCCAGGCGTTGGGATCGAGCCCCTTGAACCAGGGCTTGCGCAGTTCGAGCACGTGCGTATGGTAGATGAACACGCCGCCGACGTCCTCCACCAGGATACGCTCCGCCTGGGCGTAATACGCCATGCGCCGGTCGTGGTCCAGCGTCGTGCCGCCGGCCTGCAGCAGCCGGTCGAACGCGTCGTTCTTCCAGTCGTGCCGGCCGTGTCCCACCGGCTGGGAATGCCACACCTGGGAGAGCATGTTATCGGGATCGGGATAGTCGTACTGGTAGGGGATCAGTCCGAAGGGGATGGTGTACTGGTACATGTTGTCCATGTACAGGCCGATTTCCTGGTTCCGGATCTCGACGCGCATGCCCAGGGTATCCTTCAGCATGCCCTGGATGGCCTGGGCGATGGACATCTGGGTCGGATCCGCCTGCCGCAGCCAGAACTCGATGGGCGGCAGGCCCCTGCCGCCCGGATAGCCGGCTTCCTCGAGCAGGCGCCGCGCCTCGGGCGGATCGTATCGCTGGACGTCCTTCAACCGGTCGCCCGAGTAGCCGGGAAAGTTGGGCGGCAGCATGGTGTAGGCCGGCGTGCCGTGACCCTGCAGGATGACCCGGCAGATGGTCTCCCGGTCGATGGCGTGGCTGACGGCTCTCCGGATCCGCACGTCGTCGAAGGGCGGCTCCGCGGTCCGGAAGAAGAGGTACCAGGTCTGGAAATGGGGATTGGAGGCCAGTTCCCGGGTAAGGTCCGGACTGTTGTCGATCTCGCCCAGGTAGGTTGCGAAGACGCCCTGCCGGTCGACTTCGTTGTTTTCATACGGCGCGATGCCCGGATGGGTGCCCGCGATGATGAATTTCAGTTTGACCTGCTCCAGGTACCCGGGATACGGTCCGTTGTAATAGGGATTCAGATCATAGGAGATGTACCGGTCCGTGACCCACTCGTCCAGTTTGTAACTGTAGTTGCTCACCATGTTGCCCGGCTCGGTCCAGCGGCGCCCGTGTTTCTCCACCTGCCACGGGGGTACCGGCGCCGCGGAGTTGTAGGCCATGATGTGGGGGAGATAGGGGCAGGGCGCCTCAGCCTCGATCTCGAGGGTCAGGTCGTCGATGGCGCGCACCCCCACCGAATCGGGATCGTCGATATTGCCGTGATTGAAGTCCCGCGCGTTTTTGATGTTGTAGAAAAGAAAGGCGAATACATTGCCCTCGTCAGGGTCCAGGAACCGCTTGAAGGTGTATTCGAAGTCGTGGGCGGTCACCGCCCGGCCGTCGCTCCACCGGGCGCCTTCCCGCAGGTGGAACGTCCAGGTCCGCCCGTCCCCGGAGGGTTCCCAGCGATCGGCGGCGCCGGCCCTGAGCACGTCGTCGGCGTCGAACATGGTGAGCCGTTCGAACAGAAAGGGGTCCGAGCCTTTGACTCCATAGTTGTCCAGGCTTACGTCCAGCGTCTTCGGCTCTTCAATGAAGTACATGAGGATCTGTTCGTGCAGCGGAGCGGCGTCGGGCGGCAGCTCTACGCCCAGGCTGTTTACGACGGGGCCGTCCGCGGGCTGAACCGTGGCGCTTTCGTCGCCGCCGCAGCCGGTCAGGAAGAACAGCGGAAGTAGTATGCCGCGGGTCAGGTTGGCAAGGGAAGGCATGGTAAGCGCTGCCTGCAGGCGGACTCAGCCGGCATCGATTACCCATCGCTGCGGATAAAACAGCAACAGGCAATGGGGAGTTCGCATGTTTCTTAGTGAAACAACACGTAATCGGGTGTACAGCGTATTATGAGGACGGGCAAGGCCCCGGGTCAATAGAAAATCAAGGTGCCGATTTGAACACTTCTCGCTTGAACGAACTGCCCTGCGCACCCCGGCAAGGGTGGCAGCCGTGTGATCCTGCCGCAGGCAACACATCGGAAATTTGAAATAAACTACAAACTGTCGTATATTGTCATCATTAACATTCCATTATTTAAATGTTTACGTAATAGCGATGTGAAGGGAGAAAACGATATCGAGACATAGTTAAATCTGCACGCTTGGATATGCACGGATCCAGACTCTTCTACGGGAGTGTAACGCATGGATATGACGAAATTCACACTCATTGCGCTGTTGATAGTCTTTGGATGTGGCGGAGGCACGAATTCGACGGGACCGCAGACACGACCGGACCCCCCTGGCCCCGTAGATACACCCGCAGTTCCAACTTCACCACCCCCCACGCCCGTCGCGCCCCCCACGCCCGTCTCACCTCCTACGCCCGTCCCGCCCCCTACGCCCGTCCCACCTCCCACACCTGAACCACCTCCCACACCTGAACCGCCTCCCACGCCCGAACCGCCCCCCACGCCCGAACCGCCCCCCACGCCCGAACCGCCCCCATCCGGTCTTGTGGGCAGGTGGTCTTCGACAGGCACCAATCTGGAAGGCAATGAAATCCCCGGTAAACTTAGGACATTGTTGGTTAATCTGGCTGTCGCATATGAAGAAGAGCCCGACCATGAATCAATTAACTTACTGGTATTTGTCTGGTTAAGGTTCTATTCGGATATAGAAGTATACGACGATGGCTCATGTCGAATAAGCCTGGACGCGTCTGACTTTTTTCCGGAAGAAGATGAGCCTTTTGGGGAATCCCCTTGTCGAATAGACGGTGGCAATCTGCATGTTCTTGGCCCCTTTTATGAAGAAGATCCATGGGCTACGCTGAATCTTCGGATCGATGGCACTCGTCTGGTTCTATGGTGTGATCTCGAGTACTACGTCCATACACTGCTTGAATTAGATCCTATGGAGGCCGGTAGCGAAGCCGAGTTGGATATTATCCTGACCATAAAGGCGATATTTGTCGGGGTTGATCGCTATGAAAACACCTTTGAGAGGGCATCCGGTTGATACAATAGCCTGGAGCAAACAACCCGATTGAAGTATGAAGCCCGGATCGCACGAATGTGATACGGGCTCTTTGCCTGGATTCGTGTTGCGCAGGTATCCCGAAGCATGGGACGGGTGTCTTGACAGCGGAGCGGCAGGTGGATAGGTTGGTGGCGGCCATCAGACACACTCGAGGCGGCCGTATTATCTCACCCGAGGCGAACCTTAAACACACCTGGAAGTTCCGGCCATGTCCGAACCCCCCGCACAACCGTCCCGCCCCACGCTGCGAAAGTCCCTCGGGCTCTTCGACGGCATCACCATCCTCGTGGGCATCACCATCGGGGCCGGGATCTTCTCGGCGCCCCAGATCATCGCGGGCTTCACGGGTTCCTTCACGCCCATACTCTGGCTCTGGATCGCGGGCGGCGCCTTCATTTTCATCGGCGGGCTCGTCTACGCGGAACTGGGCAGCCGGATGCCCGACACGGGCGGCGAATACATGTACATCAGCCGGGCGTTCGGCCCCTTCGCCGGGTTCATGTTCGGCTGGTCCCAGCTGTTCATCATCCGCACCAGTCCGCTGGCCGGACTGGCCATCGTCACGGTCAACTATTTCACCTACTTCGTCGATCTTTCACGCGTCGAACGGATCGCCGCCGCCCTGTTCATCATCCTGCTGCTGGCCATCCTGAACTACGTGGGCGTGCAACGGGCGGGGTTCTACCAGCGGCTGACCACGCTGCTCAAAGTCGCCGGACTGATGCTCCTCGTTCTGCTCGGGTTCACCCTGGACTACGGTGGAGACAACCTGCTGGGAACCACGGCGGCGCCGACCGGTACGCTGGGGCCCGTGGGCAACATCATCGCCGCCGCCTTCATGGTGGTCTTCGCCTACATGGGATTCGAACGGGTGGGTTACTCGGCGGGCGAGATGAAGGACCCCCGGCGCACCATCCCGCTGACCATGTTCGTGGGGATCACCGCGATCGTCGTGATCTATATACTGGCGAACCTGCTCTACCACCAGACGCTCGGCATGGAAGGCGTCCGGACGAGCGGCATCGTGGCATCGGACACGGCGGTCCTGCTGCTCGGTCCCCTCGGCGCGGGATTCATCGCCGTCACCGTCATGATTTCCACGACCGGCAGCATGAACGGGACCTTCATGACCGCCACTCGGGTCTACTACGCCATGGCGCGGGACGGCCTCTTCTTCAAGTGGCTGGACTACATCCATCCCGTGTACCGCACGCCTTCGCGGGCCATCATCGCCCACGCCGTTTGGGGATCGGCCATCCTGCTGTTCCGGGGGACCTTCGAGACCATCATGGCGGGCATGGTCTTCGCGGTGCTCATCTTCTTCGGGGCCAATACCCTGGCCCTGTTCAAGCTGCGCCGAATGGGCGTCGGCGGCGGCGGCGGGTACCGGGTGCCGCTCTATCCGTGGACGCCCGCCCTCTTCCTGGCCGGCATCTTGCTGCTCGTCGTCCTGCGGGCCGCCTTCGAATGGTACGACTCGATCATCGACCTCGCCTTCATCGTTACCGGCCTGCCGTTCTGGCTGATCTGGCGCAAGGTGCGGGGCCAGGGGATCGGATGAATTGCAATCGGGTAACCCCGGTTTGGCAAATCCCGAAGCCGGCGGGCAAGATCCAACAGTTTTCCCTTTACTGAACTGCGTTTCGGACGTATATTAATTCGTCCAAATCAAGTGTATTCAACCATTAAACCAATCGCCGCCTGATCGACCACGAGACATGGGATGAGCTACCAGCTGACGGACAGTTTCGGCCGCACGATCAACAACCTGCGGGTATCGGTAACGGACCAGTGCAATTTCCGCTGTATCTACTGCATGCCCGAAGAGGGGATGATCTTTCAGCCCCGGGAAGAGATCCTGACCTTCGAGGAGATCACCCGGTTCGTCGGGATCGTCACCGGCCTGGGCATCTCCAAGCTGCGGTTGACCGGCGGCGAGCCGACCGTCCGGAAGGACCTGCCGGTACTGGTGCGCATGCTCGCGGAGATACCCGGCGTCCGCGACATGGCCATGACGACCAATGGGTTCCTTCTGAAAAAAATGTCCCGCGATCTGTTCGAGGCCGGGCTGCCCCGGATCAACGTCAGCCTGGACACGCTGGACGAGGAGAAGTTCAGGCAGATGACCCGCCGCGACGTCCTGCACAAGGTGCTCGACGGGCTGGAGGAAGCGACGCAGCACTTCCAGCTTCCGATCAAGATCAACGTGGTGGCCATGAAGGGATATACCGAAGACGAACTGCTGGACTTCGCGGAACTGGCGCGGACCGGACCTTACCAGGTGCGGTTCATCGAGTTCATGCCCCTCGACGCGGACCGTTCCTGGACCAGGGACCAGGTGCTGGACGGCGCGGAGATCATCGCGCGGATCGGTGAACAGTGGCCCCTCGACGCGGTGAAGCGTCCCGACCAGCGGGAACCGGCGGACCTGTTCCGTTTCCGGGACGGCAAAGGCGAGATCGGCCTCATCGCTTCGGTGAGCGAACCCTTCTGCGGCAGTTGCAACCGCATACGCATCACGGCGGACGGCAAGCTCCGGACCTGCCTGTTCTCGATCAACGAGACTGATATCAAGGCCCTGCTGCGGGGCGGCGCGTCCGATGGCGATATCGCCGAAACGGTCATCGAGGCCGTCCGGAACAAGGAGCCGGGGCACCATATCAACGAGCCCGATTTCGTCCAGCCGGAGCGGACCATGTCCTCCATCGGCGGATAGGACGGGCGCTACGGGTTTGATTTGTGAAGTAAATCTGCGAATTCCCAGAGACCGGAATGTTCGGGCGTCGTTCGGCACGGGCGTCGTTCGGCACGGGCGCGGTTCGGCGCGTTGACGCGGTTCGGCGCGTTGACGCGTCTCTTACCATTTCCAAAAGTCTGCAGGAGATCATCATGAGTCAGCGGTTGTCATCTCAGGAACTTCTCGCCCAGGTGAAGGGCGAAGTGAAAGAGATGTCCATGGAAGAGCTCAAGGATAAAATAGACCGGAAGGACGACCTGGTCCTGATCGATGTGCGCGAGCAGGACGAGGTCGACCAGGGCGTCATCGTCGGGGCGACCCATATCCCGCGTGGCTTTCTCGAGCTCAGGATCGAAAACACCGAAAGCGATCGGGACCGCGAGATCGTGCTGTACTGCGCGGGCGGCAACCGCTCGGCCCTGGCGGCGCAGTCCCTCGAGGCCATGGGATACACCAACGTCATCTCCATGCGGGAGGGCTACACCGGCTGGAGCGCGGCCGGCTTTCCCACGGTCCGGGAACGGAGCCTGAGCAAGGAAGAACGCCTGCGCTATTCCCGGCACCTCATCGTGCCCGAAATCGGGGAAAAGGGCCAGGTGAAGATCCTCGAATCGAAGGTGCTGCTGGTCGGTACGGGGGGACTCGGTTCGCCGACGGCCTACTATCTCGCGGCCGCCGGCGTGGGCACCATCGGACTGATCGACTTCGACGTGGTCGACGTGACCAACCTGCAGCGGCAGATCATCCACGGCACGTCCGACATCGGCCGGCCCAAGGTGGTGTCCGCCCAGGAGACGATCAACGACCTGAACCCCGACTGCAACGTGATCCTCCATGAAACCCGGCTCATGGCCGACAACATCATGGACATCATCGAGGACTACGACATCATCGTCGACGGTTGCGACAATTTCCCGACGCGGTACCTGGTGAACGACGCCTGCGTGCTGGCCGGCAAGCCGAACGTCCATGGCAGTATCTACCAGTTCGACGGCTACGCCACGGTGTTTCATCCGCACAAGGGACCCTGTTACCGCTGTCTCTATCCCGAACCGCCGCCGCCCGGCGCCGTGCCCAGCTGCGACGAAGCCGGCGTACTCGGCGTCCTCCCCGGTACGGTGGGGCTCATTCAGGCCACCGAGACCCTCAAGCTCATTCTCGACGAAGGCGATTCGCTCATCGGGCGTATCCTGATGTACGACGCGCTGGACATGACCTTCCAGACCTTCAACGTCCAGAAGGATCCATCCTGTCCCCTGTGCGGCGAGAACCCCACGGTAACCGAGTTGATCGACTACGAAGCGTTCTGCGGCTTCGCGCCGGCCGCCGGCTGACGCGGTGCGGCGTGCTTTGGCCCGACCGCGCGAGACCCCGGCCAGGCAGGAGGATCCAGGCCGGACGGCCGCGCGGACAGGGGATTTTCATGTTCGTTGCGTCTCAAGTCCACCCAGTCCGTTAACCCATAAGGAAAACTCACCATGGCGGAACGAATCGGTTTCATCGGCCTCGGCATCATGGGCGAGCCGATGTGTCGGAATCTCATGAAGGCGGGATATTCCTGCACCGTGAACACCCGGACGAGATCGCGGGCCGAAAGGCTCCTTTCGGAAGGTGCGGTGTGGAGCGACACGCCGAAAGATACGGCAGTGCAGTCGGACGTGATCATAACCATCGTGACCGACACGCCCGACGTGGAGAAGGTCATCCTGGGCGAAAACGGGATCATCGAAGGCATCCGGCCGGGTTCGGTCGTCATTGACATGAGCACCATCTCCCCCTCGGCGACGCGGACCATGGCCGCGGCGCTCGAGGAAAAGGGCGCCGACATGCTCGACGCGCCGGTCAGCGGCGGCGACACGGGGGCGATCGCGGGGACCCTGTCCATCATGGTGGGCGGCAAGCAGGACGCCTTCGACCGGTGCCTGCCGGTATTCGAGGCCATGGGCAAGAACATCAACCTGATCGGCGACCACGGCGCGGGCCAGATGACCAAGCTCTGCAACCAGGTGGCCGTGGCCGTGGCCAACCTCGCCATGGCGGAAGCCCTCGTACTGGCCGCAAGGGCCGGCCTGGACATGGAGAAGATGCTTGCCGCGATCAGCGGGGGCGCCGCGGGGTCCTGGCAGCTGTCCAACCTGGCGCCGCGCATCATCAAGCGGGACTTCGATCCGGGATTCATGGTGAAACTGCAGCAGAAGGACCTGCGCCTCGTGCTGGGCGCGGCATCGGAACTCGGACTGGGCCTGCCCGGCGCGAGCCTGGCGCACCAGTTGTTCAACGCCGTCGAAGCCGCCGGCGAAGGCGACGAAGGCACGCAAGCGCTCGTGAAATCACTGGAACGCATGTCCGGGGTGGAAGTACGCGGCTAGACGGTCCGGGGCGGAAGCTCGCGGTCCGTCAGTCTGGTCGTGTGTGACCGGACGGTCCGGTATGAAAGTGTGCGGCCGGACGGTCCGGGGGCTCGCGGTCCGGGCGCGCGCGGTCCGAAGTTCCGGGTTGGAGGTTAGCGGCCGGGCGCGCGCGGTACGACGGGTACCCTGAAGGAGGCCGATGCGTTTCAGCGTGCTGGCAACCCTCTTCGGCGTCGGCGCGGTCCTGATGGCGGTCGCCGTGGTCTTCATGTACGGCACGGACGGCCCGGGCGAACCCAGGACGCCGGTTGAACACGGACGCAGGCTGTTCCGGCTGCAGGGCTGCGCTTCCTGCCACGCCATCGGCGGAGGCCTCTCCCGCGGACCGGACCTGGCCGGGTTGATCCCCCGGCTCGCAGCCCGATTGACCGACGACGCGTACAGGACCCACCTGGACTCGCTCAGCGTGGCGCGGCCGGACGTATACGCGTTCTTCGCCCCGAGGTACGAGGGAATCTTCAACGCGCGGGGCGATGAGCGGATCCGTATCTGGTTCGCCGAGCATCTCAGGAATCCGCGATTCGATCACTTCACGGGTTTGATGCCCGACTACAATCATTTGACCGAAGACCAGGTCGATCGATTGACCGCCTTCATCCTGACCCTGAAGTAGGACTGATGACCCTGTAGCAGGACCATCCTCGCAGAATGGAGATCGCAACATGAATGACGCTGGAAAGAGACACAGCAGGACCATAACGGACGGACCGTCGCGGGCCCCGGCACGGGCCATGCTCAAGGCATCGGGATTCACCGATTCGGATCTTGCCCGTCCGATCATCGGGATCGCCAACACCTGGATCGAGATCGGGCCCTGCACCTACCACCTCCGCGACCTGGCCGAATACGTGAAGGAGGGCGTCCGGGAAGCCGGCGGCACGCCCATGGAGTTCAACACGGTATCCATATCCGACGGGATCACCATGGGCAGCCAGGGTATGAAGGCCTCGCTGGTCAGCCGGGAGGTGATCGCCGATTCCATCGAGCTGGTCACCATCGGAAACATGTTCGACGGGCTCATCGCCCTGTCGGGCTGCGACAAGACGATCCCGGGCACGGTCATGGCCCTCGGGCGCGTCAACGTGCCGTCTCTCATGCTCTACGGCGGTTCGATCATGCCGGGCAGCTTCCAGCAACACGACGTCACCATCCAGGACGTCTTCGAGGCGGTCGGCGCCCACGCCTCGGGCCGGATGTCCGACCTTGAGCTCAAAGACATGGAAGATCACGCCTGTCCCGGCGCCGGCGCGTGCGGCGGCCAGTTCACGGCCAATACCATGGCCATTGCCTTTGAGATGCTGGGGATCTCGCCCATCGGAAGCGCTAGCGTGCCCGCCACGCATCCCGACAAGCCGGAAGTCGGGCGCGAATGCGGTCGCCAGGTCATGGAACTGGTGCGGCGAAACATCTGCCCGCGCGACGTCATGACGCGAAACGCCTTCGAAAACGCCATTGCCGCGGTGCTCACCACCGGCGGTTCGACCAACAGCGTGTTGCACCTCCTGGCCGTGGCCCATGAGTCGGGCGTCGACCTGCAGATCGAGGATTTCGACACGATCAGCGAAAAAACGCCGCTGCTCGCCGACCTGAAGCCGGGTGGCCGGTTCGTGGCCAACGACCTGTTCGCCGCGGGCGGGAACCGGCTCGTGGCCAAGCGCATGCTGGAGGGCGGCATGCTCCACGAGGACGAGATCACCGTTTCGGGCCGGACGATCGCCGAAGAAGCGGCGGAGGCGTCCGAGACACCGGGCCAGGTGGTCGTCCGGGAACTCGAGGAACCCTTAAAACCCACCGGCGGTTACGTGATCCTCAAGGGCAACCTGGCCCCCGAAGGCTGCGTGCTGAAGGTCGCGGGACACGAAAAGACCCATCACCGCGGACCCGCGCGGGTCTTCGACTGCGAAGAAGACGCCATGGCGGAAGTGCTGCAGGGCGGGATCAGACCCAATGACGTGGTGGTCATCCGCTACGAGGGACCGAAGGGCGGTCCGGGCATGCGGGAGATGCTGGCCGTCACGGGCGCCCTCGTCGGCGCGGGACTTGGAGAATCGGTGGCGCTGATGACCGACGGCAGGTTTTCGGGCGCGACCCACGGATTCATGGTCGGGCACGTGGCTCCCGAAGCTGCTGTCCGCGGTCCCATCGCCGCGCTGCGCGACGGAGACACCGTGGTCTTCGACGTGGCGTCGCGGCGTCTCGACGTGGAGCTGTCCGACGAGGAGATCGCCGAACGCCTCAACGACTGGACCGAGCGGTCATCCCGCTTCGGCGACGGGGTCATGACCAAGTACGCCCGGCTCGTCTCCTCGGCGGCCAGAGGGGCGGTCACCGGGGCCTGAGGCACGCATCGAGTTCCAGTCGCCCGGACCCGAAGGCGGGCTCGTGGCACGGTCACCGGTTCCGCACGAAACCTGAGTGGATTACAGGATACCTCGCCCGAGAGCGGAAAGCAGGAGTTCCACGCCCAGTTCCGCAGTGGCGTTCCCCATGTCGAGGATGGGATTGAGTTCGACCAGATCGATGCCCCGCAGCAGCCCGCTGTCGGCCACCGTTTCCATGAGCAGGTGGGCTTCGCGGTAGCTCAGGCCGCCCTTGACCGGCGTGCCCACGCCGGGGGCAATGGCCGGATCGCACACGTCGAGGTCGAAGGACACGTGCACCCCGGCCGTGCCGTTCCCCGCCAGTTCCAGCGCTTTCTCGGCCACCCGGGCCATGCCCAGCTGATCCACGTCTTTCATAGTATAGACATGTATGCCGGACTCGAGCACCTGGTCGCGTTCGGCGGGATCCAGGTTCCGCACGCCGACGAGGACGGTGTGCTCCGCCAGGACGGCCGGACCGGCCGGACCGAAACCCGACAGCTCGGCCGGCTCCCCGCCCAGCAGCGCGGACAGGGCCATTCCGTGGACGTTCCCGCTCGCGCTGGTCGCCGGGACGTTCATGTCGCCGTGGGCATCCACCCAAAGCAGTCCGATGCGCTCGCCGTCGTCCCGTGCGCGGGTGGCCGTAGCCACCACCGAACCGGCGGCAAGGCTGTGATCGCCGCCCAGGACGATCGGGACCGCGCCATCCCGGTGCGCCGCGAGCGCCGCCTCGAAAAGGCCGCGGCAGACCTCCGCGATGTCTTCGATGTACTTGCGCGAGGGATCGCCCGGAGTGCACATCTCACGGATCGGAGCGGACAGATCGCCCCGGTCCGTCACCGCTCTGCCGAGGGCGGATACGCGTTCGCCCACGCCGGCGATGCGCATGGCGGACGGCCCCATGTCGACGCCGCGCCGTCCCGCGCCGAGGTCGAGAGGAACTCCGATGATGTGGATTGGCTGCATAGGAAGATCAGTCCCGTACGGGCAGTTCGCCCGCTGGCGCGATGCGGCAGCCCGGCAGCGTGCGCAGAAAGGCTTCGGGGCCGGGAGGACAGTAGATGGCGATGATGCGCATGGGTTCCCAGCCCGTGTTGATCGTTTCGTGGTACATGTCCGCGGGGATGTGGCACATCATGCCGGGTCCGACCTTCCGGCGTATCTCCTTCCCGTCTTCCTCCACCATTTGCTCGCCTTCCCCGGATATGTAGTAGAGGATCTCCTCCACGCCGGGATGGTTGTGCCGCTCGTGGCCCTTGCCCGGCTCGAGCACGACAAGTCCCATGCTGAAGCGTTCGGTCTCCGTCACCCGGGGCTCGCTGAACCACTTGATGTTGCCCCAGTCGAACATCATGGTCTCCACGTCGTCCGGCTCTACGAATCGAAGTCCCGGTTCCGGCATAGATGCCTCCCTGATCAGTGCTGACTTTTATGTTCCGTTGTGTTTTTTCTATCTGGCGCGCTCGACAGTGCCTGTTTGATGCCGCCTGTTCGAACCCGCGTTGCCTGAGTGTACTCCACATGGGTTGGTGATTCGGCGGATCACTACTCGTTGTTCGTCTTTTTAAATCGAAAGTCCCTTGAAGCGACGGACCTGGTCGGTCAGCGCCCGTTCCGCGGGAAGGCGCTCAATGCTGGACGCGCCGAAGAAACCGACGACTCCGGT
The DNA here is from genome assembly GCA_965203885.1 of bacterium. Classification (GTDB taxonomy): domain Bacteria; phylum JAAXHH01; class JAAXHH01; order JAAXHH01; family JAAXHH01; genus JAAXHH01. The sequence goes on along the minus strand of OZ241920.1, from coordinate 1,307,389 downwards.
CGTGTTGCCCAGCACGTATTCGGCGTCATCGGGTTCGGCGATGGGACCGCCGTGGCACAGGACGAGGATGTCTTCCCTCACCTCGACGGCCGCGTCCCGGATGGCCTGGACCCGCTCGGCGGCCTCCGGCAGCGTCATGGCCGTCTGCGCGCCGATCGTCCCGCTCGTGGTCAGGCCCATGTGGGGTACCAGCACGTCAGCGCCGGCCTCGGCCATCTTCACCGCCTCTTCCTCGTTGAAGACGTAGGGGCAGGTGAGCAGCCCGGCCTGGTGGGCTTCGGCGATCATCTCCACCTCCAGGTCGTATCCCATGTTCGTTTCTTCCAGGTTCTGGCGGAACAGGCCGTCAATGAGCCCGACCGTGGGGAAGTTCTGCACGCCGGAGAAGCCCTGGTCCTTCAGCTGTTGGACGAAGAGGCGCATGATGCGGAAGGGATCCGTGCCGCATACGCCTGCCAGCACGGGGGCGTCCTCCACGATGGTCAGGACTTCCCGGCCCATTTCCACCACGACCTGGTTGGCGTCGCCGTAGGGCATCATGCCGGAGAGCGAACCGCGCCCGGCCATGCGGTAGCGCCCGGAGTTGTAGATGATGATGATGTCGGCGCCTCCCGCCTCGGCGCACTTCGCGGAAAGCCCAGTGCCGGCCCCCGTGCCGATTATCGGTCTGCCTTCGGATACCTGCGCCCGCAACCGCCGCAGGCATTCGTCATAGGGTATGGCCATGGTCTGCTCCGAATGGGTATTGAGTGAGGTGCGAACAGATGCGCGCCAGGTGCGGTTCCATATGTCGCAACCGCTGTCGCAACCGCGGGCCGACGGCCCGGCGGCATGATCCGAGTATAGGAATCCGTCGAAGCAGCGTCAACGAAATTGGCGCAGATGGCGCAAGGACAGTCAATCTGATTGAATCGGTCCAGCCCGCGGTTTATTTTCCTGGTATACCGCGATCAAGACACAGGCACGATACAGCGTTGGCGCCAGGCCGCGTTTCACCCTTCGGCACTTGCGGGAGAATTACAGCCCGACAGAAGCGATGCGTCGCGATGGCCCTCGCGGCGGCTCAACAGAATCGACGTGTCGCGAAGCCCCTTTGGCAGCCCGACAGAATCGACGCGGAGCAACGCAGGTTTCCCGTGGGATACAGCCCATGATCAACACCGATCACCTTCGGATTACTCCGATGCGGCACGAGGACGCCCACATCCTTCGTTTCGACGTGATGGATCCCGGGCGCGGATGGCGCACCGTACTGTCTCACCGGGCCGATACCAGGCACCGTCCCTGGGAAAAGGGGGGAGCCGTATCGGTGGAAGACCTGGAAGTCGCCCTCTCTGATGGCGGCGCTGCGGCTGGCACAGGTTGCCCGTCCTCCGCGTTCTTTACGGAAATCTCCAGCCTGAATGGGACCGGGCTTTCCCGTCGCGGCGAGCTCGGCGGCCACCGGATCGAGGAACGGATATCGGCCGAATCAGGCAACCGGCTCCGCGTGGAGGTCCGCGATTGGCTCACCCGTCCCGGCATGCCCCTCGCGCGGCTGATGAACCACTACTATTTCATGCCCGATGGCCGGGCGATGGGATACGCCCTCCCCCTGGATTTCGCGTGGCTGCCGGGCTTGCATGACAACGAGGATCACGTGGCCGGCGAATGGTTCTTCCGGTCGCCGTGCGTTATCGTTTCGGCCCACGGCGTCTACGCCGCCATCGTGCCCGATCTCGATCTGATGCAGGATCAGCCGGACCTGCCCCACGCCCTCGACCTGCGTGCCTGGCATCATCCCCGCAGCGGTGAGACCTACGGACTCCCCCGGATTTCCTATGGGATATGCCGATGGAAACCGGACGGCCACGTGCTGACCGCCCTTGACGAAGCCGCGCCGATCGAAGAGATCGAGATCGCCTACGCCTACGACCTGTTGATCGGCACCGCCGATGATCCCGGTTCGATCGTCAGCCAGGTCACCGAGCTGCTGTGGGAGAAATACGGGACGCGGTACCTGGAGGACATTCGACCCCAGGTCATGCCCTTCGAGGAGTATGGTGGGAAGTACACCTACAAGCATGAACTAAAACTGTGGGCAAAGCCCGTAACCTGCGGTGACCGGACAGGTTACGGGATCGTCAATGCCTGGCGCAGAGGCGTCAACTACCACGCCTGGGAGAACGACTTCCAGGCGGGTTTCGGCCTGCTGCATTACGGGCGGAAACGGGCGGATGACGATCTCGTTTCCATTGCCGAGGGCATGATCGATCTGCGGCTTTCCTCACCTAGGCGAAGCGGGGCTTTCCCCTGTATATACAATGTAGATACGGCATGCTGGGAAGGGGCCATGTACTGGACCTCCTGGCCCGCGCATCCCATGGACGGATACGACCTGCAGTCCATGGGCGTTACGGCCTGGTGGATGCTCTACTGGTATGAACAGTACCCCGATCTCGAACGCGGTGCCGACCTGCTGAACTGGATCATCGATTTCTGCCGTTTCCTGGTCGACGCCCAGCTTCCGTCCGGCGCCATCCCCACCTATTTCGACAGCCGGCTCGACCCCGCGCCGCAACTGAAGGAGGACGCCCCCACGGCCATCGGCGGCGCGGTGCTGGCGAAGACCGCCCGAATCGTGGGAGATCCCGAGATGGAACGCGCCGCCATCAAGGCCGGCGAGTTCATGGACCGGGAAATCGTATCGAAATTGAAGTTCCATGATTTCGAACTCTACTACTCCTGCGCGCCGAGACCCTTGTACTGGGTCGACCCGCTCAACGGGATTCCCCCGGTAAATACGCTGGCCGTGCAATGGGCCGCCGACCACTACCTGGCGCTGTACAGGTTGACGGAAGAGGGCCACTGGTTGAGACAGGGCGAGTACTGCCTGGGCCTGCTGTCCCTTTTCCAGCAGGTGTGGGCGCCGAACCGGTTCGGCAAGGCATACCTGTTCGGCGGCTTCGGCGTGATGAACTGCGATGGGGAGTGGAACGACGGCCGGCAGTCCCGCATGGTCCCCACCTACGCGGACTTCTACCTCGCCACGGGCAGGATCGAATACCTCGAGCGGGCCGTGGCCGCCGGCCGCGCCGCCTTTGCCGCCATGGACATGGAGGAGAACCACGCCAACGGCATCAACGACTACCGCGTCACCATGGCGGAGCAGGTTCAGGTAGAAACGGGAATCGGGTTATCTCCGGAGAGCCTCATGCACGGCGACCCCCGGGTGCATTCCGGAGAAGGCGGCGGATGGACGGGCTTCAACTGGGGACCCGGCGGCGGCCTCAGCGCAGCGGCGTACCTGGAGCGGCATTTCGGGAGCGTCTGGGTGGACGGCGGTACCCGGACGGCGGTTGCGATCGACGGCGTCCGTGTGTCAGTGAGGAACTGGACGGACGAGCACATCGGGTTGTCCGTCGAGAATGGGCTGCGACACCTTGAATTGCCGTACGACGAACGGCGCACAGTCCTGGTCAAGTTCGGCAACCTGGTTGAAGACGAGTACAGGATCGAGGTGAATGGACGGGAGATGGGGCAGATGCGGCGAGCGGAACTGGAGAAGGGGCTGGAGGTGGTGGTTTAAGGGAAAAGGGAAGGTGGTTTGGGTGTGGTGTAGGACGACTGTCAATCGCCATCTATTTCGATCACTATTCTGCAGTGGTCGCTTGAGCCCCATTCTTCTCTAGATTTGCCATTCAGGGCGCGAGCGCGGACGCCGCGATGGAATCCGCGGGAAGCGAACACGAAATCGAGTTGGTTCTGAGCTTTTTCCGGTGATCCTGCCTGAACCGTGTAATAGGTCGGAACGTTTCTGGTATCTTTGGGGAATCCTGGGGGCGTCGGAATCGCGATCCTCCCTCCTTCCGGGGCTTGCGGCCCCATGAATTCCAGCCCCAGCGCGGTCATACGGTCGAACACCGTACGGGCACGGTCCGCGATGAGCAACTTGTTGTCATCCGTAGCGCCGTAGAAGGTATTGAGATCTCCCGCGGCCAGGATCCGGTGCTTGCTCGGGTCGCGATGGCCGATAAACTGCGATAAATCCGATATGATACGATGCGCCGAGACATCGGAGTTACCCACCTTCCACCGCGATTTGGTCGAAGGGTGCGGCCTGATCCATCGGGCATACATCGAAATCGCGATGAACGGTTTCTGATCACCGGGTATCACCCGGGCGGCCGCGATCGTGCCGACGCCGCTAACCCGCATCGCGTCGTCGGCCACCTTGCTGTATGGGAAAACCCGTCTAAACCACTCGACTTCAACCCGATCAGATAGCTTCGCGACGACAGGCCAACGATCGTATGTGCTCAGTTTCCAAGGGTCGCGAAGATCCCCACCCCCAACTTCAATTTCGCCGGGTAGATCAGTCGGTACCTTGTCCACCTCCTGCAGAAGGGCAACGTCCGCGTCCATTGCGATCAGTTTGTCCCAGCACGTCCGGTTCGTGTTAATGTTCCAGCAAACGACTTTGGTCATGGTCACAGCCCCTTAACGAGCACTTTCCATCTCTGCGCGGTATTCCGAGAATCAGGCGTGATGCTCGGCGCCCACCTTGTGGCGGGATGATTTATGTCGCGACCAGTCCTCTGGCGTCGTCACAGTTTGCACTGGCGGTAGGTAGTTGCTTGTTCTGCGGTCGTCCTCGCGTTGCTTTCACTCGTGATAATAGGAGAGACGTCAATACAAATCAAGCACTTAACAAACGGTGATGTTGCGAATTCACCCCAGGATCTTCTTGAACCGGGCGATGGTCTCCTCATCCAGGTCTTTGATATGGACCTCGCCGGATTCGAGATCTTGCAGGAGATCATTCAGGTTTCTGTCACGATTCCCGGGGAGCATCGATTCATCCGTGGTGATATCCCGGTGGATCACGCGCAGGTGTGCTCGCTGCTCCGGGGTCGGATAGGTGAATCGCAGTTCGAAATCCTTCGCCTTCAGCGCCTCGTACTCCGACTTCAATTTCACCATGGACTCGCCGACGCCCAGCACGCGGACCCACGCCTTGCTTCGCGTAATCGCCGTGAAGAGCCGGTTGCGGATACGCGCCAGGTTCCGGCCGGACGAGTAGCATTCCTGGGCGTTGACGATGTAGACCATGGCGGCTTCGTTGCCCTTTGCGCGGTGAATCCCGGAGAAGGTCACCAAATCGTCGCCGGGCAGGAAGAACAAGTCCGGATCCGTATCTATGCCGGCGAGATGGGAAGGGATGCCCCGTAGTATCAGGCGATTGCGCATCGGTCCTACCTGATCGCGCGTCATCTGGGGATTGGAGTTGATGACCATGATGTCTTCGTGCCGAAGTTCGTCTGTTTCGAGATTCTCGGCGACTGCCCGTGCGAGCCATTCGGTCTGCTGCGTTTTGTCTTCGAAGGCGATGAACCGGATCAGATCGTCGAGGTCCGAATGATCTTCCAGGAACCGGGGACTTGTCTCCGCGGTTCGGTGCAGCGTTACCGGGGAACCGTCGTGCAGTTCGCCGTCATGGACCCGATAGCCGATTTCTTCCCATAATTTCGGATGGTCGAACATCTGAACCAGGCCGGTGCCGTTCTTCCGGCCCGGTCTGCGGTATATGCCGAATCCGAGCGCGTGCGCCGCGACCAGAACGGGCTTCGGATTGCGGTAGCACTTGGACAGGATGATGTCGCGTTGCGGTTCGTGGGGCCCGGAGGCGTGCAGTCGCACGATGGGCGAACCCTCCGCGTTGCTTCCGAAGATCTCCTCCGGCGACGGGAGGGAGTCGCCGGTAAGGCTCTGCAGTTCATCATACGCGTACACCAGTCTTCCGGGCCGACGGAGCATCGCGTGGCAGAGCCTCAGAAACGAGGCCGACAGATCCTGCGCCTCGTCTACGAGCATGGCGTCGTAGACCGGCTTGGGTTCTCGCACGCATTCGAGCGCGCTTTCGCAGACGCCCTCCAGCTCACCGTCCAGCGTATACCGGCGTCGCGCCATCTTGAAATTGAGATATTCCGCGCCGTGCAAACGGCAGAACTCGTGATATATCCCGTCCCGTTCCTCGTCCCCGGGGGCGCCCCAGGCGTTCAGGACGCGCAGGTACCGCCAATCGGGTCCTTCACCGGTCTGTTCGATGGTGAAGTGGGTGATCAGGCGGCGGAAATGCTCTTTCAGCGAACGCGTAAGAAACGTGACCGCGATACGCCAATCGGGGTGCGACGCGTGGAGATAGGCCGCCTTCAGCGCCAGTACGACGGTCTTGCCCGACCCCGCCAGACCGCGTATGCGCTGCACGCCTTCGACCGTTTCGATGACGGCCCGGCGCTGCAAGTGGTCCAGCGTCGCGATCGAGCGCTCGAGCCGTGCCAGTTTAGCGCCCCGGGAGCGTTCCCGCGTCACGCGCCTGTCGGACCAGCTCTTTCGAATCGTGGAGATGTTCTCGATCGCCGACAACGCCTTATGGAACGCGTCGGGGTCGCGGGGGCTTTGCCAGGTGAATTTGTCCAGCTCATTCAGAAGCGAGGAGGTGTTCGCGAGCGGGTATTCGTAATCGCCGCAATAAGCCGGGTCGTCCATTGCGGGGGCAAAGGAAACGGTATGGATGGGAACGATGAGGTCCCGGCGGCGCATCAGTTCCCGGTGGGTCTTGAGCGTGGCTTCGAGCCGGTTGGCCGAATCGTCCTGCCGCGCCCCGTAATCCCGAACGTCCCGCCCCTCGATGAGATCGAAGACGACGATCCCCAGGTCCGGCGAAACCAGCAGGGCGTCGATCGGATGCGGCCCCGAGGACGTATTGATGATGGGGTACCCGATGAACAACTGGCCGGACAGGTTCGACTGTCGAGCCATGATCTCGACCAGGGAGTCGCTCGACGCCGGCTTCTCGTTGGTGCCCCGAACGATTTCGACGCTCATGGCAGACCTATCCAGATGATCAACATTTCGTATGCTCCTTGGTTGAGATGATTCCATGCGAATCCTGCGAGCACCCGAGTGTACAGCCGGGAAGTGCAACGCCCCGAAATCGGAATACGCAGAGATCCGCATGATGACGAGTTACGCACGCGGCAGAGACCGCTATACAGGACGGACAGCGGACATACAGCAGCGTGCCGAATCACGGTGATCTACTTAGTTAGTCGGAGGAATCGTGCAAAACTCGTAGGAAATCGTGCAAAACTCGTAGGAAAATGTGTACTGGAGGAAAAAAGTCTGGTGGGGCGGGGGTTCGGGGACCGTTGCGGAGAAGTTGGAGGGGACGGCAGTGGTTTAATCGATTGCGGAGATGTTGGAGCAGCACGGCAAAGGTTTTTGATCGAAAATACCAGCAGGAGCATGCAGGACGTGCACTGCGAATTCTCTCCGGCTCCGAGCGCGGTTAGCGTGATCACGGATTCTTACTATGCCAGCATCAGACGCCCGCCTTTGGGCTCTGGAATCGGGTCGCCGAACTCCCGCGCTGTTTCAAGCCACAGGTCGATGGCCTGGCAGATGTTTGCCAACGCCGCCTCCTGTGTTTCACCGTGTGCCGCGCATCCCGGGAGTTCGGGCGCCTCGGCCACAAACGCGCCGTCTTCGTTGCTCCAATAGATGATGAGTTCGTACTTGTGCATTAGTCTTTTACATCCACACGACTTACGCGGATTAACCGACGTGTCTCTCCAAGGCACGGCTGGTTTGGCTTCCTCACGTGTAAGTTTACGCGTTCTAAAGGCGCTTTCTTCAAGTTTGCGCCGTATGCGGTTCAGCAGATCCGGGGACCTTGGCCAGACGGGGCACTCCCAGATGCGAATGATCTTCCAGCCCTTTCGACTAAGTTGACGATTCGTACGCCGGTCCCGGATTCGGGTCTTCGCGATCTTGTCCTGCCACGTTGCCGGGTCAGTCTTCGTGGTAAGGTTTTTGCTATTGTGATCGTGGCATTCCCGAGGTCCTGCCGGACGCCGTTGGAAGGCGTTGAACCGCGGCTCCGACTCTCCGGTGGGCGGCTGCGAGGTCGAACTGTGACTGGAGGTTGATCCAGAACTGCGGATCGACGCCGAACCAATGTCCGAAGCGCAGGGCAGTATCGGCTGTAATTGATCGCTTACCAGCGATGATCTGGCTGACCCGGTTTGGCGGTACGTTTATCTGGCGCGCGAACTCTGATGGTACTATCTCCAGTTCAAGAAGTTCGTCATGAAGGACTTCACCAGGATGGACCGCACGCTGCAACATTTGAAGACTCCCATGGTGTCTAGTGATAGTCGACGATCTCGACGTCTACGGGACCGGGAATGTCGCTCGGCCATCGGAAGCAGATGCGCCATTGCCGGTTGATTCTAATCGAATACTGTCCCGCTCTGTCTCCTCGTAGTAACTCGAGTCGATTGCTGGTTAACGACTTCAAGGTATCGAGCGATGGCGCTGCATCCAGAATGGAAAGCCTGCGAGCAGCCTGTCGTTCTATCCCTTGAAACGCGGGGACGAAATCCCCCATAGCAAACCGCTCGGTCCTGCGATCCCTGTATCCGAGAATCATGACTGAAACAATGTACAGCGTTGGACGAAGTACGTCAAACGTCAATTCCAATACAATTGCTGTCGCGTAAGCGAGTACAAATGCTATTGGGCAATGTGAGCATACGGTAGTTGTCACCCACCCACCTTCGCCTCGAACGCCGCGATCTCATCCGCACCCTCCAGCACGCCGATCTCCAGGTGGAAATCGCGCACTTCGTCGGGCTCGATATGCTGGAGGTAGCCGTGCTTGCGGTTCCAGGCCCGGCCGAGCATGCTGACGTTGCCGGGTTCGATGCCGGTGACGTAGGTGCCCCGGTGGAAGTGCTGCCAGTGGCTGATGAGGGGGATTTCAACCTTGGGGAAGGACCAGTACAGGCCGAGGCCGAGGCGGTCGTTGATCAGGCCGACGCGGCACTGGCCGGCGGCATCGGCCCGTGGGTGGAGGACGTAGACGTCGTCGTGGGCTTCGGCTTTCGGCGCGGAGACCGTGGCAAAGGTGTCGGGGTCGACCTCCCGGTCTTCGAGCCACTCGGTCGCCTTCTCGATGTCGACGACGACGCGGGTGCCCTCGTCGAGGACGGGGAAACCCGGATTGCAGTGATATACGAACATCAGGGGCGAGCGGTCGACCGACTGGTTGTGTATACGGTCGTGGATGTGCAGCGATTTTTCTCCCAGGACCGTCGAGATCTCGCGGGTGAGCTCCAGGTTGGTGCCGAAGACGACGGCTTCCCTGACCTTCCCGCGCACCTTCACGATGTAGTCGTCGCCGTCCCACTGGCCGTCGGTATGGACCTGCCGGGCCGGTAGAAAGGAAAGGCGGCCGTGGAGGCCGAGTTCTTCGTTTTCCTCTTCCGGATCGGTCTCCGGGTGCCCCGTGAAGGTCATCCCGCAGCTCAGCACCAGCCCCCCGTAGAACCCGCGCATCCAGCCGTAGCCCTGCGGTTCGTAGAAGGCCGGTCCCACGTCGCCCGTGTTGCCGCGGAAGCAGAGCGACATGCCCTTGTAGTGGGCCGAGGCCACATCCAGCGCCCGCCCGGGCAGCAGGGAGAAGCACAGTCCCGATGCGTTGAACACCTCGATGAGGTCGGAACCCCGGTCGCTGCCCTCGCGCAGTTCGCCGTACCGGGCGTGGGCTACCTGGCTCATATCTCCGATGACATCAAGCAGTTCTCTACGGGTGTAGTCTCTTCCAAACAGGCGTGCCATATTCACTCTCTCCCTTTTTATTTCCGCTGGATCTTCTATTTCCGCTGGATCTTCGCCCAGGTATCGCGCAGGGCGATGGTCCGGTTGAATACGGGGCCGGTCCCGGCTGACTCTTTCGTGGCCTGGTCAGAATCCGGCGTGGTCCCGTCAGACGCCGGTCCGTCGGATTTCGGATCGACCGTATCGACACAGAAGTAACCGAGCCGCTCGAACTGGTAATTCACGCCGGGGACGGCATCGGCCAGTCCGGGTTCGACTTTGCAGCCGGCGACGGTCTTGAGCGAATCGGGATTCAGCAGCGACCGGTCATCGTCCGTTTCGCCCGGACGGGGGTCGGGATCGCTGAAGAGCCGGTCGTAGAGACGCACGGTGGCGTCCAGCGCGTGCGCGGCCGATACCCAGTGAATGGTGCCCCGGACCCTCCGGCCGTCGGGCGTGCTGCCGCCCCGGGATTCGGGATCGTAGGTGCAGTGTAATTCTACCACTCGTCCCTCGTCATCCTTGATCACGTCCGTACAGGTGATGTAGTAGCCGTAACGTAGGCGTACTTCCCGGCCCGGCGCCAGGCGGAAGAACTTACGCGGCGGGTCCTCCATGAAATCGTTGCGCTCGATGTAGATCTCCCGGGAAAAGGGCACCTGCCGCGTCCCCATCCCCTCGTCCTCCGGGTTGTTCACGGCCTCCATCTGCTCGGTGCGGTCGGCGGGGTAGTTGGTGATCACGACCTTCAGCGGGTCCAGCACGCCCATGACCCGGGGCGCCCGCTTGTTCAGGTCCTCGCGAATGATGAAATCCGACAGGGCCATGTCGATCAAATTGTGGTTCTTGGCCACGCCGACGCGGTCGCAGAGCGTCCGGATCGCCTCGGGCGTGTATCCCCGGCGCCGCAGGCCGGACAGCGTGGGCATGCGCGGATCGTCCCACCCGGACAGCACACCCTCCTCGATCAGGGGCCGGTAGAAACGCTTCGACAGCACAGTATGGGCCAGCATGAGCGGGGCGAACTCGATCTGCTGGGGATGGTAGACGTCCAGGCGGTCCAGGATCCAGTCGTACAGCGGCCGGTTGTTCTCGAACTCCAGCGTGCAGAGCGAATGGGTGATGCCCTCGATGGAGTCCGACAGGCAGTGGGTGAAGTCGTACATGGGATACACGCGCCACTTGTCCCCGGAGCGGTAATGGTGGGCGTGCCGGATCCGGTACAGCACGGGATCGCGCATCGTCAGGTTGGGGTGGGCCATGTCGATCCGGGCCCGCAGCACGTGGGCGCCGTCCGGGAACTCGCCGGCCTGCATGTGCTCGAACAGGTCCCGGTTCTCCGCGGCGGTTCGTTCGCGGTACGGACTGTCCCGCCCCGGTTCCGTGGGCGTGCCCCGGTGGTCCCGCATCTCTTCCCAGGAAAGGCTGTCGACGTAGGCGTCGCCCTGGTCCACGAGCTGCAACGCGTAGGCGTACAATTGATCGAAGTAATCGGAGGCGAAGTACAGCCGGTCTTCCCAGTCGAATCCCAGCCACCGGATGTCCCGCTTGATCCCCTCGACGTAGTCCACGTTCTCCGTCTCGGGATTCGAGTCGTCGAACCGCAAGTTGCACAGCCCGCCGTACTCCGCCGCCACCCCGAAATTCAGGCAGATCGACTTGGCGTGACCGATGTGGAGATAGCCGTTCGGCTCCGGGGGGAAGCGGGTCATCACTTTGCCGCCGAACTTGCCGCTTTCCATGTCCGCGTCGACGATCTCGCGTATGAAATCCCTGTACGGTTTTTCCTCGCTCATAACTTCCTTTTCCGGTTACCGTTGGGGCGGATTCAAGAGCGTGTAATATATGGTGTTAAGGGGGAAATGGCAAGGTGTTGATGGGGTAGGTAAAAAGGACCGAACAACCTTCAAACATGTGCGGCTTTCGTTGATCGGATACGGTCTCTGGCATTTCGGCGCACACGGGAACGAATTGCCTTACCATTTGTAACCAGTTCTCTGGATAACTCATATACTTTTTGAGCGTTTATCCAGAACTCCGGTGACTGGTCGAAATACTCGCCCAATGCGATGGCGGTCTCGGCCGTAACCCCGCGCCTTTCGTGTACGATTTCATGAAGTCTCGTCGCGGGAAGGTCTATATCCCGTGCCAGTCCGTTGACGGTCAGACCCATTTCCCGGATCTGCTCAAGCAATAGTGCGCCTGGGTGGGTCGCGATTCTATTGGTGGGTACGTTCATCCCGTATTCCCTCTATAATCGATTTCATTCATAGTGGTTGTTCAATTCCACATTACTTGGGTATTACGAATGGCGTAATACGTCAAGAGTAATGAGAATAAATGTGAAAATCGAAAGCGGCGCTATTGATTTTCACACTTTCTTCGTCCACGCCCCCATATGCGGCGGGATGAGCACGGGACGCTTCGACGCGACGACTTCATCCCGGACGCGCTGGGGGATGGTCTCCACGTCCACTTCCTCCGCGGTGGCGATCCCGTAATGTTCCAGGAGGGGGATAACGCTTTGGAATGAATTCGCGACGTAGGAGTATCCCGGCCAGTCGGCCGCGCCGCCCAGCACCAAACCGACATCGAGCGTGGGCTCCGGCAGTCCCGCCTCGATGAACACCCGGTGCAGTTCCAGCCCCATGGCGGCGTTTGCGCCGGACCGATCGAACACTTCGACGATCCAGTCGCTCAACTGGTTGAAAAGCGGCGTTTCGGGTGTGTGATAAAATCGGGTAATGGTGAAATCGGCCTCCTGGAACATGACGATGCCGCCGGGTTTCAGGCGGGTCAGCAGCTGCTTCAGCACGGCTACCGGATCCGGTATATACATGAGTACCAATCGGCCCACCATGGCGTCGAATTGGCCTCCCAGGTCCAGGTCCTGCGCGTCGCCGGCGAGAAACTCGACGTTTTCGTGTCCCGCCTCCTGAACGCGGTGCCGGGCGATCTGGAGAATGTCGGGATTCATGTCCACGCCCACGACATCACCCTCCGGCCCCACGAGTTTCGCCGCGATCAGCGCCACGTCTCCGGCGCCGCTTCCGATATCGAGCACCCTCATCCCACTCGATATGCCTGCCGACTCCAGGAACCGTCTCGTGATCGGCTCGTATAGCCGGGACTGTTCGATCAGGCGCTCCGTTTCTTCGTCGCTGCGCCCCATCGTGTATTGCCGTTCACTGTGCTGATCCGTCATGTCCGGGATATCTCCTTTCTAAATGTTCCACCGGCGTGTTTACGTATAGATTTGATTTCGTGTTGCCGTGAATTGCACAAAGTGTTAAGCCGGCTCATACAAGTCAACCCGATTCAAACGGGTTTACAATCTGCATTTGACATTTGTGTTTCAGGTATGATAACCCGTCACTACTACTTGCCACTTCTCACTACTTCTTCACCGCTCCGAGCGTAATCCCCTGCACTACGCCTGACTACTCCTTCACCGCGCCCAGCGTGATCCCCTGCACGAATTCGCGCTGCATGGCCAGGAACAGGACCATGATGGGCAGGATGGAGAGCAGCGTGCCGGCCATGAGCATGCCGTATTCCTGGCGGTAGACGCCCACCAGGCTGGCCAGGCCGAGGGGCAGGGTGTACTTGTCGGCGTCCCGCAGGACGATCATGGGCCAGAGAAACTCGTTCCAGGCCCCGAGGAACCCGAAGATGCTCAGCGCACCCATGGCGGGCTTAACGGCGGGCAGGATGACGCGCCAGTAGATCCCGAACTCCGACGAACCGTCGATCCGCGCCTGGTCGATGAGGTCCGTGGGCACGCCCAGGATGAACTGCCGCATCAGGAAAACGCCGAATCCGCTGGAAGCCAGGTAGGGCAGGATCACCCCCTGGTACGTGTCGAGCCAGCCGAACTGGTACAGCAGGGTGAAGAGAGGGACCAGCACCAGGTGAAAGGGGATCATCATGGACGCGAGCACGATGGCGAAAAGGATGCCGCGCCCCCTGAAGGAGTACTTGGCAAAGGCGAAGCCGCCCATGGTGGCGATGGCCAGGAGCAGCAGCGTGTGCGACGTGGCCAGGAAAGTACTGTTTATGACGTACTGGACGATGGGCATTTCCTGGAACAGCCGGGTGAAGTTCTCGAGCGTGGGCTCCTGGGGCAGGAAGGTGGGCGGGTAGGAGAAGATCTCCCCCGAGGGCTTGAACGAGGCGGACACGACCCAGAACAGGGGCGTCAGGACCAGGACGGTCAGCAATATCAAGAGCACATAGGTGATGGTGGTGCGAACAGGATTTCTCATGATGTCGGTTTTCTCTGAATGTCAGTTTTCTTTGAACACGCCGAAAAACCGGACCTGGATGATGGAAATGACCCCGATGATCACGGCCAGGGCCCAGCCGATCGTCGCCGCGTAGCCGAGGTTGATGAACTCGAATCCGTGCTTGTACAGGTACATCACCATGGTCATGCTCGCGTTGCCGGGACCGCCCTCCGTGAGCACGTAGGGCAGGTCGAAAAGCTGGAACGAACCGATCATGGACGTGATCACCACGAAGGCGATCACGGGCTTGAGGGCGGGGATCGTCACATGCACGAAGCTCTGCCAGGGTCCCGCGCCGTCCACCGCCGCCGCCTCGTAGAGTTCCTGCCGGATGCTCTGAAGCCCCGCGAGGAAGTAGACCATGTTGAATCCCGCCCATCGCCAGACACCCGCCAGCACCAGGGCAGGCATGACCAGGTCCGGATCCTGAAGCCACTGGATTTCGAATCCGAGGACCCTGTTTACCAGGCCGTACCGCCGGTCGTACAGCAGGTAGAAGATCACGGCGATGAACACGCCGGAGATCAGCACCGGCGAGAAGAACGAAAGGCGAAACAGGTTCCGGCCCTTCAGGCGTGCGTTGCTGAGGAGAAGGGCGAGGGCCAGGGCCACGGGCAGTTGCAGGAGCAGGCTGCCCGCGGCGAAATAAGCCGTGTTCCAGAGGGCGGTCCAGAAGAGCGGGTCGGCGAGCAGCCGCTCGATGTTCTCGAGTCCCACGAAGGTCTGGTCCCGCATGCCCCGTACGCTGTAGGTGCTGAGCCGGATCGAATCGAACAGGGGGTAGACCATGAAGACCCCGAAGAGCGTGAAGAACGGGGCGAGGAAGAAGTAGGGGGCGTATCGGGGCTTCATTCGGTCTCTTCTGCTTCGATTTGCGGTGACGGCAGTCTCATCTCGCCGCTCTCATTCGCCGCGGTCGTCTCCCGCATCAGCGCGCGGACCTGCTCTGCCAGGTGGGACAGCGCATCGGCGGGTGTCCGAATCCCATTGGCCGCCTCGTACACGGCCTGCCGCAGCAGATCGTTGGCCTCGGCCCAATAGGGGTTCAGGTGGAATCCGGGGATGTCGGGTGCGAGTTCCGTAAGGCTTCTGCCCAGGACCTGCCCGTCCAGGTACGCCTCGGGCTCGGAATACACCGGGTTGGCCCACGCCGAACGGATCGGCGGTATGATAAAGGTCTTGCGGTAACGGTTCGCGAGGGCCTCATCGTCCATGTAGGCGAACTTGGCGAATTCCCAGGCGAGGTCCGGGTTCTCGGCCTGTTTGGTGACCGCGATCATGGTACCGCCCCAGGTCGAGGTGCGGCGCTCGCCTTCCCGCCAGGCCGGCAGGGGCATGGCCTGCCATTTCCCTTCCAGTTCCGGGACGAACCTCCGTGCGAAGCTAATGTACCAGTCCGGTGCCAGCACGCCCAGAATAATGCCTTCCTTCATGGCGGCGTAGCTGGCCGGATCCTGGGAGAATTCGGGGATGGCCAGCTGCTCTTCGTTGAGCAGGCTGCAGTAGAACTCCAGGGTGGAAACGGCAATGTCGTTGTCGATGATGACCCCGCCGTCCTCATCGAACATGCCGCCGCCGTTCTGCAGGAGCATCAGCCAGAAATGACCGGGCTTGTGCGCGCTCAGCATGATCGGGTATTGGTCGGGCTGCCCGTCGCCATCGTCATCGCGGGCGAGGGGTCTCGTCTCGCGGACGAAATCATCCCAGGTCTCGATGGATGCCGGATCGATCCCCGCTTTCTCGTAGACGTCGTGACGGTACAGGAGCATGACGGGATGGACATCGCGGGGCAGACCGTAGATTCGGCCGTCGAGGGACCAGGGTGCGAGGCGGGCCTGGACGAAATCATCGGTGATCCCTTCGCGCTCGATGCGGTCGGTCAGGTCCACGAAGCCTATTTCCTCCTTCGTGCCCTTGAAGAACCTGCCGACCGATGAAATCTCGACTTCGGACAGATCGGGGCCGCCGAGGCCGGAAAGGAAGGCGGCCAGGAGCTTGTCGTGCAGTTTCGAGATCAGCCGAAGTTCGACTTTGACGCCGGGATGCGCCGCTTCGAACGCCGGAATCCTCGCGCTGAACTCATCGTAGTGCGTCTGCGCGAAGATCCAGAACTCCAGTGTGTCCGAGCGGTCATCGCCGCGGAACACGATGACGGGAAAGGCCAGGAGAAAGAGCAGGCCGAAAATCAGCGGTGCTTTGCCGAAATGGTTCATTTTCTATCCATCCCCATGGCCCGCCGGATCGGCCCCATCACGGGTTCGGTCACTTCCTCCGGCGGCGGGGAGGTGAAGAGCGACACCCCGACGCCCACAACCGACGCGGCCATGAAACTCCAGGCGACCGGAATGAGCCCCGGGTTGGGAAGCCATTCGTAGAACATGGCGACGAGTACGGCGTTCCCGGCGATTATGGCCGTGATGGCCGCCGTGGCCGTGAAGCGCTTCCAGTGCAGGCCGAGCAGCCAGATGGGGGTCAGCGTGACGAATCCGGAAAAGGACAACTGGGCCAGGGCGAATATGGACGCCGGCCTGAGGATCACGATATAGTAGGCGATCCCTCCGAGTATGACGAGGAACAGCCGGCCGAGCACCACCTGCCGGCGCTGGGACAAGCCGTACCACACGTCGCGCGTGAGCATGGACGACAGAGTCAGCATCTGGGCGTCGAGGGTGGACATGACCGCCGCCAGGATGCCCGCCAGCGCGAGTCCCTGGACCATGGGGCCGAAATGGCTCCGGATCACCATGGGGAAGACCATGTCGGATTCCCGGCCGACGAAATCCGGGAATTCGATGCGTCCCCACACGCCGTATAGCGTGGCCACCAGCATCAACCCGATCATGATGACGGGATAGTACCGGATGGAATTCTTCAGCGATTTCACGTCCTTCGCGGCGAATACGCGCACCAGGAGGTGGGGAAAGGCGAGGACGACCAGTCCCATGGCCATGCCCCACACGAACCAGTTACCCGTCGTGAAGGGCGCCGTGTCTTTGGTGGCCGTGAGCTCGGGAAACCGCCGGGCAATCTCCTTCATGACGCCGGAGACGCCCCCGAAATCAGCGGCGACGACGAAGATGGACACGTAGAGGAACACGCCGAAGACCAGGCCCTGGAACACGTTGGTCCACATGGTCGCCCGCATGCCGCCCGTGGTGGTATAGATGAGCGTGATGATCAGGATGCCGGCCGCGGCGACTTCGAAGGAAATCGCCTGCTGGGTGAACACGTCGACGGCCAGTCCCACGCCGGCGACCCCGGTGGACAGGTAGGGCAGCATGTAGATGAAATAGACCAGGAAGAGCAGGCGGCCGAGGTTCGGGCTGTCCAGCCTGCGCGCGAGCAGTTCCGCCGGCGTCACGGCATTGAGTTTCCGGGAGGCGATCCATGCCGGATAGCCGATGACGTAATACGCGACGGGAATGATGAGTGCGGCCATGGCCGCCGTGTAGCCGAACACCCCGTAGCCGTGATGGTAGGACAGTCCCGAAATGCCCATGATCAGGAAGGGCGTGATATTCGTGCCGAACAGGGCCATGAACATCACGAGCGACCGGGCGAGTCGCCCCCCGAGGAAGTAGTCTTCGGCCGTCGGCTTCGACCGGCGGAACGCGGCGGCGCCGATGCCCAGCACCACGGCGAAATACACCACCACTACGACGAGTATGGTCGCTTCAGGACCCATCGTAGTCCCGCCAGATGTATCGGGTGAAGTAGAGGACCAGGGCGGCGGCGGCAATGACCCAGACCATGTGATAGGCCAGGTCTACGGGAAGCCAGCCGAAAATCGGCGGAGGGGAGACGCCGTGGTTGAAGAAATCGACGTGGAGCGCGGCCAGCACGACCACGATTACCCAGAAGATCCGTCTATGCTGTCTTCGCGTCATGGATGGTCGGTCCGATCAATCTCGACGTTAGCGGACGAATGTCGTGAGTCGCCTCGGAAGCCGTGAACCAGGCCTGATTGTATCCGTCCGGCGGCCGCCGGTGGCCTCGGGACGGCGCGGTCAGGACCCGTTCGATCCGGCCGCGCCCCGCAGCCTGCCGATGTACCGGCGGGTTTCCGCCGCCACGATGGGCGAGAGGAAGAGCAGGGCGACCAGGTTCGGGAAGGCCATGAGCCCGTTCATGATGTCGGAGACCCCCCAGACCAGTTCCAGTTCCGAGATCGCTCCGATACCGACGAAGAGGCAGAAGAGCGTGCGGTAGGGCAGCGCGGAGCGTTCGCCGAGCAGGTACACGACCGATTTTTCGCCGTAATAGCTCCAGCCCAGGATGGTGGAGTAGGCGAACAGCACCAGGCCCACGGCGACCAGGTAGCCCCCGAATCCGCCCGGCAGTCCGGCGGTGAAGGCCGCGGCGGTGAGCGGCGCGCCGGTGTCTCCGGAAAGCCAGACACCGGTGCCGATGATCGTAAAACCGGTGATCGTGCACACGACCAGGGTATCGATGAAGGTCTGCGTCATGGATACCAGCGCTTGCGTGACCGGGTCCTTCGTCTGGGCGGCCGCGGCGGCTATACCGGCGCTGCCCAGGCCGGATTCGTTGGAGAAGATGCCCCGCGCCACGCCGAATTGTACCGCCTGCCGGACCATGGCGCCGGCGAATCCTCCGGCCGCCGCCACCGGTGTAAAGGCGTGCGTGACGATGAGTTCGAAGATGCCCGGAACGGCCGAGGCGTTCATCAGGATGGCGGTCAGTCCGCCGAGGATATACAGCACGATCATCGTGGGGACGATCAGGCTGGCCGCCCGTCCGATGCTCTTGATCCCGCCGATGAGGACCAGGCCCGTGCCGATCATCAGCACGATGCCCGTGATCCAGGGATCCACGCCGAAGGTGCTTTCGAGCACGTCGGCCATGGAATTCGACTGGGTCATGTTGCCGATGCCGAAGGCCGCGAGAGCCGCGAAAAGGGCGTAGGCTCCGCCCATCCATTTCCATCCCAGGGCGTTGGTGATATAGTACATGGGCCCGCCCTTCATGAGGCCCCTGGAATCCGTTTCACGGTACTTGACCGACAGGACCGCTTCCGAGTACTTGGTGGCCATGCCCACGAGGCCCGTCATCCACATCCAGAAGAGCGCGCCCGGACCGCCCGCCGCGATGGCCGTGGCGACCCCGGCGATGTTCCCGGTACCCACGGTGGCCGCGAGGGCGGTCATCAGGGCCTGGAAGTGACTGATGTCCCCCTCGGCGTCCGCCTCCCGGCGGCGCACGAAAGCCAGGTGCAGCGCATGGCAGAGGGAGCGGAACTGCACCCCCTTCAGCAGCACCGTGAGATAGAGGCCCGTGCCGCCCAGCAGCACTAGCATGGGCAAGCCCCATACCAGGGCCTGGACGTCGCCGACGTAGTCAAGCAGCGTGTTTTCCATGTGATCATCCATGTGAGGGTGAAGAGGCAATCGACGATGGCCAACCTAAGAGCGGGCTCGAACGCCTGTCAAGCACTTTCCATTTTGTTGCTTGATCTTTAAACGCCCCGATTTTATAGTGAACCATCGCCGGTAACGGTCGGCCGAGACCGGCCCGGTTTGCCATCGCACGATTCGCGGCAAGTACCCACACCTTGCGAGGACCATGCTACATGTCGACACTTCAGATTGGCATTGCGGGCGCGGGCGGCATGGGCGGTCACCACGCCCGGATGCTGTCCGCCCGTGAAGATGCCCGGGTCGTGTCCCTTTTCGACACCGATCCGGTCGCGATGAACCGGCTGGAGAAGACCCTGGGACCGGCGGCACAGGGCCTCAACCACTACGCGTCGCTCGAAGCGATGATCGATTCCGAGGAACTGGACGGGATCGTCATCGCCACGCCCCATACGCGCCACGCGGACCAGGTCCGTTCCAGCCTGGAAGCGGGCCTGCACGTCCTCGTGGAAAAACCCATGGCGACCACGACGCGCGACGCCAGGGATTTCATCGACTACTCCGAACGGGCGGGCAAGGTGCTCGCGGTCGCTTACCAGCGCCACGGAGAGGGCAAGTTCATCAAGGCCCGGGAGATGATCGCGGACGGCGTGATCGGAGACGTGCGGCTCGTCCACGTCATCATCGCCCAGGACTGCCTGGGGATATTCAGTCCCGGCGCTTCCTGGCGCGCCGATCCGGAGCTCTCCGGCGGCGGGCACTTCATGGACACGGGCAGCCACATCAACGACATCCTGTTGTGGACGACCGGTCTGGAACCGAAGTCCGTCCACGCCTTCATCAACCCGGAAGGCACGTACGTCGACGTGAACACGGCCATTTCGGTCGAGTTCACGAACGGCGCCGTCGGCAATCTGTCCTACACCTCCATGTCGCCCGAATGGCGGGAGGAGTTCACCTTCTACGGCACGGAGGGCGTGATGCGCTTCGGCGCGTCGGAACCCCTGTTCGTCCATCGAAAAGGCGAGGACATCCGGCTCCCGCGGACCCCCGGCCGGGGCAGGCCGCCGGCGGACAATTTCATTGACGCCATCCTGGGCGAAGCGGAAGTCCAGGCGCCGCCGGTCTGCGGCCTGCGGGTGGTACAGCTGACCGAGGCGGCCTACAAGTCGGCCGAGAGCGGAAAACCCGAAGCGGTGGGCTGATCGAGTCCTATTCAATGGCGCGGGATCATGTAACACCTTCACTGAGGAATACGATGACTGAAAACGGCGTGAACACCTGTCCCCTGTTTATCGATGGCAAATGGACCGACGCGGCCGACGTGGCGACGGAACCGGTATTCAATCCTTCGGACGGCAGCGTCATCGCGAGAACGCCCATGTGCGGCGGGACCGAGGTCGATTCGGCCGTCCGGGTCGCCCGGGCCGCGCTGCCGGACTGGTCCGCGACCCCCGTCGTCGACCGCGCGCGGATCCTGTTCCGGTACGTGCATCTGCTCGAAGAGAACTTCGAAGCGTTGTCGCGTCTGGTGACGCGTGAACACGGCAAAACCCTGGAAGAAGCCCGTGGATCCGTACGGCGGGGCATCGAAGTCGTGGAGTTCGCCTGCGGAGCGCCAACCCTGCTCATGGGCGATTCCCTCGAGCAGATCGCCGGCGGGATCGACTGCGACACCATCCGACAGCCCGTGGGCGTATGCGCGGGGATCACGCCCTTCAACTTCCCCGCCATGGTGCCCATGTGGATGTATCCCATCGCCATCGTCTGCGGGAACACCTTCGTGCTCAAGCCTTCCGAGAAAGTGCCCCTGACGGCCATCCGGCTCGTGGAACTGCTCCAGGAGGCCGGCCTGCCGCCCGGGGTGATGAACCTGGTCCACGGCGGCGTGGACGTGGTGAACGCGATGTGCACGCACCCGGATATCGACGCCGTCTCCTTTGTCGGATCGTCTCCCGTGGCCAGGCACGTCTACCAGACCGCGACCGCCCATGGCAAGCGCGTGCAGTCGGCCGGAGGCGCCAAGAACTACATGATCATCCTGCCCGACGCGGATCCCGCGTTCACGGTGGACGCCCTGATCGGCTCGGTATACGGATGCGCCGGGGAGCGGTGCATGGCCGGCAGCGTGGCCGTGGCCGTGGAGGAGGCCGCCGGGCGCGTGCTGCCCCCGCTGCGGGAAGCGCTGAATGAGATGTCGGTGGGACCGACGGACCGGGACCCGGGGGCGGACATGGGCCCCGTCGTCACCCGCCAGCACCTCGACAAGGTGCATGGCTATATCGCGTCGGGCCTGTCGGACGGCGCCTCGCTCTACCGGGACGGCCGGGGGGTCGAAGTGCCGGAAGCGCCGGACGGTTTCTACCTGGGCCCCACGATTTTTGACAACGCGGCCACCCGGATGAAGATCGTGCGCGAAGAGATCTTCGGTCCGGTCCTCTCCGTGATCCGCACGGACAGCCTGGACCAGGGCATCGAAGCCTGCAACCAGAGCGGATTCGGCAATGCCGCGGTCCTGTTCACCGGCGACGGCAAGGCGGCCAGGACCTTCCGGCACCGGGTCAGCGCCGGCATGGTGGGCATCAACGTCGGCGTGCCCGCGCCCATGGCCTTTTTCCCCTTTTCAGGATGGAACGGCTCGTTCTTCGGCGACCTGCACATCCAGGGCAAGGAAGGATTTGCCTTCTATACCCGGCAGAAGGTCACCATGAGCCGATGGGCGTGAACTGGTCGGTTTCTGTCACCATGAGCCGATGGGCGTGAACCGATGGGTTTCTGTCACCATGAGCCGATGGGCGTGAACCGATGGGTTTCTGTCACCATGAGCCGATGGGCGTGAACCGATGGGTTTCTGTCACCATGAGCCGATGGGCGTGAGCCGACCGGATGCGGAACGTGCGGGTCCGATACAGTCCGATACAGGTTGTATGAAACGGGATGAACTGACCGACAACACATGAAGGACACGAAAATGTCCAGTCCCGATGTATTTGTACTGAGTTCCCCCGTGGCCGGCGAAGCTGCGCTGAACGACGCGGCTTTCTCCGTACCGGCCCGGGAGATGCTGCGCGCGCTGGAAGTCGATCCCGGCGGCCGCGCCGTGATGATGAAGCCGAACGTCACGGCCGGGGCGCCCCGGAACAGCGGTATCGTCACCCACCCGGCCTTCGTGGGCGGCATGGTCGACTACTTCGCGGAGGACGCCGGCGTGCCGCACGAACGGCTTTACGTAGGCGAGGCGACGAGCCGCCTGACTTCGCAGGCCCAGCGCGACCTGGCCTGGGCACGGAGCGGTTACACGGAGATGGCGCGCGAGAAGCGCGTGCGGCTGCTCGAGCTGGCGGACTACGGCAACGTGCGCGTTACGCCGGGAGACACGGTCCAGCTCCACAACATCGGGATCTCCCGGTGGGCGGCCGCGGACAACGTGTTCTACGTCAACGTGCCCAAGCTGAAGACCCACAACCTGGGCGTGGTCACCCTGTGCGGCAAGAACCAGCAGGGCGTCATGATACCGGTCACCGAACGCCACCTGTGCTCGGATGCGTGGCGCGCCACGTTCGGGCGGGACGACAGGAGGAAGCAGGGACGGGAATGGATGCGTGTCGAGGACCACGAGGCCTGGCAGCGGACCATTGCCCACATGCACTGGGACGTCTTCCTGGCGTGCCGGCCGGATTTCAACGTGGTGGAGGGCATCGTGGGCCGGGACGGGAACGCCTTCTACCAGGGCCGCAACTTTCCCACCGGCCTCGTCGTCGCCGGTGAATCCATGGCCGCGGTGGACCTCGTGGCCGCCCATCTCATGGGATTCGAACCGGAGAACCTGGTCTATCTGCAGGTCGGGATCGAACGGGGACTGTGTCCGCCTTCGATCGACGAAGTGAACGTGCATCTCGTCCGGAACGGCGAGGTGGCCGGAGTGGCCGACCCCGATCGATACAGGGCCGATCCTCCCTTCGAAGTGTACCGCGATATCCCCGCGGACTATGGGAAGAAAGACCTTTTCGACGAGTACGATCCGAACGCCGAGGACTTCCAGATCACGGCCTGACGAAGGTCGGGATCCCTCGACGGGATGTATGCCCGGAGGGCCTCCCATGACCATGGAAGCGCCGGATCCCCTCCATATCGATCCGATGTCCGCGGAGGACCGTGACTTCACGCACGGTTTCCTGCCTCCCGAGGATCCGCTTCCCCGCCTGCCCGGCGCCTTCGAGGAATGGGAACAGGCCGGCGACGTGCTGCCCAAACTGGCCCTGACGCGGCACATCCGCCCCGTGATAGAGGACCTGCCTCCGTTTTCGGTAGGCGGGCTGGATGCCCTCGCCGAGCATGAACGGGCCATGAGCCTGCTGTCCTTCCTGGCCAA
This sequence comes from bacterium, assembly GCA_965203885.1. Classification (GTDB taxonomy): domain Bacteria; phylum JAAXHH01; class JAAXHH01; order JAAXHH01; family JAAXHH01; genus JAAXHH01. The sequence goes on along the minus strand of OZ241920.1, from coordinate 1,283,717 downwards.
CATGTACGTTTTCGCCCCCGATCACCCGGTGGCCACGGCGATCCCACGGAACCTGGCCGTGGCATGGCACGGCGTGGCGTGCCGCCTCGGCCGTCCGCCCATGCTGACCTACGCGTCCCAGGTCATGTACAACTGGCGCAGGTTCGACCCGCGGGGTCCCGTCGAAGTCGGCAATCTGTACATGATGCTGAACTTCCTCGGCGGCATGGACGAAGAATGGTTCGTCACCATCCACGTGCACATCGAGGCCGTCGCGGGCCGCGCGCTTGCCATGCTGATCCCCGGCCAGGAAGCGGTGTCGCGAGGCGATACGGAAAAGGTCGCGCGTTGCCTGGACGCCGTGGCCGGGACGCTCCACGAAATGCGGACGGTCCTGGAGCGGATGACCGAACGGTGTGATCCCAACACGTACTATCACCGGGTCAGGCCGTATATGTTCGGCTGGAAGAACAACCCCGAGTTGCCCGAAGGCATGGTGTATACGGGCGTGGAGGACTACGGGGGGAAGCCCCGGCAGTTCCGCGGCGAGACCGGGGCGCAGAGCGCGGTCATTTACGCGATGGACGGATTCCTCGGGATCGAGCACGGCTACGATGAGATGCGCGCGTACCTGATGGAGATGCGGGACTACATGCCCGTCCAGGACCGGCGCTTTATCGAAACGGTGGAAGGCGGCCCGTCCGCCCGGGCGCTTGTCCTGGACCGCGGGGCGGACCTGCCGGAGCTGCGGGAGGCCTACAACGCCGCCGTGGAAGCCCTGTACGCGTTCCGCCGGCTGCACATCGAGTATGCCGCGATGTACGTGCTCAAGCCGGGGCAGCGGGAGAACAAGGGGCACGTCGGCACAGGCGGCACGCCCTTTACGGTGTATTTGAAGAAGCACATCGACGAGACGCTTGCCCACCGGATCTAGCCGCAAGGCGGTCAAAACAGTTGCCTTCCCGGTCTTTCCGCGTTAAATTGAAGTAACGGTAAAGACCAATATCCACAAGGGCTTAGCAATGGCGCGGAAGTTCGACATTCCCAGCTACTACAAGAGCGAGATCACCTCCCGGATCAAGCAGGGACGTCGACTGGTCGATCCCAAGAAGAAGGACCTGGCGCCCTCCGTACTGGATTTCGGCAGCGTCCGGTTCGTTTTCGCCAGGCATTTCGGGTTCTGCTACGGCGTGGAAAACGCGATCGAAATCGTGTACAAGACGCTGGAGGAACACCCGGACAAGCGGATTTTCCTGCTCAGCGAGATGATCCACAACCCGAATGTCAATACCGACCTGCAGTCCCGGGGGATCCGGTTCATTCATACTACGCTCGGCGAGCAGCTCATTCCCTGGGACGAACTGACTCCCGACGACCTGGTCGTGGTCCCCGCGTTCGGCACGACGGTGGAGATCAAGGAGATGCTGACCCGCCGGGGAATCGATTTCTGCACCTATGACACGACCTGCCCCTTCGTCGAGAAGGTCTGGACCCGGGGCGGGCAGATCGGGCAACAGGGTTTCACGGTCGTCATCCACGGGAAACCCCGGCACGAAGAGACGCGCGCGACTTTTTCCCACAGCGTCCAGCAGGCGCCGACCGTCGTGGTGAGAAACCGGGAGGAGACCCTTATCCTCGCCGACGTCATCACCGGGAAAGCAAGCCGGGACCGGTTTTACGAAGTGTTCGGCGCAAACTGCTCGGAGGGGTTTGATCCGGAGATCCATCTGGACCGTGTCGGCGTGATCAATCAGACCACCATGCTCGCCAGCGAGACCCACGAGATCGCGCGTCTGATCAAGGCCGCGCTGGAGGAACGGCACGGCGGCGAACACATAACCGATCATTTCGCCGATACTTCGGATACCCTGTGCTACGCGAGCAACGAGAATCAGAACGCCACGTACGCCATGATCGAAAAAGGTGCGGATGTCGCCCTCGTCGTCGGGGGCTACAACTCGTCCAACACTTCCCATCTCGTGGAGCTTTGCGAGGAAACGATCAGCACTTTCTTTATCAACAGCAGCAAGGATATCCTGTCGGACAGGCAGATCCGCCACTTCGACCTGGAGTCCAAGTCGATCCTCGCGACCATCGACTGGCTGCCCGCCACCCGGCCGGTCGATATCATCCTGACCTGCGGCGCGTCCTGTCCCGACATCATGCTGGACAACGTGCTGCTGCGCATTCTTTCCTTCTTCCCCGATGCGCCGTCCGTAACGGAAGTCCTCGCCGAATACGAAGAGACCGTCCGGCAGCCTCTGGTCTCCGCATCGTGAAACACCCGCGGGCCCTTTCGCGGCGGTGTCCCGGACAAACGCCGCCCGTCCACCGCCAGAACCATTGCAGCGCGCTGCCATTCAGGGGAATTCCATGCAGATAGGCGTGAGTTCATATAGTTACAGCAGACTGATTCGTAACGGCGATATGACGGAATTCGACGCGGTCCGGAAGACGGCCGAACTCGGCTTCGACGTGATCGAGTTCTCCTCGTTGCACCCGCCCGGGGGACAGTCGTTCGCGCAGTATGCGCCGAACGTGCGCGCGGCCTGCGACGAGGCGGGGCTCCCCATCGCGAATTACACGGTTGGAGCGGATTTCATCAACGGGAGCGGGGGAAACCGGCGGGACGAGGTGGAACGGGTGAAGGACGAGGTGCGTATCGCCCACCTGCTCGGCGCGCCCGGCATGCGCCACGACGCGACAAGGGGGTTTGCCGACGGCCGTCCGGGCGGGCGCTCGTTCGACGACGCCCTGGGCGTGATCGTGCCGGCGATCCGGGAGGTCACGGAGTTCGCGGCGGACCTGGGCGTCCGGACCATGGTGGAGAATCACGGGATGTTCTGCCAGGACAGCGACCGCGTGGAAAGACTGGTCAACGCCGTAGATCACGAGAACTTCGGCGTGCTCATCGACATCGGCAACTTTCTGTGCGTGGATGAACCGCCGGAGTCCGCCGTGGGACGTTTGATCCCCTACGCCTTTCACGTCCACGCCAAGGACTTCCACACCAGGCCGGGCACGGCCCCCGATCCCGGCGAAGGATGGTTCCGCACGCGGGGAGGCAACTATCTCCGGGGCGCCATCGTCGGCCACGGCGAAGTACCCCTGGCCTCCTGTCTGCACGTCCTTTCGCGACACGGGTACGACGGCGTGCTTTCCATCGAATTCGAAGGCATGGAGCATCCCGTCGACGGGGTCCGAATCGGGCTCGACAACCTCAAGCGCAGCCTGGGCTGACCCCGGACCTTCCCTTGGCCGCTACGCCGCCTCCCGGGCCTCCCGGGCCGCCGCTCCGACAACCTCAAGCGCTGCCTGGGCTGACCCCGGACCTTCCGGGCCGCCCTGGACCGCTGCCCCGCCTTTCCTATCCCGGCCTTACGACCTCGCCGGTCTCCATAGATTCGTTCGCCGCCAGGGTGACGGCCAGGCTGTCGACCACGTCGCCGTAAGCCGATCGGACAAGGGAGGGATTCCCTTCTTCGATCGCCTGGAGGAAGAGTTCGTTCTCCAACCGGTAGGGGTTGTTCCGACCCGGGTACCGGACCGTTTCATCCTCCCTTACGACCACGAGTTCTCCTCGCACGATCTCCACCGTCATCCCGCGGGCGATCACCTGGATCCCGGTCCCGTAACCCTGTTCGGCGACACAGGAAGAGAGGATGGTGGCCACGGCGCCGCTTGCGAAGGTGAGCGACACGGTGCTCGCATCCTCCACGTCGTAGTTTGGCAGGTCCTCCATCAGGCCCTTCGTGCCCGCGGCGTAAACGCTGACGACGTCTCCCATGAGGTACCGCGCGCAGTCGTACACGTGCGTGGTCTGCTCCACGATCTGACCGCCGGACTTCGATTTCACGCGCCACCAGGGCGAACCGGGCGTGTTGCCGATCCAGTATCCGTAGGCCAGGGCCGGACGGACGCCGGACAACAACTCCCGCGCCTTCTGCGTAACGTCGAGGTACCGCCAGTTGTATCCGACGCAGGAGATCACGCCGCTTTCATCGACTTTCGCCGCGATGTTCCGCGCGGTGGCCATGTCCAGCGCCTGGGGTTTCTCCACGAACAGGTGCAGGTTGCGTTCCAGCACGGCCAGTTCGGGGTCGCCGTGGGCGAAGGGCGGCAGGCATACGTACACGGCATCCAGCCGTTCCCGGTCCAGCATCTCGCGGTAGTCGCCGTACGCGCGGCCCCCGCACCGGTCGGCCGCCGCCTGCGCGCGCTCGAGGAGGATATCCGCGTACGCCACGAGTTCGGCCCGCTCGATTTCCGGCAGGAGCCCAAGGTGCATGCCCGCTATGCCGCCGGTTCCGATAAACCCAATACGAACGCCCATACGCAGCCCTCCGCTGTTCCTGGTGAATGAGACCCTGGATGACCGGTCATGTCCGCCGTCCGCTCATCCCTTCTTCGTCACTGCTCCCGCTTGACGACGAACGGTTTTTCGTCACTGCTCCCGCTTGACGACGAACGGTTTTTCGTCACTGCTCCCGCTTGACGACGATCAATGTCGTATCGTCATCCTGGTCGCCGCTTCCCACGAAGGCCCGCCATACTTCGATCACACGATCCCGGATCTCTTCGACCGGGCAGTCATGGCAGTCCGCGATCGCCTGTTCCAGCCGCCCGATGCCGAATATCTCGTCCCGGTCGTTGGATTTCTCGATGAGGCCGTCGGAATACAGGACCACGATGTCTCCTTCGCCCAGGTACACCCGTCCGTCCTCGAAACTCGCGTCCTCGAACGAACCCACGATGAGTCCCCCGGTATACAGGTTGACCGTTTCTCCGGATTTCCGGTAGAGCAGGGGCGGCGGATGGCCGGCGTTGCAATAGACGAAGGTGTTCTCCCGCAGGTTCGCGATACCGTAGAACAGGGTGGCGAACCGGTCCGCGGACGTGACTTCGTACAGGACCTCGTTGACGTGCCCGGTTACGTAACTCGGCAGGTAGACGAAGTAATTGGCGAATTCGTGGAACGAGGTGTACAGCGAAGCCATGGTCAGCGCGGCGGGTATGCCCTTGCCGACCACGTCGCCCACGGCCACGCCCAGCTGCTTGTCCGAAAAGGGGATGAAATCGTAGAAGTCGCCGCCGACCTCCCGGCTGGGCTCGCTGAACACGGCGAGGGACAGGCCGGGCACTTCGGGCACGGCACGGGGCAGCAGGGCCCGCTGGATCTCGCCGGCGACTTCCAGTTCCCTGTCCAGCAACCTGCTTCGCCGCGCGACGTCGAACAGGCGCGCGTTCTGTATGGCGATACTCGCCTGGGAGGCGAAGGCTTCGAGCAGGGACTGGGCCTGTTCGTCGTAGGCGTTGACCCGGTCGTTTTCGATGTTGAAGACCCCGATGACCTGGTCGCCGGAGAGCATGGGAACAGCCATTTCGGATTTCGTGCCCGGCCGGTGTTGCACGTAGCGGTCGTCCCTGGACACGTCCGGCACGATGATCGCCCGTCCCGTCTCGGCCGCGGACCCGCTGATGCCTTCGCCCATCTTCAGGTTGATCGCGTCCAGGTCCGGCGAATACCCCCGGATGGTCTTTTCGACCACCGCGCTCCGGTCTTCGTCGAGCAGGAAGATGACCGCCGCGTCGTAGGGCACCACGGTCTGCAGCGCGTCGATGATCAGGTTCAATACCTCGCTCAGGTCCAGCGAACTGCTGATCCGCTTGCCCACTTCGTACAACGCGGTCCGGTGAATCATCTCCTGCCGGGCCAGCTTGAAATGCAGCAGGCGCGTGACCGCGTAGCCCGCGTGCCGCGCCAGAGAAATGGTCACCTCAAGGCGCTCGGGATCGAATTCGGTTTCCGTGGATTCCATGACCGCGAGCAGGACGCAGTGAAACCGGTCGTCGATCTGGTGGTGAAACAGCACGGCCCGGCCGGAGATGGCGTTCCCGCCGGTCATGTCGTTCAGGGGCCAGTCGAGCTGCCCAGCGTCCTCGACCAACCGGGTGCTCGGCTGGGGCCGCAGCCAGGCCAGCAATTCCCCGACATCCGGTCCGTCGGCGAGCTGGACGAATCCGCAGCCGGAGGTTTCGAAGACGATCCGGTTCGCGTCGCAGTCCACCATGAAGAAACGGCAGGTTTCCGCGCCGGACAACTCCAGCGTGATTTCTTCGATGGCGGCGGACAGGTCCGCTTCTCCCGATGCGGCCGTCATGCGGGTCAGTCCATCGACCACGCGGTGCCACAGGATATCCGATCGCGATGCGGTAATGGTTGGTTCCAGCATGGCTTTGCAGGGATTGCGCCGCCCGTTTGCGGGGGCGGCTGCCGGACCTCGCCGCTAGACCGGGTCCGGTCGTTCAGTTGACGTCCGACATGAAGGCGACAGCCCGTTGCATGTCATCGGGCACGGGCGCGCTGAAGGTCTGGCGCCGGCCCGAGTAGGGATGGATAAACTCCAGTTCGGATGCATGCAGCGCCTGCCGCCGCAGGACATCCAGCATCGATCGCAGCCGGGGCCGGCGCCGGGGCGCGATGCGGGCCAGCCGCTTGATCCTGCCTCCGTACACGGGATCGCCGACGACGGGATGGCCCAGATGGGCCAGGTGGACCCTGATCTGGTGCGTGCGCCCGGTCTCCAGCGCCAGGGCCAGCAACGTCCCGTCCTCCATGGATCCGCGCACCCGGAAGTGGGTGACGGCCCGGCGGCCGCGGCCCGCTTCGACGACGGCCATCCGCTGCCTGAACCGCGGATGCCTGCCGATCGGCGCGTCGATCGTGCCCGAAGATTCGGCGAATCGGCCCCACACCAGGCCGGTATATCCGCGCCTGATGCGGCGCTCGGCCAGCTGGCGGGACAGCATCGCGTGGGCGTCTTCCCGCTTCGCCACGATCATCAGGCCGGACGTGTCCTTGTCCAGGCGATGCACGATGCCCGGCCTGACGGGATCGTCGAACTGCTTCAGCCCGTTGCAGTGGTGCAGCAACGCGTTCACCAGCGTCGAGCGCGCATGGCCATGCGCGGGATGCACGACCATGCCCGCCGCCTTGTTCACGACCAGGAAAGCTTCGTCTTCATAGACGATGTCCAGCGGAATGGACTCCGGCTCCGCGGTCGCGGGAGGGGAATCGGGTACGGTCACGGCGACGGCGTCGCCTTCGGACACGATATGGCCGCACTTTTCGACGACGACCGAATTGACCGAAACCGCGCCGCCCCGGATCCATCGCTGGATTTTCGACCGGGTTGCCGGCAGGTCCGTATCCGACAGATACTGGTCCAGCCGCTTACGGGACTGGTCCGCGGACACCACGGTCTCGACGAAGGATCCCTCCCACTCATCCGGAAGGCGCTTCATCGTTCAATGTCCGGTTGATTGCGCTCAGCCGGGTGAACAGCAGGATGATTCCGATGGTGATGGCGGAATCCGCCACGTTGAATACGGGCCACCGGTACGCTCCTACCCCGATATCGATGAAATCCGTGACCTCGCCGTAGAACGCGCGATCGATCAGGTTGCCGAGGGCGCCTCCCAGAATGCCGGTCATGGCATACCGGCCCCACCGCTCGACGGAGGGGAGCCTGAAGTAGTAATAGATCATGACCGCGCAGGCAATGACCGATAAAACCAGGTAGATCCAGCGGCTGCCGAAGGTGATTCCGAAGGCGGCACCCGGGTTCCGTATGTAGGTTAACTGGACCACTTCCCCAAGGAGGGGAAAGGACTGGTGCAGTGCCATCCCCTGCTGAACGGCGAATTTGGTAACCTGGTCCAGGGCCAGGATGCCGGCGCCGACGAGGCCCGGCTTTGCCAATGCTTGCAGTCCGGAGATGTTAGATCAGTCCTCGTTCTTCCTTGGATTTGCACTCGATGCACATCCGGGCGTGGGGTACGGCTTCGAGCCTGGCCTTGCCGATCTCACCGTTGCATACGTAGCAAAAACCGTAAGCGCCGTTCTTTATACGCTCCAGGGCTTCGTCGATATGAAACAGGAACCTGCCTTCCCGGGACGCGAGGTCGTAGGCCTGTTCCTGTTCCATGGATTCGGTGCCCTGGTCCGCCGGGTGTTCCGAAAATGGATAGCTTCCCGCAACATCGCGCGCCGCGGAGTTAATCGTCTTGTCACCGAAATATCCCAGCTCATGCAGCAGGGTCTCGCGCTTCTCGAGCAGGAGCTTTTCATATCGCTTCAGATCTTCACCCGTCATCCATACCTCCACGACAAAGAAGACATTGATTTATGATTCCCGCCAAACTGCGGTGTTGCCTGTCTCGCGGGGGTATCGACGAACATAAGTTATTTCCTTCTGCCGGCCAACTCTTTTCAACGACGCCCACCGCGGCGACCGGCAGTCCGCAGTGCACGGCCGCGATCGCTTCATCCAGCAATCCCTCGCCGACCACGTCGATCCCCGCCTGCGCCCACGCGGAAGGATCGCCGCCTGCCACGGACCGCCCGACCCGTCCGTACACCACGGGCCGCATGTCGAGTCCCATCGATGCCGCGCCTTTCCTCAGGCTGTGCGACCATCGCGCGTCATAAGGCGCGCTCATATCGGGATACCGCGGGCCCAGCCGCTCGTCGTTCGGACCCCGCAGCGGATTCTCGCCGGTGCAGTTGACGTGATCCTCCACGATCACGAAAGAACCCGCTTCGTATCCGGGATCCAGCGCGGTACACCCGAACACGATGACCAGGGCCTCGGCGCGCAGTACGCGCAGCACCCGCACCGCTTCGATTCTGCGTTCCGGGCCCATTTCGTATCCGAGACAGGCCAGCAGCACCTGGCCGGACCGGTCCGGCCGGCCGGCACGGTACACCGTCTCGAAGGGCGTCCAGGATTCGGACGCGTCCATCTCCTCCCAGGGAAGGGCGTGGGACGACTCGCGCGGAAGCAACAGGCCGACGATCCGGTTCCCCCGCAGACGGTCTCCCACAACGTCCGCAAGCATCGAGATTCGGTCGTAGGTCATCCTTCCGGCCGCGTCTGCTCCTGCAGGTCGAACGTACCCCGGGATCCGGTCCGTTCGGGACGGCGGGCAGGATCCGGCGCCGACGTCTCACCGCCGTCGTTCTCTTGGCTCCGCATGGCGTCGAGCTGTTCCTGGTGGGATTCGAGCAGGAACCTGAATTTCGCCTCGTAGTCCTTTCGCAAGGAGGTGAGTTCCTTGAGTTCCCGCTTTATTTCGGCGACCTGGTTGTTCGCATCGGAGATCCAGCGGTCCGCCTGGTTTTCCGCCTCCTTCAACACGTTCTCCGCTTCCTTCATCGCGTTGGCCTTCATGTCGTGGATGACCCGCTGCGCCGACACCAGTGCGTCTTCGAGGAGTTTTCGGCGCCGGCCCACGTCGGACAACTCGTCGTCCATCTCCGCCAGCCTGCCGCGCAGCGTTTCGTTTTCCCCGGCCAGCTTCTCGAGGGCGCCGGCGGTGGATTCCAGAAACGTCTCCACTTCATCCATATCATAGCCGCTGACCCAACGCGTCTTGAATTTGCGGTTCCGTATTTCTTCCGGACTTATGTCCATGGGTCACCTCGATTTACTATACGTGTTTCCGTCGCGTCTAAAGCAACTGTAGCACGATTTCCTGCAAAAACCTGAGTATAGGACCTTGAATAAATCCAATGACAAAGATAGCGATCAATGGTGAAAAATCGATACCGTAGGTAGACGGAAGTATCCTGCGTATCGGCGCCAGAATGGGATCGGTGAACAGGATGAGCATCTGAAAGAGCGCGTTGCCCGTGTCCGGGTTGAAGAACGAGAGCACCGCGCGCACTATAATCACGATGAAGAGTACATCGAATATAAAGTCGATCAGGTAGAAAACGCTTCCGAGGATCTTCTCCCCCGCCGCCGACTCGGCCGCCGGTGCCATCACCGCTTCGAACTGGTAGAGTACGAGTCCGTGGAGTACGCCCAGGAGTGCGATGCCCAGCAGCGCGGAAACGTCGGCGCGCCCGATTCGGTAGCCGGTGAAGCGGCGTATGGGGGCAAGGAAGAAGTGGGCGAGATTGTGCATGACGTGTCCGGACTGGCTGAACGCGAACGGGGACTCGATCGAGATGAAAAACGCGCCGAGGAACAGGATGGCGAGCGCCCGCACTACGAAATCGAACACGTCCCACAGGCCGGAAGCCATGGAGGCGGCGAAGGGTACGCCCATGACGGCCGTCACGAGGAATCCCCGCGCGATCACGAGGGCGATTATGGCGAAGACGGGCGACCAGTCGAACCGGGGTTCGCCGCGCATGACGATCTGGCGTATGGGCCGCAGGACCGGTTCGGTCGCCGAGTACAGGCCCCGCTGGATCGGATGCTCGCTGAAGGGACTCGCGGCGGGCATGAACAGGCGAATTCCGAAGGCGAGCATGTAGACGTTGATGACAAACTCGATCAATCCCATGTCGGCTCCAGTTCACTGCCCGGGTCTTCGGGACGTCACGCCGGGCGCGGTCCGAAAATCGCCGTGCCGACCCGGATCATGTCCGCGCCTTCTTCTATGGCCACTTCGAAATCATGGGACATGCCCATGGAGAGCACGTCCATGTCGACGCCCGCGACGCCGGCGGAAGCAATGCGGTCCCGCGTGTCTCTAAGCAGCCTGAAAGCAGGCCGGGCATCTTCGGGATCGGGCGTGAACGCGGGGATCGTCATCAGTCCCCTGACCGACAGGCCGGAGAGGGCGGACAACTGCTCCGCGAGTTCCGGCGCGCGGTCCGGCTCCACGCCTGCCTTCGTCTCTTCGGACGAGGTGTTGACCTGGATCAGGACGGGCATGATCCTTCCTTCGCCCCGCATTCGCCGGTCCAGTTCCCGGCCGAGGGAAAGGCGGTCGACGGAATGAATCATGTCGAAGGCCCGCGCGGCGAACTTCGCCTTGTTACGCTGCAGCTCACCGATCATGTGCCACGTGACGCCGTCGTCCGGACGGATCTTCTCGAGCGCTTCCTGCACCCTGTTTTCACCGAAATCCGTGACACCGGCCCGGCGGGCCTCTTCGATCATCGACAGGGGCCTGGTCTTCGATACCGCAATGAGGTGTATGGACGAGGCCTCGCGGCCCGCTCGATCGGCGGCCTTGGATATACGGTCGTACACCCGGACCAGATTGTCTTTGATCGTGGCCAAAAGATCAACCTCACCGAAAAACCAGTCTGATAATATATGCGGTACGGGACGCTCTCGCAACAGAAATCAGCAATAGCCGCCATGGCGGAAGGAAACGAGATTCCGCGCCGACTCGCCGACTGTAAGGGATGTGCGAACGCCTCCGACCCCGCGGTCCCGGACCGGCCGGGCGGCGCCGGAGGCAGGACCCGAATGTGAAAGGAGACAGCTTGCTATCGCGAGTTTCAAGCGGCGCCGTGCAGGGCATCGACGCGATCCGCGTGGTCGTGGAAACCCATATTGCCAGCGGGCTGCCGCATTTTTCCACCGTCGGGCTCCCGGACAGCGCCGTGCGGGAGAGCAAGGATCGCGTCGTGGCGGCGATCAAGCAGTCCGGTTTCGACTATCCATACCGCAGGATCACCATCAACCTGGCGCCCGCGGACGTGCCCAAGGCCGGTACTTCCTTCGATCTCCCCATTGCCGTGGGCATCCTCGCGGCGTCGGCGCAGTTGCCGGCCGGGTCGCTCGAAGATACGGTCCTGCTGGGCGAACTGTCCCTGAACGGCGCCCTCCGGCCGATCAGGGGGGCGTTGCCCGTCGCCCTTGCGGCCCAGCGCCTGGGCGCACGCCGGATCATTGTTCCGCGGGAGAACGCCGAAGAGGCCGCAATGGCCTGCGGCATCGACGTTTACGGCGTTCCGTCCCTGGAATCCGCAGTCCACTTCCTCCAGGGGCGGGCGGGGTTTGTCCGGTCCCGCAACGAGGCCGGCCAGCTCCTCTCGTCCACCGAGGAGTATCCCTTCGATTTCGCCGACGTCAAAGGACAGGATCACGCGAAGCGGGCGATCGAAGTGGCCGCCGCGGGATCGCACAATCTGCTGCTCATCGGGCCGCCGGGTTCGGGGAAGACGATGCTCGCCCGCTGCGTGCCGTCCATACTCCCCGATTTCACCCTGGAGGAGGCGCTGGAGACCACCCGGATACACAGCGTGGCCGGGAAGATACCGGCCTTCACTTCCCTGGTCACGTCCCGGCCCTTTCGCGCGCCGCACCACACGATTACCGAGGCGGGACTGATCGGCGGCGGGCGGATTCCGAAACCCGGGGAGGTATCTATCGCGAACAACGGCGTGCTTTTTCTGGATGAACTGCCCGAATTCCGCAAGCACGTGCTCGAGTTGATCAGGCAGCCCCTCGAAGAAGGCAAGGTGAACCTGTCCCGCGCCTCCACGTCCCTGTCCTATCCCGCGCGCTTCACCCTCGTCGCCGCCATGAATCCCTGTCCATGCGGATACTTCGGCGATCCGGACCACGAATGCCTTTGCCCCCCCAACCGGATTCACCAGTACATGTCCCGGATTTCGGGCCCGCTGCTCGACCGGATCGATCTGCACGTCGAGGTGCCCTCCGTGCCGTACCGGGTCCTCAGCGGCGGTTCCGCCGGCGAACCGTCCGTCCGCATCAGGGACCGGGTCAACCGCGCCAGGGAACGCCAGTCGCCGCGGTTCTCCGGCCACCCCGATTCCTTCGGCAACGCGCACATGACCCCCCGCGAACTTCGCCGCCACTGCAAGCTGGACGGCCGGGGCCACGACCTGTTGCGGAACGCCATAGCCCGCCTGGGCCTCTCCGCCAGGGCATACGACCGGATCCTGAAGGTCGCCAGGACCATTGCCGACCTGGCCGGCGCGGATGAGATCACCGCGGAACACGTGGGCGAAGCCATCCAGTACCGGTCGCTGGACCGGGGCAAATGGATGGACTTCTGACCGGGCCGCACCTACCATAAACAACTTTGAATCCGCCGCGACCCGTGCTATAGTAAACAAGGTAGAAGCGACGGGTGCATCGAAGTGACAAACCACCGCGGGTCCGGGGTTCGTATCCATGTCCAAAACTGGAACGGGGTTGGCCGGTCTTACTTTCACCCTCCTGCTGATCGCGGGATGCGGTCTGTCCGGGCGGCCGGAGCCGGCCGTCTCCTTCTCGACGGAACGCTACGCGGCGCTGGTGGACACCCTCTCCGAACCCGGGGGCTTTTTCGACAGCGACAACATCGTTTCCAACGAGGCCGGATATCTTCACGTCAAGCATGCGCTCGCGCGGCTCGGCGTCCAGGGCGGTGTCTACATCGGCGTGGGACCCGACCAGAATTTCACCTACATCGCGCAGATCCGGCCGCGGTACGCCTTCATCCTCGACATCCGGCGGGACAACCTCGTCGAGCACCTGCTCTACAAGGCCGTCTTCGCCCTGGCGGAATCGCGCTCCGAGTTCCTTTCCATCCTGTTCAGCAAACCCGTGGCGCATGCCGGGTTCGACGACGGCACGCCCACGATTGAAGAACTGGTTGCGTATTTCGATCGTACGGAAGGCGACGAGAGCCTGTTCCGCCGCAATCTGGACCGCATTCTGGCGAGGATAGGAACGTTCGACGTCCTGTCGGACGACGAGGATATCCAGCGCGTTTCCGAACTGTACCGCGCTTTCTTCGACCGGCACCTGGACCTGAGGTGGGAATACCGGTCGGACGGGGACCGGGGGATTTCCTTTATCACCTACAGGGTATTCCTGCTGGGCCGGGACCTCGAGGGCGCCCACGGGAATTTCCTGGCGTCGGACGAAGACTACCGGTACATCCGGGATATGCAGGCGCGGAACGCCATCATTCCCGTCACGGGCGACTTTGCGGGCCGCCATGCCCTGAGGGCCATCGGCGATTTCGTGCGGGGAAGGGGTGACCGGATATCCGCGTTCTATCTTTCGAACGTGGAGTACTACCTCCATCCCGACGGCCGTCTTGACGAATTCGCCGAGAACATCCGGTATCTGCCGACCGACAGCCGAAGCGTCATCATCCGCGCCTTCGTGAATCTTCGGCGGCAGGCCCATCCGTTGCGGGTGGAACGGAACCTGATGACCACGGTACTCCAGTACACGCGATCCTTCAGCCAGCTTCATGCCGACGGGGCCTACCGGTCCTACCGGGACCTGGGCGTCAAAGACTACATGCAGTAGGATCAGAGCGTCCGCTCGACCGCTTCCACCGATTCCCCGAGGACCGTGGCTATGCGGGTCACCTCTTCTTCGGTGACGGTGTAGGGCGGACTGATCGCGACGTGATCGCCGTTGACTCCGTCCAGGTGTCCCGGAGCGCCGGGCATGATCAGCACGCCCCGGTCGAAGGCTTCCCGCACCACCCGGCCCGTCACGCCGATGGACGGATCGAAGGGCGTGCCCCGCTCCCCGTCCGCCGCGAACTCCACGCCGCACAGCAGGCCCTTGCCGCGCACGGTCCGCACCATGGACAGCCCGGTCAGCGAACGGAGCCGGTCGAGCAGCGCTTCGCCCATATCCGCGCATCGCGCGACGAGGCCATGCTTTTCGACATACTCCTGCACGGCCAGCGCGGTGGCGCAGGAAAGGGGATTCCCGCCGTAGGTATGGCCGTGCACGAAGGCCGGCGCGGTCTCGTAGATGGTCTCGTAGATCTCGTCTCTCGCAAGCGTTGCGGCGATCGGCGTGTATCCGCTGCTGAGCCCCTTCCCGGTGGCCATCAGGTCCGGGACGACCCCCCAGTGGTCGATCCCGAAATTGACCCCGGTCCGCCCGTACCCGGTGACGACTTCATCGATGATCAGGAGGATCCGGTGGCGATCGCAGATCTCCCTGACCTTGCCGAAGTAATCGTCCGGCGGCGCCAGTCCGGCGGAAGACGTCCCCAGGATGGGTTCGACGATAAAGGCGGATATGTATTCCGCGCCGACCTGCCGGATCACACGCTCCAGCTCGTCGGCGCTGTGTTGCGATATGTGGGGGAAATCCAGCAGGTACGGCGTGTAGTCCTTCCTCCAGGCCGACCGGCCCGACATGGACAGCGCGCCGATCGTGTTTCCGTGCCAGCTCTGCCAGCACGAGATGACCCGGTACTTGGACGGATTGCCGGATTCCACGTGGTATTTCCGCGCGATCTTCATCGCCGCTTCCGTGGCCTCCGAACCGCCGGATACGAAGAACACCCGGCCCATGCCCTCCGGAGCCAGGTCGGTGATCTTGCGGGCCAGGTCGATCTGCGGCTGGCTGATGAACTGTCCGTAGGCGAAGGTGATCTTGCGGGCCTGTTCGGCCATGGCTTCGGCGATTTCCTCCACGCCGTGGCCGATGCTGACCACGTGCACCCCCGCGCAGGCGTCCAGGTAGGCCCGGCCATCCGTGTCATAAAGATAGCATCCCCTGCCGTGTGAGATCCGCGGCCAGCGGTCCCTGCGCGCCCGGTGGAAGATACGCTCTCCCTGTCCGCTTCGATGTGCCATATATGCTCCAGTGCCCGTCCGGCACCCGCCTGCCCGGTACACACTCGTCCGGTACCCGCCCGTCCGGTCCGGAATCGGCGCGGCCGCCTGCCGAGCGGCGCGGCCGCCTGCCGGGCGCCGCGGCCGCCTACTTCAGTATGCGCTGGTCGCTCAGGTCCTTGCCCCCGACGGTTTCCACGACATTCGCGCCCCGGAAGGCGATCTGCTCCAGTTCCGCAAGCGCGTTTACGATGTGAAACTGCGTAGGCATGTCCCGCCACTCCGCCCGGTGGAACCGCACGCTTCCCAGGCCCGTGCGCTGCGCCGCCACCCGCCGGTTCGGCGTGGAGGACGGGGTCAGGACGGCATACTCGGCATCGGCCTTGTCCCACGCCCCGGTCCGGGGCATGTACTTGTAGTGCAGGGTGCCCGTCAAGACCGTCCGGGCCGTGTCGGCCGCGCCATGATCGTCCTCGTCCCCCGGCGCTTCGTCCGCCGCCGTCTCGCCTTCGGTCTCCGGTGCCGGGACGGCCGCCATGTCCGCCAGGCGCATGTCCATGAACTTGAATCCGAGCCAGTCCGCCGCGCAGCGGGTCTCCCCGTCCAGGACAACCGGCGGCGGGATGGCGCAGTAGATCTTCGAGAAACCAAGTTGTTCCCTGCCGGTGAGGATCGGATCGGCCAGGTTCTCCCACAACACCGCGAGGAAGGGTCCCCGTGCCCGGTCCAGTTCCCCCGTGTACTCCGCCGGGAAACTCACTCCGAGGGTATTGTATCCCCTGCCGGCCAGCCATTCGATTTCGGTCATGAAGGAGACCGTCACGGTAACGACGGGTTCTCCGGCCAGCCTGAATCCCGCCGGAAGCAGCCCGTCGAGCTGGTCCTCCCTGGTCAGGAAACTCACGGAATACGAAGTGGTCCGCGGGGTATCCCGGCAGTCGAACCCGCGTCCATCGGGTCCCTGGCGGGGTCCCGCGGCAGGTCCGAAATGGGTCGGCATCATGTACATCCTGCCGGGCTGGAGCTTACGGGGCATGGGGCGCGCTCTCACGAAATTACGATAGTCCGCCTGGACCGCCTGGACCGCCTGGGCCTGTATCCGGCTCGACTTCGCGGGGGCATGGCTGAAAACAGGCGGCGCGTTCAATATTCGCTGGCATTGCAATGGTCGGACTATATACAATCCCTGATGGCCATGTCAAGTTCTGGGTATACGACCGGCGGGGCAGTCATGCGGCACAGAATCCTCGGGAAGACCGGCATCCGGGTAAGCGAGGTCGGAATGGGCGGGCTGTTCGTTTCGACCTACGGGTCGGATCGCGCCGAGGGGATCCGGGCGGTTCGCCGGGGTCTGGAGCTGGGCATCAACTACGTGGACACCGCCCCGTCCTACATGGATTCGGAGGAAGTGATGGGACAGGCCCTGGACGGAGTCGCCCGGCCCTTCATCCTGTCCACAAAGCTGGGCGGGCGTCCCGATCCATTCGATCCCAGGGACCGGGATCTCCTGCGGCGGTCCGTCGAAACCAGCCTGGCGCTGTTGAAACGGGACGCCATCGACATCCTCATGATCCACGAGCCGGACCGTCCCGGACAGTACGACTGGTTCACGGACTGGGAACGGTTTCACGGCCCCGTGTGCGAACTGCTGGACCGGTTGAAATCCGAAGGCGTAATCCGGTACACCGGACTCGGTGGGACCACGGCCTATACGCTGCCCGCCATCATGGCGGCCGGCGCGTACGACGTCGTGCTCACGGC
Organism: bacterium; assembly: GCA_965203885.1. Taxonomy (GTDB): domain Bacteria; phylum JAAXHH01; class JAAXHH01; order JAAXHH01; family JAAXHH01; genus JAAXHH01. Next base: position 1,266,622 of record OZ241920.1, on the reverse strand, counting down.
GTTCAATTACAGCCTGCTCTGGCAGGAAGCGCGCCACGCCGTACTCCCCGAAGCGGTGAAGCAGAACATGGGTATCGTCGTGGGATCCCCCCTGCAGCAAGGGGCGCTTTCCGCCTGTTACACCGAGCAGGTGGAGCACGGAGCGCCGTGGCTGTCCCCGCCCCGGCGCGCGCAGTTCAAGCGGCTCTACGCCCTGGTGGCTGAACTGGGCATGCCCCTGCCTGAACTGGCGATCCGATGGGTGATCTCCAATCCGGTCGTATCCACGGTACTCACCGGGTCGCGGTCGGTTCGGGAGGTGGAACAGAACGTGGCTTACGTGGGGGCCGGGCCGCTTCCCGAGGAGGTCATGGCCCGGGTGCAGGAGATCGCGGACCTGGTGCCTTTCCGGCCCTTCGAGGAGCCTTTTGGCCTGCCCTTCACGCGCGCATACCGGGGGCCGGGGATCGCGCGGTAGGCCGGGGATCGCGCGGTAGGCCGGGGATCGCGCGGCAGGCCGGGGATCGCGCGGCAGGCCGGGATCGCGCGGCAGGCCGGGGATCGCACGGCAGGCCGGGTCCGGACTACGTCACCGGTCATCCGGCGGAACGTCGGACATGCCCAGCACGTTCCTTAGCTTTACGGCGGCCGTGGCGAAATCATACTCCGCCGTGACATGATCGGTCTCGGCCTGTTTTAATACAAGCTGGGCATCGATGAGCTCGAGTTGCGTGCTGACGCCGCCCTCGAACTGAACCCGGGCGATGGCCAGGCCGCGGCCGGCCAGTTCGACGGCTTCGGCACCCGCCCTGACGCGTTCCGACGCTTCCACCAGACCGAGCAATGCCTCGGTGACGTCCACCTCGATCTGCTTTGCGAGTTGACGCTCGATGTAACGCGACAGCTCATAGTCCGCCTGGGCCTGCATGACACGGCCCGAGTTCTGCCTGCCGTCGAAGACCGGAAACGACACGTTGATCAGCGTGTTCCAGCTCCGGGAGAAGTCGTTGAACGCGAGCGACTTGAAACCGGGGTCGTTCACCTGGGCCTGCATGAGGTACCCGGCGGAAAGCGATACGTCGGGAAGGTTTTCGCTCCGTGCAAACCGGATGGACGCATCGTTCATCGCGGTCTGCAACCGGGCGGCTTCCAGGTCCGAACGGTTCGACAGGGCCATGTCCACGGCCGATTCGATGTCGCCGGGCAGACCGGACACATCCACGTCGAGACTGCCGCGGCATCGTATCCGTGCCTGCCGCGGCAATCCGATCATGCGCTTGAGGTCCGCTTTCGCGACGGCGAGCCGGTTCCGGGCCTGCGTGACCGGCGGTTGGGCGTTGGTCACCTCCACCTTCGACCTGAGCACGTCGTAGTCGGACACCGTACCGGCTTCGAAGAACCGCTGTATGCTTTCGTGCTGGGCCACGGCGCGGTCGTAGGCCGCGGTGGCGACCTCGACGATGGCCTCGGCCAGCAGGACGTCGTAGAACCCGTTGCGGACCTGGTGTACGGTGTTTTCGCGCATCTGGTCCGTGTTGAATTCGGAGATCTGCTCATAGTACCGCGCCATCCGCAGGCCGACGCCGACCTGTCCCCCGCGATAGATCGTCTGGGAAAGGTCGAGCCCGAAGTTGATCACGTTGTCGGTACCCACCTTGAACGTCTGGCCGCCGAAATTGAACTCGGGCAGGGCCCAGTTCCGGGTGAAGGAACTGCTGAAGTCGAGCTTGGGCAGCGCTTCGGAGTACGCTTCCCTCACGCGCGCCCGCGCCCGGTCTTCCTCCAGCCTGGTGCTCAACAGCGATTCGTTGTTCTTCAGCGCGAGTTCGACGGCCCGGTCGAGCGTAAGGACGATCTCATCGCCCTGCTGGGCCGACAACGGGTACGCGACACATGTCGCGCAGACAAATGCCGCCAGCACGTTCACCTTACCGCGAATCATGGCTACCTCCCGATTCACCCAATCGTTTCCGGTCAAACCGCCGGCGCGGGCGGCGCATCGACCGCACCGCCGTCCCCGCGGCTTCCCTCGGTCTCCGCCGCACCGTCATCCCGGTCGGTCCATCCCGATACCAGATCATACATGACGGGCACCACGATCAGGGTCAGCACCGTGGCGATGGCCAGTCCGAAGATCACGGCCACGCCCATGGGACCCCACCACTGCGAACTCTCGCCGCCTATCTCCAGGCTCAGCGTCCAGAAATTGAAGCTGAATCCGGTGGTCAGGGGTATGAGGCCGAGTATGGTCGTCATCGCCGTCAGCAGGACCGGCCGCAAACGGGTCACGCCGCCCTGAACGATCGCTTCCCTCCGGCGCAGTCCGCGGTTCCTGAGTTTTCTTATATAGTCGATCAGCACGATCGCGTTGTTCACGACCACGCCGGCCAGGCTGATCACACCGATCCCCGTCATGATGATGCCGAATGGCGTGGCCGTCACGATCAGTCCGAAGAGGACGCCGATGAGCGACAGCACCACGGACATCATGATGATGAAGGGCATGGTGACGGAGTTGAACTGCGTGACGAGCACGAGCGTGATCAGGATCAGGGCGATGAAGAACGCCCTCGAGAGGAAGGCGGTCGCTTCCTCCTGGTCGACGTTTTCTCCGGCGTAACGCACCGCGTAACCATCGGGAAGGGCGAGACCGGCAAGGGCTGTCTGCACGTCTCCGAGCACGTCGTTCGCCAGCCGGCCTTCCACGTCGCCCTCTATGGTCAGCACGCGTTCCTGGTCCTTCCGCTTGATCGAGCCCACTCCGCCGGCCACGCGAGTGCGGGCCAGCGTGCTGAGCGAGACCAGCTCATCGTCCTGGATGATGTGAATGCGCTCCAGGTCGGCGAACGTGGACCGTTCGGGTTCCGCGAAACGCACGACGATGTCGTATTCCTCCTCGCCCACCCGGTACTTGGAGGCTTCCGTGCCGTTGATGGCGGTGCGTACGGCACGGGCGATCTTGGCGGTGTTCAACTCGAGCAGGGCGGCCTGTTCCCGGTCGATTTCCACTTTCAGCTCCGGCTTGCCGGAATCGTAATCGTCCTTGAGGTCCACCAGGCCCGGGATATTCTCGATGAGCAGCATGGCCTGATCGGCCAGCCGGCTGAGCACGGCGAAATCCTCGCCCACGATTTCGATGTTCACCGGCGCCGAGGTGGGCGGTCCGGGCTGCGGGGTGATGATCTCCACGTCCGCGCCGATGAGGCGCTCCATCCGTTGCCTGATCGCGTCAACCGTTTCAAAGGAAGATTGCTCCCGGTCCTGCCGCTCGAACAAGTCCACGATGATCCGCGACTTGTGCGGCGTGCCTCCGCCCCCTGCGCTGAAGTCCTGCGGGTTCGGCGAGGCGCCGACGCTGGCGACGTACTGGTTCATGTCGGGGACGTCCTGGATGAAATCCTCGGCCTGGCGGACGACGCCGTCCGAAACGTCCAGCTTGGTGCCGATCGCCGTGTTGACATCGATGTAGGCCTGATTCGGTTCGGTTTCGGGGAAGAACTCCACCCCTTTGCCGATCAGGCCGTACAGCGCGATCATGCCGGCCAGCGCGCCGCAGGTGACCACCATGACGGGCGCCCGGTGTCCCAACGCGAACATGAGAAACCGGCTGTATCGCTCCCGAAGGATCATCAGCCATCGCTGGTCCTCGCGTTTTCGGGTCACCGTGAGGAGCACGGAGCAGACGGTGGGATTGATGATGAGCCCGACGAAAAGAGAAGCCGAGAGCGTGATGATCAGCGTGGCCGGCAGGTAGCTCATGAAATCCCCGATGATGCCGGGCCAGAACAGCATGGGGGCGAAGGCGCACAGGGTGGTCAGCGTGGAGGTGCACACCGGTACGGCCACCTCCCCGACGCCTTCGCGGGCGGCGCGGACCAGGGGCGTGCCCTCTTCGCGGTGGCGGTAGATGTTCTCGACGATGACAATGGCGTTGTCCACGAGCATGCCCAGCGCGAGGATCAGGCTGAACAGCACGACCATGTTCAGCGTGTAACCCAGCATGTCGAGCACGATGAACGATATCAGCATGGACAGCGGTATCGCGATGGCCACGAAAACGGCGTTGCGCACGCCCATGAACATGAACAGGACGCAGACTACCAGGATCAGCCCGGAGATGATGTTGTTCTCAAGGTCGCTGATCATGGACCGTATGTCCTTGGACTGGTCCGCCAGGACCGCCAGGTTCACGGTCTTCGGCAACCGCTCCCGTTCTTCGTCAAGCAGCGCCTTGACGGCGTCGGCGATCTGGATCAGGTTCTCACCGCTCCGCTTCTGCACGTTCAACGAAACGCAGGGCAGGCCGTTCATGCGCGCGTGCGTGGAAGCTTCCTTGAAACCGAACCGCACCTCCGCCACTTCCTCAATGGTGATGGGCTGGCGGTTGCGGGTCTTGAGGACCAGCGCCCCGATCTCTTCCGGCGTCGTGAATTCTCCCGGCACCCTGACGGCGTACCGAAGCGAGCCGGTCTTGATCGAACCGCCGGGCATGTTCAGGTTTTCCTGCCGGATCGTTTCGATGATGTCTTCCAGTTCCAGGCCGTAATACACCAGCCGGTCCGGGTCGACGTTCACCTGGACTTCACGCTCCAGTCCACCCGCCACCGTAACGTCCAGCACGCCGGGAATCTGTTCGATGCGAAGTTCGAGGTCTTCCGCGATGTCCTTGAGCGTCACCAGGCTGTGGGTCCCCGCCACGTTGATCACCAGGATGGGGATGTCGTCGAAGTTGATCTCCTGGACGGCCGATTCCTCGGCGTCGTCCGGGATCTCGGTCCGTGCGAAATCGACCTCTTCACGCACCTTCTGAAGGGCGTTGTTTATGTCGACTCCGGTTTCGAACTCGATGACGACCGTCGAGATGCCCTCGCTCGAAGTGGAGGAGATTTCCTTTACGTTGGCGAGCTCTTCGAGATGCTTCTCGATCGGCTGGGTAACGAGGTTCTCGATATCCGCGGGGGAGACCCCGAAGTAGGGGGTGGCGACGAAAACGATCGGGATGGTGATCGAGGGCGTGGATTCGCGCGGCAGGGACAGGTAGGACATGAAGCCGAGGAGTATGACGGCCCCGGTCATGACGAAAATGCTGATTCGGTTGCTGATGGCCAGGTCAGAGACTTTCAAGCAAGCTTACTCCCGTGGATGCCCATGCCGAATAGTGCCGACGCGCTACATCCCGTCGTTTCTGACCTGTATCGATTCGCCGTTCACCAGGTTACGGTGGCCGACGACAATCAGGGCATCGCCGGCGGACAGTCCTTCCGAAACGAGCACCTGGTCCCCCGAAACGGAGCCCAGGACAACCGGCACGGACCGTGCGACGCTTTCGTCCGCCACGAAAACCATGCGGCCCTGGTCGGTGTCGATCACCGCGTCCTGGGGGATGACGATGGCCTCCGGCATGAAATCCTTGACGACACGGATCGTGACGGCCATTTCGGGTTTGAGCCGGTGCCCGGGGTTGTCGAGCGCGATTTCGATGGGAACGGTCCGGCTGTCCGGATCCAGCGTCGTCCCGATGTAGGTGATGTCCGCTTCCGCGGTGACGTCGGGATAGGCGGGAAAGGTCATGGTTGCCCGCGTGCCCTTCGTCACGTGTTTCAAGTGACGCTCGGGCACGCCGGCTTCGACTTTGATCCGGTCAATGTCGACCAGCTCCATGAACTCCCTGCCGGGCGTGGCCAGTTCGCCCACTTCCATCATGCGGCTGTCCACCACGCCGGAAATCGGCGCGCGGATGACCGTCTTGCCCAGGTAGGTCAGGGCCTGCTGATGGCGCGCGCGATCCATGTCGTGCCGGTACCGGGTATCGAGGTACACGGACTCCGCCAGGGCCTTCTGATCGAGCAGCCGCTTCTGGTTGCGCAGGGTCAGGCCGCTGGCGTTCACCGCCGCTTCGGCCTCGTCCGCCGCGGCCCTGAGCAGTTCGTCGTCCAGGCGCGCCAGCACGTCGTCCCGCGTAACCGGTTCGCCTTTCTCGACCTCGATCCGCTTGATCAGGCCGTTGGCTTCGATACTCACCACGACGCGCCGGTCAGGCTTGACCTCGCCCACCAGCCGGAGATGATTGATGAATTCACGGGGCTGGACCACCCGGGTCACCACGTTTACGGCCCGCGTCTCCTGCACGGCGGCCGCTTCGTTGGCGGCGCTGCCGCTCTCGCTGCAACCGGCGGCCGCCAGTACGGCCAGCGCGCATGCCGCCGAACCGAGCCAATGCCTATAGCGGGTGATCATCCAGCCTGCTCCTCGTGTTTCCGTCATGTACGGTTCCAGTCCTTAATGGCGACTTGCCGCGCCGGCCCCAATAACGTAATATCAGGGTGTACCTGTCAAGTACATCTATACAAGCGGGACAGGCTTGTCATTCAATAAAACCGCGGTCCGTACCGGTGCGGAATCCGTAGCCCGCGCGGACGCGCCGCGCGCGGTTTTCAATTGCCATGTGGAAACAGTTCAACACCTTTGCCTACCGGTGCTACTTTGCCTTCCGAAACCGGCGCGCGCGGAGAAGAAACCGGGGATGGGCGGTCCGGGTCACGCAGCCTGCGGAGCCGGAAACCAGGCCCGTGCTGTACATCGCGTGGGGCCGCATCGGAGACGTGGTACTGGCCACGGGGCACCTGAAGCGGTTGCGCCGGTGGTTTCACCCCCATCCGGTCTGGTTCCTGGGCAGGCCGGTCGTGCAACCGATCGTCGATCCCTATGTCGACGCCTTTCTGCCGTTCCCGGAGCCGGCCGGGACGAATCCCGGCGCCGGGGACGCCCCGGTTTCGCCGCTCGAGCCGGTCGCGAACCGTTCGTTCCGATACATCATTACGGACATCCACACGTTCTACGGCGGCCTGTTCGCCCTGGACGCCCTGCTGGCTTCTCTGCGGGCGGACCGGAAGTTCGTCTACGAAGGATACCACCTGGGCAATGACCTGGCGCCGGAGCGCCCCTATCCGGCCGGGTTCGAGGTCGTACCCAAACTGGCGGGCCGGGAAAACCGGGGCGCGGGCAACGAGGTGGACCACTGTCTATACCACAACGCCCACTACATCGGCCGTGTGCTGGAGAGCTGCGGGGTCGGGGGGGAAGACGGGGAGGCGTGGCGCCCGGACCTTGGCCATGTCGGATCCGGGACGGAGGAATGCCGGCGGTTCGATCTCGAACCGGGGGGGTACGTGGCCTGGCAGCCCGCCAGTGCGAACCGGAGGAAGGACTACCCGCTGTCACGCTGGGCGGAGACGTTCCGCGCGTTTCCGGATCAACAGGTTGTCGCGCTGGTCGAACCCGGCGGGACCGCCCGGCTGGACCGGACCGGTTTTCCCGGCGTGCGGGTGATTGAAACGAGTCTGACCGGGGTGATGAAGCTGATCAGGGAAGCGCGCCTGTTCGTCGGACTCGATTCGGGGCTGAGCCATATCTCGACGGTGCTGGGCACCCCGACGGTCTGTGTCTGTCCGGACAGCCATCTCGGGTACTTCTTCCCCTATCCCGACGCCTACGGGTACACGAACCTGCGCACCGTGGCCCATCCGGACTACCTGTGGTGCCGGGGTTGTTTCATGACGTGCAGACACGAACCCCTCGCGTCGACGGTAGCCCGGGGCGCCCTTTGCCTTCGCACGCTGCCTCCCCGCCAGGTCATCGATGCCATGCAATCCGCGTTGTAGTCCGATGCCGCGTCACGGGTTCCAGGCCGCCAGGTCATCGATGCCATGCAATCCGCGTTGTAGTCCGATGCCGCGTCACGGGTTCCAGGCCGATCGCAGCTCGACGCGGACGGGGTGGATCAGCGCGATGAGATCTTCGATGTCGAAGGCGGCCAGCAGGCCGAAGCAGAAGAGCGGCGACAGGGATTCGTACCGGCCGGGCTCATCGAGCAACCGGCGCAGGCTGGCAAGTCCCCGGTACAGGATGACTTCATCCAGCGCGTGGCCGCCCAGGGACGCCGCCATGAGCGCGATCACCGAAGACACGGGACCGCGCGCGGCCAGTCCCGTAAGGGCCTTCCCCTCGTGACGCAGGACCGCCGCGAGTTGCGCGACCTGGAGGCCCAGCATCCTGCCGCCGCTCGACGAGAGCATCATCGTCCACTGGTGGGGCGCCTTGCCCAATGCGCAGGCGCCCTGCATGACCACTTCCACCACCAGGGCCGCGGTCCCTTCCCCGAGGGCTTGCGCCGCCAGGTCCTCCGCCCCCTTCCTGCCTTCATCCGCCAGGATCAGGCGCTTCCTGCCGGATCCGCCCGACGCGGGAACGGAAGTCACGGCCGGCAGCGTCCAGCCGCCCCGCAGCCGGTATTGGCCGCGGGCCCCATGGCGGCCGTCACCGGGACCGGCCGCCAGCCCGGCCACGTCTTCTACCGGGAAGGGACGGTACCGCAGCAGGGACTTCAGCCGTTCCCGTCCCTCCTGCTGCCACCGGCGCAGCGCGGCGGGTTCCTCCGGCGGCTTGTCGCGTCTAAGTCCAGGCGCCACGGACCGGGCCAGGGTAACGAAATCGGCGTTCTCCGCCGGCGTTCCCACTGTCAGCTCTTCTTCGGAACGGACTTCGTCGCCGGAGGGGATCTCCTCGTCGCGGCCCCGCGCGCCTGGCAGGAAATGCCGGTTGAGAAACCGGTAGAAACGCTCCCTGTGCTCCCGTTCGTAGTTGTGGGTGCCGGGATCGAGGTTGTTGTGGAACTCGAAGGCGTCCGGCCGTCCGAACGAAGCGTAGAGCGGGCGGACAGGCTCATAGACCGAAGGCCGGGCCCGGGCGGTCCGGAAGCAGCAGTCGTCATGTTCGTTGTAGAGCAGCAGGGCCGGCCGCGGCGCCAGCATGGCCGTGAGCAGGGGATAATCGGCCGTCGCGGCGAGATCCGCGGCGTTCTGTTCGATGTCGCCCCGGTCGGCCCGGTGCCTGATCCGGCTGTCCAGTCCGATGTAACCCGCATTGGGCGCGGCGAGGCGCACCCGCGTGTCCAGGGCGGCCAGGACGATCGTCTGCCATCCGCCGCCGGACAGGCCGGTGACGGCAATGCGCTCGGGATCGACGCGGCCGTGGTCCAGCAGCACCTCCAGCGCGCGGCGCATGACGAGGTAGAAGACGGCGACGCCGGCGACGCCGCACAGGTCCAGGTAAGCCGCGTTGTTGTGCTGGTAGCCCGGTCCCTGCAGCTCTCCGAAACACAGCCACTCGGGGCTGAGGGCAAACATGCCCCGCCGGGCCAGGTTGACGCATCGTATCTGCTTGTAGTCGACCGCCTTGCCCGGCGGACCGACGTGTCCGTTCAGGTTCAGCACGCCCGGCGCCGCGTCGCCTACTTCATCGGGTTCGTAAAGCAGCGCCGGGATGACGAGGCCGGGCTGGCCGGGCTGGCCGGGCTGGCCGGGACGATCAGGCTGGCCGGGCAACGCGCGGTAGGTCAACTTGCGGATCCGGTACCCTTTGCCGGTTTCGATCACGTCCTTCCACTCGACCAGAGGCTCTGCCGCGCTCCATGCTTCGGGAACGCCCTTGAAAATCACCTCGTCCAGCATGGTCCTGCGCAACGCGGCGGCCTCTGCTCCCCAGGTTTCGGCCTCAGGTAGCTTAAACGGGGGAACGCGGTTCAGCAGATAGGCCTTCAGCGTTTCCACGGTGTGCGATTCCCGGTCCGGCGGAACGGACCCGGCCGCGGACGGGCCGTCGTTACGGCCGGTGTCATGCGGTCCGGCGTCTCTCATCGTCGCTCCTCCCGAGGAACCGGACGGGCGGGTCCGGCGGGTGTCTTGCGGACCGGCGTCTCTCATCGTCGCTCCTCCCGAGGAACCGGACGGGCGGGTCCGGCCGGGTTGCCCGCGAGCGGCTGCATGACCACTTCCACGTCGAGCCGGATATCTCCGCCGCCGTGCAGCACGCCGTGCGTGGGCGAAACGTCCTGGTAGTCTCTCCCCACGGCCACGCGCACGTGGCGCGCGTCCGCCAGGGCCTGGTTCGTAGGGTCGAACCCCGTCCAGCCGGAACCGGGCAGCAGGCACTCCACCCAGGCGTGCGTCGTCATGCCCCGGCCCGCCTCGTCCCCCGCCGACACATCGTGCAGATACCCCGATACGTACCGGGAGGGGATCCCCCAGGTCCGCGCCACGGCGATCATGACATGGGCGTAATCCTGGCATACGCCGCGGCCGGTGTCCAGAATATGATCGATCGTCGATGAGATCGTCGTGCTTCCGGGTACGTACTCGAAACGTTCGAAAAGCGCCGAGGAGAGCCGCTTCAACGCGGTCATGGGGTCGCCCGACGGCTCGATCCCGTTCTGGCGTACGAACCGCTCCAGACCGGGGGAGGGACGGGCCAGCCCGCCGTGGTCGAGGAAATCCCGGTGATGGAACGAGTCGCGCCAGCCGAGGATGGTCTCCCACGCCCCCTCGTCACACCGATCGGCCGGTGCGTCCGGCGATGCGACGTCCACCGTGGACCGCGCGGTGATCACCAGCGACCGGTGCTCGCGGTAGAGGTGAAACTGGTGCCTCGTGTTGCCCAGAAAGTCGGTGACGGGGAAGATCGATCCCACCGGATCCGTCTCGATTCCGAACCCGGCAAGCCGCTGCCTGTGGTCTTCGATCGGCGTCAGCGCCAGAGACATCGAGCAATTGCGCACGGGAACGCCATAGCGGTATTTCGTGACGTGTTCGATACGGTATCGTGCGGTCTTGGCCATGGCGTCAGGATACCGTCGGGGACGCCAGCGGGTAGTCGACGTAAGCGTCCATGATATGCCGGTGCAGTCTGCGGCTGTCGGCGTACACCCGGTCCAGCACGGCGTTCCACGCCCCGACGTCGGTCCTGCCTTCCCGGACGAGCGCGCAAAGCGAGGCGCTCCGGGCGGACGCCTCCCTGTCCGCGCCGGGGGCCGGGCCGGGACCGATAGCCCCCAGGACGGACGCGACCGTATCGAGGGACCGGCGCACCGAACACGGAAGCAGCTGGTCCGTCACGATCAGGTCGAGCACCTGGCCGGGCCGGACTACCACGCTGTAGGAATGCACATAGGCGTCGAAGGCGCGGAACACGTGCAGCAGATTCGCCCAGTCCGCGTCAAACGATTCGTCCTCCCGGTCGTGCGCGGCGATCTGCGCCAGCATGACCGACGCGGAAAGCTGCACCCGTTCCATGTACCGGCCCAGTTGAATGAAATGCCAGCCTTCGTCCCGGTACATGGTCGCCCCGGCCACGCCGGAGAAGGTGGCGATATCCTTCTCCATCCCCGCATAGAAGGACTCCGGGTGCGCCTTCCAGATCTCCTGGATGTCGAGTCCCTGCGCGCGCAGGAACGTCGTGTTCAGCGAAAGCCACATCTCGGCGCTGATGCAGTTGCGGACCTGCCGCGCGTTTTCCCGGGCATATGCGAGGCAATTCCAGATGGAATCCGGGTTCATGGGCTCGAAAGTGAGGTGGTCGGCCAGGGTATACGAATCGGCGAGGGCGTAGTCATCGTTCCCGAAGGGTTCCAGGGTTCCGGCGGGCGGGGACTGGTTCATGCTGCCGTACACGCGGTTCCATCCGAAGTGGATCTCCCTCAGCGGACGGTCCACCAGGGTTTCCACCTGCAGTTGCATCAACCGGCACAGGTGGGCGGCACGCTCGAGATACCGGCCCATCCAGTAGAGTCCCTGCGCGCTTCTAGAGAGCATTCATTCCCCCAGCACCCAGATGTCCTTGCCTCCGCCGCCCTGGCTGGAGTTTACGACCAGGCTGCCCTCCCGAAGCGCCACCCGGCAGAACGCGCCCGGCACGATGCGCGTCTCCCGACCATGGAGCACGAAGGGCCGAAGGTCCACGTGCCGCGCCGCGGCCCGTCCATCGATCATGCACGGCGCCCGCGACAGGTCGAGCACGGGCTGCGATATGAAGTCGGCGGGATGCGCGCGAAGCTCGCGGGCACAGGCTTCCCGCTCGCCGGAGGTGGACTGCGGGCCGACCAGCATGCCGTATCCCCCCGACCCGCCGACCCGTTTCACGACGAGATCCCGCAGGTTGTCCAGGGTGAATTCGAGGTCTTCGGGCCGCCGGCAGATGTAGGTCTTCACGTTTTGCAGCAACGGTTCTTCGCCCAGGTAGTAGCGTATCATGTCGGGCACGTAGGCGTAGACGCTCTTGTCGTCCGCGACCCCCGTGCCCGGCGCGTTCGCCAGGGTCACGTTGCCGGCCCGGTAGACGGCCATGAGACCCGGGAGGCCCAGCAGGGAATCCGGACGGAATACGAGGGGGTCCAGGAAATCGTCGTCCACCCGGCGGTAGATGACGTCCACCCGGCGCAGGCCGGACGTCGTGCGCATGTACACGTAACCGCCGTCGACCAGCAGGTCCCGCCCTTCCACCAGGGTCGCCCCGATCTCGTGCGCCAGGTAGATGTGCTCGTAAAACGCCGCGTTGTATACGCCGGGCGTCAGCAGCACGACGCAGGGATCCTCTTCCGCGCGGGGGGCGAGTTCCCGCAGCGTTTCCCGGAGCAGGCGGCCGTAATGCTCGACCTCCCGTACGCGGCACGTGCGGTACAGCCGGCGCAGGTTGGCCTTGACCGCTTTCCGGTTGGCGACCATGTAGGACACGCCGGACGGCACGCGCAGGTTGTCCTCGAGCACGTGGAAGCCCTCGTTCGTGCGCACCAGGTCGGTCCCGCAGACCGCCACGTAGGTCCCGTACGGCACGGGCACTCCGCGCATTTCGATGCGGTACTGGGGACAGCCGCGCACCATGTCGACCGGGACAATCCCGTCCTCGACGATGCGGGCGGGACCGTACACGTCGGCGAGAAACCGGTTCAGCGCCTTCAGACGCTGGGTGAGTCCGGTCTCGACCTGCAGCCACTCTTCGGCGGACAGGATGCGGGGCAGGCAGTCGACGGGCATGATGCGCTCGCCGGCTTCTTCGCCGCCGTATACCGTAAACGTGATGCCTTCGCTGGAAAACGCATGGGTAACCCGTTCCTGCATGCGGACGAGTTCCTCGACGGGAAGCCTGAGCAACGATTCGTATAGACCGAGGCAATGCCCGCGCGGCGTGCCGTCGGGGAGGAACATCTCGTCGTAGAAAGCGCTGTCCAGTTCGTAGGCGTCGAAGTCCATAACGAGGGTCTCCGATCTGCGGACCGGCGGAATCCTTGTCGGGGAATCGCAAGGCACCGCGAGGGCGGTGAGCAACCGGCAGGCCCTGCTCATGCGGCGCGGCTTTTTACTCAAGCTTTCCGCCGGGTAACATGGTATACACGACAGTACAATAGATCAAGCGAAGACTGGGTACAGAACGCCAGCCGTTACGGCGGTGGACGGCCGTCCCGCGAAATCGGCGTCGTGATTATTTTGTATTTACACTGTTTAACTATCGGGGTATATTGTCCGCCTACCCGTTTCGCCCGATGATGCACGACGGACACGGCTGCCCGCGAAGCCGTCAGGAACCATGGATATCCCGCGTACGGGACCGCAAAAGGATATGGAATGGCGGCAGAATCCGTGAATCTGCTCACCGCGTATATCGACTTCATCTGGATGTCGTTCCTGCTGCTGGGTCCGATGCTCATGCTGGGCCTGTTGCTTTCCGGCCTGATCCACGTTTTCATTTCGCGCGAAGCGATTCTCAGGTGGCTCCAGGACGACAGCCTCCGGTCGGTGTCCTTCAGTTCCGCCGTCGGCGTTCCGGTACCGCTCTGCAGCTGTTCCGTCGTTCCGGTCGTTGCCGAAATGCGCCGCAAAGGCGCTTCCCGTTCCTCGTGCATGGCCTTCCTGATCACAGCGCCCGAAACAGGCGCCGACTCCATTCTCGTCACCAACGCGTTCTTCGGGTTCATCGCCGCCGTGGTCCGCCCGGTCATCAGCTTCATCACGGCCGTCGTGGCGGGGATCTTCTGCATCGGCCTCATCCGGGACGACAGCGGCGAGGCCAGGCCGGGCGGTCCGGGCGAGGACGATCATGATCACCACGATCATGGACACGAGCATGGACACGAGCATGATCACGATCACCACGGCCACGAGCATGCGTTCCACGAAACGCTGCTGTCGAACAAGGACGATTGCTACGTCAGTCCCTCGGCCATGAAGGTCCTCATGACGAATTGGCTCAAGGGGTTGACCACCGTGGCCTCCACCTGGCGGTTCGGATCGTGGATCAAGCCCGATTTCTACCGGGAAATCGCCGGGGAGCAGGCGGCGAAATCAGCCAAGCCGGACGAACTGGATGCGGTGAAGGAAGAGTATCCGGGTCTGGATTTCAAGAAGATCGTCAAGCATATCCTGCACTACGGCTTCGTCGAGATCGCCGACGATATCCTCTTCGCGCTGCTGGTCGGCATCGCGCTGGGCGGCGTGTTGTTCCTGGTCATACCGGCCGAACTGATGTCGAACGAATACGCGCGCTGGCTGTCCTATCCCGTCATGATCATCGTCGGCGTGCCCCTGTACATCTGCGCCTCCGCCAGCACGCCGATCGCCGCCGCGCTGGTCGCCCGGGGCGTCAGTCCGGGCGCCGCCCTGATCTTCCTGATGACCGGGCCCGCGACCAATACGAGCACGATCGCCATCATCATGAGCCAGTTCGGCGCGCGGTTCGCGGCCGTGTACGTTACTTCCGTCATCGCGGTCACCGCGGTGATCGGCATCGCCATCGACGTCATGCTGCTCTCCACGGGCTTCACCATTTCCGTCAACCTGCTGCCCTCCGAATCCCCCACCCTGCAGATCCTGCAGTGGGGCGGCGCGCTCGGCCTGATCGCGCTCATCGTCTGGAGGTACCGCGCCGGTGCCATGCGCGCCGGATACGAGGACATGATGCTGAACATCCGGCCCCTGTCCCGGCCCTGGCGCAACGCGTGGAAGCGGCTGACCCGCGGCCGGTCCTTTCGGGGAACGATATCACCCGCCACGCCGATGGGCATGATGCTCTGGGGATTGCTGCTCGTCCTCTTCCTCGGCAGCGGGTTCACGGTCGTGCCGCCCGGTCACGTGGGATACGGCCGGCTGTTCGGCCAGGTGTACTGGAAGGACCTGCAGCCCGGACTGCATTACCTTGCGCCCCGGCCCCTGGTGCAGGTGGACAAATGGCCGGTCAAAGAAGTTAAATCCATCATGTCCGAGACGCCCTACGAGTACGTGTCCGGCGACTTGAACGTGCTCACGCTCACGCTGGACGTCCAGTACCGGGTGAAAGACCCGTACACGTACCATTACCGCACGGTCGACCCCGAAGAGATTATCGAGGACGCGGTCCGCGAGCACGTACGCACGTTCATCAATGCCCGCGACCTCGATCGGCTGCTTACCGCTTTCCGGGCGGACCTGGTGGACGAACTGACGCGTCTCTTCGTCCTGGAAGCCGAGATGCCCGGCGAAGATACGGTGCTCGGCACCATCGATCTCGTCAAGGTCAGCCTGCTGAACATCACGCCGGCCGCGGAGGCGATGAACTCGTTCCGGGAGATCTCGAGTGCCCAGGAAGACCGCGAGCGGATCATCGTCAACGCGCAACGTTTCATGGTGTCCCTGGTGCCGCGAGCCCACGGCAACGCCGAGTACGAAAGAGAGCAGGCCGACGGGGAGGCCTACCGCAACGTGGCGACCTCCGCCGCGGAGGCGGACGCCATCATGGTCATTTCCGGCGCCATGCGGACGGCCCCGGAAGTCCTGAGGAACATGCTGTGGCGCGAAAAGCTGGAATCCGCCCTCGCGGGCAACCCCAAGATCATCGTGCCCAACAGGCAGAGTTTCAACAAGGTCGCGATCTGGAAGAAGAGGCCGGCGGACGCCGCCGCCCCATCCGACGGGACAGGAGGTAAAGGCAAATGACCGGTAAGGGACGTGGCATCCGCAGGGCCATCGTCGCGCTCGTACTGGCGGCGATCGTCTACGACTGTTTCTACGTGATCAACGAAACCCAGCAAGGGGTCCTGACGAACTTCGGCCGGATATCGCCCCCGGTGAAGCAGCCCGGACTGCACGTCAAGTGGCCCCGGCCGATATCCAGGGTCTACAAGGTCGACCGTAGATTGCAGACGCTGACCGACGTTTCCCACGAGTTGATTACCGAGGACCAGAAGAACATCCTGATCAGCGGCTACCTGCTCTGGCGCATCGAAGACCCCATCCTCTACGTCGAAGCGATACGCACCGGCGCCAACGCCACCGAACGCCTGCGGGACCTCTACCTTTCCAGCAGCGGAATCGTGATCAGCAACAAGGCCCGGGACGCCTTCATCAGCCTGGGGCTGGAACACGAGGACCTGCATGAAGCTTCCCGCGACATACTCGGCAGAGTCACGCCGATCGCCAGCGCGAACTACGGCATCGAGGTGATGAAAGCCGGGATCATCGAGTACACGCTTCCCGTGGAGAACCGCCCGGCCGTGATCCAGCGCATGATATCGGAGCGCGCGCGCATCGCCGCCCGCTACCGGAGCGAGGGCGAGGAGATGGCCATCCGCATCGAAGCGCTGGCGATCAACGAACACGAGAAGCTCATGGCGGAGGCCCACGCGGAAGCCACGGCCATACTCGGCGCGGCCGAAGCGGAAGCGATGGCGCTGCTGGGCCGGGCCTACCGGAGAGACCCGGCGTTCTACCGGTTCGTGAGGGCGCTCGACAGCTACGACCTGATCATCGACAAGAACACGACCCTCATGCTGCCGGCCGACAACGAACTGTTCAGGTACCTGGACAGCAGGACGGTTCCCAGGTAACGCGAGACCCGATGCCAATGACCGACGAAAAGCGATCTCTGCCCTACAGCACCCGCGTCATCTACGCACTGTTCGATTCGGCGCGGTCCTTCGGCTGGTACCGGCTCTTCTGGTGCGCGGCGGCCCTGTCCATCGCGGCCGTGCTGGCGAGCGGATTCTATATCGTCAAAAAGGAAGAACAGGGCGTCCTCCTGCGTTTCGGCAAGGTGGTGGACGAGCGCATCGGCCCCGGCATTCACTATTGCGTCCCTTTCATCTACGAGACCCACGTCCGCAAGGTAAAGCGCATCGTCCGCGTGACCATCGTCAGCGAAGGGACGATGGGCGACACGCACGTCACGCTGTTGTCCGGCGATACGAACCTGGTGGAACTCGACGTCGCCGTGCAGTACAGGATCGACAACCTGCGCGGCTACCTGTTCGCGGCTACGGATCCGACGATGCTGATGACCTTGATCGTCCGGGAGGAAATGGTCAACATCGTGGGCCGGAATTTCATCGACCTGATCCTGACGTCGAACCGAAGCATCATCGAGCGCCACCTCCATGACTACCTGGCGGGCCGGCTCGAGGCGATCGACATCGGCATCGAACTCGTCGACCTGAATATCGTGGACATCCGTCCCATCGAAGAGACCGTGGAAGCGTTCCGGGACGTCAACGACGCCATTTCCGAGCGCATGCAGTCCATCAGCAACGCCAACCTGCGCAGGGAGAAACTGGTGGCCCGCACGAAGGGACAGGCCGAAGCGACCATCATGGATGCGCGGGCCAAGGCGCGAGAGCGCGTCCTGCAGGCCGAAAGCAGCGCCGGCGCGTTCGCGAGACTGCTGGACGAGTACCGTAAGCAACCGGCCCATGTCGGCATTACACGGTACTGGCAGCGCATGCGCACGATTTTCGCCGAGGCGAACCTGTCGGCGGTCAACCCCGGCAACGACGCGAATATCGAAGTCAACCTGGTGGACGGCGGTACGGGACTGACGCCCGCGGACATGGCCTTCGATTCGCCGGAAGCCCTCTCGGCCGCCGGCCCCGATTCCCTGGACAGGCCGATCTATTCGACCCTTCCGCCGGACGTGCATCGGTACGAAAACGCCGGCCGGGATCGGTTCCTCGTCGAAGGCCGGTTCCACAGCCGGAACACCGAGCGGGATCATCTCCCGGTCGCCGCGCCGCGATCGCTCATTTTCGACACGCCTTCCATTTTCAGCCACGGCCACGTAGCGACCAGCAGCATAGACGAGGCGAGTCGGACCGGTGAAAAAGCCCTGGCCGAGACCATGCACGAGGAAGAAAGCGAAGAAGCGGCGAAAACGGGTTCCGAGGGAGGCGGAAGTGATCCCAAAAAATAAGCTGTTCGGCATGGTGTCGCTGGCGGCCGCGCTCATCGTCGCGACGCTGGCGCACCCTCGACCGGTCCGGGCGGAGACAGGCGTAACCTCGGATTCCATCGTATTCGGCCAAAGCGCGTGCTTCACGGGGCCCAACCGCAACCTGGGCCGCTACTACCGGGCCGGGATTCTATCCGCTTTCGAGGAACGGAACCGGGCGGGCGGCATCGACGGAAGGACGCTCAGGCTGCTGTCCCTGGACGACGGGTACGAACCCGAGCGGGCCGCGGCGAACGCCGAACGGTTTGCGGCGGAAAATGACGTGTTCGCGGTGATCGGCGGCGTGGGGACGCCGACCGCAAAACGGATCGCCCCCGTTCTGCGGACCGCCGCCATCCCCTTCGTCGGTCCCTTCACGGGCGCGGATTTCCTGCGCAATTTCGACCGGTTTCCCAACGTCATCAACCTTCGGGCGGCGTACCTGGACGAAGTCGTGACCATGGTCGACTATATCGTGAACGACCTGGGCAAGAACCGGTTCGGGGTGATCTACCAGGACGACGCCTTCGGCCGCTCGGTACTGAGAGACTACCAGATCGCGCTCGACGCCCACGACCTGCCGATTCTCGCCAAGACCGCCCATTCGCGGAACACCCACGCGGTCCACGCGGGCCTGTTCATGATATCGAAGGCGGACCTGGACGCCATTCTGATCGTGGGGTCGTACGCCGCCAACTCCGAGATCATCAATCTGTCCCATTCGCTCGGTCACGACTACATCGTCGCGAATCTTTCTTTCGTCCTTTCCCACGAACTGAGAAAACTGGTCGAGAACCGCAGTGAAAAGATCCTGGTGACCGAGGTCATACCGGATCCGAACAGCAACGCCAGCCGCGTGGCCCGTCGATTCCGGAACGCGTTGCGGCCGGAATTCGGGGAGGCTGAAACGGCGGCGGCGCTGGTGAACGAAGTGGCCTTTGAAGGCTACATCCTCGGACGATACGTGATCGACGTGCTGGAACGAATGGACGGCGAGTTGACGCGGGAACAGTTCATGCGCGTCGCGCTGTCCCCCGAGAGAGTCATGATCGACGACTGGAGCCTGGAGTTCGCGCCGGGAACGAATGCCGGGTCCACGTACATCCGGCTCACCAATCTGGGTGGACCGGGCGGTCCGGGCGGTCCGGGCGGTCCGCGGGGTCCGGGCGAATAGCAGTCCGCAAACGAGGTATGGCCATTGAAGAAGGTAGATGAGTTTACCGTCGAGGAAATCGGCGAGGAGTGGTTGCGCGAGCTTTACAAGGTCGTCGCGCTCCGGCGCGGCACCATGTTCAGGATGATAACCGAATCGGCCCGTCTGCTCCTGTTCGGCAACGCGGGCGGCGCCGCGCTGATCATCGGCTTCATGAGCGCGGCCACGGGCGACCAGGGGACCTCCTACCACTGGTTCAGCCTGTTCTCGCTGCTCGCGTTCGCCCTCGGAACGCTCGCCTCCGCCATGACGATGATCCTGGTGGCCGTGGTTTCCGTGAAGGAGGCCCACGGCGCCGAGAAAGCGCTGAAACGTTTCGTCGACGGTGAAATCAACCGGTCGCAGGTCATGTTCACCATCGAGGAACAGACTTTCCGCATCGCGGATTCGGCTACCGTGTCCGGTGTCGTAGCGGCGATGGGGTTCATGCTGGGGGGGCTGACCACGATAGCCCTGCTCGTGGTTTTCTTCTAAGGCGAACTCCGCGTTACGCGACCTTGCCCTTTGGATCGAATACCCGAATAAAACAAGATCAGGATCCGACCATCGTGAGTAGCGATACCGTATTACTCCTCCTGGCGTACTCCACGTCGATCTTCGCCGTGTCCCTCCTCGGCGGCAAGCTCTCGGCCATCGTCACCATGACCCATACCCGCACGCAACTGGTCATGAGTCTCGTGGCGGGGTTTCTCCTGGGCGTGGCCATGTTCCATCTCCTGCTGCACAGCCTGGAGGATATCCCCGGTCCCTATGCCGGCGAACTCGCCGTGGGATGCGCGGTGCTCGGCATCGTCATGATCATCGTGCTGCTCCGGATCTTCCGGTTCCACCATCACGAATTCGACCAGGAGGCGATGGAGCCGCAGGACCACCACGACCACGACCACCACGACCACCATGGCGCGATGGACGTCAACCCCCGCAGCGTGTTCGGCGTCGCCACGGGGCTCGGACTGCATACCATAACCGAGGGGATCGCCCTCGGCGCGAGCGTCCGCATCGGCCTCATGCACGACGAGGGAGCCATGCTGGCCGGACTGGGCGTGTTTCTCGCGATCATGCTGCACAAACCCCTGGACGCCTACTCCATCATCGGGCTGATGCGCGTATCCGGGTACGGGAGCCGGGCCTGTACGCTGACCAACGTAAGCTTCGCCCTGTTGTGTCCGATCATAACCGTCTTTACGTTTTTCGGCGTCGGCTTGCTGGGCCAACTCAACGAGCTGCATGTCGTGGGGTACGTCATGGCGTTCGCCGCGGGCGTCTTCCTGTGCATCTCCCTGAGCGACCTGCTGCCCGAGATCCAGTTCCACACCCATGACCGCGGTGTCCTCGCCATCGTCTTCCTCATCGGGATCGGACTCGCTTACGCCCTGTTCTATTTCGAATCCGACACCATGCATGGGCTGGAGACGCTGCATACCCATTAGCGTCCCCCCGCTCAACGTCCCCCCGCGCCGCGAGACACCGAAATGCCGACCGCCACGCAAGCAACGGACTTCGCCGTGGAAACGGAAACCCGCGTATACCACGTAGCGGGCATGACCTGCGGCGCGTGTTCGGCGCGGGTCGAGAAGATCCTCTCCGGGGTCCCCGGCGTCGCCGCCGCCCACGTGAACCTCGCGCTCGAAAAGGCGACCCTGGCCGTAACGCCCGGCCTGGAGGAGGCCGCGCTGGCCGGACCGGTGGCCGGAGCCGGCTACCGGCTGGAACCCGTCCGGGACGATCGATCCGAGCCTGACGGGGATCCCGGCCGGACACGGGCGGACCGGGTCGCCCTGGCCGTCGCGATTTCCCTGACGGTTCCCTTCCTGCTGCAGATGCTGACCGGGTTGCTGCGGGGCTGGACCGGCTTTGCTGACTGGGCCGGCTTTGCTGACTATGCTGACCGGCACATGCCGGTGTACGCGGAAGCGGCGCTGGCCACGGTCCTGCAGATCGGCATCGGCGCCCGGTACTACCGGAGCGCATTCCACGCCTTGCGCGGCGGCGGCGCGAACATGGACGTCCTGGTGGCCCTGGGCACCACGTCGGCCTATGCCTACAGCTGGTACCTCGTTGCGAGCCTGGGTCCCGGCGCGGCGGGACAGCTCTACTTCGAAGCCTCGGCGATCATCATTACCCTCGTGCTCGTCGGCAAGCACATCGAGTCCCGGGCCCGGCGGAGCGCGGGACGGGCGATACGCGAACTGCTCGCCATCCGGCCGGTTACCGCGCAGGTGCGCACGTCGGACGGCGCGGAGCGGGAGACGCCGGTGCACGCGTTGAAGGCGGGCGACGTCATCATCTGCCGCCCCGGCGAACGGGTGGCCGTGGACGGCGTCGTGCTGCGGGGCGAAGCCGAAGTCGACGAGGCGCTCATCACCGGCGAGAGCGTCCCCGCGGCGAAGGGTCCGGCCGACGCCGTGATCGCCGGATCCATGAATGTCAACGGCTTCATGGAAATCGAGGCGCGGGCCGTCGGCGGCGATTCGACGCTGGGCCGGGTGATACGGCTGGTCGAAAACGCCCAGGCCGCCAAACCGGCCATCCAGCGATTGGTGGACCGTATCAGCGGCATATTCGTACCGGTAGTCATCGGCCTGGCCATCATCGCCTTCGCCGCATGGCTCCTGGCGGGGGCCGATATGGAAACCGCGTTGATCAATGCCGTTTCCGTCCTCGTCATCGCCTGTCCCTGCGCGCTGGGACTGGCCACGCCGACCGCCATCGTGGCCGGCGCCGGGGCGGCGGCCCGGGCAGGCATCCTGGTCAAGGACATCGAATCCCTGGAACGGGCCCGCGGGCTGACCCACATCATCTTCGACAAGACGGGCACACTGACCGAAGGCAGGCCCGTACTCGCTTCCATCGTTCCCCTGGCCGGCCGCGGAGAGGAAGGGCCGCTGGGAATCGCCGCGGCGCTGCAGCGGGGCAGCGAGCATCCCTTTGCCAGGGCGTTTCAGCTGGCCGCGGCCGAACGGGGCGTGCCGCCCGCCGGCGTGGAACGGTTCAGGAGTCTGGTGGCGCGGGGGGTCGAGGGCGAAGTCGATGGGACGACCTACCTGCTCGGCAACCGAAGACTCTTCCAGGAGGCCTGCCGGGATACGCCGCCGCCCGATGCGCCGGATTCCGGAGGCGCGACCTCGGTCTGGCTGGCCGCCCGGGGAGATTCAGGCTGCGAATACCTCGCCCGCTTCGATCTCGTCGATGCGCTGCGGTCCGACGCGGCCGCGGTGGTCGAGCGGCTTAAAGGGATGGGGATCAGGACCCTCCTCGTATCGGGGGACACGGAACCCGTCGTGGAAAGGACAGGACGGGCGGCGGGAGTCGACGAAGCCCATGGCGCCGCCACGCCGGAAGACAAGGAGCGTATCGTCGGACGATTGACCGAAAGCGGGGCGACAGTCTGCATGGTCGGAGACGGGATCAACGACGCGCCGGCCCTCGCCCGCGCCACCGTGGGCATCGCCATGGGTTCCGGGACGGACGTGGCGATGGAGACGGCCGCGATCACGCTGATGAGACCCGAACCGGTCCTGGTGGCCGGCGCCATCGACGTGAGCCGGAAGACGATCCGGAAAATAAAGCAGAATCTGTTCTGGGCGTTCGTCTACAACGTAATCGGCATTCCGCTGGCGGCGGCGGGATACCTCTTCCCCGCGCTCGCCGCGGCCATGATGGCCTTCTCCAGCATCAGCGTCGTCCTCAACTCGCTGACGCTCCGCGCATGGCGGCCCGATGGCCTGGGGGCGTCCCGCGACGATCCGGCCGACCGGCCGCTTCGCCGGGAATAGAAACAAAAACGCTAGGGGGTTTCCTGGGGGGCCGCGGCGGGTTCGAGCGGCAGGCTGATGGCCATCTCGGTGTACGCGCCCGGTTCCGAATCCACCTCGATGCTTCCCCCGTGCTCGCGAACGATGTCGTTGGAAAGCGCCAGGCCGAGTCCGGTGCCCTGGTCGGTAGGCTTGGTGGTGAAGAAGGGATTGAAGATCTTCTCCCGCACGTGGGGCGGTATCCCTTTGCCATTGTCCTTTATTCGGACGACGATCTTGTCTTCCTCGCGGCGGGTGGACAGCCAGATCGCGGGTACGTACCCGCCTTCCGTTTCCGGGTCTTCCCGTTTCTCGTTGGTCGCGTGACAGGCGTTGTTCACCATGTTCAGGAATACCCGGGCCATATCCTGCGAAACGATCTCGATCTTCCCGAGACCGGGATCGAAGTCCTCGTTGATCTCGAGTTGAAAGTTCGGGTCGGTCGCCCGGGCGGCGTGGTACGCCAGGCGGGAATGCTCTTCCAGCAGCGCGTTCAGGTCCGTGGACTGCTTGTCGCCCGAGCCGCGGCCCATCTGCAGCATGTCCCGCACGATCCGGTTGGCCCGTTCGCCGTGCTCCCTGATCCGGCGCAGGTTCTCCGTGAGATCGCCGCCGATTTCGCGGATGAGATCGTTCTGCCCTTCGTCGATCGAGCCCCCGCCCTCCGGCAGTTCTTCGTGCAACTCCTCGAGCAGTTCTTCCGACGACTCCGCGAAGTTCTTTACGAAGTTCAGGGGATTCTGGATTTCGTGGGCGACGCCGGCCGTCAATTCGCCGAGCGCCGCGAGTTTCTCCCGCATGACGATCTGGTCCTGCGCCCGCTGCAGTTCGCCCAGCGTCTCTTCCAGCTTATCGTTCTTGCCTCGAAGTTCCTCCGCGAGTTGTTCCACGAGGTTCAGCCGCTGCGCTTCGATCGAGTGCAACCTGAACACTTCGAGGGCGGACGCCATGTCCGCCACCTCGTCCCGGCCGTCCAGCTCCACTTTCTGCTTCAGGTCGCCTCCCGCCATGCGCCGCATGTGTTCGGACAGAAACTCCAGGCGCCGCAGCAGGACCTTGCCGACAAACAACCAGGCGATCAGCAACGCGCCGACGAGGCTGACCGCGTTCAGCGCGAGCAGGACCTGTCTTCCCACCTGGATCGTCTGGGTCGACGCGACCGTCGCGGCCTCGGTGCTCGTCTGCGCCGCGTTCACGAGACTTTCCACTTCCTCGACCAGTTCGACCGCGATGTTGCGGTTCTCTTCGATCAGCGCGCTCTGCTGGGCGAAAAGCTCGAGGTCCTCCGCGCGAATCTCGAAGATCTTTCCGTCTCCGCCGCCCAGCTCGAACAACTGGTCGAACACCGGTTCGAGTCGCCGGCGCAGCGGGGCCGTACCCAGGCCGGCGAGACTTCTTTCGACCCCGCCGCTGGCCGACTCGAACCGCTCCAGCAAGGGCTCGAGCCGGTCGGCGTCCACGAGATTGAAGACGTTCGACAGGATCCGGGTGCTGACGGTCGCCTCGGTCTGCAGTTCCGCGAGATGGCGGTATCGCTGCAGTTCCAGCTCCGACAGATATTCCGTACGGGGGGCCGCGGGCTCGTCGATGTTCCGGTAACCCGTCGACGTGTAGAACAGCTGGTCGTCCAGGGCCGGTACGAGTATGCCGGCCAGTTCGAACTGCAGCCGCTCCAGCTCCCTTCGCAAAGACTGGCTCTGGTTTTCGAGCACGAAGCGCCGCGCCACGGACTCCTCGATCATTTCGATGTTGGACATCAGCGTGTTCCCGCTTTCGCTGATGAGCTGGAACCGTTCGTTTTCCATCTGGTATCCGGCGATCGCTTCCAGTTGTACCGCGAAGCTCTCCCGCTCATCGGCAATGCTCGCGGTCACGGCTTCGAATGCTTCGGGGGTCTCCGCCGCCGCCAGGCGCGGGGCGGCCGCCGCCAGCGTCCCGCTCCGCTGCGCCACGCCGAAGGCCGCGGCGATTTCGGGAACGGCCACCTCGTTCACCTCGCGCTGGGCGTCGCCGACTTCGTTGAAGGCGAACCACGCCACCATACTTGCGAACATGGTGAGCGCCACCGCCGTGCCGATTCCCAGGTACAACTGCCCCGAAATCCGGGAGGGGCCCTTGTCGTATAGCCAGAGCAGCCACTTCTTGATCATGGCATCACGTCCCGCAGGGTGCGGATCGGATGGTAACGGCCGTCCTTTCCGATCACCGTGAGAAAAACCGCGTCCGATCCCTGGTTGTCCCCCGCTCCGAATTCAAGACGAAGGCCGCCCATATCGATAGTCCCCGCCTCGTTCAGGCTCTCCATGAGGCAGGTCCGCTTCACGTCGGGTCCGCAGCCCTCGAGCGCGGTGATGGCCAGTTTGCCGGCCAGGTATCCTTCGAACGACACGAATCCGGGCGCGGTGCCGGGTGCGTGCGCGGCGAGCGCCCGGCGGTACTGAACCGCGATGGCGATATTGCCCGCGGCAGGGAAAGGCACTACCTGCGAGACCAGCACCCCCTGGCCGTCGGGCCCCAGCGCGCCGGCCAGGGCGTTGCTCCCCACGAAGGAAATCGTCGCGAAGACCGGGTTGAACCCCACCCGCCGCGCCCATGAAATGAGCGTTGCGACCGGCTGGTAGGCGCCGACGACGACCACGGCGTCCGGGTTGCCGCGCTGCAGATCGAGCAGGCCCGCCTTGATCGCCGTGGTATTCCGGGGATACACGCCGATCGCCACCGGATCCAGTTTCCGCCGCTCCAGCGCCTGCCTGACACCCCGGTATCCCACGCGCCCGAAGGAGTCGTTCTGGTACATCACGCCAATGCGCGTGATGCCGAGATCGCGCGAAAGGCGGTCGACGATCTCCTCTGTTTCCTGGAAATAGGAGGCGCGCAGATTGATGACGCCGTCGTCCGTATTGTCTCTTAAGAAAATCGCGCCGGTAAAGGGCGCGATATAGGGGACGCCGGCCTGCGACGTGATGGGTACGGCCGAACGGGACGTGGGCGTGCCGACCGCGCCGATCAGGGCGAATACGCCTTCGTCTTCGATCAGCTTCCGCGTGTTGGCGATGGCGGCTTCGGGTTCGTAGGCGTCGTCGAGCGTGACCAGCGCGAGTTGCCGCCCGTGCACGCCGCCGCGGCGGTTTGCTTCCTGGAAGGCCGCCTCGATGCCGAGGTTCATGTTCCGGCCGAGCTCTCTGGCCGGACCGCTGAACGCCGCGGACTGTCCGAACAGGATGCGTTCGGCAGTTACTCCGGGCTCTTCCACCTGGGAGGCGTTCGCGCCGCTGTATGATGAGGGTAGAGCGGGAGAGAACGCCGTCGCACCAAGGGCGATCAGCATGGCGACCGCCCAGTGGTCACGCGTTCGTCTCATCCGTTTTCCTTTCGCTTGACGATCGTCAGGATGTTCCTGTCGTGCTCCCGGCGGTAACTCAGTTCATCCATCATGGTGCGGACCAGATAGATGCCCAGGCCACCGACGGGCCGGTCGTCAAGCCCGGACTCGACATCCGGTTCCGGGGAGTCCGTAAGCGGGTTGAATGGCGGGCCTTCGTCCTTCAACTCGATCGTCAGGGTCTCGGCGTCCGAGTCCAGCACGATTTCGAATTCATGGTCCGGTTCTCTGGCGTGGGCGTGGGTAACGATGTTGACGCCCAGTTCCTCGAGGACCAGCTTGACCTGGTACACCATGCCCGGCGGCCATCCTTCCGACTCGCCGAGTTCATCCACGGCCTCGTAGATACGCTCCAGCTGGTCCAGCCTGGTCGGCACGCAAAGAGACAGTTTTCTGCTCATGGTCGGGCCTGGGCCTGGTGTTGAAGCACGGTTACACAGGTAATGTCGTCCGACTGCGCGGTCTCCCCAGCGAATTCATGGACCGCCTTGAAAACGGCCCTGTTCGCGTCTTCCGTCGAAGTGGGGGGGGAATCCGCGAATACCGCCTGGAGGCGATCCATGCCGAATTCCTCGCCGTCGGCGTTCATGGCTTCGGTAACGCCGTCCGTGTAGAGCA
Source organism: bacterium (assembly GCA_965203885.1). Classification (GTDB taxonomy): domain Bacteria; phylum JAAXHH01; class JAAXHH01; order JAAXHH01; family JAAXHH01; genus JAAXHH01. The sequence goes on along the minus strand of OZ241920.1, from coordinate 1,239,579 downwards.
CCAGCAGATCGCCGGGCGAGACCGAGACGGAGGATTGCCCGAAATCGACCCCGGGGAAAACCCCGAGCGCCATGCCGTCGGTCCCGGGGAGCAGGGTCGAAGAGCCGTCGGGATGCACTACGAGCGGGGGGTTGTGCCCTCCGTTGGCATAGTCGACGCGGCCGGTCTCGGGGGTGTACACCGCATAGAAGGTGGTGACGAACATGGCCGCTTCGTTCTCTTCGGTAAGCAGGTCGTTGACCTCTTTCAACACGGCGCCCGGCTCCACGGCTCCGATCGCCGATCCCTTCAGCAGGGTCCGGCTCGACATCATGAACAGGGCCGCGGGAACGCCCTTGTCGGAAACATCGGCGATGGCCAGGCCGATTTTGCGGCCGGGCAGGGGAAAGACGTCGAAAAAGTCGCCGCCCACTTCCCGGGCCGGCTCCATGTTCGCGAAGATCTCGCAGTGATCGGAAGCGGGAAACTCGGTCGGCAGAATCGACTGCTGCATCTTGCTGGCCACGTTCAGCTCGTTTTGCAGCCGGACCAGCTTGTCCCGTGATTCCAGGGCCTCGCGCCACTCTTCCATGTTCTTCAGGGTACGTTCGATGGTTACCCGGAGGTCCTGGAAATCGATGGGCTTGGTAATGAAGTCGAAGGCGCCGCGGTTCATGGCCGTCCGGATGTTCTTCATGTCCCCGTACGCGGAGACCACGACGGCGCGGATGTCGGGGGCGATGTTCGGGATCTGCGCCAACAGGGTGAGTCCATCCATCCGGGGCATGTTGATGTCCGAAAGCACCATGTCGATATCGGGGATCTCGTTCAGACGTTCCAGGGCTTCCACGCCGTTCTGGGCGAAGAAAAGCGAATACTGCCCGGAGCGGACGTCGCGGCGCAGTCTCTGGCGCATGAGATGCTCGAGATCCGGCTCATCGTCCACGACTAGGATTTTATACGGTGTCTGGCTCATAGCGTCCGTGGCCGCCGGCGCATACGTCGCCTTTCGACGCGCCGGACTGTGGGGTGAATGCTCCGCCGTGCGGCGGACGGTTCCCGCCGCCGCTTACCGGCCGATCTTCTCCACGGCTTCCGCCTGGGAATCGTGGATGGAAATGATCTTGTCGAAACCGCTTATTTCAAAGACCTCGCGAATCGGGTCCGACAGGGAACACAGCGCGAACGCCGCGTTCCGCTTCTGAAGCAATCTCGCGATCAGCAGGATGACCCTCAGCCCGGCGCTGCTGATGTAGGACAACGCACCGAAGTCAAGCAACACCTTGCCGTCGTCTTCCGAGATGGCGCCGTTCAGCGCATCTTCGAATTCCCGTGCGTTGGCGCCGTCAATTCGACCTTCAACCTTCGCAATCAGTACTTCGTTTGCTCGGTCGACACTGATCTCCATGAAACCAACCCCCCTTTACAGGTTTGTAAGACTGCCATGTTCGGCAAAACCGGTTCTAGGTAATCCGCAATTCCCGTTCATGTTACGCTACCTGCTCGTGCCGGCGTGCCGTCCGTTTCGATTCCGGCGGTCCGATAGCCGGCCTATCCCGATGCCAGGATGGGATGCAGCGGGCCTCCGAACGGCTCGCCCGGTTTCAGGTCCTGGTCCCCTCCGGCATCCCACCGGCCGTTGTAGTTCACGTACTCCGGTATGTAGATGATCGCCAGGGCCCTCCGGGGTGAATCCGTCCGGTTCGGCGTGGCGTAATGGAACGTGCATCCGTGATGAAAGGTGACGCCTCCCGCTTCCATTTCCATCACCACGGGCTCCACGTCGGCCTCTACATCGGTCCCCTCGATGTCCTTGAGCACGCTCGCGCCTTCGGTGCTCAGCGGCACCGGCGCCAGACGGCCGTACTTATGCGAACCCGGTATGAACTGCATGCAGCCGTTTTCCACCGTGACGTCGTCTACGGCGATCCAGGCCGACAGCGCGCCGACCTGTTCCATGGGCCAGTACGGGGCGTCCTGATGCCAGTTGGTCGCCTTGCTCAGCTCGCCTCCGGGCTTGATCAGTCCATGGTCGTGGTAGATGACCAGGCGCCTGCACTTCGAGATCTTCCGAGCGACCTCCGCGAGCCGCCCGTCCAGGGAATACTTGCGGATCACCTCGTAGTCCACCCACAGGTTGACCATCTGGTTGAATACGCGGTTGTAATCCTCGTCGGTTTCCCGTCCGCCGCCCAGTATGCGTTCTCTTTTTTCCGCTACCGTCCCGTCCAGCGCGTCGCCCAGTTCCTCGATCTCTTCCCTGGTGAAAAACCCCGGGATCCGGAGATAGCCATGCTCCTGGAAGAACTCGACCTCTTCTTCGCCAACGTGATTCGGGTTCATGTATTCGTAAAGCCCGGGGATTGGATCGAATAAGCCAAATATAGTCCAAGATACTGCGAATCAACAATAATAAACGACTGTTAACGGCTGAGCGCAGTGTTCCGCACAATTATGACAATTTAACGTACCGTCAAGTATTTTCAACCTCTTTTCAAGACTCGGCGTTATATTTAACCCTGCAAGGCGCCTTGCCGAAACCTCCGTCCATTGCGATACGCGCTGTCCGAAAGGAGCATGCCATGTCTGAAGACCGCTATCAAATCGGTGTCAGGGAATACAGCGAATATCACCGGAACGGCTACCTGATCGTCCGGGGACTCGTGCCGGACGCGGAGGTCGGGGAGATCCGGCGTCATACCGAAGAACTGATGAGCGGCCGGCTCGTTATCGACGGCGTCGACCCGCCGCCGCCCGGACTGACCGCGGAGCAGATGGGCCAGCACTGGCTGCGCATTCATATGCTCCACCGGAAACACGCGTTGCACGAGAAATACCTGCTTCAGCCCCGGATACTGGACGTGCTCGAAGCCCTGGTCGGCCCGGACGTGCTGGCCCTCCAGACCATGCTCTTCCTCAAGCCGCCCGGCCGTGAAGGCCAGGGCTACCACCAGGACTCCTATTACATCCCCACCTATCCCGACACGCTGATCGGCTCCTGGCTTGCCGTGGACCACGCGGACGAAGAGAACGGCTGCGTCCGGGTCGTTCCGGGATCGCACCATGAACCGATCTACCCGGACGAGGACAAGCTCGGCCAGAACCACACCGACGGCGCCATCGGGGACCTCGGCGTGATCGAGGGCGCAAGCGCGACGGATGAATCCCTGAACGGACTGGCCCCGATCGCCGGAAAGTACGCCGGCCGTGAAACGTCCGCCCGCATGGCGCCCGGCGACGTCCTGTTCATTCACGGCCACCTCCTTCACCGGTCGCACGGGAACAGGACCGGTTCGCGCTTCCGCAGGGCCTTCGTGGGCCACTACTGCAACGCGAGGTCCTGGGTGCCGTGGAACCATGGCGCCGATTTCGAGGGGCCGTCCGCGAATCACATGCATATCCTCGCGCGGGGAAACTCCCACCTGCCCTACGCGACGCCGGAATTCGGCACGCCTTGCGACGCGCTCAATCCCAGGGAGACGGCCCTGGGCATGCGTCCGGCTCGCATGATGGGCGACATGCCCACGTCGACCGTAAAGGGTGTCATGGTATCCCGTTGAGTGATCGCGAACACCGACCCGGACCGTCCGGACCATGACGGGTGCGCCGGTGCCGGCCCGTGCGACCCGGCCGTCCGCGGCATGACGGGTGCTCCGGTGCCGGCCCGTACGGCCCGGCCGTGGACCCGTACGGCATGGCCGTCCGCGGCATGGCGGATCGACGCCCGGCCTAATCGCCGAAGAGGTTTCTCGCCTTGTGGATGGCGGAGATCATGATATCGATCTCTTCGGAAGTGTTGTAGAAGTAGAGGCTGGCCCGCGCCGTGGCGCCGTAGGCCGTGCCGAGCCGCCGCATCAGCGGTTGCGCGCAGTGGTGTCCGGCGCGGATGGCCACGCCCTGGCGGTCCAGCACGGTGGACAGGTCGCTGGGGTGCATGGTGTCCAGGTTGAAGGACACGGCGCCGCCCCGGCCCGGCGCGCGGCCGTAGACGGTCAGACCTTCGATCTCCTCGAGCCGCTCGACCGTGTAGTCCGTCAGCGTCCTTTCGTGCACGTGAATCCGCTCCATGCCGATGGCGTCCAGGTAGTCCACCACGTCGCCGAACACGATGGCGTGGGCGATGTTGGGCGTCCCCGCCTCGAATTTCTCCGGGATGTCCGCGCAGGTGAACCCGTCCAGGCGGACCTCGTCGATCATCGAACCCCCGCCCATGTAGGGGTCCATGGATTCCAGCAGCTCCTCGCGGCCGTACAGCCCGCCGATCCCGGTCGGACCGCACATCTTGTGGCCCGAGAAGGCGAAGAAATCGCAACCCAGGCGACGCACGTCCACCGGGATGTGGGGGACGCTCTGCGCGGCGTCGACGAAGACCAGCGCGCGGACCGCGTGCGCCCGCTCCGCGATGGCTTCGATGGGATTGACCGTGCCCAGCACGTTCGACATGTGGGCGAGGGACACGAGGCGCGTCCTCTCGTTGATCAGCTCGTCCGCCTGGTCCATGTCGAGGGAGCCGTCCTCGCGGATGTCGAAATACCGGAGTACCGCCCCGGTTTCCCGCGCCAGCATCTGCCAGGGCACGATGTTGCTGTGGTGCTCCATGACCGACAGTACGATTTCGTCGCCTTCCCGGACGTTCTTGCGGCCCCAGGCGCCGGCGACCAGGTTGATCCCCTCGGTGGTGTTGCGGACGAAGACCAGGCCCTGGGCGGGCGCGCCGATGAAACGGGCGACGCGTTCACGTGCCGCTTCGTAGGCGTTGGTCGCCTCCTCGCTGAGCGTGTGAAGCCCGCGGTGCACGTTGGCGTTGAGCCGGGTGTAGTAGTCGTCGAGCGCGTCCAGGACGGCCCGGGGCTTCTGAGAAGTGGCGCTGTTGTCCAGGTAGACCAGCGGCTTGCCGTGCACCTTCCGGTCCAGAATGGGGAAATCCCCGCGGTAGCGCAAGGCGTGTTCGTCGGCGCGGCGGACGGCATCGGCCGGCTTGCGCGGCGTTTCTACGAGCGTTTCATCCATGATTTCCCGCCTGTCCGCTTTCAGTAGTCTATCCCGAGTTCCAGCTTGGCGTCTTCGGTCATCATGTCGATATGCCAGGGCGGTTCCCAGACGATCTCGATCAAAGCGTCCGAGACCTCCTCCAGGTCCTTCACCTTGGTCTCCACCTCCGCGGGCAGCGACTGGGCCGCCGGGCAGTTCGGCGAAGTGAGCGTCATCTTGATGTTCGTCATGCCGTCCTGCCGCACGTCGATTTCGTAGATGAGCCCCATTTCGTAGATGTTGACCGGGATTTCGGGATCGTAGCACGTCTTCAATACGTCCACGATCTGCTCTTTTACGGCATCCGTATCCATCCGCTGACCCCTGTGTGCGTGAATGTATCCGTTATCTTCCCGCCTGGCTCCTGGCCAGCGAAAGATCCCGGATCGTGGTTTCGAAAAGCGTATCCAGCGAGGACCTTACCGCGTCGATTCCGAGACGCCGGATCAGGTCGGCCGCGAACCCGTAGGTGAGGAGATTGCACGCGCTGTCGTGGGACAGTCCGCGGGTCCGCAGGTAGAAAATCTGGTCTTCGTCGAGCTGGCCCACGGTGGCGCCGTGGGTGCACTTCACCTGGTCCGCGTAGATCTCGAGCTGCGGCTTGGTGTGGATCATCGCGTCGGGCGAGAGCATCAGGTTCTTGTTGAGCTGCTTCGCGTCCGTTTCCTGGGCGTCCTGGTGGACGAACACCTTGCCGTTGAACACCCCCCGGGCACGGCCTTCCAGGATGCCTTTGTACACTTCGTAGCTGTCGCAGTTCGGCACGGCGTGATCGATGGCCGTGTGGTTGTCGACGTGCTGGTTGCCGGCGGCCAGGAACAGTCCGTTCATGCGGACGACCGCGTGTTCGCCGTCCAGGCGCGCGTTGGTGTCGTTCCGGGTCAACGCACCGCCCATGCTCATGTTGAAGGTGGAAATGTGCCCGTTGCCTTCCAGGTGCAGCTGGGTGGTAGACAGATGGGCGGCCCCGGCGCCTTCCCGGTTGATGCGGTAGTGGTCGACGTGACCGTCCCGGCCCACGGCGATCTCCGTCACCGCGTTGGTCAGGTAGGCCCGGTCCGTGAGTCCAGAATAGCTTTCGACCACTTTGAGGCGCGCGCCGTCGCCGGCCGCGATGAGCGTGCGCGGCTGCGTGGCGTACGGCGTTTCGTGTCCGGTCGCGACGTAGTGGACGTGCACCGGTGTTTCCAGCATCCCGCCGCGGGGCACGCAGACGAACAGACCGTTCTCGAAAAGGGCCGTGTTCAACGCCGTCAGTCCGGCGCGTTCGAATCCGGCATAGCGTGCGAGGTGCGGATGCACCAGCTCCGGGCATTCGGCCAGGGCGTCGGCAAGGCTGCGCACCACGGCGCCGCGGGGCAGGTCGCCGATGCGCGACAGGGCGGACGAATACACCCCGTTCACGAACACCAGCCGGTGCCAGTCGCCCCGCCCGAACTCGTAAGGCGCGAGCGCGGCTTCGTCGAGTCCCGCTTCCACCGGCTCGGCGCGGTACGACGTGTCCGCGATCCCGCGAAGGTCGGTATAGACCCAGTCTTCCTTGAGCGGGAAGGAAAGCTCGCGGGCGACCGGCATGCCGAGTTCCCTGAAGCTTTTCATGGCATCCGAACGGATACGGTGCAGCCAGAGCGGCGCGTCCCCGCCGCGGATCCGGTCGTAGGCATCGAAAAACGTCGCGTAACGCCCCGCCTCCGCCTGTTTAAGTGCTTCTGTCATTTCGCGTTCCCGTTCTCCCCGTAATGATTCAACCGGCCGCTTCCACTTCCTCGCGGATCCACTCGTACCCTCTCTCCTCCAGCTGGAGGGCGAGTTCCTTGCTTCCGGACTTCACGATCCGGCCCTCGTACATGACGTGCACGTAGTCCGGCACGACGTAGTCCAGCAGCCGCTGGTAGTGCGTGATGACGATCATCGCGTTCCCGGCGGACCGCTGCTGGTTGATCCCGTGGGCCACGATGCGCATGGCATCGATATCCAGCCCGGAATCCGTCTCGTCCAGGATGGACAGCGTCGGTTCCAGGACGGCCATATGGAAGATCTCGTTCCGTTTCTTCTCGCCGCCGGAGAAGTCTTCGTTCACCGGCCGCCGGGCCAGTTCGGGGTCCATGTCGACCTGTTCCATCTTCCGGTTCAGCAACCGCCTGAAGGCGCCGGCGCTGATTTCCGGCTCGCCCCGGTACTTCAGGCGTTCGTTCAGCGCGGCCCGGAGGAAGTAGGCGTTGCTCACGCCCGGGATCTCGACGGGGTATTGAAAGGCCAGGAACATGCCCTCGTTGGCCCGCTCCTCGGGGGTGAGCTCGAAGAGGTCCTTGTCCTGGAACCGCACCGTGCCGGCCGTCTCCGCGTACTCTTCGTGGCCGGCCAGGATCTTGCCCAGCGTGCTCTTCCCGGAGCCGTTGGGCCCCATGATCGCGTGCACCTCGCCCCGGTCGACCGTCAGGTCGATCCCGTTGATGATGTCCTGGTCCTTGATGCCGCCGCGTAAACCCTTGATTTCGAGTAATGCCATCTTGCCTGCCGTCTCCTGTTCTTGTTCCGGGCCGGCCGGAGCGCCTGATGCGGACTACGGACTGTCCGGGGCGCGCCTCGCCGCCCGTCCCCGTTAACCCACGCTGCCTTCCAGGCTGATCCCCAGCAGCTTCTTCGCTTCCACGGCGAATTCCATGGGCAGTTCCTGGAACACTTCCTTGCAGAACCCGTTGATGATCATGGAAATGGCGTCTTCGGTGGATATGCCCCGGGTCTTGCAGTAGAAGAGCTGGTCTTCGCTGATCCGGGCCGTCGAAGCTTCGTGTTCCACGCTCGCCGAGTTGTTTCCCACGTCGATGTAGGGAAAGGTGTGGGCGCCGCAGCGGTCGCCGATGAGCATCGAATCGCACTGGGTGTAGTTCCTGGCCCCGTCGGCTTTCTTCAGGACCTGGATCCGGCCCCGGTAGACGTTCTGGCCGTTGCCCGCCGATATCCCCTTGGAAACCACCGTGCTGCGCGTGTTCTTCCCCACGTGGATCATCTTGGTCCCCGTGTCGGCCGCCTGCTTGTTGCGGGTCAGCGCCACCGAATAGAATTCGCCGATCGAATGGTCGCCCTGCAGGATCACGCTGGGATATTTCCAGGTGATGGCGGAACCGGTCTCTACCTGCGTCCAGGAGATCTTGGCGTTGGCTCCCTTGCAGGCCCCGCGCTTGGTCACGAAGTTATACACGCCGCCCTTGCCCTCCTCGTTGCCGGGATACCAGTTCTGCACCGTGGAATACTTGATCTGGGCGTCCTTCAGCGCGACCAGTTCCACGACCGCAGCGTGCAGCTGGTTCTCGTCGCGCATGGGCGCGGTGCAGCCCTCGAGATAGCTGACGTAGGATCCCTCGTCGGCGATGATCAGCGTGCGCTCGAACTGTCCGGTTCCCGCCGTGTTGATCCGGAAGTAGGTGGAAAGCTCCATGGGACACCGGACGCCGGGCGGGATGTAGCAGAAGGAACCGTCGCTGAAGACGGCCGAGTTCAGCGTCGCGAAGTAGTTGTCCCGGTAAGGCACCACGGTGCCCAGGTACTTCTCCACCAGGTCGGGATGGTCCTGCGCCGCTTCCGAAAAGGAACAGAAGATGATCCCGAGCTCCGCCAGCTTGTCCTTGAAGGTGGTGTGGACCGACACGCTGTCGAAGACCGCGTCCACGGCCACGCCCGCGAGCATCTTCTGCTCTTCCAGCGGAATGCCGAGCTTGTCGTAGGTCGCCAGCAGCTCGGGGTCCACCTCGTCGAGACTGTTGTACTGCGGCGTGTTCTTCGGCGCGGCGTAATAGACGATATCCTGGTAATCGACCGGCGGATAGTCCATGTACTGCCAGTTGGGCTCTTTCATCGTGAGCCAGTGGCGGTACGCCTTCAGACGCCATTCCAGCAGGAACTCGGGCTCGTTCTTCTTGGCGGATATGAACCGGATGATATCCTCGTTGAGCCCCGGCGGCGCCTTTTCCATCTCGATGTCGGTCACCCAGCCCTCTTTGTATTCCTGCTGGGCTAAGGTCTCAATGGCTTCCATTGCTTCTCCTTGGAACGTATGTCGCCTGCCGCGTCAGCGGCCGATCTGGATCGTGCCGCCCATGGCCTGGTCCCCCATGGTATCCCGGGAGACCTGCTCCACCACCTCGAGCACCTGGTGTTCCGTCTGCAGCAGGTCCGCCAGGCAGATGTGATCGAGCACGCCGGACAGGTACCGGGCCAGGACCGTCCAGACGGGCCGGATGGCGCACGCGTTCAGGTGCGCGCATGCCTCCAGGTGACCGGAAAAATGATCGCACATGTGGCTGTCGGGACTGGTGAGCACGACCCCGTCTTCCGAACTCAGGGCGCGCATCACTTCGCCCAGCGCGATGCTTCGCGGCTCCCTCGCCAGCGCGTAGCCGCCCCGGATACCCCGCACGCTTCGGACCAGGCCCGCCCGCCGGAGGATCATCAGCAGCTTCGACACGTAGTCCAGGGAAATGCCTTCCGACTCGGCGATCTGGCGGCCCGTAACCGGGTCCCGGGAATGGTGTCGCGCCAGTTGCAGAATGCACCGGAGTCCGTATTCTTCCTGGGCGGTCACTTTCATGACGGCGTCTCCTTTTTTCCGACCGATTTGCCTACCTGAATATATCAAACCTGACTTTTATGTCAAGTATTATATCCCGCGCGGACGGCCGGGCCGGCCCGTGCCGGATTCGCCCCTGCCGGCAGGCTTTCCGGATCCGCATTGGCATGGCAGCCTGGGGCGCTATCTCCTTGACACGGGGAGCGCCGCGGGTTACCGTCGATCCCAATCCACTTCAATCCCGCGAACCCCACAAAGGACACGATCATCCCATGCCCGATAAACTGGATGTACACCGCCTTCCCGGTACCCGTTCGGCCGACGCGCTGGCGGGAGAAGGCTATTTCCCGGTCATCACCAGCCTGGGGGGCCGTGAACTGCTTATTGCATACCGCTGCGGCGCCGCGCACATGGGGCTGGGCGGCCGGCTGTCCGCGGGGCGGTCGCACGACGGGGGCCTGACCTGGTCGGCGCCGTCGACCGTGGCCGACAGCGAGCGGGACGACCGCAACCCCGCGCTGGGGGTGGCGCCGGACGGCACCCTCGTGCTGGCCTATCACTGGCAGGGCTCCTACGACGAAGATGGGGCCTGGAAACCGGAAATGGGCAAGGCCGATACCCGGGTCGTATACTCCGCGGACGGCGGCCGGTCCTGGACCGGCGACGCGCTCATCGATTACACCCCGATCAACGGGGCCTCTCCCTTCGGCAAGATCTTCACCGTGGACGGCGTCATGCACATGCTGATCTACGGCGGTTCGCCGTTGTGCGAGGCAGGCGACGGGACGGTCCGGGTCGGCCCCGCGACGACGCCGACCTACATCCTCCGGTCGGCCGACAACGGCCGCTCCTGGGGCGATCCGACCCTGGTGGCCCTGGGATTGAACGAATCGGACGTGGCCATCCTTCCCGACGGCCGCTGGCTGTTCGTCGCCCGTACCGAGGACCGCGCCGAACAGGCGCTCTACGCATGCGTCTCGGAGGACGGCGGATACACCTGGCGCGGGATCGGCCGGGTCACGGACGCGAAGGAGCATCCGCCCGACATCACCCGGTTGTCCAACGGCTGGCTGCTTATGCTCTTCGGGCGCCGGCATCCACCCTTCGGCGTGGAGGGCCTGATCAGCAGGGACGGCGGGATGACCTGGGATGGCCGCAGGCTGGTGCTGGACGACACCCTGCCCGGGGCCGATGTCGGTTATCCCTCCACCGCGCGGCTCGAAGACGGCCGGCTGGTCACCGCCTACTACACGGCGGGAACAGCCGACAGGCAATGGGAGATGTTCCGTGCGGCGGACGTTGCCTGCAAGGTCGTTTCCTACGACGAATCCGCGTTGATCGATCACTGGAATAAAACCTTGTAACACACTGCCCGGGTTGGTGTTACAAATCAGGAGACTTGAGTGCGGATCGTTGATTCCGGTGTGGTCTGCCAGGCGCACGACGTCCCGGATCACCGCAGGAGCTGCGCTTTCACCACCGTCAACCGGCTGCGTGACGGGACGATCCTCGTTTCGGGCCGGTGGGGATCGGCGCGGGATTCGGTGGACGGCCACGCCTGCATCTGGGCCACGCCGGACCTCGGCCGCACCTGGCGCCTTCGTTACGATGGCTACGGGAAGGGCGCATGGGACGGCACGCCCGGGGAAGTAAAGGGGCTGACGAGCACGGAACGGTCCCCCGGGAAACTGACGGCCACCGCGCTCTGGGTCGATCGTTCCGACCCGGACCTGCCCTTCATCCACCCGGAAACGCAGGGCCTGCTGCCCATGCGCATCATGCACGTGGCGTCGGAGGACGGCGGATTCACGTGGAGCGCCCCCCGCCGCATGGACACGGCGCCCCACCTCGCCGCCTCACCCTGTTCGCACGCCATCATCCGGTTGCCCGGCGGCGTCCTGGCCCAGCCCTACGAACAGTGGAAGGTGTACGAGGATCCGTCCCCGGGCCGTCCCGCCGCCAGGCTGCGCTTCTCCCGGGACGGGGGCCGGACCTGGCCGGAGTTCGTTACCGTGGCCCGGCACCCGGACAACGCGCTGGCCTACTGGGACCAGCGGCTGGCCATCCATCCCGGCGACGGCCGCCTGGCCGCCACGTTCTGGACTCACGATTTCAACGCGGGCGTCGACATCGACATCCATATCGCCTACGGGTCGCCGGACGGCAGGTCGTGGACGACCCCGCGCGGCACCGGACTTCCCGGCCAGCACTGCCAGCCCCTCGCCCTCGGCGGCGGCCGCCTGCTGGCCGCCTACCCGCGGCGGCGGGACCCTCCGGGCATCGTACTGTCGATCAGCGAGGATTTCGGGGAGCACTGGGACCGGGAGCGGGATCTCCTGGTCTATGACAGCACCGCCGGCACGGAGTCGGGCGCGCAGGGCAGCCGTACCTCGTCCGAACTGTGGGGCGACATGGAGCGCTGGCGGTTCGGGCATCCCCGCATGGTGCGCCTGGCGGACGGCCTGGACCGCGCGGACGGCCTGGGCGGCCCGGACCGCTCGGACCGCTCAGGCGACGAGGACCACCCGGACGGCTCAGGCGACGAGGTGTTCGTCGTCTACTACGCGGGAGACGATGCCATTCAGACCGCGCGGTGGGCGAGGGTGCGCGTGTAGCCGGTTGGAGATGCGGTCCGGATTCAGCCCCGCACTGCCTCAGCCCCGCACTTCCCGCCACGGCCGGGCCATGATCTGCTCGAAGCCCTCCGGGTCGATGTCGACACCGAGACCGGGCCCCTGGGGCACCGCCACGCAGCCGTCCTCGTCCAGCACGAAGGGCTCGGCGAAGTAGCCCTTGCCGATGAACGTCCGCCCATCCTTGCGAATACAATTCACTTCGTTGTGTTCCTGGACCAGGAAGTTCGACGCGCAGGCGTCGACCTGTATGGACGCGGCCAGGGCCAGCGGGCTCAGCGGGCAGTGCAGGGCGAGCTTCGCGTAGGCGCTTTCGCCCATCACCGCGATCTTGTGGCACTCGGTGATGCCGCCGGCGTGGCACAGGTCCGGCTGCATCACGGAGAGGGCGTTCTTGCGCAGGGCATCGTAGAAGATCCACTTGCCCATCCACCGTTCCCCCGCCGCGATGGGGACTTCGCTGTTGCGGGCGATGTCCGCGAGCACATCGACCCGTTCCACGGGCATGGGTTCCTCGATGAACAGGGGCCGGTGCGGCGTCAGAGCCGAGATCATCTGTTTCGCCATCGCGGGGTGGGGGTTGTGGATGTCCACGGCCACCTCGATCTCGGGACCGGCGCCCTTCCGCACGGCGGCGAACGCTTCCGCGATGCGGTCCACCTCATAGGTAGGCTCCAGTCCGGTGCCCATGCCCACGTGCAGCTTCATGCAGCGGAAGCCCCATTCCTCTATGATGACCCGGGCCGCCTCCTCGTGGGCCGCGGGGAATGCCAGGTCCGTGTCATACCTGGGGTCATACCCCTCGTTGTAGGGCTGTCCCGGCTCCACGCACCAGGGAAGCTGGCCCCCGACCGCGCGGTACATGCGTATGCGGTCGCGGCAGGCCCCGCCGAGCATGGCATGGACCGGAAGCCCGGCGGCCTTGCCGGCAAGGTCCCAGAGCGCCATGTCGATCCCGCTGATCGCGCTCATCTTCACCGGTCCGCCCACGTAACCCGAACCCCCCTCGTACATGGTATGCCAGAGCGACTCGACGCGGCAGGGATCTTTGCCCACGAGGAGCGGCTCCAGGCGACGCACCTCGGCGATAACGCTCTCGGGGTGGTTCTCCAGGTAGGGTTCGCCCCACCCGAACAGCTCGGTGTCCGTGTGGATCTTGAGCCAGACCCAGCTCGGTGGAACGCGCAGGATTTCAAAATGGGTTATTCGCATGCTTGAAATTTGCTCCCTGTTGTCGATGGAAAACGTGAAGCGGGAAACATCAGGCCGCTTGCCTACCTCCCGTAGACCGTCTGGATCATCGCCCGGATGTAGCCGTTCGCGTAAGCCTTGCCCGCCGGACCGGCCATGGACTGCGGAAAGGCCGGCGTGTGGTCCATGCCGAAGGGTCCGCTGTACCCGTTATCCCGATAGGTTTCCATGGCGCGTCGCATGTCCACTTCGCCTTCGTCGATGAAGACCTCGGCGAATCTCGGCAACTGTCCCCGGACGTTCCGGAAATGGACCAGGGCGATCTTGTTCCGCGAGGCCATCTCGGCAATGATATCGTAGACACCCCGGGGTCCGGCCAGTTCGGTCATGCAGCCCTGGCAGAAGAGCATCCGGTGGCTATCGCTGGGCACGGCGTCGAAGATGCGCCGGAAATGATCCAGGGTCGAACAGATCTGCGCGACACCGCCCAGCGGTTCCGGAATGGGTGGGTCGTCGGGGTGGAGCGCGAGATTGACCCCGGCCCGCTCGGCCGCCGGGACCGCGGCGCGCATGAAGTAGACCATGTTGTCCCACATCACCTGCTCGGAGACGGGCGGATCGTGCGGTTGGGGACGGTTCCGGTCGAACTCCGCATAGTCGAAGGTACTGTAGACCGCGCCGCCGCGTCCGACGTCGGAGGTGGTGCGGAAGTTGCCCATCGGCTTGAAATTCCAGGCCAGCGTCGGGATCCCCGCCTTGCCGATGCACTCGATCAGCCGGAGGAAGGCCGCCATCTCCTCGTCCCGGTCCTCGGTGGCCAGCGTAACCCCCTCCAGGACCGGCATGAAGACGGTCTGCAGCTTCAGCCCGTGGGATTCGGTCTTCTCCCGGGCCTGTTCGAAGATCTCCGTACTGTCCCTGCCCGCCCTCACGTGCCGTTCCGCTTCGACCCGGCCGCCGGTCCGCAGGTCCAGCTGGATCATATCCACGCTGACGGCGCGAAAGAAGCTGAGCGTTTCGTCGTTGAAATCGGTCCAGTTGACGACGTCATGCAGGTACATGGATCTCTCCTGTCCTGGAAACTTCGGTATAGGCTGTAGGTCCGGTCCGGCCTGACCGCGGAAGGTTGGTGTGGTTTTAAGATAAACACAGCCGGTGTCCCTGCAATTTGAAAATAGCGCATTTCCGTCGATACGGCCAGATTGGTCTAACGGAATCGTGCTTCACCCATTATAATCGAGATCACCGGCCCCGGGACAACCCGCGTCCGGTACGACAGGCTCGATCCTGTTGCTTTTCACACTTCCATAACGTCTCGCACCCAGGACGATTTACACGGCATTCAACCCGGAAGAGGAGCACTGCCATGGCGGAACGCAACCTGAAGCAACGTATCGGCGCGGGCGAACAGGTCATCGGGGCCAACGTGGGTATGGACCATACCGTGGATCAGTTGAAAAAGGTGGTTGAATCCGGAACATTCGACTTTCTGTGGGTGGACGGCCAGCACAGCGCCTTCAGCGAAGACCGCCTGGTGGCGTTCTGCGACCGGGCCGATACGCTGGACGCCGACGTCATGTTCCGCATCAAGCATACCTACCAAAGCTACCTGATCGGCAACCTGCTCGACCTCGGGCCGGCGGGTATCGAAGTGCCCCAGGTCGAGACCGAATCGACCGTGGAGGAGGCGGTCGATTTCTTCTACTATCCGCAGCAGGGCGTGCGGAGCTGGGGAGGTGAAGCCCGTCGCAAAGTATCGGAAGTCGGCGGAGACCGGCTGGGATACGCCGAATGGTGGAACAACTATGGCGTGCTGATGATACAGCTTGAATCGATCCCCGCGGTGACCGGCGCGCGGAGGCTGGCCAAACCGGGCGTGGACTGCCTGTCCTTCGGGCCGAACGACCTGATGTACAGCATCGAGGCCCACCCGCACCATCCCTTCCGCGACGTGGACGACTGCGTGCGCCACGTGGTCGAACAACTCGCCGGTTCCGATACGCGGGTATGTTTCCGGAACCACCCGGCCAGCATGCGGCCACGGTACGTCGACATGGGCGTGACGGTGTTTCTGGAAAGTCCTGGCCTGTAGGCGGATGGTACGACCTTACATGAACCGGCCATGACCCGGTCCCATGCCCGATCGTATTCATTTCGGGATATCCTGAAAAGCACAAGCCCCCGGCGGTTGTCATACCGGGGGCTTATGAATTCACGTTGATCTGTGCGGTGTCCGAAGCGGCGCGCTAGCCCCGGTTCGTCCCGCCCAGTATATCCTCGAGTTCATTCACGAAGACCTCGAGTTCGTCCGGCTTGCCGATGGTAACGCGCAGGTGGTTGCCGAGGAGATCGACCGCCCTGGTCCGGTAGCCGGACCCCGAGCGCACCATCACGCCGCGCCTGCGCAGTTCCCCGGACATCCGGCGGCTGTCCCGCCTGATGTCCACGATCATGTAATTGCCGTGGCTCGGCGTGTACGCCAGTCCCAGGCGGTCGAACTCGGCGGCCAGGTAGTCCTTGCCGTCGCTCACGACCTTCTTCGTACGGTCCACGAATTCGTGATCGTCCAGGGCCGCGAGGGCCGCGTGCATCCCCAGCGTGCTCAGTCCGCCGCCGAAGAACCCCATGTGCACCATCAGCATGTCCATCATGCGCTGGCTGCCGACCGCGTATCCGATGCGCATGCCGGCCAGGCCGTAGATCTTGGAAAAGGTGCGGGCGACGACCACGTTGTTCCGCTCGAGGGCGAGCTGCACGGCATCCTGGTAGCCGGGGTCCCGGACGAAGTGGATGTAGGCTTCGTCGATGAGCACGATGGCCTGCTCGGGCGCGGCGTCCACGAGGGACACCAGGCCGTCGTAGGGCACGATCGTTCCGGTGGGGTTGTTGGGATTGGTGATGACGATCAGGGACGTTTTCGGGGTGATGGCCGCCTTCATGGCGTCCACGTCGTGTACGAAATCGTCCGTCGTGGGCACCCGGACGACGCTGACGTCCTTCCCCATCATCTGAAAGCTCTGGAAACCCCGCGCGACCGAGCCATATCCGGGCACCGCCTCGATGCACTCTCCGCCGTTGTTCGCGGCGATGACGGCCAGCGCCTGCAGGATGGGCCCCGAACCCGGCGTGACCATGACCCGGTTCAACTCCCTGAAACGCATGAAGGCACGCATGTCGCCGAAGTTGAATTCGAAATCCTCGACGCCGGGGACGCCGTGCGCCTTGTTGAGGCGGACGGGCAGGTCCACGCCGAAATCGTACCGGTTGATCTTGTGCAGGTTCTCGGCGATGGCCGCCACGGCCCGCGGAGAAGCGCCGAGGGGATTCTCGTTGGAACCGATATTGACCCGGCCCGGTTCGACGCCGTATCCGCGCACGTCTTCGGCCTTCTTGCCGGTCGCCATCGCCTGCGCGATATCCCAGGCCCCCAGGGTGGAGCCCGTCGCCATTGCGCCGGCGCCCACGAGGGCGCCCTTCATGAACCGGCGCCGCGAAAGTCCGTTTTTAAGTACACTCCCGAAACCCATGTGCTGAACCTCCGATTGGATGGTGTCCTGCGAATCGACTTGGATCGACAAAGTGATCCGCCTGCTATGGTTCTGAACCTCGAACCGGCGATTTCCTGCGGTATTTCAGTCTCTTTCGCGAGCCGCTCTTTCGCGAGCCGCCGCCGCATGTCGTTACCTGATATTGAGCCTCGCCATCTGCGTGATGATGTAGTCCGCGCAACGGAACGCCAGCGCCTGGATCGTCAGGGTCGGGTTGCTCTTGCCGCAGGTGACGAAGGATGAGCCGTCGACGATGAACAGGTTGTCCACGTCGTGGGCCTGGTTGAACTTGTTCACCACCGAAGTCGCCGGATCGTCGCCCATGCGGCAGGTGCCCATGAGATGGGCGTCGCCGTGGGGGACGAAATTCGGCGAGGCCACGATCCCGTGGGCGCCGGCGACGTCCAGCAATTCGCGGGCGCGGTCCCGGAAGAAGTCCCCGAGTTCATGCTCGTTCGGATGCACGTTGTAGGTCACCCGCGGAACGGGCAGGCCCCACTTGTCCTTCACGTCCGGGTCCAGGTCGATCGTGTTGGACTCTTGGGACATGGACTGCATGCTGGTCAGGGCGACCATGTACCGGGTGTAGTTGTCCATGATCCACTTCTTGCGCCGGGCGCCCCACCTGCGAAGGCGCGGCATGTTCAGGTTGGCGAAGGAGATGGTCTCGCCGTCGCCCCGCGGCTCGAGCACGCCCCCGCCGAAGAAGCCGTACCTGTCCGGGTCCGGGTCGTAGAAATCCTGGATGATCCTGGAATCCATGACGCCCTTGTACTCGTTGAGGTCCTTCTCGTAGAACCCCCGGGCGGACTGGTAGTAGTTGAACATCAGGTGCTTGCCCACCTTGCCGCTGCTGTTGGCCAGGCCGTCCGGAAACAGGCTGGATTTCGACATGAGCAGCAGGCGCGGGGTATGGACGCCGTTGCAGCACACGATCACCGCGCGGGCTTCGAGCCGGTGCTCGCGCAGGTCCTTGTCCAGGTAGACGACGCCCTCGGCGCGGCCGTCTTCGTCGACCACGATCTCCCGCACGCAGGCGTCGGCCCGTATCTGGCAGTTGCCCGTCCGCAGCGCCTGCGGGATCATGGTGACCAGCATGCTGGACCGCGCGCCGATGGTGCAGACGTAGCTTTCGCAGAACCCGCAGTTCATGACCGGCGGACGGCCCCCGTACTCCCGTGAATTGATGGCCAGCGGGGCCGGGTAGGAGTGCCACCCGAGCTTCTGCGCGGCCATGTCGGCCAGGGCGCCCGAACTGGTGCGCGGTACGGGCGGCATGGGGTAGGGCTTGCGGCGCGGGGGATCGAAGGGGTTGGCGCCGGCCAGTCCGGAGATGCCGATCTCGTATTCGGCCTTCTCGTAGTAATGCTCGAGGTCCCAGTAGTCGATGGGCCAGTCCCGCACGTCCGCGCCGTCCAGGTCGCCGAAGAGACTTCTTTCCCTGAAATCGTTCTCGTGCAGCCGCCAGGAGATCCCCGTGTAGTGGAGCGTGCTCCCGCCCACGGTGCTCTGCATGTGGATGCCGTGATCTTCCACGGCCTGTTCGTCCTCCGACTGCCGGTACGTATTGGGCTGGTCGTGGCGATAGATGTTGGGATGTTCGTGGTTGTCGCTGGCGGGATGCATCGCCTGGAGCTCGTCCTGGTCGAAATGGCGCGTCTTCTGGAAGGACCCCATTTCCATGGCGACCACCTTCAGGCCCTGGGTGCTCAGTTCCTTCGCGATGACCGCGCCCGCGGCGCCCGTGCCGATGACGATGACGTCCGGTCTTCTTATGCGGGGATTGGGTAGCGACATGGGTACTCCGGAACGGATCTATTCCTCGCCGATGATCCGGCTCTTCATGGGCCCGTCGTAAGGTTTCCATTCGGGATATTCGATCTCCGGAATGGTCATGTCGAACTCGCTGAAGGGGGGATCGTAGCCGAAGGGCGCCCGCCCCGGAAACCGGATCAGCTTCCAGCCCGTCTCCCGGTAGTTCCCGCCGTAGGACGGATCGCTGAACATGCCCTCCATGGTGTGCGTGGCCACCATGCGCAGGAAGTCCCGGGAACCCATGGGGGCGTCCTTCGGCCAGGTCCCGGGAGACCTCGGCCGGTCCATGCCCATGAGCGCCCTGCGCCTTCCCCGGGTATCCAGGTCCAGAAACCCGGCCTTGAGCGCGTTCCGGCAGTACTGGTCGAAGGCGGCCAGGCCGTTCACGTACGCTTCCCTGTACTCGGCCCGATGGCCGCCCAGGGCGCGGTCGATGTAAACGACGACGCGGGCTTCCGCCGCGCCGGGACCGTTTTCGTCGGTCGGCATGATCATCCGGGTCAGCGCGTCCACGGTCTGGCCCTGGCCGGCATCGAGGTGCTGCCAGTCATATTCGAAGGGAGGCGCTTCCTGGGCGTCCAGCACGCCGGTGCGGGAAAGCACGCCCAGCGTGATGACTCCGCCGGTGGCCCGGGCGGTGCTGGACAGAAAGGACCGGCGGGAAAACCGCTTTGATCTCATGGTCGCATGGCTCCTGAACCTACTGCTTCCGCGGTACGATCGCACATCAATCGCACACCAGGAATGTATACACTTATCAGGCCATTTTATTCAAACTCATTCCGCTCCAAAAATACACTCGGAGACCGGGTTGACAACTGATTTCGGCGGCCGCCGGACGCGCGGGCAAAGAGGTTGACGTCATTACCGGCTAATCTATATTCATGTAACATGGATATTCTGAAGCCGCCTGCGTTGAAACCCGGCGATACCATCGGGATCGCCGCGCCAGCCAGCCACTCCGCGTTCCCGAGCGCCCTGCTGAACGGCCGCAAGTCGCTCGAGGCCCTCGGCTTCCGGACGGTGACCGCGCCGCACCTGTCGGACCGGCACGGGTTCCTGGCCGGCCGGGACGCCGACCGCCTGGCCGACCTGGAGGGCATGTTCGCCGACCCGGAAATCCAGGGTATCGTGTGTCTCCGGGGCGGATACGGATCCGTCCGCATGCTGCCGCGCATGGATTTCGACGCCATACGCGCCCATCCGAAGGTCTTCATCGGCTACAGCGACATCACGGCCCTCCACGGGGCGATCCACCGGAATACCGGACTGGTCACGTTCTGGGGCCCCATGGTCTCCTCCGACATGAGCCCCGATTTCCACCCGGTCAACCGCGATGCCTTCGTGAAGGCGGTTGCGGCAGCGGATCCCATAGGTGAAATCCCCCATCCCGGCGACATGCCTCCGGTGCAGACCATCCACGGCGGCCGGGCCGGCGGAAGGCTGATCGGGGGCACGCTTTCGTTACTCGCGGCCGCGGTCGGCACGCCTTACGAATTCGAGTACGACGGCGCGATCCTCTTCTTCGAGGACGTGGGCGAGGAGCCACACCGGATAGACCGGATGCTGACGCAACTGCTGCAGGCCGACCGGCTGAACCGCGTCTCCGGGATCGTGATCGGCGAATGCGCCGGGTGCGGCAGCGCCCCGAACAACCCTTCATTCCCCTATGGCAACTTCAGCATAGAAGAGGTATTCGCGGACCGGTTGCAACCGCTCGGAATCCCCGTAATCTACGGACTGGCGATCGGCCACGGCGCATACAAGGCGACGCTGCCCCTGGGCGTGCGGGCCACGCTCGACGGCGACGCCGCCCGTCTTACCATAGACGAATCGGGCGTCGTGTAGCCCCATCGTTCGGTCCGGGCTCCCATCATACGGTCCGGGCTTGCGTTGTAACTTCAATATTGCTTCGACAGGAACCTCCATGAGCTGTCACATCCTGCTGGACGTACCCCTGCCGGACTCGGTACTGGACCTGTTCGATGCCGGGGAGGAGTTTCTTCTGCTTGACGATCTGGAAGACGGCGACGAACGGTGGCGCCTCGTCGACGCCTATCTCACCTACGGCCATCCCCCGACGGACGGCGCGGTGATGGACCGCATGCCGAACCTGAAGGTCATCAGCAATTTCGGGGTCGGCGTCGATCACATCGACACGGAGGCGGCCCGGAAGCGCGGGATTCCCGTCGGGAACACGCCCCACATGCTGGACGGCGCCACGGCGGACATGACCTTCACGCTCCTGATGGCGGCGGCGCGTCGCGTCGTGGTCGGCGACCGGTTCGCCCGCAGCCCCGGGTTCACCCATTACGACCCCAGTATTCTGCACGGATACGAAGTGCACGGCAGCACCATCGGCATCATCGGCATGGGCAGCATCGGGAAGCAGGTCGCCAGAAGAGCCATTGGATTCGACATGGAGATCGTCTACCACAACCGCAGGCCGGACCCGGAAGACCACCGCTACAAGGCCCGGTACGTATCGCTGGAATCGCTGCTCGAGGTCTCGGATTTCGTGACGCTGAACTGTCCGCTCACCGAAGAGACCCGCGGGCTGATCGACGAGACCGCGCTCAGGAGAATGAAGAAGACCGCCATCCTGATCAACCTGTCCCGGGGCGGCGTCGTGGACCACGACGCGCTCCACAAAGCACTGAGCAACGGCTGGATCGCCGCGGCCGGGCTGGACGTCACCGAACCGGAGCCCCTGCCGCGGGATCACCCCCTGCTCGAGCTGGATAACCTGGTGATCGCGCCGCACCTGGGCAGCGCGACCACGCGCACACGCGACGCGATGGCACGCAGGACGGTCGAGAACCTCAGGTCGGGACTCGCCGGGCGGCCCCTTGCGAGCCGCGTAGTCTGAGGTCGTATTGTATTCCTTCGCGCCACTCGATCACCGCGTCGCCATCATCGATCTCGGTTCCAACACCGCCCGGCTCATGATCGCACGGTTCACGCGGGACCGGGTCTTCAAGGTAACCGACGAAGTCAGCCGGCGGGTCCGCCTCGGAGAAGGCGTCGCCGGCGGGAAGAAACTTGGCTCCGCGGCGCGCTCACGGGCGCTGGACGCCGTGCGCATGTTCAAGTCGTTCTGCGACGCGCAGGGCGTCGAACGGATCCTCCCCGTGGCGACCGCGGCCGTGCGGGACGCGGGGAACGGCCCGTCCTTCCTCGAAGAGATCGCCCGCGACACCGGGCTCCACTTCCGGCTGCTCAGCGGCGAGGAAGAGGCGTTCTACAGCACGGTGGGCGTGATCAACAGCCTGGGCGTATTCAACGGCATCATCCTGGACGTCGGGGGCGGCAGCGCGGAAATCGGGTTGATCCGGGACGGCGCGTTCAGGGAAGGGGCATCCACGCCCTTCGGTACGGTCACGGCCACGGAAGCCTACTTTCCGGACCCGGGGGTCACACCCGGCCAGAAGAAGCGGCTCGAGGCGGACGTCGACCGGGGCCTGGAGAAGATCGCCTGGCTGAACGAGAAGAAATTCGACACGGTCGCCGGCGTCGGCGGCGTGGTCCGCGCCCTGGTCCGCATCGACCGGCAGGAACGCAGGTATCCCCTCGGACTCGTGCATGGGTACGAACTGAGACGGCGCCGGCTGGAGAAGCTGATCGAACGCATTGCCGCCATCCCGGTCTCCGAGCGGGCCCGGCGCATTCCCGGCCTGCAGAAGGAACGGGAGGATATCATACTCGCCGGAGCCATAGTCGTGGCGGGCGTGATGCGCAAGACCGGTGCGCGGCGCCTGATCGTGAGCGGCCAGGGCCTGCGCGAAGGGCTGTTCTTCGAAGAGGCGTTCAAGCCCGCGGCGAGGCCGGACAGCATAGGCCGGTTGCGCCGGTTCACCATCATGAACATGGCCCGGCTCTATGGTTACGAGGGGCCCCATACCGCGCACGTCGCCCATCTCGCGCTCTCCATGTTCGATCAGCTCAAGGCGTCGCACGGATATGGCGATCGCGAACGGGAGTACCTCTGGGCCGCGGCGATGCTGCACGACATCGGCACGGTGATCGATTACTACGATCATCACAAGCACTCGGCCTACATCATCGTGAATGCCGGCCTGCCCGGATTCGATCACCGCGAGATCGCGGTCATTGCCTGGCTCTGCCTCAATCACCGCCGCGGCAAGCCGGACTTCTCCCGGTATGAGCCCATTATGAAGAAAGGCGACCCGGCCATGGCCTACCTGCTGTCCTCCTTGCTGCGTCTGTCCGAATACCTGGACCGCAGCAGGGCCCAGCTCGTCGCGGACGTTCGCGTGGAGACGGCGGAGCGGAAAGTGCGCATGAAAGTCCTTCCCCGCGAAGGCGGGGACGTGACCGCGGAGTTGTCCGAAGCACGCAACCGGGTTCAACTCTTTGAAGAATCCTTCGGAAAACGGCTCGTAATCGAGGCCTGACGCCCCGGTGCGGCCGGGGGACGCGTGAAATGAAGCTGGATATCGGACAGCAGAGGTTCTTCAACGATTTCGGTTACCTCGTCCTCCCGGGCCTGCTGGCGGAAGAGGTCTCCTGGATCTCCGAAGAATTCGAACGGGTATTCGCGGGGGCCGGGATCGTGCACGACGGCACCCGGCGGTCGAGCCTGGGACCGTTCATCGAACGCAGCGCCCGGTTGTGCGCGCTGCTGGACAGCCCGAAGGTCGACGGACTGCTGGCCGGCCTCCTGGGCGAGGACTACAATTACCTGGGCAGCGGCGGCGAGATGTACGCCGGCGACGGCATGTGGCACCCGGACTGTCACGGGGACCCGGTACCGCAGGTCAAGCTGGCGATGTATCTCGATCGCCTGACCCGGGATACCGGCGCCCTGAGGCTCGTCCCGGGTTCCCACCGGCAAGGATGGCAGGGCAATCTCGATACCCGGGCGCTCTGGGGCATCGGCATGGATGAAGTGCCCTGCGTCGCGCCGGACAACCGGCCCGGCGACGTCATCGTGTTCAACCAGATGACCCTGCACAACGCCCTCGGCGGCGGAAACCGCCGGCGCATGCTGAACCTCCTGGCCTGCGCTTCGTGCCGCACGGAACCCGAACTGGACTTCCTGAAGAGAAGGCTGCCGGCATCGCGCGGGGAACTGCGCTGGGAGATCATGCGGCGTACGGCGACGGCCGAACGCATGCGACACCTGGAGCAACCATGGACGGTACTGAGCTGACCGGATCACCTGGGCCGGACGGGCCGACGGGAATCGACAAGAACCTTACCCGGTACGGCGACACGGAATTCAGCCGTTACATGCGCAGGGCCTTCCTGTCCTCCGCGGGCTACGACCCCGATGATCTCGGCCGCCCGATCATCGGCATCGCCGATACGTCCTCCGACTACACGACCTGTCACCGGGACATGCCCGCGCTCGTGGACGGCGTCCGGCGGGGCGTGGCCCAGGCCGGCGGACTCCCCCTGGCCTTCCCCACGATCTCGCTGGCCGAGACCCAGCTTTCGCCCACGTCCATGCTGTTCCGCAACCTGATGGCCATGGGCACCGAAGAAATGATCCGGTCTCAGCCGATGGACGGCGTCGTGCTGCTCGGGGGCTGCGACAAGACCGTCCCGGCACAGCTTATGGCCGCCGCATCCTCGGGCGTTCCCGCGATCTCGCTCGTAACCGGCGCCATGCGCACGGGGAGCTGGCAAGGCGAGCGCCTCGGCGCCTGCACGGATTGCCGGAGGTACTGGCTCCGGCACCGGGCCGGTGAGATCGGTCGCGAGGAAATCGGTGAAATCGAACAGGCGCTGTGTCCCACCGGCGGGACGTGCATGGTGATGGGCACGGCATCCACCATGGCCTGCATAACCGCCACGCTGGGCCTGATGCTGCCCGGCGGCGCCACGCCGCTTTCCGGATCGGCGGACCGGCTCAGGCAGGCGGTGGCGACGGGCAGGCGCATCGTAGAGCTGGCGAAGGACGGGGAGGGGCCGGCCAGGTTCCTGACCCGGGCTTCCTTTGTCAACGCGGCGATCGTACTCGCCGCCGTGGGCGGATCCACCAACGCCGTGATCCATCTCGTCGCCATCGCCCGGCGGGCGGGCGTCGAGTTGAACCTGGAGGACATACACGAAGCGGCGCGGGAAACCCCCGTACTGGTCGACTGCAAACCCGTCGGCACCGGGTACATGGAAGATTTCCACAAGGCGGGGGGCCTCCCCGTACTGTGGAAGGCCCTGGAATCGAGACTGGACCCGGACACCCCGAACGTGAACGGCGGCACGCTGGGCGCGATCCTGAAGGATACACCCCCGCCGGCCGGCTGGCAGGATACCATCGGCACGCTGGAGAACCCCGTCGGACCGGCCGGCGCGCTGGTCGTGCTTCGCGGCACCCTGGCGCCCGACGGCGCCCTGATCAAGCGGGCCGCGGCCTCCGCGGACCGGCAGCGGCACCGGGGCCCGGCCGCCGTGTTCGAGTCGCCCGACGACGTGGCGGCGCGGATCGACGATCCCGGCCTGGGACTCACTCCCGATCACGTCCTGGTCATGCGGAATGCCGGTCCCGTGGCCATGGGCATGCCGGAAGCCGGTTCGCTTCCCATTCCGGCCTACCTGGCCAAAAAGGGCGTCGTGGACATGGTCCGCGTGTCCGATGCGAGGATGAGCGGCACGGCGTACGGTACGGTCGTGCTGCACTGCTGCCCGGAGGCTGCCGTCGGCGGTCCCCTGGCGCTCGTGAGAGACGGCGACGAAATCGAGCTGGACGTGGAGCGGCGGCGGCTGGACCTGCGCGTGCCGGCGGAAGAACTGGCCCGGCGGCGAGCCGAACACGTACCGCCTCCTGTGCCGGACAGAGGGTGGCGCAGACTATACGCCGAACACGTCCTCCCCGCCCACCTGGGCGCCGACCTCGATTTTCTCTGACGCATAACGAAACGGATAGCGCCATTTTCTTAATTCGAAACGAATGGCAGAGGGCCATCCTCTTTATTCGCCTGAACACTGCAAACGGGAAAGGACGATCGCCATGGCGGAAAACCGGCTTGATCTGACGCTGCGCCACCAGGAACTGGTACGCGACAGCGGATTTGCCACCTGGAACACGGTCACGACGGAGACCTCCTGGGAACCCGGGCGTACCGCGCTCGTGCTATGCGACATCTGGGATTCGCACTGGTGCCGGGGCGCGGTCGAGCGCCTGAACGCCATGACCCCGCGGATGAACGACGTGGTGACCGCCTGCCGCGACCGCGGCGTCCTGATCGTGCACGCCCCGTCGGACACCCTCGGCTTCTACAAAGACACGCCGGCCCTGGCCAGAGCCGATGCGGCGCCGGCGGTGGATACGCCGCCGGACCGCGATCTGCCGGACCCTCCGCTTCCGGTGGACGCATCCGACGAAGGCGCGGATACGGGCGAAACGGAAACGTACAGCGCCTGGTCCCGCCAGCACCCGGACATCGGCATCGACCAGGAAAAAGACCTCATGTCGGACAACGGCGCGCGGATCTACGCGTGCTTCCGGCACTATGGCATCCGCAACATGCTGATGATGGGCGTGCACACCAACATGTGCATCCTGCACCGGTCTTTCGGCATAAAGCAGATGGTCCGGTGGGGGGTCCCCGTGGCGCTGGTCCGCGATCTTACCGACACCATGTACAATCCCGCGATGCCGCCCTACGTCAGTCATGAAGAAGGCACGGGCCTGGTGGTCTCCTTCATCGAGAAGCACTGGTGCGCCACGATACACAGTTCGGAGCTGCTTTCGTGACGGCGGGGAAGGCCGGGACGGCGCCTCGCATTACGCGTTTTGACTGCCGGGCGGTTACGAGGTGAAACGATGAATCGTGGGCTGGACGTCCTTTCCGTGGGGGACGGGAACCTCGATGTCTGGATGCGGGTCCCGCGCCATCCGGGCCGGCGTCGCGAAGGCGCGCGTGAAACCGGCGTGGTGGGCGACGCCTGCCGGGTCGGTCCGGGCGGAGCGGCCGCCAACGTGGCCATGGGCATGGCCAGGCTGGGCTCGCGCGCGGCCTTCGTCGGCGCGGTGGGCGACGACGCGCCCGGCATTCGTTTCGCGGAGGACATGCGGTCCGCCGGCGTGGATACGTCCCATCTCCACATCATGGCGGGACAGTCGACTTCGCTGGCCTGCATGTTCGAGACGCCGGACGGCGAGTACGAGTTCTACGTGTGCCCGGGGACCCGGTCCATTCCATCCCGTTGCCTGCCAGGCGGTTACGTCCGGTCGGCGCGCATCCTGTACGTTACGGGCCACGTGCTGACCGAAGAAGAATCGACCTGCGAAACCATGCTCGGCGCGATGGCAACGGCGCGCGAGGGCGGCGTGACGGTAGCGCTCGACCCCGGGAAGTACTGGCTCAATCCGGCGCTGGAATCCCGTATACACGAGGCCGTGAAGCGGACGGACATCATCCTGCCCAACCGCGTGGAAGCGGAAATGCTCACGGGCCGGCGCCGCCCCCGGGACGCCGCCCGCGAACTGCTGGAGGCCGGGATCGGTATCGTAGCCGTGACGATGGGCGACCGGGGCTGCCTGGCGGCGTGCGCAGACCGCGTGATCGAGCAGGCCGCCTTCCGCTCCGGAACCGGGTCCGGGTCCGCGGTAGGCGCCGGCGACGCTTTCGCCAGCGGCATGCTCCACAGCTACCTCGCGAAGGAAAGCCTGGAGGAAATGGCGGCTTTCGCGAACGCCGCGGCGGCCATCAAGATCGGAACGCCCGGCGCGGCCGAAGGCATGCCCGGCGAGGATGAAGTACGGTCGTTTCTGCGTGAATCGCGTGGCGCGCCGGCCGAGGGAAACGCGTAGCGCGCCGGCCGAGGGAAACGCGTAGCGCGCCGGCCGAGGGAAACACGTAGCGCGCCGGCCGACGGAAACTGCCTACTTTCTGCTGCCGGTGTAAAAGGGCAGCTTCACCACTTCGGCGGGGATGGGCCTGCCCCTGATCCCGACCGCCAGGACCGTGCCCGGTTCCGCCAGGTCGACTGGAACGAACCCCGTCCCGATCCCATGGCCGAGCGTGGGTGAAATCGCCCCGCTGACGATCCGCCCTTCCGTATTCCCTTCGTGCAGGATCTCGTAACCCTGCCGGGGTATTCCCCGTTCGAGCAACCTCAGCCCGATCAGCTTGCGCTTCACGCCTTCCCTACGCACGCGCTCGAGGGCCTCCCGGCCGGTAAACGCCGGTTTCCGCAGCTTGACCGTCCATCCCAGGCCGGCTTCGATCGGATTGATCGACTCGTCGATCTCGTGACCGTAAAGCGCGAGTCCGGCTTCCAGGCGAAGGGTATCTCTTGCCCCCAGGCCGCACGGCTGCAGGCCGGCCGGGGCGCCGGATTCCAGCAGGAGGTCCCACAGCGCGGCGGCATGCTCCGCCGGATACCAGATTTCGAAGCCGTCCTCGCCCGTGTATCCGGTCCGAAACACCCTGGCTTCAACGCCCCCCACGCGGGTTTCAACGAATCCCTGAAACCTCAGCTCGTCCAGCCCGGCCTCCGAGAGCGGATCGAGTATTTCCACGCTGCGGGGTCCCTGCAGCGCAATGAGCATGCTCTCGTCGCTCAGATCCCGGATTTCCACGTCGTACGCGGCGGCGGACCCGAGAAACCAGTCCAGGTCCTTCTCCCTGTTGCCCGCGTTGGGAACGACCAGCAGGCGGTCCGGCGTCCGGTAGACCAGGAAATCATCGACAATGCCGCCGTCGGGCCGACACGCCAGGGTATAGTGGGACCGGTATGGCCTGAGCCTTTCGACGTCGTTTACCGTGACGTGGTTCACGAAGGCCACGGCGTCCGGTCCGGAAATCTCGACGCGGCCCATGTGGGAGACATCGAACAGGCCGGCTTTCGTGCGGACCGCGTGATGTTCGGCAAGGATGCCCTCGTACTGCACCGGCATCTCCCAGCCGCTGAAAGGCACCAGCCTTCCGCCCAGGTCCAGATGGCGTTCATAGAGTGCGGTTCTACGCAGTCCCGACATGAGATGCTCCCGACATGGATGCACAGCGCGTCGCCCCTCGCATTTAACGCATGGGCCTCCGGTGGAGTCAATACAAAAACGAGATTCGTAATGGGTTTCCGACTGATTGGGACAGGCGGTTGTCAAAGGTTAACGAACCCGCATCATCTTCCAACAAAAGGAAAACCGATCATGAGAAGAATACCCTGTCTCGCCGTCGCCGTGCTTTGCCTGTTTCTGTCCGGACGCGCCGCGGACGCGCAAATCGTCATATCGGAGGTCCTCGCCGATCCGCATTCGGAGTCAAAGGGGGAGTTCGTGGAACTCTACAATGCGGGAGACGATCCGGTCGATCTCGACGGCTGGTCACTCGGCGACTCCAGGGACGTGAACGACACGATTACGGACTTCACCGGTCCGTACGACGTTGGTCTTGCCGGTACTGTCCTGGCTCCCGCGGCCTACGCGCTCGTCGTAGATCCCGATTATGAAGGATCATACGGCGACCGGGCCGTCGCGGGAGGCGATCCCGGACGTCTCCTGATGCTGACGATAAAAGAAGACCGCACGCTGGGCAATGGCCTCGGAAACAGTAAGGACCTGGTCTTCATCAGGAAAGAAGGCTTTACGGCGGACCAGTTTGAATGGACCGGGTCCGCGGGTGGAAACGGCGTGTCGTGGGAGCGCACGAGGTTCGACATGCCCGCGGACGAGACCAACATTTCACCTTCCATAGATCCGGACGGGTCGACTCCGGGGTTCAGGAACAGCACGGCTGGCGATCCCCCCGCGTTACCGGAGCCGGAGCAGCCCGAGGAGCCCGGGGAGCCCGAAGAGCCCGAAGAGCCCGAAGAGCCGGAGCAGCCGGAGCAACCCGAAGAGCCTGTGGAACCGGTAGAGCCGCAGGAGCCGGAGCAGCCCGAGGAGCCCGAGGAGCCTGCCGACCCTGTTGAACCAGCCGGCCCTGAAGAACCCGAAGAGCCCGAAGAGCCGCAAGAGCCGGAGCAGCCCGCAGAACCCGTAGAGCCTGTGGATCCGGTAGAGCCGGAGCAGCCCGAAGAGCCACAGGAGCCGTCGCAGCCGGTAGAACCCGAAGAGCCGCAGGAGCCCATGGATCCTGAAGAAACGAGGGGACCTGGAGAACCGTCGGAACCGATGGCGCCTCAAAACGCCGGCCCGTCGATAGAAAACGTGTTAATCAATGAAATCATGTTCGATCCCGGTCCCAACGGGACGGAATGGATAGAATTACACAACGCGGGGCCCGTCGAGGCGGATCTTGCCGGCAGCGCGCTGAAACTGGATCACGTGGACAAGGCGCGCCTCATTTCTTCGGACCGCCTGTCGATCGAAGGCAAAGGCTATCTCGTCATCGCCCATGACGCCGTGCTGTTCCGGGCGAAGCATCCCGATTTCGGGGGAACCGTGGTGGAAGCGTCAGGCGGCTGGGAAAGGCTCCGCAACAGCGGGGCAAAGCTGCTGCTTCTGGACGCGGGTGGAAAAACCGTGCACGACGCGGCGTACGGCGAGGAATCGGATCCCGGAACGGGCCGTTCGGCGGAACTGGTAAACCCGCACTTCGATCCGCAGATCTGGGGGCCTTCCGCCGACCCCCTGGGCAGCACCCCGGGCCGGAGGAATTCGCTGTATGTGACCCGAATCCCGGACGGCGTTTCCCTGCACGTCAGCAACAATCCATTTTCGCCGGATGGCGACAACCACGAAGACATCTGCCTGGTGACGGTTGATCTGCCCGCGTCCCATGGCATTCTGCACGCCGTGATATTCGATATCAGCGGACGGTTTCTTAGGACGCTCATCGATCAGGCCGCCGTGGCCAGCCGGCACGTGTTCACCTGGGACGGAACGGATGAGCATGGGCGCAGGCTGCCGGCCGGCCCGTACATTCTATACGTGGAACAGATGCTGCCCACGCTCGACAGGCTGACGGCTTCCAAGCACCTGGTGGTGATCGCTTCTTCGCCGTGAGCGGCCGGAGATTCTACTTGACAGGGCGTATCCGGAACCCTTGATTTACAGTGGCTCCACGCAACAATGCCTCAGGCCGCCCGGCGCTGAATCGGGTCGCGTACAGAGATGGCTACATGAACAATATCGTGGTGTTCGGCGGCTCTTGCCATCCCGCTCTGTCGGAAGAAGTATGCCACTATCTGAACGTGCCGCTGAGAGCCAGTACCCTGACGCGTTTCAGCAACGACTGCCTGCAGGTCCAGTTGAATGCGAACTGCCGGGAAGGCGATGTGTACATCATCCAGCCTCTGGGGCCCCCCGTACAGGAAAACCTGGTCGAGTTGCTGTTGATGCTGGATGCCGCAAGGGGGGCGTCCGCGGCGCGCACCACCGCCGTTCTTCCCTATTACTCCTACTCGAGATCCGACAAGAAGGACGCGCCCCGAATATCCATCGCCGGACGCCTGGTGGCCGACCTGCTGGGCACGGCCGGAGCCAATCGCATACTCACGCTGCAAATGCACCAACCGCAGGTACACGGGTTCTTCAGTATCCCGGTGGATCACTTGAACGCGATCAAAGTCCTTGCCCAGCACTTTCAGGCGCGGGACCTGAGCAATACGGTCGTGGTGTCGCCGGACCTGGGCAACGCGAAGAACGCGGCCCATTTCGCGCGCCAGTTGATGCTGCCGGTCGCGGCGGGCAACAAGCGCCGCATATCGGACGAAAAGGTCGTCATCGACATGATCGTGGGCGACGTTACCGGGAAGAGCGCGATCATCATGGACGATGAGATCGCGACCGGCGGCAGCATCATCGAGCTTATCCAGAGACTGGAGGAACGCGACGTGCAGCGGGTGTCCGTCGCGTGCACGCACGGCGTGTTCAGCGGAAGGGCCATCGAGCGATTCAGGAACTGTTCCCGGATCGACGAGATCGTCACGACCAACACGGTCCCCATAGGTGAAGACAAGCGGCTTCCCAACATGGTGGTTCTTTCCGTCGCTTCGTTGCTGGCAGAGACGATACGAAGGATCCATAACGGCGAATCGGTGAGCAGCCTGTTCGCCGATACGATGTAGCTTACGGCCGGAGCGTGTTCTCGCACATGGCCTCAATACGCGGATACCGGCCGGAACAACGTACGCGATATCAACCTGATACCTGGAGGAAAAGGATGGACAAGATCAAGCGGCGCGAGTTTCTGAAGACGGCATCGACGGCAGGATTGGCCGGTGGTGCCGCGCTCATGGCGGGTTGCGGGTCCGGGCAGGAGAGCGGCGCCCCCGCCATCCGCACGGACAGGACCTATGAATGGAAGATGGTCACCACCTGGACGCCCAACCTGCCCATATTGCAGGAAAGCGCACGCCTGCTCTCCCAGTGGGTGGAGGAGATGTCCGAGGGCAGGATGAAGATCACGGTGTACGCGGGCGGCGAGTTGATTCCGGCCCTCGAAGGATTCGAAGCGGTGAGCCAGGGCGTGGCGGAAATGGGCCACGGCTCCGCGTACTACTGGGCCGGGAAGGCGCCCGCAACGCAGTTCTTCTCTTCGGTGCCGTTCGGCATGAACGCGCAACAGGTCTCGGCCTGGCTCTACAGCGGCGGCGGCATGGAGTTATGGGAAGAAGTCTATGCCCCCTTCAACCTGGTACCCATGCCCGCGGGAAACACCGGGTTCCAGATGGGCGGCTGGTTCCGGAAGGAGATCAACACCGCCGACGACCTCCAGGGACTGAAAATGCGCATACCGGGCCTCGGGGGCGACGTGATCAAGCGGGCGGGCGGTTCGGCCATCCTGTCCCCCGTCGGAGAGATCTACACCAACCTCGAACGCGGCGTTATCGACGCGACCGAATGGATCGGCCCTTACCACGATTACCTGATGGGGTTTTACAGGGCGGCACAGTACTACTACTATCCGGGCTGGCACGAGCCGGGGACCGTGACGGAGCTCATGGTCAACAAGAGCGCCTTCGAGGAGCTGCCGGCGTATCTGCAGACGGTGATCCGGACCGCGGCGGCCCGGTCGACGCACTGGGTACTTTCCGAGTTCGACGCCAAAAATAACGAATACCTGCAGAAACTGATCAACGAAGAAGGGGTGCAGCTCAGGCGTTTTCCGGATGCCGTGCTTACGACCCTCAAGGGATACGCGGAAGAAGTCATCGCCCAGTTGATCGAGACGGACGAAGACAGCAGGAAGGTATACGAGTCCTTCACTTCGTTCCGGAAGACGGTAAGCGGCTGGACGGACCTGGGAGAGAAGATCTACTACTCGGGAGCGATGGGATAGGACGGCATCGAAAGCGTACGCGGTGAACCGGCGCTCAGTCCGGCCGGTCCGGCCGGCCCGTCCATCGATTCCGCCGCCGGCCGGATCATTCGAAGACGCCGGCTATCCGCGCAATCCAGCCTGTCATCGCGTCGCAGTACAACAGGTCGCTGCCGCACCGCGCCAGGCCGTGGGGCTCTGGATGTTCCGGTCCGATACGGATCTCGTCGCGCACCTCGCCGGTCTCGATGTCCATCTTCGCGATGACGCGGTCCACTTTGAAGACCATCCACAGGGCATCGTCCCCGGTCCTTACCACACCGTGGCCGGCGTCGTAAGGCAGCGGTATGACCCTTTTGACCGACCAGTCCGGGATGCGGACCTGGGTGAGCGTCTTTTCCTGAAGCGTGCTCAGCCAGATCGTGCCCGGCTCCACGAAATCGTAATCCAGGCCATGGGTGCCGCCGGGCGCGGGAAGCGTCCGCCGGAGCAGCGTAGCTCCGGTCTGGGGGTCGACCTTGAGGATCTCGCCCGTTCCGGACGGAGCGTCCGTTCGCTTCGGGAAGCGCCACCTTTCGCCCGGTCCGTTCGCGGCCAGCCAGAGCCCGCCTTCTCCAAACGACATGCCGCTGGTATTGGAAGATTCCGTGGCCAGCTCGCGAAGTATCCTGGATACACCGTACTCGTGGGGAGCTTCCAGGGCGAGGAGCGCCATGCGGTCGGTCAATTGATCCACGACCCACAGGCCTTCATCGGTGACCTGCAGGCCATTGGGCGCTGTGTAAGGCGCGCGCATGTACCGGGTGATGACGGGGTTCATGATAGATTCCGTGGTGGTCGATTCCCGCCGTTACGTTCCATGGCGCCTCATGGCGCGGGAATCCTGGTTGGATCGCTGTGGTTTCCGGTTCATTTCCGGTCCTTGAGACGGGTCCAGCCCCTGCCCGGGTTGTAGGGCTTCGCATCGTGGTAGCGGTCCCGGAGTTCCCGGAATGCTTCGGGCGTCCGGATCTCCCGCTCGGGACGGCTCGAATCCCTGATCACGAAATCCGCCTCGCTCGGATAGCAGGCCATGGTGACCGGCTCCCGTTCCGGCGTATAGGTTTCCGGGTCCTCCTCCGCGTTGTTCGGCGCGTCCATGGATTGATACCTCAGGTCGATACTCCAGCGGACGATATCGGACCGGTTGACGAAGGAGGCGTGGGGCGTCAGGTTGGTCATGAAGAGGACGTCGCCCCGTTTCATTTCCATGGGAACGGGTTCGCGGCCGGGCTCGCGGCCGGACTGGCCGGGCTGACCGGGTTCGCGGCCGGGCTGGCCATGCCGACCCTGCCGACCATGCGGACCGGGCGGACCATGCGGACCGGGCGGACCGGGCAATTCGTCGGCCGGGATTTCCAGGTAGCCTCCGTGACCGCCCGTGTAGTGCCGAAACACGCCCTCTTTGTGGGCGCACGGCATCACGTACAGGCAGCCGTTTTCCACCGTCGTATCTACCAGCGGGATCCAGCACGTCACGATAAGGTGCCGGTCGCAATGGGGCAGGAAGTATCCCGAGTCCTGGTGCCAGGGCACTTCCGTTCTCGTGTGCGAGGGGATCTTGGGACGGATTCGATACGCGGAAGCGCCCACGATGTCCGGCCCGACCAAGTCTTTGACGCAGTCCACCAGGTTGTCGTTCCGCAACAGGCCCAGCATTTCCTCCCCGCTGAATCCGCCTCCGCCCCGCCCCATGATCATCTTCATGATCTCCTGTCCCGCCTCTTCGGACTCTTCGAAGACTCGGGCGAGAAGGGTCTCGAATCCGTCTTCGCCGTATGGACTGGCCAGTTTTCCTTCGTCGTGCAGGCGGCGCGCGCCGGCGGCGACGATTTCGCCCAGGGCGAAGATCAGCGGCCTGAGGTCATCCCGCGCCAGGAGGCCTTCCTTGACCAGGTAACCCCGCGCGTTGAATCGGGCGAGTTCTGACCGGGTAAATCCCATGGTGTCTCTCGCTTCCCGGATGGACGGTGTGAGCCGCGGATCGCAGGCCGCGGATCGCAGGCCGCGGATCGATGTACGCCGCGGATCGCAGGCCGCGGATCGACGTACGCCGCGGATCGCGCCGGCGGCGAACCGGCGTGCCGCCCCGGCGTGCCGGCCTTCAGATACGAAGCATGTCGGAAACGTCCAGCTCGGTCCTGGGCTGATAGGGTTTGAGGAAACGCATGATCTCTTCCGAAGTGGGCAGATCCAGCGCTTCGCGGGTTACGTTCCTGAGCTCCTGAAAGTCCGCCGAACGGATCAGGCTCTTGATCTCGGGGATGTCGATCGGGCTCATCGACAGCTCGTCGACGCCCAGGCCCAGCAGGATGCAGGCCGCAAGGGGATGAGCGGCCATGGCGCCGCATACGCCCACCCAGATATCGTTCTCATGGGCGGCGTCGATAATCGAGGCGACCAGGCGGAGAACGGCCGGGTGACATGGATTGTACAGCGAAGCGATACTCGGATTGCCCCGGTCGGCCGCCACCGTGTACTGGATCAGATCGTTCGTGCCGATGCTGAAGAAGTCCACTTCTTTCGCCAGCTCGCCGGCCGTCAGGGCGGCCGACGGGACTTCGACCATGATCCCGATCGACATGGACGGATCGACCGGCACCCCGGCCTCCTGCAATTCACTCCGCGCCTCTTCAAACAGCTCCCTGGCTCTTCGGAGTTCATGTATTCCCGATATCATCGGAAACATCACCCTGACGTTTCCCTCCACGCTGGCCCGGAGTATGGCCCGCAACTGCACCTTGAACATTTCCGGCCGATCGAGGCAGAGCCGGATGCCCCGCTGTCCGAGGGCGGGATTGGCTTCGTCCGGCATCTGGGTGGGCATCTTGTCCGCACCCAGGTCCAGCGTGCGTATGATCACGGCATGGGGCGCCATGCGCCGGGCGATATCGAGATAGGTCCGGGTCTGCTCGTCTTCGGAAGGCAGTTTGTTGCGTACCAGGTACAGGAACTCGGTACGGTACAGGCCGATGCCGTCCGCGCCGTGATTCAGGACGTCTTCCAGTTCATCCGGCAGTTCGATATTAGCCGAAAGTTCGATGCGCCTGCCGTCCCGCGTCTCCGCCGGCAGGCCGTGGAGCTCCTGCAGCTCATGCTCCAGCACCGACAGCTTCGACTGCGTTTCCTTGTACCTCTCGATCGTTTCCGGATCCGGATCGAGATGGACCAGTCCGCTGTTGCCGTCGATGATGATCGTCATCCCGTCCGAGATTTCCCGCGTGGCGATGTGGGCGCCTACCACCGCGGGCACGGCCAGGCCGCGGGCTACGATGGCCGTATGGGAAGTCTGGCCGCCGGCGTCGGTGATGAAGCCGCAAACCGCGGAACGGTCGATTTCCGCGGTATCCGAAGGGGACAGGCTGTGGGCTACGAGTACGATCTCGCCCCTCACGGCCTTGATCCCGGGGTTGGCGCTGCCCGTGAGCTTGGCCAGCACCCGGTAGTGCACGTCTTCGAAATCGGCGGTCCGTTCGCGGAAGAATGGGTTCTCGATCGATGAGTAGCTGGCGATCCAGCCTCTCATCACATCGTCGAAGATATACTCCGCGTTGGCCTTCTCCCGACGTATGCGCACGACGGTGACGTCCACGACTTCCGGATCTTCAAGCACGGCCTGGTGGGCGCGGAAGATCTTCAGGATGTCCTGGTCGATATCCACCGCGATGCGTTGCTGCAGCTGGGTCAGGTCGTTCAACGCCTCATCGACCGCGGCCCGGAACCGGACGATCTCCTCCTCCACCATATGGGAAGGAATCGGGTGCTGGTGTATGTCGGCGAAGCGGCGATTGTAGACGAATGCGCGGCCGATGGCGATGCCGGGCGAGGCCGGTATGCCATTGAGCGTGCGGCGCTCTTCGCTCATTTCACGCCTCCTGATCCTGTTCGAACATCTCGGTTATGGCCTTCAGCGCATCCGTTTCATCGGGGCCTTCGATCTCGACCGTGATGGAACTGCCGTACTCGGCGGCCAGCATCATCACGCCCATGATGCTCTTCCCATTGACCGGCACAGCGTCCTTGACCAGCGTGATTTCCGACTCGAACCTGGAAGCCATGCGGACCAGTTGCTCCGCGGGCCGCATGTGCAGACCTTTTCTGTTCTTTACGGAAACGGTTTTCCTTACCAAGGCGCTGCCCGATCCAGTCAGACGTACGTGATAGGCGTCTATTCGTAATCTTCCCTGCGGTACCGGACGCTTTCGCCTTCCTTCATGACTTCCAGCACGCGCTGATTCAATGTCGACGCCGGGTTTATTCCAACGACCTTCAGGAGGTGCCTGAGCGCAACCACCTCGGAGATTACGGTCAGGTTCTTGCCCGGATTGATCGGAATGCGGACATAGGGCAGTTCCGCGTCGAGCAGCGTCGTGGTCTTCTCGTCGAGCGCCGTGCGTTCATAATCCCCGGCGCTGTCCCAGTCTTCCAGGTTCACCACGACTTCTATCCTTTTGCGCACGCGGATGCTTCGGATGCCGAACATGCGCGTGACGTCTATGATCCCCACACCCCGGATTTCCATGAAATGCTGGGTCACCGTGTTGCTCGTCCCCATGACGATGCCGCGCCGCATCCGGTACGCGGTCACCACGTCGTCGGCCACCAGCCTGTGGCCCCGTTCCACCAGGTCGAGGGCCGTCTCGCTCTTGCCGATTCCGCTGCGTCCCGTAAACAGGAGCCCCACGCCGTACACGTCGACCAGCGCCCCGTGCACGGTCGTCATCGGTGCGAAATAGGGCTCCAGGTACTCGACCAGGGATTGTACGAACGCGTCCGTCGTCAGGGTCGTCCCGAGCAGGGACGTATCGAACCGTTCGGCGGTTTCGGTCAGTTCCCGCGGCGGGTCCATGCCCTTCGTGACGACCATGCAGGGAATGCCCGTTTCGAACAGCCGGACCAGCGACGCGCGCCGCTGTTCCCCGGGCAGGCTCTTCAGGAAGGATAACTCGGTTTCTCCCAGGATCTGAATCCTGTTGTTGGAGAACCTGTCGACGTAACCTGACAGCGCGAGTCCGGGCCGGTTCGTCTCCGCGTTGGTGATCTTCCTGGAGAGTCCCGTTACACCCGTCAGTGGCGAAAGTTTCAGATCGACCTGTTCTACCAGGGACTTGATGAGCAGGACGCGCGGCTTCAAGGGCGATATGGTGGCCATCAGTCGTCTTCAGCAAGGGGGAATGGGGTCCGGGTCGACCCTGAATCGCCGTTCACGGCGCTCCAGGCCGCGTTCATGCCCGGGACGATTTCAATGACGCCTGATCCTGTGATCGTGCAACTTGCCGTTGTGCTTTTTGAGTTGGCTTTCCATCTTGTTGACCGCATGATCAAGGGCGGTGTAGGCTTCGGCGCTCTCCTCCTTACTGGTCAGGATGTGCCCTCCGACGTGTACGTTCAGTTCAACCAGGTACCTGTATTTTTCCTGCGAGACGATCAGGTCCGCGCTCAGGATATTGTCGCTGTAACGGTTCAGGCGGTCGATCTCCCTGTCCGCGTGTTGCTTGTAATCCTCCGCCAGTTCGCAGTGGCGGACCGTCATGGATTTCTGCACGTTCGCCTCCCTTCGCTGTGTTGCCGATCCGGTCAGATCCTTCTGCGCATCCGCGCAATGGGTATGCCCAGCTTCTCCCGATACTTCGCCACCGTACGCCGCTTGATCTGCACGCCCTCCTTCGACCGCAGGATCTCCTCTATCGCCTGGTCGCTCAGCGGCGCGCGGGCGTCTTCCTCCTCGATGATCCGCGCGATCCGGTCCTTGACCGTCTTGGTGGCCAACTGTCCGGCCGGAGCGTCTTCCGCGCCGTTCGCCGCGCGCTTCTTCAACCTTCCGTCGAAGAAGAAACGCAGCGCGTAGATCCCTCTGTGGGTCTGTACGTACTTACCCTGCGTGGCCCGGCTGACGGTCGTTACGTGGAGGCCCACCTCGTCCGCCACCTCTTGCAGGATCATCGGCCTGAGACGGGACAGGCCCCCATCCAGGAACTCGCGCTGCGCCTTGACGATGCAGTTCGTCACCTTCAACAGGGTAGACCGCCGTTGTTCAATGGAGTTCACGAAGTGGTTCGCCTCGGTCAGCTTGCGCCTCACGTACCTGCGGTCCTCTTCGGTGGCCTGCTCGCTCCGGTTCAGGATAGCCTGGTAGGCATGGCTGACGCGCACCCTGGGCAGGTTGCGGTCGTTGAGGTAGGCGACGTATTCCCCGTCGACTTTTTCCACGATGAGATCGGGGTGTATGGCGATTATGGATGAATCGCTGATGGCCAGCCCGGGGTGGGGATTGAGCCCCGCGATCACGTTCAGGGCGTCCCCGATGTCTTTCTCGGAGGCCCGGATCTTCTTCCGAATGGAAGCAATGCGCCTCAGCTTGACGTCGCGCCAGTGTTCGGAAATCATCCGGTACGCGAGCGATTCCCGCAGGTCCAGCGCGTCCAGTTGAAGCATGAGCCCCTCTCGCAGGTCGCGCGCGCCCACCCCCGTGGGTTCGAGGGTCTGCACGATCTTCAGGACCCGTTCCGCTTCGTCGAAGGGTACGCTCGACTCCAGCGCCAGGTCGAGCAGCGGCACATCGAGCAGGCCGCTGTCGTTCAGGTTGCCGATCAGGTACTCGCCGATCTCACGGTCCCGGGGGGACAGATCGAGGAGCCGCAATTGCTCGACGAGGTACTGGGTGAGCGTCGCACCCGACTTTCCCTCCCGTTCCAGGATGTGCTGGTCTTCCCTTCTTTCGGTCTCCTCGCGGGAATCCATCTGGTTGTGCATGCCGTCCTGTATGTAGGCGTCCCAGTCGATTTCCTCCCGTTCGGACGCCGCGTCCCCGGGGTCTTCCCCACCTGCCGCGTCGGTTTCCCCGGCCAGGGGTTCCGCGGTTGTTTCCTCCGCAGGCTCGTCCGGGCCGTCCGGACCGTCCGGCTCGCCCGCCTCTTCCTCGAGTTCCAGCAACGGGTTTTCCTCGATCTTCTCCTTGATCTCCTGCTCGAGCTCCATTGTGGTGAACTGCAGCAGTCTGAGCGAGTACATCAGCTGCGGGGAGAACTGCTGCCGGGTCTGCGGCTGTAGTTGGAATTCCATGGGCGTTGCCTTTTCGGTTACTCCAGGCGGAAACGCTCGCCGAGGTAGATGCGGCGCGCTTCGGGGTCTTCGGCCAGGTCTTCGGCCGTGCCGGACAGGTAGATCCGGCCGTCGGCCATGATATAGGACCTGTCCGTGATCTGTAACGTTTCCCGGACCATGTGATCCGTGACCAGTATGCCCAGCTTCCTTTCCTTGAGCCGTCCGATGAGCTTCTGTATATCCTCCACGGCAATGGGATCGATTCCGGCGAAGGGCTCGTCGAGCAGTATGAATTTCGGTTCGGTGACCAGGGCCCGGCTGATCTCGGTCCTTCGCCGTTCGCCGCCCGAAAGGGTATAGGCCCTGTGCTTGGCCAGGTGCGCGATGCCGAAATCCTCCAGCAATTCATCCATCTTCAGGCGCCGGGCCTTGCGGGTCATGGGCAGCGTCTCGAGAATGGACATCAGGTTCTGTTCCACCGTCATCCGGCGGAAGATCGAGGGTTCCTGGGCCAGGTAGCCGATCCCGACGCGCGACCTGCGGTACATGGGCCACCGCGTTATGTTCCTGCTCTTGCCGGTTTCCCGGTCATCGATGATCACGCGGCCCGACCCCGGCTTGATCATGCCTACGATCATATAGAACGAGGTGGTCTTCCCCGCCCCGTTAGGCCCGAGCAGTCCGACCACCTCGCCCTGGTCCACCCGTAAGCTCACATCGTCGACGACGCGGTGGCCATGATAGGATTTAACCAGGTTTTCAGCTCGCAGGCACCGCACGAACCCTCCGCTTTCAACGGTTTCCGTTTTCGTCTTCAGGTGTGAGATACGTCCCGTCCACCCCGCCGTCCGCGTTTACCGTAACCGGTTCCCCGCCATCCAGTTCGATCACGATTTCCTTCGCCCTGACCACGTTGTGTCCGGCCGGTCCGCTATCGAGGGTCGACGGATTGTAGGTACTCACCGCGTTTCCCTGCGCGGTTATGGTCCTGACCGTTTCGCCCTCGAAGTCCACGATCATGCTGCGGCCTTCAATGGTGCTGCGGTCCGTCCCTTCCGTCTTTTCCACGGCGTAAGACCCCATGGCGTTCCCCGTGACCCGGGCTCTCGCGACCGTGCCGTCCTCCATTTCGAGCACGATTTCCTCGCCGGAGATCTCGCTGTGTACGCTCCGTATCACCGGGTTGCCGACCAGTTCGATCTGCTGGCCTTCGCTGTCGAAGCGCAGCGTATCGCAAATCCCTTCCAGCGTTCCCTTCACGACCCTGACCGAATCGAAGACATCGGCGGTCCGGTCCTCGAACGCGTAGGTCATGCCTATCCCCGTCACCACGATTTCGCCCTCATCGTTTTCCTGGCGCTTTACCATGCGGGGCGCGCCGCTGAACCGCGCGCTTTGCGACGCTTTGTAATACTCCGCCTCGTCGCAATAGATGGTCACCCCTTCCCCTTCGTCCACCACCACGACGTCATCGGTCGCCACCGCCTTCAGCAGGGTGTTGGTTTCGGTGAAATAGTACTCGAGGCGAAGGCCCTCGATGTTGATCCGGCTTTCGTCCTGCCGCCAGGTCATTACCGGTACCCCCGTCGCTACGGCCCGATGGGGGTCCTGGGTGAACACCATGCGGCTGCCCGTAAGCACGACGCCGTCCAGCTCGTCGTCGAGCTTCACCCGGCCCGCTCCGATAGCCCGCTGATCCTGTTCATAGTACACCGCGGCGTCGGCCGTGAGCGTGCTGGTCTCGCGGACCATGCGCACGTTCCCCACGAGATGCACGATCCCGTTCAAGCGGTCATATCGTACGTTTTCGCTCGTCAGCTCGGTGGTTCCGTGCAGGAGCCGCACGCCGCCCGACAGGTCGAACAACTCGTCCACGTCGGTGGCCCTGAGGGCGCCCGCCTCCTTGATCTGCACCGGCTCGCGAGGCTCTTGCCCGGACGCCTGCGGAGCGGAAAGCGCGGCGAAACAGCAGACCGAAACCAGCCAGCGGACAGTCACGGTTCCACGATACAATATACCTGAATTTCCGTTGGACGTCAAGGACGCGTCCCCCCGCTGAAGACGGCCTGGTCGTTGCGCGGCGACGGGGTCACCGCGGCTGCGCGCTCGGCAGAAGCTGGCCCTTGATCTGGCGTCGAATGGTCCATCGGCGCATGGCCGGGTCGGCTTCGAACCCATCGCCCGTAAAGAAATCCCGGTCGCGGGTCAACCGGACCGCGGCTTCGGTTTCGATGACGTTCTCCGCGTTGATCCAGGTCAGGGAATCGGTTTCGAGGGTACCCCGCTCCGCGCTGTAGACGTTCACTTCGCCCCAGACGCGAAGGTCGTGGGTCCGGCCGTCGATCTCGCCCCGCTCCGCTTCGAGCGTCGAAGCCATGCTGCCGTCGTCTTCGAAGAATTCGACGTAAATGCCCCCATCCATGACCGTAAGGTTGGTTTCGGCGTAATACAGGCGGTGGCCGGCTTTGATCGTGGCTTCCTGCCGTCCGTGCCGGCTCAGGTAGATCGTGGTGTTCCACGCTTCCTGGTCCGGGGCCATGTCCTGGGCGCCGCCGTCCGTCGCCTGCTGATCGACGGGCCGGCACGCCGCCGAACCTGTGATCGCGGCCATGATCAGGATCGACAGCCAGCAACGGACGCGCCTTGCCGGTTCATGGGATTGCGGGCGGGGCCGGACGTGCGGTATATGCGAATTCGGCATGACGGATTATACGCGATTTCATCCGGCCGGGCAAGGTCAAGTTGGGGGATCTGAGCCTTCACCTGCCCGCCTGGACGCCCTCACCGGACCGCCTGGACGCCTTCCACCGGTCGTGCATCCATACCCACTGGGCCGGCGCTTTCCGGATGAACCGCTCCAGTTCCGCCGTGTACGCGCCCGTCGTCCTTTCCACGTCCTCCGGCGTTCCCCCGGCGGGACGGATCGGCGGGCGGACCGATACGAGATGGGTATCGTCGGGCAGGCGATGCACGGCCATGGGGACGATCGGCGCCCCCGC
This sequence comes from bacterium, assembly GCA_965203885.1. GTDB lineage: Bacteria > JAAXHH01 > JAAXHH01 > JAAXHH01 > JAAXHH01 > JAAXHH01. The sequence continues at coordinate 1,196,559 of OZ241920.1, read as the reverse complement.
CCGGGCGGCCAGTACCGCGGGACCGGTGGGGGTTCTGGCGGGCAAGCCGAAGAACGGTACCGTGACGCCGGCGCCCCGCGTATCCTGATCCACCAGGAGCCCCACTACGTGTCCCTTCTTGAGCGCGCGGAATACGGCGGCCACGGCCCGGTCGCGGTATACGACGTTCAATCCGCCGCGCACCCGGTTCCGCCGCAGGAGCGCGTCCAGCCTGGGATCGTACAGGGGAGCGGCCACCACGGTAACGGCATATCCCTTGAGCGCCAGAAACGTGCCCATCAGCTCGAAATTCCCCAGGTGGGCGCTCACCGCCACGACGCCTCTGCCCGCTCCGTAGGCCGATTCCAGGTGGGGAAGTCCATCGGTCCTGACCAGCTCGTCCACGTTTTCCGCCGTGATCCGGGGCAGGCGGGCGACGTCCACGACATTTCGGCCCATTTCCCGGAATACGTTTCCGGCCAGTTGCCGGATCTGCCTCGCGGACATTTCATCGCCGTAGGCCCGCGTGAGATTGTCGAGGGTCATGCGCCGGGATCCATGGGCGGCAAGGTACGCGACGCCGCCGATCCAGCCGCTGACCGACAGGGCGCACCGCCTCGGCAGCGTGTTCACCAGGGCGATGAACGCGCGCACCGCATAATAGACCGCCACATTGCGCAGGCGTTTGATCAGGGAGGCCACGGACGCACCCGTATGAGCGTTATAAGGCCGCGTGGGGCCGCACGACCTCGTCGATCGCCTGCAGCCTCTCCAGCAGAGGTTCCAGGCGGTCGAGAGGCAACATGCTCGCGGCGTCGCACAGCGCCTCGGAAACACGGGGATGGGTTTCGATGAAAACGGCGTCGCAACCCGCGGCCACGGCCGCGCGGGCGAGGGGCTCTATAAACTCGGGCGTCCCGCCGCTCGCGTCGCCGCTCGGACGTCCGTACAGCCTGACGACATGGGTGGCGTCGAATACCACGGGATATCCGATCCGGCGCATGATGGCCAGCGAGCGCATGTCGGCGACCAGGTCGTGGTATCCGAAAGAGACGCCCCGTTCCGTCAGAAGGATCTGCCTGTTCCCCGTACGCTCGATCTTGGACACGACCGCGGCCATGTCTTCCGGGGCCAGGAATTGACCCTTTTTCACGTTGACGGGCTTTCCGGAGCGGGCCAGGGCCAGGGTCAGTTCCGTCTGCATGGACAGATGGGCGGGAAGCTGCAGCATATCGAGGGCGTCCGCGGCCTCGTCCACCTCCTGCGGGCCGTGGACGTCCGAGAGCACGGGAACGCCCAGTTCCCGCACTTTCCGGAGCACGCGCAGCCCCTCTTGCAGTCCGGGTCCCGCGTAATAGTCCACGGAGGAGCGATTCGCCTTCGCGTAGGAGGATTTGAAAACGAGCGGGATCCCCAGCCGGCCGGTCACCTCCAGAAGGCGTTCGGCGGTTTCCATGACCACCGATTCGCTTTCGATCACGCAGGGACCGGCGATCACGGCCAGCCGCCTTCCTCCGCCGATGGCAACGTCCCCGACGGCGATCTCTTTCATGATGGCCCTTCCCCGGCGGCCAGCCTGCGCTCCGCCTTTTCGAGGTCCGCCGGCACGTCCACCCCGAGCGGGGCGTATCCGGTCGGTCTCACCGCGATGCGGTATCCGTTTTCCAGGGCCCGCAGTTGTTCCAGCCGTTCGATCCGTTCCAGCGGCGTCGGTTCCAGTTCGGCGAACGTGAGCAGGAAGTCCCGCCGATACCCGTAGAGGCCCACGGTATTGTAGTACCGGTGCGCGCGCAGGTACTCCCCGTCCGGATGCTCGCCCGGCCAGGGCAGCGGCGAGCGGGAAAAGTAGAGCGCCAGGCCGCGGCCGTCGAATACCACCTTGCCCATGTGGGGGTTGAGCAGGTCCTCCGGCCGGGTGATCCGGTGCGCGAGGGTCGTCATCGGCACGTCCGTACCGTCGATCAGGGGTTCCACCACCGTTTCGATGGCTTCGGGCGTGATCAGCGGTTCATCGCCCTGGATGTTGACGACCACGTCCGTATCCAGGTCCCGGACGGCCTCGGCCAGCCTGTCGGTGCCGCTGGGATGATCGCGCGACGTCATGATCGGCTCGCCGCCGAATCCGCGGACCGCGTCCGCGATGCGCCGGTCGTCGGTCACGACGTACAGGTCGGTGAGGCACCGCGCCCGGCTGGACCGCTCATAGGTGTGCTGTATCATCGGTTTGCCCAGCAAGGGCGCCAGCGCCTTGCCGGGAAAACGCGTCGAAGCGTAGCGGGCCGGTATGAGCCCCGTGATTCTCCGGATATCGGACCCCATATAGCCTTCAGATCACCTTGGGCACCGTGAAATGGCCGCGGTCGGACGCGGGCGCGTTCCGCAACGCTTCCTCCTGGGTCAGCGTCGCCCCGGCCTCGTCGCTTCGGAATACGTTTTTCAGATGCAACACGTGGGACGTGGGATCCACGCCCGTCGTGTCGAGCGTATTGAGCTTCGCCATGTACGCGAGTATCGCGTTCAGTTGATCCACCAGCCGTTCGCGGTCTTCCTCCGAAAACTCCAGGTGGGCCAGCGCCGCGACATGGTCCACATCCTCGACCGTAACCTTCATGACATACCTCGCTTGAGGGCTTTGATTCGCGACAGCACCTTGCTCAGATCATCTCCAGCGCCGCGTACTTGACGATGACCTTCTTGGTCGTTTCCGAAAACCGGATCGTCGCACGCAGGTCGTCCCCGCTCCCCGCGACCTGGATGATGCGCCCCTTGCCCCAGATGGGGTGCTTTACATCCTGTCCCCGGGAAATCCGCACTCTGCCCGTGGGCGTCTGCACGACGCGGGGGGACGCGATGTCGTCTTCGAACGGGGCCTCGGCGGTCTTTTCGTCCCGCGGCCACGTCGACCGCGAATAATGCCGGCCGGTGCGCTCCCGGTTAACAAGCTCGTCGGGGATCTCGTCGATGAAACGGGACCTCAGGGTGGCCGCGGCGCCCCCGTATCTGCGCCGCAGATTGGCGTGGGTAAGGAACAGCCGTTCCTTTGCCCGCGTGATGCCCACGTAGCACAGCCGCCGTTCCTCCTCGAGGTCGTCCGGGCTTTCCATCGCGCGCGAGATGGGAAACAGGCCGTCTTCCATACCCGTGATGAAGACGACGGGGAACTCCAGCCCCTTGGCGTTGTGCAGGGTCATCAGGGTCACGCAGTCCACGGACTCGTCCCACCGGTCAATATCGGTCACCAAGGCCACTTCTTCAAGGAAATCGTCCAGGCCGGAGACCGGCTGCCCTTCCTCGGGCCTTTCGGTCGCCTCTTCCAGGGCGGCCATCAACTCGTTCACGTTCTGCACGCGGACCTCGGCCTCCACGTTTCGCGCGGCCTCCAGTTCCAGCTCCCGGAGGTAGCCGGTCTTCTCGAGCAGGCTCCTGGCCGCTTCCGCGCCAGAAATCTCCTGAAGCCGCGACCTGAGGCGGAGCAGAAACTCTCCGAGGTCGGCGGCGGCGCGGGCGGCTTTGCCCGAGAGCTCCTCTTCGCCGGCGCGGTACAGCGCCTCCACGTAGTCCATGCCACGCTCGGCGGCCAGTTGCTCCACGCGGCCCACGCTGACGGCGCCAAGGCCCCTGACGGGCGTATTGACCATCCGCCGGAAGCTGATGACGTCCCTGCCGTTCACCAGGACCTTGAGGTAGGCCAGGACGTCCTTGACTTCCTTCCGTTCGAAGAACCTGACGCCGCCGACGATCACGTAGGGCATGCCCGCGCGGCGCAACTCGTCTTCCAGCGTACGCGACTGGGCGTTGGTCCGATAGAGCAGGGTGAAGTCGCGCAGGACCCGGCCGGTCCCGACGCGCGTCTCCTGGATCTTCCGGCATATCCAGCGGGCCTCGTCCCGGTCGTCCATCGTCTCGACGAGGCCGATCTTCTCGCCGGACGGGTTATCCGTCCACAGCTCCTTGCCCTTGCGGCTCCTGTTGTTTCTGATGACCTCGTTCCCGGCCTTCAGGATCAGCCCGGTGGACCGGTAGTTCTGCTCGAGGCGAACGACCCGCGCCTCGGGATAGTCCTTCTCGAACTCGAGGATGTTGCGGATGTCCGCGCCGCGCCAGGCGTAGATGGACTGGTCGTCGTCCCCCACCACGCAGAGGTTCCGGTACTTGCGCGCCAGCCGGTTGATCCATTCGTACTGGGCGCGGTTGGTGTCCTGGTATTCGTCCACCAGGATGTACTGGAACCGTTCCTGGTACCGGTTCAGCAGCTCCGGATGCGTGGCGTATCCGACCGCCAGCCGCATGATGAGATCGTCGAAATCCAGCGCGTTGCAGTCTTCCAGGGCCCGCTGATACGCTTCGTAGACCCGCGCCACCACCTGCTTCTCGAAGAAATCGCCTTGCTGCGCCCCGTATTCGGCGGGCGACAGGAGCTGGTCCTTGGCGCCGCTGATGTAGTTGCGTACCGCTTCCGGCGCAAAGCGTTTCTCGGAGATTTCCAGGTCCTTCATCACCCGTTTTACGAGGGCCAGCTGATCGTCGCCGTCGTAGATCACGAAATCCCGGCGGAACCCCAGGGTCTCCGCCTCCCGGCGAAGGATCCGCGCGGAAAGGGAATGAAAGGTGCCCACCCACTGGGGGACGTCCCCCTGGACCAGCATGCGTTCTATCCGGTCCTTCATCTCCGCGGCCGCCTTGTTCGTGAACGTGACGGCCAGGATGTGATAGGGATCGATTCCGAGCTGTTCGACGAGGTGGGCGATCCGGCAGGTCAGCACCCGGGTCTTGCCGCTTCCGGCGCCGGCGAGCACAAGCAGCGGACCGTCGACATGGGACGCGGCCTTGACTTGGGCGGGATTCAGTTCGCCAGCGAGGTTCATTCACCGTTCCCGAACGGCCGTGTGAAGGGACAGTCTATCCGGACTCGAGCCCGCGTCATCCATCAGGAAACTCCGGTTGGCGGTGCGGAGTAAAATACACACCGGGAAGAGACACTGTCAACTGAATCGTGGTCCGGTCGAAGGCCGTCCCGGGCCGTCCCGGCCAAAGATTCGTTGAATATCCGGCGCGGCCCGATATATTATGGCGGATCGATTCAAACCTGTCCATCCGCAGCAGGGAACAAGGGACCTCTGCCTATGCTGGACCGCCTGACTGATCGAGGCAACTTGCCCGCCGACGCGGCGGCGTTCGAGCACGCCCTGGCCTGCGCGCCGGACAGCCCCCACGGGCCGCTGGGGACGCGGTTTTCGGTGAACAGGCCGATTTACGTGGTCAGGGCGCCCGCCCGGCTGGACTGCATGGGCGGCGTCGCCGACTACAGCGGGTCGCTGGTCTGCGAGATGACGCTCGACCGGGCCGTGCTGATGGGCGTCCAGGCCCGGGACGACCGGAAGGTGGTCATACACAGCGCGGGCGTGGAGGCGCTGGGCATGACGCCGGACGTCACGCTGGCGCTCGACGACCTGGCTCCCGGCAGGGGCGAAGTGGAATACGAGGCGATACGACGGCGATTCTCAAAGGAGCCGGACGCGGCCTGGTCGGCCTACGTTGCCGGGGCGTTCAGCGTGCTGCAGGGCGAAGGGCACGTGGACCGGTTCCCCCACGGTGCCACGATCGTGCTGGTGAGCGACATCCCCCTTAGGGTGGGCGTTTCTTCCTCCGCCGCCCTGGAGATCGCGGCCATGCATGGACTGAACCTGCTGTACGGAACCAACCTGGACGGGATGACGCTGGCCGTCCTCTCCCAGAAGGTGGAGAACTACGTGGTCGGCGCGGCCTGCGGCATCATGGACCAGGTCGCCTGCGCCCTGGGGACCCGGGGCCGCCTGCTTTCCCTGCTCTGCCAGCCCCATGCGGTACAGGAAGAGATTCCGGTGCCGGACGGGGTGCATTTCATCGGGATAAACTCCGGCATCCGCCGCGAGATCCGGGGATCGAGGTACACCGACAGCAGAATCGGCGCGTTCATGGGCCTGGCGATCATACTGGATCGTTTGCGGTCCGGCAACGGGACCGCGGCGAATCCCCTCCCGGACTACCTGTGCAATATATCCACCGCCGAATACGTGGATTCCTACCGTTCCCTTCTGCCGTCGAGCATCACGGGACGGTCGTTCAATCGGCGTTACGGCGACACGCCCGATCCCGTCACGACGGTCGACCCGGCGGTACGGTACAAGGTGCGCAGCCGCGTGGAACACCCGGTTTACGAACACCGCAGGGTAACCGAGTTCACCGAGTGCATCCGCCTGGCGGGAAGAACCGAACCGGCCGGACCGCTCGAGCGCGCGGGCAGGCTGATGTACGCGTCGGACTGGAGTTACACGCACCGTTGCGGACTCGGCTCCGCGGAGACGGCCTGGATCGTCCGCGAGATCAGGAAACTGGGCGTGGGCGCCGGGTTCTATGGCGCGAAGATTACGGGAGGCGGCGCGGGAGGGACGGTTGCCGTCGCCGGTAACGACCGCATGTTCGATCATCTGGACGGCCTGCTCGAGCGCTACGGCGAATCGACCGGTGTCGAGGCCCGGCTCCTTGCCGGAACTTCCTGTGGCGCAATGGAATTCGGGCACCGCATCTATCGAAGGACCTGAGCGGGCCGCACCGGAAACGAGGGAGTGTCGAGCGTTGAACCGTATACGAAAAGCGGTCATACCCCTTGCGGGACACGGCATCCGCATGCTGCCGGCGACCCGCGCGGTACGCAAGGCGCTGTTCCCCATCGTGGACGTCCGCGGACGGGTCCGGCCCGTTCTGCAAATGATCATCGAGGAAGCGCTGAACGCGGAAATCGAGGAAATCGGCCTGGTGGTCGCACCGGAAGACGAGGCGGTGATAAGCGCCTACTTCTCGCGGTTGCCGGGCCCGTTAAAAAATGCAATCGGAAACCGCGAAGGACTGATGGAGGCGGCCGGATTCCCCGGCGAACTGTCGGAGAAGCTGACCACCATCATTCAGGACCGCCCCCGGGGTCTCGGCGACGCGGTCCTCCGTACGGAGTCCTGGACCGGCGGCGAGCCCTTCCTGGTCATGCTCGGCGACCACCTGTACCGAAGCCGCGAGCAGAGGTGCTGCGCCCGACAGGTGCTGGACGCCTACGCGGGTCTTCAGGCGCCAGTATCGGGCCTGATCCGCAAGCCCGCCGATGCCGTCGGGCACTTCGGAACGGTGTCGGGCCGTCCCGTGCCGGAGTCGAACGGACTTTATGCGCTGGAGACCGTGCTGGAGAAACCGGAAACGAACGTGGCGCGCGACCGGCTGCGCGTGGAAGGCCTGCCGGCGGACACCTTCCTCTGCTGGTTCGGCCTGCACGCCATGACGCCCGGTATTTACGACTGCCTGGGGCGGATGGAAAGGGACGGCGCCATGGAAAGCGGCGAACTGCAGCTTACCGGGGCGCAGGCCATGCTGGCGTCTCAGGGCGCGTACTACGGCCTGGAGATAAACGGCGATCACTTCGATACGGGCTCGCCGGAAGGATACGTCGAGGCCGTGGCGGCTTTCGCAGGCCCGCCCGGTCCCGCCCGGTCCCGCCCGGTCCCGCCCGTCCCGCCGTCCGCGACCGAACCCTGATCGACGGGAATGACCTGGAGGGCCGGCGGCGTAAAGCCGGCCGGAAGCCATGAAAACCTGAAAACCGATAAACCCTTCAACGGCGGAACCTGCCGTTCAACAAGAGAAAAGGAACCCCTTATCATGACTGCACAGGAAGCGCCATCACGGGAAACGCTCGAATCCCTGCTCATCCCGAGCACGGCCACGCTCACCTCCGTGCTCACCGAATACGGCTTGTATAACACGTTCATGCAGGACGTCGCGCCGCTGGCTCCGGGTACGCGCATGGCCGGCCCGGCGTTTACCCTGCGGTACATACCCGGCCGGGAAGACATCACGCACGTTCCCGTGGACAACCTGACGGACATGCAGCGCATCGGTATCGAGAGCATCCGGCAGGGCGAGGTGCTCGTGATCGACGCCCGGGGAGACACCCGGGCCGGGGTCATGGGCGACATCCTCGCCACGAGAATCCAGCAGCGCGGCGGCGCGGGGATCGTGAGCGACGGCGCGTTCCGGGATACGCCGGCCATCGTGGAAGCGGGGCTCGCCGCGTACGCCCGGGCCAGGAACGCCCACAACAGCAAGAGCGTGCACTACCCGAGCGACATACAGCGCCCCATCGCCTGCGGAGGCGTGGCGGTGTTCCCCGGAGATATCATCGTGGGTGACGAAGAAGGCGTGGTGGTCATCCCCCGCCACCTGGCCGAAGAAGTGGCGGCCCGCTCCGTGGCGCAGGAAGACCGGGAAGCGTTCATTCTGCAGAAGATCCAGCAGGGGCACAGCATCATCGGCGTCTACCCGCCCGATGAGAAGACCCTTGCCGAATACGAGACCTGGAAAACGAAAAAGGGCTGAACGCTCAGTCGGTGGCCAGGTCGGCGATGCGTTGCAAGGCCACCACCGCCAGCAGTCTTTCCTCGGGGTGCAGGGTTCTGCGCCGGCCTTCCGATTCCAGGTCCGCCAGGACCCTGTGCGCCAGCCCGGTATCGTCCGGACCCGAGGCAGATTCACCCGCGGGGATCCCCTTGTCGGAAGCACGGTCCGGTGCATCCGGACGCGCTTCCGCGGCGACGGCCCGGGCGACCTCCATGAGCTGCTTCAGCATCTCCCCGGTCTGTTGCCGCTCGAAAGCGCTCATCGCGCGGTCGACGGCGGCCGTGAGCCGGTCCCTGGCGTCTCTTTCGACCCGCGACCAGCCGCCCAGTTGCCGGCGGACGGTCCGGAATATCCTCGCCGTCGCCCGGTCCTGGTCCATCCCGCCGGCCTGTAACAGCCGGTACAGGAGGTCCGGAGCGCCGAGGAGGTGCCCGGCCGACATGACCAGCACGCCTCGCTGGAGACTGGTTTCACTGGTCCTTATGAGATCCTGGAGCCGGCCCAGGATCCCGGTATTGCCCATCCGGGCCAGCGTCTCCAGGGCGGACTGGACGATCGCCGGGTCCCGCTCATGCTCGAGCAGGGCTTCCAGCGCCGACTCCGCGCGCCGGTCCCCGATGCGGTCGAGGGCGAGTATGGCGCTTCTTCGGATTCCCGGGCGCTCATCGTGCAGCAGCGTCACGAGGATGTTGAGGCTGAGCGACGAAGGCACCGCGCCCAGGGCTTCCACGGCCTCCTCCGCGATGTCCGACGACGGGCTGCCCACGCATTCGAGCAGCGGGTTGACCGCCTCCTCCGCCCCGATCCTGCTCAGGGACTGCACCGCCTCCCTTCGTACGTTGCGATCGCTGTCATCCAGCAACGCGATCAGTTCGTCCACGGCCAGGTGGCTGCCGGTTTCGCCCAGTTCGCGGGCGGCCCGGGCCCGGACCGACGGATTGCTGGACTTGCCCATGCGCACCAGGTGCCACAGGGTCGCGAAGGGATTGCCCTTGCGCACGCGGTTGATCACGTCCCGGGAAGAAACCTGCGAATCGGAGACCAGGCGGCCCAGCAGCCCCATGTAGGAGATTCGAAGCACGCCGTTGGCGAGGAAGAGGTATTGCAGCCCCGCGAAGGTGTAGCCGAAGACGGATACGGCGGGTATGGAGGCACACAGGCCGGCGGCGATGCCGCCCAGTACGGCGCCGCAGGCCGCGCACCCTCTCGATACCGCGGAGTAGCATCCCAGGAAGGCGGAACGGTTCACCGCCGGGGCCGTTTTGACGATGAGGTTGAACCGGGCCGTGCCCCATCCCGCGCTCATGCTGCCGCCCCAGATCTGTACCAGCGGTACCATGATCCAGTAATTGTCCAGGGTAACGAACCCCCATCCCAGCGGGAAAAGAGCCAGCCCCATGGCGGTAAGCGACATGACCGGCTTGTAACCGTACTTGTCCGCCAGGTAGCCCCAGAAGGGATTCATGATGATCGTGGCTATGGTCTGGATGGCGGAGAAGATCGCGACCTGGGCAAAGGAGACTTCGAGCGTCCGCAGCATGTAGACGGTAAAGAACGGCGCGGCGATCTGCGCGATGAGGAGCCGTCCGGAAACCAGGAACATCAATCTGCGGAACGGACCGTGCCGGAAGGGGAGTCGAAGCAACTGGTTCGACGGGACGTGCTCGCCCCGGCTTTTCTGCGGTTCGGGAATACGCGACCAGGCCCATACTCCCAACCCGGAAAAGACGACGGCCACGATGAAAATGGTGCTGAAACCCTCCTGCCTGTCTCCCGCGGCGAACGTGCTCAGGAAGAACCCCGCGCAGACCGACGTGATCAGCCCGGCAGCCGCCGTCAGACTGCGCTGACGGGCGACGAAGCGGCCGCGAATCTCGCCGGGGATCAGGTCGGTCAGCCAGGACTGGCGCGCCGGAGAAACCAGGGACATGGCGGCTTTCGACAGGGCGATGCAGGCCATGAGGGCCAGCAACTGCGATCCTTCGAGGAAGATGAAGGGGATGAAGGCGATGGGCAGCCACAGGGATGAGCTGACGCCATTGGCGAGCAGGCACAGCGGCTTGCGGCGCGCAAGGCGTTCGATCAGCAGCGGCGAGAAGGCCTGCAGCAGCTGGCCGACCGAAATGGACGCGGAGATAAAGCCGATCATGGCGCTGGACGCGCCGAGATGCAAGGCGTAACCGGTGGTGTAAACACCCGTGGTGATCGCGGAATGGACCGACTCGAGCATGCCGTTCACGTTCCACAGGCGCATTCCGCGCGCCGTCTGCAAACGGGTCAGTTTTCTTTCCTGTTGCACGGTTACGTTTCCCCAGATCGAGGGCCCGACAAGTCGCGGGTCCGGTCCGACTACCGCCGGTCGGCCATTTGCCACCGGTCAGCCCGACATACGTCAATGCCCGACAAGTCGCGGGTCCGGTCCGACTGCCGGTCGGCCTTTTGCCGCCGGCAAGTCACTTGTCGACGATCAGCACGCCGCCGGTCAGCCCGACATACGTCAATGCCCGGCATCCTATTCATCCCGGCCATAATCCCCCATGGCGCTCCGCCGCCTGGCCAGCACCCAGCTGACCGCCGTGCCGACGCCCAGGTTCACGGCCAGGGCCACCGGACTGATCCACATGAAACTGACCGGGTCGTTCCCGTCGGGCAACATGCCGAACAGCGGCCCGGAGAAGGCGATCAGCGAGGCGGTGAGGATGCCGCAGACGGCCCCCGCGACGACGCCGGCAGGGCGGGCGAAGGGCACGAACAGCGCGAAGAAGAATAGGGCGAAAATGGGCGTGGTCAACAAATTCGAGGTCTTGTTGGTCACCGCGGTGATGTTGCCCGGCACCAGTTCCATAAGCGAGCTCGCGCCCACGACGATGGCCCCGATGACGAAGGCGAGCGTCTTCGCCGTGCGCGTCAGTTGCCGCTCGGTCGCCTTCGACTTCCTGAACCGGTCGATGAAATCCGTCGAAACCACGGCCGTGATCGCGTTGACCCCGGAGTCCAGGCTCGACATGGCCGCCGCGAACATGGCGGCCACCACGAACCCGGATACGCCGGGAGGAAGGTAGTAGGCGATGAAGTGGGGGAAGACGTGGTCCGCCTGTCCATCCAGGTCGGCGCTGGCGGGAAGCAGGTCGGGCTGGACCTGGAAGAAGCCGAGGAGCGCGAAACCGGCGACCCACAGGGTGACCCCGATGCAGAGGCCCACCATTTGCTGGGTCAGATAGGACCTCCGGGCCGCCCGGGCGTCTTTCGTCGCCATGAAGCGCTGGACCACGGTCTGGTCGCCTCCCGCCGTGGCGATGGCCCACGTCATGGACGCCAGCATGGAACCGATCACGGTCAGGCGCACGGACGGGTCCAGGCTGAAGACCGGCTGTTCGTCCCAGTGTGGCTGCCATGAAACCGGAAACCAGCCGAATCCGCCGAAATGCATGGTGACCGTGACGATGACCAGGATGGCGCCGCCGAGCATGAGCAGGGTCTGCAGCGTGTCGGTGATCACCACCGCCCGCAGGCCGCCCAGCGAGGTGTAGATGACCGCGACGAGCCCGGTAACCAGCGTAATGACGGGGATCCAGTCGTCGCCCACGCCCAGCATGACGGTCATGGCCTTGGCGGACAGGTAGATCAGCAGGGCCATCCAGACCAGGCGGAGCAGGATGAACATGACCGCGCCCAGCAGCCTGATGCCCACGCCGAGCCGCTCCTCGAGCAGTTCGTAGGCGCTCGTCACGCGCGTCCGCATGTAGACCGGAATCAGTCCGTAGCCCACCACCAGGAAGATGATCGGAATCGTAAGGTAGTTGAGCATCCATACCGGGCCCTTGCCGATGGCCTCGCCCGGAATGGACAGGTAGGAGATGGTGCTGAGCAGGGTGGCGAACAGCGAGAAGCCGATCAGCGTCGGCGGCATGCGGCCGCCGCCGGTGAAATACTCGCTGACGGTGCTTTGCCGGCGGCTGTAGTAGTAACCCAGCGAGATGGTCGCGAAGGCGTATCCGACGATGATGATCCAGTCGACGAGCGTCAATCCGCCGGAGGGCATGGCGCCTCGCTTCCTTTTACGGGCAGGTGCGTTGCATCCGAGAAACGCCGGGAAGCACGTACGGTCAGGGCACGGCGGCGACCCGGAGGAAGTCCGTGTGACCGGGTCCCGCCGCCGGCGAGCCGCCGACGATGACCATGTGATCGCCCCGGCCGAGTCCACCGGCGCTCCGGGCCGCGTCGATCGACGTGCGGATCATGCCGTCCGTCGTCTCGAACTCATCGCACAGCACGGGGTTGACGCCCCAGACCAGCGCGAGCCGGCGGACGGTCGCCGCCTCGGGGCTGACCGCGACGACCGGGACGGCGATACGGTGCCGGGCGACCATCTGGGCGGTGTGGCCGGACCGCGTGCAACAGACGATGGCCTTCGCGCGGGCCTCCCGGGCAAGCACGCAGGCGGCGTGGCTGATGGCCCCGGAAACGCCGTGCATTTCGAAGGGCCCATGCCCACCGCCGGGCTTGCGCCGGAACAACCTGCCCTCCGCCTGCTCCGCGATGGCCGCCAGCGCGGCCACGGCTTCCACCGGATAGGCGCCGGTCGCGCTCTCCTCCGACAACATCACGGCGTCCGATCCGTCGAGGACGGCATTCGCCACGTCGGCGGCCTCCGCCCGCGTGGGCCGGGGACTCTCGGTCATGGATCTCAGCATCTGCGTCGCCGTAACCACCGGCCGCCCGGCATGCAGGGCCCTGGCTATGATGTCCTTCTGAACCAGCGGGACTTCCTGGTACGGGATTTCCACGCCCAGGTCTCCCCGCGCGACCATGAGGGCATCCACGGCCGGCAGGATGTCGTCGAGCGCTTCCACGGCCTCCGGCTTCTCGATCTTCGCCATCAGGGGCAGGGCCGAACCCCGGCTGTCCAGCAACGCGCGCGCGCGCTGCACGTCATCCCGGTTGCGGACGAAGGACAGGGCGGCCATGTCCACGCCCATGTCGAGGCCTTCCACCAGCAGGCCCCGGTCTTTTTCCGTGAAGGCGGCGATGCCCGTAGCGCCCCGAGGGACCGTAATGCCCTTGTGATCGGACAACAGGCCGCCCAGGAGGACCCGGCAACGGATTTCGGGCGGCTCCACCGCCTCGATAAGCAGTTCGACCAGGCCGTCCGCCAACAGAAGGCGCTGCCCCGGCCGGACCTCCTCCGCCAGGCGGGTGTAATTGACCGACACCCGGGTCCGGTCTCCGGGCGCCGGATTCGTATACAGGGTGAAACGTTCGCCCGCTCTCAGGCGTACGGGGCCGTCCCGGAACGTTCCGATGCGGATCTTGGGACCCGGCAGGTCCTGGAGCACGGCGACGGGTCTACCGAGGTCGTTCGCCGCAGACCGTATGCGGCGGACGCAGGCGCGATGCTCGTCCGGCGCGCCATGGGAGAAATTGAGCCGGAAGACATCGACGCCCGCTTCGAGCACCCGTCTGATCATTTCGGACGAACTGATCGCGGGACCCACGGTGCAGACGATTTTGGTTCGTCGCATCCCGCGGTTACCTCAACACCCCGATGCGCGCAACATGTCCGCCGAGCTCGAGTTCGCCGGCATGCACGTCCTCCGGAACGGGCTCGTCGCGGAGGTCCGTCAACAGCGTTTCCGTCCGGATGTAGTCGGCGTGGGCGTCTATGGCCTCGGCCAGGTCGCCGTCGGCTTCGTAGAAGAGCGTGATCCGGTCGTCCACGTTGAAATCCGCTTCCTTGCGCAGGTTCTGCACGTGCCGGACGAAATCCCGCATCAGGCCCTCGAGCAGGAGATCGCGGGTGAGGGTGGTGTCCAGGGCGACCGTGCAGCCGAAGTCCGAAGTCACCGCCAGCCCGTCCGCGTCCACCCGCTCGACGACGAGTTCCTCCGGCGACAGCTCGACCCGCTCGCCGTCCACGTCGAGCCACAGCGGCTCGCCTCCCGCGACGCGGGCGCCGGTCTCGTCGCCGTCCAGCGACTCCAGCGCTTGGCGCACCGCGTTCAAACGCCTGCCGAAACGGGGGCCCCATTTCGAGAAGTCCGGCTTCACGGCATACCTGCGGAAGGCGTCCTCGCTATCGACCAGTTCCACGCCCTTCACGTTCAGTTCTTCCAGGACCTGCGCCCGAAGCCGCGCCACGGCCTCGCCCTGCCGGACGGATGCGGGTTTCACCAGCAGCCGCCGTGCGGGCTGGCGGGTCTTCATCTGGGCTTCGTTGCGAAGGGCGCGGCCCAGTTCGATCACCTGCAGCAGGTCTTCCATATCGTCCATGAGGTCCTGGTCGATCAGGTCCCCGGAGACCTCCGGATACCGGCAGAGATGGACACTCTCGGGCGCCGCGCCGTCTACGGGCGGGACCAGGCTCTGGTAGAGTTCCTCCGCGGAGAAAGGTAGAATGGGCGCGATCAGCTTGCTCATCGTAACCAGCACTTCGTAGAGCGTCTGGATGGCCGACTGCTTGTCCGCGTCATCCCCGCCCTTCCAGAAACGGCGCCTGCTCCGGCGGACGTACCAGGTGGAAAGCGCGTCGATGAACCGCTCGGTCTCGCGTACGACGGACGCCGAATCGAATTGGTCGAGCCGGTCGTTGCAGTGCCGGACCAGCTGATGGAGCCGGGAGAGCACCCACCGGTCGAGTTCGCTGCGGCCCGAAACCGGGGCGGTAGCGGAAATGGGCGGACAGTCCGGCAGATTGGCGTACGTCACGAAGAACGCGTACACGTTCCACAGCCTCAGCATCTTCCGGGTGACCTCTTCGGCGGGTCCGTAGCCGAAGCGGAAGACCATGTTCAACGGGGCGCCGGCATACTGCCACCGCATCACGTCGGCGCCCATGCGGGCGGTGGCGTCCTCCACGGCGATCGCGTTGTCGCCGCTCTTGCTGAAGGGTTCGCCCTTTTCGTCCCGCATCTCTTCGTAGGTGAGCACCGCCTTGAACGGGGTGCGGTCGTAGAGGGTCACCGACATGAACAGCTGGGAATAGAACCACAGCCTGATCTGTTCCCGCATCTCCGTGATCCAGTCCGCGGGGAACCAGGACTCCCAGGCGGAATCCGCATCGCCGCGGGCGGCCCCGGCCTTGTCACTTTCGGCTTCGGGCCCCCTTTCCGACCGGATCGTGCCCTCGATGCCGCGGTGTTCCGGCAGATAGTTCAACGTCGAGAAGGGAACGATCCCCGCGTCGAGCCAGCAGTCGCCGACTTCGGTCACCCGGCTGACGGCCTCGCCGCACCGCTCGCAGGTGATCTCGACTTCATCGATCCACGGCCGATGGAGCTCGGTCAGCTCGTCGACCAGCGCGGGGTTCACGGCCCGCTCCCGCAGTTCGGCCGTACTCCCTATGACGTTCACGTGTCCGCAGCTTCCGCAACTGTAGAAAGGCAGGGGCAGCCCCCAGAAGCGGCGGCGCGATATGCACCAGTCCCCCATGTTGTCCAGCCAGTCCTGCATCAGCAGGCCGCTGTACTCCGGCACCCACCGGACCGTCGCGGCGGCGCGCTTCATCGGCGCCCTGATCTCGTCCGCGGAAATGAACCACTCGTCGGCCAGGCGAAAGACCAGGGGGGTCTTGCACCGCCAGCAGAAGGGGTAACGGTGCGTGTAGTCCTCCCACCGGAACAACACGCCCCCGGATTCCAGCTCCCGCCTCACCGCTTCGGCCGATTCCCGCACGTGGGTGGCCGCGAGCGGTCCCGTATCGTCCGTGAAAAAGCCGTTCTCGTCGATGGGCACGATGACGTCCAGATCCAGTTCCTGCCCGAGCTGATAGTCCTCGGCACCGCAACCGGGCGCGATATGGACGATGCCCGTGCCTTCCTCGTCCGACACCATGTCCCACGCCACGGTGGCGCGCTTGACCGGCCGCTGCACGGGGAGATCCTCCAGCGGTCCGTGATACGGCAGTCCGATCAGTTCTTCCCCCTTGACCGTCTCGACCACTTCGGCTTCAGGCGGCAGCACCGTATCGGCCAGGGTCTTCATCAGGTAGTAGTATTCACCATCCAGGCTAGCCTTGGCGTATTCCGCTTCGGGATGGAGCGCCAGGGCCGTATTGGCGGTCAGGGTCCACGGCGTGGTGGTCCAGACCAGGAAATACTCGTCCTCGCGCCCCCCGACCCGGCAGCGGAAGAAGCAGGACGGATCGGTCTGTTCCTGGTAGGAATCCACCAGCTCGTGCTGGCTCAGGCTGGTGCCGCACCGCCAGCACCAGGGCATGGAACGGTATCCTCGGTAGAGCCAGCCCCTGGCGTCGCAGGCCTTCAGAAAATGCCAGATATGCTCGATGTTGTTGTCGTCCAGGGTATAGTAGGAGGCCGGATGGCCGTCTTCATGGTACCACTGCATCCAGTGCCCCATGCGGATGGACTGACGCGTGATCCGCTCCGCGTACTCGTCGACCCGCGCCCGGCACGCCCGGGAGAACCCGGCCAGGCCGAAGGTCTCGATATCCCGCTTGGAATCGAAACCCAGCGCCCGTTCCACCTCGACTTCCACCCACAGGCCCTGGCAGTCGAAACCGTTCTGCCAGCGCTGGTTGTACCCCTTCATGGCCTTGTAGCGGCAGTACATGTCCTTGTAGGTCCGGCCCCAGGCATGGTGGACGCCCATGGCGTTGTTGGCGGTGATCGGACCATCGATGAAGGACCAGGACGGGCGGTCCGCCAGTTGCGCCCTCAGCTTGTCGAAAATCCGATGGTCCGCCCACCACGCGAGGATTCGCTCCTCCATGCGGGGGTACTCCATCTTCCCATCGAAGGTTTTGAACTTCATGCCACCCACCCGGCGCTTCTCGATGCCACGTTCCGGCCGCGTTGAATCGGGCCTTGATTCGGTCTGCCTGGCGACTCCGGTACAGGCCGCGCTTCCCGCGGGATGTCCGTTCCGCGTCGCCGGTCAGAAAATAGGCGGTGGGGGACCGATACACAAGGTAATTCTGGCTGGGATGCGGGCTGGAATCCGCTGTCGCCGGGCGGCGATTTCACTCGGCGCTTTCATGGATCGGGAACCGGTTCAGCGCTTCCCTGCGCGTACGCCAGTCCGGCATGTGCCGGTCCAGGATCCCCCAGAAGCGGCGGTTGTGAGAGGGCTCGATCAGGTGGGCCATTTCGTGGACGATCACGTACTCGAGACATGCCAGAGGCTTCTTGGCCAGTTCCAGGCTCAGCCAGATCCTGCCATGCCGGAAGTTGCAGCTTCCCCACCGGGTCTTCATCTTCCGGATGCGCCATTCCTTCACCTTCACGCCGAGAAAAGGCTCCCACGCCGCGATCAGGCGCGGAATGCTCGACTTCAGCCGTTCCCTGTACCACGCGTCGAGCAGGTCCGCCCGTTCATCGCGGCCGGTACCCGGTCGAACGCGCATTTCAAGGGTCGACTCGTCCAGGAGACGGACACAGGGCGGCCCTTCGTGGGTCGTGACCTGCAACCGGCGGCCCGTCCCTTCCACGTAATGGCGCTCTCCCGACAGCCACGATCGTTCGGATTCCCGTTCCCGTCGGCGCTGCTTCTCCTGCTGGCGCCGGATCCAGGGCAATCGTTTTTCCACGGCGCGACGGATCGAATCTTCATCGAGGCGGAGCGGCGCGGAAACCCTAAGGCGTCCGTCGGGCGGACCTACCCGGAGGTACAGGTGCCGTATGCGCTTCCGGTGGACCTCCGCCTCGACATCGGCTACGCGTATGCGGTATACTCTTTCCCTGGCGATCGGTTTCCCGCTTTCTGATCCGGACTTCGCGTCCACGACCTTTCGTTTCGGCCGTTCCGGCAGCACCCGTGGTCTCACGACGATTCCGCAATATATAACGGGGAACCGGGCATAAAAAGGCTTACCATGCGGCCGTCCCGGTCGTTTTAGCGGTTTGACATCGATAATCCGATTACGCTTATTGCCACCATCACGCGTTACACGCCGGAACCGGGCCGCCGGATGGAACCGGGCCGCCGGATGGAACCGGGCCGCCGGATGGCCCCGGGTCCGGATGGATCCAGTCCGGACCGGCCCTGTGGAATCGGAGAGGACGTGCAATGAGCCGCACCAGGCCCAACATCCTGTTCTTCTTTACCGACGACCAGCGCCACGACACGATACGCGCGTTGGGGAATCCGCTCGTCCACACGCAGACCCTGGACCGGCTGGTCGCCCGGGGCGCGTCGTTCACGCACGCGCATATTCCCGGAGGGACCTCGGCCGCGATATGCATGCCCAGCCGGGCCATGCTGCACACCGGCCGCACTCTTTTCCATCTCGACGGGGCCGGCGCGGACATTCCGCCGGAACACACGATGCTCGGGGAACACCTGAGGTCCCACGGCTACCGTACCTGGGGGACGGGCAAGTGGCACAACGGCGCACCGGCCTTCGCCCGAGGATTCTCGGACGGCGCGGAAATCTTCTTCGGCGGCATGGACGACCACTGGAACGTGCCGGTTTACGACTACGATCCCCGCGGACGTTACGACGGAACGCTGCCCCAGTGTCCGGACGCCTTCCGGTCGAACGAACTGAAGATCCGAAGGGGAGACCACGTGCGCGCCGGCCGGCATTCTAGCGAGCTCTTCGCCGACTGCGCCGCCGAGTGGCTGAGCGGGTATGACTCCGGGGATCCTTTTTTCATGTACGTCTCGTTCATGGCGCCCCACGACCCGAGGTCGATGCCCCCGGAGTTCCTGGACATGTATGATCCCGAGGACATCCCGCTTCCCGGGAATTTCATGGGCGGCCATCCCTTCGACAACGGCGACCTCAAGGTCCGCGATGAAGTGCTGGAAGATTTTCCGCGCGATCCGGTGAACGTGAGATGCCACATCGCCGAATACTACGCTATGATTACCCATCTCGACGCGCAAATGGGGCGGGTAATGAACGCGCTGGAAGCCCGCGGCCTGGCGGAGGACACCATCGTGGTCTTCGCCGGCGACAACGGCCTGGCGATCGGCCAGCACGGGCTGTTCGGCAAGCAGAACCTGTACGAGCACAGCATACGCGTGCCGCTGATCTTCTCCGGTCCGGGCATTCCCCGCGGCGTCCGGCGAGACGCTTACGCCTACCTGCTCGATATCTTCCCCACCCTGTGCGATCTGGCGGGCGTGGAGACGCCCGCTTCCGTGGAAGGCGCGAGCCTCGCACCGGCTATCGAAGACCCCCGCGAGCGGCCGAGGGACACGCTATGCGCCGCGTACCGGCAGTGGCAGCGCATGGTGAAGGACGACCGGTTCAAGCTGATCGAGTACGTGGTGGACGGCCGCCGGACGACGCAGCTGTTCGACCTGGAACGGGATCCCATGGAATGCCATGACCTGTCCCGCGAAGCTTCCTGCGCGGACAGGCTTCAGGCCCTGCGCAGCCGTCTTTTCGAATGGCGGGACGCGTGGGGAGACGCTGATATCGAGTGGGGCCGGGAATTCTGGGCCGGTTACGGCGGCCCGTGAGGCCGCGCATTCGGTGCAATCCCGGCGCAGTTGACGTACGACCGGGAGGGCCGCGCAGTCCGTCTCGGGGCGCCGGGCTTGGGGCGCCAGGCCCCCGAGCGCCGGGCGTCACACCCCCGGGCGCCCCATACCCCGCCCCCCGGGCGTCAGGCCGGGACCGCCCCGTGCCTGGCGGTCCGGTAGAGCGCCTGTCCGATGGCGCCAAGGCCGAGTATGACCAGCAGCAGGTTGATCACCCAACCCACATAAGGCAGGCTGACGGCGACCAGCACCAGCACGAGTCCAAGGAGCAAGGGCAGCACCAGCGAACGCGGGCCCTGCTGCTTCGGACGCAGCAGCGTGTGGCCCAGGAAGTGGGCGACGACGATCTTGGATACGTACAGTCCCAACGCCCAGACGGCGCCGATAACCAGCCCGGCGGGGAGACCGATGATCGTCACGGCGAGTACGACCGACAGGATCGGCAGGGCGGTGATGATCAGGAACCCGACCCCCGCGGAGGCCAGTATCCCGCCCAGGTTCTCCAGCGGAACGCGGCGCAGCGCGGGGAGCGCCCAGAGCAGCAGCATGCCCGACAGGAATGCCGCCGCCAGCCACAGCGCCGTCAGCGCGATCGTCCAGACCGACAGTATTTCGTCCTCTTCCCGGCTCGGTTCCTGAACGTCCACGATCGTCTCGCCGCCGACGGTCGCGGAAGAATCCAGTTCGAGGTTGTCCCCGTCCGGCAGACCGACGTCGAGATCCCCTCCGATCGACGCGGAGGACTGGACCGCCGCCATCCGGCCGCCGAAGGTGACGTCCCGTCTTACCTCGCCGGACAGCGTGAAGGTGTTGCTGAAAACGGTTGCGTTGCGTGCGATAGAGCCGCCCACGTTGATATCCTCGCCGAAAGCGAACAGGTCGCCCTCGATCGTTGCGTCACGCCCGGAACGGAAGGTCTGGGCGAACCCGTAGACGCTCTGCCCGATCGTGTCCCCGATGCGGATCATCTGCCCGAATCCGGCGAATCCGCCGCCGACCTCGCCATCGGTCTCGATCGTCCTCCCGAAAGAGTATACGTCTCCCCGGACCGAACCCGTGATCTCGATCGTCTGGGCGAAGACGATCAGGTCTCCCGTTACCTCCCCGTCGATCCTGACTACTTGTCCGAAGGCGACGAGGGTGTCGTCCACGATCTCGCCGGCCTCGACCGAGATGATGTTGGCGGTGCGCGTATCGATGGCCTCCGCGGGCTGGGCGTACCCGACCGCCAGGATCAGGCTGCCCAGCGCCACCGGGAACCCGACCGGCTTACGCAACAGGACGAACAGCGAACTCAGCAGCATGATGAACAGAACGGCCAAACCGACGTCACTTACCATCGAAGTCATGATCGATCCTCCTTCCTGGATTAAAAATGCTCCTGTGCTGAACATAAGGGACAACTGGCCGGATCCGTTCAAAGGATTTAGCCAGTCGATACTCCATGGAAACTCCAGGCCCGCTATCCACCCAAGCCCCAACCTCAACAGCGCCGCGAACCCGATGACCAGTCCCATCACCCGAAAGGCATGGGCGGGCGCAGGTGTACGGGCGGGCGTCGGAGCGTGGGAGAGCGAAGGCGCTTGGACGGGTGTGGGCGCATAGGCGGGGGCAGGCGCGGACGCATCGAGAAAGGCCTTCGTATCGCCCATGACTTCGGCGAGGGCGGTCCTTTCCTTCCGGTACGCATTCACCAGCCCCTGGCACCGCGCGCAGGTCTCCAGATGAGCGCCGAACTCGATCGCTTCGGCACCGGTCAGTTCGCCATCGGCAAAGGTCGAGCAGACGAGTTCGGACGGACACGCGCCACGTTGCTTCGATTCGTTTCTCATGGTCTGCATATTCCGGACAACTCCTCTCGCAGTCTTTTCCTGGCACGGAAGATCAGCGTGGCCACCGTGTTCCTTTTCAAATCGAGCGCATGGCCGATCTCGTCGTAGGTGAACTCGTTGTAATAGGCCAGTACGAGCGGCACGCGGTACCGGTCCGGGAGCGACTGTATCGCCGATCGCACCCGGTCCCCCTGCTCCGCCCTCACCATGATCTCGAGCGTATCCTCGGAGACCCGGGACGGGCCGACCTGGTCGGGGTCGGCGGATTCATGGAAAAGCGCCTCGCGGCTTCGGCGCCGCAGCCGGTCGACGCAGTGATTGGTGGCGGTCTTGAGCAGCCAGTTCAGGGGCGACTTCGTATCGTCCAGGCCGGAACGGTTTCGGTATGCGCGGAGGAAGACCTCCTGGGTCGCGTCCTCGGCCTCTTGCACGGACTTCAACAGGTACCTGCAAAGCGCGAGGATTCGCTGGTGGTGCGTCCGGTACGTCGCGTCGAACCCGGATTCTGCTGCGCGCTGGCTGCTCCCGGTCGTGTTCACATACCTACTACGAACGCCGGAGCGGGATAGTTTCATTTCCTGTTCCTGAAATCCGTGCGCCCGGCGTGTCGCGATCCGCGAAGCACAGGACCTGAACGGTTGTTTAACGTTTTGACGACGGGGAGAAGGGCCTGCTAATCCGTCGGTGCCACGGGCCGCACGGCCACCGCGCAGTATTTGAACTCGGGGATTTTACCGTCGGGGTCGAGGGCGTCGTTGGTCAGCACGTTGGCCGCGGCTTCCTTGAAGTGGAAGGGGATGAAGACGTTGCCGTCGGCTACGCGGCCGGAAGCCTTCGTCTTCAGCGTTATGGCGCCCCGGCGCGAGGAGACGGTCACCGGGCCGCCGTCCTCGACGCCCAGGCGTTCCAGGTCGCCGGGCGTCATTTCGACGAAGGGTTCGGGGGAAATGGCGTCGAGGGCCCGGGCGCGGCGCGTCATGGTGCCCGTGTGCCAGTGCTCGAGGACGCGGCCGGTATTCAGTACGTAGGGGAATTCCTCGTCGGGCAGTTCATCCGGCGGGGCGAAGGACACGGGGGTGAACCGGCCCCGGCCCAGGGGGAAGTCGCCGGTGAAGAGGACCGGTTCCTCCAGGGGCCATACCACCGTTTCCCGCTCCATGGCGTCATAGGTGATTCCATTGAACAACGGCGTCAGTCCGACGATTTCCTCCCAGACCGATTCCGGGTTTTCGTAATGCCAGCAGGGTCCGTCCTCCCCCTGCTCCATCCGGATCATCCGGTTGGCCAGATCGATCAGGATATCCCCGTCGAGGCGCGCTGATCCGGGAGGCTCGATCGCCTGCCTGCCGATCTGCACCATGCGGTTCGTATTGACGTAGGTTCCCCGCTTCTCCGCCGCCGTGGAAGCAGGCAGGATCACGTCCGCGAATTCGGCGGTCTCGGTAAGGAAGATGTCCTGGACGGCCAGGAAGGAGAGGTTCTGCAGGGCTTTTCGCACCTTGTTCATGTTCGGGTCCGACAGGTAGGGATTCTCGCCCATCATGAACATGCCCGCGATGCGCCCGTCGAGCGCGCCGTGCATGATCTCCACGACGGTAAGGCCGTCCGCCGGGTCGAGGCCTTTGCCCCAGGCGGATTCGAAACGCCGGCGGACGACAGGGTCCTCGACGGGTTGATAGCCCGGGTAGTAACGGGGGATCAGTCCCACGTCGGACGCGCCCTGCACGTTGTTCTGTCCGCGCAGGGGATGCAGTCCGGTGCCGCGGCGGCCGATATTGCCCGTCATGAGGCAAAGGGAGATCAGCGCCCTCGCGTTGTCCGTGCCGTTGACGTGCTGGCTGATGCCCATGCCCCAGAAGATCATCGCGCGTCGGGCGCGTCCGTATTCGCGGGCCACCTCCTCGATCACGGGGACCGAGACGCCCGTGATGCGGGAAGTCGTTTCAGGCGAGTAGCGTTCGAGGGACGGTGCGAGGACCTCGAAGCGTTCCGTCCGGCTTTCGATGAATCCGCCGTCCTGCAGGCCCTCCCTCAGGATCACGTGCATCAGCCCGTTGAGCAGCGCGATGTCGGTGCCGGGCTTGAACCGCACGTACCGGGTCGCGTGGTCCGCGATGGTCGGCCTGCGGGGGTCGAGGACGATCATCCTGGCGCCCCGGTCCACGGCCTGTTTCATGTAGGTGGCGGCGACGGGATGGTTGTCCTCCGTGTTGGAACCGATCACGAAGATGACGTCGGTCTCGAGGACCTCCTGGAAGGCGTTCGACACCGCCCCGCTGCCGATGGCCTCGGTGAGGGCCGCCACGGACGAGGCGTGGCAGAGGCGCGTGCAGTGGTCGACGTTGTTCGTGCCGAAGACCACCCGGATCAGCTTTTGAAAGAGGTAGGCCTCCTCGTTGGTGACCTTGGCCGATCCGAATCCGGCCAGCGCACCCGGGCCGAGCGCGCCTTTGATCTCCAGCAGCCTGCGTGCCGCCAGGTCCAGCGCCTCGTCCCATTCGGCTTCGCGGAATACTTCGCGTATGCGGTCGTTCCATTCCGGAGACCGGAGCGAACGACGGAAATCGCGGTAATCCTCGAAGTCCGCGGACAGCGGCCGTTTCGGATAGGCGTCATCCCTTCTGATGAGCGGTTTCAGCAGGCGCTGCGGATGGTGCGTGTAGTCGTAGCCGTATCTTCCCTTGACGCACAACCTGCCTTCGGTGTGGGTGTCGGCCCTGCCGGAGACGCCTGTTATGCGGCCGTCGCGCACGTGGTACGAGACCCCGCATCCCACGCCGCAATAGGGACAGATGGAATCGACCCGCCGCGTAGTGCTCCCGTCTTCATCCGGCCCGTTCCCGGATGCCGGGTTATCGTCAGCGCCGCGGCCCCTGGCTTCGACCTGTTCCGGCCGATCGGACCCGGGGGCGCCGGACCCGCAGGCGCCGGACCCTGGCGCGCCAGACCCGTTTGCCGCGGTATCGACCAGCCGCTTGTCCGTCAGGGCCCCGGTGGGACACGCGGCCACGCATTCGCCGCAGGAGACGCAGGAGGATATCATCATGGGCAGATCGTTGTCGAAGGCGATCCGGGTAGCGCATCCCTTTCCGGTCCGGCCGATGACGTCGTTCACCTGCACGTCGTCGCAAGCGCGGACACAGCGGTCGCACAGGATGCAGGCACTGTGGTCCACCGCGATGACGGGCGAGGACAGGTCCGCGGGGTGCGGCGCGTCCACTTTCGTCGCGGCAAACCGCGCGGGCTGCGCGTCGAGCCGTCTTCCCAGGCGCGCCAGCTCATCCCGTTCGGCCGGCTTGCGCCGCTCCGGTCCATCGGGCTGCCCGGCCTCCAGCAGTTCCACGAGGGTCCGGCGGGTGCGCCGGACCCGCTCCGTGTCGGTGCGCACGACCATGCCCTCTTCCACCCGGTGAATGCAGGCCGCCGGCAGGGTCCGGGCGTTTTCCACGTCCACCACGCACACGCGGCACACGGCCACCGGACGCATCCCGGGATCGTGGCACAGCGTGGGGATATCGATACCGGCCGAGCGGGCCGCTTCCCAGATCGTGGCGCCTTCCGGCGCGGTAATGCGTTTGCCGTCGAGGGTCAGCGTCACGGAATCACTGCGCATCGGCACCGCCCGTGGAACGAGGGGCGCGGCGGTCCGTCGCCTGCCGGCATCGTGTTTCAAACTCTTCCGGGAAATGCCTCCGGGCGGAGGTAAGCGGCAGCGCCGCCGCCTGGCCGAGGCCGCATATGGACGAAAGCTCCATCGCCTCCGCCACGTCGTTCACGGGTTCCAGCGTATCGTGCCGCCCGCCGCCTTCAAGGACCGTGTCAAGCATCCGCACGAGATGATCCGTGCCCGTCCGGCAGGGCACGCACTTGCCGCAGGACTCGTTGCGGAAGAACCCGACCGCGTTCCGGGCGAGCTCCACCATGTCCGTACCTTCGGCCAGGACGATGACCGCGCCGGACCCCAGCATGGATCCGGCGTCCGCCAGCGGTTTGAAATCGAGGGGGATATCCGCCATGGAGGCCGGGAGGAATCCCGATGAGGTGCCGCCCGGAGAAAAGGCCTTCAGCTTGCGTCCGCCGGAAACGCCGCCTCCCTCGTTGTCGATGAGATCGCACACCCGGGTCCCGAGGGGGATTTCGTACACGCCGGGGCGGTTCACGTGCCCGCTCAAGGCGATGTACTTGCGTCCCGACGCGCCGTTCACGCCCTGGGAACTGAACCAGCGGGCGCCCCGTTGCAGGATGGCGGGCACCCAGGCGAAGGTCTCGACGTTGTTTATGAGCGTCGGGCGGCCGTGCAGCCCGTGCGTACCCGGGAACGGCGGCTTGTTCCGGGGTTCGGCGCGCTTGCCCTCCATCGCTTCCAGCAGGGCCGTTTCCTCGCCGCAGATGTATCCGCCCGGACTGTTGAAGATCTCCAGGTGAAACGAATGTTCCGAATCCAATATGCCGTCGCCCAGGTATCCCGACGCGTAGAACGCCCCGATGGTCTTCTCGAGCGCTTCGCGTTCCCGGTCGTATTCATGGCGCAGGTACACGTATCCCCGGCTCGCGCCCGCCACGAGACCGCCCAGGATCAACCCCTCGATGACGAGATGGGGATAGTGGAACAGGATCTCGCGGTCCTTGAACGTGCCGGGTTCGCTCTCATCGGCGTTGCAGACCGCGTACTTGACGTCGGATTCCGTTTTCCTGACCAGGTCCCATTTCACGCCCGCCGGGAATCCGGCCCCGCCCATGCCGCGGAGTCCGCTGTCCTTGAGCTCCTGCACGACCCGGTCCCCATCGCCGCCGGCGACCCACTGTCTCAGCGATTGCGCGGCCCGGGGATGGGCATAGGGATCGATGAGCCCCGGGTTGACCCGCCGCCTTACGGGTTGCCGGCCGATCTTTCCTTCGGCCGCCAGGCGGGCGACGAACCGGCCGAGCCGTTCCCCGGACATGGACCGGTAGCTGCTGTCGTTGATCGAGACCGCCGGCGCGCCGTCGCACTGTCCGAGGCAGGAAACCTCCGATACCTCCCAGTCGTCGAGTCCGGCGTAACCCACGGATTCCCGCAGGGTTTCCAGCACGTCACAGGCGCCGTGCAGGTGGCACGAAAGGTCGGTGCAGACGCGCACCGTCGCCCCGGGCGGCGGTTCCAGCCTGAAGTGGGGGTAGAAGCTGGCCACGCCGTGGGCTTCGTAGAGGGGAATGCCCTTGCGCTCCGACAGCGATTTCAATTCCGCTTCGGGCAGGTAGCCGTGACGCGCCTGTATCTCCCTCAGATCATCGATCAGCATGTGCCTGGTCCGGTAAAGCCCGTTTACGTGGTGAGCTGGTGAATCGAGGTGGTCCAGTCCGTCCATTCCGCCCCGTCCGCCCCGTCGAGATCGACGATCCGGAACGCCGCCGGCTCGTCCGTCGCGATGGCGCGGGTGCCGTCCGCCCTGATCACGGGCTCCTTGCGGAACTGCAGGCCCACGCTCGGCGCGGTCAGGACGGTTGCCTGGTGCAGGTCCATCCGGAAGTCGTGGTGCACGTGGCCGCAGAGGATCAGCCTGATCCCGGTATACTCCCCGCATATCCGGAGGAACCGTTCGCCGTCCTTCAGAATCAGTTCATCCATCCACGGGACGCCCACGGGCACCGGCGGGTGATGCATGCAGATGACGGAAGGCAGGCCGGACGACAGTTCCCGCTCCAGCCAGTCGAGCTGGGCGTCGTCAAGCCTCCCCGCCACCTCCCCTTCGTCCTGGGTGTCGAGGACGATAATCCGGCGGCCCGCCCGGTCCAGCGAATAGTAATACGGGGCCGAATCCGCGCCGGACTCTCCCAGTATGACGCGGCGGAAGACCGGCCTGTAATCGTGATTGCCCATGGCCATGTGACAGGGAAACCGGAGGCCGGGAAGGACCTCCTTCATGGCCCGGTAGGCGTCTTCGGACCCGTCGTTGACCTGGTCGCCCGTCATGACGACGAGATCGGGCGGGGGGCTGAGCCGGTTCACGGCATCTATCGCCGCGCGCAGCCGGCCCAGGGTGTCCTGGCCGTGAACGGGCTGCCGCGCCGCCGGCACGATATGGGGATCGGAAAGTTGGACGATACGCATGGATCAGGGCTTCCAGTCTCTGACCAGCTGGACGAGCAGCCGCACCCCCACTCCGGTAGCTCCCCTGGGACAGTAGGGCTTGTTCGAATCCGTGTAGGCCGTTCCCGCGATGTCCAGATGTACCCAGGGACGATCGATGAACTGCTCGAGAAAGGCGCCGGCGGTCAGTGCGCCGCCCCATCGGCCGCCCGTGTTCTTCACGTCGGCGACATGGCTTTCGATCTGGTCGTGGTAATCCTTCCAGAGCGGCAGCGGCCAGACTCTTTCGCCCGTGGCTTCTCCGGCCGCCCGCACCCGGTCCTGCAACGGACCGTCGTTCCCCATCATCCCGGATGCCGCATGGCCGAGGGCGACGACGCAGGCGCCGGTCAGCGTGGCCAGGTCGATCACCGCCGCGGGCCGGTACCGCTCCGCGTACCCCAGGGCGTCGGCCAGTACGAGACGCCCCTCGGCGTCGGTGTTGATGACTTCGATCGTCTTCCCCGAGAGGGCCGTGATGACGTCTCCGGGTTTCAATGCCCTGCCGTCCGGGAGGTTCTCGGTGGCGGGCACGAGTCCCACCACGTGAAGGGGAGGGTTCAGCATGGCGATGGACCGCATGGCGCCGATCACGGCGGCCGCGCCCGACATGTCGTGTTTCATATCCTCCATGCCGCCGCTCGGCTTGATGGAAATGCCTCCGCTGTCGAAGGTGATGCCCTTCCCGATGAAGACCAGGGTGTCCCGGCCTTCGGCGGGTTCTCCGTGCTCGAGTACGATGAATCGCGGGGGTTCCTCGCTGCCCGCGTTGACGGCGATCAACGCGCCCATGCCTTCCTCTCGAATGTCCTTGCGGGTCAGGATATGGCATTTCAGCCCGTTCTCGCCGGCCATTTTCCGCGCGGCGGAAGCCAGTTTCCGGGGCGGAAGCGCGTTCCCGGGGGCGTTCGAGAGGTCGCGCGCAAGCGTCGTGCCCGCGGCGGTTATTCGCGCGGCTTCGATCCCGTCCCTGACCTCATAGGCCTGTGCGCGCCGCGGGATCACGACCGTCAGGTCTTCGAGCCTGGCTCGCTCGGGCCCGCCGGGCTTGTGTGCATCATACCGATAGGCCCCCAGCAACACGCCTTCCACGGTGGCCTGCGCGCAATCCCGCAGTTCATATCCGGGGGTTTCAGGATCGTCCGGTCCGCCTGGTCCGCCTGGCCCGAGCACGTCCGTCGAAAGTTTCGTAACGCCGAGTTTAAGGGCCCGCCTGACCGCGGCGCCCGATGCGCGGCGGGCCGTCTCCAGGCTGAAGTCGCTTCGAGGGCCGAGTCCAACGAGGATGACCCGGGCGGGCGGCGCCTGGCCGCTCGGATACAACACCGCGACTTCCTGCGCATCGCCCTTGAAATCGCCCAGCCGCAGCATGGCGCCCAGATAACGGCGCAGGGCGGCCTCCATGGCCTGGGAATCGGTGTCCTCGAGCCGGTCGCCCTTGAACAGCCCGATGATCACGGAGGTGTCGACTTCCGATCCGATTCGTCCGATTTTCACGTCGACTTGCATGCGCTTCTATCCGTTTGGCGGCCGGCTGACCGACCGGAATGGCGATACGGTAGACCGGTCCGCATAGAATGGGTCCGGATCAGTAGGGTTTCATGTAATCAGTGGTGGCATCCGCAGGCGGGACCGCATGGCGCGGAGGGCACGGTTGCCTTGGCCGCCGGGGGTTCTTTCGTCGATATCGCCGTGGAGAAGGCGGAGAACTTCCTGACCACTTCGTCGTCCGAGCACACGGGACAGGAAACGTGTTCCGATGCGTCCGCGTTCCTCACGAGCGTTTCAAAGTCCTGACCGCAATTGGCGCAGCTGTATTCAAAAATAGGCATAGCGTATTTCACTCCAATGGGATGTTGCGGCGCCGGGCCGGAACCCGGATGCGTCCGGTGCGTGCCGCTATCCGTCGGATACCGTCGGTTGAAGGCGCTCTTCCTCGTCGCGGGCGAGGCGATAGGCCCGGTCCAGCAGCTCCACGGGATGGAGGACCTCGATATCCCTTCCGTCCCGCCGCAGGCCGTGCTGGATCTGCAGGATGCACCCCGGGTTTCCGGTCGCCACCACGTCCGGGTCCGCCTGCCGGACATGACCCATCTTGCGGGCGAGCAGCCGGTCCGCCATCTCGGGGTGCGTCAGGTTGTATATGCCGGCGCTGCCGCAGCACCAGTCCGATTCCTCCAGTTCGACGAGTTCGAGTCCGGGGATCAGGCTCAGCAGGCCGCGGGGTTCGTCGCGGACGCGCTGGCCGTGGGCGAGGTGGCAGGCGTCGTGATAGGCGACCCGTGCCCTGACCGTTCCCATCTCCTCTTTGACGGGTATGCCGGCGAGAAACTCGTGCACGTCTTTCACCTTGTCCGAGAAGGCAAGGGCGCGGTCCCGGTAATCGGGGTCCCCGGCCAGGAGATCGCCGTATTCCTTCAACTGCGCGCCGCATCCCGCGGCGTTGATGACGACGACGTCCACTTCCGCCTTTTCGAACGCGTCGATGTTCCTGCGGGCGAGCGATTCGGCCACGGTACGCTCCCCGCTGTGTACCTGGAGCGCCCCGCAGCAGGTCTGGACCTCCGGGATGACCACATCGCAGCCGTTCTCGTTCAATACGCGGGCCGTCGCGGTGTTTACGTGGGTGAACATCTCGTTCATCACGCATCCTGTAACCAGGCCCACCCGGCAGGACGGCTTACCTCCGGCAGGCATGAAAGGCCGCAACTGTCCTTTCAGGGCACGGTCCGGCATGGCGGGAATCATGGCTTCCATGTCGCGCAGCCTGGAAGGCAGCAGCCGGGTCAGCCCCAGGATCCGTACGAGTTTCTGAAGCCCCAGGCCCTGGTAGACGCGCAACGGCAGGAAGGCGACGGAAAGTACGAAGCGCGACGGGAGCAGCGTTTCGAACACCAGCTTCCGGAACAGCCTGTCGAGCAGGGGCCGCTTCCGCTTCTCGACGATCTCGGCGCGGGCGGCTTCCACGAGACTGCCGTAGTGGACACCGGAGGGACAGGCCGTTTCGCAGGCCCGGCAGTCCAGGCACCCGCCCATGTGGGTCTCGAAGTTATCCGTCAGTTCGATCCGTCCGTCCGCGTAAGCCCGCATGAGGTGGATCCGGCCGCGGGGGGAATCCATTTCCACGCCGAGTTCGGAATAGGTCGGACAGGCCGGAAGGCACAGTCCGCAGTGCACGCAATCCAGAAACTTGTCGTATTCGTGTACCAGTCTGTTCTGCGCGCTCATGCGATGGGGCTTCCGATCTTGCGGGAACGGGTGTATCGTGCGGTCTGGCCCGGTCTGGCCCGGTCTGGCCCGGTCTGGCCCGGTCTGGCCCGGTCTGGCCTGGATGACGATCGTAAAATAACAGTCGGTAAAGCGTATATTGTCAAGCGGTTTATGAAAGTTCGGAAGGTGAAATAACCCTATCCCTGATTCGCCGGACGGCTTACTTTCCCTTATGGCCGCGCGTACCCGCGCGACGATTTGGAACTACCTTTTACGCTGTTACGCCAAACAAGTTGAACCGACTGAAAGGAGCAGCATGCATGGCCGCGTTTGAAGGTATCCTGCCTGCCATCATTACCCCGATGAACGGCGACGGCAGTTTCAATGAAGAGGCGTTCCGCCGGGTCATGGAATTCAACATCGAGTCCGGTGTCCACGGATTCTGGATCGCTGGCGGCACGGGGGAAAGCATTCTGCTCAGCGATGAGGAGAACATGCGGATCGCCACGGCGGCGGCGGACCAGTCCCGGGGCCGGGTGAACAATATCATGCATGTCGGCGCCGCGACCACGGAACGGGCGGCCCGGCTGGCGGAACATGCCGCGCGCGCCGGGGTGGAAGCGATCTGTTGCGTGCCGCCCTTCTTCTACGGCAGGACCGACGACGCGATCGCCGAACACTATCGCATCGTAGCGGCCGCCGCGGATCTCCCCCTGTTCGTCTATAACCTGCCCCAGGCCACGGGCGTCGAGATCACGCCCGGCCTCATGCGCCGGATCCGGGACCGGGTGCCGCAGTTGACCGGACTGAAGCATTCCTCGACTTTCTTTCCCAACGTGCGGGACTTCTCGGCCATGGGGCTCGACTGCCTGGTCGGCAACCACCGGTTGATGCTTCCGGCCATGACGATCGGCGCAACGGGCTGCGTAGACGGTCCGCCCATCATTGCGCCGGAATACTGGGTGGAAATCTGGAAGGCCTACCGCGCGGGCGACCTGGCGGGCGCGGAATCGGCACAGGATCGGGCCAGCGGGGCGTGGGAAGCGCTGGGCGCGTGCGGCGGCGAGTTCCATTCGGTGGCCAAGGCGGCGCTCACCGAGCGGCTGGGCATCGAATGCGGGGCGGCTCGGCCGCCGGGCAGGCCCCTGTCGGACGCACAACGGGATGAGCTGCGCGGGGCCATGGCGGGACTCGGCCTCGTCTGACCGGCCGCGCAACGGGACAAGCTGCGCGGGGCCATGGCGGGACTCGGCCTCGTCTGACCGGCCGCGCAACGGCAACCGGAGCCGCGTCTACCCTCCGGACAGGCGACCTACGATGTCGTCGCCCACTTCGACGGTGCTCGAAGCGCCGCCGATGTCGGGCGTGCGGACCCCGGCTTCGCGGAGGTTCTCCACCACGGCGCCGCGTATGGCCGACGCGGCCTTCGCCTGTCCCAGGAACTCGACCATCATGGCCGCGGCCAGGATCGTGGCGACGGGATTGACCTGGCGCTTGCCGATGAGCTCGAAGGCCGACCCGTGGACCGGTTCGAACATGGAGGGATGCCGTCGTTCGGGGTTCAGGTTCGCGCTGGGGGCCAGGCCCATGCTGCCCACGGTTATTGCCGATATATCGGTCAGGATGTCGCCGAACAGGTTCGAGGCCACCACCACGTCGAAATCCTGGGGCCGGCGCACGAAATCCATGGCCGCCGCGTCGATCAGGAGAGATTCCGTCTCGATATCCCCGTATTCCCGCTTCACGTTATCAAACACCTCGTCCCAGAACACCATGCCGTAGCCCTGGGCGTTCGACTTCGTGATGGACGTGACCTTGCGTCTACCCCCGCGGCGCCGCGCTTCTTCGAAGGCGTAACGGATGATGCGTTCCGTCCCGTGCCGGGTGAAGACGGAGGTCTGGACCGCCACCTCCTGGTCGGTCTGGTGATAGACCCGGCCCCCGATGTCGGCGTATTCCCCTTCGGTATTCTCCCGGATGACCACCAGGTCTATGTCGCCGGGCCCCTGATCCGCCAGGGGAGACCGGACGCCTTCGTACAGGTAGGCGGGCCGGACGCAGGCGTACTGGTCGAACCTCCGGCGAATAGGCAGGATCAGGTTGTTCAGGGTGATGTGGTCCTGGACTTCCTCGTCGCCTACCGCGCCGAAGAAGATGGCGTCGAACGCGGCCAGTTCCTCCAGGCCGCCTTCCGGAATGAACCGCCCGGTGCGCTTGTAGCGGTCGGAACTCCAGTCGAACCGGGTAAAGCGAAAGGCCGGGTCGCCCAGCGCTTCAAGCGTCTTTATGCCTTCCTCGATGACTTCGGGGCCGACTCCGTCCCCTGCGATCACGGCGATTTCGAATTTTTCCATGTTTTACGATCCGGAATGCCTTTCCAGGGCCGGCCTGGCGAGGAGCGTGGAACAGGGTCGCGCGTCTCAGGTCGAAGGTCTCACGGCGAACATGCGGTCCGGGATCTTCGTCAACCCGCCGAACAATCGTCGCAGATCCACGCGGCGCGGGTCATTCCGCCCGCGGGGATCTCCGTATCGTAATCCCGCCTCACCGGCACCCCGGTCCCGCCGCAGAAGTCGCATTTGCCTTGCTGCCGGTCCGCGGGGCTTCCCGCCCGTTTCAGGGCAATGGCATCGTCCTGCTGAATCGGCTCGGCGAACCGCCGCGCGAATCCGAGCACCTGCCGGTCGGTCTCGGTCTGCAGCGCCCGGCGGACAATGGGCTCGAAGGCCGGATCGGTGGGACACCCGCCGTCTTCCAGCGTATGCCAGGCCCGGCGTCGGACGCGGGGGTCTTCATCCTCCATCATCCGGTAGAGCGCCTGCCAGACCTCTTCGTTGCGGTGACGGACGTGGCACGGACACATGTAGGTCGCCGCCACGACCCGGTCCTCGGGTTCCATGCTCCGGGACAGGCGCAGGAGTTCCGCGATATCCGCCCGGCTCACGCGTTCCTCGCCCGGCTTTCGCCAGGCCTTCTGGTGGCGGTTGAGTCCAGCGTTCCGTCTAGCCATGGCCGCATCCGGTCTACAGTTGCTGTACGGGGTTGGAAAGCACGCCGATTTGGGGAGAGGAGATCACGACGATGTCATCCTCCTTCAGTCCCAGGTCGCCCGGAACGATGATGCCCGTGCCCGTGGAAACGACGGTGCCCGCCGGAATGAGGTTGTCCCGGTAGAGGTATTCGTTCAAATCGTCAAAGCTGCGCGCCAGTTGCGACGTGTTGGCCGACCCTTCGAACACGACGGCGTCTTCCCGCAGTATCCGGCAGTGAATGTCGATGTCGTACGGATCGTCGATCTCGTCGGCGGTGACGAGCGTGGGGCCGAGGGCGCAACAGCCCTGATAGATCTTGGACTGGTTCAGGTAGAGGGGATTCTCCTTCTCGATATCCCAGGCCGAAACGTCGTTGCACAGGGTGTAGCCGACGATTTCGCCCTCGTCGCCCAGCACGTAGGCCAGTTCGGGTTCCGTGGCGGTGAAATTCGAGTCGCCGCGCACGCAAATGGGCGCGTTCGGCCCGGAACACCGGGAAGCGGTGGCCTTGAAGAAAGATTCGGGCCGGTCGGAATGGTACACCTGGTCGTAGATGGTCTGTTGGGCGTCGTCGTCCCTGAACTCGGCGCTCCGCTTATAGGTCACGCCGAAGCCCCACACCTCGGGCGCGAAAACCGGTACCATGAGGTGCGGTTCGCCCGCGTCCGGCGTAACGTCGAGTGATTCGTAGGTGAATCCGGACAACTGGCCGTCGTAATCCTGCACGGCGCGGTCGATAAGCTCGGCCAGTGAAAGGCGCGCGGCCCCGGAGACGTGCATGAGGTCGTTTACGGTCTCCACCTCCGGCATGATCTCCGTGAGGTCGATGACATGATCGTCCTGGACGATGCCCAGGCCGGACTCCTGGCCGGGCTCGTAGAATTGAACCAGTTTCATTCGTATTCCCCGTATTGGTCGGCGACGTTTCCCGCGGTCTCAAGCAATAAAATCGCTCAGGTAAAGATAGGATCCCGGTGTAAGCTGTAAAGGGAATTCTATGGCGGTCCGCCCGGGGGCATGCGGGGTTTGTGCTTGATCGCGGAGACGCCGGCGGTTACAATCTACCGCGGCGTTATTTGTTGAAGCGGGCCGTGGCGCCCGGTGTACATTACTCCGTCCGCCTTCGTCCCGCCGGGTGGAGGGAACAGCAACCAGGAAAGCGTACCGAATGGCCTACTTACTCCGATCCGCCGCCGCGCTGGCCTTGCTGACCGTCATGGTCGCCGTGGCCCTGCCGACGGCCCGCGGGCAGCGAACCCCCGATTCTCCCGTGACGAGCTGGCGCAAGCTCGAAACGCGGATGACCGACAACTGCGCCCTGTGTCACCAGCGCCTGGGCGAACCGCTCGCGAAACAGGTGGCGGAGTGGCAGGGCAGCATTCACGCGTGGCGCGGCGTGTTCTGCGACACCTGCCACGGGGGCGATCCCACGAGCACCATCCTCACCGTGGCCATGGGCGAGCAGAACGGGTTCATGGACGCGCCCCTGCCCGAAGCCATCCCGGACGACTGCGGACGTTGTCACCCGGAGGCCCTGGAGAGCTTCTACGAAAGCGCCCACGGTGACCTGTTCGAGGCCAATGACTTCGAGCCCGGGTGCGTCACCTGCCACAACAGCCACGACGTGCGGGAAGTGCACATCGACATGGTGTCCATCACCGCGCCCTGCGGCGAATGCCACGACCAGGACTACATCGACGAGGTGCGCAACCCTCTGGTCGACACGGACGGGAGGATCGAGCGGCTCTACGGCCAGATCCTGGCCATGCCCGGCGACAACCCCAACGGGCCGTATCTCCGAAACCGCCTCGTCCGCGTCCGCCAGCAGTTCCGCGGCCTGGCCCACTACCTGGCCACCAACACCATCGTCACCAAACGGCAGGCGATCGACCGGGAACTCGACTATATCGAATTCATGCTGCATTTCGACGACAGCACGGTCGAGGGCAAGTAGCCGAAGGAAGCCGGCGGCTTTCGCTGGCGGCTTTCGTTTCACACGGGGTATTTCTGTTGACAATCCGCGCCGGCATCCCTAATTTTGACAGGCTTTGCCATGCGCGATTGCCGAGGTAGCTC
The DNA here is from genome assembly GCA_965203885.1 of bacterium. Classification (GTDB taxonomy): domain Bacteria; phylum JAAXHH01; class JAAXHH01; order JAAXHH01; family JAAXHH01; genus JAAXHH01. The sequence continues at coordinate 1,160,452 of OZ241920.1, read as the reverse complement.
AGGCGGTAGAGCAGTGGACTGAAAATCCATGTGTCGACAGTTCGACTCTGTCCCTCGGCATTAACCACAGATACCGTGAATATCCGGCTTCGCAGCCGGTCCGCAAGCCGGCTCGGCCCGGCGGGCCGGTCTTGCGCGACGCCGTTCCGGAACGCCCCCCGTTCCCGCGCCGACTATTCCCCCATCCGCCGCGGGCTCCGAAGCCTTCTTCCACTGCAACCTTTTCCGGCCCGATCGAGTCGAACACATCGTAATCGGCCTGCGCGAACGTCCGGCGGCGCATCGAACGCCCGGCCGTTTGCCCGCTGACGCGCCTGTTCATCCATATCCCCGCCCGCGCCGGGGTGCCGCCAAACCTCCGCCCGCGCCGGGGTGCCACGCGATCATGTTCCGGAACTACCTCACGATATTCTATCGAAACACCCTGCGCCACAGGGGGTACGCCTCGATCAACCTGCTGGGGCTCGCGGTCGGGATGGCGTGCTGCATCCTGATCCTGCTGTACGTCCAGGATGAACTCGGCTACGACCGGTACGCGTCTCGCCACGACCGGATCTACCGGCTGACCATGGCGATCAAGACCGTGGACAGGGCGGAAACCCGTACCGCGCGAAGCCCGACGGCCTGGGGCTGGATGCTGGCCGGCGCCTTCCCGGAAGTCGAAGGGTTCACCCGCATAAAGGCGCCGCTGGTCTCCTGGCAGGTCACGTACGTGGAAGGCGACAGGCGGTTCAACGAACCGGGTTTCTACTTCGCGGACCCCGGCATCCTGGACCTGTTCGACTTCAGACTGGTGCGCGGCGACGCGAACACGGCCCTGAACGCCCCCAACACGGTGGTCGTGACCGAGAGCACGGCGGCCAGGTACTTCGGAAGCGACGAAGCCCTCGGCAAAGTGATCCGACTCGACAACACGTACGACCTGACCGTTACCGGCGTAATGGAAGACGTGCCGCGCAATTCCCACATGACCTTCGGCTTCCTGGGGTCCTTCGAAACCCTCAACGTCAACCCCATCTACGGGGGTCCGGGTTACGGCAGGAACACGCAGAACTTCGCGCCGGACCTGTATACCTACTTGCTGCTCGCCGATGGATACCCGCCCGAATCCCTCGAACCGAAACTGGCGGAGTTCGTCGAATCACGCTACGGACCGGCCCTTCGCCAGATCAACGCGCAAATCGAAGCCCTTCTCCAGCCCTTGACCGGCATCCACCTGCATTCGAACCTCGACGGGGAACTGGGCGCGAACAGCGACGTCGCCTATATCTACATCTTCTCGGCCGTCGCGTTCTTTCTCCTGTTGATCGCCTGCATCAACTTCATGAACCTGGCGACGGCCCGCTCCGCCGGCCGGGCGCGGGAAGTGGGCATCCGCAAGGTGCTGGGGGCGTTCCGCCTGCAGCTGTTCGGCCAGTTCATGGGCGAATCCACGATCATGGCGCTGCTGTCCCTGGGCCTGGCCGCCGGCCTGGTCTACGCCTTTCTCCCCGCGTTCAACGCCCTGGCCGGCAAGGAGCTGATCTTTGCCTTCGACGATCCGGCCGTGTTATTCGGCCTGTTCGCGATCGTGGCGCTGGCCGGGGCCTTGGCCGGCAGCTATCCCGCCCTGTTCCTGTCTTCGTTCCGGCCCGTCGCCGTGCTGAAGGGGTCGTCGCGGGCGGGCGGCGTGAATGCGAGCCTGCGGAAGATACTGGTCGTGCTGCAATTCGTCCTGTCGGTCGTGTTCATCATCGGCACGGGCGTGGTGGCGGACCAGATGCGGTTCGTGCAGGACAAACACCTGGGATTCGACAAGGAAGCGCTGGTGGTCATGCCCCTCGGAGATCCCCGGCAGCGCCAGATCTACAATGCCTACAAGGACAGGATCGCCGGCCATCCCAACGTACTGGGCGTTACGGTGGCGAACGAAATGCCGGGCGGCCTGGTGAACGACATCCTCTTCACGCCGGACGGCGCGCCGGAAGAGGAACCGGTCCGCATCAACAACATGTGGATCGATCACGACTTCATCCGCACGATGGGCATGGAAGTCACGGCGGGCCGCGATTTTTCCAGGTCCTTCCCCACGGATACGCTGCAGGCGTTCGTGCTCAACGAGGCCGCCGTCCGATGGCTCGGGTGGGAAGGCGCCCCGCTCGACCGGAAGATCCGCCTGGGCAACTTCAAGGACGGGCGTGTCATCGGGGTCGTGAGGGACTTCCACGTGCGGTCGCTGCACAGCGGTATCGAACCGATGATGCTGCAGCTGGCGCCCGGGCCGGACCCGCTCCACTACCTCGCCGTGCGGATCGCCCCGGACGACGTGGGCGGAACGATGGGATTCCTGGAAAGCAGTTGGCGCGAAGTCTACCCGGAAGACTCGTTCACCTACTCCTTTCTCGACGAGGACCTGGACCGCCTTTACCTGAACGAAACGCGGCAGGGGCGCATCTTCCGGAGCTTTTCGATACTGGCCGTTTTCATCGCGTGCCTCGGCCTGCTGGGGCTCGCCTCCTTCACGGCGGAACAACGGACCCGGGAGATCGGCCTGCGGAAAGTGCTGGGCGCGTCCGTCTCCGGCATCGTCGCGCTCCTTTCGAAAGAATACGTCCGGCTGGTCGCGTACGCCATCCTGATCGCCTGGCCCATAGCCTACGTCGTGATGGACGACTGGCTCGACGGCTTCGCGTACCGTACGGACCCGTCTCCCGGGATGTTCCTGCTCGCCGCTGCGTTGGCCATAACCGTCACGATGCTCACGGTAAGCTACCGGGCCGTCGCCGCCGCACGGACCGATCCCGTGGACGCGTTGCGCCACGATTGAGCCGTCGCCGCCGCACGGACCGATCCCGTGGACGCGTTGCGCCACGATTGAGCCGTCGGCGAATCGATGCATTCCCGATGCATTTCGGATTTGACGTCCTATCCCATCGATTGTAGATTCCATGCGGTCCATCCGATACATGTGATCCATACCGTCCATCGACTCGACGGAACGTCACGGGCGCGTGCCATCGTTACGCCATACGGCCCTGTCGCCGCGCGTCGCGGCCCGTCGCGCGAAGACCTCAGACATCACGGGAAAGACAGCGCTGATCGTGGCTACGGAAACCTATTCCTCCCTGCCTTACACCGAACCGGACCACCTCGTCCGGGATTTCGCCAGCCGCGGCATCGTCGCCCTGCCGCCCGAAAGCCTCGGCATCCCCGAAGAGATACATCATCGTATATATGACCGGGAAAAGCAGGCCTACCTGGCGCGCGAAGCGGTGACGCCGGGCGGCATTCCGGACGTCCTGAAGGTCATCAACGCCCCGGGCGTGGTCGAGGCCTGCAACCGGATCGTGGGACGAAACTGGGCCATCGTCCCCTTTACCCACAACGCCTCCTTCGCGAGCGGCGCGCGGGACCAGCACTGGCACAAGGACGACAACGGCCCGTACAACGCCCGCAAGCAGCGCCACCACCAGGCCGTGCAGATCGAAATGCTGTACTATCCCCAGGACGTGACCGAAGTCATGGGGCCCACGGCCACCATCCCCTACTCCCACTACTGGACGTTCAACCACGAAGAGAACCACGACAACTTCGCGGGGGCCGACCACCTGGATTTCGAATACCAGATCAGCGGACTGGAAGGCGTCCCGGTCAGCGGCCCCGATTCCGGGTACGACCCGGAGGACGTCGTCCACCGGCGCACGGCCCACGACGTTCGGATGCGGGAGGCGGTGGCGAACACGGGCTGGCCGCTCGTGAGGCCCTTCGAAGCCGCGCCGCTGCGGGCGGGCACCGTGCTGCTGTACTCCCATAACACCTTCCACCGGGGGAACCACCGGCGCGACGACTGGCGCCTTTGGGACAGCCATCCGCGATTCATGTGGCGGTTCTGGATCTATCGCACCACCGAACCGGACGGACGCGACGGCGCCGGGCCCGGCGAGGCCGCCTGGCGCGAACTCGGCGCGGACCCCTTGACCGGGGTCGACCTGGGGGAGGCGGACGACGGCGTGACGGCGGTCTGGCGGTACCATGGTCACTGGATGCAGACCGGCCGGACGCCTCCGCCGCGGCCTGAAACCGCGGCGCTCCCCCCGACGGAACGCGAAGCCGAGGCGCGCGACCTGCACGAGCAGCTGCACGCCATGGGCGACGAGTCGGAACCCCGCCGCATCGGCGCGGCCTACAAGCTCGCCTCGATCGGGGACGACGCGCTGGCACTCAAGCATCTCGGCGCGGCGCTGTACAGCCACCGGGAGAGCGTCCGCCGCGCGGCGACCTACGGCCTGGTCGCCGTGGGGGCGCCGGCCGCGGACACCTTCGTCGAAGCGACGAAGTCACCGGTCAAATGGGTCAGGAAGGCGGGGGTGTACGGACTGGGCGACTGCGCGCCGCTCACCGAAGAAGTACTGGTATCGGCGACCGCGCTGCTTCACGGCGATCCGTCCGTCTACGTCCGGGCCGTGGCCGCGGGCACGCTGGGCTGCCTGGGTCGACGCGCGGCGGGGACGGGCATCGGACAATCTCTCATTCCGCGCTGTCTCGAGGCGCTCGTCCGCAGTCTCGAAATCGAAGAGAACCGGCTGGGCATGGACCTGGCCCAGCAGCGGAGCATCAAGTTCGCCCGTCCCACCGACGAGTGCGACATCTGCGAAGGCAACGGCGTCGATATGGGGCTGGAGCGATTCGAGCCGGTTCGCTCGGCGGTGCGGGAGAACGCCCTCTGGTCCGCGGTCATCCTCTGTACCCACGGGGCTCACCTGGCCGGCGATGCGCTGGAGGCCGTCATCGAAGCCTTGAAAACGGTCGTGCTCGACGACAAGAACGTCATCTGCGTCGGTTTCGCCATGGACGCCCTCAACCGCCTGGCGAACCTGGACTCCGAAGGGCCCGCGCCGGCCGCCGTCGAAAGCCTTCGGACCGACCTGCTTCCGCTGCTCGGCGAATCCCCCGTACGGTGCTGGGAAGCGCTCGTCCGGGGCGGACTGAGCACGACCTGCCTTTCCGCGTTTCCCGATGGCGGCTAGCCCGGCGGACCTCTTTCACTTCCCTGTTCACACGGAGCACGGTACGCCAGGGACCGTACCATGCCCGCCACCTTGTTTCGAGGACGATATCCGTGCCGCAGATCCTCGTCGACGACGTCGTGAAGACTTTCCGCATCGCCCGGCGGCGGTCCGGCCTCTGGGGTGCGTTCCACGGGGTATTGCGCCGGGATTACCGCACGATAAAGGCGCTGGACCGGGTCTCTTTCGAAATCGCGCCCGGAGAACTGGTGGGCTATATCGGTCCCAACGGCGCGGGCAAGTCCACGACCGTGAAAGTCCTCTCCGGCATCCTGGTGCCCGATTCGGGCCGGTGCGAGATCGACGGGCGCATCCCCTGGCGGGACCGGATCGTCAACGCGGCGAACATCGGGGTGGTGTTCGGCCAGCGGACCCAGTTGTGGTGGGACCTGCCCGTCATCGAGTCCTTCGACCTGCTCCGGGATATCTACCGGGTCGAGGGCAGTGATTACCGGCGGGCGAGGGACGAACTCGCGGCGCTGATGGACCTGGAGCCCCTTTACGATGTCCCCGTGCGTCAACTCAGTCTCGGACAACGCATGCGGTGCGACCTGGCCGCGGCCCTGCTCCACGCGCCGTCGGTGCTTTTCCTGGACGAGCCCACCATCGGCCTGGACGCCGTTTCGAAGCTCGCCGTACGGGATTTCATCAAGCGGCTCAACCGGGAACGGGGCGTCACCGTCGTGTTGACCACCCACGACATGGACGACATCGAGGAGCTGTGCGAACGGGTCATGGTGATCGGTCACGGCAGGATACTGTCCGACGGCACGCTGGACGACCTGCGCGCCCGGGTCACCCGGGAGCGGCGCCTCATCATAGATCTGCTCGACGAAGGCCAGGAGATCGCCGACCCGGACGTGGCCTTCATCTCGCGAAGCGGGAACCGCGTACACCTTCAGTTCGATCCGGACCGCGTACGGACGGCCGCCCTGATCAGCCGGATCACGGCGAAGTACGCCATCAAGGACCTTTTCGTCGAGCATCCGCCGATCGAAGAGATCATTTCCCGGCTCTACGACGAACACGAACTCCGTTGATATCCGCGCAGGCATGATACACTCGTCGATCCTCCCACACACCGCCGTGCTGTCGGCCCGGTTCCGCATGATGCTCCAGTACCGGGCCGCGGCCATCGCCGGGTTCGTCACGCAGATCGGCTGGGGCGCGATCCGCGTCATGGCCATGGAGGCGTTCTACCGGTCCACGAACGCTCCCCAGCCCATGCACCTCGAGGACGTCGTGACCTACATCTGGCTGGGCCAGGCCCTGCTCGGCCTGCTGCCGTGGAATCCCGATACGGAAATCCGCTCCATGGTGCGGTCGGGCACCGTGGCCTATGAACTCGTGCGACCGGTAAACCTCTATACGTACTGGTTCTCGCGGTCGCTGGCGTTCCGGGTCGCGCCTACGTTCATGCGATCCATCCCGCTGGCGGTCCTTGCGCTGTTCTTTTTCGGGATGCAGCCTCCGGAATCTCCCGAAGCCCTGGCCGTCTGGCTGGCGGCGACCACCGGTGCGGTCCTGCTCAGCACGGCGCTCACCGTGATCCTTTCCATTTCGCTGATGTGGACGATTTCGGGAGAAGGCGTGACGTTCCTGGTATCGCCGGCGATATACTTGCTGGCGGGGATGGTCATTCCCCTCCCGCTCTTCCCCGACTGGGCGCAACGCATACTCGAAATCCTGCCTTTTCGCGGTATCTGCGACGCGCCGTTCAGACTGTACATGGGCCATATCCCGATCACGGAAGCCTGGTCCGTGCTCTTGCACCAGTTGATCTGGATCATCGTACTGGTCGCATTCGGCGCATGGCTCCTCTCGAAAGCGACCCGCCGCCTGGTCGTCCAGGGAGGTTGAAGCATGGCGAATCCGCTTTCCCTGTATAGCCACTACGTGAGCATCTCCCTTCGGGGCCAGATGCAGTACCGGGTTTCCTTCATACTGGGGACGCTGGGCCAGTTGCTCGGTACCGGGGTGGAGTTCGTCGGTATTCTCGCCCTCTTCGACCGCTTCGAGAGCCTGAGCCAGTGGTCGCTCGCCGAGGTCGCCTTCTTCTACGGACTCGTAAACGTCGCCTTCGCCTTCACAGACAGCCTGTCCCGCGGGTTCGACCACGTGGGCGACCTGGTGCGCACAGGGGAATTCGACCGCATGCTGCTCCGGCCGAGGAGCACGGTCCTGCAGTTGATAGGCAGGGAATTCACGCTGAAACGCCTCGGACGTCTCCTGCAGGGAGGCGGCGTCCTCCTCTGGGCGACGCTGTACCTGGATATCGAATGGACCCTGCCGGTGATCGCGCTCACCGCGGTAACCGTGTTCTGCGGCGCGTGCTTCTTCCTCGGTCTCTTCATCAACATCGGCACGGTGTCCTTCTGGACCACGGAAACCCTCGAACTCATGAACGTACTGACCTACGGCGGGATCGAAGCCTCGAAATATCCGCTCTCCATTTACCATGCCTGGTTCCGCAGGTTCTTCACCATGGTGATCCCCATGGGATGTGTAACCTATTTCCCGGTCCTGGCGATTCTCGGCCGGTCTGACCCGCTCGGCACGTCCCTGGCGTTTCAATACGCCGCCCCCCTGGTCGGCCTGCTGTACTTCGTCCTTTCGCTGTTCATCTGGCGCCTGGGCCTGCGGTACTATCGTTCGACCGGAAGCTGATGCGTAGTAAGCCGGTCCGGAACGGAAAGTATCCACTGTTCCCGAACGTAAAAACATCCGCTCCCGGCGAAACCGCAAGCGCGGGCGCCATGCCAGGGGGCGCACCGTCCCGCTTGACGATGCCGCGGGTCCCGTATTTATTGGTCCGATATGGCGAACGACAGGCAGTACCGGTCCAATACCCTGTTCGTGGGCACCCGCGGCGTAAAGGAATACCGTGCCAGCGTACCCATATGGGTGAATGAAACCGACACCGTGCTCGAGATCGGATGTGAATGGGGCACGACCACTACGATCATCGCCGAGCACGCCGCTTCCGTCATCGGCACGGACGTCAGCCTCGCGGTAATCGAACGGGCCCGGGAACGCCATCCCCACATCCGGTTCGAAGCGCTGGACGCCTTCGACGTAAGAGCGGCGCTGGAATTGAACGAGGAGTTCACCAAGATATACATCGATATGTCCGGCATATCGGGTTACCGGTCCCTGCTGGACCTGATCGCCCTCCTGAACAGTTATGCCGCCGTGTTGAGGCCGGAAGCGATCGTGGTCAAGAGCGGCGCCCTGAAGCACTTCGCCTCCCGGTGCATTTCCTTCGGGGATGATGGAGCCTGGAATGAGCGAGCCCACGTCGAACGGTGAGTCCCCCGCCGCCGGCCGCCGGAAGACCGGCGTCCTCGTCCACGGGTACAACCTGCACGCGGAACAGTGGGAGTCCGTGGCCTGGGGAGTGGCGCGGGATCAGGCCGGCCGCGTGCCCATGGGGGTGTTCGTCGCCCTGAGCGAGCAGGCGGACGTGATGGTCTTCGGTTCCGGCGCGTCCCGGAAGGACGGCCTGCTGGAATCCGAGGCAACAGCCCGATTGCTGTGGGAACGGTTCGATGAGCTCGCCGGGTTCTCGATTTTCGAACGCTACCTGCCCGAATTGGAACATCCCCCGTCGGCCGGCCGGTTCAGGCGGCGGATCGAATCCATGCTGCGTCTGGACACGGAGTCGAGGAATACCCGCGACGAAATCGCCCGCGCCGGCCAGGTGTTCGTCGATCACGGCGTGGCGCGGGTCATCCTGGTCTCGAGCCCGACCCATCTGCCCCGTTGCCTGAGGGACGCCTGTGCGGTCTACGGGACGAACGGCGCCATGTCCCATCTGCGGCAGGGACTCTGCGCCGCGCCCAGCGTCACCTGCTATCCGGGGTACTCGGCGGACGACGTCGCCATATTCGAACCGCCCCATCGTCCGGACCGCCCCGGCCTGAACCTCGGCGGCGTGGTGGCCCGCGCGCACGACGTCCCGGACGACGAACGGGAGCGGTTCGTCCGGCGGCTGGATGATCTCCTGCGGGAATTCAAGGTGTGAACGAAGCCCCGGTTGCCGCACCGGGAGGCGGCGGGACAATCGCGAGGAGCACGGCATGATGACCCCGGAACAACGGTACCTGTTCGATGTATTCGGATACCTGCACGTCGAAAACGCGCTTTCAAAGGAGGAACTCGCGGCCTGCCAGCGGGCTTCGGCACGGTACATGAACACCCCGGAGGACCGGCTGCCGCCCGGGTTCGGATTCGACGGCAAGCGCCACCTCCACGGGTTCGCCTTCGACAAGTCGCTGGAGGCCCTGACCCGCCATCCGTCGATCTGGCCCATCGTCCGGGAACTCACCAACGACAAGCCCCGGCTGATCAGCGGCACCCTCCAGGTGGACCGTCCCGGCGAATCGGCCGTGGGCGGACTGCACTGCGCCCGGGAGGGATTCGGGTGGGAGAGCACCCGGTACGAAACCCATCACGGACGGGTCTATTGCGACGACATCATCGTGTTCCCCTACCTGGACGACGTTTTTCCCGGCGACGGCGGCCTCATCGTGCTGCCCGGTTCCCACAAGGCGAATTTCCCGCGACCGGAGAACCTGTTCAACAACGGGCTCATGCACGGTACGGAGGACCTCGCGCCGGGCGTGGTCAACCTCACGCCCAGGGCCGGGGACATCGTCGTGACGTCGGAACTCATGACCCACGGCATCCTGGAATGGCGGCCCAGGGACCGCATCCGGCGCATCCTGGTGCTGCGTTACAAGCCCCAGCACGCCGGACTCGCGACGCCGTTTCCGGACGAGATAAAGGCCGTGCTGTCTCCCGAAACCCTGGAACTGACCGAGACCGCCCACTACAACCACGTCAAGGACATCGTGAAAGACGGCCAAGGCGGCGGCCCGGAAGGAGCGGACCCATGAACATCCGGAACATACGCGCCTTCGCCGTGGACCTGTCCCGCGCCCGGAAAGCGGTCAAATCCTCCCTGCAAAGGAAAGGCCGCCAGCCCGCAGGGCCCATGGACCTGTACCCGGAATACCGGGGAAAGCGTTCGGCCGCGGGACCTACCTGGCCGACCGCGGCATGCGTCGTCGAAGCGGACGACGGAACATTCGGCCTGGGGATCACCCAGCAAAGCGGCCCCGTCCTTCCCATCATCAACGATCACTTCAGGACCTTGCTGACGGGGCAGCCCGTCATGGCAACGGAGAAGTGCTACGACCTCATGGTCCGCGCCAGCGCCCCGTACGGAAGCCAGGGCGCGGCCGGTTTCGCCATCAGCGCCGTGGACCTCGCGCTCTGGGACCTGAAGGGGAAGCTGCTCGGCAGGCCGGTGTACGAGTTGCTGGGCGGTCCGCAGAAGGAGCGCATCCCCTGCTATGCCACGGGGTTCGATATCGTATGGTACCTGGAACTGGGATTCCGGGCGGTGAAGCTGCCCATGCCCTATGGCCCCGAAGATGGGATCGACGGGCTGAACCGGGCCGAGGAGATGGTGGCGGAAACGCGGGCGGCCATCGGCGACGACGTCGAGTTGATGCTCGACTGCTGGATGGCCCTCGACGTGGAATACGCCGTGCGGCTGGGTGAAACGCTGAAACCTTACCGGCTGAAGTGGCTGGAGGACTACCTGATGCCCCACGACCTGGCCGGATTCGCGGCCGTCCGGCGCCGCCTGCCGGCCCAGGGACTGGCCACGGGGGAGCACTGGTACCTGGCGGAACCGTTCCTTTACGCCGCGGAGCACGGGCTGGTGGATATCTTTCAACCGGACGTCAAGTGGTGCGGCGGACTGTCCTCCGCGGTCCGCATCTGCCATATCGCCGAGGCCGCCGGCCTGACCGCGGCGCCCCACGGCGCCATGAACGATCCCTATGGACAACACCTGGTCTTCGCCATGCCCGCCGCCCGCTGGGGAGAACGGTCCAGCGGGGTCTCTCCGCCCGGCGTGCCCCTGGCCGACATGGTCGAGCTGCCGGGGACCGCCGTGATCGAAGACGGCTTCCTCACACCCTCCGACGCACCCGGGTTCGGCATCGAAGCGGACCCGGCCTGGCTGGACCGCGTGGCCCTGTGACGGCTAACCCTCCGGCGCGCGGCCTTCCGGCTCCGGCCCGCGGCCTTCCGGCTCCGGCCCGCGGCCTTCCGGCTCCGGCCCGCGGCCTTCCGGCTCCGGCCCGCGGCCTTCCGGCTCCGGCGACACATGGACCGTACGGGTGGGGAAGGCCATCCGCAGTCCGAGCGATTCGACGATCTCCATGATCTTCAGGTTGACGTCTTCCCGGATCCTCAGGTAATCCTCCCACACCGTCGTCGCGGTAAAATAGTAGACCATGATGTCGAGCGAGTTTTCCGAAATCTCGTTGAAGCGGACCAGTATGGTCGATTCCTGGCTGACCTCGGGATGGGTGCGAAGCAGGTTCTCAATCCTCGAAACGGCCTCTCTCATCCGGTCCGACGGCGTATCGTAGGTGAGTCCCACCGTGATCCATACCCGCCGGTACGGACGGGATGAGATATTGTCGATCACGAACTCCGCCAGCCGGTTGTTGGGAATGGCCACGACGGTCTGTTCGAACGTCCGGATCCGGGTGCTGCGGAACCCGATGCGCTCCACCACGCCTTCGATCTCCCGGTCGGGCGACACGATCCAGTCGCCGGGGACGAAGGGCCGGTCGGCCAGCAGCATGATGGACCCGAAGACGTCGGCCAGGGTCTTCTGGGCGGCGAGCGCCACGGCCAGGCCGCCGATCCCCAGGCCGGCCAGCAATCCTGAGACCGAGTAACCAAGGTTCTGCAGGATCATGAGCGCCGCCATGATCCACACCATGATCTGAAGCGACCGCTCGACGATCGGGACCAGGTGATCGTCCAGCGTCGTGTCCGTCTTGTGCGCCCACTCCTTGAGCATCGACGTAAATACGTTCACGCATCGAAAGATCATCCAGGCCGTCAGCAGGGAAAAGGGCACCCAGAACCCGGCTCTCAGCACGCCCATGACCATTTCCGGCGGCCGCAGCGTATAGATGGCCAGGTAGAGACCCAGTACGACGACGACCCATTCCAGCGGTTTCTTTACCGCCACGACCAGCAGGTCGTCCACGTGGGTCGTCGTAATGCGGGCCAGCCGCGCGGCGACGCGGTCCATCATGTGCCTGAACAGCCATCGGAAGACGAAGGTCCCCAGCAGAATCGCGAAGGTTACGCCGATTTCCTGGCCGGTCCACTGCCACGACCGTTCGAGGAGATTGTAGAGGGTTTCCATCGTCCTTTCCTTCCCGCCGGGACCGGTTCTCTCGACTTTTTTGTCGCGTCCCCGGTCCAAATGCATATATTTCAGGGGCTGTATCATAACGGAAGGCCCGCGGACTGTCAAGTCGAGGCCGACCTGTCAGGATCGCCCGAAACGGGCAAATCCGTATGGAGGAAGGGGTGTCGAATCGCGCCGCCGGCCTGTTTTTCTCGGCCGTAATGATCTGTTCGACCGCGGTACTTTGCGATGGTTCCGGGCTGCCGGAACCGCCCAGGTACACCGGGGATCTCCCCGAACTCAGCGCACGGGGCGTCGTCCGCGTCCTCGTCCGACCGGACGCCATCGACCATCTGCCCCGCAACGCGGAACCGGTCGAGCTCGACCTTGACGTGGCGAAGGGCATAGCCGAAGCGCTGAAGCTGGACCTGCGGCTGGTCACGGTCAACGACCACCGATCCATGGTCGACAGGCTCCTGCGGGGCGAAGGAGACATCGTCGCCGCGAACCTTACGGATACACCCGACCGGAAGGCGAAAACCGCCTATTCGGTACCCTATTATTTCGTCGACGAATACCTGATCGTACCCGCCGGAGAAAACGCTCCGGAAAGCCTCGATGACCTGGCCGGCATGGAGATCAGCGTTCGGGCGTCCAGCGCATACTACCAGACCTTGCTGGAGCTGCAGAAGCAGGTGCCCGAACTGCGCATCGGCGTCGTACCGGAAACGATGTTGACGGAAAGCATCATCGACGGGGTCGCCCGCGGTGAGTTCGAGGCCACGGTCTGCGACGACAACCTGTGGTATGCCGTCGAGAAAGCGTACGACGAACTGGCCGCGCCGCTCGTGCTGGCGGAAAACCGCGAGATCGTCCTGCTGATGCGGCCCGGAGACGACGAACTGAAGGAGAAAGTCGACGAGATTCTGCTGGCCCGGCAGATCTCGCGCACCCGCGAACGCGTTTTCACCGACGACCTGGACGGTCTGAAGAATCGCGGGCGGCTGCGCATGATCACGCGGAACAACGCGCTCACCTATTTCATCCACCGAGGCATGCAGGTCGGTTTCGAATACGAACTCCTGAAGGAATTCGCCAGGCGGCACGATCTCCGGCTGGAAATCGTCATCCCGGACGACCACGGCGAACTGCTCGACTACCTGAACGAGGGGAAGGGGGACATCGTCGCGGCGGCCATGACGATCAACGAAGAGCGGCAGGCGCAAGCGGACTTCACCATACCTTACAATGACGTGGAGGAACTGGTGGTGGTCCGCTCGGATGAAGACGGGATCGCGCGTTTCGCGGACCTGGCCGGCCGCACGGTGCACGTCCGGGCCAGTTCGTCGTTTCGCGCCACGCTCGAGGCGGCTGCCGATTCCATCGAGGGACTGGAAGTCGTCGGGCTGCCGGACGACGTCGAAACGGAGGACATCCTGGTCGGCATCGACGAGGGCGTCTACGACGTGACCATGGCCGATTCCAACCTGCTGGAAGTGGAACAGGCCTATGGCCGCGACCTGAAGGCCGCGTTCCGCGTCAAGCCGACTTCGCTGGGATGGGCCGTGCGCAGGAACAATCCCGCCCTCGGCGCCGCGCTCGACCGGTACATCGAGCAGGAGAAAAGGGGGCTGTTCTTCAACCTGATGCGCAAAAAGTACTTCGAGAACCTGCGTACCATAGCCCGGTCCAGGGATTCTCTGCGGGTCGACCTGAGCGGTCAGCTTTCTCCTTTCGACGATCACGTCAAGAAGTACGCCGGATACTACGGACAGGACTGGCGCCTGATCACGGCCCAGATGTACCAGGAGTCCAGGTTCGATCCCGATGCCGTGAGCTGGGTCGGCGCCCAGGGGCTCATGCAGGTGATGCCGGCCACGGGCAGGCAGATGGGTTTCACCGAACTGCATGACCCGGAAGAGGGTATACACGCCGGCGTGAAGTACATGGATCACCTCCTCGGCCGATTCGATCCCAAGCTGCCGATGGAGGTGCGGGTGCAATTCGCCCTGGCTTCCTACAACGCGGGATACGGCCACGTCCTCGACGCCCGCCGCCTGGCCGGCGAACTGGGCAAGGACCCCGACCGGTGGTTCGGGCACGTCGAGGAAGCCATGCTGCTCCTTTCCAGACCCGCTTACTACGAACGCGCCCGCTACGGGTTCTGCCGGGGGGGCCAGCCCGTTCACTACGTCGCCAACATCAAGCAGTCCTACGAGGCCTATCTGGAAGCGCTCGCCTCGGGCGGCCGTCATCGGGTCGACGGCGCGGGCGGCGGGCATCCGGCCGGCGCCTCGGGCGGCCGGCATCGGACCGACGACGCGGGCGAACTCACCATCCGAAAATAGCCGGAAGTCGGAGGATTCCATGGATTCCGACGACAGAGACCCCATCCGCCGGGAACCCTGGCGGAATCTCCAGGTACTCGTCCGGGCCGATTCACGGCACGTGCTGCCGTCCTATATCGGTTCGCTGACGGCCACCGAACTCGCCCTGGCCGTCTCGCGCCTGAGCCAGGAGGACCATACCCGTCTGCTCGGTCTCCTTTCGCCCCGGGACGCGGCCGATCTGATCGACCAGATCGATGACATTCATGCGGTCGACCTGATCGAGGATCTCCCTCCCGCCGAAGCCGCCGCGATCGTGGACCAACTGAACAGCGACGCCCAGGCCGATCTGCTTGGCGACCTCAAGAACGAAGAAGCGGAGGCTATTCTCGAGGCGATGCCGGACGAAGCGGCCGAGGGCGTCCGGCAGCTGATGCAGTATCCGGACGAAACGGCCGGCGGCATCATGCTGACCGAGTTCGTTGCCTTTCCCGGCGATTACTCCGTGCAGGACGTGATAGAGGACCTGCGGAACAGGCACGAGGAATACACCCGGTACGACGTGCAGTACCTGTACGTAACGGACGGAACGAAACTGTCGGGGGTGCTTCGGCTGCGTGACGTGCTGATGGCCCTGCCCGGACAGCGGCTCACGGAAATCATGGCGACGGATCCCGTGCGCGTCAACGTGCTTACTTCGCTCGAGCAGATGCGGGACCTCTTCGAGACCCATACCTACCTGGGGCTTCCGGTCACGAAGGAAGGAGGCGAACTGGTCGGCGTGGTCCGCGGCGCGGACGTGCAGGGGAAGCTGACGGAACAGACCGAAAGTGAGTTTCGCAAGGCCAGCGGTATCGTGGGCGGCGAGGAACTGCGCAGCATGCCCGTCCTCAAGCGATCCTCGCGCCGGCTTTCCTGGCTCAGCGTAAACGTCCTGTTGAACATACTGGCCGCCAGCGTCATCGCCCTTTACATGGACACCCTTGAGGAGGCCATCATCCTGGCGGTCTTCCTTCCCATCATCTCCGATATGAGCGGATGCTCGGGCAACCAGGCGGTCGCCGTGAGCATCCGGGAACTGTCCCTCGGCCTCGTGCGGCCCGGGGAGATCCTCCGCGTCCTGTTCAAGGAGGCTTCGGTGGGACTCATGAACGGCCTGGTCCTAGGGGCGCTGCTCGCCTGCGCCACCCTGTTGTGGAAGGGAAACCCCTACCTCGGTCTCATCGTCGGTACCGCCCTGGCGGCCAACACGCTGCTCTCGGTCTGTCTCGGCGGGTCCATACCCCTCGCGCTCAGGGCGATCAAGGCCGATCCGGCGCTGGCTTCCGGCCCCATGCTCACGACGATAACGGACATGTGCGGCTTCTTTCTTCTCTTCAGCCTGGCGCAGTTGGTGTTGCCGAAACTGGCCTGACCGGGCAATTTGATATGGATCGTCGAACCGGATGGACGACGCGGCGGGATAACCTCCCATCGTTCCATCGACCGCAAGGAAACCCGTGGTGAACACGACTCTAACCAGCGCCATAGCCAGTATTCGCAAGGCGAGCCGCTTCATCGGCAGCGAGATCTGGCATATCAACACCCGCGGCCTCTCCACGCTGCACGCGCTCCTGGTGCGCGTGGCCAAGTCCATACTCTTTCTTTATCACCAGTTCTGGGAGGACCGGCTGATGACCCGCGCTTCGGCGCTGACGTTTTCCAGTCTGCTGGCCCTGGTCCCGCTGCTCGCCATCGTGTTCACCCTCTACCAGAGCCTGGGACTCTACGTGAACTTCGAACCCACCCTGCGGGAGTGGCTGAGCCCCCTGGGCAGCAGCGGCGACGTCATAGCCACGAACATCATGAACTTCCTGGCCAACGCCCGGACCGGCACGCTGGGTTACATCGGCCTGGTTGTCCTCATGCTCGCGGTCCTGGGCATCCTTGCGAACATCGATGAATCCTTCAACGACATCTGGCACGTGCGGCGCATGCGGAGCTGGAGACAGCGGCTCGTCAGCTACCTGGCGCTGCTGCTCATCGGGCCGTTGACGATCACGGGCGTCGTGACCTTCACGGGTTCGTCGGACAGCATCGCCATACTGGCCTACTTCGAACGGATCGCGGGATTCTCGCCCCTGTCCGTGCTGCTGATCGGCGTTTTCTTCTCCCTCATTATATGGTCGGTGCCCAATACGCGGGTATCTATCCGGGCCGCCCTGGTCGGCGGCATCAGTTCCGGCCTCGGCTGGATATGGCTCAACCGTCTGTTCGCCCAGTTCATTTCCGACACGACGCAGGCGAGCGCGCGAGAGATCCTCTTCGCGGGTTTCGCCGCGCTGCCGTTATTCCTGATCTGGCTGTACCTGGGCTGGGTGATTCTGCTGCTGGGAGCGGTCCTGGCCTATTCGATCCAGAACGTGGGCACGATGGAATGGAGGCAGTCGGAGCGGGTCCACGGGACGGCGCTGCGCAACTACATCAACGTCCTCGCTTTTCTCTACATCATCCGCAATTACGTGGAGGAAAACAGGCCGACCAGGCTGGACCGGCTCTCCGCGCAGACGGGAGCGCCGGAGAACGTGATCGATGAGATGTTGTCGGCCTACGTGGATTCCGGGCTGCTTGCGAGGAAATCAGGGTACCATATCACCTTCGCGCCGACCACCTCGCCCGCCGACATTCCCCTGCGCTCCCTGCTGAACGAGCTCTACCATCCGGAACCGCTGCCGGACCGTTTCGAGAGCGGCGACCCGCTGAACGCCCTGACCCGGGACCTCCTGCAGTACTACAGGACGTCCAACCACTATCCCCTCGATCAATCCCTCACGGACACGGTGCTTGCCCTCACGCCGCCGCGGAAAACGCCCGATAACGGCGAAGAAGAAAACACCTGATACGGGGGCCCGGACCGCCGCAGTTCCGCCAGGCTGCCAGGACCGCCGCAGTTCCGCCAGGCTGCCGGGACCGCCAAGACCGCCGCAGTTCCGCCAGGCTGCCAGGACCGCTAGGGCTGCCCGGACCGTCGCAGTTCCGCCAGGCTGCATCCCGGCGCCAGGTCGTGGCCCATGACCGTCCGGAAGAAATCCTCCATCCCGAGCAGGAAAGGTTCGATGTACTCCCGCGAACCGGCTTTGCCCATGTGGCCCACGCGAAGCGAGTCGCGGGCGAATTCGCCCATGGCCTGCGCCGCCAGGAAGCCGTGGTTGCGCAGCAGGTAGGTCCGCAGTTCCGCGGCCTCGGACACGTCCGGGTGGACCCGGAAGGTGGTCACCGTGCAGGACGCTACTTCGTCGGCCACGATGGGCGGGCATCCCACCGCGCGCAGCCCGGCGCGGACCACGGCCTGGGCCCATGCGTACCGGGCCCAGTGGCCTTCCAGGGTCTCTTTTTCCAGGATGCGCTTCAGACTGGCGTGCAGGGAGACGATCACGCTGCTCGACTGGGTCGTCGGATAGGGATGTTCACCGGACGATTCGGACGCCCGCTTCCAGACGGCGAGGTCGTAGTACCAGCCCCGGTGGGCGCTGTCCTTGGCGCCTATGATCTCCCACGCCCGGTCGCTCACCGCCAGAATGCCCAGGCCCGGCGCGGTCTCGAGGGCCTTGTTGGAAGAAGTCACGGCCACGTCGATACCCAGTTCGTCCACGGGAATGTCGTAACCGCCCAGGGCCGAAACGCCGTCCACGAAAAAGGGCAGGCCGAACTCGCGGGCCAGGCCGGCGTATTCCTCCAGCGGATTCCGCACGCCCGTGCCCGTATCATTGGCGACCACGACCAGTCCGGCTACAGCGGGATGCCGTTCGAGCGCGTCGCGCATTTTTTCCGGATCGCCGGGCTTGCCCCACGGGTCGTCCACGGCGACGACCTCGCTCCGGAACGCCTTTAGAATCTCCACGAGCCGGTTGGCGAAGGGTCCGTTGGCCGCCACCGCGACCTGCTCCCCGGGCCGGAACAGGCTGGCCAGTCCCGCATCGAGCGCGCCGGAACCGGGGGCGGTCATGATGATGATGTCGTTCCGGGTCTGGAAGATCGTCCGGAGCATCGATACGGTTTCTTCGTAGATGGGACCGAAGTCTTCGCCGTAATGCGGGAGTACCTGCTCGCTCAGCGCCTCCAGGGTCTCCTCCCAGATGTCGATAGGGCCGGGCAGCAGCAATCTGGGTCGGGTCATGGGTCTTCCCGGTCCAGGTGGACGTCGGGCCGTTGGGCGATAATCTCGTTGATCGCGGCGATGAAGCGGTCGACGTCCTCGTAGGAATCGTAGAAATGGGTGGACACCCTGAAGAAGGAAAGGTCGTTCGCCCCGATGGCGGTGACTTCGATCTTGTAGTCTTTCCACAGGTACTCGCAGACCTTCGAAAGATTGATGCCCTCGATGGAGAAACTGGTGATGAAGCCCGACATGGACTCATCCATGGGGATCGTGAGGCGGGCCCCCCGGATCCGTTCGAGCGCCTGCGCCTTCAGATACCGGGCCAGGCCGAGACAGTAGGGCCGGATCCTGCGCTCCCATCCGATTTCGAGCTGGTAATCGATGGCGTCTCCCAGGCAGGCGTGGTGGGTCAGGTCGCGCGTCCCGTTCACGTCGTATCGGCTGGCCGAATCGGTCTCACGCATATTGTGGCCGATCACCACGGGGCGGACCTTGTTCTGGTACTTGGCGTCCATGTAGAGGAACCCCACGCCCTTGGGCGCCAGCAGCCACTTGTGGGAACTGCTCGCGTAGAAGTCGCATCCCACGTCGGACAGGTCCAGGGGGACCATGCCGACGGCGTGGGCGCCGTCCACCATGGCCACGGCGCCGTGGGCGTGGGCCAGGCGGGTGAGCTCCTTGATGGGGGCGACGAGTCCGGTCGTGAAGTACACGTGGCTGAAGATGACCACGCTGGTGTTGTCCGTCATGCCCGCCTCGTAGGCATCCACGATTTCCTGCGGCGAAGACGGCGGGGTGGGCAGCGGGACATAGTTCAGATTCAGGCCGTCCCGCTCGGCCAGCCACGTCCACAGGGCGCGGACGGCGGGGTATTCCTGGTCGCTCAGCAGCACGTCGCTGCCCCGTTCCCAGATCAGGCCCTGGCCGGGTATGTTCATGCCCATCGTCGTGTTCAGCACGAGGGCGATGCGGTCCGGCGTGGTCCCGACGAACCGGGCCAGCTTCTCCCGGGACGTCTCCACCATGGGTCCGAGCAGATCGCCGTGCCTGTAGTGCAGGGGATCCGCCTCGAATTCCCGCATCAGCTCGATTATGCGTTCGATGACCGGCCTGGCGGAAGGTCCCACCGTGCCGCCCTGCAGGTAGGTTACATCGTCCATAAGGTAGAACTGCTTCCGGATATCCGACCAGTAGGCCGCCTCCTCGGCAGTGATTGGATGCTTCGATCGAGTGGTCATGGGCAGTCCCGGTAGGTGTGGAACGGAAGGGCTGGGATCGATTCAGGACAACGCGGTTATTCTAAGGCCGGCCCCGCGAGGTGTCAAGGCGATACGTACCTTTTCGGCCGGCAGGCGGAGCAGCGTATGACGGCCCGTACGGATCGCGCTTCGCGCCACGGTCCGCACGCCATAAAAGGCTTGTCAACACGGACGCGGCATCTAACTTGTGCTGGTTGAGCCTTGTCGAGTGATCCACGACGGCCGGGCATGCCATCCGCCCATTTCGAGCCGGGAACAAAAAGGAGAAATCAGCCGATGCGAGGAAACAGGGTGCTGGAAAAACTGAGGGCCGGTGAGACCGCCCACGTGGTCGGCGGGCACAGCCACACGGCGAATTCCATCGATTTCATGGGGCAGTTCGGATTCGACGGCTTCTGGATCGAGGGCGAACACGGGGACATCACGTTCGATCGCATCGGAGACGTCTCGAGGGCCTGCGACCTGTGGAACATGGCGTCGGTCATGCGGGTGCACGCCAACGAGACCGGGTTGATCGGCCGCACGCTGGATTGCGGCGTCAGCGGCCTGGTCGTCCCCCACGTGAGCAGCGCCGAGGCGGCGGAACGGGTGGTGCGCGCCAGCCGATTCGCGCCGGCCGGCATGCGCGGCATGTACTTCAACCGCCGGGGGTACGGCACCGGGAACAGCGAGTTCATCGCGAAGGTCAACGACGAGATCCTCGTCATCGTCCTCATCGAAGAGATCGAGGCCGTGGAGAACCTGGACGAGATCCTCGCCGTGGACCACATCGATGTGTTCTTCGTCGCCCCGGGCGACCTGGCCCAGACCATGGGCTATCCGGGACAGATGTACCATCCGGACGTGAAGAAGGTGGTATGCGACACGCTCGGACGGATCGTCGCGGCCGGCCGGAACGCGGGATCGCTCGTCGGGGAGGAGACCTTCGAAGCCCACGCCGAGATCGGCGTCCGGTTCTTCTTCACCGTGTACGACCACTGGCTCCGGACCGGCGCAAAAGCCCACTGGGACAGGGTGGCGGCTCTGAAATAGCCCGGAGGCGGGGTTCATTCGGCACGGCGGCCCGCGCCTTCGGCCCGGCGACTCGGCAGCCCGCGGCATCACCCGATCCGGCGGCCCGCGCCTTCGGCCTTCGCACGTTCATAGACGACGGCGGCCACGGCCACGTCCTCCACGGCCAGCCCCTGGGATTCAAAGAGGGTAATGTCTTCGGAGTCGACCCGTCCGGGCACATGGCCGGCCACCACGTCGGCCAGTTCGTGGACGCGGTCCCATTGAAGGAGTCCTTTTTCCACGGGTTCGAGGAGGTCCCCGCATTCCACCCTCGCCTGTTCCCTTGAATCCACGGCGACCACCCGCGCCCGCCGGACGGTCTCCGTATCGATCTCACGGCGTACGAGCGCGTTCGAACCGGCGGCGTTCACGTGGGTGCCCGGGGCGAGCCAGGCGCCTTCCAGCACCGGTTGCGCCGCACTGGTGATCGTGATCGCCACGTCCGCTTCTTCGACGCAGACCCTGGCGGAATCCACCGGCCGTACCGGTACGCCCAAGGTCTCGCTCATCTCGCGGCAGTAGGCCGCTCTCCGCGTCCGGTCCCGCCCGTAGGCTTTGACGTCCGTCACCTTCCGTACCGCGCAGACCGCCTCCAGCTGGCTCCGGGCCTGCCATCCCGTGCCGATCACCCCCACGGTGGCCGCGTCGTCCCGCGCCATGTACTTCGTCGCCACGCCGCTCGCCGCGCCCGTACGCATCTGGCCGAGCCGGTCGGCCTCGATCGCGGCCAGCGGCTCGCCCGTGTCCGCCTGGAACAGCAAGACCACGAATCTCGCGCCGTGCGCCGTCGTCGTGTACGCCTTCAACCCGGTAAGATTCAATGACGGAATCCCCCCGGACATCACGTGGAGCGTATGGCCCGGAAGCCGGACGCGGGAACGGGGTATGTTGACCGCCGATCCCGTTCCGAGGCCGTGGAACGCTTCTTCGACCGCGCGGACGGCGGCGTCCATGGACAGCAACCTTCCTGTTTCTTCCTCGCTTAGGTAAAGCATGTCATGCACTCCATTCGGTATGCCGGCAGGTTCCGGGAACCTCGTTGCCGTCCTCGCCGGCGCCTGCGCGATCCCGTGTCCAACCGGGAGCGGCCGCGCCCCGGGTCATCGGACGCGGTCCTGGCCAGTCGCCATGATATCCGGGCAAGGCCGCGCCCCGGGTCAACGGACGGCGGTCCCGGCCAGACGCCATGATATCCGGACCTTCGAGGGGGTGTCAAGGCCAATGTCCGGGTATGCCGTCCGGGACGCGCGTCTTGACAGTACCCGCGGGCGTGGTATCTTCAGCTTCGTCATGCCTCTGCCCCTCCAAGCGTTCCGAGACCGGTTCCCCGCGCTCCGGTACCGCGATTTCCGTCTCCTGTGGTCCGGCCAGATCGTTTCCCTTACCGGATCGCGCATGCAGCAGACGGCCGTGCTGTGGCATATGTATCAGTTGACTGAATCCGCGTATGCCCTTGGCGCAATGGCAGTTATAAGACTCATACCCATCGTGGTCCTTTCCCCGCTCGCCGGGGTGATCGCCGATACCCACGACCGCCGTCGCGTACTGCTGATCGCCCAGTGCGGCCTCGCCCTGATCAGCACGACGCTGGCGTGGATCACCTGGTCCAGCCAGGATTCTCCCACCGCATTGTACGTGATCACCGCCATCAGCGCGGGGATCGGCTGTTTCAGCAGTCCGGCCAAGAACGCCATGGTGCCCAACCTGGTCGACCGGCGGCACCTGGCCAACGCCATGAGCATCAACATCACCGCCTCCCACGTGGCGTCGGTGACCGGACCGGGCCTGGCCGGCCTGATCCTGGCAACCGGCTCCATCGCGGCCGTTTACTGGATCAACACGGTTTCCTTCGTTTTCATGATCGTGCCGATCCTCATGATGCGGTCCGGGCACCGCAGCATGGGCGGCGTGACGCGGGTCAGCTTCGCCGCGGCCCTCGACGGGCTCCGCTTCATCAAGCGTTCGCCGATTATCCGATCGGCGATGATGCTGGACTTCACCGCCACGTTCTTCGCTTCCGCCACGTCGCTGCTGCCCATCTTCGCCGTGGAAATACTGGGCGTGGGGGAACAGGGATACGGCCTGCTGTCGGCGGCACCGGCGATCGGCGCCGTGCTGACCGGCGCGGTCATGTCCACCTTCCCGGTCATTTCGGGCCAGGGCCGGCTCTTGTTCAAGGCGGTGGCCTGTTACGCGCTGGCCACCGTGGTCTTCGGGGTATCGGGCAGCTTCTGGCTCACCTTCGCCGCCTTGTTCCTGACGGGCGCCTTCGACACGGTGAGCATGGTGCTGCGCCATACCATCATGCAGTTGTCGACCCCGGACGAATTGCGCGGCCGCATGACCTCGGTCAACATGATGTTCGTCATGGGAGGTCCCCGGCTCGGCGAAGCGGAAGCCGGACTGGTGGCCGGACTCGCCGGCGCGCCGTTCTCGGTCGTCACGGGCGGGATCGGCTGCCTGGCGGCTGTCGCTCTCATCGCCTGGCGGTCTCCCACGCTGCGACGGTACGACGGCCAGCGCTAACCCGTTACCTGGAGAAATCCCTATGATCTTCGACGTTCATTCGCACGCGTGGCGGTATCCCGACCATTTCAACGAGACCTTCCGGACCCAGGCGGTCAGGATGCGGGGATACGAGCTGGACCTGACGCCGAGCTACGAAAGCTACCTGGCCGCCGCCCGGACCGCCGGACAACCCGTCAAGACCGTGGTCTTCGGCGGAAAAGCCAGGCTGTCGGGGCTGTGGACGCCGGACCGCTACGTTGCGGACTACTGCGCGGGGTATCCCGGCCAGGCCATCCCCTTCATGTCGCTGGACCCCACCCAGGAAGGCTGGAGAGACGAGATGGTCGAAGGAAGGGACCACCTGGGCATGCGGGGCATCAAACTGCTGCCCATGTACGCGGGGTTCTATCCCCAGGACCCGGAACTCGACGACCTCTGGCGCTATGCCTCCCGGAACGGCCTTCCCGTGCTCCTGCACACCGGCACGACGTTCGTCGACCAGGCGCCGCTGGACTGCACCCTGCCCCGGCACCTGGACGCGGTCGCCATCAAGTACCCCGAATGCCGGATCATCATGGCCCATCTCGGCCATCCCTACGAAGGGGAAACCGTGGCGGTCATCCGCAAGCACCCCAACGTGTACTCCGATATTTCCGGACTGCACTACCGTCCCTTTCAGCTCTATCACAGTCTCATGCTCGTCCAGGAGTACGGGGTGTGGAACAAGCTCCTCTTCGGCACCGACTACCCGGTCACGACGGTGGACGACACGCTCCGCGACCTGCGCGGACTGAACGGCATGCTGGAGGGCACGGCCCTGCCGCGGCTCGACGAAACGGAGATGGAAGGGATGATTCACCGGGACGCGGGGGAGATCCTGGGTATCGGCTGAGCCGGAACGCCGTGCCGGGCGGGACGAGCCGCGCGGGAGGGCTGCCAGGCGTGAACGCCCGCGTCAGCCTTCGCCGGTCAGCCAACGCCAGAACCGGGAGCGCTCCGGTTCGTTTTTCGAGGGGTCTTTCAATACATCTTTCGTGATGTAGAGATTGGTCTGGAGATTGGACATGAGTTCTCCGCGCCAGGCCCGGTAACCCCACTGGTTGGGTTCCAGCGATGAACCGCGCACGAATGGCTTCCACATCTGGTTGATCCGGATGTACCACAGGAAGATGCCCCCGGCTTCATCGACCAGGATCCGCTCGGCGTCCCGGTACATGGCCATGCGCCGGCCGGGATCGCCCACCAGTTCATTGGCCTGCCGCACGAGCCCCTCGAACCGGTCGTTGTGCCAGGCGTGACGCCCGTTGGAAAGCCAGATGGTAAGCAGGTTGCCCGCGTCGATGAAGTCGTACTGGTAGGGGACCATGCCCAGGGTCAGCTCCCGGGCGCTCATGGCGTCCAGGTAGACCTTGCGCTCCACGTTGCGGACGCCCACGTCCAGCGCCAGGTGCTGATTCAGCATGGCCTGTACCGCCTCGGCGGCCGTCCGGATGTTGGCGGCTTCTCCCCGCAGCCAGATGTTCACCTCCGGAAAACCCCGGCCGCCGGGATAGCCGGCCTGGGCGAGATAGCTCCTTGCGAGTTCGGGATCGAACCGCTGGAACGGAGCCAGTTCGTCCGTGTTGGACCCGGGAAACCCGGGCGGCAGCATGGAAGTGGCCGGTATGCCCACGTCCCGCATGGCCGATTTCATGATGGCGTCCACGTCGATGGCGTGGGCGAAGGCCTTGCGCACGCGCACGTCGTCGAAGGGCGGGTTGTAGGTGTCCAGCATCAGGTAGTACGTGGCGAAATCCGTGTAGGCGTTGAGTTGGCCGCGCAGCACGGGATCCGCCTTGATCCGGTTGATCTCGGCCTGGTTGGTCAGCGGGATGTAGTCCACTTCGCCGGCTTCGTAGGCCGAGAGGAACTGGGGCGGAACGGCCAGGTTGAACAGCCTGGCAACGATCTGCTCCAGCATGGGTTCGATCGGCCCCCGGTAGTTCTCGTTGATGCCGAGCACGATGCGGTCGCCCTTGATCCATTCGACCAGGCGGTAGGGTCCGCTTCCGAAATGGGTTTCCGGCCGGGTCGCCCATTCGGGTCCGTACTTGTCGAACAGGTGGGTCGGCGACACCCAGCTCTTGGCCAGCAGCAGCGGGAGGTAGGGCGTGGGACGTTCCGTGGTGAACGAAACGGTGTAATCGTCGTGGGCCCTGACCCCGAGTGAATCGAGCGGGAGCCGTCCGCCCACCACGTCGGTCCAGTTCCGGATGGACCGGAAATACCACTCGAAGTCGAAACCCGTCTCGGGGTTCGCCCAGCGGCGGAAGGTCGCCTCGTAGTCGCGCGCCGTCAGGGGATGTCCGTCGGCGAAGATCATGCCCTTTCGAATCTCGTACGTCCAGGTCAGGCCGTCCTCCGACAGCTCCCACGAAAGGGCGCCCGCCGGGAGCAGGTTGAAGTTCCGGTCCACGCGGGCGAGCGGCTCGGCCACCAAGCCCACGCCCCAGGCTTGCTTGTAGGTGGACGTGCCCCGGTCGAGGTACCGGTTGTCGGGAGAGAACTGGGTGAGGACCTGGCGTTCGGGCGGCGCGGCGTCGGGCGGCAGCGTGACGCCGAAAGAGTTCACGTACCGGTCCGCCCCGCCGGAATCCCCGCCGCCGCCGTCCTGCAGCGCCGGGACGGAAAGGCTGAACAGCGCGGCGGCCGCCCAGAAAAGGGACAGCAATGCCACGGGACGAAGGCGCGCCGCATATCGCAGGACGGACACGGTCTGATCGGGTCGGGACAAGGGAAGCGTTCCCTGGATGACCGGTTGGAAGTCGAATTGGAGTCGCTGGAGCATCATACGGGAATCAGGGCGGGCTGTCAACGGTTTCATCCCGGGACGGACGCCATAAAACAGGTGACAGGTTGCGACCGTCCGTATACCCTATACAGGTTCCGACTGCATTGCAACCGGCTCCTGCCTCAAGGGAATCTGAAACCTGAACGACGGCTTTCACAGAAAGGAAGACGGCATGTCAATCGCCACGAGACAGCTGGGAACCACGGACGCCTTCGTGACCGAACTGGGATTCGGCTCCGCGCCCCTGGGAGACCTGTTCCAGCCGGTCACCGACGCCAAGTCCCGCGCCACCCTGCGGGCGGCCTGGAGAGCCGGCATCCGTTACTACGACACATCGCCCTGGTACGGTTACGGCAAGAGCGAATTAAGGCTGGGAGAGCTGCTCCGCCAGAAAAGCCACGGATCCTACGTGGTGTCCACCAAGGTCGGCCGCGTTTTCAAGGCGACGCGGGACCTCAGGAACTTCGATTACGGTTTCTGGTGCGGCGGCCTGCCCTTCGACCACGTCTACGACTACAGCTACGACGGGATCATGCGGTCCTACGAAGACAGCCTGACCCGTTTCGGGATCCACCGTATCGACCTGCTGCTGATCCACGACCTGGACCCCTTCTATCACAACGAACCGCAGATACAGGCCTATCTGCACCAGTTGTTCACCAGCGGCTGGCGCGCGCTGGCCGAACTCAAGGAATCGGGCGACATCAAGGGGGTCGGCGCGGGGCTCAACAAGACGGGGATGATGCTTCGGTTCCTGGACCTGATGCCCCTGGATTTCTTCATCGTCGCCATGCCTTACACGCTCCTGGACCAGGACGCGCTGGACCTGGAGCTGCCCCGGTGCGTGGAAGACGGCATCGGCATCGTGATCGGCGCCGTCTTCGCCTCGGGCATCCTCGTCACGGGACCCACGGAGACGTCGACCTATGGCTACTATCCCGCGACGCCCGAAATCCTGGAGAAAACGCGGCGCATACAGGACGCCTGCGAACGACATGGCGTGCCCCTAGCCGCGGCCGCCCTGCAGTTCCCGCTTTTCCACCCCGCGGTCGCATCCGTCATCCCCGGCGCGATCAGGCCGGAGTACGTCGAATCGAACCTGTCCAACTACCAGCTTCCCATTCCGGCGGACCTGTGGGCGGAGTTGAAATCCGAGGGGCTGATACGCGAGGACGCTCCGACTCCAGGCTGACCCGCTCATGGAACTAGAACTCTGGCAGCTGTTCCTGCTCGCCGGCGTGGGCGTCCTTTCGGGTTTCCTGAACGTCATCGCCGGCGGCGGTTCCCTGCTGGCGCTGCCCGTCCTCATCTTCATGGGACTGCCGGGCAACGTGGCCAACGGCACCAACCGCGTGGCCATCGTCGCCCAGAACGCGTCCGCATTTACCAGCTTCTTCAGGAAGGGGTATTCGGAGTTACGCACTATGCTGACCCTGGCGCTCTGCGCCGTGCCGGGGGCGGCGATGGGGGCGTACCTCGGGACCCAGGTCAGCGGAGAGCTCTTCAACCGGATCCTCGGCGGCCTGATGATCGTGCTGCTGATCCTGATGAGCAGGAAACCGGCCGGCGCGGAGGCGGCGGAAAAACCCCGAAGGCTCGTCCTAGGACACATCCTGATGGTCGCGGTGGGATTCTACGGCGGGTTCATCCAGGCCGGTGTCGGGTTTTTCGTCATGGCGGTGCTCTACCGGGTCGTCGGCCTCGATCTCGTCCGCGTGAACGCCTACAAGGTATTCATCATCGGCATATACACCCTCCTGGCGCTGGCCATCTTCGCCGACAGGGGACTGGTGCTCTGGCTCGCCGGTGCCGCCCTGGCCGTGGGGACCACGATCGGCGGATGGATCGGCGCGCATTACACGATCAAACGGGGCGAACGGCTGATCCGCGTCGTCCTCAACGCGGTGCTGGTCGTCATGGCCGTACGGCTCCTGTTCTAACCCCCCATTCACCGGAGGTCGGCATGGCTGAGCGCGAGGGCGGACACCGGCCGAACGTCGTGCTCTGCATCTGCGACCAGTTGCGCGCGTTCGAACTGGGATGCTACGGGAACGAAGTCGTCCGGACACCCCACCTGGACCGCCTGGCGGCGGAAGGCGTCCGGTTCGAAACGGCGGTGAGCAACAACCCCGTCTGCATGCCCGCCCGGTCCTGTCTCATGTCGGGCCAGTACAGCCGGACCTGCATGGGCATGCTGGGCAACTTCGCGGAACGGAGCGCCGATGGCTCCACGACGATGCCCGAGCATCCGGTGGCCGGACGTCCCCATCTTCCCGCGCCGACCCTGGCCGAAATGTTCAGGAACCTGGGCTACGATACGGCGCTCATCGGGAAGTGGCACGTACATTCCACGCCGGGTTCGTCAGGGTTCGATTACAGCCTGTATCCCCGGGTTCACCACCGGCACACCGGGCAATCCTTCGTGGAAAACGACGGGGAGGAATTCCGGGTCGACGGGTTCAGCGTCCGCTTCGAGTCGGACCAGGTCGCGGGCTACCTCCGGGACCGGGCGGACCGGGCGGGCCGGGCGGACCGGGCGGACCAGGAGGACCGGGCAGGCCGGGCGGACCGGGCGGACCGGGAGAAGCCCTTTTTCCTCTACTACAGCATTTCGCCTCCCCACATGCCGCTGATGGACGCACCGGAAACGTACCTGAAAATGTACGATCCCGGCGATATCCCTCTGCGGCCCAATGTCTTCCGGGACGGCCGGCTGCCGTATGACGAACACTGGTTCAGGGTGTACCTGTGGGATTTCCTCTACTACGACCGGCACCTGCCCTTCACGCGGGCGCTGCCCCCCGGATTCGATCTGCGCAGCCTGATCGCCCTGTATTACGGGATGACGACCTGGGTGGACGACATGGTCGGTCGGCTCATGCATTTTCTCCGGGCGTACCGTCTCGCCGGGGACACCATCGTCGTCTTCCTCTCCGACCACGGAGACAACCTCGGCAGCCACCACCTTTTCAACAAGGGCCGCCTGATCGAAGAGTCCATCCGCATACCGCTGATCTTCCACGCTCCGGACCGCCTGGAACCCCGCGTCGTCACGGGCTCGACAGCCCAGCTCATCGACGCCATGCCCACCCTCCTTTCCCTGTGCGGCGGTGCCGTTCCCGCCCACGTGCAGGGGAGGGACCTGGCCGGGACGATATCGACGGGAGAAGCTGCGGGGGACGAAGGCGCATTCATCGAGACGGGCAGGGGGGAGATCGGAATCCGGACGACGACTCACACCTGCGGGATCCGCATCGATCCGAAGACGGGCCGCGTCCTGGACGACCGGGCATGTCATTACGACCTGCGCGCCGATCCCTTCCAGTTGAACAACCTGCGGAACGCGGCCCTCGACGAGGAGCCGGGCGCCGGTCTCCGGGACCGGGTACTCGCCTGGCATCACGATACGCCGTGGATGCACGGCGGCGCAATCCACTGACGCGCCAAAACCGGGAATACCGATGACCGAGACGATCCGGACCGGAAACAACCGGCTGATCGCGGTGCTGTTCGGCCTGCTGTTCGTCGCCGTGGCCGACAACCAGATGATCGCCCCGCTCCTGCCCGACCTGATGTCCGCCTTCGACGCGGATGCCGGGCAGGCCGGGTTGCTGGTTTCCGTGTACGCCATCGCCGCCGCGGTGGTCTCCTTCGCCATAGGCCCCCTGTCGGACCGGACGGGACGACGGAGTATGCTCGTGTCGGCGCTGATCGTGTTCGCCGCCGCGACGCTCCTGTGCGGCCTGGCGTGGGACTATGCCTCGATGGTAGCCTTCCGCGCCGTCACGGGGGCGGCGGCGGGAACGCTTTCACTCAACATTACCGCCTGCATAGGGGACCACTTTCCCTACCGGCGGCGGGGCGCGGCCATGGGCCTGGTCATGTCGGGGTATTTCGCGGCGATGATCCTGGGCGTGCCCGCGGGAGCCTACATCGCGGAGGCCTGGACATGGCGGTGGGCCTTCGGCGCCTTCGCGGCGGCGGGGTTGCTGCTCTGGGTACCCGCCCTGGCGATCATACCGCACCGTGCGCAGAAGTCCGGCGCGGCCGTAGCGGGCGGCGCGGCCGTTGCGGGCGGCGCGGACGGCGTGGGCGGCACCTCCGCCGTGGACGGCACCTCCGGCGTGATCCGCGCCGGCCACGATGTATCCTTCACCGGCATGGTGAAGGGGTACGGCCGATTCCTCGTACGCACCGGTCCCCTGGCCGTGATCGCGGCGTCCTTTCTGGTATCGGCTTCCACGGTGGGTTTCATCACCTACGTGGGGGCTTGGCTGAGGGACGCCTACGGACTCACGACCGACCTGATCGGCATGGTCTTCCTTTTCAGCGGCCTGGGCGCGCTGCTGGGCAGTCCGCTGGCCGGACACCTGTCGGACCGGGTGGGGAAAAGGGGCATCGTGGTGGGAAGCGGGCTGGTGATGGCCGCCCTGCTGGCCGGAATCCCGTGGATCGACGATCTGCTTCCGGTGGTTTTCGCCGGATTCATCCTGACCGGTATCGCGGGGGCGTTCCGCCACGCGCCCTTGCAGGCGCTCGTCACGGCCATGGCAGCGGACGAAGAGCGCGGCGCCCTGATCGCGCTCAAGAACACCTTCGCGGAGGTCGGCATCGCCGCCGGCACGGGGTTGTGCGGTGTGATCTACGTCGCCTTCGGATACCCTTACGTGGGCGCGGCCTGCGGCGTCATGGCCGCGGCCGCGGCGCTCATCGTCCTGATCTGGGTACGCGAGCCGGGCGGACCAGGCGGACCGGACGAGTCCGAAGTGCCGATCGAGCCCGAAGTGCCGGACGAGTCCGAAGAGCCGGATGGACCGGGCGGACCGGACGAGCCCGAAGAGCCGGGGCGGGCCTGACGGCTCAGGGTTCGTCGTACGCGGTCAGGCGCCTGACCCAGATGTTGCGGAACCGGACCGGATTGCCGTGATCCTGCAATTCCAGGGGCCCCGTCACGGCGTGGGGCGTATCGTAGTTCGCGAAATTCCGGTGCCCGGTTGGGCCGACGGCCTGCTGTCGGTGGTGCACCACGATACCGTTGTGCATCACCGTAATGTGCGTACCCTTGACCAGCCTGTCTCCGTCCCACGCCGGCGCTTCGAAGACGATGTCGTAGCTCTGCCACGCGCCCGGTCCCCGGCTCGCGTTGACCAGGGGAGGGTACTGCCCGTAAATGGCCGAGGCGGATCCGTCGGCATAGGTCCGGTTGTCGAAACTGTCCAGCACCTGGATTTCATACAGGCCCAGCAGGAACACGCCGCTGTTGCCCCGGCCCTGGCTGTCTCCCGCCACTTCTTCCGGGGTGGCCCATTCCAGGTGCAGCTGGCAGTCGCCGAAGTGCGCCCGGGTCGAGATGTCCCCCGTGCCGTTGACTTCCATGTAGCCGTTCTCCACCTTCCAGGCGGCGGCGTTTCCGTCCCGGCCGGTCCACTGGTCCAGGTCCGATCCGTCGAATAGCACGACCGCGTCCGAAGGCGGGCTCCCGGCCGCGCCGCCCGGCGTGACGACACGGGGCTGGGGCCGGTCGCCGTCGTGGACGCGCCAGGTGCCGCCGGGAATTTCGGGGGTATCGCTGTAACCTACGGAATCCGCCATGGATCGACTCCTATAAGCAAACTTCGTGAATCATGCGTGAGTAGATGTCCACCGCTTCGTAAAGCTGCGGTATTTCCACGTATTCGCCCACCGTGTGAGCGCGTTCGATACTGCCGGGTCCCAGAACGACCATCTCCAGCCGCTCCCTGAAATGAGGCGCGTCCGTCCCGTAGGGCACGGTCTCCGGCCGCTTGCCGCCGGTGACTTCCGACGCCAGCCGCACGATGGGATTCGAAGGATCGGCGTAGAAGGGCCGGGACAGGGTGCTCGTGACTTCGAACCCGTACCCCTCGGCCCTGGAAACCAGTTCGCTGACCAGTTCCTCGCTGTGATCGTCCGGCATCGTGCGGAAGCAGACGTGACAGGTCGACCGCGCCGCGGAGACGTTCTGCTTCGTGTCGTAGTCGGTGATCACCATGTTGAACCCGTTGGTAGGCGGATTGAACTCCGCGTTCCGGAACCGTTCATCCTCTTTGATCCGTTCCGCCAGTTCGGCCATTTCGGCCAGGAACGGGGCGATCTTGAAATTGGCGGATTCTCCCAGGCCCGTGCTGGTGTGGGCCGCCCGGCCGTGGGCCGTCACCACGACGTGCGCCGCGCCCTTGTGGGCGTACACCGGCGTCAGGCTGGTCGGCTCGGCCACTACGCCGTAGTCCGGTCTGACGGCGTCCATGATGCCGGATTCCGTGGCGACCTGGTGGGCCCCGCCGCCGCCCACTTCCTCGTCGGCCGTCGCCACCACGATAAGCGGCTTCTTCAGGCGGTCCGCGTCCACCCCCGCGGCGGCGATCATGGTACAGGCCAGGGGGCCCTTCATGTCGCAGCTGCCCCGGCCCAGAAGCCGGTCGCCCTCCACCACGCCGTGATAGGCGTCCCAGTCCTGCTCCTGCCCCGGTACCGTGTCCGTGTGGGACAGGAAGGCCAGGCCGCCTTCGCCTTCGCCCTTGCGTCCGACCAGGCTGACTTTCAGTTCGCCGTTTTCATCCTCGTAGGACAGCCGTTCCACTTCGAGGCCGCACGCCTTCATCCGGTCTTCGACCAGGTCGGATATGGCGGCGTTGCTCCACCGGCTGACGGACTTCACATCGACGAATTCCTTCGTCATTTCAACTGGATCCAGACCCACGGCACCCCCCTCTCGAGATCATGTTGTATCGCACCGCTGCGGGTGCTGTTCAATCCGTCAGCCAGCCGGACATTTCCTCGCGCAATTCCGCATCTTCCCTCAGGGCGAGGGCCTCGAACGCGTTGTCCAGGTGGCCGGTATGCCGGGCGCCGACGATGACCGACGTGATATCGGGATGCCCCATGGCCCAGGCCATGGCCAGGCGCACCATGGGAAGTCCCCTGGAATCCGCCAAGGCCCGCAACCGCTCCACGTTCCGGAAATTCCGGTCATTGAAGTAAATGTCCGCGTGTCCGGGTATCACGTCGAATCGCGAGCCTCTGGGAAAGGCGTTCCGGTCCGGCGTGTATTTGCCCGCCAGGAAACCCGCGGCCAGCGGACTGTAGGACGTTACGCCCACTTCCTCCCGCCGGCACAGGGGAAAGAGTTCATCCTGCGCGCCGGGATCGGCCAGGTTGTAGGGCGGCTGGACCACCTCGAACCGGGCATAGCCGTGCGTTGCGGCGGCATCCAGGGCTTCCTGGAGCTGCGCGGCGTTGAAATTGCTGCACCCCACGGTCTTGACGCTGCCGGCAGCCACCGCCTCGTCCAGCACGGCCAGGCTTTCATCGATGGGAACGGTCTCGTCGGGGGAATGGAGCTCGTAGATGTCCACGCAGTCCACCTGCAACCGCTCGAGGCTGACCTGGAGCGCCCGGGCGATGTTCTCCGGCTTGTTGCCGCTGCTCACCTTGGAGCAGATCACCACGTCGTCCCTGCAGCCCCGCGCCTTCATCCACTTCCCGATGATGATCTCGGAAGAACCCATGACGTCCGAGGTCTCGCGCACGTCATCGACCTTCAAGACCTCACGCCGGTATGTACGGGCGTTGCCGCCCCCGTAGGCCTCCGCCGTGTCGAGCCAGTCGAGTCCGTTCTCGACGGCATAATCCAGAATGGCAACCGAACCCTCCTCGTCGATCTCGCGGCCGAACGTCACGCAACCCAGGCCGATGAAGCTGATCGACGTGTCGGTGCGGCCGAGTTTTCGGTGTTCCATGCACACTCCCCGGTTGTATCCAGCGGTTACGAAGGTCGTATCCAACCATTACGATGGCTGTACGCGGTATATCGCATCGTGCAACTCGATCGTGCCGCATGATCGTACAACATGATCGTGCCGCGTGATCGTGCAAATTGATCGCGCAGCATGATCGTGCAACATGATCGCGCAGCATGATCGTGCAACATGATCGCGCCGCATGATCGGCTGTGGTGTGAATGTACATCCGGGCGGATCGGGCAGGCAAGGGATGTTTGGCGTGGAGGCCCGAGGGGATGGGAACAGGAAGCAACGGCGGGCCGGGCGGACCTGAAAGCCGGGCGGACCTGAAAGCCGGACTGACCTGGAGGCCGTGCGCACCTGCTGGGCGGGCGGACAAGCGCTATGGCGGACCGGGCGGTTCAGAATCCGTCGTCGCCGCTCGTGACCGCGGAACGCCGGCCGATCTGCCGCATGCGTTCGTCCAGCAGCCTTTTGAGCTGGTTCAACTTGAGCCGGTGGGCCGCGAGTTCCGTCTCGTGTTCCATGATCATCTGCCGGATGAGACGGTGATCTTCCTGTTCACCGGGCCGGGGATCGTCCGGCCCGTCTTCGAAGACCAGGGAGGATGCGGGGTCGCCGCGCAGTTTCGGCTCTGGTGCGAGGACGGTGTACGCGGTGTTCTCCGTATCCCCTCGAAGGTACGTGATTTCGATCCGGGTACCCACCGGAAGGGTGGTCACGAATTCGGCCAGCACGATGGGATGGTTCATGGGGACGCCGTTTACGGCCTGCAGAATGTCGCCCTTGCGCAGCCCGATCTTCATGGCGGGACTGTCGGGGAACACATCTGAAACGACCATGCCTTCGCGGGAGCCCAGCATGATATTGCGGTCGGCGCCGATGCTGACGCTGTCCCAGATTTTCTCCACGTACACGCCCAGCCAGCTCCGGCGGACCTCGCCGAATTCTATGAGCTGCCTGGCAAAGGTCTTAACGCGGTTGATGGGAATGACTGAAATCAAACCGCTGCCATCGCTTCCCCTCAACCCGTCCGCGCGGGGCGTCCGGCCCTGCCGGGGATCCGCTACGAGCCCGAGCAGGCGGCCGTTCGATGAAAACACGGCGCCGCCGGTATATCCTCCGCCGACCTCGGCGCTGACCTGCATCATGACGTCTTCTTTCCGTACTCCGTTCACGATCCCCGTCGTCATCGACGATGGAAAGCCATGGGCGTTGTTCAGCACCAGTACCCAGGATCCCGGACGGACGTCATCGGAATCGCCGAGAATGGCGGGATGGACCGACATGCTGTCGACGCGGATCACGGCGACATCGGAAAGCGTGTCCACCCCGACGAGTTCGCCGAGACGATACCGGCCGTTCCGAAAGTTCACCAGGATGTCATGGGCATGATCCACGACGCCGGCCGTCGTGATGATGTAACCGTCCCTGTGAAGGACCACGCCGGTGCCGATGGACCGTTCCCAGTCCGTTAACGTCTGCCCGTTCACCGTATTGATGAACTTCCGCTGTACGATCACGCTGGCGACCGCCGGTTCCACGCGTTCCACGAGGCCGACGATCTCCTGTTCGAGCTTATGAAGGTACGGGGTGGGCTGCGCGTAGACCCGGGAAGCGGCGCTCAGGTACCCGAAGCAGGCCAGCAGCGCGGCGCATATCAGGGGCCGGCAGCATCCGGTCCCGGTACGGTATAGTTGAGCTCCATGCATGATTTGTCAGAACGAGATGCGGACGCGTCTGAGGGGGGCGGTCGGTCCCGGCGACCCCGGCGTATCGTACGGAATCAGCGTACCGCCCGCGCGCTGCGAGTCGCGAAGTTCGCCGGTGCCGACGGAATGCAGCAGCGCTTCCGCTGCCGGTTGATCGAGATCGCCGCTGTTCACCAGGGCCCGGCCGAAAGACTCGCTCAACAGGGATGGATCGAGACGCATGCCCGCACCGGCCGAAACGAATCGGATTCCGTGGGCCGTAGGTTCCATGGTACGGACGGTCATGATGCCCGGCCTGTCGCCGGTAATTCGGGTTGCGTTTGAAGAGAGACTGCTTGCAGGGGAGGTGGGGAGGTTTGTTGCCTGTTCCTGGTTCGGCGCCGGTGTTGCCGCCATGCGCGGTCCGGACTCCCGTTCAAGGGGAATGGGAGAAACCGGATCGGGCGGCGCGAGTTCGGGTTCGAAAGGCTCCGGAAGGGCAAAGGCCATGGGCGGGGCCTGAGACGAATCGGCCCTTTCCGGCGGCGCGGCCAGTTCCGCGAATCCGCCGATCCCGGCTATGGTCAGGATCAGGCTGGTCGCGAATACCAGTTGGACGGGACGCTGCCGGCTGAGTTCGCCCAGGTCGGCAAATGCCGTCGTTACGCGTGTCCACCAGGAAGCCGCGTATATTTCGCGGGCGATTTCCCGGTTCAGCAGACCGCTGAGTTGATGATCGAATTTCTGGCGGGGCGACACGGAGGGCAGACTCTTCACGGCCCGGATGGAGCTTTCCATGTCCTCGATCTTGAGCCGGCAACGGGCACATCCGTTCAGGTGGAATCGAAGTTCGTCTTCGGCCGCCTTCGACAACTGGCCATCCAGGTAATCCGACATCTGCCGCTCGTAGCCACTGCAATTCAAAACGTGCTACCTCCTCTAGAGAATCTCTACCTGCCACTGCCTCAGCATTTCCTGCAGTCTCAGCCGCCCCCTGTTGACCCGCGACTTGACGGTCCCGGTCGGACAACGGAGGATATCGCCTATCTGCTCGTAGGACATTTCTTCGATATCGCGCAAAACGATCACGGACTTGTACTTCTCGGGCAACTGATCGATCGCCCGCTGAATGGCGCGGCCCAGTTCGTTCTGCTCCAGGTGATCGCCGGGCCCCGCGCTCGTGTCCGGCAGATCGATGCCTTCCCGCGTGCTGTTCTCGTGGGGCGAAGCGTTCAGGGAGAAGAACTGGCGGCGTTTACGCTTGCGCAGCTCGCTCCGGGCAAGATTGAGCGCGATCGTGTATATCCACGTGGAGAGATTGGAGATCGCCTTGTAATTGTGGCGGTTCCGGTAGACCCGCAGAAAGGTCTCCTGCACCAGGTCTTCCGCGCTTTCCGTGTTGTGGACCATGCGGTAGATGCAGTTGTACAGCCTGGTACGGTACCTTCCGACAATCACTTCGAAAGCGCGTGTATCTTCCCGCTGGACACGGAAGAAAAGCACCTCGTCCGACAGGGTCAGTTCGTCGATCGAATCCGACTCGACATCGGATACCTGTACCGCGTTCATGAAGGTATTGTCTGCCATATTCTATTCTCCCATACCGCTTTATACGCCCCGCGGAGGGATCGGTTTCAAAAAAACGAACCATTGCGGCCTGAATCCGGCAGGTCCGGGCCGCGGCGGCCACTTCGGGCCGATCGTACCTGTTTTGAATATAGAATCCCGGCGCATCGATGTCAACCGGGCCGTCATGCCCGCACTTCGATGTCAACCGGACTTTCAACGCCGCATCGATGTCAACCGGGCCGTCATGCCCGCACTTCGCTCACGTCGTGTATGGTGTACTGGTAGCCCTGTTCCGTCAGAAAGAGCTGGCGGTTCACCGCATAGTCCTGGTCCAGGGTGTTCCGCGTGATGAGCGAATAGAATATGGCGGCGGAACCGTCCGCCTTGGGACGGAGGATCCGGCCCAGCCGCTGGGCTTCCTCCTGGCGGGACCCGAAGGTGCCGGATATCTGGATCGCCACGTTGGCGTCCGGCAGGTCGATGGCGAAATTGGCGACCTTGGACACGACGAGACGCTTGAGCTCGCCGTTTCTGAACCGGGTATACAGATCGAGACGGGTCTGCAGCGGCGTGCTGCCGGTGATCAGGGGAAACTCGAACAACGCGGCGATCTGCTTGAGTTGTCTCACGTACAGTCCGATGATCAGGACCTGGTCCGACGGATGCTGTTCCAGCAGGGAGCGGATGATCTCCGTCTTCCGGCTGTTTTCCGAGGCGATCCGGAACTTCTCCCGGCGATTGGCCACGGCGTAGGACATGCGCCGGGCTTCGGGCAGGTCGATCCGGATTTCACGGCAGTATGCCTCCGCGATCCAGCCCTGCCGCTCGAGCAGCTTCCACGGCATGTCGTACCTCCGGGGACCGATGAGGCTGAAGACGTCGTCCTCGCGGCCGTCTTCGCGGACCAGGGTGGCGGTCAGCCCGAGGCGCCTGCGGGCCTGGATCTCGGCCGTGTAGCGAAACACCGGGGCCGGGAGCAGGTGAACCTCGTCATAGATGATGAGGCCCCATCCCTTCTGGTCGAAGAGTCCAAAATGCTGGAATTCGTCTCCCCTGCTCTTCCGGTACGTCAGGATCTGGTAGGTGGCCAGCGTTACCGGGCGGATCTGTTTCGTTTCCCCTGAATACTCGCCGATATGCTCTTCCGTCAGCGAGGTCTTCTCGATCAGCTCCTCCCGCCACTGGCGCAGCGCCACCGTGTTGGCCGTCAGGACGAGCGTGTGACACTTCAGGGCGGCCATGGCGCCGAGCGCCACGATGGTCTTCCCCGCGCCGCAGGGCAGCACGACGACCCCGTTGCCTCCCTGTGGTTCGCCGTTCATATGGAACGCGCCGACCGCGTCCAGCTGGTAGTCCCGCATGCTGAAGGACTTCCGGCCGCCGGTACCGGTGCGCAGATCGATGGCCAGCGGGGCGCCCTCGACGTACCCCGCCAGGTCTTCCACGGGAAACCCGACCTTGATCAGGGCCTGCTTGACGTGGCCGCGGAACCGATCCCCCACCTGGACCCGCCGCTCGTCCAGGGGCTGCGCGAGGAACTGCTTGACCGAGGCGAGTCCGGACACTTCCGCGATCAGGGCGGCATCGTCGGACTCGAGGATCAGCCTCCCGTCTTCCTTGAGCAGCCTGAGCTGTCCGTACCGGGCGATGAAATCGATGATCTCCCGGCGGATGTTCTGGGGTATCTCGTACTTGCTCAGGCTTTCGAGCGATGCGAGCACGCCGTCCGCGTCCATGCCCGCCGAGGCGGCGTTCCACAGGGAGAGCGGACTCAGCCGGTAGATGTGGATGTGTTCCGGGGATTTTTCCAGTTCCGCGAACCGGGCCAGGGCGTCCCTGGCATCCTCGTAGCGCGGGTGGTCGACCTCGACGAGGATGGTCCGGTCGCTCTGTACGATCAATGGGTTCTTCAGGTCAGGCAAGGATAATCCCCCGGGGTTCAGTTCCCGACGGCGGCATCCCGGCCGAGGCTGCCGGCCGGGGAACCTGCCAGATCGGGATGCCCTTCGATGGCGCCGGCGGTGTAAGGAGACACGCGCATCGCGGTGCGGCCTCCGCCGTCTTGTTCCCTCAACTTGCTGAGTACCGGCGTCGACAACAGCACGTCGCCGATACGGTCCGTTCGACTGGCGAGTATCCGCATCGCCTTCTCATCTCCCCGGCCGGGACGCCGCGGCGCGGTTCACCGCCGCCAGGCGTCCGTGACCCGGTCATAGGGCGTACACCCCGCCCGGATGAGCCGCGGGGTCCCGCCGGATACGTCCACGACCGTCGAAGGACGGTCCGAAGGCGAACGTCCGCCGTCGAGAATCAGGTCTACCCGGTCGCCCAGCCCCGCGGCCACGTCTTCCGCCGTCAGGGGCTCCGGTTCGCCCGACCGGTTGGCGCTGGGCGCGGTGACGGGTCCGCCCACCGCCCGGCAAAGTTCCCCGGCGACCGCCGCGCCGCTGTGCCGGACGCCGATCGTCGCGCCTCCGCCCAGCAGTTCCCGCGGCACGCTGTCCAGCGCGGTGAAAACCAGCGTCAGCGGCCCGGGCCAGCAGGCGTCCATCACCGCATGGACACGGCCGGGGATGCACCGGACCAGGCCGTCCAGGTCCCGCCTGTGGGAAACGAGCACCAGGATCGGCTTGAACGCCTCACGGCCCTTGGCTTCATAAATCCGGCGGATCGCGGCGGGATTGGTCCCGTCCGCGCCGATACCGTAAACCGTCTCGGTGGGAAAGGCTACAAGGCCCCCGTCCCGGATCACGCCGGCAGCCTCCCGGATAACGGTCTTGTCCGGACGGGCCGGATCGATAGCGCGTACCTTCATGGACTCGAACCCGTTTGATCGAATGGTCCGTATCCGCGATGCAACGACCGGTCGGGACCAGGCTGTTCCGCGCGGGACCGGGCCGCCGACTGCCCGGGACCAGGCTCAACATCAATCTCCGCGGACCCGGGCGACCGGTCGGGACCAGGCTGTTCCGCGCGGGACCGGGCCGCCGACTGCCCGGGACCAGGCTCAACATCAATCTCCGCGGACCCGGGCGGCCACCCGGTATCAGGCCATTCTGCGCAGGCCTTTTTCGCCGATGTCGCTGCGGAAATAACGCTGGGCGAACCGTACCCGGTCCACCGCCTCGTAGGCCCGGTCTATGGATCCCCTGAGATCGTCGGCCAGCGCCGTCACGCCCAGGATCCTGCCGCCGTTGGTCACGATGCCGCCGTCCCGCCTGGCCGTATCGGCGTGAAAGGCGAAGACGTCGTCCATCCCGTCCAACTCGTCCAGTCCGCTTATCTCCATCCCTTTCTCGTAGTCGCCGGGATATCCGCCCGATGCCACGACCACGCAGGTCGCGGCCTTGCGCTTCCACGTCAGGGGCCCGGAAGGCATGCCGCCCTCGCTGATCCCGACGGCCAGCTCCGCGAAGTCGTCTTCGAGCAGCGGCAGGATGACCTGGGCCTCGGGATCGCCGAAACGGCTGTTGAACTCGACGACCATCGGACCCTGGCGGGTCATCATGATTCCGCAGTACAGGACCCCCCGGAACGGCCGGCCGCGGTTCCTCATGCCCAGGACCGCGGGTTCGACGATCCGTTCCAGGATATCCTGCAAAGCGCCTTCGTCGACGACCGGCGCCGGCGCGTACGCGCCCATGCCCCCGGTGTTCGGTCCCCTGTCGCCGTCGTAGATGGGTTTGTGGTCCTGCGAGGGGACCAGCGGCAGGACCCGCTCGCCATCGGTCAACGCGAATACGGACGCCTCCTCCCCCTCCATGAAGGCCTCAACGACCACCTTCCGGCCCGCGTCGCCGAACTTTTTCTCGGTCATCACCAGGTCGAGCGCCTTCCCGGCTTCCTCGACGGTCCGGCACACCAGCGCGCCCTTGCCCGCAGCCAGTCCGTCTGCCTTCACGACGATCGGCGCGCCCAGTTCGTTCACGTAGCCACGGGCCGCATCCACGTCAGTGAACACCGCGAATTCCGCCGTGGGAATGCCCTCTTCCCGCATCAACTGCTTGGAGAAGACCTTGCTCCATTCGATTTCGGCCGCCGCCCGGGTTGGACCAAAGGCCCTGATGCCCGCCCTCTCCACGGCGTCGACCACGCCGGCTTCGAGGGCGCCGTCGGGACCGACCACCACCAGGTCGACGCCGTTATCGCGGGCAAAACCGGCGATTCCGGGCGCGTCTTCCGGTGCGATGGGCACGCACTCCCCCAGGGCGTCGATACCCGGGTTTCCCGGTGCGGCATACAGTTTTTCGACCAGGGGCGATCTTCGGAGCGCCCAGGCGAGCGTGTGTTCCCTGCCTCCCTTGCCGACGACGAGAACGTTCATGGGGTCTCCGGATTACGGGGCCGCGACGGATTGCGGGGCCGTGACGGATTACGGGGCCGCGACAGACGGTGCGGGGCCGCGACGGACGGTGCGGCGGCGACAGACGGTGCGGCGGCGACAGACGGTGCGGCGTCGACAGACGGTGCGGGACCGCGACGGATTACGGGGCCGCGACAGACGGTGCGGCGGCGTCCGGTATGGACCCGCCTTACCGATTCGAACCGTCACGCGCACGAACCGGCATGATCGCGAACCGGCACGCGCGCTAAGCCAGCATGCTCGAACCGCCACGCGCACGAGGGAGACGGCCGGCACGAATGCCTCTGAAATCCGAACGGCGAAACCACTAACCGAACGGCGGAATCTATAGAAGTACGGTGAAACCTTCAGGAGAACGCGGGCGTTCTTAACCCTATAGCGTATCCTGAAGCCTGACGGATCCGGGGTTGCCGCAAGACCTGATGGAACCCAACGATACGATTGATTTCGCGACGAACTTCGAGATCGCCAAAGTTAAAGAAATACGGGGCAAGTGTCAAGGCGCGAACTGAAAAACTCCGCCGCGCAATTCCCCGAAAACCATTGACAGGAAACATCTCCACGTTAGAATTACTTAGATGCCATGATTGCGGTAAACGGCCTTCCCAGAATGCATCCGGAAAGTCGTTTCCGGTGTGAACCCGGTTGCATTGGGGACAGAAGACCCGGACGAAGGAGCCAGGCCTCATGTCGATCTTGAAGAAACCCAGGTACGTTCTGCTGCTGGTTTTTGTGGCGGCCGGGTCATTCATGCTGGGCAACGCGGCCGACCGGACGATACACGCGGCCGACAACATCTACTCGAGCACCAAGCTGCTGATGGGCGTGCTCAGCCTGGTCACCGACAACTACGTGGAGGAGGTAGAGTCCGGTGAGTTGATATACGCCGCGATCGACGGCATGCTCGAGGTGCTCGATCCCCATTCCAGTTTCCTGAGCAAGGAGAGCTTTGCCGAAATGGGAGAGCGCTTCAGCGGGAATTTCTACGGGATCGGGATCGAGTTCGACGTGCTCGATGGATTCCTGTACGTGATCTCCGTGATCGACGGATCCCCGTCGGAAGCCGTCGGCCTGCAGTCAGGCGACCGTATCGTCCGGATCGACGGCGAATCGGCGATCGGCATCAAGCACGACGAGGTCAGGCACAGACTGCGTGGGGAGAAAGGGACCAGGGTCGACGTAACCATCGAGCGGGCCGGGGTCGAGGAGCGGTTCGACGTAACGATTACCCGCGATCGAATCCCCATACGCAGCGTTCGGACGGCCATCATGCTGGAAGACCAAACGGGTTACATCCAGCTGATCCGGTTCGCCAAGACCACCTCGCGTGAACTCGAGAACGCACTGGACAAGCTTCAGCAGGACGGCATGGAACGGTTGATCCTCGACCTGAGAGGCAATTCCGGGGGCTACCTGGACCAGGCGGTGGAAGTGTCGAGCAAGTTCATACCCGAAGGCCGCGTCATCGTCAAGACCATGGGCCGGAACCGCAGTTCCAACCAGACGTTCCACTCCCTTAGCGGAGTATACCACCGGGACATGCCCCTGGTGATCCTGCTGGACCATCGCTCCGCCTCCGCATCCGAAATCGTGGCCGGCGCCGTTCAGGACTGGGACCGGGGCGTGATCGCGGGGACCCGCAGTTTCGGCAAGGGCCTCGTTCAGACCCTGTTCGCGGAACCTCACCTGAGTGACGGCTCGGCGCTCAAACTGACGACGGCGCGGTATTACACGCCGAGCGGCCGCATGATCCAGCGCGACTACAAGAACAAATCCTACAGGGAATACATCGAAGGCTCCTTCAGCGAATCCGGCGAGGCGGACGGGGAAGCGGTATCCGCGGAGGACGCGGAGGACGCGGAGGACGCGGACGGTGCCGACCAGCCGGACCGGCCCGAATACGCCACCGCATCCGGGCGTACGGTCTACGGTGACGGCGGCATTTCTCCCGACGTGGAGATCAAGGTCCCGAAACGCAACTACCCCTTCGTGATCGGCACGTACCGCGGCTGGGTGCCGTTCGACCGGGCCTGTTTCGAATTCGCCAATACCTACAGCGCGACCCGGCCGGACCTCCGGGACGACTTCGACACCTTCCTGAATGAGTTCCAGGTCGACGACGCCATGCTGGAAGCGTTCAAGACCCAGGTCCGGGCGTCGGGGAAATCCTTCTCCGACGACGACTTCAGCGCCGACCTGGACGCCATCGGGCTCCAGTTGAAACGGGCACTCGCGCGGAATCTCTGGGGTGACGAGGAAGCCAGCCGCGTCGCCGCGGCCGGTGACGAGCAGCTCCAGCAGGCCCTCGGGTTGTTTTACTCTCACGAGATGCTGGTTCAGCACTAGCGTTTCGCGAATGGGACGCCCGGACCGCGCAACACCCGGGCGAGACCGGGCGGGGCCTCGAAACCCGCAGGCTAGGCCGCGCAACACCCAGGCGAGACCGGGCGGGGCCTCGAAACCCGCAGGCTAGGCCGCGCAACACCCGGGCGAGACCGGGCGGGGACTCGAAACCCGCAGGCCAGGCCGCGCAACACCCGGGCGAGACCGGGCGGGGCCTCGAAACCCGCAGGCAAGGCCGCGCATCACCCGGGCGAGA
Organism: bacterium; assembly: GCA_965203885.1. GTDB lineage: Bacteria > JAAXHH01 > JAAXHH01 > JAAXHH01 > JAAXHH01 > JAAXHH01. The sequence goes on along the minus strand of OZ241920.1, from coordinate 1,116,082 downwards.
CCGGGCGGGGCCGGGCTAGACCAGGCCAGGCCGAGCTGGACAAAGCTGGACCAGGCTGGACAAGAGAACGCCGAGGACTGACCGTGCCGAGTAAAACCTCCCTTTCCGCCTGGCACGCGCTGCGCGACCGGCTCCACCAGCTACGGATCCGCAGCCGCTGGGTCCTCATCGCCGAAGGGCTGTTCACCGCCGGCGCGCTGATTTGCTTCCTCGCGCTATCCCTCGCCGTCCTCGAATCCTACCTCTATCTCGAACCGGCAGTGCGACTGGCCCTGGTCTCGGCGGGATTCGCGCTCCTGGCGGCCGTGCTGATCCGGCGTTACCTGGGTCGCCTGAGACGCGGTTTTTCCGACGAGGACCTCGCACGCCGCGTCGATCTCCGGTACCCGGACCTGAACGACCGGGTTACCGTGGCCCTGCAGCTCGCCCGGCAGCGGGAAGCGGGGTCCAGGGCATCTCCCGCGCTCCTGGACGCGGCGGTAGACGATGCCGCGCAATACACCGGGTCGGTGGATTTCAACGAAGCGGACCAGCGGCACCGTGTTGCCCGGTCCGCCAGGGGATTCGGCATCGCCGCGCTGTGCGTGCTGCTGGCGCTGGCCGCGTACGGCGCGCCGCTGGCGGGCGCCCTGGACCGGCTGGCGAGCCCCCTGACCCGATTCCAGCCTCCGCAACGCACATTCCTGGACGTCCTGCCGGGAGACGTGGAAGTAACGGCCGGCGGCCAGGTCACGATCATGGCGGAAGCGGCCGGCGAGATCCCCGATCGGGCCGTCCTGCGCCTGACCTCGGACGAGGGGCGGGACAACACCCTGGAAATGAAGGCCGCGGCGCCGTCTTCGTTCTCCCACACCCTGCGGGAAATCCGGGAAAGCCTGACCTACGTGGTCGAGGCCGGAGACGCCGCCAGTCAACCGTTTCGAATCAACGCCATAGACCGCCCCTTCCTCGGCGCGCTGCGGCTGACCTATCATTATCCGCCCTACACCAGGCTGGAGCCCACGACCACCACGGAGGGCGGTGACATCGTCGCGTTGAAAGGGACGAGAGTGGAACTGGCCGCCGTCGATGCGGGCCACGGGGGCCGGAGCCTGTCGGAGGCGGCGCTCCACCTCGAACACGCGGACGGTCCGGTCGCCATGGAGGTCTCGAACGACACGGCCACGGCACAGCTGACCGTACGGTCCGACCAGCGGTACCGCGTCATGTTGCGCAACTCGGACGGCCATGAGAACGCGGATCCCGCATGGTACCGGATCATCGCGTTGCCGGACCGCATGCCGTCGCTCCGCATCCTGTCGCCCGGCCGGGATACCGAGATCACGGAGAACATGGTCGTCCCGTTTCTGGTATCGGGCACGGACGACTTCGGGTTTTCCGCCATGAACCTGGTGTACCGCAAGGAACCCGAAGGCGAAGAGCGCACCAGGCCCGTCCCCGTGGACGTGGCGTCCACGATGATTTCGCAGCCTTTCGTCTGGGACATTTCCAATGAGAACCTGTTTCCCGGTGACGTGGTCTCCTACCGGATCGAATTGTACGACAACGACGCGATATCGGGTCCGAAGCGGGCGGTGAGCCGGACCTACACGCTCCGGTTTCCTTCGATCGAGGAGATCTACGATCAGATCGACGACGCACAGGAACAGCAGGTCTCGGACATGGAGGACATGCTGGAGGAACAGGAAGAAGCCAGGAAGAAAATCGAGGAACTGAACCGGACCCTCGAACAGAAAGCGCGGGAAGAGACCGACGGGACGCAGACGCAGGATTTGACCTGGGAAGAGAAAAAGGAAATCGAATCCGTGCTGGACGGCCAGGAAAGGGCGGCCGACGAACTCCTCGAGGCGGCCGAAGCGGTCAGGTCGGCCATGGAGAAACTGGAAGACCACGATTCGCCGAGCCAGGAGCTCATCGACAAGATGGACCAGCTGCGGAAGCTCTTTCAGGAGATCGCCACCCCCGAGCTGCTGAAGGCCATGCAGGAATTGCAGCAAGCCCTTCAGTCCTTCGACGACGAGAAACTGAAGGCGTCGATGGAATCCTTCGAAATGGAGCAGGAAGAGTTTCTGAAACGCCTGGAGCGCAGCCTCGCCATGCTGAGGCGGATCCGCACGGAGCAGTTGTTGATGGCCGCCGTTCGGCAGACCCGGGATCTCGCCGTGCGGCAGGACGAGCTGCGGTACGCGACGGAGAACGTTTCCAGCGGAGAAGAAGGATTGGAACTGGGTGAGAGGCAACAGCGGCTGGGCGGGGACACGGACGCCCTGCAACGCGACCTGGAACGTCTGGCCCGCGAGATGGACGCGTTCAGGGACATGCCCGCCGAGCAGGTGCGCGAGGTCTCCAGGGAAATGGACCGCCGGGAAATGACGGACGCCATGGAACGGATTGCCCGACAGTTGCAAGTCGGCAGGATGCAGCGGGCGATGGACGGCCAGCAAGAGATGTCCCAGGCGCTTTCCGGCCTCAATCAGCGCCTGCAGGAGATCCAGGAACAGGTGCAGGAAGACCGGATGCGCGAAATCGCCGAGGGGATGCGCCGCGCGATGCATCGACTGGTCGACCTCTCCGTCAGCCAGGAGACCCTCAACGAACGCACCCGGATACCGGGAGGGTCGGGTACCCGGATTGCCGTCCTTACGGAGGACCAGCAGGGACTCCTGGGCGGCGCGTCGCTCGTTGCCAACGACATCGTGACCATGGCGCAGAAGACGATGTTCATCTCACCGTCCATCGGACGGGCGCTGGGACAGACGCTGAACAGCATGGAACGGGCGGAGGGCCACCTGGCCGAACAACAGCGCGACACGGCCTCCGGGGAGCAGCTTGCCGCCATGAAGGCCCTGAACGAGACCGTGCTGGCCCTGCAGCGGGCCATGCGCAACATGGCGAATTCCGGGTCGTCGTCCGGCATGATGGATCTCATCGAACGGCTTCAGGGCATGGCGCGGCAACAGACCGGAATCAACGACCAGATGGACCGGATGATGGACCAAAGGGATGGCGGCATGGACCTGGAGACCCAGGCGCAGGTCTCCCGGCTGGCGGCCCGGCAGGAAGCGTTGCGCAAGAGCCTTCAGCAACTGCGCCGGGAACAGCAGGACCAACAGGGCCAGATTCTCGGCAGGTTGCAGGAAATCGAAAGGGAGATGGAAGACACGGTACGCGAGCTGCAACAGTACCGGATCGACCCGGCCCTGGTGGAGCGCCAGCAGCGGATCCTGTCCAGGCTGCTCGACGCTTCGAGGTCCATTCGCGGGCAGAAGCGGGAGAACAGGCGGCGGGCCGCACCGGGCGAGGACGTCGTCGACCTTCCATCGCCGGGCGACTTGCCCGACGACCTGACCCGGCTGGAACGCTCCATCCGGGACGACATCCCGGGCCGGACAGAGGACGGCGCATATCCCCGGGAATACGAAGAACTCATACGCGCCTACTTCCGCGCACTCTCACACATTCCCGTCGTGAACTAGGCGGCTGACGTGAATCTCCACTCCGGAACGCACGGCATCGATGGGGCGCCGCCGCGCGCGCGGCTCGTACGCGGTCTGCGCGCCGGTCTGCTCGCCGCCTTGCTCGCGGCCCATTTTCTCCTTCCGGCGCCGGTCGAGGGACAGTTCAACCGGACGGCCGATCCGGACCGCTGGATCGAACAGGCCCGGAGCCTGGAACGCCTCCGGCAGAACGAACGGGCACTCGACCTCTACGAGCGCGTGCTGCGGGATGCCCCGGACAACCGGTCCGCCTTCAATGGCGCCGTCAGGCTGTACTTTCGCCTGGAAGCGTTCGACCGGGCGGTCCGCTTGCTCGAGACCCACCTGGAAAGTTCTCCCGACGATATACGGATGCGCGGCAGGCTCGCCTCGGCCCTCTTCGGCATCGGCCGGGACGACGACGCGGAGGAACAGATCCGGATCCTGGAGGACCGCTTTCCGCGGAGTGAATCGGCGGTGAGCGCAATCGCCAACCTGCACATCGACCGGCAGGCGTACGACCTGGCCATAAAGGCCTATCTCGCCGGACGGGAGAGGCTGGAAAAACCGGAGGCCTTCGCCCTGGCGCTCGCCAGTGTCTACACCAGCGCCTACGACGTCCCGGGCGCCGTACGGGAATTCGTGCGCTGGCTGACGCAGCAGCCCGCCCAACACCGCATCGTCAACGACCGGATCGACCTGCTCGCGGGGCTGGGCAGCCAGCAGCTCGTGGAACGGTCGCTGCGATCGGCGGTGTCGGAACATCGCGGCAGCAAGGATGCCCACAATCTGCTCGGCGGCTTCTATCTGCGGTCCGGCAAGCCCATGGAAGCGCTGGCGGCATACCGCGAAGCCGACCGGCTGGACGGGTCCAGCGGGAACTATCTGGTCCGGTTCGCCGAATGGGCGTTGCGGGAAGGACACCATGAGGACGCCATCGACGCGTACCGGGAACTGAGCCGGACGGCCGCGTCGGATACGCTGCGCGCCAGGGCGTCCGACGGCCTCGCCAGGGCGTTTCTGAAGAGCGGCCGCGTGGACTATGCGGCCGAGACCTACCGGGAAACCATCGCGCGGTATCCGGAAACCGGTTTCCGGGACGAGGCGATGGCCGGTCTGGCGGACATACATCTCGTCCATTACCGGGACGCATCGGAAGCACTCGTCCTGTACCGGTCGCTGCTGGACGGGCTGGACGGGTCGGAGGGCCAGGGCGGATCGGGCGGCCAGGGCGGCCTGGTCGGCCCGTCCGGCCTGGTCGGCCCGTTTGGGCTTGACAGCCTGGACGGTCCGGCCGGCGCATCCGGACCGTCGTACCGTGAGAGGGCCATGTTCGGCATCGCGGAGAGTTACGTCGCCATGGGCAGCCTCGATGACGCGCTCGTCCAGTTGAACCGCATCCGGGACCCCGCATCCGGATTCGCCGGACCTGAAACCCGGGTGCGGACGAGCTACCTGCTGGGCGAACTGGCGCTCTTCCAGGACCGGCTGGACGATGCCCTCGAGCATTTCCACGAGACGGCCGACCGCCATGCGGGCAGCCCCTACGCCAACGACGCGCTGGAGTGGACCATCCTGATCGCGGAAGGCCGGCAGGGCGGCGACCAACCGTTTTCCGATTACGTCCGGTCGGTGCTCCTGCGGCGCCGGCACATGGACATGGAGGCCCTGGCGGCCTGCAAGTCGTTCGTCGAGCAACACCCGCAGAGTCTCATAGCGGACACGGTCATCCTGGACATCGGGCTGTTGCTCGACAGGCTGGGCAAACCGTTCCAGGCGGTGGCGGCCCTGCGCGACCTCATCGAACGGCATCCGGAGAGCCGCCGCGTCGCCGCCGCCCGGTGGCGGATCGCGGAGATCTACGAAACGAAGATCGGCGATGTCCCCCAGGCGCTCGCGGAGTATGAGACCCTGCTCCTGTCCCACCCGGACCACTTCAGGAACGACGCCGCCCGCCGCAAGATCAGGGAACTGACCGAAAACCATCCGCCCATGCCGTGACCATGTCCCGACCGCTTCACATCCATCTGGTGGCCATCTGCGGTACGGGGATGGGAGCGCTCGCCGTTATGCTCAAATCCCTCGGCCACCGGGTAACCGGAAGCGACGAAAACGTGTATCCCCCCATGAGCACGGTGCTTTCGGAACAGCAGATCCCCGTGTCCAGGGGGTTCGCCGCTTCCAACCTGGATCCTCCTCCGGACCTCGTGGTCATAGGAAACGCGGTCTCGCGGGGCAATCCCGAGGCCGAGGCGGTCCTGGCGCGGAAGATCCGGTACGCATCCATGCCGGAGGCGCTCAAGTCCTTCTTCCTCTGGGACCGCAAACCGGTCGTGGTGGCGGGCACGCACGGCAAGACCACGACGACGGCCATGCTCGCCTGGATGCTCGACGAGGCCGGCCTGGACCCCGGCTACATCGTCGGCGGCGTTCCCGTCGGCCGGCAGACCGGGGCGAAACTGGGATCGGGCGACCTGTTCATCCTGGAAGGCGACGAATACGACAGCGCATTCTTCGACAAGCGGGCGAAGTTCCTGCATTACCTGCCCGATACGGTGATCATCAACAACATCGAGTTCGATCACGCGGACATCTACGATTCGCTCGACGAGATCGCCCTCGCCTTCAGGAGGCTGGTCAACATCATCCCCGAGAACGGCCTGTTGATCGGTCCCGCGGACGACAGCCTCGTCCGCGAGCTCTCTTCCCATGCGTTCTGCCCCGTCCATACCATGTCCATGGGCGATTCACCCGATGCAAGGTGGTCCGTGCGGAACGTGTCCTTCGATTCGGGCGGCGCGTCCTTCGACCTGTATGAACTGGGCGAACACCGCGCCCGGCTGAGGACCGGCCAGCTCGGCATGCACAATGTCAAGAACGCCGTGTCGGCCGTGGCCGCCGCGCGCCGCTACGGGGTTTCCTGGCCGGACCTGGCACGGGGCCTGAAGACTTTTCCCGGCGTGAAGCGGCGTCTCGAAGTGCGGGGCGAAGTGAACGGCATCGTGGTCTACGACGATTTCGCCCACCACCCCACGGCCGTCGCGGCGACGCTGGAAGCACTCCGGGAAGCCTCGCCCGGCGGGAGCATCTGGGCCGTGTTCGAGCCGCGATCCGCCACGACCATACGCGGGGACTTCCAGGAGGCCTATGCCGCGGCGTTCGACCGGGCGGACCGCGTGCTGATCGCGCCGGTCTTCCTGCCGGAAAAGGCGCCGGAAGGGAACCGGTTTTCGGTGGAAAGACTGGTGGAAGGACTGCGTGACCGCGGCCTGGCGGCCGACGCCCCGGGAGATGCCGGGCGGATCGTCTCGCGGCTGGTCGAAGGGGCCGTGCCGGGGGACCGGATCGTGTTCATGAGCAACGGGGGATTCGGCGGTATCCACGACAGGACGCTGAACAGCCTGAAGAACAGGCACGCGGCCGGGTCGTCCCGGGAACAGGTCCGGAAACAGGACCAGGAACCGGACTAGCCGTACCGCGCATACACCGCCACGTCCATTACGCCGGCAGGCCCCTTGAACTGCTTTCGGAGCGTAGCTTCATGGACAAATCCCGCGCCCTGCACCGCGGCGGACTTCGGAGCGTCGCCCGTTTCGACGTGGGCGAGTATCTTTCGCCCCGCCGGAAGGGCGAAAGAATCGATTAGCGGCGTATACTGCGCCGTATACGCGGGATGTACGGTCAGATCGAGGAGCAGCGTCTCCGCGCGCCAGCGCGTATCCGGCACCAGCGTCCCGTACCCCGTGACCGCCCCGCGGTCCGCGACCAGCAGCCTCACCTGGACGCCGGCGTCTTCCCGAGTCTGTTTCATAAGCCCCAGGTACGCCCCCTCGAACATGCGCGGCCCGATGTGACCCAGCCCCACGTTCCGTACGTAAGGCGGGCCGTCCCGGGCGCAAAGCACGTTCAGCGAGGGCCAGCTCTTCCAGTCTCCGGGGACCGCCCGGGCCCCGCTTCCGCGGAAATGGGCCGCTTCGAACTCGGCGTTCCCCATGTACTTCATGTGGCCCGATTCCGGCACGACGCTCCGGAACCCGAAACTGTGGTAGAGCCGGTAGGGATGGGTGCCGTAGCCGGTGGACAGCGTCAGGTACCGGCCGCCCCGGTCGGCGAAGTCGGCCATCTGTTCGGCCATGACCCGCCGCGCTATGCCCTTCCGGCGGTGATCCGGCACGGTGTATACATGGCTCACGATGCCGATCCCATCGTACTCGCTGACCATGATATTGCAGACCGGCCGATCGTTCAGGCGGCCGAGGTAGAACCTGGTTTCCAGGGGGCTGACCCGCCCGGCGAACACCTCGTCGAGGTGCCACTGCTCGTTGCTCGACTTGTGCGCGAGGATCGGACGGACGAGCGGCGCGCGGGCGTCGTCAGGGGCGTGGCCGTCGTCAGATGCGTGGCCGTCGTCAGGGGCGTGGGCTTCGTCAGATGCGTGGCCGTCGTCCGGCGCGTGGGCGTCGTCAGGGGCCAGGACGACGCCGATCTCGAGCGATTCGCCCGTCTGAAGCGTGCTGGCGGCAATCGGTGCGTACATGTGAATCGGAGGAGAGGGGTTATGCCTGGCGGCCGCGGCCGAGCACCGCGCCGACGGCCATTCCGCTCAATGCCAGCTGAACCGTATCGATGACGACCTTGATCAGGGTCCCGGTGAGACTCAGCATGGTCGTCATGCCGAACAGGCTGAAGCCGAGGAACAGGTGCAGGAGCAAGCCGAATACGGCACTGGTCCCGAGGGCCCGCACCGCGCCGGTATGGCCCGTCCAGCAGCCGAGGAGGACGGTCAGCAACGCGCCCATGGCCAGCGCGCCGGGAACGACAAACAGGAGGTCCGGGCCGTCCTTGTAGATGGCATCGGTCGAAGCCATCGAATATCCGCCGAGCACACCGGCGAACAGCAGGTTCGCAACGAACCCGAGCACCAGCATCGAGACGCCGCCCGCGGCGGTCGCCTGGAAGAATCGCTTCACGGTCATTGTGCGCTTCCGACTGCTGTTCGTTCGTTCATTTCCATCGCGCAGGGCAATGGGACCGGCCGGTTTCGTCCGTATCCGGAACGTTCATTTCTTCGGGAGCAGGACGCCGATCACGGTGCCCGCAAGGGCCAGGCGAACCGTCGTAAGGACGACGTCCGTCAGCGTCGCCTGGAGATTCATGTAATGGATCGTGCCATAGAACATGAGACTGATGCCCAGGCTCATCAGGAACCCGAAAACAGCGCCGATCCGCAATCCCCGTCCCGCGCCCGAGACGCCCGCCCAGCCGCCGATCAGGACGCACAGCAATACCGCCAGGATCAGCTCGCTCAGAAATATGAAGGCCATTTCGGGCGGGTTTTTCGTGACGGCCGCCGCTTCGTGCTCGGCGTTCGCCGCGAAATAATCCACGAAGATCACGGCGTAGAGGATGAACCCCAATACGAGCAGAACCAATGTGCCCGCGATCACGGCGGCTACATAACGTACGATACGCATTTCAGGTCCAATGGAAAGAGCCTGCCGCGCAACCCCTGGCCATCAGGGATCTCATGCCTGCGCCAGTCTTTCGATCCGGTCGACTAACGTATCTACTTGATCGGCCGTGTCCATGACGTGCAGCGTGGCGCGGACCCCTCTGAAACCGCCGGCGGCGCCTACGGTGCGGATATAGATGTTCGGGCTGCGGTACCAGAGACGCCCGACGATAAACGATGGATCGAGGTCCTTGACGGAGAAGGATACGAGGGCGCAGGACATTCTGGGATCGTCCGAAGCGTACACGGTGACGCCGTCGATGGCCTTCAGGCCCTGGCTCATGCGCTGGGACAGGTACCGGAGCCGGGCTTCGATGGCTTCGACCCCGAGTTTGTTGTGGAAATCCAGCGCCGCGCCGATGGAGATCCGGTCCGAGTAGCTCGAAGATCCACGCTGTTCGAGCTTGCGGGCCCCCGTGACGGCCCACTCGGGATCCATCGAACCCGTGTAAACCAGGGGATGTACCCGGTCGGCGATGTCGTTCCGCAGGTACAGGAACCCCGTATGCTGGGCCGCCAGCATGTACTTGTGGCCCGCTCCCGCGTACATGTCGCATCCCAGGTCCCGCATGTCCATTTTCATCATGCCCGGCGGCTGGGCGCCGTCGACCAGGGTGATGATCCCCCGGTCACGTGCGATCTCACAGATCTCCTTGACCGGCATGACGAAACCGTCGGTGTAGTTGATGTGACAGATGGTGAGGAACTTTGTCCGGGACGTGATACCGGCCGCCACGGCATCGACGACTTTCTGCGGATCGTCCGGCGTTCGGAAACCCGGATCCGAAATGTCCACCATCTTGAACTCCAGGCCGTCCCGCTTCGCGCGGAAGGCCATCATGTTCTTCACCCAGCCGTAGTCGTAGTTCGTGGTCAGGATCTCATCGCCCCGGTTCAGTTCCAGCCCCATGAAACCGAGTCCCATGCCGTCCGTCGTGCTGTTCGTGACGGCGACTTCATCGACCTCTGCGCCCACGAACGCGGCCAGCTTCTCCCGGATCTCGGTCATGCCCGCGAAGCTGTAGGTCGACCAGCACATGTTGGGATCCGAATTCACCGCTTCAATCGCCTGCAACTGCGCCTTGTGCACGCTGATCGGCGAGATGCCCCGGGTACCGGAATTCATGTAGATGACGCCGTTGCGCAGCAGGAACTGGCCTGCCACGCCCTCCCAGTAGGCTTCGTCATCGGGGGAGGCGCCGCCGGGCGGAGCCTCGGGCATGTCGGGCAACGGCGCCGCTTCGGCGTCGGAGACCGGGGACAGCAGGGTCGATGCGCCGGCCACGCCGGCCGCGCCGGCCATCATGCTGCCGATGAATCCGCGGCGGGACAGGCCCCGCAGTTTGTCAGGATCCTGAATTCGGGGATCGAAGGTTGGTCTTCCTTCGTTGTCAGACATGGCTTCTACCTCCATCTGGGCGTATTGGTCGGTTTTAATAGATATCCTGGAGGGGCGATAGTGGAGTATAAACGAGGCCAGGATGGTGTACAAGAATATAAAGAAACTGATTGCCTATCCTTCAAACTTAATGATCGTCGGACAGCATAGCCTGGATCCGCGGGTGCGGATTCCGTCGCACATACTTTTCACTCATGTCTATCCAGGTAATCCCTCAGGCGACTGCATTCCTCTTCGGCCGCCGGATCCAGTTCGATCTGATGCATCCTGGCGCGCACGTAGTACAGGCTCGTCTCGTCGGGCGTTCCTTCCCGCTCGATGATCTCCCGCATCCTGGCGCTGAAATAGCTTCCCCAGTCCGGCCGGCGTCCGTCGAGATCGGTAAAACCATACTCCTTCGCGAGCGAACCGCTTGAGAAGAGTCCGCCATGCTTGGAAGCGACGTCCGGATCGGCCGCCAGGGCCGCCACGCCCCTGCCCATGTAACACGGCGTCTCCGATTCCGCGAAGAACGAGTCCTGCGCGATACCATCCCGCCAGTTCTCTTCCGTGACTCCGAAACCGTCCAGCATCGCCTCGGACCGCAGGAAACCCGGCGTAACGGTGAGCGCGGTGATCCGGTGCCCGTGGAGATCGGATGCCATCGCGTACCCCAGCCGGATCGTGGCATTCTTCGCGACGTCGTAGAACAGGTTCCCCCGGTAGCCCATCGTGTCGCCGTCCGTGACTTCCACGATCAGCCCGGCGTTCCGTTCGACCATCATGGGCACGCCGAGGCGGCTGGTAACGATATGGCTGTGGACCGCCCCTTCGAGCATCTTCAGCCCTTTTGCCGAATCGAGTTCCCAGAAGGGCGCTCCCCACTCGATCATTTCATCGCCGCCCCAGATGTCGTTGACGAGGATGTCGAGCCGGTTCTGTTCCCTGCGGACCCGATCGAAGAGGCGCTCGACTTCGGCTTCCACCGTGTGGTCCGTCCGCACCGCGATGCCCTTGCCGCCTTCGGCCGCGACCATTTCGGCGGTCTCCTCGATGGTCTCGGGCCGGCCCGGCGTGGCGGGATGCCCTTTCACGCTTCGCCCCGTGCAGTAGACCGTGGCGCCCGCCGCGCCGAGCATGCGGGCGATGCCGCGGCCGGTTCCGCGGGTGGCTCCCGTCACGACGGCCACGCGGTCTGCCAGTGGTTTCGTTGTCATTATGCGTCCCGTGCCGTTGGTTCGGTCATGTGCTGATGCGCGGTATCGCGGAAGATCGCGGAAGATCAAAAGTACCCCCGGCGGCGGCGCATGTCAAAGCGATAGGAGATTTCGTCAGGATTGCGGTTGTTTTGCCGGCCCGGTCTCGTTATGGTAAGGGCCATGTAACATGTTGTCCCGCGGATACACTGTTCATAGAGGCTTTCCATGGCCATCATTCCGGTTGATTACACGAATCCCCGCTACGACGCGATCGCCCTGCGCCGGTTTGCGAGCGAAGCATTGCGCAAGTGCGGCCTACCGGAAGACCACGCATCGGAATTGGCCGGCTACCTGGCCGCGACGGACCTGCGCGGCGTCCTCAGCCACGGGACGCGGCAGCTGCCGGGCTACGCGCGTTCATTCCGGTCCGGCCACTGTAACGCCACGCCGAACATCAGGATCCACCGCGAAGCCGGAGCGGTCGTGCAGTGGGACGGTGACGGCGGCATGGGACACCTGGTATCCGCCCGCGCCGTCCGCTCGGCGGTCTCGCGGGCAAGATCGACCGGGATCTGCCTGGCCACGGCGACCCACTGCGGCCACACGGGTTCCGTCGGAAACTGGACGCGCATCGCGACCTGGGCGGGCATGATCTGCCTGTACTACAGCACGCCCATGAGTCCCCTTCCCTTCGACCGGCCCCAGCCCGTGGTCGAGGCGTTGAACAACCCTCCGGTCAGCTTCGGATTCCCCGCGGCGGAGGGCGAACCGCCCGTGCTAATCGACATGGGTACGCACCTGGAACGGCCCGAAGTCCAGGAGAAAATCGCGGATATCAGCGTGCTGCCGCTGATCAAGGGGCTCGCCTACCAGGTCGCTTCCGTCATGCTGACCTGGCCGGTGGACGCGCAGTCCCGGGTCGAACGGAGCTTTCCGGGCGCCTCCAGCAGCCTCACCGCCTTCGTCCTGGACCCCGCATTCCTCGGCGATCCTTCCGACTACGTCCGGACGGTCACGGAGCTGCGCCGGAATGTACACGCCATGCAACCGCTGCCGGGGCTGGACCGCCCGTTGCTGCCCGGTGAAATCGAAGCCGAGCGGGAGGCCGACTTCAGCAGGAACGGGATCCCCCTGGACGACACCCACATCGCGTCGCTGCGGGAACTGGCCGGCGAGCTCGATGTGCCGTGCTACTGGGAATCCGGCGGATGAGGCCAATCGGCAAAGAAGCGGCGGGGCCGCCGCGCCGGGACGAACTCCACGGGGTGCTGGATCGCTACCTGGCGCGCTATCCGGACGAAGGGGACACCGTAGCGCGGATTCGCGGCCTGGTCGCCGCGCACCCCGACTGCTTCGAAAGGACGTGCATGGCGGGCCATATCACCGGTTCGGCCTGGATCGTTTCTCCCGATCGTTCGAAGTACCTGATGACCCGGCACCGGATCTTCGACCGCTGGCTGCAGCTGGGCGGTCATTCCGACGGTTGCGCCCGGCCCCACCTCGTCGCCCTGCGGGAGGCCGAAGAAGAGTCCGGCCTGTCGGGATTCGGACTGTACCGGGAGCCGGACGGGTTCGCTCCTATGGACGGGTTCGTACCGCTGGACGTGGATATCCACCTCATCGCGGCCCGGTCCGGCGTACCCGCCCATGAACACCACGACCTCCGCTATCTGCTGATGGCATCCGCCGAACAACCCCTGAGAATCAGCGATGAATCCCATGATCTCAGGTGGTTCGCAAAGCATGATCTCAAGGAAACGATCCGCGAAGAAAGCGTGCTTCGCATGCTGCGCAAGGGGGACGCCGCGCTGGAGCGGGGCGGCGGGGAGTTCGTTTACGGTTTCCCCTGACGATTCGCTTGCACGGCGCGGGCGGGAGGCGTATATTCCCACCGCACTTTTCAAAAGACATTTACCCGACATTACGCCTTGTTCGAACAGCCCTGGGTGGCTGCCAAAACTGAAAGAGGTGCCGCATTATGCCCCCGCCCGTAGCCTTGCAGCTGTATTCCCTCAGAGAACTGGCCGACCAGAACTATGAGCGCGTGGTGAACCTGACCGCGGAGATCGGATACGCGGGGGTCGAGCCGGCCGGTTTTCCCGGCACCACGCCTGAGGCGGCCGGCAGACTGTTCGAATCGCTGAATCTCGAAGTACCGAGCGCGCACCTGCCCCTGCCCGTCGGCGACAACACGTCCTATGTCGTGGAAACGGCCGGGGCGATCGGCACGAAACGGGTGGTCTCGGGACTGGGCCGGGACGACCACGGCACGGTAGACCGCATCAGGTGGTCGGCGGACCGGTTCAACGAGGCCGCGGAGGCGGTTGCGCCCCACGGCATGACCTTCGGGATTCACAATCACTGGTGGGAATACCTCGAGGTGGAGGGACGGATCGCGACGGATATCCTCCTCGAGCATCTCTCGCCGGAGGTGTTCTTCCAGGTGGACGTGTACTGGGTCCAGGTCGGCGGGCCCGATCCGGCCGGGGTGCTCGAACGCCTCGGCGCCCGCGCGCCGCTGCTGCACCTCAAGGACGGTCCCTGCCTGCGGGATACGGACATGACCGCCCTGGGCGAAGGGAAGGTGGACCTCCCCGGCGTGATCGCGGCCGGGGGCGACCACACCGAGTGGCACATCGTCGAACTGGACAGCTGTGCGACGGACATGGTCGAAGCGGTCAGGAAAAGCTACGACTATCTCGTGGACAACGGCCTGTCGCGGGGAAACCGGTGACGCGGACGAGGACTGGTGACGCGGACGGGGACCGGTGACGCGGACGAAGATGGAGACCGGGATATGACCAGGGAGCAGGGCGTCGAAAAGCGCGAACAGCTGATCCGCGACGGGTACTGTCACGTCGAGGGCGTGCTCGCAGGCGATTTCCTGGAAACCCTGCGCGTGGAATCCGACCATCTGCTCGATTCCGCGGACCACCCGCCCGAGTGGCAGTACCAGGGCTCCGACCTCCACGTGAACAGCGGTGAAAACGCCGTGATGCGCGACCTGCTCGAATGGCCCGCGACCTGGCAGGTCATGGATGCCATGGGCCTGACCGACTTCACGCCTTCCGGCATCGTCATCATCCTGAGCAAGCCGGCCGGCGGACCGCCCCTCTACTGGCACCAGGACTGGATGGCCTGGAACGACCCCATCAGCCTCTCGCCCTGGCCGCAGACGATCTTCTTTTCCTACTATCTCGTGGACACCGACTTCGAGAACGGCTGCTTCCGCGTCATACCCGGCACGCATAGAAAGCGCATCCCCCTCCATCACCAGGTCGAGGTCGCCCACCAGAAGACGGCCTATTTCGCCGACGTGAACGACCCGGTCATGTTCGGAGACCACCCGGACGCCGTCGATCTTCCGGTACGCGCCGGCGACCTTGTGATCGGCGACGCCAGGGTGCTTCATACCGCGCGCGGCAACAACAGCGGCGAACGGCGAACCCTACTCCTGGGCTGGCACAACCGGCCGCCCACCGTGCCGGACTACTGGGCGGACGAAGTGCCCCCGGCGATCCTCGCGCGGCCCGCGGACGCGCAATACGAAACAACGCGGATACCGGGCGAATACCTGGAGTAAGCCGAAGCCGGGGCCGATGCCGGTGCCGATGTCGGTGAAGCCGGGGCCGATGCCGGTGCCGATGCAGGCACCGGTGCCGCGGACGCGCGGCGGACGCGCGGTACGCCAACCCGCGCATACCGGGCGAATACCTGGAGTAGACGATGACTGAATTCGAAAACGCCGTATACGAACTGGACCTCTATGGATTCACCGTCGTGGAGCGCGTACTGACCTCAGGCCAGGTCGCCTCCATGCGCGAAGTGCTGGTCCGGCTCAACGACGAAGTGGGAGAGGAACGCTCCGGAGAGGGATCCTGCAGTCACGTGAGCAACCTCCCGACGCTGGACCCCGTCTTCTTTCCCGTGATCGATCATCCGCGCATCCTGCCCATCCTGGAACACTACCTTGAACCGACCCTGATCCTGGGCAGCCTGAACAGCCGCATCGTGCGTCCGGGGGATGGAGACCAGGGATTTCACAGCGACATACCGGCCGAAATGCTCAACATGGCTTCGCCGGTGATGATGAACACCGTGTGGATGCTGGATGATTTCTCGCCGGAAAACGGCGGTACCCGGGTCGTTCCGGGGACCCACAGGAGCGGCCTTCCCCATCCCGCGAGCGACGCCGAAGTGAAGTACTACGTGCAGCCTTCCGCCCCCGCGGGCAGCGTGCTGGTCTTCAACGGCCAGTGCTGGCACGCCGGCGGGGCCAACCACGGCAGCGCGAACCGCCACGCCCTCTTCGCCCACTACAGAAAACGCTTGCTCATGTTCCAGTATGATCCCCACGAACGGTTTCCGGTCGAATGGTACGGCCTGCTCACCGGCCGCCAGAAGGAGATCATGCGCATGAAGCACGGCGTGGATGCGCCCCGGGCGGCCGACGTGCAGGTTTTCAGGTAACCTTCGGGCCGGCCGCGCCGACCGGACATTTGGTCTGCGCGCCGGTCCTCCAGTCTGCACGTTCCGACCTACGCGGACCGGACATTCCGGCCTACGCGGACCGGACATTCCGGCCTACGCGGACAGGGCTTCCGGTCTGCGCGCCGACGTTCCGGCCGACATTCCGGCCTACGCGGACAGGGCTTCCGGATTGACGACGTAGTCCGGTCGCCGGCCTTTCCACACCTGCAGGGCCATGGTCAGCGCCATCCGCCACATGCGCTCCCTGCTCTCCACCGTCACGCCCGCGATGTGAGGCGTGACCACCACGTCGTCGCGCCGGAGGAGCGGATTGTCCCGGGACGGAGGTTCGGGGTCGAAGACGTCCAGGGCCGCGCCGGCCAGGTGCCCGCGGTCGAGGGCGGCGCAAAGGGCTTGTTCGTCCACCAGTCCGCCCCGCGACACGTTGACGAAGAACGCGCCCGGTTTCATCTGCGCGAAGCGGTCGCCGTTCATCAGGCGGCGGGTCTCTTCCGTAAGCGGCGCGTGCACCGAAACGACGTCCGACCTGGCGAGCACGGCCTCGATGCGGTCTTCCCGTTCGATGCCCATTTCCGCAATCCGTTCGTCCCCGATGTAGGGATCGTAGGCGACCACCCTCATGCCGAGCGCGACGGACACCCGGGCCACCCTGCTTCCGATCCGGCCGAGCCCGATCAGTCCCAGCGTTCGCCCGTACAGCTCCACCCCCTGGTAGGCGGACAGGTAGTCCTTCCCCGGATGTTCCGCGAATTCCCTGGACACACGCTTGATGTGCTTTACCGCGGAGAGGATCAGGGCGATCGCCGTTTCCGCCGTGGACAGGGTCGGACCCTCCGGCGTGTTGCAGACCGCGACGCCCCTCGCCGTGGCATCCGGCACGACGATGTTGTCGATGCCGATACCCGTCCGGCAGATGACCTTCACTTCCGGAAACCTGTCCAGGAATTCCCCGTCGTAGGTTCTCCGCGCACCCGCTACGATCGCATGGGCGCCCGGAAGGTCGCGCAGCGGGTCGTCGCCGGACTCCTCCGCCGAGCCATGCACGAGGATGCGTTCATCGAATTCCGATCGAACGGCGGAAGGCATGGTTCGATCCGACCAGAGCCGCAGCATGGGATCCTCCTGTGCGCAACCGGCCGGGTCAGTCCGGCCGGCCGGACAAATAAGTTGCCCGAATGTGGATAAATCCTTAGATTACGATCAAGAGTACGACACGGCCGCGCGTGACCGGCGGAGAACATAGATCGGTACTGCGTCTCCGCGCGTCAATCGATATTCCAGGACCGGCACGCAATGCGGCGGCCGGGTTCCCGCCCTGAGCGGCATCCGGCGAGAAACCAAACCGGGAGATTTCGAAGTGTTTCGATACTACATCCGCCTCTTCTGTCTCGTTTGCCTGCTCTGCGCCTGGTCCGCCTGGTCCGCCGCGGCGCAGGAACAGGAAACCGCCCCGGCACAGGGACAGGAAACCGCTGCGGCAGTAGCGGATTCCGCCATCGCCGGAGGCGACCCTTTGCTGTTGCCCGCGAACAGTACCGGCGAAATCGACTTCGCCGTGGACGTGAGCGGTTTCCGGGGCGAGGAAGGACAGACCTACCTCGAGTTCTACTTCCTGTGCCGCCCCAGCGAATTCACGCTTGAAGAGCGAGAGGGCAGGATCTACGTCGCCACGTTCTCGATCGATCTGACCATCGTCGACGAGCAGGATAATATCGTATTTCAATCGGTTCAAAAAAGAGAATATCAGACCGACCGGCCGGTCGTCGTCACGCGCAGGGGCGAAGAAAGGGTCGTGCTGGAACAGATCGTCGCGGGCGTCGACGCGGGTTCGTACCGGGCGAAGGTCCTCTTGAGCGACCTGAACTCCAGCCGCTATGGCGAAGCCGTCAAACCCTTTGTCGCACGGCCGTTTACGGAGCCTGGACTCGCAGTCAGCGATCTGCAGTTCTCGATGCTCGTCCAAAAGGCCGAAGAGAACAACCGTTTCACGAAAAACAGCCTGCTGGTCCTGCCCAATCCCCTTCGGATATTCGAGAAATGGGCCGAGATGCCCGAGGATGGCAGTTACAAGCCGCGCAACATGTTCCTGTATTTCGAGATTTACAACCTGTCCCCGGACTCGACCGGGAACGAGTCGGCCTACGACATCTACCCCGCTGTAACCAATCACGAAAACGGGATGACGTTTCCCCTCCCGGCCAAGAAGAACCGGCGGATTTCGGGGTCCGACGGACTGGACGTGATCGCGCTGGACTACATGACCTTCCCTGAAGGAGTGTATACGCACGAGGTAAGGGTCAGGGACCTGCGGACCGGGGAGGAAGCATCCAGTTCGAGCGTCTTCGAGATCGTCCAGCCCCCGCCACCTCCGCCTCCGGTCACTGTATTGAACGAGGAACAGGCAAAGAGAGGACGAAGGCAGCTGGCCATCCTGGCGTCCAGGCGGGAGCGCGATCTCTACGACAATCTCGACCTCGAAGGCAAGACCGAGTTCCTGATCGCCTTCTGGCGCATGCGCGATCCCACGCCCGATACACCGGAAAACGAATCCATGATGGTATTCAACGAACGGTTTTCCTATGCCGATTTTCAACTGGGCGGAGCGGAAAGCGACCGGGGATCGGTTTTCATCCGGTACGGCCAACCGGAAGAAATCGTGCGGTACGACAGCGACAACATCACGAAAGCCCACCAGATCTGGTACTACACGGAAGGCGTTCAGGGCGACCCGTCGCGCACTTCTGAAGGCGGCCGGCACTTCTTCGTGTTCGGTGATCGCAGGGGCATAGGCCGGTATGAACTGCTGCACTCTTCGGCGCGGGGGGAACTCTACAATCCGCAGTGGCTGCAGGAACTCCAGCCCATGGACCGGAGCTTGTTTGAGGAACAACCCTTCGGTGTTCCGACCCAGACCATGCCCGGACCCGCCAGCGCTCCTGAGACCGATCCGACCAAGCCCTAGCTTCAATCGGCACAACGCAAGCCGCGGTAAATGACGGCACGGCGCGCGCAATCAGCCGGCACGGCGAAATTCACGCCGCGTTGACAACCGGTCAGGCTCGCGCCGCCTACCGGCCGCACACAAATGCGTCCAGCGTCTTGCCGAGGCGGCCGGCGACCGACGGCATCATGCGGACCGTCAGGCGAACACCCTCCGATTCGTCTTCCCGGTTCAGCACTTCCCCCGATTCATAGGCGACGGAAACCGCGTGTCCGTTCTCATAGGGGATCAGCAGTTCCAGTTCCACGCGATGCAGGTCCACCTTCCTTGAAATCTCCCGACGCAAACGGTCGATGTCACCGGGATCCAGGGCGGATACCGTGATGGCGTCCGGATAGGATAGCGACAGGATATCCTGCGCGTCCGGACTTTCCAGCAGGTCCGCCTTGTTGAAGACCACCAGCAGGGGAAGGTCGGCGGCGTCCAGCTCCGCCAGCACCTGGTTCACCGTCGCGATGTGTTCCGCGTGATTGGGATGGCTGCCGTCAACGACGTGTACCAGCAGGTCCGCGTCGTAGACCTCGGTCAGCGTGCTCTTGAAAGATGCGATCAGGTGATGGGGCAGCTTCCGGATGAACCCCACGGTATCCGATAGCAGGACCGGATGGCCCGGTGTCACGTTTACGGCGCGGGTGGTCGCGTCGAGGGTGGCGAAGAGCCTGTCCTCGATAAGCGTGTCCGCCTGGGTGAAGGCATTGAATATCGTGGATTTCCCGGCATTGGTATAGCCGATCAGGGCAATACAGAACATGGCGCTTCTGCGCTGGCGCTGGCGATGATAGGAAGCGGCCACCTGCTCGAGGTTCCTGCGCAGGTGGGTAACGCGTCCGCGGACCAGCCGGCGGTCGATCTCCAGTTGCGTCTCGCCGGGGCCCCGCACCCCGATGGCGCCGCCCGATCCCGCCGCCACGCCGCCTTCCTGCCGGGACAAGTGGTCCCACTGCCTGGTCAGCCGCGGCATCATGTACTGCAGCTGGGCGAGTTCGACCTGCAGCTTGGCCTGTCTCGACTTCGCCCGCGAGGCGAATATATCGAGTATCAGTCCGCTGCGGTCCAGAATGCGCCGTTCGATCACCCGGTCCAGGTTCCGGACCTGCGCGGGCGTGAGATCGTCGTCGAAGATCACGAGGTCGATTTCTTCCGCCTTGCACAACTCGGCGATCGACCGGGCCTTTCCGGTCCCGATATAGTACGCCGGATGCATGGCGCTGCGGACCTGGATGATCCGCTCGACGATTTCCGCGCCGGCGGTATCCGCCAGCAGGGCGAGTTCATCGAGCGACTCCTCCATCTCGGCGACCCGTTCGTTCGAAGGCACCATGCCGATCAGCAGGGCCCGTTCACGGATGTTCCGGGGTATTTCGTGCATTTCACGCATAGAGGCCACACGCTTTCAAAGGTTTTTCAGTCCGGACCCTCGTTCCGCGCTTCGCCCGGCGCGCGAACCCGATAGCCAGTATTCCGCCAGCATGATCGCCATGACCAGGACGATCAGCGACTTCCAGATTTCATATCTGCCCCCCGCGCCGAAGGTCCCCCCGCGGAGGACGTCCGGGGTGCCGTCCGGGTCCACCAGGACGACCCGCGTGCCGTCGCCGAAAAACCCGGCCGCCTCGGCCGCGGTGAACCGGGCCAGGTCCGATTCCCGCGTATCCGGGTTTACCGCGAACGCCTGCACGACGTCGGCGCCGTCCCGCAACGTATACACGCCGGGTTGCCCCGTATCCGGTATTTCCACCGTTACCCCGTTGCGGCCGATGCGTGAATGGACCGTCTCCGTACGTCCCGAGGGGTAATCCAGGTAGAGGTCGGTGTTCGCGGGAAAACGGACCAACGGCTGGGCGATCGGGTTTCCCGCCAGGTAACCGCCTTCGGCAACCGTCACGGAGGGATGTAGATACCGGACGCCGCGATGCATGAAGGGCACGAACGCGCTTCTCAGCGCCAGGTCGCTCCATCCGGTGTTCACGTCGGACGCGATCAGCAGCGCCCGGCCGCTGCCGGACCGGCCTTCGAGAATCGCCGGCGTCCCGTCCGCGAACCGCGCGATCACCCGTGCGTCGATCCCCGCATCCACGGCATAAGACGCAAAGAACCGGACCGCGCCGGTCGACAGCGATTCGGAGGAACGGCTGTCGAAGCGGAAGACAGGGTGCTCGAAATCGACCTGGTCCAGCCGGTGAAAGGACGTCTTTCGACCCGGCAGCCCCCTTCTGCCGGTGATCGAGCAGCCGAAGAGCTCGGTGAAAAAACCGTGATTGTAACCGGCCGGGTCCAGTCCTTCTCCGAGAAACACCAGTACGCCGCCACCGGAGGAGACGTACCGCTCCAGGCTTGATAGCCGCGCCGGCGTCAGTTCCACGCCGCCTTCCACGATCAGCACGCCCGTTTCGTACAGATCGCTGTTCAACACGTCGGCGGATGCAGTCCGCAGGTCCACGGGCGTGACCAGTCCACCCGACGGCTTCAGCACCTGCTCGATGAAGTACCGGGATTCGGTCCGTCCAACGGCCGTGACGCCGAAGGCATCCGGGACGTTGAGGGTGAAGTACCGTCGATTGTCGGCGGCGACGTCATCCTCGTCCAGTTCCATGTAGCCGGCGTACCTGCCCGGGGTGTCGATGACGACGTTGAACTGCACGGAGCCCGTCCCGCCCGCCTCGGCGGTCACCTGGCGGCTGTCCCGGGTCTCGCCGTTTATGACGAGGCGGACTTCCCTGGTCCGCCTTGTTTGCCCGTTCTGCCCGGAGCCCTCGGATTCGCCGGCCAGCCTGACCTGCCCGGTCCGTTCGGCCTGCCCGGTACCCTCGGATTCGCCGGCCTGCCCGGCCAGCCTGACCTGCCCGGTGCCCTCGGATTCGCCGGCCAGCCCGGTCCTCCCGGTCCAGTCGGTATAGGTCGCGACAAACTGTTCCGGCTGATTGCGTATCAGCAGGCCCTCGCTTACGGAAACCGCGTCGATACCGGCGTTGACCACGTTCCCCGCCTCGTAGGCGTACAGGTATAGCGCCGCGGGGGATTCAGCGGACGCCATCGCCTCGGATTCCGCCACGGAGCTCCAGTCGCTTCGCTGCAGATCCGACAGCAGGTAGATTCCCTTGTTCGCCGAAACGGTACCGGCCAGTTTCTGCCGCGCGAGCCGAAGGGCGCCGGCGACGTCCCCCGGCCTTTTCGATACTTCCGTCTCCGACAGGCGCGCCCTGAGCGTTTCCATCCGGTCCGTGGGGACGGCCGGAAAAACACCGGGCGGCGCGGCCGTGAGGATGAGCAGGCCCTCGTCGCCCTGCCGCATCGTGTCGATAATGCGCTCCGCCTCCGCCCTGGCGGCGGTGAACGGCGTATCTCCGTAACGCCCGGCGCCCATGCTGTACGAATTGTCCAGTACTATGGCGAAGGCCGTCCGCTGCGCGAGGCTGCCGCCCATCAGCGCCCCGGCCAGGCCTTCAACGACCGGCCGCGCAAAGGCCAGCACCAGGAGCAGGACGATGAGCGTCCGCAGCAAAAGCAACAGGAGTTCCCGGAGCCTGAGGGCGCGGGAGCGTTGCAGGTGGTGGTCCCTGATGAAAATGACGGAGCTGAAATCGACCGTGGAGACTCGCCGGCGATGTAACAGGTGTATGATCACCGGAACGGCGACCGCTACGAGCCCAAACAGCATCAGCGCGTTCAGAAAGGTCATTCGGCTTCCTCCACGGCGGTTTCGTAATATACCTTCGGCGCCGACACACGTAAAGCGATAACAGCGGCCGGTCGTAACGCGATATCGGCGGCCGGCCGCAAAACGATACCGGCGGTCTACACGTAACGCGATACCGGCGGCCGGGCAGAGCCTTGCCGGCCGGAAACCGGTGGAGCATGGCGTGTATACGCGGGGCGGCGGGATGGCGCGCGCAGGGCGATTTTGCTTGACACGGGGGCCGGTTGCGGGTATCGTATTCACAATATCCGTTCGAACCCGCTGGCAACCCCAGAAGGAGCGTTTATGGAGGCATGGCTGGCCCTGGAAGACGGCACAGTCTATGAAGGCGAATCCTTTGGCGCTACCGGGGAAAAGGTTGGAGAAGTCGTTTTCAACACCAGCATGATCGGATACCAGGAGGTTTTGACCGACCCGTCGTATAAAGGTCAAATCGTCACCATGACCTACCCGTTGATCGGGAATTACGGCGTAAATCCCGGCGACCTGGAATCCCTGCATCCGCACGTGGAAGGATTCGTGGTCCGGGAATACCAGCGAAATCCGAGCAACTGGCGCTCGACCGACAGCCTCGACCGATTCCTGGCGGACCATGGTGTCGTAGGCATTTCCGGGATCGATACCCGGGCACTGACCCGCCGGCTTCGGGTCGACGGCGTCATGCGCGGGGTGATACGTTCCGGCGCGGCGGAACCCGAAGCACTCGTTGCACAGGCCAGGGCCGTGCCCGTCATGATGGGCCAGGACCTGGTCCGCGAAGTGACCACGGACCGTCCATACCGGTGGGAGGGAGATCGCCGTATCTACGGGGACCCTCCGGCTGGAGATCCCGAGAAAGTCTGGAACGATTTTGAAACGCCCGGTGATTTCCGGGTCGTCGTAATGGATTACGGGGTCAAGCACAACATCCTGCGGAACCTGGCGCGCCGGGGTTGCCAGGTGCTCGTGCTGCCGGCGGACTACACGGCCGGGCAGGTGCTGCGGCTGAACCCGGACGGCATCATGTTATCCAACGGACCGGGCGATCCCGGCGCCGTTCAGTACGCCATCGAAGAGTTGAAGGTACTGATCGGGCAGAAGCCCATATTCGGTATCTGCATCGGCCACCAGCTCCTCGGCATGGCGCTGGGCGGGGAAAGGTTCAAGCTGAAGTTCGGCCACCGAGGCGCCAACCAGCCCGTGAGGCAGTGCGATTCGGGACGGGTGGAAATCACCGCCCAGAACCACGGTTTCGCCATCGACGCCGACAGCCTTGACGAATCAGAAGTGGAGTTGACCCATATCAACCTGAACGACCGAACGCTCGAAGGGCTCAGGCACCGGCGGTACCCGGTATTCTCGGTACAGTATCACCCTGAAGCATCGCCTGGGCCGCACGACGCCGATTACCTGTTCGACCGATTCATCGCATCCATGCAGTAGACCCAGCCAACGGTGCTGTTCCGGACGGTTTCCTACAGGAGCCATCAATGCGACAACGTATCAAGCATATCCTCTTTCTCGAACCGAAGTCCTCCCATCTGCACGTGTATTCGGACGCGTACATCCCGCGTATCGGCTGCCTGGTGCTCGCGACGATCATGCGGGAACTCGGCTACGGGGTCCGGGTGATGCTGGAAGAGGTGGAGGATATCGATACGAACGAGTTCGGGGAAGCCGACCTGATCTGCATCTCCTCCCTGACTTCGACGGCGCCCGGGTCCTACCAGTACGCCGACTTCATCCGGAACGTCTACCCTGAAAAGACGATCGTCATGGGCGGAACGCACCCGACCTTCGTGCCCGACGAAGCCCTGCAGCACTGCGACTTCGTGGTGCGCGGCGAAGGGGAAGACGCCCTGGTGGAGCTGGTCCGGTGCCTGGAGTCCGGCGCCGACTACCGCGGCATCGCCAACCTGTCCTGGATCGAAGACGGCCAGGCGGTCCACAATCCGGAACGGCCCAAGGCGGAAGACCTGGACGTGCTGCCCATCCCCGATTTCAGCCTGGTTCCTTCCGGCCGGCTGGACATCATGTCCATACAGACGCAGCGGGGCTGCCCCTGGGACTGCAGCTTCTGCACGGTGACCAAGCTGAACGGCCACAAGCTCCGCGGGCATTCCGTCGAGCGCGTGCTCGATATGCTGGAAGCCTATACGAAGATGCCGAACTTCAGCTACCTCTTCTTCGCCGATGATATCTTCAACGTGCCGGTGGACCGCACCATGGCCATCATGCAGGGTATGATCGACCGGAAGCTGGTGATCCCGTGGGCGGCCCAGATGCGCCACGAGATCTCGAAGCAGCCGGAGCTGATGAAGAAGATGCGCGAGGCGGGATGCGACCGCGTGATGGTCGGTTTCGAATCCATCGACGAAACGGCCCTGGAGCTGTACGGCAAGAAAGAGACCGCCCGCGACGTGGAGCGCGCCATCGACGCGATCCACGGCCACGGGATCGATCTCCACGCCATGTTCATCGCCGGCGCCGATTCGGATCATCCGGAGACGATCAAGACCCAGTTCGAATTCGCCAAGAAGAAGGACCTGGCGACCTCGCAGTGCATGATCCTGACCTACCTGCCCGGTTCCGAGGACACCATCCGCTACGACCTGCAGGGCGGGGAGTACCTGAGCCACGACTGGAGCCATTACGACGGGCACCACGCCAACCACCCCATCCCGAACATGACCCGCTACGAACTGGTCAACACGGTCATGGAAGGCATGAAGGGCATGTACGCGCCGCACCGCATCATGCGCAAGCTCGCCAGCGCCGCCTTGAACGCGCTCCGGTTCAACAAGCGCGAGGCCGCGCGGCAGCTGCGCAACGGCCTGCTCCGCCTGAACGGCTACTCCATCCTGAGAAGGTGGTTCAAGGAGCACACCGACTACCTGGCCGACCTTCGCGCCGAGAACGTGTCCCTGTCGCCGGACCGCTACAAGCGCGTGCTCCTGGCCGTTTCCAACGTGGACGTGAGCCGGGTGCTCCGCACGTTCCTGGACGAGATGAATATCCGCGTGGAGGAGTTCAGCGAGGAGAAGCTCTCAGCGCTCAAGGACTCCGACCTGGTCGTCATGGCCGGCGAAATGGTCGACGACGTAAGGGCCAGGGTCCAGAACCTGCATATCTTCCCCGTGCACGACAAGAACACGCGGATGGACCGGACCCTGACCCAGCTCGGCATTCTCTTCACCGAGAACGTGGACAAGGTGCGCGAGGCCATCGCCGCGGTGCATTTCCAGCCCAAGGAGGGCAAGCCGGCGACGGCGGGGTGAGGAGGGTTTCAGCGTGGATGAGGCGAAAAGGAATTCGTCCACGCCGCGGTGAGCAGGTTTAAGGGTGAAACCCGGTCTGTTTTCCAGTTGATACCCTCATTACTACCCTTACTTGAGCGTTACTACCCTTATTCTCAAGAAAACTGCCTCGTGTCTCGCTGAACCGACCGTCCCGCGGCTTGTTCAGGCGTCGCTACTTCTATCCCCGATAAAACGCCATCGGGCGCCCGGCCCGCGCCCTCGACACGTAACGTCGCCGGATTTCTTCAACTCAGCCAGCAGCGTGCGGATCCATTCGCGACCGACGCCGGGACAGTCCCGTTCCAAGTCCCGGAGCCGGAACTCATCCGGCTGAGCGCGAATGGCCGCCAGCACGCGCTCGGATTTCGCGCCGCGCGGCGCCCCTGCCTGACCGGCGCGTTCCTCCAACTCTAAGTACGCTCGACGGATCATCGTAAAAGTGAAGTTGAGCCAGGGCGTGAGTTCGTGGTCGCCCTGGTGCCAACGAGCGGAACTCAGCCGGAGAGATTCGTAGTAGTTCTCCCGGGATTCCTCGATAAGGCGCTCCTGGCTGATGTAGCGACCGACTTCGTAACCCTGCTGGTACAGCGTCAACAGGGTGAGCAGACGGGAGACGCGTCCGTTGCCATCTCGAAAGGGGTGGATGCAAAGGAAATCCAGGACGAGGGCGGCGACGGCGATGAGCGGCGGGACGTTTTCCTGGTCAAGGGCATGGTGGTATAGCTGACAGAGTTCTTCCACGGCCTCCGGGGTGTCCCCGGCGCTCACGCAACGGAACCGTACCACCGGGGGCCGTCCCGGCGAGAACTCCATGATATCGTTATCGGTCCGTTTGTATTGGCCCGCGTCGCCGCTGGCGGACTGACAAAGGGCATGCAGACGTCGCAGGGTGTCCGCGTTCACGGCAAGATCGGTGTAGTTGGCATGGATTTCGTCCAGGGCGCGGCGATAGTCCTGGACCTCCTGCTCGGAGCGGTCGCGGGGTCTTGATCGGCCGAGCACCAGCGGGTAAAGGCGATCCGGTGCGACCACAACCCCCTCGATTCGGTTGGAGGATTCGGCACTCTGAATGACAGCCGCGTCACGGAGCGACCTCAGGACTTGCGGCGACTGGCGGACGAACAGCGCCTGCTTGCCCCGCGACTCGGCGATATCGTTGAGCAGCCAGACTGTGCTCAGCGGTATCTCATGGTCGCGTAGACGATTATTGCGGAATGAGTGCATGGTTCAGATGGTTGATCATACAAAAGGTCATCGCCAGATGCCAACGCCTGGATGGGCTGTGATGGTTTGGGCTGATCCGCCTTCGCACAAGGATCAGGGATTTTGATTCAATGCCGCAGCGGGTTGTATCCCGTCGATGATGCGAGACCTTTCCTTGGCGAGTTTTCTGAAGTCGCATTCCACCTGGATGCCATGCCAGAACTGGTCTGACTGGTTGAAGAACGCGCCAAAGCGAATCGACATGGATGGCGTAATTGAACGACGGCCATGCACAATCTCGTTGATTGCCCGCGGAGCAACCCCGATTGCACGTGCCATGGCGTTCTGTGAAATGCCCATCGGCTTGAGGTACTCTTCAAGCAGAATCTCGCCTGGGGTTATGGGATCGTTCATAGTTATAACCTATAACGTTACAGGGGATTTGTCTAAGGTAATCAATTATCGCAACTTTTACCGGACCTGATTTAGTCCACCTGAAAACGATACGCCACTGTTCGTTTATGCGAATAGAATAAAAACCGCAAGCCGACCTTCCAGGGACTTGAGGCGGTTTCCGGGTGGAGTAGCAAGGTCTCTAAGTTCTTTGGCCTGATTCAATTGAATCAGTTTTCGTAACGCAACTCGGGAAATTGCGGAAAAGCGGAGATTTCTTTCCGATTCAAAAAGTTCCTTGGTGTCATAATCCGCAAATGACCGGATCATTGCCCAATTCCAATGTACGTTCTAAGAACGGTCAAATGTACGCCTCATCCCCCACCTCATCCTGCAGTCTTTTCAGTTCCGCCTTCAACGCCGCAACCACCTCCGCGTAATCCGGATCCGCGTACACGCTGTTCAACTCGCGGGGATCCTTTTCCAGGTCGAATAGCTCCCACTCCGGCTCCGTGACCGGACCCACCGCGCCTTCCTGGCCGAGCGGGTCGCCGTAATAGTAGATCAGCTTGTACCGCAGGGTCCGCACGCCGTAATGGGCGCAGACGTTGTGGTGGGCGCCGTGCATCCAGTACCGGTAGTACATGGACGTCTGCCAGCCGGCCGGGGTCTCGCCCCGCAGGAGCGGCCGAAACGAGCGTCCCTGGAACGAGGAAGGTATATCCACGCCTGCGCAGTCCAGGAAGGTGGCGGGGAAGTCCACGTTCAGGATCATGTCGCCGTTCACGGTACCCGGCGCCACCTCCCGCGGGTAGCGGATCAGGAAGGGCATGCGCAGGGATTCTTCGTACATGAACCGCTTGTCGTACCAGCCGTGGTCGCCGAGGAAGAAACCCTGGTCCGACGTGTAGATCACGATGGTTTCCTCGCCGATGTCCTCTTCGTCGATGTAGTCGAGCAACCGGCCCACGTTGTCGTCGATCGAGGCGATGCACCGCAGGTAGTCCTTGATGTACCGCTGGTACTTCCAGCTCTTCTCTTCGGCCGGCGTCAGGCCTTCCGGCACGGGCACCTTCAGGTCCTCCGCGTTGAGATCGCTCTCGACCCGCATCCGGGCGGCCGCGGCGGCCGCGGCGCGGTTCGAATAGTCGTCGTCGAAGGTCTCCGGCTCCGGGATATCCTCGTCCTCGTACATGCCGGCATGCTTCTCGTCGGGCTCCCAGGACCGGTGCGGCGCCTTGTGGTGCACCATGAGGCAGAAGGGGCGGTCCCGGTCGCGCACGCGGAGCCAGTCCAGGGCATAGTCCGTAATGAGATCGGTGGCGTACCCGCTTCGCTTCGACCGCTCCCCCATCCTGATCATCTCGGGGTCGTGGTAGAGCCCCTGACCGGGCAGCACGTCCCAGAAGTCGAACCCCGTGGGGTCGTGGATGCCCCCGTGGCCGAGATGCCACTTGCCCACCACCGCCGTCTGGTAGCCGTGTTCCCGCAGCACCCTGGGGTAGTTCAGCAGGCGCCCGTCCAGGCGGGTGTCCAGGGTGGTGACGCCGTTCACGTGGTTGTAGGTGCCCGTCAGGATGGCCGCCCGGCTGGGCGTGCAGATCGAATTGGTGCAGAAGCAGTTGTCGAACCGCATGCCCTCGGCCGCGATGCGGTCGATGTGGGGCGTCTCGTTGATCCGGCTGCCGCAGGCGCTGATGGCGTGGGACGCGTGGTCGTCGGACATGATGAACAGGATATTCGGGCGTGATCGGGACATGGGACCTTTCCGTTTGATTTAAGCCTTTTGTGACAACTCGTGCGATATTGGTTTCCGGACGGAATCAGCCGGCCGGTGCGCTCTCAGCCGGCCAGCACCCGCGCAGCGGGCCGGTGCGCTCTCAGCCGGCCAGCACCCGCGTCAGCGTCGGTGCGGCGATATTGGCGCCGCAGATGACGACAACCACGGTGCGTCCCCTGAATTCGTCTTTCCGCCTGACCAGGGACGCCACGGCAACGGCGGCGGCGCCTTCGACGATCTTGTGATGCGCGTGGACCATGAACCGGATGGCCTCGCCGATTTCCTCCTCGGAGACCAGGATGTAATCGTCGACCAGGTCTCGGCAGACCGGGAAGGTGATCGATCCGGGTTCCACGTCGCCCGCGGAACCATCGGAAAGCGTCTCCTGATGCTCGGCGGCCACGATACGTCCCGCGCGGACGCAGTGGTACATGGCCGCCGAGTGTTCGGGCTGGCAGCCGATGATCCGTGCGCCGGCCATATGCGCCTTCATGTAGACGGCGATCCCGCCGATCAGTCCTCCCCCGCCGACGGTAACGAAGACGTCGTCTATGGAAGGCAGTTGTCGCGACAGTTCGATGCCGATCGTTCCCTGCCCGCCGATGATCTGTGGATCGTTGTAGGGTGAGATCCACACGCGGTCCAGGGCGCCGGCCTGGCGCCTGGCGTGCAACTCGGTTTCCAGCGCGTCCCCCTCGTGGTAGACGAGATCGACGGGATAGTGTCCGATCGCCTCCGCCTTGGACGGATCCACCCTTCGGGGCACGAAGATCGTACCGGGGCAGCCGGCGATCATGCAGGCCCGTGCGATGCCCTGCGCGTGGTTTCCGGTCGACGCGGTCACCACACCCCGGGCCCGCTCTTCCTCGCTGAGCGAGAGCACCTTGTTCATGGCCCCGCGCGCCTTGAAGGAATTGGTGTGCTGCTCGCTTTCCATCTTCAGATACACATCCGCTCCCGTCCGGTCCGACAGGGGCATGGAGTGGATCAGCGGGGTCTGAAGGATATGGGGCCTGATGCGTTTTTCGGCGCTAAGTACCTCGGGGAGTAAGGGATGCATGGGTGGGAGAATGCCTGCCCTTCGGCGCGGATGGAAGATCGCAACAGGCGCCAAGGCCCGGCGGGAGGAGCGCTGCCTGCCCTTCGGCGCGAACGGAAGATCGCAACGGGCGCCAAGGCCCGACGGGTTGAGCGCTGTTTGCCCTTCGACCCGGCGGGAAGAGCGCTGTTTGCCCTTCGGCGCGCACGGAAGATCGCAACGGGCGCCAAGGCCCCGGCGAGCCCGGTCAACGTACACCGGTCCCGGACTACGTCTGTATGACTTCGACCTCGATGTGGCGGATCAGTCCATCTTCCGTGAAGCGGATCGTCTCACGTCCCCCGCGCTCCACGGACTGCCCCGTTTCGACATGGTTGGCCCGCATCGTGAACTCGAAGGATGCCGTGTCGTCCGAATCCGCCTGGTAGGCGTCCACCGTCCAGTGCACATCGGGATAGGTCGTGAAGAAACCAGACATCATCTCCCGGATCCGGTCCAGCCCCGCGAAATCGCCGAACTGCGAGGACCGGTACGTGGCATCCGGATCGAACATGGGAAAGACGTCGTCCAGCTCGTGGCGGTTCGAACGCTCGACGTACAGCCTTGCAAGGTCCACCGCTTTCTGTCGATCCATGCCGGGCTCTCCCTGGTGGTGCGCTTTTTGTGTATCCTGGAAAACGCGTAAAATGTGCCATCCCAGGTTACGCCGTGTCAAGTTGGAAAGATGATGCACCGGGACGGAACGGCGGGCCAGCTCTACCGGACGCGATGGGTTGACTCGACGTGTATAATCCTGTTGTTTCAGGACGGCACCGCAACCGGGCCTTGCCGGGGGCAGTTCGCCCGGCCCGACTTCAAAATACCCTCCAACCACGGATCGGACCATGAGACCAGACTCCATTTTCGATACGGTGGAAACACCGGCCGTATTGCTCGACGAAGCCAGGATGATGGACAACCTGCGCGCCATGCAGGACCGGGCGGACCGGCACGGCGTCGCGCTGCGGCCCCACGCCAAGACCCACAAGTCCCTGGAGATCGGCCGGAGGCAGACCGGACTGGGGGCCGCGGGCGTCACCGTGGCCACGGTGGACGAGGCGCAGGTCTTCATCGAAGGCGGGTTCAAGTCCATCACCGTCGCCCGCCCGGTGGTGACACCGTCGAAGTGGGACCGGTTACTGTCCGTGGCGCAGGGAAACGGCGCCGAGGTGCGCGTGGTCGTGGACTCGGAGACCGGCATCCAGGTGGCGGGCGAGCGGGCGGCAGCCCTTGGGCAGACCGTCGGGTTGTTCCTGAAGATCGACGTGGGGCTGCACCGCTGCGGCCTGCTGCCCGGAGACCCGCGCATCCGGGCGTTGGCCGGGATGATTCACGGACACGGGCACCTCGATTTCCGCGGCATCCTGTCCCACGCGGGCCACGCGTACGGTGCGCAGTCCAGCGCGGAGGCCGCCGGGGTCGCGGAACAGGAACGGCAAGCCATGGTCGCGGTGCGCGACGGGCTGCGGGCGGACGGCCTTCCCGTACACGAAGTCTCCGTGGGCGCCACGCCTGCCGTACTGGCCACGGAGCGATTCGACGGCATCACGGAGATCAGGCCCGGCAACTACGTCTTTCTGGATCTGCTGCCGGTTCGCGTGGGCGTCGCCCGGCTTTCCGATGTCGCCCTTTCCGTGCTGGCCACGGTGATCAGCGGGAACGCGCATTACTTCGTGACCGATTCCGGTTCGAAGACGCTGACGTCGGATACCGGCGTACACGGCATGACGGGGGACCAGGGGTTCGGCCTGGCCTATCCGGCATCCTCATTCCTGGATTCCGATCGCGAGATGATCGTGGAGAAGGTTTCGGAAGAGCACGGCATGATCGGCCGCAACGGGTGCGACCTGTCCATCGGGTCGAAGGTCCGCGTGGTGCCGGTACACAGCTGCCCCGTGGCGAACCTGGCGCGGTCCTATGCCGTACTGACCGCGAACGGGCTCGAATCCTGGCCGGTGGACGCCGCGGGCGGGTCAAGGTAGCAGGCGACGCACAAGATCGGTGGACGCCGCGGGCGGGTCAAGGTAGCAGGCGACGCAACCGGCCGGTGGACGCCGCGGGCAGGTCAAGGTAGCAGGCGACGCAACCGGCCGGAAATGGACCGGTACGACAATCGATCGCGGAGCCGCTTCAGGCGGTTTTCTGCTCCGGCGGGCTTCATTTCGGCAAGGAACCGGGACGGACGCTTCCGCTGCGTCGTGATGCACAGCTTTTCCTCGGCCCGCGTCAGGGCAACGTAGAAGACGCGCCGCTCCTCCTCGACGTCCTCGTCCGTGCCCGTCATCCGGCGGTGGGGCAGGATGTCCTCCACCACGTGGAAGAGGATGACGCCCTTGTACTCGTCCCCCTTGCTCCGGTGTATCGTCGTGACCGTAATGCGGTCTTCCTCCGGCGATGGGAGGCCGGGGGCTTCTGCCTGGTGTACGCGGTTCTCTGCCGCATCTTCGCCCACGCCCGCTTCGGAAGCCATCGACCGGATGTACGCGTCTACGAACGAATCCGCGGCCGGATACCCGGCGGCCATTTGCCTGATCAGGTCGATCGACTCCCCATCGGACGCGGCCGCCCGCTGCCTGCGCGTCTCGTCCCTGCGCCGGTAGTAAGCGGCCAGCCCCGACCGGTCCATCAACGAATCGAGAAAATCGACAGGCGCCACGCCCGGGGACCCGTAGACTGCACGCAGGGCTTCGATGCAACTGCGGTATTCATCCAGCCTGCCGGTCACGTCGCCCGGCAATCGGTCCGGTTGTTCGAAGAAACGGTGCCCGAGCGCCGCCGCCTCGCGCAGCTGTGCGTTGGAAAGCTGCCTGGACGGGAAGGAAAGGCTGACCGCGTAAGACAGGAGATCGGCCTGTTCATCGTGGGCGATAACGTCGAAGTATGCGCCCAGGGTCCTTCCGGGATGGGACTGGAACAGGGCGCTCTCATCGAGCGGATCGAAAGGCAGGCCCGCCTCCTTGAGCGCGGATTGAAGGGGAGCGGCGATGGACTGGACCCGGACCAGCACGGCCATGTCCCCGTACGCATATCCCCGTTTCCTCCACCGGCGGAGGGTCCGCACCACGGCATCCGTCTCGGCCTCCGGCGACGGGCACGTGCATACGCGGATCGTGTCGCCGGCGCGGCCGGTCGGGGCCTGTACGGGACGAATGGGCTTTTCGAATCGGTTCACGTTGTGGGAAATGACGCTGGCGGAACGGGTTACGATGTCCGGCCTGCACCGGTAATTCGCCCCCAGGGTGTGGACCGCGGCGCCCGGATACCACCGCCGGAACGAACGGATGTTCTCGGGGTCGGCACCGGTGAAGGTGTTGATCATCTGGTCGTCATCGCCCACGGCGAACAGGTTGTTCAGCGGTAGGGAGAGCAGCCTGAGCATCAGGAACTGGACGGGGGTGAGGTCCTGGACCTCGTCCACCATGACCGAATCGAAGCGATGCTGGTAAAGGGACCGGGCCCGGGGGTCGGCGAGCAGGATCTCCACGGCGCGGAACAGTTGCTCGTCAAAGGTCATCAGGGCCTTTTCGTTCATGAGGCGTTCGACTTCGGTACAGACCCTGCGGACCTGGCGCCTGTCGAATCCTTCGATCTCCCGGCACCGTTCATCTCCGCCGATGGGTATCAACGTTCTCCGGTGCAGGGAAGCCGCTTCCTCGCACGCGACCACGAGATGTTCCGGGAAGGGATGGGGGACGTCCGGAAAGTGCCTTGCGAAGTCCTTTCCGAGCACCCGCCTGAACAGCGCCGTCAGTCCTCCCGGCAGGGATTGTTCGGTAACGACTCCGAATCCGGCGTACGGACTGGCCGGCGCCTGTCTGCAGATCTCGTACCCCAGGCTGTGCAGCGTACGGATGTGCACGTCCGGGAGCCCCGCATCCGTGTGTATACGTTCGGACATCACCTCGCTCGCAGCCTTGTTGAAGACCACGCACAGTATCCGGGAAGGCTTGACGCCGCCCCGTACGGCTTCCACCACCCGCCGCGTCAGCACCCGGGTCTTGCCCGAGCCCGCAGGCGCCAGGGTGAGCACCACCCCGGCCCGCGGTTCCAGGCACCTGGCCTGTTCCCCGGCCAGCCCGGGTTCAGGATCGGGCGTCCGGCCGACGGTCCCGTTACCCCTTCCGGACAGGACCGAACGAACCCTGTCGATGCACGCGTCGGGATCGCCCATGACCTCACTCCCGCTGAACCGGACGACGTCTCGCACGCCGGTTGATTCGGCGAGCACCCTGTCCCAACCGGTCAGGTCCCGATGATCGAACGCCCTGCCGTCGATCTCCACGGCCACCGCGCCGTGCGAACCCTCGACCAGCGCGTCGACGAACCCCGCCCCTGCCCGGACGTGAAGCCCGTGGGACAGTCCGGCCCGTGTAAGTCCTTCGTGCATGGTCGCTTCCACCGGCGTCAACCAGGGCTTCCTCGACCTGATCAGCGCTTCGGGCGCGGGGAAAACGGCACACGTGCACGCCAGGATAGACCGCAGCTGTTCCCTCAGGAGCGGGAGCATCGCATCTTCGATCCCGGCTTTGCCCGGCGTTTCGACCGAACCGGTGTCCAGATCCCGCAGATCCCAGGCGGTGAGCAGATACAAGGGGATGAATCGCCGGAACGCCGGAAGGACGACGAGGTTGATCAGGCCGTTCAGGTGACTTGCGCGTCCGGACGTCAGCTTGAGGACCAGCCGGTCGGGTTCGCCGGGAATGCCCGGGACTTCCTCGGTATCGTACAATACGGCCGTACCCGGCCTGGACTCGATTTCGAGCAGGCAGAAGGTTGCGGGACACCGGAATACCGCGAGCCCGCGGCCCTTTCGTTCCCACCGGGCCACGTCGTCGGGCGTGAGCGGAACCGGATCCGCGGCGGGAGACCGCGCCGCCCCCTGAACCCCATCCGCCGATGGAACTCCATCCACCGCTTGAACCCCATCCCCCGATTGAACTCCATCCGCCCGCTGTATTTCGTCCGCCCCTTGAATCCCATCCGCCGATGGAACTCCATCCGCAGGTTTAACCTCATCCGCCGCTTGAACTTCGTCCGTTGATGGCATGCGCTTCCTTTTTGTAAACTCCCCGTGCGGAACCTCGGGCGCTCCGACCCTGCCCGCCCGGTCCCCGCGAGATACAAGCGGAACGCATCGAAATCCGACCCTATCCGCCCGGTCCCCGCGAGATACAAGCGGAACGTAACGGAATCCGACCCTTTCCGCCCGGTCCCCGCGAGATACAAGCGGAACGTAACGGAATCCGTTTTGCTGATTGCCGGGATCCCGTATCGTTTTAGTCGGCGCCTGGTTTCCAATCTCGAAAACAACGGGGCCGTATCATGCCGCGCATTGGGTTGATGTATCGTGCGTTGCCGGTTATTTTGCGTTTAAGGAGGAAGTTGCCATGGGTGCCGTAGAAGAAATCGTATGGGGCGCTTACCGCTCCCGGCCCGTTTTTCTATACACGTTGAACGGCGCGAGCGGCGCGGCCGCGCGCGTTACGAGTTACGGAGCCATACTCCAGTCCGTGGAAATCCCGGACGCCGGCGGGGATCTCGTGGACGTCGTGCTCGGATTCGATACGCTCGACGAATACCTGGGCGGACATCCGTTCTTCGGTGCCACCGTGGGCCGCTGCGCCAACCGGATTGCAGGGGGACGGTTTACGCTGGAAGGCCGGGACTATGCCCTGGCGATCAACGACCAGGCCGGTCCCAATCACATCCACGGGGGGCCCGGCGGATTCGACAAGCAGGTCTGGGAACCGGGGGACTACGGACAGCACGGCGAGGGAAGCTTCGTCGTACTGGCGTACACGAGCGAAGCGGGAGAGGAAGGATATCCCGGCAGAGTGGAAACGACGGTTACCTACACCCTTACCGGTGACGACGAGCTGCGGATTACGATGGAAGCGCGGAGCGACCGGACCACGGTGGTGAACCTGACCAACCACGCCTACTGGAACCTTGCCGGCCACCGGTCCGGCCCGGTGCTGGACCACGAGGTCACCCTGTTCGCCGACGCCTATACGCCGGTCGACCGCCATCTGATTCCCACGGGTGAAATACGGCCGGTCGCCGGGACGCCCTTCGACTTCAGGGAACCCAGGACCATCGCCGCGGAGATGGATGCCCTTGCCCCGCCCGGTCCGCGGGATAGTCATCCGGAGCCCGGAGATCCCGGGGGATACGACCACAACTTCGTCCTGCGCGACGCCGGCGGGCGGGTGAGGCCCGCCGCCCGTGTCGCGTCCCGCCGGTCGGGCCTCGCCATGGAGGTCCGGACCGATCAACCGGGCGTGCAGTTCTACACGGGGAACAACCTGACCGGCGCGCTCACCGGGAAGCAGGGCGCCGCGTACGGCAGGCACCACGGATTCTGCCTCGAGACCCAGGCGTTCCCCGACGCGATAAACAAGGAGGGATCGCCGGGATGGCCTTCGGTCATCCTGAACCCGGGTGACGCGTACCGCCACGAGGTATGCTACGCCTTCGCGTCCTCGGCGGCATCCGGGTGAATGGGCGTACCTACTGCCCGGAGCAACGCCTTGCCAGCCCCGTCTTTACGCCGGTTGCATCCTCGTTTGCCGCCGCGCCGCGACGTGAAGACCGCCCTGCCGCGACACCGAGACCGCCGCGACACGCCATGCTCACCGGGTGAAGACCGTCTGGCGCAGGTGATCGGCGTCGTCGGAAACGAGAAAGGCCAGGACCCTGCCCACGCCCTCGGGGTCGCCCAGGTACTCGGCCGCCTGGGCGAGCGCTTCCTCCACCGACCCGCCCTGGGATTCGGCCGCCTGGGCGATGTTTCGAAGCTTCATGGGCGTGGCGATGCCCCCGGGACAGACCGCGTGTATGCGTATGCCGAAGGGCGCCAGCTGGCTCTCCAGCACGACCGCCTGCCCGTGCACGGCGCCTTTGCTGGTGCCGTAGGCCACCGATGAGCTCCCGCCCCGGACTCCGGCGCCGGAGGACAACAGGACGATCACGCCCTTCTTCTGCTCCTTCATCACCGCCGCCGCGTACTTGCACGTGAGAAAGGACCCTTTCAGGTTGACGTCCATCACGTGCTGCCATACGGCCTCGTCCAGTTCGTCCACGGGAACGTAAGCCCCCTCGAGTATGCCCGCGCTGTTGATCAGCGCGTCAATGCGGCCGAAGTCTTCCACCGCGCCGGCCATCAGCGCCTCGACCTGCGAGGCGTCCGAAACGTCCACCACCTGGTACGAGGCCTCGCCCCCCGCGGCGTGTATGTCGCCGAAGGTTTCTTTCAGCCCGCTTTCGTCGATATCGGCGAGCACGGTGCGCCCCCCGGCCTTCGCGCAACACAGGGCCGCGGCCCGTCCGATGCCCATCGCCGCGCCGGTTATGACGACCGTCTTGTTCTCGAGCGACATGTCTTCATTCCTTCCTGAAATGGTTACGCGGGATACGCCCGCGCGCCGGCATCCGGACTCCAATCCTCCCAGGTATTCTAATCCCTGGCCGCGCAATTATCAAATCCCGAAGCGCAACGGCGTCTCCCGCGCGCTTTCATTCCCCGCGTTACGCCCCCCAAATGCCTTGACATCCGTACTACACGTTTGTAAGCTTATGGATCGCGTGTGGATCGCATCCGCGCCGAATCGAAGTTCCGAAACGGAAGTCGGAGCACGCGTATCCGTTGGTACCCGTACCATCCCGA
The DNA here is from genome assembly GCA_965203885.1 of bacterium. Taxonomy (GTDB): domain Bacteria; phylum JAAXHH01; class JAAXHH01; order JAAXHH01; family JAAXHH01; genus JAAXHH01. Next base: position 1,077,930 of record OZ241920.1, on the reverse strand, counting down.
TCCCGACAGGACCCGAACATGGACCGGCGTCATTTCCTGGAGACCCTCGCGGCCGGACTCGTTGTCGGAGGGACCGTGCTTCCGGCGTTACATTCCGTTGCCGGCCCGCTTTTCGTTCCCGTTGAAGAGGACGAGGAGGGGCTGACTCCCCTGCGCCGGTTCTTCGCGGTAGCCATCGTCTCCTTCCCGCCGAAAATCGATGTCGAAACGGAACGGCTCGAGATCGAAGGCGCCGTATCGTCTCCGCTCGCGCTGGGGTACGACGAATTGCACCAGTGGCCGCAACTGACGCAGGAGAGCATCCTGCGTTGCGTGGGAGGCGCCCAGGGACGGGCCCGGTGGGTGGGCGTGCGCCTGCGCGACCTCCTGGAAAAAGCGGGCGTGGACCCGGATGCCCGGGACGTCATTTTCTACGGGGCGGACGAGTATGAGAGCAGCGTGCCCGTCGGCGAGGCAATGAAAAAAAGCAGCATGCTCGCGCTGCAGATGAACGGAGAGCCGCTCTGGGCCAAGCATGGCGCGCCCGTGCGCCTGGTCATGCCCGGCATGTACGGATACAAGCAGGTCAAGTGGCTTACCCGGATCGAGGTCACCCGCAAGAACCACAAGGGATACTGGGAGAAACGCGGCTATTCGGACGATGGACGGATCAAATCCTGAGGAGCCAGGCTTTCAATGGATGCCATGCTGGTCACCGGTGGAGCCGGGTTCATCGGCAGTAACTTCGTTCGATACGCGCTGAACCGCCGTCCCGACACGCGGATCGTGGTGCTCGACGCCCTGACCTACGCCGGCAATCTGGACAATCTCGACGATTGCGCGGGTTCGGACCGGCTCCGGTTCATTCACGGGGATATCCGGGACAGGGACACGGTCGACGACGCGATGCGCGGGGTCGACGAGGTCGTCAACTTCGCGGCCGAATCCCATGTCGACCGGTCCATCCTCGATCCTTCCTCCTTCATCGAACCCAACTTCAACGGGGTGTCCGTCCTGCTCGAAGCGGCGCGGCGCCTGGAGGTGAGGCGGTTTCTCCAGGTGTCCACCGACGAGGTGTACGGCCACGTGCCCGCCGGATCCGCGGTGGAAAGCGACGCCCTGGCGCCCCGCAACCCCTATGCCGCCAGCAAGGCCGGGGCGGATCTGCTGGCACAATCCTACTACACCACCTACGGCCTGCCCGTACTGATCACGCGGGGCGGAAACACCGTCGGACCCTACCAGTACCCGGAGAAGGTGCTGCCCCTGTTCATCACGAACGCGCTGGAGTACAAGCCGCTGCCGGTATACGGCGACGGAAGCGCCGTACGCAGCTACCTGTACGTGGAAGACCACTGCTCGGCCATCGAGCTGGTGCTCCGGTCCGGCGAACCGGGCAGCGCGTACAACGTGGGTACGGACTGCGAGGTCAGCGGACGGGACCTGGCCGCCCGGGTCCTGGAAATCCTCGACCGGCCGGCGGAGCTGCGCGAGTTCGTCCCGGACCGCAGCGGGCACGATCTTCGGTACGCCATGGACTGCGGCCGCGTGCGGTCCCTGGGCTGGCGTCCCGCCCTCGACTTCGACGCGATGCTGGAACGGACGGCGCGGTGGTACGTGGATCACCGGTCGTGGTGGCAGGAGATCCGGAACGAAAGCGGTTACCGGTCGTATTACCGGAAACAGTACCATGAACGATGACGTTCAAGTGAGTTCACCCATGCATACCTGGAGGTTGAGGCCCCATGTACCTGGCGCTGCTTGAGTCCGTCGTTCTGGCGGGAGGAATCTGTCTGGTGGCCTATGGATTCCTGCTGGTTTTAGCCGGCAGGATCCGCGGGAGCGGCAAGGCGCCGCTGATCTTTCCCCGCCACGTATTCGCCCTGGTGGTGCCCGTGGGGAACGACGAAGGCACGATCGGCAGGACCGTGGAACATCTGCGCCGGATCAAGTACCCGCGGAGCCTCTTCGACGTGATTATCGCCCCGGTGAACGGCACGGACCAGACGTCGACCGTCGCGCGGCGGAAGGGCGCGGTCGTCTACGGCCCCGGCAAGCAGAAATGGCGTGACAGGAAAGACGCCGTCCTCGGCGCGCTTGAGCGCCTGTCCGCCAAAGACCGCTATGACGCGTATGTCGTCCTGGACGTCCGGTCCAGGGTTTCCGCCAATTTCCTGGCCGTCATGAGCGACAAGCTGTCCAGGGGCGCCCTGGCCATCCAGTCCGGCTATTGCGTATCGGGCCGGAAGTGGACCTGGAATACGGCGCACAGGGCCCTTCTGGGCGCCCTGAAACCATGCTGGCTCACGAGCTGGCCGCTGGCGCTTCGCCTGGGCTCGGGAATCCATCGAACCGGTTTGTGCGTTTCCCGCCGGCTGGTGGAGAAACACGGCGTGAGAAGACCCCGGCTGGACAACGCACTCGGGTTTCAGACCAAGTTGCTGCGCCACGACGTGGTCATCCAGTATACCGACCGGGCCTGGGTTTACGACCGCACCCGCGTCACAAAGCCCGTTCGCTCCACGTTCAGCCGCCTGAAATCCAGGTGGAGACACGCGCTTGCCGATGGTCCGTCCCTGATCATGGATGGACTGAAATGGCGTAGCGTGGCACAGGTTGTCGGTGGTCTCAATCTCTTCCTGCCCTCTTACAACACGATGTTGCTTACGGCGCTGCTGTTCCTCGGACTTGCCGTGTACCTGCACGGCGTCTCGTCGATCCTTGCCCTGGGCTGGATCGCGCTGATCGCAAGCCTGGCGGTCTTCGTGGCGCTCCGCCTGTGGCTCATGCGCGCGCCGGTCCTCGCCTACGCCGCGCTGCCGTCGTTGCCGCTCATTCTGTTCTGGCAGTCCGTCAGGTCCTTATTCACCGCTGCGCCGAAGAAACCGCGGGCCACGGTCCGGACCGAGAAGGAAAGCGGACGTTCACAGGGACAAGGCCAGGGACAGGGACAAGGCCAGGGCCAGGGACAAGGCCAGGGACAGGGGGGACAGGGCCGCAGGCCGCGCAGGCGCTATTCGAGACGGCCCCGGCGGCAGCAGCCTTCCTGACGGGCGACGGCCCAGGTGCAACAGCCTTCCTGACGGGCGACGGCCCAGGTGCAACAGCCTTCCTGACGGGCGACGGCCCAGGCGGCAGCCTTCCTGACGGGCGACGGCCCAGGCGGCAGACCCGGGAGCGTGACCCATTCCACTATACCACGCGTTGATCCTCGGATTCCTGCAGGGCGTCACGGAGTTCCTGCCGGTCAGCAGTTCCGGCCACCTCGTCGTGTACCAGCGGCTGTTCGAACTGAGCGGATCGGGCGCGCCAGGCGGACCGGGCGGGCCGGCCGAAACCCGGCTGCTCTTCGACGTCATGGTACACCTCGGGACGCTGATCGCGGTCCTGGTCGTGTTCCGGTCGGACATCGCCGCGCTGGCAACGGGCGCCTGGCGCGCGGTCACGGGACAAGCCGGGGGCGACCGGGGACCCTTGCGCCTCCTGCTTCTGCTCGTCGTGGGCTCGGTCCCGGCGGCAGTGCTCGGCCTGGGATGGAAAGACGATCTCGAGCGCCTGTTCGCCTCCCCGGCACACGTAGGCTTCGCATTCCTGGTCACCGGTTCCGTGCTGTGGCTGTCCGGATACCCCGGAAGGCTTGGCCGGCTTGCCCGGCTCGCCCGGTCCAAGGCGGTCGACCAGCCCGAGCAGACCAACCAGCCTGTCCAGGCCGGCCCACCCACGCAGGCCGACCGGACCGGGCGGGACCTGGGCGGGACGACCTGGATCGATGCGCTGTTGATCGGCCTGGGCCAGGCGCTGGCGCTTGTTCCCGGCATCTCCCGGTCGGGAACGACCATTTCCGTCGCCCTGCTGTTGGGACTTGACCGGCGGCTGGCGGCGCGTTACTCTTTTCTATTGGCGGTTCCCGCCATACTGGGCGCGGTCGCCGTCCAGGCAGGAGATACGGGCGGCATTCCCGCCGACCAGTGGGCCGCGGTCGCGGCGGGAACCATCATGGCGGCCGTGAGCGGCTACGTCGCGCTCAGGCTGCTCCTTCGCATCGTTGTTGCCGGCAATCTGTCCAGGTTTTCGTACTATTGCTGGGGAATCGGGTTGCTGACGCTGGGCGGCGTGCTGTCCGGCGCACTCTGATCCGGGCCGAACCGCATCCCCGGCGCCTCACCCATCGCAGGCGGGAGCCAGGCACATGAATCCAGACATCAGCAGACTGCTCGATGAATGGGACTACACGGGGCCCGACAAGCTCATTGTGCGCAAAATCAAGGGAGATGACGGCCGGACGCGAATCCAGATGCGCGTGGACCTCGGCATCCTGCAGATGGAATGGTCGGACCGCCCGGACGGCCAGAGGCCCCATGGGAAGACCTCCCTTCTGGATCACTTCCAGGATAAACTGGAGAAACAGAAGGCGGACGAGGGTCCGGACGCGCAACTCAATCTGTCTCACGAAGACTGCGTGAACCTGCAGACGGAATCGCTGCAGTATTACTACCGGCGCATCTGCATGTTCGAACTGGAATCCTACCACGAGGCCTGCCGGGACGCCGAACACAACCTGCAGATCATGGAAATCGTGCGGACCCACGCCGAGAACGACGACGACCGCCTGTCCCTCGAGCAGTACCGGCCCTTCGTCATCATGCACCGCACCCGGGCGAGAAGCCTGATCGCCACGGGTTCCGGCGACGTCGACAAGGCCCTTCAACATATCGAAGAAGGCATTGAAGAAATCGAAGCGTTCTTTCGTTCCTACGACCGGGACGACCTGGTCAAAGAAAGCCAGGAACTGAAGATCCTGCGTGACATGGCCGAGGAAATACGAAAACAGCAGCCCCGTTCCGAGGAAGACCAGTTGAGGGCGGAACTGACGGAGGCCGTCGAGAACGAGGAGTTCGAACGGGCCGCCGAAATACGGGATGAACTGAAGAAGTTCGACCTGCCCTGATTCGGCCTGGCCTGATTCGATCCGCCCTGGTTCGACCCTGTCCTGGTTCGGCCTGTCCTGGTTCGGCCTGTCCTGGTTCGACCTGCCCTGGTTCGGCCTGTCCTGGTTCGACCTGCCCTAGACCGGAGCCCTTTTTGCTTTCCTGGATCCGATCCGCCGACCGTCAACTCATCCTCTTCGTGCTTGGCGCGGTCAGCATGGGTCTTTCGATGGGGCTCGGGGAAATCAGCTTCAACAATTTCCTCAGCGACACCTACCGCATGGACGCGATGAGCCGGGGCGAACTCGAGTTTCCCCGCGAGTTGCCCGGCTTCCTCGTCGCCGCCTTCGCCGGCATACTGTTCTTCTGGTCGGAACTCCGGATGGCAGCCCTCTCCATGGCGCTGATGGCCGTGGGATTCCTGGGCCTTGGCATCTACGGCAATCTTTACGGGTTGATGCTCACTTCCATGATCGTCTGGAGCATCGGCATGCACCTGCAGATGCCCGTGACGCGGACGATCGCCCTGCGGCTGGCCCGCGAAGGAAGAGGCGCCACCATGCTGGGACGCCTGAGCGGCATCCAGACCGGCGCGGCCATCCTGGGCAGCATCCTGCTGTGGATGGGACTGGGCGGCACCTCATTCGGCTATCTGCCCGTCTTCGCCCTCGCCGCGCTGGTGGCCCTGGGGGGCGTCTACTGCTACATGGCGATGCGGCCCATCGAGGGGCACACGGGCAACCGCCCCACCTTCATCATGCGGAAAAGGTACACCCTGTTCTACCTGCTGAACATCCTGTTCGGCGCGAGGAAGCAGATCTTCATCACCTTCGGCCCCTGGGTATTGATCAGCATCTTCGACAAACCGGTATCCACGATCGCCTCGCTCCACCTGATCGCTTCCGTCATCGGCATGTTCTTCGCGCCGCAGCTCGGCAAGCTGATCGACCGGTTCGGGGAACGCCTGGTGCTGATGATCGACGCGGTGCTGCTCGTGGGCGTCTGCCTGGGCTACGGATTCGCCGCGGAAATGGGGCTGGGCGCGTGGGCGGTGGATCTGATCTACGCCAGTTTCGTGCTCGACCTGGTCCTGTTCAACGTCAGTATCGCGCGGACCACCTACGCCAGCAAGATCGTCGTCAAGAGGGACGATCTCACCGCGACGCTTTCCCTCGGCGTCACCATCGACCACGCGGTTTCCATGTCCATCCCGACGCTGGGCGGACTCGTCTGGGTCGTCTACGGCTACCAGCACGTCTTCATCGGTGCGGCCGTCGTGGCCGTCCTGACGCTCGTGGCCACCAGCTTCATCACCGTGACCCGCCCGGATACGAGCCGGGCCAGCCAGGCGGAGGCCGCCGGCTAACCTCCGGCCATCCACCCGCCGTCCACCACGATCAGTTGCCCCGTGAGGAAGTCCGAGGCCGGCGAGGCCAGGAACACGGCCGTCCCGGCGATGTCCTCCGGCTCGCCCCAGCGGCCCATGGGCACACGGTTCAGGATGTAGGCTCCCCGCTCGCTTTGTTCGACGGGCCGGGTGAGCGGCGTGCGGATGTACCCGGGGCAAATGGAGTTCACGTTGATGTTGTACCGGGCCCAGTCGATGGCCAGCTGGTAGGTCAGCGAACCGATGCCGCCCTTGGCCGCCGTGTAGGCCGGTATGAGGGGAATGCCGGTAATCGTGGCCAGCGAGGCGATGTGGATGATCTTGCCGTACTTCCGCTCGATCATGTGCCGGGCCGCGAGCTGGGTGAGAAAGAAGGTGCCTTTGAGGTTGGTGTTCACGACCCGGTCCCAGTCCTCCTCGCGGTAGTCCTCCGGCGGCGTGCGCACGTTCACTCCCGCGTTGTTGACCAGGATGTCGATCTGCTTCCACGTGTCCAGGGCCGCCGCCACGAGGGCTTCCCGGCCGTCGGGGTCCGACACGTCGGCTTCCACGACCAGCGCTTCGCCGCCGGATCCCCTGATGGTTTCCTCCGTCGCCTCGAGCCTGGACCGGGTCCGGCCCGCCAGTACGACCCGGGCGCCAGATTCGGCCATGGCCGCCGCGATCCCCTGACCGATGCCCGTTCCCGCGCCGGTTACGATCGCCACCTTACCCTGAAGGGAAAACCGTTCGAGATTCATCTGCGCTCCTGTGCGTCTTGCGGTTTGGCGTTGACAAGGTCCACCCGGAACCGGTATCTGTTTCCTGACGGCGTTGGGTCGGCGCCAGGCCGATGGCGCCAGGCCGATGGCGCAGAGAGGCCGCAGGCGCAGAGAGTCCGGGTTACCGGCGCAACGCCTCCGGGCGAGTAAATATACAGTACGACGCAATGCGTGGCAATGGGACAAAACGCGGCGCTTAGAGGCGATTCCGGCATGGGCACTCCAGGAAAACCCGATCCGGTGAAACTGGTATGCGCGGTCATGGGACGGGACGAATCGATGCTCGACCGGGGCCGCGGTCTCCTGGCCGAACGGTACGGCCCGGTGGACCTGGTGGGCCCGGTATTCCACTTTTCATTCTCGTCTTACTATGAACGGGAGATGGGGACCGGGCTGATCAAGCAGTTCCTCGGATTCGAGCCGCTGGTTGACCCGGAGAACCTTGCGGAAATAAAGCGAGCGTGCAACGACATGGAAGCCGGCGCGGCGCGGTCCGACGGCCTGCCCGGACGGGGGCTGAACATCGATCCCGGTTACGTCAACGGCGCCCAGCTCGTCCTGGCGACCACCAAGAACTACAGCCATCGCATCTATATCGGCAAAGGGATCTATGCCGAAGTGACCCTGTTGTACACCCGGGGCGAATTCACCCCGATGCCCTGGACCTACCGGGACTATCGCACGGAGGAAGCGCTCGCCTTCTTCACCCGGGCGCGCGGTGTCTTTCTCAACCGGCGGCGATGACCGCAAGCGAGCAGGGATGAAAATCAGGTCCGTCCGTTCGTTTTGTCTTGACCTGTTTTGAGCGACCGGTTTATTATACCGGTATACCGAACATCCACTGTGATGACGTTCGTATTTCAAGGCGGACTGACCCCTTTCAGTCGGCGTAATTCCGTCATCGTACACGTGGTCACCCGCTACATAAAATCCAGGCTGATCCCGGTCAGGTAGAAAGACTGTATACAATGATTCGTCTCAAAGTATATGATGTCGGGCCGCCCTATCCCCTGCACGCCACTCCGGTGCTCTGGCTGGCCGACGAACAGGAAGAGCGGGTTCTGATCCTCCTGATCGGCATCGCGGAAGCCTTCGCCATCAAGAGCCAGATCGACTCCGGCGAAGAAGCGCCGCCGCGGCCCATGACGCACGATCTGCTCAAGTCCGTCTTCGAACATTTCGACGCCGAGATCGAGTTCGTGCTCATTTCCGAGCTGCGCGAGCAGCAGTTCTACATCGCGGAAATACACGCAAAGGCCAACGGACAATCCCTGACCATCGACTCCAGGCCCACGGACGCCATCGCCCTGGCCCTTCGCGCCGACGCGCCGATCTACGTGGCGGAAGAAGTCATGCGCGTGGCGGGCAAGCGGATGCCCAAGAGCAAGGACGAGAACGGCGAGGACGAACTCGCCGCGTCCCTCGAGGAGCTGGAAGCGGAAGCGGGAGAGGAGGGCAAGGTTCCCGCGGCGCAGGTGGCCGCCGAAGAGTTGATGGAAGCGGTGGAGTACAAGAGCCAGCCACGCACCCCCCTCGAGACCGCGCGGCAGAAACTCCAGGCCGCCATAGATGAGGAACGGTACGAGGACGCCGCCCGCCTGCGCGACGAGATCAACCGCCTCGAACAGAGCGCTTAGAGGGGTAGCGTGCGAGAAGCCATCACGATGTGGAAGTATACCAGGATGGTCGTCCTGGTAGCCCTTACGGCGGCGATGTATGCCGCCGTCCTCATTCCCTTCAAGCTTCTTCCCATCATTCCAGGCATTACCGAGCTCCGTCCGGCCAACGTATTCCCGGTCATCTGTTCCCTCATGTTCGGTCCCGCGGGCGCCTGGGGCGCGGCCTTCGGCAACCTGATCGGCGACCTGATGGGCGGCACCTACGGGCTGGGCAGCTATTTCGGCATGATAGGCAACTTCCTGCTCGGCTACATCCCCTACCGGATATGGCGCATTCTGACCAGCAAGGAGCCCGGCGCGTGGTCCCCGGCCATGCTGGCCCGGTACCTGTACGTGACGCTGCTGGCCAGCATCGCCTGCGGGGTTACGGTGGGCTGGGGACTGGATACCCTGGGGCTCGTGCCCTTCCACGTGCTGGCGCCCCTGATTTCCATCAACAATTTCGTCACCGCGGGCATCCTCGGACCGCTGCTGCTGCCGGTACTCTATAACCGCGTGAAACAGTGGGGCCTGCTCTACCACGACGTCATGGACCCCGCCGATCTCTCGCGCGGCCGGCTGCCTCACGTCGCCCACGTGCTCATGTTCGTGGCCCTCTTCGGCAGCCTGTACGTCGGCGTGTCCATCTCGCTGGGCATGAACGAGGAAGCGGCCCGGACGATTCCCCTGGTGTTCGGTCTCGAAATCACCGCGCCGGAGCACCTGCTCATGCCGGTAGGCGCCAGTGTCGGGACGGGACTGACGCCCCTGATGATCCTGTTGGTGCTCGCCTGCATTCTGATTTGAACGCGCCGAGACGGGACGGAGTAAAGGCCGCGGCACAGAACAGCAAATTGAATTCGCCGCGGCGGGCCGAGCCGGAGACAAGGCTGCGGCGCCGGGTTGATTCGAGTTTCTTGCGACGGGAGGATACCGCGTTATGAAGGTTGTCGATGTGGAACGGATCGTGGTGGACGTGCCCTTCACCGAACGGCAGGCACGGATCACGGAACGGGAAGTATACAACTGGTCGATCCTGGAACTGTGCCGGGTGACCACGGATACCGGCCTGACGGGCTGGGGGGAAACGGTCATCCACTACACCTGGGCGCGGGTGACCGACGAGGCCGTGGACCGGGTCATGGGGAGGAGCCCGGCCGACGTGATGAACGACGACACGCTCGGCGCGGGACTGCAGATGGCCCTGTTCGACGTGGTGGGGAAAGCGCTGGGCGTGCCCTGCCACAAGCTGCTCGGGAACAAGGTGCGGGACTGGTCGCCCATCTCCTGGTGGTCCATCGACGCCTCGCCCGCCGACTGGCTGGCCGAGGCCCGCGACGCGGTGGCCCTGGGCTATACCAGCTTCAAGATCAAGCAGCGGCCCTGGTGGGACATCTTCGCCCAGGTGGACGCGCTTGCCACGGGCATCCCCAGTTCCTTCAAACTCGACCTCGACGCGAACGCCACGATGCAGAACTCGGCCGCGGCCATGCCCATCATGCACAAGCTGGCGCAGCACGGCAACGTGGCCATGTTCGAGTCACCGATTCCCCAGACCGACATCCTGGGCAACCGGCAGCTGAGGCAGGTCATCCCCCGGCCCATCGCCATGCACTTCGGCTCGCCGCCCTACACGACGGCCGTCCGCGAGGAGGTCTGCGACGGCTTCATCATCTGTGCGGGGAAGTCGGAGGCGGTGCGCCAGGCCCATTTGAGCGCCGAGGTCAACATGCCTTTCTGGCTCCAGCTCGTGGGCAACGGGCTCACCACGACCTGGGCCGCCCACCTGGGCGCCGTACTGACCCACGCCACCTGGCCGGCGATCACCTGCATCAACCTCTACAGCCATCACCTCCTGACGAAACCCGTCGAGGTCGTGGGCGGCTTTCACCGGGTGCCCGAGGAACCGGGCCTGGGCGTGACCGTGGACGAGGAAGCGGTCGAAAGGTGGAGGGTGCCCGGCGAGACCGTGCAGGAATTGAAAGAGCAGGGCGAACTGTACGACAAGCCCCAGCCACGGGTGATCTGCACCGCGGTCTACACGGACGGCACCCGTATACACATCGCGCCCATGAACCGGGCCTACGGCTTTTTCATTCAGGGCAACGGACCGGCCCACGCCGACGGGGTCTACCTCGAGATCGCGCACGACGACGGATCGAAAGACTGGGCGGATCTCTACGAACGGGCACTTGAGCATCCGGTGCGTAGCCGGGGTTAGAACTGAAACTCGGTGAGTCAGATTCGGAGAATGTTGAATCCCTTAAGTAAACCGTGGTCCAGGCATGCCAAATAGCAAGAGATTGAAGAGTTCAGAGGAGACAGCAATCCATGATTAAAATCGCGGAGATTCTCAGCACGGGGCGGAACACCCTTTGGGACCAGGTCAAGCAGATCGGCGTCGATCACGTGGTCACCAGCATGCCGCCCGCGGTGGGCAACGAAAAGGGCTGGGAATACATGCCCATGCTGCGGATGAAGAACAACTTCAACGACGCCGGCTTCGAAGTTTCCGTCATCGAAAGCGCGCCTCCGATGCATCACATCAAGCTGGGCGTGGAAGGCCGGGAAGAGGAACTCGACAACGTTTGTACCTTCATCGAGAGCATGGGCCGCGTCGGCATCAAGACCTGGTGCTACAACTGGATGGCCATCCTGAACTGGACGCGCACCTCCTCCACGGTCCCGTCCCGGGGCGGCGCCTTCGTCACCGGCTACGACCACGCCATGATGAAGAACGCGCCTTTAACCGAGGCGGGCGAGGTGTCCGAGAACCAGCTCTGGGAGACCCTGCACGAGTTTCTGGAGCGGGTAACGCCCGTCGCCGAACAGTACGGCGTGGAGATGGCCATGCATCCCGATGATCCGCCCCTCTCGCCGCTGCGGGGAATCGGACGCATTATGCGGTCGGTGGACAACTTCCAGAGGCTGCTGGACCTGGTGCCGAGTCCCATGAACGGGATCACCTTCTGCCAGGGGAATTTCGCGCTCATGACCGACGACCAGCCCGCGGCCATTCGCCATTTCGGCGGTCAGCGCAAGATCTTCTTCGTCCATTTCAGGGACGTCCGGGGGGACGTGGAGAACTACGTGGAGACCTTCCACGACGACGGCCCGACCGACATGATGGCCTGCCTGCGCGCGTACCGGGACATCGGATACGAGGGCGTGCTGCGGCCGGATCACGTCCCGACCATGGCCGGCGAGGACAACGACCATCCGGGTTATTCCGCGTTGTGCCGGCTCTACGCCGTCGGATACATCAGGGGATTGAGAGAGGCGGTCTACCGGGAGGACGGGTAGTCGGAAAGAACCTGAAACATTAACTTTCAGGAACCAAAGTCCGTCGCATATGTAGCGTATTCTCACGAGTATCCACGATCTCAAACCCCGCGGATTCAAATAGCCGGGCCGGCCCCATCCAGACCTCGCCCGGGTCGAGATGTTCTTTCAGACTTCGCCTGCGTGGAAACCCTTCGACCTCCTCCACACCTTCTGTTGCAAGATCTGCCAACGTCAATGTCATCGCTCGATGCATGAAGCCATGCCCACGGTATCTTTCGGCGATGCCAAAGCAAACAAAGGCGTAAACGGATTCGACGGGTTCTAATTCAAAGGTGGTGCATAGTTTCGGCCAAGCCGTCCGCGGCCCTACGCGGCACCAGGATATGGGCTGATCCTGGTAGTAGAAAACCCGACCGTGGTAAGAACCATCATTCCAGATTTGCCTGCGCAGGCACTGGTTACTTTCTTCACTGCGATCCTGCCATCCATCCCAACTCGGGGTTTCCCATGCCACGCACCAACACCAGCCGTGCGGCGGCGTAACCATCAGCGTCGCAAAATCCTCTTCAGTGTCTGGTCCTAAACTACGACAACTCAGTAAGCTTGTGTCCATATGCTGGATCTACACCAGTTTGTCCACACAACCATTGTCTGGACTATCGTCTCGATCGAAATCCGGTGAGCCAGACTCGAGTTGACAGGAGTGCTCCTCAGGCTCTAATCCTTGGTGATGGAGGAAGTCGGAGACGGCGGACTAACCGTTCGGATCCGGGTGGATCGAGTCGACCCAGTACACGTTCTCCGGCTTTTCCACCGGTTCGATGTCCAGGTTGACCACGACCGGGTCCATACCGCTTCTGCACAGCACGCATTCGAGGGGTTCGTCGGTACGGGCGTTGATCTCCTGGTGGGGCACGTACGGCGGCACGTAGATGAAATCCCCGGGGCCCGCCTCGGCCACGTACTCCAGACGCTCGCCCCAGCGCATCCTCGCCTTTCCTTTCACCACGTAGATCACGCTCTCCAGTTCGCCATGATGATGGGCGCCGGTCTTCGCGTTCGGGTGGATCGTCACCGTGCCCGCCCAGATCTTGCTCGCCCCGGTCCGGGCGTGGTTTATCGCCGCGGCCCGGGTCATGCCCGGCGTCTGCGGGGTATTCCTGTCGAGCCGGTTGCCGGGGATGACCTTCACCCCGTCATCGCGCCACTTCGCGTCGTCTTTCATTAATTGTCCAGGCCGAGTTCCCCGCGCAGTTCCACGTCCACCACGCTGTTCTTCGTCCAGTAGTCGAGCATCAGCCGCTTGTTGCGGACCGCCGTGGTGACGAGTTCCTTCGTCGTGCCGTCCGCCGCGATCTCGACCTCCTCCCAGGATTCGATCTCGTGGGGGAAGTCCCGCCTGAACCGGATGGTGAGCGTACGGTTCAGATCCGGGTAATACACCAGGTTGTAGACCATGATATCGGGCTCGCGCGCATCGGGCATCAGAATGGCGGTGGCGTTCACGGTCCGCCAGGCCGTGTGGTCGAACCGCTGGTACAGCGTGCCGGGGATCATGGTCACTTCACCGGTCGGCAGAGCGTCCGGGTTCAGCCGGATGGTCGTCCAGATCTCGTCTTCCGGTATGGCGCCGCCGAGTTCCGCGACGCGGTCGCCTTCGCTTTCGAAATAGGAATACTGGTGCACACGGTACCGGTCGTCCCGCAGGTTCATCTGGACGAAGGCGTGACCGCACCATTCCTGGACGGACGTCGAGATCTTCAGCGTCTTCGGATGGCGGTCCCGATACACCGGCGTGAACGCCGACGTCATGACCGTGTACGGGTAGACTCCCGTGTTGAAATTGCGCAGGGCGTTCAGCTTGAGGACCTTGACCGCATCGTCCCCGGCCTCGTCGGGCCGGTCGAGCTTCACCTGCTTTTGCGCCGAGAAGTCCTCCGTCACGAAGATGAGCACGGCGTCTCCCCGGTGGAGTTCGCCGTAACGGGCCTGCCTGAGGTTGTAGCTCGTGATCTCCGCCTTGCCCTGGTACCAGTAGTCCCCGAAGCTCAGGGGAGCGTCCCGCTGGCCGTCCGCCCCTGGCTGGCCCAACCCGCATCCGCCGGTCAAACCGATCAGCACGCACAGCGCCGCCGTCAACCCGACCAGCAGCCTGTTTAAGTTCCTTTTCATGATTTCACCTCGCTTTCACCGGGAATCTCGGGAGAGTAGGCGAAGGACCGCGACCCGAGCATCCTGATACCGTGAACCACCATGGAGACCAGGCCCCAGGTGAGTCCGACCACCACGCCCGCGTCGACGATGCCGCGCCAGGGCTGGGGCAGATACCGGATCAGTATGATGAGGACCACGATCCCGAAGGTCAGCAGCAGGATGTTTCGCCGGCGAACCGGATTGATATGTATGTAGCCGGCCAGGAACAGCGGCGCCAGCGCGACCAGGACCGGACGGGGGTTATGGTAGAGGAACCAGGCCCGGGAGACCACGCGCGGGGAGAAGTTGCGCTGAAACCCCTCGTAACCTTCCGAGTGCGCCATGAACACCACGACGACGGCCAGCGTCACCCAGTGGTACCAGTAGAACGGGAAATTGTTGAATGCGTCGATCGTGACGGCGAACAGCCTGACGATGGCGAACACCAGGACCGCGCAGATAAAGGACAGGCCCCAGGTCAGGCCAAGGATGGAGAGAGCCGTGTTGTTTGTTCCGGCCGGACGCTCCGTCATGAACGCCCCTTCAGCGTACGTTCCATGTCCCGCCGGGCGTCCCGTTCCATGATGGTCCGTCTGCGATCGTAATCCCGCTTCCCCTTGGCCAGGGCGATCTCCACCTTGGCGCGTCCCCGTTTGAAATAGACCCGCGTGGGGATCAGGGTGAGGCCTTTCTCCACGACCCGGCCGATCAGCTTGCGTATTTCCGACCGGTGCAGCAGCAGCTTGCGCCGGCGGGTCGGTTCGTGGTTGAAGCTGCTTCCCTGCTCGTAGCGCGATACGTGTACGTTATACAGGTATATCTCGCCGCCGTCGACCGCGGCGTAGCTGTCGGTCAGGTTGATCTTGCCCGCGCGCAGCGATTTCACTTCCGTGCCCGACAGGACGATTCCGGCCTCCCAGGTCTCCAGGAAATGGTAGTCGTGCCGTGCCTTGCGGTTCGTCACGATGACCTTGATGTCATCGGACCCGTTGGGTTCGGCGATTTGACGTTCCGTTGCTCTGGCCATGACTGCCTCGAATCGGCATGGATGATCCGTTCACTCCGCACGGACCGCTTGGCACCAGACGGCTGCCCGCTCCGCACGGACCGCTTGACACCAGACGGCTGCCGGCTCCGCACGCGTTGCTTGACACCAGGCGGCTACCGGAATATATTACCGTGGCTGTTTTATGACAAATGGTATATGATGCCGAAGTGGTGGAACTGGTAGACACGCTGTGTTCAGGGCGCAGTGGGCTTTCGCCCGTGAGAGTTCGAATCTCTCCTTCGGCATTCGGGTCGGTCACCCGCATGATCCCATGCGGGTTTTTTGTTGGCATTCTGCTATGGAGACCCGGGGGTTGCCGGTCTCGTGTCGCGTATCCAGTGGGGCGGAGAGGGAACCTCAATTCCCGCCGGTCCGCTTGTCGCGTATCCAGTGAGCGTAGTGTTTCGGATCGATCCGGATCACATCGACCGGCTCGACCGGTACGCTGGAAGCCCATTGCCACGGATCGACCTGTTCGAAGGAATCGGAGGGGAGGACGTACACGAAGCCCGGCCTGTCCAGGTCGAGCACGCCGGCTTCCAGATCAATACGGGGCTCGATGTCATCGTTCAAGTCCTCGGGGCGTTCTATACCGAGTTCTACTCCGAAACTGAACCCGCCGTTCTCGTTCGGCAGAATCGGGATCGAGAAGGCAATGGCAAGGTTCTTCAGGTGGGTGGCATAGACCGCGGTCAACTGGTCATCTTCCGATCCGACACCGTGTGCGGGCCTTGGTTCGAGACGTTCGAGTTTTTCGTAGCTGCCGTGGTAGAGTACGGACGGTTTGCCGGGCTTTGCGCTCATGGGTGTGCCCATCCTTACCGCTGAATAACCGACTCGAAGAATCGTTCCTGGAACTTCGTTGCGTCGCGGATCTGGTCATCGGTGCAGTTTGTGCCGTCGGGAACCACCACGAGTTTGTCGTCGGCGTCATTCAATCGCTGAATCACCGCGATGCACCGGCCCGTGAAAGATTCGACGGGCACATCCACACCGAGCACATAGGCATCCAGTTCTTCGCCATCCTGTCCTGGTACGCCGGGCACAAATCCGTAATTCACCGGGTAGATGAAATCATGTTCGGGGTGCCGTGATCCGAGGGGACGGTCAATCTTGACATGGACCGTTTTACCGATGAACATACGGGGATCGACGTTTGGGGAGCGAGGTCCGTGCTCTAGCTCAGTCATAGCAGGTCTCTCTTCGGCAGGCTGAATCTCCATCGTCCGGACCGGCACAAGCAGAATCCACCTGAACCCAATGTACTATAGGGGTCAATACGCAATGCGACCTGGCACGCTGGCCGACTACAGCATCCTGCTGGCCCTGTGGTTCATGATGTTCGCCGCCAGCAGCCAGACGATGATCATGACGCCGCTGATGCCCATCGTCCAGGCGCAGTTCGAGGTGCCCCCGGAGTACCTGGGCACCCTGGTCACCGCCTACGCCGTCATGCTCGGCATCTGCGCGCTGATTACGGGTCCCCTGTCGGACTCGGTCGGACGGCGCCGGATCCTCATGATCGGCACGGGCGCCATGTGCGGGACCCTGTTCCTGCACAGTTTCGTAACGGACTACGCGTCGCTGCTGCTGGTCAGGGCGGTGTCCGGGATGGCCGCAGGCGTGCTGAGCGGGGTGGCGCCGGCCTACATCGGCGACCACTTCCCGTCGGAAAGGCGGGGGTGGGCCAACGGCGTGGTCATGACCGCCATCGCCTTCGGACAGATCGTGGGTATCCCGGCCGGAACTCTCCTGGCCGATCGCTTCGATTTCGCCACGGCCTTCATTTTCTTCACCGTTCCCATGGCGCTTTCCTTCGTCCTGGTCTGCACGCTGGCCCAGCAGCCCGCCGTCGCCCGGTTACGGCTGACCTCGATCGGGTCGGCCGTCAAGCGGTACGCTTTTATGTTCACGACACCGGCGACCGCGGCGGCCGTCGGCGCCTACAGCATCATGTTCACGGGGATCGCCTTTTACGTCATCTACCTCGTCGTGTGGATGAAGGATGCCTTCGGGGTGACGGGCGACGAGGTGGCGTCCCTGTTCGTCGTCTCCGGCATCGCCAGCGTGATCGTCGGTCCCTGGGCGGGGCGGTTGTCCGACCGCCTCGGACGGAAATTCATGATCGTCGGCGCCTGTGCGGGACTCTTCCTCCTCATGTCCCTGACGACGACCATCATGGCGGAATTCTGGATTGCCTATCCGCTCTTCTTCACCATCATGGTGCTCGTGTCCGCCCGGATGGGGCCCTTTCAGGCACTGCTGTCCGAGATCGTGCCGGCGGAACGGCGGGGTTCGCTGATGAGCCTGAGCATCGCGACCGGCCAGTTGGCCATGGGCGTATGCAGCGCGGTGGCGGGCGTCGTCTACATCGAGTTGGGCTACGTATTCAGCTCGATGATCGGAGGCACGGGCATGCTCGCCATGGGGTACCTCGTCTGGCGGTTCATTCCGGAGACGCGTAAGGTATCGAGGGGATAGCAGCCGGCTGGCACCAGAAGTCCGGTGCGCATCCAGCCGATTCAGGCCGAATCCGCGTGAATGGAATCCACGAACTCGGCGACCACGGCGTTGAACCGGTCGGGCTCTTCGTAGAACAGCACGTGGCCGCTCTCTTCGAAGATCTCCATGCGCGCGCCGGGTATGTGTTCGTGCATGTACCTGCAGCCCGGGAAGGCGCCGCTCTTGCCTCCCGTGGTGACCAGGACCGGCAGATCGATGGAAGGCAGCATGGGCCGCCAGTCCTGCGCGTGGTAATCAGGACCGAGCGTGACGCCCTGGGCGGGCGTGTTGTCCCGGCTTTCCGCAAGCAGCCTGTCCAGTTCTTCATCGGATACATCGCATGAGACGAACATGCTCCTGAGTTGCCGGCGCCGGCGCTCGGTTTCGTCTGTTGGTGGCGGTTCGGGCTCGGGGTCGGGCGGATCGTCCGGGGGGTCGTCTGGATCGTGCACTTCGATGCTGGGCACTTCGTCGACCAGCACGACACCCTTCAGCCGATAACTCCGGAATAGTTCGAGGTAGGACAGGACGGTCCGGGCGCCGATGGACCAGCCCACGAGGGTAACTTCTTGGAGGTCAAGGGTTTCGATGATCTGCCGCACGTCCATGGCGTACCGTGCGGTGCGATGGCCCCAGGGCGTCTTGTCCGACCGCCCGTTGCCGCGGGTGTCGGCGGCGATGACCCGGAAGCGCCGGCCCAGGACCGGGACCTGCCTGCTCCACCAGCCCAGGCTTAGCCCACCGCCGTGGATCAGGACGACGGGCTTTCCTGAACCTGTGTCTTCATAGTAGAGCCGGACGCCGTCGTTGGCTTCGACAAAACCGGTTCGTTTCTCCAAAGCCCTGGTTTCCCTCCGCGACCTCTGTTTACGCGACTTCAGTTCGCCCGGGATTCGACGCCGACCCCGTCCACGATCCGCGGGTTCGGATGCAGAATGACCAGGTCCCCGGCCGCGAGGCCTTCGAGCATCTCGGCTTCGATTCCGTTCTGTTGCCCGACGGTCACCACGCGGGTCCGGGCCACCCCGTCTTCGACCACGAATACGCCCCAGTCTTCTCCGACCCTGAACAGGGCGCTGGACGGGACCTTGAGCACATCGGGCTTTTCCCAGACGACGATGCGTCCCGTCACCCGGTAACCGTCTCCCAGTTCCTGCGGGGTTTCATCGAGGTCGACGATCACGTTGACCCGCTGTTCATCCACGCCCAGGGCGGACACCCGCGTAAAGGCCGCCGGCTCGACCCGGCTAACCTTGCCGGCGAGCGGGTCGGGCCCGCCCCAGTCCTCGATCCATACCGGCTGGCCGACCTCGACCCGGACGGCATCGGTGGACAGCACGTCGATCATCACTTCCATGTCTCCGGGATCGCCCACTTCAAGCAGGGGCGTGCCCGCGGCGACCACCCGTTCGCTTTCTTCGAAAAGCCGCAGCACCTGTCCATCTACCGGCGCGGCCACGGAGAGTATGGCCTTCGCGTCGCCCCGCTCCTCCCGGAGTGCGAGCAGGGCCGCCTGGGCGACCTCCTGCTCGGAAAGGGCGGCGCGGTGCCGGAAGAGGGATGATTCCAGCGACCGTTCGGCGACCGTGGCCGCGTGCATGGCGCGCTCCAGGCGCTCTCGCGAGATGCTGCCGCTCGCGGCCAGCTTCTCCGCCCTTTCGCGGCCGCGGACGGCTTCTTCCTGTTCGACCCGCGCGCGGGCGACGTTCGCCTCGGCTTCGCGGACCAGGGCCTCGGCGGTCTCGATCCGGGCCCGGGCCTCGGCGGACTCCCGGGAACCCAGGGGCGAAGGCGTGATGCGGGCCAGCTCATCCCCCCTGCCGACCCGGTCACCTTCATTCCACTGCGGCCGCGCGAGCCGGCCGGACGCCGGCGCCGTGATCAGGTAACGTTGCCTGACCCGGGTCCTGCCTTCCTCGCTGATTGTCACGCGCATGGGCCCGACTTCCGCGGCCCCCGTATCGACCAGCATCGGGGTAGGCATGAACGCGCGGACGAGGAGCACCAGGACGACGGCGAGTATCACGAAGAGCACAACGTGTTTGCGGCGTAGTTTCATTTCGGCCTCTCAGCTCATTCCTGGACTTTCAACACGCCGATCATATCGAGGTGGCGCAATTGTCTGTGGACCACGTACGCGGACACCACGGCCGCCGCCGCAACGACCAGGAAGGCGAAGGCGTAGGTCTTCCCGGTGATGACCAGGGGCATCCGGTAGAGTTCCTGGGCGGTAGCTTCCACCGCAAGATAACATAATCCCCATCCGATAAGAAATCCAATCGGTATCGCCAGGAGGGTTACGATGGCCTGTTCGCCCAGGAGGACGACCGATATCTCCCGTTCCGTGAAGCCGAGCACGCGCAGGCTCGCCATCTCGCGGTTTCGTTCTTCCAGGGCGATGCGGGCGCCGTTGTACACCATGCCGCAGGCGATGATGCAGGCGAATACGGTCAGCGTGAACGTGGTGGCATTGGTGCTTTCGGCAATGGAGTCTTCGAATCCCTTGATAACCGCCTCGCGGACGGCGACGCCCGCCACGGCCGGCGTCTCCTTCAGCGTAGCGTACAACGCGTCCGCACGAAGCGGGTCCACGGAGAGATAGGCGCCGGAGATTGTACTGCCCTCGCCCAGGAAACGGTTCAGCGCACGGTTGTCCATGTAGGCGGAAATGCCGATCAACTCATCGACGAGCAGGGATACCGGCAGCCGGCCCTCCATCCTCGATCCTTCCAGGACTTCGACGGAAATCATGTCGCCCTCCCGGACCGCCAGGAGGTCGGCCAGCGTCCGGGTCAGCACGACGCCTTCCGGCGGCATGGACAGGATCCGTCCGTCGCGGTCGATCAGCTGCCTCAGCTCACCGGACGGATCGAGCCCGTTGATGGCCGTCTGCTTCATCCGATGCTCCGACCGGAGCCTGACGGGCACGGCGCGGTAGGGTTCGGAGCGGACGACCCCGGGCAGATGGGCCAGTTCGAACCGGGCCCTGGCGGGACGCGGACCCGCGAAGACGACCGCGGCATCGTCGCGCTGAACGGTACGGAACTGGTAGTCGATCAGGTACTCGATGGAGTCGAAGGTAAACCGGCCCATGACCAGGATGGCCACCGCCATGGCGATACCGAAGGCGGACAGCAGGGTCTTGACCGGCTTCCGTTCCATGTTGCGGAAGATCATCCGCCATACCGGGGACAGCATGCGATGCACGCCCATGCGCTCTATCGCCAGCGGCCTGAAGTGGGCGGGAGAATCCGGCCGCATCGCTTCGGCGGGCGGCAGCGACATGGCCGACCGCAGCGCGTGCAGCGTGCCGAGGAACGCGGCGGAAACGCTGATCACAGCGGCCAGGGAGATGACTTCGTAATTCAACTCGTAGACCAGGTCGGGGAACCGGTAATAGTCCTGGTACAGCGCGGTGAGCGGCCTGCCGATCAGGAAACCGCCCACGATGCCGAGGAGGGTGCCGCCGGAGATCGCCAGGAAGGCGAATTTGAGGTAATGCCATCCGATGGACAGGTTGTTGTAACCGAAAGCCTTCATGATGGCGATCTGATCCCGCTGGGCCCGTACCATGCGGGAGAAAACGATGTGCAGCAGGAGCGCCGCGATTCCGAGAAAGACGGCCGGCGTGAAGTTGCTGGATACGCTCAGGCCGATGATTTCATCCATCAGAAACCGATGGGAGATCTGGCTTTCCCTGCCATAGGCGCCCGTACTGCCATAGGGCTCGAGTACGAGGTCCATCCGGTCGATCACGTCCCGTTCGCGCGCATCCGACGACAGGGCGGCCGTCAGATCGTTGAACCCGCCCTCCATGTCGAACGCCGCGCCCAGGGCCTCCCTGGCCATCCAGATCACGCCGAAGCGGAGGTTGTCCGGGAAGATGGATCCGGTGCCCTGTACTTCGTAGACGTACTCGGGCGACAGGCCGATGCCGACGACGCGCAGCGCTTTCCTCCGGCCGTTTATGACCGCTCCGATCCAGTCGTCCGGGACCAGCCCGTTGGCCTTCGCGAAAGCCTCGCTGATGATGACCTCCTCCGGCCTGTCGATCGCCGGGTAGCGGCCCTCCTGGATCGCCACGTCGTTGAGCACCTGCCGGCGCCGTTCAGGCATGGAGACCAGCCGGCCTGTGGCGGGTTCGTCCAGGCCGGGCACGTCCAGGTTCACGTCCATTACGATCCGGGTGCGGACCCTGGAGACCCCGGGTATCCCGGCGATTTCCTCCGCGGTGGACGCCGGCGCCCGCTTGACGCCGGCGAATACGTCGGCGAACCGGTAATTCGCGTAGTAGGATTCCTGAGACTTGAGCAGGGAGATATAGGTGTGGCGGGAGGAGACGTACAGCATGATACCGCAGGCCATCACCAAGGTTATGGCAATGACCTGGCCGCGCATGCGCGCCAGTTCACGGAACACCTTGCGGTTCAGGATGGTCATGGCAGTTCGCACGTCGGTATGAAACGGCGTGAATCGAGCACGACCGACCGAGGCGGACGCGGCGGGCCGCACCGGGCCGCGCCGGCCGAGGCGGGCCGCGCCGGCTACCAGCTCAATTCGTCCGGCCGTTTCTTCGTCGTATTGACGTATACTTCGATGATCTCGCCGCTGCGCAGGCGGACGACCCGGTCGGCCATGTCGGCGATTGCCGCGTTGTGGGTTATGACCGCGGTCGTGGTGCCCAGCGTGCGGTTGACCTTCTCGATCACTTCCAGCACCCGCTTGCCCGTCGCATAGTCCAGGGCGCCGGTGGGCTCATCGCACAGGAGCACCTCGGGGCGTTTCGCGATAGCCCGGGCGATGGCCACCCGCTGCTGCTCTCCGCCCGACATCTGGGCGGGGAAATGGTGCATCCTCGGTTCGAGGTCCACCAGGCGCAGGGCGTCTTCCGCCGGCATCGGATCCTCGGCGATCTCGGTGACCAGCTCCACGTTTTCCAGCGCGGTAAGGCTCGGGATCAGGTTGTAGAACTGGAAGACGAAACCCACGGACCTGCGCCGGAAGCCCGTCCTTTCACTTTCGTCCGCCCCCGTGATTTCCCGTTCGCGATAGTGGACCTTTCCGCCCGAGGGAACGTCTAGTCCGCCCAGGATGTTCAGCAGCGTCGACTTGCCGCTGCCCGAAGCCCCCAGGAACACGGCCAGCTCACCGCCATACAGGTCCAGGTCCACCCCCCGGAGCGCGGATACGTCCACCTCGCCCATGCGGTAGACCTTGGATATGTTGCGTGCGCGGAAAACGGGATCTGCCTGTACGGTGCTCATCCGGCAAGCTCCCTCTGGCGGCTCCACGGGAACCGGGCCGTCGGCTGGTTGACGTAGCGTTGCAGGCCCAGCGTCAGCCGCACGCCGCAACCCGGCGCCAGCCGCACCGTGAAATCGGAATCGTCCACGGCGACCCGCCGTCCGTCGTACTCGACCGCGCTCACGAGGTGCTCCCCGTAGGCGCCGCCCTGGACCGTCACGGTGCGCGCGTCGACCGGGTTGACGTTCACCAGGTGCACGTCGAGTCCGTCCCCATCGATCCGGTCGACCAGCGCCGCCACGTCTTCCGGGACGCCGGGCCTTCCCCGTTCCGGGTCGAAGTACCACAGCCGGCAGTGCAGCGGCCTGGCATAGGCCGGCCTGGGTCCGCCGGTCATGAGGTTCACGAGGGTCTCTATCCGCGCCGGATTGAACGGATTGGGATTGTCCGAAAGCCGCGTGTCCGGCGTCGACGTGTCGTTGCGGACCTTCTCCACCTGGCCCCGCAGATCGTCGAAATCCTCCCTTAAGGCGTCTACGGGGAAGCCGGGGTTCGACCCTTCCAGGAAACTCAGCCACGGTTGATCGCCGGTGAGCGTCCGGTCGGCGGGGTTCATGGACCAGTCGTATACCTCGACCGCCCCCCTGTCGTAGGGTTCCGGCGCGTAGTCGTACCATCCGTCG
Organism: bacterium; assembly: GCA_965203885.1. Taxonomy (GTDB): domain Bacteria; phylum JAAXHH01; class JAAXHH01; order JAAXHH01; family JAAXHH01; genus JAAXHH01. The sequence continues at coordinate 1,054,262 of OZ241920.1, read as the reverse complement.
TCGCCGTGCATGTGGGGATACATGGTGACCCCGTCCACGGTCTTCCGGTTGGCGTTGACCGACTCGAGGACGGTGCGCCAGACGTCCACGTACTTCCGGTCGCCGGTGAGCAGCAGGGCGTTCCCGAACCCGTCCACCGCGTGGGCGACGGCGTTCAGGGTGAAGTTGTCCAATCGGCCGTAGCGATGGGCGTAGACCTTGTGGTTCCATCCGTAGACGCCGCCCCACCACCTGCCCTCGCAGGCGCTGCCGATGACGCCGTCCAGCCCCACGTTCGAGGGGATCACGCCCCCGTTGGCATAGGTGCGTTCTACCCAGGCGTCGGCGTACTCGAGGATCCAGTCCCGGTACTTCGCCTCGCCGGTGAGCGCGTATGCGTTGAAGGCGAGTCCCGTGCACGTGAGGTTCAGCGGGTGGTCGCCGGCCACGTCGTTATAAGTCTCGAACCGCTCGCACATTTCCGCGTAGTCCCGCTGGCCGTGGAGCAGATCGAAACGGCCGTCCTCCAGCGGGTCGCCGACCCAGTCCAGGGCCGTGGTCTTGCGCAGCATGGGGCCCCGGCTGCCGTTGAACATGCTCCGGATCAACCGGCGTTCCGGATCGTAGTTCTTCGCCCCGGGATCCTCGTCCATGTAGAAGCCGGCGAATCTCCTCGCCCGGCGGATATGGTTTTCGTCGTCCGGATCGCAGTTTCCCAGCAGGTTGAACACCACCAGGCCCTCGGCGTGATGGGCCCAGTCGCTGTGCACCGGGAATTCCTTGTAATACATGCCGTCCCGGGCGAAGGGCACGTCGACGGTCTTCGCCTCCGTGTACTGGCGGATGTGGCCGTCCTGCGCCGTCTTGCACATGTCCCGGATCCGGTCGCCCCCGCCGAGCAGGTAGACGACGGGCCAGTGGGCCAGGTTCTCGATGGCATCGTCCGGTCCGTCCAGGGCGCCCCACCGGGGCACGCATTCCAGGTATCCCTTCTCGTCGAAGTACTTGTCGTAGAACAGTTCGAGGGCCTGGGTCATGGACCCGATGAGCGCACGCTGGAGCAGGGCCCACTGCGGCGGGGACGCGGGGGTGTCGATATGGATCGTGACGTTATTCGGCATGGAGTGGATTCCCGGGGTGACGTGTCTTGATTTCGTGATGAGGATGTGCTTTACAACGCGTGAATGGCGCGATAACTTGCCTTGCCGATTGGAGGCCAACACCTGCCGTCGTGTAGACGGCCGGGTATGTAACTTGCTGATTTATATGCAGTTGCATGTGCATGTGCCGGGTTGGCGGCTGGTCACGAAGATAGTGGCTGGCGGGTCCGGCGTCAAGCGGATCGTGGGCGGGTTTCTCGGGGCGTTACGACCGCTCGAAAGGCATGAATTCCTGAATGCGGTGCATCCCCGGTTGTATACCAATGGACGAACTTCACGCGAAAGCCTCCGGAGTCCGGAATCAAATCAATGCGAAAACCACGCCCAGGCGGTCGTAGCGCAAATCGAAACGTAAACCGTGCTTCCGTTCGAAGCCCGATTCGTGTTGCGGTCCGCAACGTAGTGCTCTTCGCCGCATGGTCCATGCTGGTCGCGACCGGGTTCGAGGCGGCCGCCCAGCAGGAATCGATCGACCGGTCGAACCTGGTGCTCGAATTGTTGTTCGACGGGGACGCCCGGGATACGAGCGGAGGCGGGCACCACGGCGAAGTGACCGGCGCAACGTTGACGGCCGACCGCTTCGGACGGCAGAACGCGGCCTATGTCTTCGACGGCCGGAACGATTTCATCAGCGTCGCGCCCCCGCCGGCGCTCCGGGAAGACGCGTTCACGCTCTCTGTCTGGGCAAGATATGACGACGAGACCTTCTCGCGGTATTGGTCCAATGCGGTCATCACGCAGGACGACGGGGGCGGCCGGCGACGCGTCTTTCAAATGAGTCAGCTGGGTCCGCTGCCCACCTGGCACCTCATGGGCCGCGGACGGGACCCGCTCATCACCCGTCCCGTCGGGACCTCCAAGTGGCGGCACCTGGCCGTAACGCACGATGGGACGGTGCACCGGCTGTACCTGGACGGCGTGCTGCACGATCAGACCGAAGCGCCCTTTCCGCCCCACGGGGAAGAACCCATCAACGTCGGCCGCAAGGGATCGGGCGAACCGGAGTTCTATTTCCACGGCGCCATCGACGACGTGCGTATCTACACGGAAACGCTGTCCCGGGAAGACATCATGGCGCTGACCCGGGAAAACGGATGGCGGCCTCCTCCGCTGACGGAAATGGTCGTGCCGGATCCGCCCGAGTCGTCGCTCGAGGACGCCCTCGTCGCCCACTGGCCCATGGAATCCGCCGCCATGACCGACATATCGGCCAATGGTCTGAAGGCCATCGTAATGGGCCGACCGGAGCCTGTGGACGGCCCCAGGGGCCGGGCGCTCCGATTCGACGGCATCGAAGACTGGGCGGTGGTCAAGAACCCGTCGCTCGACCTGCTGCACTACCTCACGATTACCTGCTGGGTCAGGGGGTTCGACACCGAAAGCCAGTACAGCCAGGTGGTCTGGTACGGCGACGGAGCCTGGGGCCAGGATCCCTATTCCCTGTCGATACAGGAAGGAAGGATCGGTTTCCGCGTGGACGACGTGGCCACCCAATGGGAACTCATGACCGAGTCGAAGCCCGATCCCGACGGGTGGACCTTCGTGGCGGCAACCTTGAGCACACGGGCCGATGGACTCATGGACCAGAAAGTCTACCTCGACGGCGTACTTGCCGTGGAACAGGTTACCGAGAATCCGTACCGGTACATCGAACTGGGCCGCATGTGGCTGACCTTCGCTTCATTCGGGAGCGGTTTCGATAAAGAACCCATGGACCTCGACGACGTAAGGCTGTACAACCGGCCGCTGAGCCGGCAGGAAATCGAATCCCTTTACGAAGGACCGCGGGAGCAACGGAATGAATAGCGAAAGAGACCGTGCAGACGAAGCGCATCCGGACCGCATGGCAGGAGACGGCGCAACGCCGGACGGTACCGCGGCGGACCATAGGGCGCCGGACGGTACCGCGGCGGGCGATCCGGCACCGGACGCGCCCGGCGGCCGGGCTGGCCGGCGCCAGTTCCTGAAGCGGAGTATCGCGGCGGCGACCGGGGTCGCGGCGGCTTCGATGTGGGATGCGTCGGCGGCATTCGCACAGGAGCAGGAGGCGGTCCCCGCCGGTCCTCCGGACAGGATCGACGACGAATCCTACTGGGAAAAGGTCCGCGGCCAGTTCCACCTGAACCCCGATACCATTTACCTGAATAACGGTACCCTCGGGCTGGGTCCGAAACCGGTCACGAAGGCTGTTTACGATGGGTACGTTTATCTCGCGGAGACGGGCAGCGAAGGCCGGTATCAGATGTGGGACGAAGTGGAGGAGAGCCGGAAACTGGTTACCCGCTTCCTGGGAGCGGACGAGAAGGAAATCGCGCTGACCCGGAACGCGACGGAGGGGCTGCGCATCATCGCGAACGGGATCCGAATGGAACCGGGCGATGAGGTGCTCATGACCACGGACGAGCACATCGCGGGTTACTCGCCTTGGACGCGGCGGGCCCGGCGTTACGGCATTCGGGTCAACCAGGTTCGGATCCCCAGTCCGCCCGGAAGCAAGCAGGAAGTGGTGGACCTGTTCGAACGGGCTTTGACGCCGCAGACGAAAGTGGTTTTCTTCTGCCACGTCACCCGCGGTCCCGGCCTGCTCTATCCGGCCAGGGAACTGTGCGACATGGCCCGCGAAAAGGGCATCGTATCCGCCGTGGACGGCGCCCAGACGCCCGGCATGACCCCCGTGAAACTGCATGAGATGGGGTGCGACCTCTTCGCCACCAGCCTGCACAAGTGGGCGCTTACGCCAACCGGGACCGGGTGTCTATACATTCGGGAGGGATTCCAGGACAGCTTCTGGCCCGGCTCGAGCGGGAACGGACCCTGGAACGACCGCGAACAGGGCATGTGGCACATCGGTCCCGACGGCACCTACGAAAGGCCGGTCAGGGCCGCCATCAAGACCGCGTTGAACTTTCTGAATGCCATAGGGATGGATACCATCTACGCGCGCGACCGGATGCTGTCCGACTACCTGAAGGAACAGCTGCTCGAATTGCCGGGCGTAACCCTGGGGACCTCCCGGGACCATGCGCTTTCCAGCCCCGGAATCACCTCTTTCGGCGTATCGGGATGGGACTCCAACCTGCTGAGGGGGATCCTGGAAGGAAAGGCCGGCATCATCCTGAGCCGGGACCAACGCAGATACCACGATCTCGTCCGCGTATCCACCCACTTCTACAATACCCCGGCGGAAATCGATCGGCTGATTGAGACCTTGAAGGAGATTCTGTAGCCGCCGGCCGGTGTTGCGCCGGACCTCGAAGTGCGGGGCCAGTCGCAGGGCCTTGTCGCGGCACACACATGCCCCGAAGTTGCCGCGCCCGAACCCCGCCGTCGTCTCACCTATACCCCGTCTTTGAAGTGCTCCGCACCCCGATCCCGCAGGAAATCCAGCGCGCCGGGCACATCGGGAATGCCGGCCCGTCCGCCGAGCCGGGTGCAGCTCATGGCGGCCACGGCCGAGGCGAATTCGGCGGTCTTCTCCAGCTCCCATTCCCGCAACAGGCCGAATATGAACGCGCCGTGGTAAACGTCTCCCGCGCCGGTCGTATCCACGGCCTCCACGGGAAAGGCCGGCGTGTGGAACGACCTGCCCCTAGAGCAAGTGAAACTTCCCTCTTCACCCAGGGTGACGACCGTTACGGCTGATCCGTAACCGGCCAGGGCCCTTGCGGCCTCCGCTGGTTCGGACACGCCCGTCTGCTCATCGGCGAACACCCGGGAAGCGATCAGGTAATCCGTCAGCCGCAGCAACGCTTCGATATCGTCCGGCGGGGACACGGTGTCCGCGTCGAGGACCACGGGCACGCCGGAATCCCGCGCATGCCGCGCGGCGGCCAGCGCAGCCTGCCGATTGGTGTTGTCGAGATGGAGGCAGCGGGCGCCGGCGATCATTTTGACGGGTATTTCCGTAGGAGACATGGTTACGGCCGAGCCGCCGGCCATGATGGTACGCTGACCCGTCGATTCATCGACGAGTATCATGCTGACGGGGGTTGAAGCGCCCGGCGCCATGACCAGGTGCTCCGAATCGACCCCGTACAGGTCGAATTCCTCCTTCACGACCCGGCCCGCCATGTCATTGCCGATTTTGCCCGCAAAGGCGGTGGACACCCCCAGCCTGGAAAGCGTCACCAGCGCGGTGGAGACCATCCCGCCGCCCTGCTGGGTCGAGTGGCTCATCCAGACCTGCTCGTCCTGGTCGGGCAGGCCGGGCACGATGCCCAGGAAATCCAGGCAGGCGCATCCCAGGCCGACTACGTCATACGCCATCGTCTGGTTACCTCGTATCAACCCATCGTCGCGTGAATACCGGTCTCGTCTGCGACGACCGGCAGCGGGTCCGAAATGCCGCTTTCTTCGTCCAGCCCCTCGGTGCCCAGCAGGTACCATGCGCCGCGGAGCTCAACCAGCTGACTCGCATAAAAGCGGCCCGTCGGCGCTTTCGTCATGATCTCGCCCGTGCCGTGGATCCGGAACGGGCCCAGCGGTGATTCGCCCACCATGGAATAGTCGGTGCTTCTGAACGAATGCCCGGGAAACCGGTCCCTGAACGAAGGCGCCAGCCAGAAGTCATGTGTACAGAATACGAGATACCAGCGTCCTTCGATGAAGTAGACCTGCGGCACCTCCATCTCCTCGGTCATCCGGTCGTGTTCAGGCGGCGGGAGAGCCTCCCAGTGGATCATGTCGGCCGACCGGGCGATGCCGATGCTGCCCCGGGTCGCAACGTCCCCGTCCTTGCGCCGGGCACAGACGTATTGAAGGACCCAGTAGCCCGTGTCCAGCAGAAAGGGATCACGCCAGTGCGTGAGTTGCCGCTGGCCGGTCGACTCGATTTCGTAGTACGCGGGATCTGCCAACGTCGTTGGGTTCACGAGAATTCTACCCCAGTACTCCAGGTCGTCGGCGACCGCAATACCGGTCCGCTGGACGAATCTGGACTCGTGCTTGTGGCCGGTGTAGGCCATCCAGTATCGTCCGTCACGCCGGATTACGCTGCCTGTAGCCAGGGACTTGCCATCCCACGCGTCCGGAGGTCCCGGCTGAAGCGCGGTGCCCCCATAGTCCCAGTGCACCAGGTCAGTGGAAACGCAGTGGTCGATTCGCCAGCCCGTCTTCTGATCCAGGGGCATGGCGAGGAACCAGGCGTGGACCGTCTCGCCTTCATTGAAATACCACGCGTCTCCGATGCGGTGTCCTTCCAGTCTGAACACGTGAGCTGCTCCGGTGCGTTGAAATCCCTGTCCCGTAACGCGATGGTTCAAGGTCTGGGCAAATTAAACCGACCGGGAAAAGCGTCAAGCCCAAATCGATTGACAGGTCCGCGCGGCCGCCATACCCTTTCACGACACCTGGCAACGCGCAGGGAACCGCCTCCATCCGCGTTCACGACCAGGGCAAGACCGAATCGGGGTAAGATCGAAACCCGGCGATCCATCCAGCATCCACAAGGAACCCAGTCCGATGTCACTTACTTCAGACGTACGGTCCATGCTGCCCGACCTGGATGGATACGCGTATTTCCAGACCAGCGGGTTTTCCCCGAAACTGACCCCCATCATCGATGAAGTCGTACACTGGCTGAAGTTCCAGAGCCGCGGCCCCGCCCTGCCCTTCGTTTCGGCCAGGATAGAGGATTTGAAAAAGGAAATCAGGGGCAAGGTCGCCCGGACCGTCAACGCCACGCCGGAAGAGATCGTGATGACGGAAAACACCACGATAGGCATCAATATCGTGGCCAACGGCATCGACTGGAAACCGGGCGACAACGTGCTGCTCACCACGCATGAGCACCCGGGCAACCGGCTGACCTGGTACAACCTGACGGGGCGTTACGACGTGGAGCTGCGATTCGCGCCGATGTACAACGACCATGGCAGAACGCTCGAGGCGATGGACGGGCTGATCGACGACCGTACGCGGCTCGTCAGCGTCAGCCACGTCTCGAGACGCACGGGCCTGCGCCTGCCGGGCAGAGAAATCTGCGACCTGGCCCATGGGAAAGACACGCCCGTCCTCTACGACGGCGCGCAGTCCTTCGGCGCCATACCCATCGACGTCCGGGCCCTGGACTGCGACTTCTACAGCTTCTGCGGCCACAAATACACCATGGCGCCGCAGGGTACCGGGGGATTGTTCATCCGGAAGGACCGGATCGATTGGCTCAAGCCGAGCTGGATCGGGTCCCATTCGCAGAAGTCCTTCGACCAGGAAGGCAACATGGACCTGCACGACGAGGCCAGGCGGTTCGAGTTCGCCACGCGGAGCGTACCGGACCAGGCCGGTTTCGGCAAGGCCCTGGACATATGGGACGGGCTGGGCTGGGATGCGGTTTTCGCGGGTATCGCGGCGTACACGGACCGGATGAAGGCCGCGCTACTGGAGATTCCCGGACTGGTGCTGGAAACGCCGCTGTCCTACGACGATTCGTCCGGCATCGTCACCTTCCACGTACCCGGGCTGGAGGCGGGCCCCCTTGCGGAAAGCCTGCAGAAGCACGAAAAGGTCCTGGTCTCCCCGCTCGAATTCGCGGCGGAAAGCACCCGCGTTTCCACCCACGTATTCAATTCGGACGAAGACCTGGAGCGGCTGACGTCGGGGATACGGAGGGTGCGGCGAGACGGACCGGATGCGGCGGGCTGAGCACCTTCTGCCGGCCGAGAACCCCCTGCAAGCTGAGCACCTCCTGCCGGCCGAGCACCTCCTGCCGGCTGGGAACCTTCTACCGGAACCAGTCGTAATTGAGCCCCAGCGAACGGTCCTCCAGGGGCAGGTCGACGCGGACGCCGCCCTTTGCCGAGGACAGCTTCAGGGCGATTTCCACTTCCAGCGCCATGGCCACCCTGCGGCCCGAGTTCTTCGGTTCGTCCAACCTGCCCGCCAGGCAATCCATCACGTCGTTCAACGAGTAGATCCCTCCGTAGGGGGGCACGAACTGGGGACCCGGCCAGGGTAATTCGACCCGGTACTGGCGACCCTCCACTTCCATGGTCTCCCATCGCTGCCAGGCCGACGGGAAATCGAAGGCCATCTCGCCCTTGTCTCCCTGAAGCCGCACGCCAGGCGCCCCTTTGCGGAAGTGCACGACGAGCCCGCGCTCGGTGACCATCATGCCCTGGCCCTCGAACTCGTCGCTTCCCGACTCCCGGCGCGGCTGGTCGCCCGTGCCGATCACCCAGGCGGGCGCGCTGTCCAGGAAGTAGGACCAGTTCTGATGCTGTGCGAAGGGCCCATAGGCCTCCATGGACACCAGGTCGCCGATTGCGCCGTCCCTTATCAATTGACCGGCGCGGCCGAAGGACGGATGGGTGGTGGTGATGGCGCCGCAACTCAGCGGGACGCCCGCGGCCGCGCAGGTCCGCACCATGCGGTCCGCCTCTTCCAGCGTATGGGCCATGGGCTTTTCGGTGAAAATGCCTTTCGCCCCGTGATGAACGGCGAGACAGGTGAGATCGGCGCGGTGTTTCGTGTTCGTCGCGACGGCCACGATGTCCGGCCGCTCGATGGCCAGCAAATCGCCCGCATCGTCATATAGCGATACGACGCCGTAACGTTCCCTGAAAGCCCTCAACCTTTTCACGTCCCGGTCCGCCGCCGCGATCAGATCGATTTCGGGACGGTCCAGAAGGGCTTCCGCATAGGTGGACGGCAGACCTTCCGTGCCCGGATCCTCGTGGTACAGAAAACGCCGGTGTATATCCAGTTCGGGCGTGGGGCGATCGATGTCGTCCACGTCCCAGACGCCCGTTCTTTCGGCTAGATCGTATAACATGCCCATCCAGCCCAGCCCGATGAGTGCTCCGCGGTATTCCGCCACGAGTATTCCCTCCCGTCAATAAGGCAGTGGTACATCCAGCCGATCGCTCATTTCCTGGACAGTACGCTGTTCGATCTCGCCGAAACGGATTCCCCGCTCCCGGTGAAGGTCCATGCGCTGCTCCTCTATCGCCCCCGGCAGCAAAGCCTCGTCGTATCCCGGCATGGGTTCGTAGGTTTCCCTCACGTCCTTCGCGAACCGGTCGACTTCCGACCGGAAATCTCCTTCGGGAATCACCGTTTCGATGTGGATGGCCAGGACCATGCCGCCGTGATTCGCTCCCGGCCACCTTGCCTGTACATCGTCGGCCTCCGGCAAAGCGGCGCCGGCCAGCGCGCATCCCATGACCGTGGCTACCGCTCCGTACCCGATGCTCTTGAAGAAAGCGGCCGGGATACGGGTCAGGAGATCGTCGAATTCGGGCGAATGCTGGTAGTCGGCCAGGATACGCGTGGCCACGTCCTGCACGATCGGAGGCTCGTCGCCCGCCGGGATGCCGAAGCAGAGCGGCGGATTGCCGAAGTAGCCGATCTGCGGCCTGGGGTCCTGGCCGCGGGCGTCCCCCATGTTTCGGTAACCCTGGACCGAGAATCCGATACAGCCCGCCTCCATGCACATGCGGGTGTAGTGGCCGGCCGATCCATAGTGCCCGATATGCCTCGCCAGCCCCATGCCCAGGCCGGTTTCGCGGGCCTTCGCGATGGCGCCTTCCGTCGCTTCCACCATGGGCCAGTACCCGAGGGTGCCGTCGCCGTCCACGACGACGGAAGTGGGCGATTCGGCCATGACCCGCACGTTTGGGCTGGCGTTGAAGTGCCCCTCCGCGAACCCGCGCGTATAGCCCGAAGCCGCCCGGACGCCGTGACTTCGCACGCCCCTCATGTCCGAATTCACCAGCAGACGGCTGATGATCGAGGCATGGCGGCCGCCCAGGCCCACTTTCTCGAAACAGGCCGTCGTGAAAGCCAGCAGGGACGATTCATCAACAGAAATGTATGCTTCCGGCGGTCGATTCATCGGTTGTTCCTAACGTTATGTTTCAAAGGTGGGTGCAGCGGCGGCCGCCGGGTTGAACCGGGATTCCGCCCGGATCAATTTCAGACCACCATGGGCGTCTGCAGCACGGTCAGCCCCATGTCGACGTACTTCTCCCGTTCCGAAGGGTCCTGCAGGGCCAGGCTGACGGCGACGCCCGTGCCTTCCATTTCGCGGGCGACGTGGCGGACGCATTCGTCCAGCGTCCGGAAGGGCGGACGGCGGTATCTTTCGATGTCGAACATCAGGTCGTTGGGACCGAAGGTGAGGACGTCCACGCCGTCCAGGGCCAGTTTCCGGCAGTTGATGACGGCTTCGACCGACTCGAGCTGCAGCCACAGCACGCCGGTGTCGTTCCACCAGGCCGCATACTCGAGACGGTCCGAACGGTCGCGAATGCCGTGGCGCGCGCTTCCGCCCCAGCTTCTTCCGCCGAACTGCGGGTAGTAGAAGAAATGGACCGCCTCGCGCACGGTCGCTTCCACTTTGACTTCGGGAACGAGGATGCCCGCCGGACCCAGGTCCAGGTAATTCCCGATCAGGTAGGTGTGCCGTGTGTGCTTAATCCGCAGGATCACCGGCACGCCCAGCGCCTCGGCGGAGGCGCAGAAGGATACGATCCGGTCCTCGCTCCGGGAGCCATGCTGGCAGTCCACGTTGAAGAAATCGATCCCGCCCTGCTCGAGAAACCGTTCCAGGTCATCCCGGTCCGAATCCATGGATACGCCCAGGCCGGTAACGATTTCGCCGCTGCGAACGCGATGTTTCAGCGAGGATGGCTGTTCCATGACGGGACGCTCCCTTCCTTTAACATGACAGCAGGTCACATTACAACCTGGTCAGTATGCGGAGTTGAACCGGGGTATCGACGCGGATGACCGCGGCCGGATGGCGCCGCAAGGTCCGTTCGAGGAGGCGCCGGTCCGCGACGGGAATGCGCGCCTTGTCCCACCACCTGGCCCTGTACCGGTCGAAGAGCTCCAGGCTGTCCAGGTAATGCCTGAATACGAACTCGGCGTGCCGTTCCGTTGCCAGCTTGCGGTCGCCGACCGCCTGCGCCGCCACCCGGTCCGCGAAATGAAAATCGACGTAGTCCCGGGCCAGCGTGGCGACCGGAATTGCCTCGTCATCCACCACGCAGTACACCTGCTGCCTCGCGCGACGGCGATTACCCAGGCTTGCCGGGAAATATGGACGTATATCCACCACCCGGCCGCCGGGCTTGACTACGCGACATGCTTCGTAAAGGGCATGCCCCATGCCCTCTTGTCGCACTCATCACAAAGACCACGAGAACAGGGCAAGGTCGAAACGCCGATCCTGAAAGGGCAGACGGGACGCGTCGGCCACGGCGAACCTGGCGATGCCGTCCAGCCGCTTCCGGGCATGGGCGCGCCGTACGTCCTCTCCGGCCATGTCGACCCCGGCGATCGAATGTACCCATCCCCTGATCCGGTTCGACAGCCGGCCGTCGCCGCATCCGATGTCGAGGACACGCGCGCCGGCAAACGGCACAAGCCGCTTGAACAGCCGCGTTTCGCGCCGTTCCGGATCGACTCTCACTCCTCTCATGCGTTGCTCCCTTGGGATGCTATAGTACTGATCCGTGTTATGAGGCCGGCCCGCGTTATGAGGACAGCCCGTCCACCTCTTCGATATCGACCCAGCCGCCGGCGTCCTTCGACCGTTCGATGGCCAGCCCCGTGAGATAGAGCTGCGCGGCCATCCTGCCGCCGGTACGGTTCGGCGTGCCCTTCTCGACCGCGTCCAGGAATTCGGCGACGCTCTCCGCCTCGCCGGGCCAGCCGCCCACGACCGGCATCGCCGGCTCGACGTGGATCGTTTCGCCGCCGCCGTCGCCATCGCCATCGGGATTCGACTTGCTGCGCAAATGGATCGTATTCCGGAAATAGTCGACGGACAGGTCGCCTTCGTCGCCGGTCACCTCGATCGTGGTCTCCAGCGTGTCGACCGAGTCGATGTTCAGGTGAATCGTGCCCCAGAGGCCGCCGTAATCGAATTGGACCAGGCTGTGGAACTGGCGCCGGCCGGGCTGCCCGTGGCCGTCCATGACGAACACGCGGCCGGGCGGGCGGCCGATGATGGTGTTCAGTCCGTCCACGTACCACGGTCCCAGGTGATGGGCGAGGCACAGGTCGGGACCGCCGAACGCGGCCCAGTTGCTCCGCAGTTTCAGGTGGACCGTCTGCGGGACTCCGATCGCTCCCTGCCGCAACAGTTCCGCGGCGCGGAGAACCACCGAAGCGTAACCGATCTCGAGATCGCCGTGCGTTACTTGGCCGGCGGCGACCAGCCGCTTCAGCATCCTGCGAATGCCGTCAGGACTGCCGGCGAGCGGCGGTTCGTAGTAGACGGCGACGCCGGCGTCGAGGACGGCGTTCATGGCGGCTTCGTGGATGGCGTCGGGTATGGCGATCATGACGGCATCGAGTGCGGGCCCGTCCAGCAGCGCTTCAAAGCCGCCGTAGACCGCCACGTCCGGTCCCAGCTCCTCGCGGATGCGATCCTGTGAAGCCTCGCTGAACGCCGCGGCGGACACGATCCGGACGCGGTCGTGCTGCCGGAGGGCGGGTACGAAGGCTATCCGGGTCCATCCGCCGTATCCGATCAGGCCGACTCGTATGCTGGACATGGTACGCCTTTCTATGGGATGCCTTACGGCTTACTAATCGTTTCACTACGGGCGGGTACCGAGGTATATTACGACAATGAAAACCGCCGCGTACCGGTATGGCAAGCAGAATGTAACGTGGAGACACCAGTTGAAATGTGCTCGCGCGCTCGTGTACCTGTCGCTGATTCTGGCGGCTTCCCAGGCCTCGGCCCAGGTCAACATCGAGGCCCTGCGGGGGGACGCGGGTTCCTCCGGTTTCTCGGGCGCCCTGGCCGTCAACCTGGAGATGCATACGGGGAATACGGACCTGAAGGAAATCGGACTGGAAGGACGGCTGGATTTCGATCATCCCAGGGTGAACACCTTCGTGCTGGCCCGGAACGACTTCGGATGGGAACAGGGCGAGCGGTTCGCCGATGAAGGGCTGATCCACCTCCGCCAGCACTACCCGCTCCATGGGCGGATCGGTCTCGAAGCGTTCACCCAGTACAATTACGATACGACCTATCGGCTCGACCGCCGCGCGCTGGCCGGCGGGGGATTGCGCTTCCACCTGGTCGGATCCGACGCGTTCCAGTTATGGGAAGGGGCCTCCGCGTTCGTGGAGCACGAGCGACTGAGCGAGCTGCAGGAGGGTGACGATCATCCTGAACGATCGACCGTGGTCCGGTGGAGCCACTACCTGTCGTCCCGGTTCGCCGTGAACGACCGGGTGGTCTCCACGTGCACGGTATACTTGCAGCCGCTGTGGAACGGGATCGGCGACACCCGCGTCCTCGGAGAACTCAACCTGGAAATCGACCTGGCGGGGCCGCTCGTCCTGGCCCTGAACTTCGTCATGCGCTACGACAGCCGTCCGCCGGAAGGCGTCAACAAGCTGGATACGGTGCTGGAAAATGGACTCGCCGTGACGTTTTGAGGAGCAGCAGAAATGAAGTTTGTGGCGTGAGATTCGGATAGATTCAAGCAAACGGGCGGAGCAACGGGCAACCCCTGGACCGCCGCTATGGCAGAGGAGTGTACAACTATGGGATTCAACAACGGGCCTGGCCAACACAGCCGGCTCAAGGAGGACTTCGACCGCGACGGCTTCGTGCTGGTAGAGGGCTACCTCTCCCCCGATGAAGCGGGAGAAATAAACGAGAATATCCAGCGATTCATCGACGAAGTGCTGCCGAAATCGCCGGACACGACGGCCTTTTACGAGGACGTGGACGATCCCGCGTCGATCAAGCGGCTGCAGAACATGGCCGACCTGGACCCCTACTTCGGGGAACTGTTCCAGTCCGACCGGTTCACCAGCCTGGCGGGTTTCCTGCTGGCCGACGGCGTGGTGCCCAAGAACCCCCAGTGGTTCAACAAGCCGGCCCGGGTCGGCGCGGTCACGCCGCCCCACCAGGACGGCTTCTACTTCATGCTGGAACCCAACGAGGCCATCACGCTGTGGATCGCGCTGGACGACATCGACGAGGAAAACGGCTGCATGCGGTACGTGCGGGGGTCCCACAGGCGGGGCATGCGGCCTCACCGCTCGTCGAATGTCCTCGGGTTTTCACAAGGGGTTTCCGATTACTCGGAGGAGGACCGGGCCCTGGAAGTGGCCATGCGCGCGAAGCCGGGCGACCTGTTCGCCCATCACAGCATGATCATACACCGGGCGGACGCGAACCGGTCCGACCGCCGCCGCGCGGCCCTGGGCTTGGTTTACTACGCGGCGCGGGCCCGGAAGGACGAGGAAAAGGCGGAGCGCTACAGAAAGGAACTCTTCGCGAGGTGGGAGAAGGAAGGCAAGATCTAGCATCCTGCCTTTTGCTCTTACCGTAGCGGCAGTCAGGAAACCCAACCGCCGTATCCCGCCGGTCAGTCCTGCCGTTCCGCCTCGCGGTCCTCGGCAAGCCCGCCACCCCACAGGTGCATGGTATTGACCGGCTTGCCCTGGAGTTTCAGGTAGTAGAACAGCTGCCCCTTGTGCTGGGCGAGATGCTGTACCATCTCCATCATGCGATGTCCCAGCACGGGAGTGGACGGGTCCCACGGCGCGGGAGCGGGTTCGCTCTGCATTCTTTCCTCACCGGCAAGCTTGAGCATTTCAAATGCCAGGTCCCGGTCGGCCGCGAGCTTTTCCTTTGCTTCCGCCACCGATGCTACGGTCTGCATCGATTCGGCCGGGGGCAGCATGTCACCCGAGCCCGCGTCGTCCATGCTGACGCCCTCGGGCAGTCCGAAATCGCCGGTCACGAATCCCTTGACCGCCATGCCGCAGGCTTCGGCCACGTGAAACAACAGCTGGCCGGTCGTCATCCAGTTGTCGCCCGTGGATGGCTTCCATTCGAGGTCTTCGTCCCCGACGAGATCCATCAATCCATCTGCCGCCTGGTACGTGTACTTCAATTCACGGGTCAGTATGTCGGTCCAGTTCATGCCTGCTCCCTTTCACTGCTTCTCTGCGTCTCGACGCGTTATTCGTTCTCGCCGGAACCACTTCCCCAGGATCCTTCATTCAGTTCGACGAGCATGATATAGTTGCCGCAGGTGTCGTCGAAAACGGCCTGGATGCCGAAATCCTGCTTCGTCGGATCCATGCTGAATTTTACGCCCAGGTTCTTCAGCCGTTCGTATTCATCGGCAATATCGTCCACGGAAAACACGATAGAGGGCAGGCCGGAATCATAGAGCTCCTTGTGATACACCCGGGCCCATTCAGTGCCCTTTGGTTCGAGCAGAAGCGATGTACCTTCCGGTTCTTCGGGTGAGGCCACGATGGCGAGGTTGGCGTCGGGGACATACATCACTTCCACGAATCCAAGTACGTTTGTATAAAACGCGTGCGCCTCAAGGGGATCGTTGACAAAAACGCCGGTCATTTCGATTCGCATGCTATTCCTCCTTCGAATTGAATCGTTTCGAGCTGCCGGTTCCTTGCGAAATCACCATCCCGGATTCAAGCCCGGTATCGATAGCCGTATTGTGCGCGCATCGTATGCCGAATGCCGAATCGCACGCTCGCAGTTAGCCGTATCCCGCTATCCCTTAACCGGATTAAAGTACGTCGGGGCCGGGCTAAGCGCCACAAATTTCGACAAGCCCCGCACGGCGAATCGGTGCGCGTGACGTTGACACACATCATTCCCACGCCTACATTGCCATAAGGAAAATCCAGGACGTGAATCCAGGCGACTTGTACGAATATAAAGGAGCGATCATGGGCAGGGTAAGGGTGCTGGTGGGCACACGGAAAGGGGCGTTTATCCTCTCCTCGGACGGCGCTCGTGAAGACTGGCAGATCGACGGCCCGCATTTCGGGGGCTGGGAGGTCTACCACATCAAGGGATCCATGGTCGATCCAGATCGCCTGTACGCCTCCCAGGCCACGGGCTGGTTCGGACAGCTGGTGCAGAAATCGGACGACGGCGGCAAGAGCTGGAACCCGGTGAGCAACGAATTCACCTTCGCGGGCGAAGTGGGCACCCATCTCGATTTCGACGACACCCCCCGAACCTGGGAGTTCAAGCGGGTCTGGCACCTCGAACCTTCGCTTTCCGATCCGGAAACGGTGTACGCGGGCGTCGAGGATGCGGCGCTCTTCCGCACGACGGACGGGGGCCGGTCCTGGCATGAACTCGCCGGTCTCAGGAACCACCCGTCGAGCCCGGGCTGGCATCCCGGCGCCGGCGGCCTGTGCCTGCACACCATCCTCCTGGACGCGGACGACCCGGACCGGTTGCTCATCGCCATTTCCGTGGCCGGAGCGTTCCGGTCCCTGGACGGCGGCGTGTCCTGGGAGGCGATCAACAAGGGCCTTCATTCCGACTACATTCCCGAACCCGAGGCCGAGGTGGGTCACTGCGTCCATCGTCTCGCCATGCACCCAACCCGGACCGACCTGCTGTTCATGCAGAGCCACAGGAACATCATGCGCAGCGAGGACGGAGGAGATTTCTGGACCAACGTGAGCGGCAACCTGCCCAGCGATTTCGGTTTTCCGATCAGCGTGCACGCCCACGAACCCGAAACGGTCTACGTGGTCCCGATGAAGGGCGACTCCGAGCATTACCCGGATGAAGGCCACCTGCGCGTCTACCGCAGCCGGACCGGCGGCAACGAGTGGGAACCGCTGTCCACCGGCCTGCCGCAGAAGAACTGCTACGTCAATGTCCTCCGGGACGCCATGGACGTGGATACGCTCGATGACTGCGGGATCTACTTCGGTACTTCGGGAGGAGCGGTCTACGTATCCCCAGACGGAGGCGACCACTGGACGGCCATTACCCAGAACCTGCCGCCGGTGATGTCCGTCGAAGTCCAGACGCTCCCATGATACGCGTCGTTTTGCCTTATCATCTGCGGAACCTGGCGGGGTGCCGGGAAAAGGAAGTCATCCTGCAGGTCGCCGGCGGGACCGTTACCCAGCGCAAGATCCTGGACGCCCTGGAAGCGCGCTTTCCCCAGCTCGGCGGGACGGTCAGGGACTACGGATCGGGCTGCCGGCGGCCCCTCGTGCGGTTCTTTGGCTGCGGGCGCGACCTTTCCCTGGAATCGCCCGACGCGCCGGTGCCGGACACCATCGCACGGGGCGAGGAGCCCTACCGGATCGTGGGCTCGGTGGCCGGGGGGTAGCAGGGGCGTCGAAGCGCGGCGAGTGCCCGCGGGACGGCCGGTACCCGCGGGACAGCCGGTTCCCGGACGCCGGACGCGCGCCCCCGTGGCTCGCCTGGTCTGCCCGTGGCTTTCCGGGCCTATCGCAACATCTCCGCGATCTCTCCGTGCCCGGCTTTCTCCGCCCGGGCCAGGGGCGTCGCCCATTCCGCGCCTCCGCCCCGTGGGTTCGCGCCCCGGTCGAGCAGAAACGCCGCCAGGTCGCCGTGTCCCCAGCGGGCGGCCCATCCCAGCGGCGTGGAACACCATTCGTCATCGACGGCTTCGAGGTCGGCGCCCCGGTCCAGCAACAGGGCGGCCTTGTCCACGTCGCCGATTGCCGCCAGCTTGTGCAGGTAGGTGACGCCGTGCCAGTTCGCGTTGTTGGGATCGGCCCCGTGGTCGAAGAACAGGTTCAGCATATCGAGGATATCGTCGTTTGGATTCATGGCTGAGCCGTCCAGTTTCCAGCCCTTGCGCCGGCGGAACGCGTAGCCCATGTAGTTGTTGGCGTACCACGGCCGGTTCAGTTCGGCGTTCGCGCGGATCAGCATTTCGATGATTTCCCTTCGGGCGAAGCCGGCCGCCATGCAGAGCACCCCGTAATCGCCGCCGCAATTGGCGAGGCCGGGGTCCGTGCCGAGGAGTTCGCCGACGACGGGGATGTTGTCCAGCAGCACGTACATGCTGATGTCGGCGGTCGCGCCGTGTTGGTACAGCAGGTTGATCATTTCCTCGTTTTTGCCCTGTCCCAGGGCCTGTGAGAGGGGTACCCCGCTGGATTCGACCGGGGCGTTGGGATCGGCCCCGTGGTCGAGCAGCAGTTTCGCCGTTTCCAGGTGATTGCCCGCCACGGCTTCGTACAGCGCGTGGCCCCGAGGCGCGTTGTGTTCCGGGGCGTTCGGGTCGGCGCCGTGGTCCAGCAGGAGTTGCACGATGTCGGTGTATCCCTGGCTCGCCGCGCTGAACAGCGGCGAATGTCCGCAGGTGTCCTGGTCGTTCGCCAAGTTGGGGTCCCGCGACAGGAGCTGCCGCACGCGCCGGTCGTCCCCCAGCGCGCACGCGACGGTCATGCTGTATTTCGCCCCTCTTGCGATCAGGTATCCCGTCAGCAGCGGATCCAGGCCTCCCCGGGACTTCCGCGCGCGGAAAACGGCCACGTGCAGCGGGTTGCACCCGTCCCACCGGACCGGATCCGTTTCCGCCCCCTTGTCCAGGAGCAGCGCCGTCATTTCCAGGTTGTGTTCTTCCACGGCCTCGTGCAGGGGACGGTTGCCCCGTTCATCCGAGGCGTCGATCAGATCGGGGGAAGCCTCGAAAAACGCGCGGGCTTCTTCCAGGTTGCCCCGCCGGACCATCTCGCAGGCGGATTCGCCCACGGGCGGCGCGTTGTACCTGGACGCAATGGCGTCCGTCAGGAGTCCGGCAATCTCGTCATATCCGCGGTCCCTGGCCCGCTCGAGCGGCGGTACGTGGTAATCGAGCCCAGACGCGGTCGAGGGGTCGGCGCCGTGGTCGAGCAACAGGCGGACCGCCTCCGTGTGCCCTTCCCGGACGGCGAAGTGCAGCGGCTGGTAGTACGCCCAGTTGCAGTTGGCCAGGCCGGGATCCGACGCCAGCAACGTCCCCATGCCGGCCAGGTCTCCATCCGCGGCGGCCAGCAGCATTTCCCAGACCTTGTCCGGACTGCCATCCATGAAACGGCCCTGCTCGGTCTTGAAATCGGGTCGTATCCAACGCATAACTCGGTCTCCGAATGTGTTTTTGTTAGACGGCGCGCAGTAATCGAGATCTTTAGACAGTATGCGTAACAAGCGGGGCTTCAACCGGACTCTTGCTTCGTACAGCCTTTTGCGCACGGTGCCCGCGTGCAGTCCCGTGAACCCTGCGATTTCAGGCGCCGAATAGTCACCAATATACCGTAATATCGTTACTTCCCTCAGTGTTTCCGGCAACGCTTCGACCGCCTTGCGGACTTTGGCGCTTATGTCTCTGCGCGACACCTGGTCCAGGGGACTCTCCAGCGTTGCCTCTATATCTCCCTCCATGGGTACAAGAAAGCGGTTGTTGCGTCTCCTGAACCGAAAACACTGCCATTTTATAATCCGCCGCAGCCAGGCGGGAAACGAATCCGGCTCACGAAGCGACCCGATGTGCTGCCAGGCCGCGATGAATCCTTCCTGCGCGGCATCTTCCGCCAGATGGCGTTCACCCAGGAGACTCAGCGCGTAACCGAAGGCCATGTCCTGAAAATACATTACCACTTTGCCGAAAGCGAGACTGCGGTCCGAATTCGGCAAAGTAATGTCGGCTGAAACTCGAATGTTCTGTCTTAGATCGTCAGTCATCTTGAGCCATCAGGACATGAACGGGCGACTTGTGCCTTCCCTCCGATTTCCATTACCATAGTGTCAAGAACCGGGCCGGGTGTTACAATAAAAGTCCGAAAGGTCCCTAAAAGTCCGAAAGGTCGTTTAAATCCGGCCCGGCGGAAGCAAGCCGGCATGGAGCCTGATCACGCATATGGACGCGGCGGAAGCCGGCTTCGAGCGGAGTAAATTACTTCAATCCAGGTGAGAGCATTGGAGGCACCGAATCATGCATAACCTGAAAGTGAACGCGCTCCGGGTCTTCGTCCCGGCGAAGGACCACGACGTATCGACCCGGTTTTACGAGGACCTCGGATTCGAAACCGTCTGGTCGGGACACGGGGTAAGGGAGATGCGGATTGAAGGATTCAGCTTCTTCCTGCAGAACTACTATCAAAAGGAATGGGCGGACAACTTCATGGTTCAGCTGAAAGTGGCGGACCTGGACGCCTGGTGGCGGCACATCGAGGAAAAAGACCTGGTGGCGCGATACGAAGGCGTCCGCGCCGCGGCGCCGAAAGTCTATCCGTGGGGGCTCCGCGAAATCAATCTGATCGATCCGGCCGGCGTGCTCTGGCATATCGCCCAGGATCCGGACTGACCTTGTAACACGGACGATCAGGTCCCTCCGGAGCCGTAATCGGCCAGGAGGTACTGTACGGCCAGGTTGGTGTACTCGCCCCACCGGTCCGCGAAACCCCGGATCCGCTCCTCGGAAACGCGCTCTTCATTGAAGTAATGCTGCTCGATGGACCGTTTGACCGCGAGATCGCCGGCGGCAATGACGCTGCCCCGGCCCAGGTAGCGCGCGAGAAACCAGTCCGCGGTCCAGCGCCCGATGCCCACCAGGGCCGTCAATTCCCGTTGAACCGACGCGTCGTCCTTTTCCGCCAGTCCCGCCAGGTCGATATCACCCTCCCGAATGGCCCGGGCCAGGTTCAGGATGTACCGTTCCTTCTGTCGCGAGAACTGCAGCGGCAGGAGATCGCCCGGTTTCACTTCCGCCAGCCTCTCGGGCGTCGGGAAGGCGTAGTGAGTTTCACCGTCGAACGCAAGTGGCTCGCCGTATTCGGCTACCAGCCTGCCGCGTACGGTATAGGCGAAGCCCAGGTTGATCTGCTGGGCCGTGATGGAAGACACGATCATTTCAAAGGGGTCGGCCTGCAGGTTGGGACGCAGGCCATAGTGGGCTCTGATCGCGGCGGAAAGCACCGGGTCCCCCGAAGCGAACGCGTAGAACGCCTCCAACGGGAAGGACAGGCCCAGGATCTTCTTCGCCGCACCGAGGGCCGCGTCGGTCAATGAAGGATCCGGCTCACCGGAACCGTCCCCGGACTTCAGGCCCATCTCGATCCGGTCTCCGGTCCGATAGAGGGAGATCAGGCAGGTCCCCGCCGGCGTACGGATCACCTTGCTGAAGACGCCGTCCTCGAAACGGTTGGCCAGATCGCTGCCGTACCGCCGGTACCGGTCGAGCGTGGCCTCGAAGTCGATGATCGTGTCGCGGTCCGCTACCGTAAAAACCACCGTTACGATTCCAGGGGCTTCCACAGTCCGACGAAGGTGCCCTCGTTGTCCGCAATCCACGCAAAGTACCCCATGCCCGGGACTTCGGTGGGCGGCACGATGCCCGATCCACCGAGTTCCTCGGCCTTCGCGATGTATGCGTCCAGGTCGTCGACCTGCACGTAGACCAGCGTGTAGTTGTGCGGCTCGTGGCCGAGCGCCGAAATATGCCCGCTGATCCCCGAATCGTCCTCGAAGTTAATCATGGAGGCATGCTCGTGGGACTCCATCTCCCACCCGAACAGATTGGCGTAGAAGGCATGGGTCTCTTCGCGGTTCTTGCAGCCGATCTCGAAATGCACGACGGGGTTCGACATGAAACTTTCCTTCCTTTGGCGGTACATGGTGAAACAATGGTGACACGCACTGCGCGGTCGCCGGACTGAAACTCACTTCTTGTACTTGTCGTTGAGCCCGTGACCCGCAAGGATCATGGGCATGATCTTCTCGATGCGCTTCAGCCGGGTCTCCTCCCTTTTGGCATCGGCGATGTAATCGGCGTACTCGCGCCGGCGTCCCGGGGTCAGCGCATCGAACCGCGCGCCGGCGTCGCGGTGTTCCGCCAGGGCCCCGGCCAGCTCATCGGGAACTTCCACCGGTTTGTTTCGCTTCGCCTTGATCTCTCTTCCCTGCCGCTGGTTCTCAACGGCCTCTTCCACGTAGGCGCGCAAAAGGGGTTCGTCGATCGCTTCGACGGACTGGAACCGCCACTGCCGCATGGCCATGGTCTTGCCTTCCTGCGCGTTGACCAGGACGCCGTGATCGTCCCGCAGCAGCGCGCCCTGGAAGAACCAGACGCTCACGAACTCCTTGAACGCGCCGATGCCCGCCACGTTCTTGCCCCCATGGGTATAGCAGGGTTGACCCCATTTGACGGTCTCCTCGACCTCGCATTCGTTCAGGAGGGCACGCAGTCTCTCCAGCAAGGGCCGCCATGTCTCGTGGCCATCCAGGTAATCTTCTACCGTTTTGTACCGTTGCACGATCTTTCCTTTCGGCGTTTTCTGTCTATTGCGAGACTTCGGTCGGACGTGCTTCGCGCCGTGGTGTGCCCAAGGCGTTTCCGAACAGGTTGAGCCGGCCCGATATGGCAGCCTCCACGTCAAGCGCGTACACCTGGGCGACGGTCGTTACGATGGGCAGGATCTGTTTGTCGATGTAATGCCCGTAGTCTATGGGGGCGGTAAGCCGGCCCTCCGGTTGCGGACCGTCGCGCGTGATCACGTACCGGATGACGCCCGTCGGGTTCTCCATGAGCCGGGCCGCCTTGACGTGGGGAGGCACCGAACGGGTGTAGGACTCGACGGGCTTTCGCAGGTTTTTCCGGTACACGAGCAGATCGTCCCGCCGGCCGGATCGGACCTCCTGGACCCAGCGGTAAATCTCTTCTTCGATCGCGGCGCCGGGCACCTCGTGGAACACCCGGTCGAGCAGTACGCCCTGCAGCTGGTGGGCCAGGTCGGTCCAGTCCCGCCGCACGGCTTCCATGCCCACGATTTCCACGCGTTCGCCCTCGCCGTCGCGCCGCAGGCCCGCATAGCCCTTGGCCCGGCCCCGTTCGCTGTCACCCCGCATGGAAGGCAGCAGGAACCGGTGGTAGCACTTCTCCAGCTCCAGTTCAAGGAAAGACGTCACGCCGTACCGTTCTCGGACGTGGCCGGCCAGGCGGGCGTTGATCCGGTCGCAGACCTCCCGCCCGAGATCCGTGGACGGGTCGGATTCCGTTCGATCCGCCGCGTCGAGATCCACGAACACCGAATCCGTATCACCGTAGAGCACGGTATAGCCGTCCTTCTCCAGTTCGTCGCGGCACCACTTCAGGATGTAGTGCCCGAATTCGGTGATCGCGCCGGCCAGTTGAGGCGCGGCGAAGCGGCAGGAAGCCGATGCGAGCACGCCGTAGAAGGAGTTCATGACGATCTTGTAGGTAAAGGAAGCCAGTTCGTCCCCGCTGGTCCGGGCCTCTTCCCGGCGCTTGAAAAACTGTTCCAGCATGGAAGGCAGAATGCCCGGCGTCCGGGAGAACCGCGCCCCGTTGGGGGCCTCGAGGCAGTCCTTCGGCCCGCCGGCGTCGGACACCTGGCCGGGGGGCGCGCCGGTCCCGCCCGCATTCGCTCCCTGCGCCTCGATGTGGGCCAGGGGATCGATGTTGAAGGTGCGGATGATGGAGGGATACAGACTCTTGAAGTCGAAGACGAATACGTTTCGGTAGAGCCCCGCTTTCGCCGGGATGATCAATCCGCCCGGCGCTCCGGCCCCCGGGGTGCGGTCCACGCCCGTCGTCGGCGCCACCATGCCGCGTTGATGAAGCGCGTTGATGTAGATGTTGTCGAAGGCCGCGACGCTCACCCACGCCCGTTCCAGGGGCAGGCCCGTCAAAAGTCCCCTGCGCAGGGTCAGGTTGATCAGTCCCTCGGCCTCGAGGATGTCGAGTACCAGGCGGGCGTCCTCCAGGCAGTAGGCGCAGAAGGTTGCCCGGTCCTCGCGGTACACTTCCGTGATCTTCTCCGCCCTCGAACTCCCGGCGTCGTCTTCGAGCAGCTTGCCGCGGCCCAGGATGGCGTTGGCCACGGTATCCAGGCGGTAGTCCTCGAACCGCTGCAGCGTGCCGCGAAGCAGGTGCAGGGCGTCCAGGATCTGCCGGCCGTGGATCACCATGGTGCTGCCGCCCCAGATCTCCCCGGAGCGGTACCAGGACTGGTCATCGGTCCGCCCGAGCTGAAACGGCACGTTCAGGTCCCTGAAACGTCTCTGCAGGACCTGCAGATCGAAATCGACCAGGTTCCATCCCGTGAGCAGGTCGGGGTCCATTTCCAGGATCCGGGCAGATACCCCGCGCAGCATGGAAGCCTCATCGGCCCAGCAGACGAGTTGCGCGGGATCATCCGGGGCCGGTTCGCCGACGATGTGGATCTCTTCCGAGGCGACGCCGCCGCCGGAATCCGCCAGGACCAGGCCCACGGCGTAAATGGTGCTCGCTTCGGGATCCGTTTCGATATCCAGGGCCAGCACGCTGAAATCGGGTTCCCAGTAAGCCGGGTGAAGTGCGGGGTTATCGTACGCCCGGTCGACCCGTCCGCCGGGTGTCCAGGAGCCTGTAATCCGTACGCCGCCTCGCAGTCCCCGTCCGATCAGGTATTGCCTGCCGAAGGGGAGGTCTCCCTCGTAGGTCCGTGTCTGCTGCGCCTCGAGGCTCTTGACCAGGCCGCGCTGGTCGCGCACGCGGTCGAACCGGATTCCCGCCACGGGTTCGCCGTCCATCGTGGCGAATTCCGATGGGACCATCCGCGCGGAGACTCCGTCCGAACGGATCCGCGCATCGGCCGCCGCCGTGTCCGATTCCCGGACGTAGAGCGTCGGCGAGACCCGGTCGTCCGTAAACAGGAAAGTCTGGCCGTCCTGGAGTTTCCCGACCCCGCAGATGACGTCCCGGCCGTTTTCCGCGCGATGGAAGACGTGGAGCAGGTATCCCACGTCATCGCCCGCGGTTTCCCTCTGGCGGGCGGACGCACGCCCGCCGGCGTTGCTATGCGGTAGCGCGTTGGTCATGGTTCAGGTGGTTCCGCAAATACCGGCCGGTGTAGGACGCCTCCATGCCCGCGCCTTGCTCACGAAAGACGCCAGGGCCGACTCGAATTGCCGTTCAACAGCCGAGGTCGAGTTCTGCATCGGTTGATCCGGGGAGATGGACCGGAAAGGATGAGGCGCATACCGCAAACCCGCGTCCGGTCCGTGGATGCGCCCGGATTTATATAACACGCGCGGGTGCCGGCGTCAATGCGCAATTACCTGCCAAAAAGCGACGAAAACCTTGATCGACGAACGCAATAATGGCTACCTTTGACTAGAGGCCCGCATTCCGCCTCAACGAACAAATCCAACACAGAACCACCATACCCGTAACCGGAGTATGCTGCAGTGCCGGCATCGCCAGGAACGTACAATCCCTCCCGTGTTCAGGCCTTACTGGCTCACCGGGGCGGGTTCGCCTCTCGGCTGCGTCCCGATCAGACCCTGTTCCAACGGATCGGCGGCCGGTCCGTGGTCGCCGCCGTCATCGACGGCCTCTATGACCGGATCGAAGGCGACGCCAGTCTGCGCGCCATGTTCACGCGGACCCTGACCTCCGAACGCATGAAGCAGAAGGCGTTCATGGAGGAATGGATGGGCGGCGAGCCGGGCTACACGCGGCACCACGCTTACGGCGGCATCCGGAACCGGCACGGCCACATACACATCACCAGGGAATCCGCCGACCGGTGGCTTTCGCACATGACCGCCTCGCTGCGGGACCACGTCGATGACGAACGGCTCGCGGCCGAAGTGCTGCACACGCTCCGGCCCCTTGCCCACGGCCTCGTCAACGAGCGGAAAGCCGCCGTGCATCGATGGGAGATGCGGTGCCACCGGGAAAAGCGGTGGAGGGAGCCCGCGAAACTGGCGGCCCGGGGCCAGGCGGAAGCCCTTTATAACTACCTCGAAGAGGATGCATCGGTGCTGGACGATCCCCGCCACGGCGCGATCATTCTCGTGGAAGCGGCGTCAAGGGGCCATACCCCGGTGGTCGCTTTGTTGCTGGACCGGGGCGTGGACGCAAACCTGCCTTCGTCGCATTCGAGCGACATCATGATGACCGCCCACTGTGCCGCCAGAAGCAAGAAGAAAGATGAAACGGCCGGATACCTGCTGGAACGAGGCGCGGTGTATGATGTCTTCAGCGCCTGTTTCCTCGGCGACCCGGCCCGGGTATCCGAACTGCTGGAAGAGGAGCCCGGCCTGGTCAACGCACACGACCCCGCCTGCGACCTGCTGCCCGTGACCCCCTTGCACCACGCGGTGTACGGCGGGCACGAAGAGGTAGCGGGTATTCTGTTCGACCGGGGGGCCGAAACCGGCGTAAACAGCACGGCCCTGGTGAGTTACGCTGCCGGTCGAGGGCGGACCGATCTGCTCCGGTTGCTGCTGGACCAGGGGGCGGATGCCACACGGATCGGCTGCGGCCGCTGGGTGCTCGACGACGAAGCGTCCGCCCTGCTGATCGCCCGCGGCGCCGACGTCAATTATCCTGAAGGGGATTGGATCTGGACGGCCTGCACGGGGAACAACAGCCAGCGGGACGATCCGGACTACGTGCAGGCGCTGCTGGACAAGGGCGCGCGTATCGACACGGTCCTGCGCGGCGCCGGGGCCCTGCACTTTGCCGCCAAGGCCGGGTTCACCGGGGTCATGGAGGTGCTGCTGAACAACGGCGCACCGGTCGACGCGCGAAGCGAAAAGGGCGAGACGCCGCTGTTCTACGCGTTAAAGGCGGGACCCAGGGCGGACCTGGTGAAGTCCGTGGAACTGCTGCTCGCCCATGGTGCGGATCCAACCGTCGAAGATCACCTGGGCAAGACGCCCCTCGCCATTGCCCGGCGCAGGAAGCGCCCCGGGAAAGACCGCATCGTGGAACGGTTCGAAGCCGCTATTCCTCATCAGACGGCGTAATCCCTTCCAGGTAGGACACCAACGCCTGGCGCGCCGGCGTCGAGCCGTGGATTTCGATCCCGACCCGGGCCCACACCAGCGGTGTCGTTCCGTGCTCATCGTCCTTCGCTTCCGGATCGGCGCCGGCGTCGACCAGCATCTCCGCGATCCCGGCGTCCACACACAAATGCAGCGGCGTCTGACCGGAATCCGCCCGGGCATTCACCTCCGCACCCCAGTCAAGCAGCGCCCGGACCGTATCGGCCCGGCCATGCTGTACCGCGGCGTGCAGCGGTGTGCCCACCACAGCGTGGACCCCGATCTTTCCTTCGTATTCCACCATGCCCGCATCGCCGAGACGCAGCCGGCCGAGTTGATCTGTCCTGCCCAGGGCGGCGAGCTGACAGGGATCCGCCGGCGCACCGCGGTCAATCAGGTATTCCGCCAGCCTCTGGCAACGTGCTCCCCGTCCGATCGCCGCCCCGAGCGGCGTATTGCCGTCGCCGTCCCGCGTATCAAGCTGCGCTCCGTGTTCGAGCAGGATGCCCGCGGTCTCCGCGGACACCGCCACGTGAAGGGGCGGATCTCCGCCAGGTCCCGGCCGGGCTGCGGCCCCGGGGTCCTTCGCCAGGATTTCCGAAACGGCGGCGCCGTCGTCCATCAGACAAGCGGCGTGGAGATCGACGGCCGCTCCACGTGATCGCAACAGTTCGGCCGCTTCCCCGTGTCCCCAGTGAGCGGCCAGATGCAAAGCCTTCCATCCGCCGTAGGAGTCCGCGCCGCCGTCCGGGTCCGCTCCATGGCGCAGCAGCAGCCGGATAATCTCCAGATCACCGCGTTCCGCCGCAAGCTGGATCGGTACGGGACGCCCTCCCCAGCGCGGATGGTCTATGGCGTCGTTGACGATGCCGCTCTCCACTTCAAGCACCCGCGCGACGGACGCCTCGCTGCCGCTCCAGATGGCGGCGCGCAACCGGCGCCGGTACACTTCACGGCGGAGGGCCGGCCAGCTCGAGAACCCATAACGCCGGGCTATGACCAACTGGGCGTCGGCGAGTTTTGCCGTGGCAAAATAACTCGCGCGGGGATGGGACGCGAACGCATTCCGGGCGTCTTTGTCACCCGATCGCAATGCGGTGAGAAGCTCCCTAGCCTGGGTCTTTAGCTGAGCCAGGTCGGGATCGTGGGGAAGCGTAAGCGGAGTACTCATCGGCGAAGTCCTTTCCAAGCGCCCCTGAACGTTCGAAATCGAAAGTAAGATCTCTTCCGATGACCGTCAAGCGCATCGTCTCCTGTGGCCACCGACCGTTTGCCGGGCAGGTATCCGCCGGGATGCCGTCATGAAACGGTAGTCGGGAATTAACCGATTCACAACGCGCGCTTCACCCAATGGTCATATTGCACCCCTATCTTACGTCCAGATATCGCGTCGATGTCGGGTTGACATCAAAAGGAAGGTGTATCGAATGTCGAAAGATGCGGAGTCGGTTCGAGGTGAAAGCAGCGGCGAAGACGGTATGTTGGCCTATGCCAGCGGACACGGTTCCTACGGGATCAATCCGTGGGGGCTTGCTTCGGCCTGGGCGGACGGTGCGGCCCAGTGGTTGTCCGTCGTCTTCTGTCCACCTCTCTGCCTGTTGGCCATAACGTTCATTGCCACGCTTTCCGTTCAGGAAGGTCCGGCCTGGGAATGGCTCCTGGTACATGCGCTGTTCGCCATTCTGCTGCCCCTGCTGTACCTGGCCCGGCTGTTCCGCGGCGGGATGGTTTCCGACCTGGAATTGAACCGGAGGACGGAACGCATCAGGCCCCTCGGGGCCGCGCTGTCCGGCGCGCTGGCATCCCTTGCGGCACTTCTCTGGGGGCAGGCGCCCGCGGAACTGGTGCTCGTGGCCGGTCTCAGCGCCTTGCAGACGGGACTGTTTCTCCCGATCACCCTCTGGTGGAAGATCAGCGCCCACGCGCTGACTTCGACCGCGTTGGCCGTCATGGGGTTCTTTATGATCGGCCTGGCGGCCATGCCCCTCCTCTTCCTGGCCATGCTGGTGGCCTGGTCGCGGGTGCAGCTCGGGGCGCACACGGTGTCGCAGACGCTGGCGGGTGCCGTGCTGGGCGGCGGTCTGTGGATACTCGGACAGTTGACTCTTTGAGGAGCTGAATATGCGGATTGCCCTTACGACGGAGACGTTTCTGCCTAAAACCGATGGCATCGTTACGACGTTGTGCCACTTGCTCGATCACCTTCAGATTCGCGGTCACGAAAGTATGGTTTTCGCGCCCGAGGGCGGTCCGCGCCGCTACGCCGCATCGGAAGTGATCGGCCTGCGTAGCCGTCGCTTCCCCCTGTATCCTGAACAGAAAGTGGTATCGCCGTTCGCGAGGGTCGGAAAGCACCTGGATCGGTTTCAGCCGGACATCGTTCACCTGGTGAACCCGACTTCGCTGGGAGTGGCCGGACTCAGGCACGCCGGGAAAGCCGGCGTCCCGGCGATCGCTTCGTATCACACGGACCTTCCGGGTTACGTCGAACGCTGGGGGTTTCCGTTTTTGCGTCCCGTCGCATGGAGCTATCTGCGCTGGATCCACAACCGGGCGGAAATCAACCTGTGCCCGAGTCCTTCGACGAGAAACACGCTCGTGGCTCATGGGTTCCGCAACGTGCGGGTGTGGGGCAAAGGAGTTGATTCTAACCGGTTTCATCCATGCTACCGAAGCAGTAAAACCCGGCGCCTGCTCACCGCCGGACATCCGGACAAGTTGCTCATGCTCTATGTGGGCAGACTGTCGACCGAAAAACAGCTTGAGACGCTGCGTCCCGTTGTCGATGCCCTGCCCGATACGAGACTGGCCTTCGTGGGAGACGGACCGGCCCGTCTGAAGCTGGAACGGCAATTCGCAGGGACGCCGACCGTATTCACTGGGTATCTGAAGGGCGTCCAGCTTTCCCGGGCCTTTGCGTCATCGGATGTTTTCGTCTTTCCGTCGACCTCCGAGACCTTCGGAAACGTGATCGTGGAAGCGCAGGCGTCCGGGGTCCCGGTCGTCGCGGCCAGGGCGGGCGGACCGGTCGACATCATCAGGGAGGGCGAAACCGGACTGTTTTTCGAACCGGGTCGGCACGATTCCCTGATCGAGACTGTACGATTACTGGCTGATGAACCGGAATACGCCGCCCGACTCGCCGCCGCAGGTCGCAGGCATGCCGAAATCCGTTCCTGGGAGGCGGTCATGGACGATCTGCTCAACCGGTATGCCGAGGCCATCCGCGCGTACGGACCTACCCCGAGCGCGACCCCTGTGCTGGTGCCGGTCCGCTAGGCGCGGACAGGACGGTCCGCAGTGCCGACACGTACCGGCTCGCGATCGCCGGCCAGGCGTACCCCATGGAAAACCGGTGCTCGCATTCCGGCAGCGCATGCCCGTGTTCGAGAAACATCCGCACCATCTCGAACAAGACGGAACGGCCGAAATCGATCTCCGGATTGCCGTTGACGCCTACGTGCATATCCTTTAGATATCAACCATGGAACACCGTATCGTTTTGAAAGAAAAGGGACGCTATATCGCGTTCCCCGTATTGACCCGACTTCCGGACGGGCGGTTGACGATCGGCTGTATCTCCTCGCCCTTCGGGGATCACTACGGCCTGGCGGACTGGCTGACCTTTGTATCCGACAACGACGGACGAACCTGGAAGCGGTCGGAAGATCATTCGCTGCCGCCCAACTGGCCCGGTACGTCGCCGCGGGAGCGGTACGACAGGCTATCCGGGATTTTACCCGACGGGACCTTTATGGCAGTGGGCTCGGTGGGACATGAATTCTGGCCACCGGACCGTCGGGAGGAAGCCGAGGCCCGTGGCCTTAGTTTCGTGGAGGATGAGACGTACACGTCCCGTTTTCCGGGAAAGTTGATCATAACGGGGTATCGACTGTCGGTGATACGGTCCCGTGATGAGGGACATACCTGGGACCGGCGCACCTGGACCGTCCCGGGCTATACATTCACGGTCGGTTTCCCACGCGGGACCATACTCGAAGACGGTACGTGGCTGTTTCCCATATACGCGATGCGGGCCGGGGGCGAGAGCGATTGTCTCCTGTTCCGGTCGGGCGACGACGGAGAGACCTGGCATCTCCACGAGGCCGTGCCGCGCGTCGGCAGCGAATGGGCCCTGGTGGAGACTGGGCCGAACCGTGTCCTGGGCCACATCCGCTCGACGTGTTACTGGGCGCCGGGTGAGGTCAAGCGTACCTACCATAAGGACCGGTTCCACGCCCTGGAGGTATGGTCCGAAGACGGCGGCAGAACCTGGACCCGCCCTGTGGAGACGTCATTTGAGGGCTATCCGAACCACCTGCTCAAACTGCATGACGGACGTATCCTGTGTACCTATGGCTATCGCCGCGCCCCGATGGGCATACGGGCCCTGATCAGCGAGGACGGCGGACGGACCTGGGACACGGACCACGAATACGTGCTCCGGGACGACGGCGGCGGGTTGTCGAATGAGTGGCCGCCGGAGAAGCGTGCACGGATGGGCGGCGCGGACGTGGGCTATCCGATCTCGGCGGAACTGGGCGACGGTACCATACTGACCGTCTACTACATCACGACGGACGATGACATCACTCATGTCGCCGCAACCCACTGGCATCCTGACCGGGACAGGCCGCCAGGTCCTGGAGGAGGGTTGCAATAGTCGCCATTGCGGCAGGACTCGCCAGGTCGGATCCCGCTCTGCTCCGCGGCGGGTCCTTTGCCTTCCGCCAGTCGAGTGCGGCGCCTTCCGCCATCAGCCGCCATCTGTGCGTTCAGGAAACGGCGCCGGCTTCCCGCAGACGGTCCGCGATGGACGCATGCCCGTACCGTTCGGCCCAGGCGAGCGGCGTGGTCCACGGTTCCCCGCCGGGCCGGGGGTCTGCGCCGTGCGCGAGATACAGCTCGACCAGTTCCTCGCGCGCCCAGCGGGACGCCCAGGCCAGGGGCGTGGAATGGAGCAGCGTGTCTCTGCCGTTCAAGGAAGCGCCGTATTCGAGAAACAGGCCGGCGAACGTGAGCCGTTCCTCTTCGGTCATTACCGGCTCGCCCCAGACCCTGCCGGTGGCCGCGACGTGGTGCAGGAGGGTCGTGTCGCGCCGCCCCTTCACGTTCGGGTCCACGCCATGGTCGAGAAACATACGCACGATCTCGGGGAAGACGGATCGATCGAAATCCCGGAACTTGCGGTGGGGGCAGCAGGGCCAGAGGCGCAAGGGCTGGATGATCAATCCATACCAGCGCGGGTCGTCGGGCGCCCAGTCGATGCTGCGCAGGCAGACGCCGACCACGCTGGGGTCGCCTCCGCATGCGGCGCCCCACAGGATCTCGTCCACCAGGCCGGGCTTCAGGTTCAACGCCATGACCGCGGCCGAGGTGTCGCACTCCAGGGCCGCGCCGTCCGGCGTCATCGTTCCCCCGTAACGGTACAGCAACCGCTTCATGCGATCGTCCCGGCTGTTGTATGCGCGGCTCATGGGATTGCCGGAAGCGTAGACGGCGGCATTCGCGTCGGCACCCCGTTCCAGCAGCAACTCCGCTATCCCGTACATGCCGTCGCCGGCCGCGATCCACAACGGTTCGCCCCAGTTGTACGTCTCTTCTTCCAGTGACTGTATCCTGTACCGCTGGTCCGGGTCCATGCCGAGGTCCAGCAGCAGCTTCACCATGTCGGACCGGTTGTGTCTGACCGCGTCCGCCAGCAGCTGGGACTCGGTGTCGACATCCGGTGCGAACAGGCCGGGGTGGCTTTCCGCGACCTGTCTCACGGCCTCCAGGTCCCCCAGCATGACGTTCGTGCGAAGGCTGCGGGGAGCGCCCGCGGTCATGAGGATTCCGGCGGCCATGAAACACCCTTCGGCCCGGCGTCTGTCTTCGACCGCCGTATGCTCGACGGCCAGCTCGAGCGGCGTTCGACCTTCCAGGTTGGCCTTTCCCGCATCGGCGTCGAGTTTCAGCAACGCCTGTACGAGACCGGCATGGCCGTGGAGGGCGGCATGGTGCAACACCGTGTCCCCGTTGTCGTCACAGGCGTTCACGAGTTCGGCCGCATCGTGGATCTCCCGCATGGCGCCGGCCACGTCTCCGGCCTCCACCTTTCCGGCTAGCAGGATCACTTCCGGGGAGACCGTCAGATTCGGGCAGAGGTTCGCCTCGCGGCGGCGCTCCATGGCCGCATCGATCTCGTCGATGACGTCGTCGAAACCTCGGTCCCGGGCCATGACGAGCGGCGTCGACGCGTCCCGGTGGGGATACACGCCCTGGTTCGGGTCCGCGCCCGCCGCCATCAGCGCGGCAACGGCGTCGGGATGCCGGTTGATCACCGCGTGATGGAGGGCGCGGTGCTCGTCGTAAGACGCCGTATCCACGCCCACCAGGTGGGGCGCCACGGCGAGTATGGAATGGATCCGCTGCATGTCGCCGGCGGCAGCGGCCTGGCACAGTTCGGCCACGGTAAAGGCGCCGGACTCCGTCGTGATCGTCATGGTTTTTCCTTCCCTTCTTTTTCGTCGCCGCCCGCGACCAGGTGACCGAACCGTTCCGCATACTCCTTCATGAGGTCGTCGTACCGGTCTTCCACGGTGGTTCCGGCCAGGTACGGCCCCAGGTGATCGATAAAGGCGTGCCAGCCCGCCGCGAAGCCCATGAGGATGTCCGGCGTTACGTGGGAATTCGTGAATCGAAGCCGCGTCACGTCGTCACGGGGTTCGAGTTCCCATCTGACCACGGACAATCCCCATGTATAGGCGAACGCTCGTTCCGGCACCCACTCGCAGACCATGCCCTCCAGGCTTCCTTCCGACTTGAAATCCACGAAAATCCTGCCGCCAAGCCGGCGGTCGAGCGTGGTTTCGTACTTCATCCACGCGGAAATCCCCTCCGCCGTCGTAATGGCGTCCCAGACCTCCCCGACGGGAAAGGCGTAGGCGCGCTCCAGTTCAATGCAGTATTCAGGTTTGATTACGGCCAGTGCATCGTTCACGGTGTATCGGTCCGGATTTGTCATGCGCGATGAGCATCCGGTCAAAGGGGCGGCGACCCTGCCGGGTGGCATCGCGGTGATTACGATAGCATTGACAGTAACTAATACACACAGTAATCATGATCCTTCACTATCTGCCGGAATATTGGGAGTTCCGCATGCGGTTTGACAAGGAAAAACAGTGGATCGGCGCCGTCTACGCCGAAGATCTCGAACTCATGGCCGAAATGCTGGCCGAAACGCCTTCGCTGGCCGACTTCAGCCACGAAGCCTTCGACGATCCGTACCGGGAAGGCCGCTTTCTTGTCGCCACCCTGGCCTTCGCCGTAAGCGGTCCGCCGCAACAGCAGATCGATTGGCGCCAGGTCGAGCGCGGCATCAACTTCGACATGGTGAAACTGCTGGTCGAAGCCGGCGCCGACCCGAATATCGACAACATTCACGGCCGGCCGCTCTGTCTGTGCCGGGATGAGCGTATCGCGCGTTTCCTGATCGAACACGGCGCGGACATCAACCTGTGGCACGACAACGGGGGAGCACCGGTTTATTTCTCGGTCTGGCACATCGATCCCGAACGGCTCAAGATGCAGATCCGCCTCGGAGCCGATCCCGGCCGGATCAATCCCCATAACGATTCATCCGCGCTCCATTCGGCGGCGGAAGTCAGACCCGGCGACGAACAGCTCGCAGATCACCTGGAGACCATCCGGATTCTTGCCGGCGCCGGCCTGGATCCCAATCACCGGGCCGGAGTCGGCGTTCAGTCCGACTGGGGCCCGATCTACCAGGAAGACGCTCCGCTCCATATGGCCGCTCAACTGAACCGGGTGGAGGTGATCGAGGCGCTGATCGCAATCGGTTGCAGACCCGATCAGACCAATGCGAAGGATGAGATACCGCGGGAAGTTGCCCTGCGCGCAGGGCGCGGCGAGGACGTCATCCGGTCATTGTGACCGTACCGCCCCGGTCAGTCGATGTACACCTTCTCCTCGTTCCGCGCGCTGTCGTACATGGCATCGAGCAGCTTCATGTACTGATAGGCGTCATCCGCATCGACATCGGGTTTGACGCGTCCGGCAACGGCCCGGGCGAAGTGCTCGACCTCGTGGTAGAACGGCAGGCCTTCGGCCGGCGGAACCGTATGGGGCACATCGGATTCTTCCTCGATTTCCGTGACCGTGAAGGTCCCATCATCAAACTTTGATACCTGGCCCTGAGACAGGGCTCCGTCGCTGCCGTGCACTTCCACGACGGTGGGGGTGTCGCACTGCGTCCAGCGGGAACAGTCGATCTGAATCGTCTTGCCGCCGTCGAAACCGCACAGTCCCGAGAAGTAGTCTTCGGCCGGACCTTCCGGACCGTCGTACAGGGATTCGACCGTGTGCTTCGCGGCAAAGGCCCAGCGGGGCCGCGGACAGCCCATCCACCACCAGGCCAGGTCCAGTTCGTGGGATGCGTGCTGGCCGAGGGCGCCGCCTTTCTGGCCGTATATGTGGGTCCATCCCTGTGGACTGTCGAACGGGGCCCGGTAGTTGTATTTAAGGAAGATCCGCGCATGGTAGGGCTCGCCGATGCGGCCGCCGCGTATCGCCGAACGAATGCGGCGGTTTTCCGGGTCGTGCCGCATGAAGAAGCAGAACTGCATCGTAACGCCGGCCCGCTCGGCCGCCTCCTTGAACTCCAGGATGTGCCCGGCCCGGACGGCGTGGGGTTTCTGAACGAGGACGTGCTTCCCGGCGCGGATGGTATCGAACACCATGGAGTACCGTGCGGGCGGATTGACGGCCAGCAGCACGGCATCCACGCCGTCGTCGGCCAGCAGGTCCTGGTACGGCCCGTACAGACGGGGAATCTCCTCCCCGCGGCCAACTCGGATACGGCGCTCCTCGATCAGGTCGCTGATCGCGACGACGTCCAGCAGCGCGCTTGCCTTGGCGGACCGCAAGGCGGCATGGCCCGCTCCTCCGCAGCCAACGACACCGAACCGAATGGGATCTGTACGCTCCATGGCAGTGGTTTCCCTCCTCCGGCGGATGGCGATCGCCCGTGGCCCGGGCGAGCGTGAGCCCCGGTAAGCGTGGGCTCCGGCAGACGGCGGCCGGTCCGCCCGGGCAAGCGTGCGCCCGGAAAGCGTGAGCCTCAGCAAGCGTGGGCCCCGGCAAGCGCATCCCTCACGTCGGCGCTAAGGCGACAGCCGTTCGATCCGCCATGACCCGTCGGCGTCTCGCCTGTATCGAATCCGGTCGTGCAAACGGCGGTCCCGGCCCTGCCAGAACTCGAACTCGTCGGGTGAAACGCGAAACCCGCCCCACCTCGCAGGATACGGCACGCCGCCCGAGGCATATTCCGCTTCGAGGGATTCGTACCGTTCTTCCAGCGCTCGCCGGTCCGGTATGACCTCGCTCTGGAAGGAAGCCAGTGCGGCCAGCCGGCTTTCCAGGGGTCTCGAGTTGAAATACGCCGCGGATTCTTCGGGAGATACCCGGCTGGCCGTTCCCGATATCCGGACCTGCCTGCCGAGTTCGCGCCAGTAAAACACCAGCGCCGCTCGGGGGTTGTCCGCCAGGTCTTCGCTCTTCGCGCTCCCGTAATCCGTGTAGAAGGCGAACCCTCTTTCGTCGACCCCCCGGAGAACGACCATTCTTGCCGACGGAACACCCGTTTTAGATGCCGTGGCAAGAGTCATCACGTCCGCCAGCTCGATCTTCGCCCGGACCGCGTCCCCGAACCAGGCATCGAACTGTCTGAACGGGTCGTCGAGCAGGTCTTCTTCGTTCAGACCGTCGAAAACGTACTCTCTTCGAAGCGCGTCCAGGTCCATTATCGAGTTCCCGGCTCCCGTGTTTTCCCATTCATTTTACGGGATACAACTGAAAAAGATCGAAGCCGCTCGGCTTCCGTCTACCGCCACGCGGCCAGTATCGCGCCCATGACCACGCTGTAAAGCACGCGGTATCCCGACTGGATCAGCCACAGTTTCACGCCCCATCCGCAGAACGCGCTGTCCGAGGCCATGGCGGTCGCTATGAAACCGACGCCGATCAGCAGTCCGATCAACACGCCGCCGCCCAGCGTCGAGATGCCCAGGGCGTTGATGAGTACCGCGAGGACGATCGCCGTGATCAGCGCGGTGAAGAAACTGATGACAAAGGGCGTCGGAGACGGCTGGATATCATCGGGCGATTTGCCCAGGGCGGACATCCACGCGTTACCGAAAAGCGGTCCGTACCAGATGCCGCCGATGACGAATCCGGCCACCGTCGCCACGAGTATGGCCAGCCAGTTCAGTCCGGAAATCTCTAGCATGACTCCTCCTGAAATTGATTGGTATTACGCTTAATCTACCACACTTCCTTCCACAGGCTCCGCAACGGCCTCTTGCGCGGAATCCGGACCGGAGTCATCCGCCGCAGGTGCCTCCAGCCGGCCGATCTCATACCGCAGGATGGTAACGTAATCATCGGGATTCCCACTGAACACCATGCCGGGTCCCTTCAGGTATTCCTCCTCGTGGGGGCCGGTGAATGTATACCCCCGCGCTTCAACATGATCCCGCATGCGCTGAATGGCCGGCGTCTCGTCTTCGTAGGGGCCGATGTAGAGCAGTTCCACGACTTCGCCGTACGTCCAGGTCGCAAGCGAGGCCTTCATGCCGGGGACCGCGGTATGTTCCGGGAGTTCCACGACGGAATCAGGGACCGGGATGCCGTACATGCCGATCCACTCTTCCTTGGGCCGGTCGGGCGGCACGGTCCAGCGGGCCCGGGGGGAGGGAAGGGGCCACATATCCACGCCGTCGGTGCCGTAGTACAGGCCGTACAGCAGTTCGTACGCGCCCTGGGCCACGACATTCGGATCGCCCATGACCTCGACCAGGATCATCTTCTGGGCCGGCTTGGTCGAAATCGCAGGTTCTATCAGGTGGTCGTATCGCGAGAGATCGGGCCCCTTCCACATGTAGTAGACCATCACGATGACCACGGCCAGCATGACGACAGCGAAGACCAGCAGCAGCTTCTTGATCATTTCGATGCCTTCCCGGCAAGGCGTCCTGCCGGAATTCGATCAGGGTTTCATCGAAGAAACGCCATGGCGTATGGCGCGGCGTCCGTACCGATCCCGTATGGTGTCCATGGCACGCACGAGACGTTCCGATTTTTCATCATCTGCCTGGAAGAGATCGGTCTGTACGGGTTCTTGCGGGTGGACCAGGTTGCCGACGGCCACGCCGAGCAAACGAATGCCCGTCCGGCCGTCCCAGACCCCGTCGAACAGTTCAAGCGCCGCCTTGCCGATCACGAAATCGTTGTCTGTCGGCGCTACGGCCACCTGGCGCGTCAGCGTCTTGAAATCCCCGTACCGGACCTTGATCCGGACCGTCCTGCCCTGGCGTCCCGCCCTTCGCAGGCGGCGGCCCACCTTTCCGCTCTGGTCCGCCAGGACGCCGTGGCACGCGTCCCGGTCCAGCAGGTCCGTGCCAAACGTATTCTCGTGGCCGATCGACTTCGCGGGATGGCCGGTGACGACGGGCCGGTCGTCCTCGCCCCGTGAAATACGCGCGAAATGCGCGCCGGCGGCATTGCCGAGTATCCGCGTCAATTCGTCCAAAGACCGCTTCTGCACGTCCCCGATCGTGCCGAGACCGTGGCGTGAAAGGCGGTCCTGCGTGTCTTTCCCGGCGCCCCAGAGACAGGAAACGGGAAGCGGCGCGAGGAAATCCTCCACCCCGTCCGCGGGCACGATGACCAGGCCGTCCGGCTTGTCCAGGTCGGACGCCACTTTGGCCACGAACTTGCATGGCGCCACGCCGACGGAGATGGTGAGCCGCGTTTCCTCCAGCACGTCCGCCTTGACCGACCGCGCGATCGCTTCACCGTCTCCGAAGAGCCTCCGCGAACCCGTCACGTCCAGAAACGCTTCGTCGAGCGACAGGGGCTCGACGAGGGGGGTGTACCGGCGGAAGATGTCCTGGACCTGCCGTGACACCGCGCCGTAGACTTCCGAACGGACCGGCAGGAAGATCCCGTGGGGACACAGTTTCCTGGCCGTTACGCCGGGCATGGCGGAGTGGACGCCGAATTTGCGGGCCTCGTACGAACAGGTCGACACGACCGACCGCGGCCCATCGCCGCCCACGATGACCGGTTTGCCGCGCAGTTCGGGGCGGTCTCGCTGCTCGACGGCCGCGAAGAAAGCGTCCATGTCCGCGTGCAGGATGGTGCGGGGGCGATTCACTATATGCCGTTCTGGATTTGCCGGTTTCAGGCAAGGATTCGGTTACCCGATCGGATGTTCGGATTATACGCCAGGTTCGGCCTAATATCAAGCGAATTGTCTTGAATGTGCGGAAAGTATATCTTTACCACGCAGTAAGTTGCATCGATGCGCGCTAAGTCGGCGGGGCATCCTCCAGCAGCCGGCGGGGCATCCGAAAATCCAGCAGGGCGTATTGAAATCCGGGGGTGGGAACGGGGTCGTGTCCGGACTCGAAAATCCATCCGTCCCGCTCCTTTCCGCCGCTGCCGTACAGACCGGCCAGCACGCCGAGCATACCCGCCGAATCGTCTACCGAAGCCCGGATCGGATATATCGTGCCGGCGCTCCGCCGGATCTTCTCCGACAACCCGTTCTGATACGCCGAAAGGGACACCCTGTAGCCGGTCCCGTGGCGCTCGACCCGCAGCAGATGGCCCCGGTCGACGCACTCTCCGCGGATCGTATCCCACGGTATGGTTACCCGCGGATTGGATATACGGTAGCGTAGATCTTCCGTCCATTCGAGGGCTGCGGCATGGATGGGCAGCCTGTTCTCCGCATCGCGAAACGCCGTGCTGAACGCGTAATCCGTATGATAATCCGGTAGAAACAGTCTCGCGTTTCCGTGGTGGACCAGGAACAGCAGGGCGCCTCTCCGTCCTTTCGCGTTCATACCGGCCAGCGACTGCAGATGCCTGCGCCCGCGCTCCGTGACCGCGTCGGGAAACATGGCGATCCCATTGGCGGAAAGCGTGCAGGATTTCACCTCCAGATACAGGTCTCCCGTACCGTCCCGCAGCAGAAAATCGAACCGGTGATTCCCGGCGGTCACCTCGGTCCCCGCTACCCGGAAGTCCTTCAAGTCCGGGATCGCCCGCGCCTCGATCAGTGCGCGCGCCACGAGATTGTTCAGGTGGGTGTGCAGAAAGACGATCCGGTCCCGGAAGCGCGTCGCCATCACGGTGTATCTTGTCTTGCGGCTATCCCGGGGTCCGTGATCCGCCAGTACGAGTTCAACGCCCGGCAGCAGCAGCTCCCCCATCCTGCCGGGGTTGGGCATGAAGACCTTCGTCTCCCGCCCTTCGATTCCGCAGTGGACGCTGAACCGGTTCGGGCGCGAAAGAAACGTCCCCTCGACCAGGGGCAGTTCGATGATGGGCGGGAAGAACGATGGATTCTCGGGCATGCTGCACTATGCGATCAAAAGGGCGATAAAAGCAACGTACTTCCGGCGGCGCGGACGGACAAGCCCGTTCTCTGATGGGGATTCTCTTTGCCAGCATGCCGCCGGGAAGTTAGGTTTTGATGAAACAGCGTCGTATGCCCGGTTCTGAACGACCGATGGTGGATGTCCATTATCGAAATCTCCCGTCAATATGCCCATGAACGGTGAAGTAAGTATCACTATAATGAGCACCTGGTAAATGACAACCTGTTCACCAACCAGCGAGGAACTCGATGGGTAAAGCGATAAAGATCATACTGGCCGTAGTCGGCGGCATGGCCGTCGGGAGCATCGTGAACATGGGACTGGTCATGTTGAGTCCCCTCGTCATTCCGCCTCCTCCCGGGGTCGACGTGACCGACATGGATTCCCTGGCTGAGTCCATGCACCTTTTTGAATCCAGGCATTTCGTGTTCCCGTTCCTGGCCCACGCGGCCGGAACGCTGGCGGGGGCATTCGCGGCCGTGATGATCGCGGGGGGCCACCGGCTGAAGATATCTATGCTCATCGGATCGCTCTTCCTGCTGGGCGGGATTGCCAACGTCATGATGCTGCCCGCGCCAGGCTGGTATATGGGTGTGGATCTGATAGGCGCCTATCTGCCCATGGCATGGATCGGCGGCCGGTTGACGGGCAAGGCTTAGCGCGTGTTAGAAACGGTTTATGGCGCGCGTTTACTGCTGGAGCTCGGCGCAACAGGAAGATGAGTTTGCCTTTAAGTCAGCGGTAACCCTTTAGTGCACCGAACCACAAGCGCGATCACCTGGAAATAGAACAGGCATGACCGATTCATCCATCCAGCAACTTCCCGATCACCCCGATCTGCATCGACTTGAGGCCGAATCGGCGCGTCTCCTCGAGCGAGGGTCATGCGCCACGCCGGCCGACGCATTGCAACGAGTCGCGGAACGTTACGGCTTTCCCGGTTGGTCGAAACTGAAGGACTATGTCGATTCGATCGGGACCATGGGGGCGCTCGAACAGGCCATCCAGGACGACGACGACAACCGGGTGAAGGCCCTGCTGACCGGCGACCCCGGACTGGTCCACCGGGAAGGACACTGGGTGCGGAGACGGCGCCACAACGGGTACCTGCCCCTGGCCTATGCCGCCTATTTCGGCAAGGTGAAGGTCATGGAAGCCCTGATCGCCGCCGGTGCGGATGTGCGCGCGGGGGGCGACAAGGCTCTGCGGGCCGCGGCCTGCTTCGATGAGAACCTGCCCGCTGTCGAACTGCTCATCGGCCACGGCGCCGACCCGAACGCGTCGACGGTCTCTCCGTCGGGCCGGCCGTACCGGGTGATCGACTATCCCTGCATGACCCTGGCTGCCGGGATGATCCGCCGGTTGGCCGCGCTCGGAGGCGAACTGTCGCCGGACAACGCCGGCATGGTCCTGGCGTCCAACGAACGCCGGCCGCGGGACAAGGCCGATTGCCTCCGCGTTTTCGAGGAAGCAGGTTTCAAGTTTCCGGACACGGCGCCCATGGCCGTGCACCTGCGGGACTTCCGCCTGCTCGAGTCCCACCTGCGGAACGACCCCCATATGGCTTCCCGGCTGTATCCGGAACATGACGTGTTCCCGCCCGGTTTCGGAATCAAACAACCTGCTCCTTACGCCACGGTGACGCCTTTGTCCGGAGGGGTCACGCTGCTCCACATGGCCGTTGAATGCTGCGACGTCGAAACGGCCGAATGGCTCCTCGGTCACGGAGCGGACGTCAACGCCGCAGCGGGAACGGACGCCGATGGGTTCGGCGGATGGACGCCCTTGTTTCACGCCATGGCTACGCTGCACGTGCCGCGCAACTTCCCCGATATGGCGGAACTGCTGCTCGATCGCGGCGCCGACCCCGCGATCCGGGCGTCCATTCGAAAGCCCGCATCGGACGGGGAGGAGGCCGTGTGGAATGATGTTACGGCGCTCGAATACGCACGGGACTTTATCTACCCGGATCTCGTAAACCAGGACGCCCTTCGGCTCGTGACCCAGGCTGTCGAGGCCGGAGGCGACTCCGGTTGACCGGTCCGTCCTGACTCACGCGCCCCGGTACCGGTTGAAACCAGCGCGACAGCAGTCGAAACCGGACCCGTCGAACTATCCTTTAACGATATGTCGAAATCCCACCGCATCCCTGAGCGAACCTGGCCCTTTCCGGTGGTCCAGGCCGATATCCAACGCGAAGCCCTGGCGCTGTTCAAGGCATTCAGGGCCGGCGCGGCGGAAGCCAGGGCGGAAATCCATCGATCCGATCAAGCCGCCAATCCTGCCTCATACACCTTGCAGGACGCCCGGAACGCGCTGGCCCGAAGCTACGGATTCCCCGGCTGGGCACAGGTGGAAAGGTATTTCGATACGGTAGAAAAACACACTCGCAACCCGAACGTGGAACCCGAAGGGGCCGAGACGGGCAATGCTCCCGGCCTCGCCGACGCGTTCCTTCGTCTCGCCTGCCTGACCCAGGGCGCCCAGGACCACCCATCCAGGTGGGCCCGGGCCCGGGCTTTGCTCGAAGCGCATCCCGGTCTTCCCCAGGCGAGTGTCTACACCGCGGCGGCGGCTTGCGACGTTTCAGCCGTGCGCGCGTACCTTGACGAGCATCCGGAACTGGCAAACGCCCCGGGCGGTCCCCACGGCTGGGAGCCCCTGCTTTACGTGGCGTTTTCTCGTCTTGATCACGGGACGACGAGCCATGCGGCCGTCGAGGTAGTCCGGCTGCTGCTTGCCCATGGCGCCGACCCGAACGCGGGCTATCTCTGGGCGGGTTTTCCCTGTCCCTATACCGTGTTGACCGGCTTGTTCGGCGAGGGCGAAAACGGCCCGGCAAGATGCCCCCCACACCCCAACTGCTATGCCCTGGCGGAGATCCTGCTGGAAGCCGGGGCCGATCCAAACGATGCCCAGACGCTCTACAACCGGATGTTCAGCCGCGACGACGAACACCTGCGCTTTCTGTTCTCGCACGGCCTGGGGAAAAACCGGGACAACAGGCCCTGGCGCCGGATGCTGGGCGAGCAGTCCGGCGGCTGGGTGGGCAGTCCGGCCGAAATGCTGGCTTATCAGCTTCAGTGGGCCGCGCGTTGGAACTACCCGGAACGGGTCCGGTTGCTGGTGGAGCACGGCGCAGACGTCAACCGCCCGGGGCATCGGCCCGGTTCGCGGGCGCCCTACCGGGAAGCGGTGTACCACGGCAACGAGACTATCGCCAGGTTCCTGGCGGACCGCGGCGCGGAGACGTTTCCGCCGGACGACCTGGACCGGTTCGCGGGCGCGTGCGTCAGCGGGGACGGGGATCGCGCCCGCGCGCTGCTCGCGCACGATCCATCGCTGATTGAAGGACTGGGGGAGCGGGGCGATGCGCTCATGGAGAACGCCGTGGGGTCGGACAACCGGGACGCGGTAAGGCTGATGGCCGGCCTGGGATTCAACGTAGACGCATGCGCCATGCACGAAGCGGCCCGGTACGGTCACCTGGACATGATCAAACTGCTGGCCGGCCTGGGAGCCGACGTGTCGCGGCAGGACCCCGGGCACGGGATCGACGCCCTGGGCTATGCGAGCCACTACCAGCAAGATCGCGTGGTAGACTACCTGGC
Organism: bacterium; assembly: GCA_965203885.1. GTDB lineage: Bacteria > JAAXHH01 > JAAXHH01 > JAAXHH01 > JAAXHH01 > JAAXHH01. Next base: position 1,010,506 of record OZ241920.1, on the reverse strand, counting down.
GCGGTTTGCCGGGATACACCGGGCCGTCCGGTCCGATCTGCTCGATCGGGTACGTGTATTGCTTGAAGAGGATCCCGGCCGCGTACACGAAAGGGATGAAGAGGGCAACACGCCGCTGCACTGCCTGGACCTGGACAACCGGATGGTGGACACCGGGGAGATCCTGCGACTGCTGGTCGGGCATGGCGCGGACGTAAACGCCCGCAATCACGCGGGTGATACGCCCCTCGGCAGGCTGGAAAGACTAACCGGTCTGAGCAGAAGAGACGACCTGGCTGATCTCCTCCGGGAACATGGCGCCGCTGATACGGGGTGATTCAGCCGGCGCGGCAGTAGGGGCGGTATCCGGACGTGAATATGGGCACGGCACCCCGTGTGGGCACGGCACCCCGTGTGGGCACGGCACCCCGTGTGGGCACGGCGCACAGCATGGACGCGGCACCCGTACCCGCGAGGGGAGGCTACCTGCCCCATTTCGAGACGATCAATCCGGAGATCAAGCCTACCAGTATCCCCGGTACCACGATGGGCAGGAAGGTCGCGACGGGCACCGCGGCCATGGCGCCGTTACCTGCTTCTCCGACTGTCGCGCCGGGCGCCTCGGCCATGAGATAGGCGATAATGGAGAGCACTGCGCCGATAGCGCAACCCGCCAGCGCGATAAAGGCTGCTCCCCCGATCCGTTCGGCAATCAGGCCGACAAGAAAGCCCGTGGCCAGTCCCTTGACGGTCGCTCCCACGATGATGAAAGTCATCACGCCCTGGGCTCCGGGCACCAGGAGAGCGGAAAGCCCGTCCAGAAACCCCAGCGCCAGTCCCGCCATACCCCCAAGCTTGATCCTGTTCATCGGGTTTGCTCCTGTGCTAGAAGTGACAGTTCAGGGTCCAGCGGGTACCGAATCGGTCGGTCAGCGTCCCGAAGCGGGCGTTCCAGAACGTGTCCTGCAGCGGCATGGTCACTTCGCCGCCCTCGGCCAGCGCGTTGAACGCCGCTTCCTGTTCTTCGACCGTGCCGAATTCCATGTTCAGCGTGATGTTGCCGTCCTTGGATACCGGTTCGATATGGTCCGACCCCATGATGGCGTCTTCGCCGATGGTCAGCGCCATGTGCATGACCTGGCCCACCATGCGGTCGGGAATCTCCATGCCGATGTCCTGATCCCTGGAGTAATACAACGTTCGTTCGATATGGCCGTTCAGACAGTCCCTGTAGAAGGTCAGCGCGGCTTCGCACTCGCCGTTGAAGGCCAGGTAGGGGATCAGTTTCATTACGGCAACTCCTCGGTTGACGGACGGTGTAACGGGAAGGGTGTTCCTGCGGGAACTTTAACAATCCATAACCACGTTTATTAAAGGTAAGTAAAAGGACAGGCTACAATCTGTCAACCACGACCCCGCGCCAGGTCCTGCTTCTCCTTGACGCACAGGGGTTCCGGGCATATTAGTTATAACGTTTACACTCAGGTGCGCGCCACAGATTCCTTCGTTCCCGTTCGCTTTAGGGTTCGCAGCGTTCCTGGCACTCCTATTCGAAGGAACCGGACGGACGCCCCGGACGAATACAGCATCTCAAGGAAGCCGATGTCATGACAAAAAACGACCGCCGCGGGAACACCGACGCATTCCTCGCGTCAGCCTGGATCTGGGGCGATCCCGGCCAGGCGAGGAACCTGCTCGAAAGCGACCCCTCGCTTTCCGGGTCGAACATCCATGCCGCCTGCGCCGCCGGAGACGCGGAGGCCGTCACCCGCATCCTGGAAACCGATCCCGCTGCCGCCACGGCGAAGGGCGGGCCGAGGGACTGGGAGCCGATCCTCTACGCATCCTGGTCCTGCTTTCTTCCGGGGCGAACCGACGAGATGGTCCGGGTCCTCAAGCTCCTGCTGAAGCACGGCGCCGATCCGGACAGCTACTGGGTGAACGAATCGGACTGGAAGGAATCCGCCCTTTACGGCTGCGTGGAAAACAACAGCGTGCCGGCCGCCCGTGTGCTGGTGGATGCGGGGGCCAACCCCAACGATAACGAGTCGCTATATCACGCCTGCGAGAAGTTCAATCTCGAGTTGCTGGATACGGTGGCAGAGAACGGGCTGGACCCGGAAGCGGTCTCGTACTGCATCAAGCACGCCATGGACATGACCTGGACGGAGGCGATCCTGTGGTTTCTGGACCAGGGCGCGGACCCCAACGCCATCCATCCCTCCGACCGTGAAATGTCCCTCCACTGGGCGGTCAAGCGAAACTGCGGACTCGATGTCATCGAAGCGCTGCTGGATGCCGGGGCGGATCCGAACGCCCGCACCTCCACCGGGAAGAGCACGGCCCTCGGGATCGTCGGATACACGCCGCTCGATTTCGCGCTCCGGCTCGGCCGCAGGGATGTGGCGGAACTCCTGGAGCGGCGGGGAGCCGACCCGTCCCCCCTGTCCGAATACGACCGTTTCGTAGTGGCCTGCGCCAATGCGGACCACGCAGTCGTTGAGGAGTTGAAAGATCGCCACCTGCCGGACCTGAACGATGACGACCGGACCCTGATCAGCCACGTGGCCCAGATGGACAACTGGGACGCGGTGCGCCTCATGGCGGACCTGGGCTGGCCGATAGACGCGCGGGGCTGGATGGATGCCACGCCCCTCTACTGGACCCTGTGCAAGGGGCAGCCCGAAATGCTTGGATTCCTCCTGCGGCGCGGCGCTTCCACCGGATCCATCGGCGGGTATTTCCAGAACCCCTTCCACGCCGTGGTCTATTGCCAGTGGAACCGGGGCACGGACGATTACGCTGCCGCGCTCGAGTTGCTGCTGGAACACGGACTGGCCATTCCGGATGGCCTCTATCCGTGTGGCGACGACGACATGGACCGGGTGCTCGCGCGGTACGCCGAGTCGTCATAGGCGCGCGGAGCGGTACGCCGAGTCGCCTTGGCCACGGCGCCGCACTTCCCGCCGGTACGCCGAGTCGCCCTGGCCACGGCGCCGCACTTCCCGCCTGTTCGTAACCATCCCGGCTCCCGCGGTCCGTATCCCATCCATCCGGAGGGCGGCCGTCTACTTGACATCGGGACGCGGGAACGGTATATAACCACTGGACAGCACCGGTTACGGCAGGCAAGTCGACGGATCGGCCCGGATACGAGGAGGCAATGAATGGCCCGCATGGTCCACTGCGCCAAGCTCAACGAAGAACTCGAAGGCCTCGAGTTCGTCCCCTTCCCCAACGAGCTCGGCCAGCGTATCTACGACAACATAAGCAAACAGGCCTGGCAGATGTGGATCAACTATTCGGTCATGGTCATCAACGAGTACCGGCTGAATCTCGCTACGACCGAGGGCCAGGAAGTCTACGACCGGCACCTGGAAGAGTTCTTCTTCGGCAAAGGCGCCGAAATGCCGCCGGGATACCGGCCCCCACAGACCAAGTAGCCCGGATCACCATAGATACCAACTGGATGCGTGATGAAACGCGAAGATGGTATCCTGCTCATATCCTGCTATGAACTGGGCCATCAGCCCTTCAGCCTGGCCTCCCCGGCCGCCCGCCTGAAGTCGGAAGGGTACGAGGTCGAGGCGGTCGATGCGGCCATCGAGCCGATCCCCGAGGATTCCGTCCGCCGCGCCGGGTTTATCGGAATCTCGGTGCCCATGCACACGGCCATGCGGGTCGGGATGGACCTGTCGCGCCGCATCCGGATCCTCAATCCGGACGCGCACCTGTGCTTTTACGGACTCTACGCCAGCCTGAACGCCGATTATCTCCTGTCTCACGGCGCCGATTCGGTGATCGGCGGCGAGTTCGAACAGCCGCTCTGCGACCTGGTAAACCGGTTGTGCGCGAGCAAGGGCGCCGCCGGGGACACCCGGGCCAACGCCAACACCACGCCGGACTCCGGGCCTCCCGCCGCCCCCCATCTTTCCCGCCAGCAGTGGACGGTTCCGGACCGCTCCGGCCTGCCCGCGCTGAAACGGTACGCCCAACTGGATACCGGGACGGAACGGATGCCCGCCGGGTACACCGAGGCGACGAGGGGTTGTCTGCACACGTGCCTGCATTGCCCGATCACGCCGGTGTACAACGGCCGGTTTTTCGCCGTGCCCGCCGACGTGGTGCTGGCCGACATCGACCAGCAGGTGCGCATGGGAGCGCGCCACATCACCTTCGGGGACCCCGATTTTTTGAACGGTCCCACGCACGTTTTGCGCATCCTGCGACGGATGAGCGACGCCCACCCCGGCCTCACCTTCGACTTCACGACCAAGATCGAACATATCCTGCAGCATGCGGCGTTCTTCTCCGAAGCCAGGGACCTGGGCGGAATCTTCGTCGTCTCGGCCGTCGAATCGGTCAGCGATCTCGTGCTCCGTCGCCTGGCGAAAGGGCACAACCGGGAGGACATCGTCCGCGCGCTCGCCATCCTGCGGGAAGCGGACCTGCCCATGCGGCCCTCGCTGGTGGCCTTCACGCCCTGGACGACACTGGACGACTACCTGGAACTGCTGGATTTCGTCGAAGTGCACGACCTGATCGACCACATCGACCCGGTCCAGTACGCCATACGGCTGCTCGTGCCGCCCGGTTCCGCCCTGCTGAAAGAGGCGGATACCCGGTCATGGATCGGTGAACTGGACGAAGCCGGGTTTACGTACGAATGGCGCCATCCGGACGCTCGAATGGACCACCTGCACCGGCGGGTCTCCCGTCTCGTGGAAGATGCCGACGCTTCGGGGGAGGAAAGGGACCACCTGGGGCTCTTCCACCGGATCCGGCGCCTGGCAGCCGAGGTGGCTGGGACGACGGAGACGGCTGAGGCGGCTGGGGCCGCGGGGGCCGCGGGGCTGGAAGCGGCGGGGACGGCAGTATCCACGGATCGGCCTTTTGAAGACCTGCCACCGAAACGGCGGCGGATCCCCAGGCTGACCGAGGCCTGGTTCTGCTGAGCCGAGCCCACGGCGAGCCGGAAAGGCTCGTTCATCTAACCCACTTGAATCCGGATCAGGAAGCGTAACCGTCCTGGACGGGGCCGCAGTGCTGCGACCTGGCCGGCGCCCGATACTTGACGCGGTGATCGGGCGTCTCGATGCGGACGCCGCCCCGCTGTTTCGACGTGAGGCAATGATCGAGGATGCCGCACACGGTCAGGGTCCGTTCCACCGGGATCGGGGAAACGCCGGTCTCGAACATCTCGTCGATTCTCGATACCAGGCACGCCGAGTAGGTGACCGGAGGCGTGGGCGGCAGGAAGAACTGGGTAGACAGGGGTCCGGACTCGTCCTTCAGGCGGGCGGCGAAACAGTAGTCGCCGATCGCGCCGTTGAGCATGAGCAGCGTGGTCCGCAGCCCGTCCACGTGTTCGATGAAGTAGGCGGCCGGCGCTTCGGCGAGGCGCTGCAGCTCGCCCGTCCCCAGCAGGTCCTGCGTGCGGCCGTCCTTTTCCGTGAGTCCCTTCGGGCTGTCGCAGCGGGACAGCGCCGAATCCAGCAACTCCTTCGAATAGCGTCCCTGCTCGCCGGCCTCCCACACCTCGTCGCCCAGGACCATCTGTACCGCCCTGACGCCCGTCTCTCCACCCCTGCGGCGCTCAATCATGCACTGCATGGCCTCGAGGGCGTGATAGTCCATGGCGTCCGAACCACCTACGCCCACCATCAGCGCTTCCTCGATTTCGCATTCCAGCGGCAGTTCGAGGTCGGGCAGCCGCCAGGTGACGGGAAGGCTCGAACCGGCGAGCACGGGAAAGGCGAGCCGCTTCGAATCGGCCACCATCTCCAGCCCCCTGTCGAAACTGTACGATAGGTTCTTGTCGTTGTAGACCGGCACCGAGCGGCCGTCCTGCTCGAACACTTCCACGCAGGCCTTGAACATCTCGTAGCGCGGATAGAGTTTCTGGCCCTTCTCGTTGTCCGGGTAGTCGCCGTGCTCGCAGATGATCAGGACCCCGTCCACCGCCAGGGCATCCCCGCCGCACCGCAGGGCTTCGGCTATGGTGGGGTAGACCTCGAAACCGAACTCGCGGGCGCGGTCGGCGCTCTGGTCGCCTTCGGGACGCTGATCGACGTAGAGCGACACGACCTCGACGTCCGGCCTGCGCCACCGTCCTGAGTGCGGATATCCGACCAGGAAGCGGTCCGCGAAGTGCTGCGTGTGGGAGAGATAGGTGTAGATGGAACTGATGACGGCGAGCCGTTTGGCCATGGTTTCAGTATCTCCAGAACGTGGATTTCTCCGGGGCGGGATACGCCACGTCGAGATGGGGCGTTTCCAGGCGGACCTGGCCCTCATGCAGGCTGTCCACGCCCGCCGCGGTCAGTCCGGAGGTCAACAGGGTCCGTTCGACGGGATAGGCGGCCTCGCCGGTCAGAAACATCTGTTCCACGTTGTTGACCTGCGGCGAGAAGAAGTTGGCCAGCGACGTGCGCGCGGGCGGCATGGGCAGGTACATCTGGGTCGACAGCGGCTCTTCCCGTCCCGCCAGGCGCGCCGCGAAGTTGAAGTCTTCGACCAGCCCGTTGAACAGGATCATGGTGCACCTGGCCCCGTCGCGGTGTTCGTAGGTGTAGGCCACGGGGTCCTCCACCATCCGCTTCATCTCGTCGATGGTCGGAAAGACGTTGTTGAACCCGTCCCGCGACGGTTTCAGCGTATGACTGCGGCAGAGGGCCGCCTCGAAGAGCTCGCGGGACCATACCTCGTCGTGCCAGGCCTCCCAGAAGGCCTCGCCCCGGCGGGCGTGGAGCCAGGAGACGCCCGACTCGCCGCCCTTGCGCCGCTCGACCATGCACTGCAGGGTCTCCAGGCCGTGAAAGTCGTAGCTGTCGACCCCTCCGTAGCATACGCACACCGCTTCTTCGACCTCGGCGTGCAGCGGCATGTCGACGGAAGGCGTCCGCCAGGTGACCGGCAGGCTGGATCCGGCCATGAAGGCAAACCCGAGCCGCCGCGACGTTTCGTACATCTCTTTGGCCCAGTCCCAGTTCCACGACAGGTGCTTGTCGTTGAATATGGGAACCGAACGGCCGCTGTGCTCGTAGACCTCCACGATCTCGCGGAACAGCTCATACCGCGGATAGAGCCGTTGGCCCTTTTCATTGGTCGGATACTCGCCGTGCTCGCCCACCAGCAGGACGCCGTCCACCTCCAGCGAATCCCCGCCGAGGGTCAGGGCGTCGGCGACCGTGGGATAGATCTTCATGCCCGGAAACCGCGCGGCGCGGTCCCGGCTGAGGTCGTCCTCGCGCACCTGGTCCACGTACAGGGAGACCAGGTCCATGGGCGGGTAGTGGTGCCGGCCGCCCCAGCCGTAGCCCTCGAGAAACCGGTCCACGATGTGCTGGGTGTGGGCGTAGGGATGATAAATGGTGGTTACGGCGGCTATCCTGGGTCTTTGAGGCATGGGAATGGAACGCTCCGGGTTACTCCATCGCCGTACGGCCTTGAATCGCGGGAACACGGATGGCGGACGGTGCTGAACCGCTGATCCGCCGGCCGCCGAAAGCTAGACGCCGCCCCTGGAACCGTCGTCCGCCGTCCTGTCGTGCTTGATCACGGACATGGCCGACGCGATGACCGAACTGATGTCGCTGAGATTCGAGGGAATGATCAGGCTGTTGCCGTGCTTGGCCAGGTTGCCGAAGGTTTCGATGTACTGTTCGGCCACCCGAAGCTGTACGGCCTCGTCTCCGCCGTCCGACTGAATGGCCCCGCCGATGGCCCTGACGCCCTCGGCCGTGGCGTTGGCCACGGTGAGGATAGCCTGCGCCTCGCCCTCCGCCTCGTTGATCTGTTGCTGCTTCTTGGCTTCGGACTCCTTGATGACCTTCTGCTTCTCGCCCTCGGCCTGGTTGATGTTCGAATCCCGCATCCCCTCCGAATTCAGGATCGCCGCCCGCTTTTCCCGTTCCGCGCGCATCTGCTTTTCCATGGCTTCCAGGACGTCCCGGGGGGGATTGATGTTTCTGATCTCGTACCGGAGGACCTTTACGCCCCAGGGATCGGACGCCTTGTCCAGCTCGCTCACCACGGCGAAGTTGATGGCGCCCCGCTCTTCAAAGGTCTTGTCCAGGTCGATCTTTCCGACTTCGCTTCTCAGGGTGGTCTGGGCAAGCTGCGTTATGGCCATATCGTAGTCGGCGATACCGTAGGAGGCCCGCTCCGCGTCCAGCACCTGCATATAGAGTACCCCGTCGACCCCCACCTGCACGTTGTCCCGCGTGATGCAGAGCTGCTCCGGGATGTCGATCGACTGCTCCTTCAGCGTGTGCCGGTAGGCTACCCGGTCCACGAAGGGCATCAGAATGTAGAAACCCGCGTTGAGCGTCCGGCTGTACTTGCCCAGCCTTTCTATAACGCGTGCCTCCTGCTGCGGCACGACGATGATCAGGTTTCTCAGGAATATAATCGCCGCGATCGCGACGACGACGGTGACGATCAGACTCTCCATGGCATGATTCCTTTCAGTGCACGACGGATGGCCGGGGGCACAGGAAGTTTCCCCGTGCCGTACGGGTCAGTTCCCCGCGCCCCGTACCCAGAGTGAAACGCCTTCAACGCGTTCGATCACGCAGGCCTGTCCCTGCTCGATCAGTGAATCACCCCTGTTTACGGCGTTCCAGCTCGTACCCCGCACTTCCACCTTGCCCGTGCCTTGGGCAGGGAGGTCCTCCAGGGCCGTACCGGTCTCGCCTTCCAGGGTGTGGATTTGCTCGTCTGGTTCGAGGGGACTCAGCCGTTCGGCCAGGGCGCGCCGGAACAGGACGAGCGAGACGATGGAAAAAACGGAAAAGAGCAGGAACTGGACCCATGTCGTATCTACCAGGCCCGCCCAGGCCAGCAAGCCGACCAGGAGCGCGGCGACGCCGAAGAACAACAGGTAGAAGGCGCCCGGCGTTGCTATTTCCGCCAGACAGAGCAACACCCCACCGATGATCCATATCCACCAGGCCATCAAATCCTCCCGGATCCACGCGGTACCGCCGTGGGATGATCGATTTGCGTATCGGGCCGGTACATCGACCTAAACGTCGAGCAACAGTTCGGCCCGCAACCTCGAGCTAAACGTCGAGCAGCAGTTCGGCCCGCAACTTCGAGCTAGACGTCGAGCAGCAGTTCGGCAGGCACCTCGATCAGGGATTTCACCCGGCCGAGGAACTGCACGGCCTCCCGTCCGTCGATGATCCGGTGGTCGTAGCTCAGCGCCACGTACATCATGGGCCGGATCACGACCTCCCCGTCGACGGCTATGGGCCGGTCGTCGATACGGTGCAGGCCCAGGATACCCACCTGGGGCGGGTTCAGGATGGGCGTGCTCAGCATGGAGCCGAAAACCCCGCCGTTCGTTATCGTGAAGGTGCCTCCCCGCAGGTCCTCCAGCGACAGTTTGCCCTCACCGGCCCGGGCCGCGTACTGCCGGATGCCGCTTTCGATCTCGGCGAACGTCATGCGGTCCGCGTCCCGGAGGACCGGTACCACGAGTCCGTCTTCGGCGCCTACCGCGATGCCGATGTCGTAGTAGTGCTTCTTGACGATCGAGTCGCCGCGGATCTCTGCATTTACTTCCGGAAAATCCCTGAGCGCGCCGATCGCGGCCTTCACGAAGAAGGACATGAATCCCAGCCGCACGCCGTGCCGCTTCTCGAAGGCATCCCGGTTCTTGCGGCGGATCGTCATCACCGTGCTCATGTCGATCTCGTTGAAGGTCGTCAGCATCGCCGCGGTCTGCTGCGCTTCCACGAGCCGGCTGGCGATGGTGCGCCGCCGCCGGGACATGGGTATGACTTCCTCACGGCCGTCGCGGGCCGGATCGGGAGCGCGGGCCGGTTCAGGCGCGCGCGTCTGAGCGCCATCCGCGCCGGTCGGTCGCGCGGGTCGTGGCGGACCGGGCTGTACGGGCGACGGACCGGGCTGCCCCGCCTCGTCGGCGATAGCCCGCTCTTTCCTGGCGGCCAGGGCCCGCTCCACGTCCTCCCGGCCGATCCGTCCACCCGGCCCCGTCCCTTCCAGGCCAGAGAGGGACAGGCCCGCCTCGTCGGCCATGCGCCGGGCCACGGGCGTCACCCGGTCGTCCGGAACCGCTACGGACCGTTCCCCGGCGCTTCCGCCGCCGGCATCCGCCGCCGCGGGTCGATCGTCCTCGCTCGCGGGCACTTCGGCGCCATCCGCCGGATCGCCCGCCGCGCCACCGTCCGCTTTTGCCGCGCCACCGTCCGCTTTCGCCGCGCCACCGTCCGCTTTTGCCGCGGCGTCGGCCGGTCCTGCCGCGGATTCGGCGCTTTCCTCCAGTACGCCGAGCAGGTCGCCGATCCGGACGTCCTCGCCCGCGGCGCGTTCGACCCGGGCCAGCACGCCGCTGTCGTTGGCGTTCACCTCGAGCGTGACTTTCTCGGTCTCCAGCTCCAGGAGCGCTTCACCGGTCGCGACCGGATCGCCTTCCTGCTTGAACCATTGGACGATCGTCGCTTCCACGATGGATTCACCCAGTTGCGGCACGGTGATATCGATGGGCATTACACATTCCCCGGGTTATGACGCTGACCTTCGCTTCTTCCCCTCGGCGGCGGCTTCCCGCCTGATTCGGCCCCGCCGTCCGTACTCGCGGCAACCTGCCTTCGGCGAATGCCTGAACCGTACAAGATGTGCCGTCTCTCGCGCGCTGTCAATTCATCTCGACGTTTCCCGAAGCGCCCATGGCAAAGGCCATTTTAACGAGGTTCCGCTGGTTCCGGTTGTGGATGGCTGTCGAACCCTCCGATGGAACCGCGCTCGGCGGGCGGGAAACGCGAAAAACCGGACACCGGCCGTCCAGGGCGGTCTCCAGGACCTTGCGGATGTAGTCCCAGGCGCCCATGTTCTCCGGTTCTTCCTGAAGCCAGACGACTTCCTTCAGATTGGGATACCCGTCCAGGATCCTGACCACGTGATCCGCATCGACCGGGTACAGCTGTTCGATGCGGACGACCGCGGCGTGCGTCGCGCTTTCCCATTCATCGTCGTTCATCAGGTCGACGTACACCTTGCCGCTGCAGAACACCAGTCTCCGGACCTTCTCGGGATGCTCCTCCGCCCTTTCGTCTTCGATGATCGGCATCCACTTCCCTTCCGCGAGTTCACGGGCGGAGGAAGCCACGTCGGGATGACGCAGCAGGCTCTTCGGCGTCATGACGACGAGGGGCAGCGGGTCGGACTCGAGGAGCCTCGACTGGCGCCGCAGAAGATGGAAGTACTGCGCCGCCGTGGTACAGTTGGCGATCCGGATGTTGAAGTCGGCGCCGAAGGAAAGGAACCGTTCCATGAGCCCGCTGGAATGGTCCGGCCCCTGTCCCTCGAAACCGTGGGGGAGCAGGATGGTCAGGGACGAGGTCTGCCCCCACTTCGCCCGGCCGGAAACGAGGAACTCGTCGATGATGATCTGGGCGCCGTCCACGAAATCGCCGTACTGGGCCTCCCAGAGCACGAAACGTTCCGGCGCCTGGATGCTGTAGCCGTATTCGAATCCCAGGGCGGCGTACTCGGTCAGCGGCGTGTTCCGCGTCTCGAAAGAGGCGTTTGCCTGGGGCAGGCGGCGCAGCGGCGTCCAGGCCCGGTCGGTCTCGTAGTCGTGCAATACGTTGTGCCGCTGGCTGAAGGTCCCCCGTTCCACGTCCTGGCCCGTGAGCCGGACCGGCACGCCGTCCTCGATGATGGTTGCGAAGGCCAGGGTCTCGGCCTGGGCCCAGTCGATTTTCCGGGCGTCCACGTCGTCCAGCGCCCGGCGCCTACGGTCGATCACCCGCTTGAGCCTGGGGTGCAGGGCAAAGCCATCCGGAAAGGTCCAGAGCGCCTTGTTCAGGTTTTTCAGGCGCCGCATGGAGACCGATGAGCGCGCGCGCTTCGCGGTGCCGGACCTGGGCGGCTTGTAGTAGGGCTCCACCAGCACTTCTTCCGGTTTCAGTCCGTCCAGCATTTCCTGCATGGCGCCCATGTGGTCGGAGACCATTTCATCCGGTTTCCCCGCATCGATCCGGCCCTCGGAAACGAGGCGGTCCGCCCACAGCTTCCTGACCGTCGGATGGGCTCCGATCCGCCGGTAGAGGCTGGGATGGGTCAGCGACGGATCGTCCCCCTCGTTGTGACCGTGCCGGCGGTACCCCATCAGGTCGATCAGGAAATCCTTGCGGAATTTGACGCGGTAGGCGTAGGCGATCCGCGCGGCCTCCACGCACGCCACCGGGTCGTCGGCGTTGACGTGGATGATCGGGATTTCGAATCCCCGCGCGATATCGCTGGCGTACAGGGTGCTGCGGGACTGTTCCGAAGGCGTGGTGTATCCGAGCTGGTTGTTGGTGATGATGTGTATCGTGCCCCCGGTTCGAAACCCCGGAACCCGGTAAAGCGTAAAGGTTTCCGCCACGACGCCCTGGCCCGAAAACGCGGCGTCGCCGTGGATCAGGATGGGCAGGTTCCGCTCGGGCAGCGGCCGGACGTCCCCCGGCAGGTTGACGATCGTCCCCGCGGCGCGGGCCATGCCCTCGAGCACCGGATTGACCGCTTCCAGGTGGCTGGGGTTCGGCGCGAGGTGGATATGCAGGTCCACTTCCATGCCCTGCCGGTCCTGGTATTGCCGTTGCGCGCCGCTGTGATACTTCACGTCGCCGGTCCAGCCCGTGTCGTTGCCGGTCTTGTTGACCCGCTGCACCGGATCCCTGAACTCGGCCAGGATGTGTTCGTAGGGTTTATGCAGTATGTGGGCGAGCACGTTGAGGCGGCCCCGGTGGGCCATGCCGATCAGGATGTTGCAGGTATTGTTCTCCGCGGCCTCGCCGATCACGCCGTCCAGCACGAGGATCATGGTGTCCAGGCCTTCGAGGGAGAACCGGGTCTTTCCCGGGAAGGTCCGGTGCAGGAACTGCTCGAAGACCTCCACTTCCGTGAGACGGTCCAGCATGGCCAGGGCGCCGTCCTGGTCTTCCGTGGGCCTGAAACGCCCCGTTTCCGCCGCCTCCTGCAGCCATTCCCGCTCACCCGGGACCTCGATGTGCATGTAGTCGTAACCGGTGGTGGACGAATAAACGCGCTTGAGCCTCCTGAGGGCCTCGGACGCGTTCCCGCACTGCTTGCCCACGGGACCGCCGATGAGGGAGGAAGGCAGCTGCCGCATCGTTTCTTCCGTCACACCGTGGGCCTGCAGCTCCAGCTCCGTCAGGGGGTCGCCCAGCGCGGCGTCGTCCTCGGTGGCGAAAACGGAATAGGGGAAGTACCTGGGGTCGGCCAGGGGGTCCAGGTGGGCTCCGAGGTGTCCGTATTCGCGGACGTTCTGGGCGAGATTGGCGATGAAAACGATCTGGTCGATATCGGCCGGGCAGGCGGGAAAACCTCCCGGTGAAGCGGCGGCGGCGCCGTCCACCGAGGGCGTTTCAACCGCGGCGTCGCCGTCCGTCGAGGGGGTGTACCGGGAGAACAGCTCGCGCGTGGCCTCGTCGACGGATTCCGGGTCCTCGAGGTAGCGTTCGTACAACGCGATCGCGTACCCGGCGTTCGGACCGTGAAACTCGCGCAAGAGATCCAATTCGAATCCTCCCGCTGTCGACTGTCCCGGCGCGCCCGGCCGGCCGGGAATGCAATCATGATGACGGAAGCGGCGCCTCCTGTCCGCTGCCGTTACAACCCGCCTGTGAAGATAGACCCGGCCCCCCGGAAAGGCAATTAAAATGTAGGCGTTCCGGACGGGAACCAGGGCGCCTTAAGACGGGCCGTTTCCCCGATTAGTGCCTTGACTTTTGAGATACGCGTACGTTTCTTCCTGATTTCGATCATATTCCGTGCCAACCGGCGTTATCCGGGAGCTACGCCATCATGGATCTGAGCAGTCTGAAGGGCAGGACCGTCGGCGCGGCCGTATCGGGCGGCCTGGACAGCTGCACCCTCACCCGGTGGCTTGCCGATCACGGGGTCGACGTGGTCTGCGTGACCGCCGACCTCGGCCAGCCGGACGAGGAACGCATAGACTACGTGGCGGAACGCATGATGCGATGCGGCGCGAAGGATGCCGTGATCGTGGACGCGAAGGATGAGCTGGCGCTGGCGGGCATCGAGGTCGTTCAGTGCCAGGCCGTGTACGAGGGGAACTACTGGAATACGACCGGCATAGCCCGGCACATCACCGTGCGGACCCTCCTGCCCGAACTCAGGAAGCGCGGCATCGAAATCCTGTCCCACGGCGCGACGGGCCGTGGGAACGACCAGGTGAGGTTCCAGCTTGTAGCCAACATGATCGACCCGTCGGTCGAGGTCTACGCACCCTGGCGGGACCAGGCTTTCCTGGACGACTTCCCCGGCAGGAAGGAGATGATCGATTTCTGCGAAGACCGGCTCCTGCCGATCCAGGCCACCCACGAAAAACCCTATTCCACGGACGCGAACATCCTCGGGCTGACCCACGAGGCCGGGCGCCTCGAGTCGCTCGAAACCCCGGCCGGTTTCATCACGCCCGGCATGGGCGTCCATCCCCGGGAAGCGCCCGATGAGCCCGAACGGTTCGACGTCCGTTTCGAACGGGGCGTGCCGGTACGCATCAACGAAGAAACGGTCACGCCGCGAGCGGCCATCGAAACGGCCAACCGCATCGGAGGCAGGAACGGGATCGGGATCGGGATTCACACGGTGGAGAACCGCTTCGTGGGCATCAAGAGCCGGGGAGTCTACGAGTCGCCGGCCATGACGCTCCTCGGGCAGTGCTACGAGTTCCTGCTGCAGCTCGTGCTCGACCGCCGCGCGCGGCGCACCTTCGATCAGGCCTCGGCGGTGATCGCGGAACAGATCTACCAGGGCTACTGGTACGATCCGTCCACCCAGGCCCTGCGGGCATCCGTGGACGTGTTCAACCGGATCGCCACGGGGACGGTCCGGGTCGAACTCTATAAAGGAAACGTGTCCTTCCTGTCGGCCGACGACGTCCCCCACTCGCTCTACTCGGAGACGACGGCTTCCATGGAGGGCGTGGGGGATTTCGACCACAAGGACTCCGAGGGATTCCTGAGCGTGCTCGGCGTCAGTGCGCGGGCGCTCAAATCTTCCAGCCAGACACAGTAGTCCGAAAGGAAAGCAAAGGGGATACGGCCATGCCGGCAGGATCGAAAAACCCGGTGATTCCAGGATGCGGCACGCATCACGTGGCGGTTCAGACGCGGGACTGGAACGCATCGCTGCGGCTGTACCGGGACGTCCTGGGGATGCATCCCGTGGCGGAATTCGGACCGGAAGAGCGCAGGATCATGCTGCTGGACGCAGGGGACGGCAGTCACATCGAGCTGTTCCAGCCCACGGCCGAGACCCCGTCGCCGGGAGGCCCCTCGCCCAACGACCCGGTTACCCATATCGCGCTGGCCACGACGGATACGCGGTCCGCGACCGAGCACGTCCGGGCCCACGGATACGAAGTGACCGTCGAACCGAAAGACCTGAATCTGGGGGGGCTGGACGTTACCATCGCCTTCTTCAAAGGCCCGAGCGGCGAAGTGATCGAGTTCTTCCAGACCCACTGATCGCCGACGCGTCGGAACCGGCTCGACCTCCACCTTGACAAGCGCACACCGCTTGTTTACGCCAACCCGCTCGTCCGTGAGCACAGCAGGCCCGATGTATCGAATCATCATCATCCTCGCCCTCGTCCTGGCCGCCGCGTACCCAGCCGCGGCGCAGGACTACGATGTCTCCGGTCTGCAGACCCGCGCCGAGTTCACCGATTACGCCGAGACGACCCGGTACGAAGAGGTCATGTCCTTCCTTCGAGCCACGGTATTCGCTTCCGACCGGCTTCATCTGACCGAATTCGGATATACGACGGAAGGCCGGTCGCTGCCCCTGCTCGTCTACGGAGACGTGTGGGACGCGTCTTCGGACGAAATCGCCCAGACCGGCAAGACGAGGGTGTTCGTCCAGGCGAACATCCACGCCGGAGAGGTCTGCGGCAAGGAGGCCCTGCTCATGCTGATCCGGGAACTCGCCTCCGGGGCGCACGCCGACTGGGCCGACTCGCTGGTATTGCTCATGGCCCCCATATACAACGCGGACGGCAACGAGCGGATCAGCCTGTACAACCGGCCGCGTCAACACGGACCCGTGGGGGGTATGGGACAGCGGCCCAATGCCCAGGGGTTCGATCTCAACCGCGACCACATGAAGCTGGATTCCCCCGAGGCGCGGTCCCTCGTCTGGCTCATGAACGAATACGACCCCCACGTGCTCATCGACCTCCACACGACGAACGGCACCGTGCACGGCTACCACCTGACCTACTCGCCGCCGCTCAACCCCAACACCGCCGGTCCGATCATCGATCTGACGCGGGGGCACTGGCTGCCCGAGGTGCGCGGCGCCATCCGGGAAGCCTACGGATGGGAATTCTACTATTACGGCAACGTGCCCAGGGCCGGTTCGGCCCGCGCGCCGGGATGGTACACCTTCGACCACCGGCCCCGTTTCAACAACAATTACGTGGGACTTCGAAACCGCATCGGCATACTGAGCGAGGCCTATTCCTACGCGTCCTTCGAGGATCGCATCCTGGCCACGCTGGCCTTCGTCCGGGAGAACATCCACTACGCGCACCGGAACGCTTCTTCGATACGCGCGACCCTCGAATCCGCGGACATGGAACCGGTCGTGGGCCGGGAAATGGCCGTCCGTTCCGAATTCGCCCGGTCCGAAGAACCGGTGGACATCCTGCTGGGTGAAGTCGAGGAGACGCGCAATCCCTACACGGGCGAAATCATGTACCTCAGGAAGGAAGTCCGGAAGCCGACTTCGATGTACGAGTACGGACAGTTCGCCGCGGTGGAGACGGAGCGGGCGCCCCGGACGTATTTCGTGCCCCCTTCCCTGTCCGTCGTGATCGAACGGCTCAGTGCCCACGGCATCTGGTTCGAGGAACTCTCCGGTCCGCGCGAACTGACGCTGGAGCGTTTCAGGATAGCATCTTCGCAGGCTGCCGCGCGGCCCTTCCAGGGAAGACACGAACGGACGCTGACGGGCGTTTACGAACCCGTGGACCGGACGCTGGAAGCCGGCACGCTGGTCGTCCCGGTGGATCAACGGCTGGGCAGGCTGGTATTCTACCTGCTGGAACCCCGGTCCGACGACGGCCTGGTCGCTTGGGCGCTGATGGACGATGCCCTCGAGGGCGCGGAGTTCTATCCCATTCTGCGCGAACCCGCGGCCCGGTAACAGCCCCGGACCAGCACACTGTGGAGCCCCCATGCCCGGACGCGTCATCCTGGACACCGATACGGGGGTCGACGACGCCCTGGCCATCCTGCTGGCCATGCGGTCCCCCGAACTCGATATCGAAGCCATCACGGGGGTCTGCGGGAATACGCCCCTCGACCACTGCATGCGCAACATACAGATCACGCTGGACGTACTCGATGGGGGGAAAGCGCCCGCCGTGGCCCGGGACCGGCCCGCCGTGGCCCGTGGAGAGGGCCGGCCGCTGGTCCGCGAGCTGTCCTACGCAGGCGAAATTCACGGCGACGACGGCCTGGGCGAGGTGACCCGCCTGGTGGACTCGAATGGCGCGCGGGTCTACCCGGATCCGGTGCGGCGGGAGCGTCCCGTCCACGCCGTCGACCTGATCCTGGAAGCCGCGGGCCGGCGCGCGGAGGAACTGACGCTGGTGGCCGTCGGACCCCTTACCAATGTGGCGCGGGCCGTCATGAAGGACCCGGAACGCATGGGCGGACTCCGGCAGGTCATCATCATGGGCGGCGCCTTCGAGACGGGAGGTAACGTGTCGCCGGTGGCGGAATTCAACATCCACGCCGACCCCCATGCCGCGCAGATCGTCTGCGACTCGGGGATCCCCCTGGTCTTCGTCCCCCTCGACGTGACCCGGCAGGCCTTCCTGGACGCGGAAACGATCGGCCGTTTCGCCGGCGCGGGAGGCGCCAGGGCGGCCTTCGTGCGGGACTGCACCGCCCGGTACGTGGCGTTTCACCGGCGCAACCGGGGCGTCAACGGGTGCTTTCTCCACGATCCCCTCGCCGTGGCCGTCGCCGTCAACGAAGACCTCGTTACGACGGTGCCGGCGCGGGTGGACGTGGAGACCGCCGGCGAACTCACCGCCGGGATGACGGTGTCCGACCTCCGATCCGGGAGATGGGGCGAACCGAACGCGCGGGTCTGCACCGCGGTGGACGTCCAGGCATTCACCAGGCTTTTCGAGGAAAGGGTGCTCGCATGATCTTGCAAGACCGTACCGCAATCGTCACCGGCGGCGGACAGGGTATCGGCCGGGCGATATGCGGGATCTTCGCCGAGGAAGGCGCTTCCGTCGTGGTCGCGGATATCGATGAATCCAACGCGCAGGAAACGGCCCGCCGGTTGAACCGGAGCGGCCACAGGGCGAGGGCGGTCCGCGCGGACGTCTCCGTCGGGACGGAGATAAACGCCCTGGTCGACGGGACGCTCAGGGACCGCGGCCGCGTGGACATCCTCGTGAACAACGCGGGCCTGGCCGTGTTCAGGTCGGTTGAAGCGTGCACCGAAGCGGAGTGGGACCGCGTCATGGCCGTCAACCTCAAGGGGCCGTTTCTGCTCGCAAAGGCCGTGATGCCCGCGATGAAAGCGCAGAAAGGCGGCGCGGTGATCAACCTGGCCTCGGTCGCCGGGAAGACCGGCGGCGTGGTATCCGGCGCGCCGTACTCGGTCTCCAAGGCAGGAATCGAGTGCCTGACCAAGTCGCTGGCCCGGGAGCTGGCGCCGCACGGGGTGCGCGTCAACGCCATCGCGCCGGGGATCATCGATACCGCGCTGACCGCTAATCACGACCAATCGTTCGTCGACGCGATCCCCCTGGGAGGCAAGGGCGAACCCCGGGACGTGGCCGAGGCGGCGCTGTTTCTGGCTTCGGACCGGTCGAAGCACATCACCGGCGAAATCCTGGACGTCAACGGCGGCCTGCTGATGGATTGAACGGCGCCTCGCACGGACCGCCCGGGCGCGAGGACGGGATGACGTCACGCACGGCCTGCCTGTTCGACCGGCGCCGCCACCGACCTGCCTGTTCGAACGGCGCCGCCACCGGCCAGGCGCGAGGACGGGAAGCTGCATACCATGACCGCATCGGTTACGAATTTCGCCGTGGACGTCGTCGACCGGCACGCGGAAGATCCGGGCAGGATCGCCCTGCGATGGCATAAAGTCGGCGGCGTGGCGTCGGACGTGACCTTCCTGGACCTGAAGATGCGATCCGAAAAAGTCGCCCACGTGCTGCACCGCCACGGCGTGCGTCCGGGTCACCGGGTATTCATCCTGCTTCCCCCGTGCATCGCCTGGTGGGAGTCGGTCCTGGGATGCATGCGCACCGGCGCCGTGGCCGCGCTGGGCCAGGACGCATCCGATGCGCGGGTCCTGAAGGATCAGATCAACCGGTCCGGGGCGACGCTGGTGATCGCTTCAGCAGTGCTGGCGGACCTGATCGGCCGGATCAGGGACGACTGCGGCCGGATCAACCACTGGCTTTCCGTGGGATGGGAACGGGAGGACTGGGTGGACTACGACCGCCGCGTCTCCCTCGCGCCGGCCGGGTTCCAGGCGGCGGCGACCCGGGGAACCGACCCGTGCATCGTCGTGTACGACCAGGGTACGCCGGCCGACGCAACGACGCACCGTCACGGCGATGAAGGATACGATCTGGATCAGCTCGACGCGTGGCGCGACGGGCTGGCCATCACGGTGCATGACGACTCCGAGCATCCATGATTCCCGCCCTGACCGACTGCCTCGTGGTGGAGCTGACCACGCAACTGCCCGGGCCCTACTGCTCCATGCTGCTGGCCGATCTCGGCGCCCGGGTGATCAAGGTGGAACCGCCCGGCGGAGATCCCCTGCGCCGGTTTCCCCCGGCATTCGCCAGCGTGAACCGCGGCAAGCGGAACGTCGTGGTCGATCTGAAGAAGGAAGCGGGCGGGGAGGTCATGAACCGCCTGCTCGAGCGGGCGGACGTCGTGCTGGAAGGGTTCCGGCCCGGCGTGGCCGCGCGGCTCGGCGTGGACTATCCTTCGGCAAAACGCCTTAACCCCTCCGTCGTGTATTGCGCCATTTCGGGCTTCGGGCAAGAAGGTCCCTACCGGGATCGCGCCGGCCACGACATCAACTATCTCGCGATCGGCGGCCTGCTGGGACGGGGTGACCCGCCCGCGGTCCCGCCCGTGCTGATATCGGACCTGTCTTCCGGCCTCTACGCCGCGCTGGCCGTTTCCGCCGCGCTGGCGCACCGGGCGGCCACGGGGGAGGGACGCTTCATCGACCTGTCCATGACCGACTGCATCCTGTCCTGGATGGCCCTCGACATCGCCGCGGCAGCGCGGGACCCGGAAGCGGCCCGGAATCCGTTCCTCGCGAATGTACCGCACTACGGCATCTACGAGACCTCCGACGGACGGTACATCAGTATCGGCATCGTCCAGGAGGACCACTTCTGGGCGGGCCTGTGCGGTGTCCTGGGTCTGGGAGACTGGCGGGACTGGCCCCCGGAAACGCGCCTGGCCAGGGAGGGCGAAATAAGGGAGAAGCTGCGCGCCGTATTCGCCACGGCTCCGTGCGGGGAATGGGACCGCCGCCTGCGGGAAGCCGATGTGCCCTGCGCCCCCATTTACAACCTTGACGAGCTCCCGGACGACCCTTATATAAAGTATCGAAATCCGTTTTACAACCTCGTCGCGTCCGACCGGTCGGTGAGCCGTCAGGTCAGGCCGCCCTATCGCACGGATTCCCGGGAGGCCGAAGCCCCGCTCCCGCCTCCCGTCCCGGGCGAGCATACGCGGGGGGTTCTTTCGGAATCCGGATACGAAGACGACGAGATCGACCACCTGATAAAACAGGGCGCGGTACACGAATCCCGCACCGGGGAGAAGTAGCCGATTCCCAAAGGAGATATCATGACTATCCGCGTGCGAAACTGGCGCGACCAGGCGCCATATGTCGCGCATATCAGCGCGCTGGTATGGACGCTGTACCAGTCTCATGACCAGGACGAAACATCTCCTCCCGACGTAAACCGGCTTCATGGCATCAACAGCTTCGTCAAGCACGGGCTGCAGGGTCACCAGCATTCGGACCACCACCAGCACGACAACATCGAGCAGATGTACTTCATCCTTCGCGGGCGCGGCCAGTTGCTCATCGGCGACGACAAGGTGGACGTCCGCGACGGCACGGCCGTCTACATGCCCGTGAACGTGCCCCACCAGGCGTTCAATGAAGGGGAAGGCTGGATGGAGCATCTCATCGTCAGTTGCCCGCTGGACGAAATCCGGGAAGGCACGCCCGCGGTCCGCGACTGGCGCGACGTGCATCCGGAAGTGCTGGAAGGCGGCACCGTGTCCTGGCCCCTGCTGCGGCGGGAGACGGAAGCTCCGGCCGGCGAGGGCGGGGTACTCCAGCGCGTGCACAGCGTAACGCGCTACGCCGTCCAGGGGCGCGGGGAGACCGCCTGGCTGCAGCTGGACGGGATCGAGCTCGTGCACTACGTACTCGGCGGCTATGGATCGATCGAAGACGCGCAGGGGAACCGGCAGGTGGTCACCGAGGGCTCCGCCGCCCATGTACTTCCGGGCGAGTCGCACAGATTCTCCAATCAGAGCGAGGGTTGGCTGGAATACGTCACCTTCGCAGTCGAAGTGGGGGAAATCGAGGCGCCGGCCGAAACCGATGAGGACGCGGATTCCGAGGAAGCGGCTACACCGATCGGCGTCCAAGAAGCCGTCACGGCGGCCGTGATGGGTGAAATCGACTGGGATCAAGCCGCCGCGGTGGAAACCGAAGAGGAGATCGAGGAAGAAGCGGACGCCGATGAGGCAGAAGAAGAAGCAGAAGAGGCCGATGCGGAAGAGGCGGACGCCGAGGACGAAGAGGATGACGCGGAAGCGGCAGTGGCCGCGGTGGAAGAGGAACACGAAGTGGAAGAGGCCGCGGTGGAAGAGGATGACGCGGAAGCGGTAGTGGCCGCGGTGGAAGAGGAAGACGAAGTGGAAGAGGCCGCGGAGGAAGCGGCGGACGCCGATGAGGCAGAAGATGAAGCAGAAGAGGCCGATGACGTAGAGGAGGAAGCGGCAGTTGCCGCGGTGGAAGAGGAAGACGAAGTGGAAGAGGCCGCGGAGGAAGCGGAAGCGGCAGTGGCCGCGGTGGAAGAGGAACACGAAGTGGAAGAGGCCGCGGTGGAAGAGGAAGACGAAACGGAAGAGGCCTTGGAGGAAGAGGGAGTAGACCTGGAAGAGGACGACGAGGAATCTGCAGCCGTCGATGAGATCGAGGAGGAAGCGGACGAGATCGAGGACCTGGCAGAAGAGGAAGCGGAAGACGCGTGGGAAGATACCGAAGATGCGGACGATGCTGCCGGGGATGAGGGAGATGCCGGCGAGGAAGAGGGAGATGCCGGTGAGGAAGAGAGTGACTCGGAAGAAGGGTTGTCAGATGAAGATGAAGCGGCCGGGGAAGATGAAGCGGCCGGGGACGGCGAAGCGGCCGGTGAAGATGATGAGGATGGCGGTGAAGACGACGCCGAAGATGGCTTCGATGTATCCGACGTGGACGATGACGGCGACGAAGCCGACGAGTGGGATGAAGCCGATGACGCCGATGACGGCGACGAAGCCGACGAATGGGATGAAGCCGATGACGCCGATGACGGCGACGAAGCCGAAGAGACCGTCGAGGATGACTTCGATGAAGCTGATCTAGAAGAGGCCGATGGTGATGACGACGCGGTGGCTGAAGACGGAGATGATGGGACGGCGTCGGCAGAGGAAGATGACGGGGCAGGCGATTCCTCCGGGGACGAGGACGATTTCGACCTGGAAGACGATGACGAGGAATTCGACATCGAAGACCGGGATTCCCCGGATGCGGACAGACGTTAAACGAAAGCGTACGTGAACAACCTACCCGCCCGGTCTTTCGGGCGAACCGGCATGCGTCCGGCGGCGCTGGCCATGGGAGCCGCCTTTCTGCACGAAAGCCCCGAGGCGGTCGAAGCGATCCAGACCGCCCTGGCGCTCGGCATCAACTATTTCGATACCTACCCGGGCCACCACGAGGAGAAGTGGGGCGAAGCGTTTTCCGGCGTACCCCGGTCCTCCTACTACCTCCAGGCCAAGATCGGCACGCATCCCGACCGGAGAAAGGACTTCTCCGGGGACGGCGCCAGGTGGAGCCTGGACCGCAGCCTACGATCCCTGAAAACGGACTATCTCGACTCCGTGCTCGTGCACGATCCGTCCGACGTGGACGAATTGCTGCGCGAAGGCGCGGTTTTCGACGTGCTGCGCGAAATGAAGGCGCAGGGCGTGGTGAGGAACATCGGACTCGGCGCGCGTTCCCATGACTGGCACGTCCGGCTGATCGACGAAGGCATCTGCGACGTGTCCCTGACCTTCCTGGACTACACCCTGATCAACCAGTCGGCCGCCGCGACAGTCTTTCCCGCCGCCAGAAGACAGGATACCGGGATCATTCTGGCCAGCGTGCAAGGCATGGGACTGCTGACCGGATCCGAACCCGATCCGGAACGGGAGCGGGGCATGCATCCCGGTGCCGAGCCGCGGGCGCACCGGATCTGGTCCTGGTGCCGCGAAAACGGCGTCAACATCCGTCACCTGGCCATCCAGTTCTGCCTGGCGGCCCCGGTGGACAGCGTGGTCATGTTCGGGCCGGCCAGCATCCGGCACGTGCACGATGCCTGCGTGGCGGCCACCGACGCCATCCCGCCCGAACTGTGGGAGCGCCTCGAGGAGGAATTCGGTATCCGCCCCGGCATGGACGACGGGCCTTCGTAAGGCCTGTACCGTTCTTCAACCGTAACCCGTACTTCATGAGAAAAGCGCAACCCGTTCGTCCATTCCCGACGCCTGCCAACCACGGAACACGGAACCCATGTCCACACTGAACTTCTCGCCCCGCGTGCCCGTCATCGACGCGAACGTATGCGTGGGCAATCACCATACCGGTCCGTCGCCCTGCCAGAGCCCGGCGCAACTGCTCGGCGAAATGGATTTCCACGGCGTCGGGCGCGCCGTGATCTACCATGCCCAGGGGGAACAGATCAGTCCGACCGACGGCAACCTGTACCTGGAAGACTGGCTCGACGGGGACGGGAGGCTCATCCCCCAATGGTCGGTCGCGCCGGTGGAAACCTCCATGAAGCAGATCGCGGACCTGCACGGCCGGGGCCGGGTGAGATCCGCCCGGCTGCACGATTGCCAGTCCGCCGGACTCCCTTTTCTCCCATGGGGTTACGACGAACTTCTGTCCTTTCTCTCGGAGGCCGGGATTCCGCTGTGGATCCCCTTGATGGACGTTGACGTGGACCACCTGGTCACGACGCTCAAGGCCTATCCGGACCTGCGTACCGTGCTCATCGGCGCGCACTATACCCACGCGCTGGTCGTCCGCGGCCTGCTGGAGGCGAGTCCCAACGCCCTGCTCGAACTCAGCCGCTACGAACCCATCGGCGAGGTGGAGGCGCTCGTGGACCGGTTCGGCGCGGACCGGTTCATCTACGGCTCGTGGTATCCGCGGTACGCCATGGGCCCCATCCTCTTCTACCTGCATCACACGCGCATGAGCGAGGAGGACCTGGCGCGGATCTGCGCCGGAAACGCCGAGCGGCTGCTCGGACTCACGGAGGGGTCATGATCGACGGCACGAGGGTGATCGACTACCACGGTCACGTGGGCAGATGGGAACGGTACGGCATGGTGGACGACCCGGAACTCCTCCTGGGGGCCATGGATGCCGCGGGCATCGATGTCGCGTGCCTCTTCCACATATTTCATCCGGACGGCACGACGGGGAACGACCTGACCGCGCAGTTCGTCGCCCGGAATCCGGACCGCTTCGTGGGGTTCGCCTACGTGTCCCCGACCATGCCCGACCGCATGGTGCCCGAACTGGAACGGGCGATCGACAAACTGGGGTTTCCGGCCATCAAGCTGTATCCACCCTATACCCCCTGGCCCTTCAACGAGGAACCCTGGCATCCGATCTACGAATTCGCCCAGGACCGGGGCCTGGCCATCATCTTCCACACGGACCACTTCATCAACAGCCGGCCCCGGTACTTCGAAGACCTCGCGCCGGCCTACCCGCGGGTGAACTTCGTTTCCGCCCACTGCGGCAACGTGCCGGAGGCCCGCGCGGAAGCTATCGCCGCCGCCCGGAAGTACCCGAATGTCTACCTGGAGACCTGCTCGACCTACCGGACGCCCGGCGTGATCGAAGAACTGGTGGAAAAGGGCGGGGCCGACCGCGTGCTGTACGGATCGGACATGCCCCTGATGGATCCGAGGCCGCAGATCGGCAAGATCATCACGGCCCGGATTTCCGACGAGGCCAAACGCATGGCGCTGGGCGAAAACGCGGCCAGGCTGCTGGGCATATAGCATTTCAAACGCATACACTCGGAATGAACCGGCCGCCCCGCGCCCGGTATTCGCCGACCACCCGAGACCCTGGAGGTTCGCGTGATTCTCGGTCAAGCTGAACTGCACAACGTACACGAACTGCTGGACGACCCCGGAGGAGCGGGGAGCATCTGCTGCCGCGTGCCGAACGACCTGCGCGTGACGCTCAACGAGTCGGCGAAGAACAACGCGCTCCAGGCGTCCGGGTGCGAAATCCGGTTCAACCTGGAGGGTCCGCGGGCGGTCATCACGCTCCGGAGCCCCGAGGGGCCGACGCTCGCGGAAGTGTACCAGGGCGATTTCTTCAGCGCCCTGCACATCGTAAACGAGACCCCGACGCGTATCGTCGTGGCCCGGCCCGATTCCGAGCCGGTCATGCGGCAGGTCACGCCATCCGGCGCGCGGTTCGACACCGGACTTACCCGCGTGGTCCTGCCGTGGCGGCCCGCGGTCCGCCTGGTCTCCATCGAGGGAGAGACTTCGCTGCCGGGACCGGACCAGGCCCCGGCCACCCGTTACCTGGCCTACGGCTCGTCGATCACCCACGGCAGCACGGCCGTCCGTCCCACGGGCACGTACCCCGCCCGGACCGCCGAGCTCCTGGGCACCGACCTGTTCAACCTGGGCTTCGGCGGGGGCGCCCACATGGAAGCGGGCATGGCCGACTACATCGCCGGGCGCGGAGACTGGGACGTGGCGACGCTGGAGATGGGCATCAACGTCGTGCAGTCCTTCAGCGTGGAGGAGTTTCACCGGCGCGTGGAGTATTTCGTGACGACCATTGCCGACGCCCATCCGGACGAGTGGATCTTCTGCATTGACATCTTCCCGTGCCTCTATGATTTTATGGGCGACGAAAAGTGCGAGACCTTCCGGAACATCGTGGCGGAACGGGTTCAGCAGCTGAACCGTCCGAAACTCGCGCACATTCCGGGGGACGCCATGCTCCGGTCCAACAACGGGCTGACCACGGACCTGGTGCATCCGGCGCCCGGCGGTTTCGAGGAAATGGCGCGGAACCTGGCGGAAATCATCAGCGCGCGAAGAAAGTAGGCGGGCAAAGCACGCGACAGCACGCATAGCACGCATAGCTCGCAACAGCACGCAACAGCACGCAACCCATGAAGATCGACACATCATACAGCAGTTAAAAGGGGAAACAAATGGATACTATCCGCGTAGGCGTGGTCGGGGCCGGCGCCAATACCGTGACCATGCATATTCCGAAGCTCCAGGCCATCGAAGGGGTGGAGATCGTCAGCGTGTGCAACCGCAGCCGGGCCTCCTCGGAGCGGGTGGCAAAGCAGTTCGGCATCCCGACCATCTACGAGACGTGGACCGAGCTGATCGAAGCGGACGATACGGACGCCATCGTCGTCGGCACCTGGCCCTACCTCCACTGCGCCACGAGCCTTGAGGCCCTGGCGAACGGCAAGCACATCCTGTGCGAGGCGCGCATGGCCATGAACCTCGAAGAGGCCCAGCTCATGCACGACGCCGCCCAGAGCAACCCGGACCTCGTCGCCCAGATCGTGCCCTCCCCCATGACGCTGTGGGCGGACAAGACCATCCAGCGCCTGATCGCGGAAGGCTACGTGGGCGACATCCTAAGCGTGGAACTCCGCTCCTCCGGCAGCGACTTCATCGACCGGGACGGCCCCTTGCACTGGCGGCAGAACACGGACTACAGCGGCATGAACGTCATGACCATGGGCATCTGGTACGAAGCCATGCGGCGCTGGGTAGGGGATCCGCTGTCGGTCTATGCCCAGGGGAAGACCTTCACGAAGATGCGCCGCGACGCCGAAACGGGCGTCATGCGCGCCGTCAGGGTGCCGGAGCATGTCGACATCGTGATGGACCTGATCTGCGGCGCGTCGGCCTATGTCAAGATCTCGACCGTCCAGGGCCTGGCCGACGAAAGCGAAGCCGTGATCTACGGAAGCGACGGCACGATCCGCATGGGCGACGGCAAGCTGTACGGCGCGCAACGCGGGGACGACGCCCTGTCAGAAATCGAAATCCGGCCGGAAGACCACGGGGAATGGCGGGTGGAGGAGGAATTCATTGGCGCCATCCGCGGTTTGGAAAAGGTGTCCCACACACCCTTCGATGTGGGGATCAAGTACATGGAGTTCACCGAGGCGGTGACCCGCAGCATGTCCGAAGGCAAGGCCATCGCCCTGCCGCTGTAGGAAGGCGGGATTTTACGAAGCGGTGACGCGGTCCACGTAGGCCAGCACCGCGTCGATCAGGTCTTGCGGGGCCGATTCGTTAACGACGGTGAAGTCCGCCATGGCGATGGGGCCGCCCTTTTCGATGTTCTCGATCTCCGCGTGGTCCCGCTTTCGCGCCTCCTCCGCCGTGAGGGGCCGCATCCGGAACAGGGGATCTCTCCGGGCGTCGTGCACCCGGTTTTCCAGGCGGCCGTACCGGGTCTTCGGCGAGGAGACTACGGCCACCACGTGGATGCGTTCGCCGAAGGCTTCCTTCAGGATCTTGTGCTCGGACCAGGAATACAGGCCGTCGATCACGACGTGGCCCCGTTCAAGTCCTTCCTCGATGGCGGGCAGCGAAAGCAGCGCGAAGGCGCCCATCCCGTGGACGCGCCGCAGTCCTTCCCGCATCTCCTTCTCGTTCTCCGGATTCACCTCCCGGCCTTCCTCCTTCAGCCGGTCGATGGTCACCTGGCCGAATCGGATATGACGCCAGCCCCGGGCGACCAGGCATTCCGCGGCCGTCGACTTGCCCGATCCGGTCATGCCCACGATGGCGACGATGAGGTGCATTTCAGGTTCGGACCGTGGAAGAGATGGTTGGTGGACCGGAGGTTTCGGGAGCGAACCCGTCGACCCGGCCGTGGACGAAAACCGGGCTGAATATACAGTTTTCGCGGGGCCCTGTCAAAGCGGATGTACGCAGGGTATATTGTCCTTGACGATCATCCTGCTTCCAATTTGTTTTAGGTTTCTTCCCATTTTCACAGACAGGCAATCTGTAGTTCATGAAGGCATCGGAGGTCGGCATGGCTGAACAAGCACCGGACCGCGCCGGAAGTCGATTTCAGCTCGAGACCGAACTCGCCCGGGATCTCGGACTGGTCGCGGCCACGACGATCATCGTGGGCGGCATCATCGGGTCCGGCATATTCGGCGCGCCCGCGGGCATCGCGGCCGTACTGGGTTCTCCCGAACTCTTCCTGCTGGTCTGGGTGATCGGCGGGCTGCTCTGTTTTTCGGGCGCCCTGTGTTTCGCCGAACTCGGCGCCATGATGCCCCGCACGGGCGGCATCATCGTATACCTCCGGGAATCCTATCCCCCATTTGTGTCCTTTCTGTACGGCTGGACCGAAACCGCCGTGATCTGTCCCGGAGCGCTGGCCGCCGTCGCCATGATTTTCTCGAGCTACCTGGGGTATTTCGTCCCGGGGGTCTCGATGGAGAACGTGCTGGTCGAAATGGGTCCGGTGCTGGTATCGACGCAGCACTTGGCGATCTTCGCCGTACTGGGCCTGCTTGGCGCCGTGAACTACATGGGCGTGCGGTTCGGCGGCCTGATCTCGAACCTCTCCACCTTCGCCAAGGTCGCCGCCCTGCTGGGCCTGGTCATGCTGGCCGTGATCGTGGGCGGGTCGGCGGAACACTTCACCCAGGCCTCGGCGGCCGAGCGGGAAATGAACCTCTTCGGCGCGCTGGGTTTCGCCATGGTGGGGATCCTGTTTTCCTACAACGGCTGGTACAACACGAACAACGTGGCGGGCGAGGTGAAAGATCCCCGGCGGGTGCTGCCCCTGGCCATCATCATCGGCCTGAGCCTGTGCATGCTGGTCTACCTGGCGGTGAACTGGGCCTACCTCTACGTCATGGACATCGACGAGATCGCCGCGTCGGAACGGATCGCCGCCGAAGTGGCGGAACGGCTGATCGGACCGGTCGGCGGTTCGCTGACCGCGCTGGCGGTCATGGTGGCGACCTTCGGGACGCTCAACGCCAACATCATCTACATGCCGCGCATCGCCTACGGCATGGCCCGGGAAGGCCTGTTCTTCAGCTGGTTCACCCGCGTGCATCCGCGGTTCCGCACGCCTTCGCGCACGATCGCGACCCTGACGGTCTGGGGCATGGTCTGGAGTCTCGTCGGCAACTTCATGGAAATCGTCCTGGCCGTCATGTACGTGCTCTTCGTCTTCTACGTATTGAGCGTGGTCGCCGTGTTCATCCTCCGGCGCAAGTATCCCGACGAGCCCCGCCCGTTCAAAGTCTGGGGCTACCCGGTCACGCCGCTGGTCTTCATCGTCGTGTCCCTCGGTTACATCGTATCGACGGTCATTTTCAATTTCATGGACGCGTTGCCGGGCATTATCGTCCTGCTTCTCGGCGTGCCGGTCTACCTCCTGTGGTTCCGCGGCCGCCTGGCCGGCGACTAACCTTCAGTTCCAGGAGTAGAGGAGTTTCAGATGCCCAGAATGAACGGTGGCGAGGCCCTTGTCCGGTCACTGCACTCTTACGGCGTGGAGGTCGTTTTCGGCCTGCCGGGCGCCGGCCAGTACGAAGCCATCGACGCGATCTACCGGCAGGACGGCATGCGGTACGTCACGACGCGCAACGAGCAGGCCATCAGCTACATGGCGGACGGGTACGCCCGCGTGAGCGGCAAGCCGGGCGTGGGCATCGCGGTCGAAGGCCCCGGGTTCTTCAACACCACGGCCGGCCTGGCCACCGCCTTTGCCCAGTCCTCTCCCGTACTCATTGTCACGGGAGACCATCACGGCGTGAGCATACCCGGAAGGCCCAGGCACGACAGCCTGAGCGACTACGGGGCCTATTCGAAATGGGCGGGGCGGGCCGGTTCACCCGCGGAGGTCCCCGGCCTGGTCCGTGAAGCGTTCAGGCAGCTTAACACCCCGCGGAGACGGCCGGTCATTTTGGAGATCGGTCCCGCCATATTCAGGGCCGAGGAAGAGGTCCGGCTGCTGGAGGCCGAGTCCCACGGGCCCGTAGCGGGTGACGCCGGTCAACTGGACCGCGCGGCCAGGCTGCTCGACGAGGCGAAGCAGCCGCTGATCTGGGTGGGCGCCGGGGCGTCGGAAGGCGCGCCGCTGGTCGCGAAGATCGCCGAGCACCTGGGCAGCCCGGTCGTCAGCAGCCGAAGCGGAAAGGGCATCCTGCCGGCGCGGCATCCGCTGTCGCTGGGGATGTTCGAGGCGCGGTTCAAGCCGCTGAAGGACCGCGTGGACGCCTGCGACGTGATCCTGGCCGTGGGCACGGCCACCGACATGAGCGCGCGCCTGGACGGGCAGACGGTAATCCGTATCGACGACGATCCCGGCGAGATCGGCCAGGACGGCGCCTGTACCCACGGCATCCTGGGCGACGCCGCGCTGAGCCTGGAAGTCCTGTACGACGGCCTGACCGGTCTGTCCGCACCCCGGCCCAACGTAACCGAGGATATCCAGTCGATCAACACCCACCGTTTCGGCCCCGCGGAACAGCTCCAGCCCCAGGGCGCCTTCATGGACGCCATGCGGGCGGCCATCCCGGACGACGGGATCCTCGTGGGCGGGATGAACCAGATGGGGTATTACAGCCGGAACTACTACCACGCCCAGTCCCCCAGGGGATACCAGACCCCCTCCCACCATGGTTCGCTCGGCAGCGTGTTCCCCGTGGGCGTCGGGCTCAAGATCGGACGGCCCGACCGCTCGGTCGTCGTGGTCTCCGGCGACGGAGGGATCCTCTACAACCTGCAGGAACTGGCCACGGCCGTGCAGTACGGCGTGCACGTCATCACCATCGTGTTCAACGACAACGCCTACGGCAACGTCTGGCGGGCCCAGGTGGAGGAATTCAACGGGCGCGTGATCGGCACCGAACTCCACAATCCGGATTACGTCAAACTGGCCGAAGCCTATGGCGCAAGGGGGGTTCTGGCCGAGGACGCGGCGCAGCTCGAAGCGGCTGTCAGCGAAGCCGTGTCAGCGGACGCCCCGACCCTGATCGAGGTGCCCGTGGGTCCCTGGGAGCGCAGGTACTAGAGGAACTTTCGAGGACCGCCTCCATCCACTTCACGCGGGGCATTTCCAGTTCAGGTCACATCCCGCGTCCCGAAGGATGCGCACCCCTTCGTCCCAGAACCGGTCGATGTTGCCGACCCCGTGGGAGTCGTCCCCCGGCACCACGGCGATACCCATTTCCAGGACCTGCTCGAGTACCGGGCCGGAGACGTAGGGCTCGGGCTGGCCTTTCTTGAGCGCGGCCAGGTTGAAGTCCAAGATCGACCCGAGGTCCCGGATCGCTTCCAGGTTGCGCACGATGCGTTTCCATATTTCGGGTTTGACCAGGCGCGTCCGGTAATCGGGATCGAATATCCGGACCAGGTCGAAGTGGCCGATCACCTCGGGCCGCAGCGTCGCGATCACTTCGTACTGGCGGTCGAAATAGGCGCAGTACATCTCGTCCACGCCCCCGGCCGCTTCCGCCGCGGCCCGGTACCATTCCGGCGATCCATCGATCAGCTCGTCATTGAGCTGGTGCACGGAGCCCACGATGTAGTCGGGCTCGAACTCCTTCCTCATTGCGGGCACCCAGCGCTCATAGCCCGTATACGCCTCCGTTTCGAAGGCCACCAGGATCCTGATCTCGGCGGCATACTTGTCCCGGAGCCGGCGGCATGTCGACATGTAGTCGGCGAAACGGGCCTGTTGACCGGCCGCGTCCAACCCGGCGGCCAGCTCGTCGGGGTAGCTCAGTTCGTCCCGCTCCGGCGGCATGTGTTCGGTGATGCCCACCCAGGCGTATCCGTGGGCAATGTAAGCCCGGACGATGTCCTCCAGCGTGTCCTCGGCGTGGTCGCAGAACTGTCCGCTGTGTCCGCCGTGGACGGAGACGCGCTTCGGGGATGTCGCCATCCTGAGGCCTTTCTTCGATGGAACCGACGTGCGAATGGTGGCGGGAAGCCGGGCCACAGGGCTAAGCGGCTACGCGATCCCTGCTCCGGCTACGCGATCCCTGCCGAATGCCATGCCCTGCTATGCGATCCCTGCCGAATGCCATGCCCCGGCTATACGATCCCTGCCGAATCCCATGCCTTCCGCATCGCGTCGGACGTTTCACGCAGGGCATCCTGCGGCGCCAGGGCATTCACCCGTGCGCTGAAGGGTTCGGCCGTGACCGGCCCGTCGTAGCCCATGGCATCCAGCGCGCCGAGGAACCGGCCTATGTCGAGCACGCCGGTTTCGCCGGGCAGGCACCGCTCGTTGTCGATCTGCTCGTCGACCGGGATGCCGGCCGGCGCGTCGTTGACGTGCACGTTGACCACGTCGTCGTTGCCCAGCCTGGCGAGGTCTTCCCAGGCGCCGCGGGACGTGTACCAGTGCCACAGGTCCAGCAGAAGCCCCACGTCAGGGCCCAGGTCCCGGCAGAGCGCCAGCATGCCGTCCATGGTGTAGATGAATTCGTGCTTCCTGTTCCGGCGCAGGGTCTTTGGGCCGATGAACTCCAGGCCGAGCCGGCATCCGTATTCCCCGAGGATCTCCGCCACGGGTTTCAGCCGCTCCACGTGAAAAGCGTAGTTCTCGTCGAAATCCCGCTCATCCGACCAGGGCATCACCACGGCGGTCGTCCGCAGCGCGCCGATGTCCCGCGCCAGGGCGGCGCAGGTCCGCAACGAGGCCAGTTCCTCCGTCCATTTCTGACTGGAGCCGAACCAGTCTATGGGCAGTCCCCAGTTCCCGGGACGGCGGCCCGTCCGCGCGAAAAGACCGCTCACCTCATCGATCGACGTCCGCCGGACCCGTTCGGCCACGTCCGGCATGTTGAGATCGACGCCGTCGAACCCGTACTGCACGGCCATTTCCAGCGCCTCGGGGAGGGAAGCGCCGATGCCGATCATGCCGGGGTTGAGGTTCTTGAACATAAGAAAACCCGCGCACGGCGGGGATGGCCCTAAAGTTCAGGATATGCCAGACCGAACGGATCGAGGTCCCGCCTTCCAAGCCGGCCGCGTCCGGCCTCATCCGGTCTTGACGCGCTGAAACCGCTTCTTGCCGGCTCGCAGGAGCAGGACGCCGTCGCCGTCGAGATCGCCCGCATCGAGCGTCCGGTCGATGGCGGCCACCCGCTCGCCGTTGACGGATGCGCCGCCCTGCTGGATCAGCCTGCGCACCTCGCTCTTGCTCTTGCCCAGTTCGGCTTCCAAGAACAGATCGACCACGTTGATGCCTGCTTCGAGCCGTTCCCGGCCGATCTCCACGGTGGGCACGTCCTCTCCCCCGGTCCGGGCGCCGCCGAACACGCTCCGGGCGCCGCGCCGCGCCTGTTCCGCCGCTTCCTCGCCGTGGGTGATTTTCGTCGCCTCGTAGGCCAGGACCGACTTGGCGTGACGGATCTGCTCGCCCTGGAGGCCGCCCAGTTCCCGCACCTCTTCCATGGGCAGGAAGGTAAAGTGGGCCAGGAGGCCTTCCACGTCGCGGTCGTCCACGTTGATCCAGAACTGGTAGAAATCGTAGGGCGAGGTCATCCCGGGATCGAGCCAGACAGCGCCTTCGGCCGTCTTGCCCATCTTCCTGCCGTCCGAAAGGGTCAACAGGGGCGTGGTAACCGCCTGGGCGGCCCCCTGCTCCTTGCGCCGGATCAGGTCCACGCCGGCCACGATGTTCCCCCACTGGTCGTCTCCCCCGAACTGCATCGTGCAGCCGTACTCGCGGAACAGCATGAGGAAGTCGTAGGCCTGCAGGATCTGGTAGTTGAACTCGAGGAAGGTGAGGCCCGTTTCCATGCGGGCCCTGTAGGCTTCGGCCGTCAGCATGCGGTTCACGCTGAACTGCTCGCCGATCTCCCGCAGGAACGTGATGTAGTTCAGCGTGCGCAGCCAGTCCGCGTTATTCACCAGCAACGCCCGGCCGCCGTCGAAGTCGAGGTAGCTACTCAACTGCTTCCGGATCCGGGCGATGTTGCCGTCGATGGCTTCCGTGGCGAGCTGAGGCCGGAGGGCGTCCTTGCCGCTCGGATCGCCGATCATCGCCGTACCGCCGCCCACGAGGGCTATGGGCCGGTGCCCGCCGCGCTGCACGTGGGCCAGCATCATGATCTGCACCAGATTGCCGACGTGCAGGCTTTTTCCCGTCGGGTCGAAGCCGATGTAGCAGGTGACGGTTTCCTCGTCGAACGCCTGGGCCACGGCCTCTTCATCCGTGACCTGGGAGACGAATCCCCGTTCTTTCAGTATCTCGAATGCGCTGGACATGCTGTCTTCTTCCGGGCTACAGGGATACGGACCGGCCCGTCCTGGATGACTCGTAGATGGCAAGGATCAGCGCGAGGGACTTCCTGGCCTCCTCGCCCGTAATGCGGGGCGTGCCGCCGTTGCGGACCAGCCCGATCATGTCCTCGATCACGTTCGCGGGGCCGTCGCTGGAAAAGGGATCCTCGATGGACTCTTCCGGGATGTGCCAGGTGGCCACTTTGTTCCCGGCGGTGATGACCAGTCCCTTCGTACCATGCAGTTCCACGCCCGCGGGGATGGTAACCGGGCAGGTCGTCGTCCCGAGGATGGTTCCCACGGCGCCGTTCCTGAACCTGATCATGGCCATGCCGAGGTCTTCCGACTCGATATCGTGGTTGAACACGCCGATCTGCCCCTGGACGCTGTCGACTGCGCCCATGTACCAGATCAGCAGATCGATCTGGTGTACCGACTGGTTGATCAGCGACCCGCCGCCGTCCAGTTTCCACGTGCCGTGCCAGCCCTTGTAATAGGCATCGTTCCGGAACCACTTCAGGCGCACTTCGCCGAGAATCATCCTGCCCAGGCGGCCCTCGTCCACGGCCTGCTTGACCCGGACGTTGTCGGCCATGTACCGCGCCTCGAAGTCGATGGCCAGGATCACGCCGGCTTCCCGGCAGGCCGCGATCATGCGGTCCGCCCGTTCCAGGCTCACGTCGATCGGCTTGGTCGTGATCACGTGCTTTCCGGCCTGCGCGGCTTCGACGGCGAAGTCGGCGTGGGTACCGCTCGGGGTCATGACGTTGACGACGTCGACGTCGTCGCGCTCGAGCAGCCGGCGGTAGTCCTCGTGCCATTCGACGCCGTAGTCCGATACCGCCTTTCGGCCCCGCTCCTCGTCGAGCTCGGCCACGGCCACCAGCCTGGCGCCTTCCGTTTCGTGTATGCAACGGGCGCGCACGTTACCCATACCGAGCCCTATCACGCCGAATCCGACGGAATCGGTGCTCAAGTTGATCTCCTTTTCATGTGACTGGAATCTTCAACGTCGATCCGGGCCGGAAAACCACCTGCCGGACCGACATGCGATGCAACGCCACTCATTCTTCGAACCGGCCCGAACCTACGGTCAGGAATTCGCCCGCCAGCAGCTCGCGAAGGATCTCCACCTTGTTCCCCGTGCGCCGGTGCAGGTCCGAGAGGACTTCCTCCCCGGCAAGCTCGTCGACGCAGCCGACGTGCTCCACGTATTCTGCCACGAGGTCCTCGTTCCATTCTCCATCTATATTGGCGGTTACGTAGACCGAAAAGGTTTTGATCGGCATCGGATACT
Source organism: bacterium (assembly GCA_965203885.1). Classification (GTDB taxonomy): domain Bacteria; phylum JAAXHH01; class JAAXHH01; order JAAXHH01; family JAAXHH01; genus JAAXHH01. Next base: position 974,527 of record OZ241920.1, on the reverse strand, counting down.
CGTCCGGAATCATCGCCTGCACATCACGAATCACTTCATTCACCCTGATCGACTGGACACTCTTCTCCTTCAATTCGCGAATCATATCGTTGAGATCGGTGAATGTAAGCTTCATGGAAAGGCTCCTTTCCGGCCACGGGCCGTATACCTGCAGATCGGTATGACAGCGCAAGGATCAAGGACGCGACGCAGGCAGCCCTGCTCGACGAGTCGCGGTCCGAAACTATCGCTAATCTTTTCGTGGCATTGATCTGCTCTAAGGCTACGGCGAGGACGCCGTTCTGTCAAGCGGTTTTTGGCCTGCTTGTCCAGGGTCGTTCGTACGGCCGTCGCACCTGCGTACCGGCCTTTTCGCAACGTCGATTTACTGCTGGTGGCGAGGTGGCCGTCGCCTCTGTTGCCGTGATGCAACTGGCCCGGTATCTCCGCGGCGACCGCATGCTCGAACCCAGGCGGCGCGATGCGAAGCGCTGTGCAACAGACCTTCGCGTGTAAATTTGCAAGTAGTACTTTCAATTTTACACAAACTTTGCCCAGCATATTCGTTTGATCCGGCGAATCGCAGGCGCATGAGCGGCAAATCGCAGGCGCATATCCGGCAAATCGCGGGCGCATATCAGGCACGGATCGGGCGATGTCGGACCCGCTTGACAACGGCGGCGCTTCGATCTAACTTTTACAATAGCGAACAGTGGATTTCAACGCGAAAAGAGGTGCCTGCCCGCCGGCGGTTTACGGCGATGCGCGGGGCACGGAAGCAGAAGGGAGTCCTCCATGCTGGAAGAGATTCTGGCCCAGGAATACCCGAAGACGGAGACGCTGAAGGACGGCACCAAGGTTACGATCCGGCCGCTCGAAGCGGACGACGTGGAAGCGCTGTACACCTTTTTCCAGTCGATACCGCGCAAGGACCGGACCTTCCTGAAGGACGATATCCGCGACAAGAGCATCATCGAGGGATGGTGCAGCAATATCGACTGGGACATCGTCATCCCCATCGTGGCGATCGTGGACGGCGATATCGTCGCGGAGGTGTCGCTGCACCGCGAGCGGCGCGGATGGAAGAGCCATATAGGCAAGCTCCGCCTCGTCGTGCACCCCGATTTCCGCCGCCAGGGACTGGCCGTCGAGATGATCAACGAACTGATCGCCGTCGCGCTCCACACCGGGTCCATCGAGCAGCTCAACGCCGAGTGCATGGTGGACGTCCAGCGCGGCGCGATCCTCTTGCTGCAACTGGTGGGATTCGTGCAGCGCGCCATCCTGCCCGACCAGGTCCGCGACATAGAGGGCAGCCTGCACGACCTCGCCCTGCTTTCCTACACCCTGCGCGACCAGGAAGACTTTCCGGCGCTGGACTAGCCGCGAACCGGCGCCGGCCGCTTGCAACCCATCTCAGAACAGGCTCAACTGCCGCTCGAAATCGGGCGTAACGGTATCCAGGCCGAGCAGCCGCTTCATCCGGTTGCAGTCGGCGGGCGAATGCCCCGAATAGTAGTTGTTGAAAAAACCGTACAGGGTGCCGACCCGGGGGAGAATGTCCCGCTTCAGCCGCTCCGCCCACTTGATGAGTTCCTGGGTGCGGTCCACGACGGACTCGCGGAAGTTGTCGATGCGCGGGTCCTCCGTGTCGCCCATCCAGCGGATATAGGCGAAATCCGCGGTGATCCGGGGCACGATCGGCATGACCCTGGGATAGTCCTGGATGGTCCAGGCCACGCCGTATGTCCGGAGCAGATCGAACACTTCCGGCTTGATCCAGGAAGCGTTCCTGAACTCGAACGCGAAGCGGAAGTCCCTGGCCGGCAACAGTTTGAGGAAATCCTCCACGCGGGCGAAGGTCCCGTTGTTGCACCGAAAGCCCGGGGGAAGCTGAACGAGCAGGCAGCCGAGGCGCTCGCCGAGGAGGGCCATGCTGGCCAGAAAGGGGGTAAGCAGGTCCTCCGTGTCCGCCAGCCCCCGCTCGTGGGTGATTTTCCCGGGGAGCTTGGCCGTGAAACGGAACGTGCCGGGGGTCCGATCGCGCCAGGACGTCACCACTTCCGGTTTGGGGATGTAATGGAAGGTGCTGTCTATTTCGAGGGTGTCGAAGACCCGGGCGTAGTGCTGCAGGAGGACTTTCCGGTCGGTGTCGCGGGCGTAGAAGGATCCGGACCAGTCCCGGTAGGTCCATCCCATCGTGCCGATATGCACGGGACCTTGTTCCACGGCCATATCCGCTCCATGCGTGCCGCCCGGCGCCCGGGACGCGCGGCGCGGGTTGGATTCTGCACGGGCTACGCGCGTGGGCTACCCTGCCCGGGCCGCACGGGCCGCCTTGCCCGCCCGGCGCCGAGGCCGGATCAGGCCCCGACCCGGCCGGTATCGAAGGACTCCAGGTTGCGTGTGATGTCCCGGATGAACCGGGCGGCGTTGAGGCCGTCGATGAACCGGTGATCGAAGGAGAGGCTCAGGTACATCATGGACCGGATCGCCAGCGAATCGTCGGCCTGCACGACGACCTGCTTCTTGACGCTTCCCGTGGCGAGGATGCCCGCCTCGGGCTGGTTGATGATCGGCGTGCCGAAAAGGGTGTCCCACATGCCCGGGTTCGTCAGGGTGAACGTGCTGCCCTTCAGGTCGTCCGGGGACAGCTTGCGGTCATGGGCCCGCTTGGCCAGGTCGTGGGCCGCCGCGGCGATTTCCGCGAAATCCATCTCGTCGGCGTGACGGATCACCGGGACGACGACGCCCTTTTCCAGTCCGACCGCCAGCCCCAGGTTCACGTGCTTCCACTGCAGGACCCGGTCGCCGTCCATGGTGGCGTTCAGCATGGGGTTCTCCCGCAGGGCGTCGACGATGGCGGTGATGAAGAACGGGGTCAGCGTCAGCCGGATGCCGGTCTTCTGCTGGAACCGCTCCCTGGCCTCGTCCCGGAAGCGCACGACGTGGGTCATGTCGACTTCCGACACGGAGGTTACGTGGGGCGACACTTCCTTGCTGTGGACCATGTGCCTGGCGATGGCCTTGCGCAGGGTGTCCATGTTCACGACGCGGGCTTCTTCGGTGCCTGCCGGACGGGAGACCGATACGAATTCGGAGGCTTCCTCCTGCTCCGCGGCCGGTTCGGGGATCCGGGACGCGCGCCGTTCCAGGTAGGTGAGCAGATCGTCCCGGGTCACCCGGCCCCCCTTGCCCGTTCCTTCCAGGGATTCGAGCGTGGCCATGTCGATACGCTCTTCCCGGGCGATGCGCAGTACGAGGGGGGAATAGAACCGCTCGGACCGCTTTCGTCTCAATGGGCCCCCGTCTCCGCCGTCCGCGGCGGCCGGGGTCCGCTCGTCGGCTTCGATTGTCTCCGGTTCCGGTCCGGCGCGCTCCGCCTGTCCTTCCGCATCGGCTTCGCCCGACCCGGCGTCCTCTTCATCCCCCGTATCGATGACGCCGATGACCTCTCCGATGGCCACCGTCGTCCCCTCGGCCACGCGGATCTCGCTCAGCACGCCACCCGCGATGGCCGGTATGTCCGTATCGATCTTGTCGGTGGTGATCTCCACCACGGACTCGTCGCGCTCGATCGGATCGCCGACCTGCTTCAACCAGCGGATGACCGTGCCTTCTTCAACGCTTTCGCCGAGCCTGGGCATCACGATGTTCACGTTGCGCATCCTCTTTGCGTAAATCGATCGTCGGGCGATCAGTAGGCCAGGAGTTCCCGGAGGGCCGCGGTTACCTTCTCCGTGTTCGGCAGGAAGTACTCCTCCAGCGGCGGGCTGAAGGGTACGGGCGTGTCGATGGCGGCCAGCCGGCGGACGGGCGCGTCGAGATGCTCGAAGGCCTCTTCCGCAACGACGGCGGCGATTTCCCCGCCGAAACCGCCGGTCAGCGTATCTTCATGGACGACCAGGAGCCGGTTCGTCTTCCGGACGGATTCGAGTATGGCCTGCTTGTCGTAGGGCAGCAGCGACCTCAGGTCGAGCACTTCCGTCTCCACCCCCTCGCCGGCCAGGGTCTCGGCGGCGTCCAGGCTGTGAAAGACCATCTTGCCGTAGGTGACGATCGTCGCGTCGCCGCCCTCCCGCCGGACCGCCGCCTCGCCGATGGGCACGGTGTAATCCTCGCCGGGGATCTCTTCCCTGATCCGGGGGAACCGGTACAGGCCCTTGTGTTCGAAGAAGAGCACCGGGTTGTTGTCGCGGATCGACGACTTGAGCAGGCCCTTCGCGTCGTAGGTCGTTGCCGGCGCCACGACCTTGAGGCCGGGCACCTTGCAGAACCAGGCTTCGGGGTTCTGGGAGTGGAAGGGACCGGCGTTGCCGATGGCCCCGGAGGGACACCTGATCACGAGGGGCACGGCCGCGCCCCAGCGGTAGTGGGCCTTGGCCACGTTGTTGACCAACTGGTTGAACCCGCAGGTGATGAAGTCGGCGAACTGCATTTCGGCCACGGGCCGCATGCCCATGAGCGCCGCGCCCATGGCCGCGCCGATGATCACGGATTCCGCCACGGGCGCGTCGATCACCCGGTCCTCGCCGAAATCGTCCAGGAAGCCCTTCGTGATCTTGAAGGCCCCGCCGTAGACCCCGATGTCCTCGCCGAGACAGAAGACGCTTTCATCCCGCTCCATCTCCTCGCGGAGTCCGGCCGATATGGCTTCCAGGTAGGTTACGGGTGGCATGGGTCGATTCCGGGTGGGGACGTCAGTCCGCGTAGACGCCTTCGAGCGCTGCTTCGGGTTCGGGCAGGGGACTCTGTTCCGCGTAATCGACCGCGTCGTCGACGATGCCCTTGACTTCCTCCCGGATCCCGTCGATCTCGTCCCGGGTGAAGTACTTCCGTTCCATGAGGAGCGCTTCGGTCTTCGCGACCGGATCGTTATTCCACCCGTCCTCCATGATTTCCTTCGGGACGTAAAAGGCGTCGTCGTGCTGGGCGTGGCCGAGCAGCCGCGTGCAGAGCGCTTCGATCAGCGTCGGACCGCCGCCTTCCCGGGCGAGGTCCACGGCGGCGCGCGTCGCCTTGTACACGGCGCGCACGTCCGTGCCGTCGATCAGGGAGCCCGCGATGCCGTATCCCCGCGCCCGGTCCACGATGTGCTCGCAGGCGTACTCGAAACGGGTGGGCGTGGAGTAGGCGAACTTGTTGTTCTCCACGATCAGCACCATGGGCAGCCGGTGCACGGCCGCGAAGTTCAGCCCTTCGTGGAAATCGCCGATGCTCGAGCCGCCCTCGCCGATGTAGGTGATCGAGACGGCGCCGTCGCCCCGGATCTTGCTGGCCAGCGCGACGCCCGCGGCCACGGGGATGTTCGCGCCGAGGTGGCTGATCATCCCGACGATATGGTGATCCCAGTTCCCGCAGTGCATGTTGCCGTCCTTGCCGGCCGTCGGTCCATTGGCGCGGCCGAGGTACTGGCACATCATGTCGCGCGCGGTATGGCCGCGAAGGAAATGGGCGCCGATCACCCGGTGCATGGGGACCAGGATGTCCGCGGCGCCCAGCGCGTAGGCGCTGCCCGCGGCGATGGCCTCGTGGCCGGCGCCCGCGTAGGCCGCGCCCACGAGCCGGCCCTGCCGGAACAGCCGGTAGACGCGCTCTTCGAATTCCCGCTGAAGGCGCATGGTATGGTATAAGGTACGGTAGTCGTCCCGGCCGAGGCCGAGGTCGTCGAGGCCGGACGCTTTAAGGGCGGGGTCTGACAGGGCGGGGGCGGTCTCAACGTTCATGGCGCCTCCTGGTTGCGGTGTGGCGGGCTTCGTTCATAGTCTCTGCTTCAATTCGGGCAGGCTCATCTCTTCAAATTCCATGCCGAAAACGCCGCCCAGGTTCCGGAGAAGGCTCTTCCGGACCTCGTCCATCGAGACGGGGCGGCCGAGGATCCGTTCCATCGAAGTGACCTCGCGGTCGGCGATGCCGCAGGGCACGATGCCTTCGTACAGGGAAAGGTCGGGGCGCACGTTCACGGAAAACCCGTGCATGGCGACCCACCAGCTGACCCGTATGCCCAGGGCCGCGACCTTCCTGCCTTCCACCCAGACTCCGGTAATCCCTTCCAGGCGGCGGCCCTCGATGCCGAAATCGCCCAGGCACCCGATGATCACGGCCTCGATGTCGCGAAGGTACCGGTATACGTCCTGGTACCACGCCGCGATATCGAAGATGGTATAGCCCACCAACTGGCCGGGGCCGTGGCAGGTGATGTCCCCGCCGCGGTCCGTTTCGTAGACACGTATGCCGCGGTCCCGGAGCGCTTCTTCCCCGTAGAGCAGGTGTTCACCGGCTCTCAGGCGACGGCCGATCGTGTACGTGGGGGGATGTTCGAGAATCAGGAGCACATTGTCGATCAGACCGGAACGACGCGCCGCGAGCAAAGTCCGCTGAAGGGACAGCGCCACGCCGTATTCCATCGTGCCGGCCCGGACAACCCAGCAAGGCAGCACCTGCCCTCCTCATACACGGCGACCTCGTATACCACAGGCCTTTAACCCCGCATAAGCTATGGCCGCGAGGGCTGTCGTGTCAAGGTTTTTCTCCCTCTACGATGGGCCCGTAGAACTCCACGCGGCGGTCTTCCAGGCGGTCGAGTTCATAGGCCCTGGCCACGTTTACGATGTGCTTTTCACGGGCGCCGGCAAGGTCCACGTCGGCATAGATGATCTCTTCGCGCGACCGGTCTCCCTCCGCGAGCGTACGCCCGGTGAAATCGACGATCTTGCTCTGCCCGATGAAATTCGTTCCCCTTTCCCGTCCGACCCGGTTGACGGCGATGTAATTGACACGGTTCTCGAAGGCGCGCGTGTTGATCACGAATTCCGTGTTGCAGTCCGCGCCGACCGGCCAGTTGGTGGGCAGGGCGATCAGTTCCGCGTCATGGAGCATCATCACCCGGGAACTCTCGGGAAACGCCGCGTCGTAGCAGATGTTGAGCCCGATCTGGCCGACCTCGGAATCATACACGCGGAACGGGCGGTCGCCGGGGGACAGAAAGCGGTCGATCCCGAGATAGGGCAGGTGGATCTTGCGGTAGTGCCCGATCAGGCCGTTGGGCGCGATGAAGGCCGCCGTATTGTATACACTTGAACCATCGGCTTCCAGCAGGCCCACGATGACGTGGATGTCGAGTTCGCGGCACTGCCGCTCGATGCGTTCCGTGAACGGCCCGGGTACGGGCTGGGCGTGCGGGCGGGCTTCGTCGAGGTCGTAAAAGCAGTAGCCGGTCAGCGCGCATTCGGGAAACACGGCCAGGTCCGCCCCCTCCCGGGAGGCCGCCTGCATGGCGTCGAAGATCCTGGTGAGATTGTGTTCGGTCCCGGCGAGTTTCAAGTCCATCTGCACGCCCGCGACCCGGATGGTGTCTCGCATATATCCCCCTGTCTGCTGTAATGGTGTCCTACGGGATTATACGCCTTCGGGGGCCGGTAGTTGCCGGCGGGAACCGCAAAGCCGTGCCCTAGGCTCTTCGATACGCCGGCATGGCGCTCAGACCGGTGGAGGAAGGATGGAAGAGCCGGGTCAGGTGGGCTTCGATGACGCCCCGGTTGAGATCGGGACGCTCCATGCAGGCGACGACCAGTTCGTGGTCCACCCGCTCCGTCATCTCGGCGATGGCCTTCATGCGGTCGATGGAGTTGATCAGGGCCTGCCGGATGGGGATGCGCTCCGGGAAGATGTCGATACCCATGTACCCCCGGTAGCCGTACATCTTCAGCGCGTACATGCCGGCGAAGATCTGCTCGGGCGAAACGATGCCCACCTGCAGGTCCTGGTCGTAGTTGCCCAGGGGCTGGCTGTTCCAGTGCGTGTGGGCCAGCCTGCCCTGCCGGAGGATGCGGCTCAGGGCATAGGGGAAGTCCTCGAAGCCCATGAGGACGTGGCCGAGCTCGGGGTTCAGCCCCACGATGGCGTGGCCCGCATCGATGAGCGCGCGGTTCCCGGGGGCCTCCAGCCGTTCGTCCACGTTCTGCGCCATCAGGATGCCGTCCGTGGTGTTGCGGTAGATGTTGTTGCCCCGGGGCTCGTAGGGTTTCGGCTCGATGGCCGTGCGTATCCCCGGCACGGCGTCAAGCGCCTCGGCCAGGCCCGACTCGAAGAGGTCCCACATGGCGTAGAAATCCGTCCCGAAATTCAGCTCGTAGCCGTCGCCCCCGGGCCACACGACCATGAAGTCCGTGTCCAGCTCACGGTTCATCCGGAGCGTCTCGATCACCCGGTCGATGGCGGCGCGGCGCGCCTCGGGAACGGGGGACGAAAGGGATCCGAATTCGAACTGCGCGTCCCAGAAGAGGTTGGGGATCACCGTGAGGAGCCGCACGCCCGTGTCCTTTTCCAGTTGCTGGTAGAGATGGGCGTTGTCCTCGTTGATCTCGTTGGGATAGTGGGCCTCGATGCCGCACAGGCCGTATTCCGCCAGCTCCCCGGCGATGGCGAGGCGCTCCTCGATGGAATAGGGATCCATGTAGGCTTCGTGAAACCGGATCTGCGACGGCGAGAAGAACCAGACGCCGGCGGATATCTTCAGTTCGAGGGGAAAGCTCTTGAGATGGCGCACGAGGTCGTCGCCGCCGCGCACGGTTGCCTGATCCCGCAGATCTGCGAACATAGCCGTCTCCTGAGATTGCGCGCTTGATTGTCTGGATGATTCGAGCACCGGAATGGTAGGATTCTGATCAAATAATAGAAGGAACGACAGGGGCTGTCAACTGGTATAATCCCGGTCAAAAGAGCGCTTGACACCCCGAGCGAAAGTGCCGTATTTTTCTTCTTTATCCTGCTTGATCCCATGGTGTCTCCTGCCCTTCATAAGGATGAGATCTTGCGCGTTGTCGTAACCGGTGGTGCGGGTTTCCTGGGATCCCATCTCTGCGACCGTCTGCTGGCCGACGGACACCGTGTCGTCGCCGTGGACAACCTGATCACGGGCCGGACCGTCAACATCGCCCACAACATGGGCCGCGAGGGGTTTTCCTACGTACGGCGGGACGTCTCCGAGCACCTGGACATCGACGGCGAGGTGGACTTCATCCTGCATTTCGCCAGTCCCGCCAGTCCGGTGGACTTCGAACGCGTGCCGATCCAGATCCTGAAGGCGGGCGCCCTGGGCACGCACAACGCCCTCGGCCTGGCCAGGGCGAAGGGCGCGGGGTTCTTCCTGGCGTCCACCTCCGAGGTTTACGGCGACCCGCTGGTCAACCCGCAGCCGGAAAGCTACTGGGGCAACGTCAATCCCATCGGCGTCCGGGGCGTCTACGACGAGGCGAAGCGCTTCGCGGAGGCGCTGACCATGGCCTATCACCGGAAGCACGGGATCGACACGCGGATCGTCCGTATCTTCAACACCTACGGTCCGCGGATGAGGCCCGGGGACGGCCGCGTCGCGCCATCCTTCATCACCAGGGCGCTTAAGGGACAGCCGCTGACGATCTTCGGGGAGGGACGGCAGACCCGCAGTTTCTGCTACTACGAAGACCTCGTGGAAGGCATCATGCGGCTCATGCATTCCGGCGAGCACGGCCCGGTGAACATCGGGAACGAGAACGAGATCACCATCCTCGAGCTCGCGCGCACGATCATCCGGCTATGCGAGTCCGACAGCGAGATCGTCTTCCGTCCCCTGCCGCAGGACGATCCGCAGCTTCGCCGGCCGGACACGACCCGGGCCCGGGAGATCCTGGGCTGGGAAGCCTCGGTGACCCTCGAGGACGGCATGGAGAAGACCATCGCGTATTTCAGATCCGACGACGCGTCCGGCTGAGCCGGTAACGGGGAAAGGACCCAGACCGATGACGACGACCGATGCCGCGCGGCCCGCCACGGAGGAAGGTCCCGGGCAGGTCCGCATCGAAGCCTTCCGGGAAGGACGGGAAAAGATCCTGGCCGAAGTGCGCAAGGTGATCACCGGCCAGGAGGACGTCCTGGAGCAGGTGCTGATCGCCCTTTTCGCGGGAGGCCACTGCCTCGTGACCGGCGTGCCCGGGCTCGCCAAGACGCTGCTCATCAAGACCTTCGCCCAGGTGCTGGACCTGGAGTTCCGCCGGATCCAGTTCACGCCCGACCTCATGCCGGCAGACATCACCGGGACGGAGATCCTGGAAGAAGACAAGGCCACGGGCCAGCGCTCGCTGAACTTCATCAAGGGGCCGATCTTCGGCAACATCGTACTGGCCGATGAAATCAACCGGACGCCGCCCAAGACCCAGTCCGCCCTGCTCGAGGCCATGCAGGAACACCGCGTGACCGCGGGCCGCACGACGTTCCAGCTGGATGAGCCCTTCTTCGTCCTCGCCACCCAGAACCCCATCGAGCTGGAGGGGACCTACCCCCTGCCCGAGGCCCAGCTCGACCGATTCATGTTCAACATCAACATCGACTACCTCGAGGAAGACGACGAGGTGGCCGTTGCCCGGTCGACCACTTCCGCGGAAACGGTCTCGGTCGGCACGGTCCTGTCGGGAAAGGTGGTCCGGGAGTACCAGCAGCTCGTGAGGGAAGTCCTCGTCTCCGAACAAGTCGCAAGGTACGCCGTGCGCCTGGCGTCCGCGAGCAGGCCCTCCGGCGGGGATGCGCCGGATTTCGTCGAGAACTGGGTTTCCTGGGGAGCCGGCCTCCGGGCCTCCCAGTACCTGATCCTGGGCGCCAAGGCCAGGGCGCTGCTCGACGGCCGGGGGCACGTTTCCTGCGACGACATCCGCTCCCTCGCCCATCCGGTCCTGCGCCATCGCATCCTGACCAATTTCTACGCCGAGGCGGAGAAGATCACGTCCGAAGACATCGTGGACCGGCTGCTCGGCACCGTTCCCGCGCCGCAGTCCGGCATGTAATCGATTATTCCAGCGCAACGGCACCGCCATGGCTGAAATCCCGCGATTCCTGGACCCGGAGACCCTCTCCCGCCTTTCCTCGATGGAAATGCGCGCCCGCATCGTGGTCGATGGATTCGTCTCCGGCCTCCACAAGAGCCCGTACCGCGGGTTCGGGGTGGAGTTCGTGGAATACAGGCAGTATACGCCGGGCGACGATATCCGGCACGTGGACTGGAAGGCCGTGGCGCGGTCGGACCGCTACTACGTCAAGGAGTACGAAGACGAAACCAACCTGGAGTGCATGCTGCTGCTCGACCGCAGCGCGTCCATGGGGTACGGCTCGCGGCGGCCCGGGAGGTCCGGGAGGTCAGGGCGGTCAGGAGAGGCAGGGGGCTCCGGGAGCGCAGGGGGGGCAGGCGGCCTGGACAAGCTCGAATACGGTTCCTACCTGGCGGCTTCCCTCGCCCATCTGATCATGCGGCAGGGAGACGGCGTGGGACTCGTTACCTTCGACGAGGCCGTCCGCGACTATCTCCCGCCCAGTTCGAAGAACACGCAGCTGCCGGCCATTCACACCGCACTCGAAGGGGTGCGCGCCGGCGAAGGGACCGATATCGGAAGCCCCCTGCACGAACTCGCCGAATCGATCCCCAGGCGGGGGCTAGTCATCCTGATATCCGATCTGATCGATGACGTCGAAGAAGTGATGAACGCCCTGATGCACTTCCGGTTCAAAGGCCACGAGGTGCTGGTATTCCACATCGTCGACCGGGAGGAACTCGACTTCACCTTCACGGAGACGGCGAGGTTCGACGATCCCGAGACCGGCGAGCGGATCACGGTCACGCCCTCGGCCATCCGCGGCGACTACACGGAGGCCGTCCGGGCGTTCATGGAGTCGATCAGGACCGGATGCGCGAAGATCCAGGTCGATTACGAGCGCATGGAAACCGAAAGGCCGCTGGACTTCGCGCTGTTCTCCTATCTGAGCCGCCGCATGGTGAAGCGATAACGCCGCCCTCCAAGCATCGGGTTACGCCATGGACCTGGCCTTCCTCAACGGTACGTTTCTATTCGCGGCGCTCGGCGCGGCCATTCCGCTGATCCTGCACCTGGTCAGGCGACAGCGGGCCGGGATCCATGTTTTCAGCATGGTCCGTTTCCTCGTCTCGACCCAACGGGCCATCGTTCGCCAGCAGAGATTCCGGCGGCTCCTGCTGCTGCTGCTTCGCATGGCGGCCTGCGCGCTCCTGGCCGTGTTATTCGCGCGGCCCTTCGTCCGGGACCAGGACGAATCCTTCTTTGCCGGCGCGCAGCCTGAAGCGGCGGCCATCCTGGTCGATACGTCCTACAGCATGGGATACGGCAACCGCCTCGCCGTCGCCAGGCGCAGGGCGGCGGAGGTCCTGAACACGCTGCGGACCGGCGACCAGGTCGCCCTGCTGACCTTCGCCGTACAGGCCCGGGTCGTCCGGGAACTCGGTTCGGATCACTCCGGGCTGCCCGCCCTGCTGGACACCGGGTTCGAGGCGACGTTCGAGGGAACGGACTACGTCGAAGCGCTGCGCGCCGCCGACGACCAGCTGAGCGGGGCCGACTTCGAAAAGCGCACCCTCTACCTCGTGTCCGATTTTCAGCAGTCGGGCTGGAATCCACGGTCGGCCGGGTGGAAGCTCAGTCCGGGCGTCCAGCTCCGGCTGATCGACGTCGGGGACGAGCAGGATGACAATACGGCCGTCACCGGGGTGGAGATACCGTCCGCGCTTTCGGCGGAGGAACGCGACCTCGACGTGGTCGTCCGGATCCGGAACTACGGACGGGCGCCGTTTCGGGACGAGCTCACGCTCCGGGTCAACGGGACCGCGTCCGGACGACGGATGGTGGAAATCCCCCAGCGTTCCGGCCGGCTGGAGACCTTCAGGCACACGTTCGATCCGGCGACGAACGCGGGCGAAGTGATCCTGGGAGACGACGGGCTCCCGGTGGACAACCGGTTCTATTTCACCGTCAGCGCGCCGGCGCCCCTGCGGGTCCTCTGCCTGGAGGAACGACGACGCCCGGACCGTCCGTCGGAGGCCGCGTACTACCTGTCCCAGGCCCTGTCGCTTCGCCGGGACCCGCCGGTCGCGGTGGACGTGCGGTCCCCGCGCGCGATGGCCGACGTGGACCCCGGGGACTACGACGTGGTCATTTCGGCCAACCTCTCCGTCCTGCCACGGGGCGCGCAGTCCAGGCTGACCGACTACGTACGATCGGGCGGCAGTCTGATAATCGCCTTGAATCCCGCCGTTTCTCCCGGTATATTTCATACGTCTTTCGGCGAGCTGCTGCCCGGACGCATCGCGTCTCTGTCATCTCCGGACGCCCCGCGGGACCGCTACCGGCTGCTGACCGACGTGAACTACCAGCACCCGGTCTTCCAGCCCTTCTCCGGTCCGCGGCACGGCGACTTCGGCACGGTGCGGTTCTACAGGACGGCCCGGTTCGAACCCGATTCCACGGCCACGGTGCCGGCGCGGTTCGAAGACGGCAGCGCCGCGGTGGCGGAGAAACCCCTGGGAAGCGGCCGCACGTTCCTGGTCCTGTCCACCTTCGATCTGTCGTGGACCGATTTTCCCATACGCGAGGTTTTCGTACCTTTTCTGTACGAGAGTATCGACTACCTGGCCTCCCGCGGGACGCTGCACGGACGCGGGGCCGGGTTGTACCGCCTGGCGGGAGAGGCCGTCCGGCTGCCGGACGACGCGCTGCACGTGGAACTCCCGTCCGGCGAGCGGGTCCCGGCGGAAGCTTCTCAGACGGGGACCAGGCTGTTCACGCGGACTCAGCGTCCGGGGCTGTACCGGGTCCAGTCGGAAGGTGGCCCGCACACCTTCGCGGTCAACCTCGACACCCGTGAATCCGACTTCACCCGGATGGACGTGGAAGCCTTCGCTTCGGCGCTGATCAATCCCGTGGCCGCGAGCCCGGAGTCGCGGGAGACGGAAACGCTGGCCAGGGAGGCCCGGGACGCCGAAGTGGAACGCCGCCAGCGGCTCTGGTGGTTTCTCGGATTCACCGTCATCGCCCTGGTCCTCGGGGAGACCTTGCTGGCGAATCGAACGCACAGGTAATCGAACGCACAGGTAATCGAACGCACAGGTAATCGAACGCACAGGTAATCCATGGCATCGGAACAGTCTATCCTCCAAGACTGCCTGCGCAGCGTCCTCCGCCGCTGGCGGCTCATGCTCGTCTTCCGCGGCGTCTCGGTGCTCGCGATCGCCGGGGTGGCGCTCGTTGTCTGCGGAGCGACAGCCCTGCATTTCCTCGAACCCGACGGACTGGCCCGCGCCCTCTTCCTGGCCGTCGCCGCGGGAAGCCTCGGCTGGCTCGCGTACCGGTATCTGCTCGTTCCGCTCCGCCGGACGCCCACGGACCTGCAGGTCGCCCGGTACATCGAAGAACGGCATCCCGCGTTTAACGACGCCCTCGTCAGCGCGGTCGAATACGGCCACGCGCGGCTCCGGAGACCGCAGAAGGTCCTCATGGACCAGCTCCTGGAGCACGTCGCCGACTACACCCGGCAGATCGATTTCAGGAAGACCGTGGACCGGAAGCGCCACGCCGCCCTCCAGGCGGCCGCGGCCGGCGCCACGCTCGTCCTCGCCGGCCTCATCTTCCTGGAACCCGGTTACTTCGGCCGTTCCGCCCTTCGCCTGGTGTCGTGGAGTTCTCCGGAAGCGCCCGCCCCCGGCGGCATCCGGGTGGAGCCCGGCGACACGCAGGTCAGACGGGGCGAAAGCCTGGACGTCACCGCGGTCCTGGGCGGCGGACTGACCCCGGACCCGAAGCTGTTCGTCCGGTTGGGGAACGACGGCGACTGGGCGACGCTGGATCTGCATGGGACGGACGGCGAGCGGACCTTCACGAACCGCATTCACGGTATCGGCGAGGACGCCCGTTATTACGTCGCCGTGACCGGGACCCGTTCGCGCGAATTCCACATTGCCGCGATCGATCCGCCCTATGTCGAACGCATCGACGCCCGGTACGAATACCCCGCGTACACGCAGCTCGCCTCGAAGATCGAGGAAGACCGCGGGGACATTACGGCGCCGGTGGCCACGCGGGTCACCCTGCGCGTAACCGCGAGCAAGGCCGTGCGTTCCGCGGAGCTGCGCTTCAGCAACGGCCGGGCGATGGAACTCGAAGCGGCTGGGACGGACCTGGAGGGTTCCTTCGTCGTGCGTGAGGATCTTTCCTATACCATTCACCTGGTGGACCCGGACGGCTTCACGAACGACGACCCGGTCGAATACTACGTGCGGGCGCTGCAGGACCGGGCGCCCCGGGTGGCCATACTCGAACCGAAGAGAGACACCCGGGTGTCCCCCGTCGATGAAGTCACGGTCCGCGCCGAGGCCGTGGACGATTTCGGCCTTTCGGCCTTCTCCCTGAATTACGCGGTGAACGGCGGCGAGGAAGTCCGGGTGGACCTGGGCGCGCTGCAGGACTCATCGAGCGGCACGGTCTGGGAAGGGGAACACGTGGTCTACCTGGAGGAACTTACCGTCCAGCCGGGCGATTTCGTCGCCTATTACGCCGAGGCGAGCGATCGCCGCAGCGAGGGCGGTACGGCCGCGACGGACATCTACTTCATCGAAATCACGCCTTTCGACGCATCCTACCGGCAGGGCGAGGGCGGCGGAGGAGGCGGAGGAGGAGGGGGCGGAGCCGGGAGCGACGTGATGCAGACGCGGCAGCTGTCCCGCAAGCAGAAGGAGATCATATCGGCTACCTGGCGGGTCAGGAGGACGCTCGCGTCCGATCCCGGTACGCGGGTGGCGGAAGACCTCGAGGCGATCGCCTCGGTGCAGGACGGACTGCGGGGCCAGGCGGACGAGGCGCTCGCGTTCATGCGTTTCATGGTGGGGCTCTCGAGAGAAGCCATGAACATGGTCGAGACGCTGGAACAAGCGCTGGGCCCGATGGCGGCCGCATCCGAAGCGCTGCGGGCGGGCACGATCGACGAGGCCCTGGCACGGGAGCGCGAGGCGCTCATGTACCTCACGAGGCTCGATGCGCTGATGCGCGACTTCACGGTGAACAGGAGCCGGGGCGGGGCGGGGCGGGCGCCGCTGGACCTTTCGGACACCTCCGAACTCGAGCTCGAGGACGAAAGGAACCGATACGAGGTGCCCGATCAGCCGACCCTGGACCGCCAGCGGGAGCGGAGCATCGACGAGCAGCATCAGCGCGTCCAGGACCTGGCCAGGCGCCAGCAACAGCTGAATAACCGGATCCGGAAGCTGGCCGAGGTGGAAGACCGCCGGGAGGCCGAACGGCGCAGGGAACTGGACCGCCTGACCCGGTTGCAGCGGGAGCTCAGGGAGGAGACCGAGGAGATCGCCCGGGCGCTTTCCGGGAACCGGGCCGGACCGGACGGCCGCAATCCGCGTTCGGGCCTGCCCGGCCCCATGCTGGAACAGGCGGACCGGGACCTGCGGGAAAGCTCCGAGTCGATGGGCGAAACGATCGAGCAGCTGCGGAGGGACCAGCTCCAGCCCGCGTCGGAGGGCGGCGCCCGGACCGCGCGGCATCTGGCCGACGCGTCCACGCAGCTGCAGCGGGCGCAGGGAGCGTCGCTGGAGCGGCTGGCGCGGGAAGCCGTAAAACGGGCGGACCAGCTGGCGGTCCGGCAGGAACAGCTCGAGCGGGACGTCAACGCGTTGAAGGAGGAGAAAGACCGCGGCTTCGAAGGCGTCATCAACCGGCTGGACGCGATCGAATCGCGGCGCGGCGGGTTGGACCCGGCGTCGAGGGCGCGGCGCCTGGACCGGTTCGTGCGCGAGCGGCTCAAGGGGGTGGAAGCCGGCAAGGAAGAAGTCCGATCGGACCTCGAACGCCTCGGTAAGGACCTGGATTACCTCGCCAGGAGCTCGTCCCGGGCGCAGGCCGGTACCGCGGAGGAGGCGGAAAGGGCCATCGAGATGATCGAAGATGAACGGCTGAGCGAACGGATCGAGCAATCGAAACGTCTCCTGAGACGGGATACCCTGGACCAGTCCGCCCAGAGGGAGACGGAGATCTCCGCGGCGCTGGACCGGCTCGCGGAGCAGGTCCGGTCGGCGCGGGACAAGTTGATCACCCGGGATATGGATCATCTGTCCCGGACCCAGAGAAGCGCACGGGAGGCCATGTCCGAATGGCAGAACCTGCAACGGCGGCTTTTCAGGCTGAACCGCGGCATTCCCAGTCCCGGCACCCTGGATGAGATCTCCCGGGATTACCGGCGTCAGCTGCAGCGCCTGCGGGATCTGTCGGGACAGGTCCCGCAGATGTCCGGGGAGACGGGACGGTTGCAGGACGACCTGGACCGGGCGCTCGCCCTGGGCAATGAGCCGTGGAAGATCGACCGGGGACAATGGAACGAACTCCATCTCAACCTCGCCCGGAGCCTGGGGGATTTCTACGACGGATTGCGCGCCGAGGTCCGGGATATGCGCCGAAAGGAACGCCTCTACCTGGCCCGGGAAGAGGATGTCCCCCCGGGATACCGGGACCTCGTGAACGAATATTTCGAAAAGCTCTCACAAAGCGGGGACCGCAACTGAAGGCATCGGCCGGCTTTTCCCGGCCGCCCCGAGACCGCGTCCGCCTTCATCTCCTCACCATGCCCACCGCGTTGATCAGCCATCCCGACGTCCTGCTGCACGATACGGGTTCCTTCCATCCCGAACGGCCGGAGCGCATCACGTCCGTGCTCTCGACGCTCGGCGTGGACGGTGACGTGCGCGGCGCCGCGCCGCGGGACGGACTGCGGTTCCTTGCGCCTGCGGCGGCCGGGGAAGACCAGATCAGAGCGGTTCACGACGATGCGTACGTCGACGCGGTCGCGGGCTGGTGCGACGGAGGATACCGGAACCTGCCCACCGGCGACACGACGATCTGCCCCGCGTCCGACCGGGTGGCCCGGCTGGCCGCCGGCGCGGGCATACGGGCCGTCGACGCCGTGTTGTCCGGCGAGGTGGACCGGGCCTTCTGCGCCGTCCGCCCACCCGGGCATCATGCCGAGTCCAGCCGGGGCATGGGCTTCTGCATCTACAACAACGCCGCCGTCGCGGCCCGTTACGCCCAGTCGCGCTTCGGGGCGGAACGGGTGGCCGTCCTGGACTGGGACGTCCATCACGGGAACGGGACCCAGGAGATTTTCGAGGAAGACCCTTCCGTGTGCTATATCAGCGTGCACCAGTCGCCCCTGTACCCTTTCACCGGTTCGGCGCGGGAACAGGGAAGGGGCAAGGGCGCGGGATACACGCTGAACGTCCCGGTCTCCGCGGGGTCCGGCGACGAGGTATTCATCGACGCGCTGCGCAACCGGGTCATGCCGGCCGTCGAGGCGTACCGGCCGGACCTCGTGATCCTGTCGGCGGGTTTCGACGCCCACGTGGACGACCCCCTTTCCGGCACGCTGGTAACCGATGGCGGATTCGGGACCATGACGCGGATCGTACTGGATTACGTGGAAGACGCCTGCGGCGGCCGGTTGGTCTCGATGCTGGAGGGCGGCTACGACCTGGAGGCCCTGGGCCGGTGTGCCGCGGACCACGTGGAGATGATGGCCTCCTGACGAACCCGCGGCAGGCAGCGAATTTCGAGCCGTGAACCTCGAAGCGGCGTCCGGGCGCGCCCCGTTCGCCGCGTAGACATCGACACTGCCCCGGAGGAAAATCCGCCGTGCGCTACCGTACGCTTGGCCGAACCCGCTTGCGCGTCTCCGAAATCTCCCTCGGCACGGTTGAACTGGGCATGGAGTACGGCCTGAAGGAAGGCGGCGAATCCACCGTACCCCGGGAAACCGACGCCCGGCGCCTGCTCAACCGGGCGATCGATGCGGGCGTGAACTTCATCGACACAGCGGCCCAGTACGGAAACAGCGAGGAGATCATCGGCCGGGCGCTCGAAGACCGCCGGTCCGAATACGTCCTCGCCACCAAGTGCATGCACCGCCTGGATGAAGGACTGGACTACGCCGCATCGAGACGGGCCGTCTCCGAGTCCATCGACCAGAGTCTCTCCAGGCTCCGGACGGACCGCATCGACCTGCTTCAGGTGCACGGCCGGGACGTCCTCGAGCTGGAACTGAAGATGATACGGGACGGCGAGGTGATGGCGGAACTCGAGAAGGCCCGGACGGCGGGCAAGATCCGGTTCGCAGGATATTCATCCTACAGCGAAGAGGCCGCCCAGGCGGCCATCGAGGACGGACGGTGGGACACCCTGCAGGTCGCCTGCAACATCCTGGACCGCCGTTACCTGAAACGGGTCATCCCGGAGGCCCGCAGACGGGGTGTGGGGGTTATCGTGCGGTCCGCGCTGCTGAAAGGCGCCCTGACCGACAAGAGCAGATTCATGCCCGAAAGACTGAAGCCCCTCGTCGAGCACGTCGACCGGCTGGCCGGGATCCAGGCCGCGACGCCCTACAGTCTGCCTGAACTGGCCCTGCGCTTCGTGCTGTCCATCCCGGACGTCTCCACCATCATCGTGGGCGCCGACAGGATGAAGTACCTGGAAGAAGCCGTTTCCACGTCGGATGGAAAAGAACTGAGCGAGGACCTGCGCCTGAGGCTGGAGGACATGGCGCTGGACGACCCCTACCTGCTCAATCCCGGGAACTGGGGCATTCCCTGAGCGCGGTCTCGCAGGCGGAACGGTCGAAGTTCCGCGGGTCAATCCATTCCCGGGAACTGGGGCATTCCCTGAGCGCGGTCTCGCAGGCGGATCGGCCGAAGTACCGCGGGTCAATCCATTCTGCGGTACACCCCGACCACCTTGCCCACGATGGACACCTCGTCGGAAATGATGGGCTCCATGGTCGGATGGGCGGGCACGAGCTCGAAGCGGTTGTTGCGGCGATAGAATCTCTTGACCGTGGCCTCGTCGTCCAGCATCGCGACCACCGTCTCGCCCGTCTCCGCCACGGGCTGCTCGCGGACCAGGACGTAGTCGCCGTCCATGATGCCGTCTTCTATCATGCTGTCCCCATGCACCTCGAGGGCGAATACGTTCCCGCGCTGCCTGACCATGTCCACCGGGAACGTCATGTACTCCTCGACGTTCTCTTCGGCGAGAATCGGCAGCCCCGCGGCCACGCGGCCGAGGAGGGGGACGCGAACGACGTCGTCTGCGCCCGGCGCCGCGGTATCCCGCGAACCCACGATTTCTATGGCCCGGGGCTTCATGGGATCGCGCCGGATATGGCCTTTTTTCTCGATAGCCCTGAGGTGATCGTACGCCGCGCGGGTACTGATTCCGAAATGCTGCGCGATCTCTCTGACACTGGGTGGATACCCTATCCGGCCGACATTCTTGCGTATATATTCGTATACGTTCTGCTGCTTGACCGTTAGCGCTTTCATGAGATCGGACTCCTGGGCTTCAGACCGGGTTTTTCGTTTCTGGGGAAGTCATGATCGGGAAATGTACAAAACATACGGTTAGTCGTCAAGCAAAAATTTTTGTATCGCGAAGGTCCACCGTGATCGCTCGAATGAACGAATACGCCGGGCTGCGCCAAAAATACATGGGCATGGACCGGCGGGCCTCTTATATTGAATCGACCGTTACCGGCCAGGATAACAGGAGACCGACATGCCCGTCAACGAGATGATCCAGACCATGCTGGAGGAATTGCGCCAGATCGCCGATACGGAGGTACACGTGGGCAAGCCGATCCATATCGGGGACGCTTACGTGGTACCGGTTTCCAGGCTGTCCCTGGGGTTCGGCGCCGGGGGATTCGGCGGCGAGGCCGATCAGAAGCGGGGGGCCGGCGGAGGCGTAACGGTCGAGCCGGTCGCGTTCCTGGTCATCCAGCAGGACCGCGCGCAACTGCTGCACATGAATTCGCCCAGCAGTCCCATGGGCAAGTTGCTGGATATCATGCCGGACGTCATCGAGGAACTGAAGAGGTACACGAGGAAAGACGACGATCAGTAGACCAGGGGCGCCACGGTCTTTGAGATCAGCGCGACGGCTACCGTGGCCATGCCCACCAACCCCGTGCCGCAGGCATATCCGGCCGCGAGTACGGGCGTATACCGCATCCATCTCCGCCTGCCGAATTTCCTTTCCATGTAGAACCTGCCCAGAATCGCGCCCAGAAACTGGGGAATGAAGGCGTGGGGCACCGTGCCCACGCTGGCGATCATACCGAAAATAAGCATGACGGGAAGATTGAACGCCGCCAGGACGGCATAGGCCAATACGCCGAACGCGGCGCCGCCTATCATGTACGGGACCTTGAGCGCTTCGATCAGGTAGCTGGACTCGAACCCCGACCCGGCGGTGCTGGAGTACCACAGCGCCTGCATCGTGGCCTGTTGCTGCCAGAACTTCTGGGCATAGGGATAGGCCTGCGACGGAATCGGGGCGAGTCCCCACACGAAGTGCCAGAACAGGAGGCTGCAGACGAGCAGCACGGGAATCATGACCAGCTCGGCCTTCAGCACGCTCGTGAACCGGGTTCCCGTCAGTTCGACCTCGCGAAAGGCCTGGGCCTGCCCCCCGTAGTTGAAAATGGGGATGGGCGCGAACCAGATGTCCACCCCCTTGTAGCCGCTGAGGATGAACGTGGCCTCCTTGATGAGGGGGAATTGCAGGTCGGCGCCGGTGATGGCGCGCAGGCGGGCGCTCGCGTACGAGCTGAGCGGCGTGTAGAAGAACCCGTAGAACACGAAGAAGAGGAGGGGGAACCCGGGTACGAGGCGCCAGCTGAGCACGACGTAGCCGACCGTCAGGAGCAGGAACGCGCCGAATATCAGGGAGAGGGAGAAATCCCCCCTGCCGGGCGGCGTGTAGTGCCTGGCGGGCGAAGCGCCGGGTGAGGCGCCGGACGGTCCGGCCGGTCCGGCCTTCGAGCCTTCGCGCCCCGCGCCGTCCCTCCGCTTCCTGAGTCCGGCCAGGATGCTCCATCCGCCGATCAGCGCGACGGCGAAGCCCGTGCCGATACGTACGCTCATCCAGAAATCGATATCGTTGACCAGCGTGGTCTGGATGGCGTCCATGCCCGGCGACCAGGTGCGCAGGATGTTCAGGTCGTAGAGCACCGGGTTGAGGACCACGGTCAGCAGTGCCCCGATGGCGGAGCCGACCACGATCCAGAAGGGCAGGACGAATCCCGTCAGCACCGGGCCCAGTCCCAGTTCGACCGCCATGGCCGCGGCCGGCAGGATGTTCTCCGTATTGCGCGTGAGGTCGGCGAAGGGAATGGGAATCAGCGTGATCGGTTCGGCCAGCAGCGCGCCCGTGACGGCGGGTATGCCGATATAGAACGCCCCGAAGACCAGGCCCAGCATGGCCCCGATGCTGAAGGCGCGCCAGCGCCACGATTCCTGTCCCGCCGAACTCTCCGCCAGGGCCGTGGCGCCTTCCGCCTGGATCGGCGCCAGCGGGAAGGGCAGCCGTTCCACGTCGGCCGTTACGCGGAACAGCCCGTATCCCAGCGTGAAAGCGCTCGCCCGGTTGAAGATGTGGAGGACGGCGACGAGCAGGATCGGCACGAGCCATTCCCCGTGCAGCAGCGTGCGCAGGACGATGGCTTCGGAGTCTCCCCCGGGAGAGATCCACGAGGGTACCTGGTCGTCGATGCCGAAGGCCCGGGCGCCCGGGGACTGGACGAAGTACTGGTACCAGATCAGCTGGGCGAAGGGCCCGCCGGACAGGGCCAGGCCCACGCCGGCCGTCAGGCTGGCCGCCACGTAGTACAGCATGTAGATTTCCTGGCGGCTGAGCGTGGTGAAGGACCGGCGCGCGACCTCGATGAACAGGATGATCGTGGTCCATTCCGCCGCGGGCCCCAGGCTCTGCCCGGCGATCAGGTTCAGGTAGATCGACCCGGGGATCATGAACAGCCCGAGAAAGACGATCCCGATGACCGTCTTTACATTGAACCCTTCTTTGTAGACCTCGGGATGGTCGGAAAAGGCGGAGGCTGGCAGGTCGTCCTTTACGAGGGTCATACCCTGGCTCTTCTGGTGGGGTTACTCATCCGGGGAGGAATCGCTACTCGATTGCTTGAGCCAGACGTCGGTGGCGCTGAACAACCGCCCGGAGGAGTGGCGGATTTCCCCGGACGTGCGGACCAGTCTCAGCCCGTCGAATGTAAACCGGTCCTCGAATTGCTGATTGTCGTCGGTAACGAAGAAAAAGACGTCGTCCAGGACGCTCCAGCGTCCGTTCTGTACCCGAATGGCCGTGGAATCCGATACGACGGTCGTATCGACCTGGCCGTATCTGCCGTCGACGCCGAGGCGGAGGAAGCCCCTCACCTGGGGCGGGACCAGAGTGACCTGCGTCATCACCGCGCCGGTATCGGTCTGCGCGGCGGTGTTGACCGTGCGGCTTTCGAGATCGTAGCTTCCGACGAGGGGCCGGGCGACATTGCCGGGGCCGACGGCATCCTCGCCGCATCCGGCGATCAGCGCACTCAACAGCACGCCGCAGGTCAGGATCTGCTTGATCAAGGTTCTCTCCAGCGGGTTGACCACGGGATCCGGTAACGCTCCCGGCGTTCCGGCGTCGATTCGGACCGATTCGGACCGTTCCCGCACAGGCCGGATCGCCGGTCCGGGAACGCTTGAGATTATAGGCAGGCCCCTTGTGGACGTCAAGCGATTACAGGAGAAGCCCGACGGCATATTTCACTTGACCTTTGCCGGGCCGCGGATTAGAAGTGATGGGGTTTTGCCCGGCCGGATACGCATCACCGCGGGATAGCGGATCACCGGGCGGGCGACGGACGATTCGCCGCGGAGCGGACGCTTCCGGGCGGCGCGTCCGGGTTTTCCGGAATCTCTCATCGCACAGGGAAGGCGAGGTCCCATGCCGGCGCTCAGGACGGGCATCATCGGATGCGGCAACATCAGCGGCGTGTACTTCGAGGCCGGACGGAAGTTCGAGGCTTTCGACGTGGTGGCATGCGCCGACATGATCCCTGAAAGGGCGCAGGCCAAAGCCGCCGAATTCGAGGGCGCGGAAGCCCGATCGGTCGAAGCCCTGCTGGACGACCCCGCCATAGAGCTCGTCATCAATCTCACCATACCCGGCTCCCACGCGGAGATCGCCCGGGCCGCCCTGGAGCACGACAAGTCGGTGTATACGGAGAAACCCATGGCGGTCCGGAAGGAAGACGGCCGCGCGCTGCTCGACCTGGCCGGACGGAAGGGAAAGCTGGTGGGCGGCGCGCCGGACACCTTCATGGGCGCCGGCATTCAGACCTGCCGCAAGCTCATCGACGACGGCTGGATCGGCGAGCCCGTGGCGGCCACGGCCTTCATGCTGAGCGCGGGACACGAGCGGTGGCATCCCGATCCCGGTTTCTTCTACAAGCCCGGCGCGGGGCCCATGCTGGACATGGGGCCGTACTACGTCACGGCGCTGGTGAATCTGCTCGGGCCGGTCGCCCGGCTCACGGGCGCCACGCGCATTACCCATCCCGAGCGCACCATAACGAGCCAGCCCCTTTACGGCGAGAAAATCGACGTCGAGGTGCCCACGCACCTGGCGGGCCTGCTCGAGTTCGCGAGCGGCCCCATCGGGACGATCGTGACCAGTTTCGACGTGTTGCACCACGAACTGCCCCGCATCGAGATATACGGTTCGGAAGGTTCCCTGAGCGTGCCCGATCCCAATTCCTTCGGCGGACCCGTGAAGCTGCGGCGCGACGGCGCGGAGGCCTGGACCGAAATGCCCCTGAGCCACGGCTACGAGGAGCAGAGCCGCGGAGTGGGTGTGGCGGACATGGTCCACGCCCTGCGTTCGGGCCGGCCGCACCGGGCCAGCGGGGCGCTCACGTACCACGTCCTGGACGTCATGCTGTCCATCGAGGAATCCTCGGAGTCGGGACGGCACGTCACGCTGGAGAGTTCCTGCGACAGACCGGCGGCCCTGCCGCTTGGACTGGCGCCCTACACCCTGGACCGTTGAAGGCACACGGACCCGAAGCGGATACGCAGCCATGCCCGATCATCCCGTACGAACCCTGTCCGACTTCCTCCCCCGCCTCGAAAGGCTGATGGACCGCGTCGAATCGCTCCTGTCCGCCTATACGGGAGGGCGGGGCGGCGAGTCCGGGCGGTCCGGGCGGTCCGGGCAGGCCGGCGAGTCCGGGCGGTCCGGCGATGTATACGCCGATACGATCGCGTTCCGATGGCGGAAGAAGAGAGACAGGGGCTTCCTCGAACCGATCGTACACCCCGACCTGGCGGACCTGGACGATCTCTTCGGACTCGACCGCGAGATCGGGGTCCTGGACCGGAACACCCGGCAGTTCGTCCGGGGCATGCCCGCGAACAACGTGTTGATCTGGGGAGAAAGAGGAACGGGAAAGTCTTCCGTCGTGAAAGGCCTGCTGGCCCGTTTCGCCGGCGAGGGCCTGCGGATGATCGAAGTCCGCAGGCAGGACCTGACGGATCTGCCCGAGATCGTCGAAATCCTGTGGGACCGTCCCGAGCGCTTCGTCCTGTTCTGCGACGACCTGTCCTTTCTGGACGACGAATCCGTCTATCTCGAGCTCAAGGCGCTCCTCGAGGGCAGCCTTTCCGCCCGACCCGACAACGTGCTCGTGTACGCCACGTCCAACCGCAGGCACCTGATGCCCGAGAAGCTCGCCGACAACACGCCGCGTTTCAGTCCCGACGACGATGAAATCCATCCCCAGGAGACCGTGGAGGAGAAGATCTCGCTGAGCGACCGTTTCGGACTTTCCATCGGTTTCTACCGGATTACGCAGGACACCTATTTCCGGATCGTGCGCCATCTCGTCGATCAACGGGGGCTCGACATCGACGGGGGATTGCTGAGACGGGAAGCCCTCAAGTGGCTTCAGCGCGCAAGCGGCCGGTCGGGCAGAGTGGCCCGGCAGTTCGTGGACGACCTCGAGGGCCGGCTCAAGCTGGGCGAATTGCCGTAGCCTAGGCGCGCCGTGATATTTTGGGAACCGGTTTTCTTTCCCTCTTGACACGTATTTTTCGCACCGGCTAATTATGTAGATCGTGTTCCGGGGCCATGCGCCGATCATACCCGCGCAAGTCCCGCGAACATCCGTAGTCCAGTTTGTCAAACATCTCGCAGTCGACAGTACGAGTTTAACAGCAAAGGAGTATGTCTTGCACGCATTCGACTACGCCACGCCCGAAAGCGTGGCCGATGCGGTGGTGATGCTCAGCGATCACGGGGAAAACGCCTGTGTGCTCGCGGGCGGCACGGACCTGATCGTGCAGCTCCGGGAGAACCGGCGGCGGACCGACCTGGTGGTGGACGTCAAGCGAATCGCCGAACTGAACGAGTTGTCCTACGACGCCGCGGAGGGACTCACGATCGGCGCGGCCGTACCCTGTTACCGGATCTACGGCGACGGGGAGATCGCCGCGGCCTATCCGGGTCTCATGGACGCGGCGAGACTGGTGGGCGGCACGGGGATCCAGGGCAGGGCCAGCCTGGGCGGAAACCTGTGCAACGCATCCCCGGCGGGCGATACGATCCCACCCATGATCGTCCTGGGCGGCGAGGCCGGAATCGCCGGTCCCGGCGGCACGCGGAGAGTGGCCGTGGAAGACTTCTGCACGGCGCCCGGCCGCACGGTCCTGGGAGACGGAGAGTTCCTGGTGTCGCTCCATTTCCCCGCGCCCGCGCCGAATTCCGGCGCCTTCTACCGGCGGTTCATCCCCCGGAACGAGATGGACATCGCCGTCGTCGGCGTCGGCGCGTCCGTGGTACTCAGCGGCGATGGATCCTCCTTCGTCTCCGCGCGCATCGCCGTCGGCGCCGTGGCCCCGACGCCGCTTTTCGTACGGGAGGCC
This sequence comes from bacterium, assembly GCA_965203885.1. GTDB lineage: Bacteria > JAAXHH01 > JAAXHH01 > JAAXHH01 > JAAXHH01 > JAAXHH01. Next base: position 947,907 of record OZ241920.1, on the reverse strand, counting down.
GGCGACGCGCTGGCCGGACAGCCCGTATCCGACGAAGCGATCCGGCGGGCGGCCGATATCGCCCGCGACGCGGCCCGGCCCATCAGCGACATGAGGGGCACCGCCGAATACCGTAAGCATCTGACCAGCGTATTGACGCGCCGGGTAGTGGAAGGCGCGGTCCAACGAGCCAAGGAGTAGCTGTCGATGTCGAAAAAAGTACACGTACAGACGAACATCAATGGGGAAGACGTGGATTTCCTTTGCGAACCGCGCAACAGCCTGCTCGAAGTACTGCGCGACGAGCTGGACCTCACCGGCGCGAAGGAAGGGTGCAACAACGGCAACTGCGGCGCCTGTAACGTGATCATGGACGGCAGGCTGGTCAATTCCTGCTGCGTGCTGGGCGTCGAGGCCGGAGGATGCGAGATCACGACCATCGAGGGCATCGGGTCCGCCGCCAACCTGCACCCGCTGCAGCAGAAGTTCCTCGAACACGCAGCGCTGCAATGCGGAATCTGCACGCCCGGGTTCATCGTTTCCGCCAAGGCGCTGCTGGACGGCAACCCGAATCCATCGGAAGACGAGGTGCGGTACTGGCTGGCCGGGAACCTCTGCCGCTGCACCGGATACGACAAAATCGTCCGCGCGGTCCTGGACGCCGGGAACGGCGCCTGACCCGTCGCGGCCGGAGCCCTTGCCACGCGGGGCACGCTTGCCACGCGGGGCACGCGATCTGAATCGATCAGAACAAGCATGACTTAACGGAGGAACGACACGTGTCACAAAACGGACATAAGGTCATCGGCTCCCGTCCCATACGCCATGACGGGGTGGACAAGGTCACCGGCCGGGCAATCTACGGCGCCGATATCCAGCTGACGGGGCTGCTCTACGGCGCCATCAAGCGCAGCCCCCATCCCCACGCGCGCATCAAGGGCATCGACACGAGCCGGGCGGAGGCCCATCCGGGCGTCCGGGCGGTCGTCACCGCCCACGACCTGCCGCAGATCGCGGACAAGCTCGCCGACCTGGGCGAAGCGATCGTCAACCTGCGCGACGCCAGCAACAACGTGCTGGCCTACGGCAAGGTGCTCTACAAGGGCCATGCCGTGGCCGGCGTGGCCGCCGTGAACCTGCACGTGGCGCAGGAGGCGGTGGAACTGATAGACGTGGAGTACGAGCCGCTGGACCACGTGACGGGCGTGCTGGAGGCCATGGAGGACGGCGCCCCGATCCTGCACGAGGACATGAAGACCACGTCCATGGGCGAGGAGACGGACAAGGTCAGCAACGTCGCCAACCACTTCCAGCACAAGATGGGCGAGCCGGACGACGGGTTCGCCGAAGCCGACGTGGTGATCGAACGGGAGTTCACGACCCAGACCGTCCACCAGGGCTACATCGAAAGCCACAACGCCACGGCCCTGTGGAACGAAGAAGGCCAGCTCACCGTCTGGACGAGCACGCAGGGCGCCTTCTCGGTCCGGGACCAGATGGCCGAAATCCTCCAGATACCCATTTCCAAGGTCAAGATCGTGCCCCTGGAGATCGGCGGCGGTTTCGGCGGCAAGATCTCCGTCTACCTGGACCCGGTCGCCGCGCTGCTGTCGAAGAAGACCGGCCACCCGGTCAAGATGACCATGACCCGCGACGAGGTCTTCGAAGGGACGGGCCCGACGCCGGGTTCGTACCTCAAGGTCAAGATGGGCGCCACCAGCGACGGACGGCTCACGGCCGCCACGGCTCACATGGCCTACGAGGCCGGCGCCTATCCCGGTTCGCCGGTCGGCGCGGGCGCGGGCTGCATCTTCACGCCCTACGACATCCCCAACGTGCAGATCGACGGGTTCGACGTGTGCGTGAACAAGCCCAAGACGAACGCCTACCGCGCGCCCGGCGCCACCAACGCGGCCTTCGCCACGGAGACCGTCGTCGACGAGCTCTCCGAGCAAATCGGCATGGACCCGCTGGCATTCCGGGTGAAGAACGGCGCGAAGGAGGGCACCCGCCGGGCCGACGGTCCCGTGCATCCGGTCATCGGCTGCATCGAGACCACGGAAGCAGCGCTCAACAGCGAACACTACCGGTCCACCCTCGAGAAGTCCGCGAACGGCAAGGTCCGCGGCCGGGGCGTCGCGTCCGGTTACTGGTTCAACTTCAACGGCGGCCGGTCGGCCATCTCCGTCAGCATCAATCCCGACGGCACCATCAACATGCTGGAGGGCTCGACGGACATCGGTGGCTCGCGCGCGTCCATCGCCATGCAGCTGGCCGAGACCATCGGCCTCGAGGCCACCGACATCAAGCCCTACGTGGTGGACACGGACTCCATCGGCTATACCGACGTGACCGGCGGCAGCCGCACGACCTTCGGAACGGGATACGCCGCCCACGCCACGGGCCTGGCCCTCATCCGCGAGATCAAGGAGCGGGCGTCCAAACTCTGGGACGTGCCCGCCGACGCCATTGATTTCTCCGACGGCGTCTTCTCCTACAAGGACGACGCGGAGAAGCGGGGCACCTTCAAGGAGGTGGCCAGCCAGGCCGGCGATGCCGGCGGTCCCGTGGTCGCCCAGGTCAGCACGAATCCCGACGGCAGCGGGGGCGGCGCCTTCGCTACCCACGTCGTCGACGTGGAGGTCGACCGGGAAACGGGCAAGGTGGACATCCTCCGGTATACGGCCGCGCAGGACGCCGGCACGGCCATCCACCCGAGCTACGTGGAAGGACAGATGCAGGGCGGCGTGGTGCAGGGGATCGGCTGGGGCCTCAACGAGGAGTATATCTACAACGACGCGGGCGCCATGACCAACGCCAGCTTCCTGGATTACCGCATGCCCACGACCCTCGACCTGCCCATGATCGAGACCATCATCGTGGAAGTGCCCAACGAGTCCCACCCCTACGGCGTGCGGGGCGTCGGCGAAGTGCCGATCGTACCGCCGCCGGCCGCCCTCGCCAACGCGATCTACGACGCCACGGGCGTGAGGCTGCGGGACCTGCCCATGTCCCCGCCCCGGGTCCAGCAGGCCGTGGCGGAAAACGGCGGGTAGCCGCGGGGATACCGGGAAAGTTGCCAATCGATAGCACGGTAGCACGCAAAGGGCGGGGGGAGCATCTTCCCGCCCTTTTTACTTTACTTGAAGGACTCGCCCGGTCCCGGGCCGTCTGAGCGGACCGGACCTGAAACTCCGCGAAGCAGCGGAAAAAGCCCATGCCCACCGTCTACATCCCATCCCTCATGCGCGATCTGACCGGCGGCAAGGAGATCATACAGGTCGCAGGATCCGACATGCGCCAGGTCATCACCAACCTGGAGACGGCTTACCCCGGGTTCCGCAAGCGCCTGCTGGAGGAGGGGACGCAGCGCATCAAACCCAACATCGCGGTGATGATCGACGGCCGGAACGCGAAGCGCATCCTGATCGACAAGGTGAGCGAGCACAGCGAGATCCACTTCCTGCCGGCGATCAGCGGAGGGCGTTGAGGGGGGCGTTGAGGGGGGTGTTGAGGTACCCTCGCCGGTCGGGTGTTTCCCGGGGCCGGTCGCAACGTCCTCGTTCGGACTACAGCTTCCGGTTCAGCTTGAGCAGGTGATTGACGGTCAGCGTTTTCTCCCCCGAGGGGCCGGGGGTACCCGTTGCTTTCCGCCGGGGCTTTCGGTTACCGCGTTTCTTCGATGAGTCCGGCCTCGACGGCGATCCGTCCCTGGCCGGCTTCCCTGCCGCCTCCGGCTTCCCGGACGCATCCGTCTTTACGGACGCATCGGCCTTCGCGGACGCATCGACCGTGCCGGCCGCTTCCTGCCTGTCGCCGTCGGCCCGCGCCGCCCGCCGGTTCCTTGACGAACCGCGCCTTCTCCGGCGCTCGGGCTTTCCGTTCTGCCGGTCCGCCCGGTCCGTCCGGTCCTGTGCCGACCGCTCAGACCGGTCCGTCCGCTCGGCCCGCTCTTCCCGCATGGACAGCGAGATCCTGTTCCTCTCCTGGTCCACGCCCAGCACGCGCACCTCGACCTGCTGCCCCACCTTGACCGCTTCGCCCGCGTGCTTGACGTACCGGTCCACGAGCTGGCTGATATGCACGAGTCCGTCGAGGTGGACCCCCACGTCCACGAAGGCGCCGAAGTTCGTGACGTTGGTCACGACGCCGTTGAGCCGCATCCCTTCCTTGACTTCATCGATGGTATGGACCCCCTCGGTGTACTGGACCGGCTTGAACGCGTCGCGCGGGTCGCGCCCGGGCCGCGCCAGTTCCTCCAGGATATCCTCGAGGGTAGGCATTCCCACGGCGTCGTTGACGTAGGAGCCGAGTTCGATGCGCGAACGGACATCGGAATCTTCCATGAGTTCCCGGACACTGCACTCCTGGTCGGCGGCCATCCGGTCCACGATATCGTAGCTTTCGGGATGGACGGCGCTGGCGTCCAGGGGGTTCTCGCCCTGGCCTATTCTCAGGAAGCCCGCGGCCTGTTCGAAGGCCCGGGGACCCAGGTTCTGCACCTGCTGCAGGTCCGTCCTCGCCGCGAAAGGGCCCGCTTTCTCGCGGTGGGCGACGATGTGCTTCGCCAGCGCGGGGCCGATGCCGGAAACATAGGACAGGAGCTGGGCGCTGGCCGTGTTCACTTCCACCCCGACGTTGTTCACGCAACTCGTCACCACGTCGTCGAGGCTCTTCTTCAGCGATACCTGGTCGACGTCGTGCTGGTATTGCCCGACGCCGATGGACTTGGGATCGATCTTGACCAGCTCGGCCAGGGGATCCATCAGCCGGCGTCCGATGGAAATCGCGCCGCGCACGGTGACGTCCAGCTGGGGGAACTCCTCCCGGGCCGCAGCCGACGCGGAATAGACCGAAGCGCCGCTTTCGTTCACGAGCACGATGGTGGGGCTCCCCTCGAGCTCGACCGTACGGAGGAACCGGGTCGTCTCCCGGCCGGCCGTCCCGTTGCCTACGGCGATAGCGTCGAATTCGTACTGCTCGTGGAGGGACCGCAGGGTCCGCGCCGCCCTTTCCTTCTTCTTCTCCCCGGAGTGGGGAAAGATACTCGCCCGGTCCATCAGCTTGCCCTGTTCGTCGAGGCAGACCACCTTGCAACCCGTGCGGAAACCGGGGTCGATCGCCATGATGCGGCGGCGGCCGAGGGGAGGGGCCATGAGCAGTTCCCGCAGGTTACGCGCGAACACGTGGGTCGCCTCGTCTTCGGCCTGCTGACGGACGTGGGACCTCAGTTCCGTTTCGAGGGACAGGGAAAGCAGGCGGCGGTAACTGTCGGCGACGGCCAGGCGGACCTGTTCGGCCGGGGGGCCCTCGCCCTTGACGAACTGTTTCTCGAGCAGCGCGATCGCCTCTCCTTCCGGCGGGGCGATGGTCATGCGCAACACCTCTTCCTTCTCGCCGCGCCGCATGGCGAGCACGCGGTGCGAAGGCGCTTTCACCGCCGGCTCGGACCAGTCGAAGTAATCCCGGAACTTGATGCCCGACGTTTCTTTCTCCGCAACCACCGTGGACCGGATCTCCGCCTTCTTGTGGAACAACCGGCGCAGGGCCGAACGCGCCGCCGGATCTTCGTTGATCCATTCGGCGATGATGTCGCGCGCGCCGGCCAGGGCGTCCTCGGCGGCGGCGACATCCTTGTCCGGATCGACGTAGGCCGCGGCCTCCGCTTCCAAGTCCATCTCCTCCTGCCCGAATATGCGCTCCGCAAGCGGCTCCAGTCCCTTCTCCCGGGCCGCAGTGGCCCGCGTCCGCCGCTTCGGCCGGTAGGGAAGGTAGGTATCTTCCAGCCCGGTCAGGGTATCCGCGGCCCGCACCTTCGATTCCAGTTCGTCCGTGAGCAGGTCGCGGTCCTTCAGGGAGGCGAGGATCGAGGTCCTGCGCTTCTCGAGTTCGCGGAGCCGGCCGATCCGGTCGCGGATCGCCGTAACGGCCACTTCGTCGAGCGAGCCGGTCCGCTCTTTGCGGTAGCGCGCGATAAAGGGCACCGTGGCCTCTTCATCCAGCAGGCCTATTACGGCTTCCACCTGTTCGGCCCGGATGCCCAGCTCACCGGATATCTTCGTGATATGCGTGTCGTCGCTCATAGGTAATGCCATACCTCGCGTACTGGTCAGGCGCCCGTCGTCCCGGCGCCCGTCGTCCCGGCGCCCAGGATCGTCCTCAGGCGCAGGGCCACCCGCTCCGGCTCGCCGGCCTTCAGGCAGACCGGGCCGAACAGCACGATCCCTTCCGAAACCCTCGCCGTATTGGCCTGGATGGGGGGACTGCCCCGCTGCAGTTCGAGGATCACTTCAAGGGCGGTCTTGCCCAATGCGGATTCGTCCAGCGTCAATACGGCCATCGGCACCTCGCTGGGCCTGCTGTCGGTATCGATCGCGAACCGGCATCCCGGAATATCGCCGGCGGCGGCCACGAGTTCGTCCATCCGGTCCCGCCACGCCGCGGCGCGTTCCTCCAGCCGCGCTCCGTCAAATCGCCGCAGGGCGGCCAACAGGCCCACGATCTGTTCCTTCCCTACTTTGCAGGGACGGCCGATGCCGTGGTGGGGCGCGCCGGGCAGGACCGACTTGTCGATGAGGGATTCCGGGGGGTCCCACTGTGGCCTCAGCACGTCCATGTCGAGGTGCTGAAGCGCCGCGCACATGATCAGGTCCCGCCGGCCGCAGAGGATGCCGGAACCCTGGGGACCGCCGATCGCCTTGCCGCCGCTGAAGGCCACCAGGTCGGCGCCCTGGGATATGTACGTCCGCAGGTTCGAACGGGGCGGCAGCTGTCCCGCGGCGTCCACGATCACCGGGACGCCGTGGGCGCGGGCGACTTCGACCACTTCTTCCAGGGGAGGCAGGGAACGGGGATTGGCGACGTAGCACACGGCCGCCGTCCGTTCGGTGATGGCGTCGGCGATCTCCCACGCTTCGGTGTCCCGCACGCCGGCGCCGCTGTACCGGTCCGCGATGCCCACCTCGACGAGCCTGACGCCGACGGAGCGGATCGCGTGGTCGTAGAAGTTGCGCTGGCTCCGGGACATGATGACTTCGTTCTTCATGCCCCCGGTGTCCGGCAGCCGGTTCATCTTCCCCGGGTCCGGCCCGGTGACGCAGGCCGCCGTGCCCAGGAGGAGTCCCGCGGCCGCGCCGGACGTAACGTATCCCGCTTCGGCCCCGGTGATCTCCGCGATGATCCCGCTCGCCCGGGCCTGGAGTTCGGCGATGTCCACGCAGTACTGGGACGCCTCGCGCATGGCGTCCGCCACTTCGGGATCCATGATACCGCCGCTTAGGCGGGTGCTGGGCCCCGACGCGTTGATGATCGGACGGACGCCGATCTGCTCGTAGATGTTGGGCATGAATGGACCTGGCGTGAATCGAAGGGTAGCGCCTCCAAAGCAGCACTAATCCTATTACATCGGCCCTTGGTATGCAACCTGTTTTTTCGCCATAGTGGACCGGCCGACGGGTTGTCCGTCAGACCGCGTCTCATTCCGGTTGCGTGAACACCCGTCGGATCACGTCTCGCCCGGCCGGACGGACGACCCTGGAATCACGTCTCGCCCGGCCGGACGGACGACCCTGGAATCACCACTCGCTCAGGAGTGCGGGTTGTCCGTCGGATCACGTCTCGCCCGGCCGGACGGACGACCCTAAAATCACCTCTCGCTCCGGAGTGCGGGACGACCGTCGGATCGCGTCTCGCCCGGGTTGCGTGAACGCGCGTCGCGATGGAGGCGGAGAGCAGGTTCGGAGAGCAGGTTCGGAGAGCAGGTTCGGGCCGGCTGGGGAATGGCGGCCGGCCGGGGAACGGTGGCCGGCCGGGGCGCGCGGGACCGCCAGTATTGCATTGACTCGGCATCGGGCAAAGGCTATTATACACCGGCGAACGGACATCCCGGCACGGCGGCGGGCGCCCTGCCGCCCCGGTGCCCCCCAGGCGACTATCAAGATTGCAACCTCATGGCCCACAAAGACTTACAATCATTCATCGATGTGCTCCGGGAAGAAGGCGAGTTAAAGGAGATCACCGAAGCGATCGATCCCGTGCTGGAGATCAGCGCCATCGCGGACCGCGTGGTCAAGCGGAACGGTCCCGCCCTGCTGTTCACCAACGTCAAGGGCCATCCGGGGATTCCGGTGCTGATCAACACCTTCGGGTCGAAGCGCCGCATGGAACTGGCCCTGGGCACCGAAGAACTGGACGACATCGCGGCCGAGATCGCCGAACTGATCAACCCCCGGATGCCCGCCTCCCTCGGCGGCAAGCTGCAGATGCTGCCCCGGCTCGCCCGGCTGAGGGACACCCAGGCCAGGACCGTCCGCAACGGTCCCTGCCAGGAAGTGGTCGAGACCGACTCGCCGTCCCTCGAGAGCCTGCCGGTCATCAAGTGCTGGCCCGGCGACGGCGGGAGGTACATCACCTTTCCCCAGGTCATCACGAAGCATCCCGACGAGGGTACGCGGAACGTGGGCATGTACCGGCTGCAGGTCTTCGACGACAGGACCCTGGGACTGCACTGGCAGCGGCACAAGGGGGGCGCCCACCACTACCGCGTCGCGGAGCAGGCCGGCAGGCGGCTGGAGGTCGCCGTCGTCCTCGGTCCGGATCCGGAAACCATGTACGCCGCGACAGCCCCCCTGCCCGACGAGATCGACGAGTACATGCTGGCGGGGTTCCTCCGCAGGCGGCCGGTGGAACTGGTGAAGTGCCTGACGGTGGACCTGGAGGTGCCGGCCAACGCCCAGATCGTGCTGGAGGGCTACGCGGAACCCCACGAACGGCGCGTCGAGGGTCCCTTCGGCGACCACCAGGGCTATTACTCCCTTCCCGACGAATACCCGGTGTTTCACCTCACGGCCGTCACGCGTAGGAAAGAACCCGTCTATCCCACGATCATCGTCGGCCCCCCGCCGCAGGAGGACGGCTGGCTCGGGAAGGCCACCGAACGCATCTTCCTGCCGCTCCTCAAGACCACGCTGCCGGAGATCGTGGACATCGACCTGCCCATCGAAGGCATCTTCCACAACCTGGCCATCGTGTCCATCGACAAGCGCTTTCCGGGCCACGCCCGCAAGGTGATGCACGCCCTCTGGGGGCTGGGACAGATGATGTTCACCAAGGTGATTATCGTTGTGGACAAGGACGTGGACGTGCATAATATGAGGGAGGTCGCCTGGCGGGTCGGCGTGTCCATCGATCCCGCACGGGACCTGCTGGTCAGCGAGGGGCCCTGCGACGTGCTGGACTTCGCCGCGCGGGTCGCGGACGTGAGCGGCAAGCTGGGCATCGACGCGACCGAGAAATGGCCGGACGAGGGGTTCGACCGGGGATGGCCCGAGATCCTGCGCATGCCCGACGAGGTCGACCGGCGCATCAACGAGATCTGGCCGAAGCTGGACCTGTAATGACCGGAGACGGACCTGTGATTCGGAGAGTTCCGAATGTTTGAAGCACTGATCAAAGAAGCGGGCCTGGAGGACATTCACGGGAAAGTCCTTGCGGGACAGCGGCTTTCGGCAGACGACGGTCGACGGCTGTACCGGCACGGCAACCTGCCCGCCGTCGGCTACCTGGCGAATCTCGTGCGCGAGCGCATGCACGGCGACCGGGTCTACTTCGTCCGCAACCAGCACCTGAACTACACCAACATCTGCAACAAGAGCTGCCTTTTCTGCTCGTTCTACGCCCTGCCCAAAGACCCCGAAGGATACGTGCTTTCTCCCGACGACATCCGGGCGCGGATGGAGACCTACGCGGATATACCCATCTCCGAGATCCACATGGTCGGCGGGGTGAACCCGAAACTGCCCTACGCCTATTACCTGGACATCGTCCGGGCGATCAAGGACGTGCGGCCGGGCGTGTCGCTCAAGGCCTTCACCATGATCGAGCTCGAACAGATCCGGCGCATCGCCAAGAAGCCCATGGACGAGACCCTGCTGGACCTGAAGGAAGCCGGGGTGGACGCGTTGCCCGGCGGCGGCGCCGAGGTTTTCAGCGAGCGGGTGCACGAGGAGCTGTTCCAGGCCAAGTCGGACTCGGATAAATGGCTGGAGACCGCGCGGACGGCGCACGAGGTGGGCCTTCCGTCCAACGCGACCATGCTCTACGGCCACGTGGAACAGACAGAGGAGAAGGTATACCACCTCATGAAACTACGGGAGCTGCAGGACGAAACGCAGGGCCTGCTGGCCTTCATTCCCCTGTCGTGGCACCCGGAGCGCACGGCAATCGACCATCTGCCGGGTCCGACGGGCCAGATGGACCTCCGCGAGATCGCGGTCGCCCGGCTCATGCTGGACAACGTCCCGCACATCAAGTCGTTCTGGATCATGAACACCCCGGCCGTGACGCAGGTGGGGCTGTGGTACGGCGCGGACGACATGGACGGCAGCGTCCTGGAGTACGAAATCACCCGCGACCCCGTCACGGACCGTGCGCAGGCACTGACCCGCACCCAGATGCTCGACATGATCAGCGAGTCGGGCCGGCAGCCTGTGGAACGGGACGCGCTCTACCACATCGTCGAACAGCCGGAATCGATCCGGCCGGCCTACCTGGATCCGGCTGACGGCCTTGTGGCCGGCGCGGCGGACGGTGTTGCGGCCGGCGGCATTACGGTCGGCGCCCCGGCCTCCGGCACAGGATAAAGCCATGATCGCAGATATCGCGGAAAAAGTCCTGGCCGGGACGCGGCTGACCGCCGAGGACGGGCGCCGGCTGTTCCAGCACCCCAACGTCACCGAACTGGGCATGCTCGCCGATCACGTGCGGCGGACCAGGCACCCGGAACCCGTGGTGACGTACAACATCGGCCGGAACATCAACTACACCAACGTGTGCTGGGTGCGCTGCAAGTTCTGCGCCTTCTACCGTCCCCCCGGCGACGGGGAAGGATACACGCTGCCCGACGAAGAGATCTTCGCCAAGGTCGAGGAATTGATCCGCGTCGGAGGCGACGCGCCGGAATCCTGCGAGATCCTCATGCAGGGCGGCCTTAACCCGAAGCTGAAGATCGACTATTACGAACGGCTCTTCTCGGAAATCACCCGCCGCTATCCCGCGGCCTATCTTCATTCGCTTTCCGTTGCGGAAATCGTCTACCTCGCCCATATCTCGCGGATCACGGTCGAAGAAGCGCTGATCCGCCTGCGCGAGGCCGGATTGAAGTCCCTGCCGGGCGCCGGCGCCGAGATCCTGGACACCGAGGTCCGCGACGCCATCGCCTTCCGGAAAGAGACAGTGCAGGAATGGCTGGACGTGCACAGCCTGACCCATCGGCTGGGCATGAAATCGACGGCCACCATGATGTTCGGATCGGTGGAAACCGTGGAACACCGGCTGAAGCACCTCCTCCGGGTCCGCGACGTGCAGGACGAATCCCTGGCCGATCACGACGGGTACTTCACGGCCTTCATCGCCTGGAGCTTCCAGCCCGAGGGCACCGAACTGCCCGATACGCGAAAGGCCACGGGATACGACTACCTGCGCACGGTGGCCATCGCCCGGCTCATGCTGGACAACATCGAGAACATCCAGGCGTCCTACGTGACACAGGGACCGAAGATCGCGCAGATCGCCCTGGGGTACGGGGTGAACGATTTCGGCAGCACCATGATGGAGGAGAACGTCATCAGCGCGGGCGGCACGAGTTTTGTGATGCCCACCCCGGAGATCGAGCGGCTGATCGCCGACGCGGGGTTCGTTCCGCGCCGGCGCAACACGCGGTACGAATTCGTAGGGCATGGCCAACAAAACCCGGCTTAACGCCGTCAGCTACCTGAATACCAGGCCCCTGACCTACGGCCTGGAACACGGCGGCCTGGGTCATGGATTCGAAATCCTCTTCGACGTCCCTTCCGTGTGCGCCGGGCAGGTGCGGACCGGGGAGGCATCGGCGGGCGTAATACCGTCGATCGAGTACGCGCGCGGTCCGGCGCCCTACGCCATCGTGCCCGGTGTCTCCATCGCTTCCGACGGTCCGGTCGGCAGCATATTCCTGTTCCACCGGGTACCGGTCGACCGGATCCGGACCGTGGCGATGGACGTCAGTTCCCGGACTTCGGTCGCCCTGGTCCGGATCGTCCTTGAGGAGCGATACGGCCTGGCATTCGATTCCGTCGACCATCCGCCGGACGTGGCGGCGATGCTGGAAGCCGCGGACGCGGCGCTGGTCATCGGGGACCCGGCCCTGGAAAGCACCGACCGGCCCGAGCCCCGGCTGGACCTGGGGGAGGCCTGGCGGGAACTGACCGGGCTGCCTTTCGTGTACGCCTTCTGGGCGGGGAAGGAAGACGGGCTGACACCCGGCGAAGTCGAACTGCTGATCGAGTCGAAGGACCTGGGGATGACCGCCCTGGACGAAATCGCCGCGTTGCACGCCCGCAACCGCGGGCGGCCGCCGGCCTTCTACGCGTCCTACCTGAGGGACAACCTGGTCTACGGACTCGGTGAACGGGAACGGAGAGGACTCATGGAGTTCTACGGGATGGCCCATGGCCGCGGCCTGATCCCGGATGTACCGGAACTGAGGTTTTATCCACGTCGAAAGGAAACGTGACCATGGCAGAGAAAACTGCGACCGTAGGCATCGGCACGGGAAGCAATCGCCGGGAGAACGTGCGGCTGGCGGTGGAACGCTCCGCTCCGCAACTGGCCTCGCTCATGCGGGACGAGGTCATGCTCAAGCCCAATTTCCTCTCCGGCACCAACCCGGTGGTCTGCACCCATCCGGACGCGGTCCGCGGCGTGCTGGACGTCATCATGACCCTGCCCCGGAAACCCCGGCGCGTCCTGATAGCCGAGGGCGGCAACGAGACCGTGCCCGGCGAGTGCTTCCGCCACATGGGCTACACCGACATCCCCGGCGAATACGACCTCCCCATCGAGCTGGTGGACCTGAACCGGGAAACGAGGTGGCGAAACACCCGGGTATACATGGTCGACGGCACCTGGACCACGGTCAGGATGCCCCGTACCGTGCTGGACTGTCCCTGCGTCATCTCGGTCGCCGTGGCTAAGACCCACGACGGCGCCATGGTGACCCTGGCGCTGAAGAACCTCATCATGGGGACGATCCTGAAGAAAGACCGCATCAAGGTGCATGGCTACACCACCCACCACGACCGGCGCCACCCCGCTGAAGCCCGGGCGCTCAGCAGGAACCTGATCCGGCTCGCCCGGCACCTCTATCCCCACTACAGCGTGGTGGACGGCACGGTGGGCATACAGGGCAACGGGCCGGGCGGTACCGACACGGTACCCCTGGAAATGGCGGCGGCCGGCGAAGACACGATCGCCGTGGACGCCGTCATCTCGAAGGCCATGGGTTTCGAGCCGCTGGAAGTGGGCACGGTCTTCTACGGGGACGCCATCGGGCTTGGCGTGGGCGACCTGGAGCGCATCCGCGTCGCCGGCGGCCGGCTGGACGAGCTCGCCATGTCCTTCAAGGGCCACGAGACCATCGACCTGCAGCGCCGCTGGGCCATCGAAGGCCCGTGGGAAACGGCGGCGGTCGGCGGCTAGACCGGCGTCAGTGCCCCGGCAGGGCCTCGACGACGCGAAGCACCTCTTCTTCCGTGTTGTAGAAATGGGGGGAAATGCGGATGCCGCCCCCCCGGCGGGCGCCGATGATCCTGCGGCCGCGCAGCGCGCGGTGCAGGTCCGCGGTATCGTGGACCGGGCTGTCGAACGTCACGATGCCCGACCACTCGGATTCGCCCCGGGGACTCAGGACGCGGTACCCCGCGCCGCGCAGCCCGTCGACCAGCCGGCCGGTCAAGACGCGCAGTCTCTTCTGTATCTCCTCGATCCCCACCTCGAGCAGCAGGTCGAGCGAGGCGCCCAGCGCGTGGATGCCCAGCGTGTTGTGGGAGCCGCACTCGAAGCGCCGCGCCGTGGGCGCCGGGGTCGCATCGTAGACGTCGTAGTTGCCCGCGTCGGCCACCGAATTCCATCCCACCTCGTAGAGCCTCAGGCGTTCCGTCATGTGCGGCGCGCAGTAGAAGATCCCGATCCCTTCGGGCCCCAGGAGCCATTTGTGTCCGTCGGCCGTAAGGATGTCGATGGACATGTCCACCACATCCACCGGCGTCTGGCCGAGGGACTGTATGGCGTCGACGACGAAACAGACGCCCTTCTCCCGGCATAACGCGCCGATCGCCGCGATGTCGTTGCGGAATCCGTTCCCGAACTCGACGTGGCTGATGGAGACGGCGCGCGTCCCGTCATCGATCCGGTCCGCGATCGATTCGACCGTGAGGCGGCCGTCCACGGACTTCACCATCCGCGCTTCCACGCCGTGTTGGGCAAGATTGAGCCATGGATATACGTTGGAGGGGAATTCCAGGTCGTTCAGGACTACGTTGCCGCCCCCGTGCCAGTCGAGACCGTTCGCGGCGAAACACAGCCCTTCCGTGGTGTTCTTGACGAAGGCGATCTGTTCGGGTGCGGCGTTGATCAGCCGGGCCGAACGGGACCGGGTGGCCTCGATGGCCGCTTCCCAGTCGCGGTAATTGGAGGCGGCATGCTCGTTGAAGTCCGCCGCGTACGCGCGCACCGCTTCGAGCGCGCGGCCGGGCAACGTGCCGACGGCCGCGTGGTTCAGGTAGGTGCAGTGGTGGACGACAGGGAATTCCTGACGGATGCGGTCCAGGTTCAATTCAGGCCGTTCCGTTTCGACGGGGTTGCGCGGGGCGGGGCGGCGACTGCGGCTTCACGTGAGGGACCGGGACCGGTTCGCTCGCGGTCCGGTCAGAAACTTGCCGCGGCGTCCTCCGCCGAGTCGAAGATATTGAATACGGAATCCAGCCGGGTAACGACGACCAGCACGTTGTGAGTGCGCTCGCTCAGGTTGGCCAGCTTCAGGTCGCCTCCGGCCTCGCGGAGGGTCTTGGCGCTGCCTACGAGCGCGCCGACGCCTGAACTGCTGATGAGGTTCAACCGGCCGAGGTCGACTACGGCTCCGTTTGTGCCTTCGGACTTCAACGCTCTCACACGATCATGGAAGGCGGACACTTCCGGGTCGCCCAGGAAGCTGCCTACGAGTTCGATAACCGGTACTCCGTTAATCCTGCGTTCGTTCATTACACGCCCCCTCCGTTAACACGCTGTTGAAGCAAAAGCCGACCACTGGATAATGCAGTCATTAAACACCCGGCCCCCGCGTTCCGCAAGGATAAATTGCGCCGCACCCGACAGACCGGGGCGGGGCGCGGGCGACGGGTCAGCGGTGCGGACGACGCGGCGGGACGGCGGCGCGGGCGACGCGGCGCGGGCGGCGGGTCAGCGGTGCGGACGACGCGGCGGGACGGCGGCGCGGGCGACGGGCGTCCGCCCGCTTCCGGCACCGGTCGACGTTCAGGGATTCGACGCGAAAACGGCGGTCTCGGCGCCCTTCGATCCGTATCCGGGGCAGAACCCTTCCTCGATGTAGGGACAGGGACTCCGGGCGATGATCACGCGGACACCCGTCTGGCGCAGGCCCCGGCCGATCACGTCCCGCGTCCGGGCCCCGTCCCAGGGGTCGACGGTCTCGTTCAGCGCGACCGGGCAGGCTTCGACGATATCGTCAATGCTGAGCGGCGCCGTCTCGTGGCCCAGTTCGGTCCCGCCGAGGTTGGGCGTGCCCTGGAACCCGGACAGGGCCGTCGTGGCGTTGTCCAGGATGAGGATGAGCAGATTGGACCCCTGGTGGGCCACGTTGAACAGCGCGTTCGCGCCCAGGTGGAAGAAGTCGGAATCCCCGACGACGGCGATCACGGGGTCGGTCACGCCGGACAGGACCAGCCCCGACGCGATCCCTATGCTCGACCCCATGGAGTACTTCACGTCGAGCATCTCGAAGGGCGGCGTGGCGATCTTGATCGCGCAGCCGGGATCCACCACGTACACGGGCGACAGGCCGTACTGCCCGCTCAGCTCGCGCAGGATTTCGAAGACGGGCGTATAGGGACAGTTCTCCGGCAGTCCGGCCTGGCTGGGCAGGTACTTCAGTTCCTCTTCCGGGGGGAAGTCCCGCGCGGGTTCGAATCCGGGGACGAAACCGGCCAGGGATTCCGCGATCTGCCAGCGGAACAGTTCCCCTTCCCTCGGCACCGCCCTGTCGTGCTTGCCGCTGACCGGCGTCGTAATCTTCGCGTCATAGGCAACCGACTTGATCAGCGTTTCGAGAAAAGGTTCGTTCTCTTCGAGTACCAGGGTCTTCTCGGTCGATCGCAGAAAGCCGGTGATCTGGCCGGCGGGCAGCGGCCACAGGGTGGACAGCTTGAGGATGGACAGGCCGGAGGCGTCCACCCCCTGAAGCACGTCCATCAACTTGGAATGGATCACGCCCGCGGCCACGATGCCGGTCCTGCCCGTGCCGGTTACCGAGTTGTAATCCGTCCATTCGCGACGGCCCGCGATCGATTCGAGCCGGTCGTGCAGCCGCCTGTGCAATTGGACGGCGTTTCCGGGGACCGATATCCACCGCATGGGATGGCGTTCGAAGGCATGGGGCCGCACGCAGGCCGCACGGGGGGTTTCCGGAAGCTCCACCTCTTCTTCCAACGCGCCGAAGGTCTTCGTGATGCGTACGATGAAGGGCATCTGCGTTTCGCGTGAAAGCCGGAAGGCGTCCCGCGTCATCGCGATCCCCTCTGAGGGCGTCGCCGGTTCCAGCATGGGCAGTTCGCTGCCCCAGGCGATCGGACGGGTGTCCTGGTCGTTCTGGGAGGCCCAGGCGCCCGGATCGTCCCCGAGCAGGATGACCAGCCCCGCGCCCACGTCCGTCAGGTTGGCCACCATGACGGGATCGAGCGCGACGTTGAACCCGACGCCCTTGCATCCCATCAGCGCAGGCACCCCGCCGATGGACGCGCCGACCGCCGTTTCGAAGGCGACCTTCTCGTTTGTCGACCATTCGACGTATAGCCCGTGACTGTCCACGAAGCGACGCAGAAACTCGATGGTGCTGCTGCTCGGCGAACCGGGATAGCTCGTCGCCACCGCCACACCCGACTGCAGTGCGCCGTATGCGACCGCCTGGTCGCCGGAAATCCGCGTTCCGGCCATGTAACGCTCCCGCAAGTACAAGAAAACGGCTCTTGAATGGAAGGGGAAATATAGGTGGTCCGCCCACTCCCGGTCAAGCGGTATCCATCGGGGAGAACCGGCCAGAAACCGCTTGCGACCGATTCGCCGTCCGGCTATATTTGACCCGTTTCCTTATCAAGGTATCGCATCGGGACCGGAGTGGCGCGCGCACGTCCATGCCGTCCCTTTCGTTCCATGCTTTCGCACCGATGATCCACGCAAGAAACGGAGAGACCCGGATGGCCGCTGAACGGCAGGCATCGGGAAGTAAAAAGACGGCGGATAAAAGCCGGTCCGTCAAGCAGGCGGACACCGTGGAGGAACTGAACAGGGTGCTGGCAGGCGCCGGCCCGGCCGCGGTGGACAACGAGCAATACTGGCGCGCCGTCAGGGCGCAGTTCCCCTACAACGGCCCGATACACTACACCAACAACGGGACGATAGGCATCCTGCCCCACATGGTCCTCCAGGCCCAGATCGCCACCCTGACCGAGGCGGAGATACAGGACGGCGATACCGGGGGAGTCGCCTATCCCGCGCCGCACGAGGCCCACGAGAAGCTGGCCGCGCTGATCAACGCGGACCCCTCCGAGGTGGCCATCACGCGGAATTCGACCGAGAGCATGAACATCATCGCCCTCGGCCTCGACCTGAAGCCGGACGACGAGATCCTGACGACGACCCACGAGCACTACGGCGGCTGGTCCTGCTGGCAGCATCGACACGCCGTCTTCGGAAACCCGATCCGGAAACTCGACCTGTACGATCCGCCGGAGGACGAGGACGAGATCGTGAGGCTCTTCGAAGAGGCCATCCGGCCGGAAACCCGCGTGCTCAGCTTCTGCCACGTCACCTGCACGACGGCCTGGCGCCTGCCCGTCAGGAAGATCTGCGCCATGGCCCGCGAGCGGGGCATCATCACGGTCGTCGACGGCGCGCAGTCGGTGGGCATGATCGCCGTCGACGTGAAAGACCTCGGGGGCGATTTCTACGTGAGCAGCACGCACAAATGGCTGTTTACGCCCAAGGGCACGGGCCTTCTGTGGGTGGATGACGCGGCACAGGACAAGATCTCGCTGGGATACTACACGGGCGGCGGCCGGCTGACGGCGAGGCGGTTCGAGAACAACGCGTCCCAGAGCTACGCGCCGCTGGTGGGGTTCGCCGTGGCCGTGGATTTCCACAACGCCATCGGCACCGGCCTGGTCGAGGACCGCGGCGCGGCCATGGCGAAATGGCTGAAGACCCGTCTCGGCGAAATACCCGGCGTCCGGGTGTGGACTCCGATGAGCCGCGGGCTGTCCGCGTCCATGGTTTCCTTCTCCATCGCCGGCATGACCTCCTCCGACGTGGGCACGCCGCTCCGGGAACGGTACCGGATCCACAGCCGCGGCCTGCACGAAGGGGGATATCACGGCGCCCGCATTTCCTGCGCCATGCACAACAGTTACGATGAAATGGAGCGAGTCGTCAGCGCGGTGAAAGAAATCGCGGCGAACCGGTGCTGAATCCCGGTTCATTCCAGGATCCGCGGCAATACGCGGCCAAAAAGACGCGGGAGGACGGATCATGTCCGATACGGCACTTACCATTAAGGCACTGAAGGATCAGTTGGCGGAACGGTTTGCGGAAAACGTCGTCCTTCGCATTAAACGCGACGGCGAATACGTGGAATACACGGGCGGAGAAGCCGCTCGACGGGCCGACGCGCTCGCCGGGCTGCTCGCCTCCCTCGGCCTGCAGCGCGGCGACCGGGTCGCACTGCTGGCGGACAACCAGCCCGAATGGGGCATCGCCTACCTGGCCATCGTCGGGCACGGGATGACGGGCGTACCCATCGACCGGCTGTTGAAACCCGGCGAATACCAGCGGATTCTCGAGGATTCCGGAACGCGGGCCATCGTGGTGTCGGACGCCTTCCGCGACGAGTTCCATTCCATCGCGGGCACGCTTCCGGACCTGAAGCACGTGCTGAGCCTGGAAGAGGTCATGGGCGGCGAGGCGGGCGCGCCGGCGCCCGACAGCCAGGTCGAACCGGACGATCTGGCCGTCCTGATCTACACCTCGGGCACGACCGGCCAGCCCAAGGGCGTGATGCTTTCCCACCGGAACATCATGTCCAACGTCGTCGCCGCCAGCGAGGTAATCTCCATTTCCTCCGAGGACAGTTTCGTATCCGTGCTCCCCCTGCACCATACGTTCGAATGCACCGCCGGGTTCCTCGCGCCGGTCTACAACGGCGCCATGGTCTCCTACGTGGGCAGCCTCAAGTCGCGGGACATCGTCGATACGATGAAAGACTCGAAGGCGACCATCATGCTGGCGGTTCCGCTGCTGTACGAGAAGATGTACCAGGGGATCATGCGCAAGGTCGGCTCCCAGCCCGCCGTCACGCGGACGGTGTTCAATCTCCTGATGAACGTGGTGAAACTGGGCGAGAAGTTCAACAAGCGCATGGGGACGGCCCTGTTCCGGAGCCTGCGCGACAAAGGGGGACTGGGGACCATCCGGTTCTTCGTGTCCGGCGCCGCCGCGCTGCCGCCCGAAGTGGCCGAGGGATTCGATCGCCTGGGCCTTCGCATCCTGCAGGGTTACGGACTCACGGAAACCTCGCCGGTCGTTTCGGTGCATCGCGTGGAGCAGCCTCCGAAACCCGATTCCGTCGGACCGCCCATAAACGGCGTGGAAGTGGAAGTCGTCCAGCCGGACGAAACGGGGGTGGGCGAACTCGTCGTCCGGGGCGACAACGTGATGCTGGGATACTACAACAACCCCGAGGCCACGGCGGAGGTGCTCAGGGACGGAGCGCTGTACACGGGCGATTCGGGATGGATCGACGACGAGGGGCACGTGCACATAGCGGGACGCCTGAAGAACGTGATCGTGACCCGGGCGGGCAAGAACATCTATCCGGAAGAAATCGAGGGCGAGCTCGTCCTCAGTCCCTACATCGCCGAAGTCCTCGTCTTCGGCGCCGAGAACGCCGACACGGGTGAAGAATACGTGCGGGCGGTCGTCGTCCCCGATTTCGAGTTCCTGGAAGAAGAAGGCACGCCGGACGACGACGAGACCCTGAACGGGCTCATAAACCGGGAAGTGCGGGAGCGGTGCGGGAACCTGGCGGACTACAAGCGGGTCCGGGAAGTGGAAATCCGCAGGGAGGAATTCTCCAAGACGTCGACGCGCAAGATCAAGCGGTTTCTATTCCAGTCCGCCGAGTCCGGACAGTCCGAGGAGTCCGGACAGTCCGAGGAGTCCGGACAGGCGGCCCCGTCGGAAGACGCAGCCGGCCAATGAGGGAGCTTTCGCGAGCGAGGCCGGGCGGCATCGCGATCGATGGATAACATGGAGCAACCAGGTTCAGGTCCGGCGCCGCCTTCCCCGGAGGACGCGCTCCGGAATACCCCGCCGCAACCCGACGCGGACCGGCAGCGGACGCACTGGCGCCGTCCGGCCGTCCTGTTCGCGTGCACCTTTCTGACCACCCTTGTTTCCGGCACGATCATGGAGCACCCCACGGTCCCGCCCACGGTGGTGCTTTTTACCCTGGTCACCGTGCCGTCCCTCCTGCTGGACGGACTGCCCTTTTCCCTGTCGGTGCTCGGCATACTCATGGCCCACGAGATGGGCCACTATCTCTACGCCCGGTGGTACGGCGTCCGCACCTCCCTCCCCCATTTCATCCCCTCGCCCCTCTTCTTCATCACGCCGAATCCGGGCACCTTCGGCGCCGTCATCGTCACGAAGGCGCCTTACCCGAACAGGCAGGCCCTGATGGACATCGGCGCGGCCGGCCCCATCGCGGGTTTCATCGTGGCCGTTCCCATCATGGCCTACAGTCTCGTCGGCGCCCGGATCGATCTCATCCCCGGCGAGGGCGAGGGCCTTTACCTGGGCGAGCCCCTGGTGTTTCAGGCGCTCGCTTACCTGATTCACGGCCCGCTGCCCGAGAACTATACCATCTACCTGGATACCGTGGGCCTGGCGGCCTGGTTCGGCTGCCTGGTCACCATGCTCAACCTCCTGCCGGTTGGACAACTGGACGGCGGACATATCCTGTATGCCTTCACGGGAGGAGCGGCCCGGGGAAGGCGCTTCCAGAGGAACCTTGCGGTCGGGAGTTTCCTGGCGCTGGCCGTGCTCGGACTGTATTCGCCCGGGTGGTGGGTATTCGGGGCGCTGCTGCTGCTCATGGGCAGGTTCAGCGGATTCAGGCACCCCGCGCCGGTCGACGACGCCGCGCCCCTTCCCGGGCACAGCAAGTGGCTGGGCTGGCTCGCGGTCCTGGTCTTCATCCTGACCTGCATGCCGGTGCCGATCTCGTTTACGGGACCGTAAGAGACTCGTCCGGGCGGGCGGTTGCCGCGGGATCAGCTGATCAGCAGCCGTTCCAGCTTCTTGTGGATTCGTTCGTCGTCCCCGTCGATACGATGGGCCTTGAGCAATTCGTCGATCGCCCGGGCGTTTTCACCCATGATCTCGAAGATGGATCCCAGCGCGTAGTGGGCCGCGAAATTGGTTGCGTCGAGTTCGAGCGCCTGCTGGTACTCGCCGATCGCGAGGTCCCATTTCTCCTGCCGGACGAAGATCTCGGCGAGACTCATGCGGACCTCCGTAGCATCGCCCTCCCAGCGCAACGCTTCCCGGTAGGAGGCGACGGCTTCATCGTACATCGTGCGCCGCTTGTACACCATGCCCAGCAGTTTGTAGGCGATGCCGTTCCGGGGGGATCGGCGGATGACTTCCCGGAAGCAGTTGGTCGCCTTCTCGAATTCGCCGAGAAAGCAGTAGATCCTTCCGAGATCCATGAACAGGGCATCGGTGCGGTACCCGCCCTCGAGGGCGTTCAGCATGTAGCCGCGGGCTTCGCTGTAGCATTCCTGTTTCATGTAGATCAGGCCGATGTCATACTGAACCGCGACTTTTTTCGGATACTCCCTGGCGCACCTGCTGAGCCACTCGAAGGCTTCGCTCGTGCGGCCGGTATACATGAGTCCCAGGCCAAGCCCCCGCAGGGTCCAGTAGTCGGACTGGCCTCGCTCCATGCGTTCGAAGCAAAGCCGCACGATGGTGTCGTAGTCCTTGTTCGCCAGGAGGAGCTTGAGCTTATGAGACCAGAACCACATATTGGCTTTCTCTTCCAAAGACGGCAGGCGCCGTCGAAGGGATACGGCTACGGGGAGACGGGACGGGCGGCGCCCTCGTCCCGATACCTTGAATATACGGCGGTTCGACGGAGGTGTCAAGCGGACGCGGCCGGGTCGGGCATCCTGTTTCATCGAGCGGTTCAGGAAGCGTGCTCCCTGGTTTGGCAACAGTTGAGAGATCACGATAAATGACTGGCAGAGAAGAAGTTACCGGCATCATACTCGCGGGGGGAAAGAGCAGCAGGTTCGGCTCGAACAAGGCGCTCAGCCGGATTGAAGGAGAACGGTTGATCGAACGGCTTCGCAAGACCGTCGGCTCGGTGACCGACCGCATGATGCTGATCACCAATACACCGGAACAGTACGGCTTCCTGAACCTGGAAAGCCGGAAGGATCTGGTCCCCCGCTGCGGTCCCATCGGCGGCATCTATACCGCGCTCAGGACCGCGATCACCCCGCTGTGCCTCTGCGTCGCCTGCGACATGCCCTTTATCAGGCCGGATTTCCTGGAATACATGGTCGGGCGGTCGAGGGGATACGACGCGGTCGTACCCGTGCGCGGCGGACGGGAGGAACCGCTGTGCGCGGTGTACAGGAAGTCCTGCGTCCCGGCGATCGAGGACCGGATCGGGGCGCGCAGGTACAAGATAGCCGGGTTCTTCGACGAGGTCCGCGTCCTTCGCGTCGCACCGGAAGACGCGGGATTCCATGATGAGGACATGTTCTTCAATATCAACAACGTGGCGGACTATGACGAAGCGCTCAAACGGCTGAAAGACCAGGCGCGGCCGGAGCAACGGAACCCGGGCGCGGAGTGATGCGGCGGGATGCGGGGAGCGCGGACCATGGAAGGGGCGAGGGATGGCCGGGGGCGGCCGGCCAAAGCGTCCCGATCACCCGGACCGCCCTTCCAAAGCGTCCCGATCACCCGGGGCGGCCTTCCACCAGGAGGATGAACTCCCCTCGAAGGCGGCGGTCCCGGGTCTCTTCGAGCAGCGCGGACAGCACGTTCCGGTCTACTTTCTCGTGGAGCTTGGTCAGGTCGTTTGCCAGGGCCGCCCTCCGGTCGCCTAAGACGTCCAGGGCGGCGGCCATGAGCGCGCGGACCCGGTGGGGGCTCTCGAAATAGATGAGCGTGTCTTCACGGTCCGCGTCCGCTTCGAGACAGCGGCGCCGGGCGGCGGGTTTGCGCGGCGGAAACCCGCAGAACGAAAAGCGGTGGACCGGGAGGCCCGATAGCACGAGCGCCATGATCAACGCGCTCGGACCGGGCGCCATGCTCACGGGGACTTCGGCCTGGATCGCGGCCTGGACGAGCCGATAGCCCGGGTCGGCGATTCCGGGCGTCCCGGCGTCGGTGACCAGGGCGAGGTCCCAGCCCTCTTCCAGGGCTGCCAGCGCCCGGGGCACGGCCCGCTGCTCGTTGTG
This sequence comes from bacterium, assembly GCA_965203885.1. Taxonomy (GTDB): domain Bacteria; phylum JAAXHH01; class JAAXHH01; order JAAXHH01; family JAAXHH01; genus JAAXHH01. Next base: position 924,289 of record OZ241920.1, on the reverse strand, counting down.
TTCGTGATAGGCCATCTGCCGGGCGCTGATCCCGTAGCGCTTGAGCAGCCGCCCGGTTCTGCGCGTATCTTCGCTGAGTACGATGTCCACGCCGCGCAGGATCTCCAGCGCTCTGAGCGTGATGTCGTCCAGATGGCCGATCGGCGTGGCTACCAGGTAGAGCATGGATCAGTTCGTCTGTTCGGGGAACGGCGCGCGTATGTCGTAGCGGCCGTGAATCTCCACGGGAAGCGCTCCCTCCTCTACCATCAGGTCCAGCGGATTGTCTCCCGTCCGAAGCGGCAATTCCACCGCGTCGCGGATGCGGGCCGATTCGTAGATCGCCATCATGAGTTCCATGGTCAGGCGGGCCGTTCCGCCCTCGTTGCGGTGCGTATCCACGCGGCCGTCCAGCCAGGCAATGAACTCGTCGTACTGGTCGTCCTCCACCGCCGGCGGCGTGATGGACTGCCAGTCGCCCGCGTGGCGGTTCAGCAACAGCAGGCTGCCCTCCGGGCCGCGTTTCAGTATCCCCTCCGTCCCGTAGATCACGTCGCCCTGGAGACCCGGTTCGGGCAGATCGCTCTCGTAGGTCCCCCTGATCCCTCCCTCGAAGGCGATGATCGCGGCGCACCGGTCCTCGCACCGCACCCGGCGCTCCCACCGGTCCGTCCTGCGCGTCACCTGGCCGATCACCCAGACCGGCCCGGGATCGCCCAGCACGTACATCATTTCGTCGAGTTCGTGGGTTCCCCGGTTGAGCAGGCCGTGGGCGTCCCTGCGCAGCATGGCCGTGGGCGTTCCGATGGCGCCTTCCAGGACCAGGCGGCGCGCTTCCACGTTCTGCGGGGTGAACCGGCGCTGGTGGCCGATGGCGAGCTTGACCCCGTTCCGCGCGCAGGCTTCCAGCATCCGGTCGGCCTCGCCCAGGCTGGACGCCATGGGCTTCTCACCCAGGATACCTTTAGCGCCCGACTCCGCCGCCTTCACGGTGATCTCCGCGCGGACGTTCTGCCAGGTGGTGATGCTGACGATGTCGCACGCCTCGTTCTCGAGCATGTTCCCGTAATCCGTATAGGGTTTCGCATCGAACTCGTCGGCCAGCTTGCGGGCGCTCCGCTCGTTGACGTCGGCGACCGCGACCACTTCGGTCCGCGCTTTCTGCGTCCAGTGCCGCGCATGCGAACCGCCCATGCCTCCGCTGCCAATGATGCCGACCCGGTATGACTCGGACATGTATACTCCTTGGATTTCGGTCAGTTTCACGATCACAGGGCCCGGCTGCACAGGCACTGGGCCCGACGGCGCGATCACAAGGGCCCGGCTGAGCGATCACGGGGCCCGGCTGCCCGCCGTCCCGCGCGATCACGGGGCCCGGCCGCCCGCCGTCCCGCGCAATGTACTCCAATCGCCCTCGACTCGCAACCCCTGATTGGCAGAGTCCGGGGGCGGAATGCACGCCGAACTTATTGTATTGCCCCGTATTTGTATCGACTGTAAGATAGAACGGGACGCCAGGAGAAAGGACGGACATGGATTACGGCAGCCTGCAGGTCGCCACGCTCGATGAATCGCTGGGGACATCCATTGCCGCGCGCGGCGGAAGACCCGTCGTCGCCAGCGCGGACGAGCCGGAAGGTACGGATGCCTTCCTGGACCGCCTGGTCCGGGAAGACATCGCCGTGCTGCTGCTGACGGAACCGGATCAGATCCGCGCGTTGTTCGGCCGGGCGGCCGCTACCGGCCGTCTCGAGGCCTTGCTGGACGCCGTCAGGCAGATGGCCGTGGGCTCCGCCGGCCCCGCGTGCACGGACCTCTGGAGAAGCCATCAGTTATCGGTCGACTTCGAGCCCGACGGGACGGGAGGCGAAGCGCTCGTGGCGGGGATGGCCCGCCTGGCGGGCTACCTGGTGAACAAGAAGCGCACCGCCGTGGACGGGGGAGTGGACACGTCGTACTGGCAGCGTATCGACATGCGATGGCATTTCGAGAGCGATCCATACGGTACGCGGGGCGAATCGGCCTTCCTCGGGGCCTGCCGCCGGGAATCGACGGAGTACACGCCCATCTGGCTTTTGCGCCAGGCCGGCCGCTACCAGCGGGCCTACAGGGAGCTCAAATCCGACCTGGACTTCCTGGACATGTGCAAGACCCCCGAACTCACGGCGGAAATCACGTTGATGGCCGCTGAACGCCTGGGCGTGGACGCCGCCATCCTCTTCGCGGACATCCTGCCCCTGTTGCAGCCGATGGGACTGCAGCTGGAATACGTAACGGGCCAGGGTCCCGTCATCCGCAATCCGATCCGATCTGCCGGGGCCGTGGATCAACTCGAAGAAGCGGGGCCGGAGTCCCAGCACTTCGTCTACGAGGCCATCCGCATGGCGCTGCCGGCGTTGCCTCCCCATATCCCGCTCATCGGGTTTTCCGGCGCGCCTTTCACCCTGGCCGCCTATGCCATCGAGGGACAGAGTTCCAAAGACTTCCGTCACCTGAAGACCTTCATGTATTCGGACCCGGGAGCCTGGCATGCCTTCATGTCGAAACTGGCACGGGCCGTCACGGCGTACCTCAACGAACAGATCGAGGCGGGCGTCCATGCCGTGCAACTGTTCGACAGCTGGGCCGGCTGCCTCTCGCCCGATGATTACCGGGCGTACGTCCTCCCTCACACCGGGTACGTTTTCTCCCACCTCCGGCCGGGCGTCCCATCGATCCATTTCGGGGTCGGCACCGGCGCCCTGCTCGGACTGATGCGTGAAGCGGGCGGGGACGTCATCGGGCTGGACTGGCGCGTGGACCTGGCCGATGCGTGGCAGGGGCTGGAATACGGCGTGGCCGTGCAGGGAAACCTCGATCCGCTGATCCTCTTCGCCTCCCCCGGCGAGATCAGGAAGCGGGCCGCGGCGATCCTGCACAAGGCCGGCGGACGGCCCGGACACATCTTCAACCTCGGTCACGGCATCCTGCCCGGGACGCCGGAGGATCACGTCATTGCCCTGGTGGACGCCGTGCACGAACTGGGAAGTGCCCGATGAAGGTCGTGGTGGTCGGCGGAGGCATCGCGGGGTTGAGCGCCGCTCACCGGCTTTTGGAATCGAAGCGCCCAGGCCTGGAAGTGGCGCTGCTCGAGGGCTCGGATCGATTCGGCGGGACGATCCGCACGATCGAGCTCGAAGGTTGCCTCGTCGAATTGGGGCCGGACTCCTTCCTCTCCTCCAAGCCCTGGCTGTCGGACCTGGCCGGACGCCTGGGCGTGGCGGACCGGATCATCCCGACCGCGGACACCCATCGCAGGTCCCACGTGGTGCATCGCGGCCGGCTCCATCCGCTGCCCGACGGATTCCTGATGATGGCGCCTACGCGCCTGTGGCCCATGGCGGCCTCTTCCCTCTTCTCGTGGAGGGGCAAGGTCCGGTGCGCACTGGACCTGGTACTCCCGCGAGGCGCCCAGGACGGCGACGAGAGCCTCGGCGCCTTCGTCCGCCGGCGGCTGGGCGCGGAGGTACTCGAACGGGTCGTGCAGCCGCTCGTCGGGGGCATCTACGCGGGAGACCCCGACACGCTCAGCCTGCAGGCCACCATCCCCCGGTTCCTCGAGATGGAACGGCGCCACCGCAGCGTCATCAAGGCCATGGTCTCGCAGCGGCGCGCGGCCGCGAAGCGCCGGGGGGACGCATCCGCCGGCAGCGGCGCCCGGTACGGAGAGCTGGCTTCCTTCGACCGAGGCATGGAAACCCTCGTGCAAGCCCTGTTGGCGCGCCTTCCCGCGGACGGGTTGCATACCCATGCCGAAGCGGCGGGCCTGAACCGCGAAGGGAACCGCTGGCGCCTGTCCTGCAAAGACGGCCGGCGTTTCGACGCGGACGCTGTCGTACTCGCCGTGCCGTCGCGGAACGCCGCGGAACTGCTGCGCGGTATCGATACGGACCTGTGCGGAGAACTGTCTGCCATCCCCCACGCGTCGTCGGCCGTCATGAACCTGGTGTACCGGCGCGCGGAGGTGCCCCATCCCCTGGACTGTTTCGGTTTCGTGGCGCCCGCGGTGGAGCAACGCAAGATCATCGCCTGCACCTTCAGCAGCGTCAAGTTTCCGAACCGGGCGCCGGACGACCTCGTCCTGTTGCGCGCTTTTATCGGCGGCGCGCTTCAGCAGGGACTGCTTCAGTACGATGACGGGCAACTGCGTCAAATCGTGCGGGAAGAACTAAAAGACCTGATGGGCATCGACGCCGCGCCCCTGCGCACCGTCCTGGCGCGCTATCCGGACGCCATGCCCCAGTACCTCGTCGGCCATACGCGGCGCGTGGAGCGCATCGAATCGCTCGTCGGGGCCCACCCGCGACTGGCGCTGGCGGGCAACGCCTACCGGGGCGTAGGCCTGCCCGACTGCGTGCATTCCGGGGAGCAAGCGGCGGAGCGGATCCTGGAACGAGACGCCGCCGGTTGAAAGAGACCCATCTCACCGCACCAGCCGCCTGAAGGGTTCCTTCTTCGGGTCGCATTCCAGCATTTCTTCCAGATTGCCGCGGTCCAGGCCCGACTTGATGAGCCCGAAGACCTCGGCGGCGGCTTCGCCCAGCTGCCGGACGTCTTCCTCCGTGTGGGCCATGGTTACCCGGAACGTGGTAGGGGTAAAAATGCCCCGCCGGGACATCTCCTGGACGAAGAGCGTGGAGACGATGGGCGTGAGTTCCGGTTCGGGCAGATCGAAGGAGAGGCCGGGATTGTAGGAAAGCCCCGCACAGGCGCCGGGCAGGCCCGCGCTCTCGAGGGCTTCGTTCATCGTGGCTTTGACCCGTTCGCCCATGGCCTCGAAGAAGGGTTCGGAATCCCGGCGTTTCAACTCGCGGATCGTGGTCAGCGCGGCGGCCAGCCCCACGTTGTCGCTCCAGTAGGAACTCGAGACGAACATCGAAGCGGCGGGCGCCATGGCTTCGCGGGCGCCCACGACGGCGCCCATGGCGTATCCGTTCGACATGGCCTTGGCCAGCGTGGTCATGTCGGGCGTCACCCCGGTGATCTCCTGGATCCCACCGATACGCAGGCGCCAGCCGCAGGAGACCTCGTCGAAGATCAGCAGCGCGTCGTGCTCGCGGGCCAGCCGCTTAACGGATTCCAGGTAGCCCGGGGGCGGCAGTTCCGAGCGCGCGGGCTCCATCATGACCGCCGCGACCTGCCCGTCGTGCCGCCGAAGCAGGTCCGACAGCATGTCCAGGTCGCCGTACGTGAAGGGAACGGCCGTACCCGCCAGCACCCTCGGCACCCCGATGGGCTCGATGCCCGCGAAGGGGTACTCGCCGCTCTCCGGGTCGACCAGGTAGTTGGCGGACTGGTACCAGTCGTGCCAGCCGTGGTACCCGCAGAACAGGATGACGTCCTTGCCGGTGGTGCCCCGCGCGATCCGGACGGCCAGGGCGCAGGTCTCGCCCCCGGCCTTGGCGTACCGCACCATCTCGGCGCTGGGAATGGTCTCGACGAGTTCCTCGGCCAGTTCGATTTCCAGCTCGCTGTTCAGGGTGAAGATGCTGCCCCGGTCGATCTGTTCCTTTACCGCTCCGTCCACCACGTCATCCGCGTGGCCCAGGATGATGGCGCTGACCGCGTTCATCATGTCCAGGTACTCGTTGCCGTCCACGTCCGTGAACCGGGCGCCCTTGGCCCACTCGGCGTAGACGGGACTTACGCCGCTGGCGAACTGGCTCGCCCGCCTGCTGATCAGCTGCGTCCATCCGGGAATAAGCTCCCCGGCGCGGTGATACATATTCATCGATCTTTCCACGGAACGGCTGGCGGACATGTCGTCATTCCTTTCTTCTTGAATGGTTCGCGGCGGCAGGTCAGCTGCGCGGCCTGTGCCACGGCTTGAACAAGGCGCGTTGGTCGTCGTCCCAGCGCCTGAACGTGGATTCGGTCACATAGGGCGGCTCATCCATGGTCGCCTGGTTCTGCGACAGCATCCAGTAGGGTCCGTACCCCACGTGGATGGTCTTCCGGACCTGGCCGGAACGGTTGGTGACGCCGCCGTGGCGCAGGTTCTCGGTGAACAGAATGGCGTTGCCGGCCTTTACCTCCAGCGCGACCATGCCGGGCTCCTCGTCCGGGTTGCCGCCGTAGGGACAGGGCAGGTTCGTCTTGTGGGTGCCGGGGACGACCGAGAAAGCGCCCTGGTCCCGGGATACGTCGTGTATGAAGTAAATCATACGCACCATCATGCAATCGATCCCGTTGGCGTTGAAACCATACCGGTATTTCTGGTTCTCGGGCCGCATGCCGCCGTGGGAACCCGACTGGTTGCCGCGGTACCGGATCCGGATCTCGGAGTTGTTGATCGTCGCCCTGCCCTGGACGATCCCGCCGATATAATCCATGGTCCGCCCGTCGTTCACCAGCACGTCGAACCGCTCGTCGGCGTTCCAGAAGTCCTCGATGATGACGGTCCTTCCTTCCGCGTCCGATCCGTCGACGTGGTATCCCAGTTCGGGGTTCCGGTGATAGTCCGGCCCCCAGGGGCTGACCTTGCGGGGTGGTTCTTCGAGGTTCCGCAACGCGTGCGCTTCCAGTGCGTCCACGGCTTCGGACAGGGAAGACACCGCGGCGGAATCCAGCATGTCTTCGATCACGATATAGCCCTGGCGGTCGAATTCATATCGTTCGGCGTCGTTCATGGCTGCTCCTTAGCTGCCCGGTTCCCAGAGTGGAACGAAACCCGCCTGCTCGACGACGGCCTGGCCCTCGTCGCTGAGGATCCAGTCCACGAAAGACTTGATCGCGCCGCGCGGGGAATGGACGATGTAGAAGTAAAGGTACCTGACCAGCGGATAGGTCCCGTCCTGCACCGAGGCCGAGGTGGGCAGATAACCGTCGATTCTGCAGGCGACCGTCCCTTCGCCGTACCCGATCCCGCCGTACCCGATCGCGTTCGGATTTCCCGACACCGCTTCCGCCACCGCTCTCGAGGTGGGAACGATCCGGGCGTTCGGGCTGAAGTCGAGCTGCTGCAGCACGTTCCGGTCGAAATAAACGCGCGTGCCGGAATTCGGAGGGCGGTTGACCACGAGGATCGGCGCGTCCGTGCCGGCGACTTCGCTCCAGTTATCGATCTGTCCCGAAAAAACGGCCCGCACCTGGTCGATGGACAGATCGCGGACGGGGTTGTCCCGGTTCACGTAGATGCTCAGCGCGTCCTTCGCGGTCAGAATGCTCATGCCCAGGGAACCGCGCTTCTCGAGCAGTTGCTTGACTTCATCGGCGAGCATGGTCCGCGAGGCCGCCCCGATATCGGTTTTGCCCGCGATCAGCGACTCGATGCCGAACCGGCTGCTTCCGCTCTCCGTTTCGATGTACACCCCGGGGGTCTTGTCCATGTACGCGATCGCCCACAGCTGGACCAGCCGGTTCATCGTGGTCGAACCCGTGATCTTGAACCGTTCCTGTACGTCCATTACGGGCGGCGTGGGTATCGCGCACGCCAACATCGCCAGGCCGGCTATCGTCAGCAGTCGCATCATGAGTCCGTCCACGCGGTCTCCTACCGGTTCTCGACGATGGATCGCAGCCGCTCCAGGCTGTACCGGGACCGGGAAACCCACTGAGGCGGCCTGTACGTGTCGGCCAGCGCGCCGATGTAGGCAAGAAGCACCTGCACGTGCTGGCGGACCGCGGCGCGGTTGATCGGCTGCGCGAGGTCGTCGAAGGGCGTGTGGTACCGGGTCCTTCCCCAGCTCACGAAGATCTCGATGCCGGTCTCGCTCGACAGGTTCCGGAACTGGATCCCCTCCATCAGCAGTATAGCCGGGATGCCGGCCCGGGCAAAGGCGAACTGGTCCGAACGGGCAAAGGGGTCCAGGCCCTGGAACACCAGCGGGATCTGCGAGACCGACATATCCAGTTCACCGGCCACGGCGTCCAGCAGTTCCCCCAGGGTGGACAGGTCGGCGCCGACGCCGATGATGTCCTCGAAGGTGTCGACGATAGCGAGTCCATCCACGTTAACCGCCGCGATCGTCTGATACAGCGGGACGGCCGGATGGTCCAGGTAGTACCGGCTGCCGAGCATGCCCTTTTCTTCCCCCGTTACGAAAAGAAACAGCAGGGACCTCCGCGGCGCCTCGGGCAAGGCGGCGATCGCGCGGGCGATTTCCAGCACGCCGGCACAACCCAGCGCGTTGTCGGCCACGCCGTTGTATATGGAGTCCGCCCGGACCGGGGGCCCCACGCCCAGGTGGTCGTAATGCGCGGACACGATCACGTACTCTTCCCGCAGCACCGGATCGCTGCCCGGGAGCACGCCGATGACATTGGACGAAAAGAAGTCGCGCTCCCGGAAACGCCCGACGAAGCGGATTTGCGCCTCGAGCGGGAAACTGCGCATCTCGTAATCCAGGTCCATTTCGTACACGTCGGCCAGCCTGTAGGCCGAACCTTCGAAGAGCACGGACGCGCGGACCGGGTTGACCAGCACGGTCATGTTCGAGGGCTCGCCGTAAAGCAGCGTAACGTGCTCGAAGGCGAAAATGTCCCGCCATTCGCTCCATGTGCGGCCGCCGTGTTCACGGTAGGACGGGATCATGATGCTGCCCACGGCGCCCCGGGCCAGGGCCTGGCGCTGCTTCAGTTCGGGTATGGAATGTACCGTGGGCTGTACGCCCTTGAAATAGTCGGGCTCCTCCGAGTAGGGCTCTCCCGAAAGGAAGACCACGACCGATCCGTTTACGTAGACGTCCTGGTAGTCGTCGTAGTCGTACTCGGGCGCGACGATGCCATAGCCGACGAATACGAGCGGCGCGGGCTGGGGCACGGTGGTATAGTCCCCCGTGTCGTAAAGGAGGTAGTCGTCGAACAGGTCGAGTTCATAAACCGTGCCGGCGACACGGACCTGGAACAGGCAATCCGAAAGCGCCCGGCTCCCGTGGAACGGCACGCGCTGGAGATAGGAGCCGTCCCGCGCGCCCGGCCTGAGCTCCAGACGACGCAGCTGCTCCGCGAGGTACGCCGCCGCGGAATCGGCTCCCGCGGACCCCGTCGCCCTTCCCATCAGCCGGTCGCTGCCCAGGAATTCCGTATGGGACCAGATCCGGTCGATGGACACCGATTCCATCCCCGCGCGCAGCGGGGGCGAAACGGCCTGCTGCGCGTGACCGGGGACGGCGAAAACAAATGAAAGCAGTATGGGTACGTAACGTGCCATGGGCCATTTTCCATCCGGGGCTGAGGACAGACGGCCGCCCGGGGCGTTCCGGTCACCGGCGACCGTTCGATGATCCGCGTTCCTGCCGCGTGCCCTTATCCGGCGCTTCGGGACGTGGCGCCCGAAGTAAGGCCGCCCGCCCCGTCATTCAAAATAACGCAAGGCCGGTACCATGACAATATGCGCGTGGACCGCACGGGTATTTTGTCCCGCGCGCCGCCGGCGCCAATCTGGGAGTTGACGCGTCCGGCCGGAATCCTTATATATACAACTCGGCCGGACGCAGCCTGGCGGTCCGGCCGTCACGCAACACATACGGAGCAGGACGAGAAGAGCCGCGAACCACGGCCGTCCCGCGACCCCGGTTCCCCCTGGCAGTCATCCATACGGAGCAGTGCATGACCATTGGCGTCCCAACCGAAACCTCACCGGGAGAGCGGCGCGTATCCATCGTTCCCGCGGGGGTTGCCGCCCTGGTAAAGGCGGGATGCGCCGTCCGCGTCGCCGCCGGCGCGGGCCGGGAGGCCGGCATACCGGACGCGGACTACGAAGCGGCCGGCGCCGCGGTCCTGCAGGAGCGCGGGTCCGTATTCGATGGATCCGATGCGATCGCCCAGGTGCGGGGCGGAGGCGCGAATCCCGATTCAGGCATGGAGGACGTCGCGCGGTTGAGCGGCGAACAGTTGCTGGTCGGCTTCCTGGAACCGCTTTCGGCACCGGCGGAGATCAAGGCGATGGCCGACCGGCGGGCGACCGCCTGCGCCATGGAGTTCATCCCGCGGACGTCGCGGGCGCAGAGCATGGACGCCCTGTCTTCCCAGGCCAACATCGGCGGGTACAAGGCCGCGTTGATGGCGGCCGAATTCCTGCCGAAACTGTTTCCCATGATGATGACGGCGGCCGGTACGATTACGCCCGCCCATGTCTTCGTGGTCGGCGTCGGCGTGGCGGGACTGCAGGCCATCGCCACGTGCAGGCGGCTCGGCGCCGTGATCCAGGCCTATGACGTGCGGCCGGCCGTGAAGGAACAGGTCCAGAGCGTCGGCGCGCGGTTCGTGGAACTGGAACTGGACACGGCCGATTCGGAAGATTCGGGCGGCTACGCCCAGGCCATGGACGAGCAGTTCTACGCGAAGCAGCGGGAGATGATGGCCCGCGTCGTGTCGGAAAACGACGTCGTCATAACAACGGCCGCCGTACCCGGCAAGCCGGCGCCCGTGCTGGTGACCGAAGACATGGTCCGGAGCATGCGGCCCGGGTCGGTCGTCATCGACCTGGCCGCGGAACGGGGGGGAAACTGCGAGATCACGGAACCCGGCAGGACCGTCGTCAAGCACGGCGTGACCCTGGTGGGCGAAGTGAACCTGCCGTCGACCGTACCGTTCCATGCCAGCCAGATGTATTCCAACAACATCGTGAATTTCCTGAAGCTGATGATCAACGACGGCGCGCTGGACGCGGGCATCGACGACGATATCGTGCAGGGCGCGACGGTAGCCCGCGGCGGCGAGATCGTCAACGAACAGGTCCGGGCCCTCCTCACGGATTCCCCGTGACGGGCAGGGCCCCGTCGATTGCGCCAGGGAGTACCCCATGGGTGAAACCATTGCCATACTGACCATCTTCGTGCTGGCGGTCTTCGTCGGATTCGAAGTCATCACCAAGGTCCCCCCCATATTGCACACGCCGCTCATGTCGGGCTCGAACGCCATATCGGGCATCACGATCATCGGCGCCATCCTCTCGGCCGGCAGCCAGTACACCACGCTGACCACCGTCCTCGGCTTCGCGGCCGTGGTCTTCGCAACCATCAACGTGGTCGGCGGATATCTCGTCACCAACCGCATGCTGGACATGTTCAAGAGAAAGGAGTAGGCGGATGTCCCCCGATCTCGTCCGCTTCGCCTATCTCGTCGCCGCGTCGCTCTTCGTCTTCGGGCTCAAAGGCCTTTCTCACCCCCGCACCGCGGTGCGGGGCAACCGGCTGAGCGCCCTGGGCATGTTCATCGCGATCGTGGTCACGCTGATCGACCAGCAGATCGTACGGTTCGAAGTCATCGTCGCCGGCATCGTCCTCGGCGGGGCGATCGGCGCCATCTGGGCGCTCAAAGTGCCGATGACGGCCATGCCGCAGTTCGTCGGCCTCTGCAACGGGTTCGGCGGCGGGGCGTCGGTCCTCGTGGCCGGCGCGGCCTACGTCGAAGCCGCGCTGCGTTCCGCGGACGACATATCGATGCAGTTCGGCATCGCGACCATGGCGTCCGGGCTGATCGGCGGCGTGACCTTCTGGGGCAGCCTGGTCGCCTTCGGCAAGCTGCAGGGCATCGTTTCCGAGAAAGCGGTGCGGTTCACCCTGGACCACGTGCTCAAGGGCCTCTTCCTGCTCGCCGGACTGGCGGCCGGCGTCCTGTGCATCCTGCAGCCCGAAAACACCCATTATTTCTGGATCATGGTGGGCATCGCGTCCGTCCTCGGCATTCTCCTCGTCGTGCCCATCGGAGGCGCGGACATGCCCGTGGTCATCGCCCTGCTCAACTCGTACTCGGGCATGGCGGCCGCGGCGACGGGCTTCGTGCTGTCCAACAACGTGCTGATCATATCGGGTTCGCTCGTGGGCGCCTCCGGATTCATCCTGACGAGCATCATGTGCAGGGCCATGAACCGGTCGCTGGCCAACGTGATGTTCGCGGGGGTCGGCGGAGACGCGGGAGAGACCGAGACCGGGCCCGCCGACGACCTGTATGAAGGCAAGGTGAAGTCCACCACGGCGGAAGAGGTCGCCATGGTGCTCGACAGCGCGCGGCGCGTGGTGTTCGTCCCCGGCTACGGCATGGCGGTCGCCCAGGCGCAACACGCCGTGCGCGACCTGGCCAACCAGCTCGAAGACAACGGGATCGAGGTCGAATTCGCCATCCATCCGGTCGCGGGCCGCATGCCCGGGCACATGAACGTGCTGCTGGCCGAAGCGGACGTCCCCTACGACCGCCTGAAGGAGATGGACGAGGCCAACACCGGATTCGAGCAGACCGACGTGACCATCGTCATCGGCGCCAACGACGTGGTCAATCCCCTGGCCCGGGACGCGGCGGACACGCCGCTCACCGGCATGCCGATCCTGAACGTGGACAAGTCGCGGACCGTCGTGGTCATCAAGCGCAGCCTGAGTCCCGGTTTCGCCGGCATCCCCAACCCGCTCTTCGCCGCGGACAACTGCCTGATGCTCTTCGCCGACGGCAAGGACGCGGTGCAGGAGCTGACGGCGGCGGTGAACGAGATCTGACCGCTGCGCCCGGGGATGAGGGTACCGGGCATCACAGGAAGGACCGTCCGATGGCCGCGATAGGTACTCCGTTGTCCCCTTCGGCGACCCGGGTGCTGATGTGCGGCTCGGGCGAGTTGGGCAAGGAAGTGGCCATCGAGTTTCAACGCCTCGGCGTCGAAGTCGTCGCGGTGGACCGCTACCCCAATGCGCCGGCCATGCAGGTGGCCCACCGTTCCCACGTGGTGGACATGCTGGATGGATCCGCGCTGCGGGCGGTGATCGAAAAGGAAAAGCCGGATTACGTCGTCCCCGAGATCGAAGCGATCGCCACCGGCGCCCTGGTGGAACTGGAATCGGAAGGCTTCAACGTCGTCCCCACCGCGCGGGCCGTCCACCTGACCATGAACCGGGAGGGGATTCGCCGGCTCGCCGCGGAGGAACTCGGTCTCGCCACCTCGCCCTACCGCTTCGCCGGGTCGAGCGAGGCCTGCGAACGCGCCGCCCGGGAAATCGGGCTGCCCTGCGTGATCAAGCCCGTCATGAGTTCCTCCGGCAAGGGACAGAGCACGGTCCGCGACGGGACGGAAGTATCCGGCGCCTGGCGGCGGGCGCACGATGAAGCCCGCGGCGGCGCGGGCAAGGTGATCGTCGAGGGATTCGTCGAATTCGACTACGAGATCACGCTGCTGACCGTTCGCCACGCGGGAGGCACGGGTTTCTGCCGGCCCATCGGCCACCGGCAGGTCGACGGCGATTACCGGTACTCCTGGCAGCCCCAGCCCATGAGCGAAAAGGCGTGGGGGGCCGCCAGGAATACCGCGGAGAAGATAACCGCCGCCCTGGGCGGATACGGGGTCTTCGGCGTCGAGCTGTTCGTCAAGGATGACGACGTGATCTTCAGCGAGGTCTCGCCCCGTCCCCACGACACGGGCATGGTGACGCTCATCTCGCAGGACCTGTCCGAGTTCGCCCTGCACGCGCGGGCCGTGCTGGGACTCCCGGTTCCCGCGATCCGTCAGCTCGGTCCCTCCGCCTCGGCGGCGCTCGTCGTGGAAGGCGAGTCCGACCGGATGAAGTTCGGCGGTCTCGGCGCCGCGCTCGCCCGGCCGGACACCGGCCTGTTCCTTTTCGGCAAGCCCGAAGTACACGGCCACCGCCGTCTCGGCGTCGCCGTAGCCCGCGGCCCCGACATCGAATCGGCCCGCGCGAAGGCGGCCGGGGCCATGGAAGCCGTCCGCGTGGAGCTGTGACGGTCCGGCGCACACGGCCCGCGGAGGAAGGCCCGCCGCCCGCGCGAAGGCCCGCCGCCCGCGCGAAGGCCCGCCGCCCGCGGCGCCCCAGGCGCCCGCTTCACCGGCGGAAGGAGGCATGATGGGAACGCATAAGGCACCAGCGCTCAACGTGGACGACCGGGACTGGCGCGCCCTGTCGCGGGGTGAACGCATCCGGATGATCGAGGAGGAGGGCTACCTGATCATCCCGGACTGGCTCCCATCCGGCTACCTGGCCGAACTGAAGGCGGAATGCGAGGAGCTCGAAACGGTCGGACGGGACTACAGCGAGAAGCAGCGGGGCTGCCGGGACCCCCACCTCAAAAGCCGGAAGCTGGCCGAACTCATCGCCTACGGACCCACGGTCGGGTTCCTGGAAGAGTTGTTCGGCGACCGCCTCGTATTCATACACTATACCTACGACCGGTCCGAACCCGGCACGCCGGGCATCAGCCTTCATACGGACGGACAGCCCTACGGATCGAAGATATTCGGTTACGAGGGGAGTTGTCCCATCACCGTGCGGGTACTCTACTATCTCGACGACCTGACGATGGACGTATCGCCATTCCGGGTCGTTCCCAGGTCCCATCTCTGCATGCACGCGGACGCCCATCCGTACAAACGGTACGAACGGCATCCCGAAGAGGTCGTCGTGCCCTGCACCGCGGGCTCGGCGCTGTTTCTCAACCACCGGACGTTTCACGGAACCCTGCCCAACACCGGAAACCGGTCCCGCGCCATGCTCGCGGTGGCTTACCGGCCGGCCTGGGCCGGTCCGATCGTCGACGTGGCGCCGCGGGACCCGTCGGACCTGGAACGGATGCCCGATTCCGTCCGGCCCTTCCTGGGCGATCCCAGCATGCGGTCGTACGAGTTCGGCGTCGGCAACAAACCGGAGGGGATGTCGGCCGCCGCGCCGGGGATGAACCCGAGCCGGTGGGACCCGCGGGCGTAGCGCCCTCGAGCGGCTCAAACCGCGAATCCATTCACCATGGCACGTCGAAACCCCCGGCCGCAAGGGGCGCCGGCGGTCTCGCAACCACAGGAGCATCCACATGCCGAAGGCCCTGTTCGTCTGGGGAGGCTGGGAAGGGCACGAGCCCAGACAGTCCCAGGACATCTTCATCCCGCTGCTCGAGGCGGAAGGATACGAGGTCGCTCAACATGACTCGCTCGACGCCTACCTGGACGCCGACGCCATGCCGACCTACGATCTCATCGTGCAGACCGTGACCATGAGCACGATCACCGGCGCCCAGGAAAAAGCGCTCCTGGACACGGTCGCCGCCGGGGCCGGGTTCGGCGGCTGGCACGGCGGGCAGGCGGACGCCTTCCGCAACAACACGAACTACCAGTACATGGTAGGCGGGCAGTGGGTGTCCCATCCGGGCGGGATTATCGATTACGAGGTGAACATCATCGATCATGACGACCCCATCACCGCCGGCCTGGACGACTTCGCCATGCGCTCGGAGCAGTATTACATGCACGTGGACCCCTCCAACCAGGTGCTCGCCACCACCACGTTCAGCGGGGAACACGACCCGTGGATCGACGGGACGGTGATGCCCGCGGCCTGGAAGCGGTCGTGGGGCGAGGGCAGGGTCTTCCACTGCACGCTGGGACACGTGGCAGCCGATTTCGACGTGCCGGAAGCACGGGAAATCGTCCGGCGCGGCCTGATCTGGTGCACCCGTTGATTTTATTCTTTACTTTGTTGACCTAGATATATATATTATCGAAGCCGACAACGGATCAGGCTACTGATCAAACACCACAACGATCTATATTTCAAGCACTTGCAGGAGGATTCCCATGGCGTTACGTTTAATGGACGAGGCCCCGGATTTCACCGCTGAAACCACCGAGGGAACGATTCGTTTTCACGAATGGCTCGGGGACGGCTGGGGCATTCTCTTTTCCCATCCCGCGGATTACACGCCGGTCTGCACCACGGAACTGGGCTACATGGCCAACATCGCCCACGAATTCGCAAAGCGGAATGTCAAGATCCTCGCCATCAGCGTGGATCCCCTCGACTCCCACCGCGGCTGGATCAGCGACATCAACGAAACGCAGAACGCGAACGTGAGCTACCCGTTGATCGCGGATCCGGACCAGCAGGTCGCCGAGCTGTACGACATGATCCATCCGAACGCGGACGACAAGATGACGGTGCGCTCGGTATTCGTCATCGGTCCGGACAAGAAGATCAAGCTCATGCTGACCTACCCCGCTTCCACGGGGCGGAATTTCGACGAAATCCTGCGCGTGGTCGATTCCCTGCAACTGACGGCGCACCACAAGCTCGCCACGCCGGTGAACTGGAACAGCGGCGAAGACTGCATCATCGTTCCGGCGGTCACGGACGAAGAAGCGGACCAGACCTACTCCGACATCCGCCGCGTGAAGCCCTACCTGCGCTACGTGAAGCAACCCGGGGGCTGACCGGGCTGGCCGGGCTGGCCGGGCTGACCGGGCCTTTACATCCGCAACATGATACGATCAAGAGGGCGCCTTCCACGGCGCCCTTTTTTTTGCGCGGCCTCGCCGCCCCGGTCCTTCTGCGCGGCCCCCGCGGCCGCTGTCCTCACCCCCTCTCCCCCTTCCCCCTTCAACCGCTGATCCATGTCCGCCGGCGGCAGATTCCGGCATTGTCGCTTTTTTCTATTGACACGGGGCGCATCGCGGCGTAATATGATATCATAATAATATCATTTTGTTATTACTCACAACAATTGGGAGAAGCAATGATTAAGGAATCGCGACCTTTTGTGGTCAACGGCTGGAGGGCGCTGATCGTGCTGATCATCCTGTTCCCGGTCACGCTGGCCGTGATGGATCTGTCCATCACCTTCAATCCGCCCGTGCTGGACACCGGGATGAGCGCCAGGGACGTGCTCCTCCTGGTCCTGGTTTTTCTGCCGGTCCTGGTCATCCTGCTTTTTTCGTTTAAGGGGTTCTTCACCCTGGAACCGAACGAGGCCAGCGTACTGACGTTGTTCGGCAAGTACACCGGGACGGCCAGGCAACAGGGGTTCTGGTGGGTGAATCCCCTGAACAGCAAGAAGAAGGTCTCCTTGCGGGCCCGGAATTTCGACGGCGACAAGCTCAAAGTAAACGACAAGAGCGGAAACCCGATCGAGATATCCGCCGTAATCGTCTGGCGCGTCGACGATACCGCCCAGGCCAGCTTCGAAGTGGATGATTTCGTGGAATACGTACAGGTGCAGTCGGAGTCTGCCATCCGGCACCTGGCCTCAAACTACACCTACGACCAGACCGAAGGCGAAACCGCCAGCCTGCGGTCGTCCATCGACGAAGTCTCCGAAGCCCTGGGAAGCGAGATCCAGGAACGGGTGGTCGACGCGGGCGTTGCAATCGCCGAAGCCCGGATCAACCACCTGGCGTACGCGCCGGAGATCGCGCAGGCCATGCTGCAACGGCAGCAGGCGGACGCCATCATCGCGGCCCGGCAGAAGATCGTGGACGGTGCGGTCGGCATGGTCGACATGGCCCTCGAGCGGTTGAAGGAACAGGACGTGGTCGACCTGGACGAGGAACGCAAGGCCGCCATGGTGAGCAACCTCCTGGTCGTGCTGTGCGGCGAGTCTTCCACCCAGCCCGTCGTCAACGCGGGTTCCATCTATTGACGGGGCGAAGCGGACCGGGCGGACCGGGCGGACCGGGCGGACCAGGCGGACTCAAGAAGCTTGCCGGACGCGCGCCGGATCGAAGGGCGGGAGGCGATGAGCGCATTCTGATCAACGGACGGGTTTCGGGTGAAGAGCCCGTATCGGAATTCGATTGACGTCCCTATATCGGTTGGTTATCTATCGTGCCAGACCAGAAAAAGCCTCTCCTGCTGCGGATAAACGTGACGCTCTGGAATGATCTCAACGCCTGGGCGCAGGATGAGTTGCGCAGCGTGAACGCGCAGATAGAATACGTCCTCCGGGAGGAAGTCCGCAGACGCAGGAAACGCGGGCGGCGGACGGCGAACGAGGAGCGATGAGCGTTGAAAACGGAAACCGACAGCAGGCTCGACCAGTTCGAAAAAACGGGATACGTGGTCCTGAAGGGGTTCTATCCCGACCGGGTCGTGGATGCGGCCCGGCGGGACGCGGAGGAACTCGTGGACCGGTTCGCGCAACGCCTGATGGCGGACGGGAAGATCTCCCGGGACCATGGCGGATCGGCTTTCGAGACGCGCCTCGCCCGGATCTGCGACGACGCTCCCGAAGAAGCCCCGCACATCTTTCGCAAGGAGCTGCACCTTTCGGGCATGTACGACGTGTTCTTCTACCCGCCCCTGCTGGATATCGTCCAGGCCCTGCTGGGCGAGGAACTCAGGCTCTATCCCAACTATTCCATCCGTCCCAAGCTGCCCGGCCACGCCCCCACGCTCGTCCTCTGGCACCAGGACGGCGGATATACGTACAAAGTGCACCGCGACGGGGACCATAGCGCGGACACGGTGGACGCCCTGCGCATGGTCAACGTCTGGTCGCCGCTGGTGCCCGCGCGCGAAGACAACGGCTGCATGCAATTCATCCCCGGTACGCACCTGATCGGCATGGCGCGGCACGAAAACCGGGAATTCTACCTCGAGATCACCCAGGAGGACCTGGAACCCTACGTGGACCAGGCCGTCTCCATCGAACTGGACCCCGGAGACATCGTCCTCTTCCACAACATGCTCTACCACCAGGGACTGCCCAACCGAACCGACCGGGTCCGGTGGAGCATGGACTGGCGCTACCAGGACGCGCGGCAGCCCACGTTGCGCAGCACGAAAGGGCATCTCGCCCGAAGCCTCCGGCATCCCGACGAGGTGGTACGCAACGCCGGGGAATGGGTCCGCAGGTCATTTCAATAGACTGTCCCGGTCCCGCGAACAGGATGCCGTATTGCTCAACCTGACCGATACACGCCTCGTATTCCTCCGTGAGCTCCGCGGCGCCCTGCGGGAACGCTCCATCGTCATCAACGTCGTCCTGGTACCCCTCTTCATGTATCCCGTCCTGTTGTGGGTGGCCTACACCGGACTGTCCTTCGTCATCGGCCAGACGGAGAACTTCACGGCGCGGGTCATGATCGCCGGCGGCGCGGGCGAAGGCGCGGCGCTCGTCGGCAAAATCGAGGCGGCGGACCGCGTGACGGTCACCTCCATGGAAGAGCCCCTCGAAGCGATCCGCGACGGCCGGCTGGATCTCCTGGTCGAATTCGCTCCCCGGGACGGGGGATCCGCGGACGACTTCGAGGTGCGGATTACCGGCGACACGTCGAAGGACCGGAGCCGGATCGCCAGGAGCCGGGTCGAAGACCTCGTGACCCGCCACCGCGCGGCCTACCTCGAAAGCGCGGGGAGGGCGGGCGGGCTGTCCGGTCCGGCCTACCAGATGATCTGGATCGAACGGGAGAACGTATCGTCCAGCCGGGACATGGGACGATTCATCCTGGGGATGGCGGTCCCCATCCTGGTCATCATCATGTTGATCGTAGGCGGCATGTATCCCGCCCTGGACGCGACGGCGGGCGAGCGGGAACGGTCCACCTGGGAGACCACGCTTACGGCCGCGACGGACCGCGTCAACATCCTCGCGGGCAAGTTCCTCTACGTGGCCGCCCTGTCCACGACGGCCGGCATGCTGAACTTCCTGGCCATGACCCTTTCCATGCGGACCCTCATGGCGCCGCTGCTGGGAGACCGGATCCAGGACCTGAGCTTCACGGTCCCCTGGTCGGCCGTTCCGCTGATCTTCCTGGTCACGATGCTCCTCGCCCTGTTCGTGTCCGCATTCCTCATGGTCGTGGCCAGCTTCGCGAGGACGTTCAAGGACGCGCAGTCCCTGGCGGGCCCCTTCGTCACCGTCATGATCCTGGTTCCGGCCGTCTTCCTGCAGTTCCCCGGCCTGGAACTGACGACGTGGCTGGCCTGCGTGCCCATCATCAACGTCTGCCTGGTGTTCCGGGAGGCCCTCGGCGGCGTATATCACTGGCCCCAGATCGGCCTGACCCTGGTGATGGAAGTCCTGTACATCTGGATCATCCTGCGGATCGCCGCGGCGATCACCCGCTACGAAGACATCATGACCGGCAGTTACGAAGGCGGACTGACGGGTTACCTGAAACACCGGCTCCTGCGCCGTCACCCCTCTGGAGGATGGCAACCGTGAACGATCCCGTATTCGTGAAAGACCTGACCAAGACGTATTACGACGAGTCCCGCGGTCCCGTGCACGCCGTGCGGGAGATCGGCTTCACCTGCCGGCCCGGCGAGATATTCGGGTTGCTGGGCGCGAACGGCGCCGGCAAGACCACGACGCTGCGGATGCTTACGACGATCCTCAAGCCCACGGCCGGCACGGCCCGGATCATGGGTTTCGACGTGGCCGGGGAACCCGTGGAGGTCCGCAGGCACGTGGGGTTCTATTCCGCCACCACCGCGCTGTACCCCCGGCTCTCCGCGCGGGAAACCATCGAGTTCTTTGCCCGGATCAACGGATATTCCCCGTCCCGGACGCCCGCCCGGGTCGATGAACTGATCGAGCGCTTCGGCGTCGAGGACTACGCCCGCACCCGCATCGACAAACTCTCCAGCGGCATGAAGCAGAAGGTGGCGATCGCCCGGACCGTGGCCCACGATCCGCCGATCCTGATCTTCGACGAGCCCACCGTGGGCCTCGACGTGCTCAACGCCCTGGAAATGCAGGCCATATTGACCGAACTCAAGGCGCAGGGCAAGACCATCCTGTTCTCCACCCACATCATGAGCGAAGCCGAAAAGCTGTGCGACCGGATCGCCGTCATCCACGAGGGAAGGATCCTGGCCTCCGGCACCCTGGACGCGCTCCGTGAAAGGACCGGGGCGCACTACCTCGAAGACGTTTTCGTCTCGCTGATCAGAGAGGACGCATGAACCGCGCAACGATCGGACTGCTGTTCAGGCACGAAACGCGCATGCTCCTGCGGGACCGGCGGACGGTGGTATTGAGTATTCTGCTGCCGCTGGTCGTATTGCCGGCGATCCTCTTCGGCATGAAGTTCATGAGCGAATTGCGCCAGGACCGGCTGGACGCGACGACCTACCGCTACGCCGTGGCGGGCGCATACGCCGACTCCGTCCGGACGCTCATCGGAAGGGGCGGACTGCGCGCGGCGGCAGAGGCCGGGGACGGCCGGCAGCCGGTCTCTTTCGTCGAGGTGGAGGCCGCCAGGCCCGATTCGAGTCTGGCCGCGGGCGAACTGGATTTCTACCTGGACGCCCTGACCGGATCGCAAGCCGATTCGCTCGACCTGGCCGCCGCCGCGGCCGACTCGGCGGAAGGCCCGGATGAGCGGCGCGAAGCGGCGACCGTCGAAGGAGCGATCACGGAGCCGGGCGGCGGGGAGGAGGACCGCATCGACGTGACCGTGGCGGACGAGCGGTACCCGGGCGTCCCCGTGGTCAGGGTCTACTTCCGCGCCAACCGGGACGAATCCAGGGCGGGCAGCGCCGCGATGGTGGACCGCCTGGTGGAAGCCAGGAAGCAGGACCGCGCAGACGCACTGCGCAGCCACGGCTTCGCGGGGGATCCCGATGAATCCATCAGGCTGTCGAGGGTGGACGTGGCGACGCCGGAGCAGGCGGCGGGATTCTATTTCGGACGGTTACTGCCGCTGCTGCTCGTCTTCCTCACGCTTACCGGCGCGTCGGTGGCGGCCATGGACAGCGTCGCGGGAGAGAAAGAGCGCGGCTCCCTCGAGACCCTCCTGACCACGTCGGCCAGCCGGATCGAGATCATTACCGCCAAGCAGTTGACGATCCTGTCCGTCGCCCTCTTCATCACCCTGGCGCAGGCGGGCAACCTCTTCGTCTACCTCGGCCTCGGGCTGATCGAACTCCCCGCCGAGCTGGACATCGACGTTTCCCCCGTCGCCGTGCTGGTGCTGTTCGCCCTCTTCGTCCCCGTCGCCGTCGTGGTTTCGTCCCTGCTGCTCCTGGTCTCCACCTATGCGAAGACCTACCGGGAGACCCAGCTCTACATCCTGCCGGTTTTTCTCGGCCTCATGGTCCTTACGGCGGCGGGCCTGCTGCCGGCGGTGTCCCTGCGGTCGCTGATCGCCGTCGTTCCCGTGGCGAACGTCAGCGTGGCCGTCCGCGAGATCATGGTAGCCCACTACGACATCCCCATGCTCCTGGTCACCTGCCTGTCCATGCTCGCTGCCGCCTTCCTCCTGCTCAGAATGTCGTCCCGCATGCTGGACATGGAAAGACTGATCACCGCGCAGGAGGCCGACGAGGCGGATCTTCAGGGAGGCGCCGCGCTGTTCCCCCGGCGCGTGCTCCTCTGGTTCGCCGGCATGTTCGCCCTGATCGTCATCGCGCCGGCGAACGTGGACGCGCTGACCCGGCTCGAAGGGCAATGGGCCTTCAATATGTTCGGCGTCTTTTTCCTGGGCTCTCTGCTCATGATCCGGGTACACCGGCTCGACTGGCGCGAGGCCCTGGCGATCCGTCCGGTCCGGCCCCAGGTCTGGCTGGCGGTGCTGCTCCTGGTGCCTTCGACCCTGCTGACCGGGATCTTCGTCGTGGGACTGTCCAGTGTCTTCCTTCCCTTCCCGGAGGAAATGCTGGAGAAGTTCGCCAGCCAGCTCATTCCGGACGACTTCCCCATGTGGCAGATCCTGCTCATGCTGGCCGTCACGCCCGGGATCGTGGAAGAAATGGCCTTCCGGGGCCTCCTGCTTCACGGTCTCCACCGGCGGTTGAGACCGCTCGTGCTCATCCTGGTGGTCGGCGTGATCTTCGGACTGTTCCACCAGGCCCTGTTCCGGATCATACCGACGTCCTACCTGGGCATGGTGCTGACCGCCGTGGCCGTCCTTACCGGTTCCATATTCCCGTGCATCCTGCTCCATGCCGGCAACAACGCCTTCGCCTTCCTGCTCTACCGCTCCGGTGTCGAAATCGAGACCTGGCCTCCGGAACTGCTGCTGCTGAACATACCGGTGTTCGTTTTCGCCCTCTACCTCCTGTACCGGTACCGGACCCCCTATCCGGGCCTGCTGCCCGTCAGGAAGCGTCCCCCGCCCGGCCAGCCCGCCCGGCCCGGATAGCCTGGGCAGCCCAGTCAGCCTGATCAGCCGGCCCGAATAAGTCCGGCCGGTCCGCTCGACACGGACTTTCCGACTGTCCCGTCAGCCCGGCCAGCCCGCATAAGCCCGGTCGGCCCGGAAATCGCTTATTGGTATTGCCTCCGGCGGGATGAGGCCATATATTCCACGGGGCTGTAAAAGGTCCCTGTGCGCTCTGCCTGATGTCGACTGCAGCTTCAACCCGGCCGTCCATGTCGCGATTCGCCCAGCATCCCTTCTTCCTGTTTCTCCGGGTCATGTTGAAAAACCCCGTGAGCGTATGCGCCCTGACGCCCAGTTCCCGGAGGCTCGCCCGGGTCATGGCGAGCGGGCTCGAGATCGATCGCGACGAATCCGTCATGGAGATGGGTCCCGGCACGGGCGCGCTCACGGACCAGATCCGCCATATCCTTCCGGATGACGGCGGGTACATCGGCATCGAGCTGGAACCGCGGTTCGTCCGCCTTTTGCGGGAGCGCTTTCCCAACCTGCGCTTCGAGCACGATTCGGTCACCCGGGCCTACCAGTTGCACGCGGACTCGGGAACCCCGCCGGTCAAGGCCGTCATCTGCGGACTGTCCATCTCCACCATGCCGGCCCCGGTCATCGACGAGATCATCGGCAATCTCGACCGGCTCCTGAGGCCCGGATCGGTATTCCGCATGTTCCAGTACGTTCACGCCTACTATCTGCCTTCGGCGGTCCGTTTTCGGCGCAGCATGGCGCCGCTTTTCTCCGACTACCGGTGCGACGCCGTCGTGCTACGGAACCTGCCCCCGGCTTTCGTGCTGACCTGGGTCCGTTGATCCGATTGTAATTCGATTGTATTTTCTTTAAAGTAAATCCCTGCGGTGATTGTAGATATGATGGGTTCCCGAATTGGCATCCGGGAGATCGGCCGGGGTCCCGCCCGTCCATGGGAGCAAGGACGGCGCCCTGATCCATACAACGTGAAACCAGCCGGACTCCCGGTGTTTCATAACTCCGGTACGGACGGCGATCCAGGCTCCACGATAAATATGCGAATCACGCTCTTCATGCGAATCACGCCCTTCATGCGAATCACGCCCTTCATGCGAATCACGCCCTTCATGCGAACTACGCCCTTCATGCGAACTACGCCCTTCATGCGGCCCGCGTCCTTCATGCGGCCCGCGTCCTTCATCTCGCTAGCGGTTCTTGTCTTCGCCCTCGCCGCCCAGGCCTGGGGCGACGACGCCGCCCGGAACGACCCCGCGGATCTTCCCATGCCAGCCATAGAGGCCGCGTCGCGGACCGGCCACATTTCCATTGACGGCCGCCTGGACGAAGCGGCGTGGACGTCGGCCGTTCCCGCCTCCCGGTTCGTCCAGCGCGAACCGGTCGAAGGGGCCGATCCCGACAAGGCCACCCAGGTACGGGTGCTCTACGACGCCGACGCGATATACATCGGCGCCAGGATGTTCGACGATCATCCCGAACAGATCGGCAGGCAACTCGTCCGCCGGGACGAAAGGGGCCAGTTCGACCTGTTCTCCGTGTCGATCGACCCGAACAACGACAAGCGGACGGGATACCAGTTCCGCGTCAGCGCCGCGGGCGTCCAGCGCGACGCCTACCTGTATGACGACGTGCGGCAGGACGACGCGTGGGACGCCGTGTGGGAGTCGGCCGTGACGATCGACGACCGGGGTTGGGTCGCCGAGATGCGCATCCCCCTTTCCCAGATACGATACGAATCGACGGATTCCTCCCAGTCGTGGGGTGTGAACTTCATGAGAAGGTGCCTGGCCACGAACGAGATCATTGATTTCGCCCTGCAGTCCCGGTTGCGGTACGGAAGAGTCAGCGTCCTGGGCCGCCTGAACGGACTGGTCCTTCCGTCGGACACCCGCCGCCTGGACGTCCGGCCGTACTTCCTCGGCGGCGCCCGCACCGCGCGGGCCGAACAGGGGAACCCCTTCTTCGACGGATCCGACTTCAATGCGCGGGCCGGCTTCGGCGCGCGGTACGGCATCGGTTCAAACTACCATCTCGTCGCGACAATCAATCCCGATTTCGGGCAGGTGGAGGTGGACCCCGCCGTCGTCAACCTCTCGGCCTTCGAAACGTTCTTCCAGGAACAACGGCCCTTTTTCGTCCTGGATGCCCAGCTTTTCGATTTCGGCCTTTCCGGCCGCGATGAGTTGTACTACAGCCGCCGGATCGGCCGCCAGCCCCGGGGCGGCACGCCGGATGGCGCCGATTTTGCCGACATACCCACGGAGACCAGCATTCTCGGCGCGGCCAAGATCACCGGCCGATCGCCAGGCGGCCTGTCCATCGGCGCCCTGACCGCGGTCACGGGCCGGGAATCGGGGAAGGCCTATACGATAGCCGACGGCAGCACCGAGGAATTTACGGTTGAACCCCGGGCGGAATTCGGCGTCTTCCGGGTCCGGCGGGACTTCAGGAACGGCGCAAGCCAGTTCGGCGGCGTCGGCACGCTGATGCACCGGGCCCTGCCCGATGACGGCGCCTTCGACTACCTCACGTCGGAAGCCTTCAGCGCGGGGATGGACTTCGAACACAACTGGGGGGGAACGCGCTCGCGGGACTGGGCCGTCTACGGTTATCTCGTCGGAAGCCGCGTCCAGGGCGGCACGGAAGCGCTCATCCGCCTGCAGCGGTCCAGCAATCACTACTTCCAGCGTCCCGACGCCACAAGGTTCGCCGTGGACTCCACCGCCACGTCCATGAACGGGTACAACTGGCGATTGCAGTTCGCGAAGCGCGACGGAAGCCCCTGGTCCGGATCGGTCTGGTTCGCCGAGATTTCGCCCGGATTCGAGATCAACGACCTGGGATTCTCGCGGTCCGGCGAACGACTCGACGGCGGCGCCCGGCTCGAGTACCGGAACATCACGCCGGGCCGGATTTTTCGCAACTACCGCCTCAACGCCTTCACCTTCTACAACTTCAGGCACGAGGCGCTGGACGATCCGTGGTCCTGGTCCTCCTGGCGGCACGCCTACAAGAGCGGCGCGTTTTTCGCCGGCGCGGATTTCGAGCTGGACAACTACTGGGAGATCGAATTCGATACCCGGTATTCCCCCACCCGTTTCAGCGACACGAGTACCCGGGGCGGTCCGGTCATGGAGAGGCCGGGCGGTTATTCCATCGGCATGGAGGTCACCTCCGACCGCAGAAAGCGCGTTTCCCTGCGGTCCGGCCTGGACTACGAAAGCGTCCAGCACGGCGGTTACGAGTGGCGCACCGGTATCGACGCCTCGATACGCCCTTCGCCCAACTTCGAACTGGAAGTCTCGCCATACATCCGGTGGGAAAGGAACCCTTCCCAGTACGTCACGCGGACCGACGTGCTGGCGTTCGAACCGACCTACGGCAGCCGGTACCTGTTCTCGGACCTCAAGCGGCAGTCCCTTTCTCTCGAGACCCGGCTGAACGTCGCCTTTTCACCCTACCTGACGCTGCAGTTGTACGCCCAGCCGCTGCTGTCGTCCGGTGACTACCTCAACTACAAGCAGCTCCTGCGTCCGGAGAGTTTCGACTTCGACGTGCTGCAGGAAGGAACGCGTTCCTTCATCGATCCGGCGGACGGACTGCGGCATCTCGACTTCGACGGAGACGGGATGGCGGACATCGGGTTCTCCGACCGGGATTTCAACATCCAGTCCCTGCGCATGAACGTCGTGCTGCGCTGGGAGTACCGGCCCGGTTCCCGGGTGTTCCTGGTCTGGCAGCAGACCCGCAACGAACGGGACGAAAACGGGACGCTGGACGTCGGCAGAGACTTCGGCAACCTGTTCGGCGGCGATTCGGAAAACATATTCCTCGTCAAGTTCAACTACTGGTTCGGCGTGTAGCCCTGACGGGCCGGCCGGCGCGTCAGCAGGCGAGCCGGGGCGAGGCGATGGGCAAGTAGGGGCGCGTCTGCAGGCGAGCCGGGGCGAGGCGACGGGCAAGTAGGGGCGCGTCTGCAGGCGAGCCGGGCGAGGCGACGGGCAAGTAGGGGCGCGTCTGCAGGCGAGCCGGGCGAGGCGACGGGCAAGTAGGGGCGCGTCTGCAGGCGAGCCGGGCGAGGCGAAGGGCGGCCGGGGCCCATACTGCCTTGACACGGCCGGGATTTTATGTCCATATTGAAGTTGATTATGATACGATCCAAATACGTTCTACTCGCATTGCTGAGCGTTCTCGTCCTCTCCACCTGGCCCGTCCACGGCCAGGCGGTCCGCACGGATTACATGGAGACCGAACTGGTCGTGGAGACGACGTCCATCAAGCCGGGACAGCCGTTCTGGGCCGGGCTGCGGATGAAGATGGACGATCACTGGCACACCTACTGGCGCAACCCGGCCGATTCGGGCCTCCCCACGGAGATCCACTGGACGCTGCCCGAAGGCTTCCGGGCCGGAGAGATCAACTGGCCCTATCCCCAGAAGATCGTGCTCGACATCCTGGCCAGCTACGGGTACGAGGGCGAGACGCTCCTGCTCGTGGAGATCACTCCTCCGGCAGGCCTGGAAGCCGGAGGAACGGCCGACATCGGCGCCTACGCCTCCTGGCTGGTCTGCGAGGAGATCTGCCTTCCCGGAGAGTCGGGATACCAGGTTACGCTGCCCGTGTCCGAAGAGGCGCCCCGGGCCGACGAAAGATGGATCGGGCTGTTTACCACCGCCCGGGAGAAACTTCCGGTCCCGGTGCCCGGCTGGACGGTCCAGGCCGCCATCTCCGATTCCACCGTGGCGCTGCACGCCGCTCCGCCCGAGTGGTTCCGCGGCAGCCTCACCAGCGTCGAGTTCTATCCGTACAACGAAGACCTGATCGACTACGTATCGCCCCAGCGCCTTGAAAAAACCGATACCGGGTACCTGCTTACGATGCGCAGGTCGGGCTTCTACACGGGCAAGCCGGAGCAGGTCGCGGGCGTCCTGGTGTCGCCGGACGGCTGGCGCGGCGCCGGATCGGAGCAGGCGCTGGCCGTGAACGCCGTCTATGCCGATGGGCTGCCGGCGGCCGTCGCCGCCATCGGACCGTCTGCCGCGGGCGGCATCGCGGCGGGTTCCGGCCTCGCGGCCGCGGCGGGTTCCGGCGACCTGGTGTCCGGCCTGTGGCAGGCCCTGCTCTTCGCCCTCGTGGGCGGCCTGATCCTCAACCTCATGCCCTGCGTGCTCCCCGTGCTGTCCATCAAGGTGCTCGGGTTCATCCACCAGGCGGGCGACGACCCGGCAAAAGCCCGCCGGCACGGACTGGTTTTCACGGCGGGCGTACTGGTCTCCTTTCTCGCGCTGGCGTCCGTCCTGATCGCCCTGCGCGCGGGAGGTGAACAGCTCGGGTGGGGCTTCCAGCTCCAGTCTCCGGCCTTCATCGTGATCCTGTCGGTCATCATCTTCATGTTCGGCCTGAGTCTCTTCGGCGTATTCGAGATCGGCACTTCCCTGGTCGGGCTCGGCGGGAGGATGGATTCGGGCGGCGGGCTCGGCGGTTCCTTCCTGAGCGGCGTCCTGGCCACGGTCGTGGCCACGCCGTGCACCGCGCCCTTCATGGGCGTGGCCCTGGGATACGCCCTGACGCAGTCCGCGGCGGAGTCCCTGGCGATCTTCGGGTTCCTGGGCCTGGGCATGGCCCTGCCCTACCTGACCCTGTCTTCCGTTCCCGCCCTGCTCAAATACGTACCGAAACCGGGCGCCTGGATGGAATCGTTCAAGCAGTTCATGGGGTTCCTGATGATGGCCACCGTCGTCTGGCTGCTCTGGGTACTGAACCTCCAGACGGACCCCAACCTGGTCGCCCTCGTGATGGTCCTGCTGGTCCTGGTCGGCATCGGAAGCTGGGTCCTCGGCCGCTGGGGAGGCTTTGCCGCGGGCAGCCGCTCGAGGTTGACGGCCCGTGCCGTCGCCGCGGTGATCATCATCGCGAGCATGGCCGCCGTACTGAGCCAGGTGCCGGCACCGGCGGAAGCGGAGCGGACCGCCGCGGCCGCGCCGGCCGGATCGGGGCTGGAATGGGAGCCTTTTTCAGCGCAGCTCATTAAAGACCTTCGGGCCTCGGAAAAAACGGTGTTCGTGGACTTCACCGCCGCCTGGTGCCTGAGCTGCCAGGTCAACAAGCGCGTGGCGCTGAGCGACAGCCGCGTCGTGGAGCAGTTTGAGACCCTGGGCGTGGTCCCGGTCCAGGCCGACTGGACTTCCAGGGATCCCGAGATCACCCGGGCGCTTGCCGGTTTCGGCCGCAACAGCGTCCCGTTGTACGTGCTGTATACGGGCGGGCCGGATTCCGAACCGGAGATCCTGCCGGAACTGCTCACGCCCGGCCTGGTACTGGATGCCCTGAAGAAGGCGGAAACGGGAAGCGCCGCGGACGGGCGGCGCGTCGGACTGATCGACTGACATCGCACGTCACCGGGCAGGACGGATCGATTGACAACGCACGTCATTTGAATGTACAGACGCGGATTCACGTTCCAAATCCAAGGAGGAGTTTCATGAAGAAGATCCTGATACCCATAGCCGTAGTGGCCATAGCCGCCGCGGCCCTGCTCGCCAACTTCTCGACGCCCATGGCCGGCGGGGATGCCCAGGTAGGCAGTGCCGCACCGGATTTCACCCTGACGGACACCAATGGCAACAGCGTGACCCTGTCGGACTACAGCGGCAAGTACGTGGTCCTGGAATGGATCAACTACGACTGTCCCTTCGTGGTCAAGCATTACCAGAGCAAGAACATGCAGGGCCTGCAGGACAAGTACCGCGAACAGGGCGTCGTCTGGCTGGCCGTGAACTCGTCCGCCGAGGGCAAGCAGGGCCAGTTCTCGAACGATGAAATCCACAAGCGCCTGAAGAACCACGCGTCGAAAGTGGACGCCTACCTGCTCGATGGAACCGGCGACGTCGGAAGGATGTACGGCGCCACCCACACGCCGCACATGTACATCATCAACCCCGAAGGCACGCTGATCTACATGGGCGCCATCGACAGCATCCGCTCGGCGAACATCGCCGACGTGCCCAAGGCCGACAACTACGTCGTCATGGCCTTCGACGCGGCGCTCGCCGGCAAGGAAGTGCCGGTCAAGATGACCCGGGCCTACGGCTGCACGGTGAAGTACTAGGCGGGGCAGGGGACGCGATGGACGCTATTCTCCGCAGTTGAGCAAAGATTCAGATATTGCCGCGTACTTGACGGAATTGGCAGTATCCTGATGGACAGGCAGTCATCAGATGGATGCGCACGACGACGCCTCGGCCGCCGATCGGACCGAGGCGTCCGGTTTTATGACGTGGATTACAAAAGCGTTGCAGTATGGCAAACGATCAGGCACGCCCGTCTCGTAATCAAAAAAACTACTATTGTATACGAGATCATCCCGGTTTCGCCGACTGTTCCTTTAAGCAAGCATATCGCTTCGGCTTCGCCTCATCGCAGGCACGATTGGAAGGGAACCGCGAACATGGAACTTGCCCAGTTGCTGGTTACGCCGGCCACGCTGCTGACGGCCTTCATCTTCTTCTGGAACCAGGCGAAGACCGGAAGGGACGAACTCAAGCGGGAGCTCAAGTCCGATATCGGGGAGCTAAAAGGGGAGTTGAAGGCGGAAATCACGTCCGTCCGACAGGAAGTCGCCGCCGTCCGTGAAGAGTTGAAGGCCGAGATCAGGGAAGAAATCGCCCCTCTGCGATCGGAAGTCGCCACCATCCGTACCGAAATGCACGACATGAACGGCCGCCTCGGACGCGTCGAGGGGCTGCTGAGGACATCGGACGCCGGTTGATTTCAGCGTTTCGTTCGCGGTGCGCCAGTCTATCTTCCATCCTTCTCCCGGCGAGCTGAACGTCCACAATCGATCGGTTCTTCATGCTGCGTATTATCTAGTCTTTGACTACGCCCCACCGTTTTCTATATTCCTGATAATCGATGTTTTCGTCCAGTGACGCCGGAAAGGGGTCATTCCCGTTTCGCGTCGGCTGGATGCCCGATTAAATCGCGCAAGCCGCGAGGAGACCGCCATGGCCATGTTCGGAGACCCTGAAGATTTCGCCATGATGAGCGAGCGCGAGAAGTACCTCTACGATCTCCAGGGGTTTCTCGTGGTGCCGGGCCTGCTTTCCGCCGGAGAGGTGCGGGCGCTGAACGAGGCGCTCGACGCCAACCCGGACCGGACGAGCGAACACGGTCCGGGCGGCGCGCTGGACGGTACGCCGCTGGCGGGACCGGAAACGCAGTACGTACACTACGAAGGGATGCTGATCTGGGACCGGCCGTGGTGCCAGCCCTTCCGCGACCTGCTCGCCCACCCGAAGCTGATCCCCTATCTCAACACCATGATGGGACGGGGCTGGAAGCTGGATCACAACATCGATGTGCTCACCTCGAGACGGGGCGCCCAGGGCACCCCTTTCCACGGGAACAGCACCGGCATGTTCGCCGGGTCCACCTATTACATGTACGACGACGGCCGGATGCGCAGCGGACTGATCGTCTGCCAGTTCTACCTGACCGACGTGAATCCGGGCGACGGCGGACTGACGGTGATCCCGGGCAGCCACAAGGCCAATTTCCCCATGCCGGGATACGTCCGCCACTACGAGGACTACCAGGAGATTTTCCACCATGTCGCCGTGAAGGCCGGCGACCTCGTGATCTTCAACGAAGCGACGACCCACGGCGCGCTGCCGTGGAAGGGAGCGGGCGATCGGCGCTGCGTGCTCCACCGCTACATCCCGAAATACATGCACTACGAGGGCGGGGTCTACGAAACCCGGATGCCCGAGTGGACGCGGGAGCTCACCGAAGCCCAGCGCGCGGTGCTGGAACCCCCGTATATCTACAACCGCCCCCTGATCGAGGACGACGGCGAAACGATCGCGCGGCCCCGCAGGGAAGGCATCTGACACGGCGCATACGCAATCGCCGACGCCGGCCGAAGGGGATCACCGCGTAGCCTGGAGGCCTGGAGGACCAGAAAGCTCGCCGACGCTCGCCAGACATCCCGACGCCCGGCCGAAACGCCGACGCCTGGCCGTAACTTCCGGAGGCCCAGACATCCCGACGCCTGGCCGAAATTTCCGACGCCCGCCAGTAAAACGAAAGCGCAATCCGGCATGAGCCAGCCATCCACGCCCTTCGCCACCATGGAACCCCACGAAAAGTACCTCTTCGATCTGCAGGGGTTCATCGTGGTGCGAAACGCCCTTGCGCCGGAACAGGTTGCGGCGTTGAACGAGGCCCTGGACGCCAATCACGACAAGCGAGAGGAAGACGTGGTCACCGCGGCCAGCAAGGCCCTGAAAGGCAAGCGGTACCGCGGCCTCTACGAGGGCATGCTGACGTGGGACCGGCCCTGGTGCCTGCCCTTCCGCGAAGTGCTGGCCAACCCCCGGATCATCCCGTACCTGAACACCCTGCTGGGACGGGGGTGGAAGCTGGACCACAATCCCTTCATCTACACGTCGAGCGTGGGGACCGAGGGGCTGAACCTCCATGGGTACGGCTTGGCCGAGTTCAACGGGTCCCGGTTCTACCACTACCAGAACGGCGCCATGCGCTGCGGACTGATCAACTGCCAGTACCAGCTGAACGACGTGAACCCGGGAGACGGCGGGCTGTGCGTCATCCCGGGCAGCCACAAGGCCAACTTCACCCTGCCCGCGGACATCTCCCGTTACGAAGCCGACCGGCAGATCGTCCACCACGTGCCCATGAAGGCCGGCGACCTGGTGATTTTCAACGAGGCGACGACCCACGGCACGCTGCCGTGGAAGGGCCAGGGGGAGCGCAGGTCGCTCTTCTACCGGTACACCCCCAAGTACATGCACTACACCGGCGGCGTATACAAAACCGGCCTGCCGGAATGGACGAATGAACTCACCGAAGCCCAGCGGGCCGTCCTCGAACCGCCCTATGTCTATCACCGGCCGATGATCGATGACGACGGGAAGACCCTGTCGACTCCGCGGCGCGAAGGAGAGTGAAGGGCTTGTCGCGTTGCGGACGAGCGTGAAGGGGCGGACGCGTTGCGGACGAGCGTGAAGGGCTTGTCGCGTTGCGGACGAGCGTGAAGGGGCGGACGCGTTGCGGACGAGCGTGAAGGGGCGGACGCGGCAACGGGCCGCCGTAGCGTAGCCGCCGGGCACGGACAGGGCGCCCGGGCGAAGGAGTGTATATGACCGGAAACGAAGCCATTGCGAAGATCCTGAAGGCCGAGGGGCTGGACTGGTTCAGCTGTTTTCCCCATCACCCGCTCATCGACGCCTGCGCGATCGAGGGTTTGCGTCCCATTCTATGCCGCCAGGAACGGGCGGGGGTCAATATCGCAGACGGATTCAGCCGGATCCGGAACGGGAATACTATCGGGGTCTTCATGATGCAGATGGGTCCGGGCGCGGAGAACGCCTTTGGGGGCGTCGCGCAGGCCTACGCGGACTCCGTGCCCATTCTCC
Organism: bacterium; assembly: GCA_965203885.1. Classification (GTDB taxonomy): domain Bacteria; phylum JAAXHH01; class JAAXHH01; order JAAXHH01; family JAAXHH01; genus JAAXHH01. The sequence continues at coordinate 891,046 of OZ241920.1, read as the reverse complement.
TGCTCCCGGGCGGTCCGCCGCGGTCCCGCTCCGGCGCCGGCCTGGCCTTCGAATCGGTGGAGAACTACCGCGGCATCACCAAGTGGGTCTCGAACATCAATTCGGCGGCCCGGATACCGGAGATGATGGGGCGGGCGTACAGCCTGCTGAAACAGGGCAAGCCCGGACCGGTCATGCTGGAGATCCCCGGGGACGTGGGCGAGGAGGAGATCCCGGACGATGCGTTCAGTTACACGCCGGTAAAACCCTTCAGGAGCGGCGCCGCCCCCGAGGACGTGCGGGATCTCGTGTCGGCCCTGCTCAAGGCGGAATGCCCGGTCATCAGCGCCGGCCAGGGCGTGCTGTACGCCGAGGCCACCGACGAGTTGATCGAGTTCGCCGAATGGACGAAGACCCCGGTCATGACCACGCTGGCCGGCAAGAGCGCCTTCCCGGAGACCCATCCCCTGTCCCTGGGCACGGGCGCCGCTTCCCACTCCCTCATGGTGGCGGAATACCTGAAGAAAACCGATTTCTTCTTCGGCATCGGCACGAGCATGACCTCCGGGTTCAAGTCGGACGTGCCGGCCGGCGCGGCGCTCGCCCAGTGCGTCGTCAGCCACGGGGACCTGAACAGGGAGCACCGCGTCGACTACGGCGCGGTGGGGGACGCGCGGGTCGTGCTGCGGCAGATGGTCGAGGAAGCGAAACGCCAGCTCGACGGGCGGCCCCGGGACGACGAACAGGGCCGCATCGGGGAAATCGCCCGGTTGAAGCGCGCCTGGCTGGCCGAATGGGAACCGCGGTTCCGATCGGACGAGGTGCCCCTGAGCCCCTACCGCGTGTTCCGTGAGATCGCCGGGGTGGTGGACGCCGAGCGCACGATCATCACCCACGATTCGGGGTATCCGAGAGAGCAGCTCGCGCCCTTCTGGGAGACGGTTACGCCGAGGAGCTACATTGGCTGGGGCGCCTCTACGCAGCTGGGCTACGGACTGGGACTGGCCATCGGCGCGAAGATTGCCGACCCGGACAGGCAGGTCGTCAACGTCATGGGCGACGCCGCCTTCGGCATGGCGGGGCTGGACGTGGAGACCGCCGTGCGGTCGGAGATTCCGATCATTACGGTGGTGCTGAACAACGGGGTAATGACCCATTACGACCACCACATGGCCTACGCGTCGGAGCGGTGGGGCAGCAACCGGCTGGGCGGAGACTACGCCGCCGTCGGCGCCGGCCTGGGCGCCTATGCCGAGAAGGTGACCACCCCCGACCAGATCGCGCCGGCCGTCCGGCGGGCCGTCGAGGCAAATCGAGCGGGCCGGCCGGCCGTCATCGAAACGGTCACCAAGGTGGAAGAGCGCACGTCGAGGTATTGAGCGTCATGCCCAGGATCCTGATCGGCAGTTTTTTCCAGGAAACCAACGATTTCCACCCTAACGATACGGTGTACGAAGACTTCCGCGTCTCCCGGGGCGACGGGATGCTGGTGGACCCGGTCGGCGTGGTCGACGGAGCGGTCGATACCCTTTCCGCCCGGGAAGGCATGGAAATCGTGCCCACCTACAGCGCCGCCATGGGCGCGGGGGGCACGATCACGCAGGACTGCTTCGAGCGGGTCTCGTCGGAACTGCTCGACGCCGTCTCGCGGCACAAAGCCGGGGTCGACGGCGTGTACCTGAACCTCCACGGCGCCATGGCCGCGGAAGTGGAGAAAGACCCGGAAGGGTACATCCTGCAGGAGGTACGCCGAATCGTCGGCCCCCACGTGCCCGTGGTCGCCTCCTTCGACATGCACGGCACGATCACCCGCCGCATGCTGTCGCACATGGACGGCTGCAGCGTCCTGCACACCTATCCCCATATCGACTGGTACGAGACCGGGGCGCGCGCCGCCGGGGTGCTGCTGCGCATCCTGGACGGAGCCCGGCCCGTGATCGCCAGCGTGTACACGCCCACCATGGTCCGCGGGGACGAGCTCAAGACCGCCACGGGCGTGCACGGGACGTTCATCCGCTACCTGGAACGCCTGGAAGAGCGGGATGACGTGCTCGCCGGGGGCATCATGCTGGGCCACCCGCCGACGGACTGCCCGGAGCAGGGCTCCCGCGTCGTCGTGATTACGGACGGAGACCGGGACCTGGCCGCGCGGGAAGCCCTGCACGTGGGCCGGAGCTTCTGGAACATGCGGTCCCACATGCAGTGCGTGCTGCACAGCGTGGAAGAGGGCATCCGGATCGCCGCGAAGGCGAAGGGTACGGTCGTCTTCGCCGACGCGGCCGACGCCACGAGCTCGGGCGCGCCGGGCACCAGCAACACCATCCTGAAAGGGTTCCTCGAAAGCGGCTACCGGGGTAGCGTACTTTTCCCCATCCGCGACGACCCCGCCGTCGAACGGGCCATGGATGCGGGCGTCGGCAGTACCGTCACCGTCCCCCTGGGCGGCACGCGGGACCCCCGCTTCACGCCGGTGGAAGTCACCGCGACGGTCGAGGTGCTGGGCCGACGGGACGAAACCCCCATCGCGGTTTTGAAGTGCCGCAACATCACGATCTTCGCCACGGCCTCCGGCCCCCTGCTCTGCGACCGCTGGATGTACCCCGCCTTCGGCCAAGACCCGAAACGCTTCGACGTCGTCGTCAAGAAACTCCCGCACACGCCCGACGAGTGGTACGACGACTGGGCGGAACGAACGATCACCATCGACTCACCGGGGGCCGCGAGTCCCAACATCCCCACGCTCGGCCACCGGTTCGTCTCCCGGCCCATCTACCCGCTCGACCCGGACATGACCTTCACACCCGAGGTGGAGGTGTACGAATAACTCCGCGTAACCGCCAGATGGCGCCGCGAAGCTGCCAATTGGCGCCGCGAAGCTGCCCGCGCGTACCGGTTCCTCCCCGGGAGAAGGCATGAACCGGCACGTCACCAGCGGCCGCTGGGGCCTGGGCCTGGCCCTCAGCCTGTTCACGATCTTCGTGTGGGGCGGCCTGCCCATCGTCCTGAAGATCATGCTGATCAGCCTGGACGCCTTTACGATGACGTGGTACCGGTTCGTCGTCGCGGCCGTGATCATGGCGGCGATCGTGTACTTCCAGGGTCACTTTCACCTGGTCCGGCAGTTGCGGGGAGGCTACGGGCTCGTGTTTCTTCTGTCCGTGCTCGGATTCAGCTGCGCGTACGTATTCTATCCCCAGAGCCTGCGGTACATCTCGCCCAGCGCCGCCCAGGTGGTCAACCAGATCTCGCTGCTGTTCCTGCTGCTGGGCGCCATGCTGGTCTTCCGCGAGCGAATGACCCTCGTCCAGGTGCTGGGGCTCGGCCTGCTGACGGGCGGCATCGCGCTCTTCTTCAACGAGGACCTGGCCGGGCTCCTGGCCGGGGACAGCGCCATGATACCGGGTATCCTGTGGGTCACCGCCGCGGCGCTCGCCCTTTCTACGTACACGCTCACCCAGAAACAACTGCTGCAGGTGATGCCCACTTCCGTCATCCTGTTCCTGATCTACCTGGCCGGATCGATCCTGATCCTGCCCTTCGTCCGGTTCGATTCGCTGTTGGCGCAGGACACCGGCCAGGTGGTATTGCTGAATCTGTCCGCCGTGATCTCCCTGGTCGCCTTCGTCACCCTGGTGGAGTCGCTGAAACACCTCGAGGTGTTCCGGGTCAGCATGGTCCTGGCGGCCGTGCCCCTGGTCACCGTGGTCGACATGATGATCGTGGCGCCGCTCGTGCCCGGCCTGCTGCAGCCGGAGAACCTGAACTATATCAGCATTTCGGGCGCCGTGCTCGTCGTAGTCGGCTCCATCCTCGGGAACCTGCGGCGGTCCATGAAGCCGGAATGACCGTACCGTCCCGTACTGCCCGGCTCCGCGGACCCAAGACGTACCCCTTAATAACGGAAGGACGTCGCCAATATGAAACCGCTCGTGGTCATGGGTCTGAGAACCCTCGCCCACCTGGACGCGAAAGAAACCATGTACGAACAGATCGATCGAGGCGACATTCGGGCGACCGGTCGGTTTCCCGGGGAACACCTGGAGACGATTTCATCGGGAGGATTCGCCCTCGGGATCCTGTCCAGCCACCGTGTTTCGCGCATCGAGCGCGTCGTCGACCACCTGGGCTGGTCCCGCCTGTTCCCTTCCGGTCATCTCATCTCGTCCGCGCCGCTGGACCGAAAGGACGCCGCGAACTGGGTGATCTGGAGAGAGACGTACCGGGAACGGGGCCTGTCGCTGCACACGGTGATCGACATCGGGGAAGCACTGGTGAGGAATCTCGCGGGGGCGGGCGCCTTCGACGACGTGGACAAGTACTTCGTCACCGGAGACCCGGACGTGCGTATAGACGGCGCGGACCGCATCACGGCCCTGGACGGGACGCAGGTCTATCGACTGGCATCGGAAGGATCCCGGGGGCGCTGAACGGCGTCCGGCGCGGACCGCATCACGGCCCTGGACGGGACGCGGGCCTATCGACTGGCGTCGGAAGGATCCCGGGGGCGCTGAACGGCGTCCGGCGCGGACCGGAGTCCGGGCAGCGCCGGTCGACCGTATGCTTCGCACGAACGTCTTCTACCGCTCCCAGGGGAAGGCGAAGGACGGCCGGTTGGCGTAGCGGTCCATGGCCACGCGCAGCCGGCTGCCGCAACCCGGTTCGAGCGTTACCGAGAAACTGGCGCCGTCGACGGGCGTCGATCCGCTTTCGTCCTCCACGGCCAGGATCTGGTGTTCCCCGTATGCGCCGCCCTGTACGGTTACGGTGCGGGGGGAGACCTGGTTGGTATTCACCAGCGTGACCACGGCGCTGTCGTCGTGGAGCTCCTCCACGAGCGCGGCCACGTCTTCCGGCATCCCGGGACGCACGCGCGCGGGATCGAAATACCGGAACCGGCAGTGCAGGGGATGGCCGAAATGCTCCGTGGGTATGCCGCCGAGCATGAGCCGGATCAGGGCGTCCACCTCGGCGGGATTCGTGCCGTTCATGTCGTCCGACAGGCGCGTGTCCGGCGTGGACCGGTCGTTGCGCAGCCGTTCCATCTTCGACCGGACGGACGAGATGTCCTCCTGCAGCGCTTCCTCGGGATAGTCGGGGTTCTGCCCTTCCAGGTAGGCGATCCAGCCCTCCATGGGCAGCCGTTCCAGGTCGCGCCGGTCCATGGACCAGTAGTAGACGTGCTCCGCGCCCGAAGAGAAGGGTTCGGGCTGGTAGTCGTACCAGCCGTCGTCGCCGTGCATGCGGGGATAGAGGGTCTGGCCGTCCTCGACCTTGCTGTTCGCGTTGACGTTGTCGATGACGCCGCGCCAGGTGTCGACGTACTTCTGGTCGCCGGTCAGCAGCAACCCGTTGCCGAAGCTCCAGTGGACCCGGATCAGGAAGTAGGGCCGGTGCGCGATTTTGCCGGTCTGGGGCACGATGGTCGAGAATCCCCACCCGTACGCGCCGCCGTACCATCTCCCGCCGCACTCCCCGCCGATGCTCCCGTCCAGCCCGATATTGGAGGGAATGATGCCGTTGTTCTTCTCGGTCCGCTCCACCCAGGCGTCCAGGTAGTCCCTCGTCCACTCGCCGTAGGTTTCGTCGCCGTCGATCATGTAGGCGTTCAGCGTCATCGTGGTCACGCCCATGTTCAGCGGGTGATCGCCGGCCACGTCGTTGTAGTCCTTGAAGTGGGCGACCATCTCCTCGTAGTTGCGTTCCCCGTGCCCCAGCCTGAAACGGCCCTCGACCTCGATGGAATCACCGGCCCAGTCCAGCCCCGTAGCCTTGCGCAACATCGGTCCCCGGCTGCCGTTGAACATGCTCTTGATCACGCGGTGCTCGGGGATATAGTTGTCCGCGATGGGATCTTCGCCCATGTAGAAGCCGCAGAAACGGCGCGTGCGGTCGACGAACTTCTTGTCCTTCGGATCGCACAGGCCCTGGAGGAAAAAGGCGGTGAAGCCCTCGCCGTTGTGCATCCAGTCGAACATCGTGGGGAATTCCTTGAAATACATGCCGTCCCGGGCGAATTCGACCTCGGTGGTCTTCGCCTCCGTATACTGCAGCAGGTGGCCGTCCCAGGCCTTCTTGTACAGGTCGTATACGCGCCGGGATGCGCCGATCGCATAGAGTTCCGGCCAGTTCGCGAAGTTTTCCGCCGCATCGTCCGGTCCGTCGTCGCCGCCCCAGCGGGGGACGCACAACAGGTACCCGCGTTCGTCGAAGTACTGGTCGTAGAACGCTTCCACGGCCTCTTCCTGCTGTCTGATCAGGTTCAGTTCGAGCAAGGCCCACGATGGGGGAGACATGGGTGAGGCAATGCGCACCGCGCGCCTCCCAGTTGAGACGGCCGACATGGGACGGATCCTTTCTTTTGATTACGGGAAGGGTGAGTAATACGCTGTCCGAGGGGACTGTTCCGATGACGTCTCACGTGATCAGGAAGTCAGGCCGCGGCCGTACCGCTTGCTCCGCCGGGCGCTTTCCTGAATGAATGCAAGCAGGTATTTGACCTCGTCGGTCTGTTCCACTTCCGCCACCACCGCTTTCGCCGCCTGGGACACATTAAGCGAGGACCGGTGGAGCAGGCGATAGGCCTGTTTGAGCGTGCGCAGGGCTTCTTCGGAGAACCCGCAGCGTTTCAGTCCGATGGTGTTGAGTGAAACGGGTTTCAGCGGGTCGTGGCCATACTTGATGTACGGGCAGATGTCCTTGGTAACCATGCCGCCGCCGCTGATGAAGGCGTTGCGGCCGATCCGGACGAACTGGTGGACCGCGACGAGTCCGCCGGTTATGGCGAAATCCTCGATTTCCACGTGGCCGCCCAACTGCGTCCCGTTCGCGAGAATCACGCGGTTGCCGATCACGCAGTCGTGGGCGACGTGGACGTAGGCCATGACCAGGGTGTCGCTGCCGATCACCGTCTTCCCCAGGGCGCTGGTCCCGCGGTTCAGCGTCGTGAACTCCCGGATGGACGTCCGGTCTCCGATCTCCAGCGTGGACTGCTCGCCGATGAATTTCTGATCCTGGGGGATCGATCCCACGACGGCCCCGTGATAGATTCTGCACTCCGCGCCGATCCGGGTATGGGCGCCGATCATGGCGCCGGACGCGATCTGCGTCCCCGCGCCTATGGTCACGTTGGGTTCCACGATCGTGTAGGGACCTATGCTGCACCCCGCCCCGATCTCCGCGTCGGGATGCACGATGGCCGTGGGATGAATCTGGACTTCGGCTGTGATGTCCGTCACTTTCGCGTCTCCTGGTCTGCCTGGCCTGCCTGGTCTGCCTGGCCGGTCCGCCAGGCCTGTCTAGTCCGTCTTGCCCTCCCGGCCGGCCGGCCCGGCCTCGTCCTCCCGGTCCGTAATCATGGCCATCAGGGTGGCTTCGGCGACGAGTTCATCGTTCACGTAAGCCTTGCCTTCCATCTTGCAGGCGTGCATGCGCATGCGGATCATTTCCAGCTCGAAGCGGATCTGGTCGCCGGGTTTTACCAGTCTTCGAAACCGGGCGTGATCGATGCCCATGAAATACGCCATTTTGCTTTTCGGCTGATCAATCGTATTGAGCAGCAGCAGGCCGCCCGCCTGCGCCATGGCCTCGACGATCAGGACGCCCGGCATGACGGGATGGCCGGGGAAGTGGCCCGCGAAATAGGGCTCGTTGATGGTCACGTTCTTCAGCGCGGACACGTGTTTTCCCGGTTCCATGCGGATCACCCGGTCGATGAGCAGAAACGGATATCGATGGGGGAGGATGCGCAGGATGTCCTCGATTTCCAGGACCGCTTCGGGCGCCGGGGACGTTGCTTCTTCACTCCCGGCATCCGGTTTTTTCTTCACGCACGCGCCGCGTATCCTTCGCACGAGCTCGACGTTGGCGGAATGGGAGGACCGCGCACCGAACACCTGCGCCCTGAGCGGTGCGCCGAGCAGGGCCAGGTCGCCGATCAGGTCGAGGGCCTTGTGCCGGCACGGTTCGTTGTCGAACCTCAGCGGCTGGGTGCCCACGATCCCGTTCTCGCCGATCACCACCCTGTCCTCCACGCCGAACAGGTCCTTCAACTCGTCCAGCTCCGCATCGGACAGGTCCATGTCCGCGATGACCACCGCGCTCTCCAGGCTGCCGCCCTTGATCAGCCCCCTCTCCCGCAGGGCCTTGACGTCGCTGAGGAAGGTCCACGTCCGCGCCGGCGCGAACTCGGTGACGAACTCGTCTTCCAGTGAATAGAGCACCGTGTGCTGGCTGGCGAGATTGGATTTCTGGTAGTCGACCATGTACGTGAGGTGGAAATCGTCGGAGGGCATGACGACGAGTTCTTTCAACAGGCCGTTTTCCCGCTCCGAGTAGAGCACGGGGTTGTCCAGCTCCAGGTATACCCGGGGCGCGTCCTGTTCGACGATGCCCGCCTGGATCAGCGCGTTCACGAAGGGGATGGCGCTGCCGTCGCAAATCGGCGGCTCGTCGCCGTCCAGCTCGATCCGGATGTTGTCCAGTCCCAGCCCCGCGACGGCGGCCAGGACGTGCTCCACGGTGTGTATCCGTACGCCGTCCCGCGCCAGGTTCGTCCCCCGCGTCGTATCGACTACGAAGTCGATATCCGCCGGGATTTCCAGCCGGTCGGGATGGTCGACGCGAATAAAGCGGATCCCGCCGTTTACGGTGCCCGGCTTGAAGGTCAGCGTCGCCTGCCCTCCGGTATGCAGGCCGATGCCCGTTACGGACGCGGTGGATTTGATGGTACGCTGGTTTTTGCGCATGTGCCGCCGCTTCTTATGGTTCCGTGTCCTCTTCCTGCCTCGGGTTCTCTTCGACCCGCCCCCGGCTTTCGAGCGACTCGACCCGCGCCTCCAGGGTCTGGATCTGTTGCAGCAGGTCCGGCAGGCGCTTGATGGCCGCCTCGATCCTCCGGGCCTGGTTGTGCGGACGGGCCGGGTAGCCCGATACGGTCGATCCGGCGGGGATGGACTTGGTCACGCCCGCCTGGCCGCCGATCCTGGAACCGGCGCCGACGTGGATGTGATCCGAGAGTCCGGCCTGGCCGCCGATGATAGTCCCCGATTCGACGACCGTGCTTCCCGCGATGCCCACCTGGGCGCAGATCGTGACGTGATCGCCGATCACGACGTTGTGGCCTATCTGGACCAGGTTGTCGATCTTGGTGCCGCGGCCGATGCGGGTCAGGCCCATGGTCGCGCGGTCGATGGTCGAATTCGCGCCGATCTCCACCTCGTCGCCGATTTCAACGCCGCCGACCTGCGGAATCTTCCTTGCCCCGCCGCCGCCCTGAAAATAGCCGAAGCCATCGCTCCCGATCACGGCGCCCCCGTGGACGATGACGCCTTCGCCCAGGGAAACCTGGTCATAGAGTGTCGCGTTGGCGAATATCCAGGTGCCGGCGCCGATCCTGCACCGCGCCCCGACCGACACGTTCGTGCCGATGCATGCGCCTCGCCCCACCGCGGTGTGCGGGCCGATCGACACGTTGGGGCCGATGGCCGCTTCATCATCCACGTCCGCCGACGGATGTATGCTGGCCGTCGGGTGGATCCCGCTTTCCGCGGGACGGTGTCCGACGAAGTAGGTCGTCAGCAGGGTCGCCAGGGCGACCTCCGGAGAGGCCACGCGGATGATGGGGACCGGCGCGCGATCGATTTCGCGCGACACGATGACCGCCGTGGCTCCCGTCGACTCCAGGCGCCGGATCTGCCGGGCATTGATCAGGACCGAGATCGCACCCTCGCCGGCCTCGTCGATCGGCGCCACGCTTTCGATGATGCACGACCCGTCGCCGACCAGCTCGCCCTGAACCTGCGTCGCGATATCGGCTAGTTTCTGGCGCATAGACGCGTTAGTTGACTTCCTTCTGCAGTTCCTCCAGGACTTGTCCCGTGAGGTCCCGCGCCCGCAACGGGTCCACGTATATGAGCGACCCGGCGTCGAAGATATAGGTATAGTTTTCCGCCTTGGCCAGGGCCTGCACCACGTTGAAAATGGACTCCTGCAACGGCCTGGTCAGTTCCAGTTCCTGCTGCGCGAGCTGACTCTGCAACGTCTGGCCGAACTGTATCAGCTCCTGCTCCTTCTGCAGGATGTTCTGCTCGTCCTGCTGCCGCCTGGCCGCGGTCAGCATGGTCTTGCGCGCCTCGTACTGCTGCTTCAGCATCTCGACTTCCTGCTGCCGGTTCCGGACCTGTTCCTGCACGTCCTGTACCGCCTTTTCAAAGGCTGCCTCGGCGTCCCTGAAGCCCTGGTACGACTGGCGCAGGCGGTCCATGTCGAGATAGCCGATCTTCAGCTCCTGGCCCTGGGCCATGGCCGGCAGCAGCAGGGCGACGGCAAGAACGGCCGCGGCGCGAATCATCCCTTTCCTCGAAACCATTTGTATCCTCCTCGAATGCCGGATCCCTCCGGTAACCTGGTCGAACGGATCAGAAAACCTGGCCTAGCTGAAAATGCGTATGCCAGCCGCTTCGATTCTTCTGAAGGGCCTGGATCGGGTCCGAGGGCCTGTCGAACCCGTACCCGACGTCGAAGCCCAGCAGTCCCACCAGCGGCATGATCACCCGGATGCCGAACCCCGCCGACTTCTTCATGTTGCCCGGCCACGGCCTGGCGTCCGAGAGCTTCGCCCACGCATTGCCGGCCTCGACGAACGCGACGGCGTAGACCGGCTGTTGCGACTTGAGCTGATCGATGATCGGGACCTGGTACTCCAGGGTGAGGATGCTCATCGCCCGGCCGCCGTCCCTGCTGCTGGTTCCGTCTCCCAGCTCCGTGTAGGGTCCGACGGAGTTATTGCCGTACCCGCGGATCATGCCGTCGAAACTGACGCCTCCCGGGAAGAACCGGTCGAAGAACGGGACCTCCCGGTCGTTGAACGGGTTCACGGCCAGGGCATACCTCCCCCTGAACGATATGGACGTGCCCTTGAACAGGGGTACGTAGTAATTGGATTCCAGGTTCTGCTTGAGGAATTTCACGTCGCCGCCGACCCCGGCCACCGAGCTGCGCGACGTATGGCGCATGCCGCTCGTGGCGAACTGGGGGAAATCGCGGCTGTCGCGCGTAACGGAGAAGGACACCTGGCTGGTCAGGCCGCTGTTGGATTCGTGGGACTCGCGCTGGCGGATATTCGCGTTAATGGCGGAGACCTGCGATTCCGTCAGGGTGGTGTCTTCCAGCGCCGCCGCGTAGTACCGCTCGCCGAAACCGGTATACTTGAGGTCGAAGAACCGGTACGCCCCGTTGATGCGCCAGTACGTGCCGCGGAAGCGGCGCCCCAGGGACAGCCCGAAACCCTGCTGTATCACATTGAAATTCGTGAACCACCGCCTGTTCGTGCGGAATATGTCGATGCCGGCGCTGGTCGGCGTATCGAACAGCCAGGGCTCGACGAAACTCGTTGAAATGGAATTGCGCCGGCTGCCGAATTCCCAGTTGAAGTTCAGGTTCTGGCCGTTGCCCAGGAAATTCGGGACGATCATGGATATCGTGCCCACGAGCCCGTCGAGGCCGCTGTAGCCGGCGCCGGCGTTCGCCGTGCCCGTCGGCTTCTCGAGGACCGTAAAGGTGATGTCCACGTCTCCGTTCGGAAGGGGCTGCAGGCCGGGCTGTACGTCCTGGAAGTAATTCAGCTGGAAGACGTCCCGCTGGCTTCGGAGCAGGACCGAACGGCGGAAGAACTGCCCGGGCTTGATCAGCAGCTCGCGCCGGATGACCTTGTCCTTCGTCTTGGTGTTTCCCACGATGTCGATCCGGTGGACCTTGGCCGGTTCCCCTTCGTTGACCGCGAAGCGCAGATCGATCGTGGAATCATTGGCCGCCGACTCCCGGGCGATGGGCGTGGCGTACAGATAGCCGAGTTCTCCGTACGCCTCGTAGATGGTCGACACGCTCTCCTGGTATTCTTCTTCGTTGAACGGCTTGCCCGCGTCGATCTTTATGAGGCTGGACAGCTGTTCGCCGGTGAACTTCGTGTTCCCCTCGAAGGCGACGTCCCCGAGGTAATACCGCTTTCCCTCGTTGATGAGGACCTTGAGGTACATCCGCTTCCTGTCCTCGCTGAACCAGAGCGTATCTTCCACGACTTCCGCGTCCCGGAACCCGTGCTTGCGGTACTCCTGGACGATTTTCTCGAACTGGTCCAGCAGGCGTTCCCGCCGCAGGTCGCCCTCTTTCCAGAAGTGCTCTTCTTCCAGGTCCCCTTTCTTGCGAAAGGCCTCCTGCAACGCTTTTTCCGGGACGGACACGTTGTTTTCGACGAAGACCTCGCCCAGCTTTACCTTTTCGCCTTCGTCGACTTCGATCCGCATGACCGCGTTGTTTCGTTCCACGAGGACGCGCGGACTCAGCGTGGCGAGGAGGTACCCCTTTTCGTAATAGGCCTGTGTGATGTTGTCCAGGACGCTCTTTCTCCGGAAAGGAGACAGGGCCTGGCCCTGGAAGATGCCCGATATGCGTTCGAGTTCGTCGTCCTTTATCTTCTTGTTGCCCTCGAACTCCAGGCGGTCCAGCAGCGGGTACTCCTTGACGTTCACGGTCAGGATGAGACCGGTGGCGCTCCCGCTGGCGTAGATGCGGATGTCTTCGAAGAGGCCCAGCCGGTACAGCTGCTTGATCGTGGTGGCGCCGTCCCGCGGATTGTACAGGTTCCCCGCCTTCAGCACGGTCATCGACCGGATGAGGGGCTCATCGACGTTGGCGTGTCCCTCGATACGCACCTCGGCGATCAAAGGCTGCTGCTGTTGTCCGTAAGCTATGGGGGGTCGCACGGATGCGGAGGCAAGAATCCCGCCCGCCAGGACCAGTACCAGGAAGGGTTTAACGTACATGAAAGGCTTTGGAGACACGGATAGAACTTTCCCGTCCATGCGGGTAATCGAGCGGCGGAAACAGCCTGCCGGCGTGAACGCCGTGAAAAAGAACCGGTTGTCGATTCAACGCGCTTCCCTTCTCGGCGGTTCCCGCCGCCGGCGCTTCACCAGGTGGAATCCGGCCGGCGGGCCGCGTTTCACGCTTCCGATTCGGACAGTACGGGCGCCTTGGCGGAATCGGAGGTCTCGGCTTTGTAGAAGGTCAGGTTCTCTCCCTTCTTGCCGACCCTGATTTCATCGCCGTCGCCGAACTTGCCCTTGAGCAGCTCTTCCGCAAGCGGGTCCTCGAGCATGCGCTGGATGGTCTGGTTCATGAACCGGGCGTTGTAGACCGGGTCATACCCCTTCTCGGACAACAGTTCCCGCGCGCTCTGCGTCAACGAGATGCGGATGCCCCTTTCGGTCATCCTGTCGTTGATCTCCTTGAGCTGCAGATCGATGATACGGGAGATATCGGACGGGTTCAACTGGCGGAAGACCACCGATTCATCGAGCCGGTTCAGGAACTCCGGATTGAACAGCTTCTTCACCTCTTCCTTGACGGTGGCTTCCATCTGTTCGTAGTCGACCCTGGAGCCGTCCTGCTGGAAGCCCAGGCCGCCGGCCTTGTTGATGTCCCGGGTACCGAGATTGGAGGTCATGATGATGATGGTGTTGCGGAAGTCCACGCGGCGCCCGTTGCTGTCGGTCAGCGTGCCTTCGTCCAGGATCTGCAGGAGGATGTTGAATACGTCCGGGTGAGCCTTTTCCACCTCGTCCAGCAGAATGACGGAATAGGGCTTGCGCCGCACCTTCTCCGACAGGTGCCCCCCTTCGTTGAACCCGACGTAGCCCGGTGGAGCGCCGATCAGGCGGGAGACGTTGAACTTCTCCATGTATTCGGACATGTCGATGAAGATCAGGGCGTCGCTGTCCTGGAAGAGGAAGGACGCCAGGATCTTGGCCAGTTCCGTCTTGCCCACGCCGGTGGGACCGAGAAACAGGAACGATCCGATGGGCCGGTTGGGGTTCTTCAGGCCGGAGCGCGACCGCCGGATGGCCTTGCTCAGCACCCGGATCGCCATGTCCTGGCCGATGACCCGTTTCTTGAGCTCGTCCTCCATGCGGAGGAGGCTCCGGGATTCCTGCTCTTCGAGCCGGAAGACCGGGATGCCCGTCATGCTTGCGATGATCTGCGCCATGTCGTTCTCGGAGACGATCACCACTTCGTCGGAGACCTTTTCGCGCCAGGCCATGAACGCCTCGTCGTACTCGCGCTGCAACTCTTCCTGGCGGTCCCTCAGGGCCGCCGCGCGTTCGAACTCCTGCTGCTGGGCGGCTTCCACCTTCTTGTCCTGTATGGCCTGGAGCTGCTCCTCGATCTCCCGGATCTCCCCGGGGACCGTCATCTTGGACAGCTGCGCCTTGGAGCCGGCCTCGTCGATGATGTCGATGGCCTTGTCCGGCAGGAAACGGTCCTTGATGTACCGGTCCGACTGCTTCACCGCGAACTCGAGGGCGTCGTCCGTGTACTTGACGTGATGGTACTCTTCGAACCGGCCGCGCAGCCCCTTGAGCATGTCGATGGTCTCCTCGATGCTCGGCTGGTCCACGATCACCTTCTGGAACCGGCGTTCGAGCGCGCCGTCCTTCTCGATGTGCTTCCGGTACTCGTCGAGCGTCGTGGCGCCGATGCACTGCAGTTCGCCCCGGGCGAGCGCCGGCTTGAATATATTGGACGCGTCGAGGCTGCCCTCGGCGCCGCCCGCGCCGACGATCGAATGCAGTTCGTCGATGAAGATGATCACCTCGTCCGACTTGGTGATTTCGGCCATGATGGATTTCAGCCGGTCCTCGAACTGCCCCCGGTACTTGGTCCCGGCCACGATCGAGGCCATGTCCAGCGTCACGACCCGCTTGTTCTCCAGGATCTGGGGGACGCTTCGCTGCACGATGCGCTGCGCGAGCCCCTCGGCGATGGCGGTCTTTCCCACGCCGGGCTCGCCGATCAGCGCGGGGTTGTTCTTCTTCCGCCGGCTGAGGATCTGGGTGACCCGCTCGATTTCCTTGTCGCGGCCGATGACCGGGTCGAGTTTGCTCCCGCGCGCCATTTCGGTCAGGTCGCGGCCGAAATGGTCGAGGAAGGGCGTCCGGCTGCGCTGCGCGTCTTTCTTGGTCACCGAGCGGTCGCTCTGGATGTTCTGGATCTCTTCCTTGATTTTCTCGAACGTCACGTCGTACGTGGAGAGGATCTGGGACGCGATCCCCTGCTTGTCCCGCACCAGCGCGAGCAGCAGGTGCTCGGTTCCGACGTATTTCGATTTCATGTTGTTGGCTTCGTGCGCGGCGATCTCCAGGGCCTGTTTCGCTCTCGGCGTGAAAGGAACCTGGCCGATCGTGAGGGCGCTCGACTGGGATACCGTGGCTTCCTCGATGGACTGCCGGAGGTCGTCGAGATCGATGCCCATATTGCGCAGCATGGCGGCCGCGGTCCCTTCCCCGTCCCTGATGAAGGCCAGCAACAGGTGTTCCGTGGCGATGTAGTCATGCTGGAGTCTGGCGGCTTCCTCCCGGGCGATGTGCATTACCCGCTTGAACCGCTCCGTGAACTTGTTGTTTCCCTGTGGCACCTCGGCATCCCTCCCTTCAAGAACCTGTGCTCGATTTCCCGGTGGCGAGTTGCACGGTACCGGTCAGGACCCCAGGCGTTCCCTGATCAGTTCCGCCCGTCGTTCGTCCAGTTCCTCTTCCGTCAATTCGCGGTCCGAACCCATCCGCACGTGCGCGGGCTGTACCGCGATCATCAGCTGGTTGAAAGCGCGGGACTCCATGCCCTCGCGGATCCCCAGGTACGCGCCCATCCTGAGCATGGACAGCGCATCCATCGCTTCCATCTCACCAAGGAGCCGGGCGTGCATCAGCAGGCCGTACGCCCGGGCCACCCGGTCCTCCGTCTGTCGTTTCGCCCGGCTTGCGAGGGCGTCGCAGGCCCGCTGTTCGTACACGGCCAGCCTGCGCGCGACACGATCGAGCCTGTCGGCGATCTCCTGCTCGGTGTGTCCGAGCGTCCACTGGTTGGAGACCTGGTACATATTGCCGGACCTGCCGGAGCCTTCTCCGTACAGTCCGCGCACCGTGAACCCGATCTCGTCCATGGCGCGGCCCAGGGGGTCCATCTGGTCGACCAGGGTCAGTCCCGGCAGGTGGATCAACACCGAAAGGCGCATGCCGGTGCCCGTATTGCTCGGACAGGACGTTAGATAACCAAACTCATCGGAGTAGGCAAAATCAAGTGTTTTGCTCAGTTCGGTATCGATTTTATCCGCTTCCTGCCAGGCGGCGCGCACCTGCAGGCCGGCTTTCAGGGTCTGTAGACGCAGGTGGTCTTCCTCGTTCACCATGAGACTGAAGGTTTCGCCGGGACCGATGAAGACGCCGGCCGGCCGCGGTCCGTCGGCTAGGGCCGGGCTGATCAGCCGCCTTTCCACCAGTACCCTGCGGTCCAGTTCAGACGTGTCCAGCAGCGAGAGGTACACCGGCCGCGCCATACTGTCGCTGCACTGGACGGCCCGCTCCACCTGCTCGATCACGCGGGACCGCTCTTTCTTGATCGTACGGTGCACGAACGGCAGGGTGGTCAGGTTGCGCGCCAGTCGGGCGCGGCTGCTGATCACGAGTCCCGCCGTTTCGCCCTCGGGCAGGCACCACTGCGGCACGTCGACCAACAGGTCGGTATACAGGTTCTCCATCTCCTTATCCATGCACCAGGTGATGCCGGTCGGATCCGCGCTCCAGCTGGTTTATGCGGTCCCGCAACTCGGCCGCCTGTTCGTAGGCTTCCCGGCCGACGGCCTTCTTCAGGGCGCGCCGGAGGTCGATCAGTTCACGCCGCGTTTTCTGCCGGGACGGATCGGACACGGGGATCTTGCCCCGGTGAAACTCGTTGCCGTGTATCTGCTTGAAGAGCGAGACCAGCGTATCCTTGAATACACGATAGCATACGGCGCATCCCAGCCGTCCCGATTCGCCGAATTCGGCCGCGGACATGCCGCACTGTGGGCAGGATAGGGTCTTCATTGCCGGTCCCGGTACGCCACTGCGTTCAACAGGCCGTCTTCCAGCACGTAGGCGCGGTCCGCGCGGCGGCCCACGGCTTCGTCGTGCGTGACGACGACGAATGCCTGGCCGTGCCTGCCGGACATTTCCCACATCAGGTTCAGCAGCGCCTCCCCGTTGCCGCGGTCGAGGTTGCCGGAAGGTTCGTCGGCCAGCACGACGTGGGGCCGGGCCACCAGGGCCCTGGCAACGGCGACCCGCTGCTGTTCTCCTCCGGACAGCGCCACGGGCTTGTGGTCGAGGCGCTCCGCCAGGCCCACTTCTTCGAGCAGCGCTTCGGCCCTCTCGCGGGCCGTATTCCAGTCTTGTTTCCCCACCAGCAGGGGCATCATCACGTTTTCCAGGGCCGAAAACTCGGGAAGCAGGTGGTGGGCCTGGAAAACGAAACCCACGGTCCGGTTGCGGAAATCGGCCAGCTGGTCGTCCGGCAGGTCGAAGGCGTTCGTTTCGCCGATGAACACCTGCCCGGAAGTAGGCCGGTCCAGCGTCCCCAGGATATGCAGCAGGGTGCTCTTGCCCGCTCCCGACGCGCCGTGCACCGCCACGATCTCTCCGCGGCGGAGGTCGATATCGATGCCTTTCAGGATTTCGAGCCGGCCGGCGCCTGAAAGGAAGTCCCTGGTCAGGTTCCTGGCGCGAAGCACTTCACCGGTCCGGCCGTCTTCCGGAATAGGCGATTCGTCGACCATACCCGTGGCTTCCAGCCTTTCCCATGTGTCCCCGGGGCACATCCGCTACTCGTGCCTGATCGCTTCGACCGGGACCAGGCCGGCGGCTTTCCTGGCCGGATAAACGGCGGCCAGCACGCAGATCAGCATGGATCCCAGGGCAACGCTTACGAAATCCAGCGGGTCGACCCGCACGGGCAACGCGTCGATCAGGTAGATATCCGGCGGCAGCGCGATGAACTCGAACGTGCGCTGTGTCCAGCAAAGCACAAAACCGATCGCGCAACCCAGCAGGGTGCCGATGACGCCGACCACGGAACCCTGGATGATGAACACCCTGGTGATGCTGGCGGCAGTCGCCCCCATGGACTTCAGAATGCCGATGTCCCGGGTCTTCTCCAGCACGACCATGATCAGGGTGCTGGCGATGTTGAACGCGGCCACCAGGATGATCAGGTTGAGAATGGCGAAAGAGCCCCATTTCTCGAGCGTCATCCACCGGAACAGTCCCTTGTGCCGCTGCATCCAGTCTACCGTAAAATACGCTACGGACGGGCTTGACGCAACTGATGATTCAATCGACTCCTCCACGTGGCGGTTCAGGGCGGCCTCGATCTCCTCGGAGATACGTCCCGCCTCGTTTCGGTCGGCAACCCGGACGGCGATGCCGTTGACGTCGTCACCGAGCTTGAAGAGCTTCCGGGCTTCGGCCAGGGAGACGTACGCCGAGGATGCGTCGTACTCGTAGAACCCGGTCTCCGAGATGCCCGTGACCCTGTACGGCCGGATGTAAGGGGTGAGCGCCGAAGTCAGGGAGAAGCCCTGGATATTGCCCAGGGCCACTTTCTCGCCGACGACGATCCCCAGTTGATCCGCCAGGCCCCGGCCGAGGACGATCCCGGGCAGCGGACTACCTTCCGGGCCGTCCGGTCCGGGCGGGCTGGGCGCCGCCGTCAGGTCCATGGTCCCGAAGGCGATGTTCTCCTCCAGGTTCGTGGCCAGGCGGCCCGACGTGATGTCCAGTCCGTGCACGATGACGCCCGCCGCCGCGTTGCGCGTCGTGGGCACCGGCGCGCAAACGGCTTTCTCCAGCACGTAGGGCGCCGCCGAGACCACCTCGTCCACCGACAGGATGACGTCGATCAACGCGTCGTGACCGGTGATGGCGCCGTCGCCGAGCAGCGAATACACGTTGATATGCGCCCGCTCCCCGATGATCCGTTCCCGGACTTCGCTTTCAAAGCCGTTGAAAAGGGAAAGCACGATGACGAGGGCGGCTACGCCCACCAGCACGCCGCTCACGGAAATGTAGGTTATGAGGGAGACGAACCGGGTCTGCCGCTTGGAGCGCAGGTATCTGAAGGCGATGAACCATTCGTACGGCCATCGTTTACGCAGCACCATTCGGGATCCTATGTTCCGGACGCCCGGTCCGGCAGGCCGTCCGGTCCGCCGGAGCCGTCCTCCGCTTCGACCCCGCCGCCGTCCGGGACGCCAGGCTCGCCGGAGCCGTCCGGGCCGCCGTCGAAGGATTCCCTGCGCAGATGAGGAAAGAGCAGGACGTCCTTGATGTTCGCCGAGTCCGTAACCAGCATGGCCAGCCGGTCGATGCCGATCCCGCAGCCCCCGGTGGGCGGCATGCCGTATTCCATGGCGCGCAGGAAGTCTTCGTCCATGGCGTGGGCTTCCCCGTCGCCCCGGCGCTGCATTTCCACCTGCTCCTCGAAGCGGCGGCGCTGGTCCATCGGGTCGTTCAGCTCCGAGAACGCGTTGGCGAATTCACTCCCGCAGATGAACAGTTCGAACCGTTCCGTGAGGTCGGGATTGTCCGGATGCCGCTTGGCCAGGGGCGATATCTCCACGGGGTACTCGGTGATGAAGGTGGGATTCTGCAGGCGGTCCTGCACGAAGCGTTCGAAGAGCCCGTCGATCATCTTTCCCCTGCCCAGCTCGGCGTTCACGTCGATACCCCGTTCGGCGCATACCGCCGCGAGTTCCCCGGCGGGCATCCCGGCGACGTCGATACCGGCGTACTCGCGAAGGGCGTCGAGCATGGACAGCCGGGGCCAGGGCGGGGTCAGGTCGATGGACCGGCCCTGGTACGCGTGGTCCAGCGTGCCGTTTACCTCCTGGAAGACGCGGACGAAGAGGCGCTCCACCAGGTCCATGACGTACCGGTAATCGACGTAGGCGATATAGAACTCCAGCATGGTAAATTCGGGATTGTGCGTGCGGTCGATCCCTTCGTTGCGGAAATCATGGCCGATTTCGTACACGCGTTCCATGCCGCCGACGATCAGCCGCTTCAGGTAGAGTTCGTCGGCGATGCGCATGAACAGCGGCATGTCGAGGGCCTGGTGGTGGGTCTTGAAGGGCCGCGCCAGCGCGCCTCCGTACAGGGGCTGGAGAATGGGCGTTTCGACTTCGACGAAACCCTCGTCGTCCATGAAACGCTGGATGGATCGGATGAGCCGCGACCGCTTGAGGAAGACCTCTTTGACGCCGGGATTGATGATCAGGTCGACGTAACGCTGCCGGTACCTGGTTTCGACGTCCCGCAGGCCGTGCCATTTTTCGGGCAGGGCGCGCAGGGACTTGGACAACAGCTCGAGCTCGTCCGCCATGACGGTGGTTTCGCCGGTCCGGGTGGTGAAGACGGCGCCTTTGACGCCCAGGAAGTCCCCTACCTCGACCAGCTGGTCGAAGACTTCGAATACGTCCGGTCCGACGCGGTCGAGGCGGATGTAGATCTGGATCCGGCCGGTGCGGTCGAGCAGGTGGGCGAAGCTCGACTTGCCATGGCCCCGCTTGGATGTGATCCGGCCCGCAACCGCGACGGGCTCGGCGGATTCGATCAGGTCTTCCGCCTGATCGAGAATGGACCGGGCGGGATGGGTTACGTCGTATCGGACGGGGTACGGGTCGATGCCGCGCGCGCGGAGCGCCTCGAGCTTGCCGTACCGTTGCCGGTTGAAATCGATCGGGCTGCTCACCCGTTTGCTCCGAAGGACTTGATGATTGGCGGTGAATCCCTTGAATGGGCGGCGAGTGGTCTGGTCGAAGCGCCGTCGGCGTACCGGTCCGACGGGTACCGGAATATAGGCGGGCCGGTCCATCCTGTCAACTCAAAAGGACCTCCCGGGCCGGGCGCGGCAAGGGAGCGCGCGGCGGCGGGACTACGTGCTCTTCACGGGGTCCTCACGGCGCAGGTAGGCTTCGATGAACGGGTCGATTCCGCCGTTCATCACGGACTGGATGTTCCCGATTTCCGTACCGGTCCGGTGGTCTTTCGCCATGGTGTAGGGGTGGAACACGTAGGACCGGATCTGGCTGCCCCACGCGATGTCCTTCTTGTCGCCCTCGAGGCGTTCCCTCTTCTCCCGGATCTCCTCCTGCCGCCGCTGGTACAGGCGGGCCATGAGGACCTTCATGGCGCTTTCCCGGTTGCGGTGCTGGGACCGCTCCGACTGGCACTGGACGACAATGCCGGAGGGCTTGTGCGTGACGCGTACCGCCGACGAGGTCTTGTTCACGTGCTGGCCCCCGGCGCCGCTTGCCCGGTAGACGTCGATCTCGAGGTCCGCCTCGTTGAGGTCGATATCGCCCGGGTCGTCGATTTCGGGCAGCACGGAGACCGAGGCGAACGAGGTGTGCCGGCGGTGATTCGAGTCGAAGGGGGAGATGCGCACGAGGCGGTGCACGCCGGCCTCGGCCTTGAGGTATCCGTAGGCGTATTCGCCCGAGACTTCTATGGATACGCTCTTTATGCCGGCTTCCTCGCCCGGCTGCAGGTCCAGGGTATCGAAGGCGTAACCCCGGGATTCCATCCAGCGGAGGTACATGCGCATGAGCATCTCGGCCCAGTCCTGCGACTCCGTACCGCCCGCTCCCGGGTGAATGGAAACGATGGCGTTCTTCCCGTCGTCGGGGGCCGACAGCATGCTCTGCAGCGTCGCTGCTTCCAGGAGCCGCCGTAGCGACCGGACCCCGTCTTCAATCTCGTCGAAGGCGTCCCGGTCGTCCTCCTCGGCGGCCATTTCAAACAGGGTCTCCAGGTCCTCGGCCTGGCTGTCCATGTCGTTCCAGCCGTCGATGATCTTCTTGTGGCCGCTGATCTGCCGGGTGATCTCCTGGGCCCTGGCCTGGTTGTTCCAGAAATCCGGCTCGCCCGTGACGCCCTCGAGACGGGCCGCCTCCGCCTGACGGTCTTCTATGTCAAAGGCCCCTCCAGAGATAGGCCAGTTGATTTCGGCATGCTTCCAGGGCGTTCTTTATTTCGGATGGTTCCATCATCTGCGCATGTGCTCCTTGTCGCGTCTTCCGTTCTACCCGTACCGGGGTACCCCGGCAAGGCCGGTCCGGGCGCTCGCCCGGCCGGGACCTGGACGGCACACCGGCATCCCCGCATGCAAATGTTCAAACTCCCGGATGCACTCAGAACCGTCTGAATGCTTCTTCCAGCAGTTCCTGGTCGCGGATGGAATCGGCCCCGGAGGAACGGACCGGGGCGCCGGACCGTATACACGCCAGGAAGTGGGCGTTCGCCCTGCGGAACGCCCAGTCCCAGGGCGCCTGCGGCTGGACGTGCTGCTGGACGGCGCCCGCCCGGTAGACCGAGACCCTGGCCGGCACGTTCCGGAGCAGCGGCGGCGGCGTGTCGATCTCCACCCAACCGTCCTCGAAATACACCTTGACGCCCTCGTCCCAGAAATTCGCCGACAGCCGTCCCAGTTCCAGCACCGCGTCGAACCCGTCCATGGCGAAGACCAGCAGTTTCGTCGGTCCGCCGAGCGTCGCGTATTTCAGCGTCCGGACCTCGCCCGCCAGGTAGCGCACCAGGTTGATGTCGTGACAGTACAGGTTGTTTATACTGTAGATCTCCCGGACGCGTTCCCCGTCCAGCCACTCGGGAGGCCGGGGTTCGATCTCCGGGTAACGCTCGTCCGTTTGAATCGGCGTCCCGGCGTTGCAGACCCAGTCTCCCGCGAAACAACGGCCCCGCGCGTGGGTAACCGCTCCGAGCTCGCCGGACGACCGCAGCCCGTCGATGATCGAGCGGGCCAATTCCACCCCGGTATCGAAGCGTTTCATGTACCCGATCATCAACTGCCGGCCGTTGCGTTCGGCGGCCTCGGCCATGCTGCGCGCATCGGCCAGGTTGGTCGCCATGGGCTTCTCGACGTACACGTGCTTGCCCGCGTTCAACGCGTCGATGGAAACGGGTGCGTGGGCGTCGTCCGAAGTGATCTGGACGATGGCGTCTATCGCCGGGTCGGCGCAGAGCTCCTCGTGGGATGCGCAGATCCTCGGAACGCCGAAACGGTCCGCCACCCGCCGCGCCAGCCCGGGCCTCCGGTCGGCGAGGGCGACCACCTCGCACCCGGCCATTTCCGTGAAGTTCGGCAGGTGGACAAGCTGGGCCATGAATCCGGCGCCGACGAAACCGATCCTGATACGGTCGTTGTCCATAGCCCCCAGGGCATCCTCCGGTTGCAAGACGCGCCGGTTCCGCCGCTCCGCCTGTGCGCGATTTCGCCGTCCGGCCGGGCCTCAAGCCGCTCCGCCTGTGCGCGATTTCGCCTTCCGGCCTGGCCTCAAGCTATATTAAACCCTTGCCGGCCAGGCTGGTAAAGGATTTTCGGCCGATGATGATATGGTCCAGCACCTTGATGTCGATCATCTGGCCCGCGTCGACGAGCTGGGCCGTGATCTTGAGGTCGTCCTGGCTCGGGGTGGGGTCGCCGCTGGGGTGGTTGTGCACGAAGATCACGGACGCGGCCGAATCGAGGATGGCGGGCTTGAACACCTCGCGGGGATGGACGATGCTCGCCGTCAGGCTGCCCACCGACACGGTCACGCCGCGGATCAGGCAGTTGCGCGCGTCGAGCATCAGGACCATGAAGATCTCCTTGCGCAGGTCCCGGAGTCTCGGCATGAAATAGCGCGCGACGTCCGTGCTTGAAACGAAAGACCTCTGTTCCATGTCCTGCGCTTCGAGCCTTCGGCCGATTTCGATGGCGGAGGCGATCTGCGCGGCCTTGACGGGTCCCACGCCCGACACCTGGCACAACTCGCTCAGTTCCCGGGTGGCGAGATGGCGCAACCCGCCGAATTGCTGCAGCAGGTCCCGTGAGATCTCGATGACGTCCCTGCCCCCCGAACCGTTCCCGGTGCGCAGCAGCAGCGCGATCAATTCCGTGTCCGACAGCGTGTGAATTCCGTACTTGAGCAACCGCTCCCGCGGTTTTTCTTCCTCGGGCCAGTCCCTGATCGGCGTCACTCCCTGTAAATCAGTCATCGCATCTCCCTTGTTTCAGGTCGGCAAGACATTGCGCGTTGACCGATTTAGTCGAAATCCGATCGGGAAACCTCGTATGCTATCGAGCCTCCTCGCCCGGGCTTTCCCCCGCGGCTGAACCGGAATCCGGCGTGCCTCCCGCAACCATCGGCTTCATCGCGTCCACGAAGGGTTTGAAAAGATCGATGGGGACCGGGAACAGCGTGGTGGAGTTGTTCTCCGCCGCCACGACCGACAGGGTCTGGAGATAACGCAACTGAATGGCGACGGGATGGGTGCCCATGACGTGGGCGGCTTCGGAGAGTTTCTCGGCGGCCTGCTGCTCGCCCAGGGCGTTGATGACCTTGGCCCGGCGTTCCCGTTCGGCCTCCGCCTGCTTGGCCATGGCCCGCTGCATCTCGAGGGGAAGATCCACGTTCTTGATGACGACCATGGACACCTTGATGCCCCAGGGCTCGGTCTGCTGGTCCAGCAGGACCTGCAGGTCCTCGTTGATCTTGTCCCGGTTGGAGAGCAGGTCGTCCAGTTCGACCTGGCCGAGCACGCTCCGCAGCGAGGTCTGGGCCAGCTGGTGCGTGGCCAGCAGGAAATCCTCCACCTCCGTGATGGCCCGCTCGGGGTCCAGGACCCGGAAGTATATCACCGCGTTTACCTTGATGGACACGTTGTCCCGGGTGATCACGTCCTGGGCCGGCACGTCCTTGGTCACGGTGCGCAGGCTGACCTTTTCCATTTTGTCGATCCCGGGAATCAGGATCACGATGCCCGGTCCGTTCTTTCCGATCAGGGCCTTGGAAAGGCGGCCCAGCCGGAAGACCACGCCCCGTTCGTACTCGCGCAGTATCTTGACCGCGTTCGTGAAGAGGATGATGAGAAACAGGACGAGTACGATCGTAGACAGCGAAAATCCGTCAAACCCCATTGGAATCCTCCCCTTGTTTTGTTGCTTCCGCGCCTGGATCCAGGCTTTCCACCCGCAATCTCAGGCCGTCGACCTTCAAGACCCGGACCGGCGTATCGGGCTCGATGGGCGTCTCGCTCGTTGCAAACCAGTACTCGCCGTGGACGAACACCTTGCCGCTGCGGGCGTCCACGGCCGTGCGCGCGCGGCCCGTCTCGCCGATCAGGCCCTGCCTTCCGGTGGACGTGCGCCGTTTCTGGGCCTTCAGCGCGTAGCCCACGGCAAACAGCACGAAGGCCCCGGTGGCGACCACGGCCGGGATGATGGCGTACAGGGAAATGCGCAGGAAGGGATAGGGCGAATCGATGAGCATCATCGAACCGATCGTAAAGGCGACGGCGCCCCCGAGGGTCAGCAGCCCGCCGCTGGCCACGAACAGTTCCGTCACGAAGAGCCCGAGTCCCAGCAGGAGAAGCAGCAGCCCGGCGTAGTTGATGGGCAGCGTCTGCAGGGCGAAGAGTCCGATGATGACGCACATGCCGCCCACGACGCCGGGGAAAATGGCGCCGGGATTGATGAACTCGTAGATGAGCCCGTAGAACCCCAGCATCATCAGGAGGTACGCGATGTTGGGATTGGAAAGGATGTGCAGCACCCGGTGATGCCAGCTCATTTCCCTGATCTGCACCTCGGCGTCCTTCGTGCGCAATACCCGGCTGCCTTCCCGCACTTCCACGACGGTGCCGTCGATCCGGGCGAGCAGTGAATCCAGCGTGGCGGCGTTGAGATCCACCACGTTCTGCTCGACGGCTTCCCGGTCGGTCAGGGCCACGCTCTTCCGAACGGCCTGCTCCGCCCAGTCCGCGTTCCGGCCGTGCTTGTCGGCGATGGAACGGATGTAGCTCACGGAGAAGTTCTCCACTTTCTCCTGCATGGTCGAGTCCGCCACCGCGCCGCCGATGCCGACCGGGCTGGCCGCGCCGATACTCGTACCCGGCGCCATGGCGGCGACGTGGGCGCTCATCGTGATGAACACGCCCGCCGACCCGGCGCCCGCGCCGCTGGGCGCCACGTAGACCACGACCGGCACATTGGACGCGAGCATGTCCTTGATGATCATCTGGGTGGATTCGAGCAGTCCGCCGGGCGTGTCGAGCATGATCACCAGGCATTCCGACCGGTCGTCTTCGGCTCTTTCGATCGCGGCGGACACGTGCTGGACGCTGACCGGACCGATGGGGCCGGTCAACCTGATGACGTCGATCCGGGATGCGGCGCCGGCCTCCCCGGGCCGGGCCAGCGCGGCCAGCAACAGGATGCAGCAGAGGGTTCGTGACGATTTCATCTTTATCCAGCCTGTCTGATTTGCCTTCGTTGCCGGCGGCGGTTACGGCCGGTGATTCGGATTGAGCAGGTGAACGAGCTGCACGGCCTGGAACAGCGCCGCGGGTTCGATCTGGGGCCTGAGCGACCGACGCCGGGGGAACAGCGTCGTCTCTCCCATCATGGGCGGCGCCACGACGACTTCGACGAGTCCCGGGTTGATCCTGATGTTCCGCCTGGGGCACTTGGGCCAGATGGAATGAATCCCCCTGAAGGCCATGGGAATGAGCACGACGTCGGGCGGAATCTTGCTGAACAGGCCGTGCTGCAGGGGGATGGACTGGATGTCGAAAGCCGCCGTCGTACCCGCGGCATAGATGATGCCCGGCCGTTTTTCCAGCAGTCCGGCGAATCGCTGGGTCGCGTTGTTCGTATCCCCGGCGCGGGGCAGGACCACGTAGCCGTCGACTTCCTCGAGCAGGCGGTCGAATTCCGCGGCGTTCACGCCGAACAACGTCGTGCTCCATGAACCCAGCCGCAGCGTTACGTACTCGGTCAGGCCGGACCGGGACAGGATGGTGCAGGGACGGGAGTCCTCCCAGCCCAGGGCGTCCAGCAGGACGGGGGACTGGAGCACCTTGTACATGACGGGATGATCGAAGACGCTCTGGTGGGTGGGAAAGAACAGGACTTTGTAACGGCCCTCGTGCAACTTGAGCACGCGGGCCAGTTCGGCGACCATGGGGTCGACGTGCACCTTGACCGTGATCCCGAAGATCTTCAGCGTCTTCTCGGACCAGGCCAGGCTGTTCTGCCAGGCCGCCTCCAGCTTCTCCTCCTCCCCCAGTCCCTCCTCTTCGATGTCGAGCTTGGTGCGGACGTACCGCCAGGACGCCCCGATCCACCGGACCAGCCGGGTGGCGCGCTGGACCGGGGAATACCGGGCGTTCCTGCCCACGTGGGGGTATTCCAGGAAATGGCCCGAGGCGCTTCGGTCCAGCAGGGGCGGCACCTCCATCGGCTCCAGCATGAAGGCGAGTTCGTCGGGGATCCGCGCCTCGTCCCCGCTGTTCTTCAGGTGCTGGTTGATCCGGTAGATGATCAGGTTGCACTTCTCCATCAGGCCGTTGGCCAGGTCGATCATGTCCCGCGTCAGGCTCGTATAATGGTGGCCGTACCAGTACCCCGTCGGCTTGAGCTGCGCCGGGTTCTCCCGGTGTGCCTGGAAGAACTCCACCATCATGGCCTGGCCGAGCAGGATATCTTCCTGGATGCCGTCGATCTTGCGTTGAATGTACTTGCTCGGCACGTGCCGGCGGCAGAACTCGGCCAGCAGCTCGGCGTCGCTGATGATCTTCCACGCCGCGCATCCGAACCAGGCGAAGTTTGTATAGGTGTTGTAGCGTACGGCGAGCAGTTCGCCGGCGGCCAGGTATTCGAGCGTCTTCTGCGCCGTATTGTGGAATATGTCCCTCAGCGTGGAACGGGTTTCTTTTCCGTCGAGGGTGCATTCGTACGTCGCCTGCCAGAGCGGATCGTCCTCCGCCACGATGTCCTTCAGCTTCTCGGCGACGGGCTGGGCGTGGGACAGGGGCACGCGGGACAGCCTGGCGCCGGCCAGGGCGGCCTCGCCCTCGTCCGGGGTAAACACGTTGCTCGCCCGGAGCTCCTCGACATAGATGCTCTGGTAGCGTTCGAGGAACTGGGCGGTCGCGCCCTGCCCCGTCTGGAGGAACTGCTCTCTTACGCGTGCGTATAGCTGTACGGCCTGGTAGTAATCGGGGGCGACCCGCCGGATCTGGTCGTAGGCCTCGCCCATCCGCTGGTCCCGCAGCTGGGGAACCCCTTCGTAGATCGCGCCGATCAGCTTCGCGCGGTAGCCCAGGCCCTCGAGGCCGATCGGTCCATCGGGCGTCCGGGAGGGCGGCCACTTCAGCAGATCGGGGTCGACGCCTTCGAAGTAGCCTTCGGAATTCGCCAGGTCCAGCACGCCCTGGGCCGACTGGTCGTACACGGTGAGCAGGACGTCCACGTTTCGGATCAACGTCTGGTGGTCGAACCAGATCGAGGACGTATCGATTTTATCGGAAGGTACGCTCATATGCGGGATCTTCCATGTCCCGGCGGCTGAGCCGCGGCACCGGTCCGTCGCGATCGGATGATCAGTCCCGGCCGGTATCCAGTGGATAGAGCTTCCTGCCCAGCCGGTGGAAGGTCAACGCGCCCATATCATGTACGCCCGGCTCGGTGACCACGTGTATGGCGCCCGCCCAGGGTTCGAATCCCGCCCGGAAATGGGCGGAGGACTTGACGCCGATGTAACGCATTTCCCGCGGATCCAGTCCGAGGGTTTCGGAAAAAGCGGTATCGAAGGGCTGCTCGCGGTCGTTCACGAGAATGACGTGGACGCCCTCCTGCCGGATATGGGCGGAGGGCCCCATGGACCCTTCCAGGCCCGCGAGCATGGGGCCGTGGTAACGGAACCTGCCGTCGGAGAGCGCCAGCACTTCGGCCTTCATGGTCACCGGTTCGCCCTGCAACGGCGTGGATTTGCCCCCGACGTCCAGCGTGATGGTGGCGCCCACCCCGGCGTCCATGCATTGTTCCACCGCCTCCGGATCGACGATGTACAGGACGCAGGCGTCCTCGAGACCGGCTTCGATGAACGTCCGCAGCATGGCGGTGCCGTCGCCCGGAGAGCCGCCTCCCGTGTTGTCGTTCCGGTCCGCCAGCACGACGGGGAACAGGCCTTCCTCATGGACGCGGTCCAGCGTCTCCTTCGTCGACGGCATGGGATAGTGCCAGTCGGCGCGCCGCTCGTACAGGTACCCGCCCAGCTCGTCGGCATATCGCTGGGCCAGCTCCCGGTCGTCATCCGTCACGATGTACACCGAAGCGCCCATGTGGGGTATGTCGGCGAGGGGGAAACAGGTGGCGATCGACCCACAGACGACCCCGGGCCTCGATTCGATCTCATGGAGGTAGTCGATCGCTTCCTTCATGGGCGAATGTGCCGTCACCTGGTTCATGCCCCAGGCCATCGGGATCTGGTGCAGCGCCATGGCGGGACGCAATCCCTCCCGCAGGATCCGGACGAGCACGTCGGCGCATTCCCGGCCCCTGGGGGCCATGTCCACCTCGGGGTAGGACTCCCGGCCGATCAGCGCGTCGGCCTTTTCGATCATCAGCGGCGTCACGTTGGAGTGAATGTCCAGCTGGCCGACGATGGGAAGGTCCCCCACGAGGTCGCGCACGGCGGAGAGAATGTACCCCTCGCCGTCGTCGATGCCTTCGGCGACCATGGCGCCGTGCAGTTCGAGCAGTACCCCGTCGAAGGTTCCCGCGTTACGGAAGCCGTCCAGCATCTCGCCGAGGATTTCATCGAAGAGCGCGCGGGGCGTCGGGCCGCTCGGATGGGGTTCGGCCACGATCGTGGGGATCAGTTCGAACCCGTGTACTTCGGCGCCTTCGATGAATCCGCCCGTGGGCTTGTTCGTCCCCCTGAACGCGGTGAGGATCTCGCCGCCGCGCAGATCGCCGTACCGTTCCCGGTAGTTCTTCCGGGTGGTTTCCACGGTCGTGAACGTGCTCGTCTCGTGGGCGATGATCCCGGTTACAACGCGCATGGTCGTCCGCTCCGTTTCAGGCCCGGTAGATACCGCAGGCCGGGAGAAGCCAGCCGGTGATGAAGGCCGCGCCGGCCAGCGGGGTCACCGCGCCGAGCCACCGGACGCCCGCGCGGCGCTGTTCAGCGCGCCGGCCTACCATTTCGGCGCCAGCCAGCCGCCTGCGCGGCGCTGTTCAGCGCGCCGGCCTACCATATCGGCGCCAGCCAGCCGCCGTCCACGGGCAGGGCCGTGCCGGTTATCCATTCGGCGTCGTCGGACGCGAAGAACACGCAGGCCCGGCCGATGTCCTTCGGCAGGCCCAGCCTGGGCAGGGGCGTCTTTTCGAGCGCTTCGGCGACCTGGGCCTCGGTCAGGTAGTCCTGGATGGGCGTTTCGATATAGCCCGGACAGATCGTATTGGCCGTTATGCCATGGGACGCCAGTTCCACCGCCGTATCCCGCGTGAGATTGACGACACCGGCCTTGGCCGGGGCGTACGCGGGACCGCCGCCGCCGTGAAAGGCGTGCACCGAAGCGATGTTCACGATCCGGCCCGCGCGGGATTCCTTCAAGTGGGGCACGGCCGCGCGCGTGGTCAGGAACAGGGCCCGCAGGTTGACGCCCATGACGCGGTCCCAGGTGTCGACCGAGGTCGTCTGGCTGTCCCCGAGTTCGAAAATGCCGGCGTTGTTGACCAGGATGTCCAGGCCGCCGAAGGACTCCAGCGTCCGTTCGACCAGGCGGCCGACCGCCCCTTCGTCCGACACGTCGGCCTGTACGAAGAGCCCCTCCGCGCCCAGCGCGTTCAGCGCTTCCACGGTGGGCGCCGTCACGTCCCGGTCGTGGTATTTGCCCGGCCTGGGCCGCTCCACGACGTCGCAGACCAC
Organism: bacterium; assembly: GCA_965203885.1. Taxonomy (GTDB): domain Bacteria; phylum JAAXHH01; class JAAXHH01; order JAAXHH01; family JAAXHH01; genus JAAXHH01. Next base: position 860,427 of record OZ241920.1, on the reverse strand, counting down.
GACGCGGGCGCCTTCCCTGGCCAGCTCGATGGATATACCCCGCCCTATACCGGAACTGCCGCCCGTGACGATAGCGACCCGATTTTCGAGTTTCAACCTGTCCTCTGGGTTTACCGGGTAAGCGATCTGAAACCGTCCTGTTTTGATTATAACCCGTTCGCAAAAAAGGGGCAAGGCAAGTGTTTGCGACGCGTGCTTATAAATGGATTGCATTTTCAGGAGCCGGCCTTAGTAATATAGGTTCCACGCCCGTCCAGTCCCATTTCACCTCAGGAGGATCCCATGAAGATCACGCACGCCGAACGAACAGCCCTCAACGTGCCCTTTTACGCACCGCACGTGGACCACGCCATGGCCCGGGCGAACACCCATAACGAGCGCGTGTGGGTTTACCGGCTGGAGACCGACAACGGCCTGGTCAGCGTAACGGACGGCCACGGCCCGTCGGATACCGCCGGGCTGATCGGCAGGGATCCCTGGTCCATCATGTGGGACGACGACATCGGATTCGGGCCGCAGATCGCCGCCTTCGACCTGTGCGGGAAGGACGCCGGCGTACCCGTGCACGCCCTCCTCGGCAACAAGCTGCGGGACCGCTGCCCCCTGTCCTGGTGGGACATCGACATGGCGCCTGAAGACTGGGTCAAAGAGGCGGAAGAGTCCCTCCGGCGCGGCTATACGTCGTTCAAGATGAAGGCGCGGCCCTGGCGCGACATCATCGCCCAGATCGACGCGGTGAGCGAGGTCGTCCCGGCCGACTACCGGTTCGACGTGGACTTCAACGGGTTCCTCCTCACCCAGGCGAAGGCGGAACAGATCCTGTCGCAACTCGACCGGCGGGTCAACGTGGGCATGTACGAGAGTCCCTTCTACCTGCGAAAAGACCTCAAGGGCGCCCAGATGCTCCGGGAACGCATCCAGAAGCCCATCGTGGAACACTTCGGCGACGACGTGTGGCAGTCGGAGGTCAGCGACGGCTTCGTCATCGGCGGCGGCGCCTCCGGGACGATGCGGCAGGGCATCATGGCCGCCGCGTTGAACAAGCCCTTCTGGCTCCAGATGGTAGGCGCGGGTTTTACCACGACTTTCGCGGCCCACATCGGCTCGGTGCTTTCGCATGCCCAGCTGCCCTATATCACCTGCCACGAACTCTGGAAGACCGACCTGTTGACCGAACGTATCGCGGTGGTGGACGGGTACATGGCGGTACCGGACGGGCCCGGCCTGGGCGTAGAGCCGGACGAGAAGGCCATCGCGGCCTACGCCGTGGACGACGACGAGCCCACGGCGGTACAGCGGTACCGTAGCAAGAAACGCATTCTGCGCGTGGTCTGGCCCGGCCACGCCGGCAAAGAACGTGTCTGGGAATTCACCGACGAGAGCATCTACCAGCCGGAATTCTACAAGGGGAATCTGCCCGGGTTCGAATCGGGGGTGCACCTCGAGGTGATCGAAGACGACCACAGCGCCGCCTTCGAGAAGAGGCATTCGGAACTGGCCCGGCGGGAGGACGCCGTGGCCCGGGCGCCCAAGGGGATCTAGGCGCATCCACGCGAGCGGCGGACCGGGTGAAGTCGGGGAGCACGGCGTCGTATCCCGCTGAAGCCCGCCGCGCCGACCGGACCGGGCGGATCAGGCGGACCGGGCGGATCAGGAGGACGCCGTGGCCCGGGCGCCCAAGGGGATCCAGGCGCATCCACGCGAGCGACCGGACCGGGCGGACCGGGCGGATCAGGAGGACCGGGGACGCCTGAACGATTCCGGGATGACCCGCTGTACGCCCTCGATGACGCGCTCTTCCACGTCCTCCGCGAACCGGTTGGGCAGACCGAAGTATACCGTGGCGTCGCCGGCCTCGTACCCTCCCTCCTTCCAGATCCGCCGGGAGGGTATGTAGCCGGGGAAGTCATTCGCGTAAGCGCCGATCCAGATCCTCGCGGGATCGTACATGCGCCGCAGCCGGACGGCGTAGTCCGCCACGACCTCTCCGGCCAGGAAGACGACCGCGAGTTCGTTCCCGAACGACCAGCCCTGGACCGGGTAGCCGAGTGTCTCCGGGACCTCTTCGCCGCGGTCCATTCGCGCGGTCCACTGCCGGGCATGATAGCCCGCGGCGTCCTGTTCCTTCGCCGCAGCCTCCCAGGCCTCCCTCGTGGGCAGGGTGTCGTAGGGCAGCGGGGCGTGGACCAGCCGGCACCGGATTCGATCCGGCAGGGGCCGGCCGGGTATCCCGAGCAGACGGTCCGCTTCCCGGGCGATGTCCCCGCCGTGACGGCGGGAAAAGGATAAACCCGTGCGCGGGAACGGGTTCGCGTTCGCGGCGCACCCGATGGTGACCAGGGCGACGGCGCCCGGGTGGTTCCGCCTGATCGATTCGGCCGCGAATCCCGCCCAGTCGCCGCACATGAAGTTGTCCGCGGGGCCGAAGGTCGTGCAGTGGCAGGCATAGCTGAGCCACACCGCGCGCAGGCCGCCGTCCGGACCCTCGACGCGTATCATGGGCATCACGTGATCAACGGGCCCGATCTGCGCGCGGCGGTTGACCGCGAAGCCGGCGTGGCCCTCGCTGTAGCCCAGCCTGGCCGGTTCCCGGTCTGAAAGCGCGCGCAATCCCACTTCCACCAGCCGTTCCGTCACCTCTTCGGTGTACCGGTCGATATGCCGCTGGTGCGCGGCCGGGATGTCCGTACTGAAGAGCATGGGGGCCGCGCCGGAGAGCATGGGCGCGTTGTGGGTATGGGTATAGCACAGGACGACGCGGTCCCGTTCCATCCCCGCCCGCCGGCCCAGCTCCCGGGCAACGGACTCCGTCATGGTTTCGGTCACGCCGCAGTTTTCCAGCGCCAGCAGAAGAACCGGCCGGTCCGCGCCGATGGACAGGGCGCGCGCGAACAGCCGGGACTTGGTCTTTTCCGTCTCCTCCCTGCGCATGCCGTAACCGCTGAGGCGCACCGCGTAATCCGGCGTTACGTCGGCTTCGGACACCCCCGCCGGGACCAGTTCGCTCATCCGTCCTCCTTCTCGATCGACCCGATGCTAGTACCACTCGGTCCTGTGGGGCGTCCCCGGGAAGAACAGGGCGTCGACCGCCAGGGAAAGGGCCACGCCCAGGAGAAACCCGAGGATTACCCCCGTGAAAAACGGCTGTGCGGCGCGGTACAGCCGCACCCCGCCGATCCGAATCAATACGATCTGCAGAAGCCATGCGAGGAAAATCGGCAGGAAGGCGTTGCGGACCACGCCGCCCACGTCGCCGATGGCCATGCCGACCGGGTGAAAGGGCCACCAGGCAAAAAAGGCCCGGCCGGCGATGACCAGACCGTTGATCAGCATGCCGGAAAGCAGGAACAGGGCTTCAAGGGCTCCGATCTGGGAAACGTTCGTCGCCCAGACGATGGTGCGTCCGAAGAAGAACGTGCCCAGTCCGCCGGGCTGGGTATACAGGTTGTGGGCGCCCACCGTGTGCCCGGAATGGACCAGGGAGACGACCGACAGTACGGCGCTGACGGCTATCGCCAGGCATATCCAGCCGAACAGCCCCCGGCCGCGGTCTTCCATTTTGCTCTTCAACCACGCGATGTGTGAGAATCCGACCATGGTGAACGTCCGCCAGTTCCGCGCGAATCCGTTCGCCATGCCCATCACGTTGATGTCCCGCATGGACAAGGAGGCCGTTCCGATCATCCCGACCGTGAAGTAGTTGGGTTTCACCGTGAGCTCCGCCATGACGAGCCCCGATTCGGCGACCACCCGGGCCAGCACCAGGTAGAAGGTGAACATGACGACGAGAAAGAGTATGCCCACGGGTATGGAGAGACCGGCGCTGTACAGCCACAGCACCGCGAAAGCCGATCCGCCCGCGAGTCCCGCGAGGGCCCACCGGTAGGAGAAGAGCTCCCGCGCCTCGCTCTCGTCCCGGGCGGGCCGCCATGCCGCGCGCCACACCGCGGCCAGGTGGCGACGCGCGGTCCAGACCAGCCAGGCCGCGAAGACGATCACGCCGCCCATGAACTGCATGCCGGTCAATCCGCCCTGCACCACGCTGCCGCTCGTCGAGAACATGCCCAGGCGGCTCAGCAGTCCCTGCTCCAGCACGCCGAACAACTGGAAGAACCAGAGGCTGAATAAGATCTCCGCCGGCGCGAAGAAGGCGAAGGAAAGGGCGTAGAGATTCAGGTACAGCGGGATGCCGGGGAAGTAGGGTGCGATTTCCAGGGTGGCCCGCGCCCCGGGATGAATGGGCAGCAGCGGCAGAACGCCCCAGTAGGCCGCGCAGTTCCAGGCCATGGCGGAAAAGGCCAGCAGGAACCCCGCCAGGAACAGGCGGTTGGGCAGGAGTCCGGTATGTACGCGGGCCGTCCGTTCCTCCCCCGATTCCCCGATGAGCCGCAGGGCCGCTTCCGCCATGGGGAATCGAAGGCGCTCGTACTCCATCCACTGCCTGCGGAAGATCACCACGATGCAGGCGCCGGTCAGCAGGAGCGCGGCGAACAGGCACAGCCACCAGAAGACGGGAGTCAGCCAGGCCGACCAGGGGATCTGCTGTCCCGGCCCAAGCCCTTCGTAGAATCGCCGCGCCGATTCATAATCGCCCAGATAGACCCAGTGGGGAAGGTGGGGAAGGATCAGTTCGTCCCAGCGGTTCTCCGGCGAGGCGAAGTAGGCCGGGGCCGCGATGGCCGAGACCATGTACCGGGTGACGCCCAGGTCGGGCATCATGGAAGCCGCCCAGCCCATGGCGAAGACGGTGAGCAATTCGATGCGCGTCAGCGCCCGGCCCGGACAGCAGGCCCGGCAGACCAGGTTGGGCAGGAGGACGAGGAGGAGAAAGGGGACCAGGAAGCCGGAGGGCAGGTGGGCGAACAGCATGAAATCGTATCCGCCCCGATCGGCCATGTACTGCGTGCCGAGTCCTATGACGCCCGAAAGGAGGAGGCCGATGACGGCCGCCCTGAGCGTTACGGACCGGCGGTGCGGGGATGCGCTTTCACTGGGATTCGGGCGCCGTATCCAGCATCTCCTTGTAGATGTCCGCGTAGATCTTGTCCCTCGGCACGCATCCGACGGCGAACTGGCCGAGTTCGTTGTGCTTCCCGCGCATCAGGGCCGTGCAGTAGCTGACGGTGATGCAGCTCTTCTTGCGGATCATTTCGCCGTGTTCGGCCATATCCTTCGCGAAATCGGGATAGGCCAGCGCGCCCCGGCCCGATCCCATGACGGTCACCCGGCCATCCCGGATATTCGCCGCGCCCGCGTTGATCATGTACTTCTGCAGCCAGCTGTACCCCGTTCCCACGATATTGAGCCCGGGATGCGCCCGGCAGAGCGCGGCGGCCGCGCGGAAGTGGCGGGCGACGCCGAATAGGGGATGTTCCGGGGCATCGTAGCCGTCCACCGGCGACCTTTCGGCGGGCCGTCCCACGTGGGGATTGTAGTAGGGGCTGCCCATGGTGGCGTTGATCATCCGGATCCCGGCTTCCCTGAGCAGTCCGACCGCGGCGACCGGTTCCGACAGGTCCTCCCGCAACGGATCGTCCACGTCCACGCCGAAGCCGGAGAGGAAGGGGACGGGATAGGGCGAACGGGGCGTGCCCGTGCCGGTTTCCGGGTCGGTGGAATAGGGAATGCCGTCGTAGACGTTCATCCGGCTGGCCAGCAGCAGTTCGTCTCCGGTCTCCTCCCGGATACGACCGATCACGTTCCGGACCAGCCGCGTCCGGTTCTCGAGACTCCCGCCGTAGTCGCCGTCCCGGAGCCTGGCGGCCAGCAGTTCGGAGAGCAGGTAGCGATGGCACTGCTTCACGTCGACGAAATCGAATCCCAGCTTCCAGGCCAGTACCGCGGCGCGCACGAGCGCGTCCTCCACCCGGCCGAGATCGGCATCGGAGAGCACCGGGTAGTCCGGGGTGACCGGGATCTTGCGCTTCTTGTCCACCAGGGTGACGGGGTCCGCGGCGGGATCGTGGAAGGCGATGAGTGGCTTCCGGTAACTGTAACGGCCCGAGTGGGTCAGTTGCAGACCGACCACCAGGTCGTCGTCGCGGCCGTGGACCGCCCGGTGGGCCTTGCGGGTCTGCGCGAGCAGCGTTTCGAAGGACGCGGCGTTGCCTTCGTGCAGCCAGAGCTGCCGGGTATTCGCCCGGGCTTCTTCCGTCACGGCCGTGGCCTCGCCCCAGATGAGTTTCGCCCCGCCCTCGCCGAACAGGCGCCAGCGGCGGAAGACCAGTTCGTCGGGCGAGCCGTCCAGGTGGCCGTCGCATCCTTCCATGGGGTGCACAGCCATGGAGTTGCCAATGGTGCGGCCGCCGAACCTGACGGGCCGCCAGAGGGGATCGAGGTCCTCGGTAAGGGGGATATCGCCGGTCAGACCGAGGCGGTCGATATCCTGTCGCAGGTCGTCGAGCGAGCGGTAACGGAAATACTTCGGCATGTGGTCATCCTGTGGGGCGTGAATGCCGCGGCATGACGGGCAAAGTCCGCGGCGCGTCCCGGTCCGCGGGTCAATTCACGGATCGGCGTACCATTGTCTAAGTACCCGCTCCGCTTCCTTGTTCTGAGGGCTGAATTCCACCCTGTCCACGGTAATCCGGCTCGAATCGGGGTACCATTTCCAAATGAACAGTCCACGGAACCAGGGCAATTGTCCGACGGACCTGAAAAGGGCTTCGTAGGCGTTGACCTGCTCGGCCTGGTCGGTCCGGTGGGCCGCCGGATTCCCTTCTCCGGTCCAGCGACGCCTCCTCGGCGGCCATTCCCAGGGACGTATGGTGGACCCCGGCGCGTTCTTGTACCCTACTTCGGTGAACAATACCGGTTTGCCGTGCGTCGCGGACAATCGTCCGATGCGTTCGATATGGGGCTTCCACCCCGTCATGATTTCCGAAACGCTCGGTCCATTACGGTCGGTCAGGGGAAAATAGGCGTTGACGCCGATGTAATCAAGGTGCGGCCAGACTTCGATCACTTCGTAATCCCGGTACCAGTTCGCCGCGTAGGTGAGCTTCCCGGAATAGACCGTCCTGATTTCCGCAATGAGCGACTTCCAGAATTGCGGGCGGGACCGCACGGGATTGGACAGCTCCGTGGCGATGCAGAGGATGGCCACGTCTTCCTCCTGCGCCAGTTCGGCATAGTGCAGGATGAACGCCCTGTAATCCGCTTCCCACTGCCGCCACTCCGCTTCCGTATCGAAACCGATCGTACCGACCCAGCCGTCGCCCACGGGCCGGGTCAGCCAGAGATGGGGCTTGAGCATCAGCCGGAATCCCAGTTCCCGGGCCTTCCTGGCCGTCGTCCGCAGTCCGTGGTCGGTCTCCCCCCAGAAACGACCGCGCCGGTTCATCCTTACGGACGGCGTGGTGTGGTTCTCCATCCATCCGAAAGGCGTAAGCGCCAGCCATTCGATGCCCAGTTCGCGTGCGCCGGGCAAGGCCGTTTCCGGTATCTCCCAGCGGCCGCCCACCCAGGATACGCCCTTGTAAAAGTTCTCCAGCGCGAAGGGCGGGTCCTGGACCGACGGGCGGTCCGCGGCCTGGGACGACGGGTGGTCCGCGGCCTGGGACGACGGGTGGTCCGCGGCCTGGGACGACGGGTGAATTGCAGGCGTTTCCGCGGTCCCGGCGGCCCGGTCGTGCCACAGGACGACGCAGGCCAGCAGAACGAATTTGAGAAAAATGGAATTCATGACAGGAGGAACGATCGTGGTCAGGCGAACTGGTCCGTCCCCCTCGTGATGAGGGTGCCGAGGTCCTCTCCCCGGCAAATCCGTTCCATGGCGCCGGGGGAATTGAAGTCGAAAACGTGAATGGGCAGTTTGTTGTCCCTGGCCAGCAGCACGGCCGTCTGGTCCATTACCTTCAGATCGTGCTGAATAACCGAATCGTAGCTGATGACCTGGTATCTCCGGGCGTCCGCGTCTTCCCTGGGATCGCTCGTGTAGATCCCGTCCGTGCCGTTCTTGGCCGAAAGCAGCACTTCCGTCCTGAGCTCCAGGGCGCGCAATACCGATGGATAATCCGTGGTCACGTATGGATTCCCTGTGCCGGCGGCAAGGAGGACGATGCGGCCATGCTCCAGGTGCCGGACGGCCCTGAGCCGGATGTAGGGTTCGGCCACGGTATTGATCGGGATGGCCGTCATGACCCGCACGTCGCCCGCCCCTCGGGAGGTAAGCGCGCCACGCAGCATCATGCTGTTGATCACGGTGGCGATCATGCCGATATTGTCGGCTTCCGCCCGTTCGATGCCCCAGTCCTGGCCCAGTTCGCCCTTGAAGATGTTGCCTCCTCCGGCCACGATCCCCACTTCCACCCCCGCGGCGTGCAGCTTCATGACCTCGCTGGCGATGTACTCGATGGCGGAAGGATCGAATCCCCAGGCGCTCTGTCCCGAAAGCGCGCCTCCGCTGAGTTTGACCAATACTCTCTTGTATCGCACGGGTCCTCCTTTATCGATGTGGCGACAGATGCGCACTGAATCGGACGGGGTAGGCCGCCGCGCCTTCCGGCCGCTTGTAGCGTTCGGGGAGGCTGCCCAGCTGCAGGGACGCCGTACGGCCGGCCGCAGCCAGGTCCGGCAGCGGACCCGCAAGCCCGCCGCTACGCACTACGCGTTCGAGCAGGGGTTCCCACTCAGGCGACGGGGCCCGCTCGTCCGCGCGGGCTACGCGGTCCTCCACGAAACTCCCCTGGTCATCGCGACGCCGCCATACCTGCTTGGCGTACGGCCGGGTCTGTTTTCCCTCGCTCAGTTTGAATACCGGTCTCGCGCCGGCAGGTGAATCCAGGGCGGAAAGCTTGTAGACCCCGGTCAGGGAAGGCGCGTCCGGCGAATTGACGAGTTCGTTGCCCACGCCGAAGAGGTCCACGGGTACCCCGCGCTCGACAAGGGACGCGATGCGGTATTCGTTCAGGTCGCCGCTGAGCATGATCCTCGTTTCCGTCAATCCGGCCCCGTCCAGTATGCTCCGTACGTGCCCGGCCTGTTCGGCCAGGTCGCCGCTGTCGAGGCGCACGCCCTTGAGCGAAGGGCCGATCCGGGCCGCCAGCCTGGCGCCTTCGATCGGGTCGTAGGTGTCCAGCAACAGGGTCGTGGTCCCGGGGAACACGCGATGAAAGGCGCGGAAGGCCTCCATCTCGCTTTCGAACGTCATGACCCAGGAGTGGGCGGCCGTCCCGTACGCGGTGATACCGAACAGACGGCCCGCCTCCACGTTGGAGGTCCCGATGCACCCCCCGATGACCGCGGCGCGGGCCGACAGGAGTCCCGCCTCGGGACCGTGGGCCCGCCGGCTTCCGAATTCCACCACCCCCCGGCCCGCCGCGGCCTCGACGATTCGCGCCGCCTTCGTCGCCACCATGGTCTGGTGGTTTACCGTAGCCAGCAGAAAGGTCTCTACGATCTGCCCCTCGATTATCGGCGCGGTGACCCGGATCAGCGGTTCGCCGGCGAAAACCACCGTTCCTTCGGGGACGGCCCAGAGATCTCCGGTGAAACGAAACCGTGCCAGGAACTCGAAGAACGCGCCGGGGACGTGTCTGAACGGCGGCAGCGTCTTCAGATGATCGATGTCGTCCGACGAGAACCGGAGCGCCAGCAGATAGTCGACAGCTTGCCGTAATCCGGCCGCGACGAGATAGGACCGCCGCGGGGGCAGGTCCCTGACGAACAGTTCGAAGGTGGCTGTTTCCCGGCGATCGTTCGCAAAGTAACCGGCCGCCATCGTGAGTTCGTACAGATCGGTCGCCAGCGACGGCGACCAGTGGATCGGGCAGGAACCCGTCTGGCCCATGTAGATCAGCCCTCGGAAACCCGGCGCCTCGGCGTCGTCGCGACGCCTGGCTGACCGCTAGATCGCCGCTTCCAGTTCCACCGGTTCGTCGTAATCCACGCCGTCGACTTCGAAACCGAACAGCTGCCTGAAACCCCGTTTGTAGGCGTCGTAGTCGGTCAGGGCGCGGAAGTTCTCCGTCGTAATCGCCGGCCAGACCGCGTCGATCTCTTGTTGAATCGCCGCTTCGAGTTCCAGGTCATCGAGCCGGACCCGGTCCTCCCCGTCGACAGACGGCGACGCCCCCGGTCCGATGTGATCCCTGAACAGCCGCACCATCTGCTGGATCGGATCCTCGTGCACGCCCCGTTCCCGCATGATCCGGTACAGCAGGCTGATGTACAGCGGGACGACCGGAATCGCGGCCGAAGCCTGGGTGATCACGGCCTTGTTCACCGACACCATGGCCCGCCCGTCGACGGCGGACCGCAGCCGGCCGTCGATCGCCTGCGTGGTCCGTTCCAGGTGCTCCTTCGCGCGTCCGATGGTGCCGCTCCGGTAAATGGGCCAGGTCAGCGCGGGCCCTATGTAGGAGAAGGGTACGATCCGGGCGCCGTCAGCCAGCAAACCGGCGTCCAGCAGCGCCTCGCTCCACCGGCTGAGGTCGTCGCCGCCCATGACGCCCACCGTCCCGCGGATGCCTTCGTCCGATGCCGGTTCCACGGTGACCTCGTTGACGACTTCCCGGTTGAGGTCGATCGTCTTGCCCACGTAGGTCTCTCCGATCGGGCTGAGAACGGACTGGTATACCTCGCCGGTATCGGGATCCGTGCGCTTCGGGGAAGCCAGGCTGTAAACGACCAGGTCCACCTGGCCCAGCCGGGACGCGACGAGTTCCAGGGTCTTCCGCTTGATCTCGTGGGAATAGGCATCGCCGTTGACGCTGGCCGAGACCAGTCCGTTTTCCGTCGCGTAGCGGTGGAAAGCCGCGGTGTTGTAAAACCCCGGCGTGCCGCTCTTCGAGCCGGTGCTTTCCCGTTCGAAGAAGACGCCCACCGTGCCGGCGCCGTACATCGCACCCGCCGCGATCCGCGCGGCCAGTCCGTATCCGGTGGAAGCGCCGATCACCAGTACGCGGAGCGGTCCGGCGCCGTCCCGCCGGGCGGACCGGGCAACCCGGATCTGGGCATGGACGTTCGAAGCGCAACCGGCGGGATGCGCCGTGGTACAGATGAACCCGCGGATGCGTGGTTTGACGACGGCCATGGCCATGTGAACCGTTCCTTCCTGGTCTGAGTCGCTATGCGATGGGCACCGGTGTCGCGCGCCGGCGGTCAAATGACATGGCCTCGCGGTATCCGCAGGAACCGGCCCGTTCCCGGACCTGGTCGAAATCCCTTCCGATGTCTTCCGCGACGTGGGCATCGGAAGCCGTCGTGATGGAGATCCCGCGACGGGCGCAGGCCTCCAGCAGGGGGCGTTCCGGATAGAGCCGGCCTACGGGTTTCCGCAGGCCCGCCGAGCTGATCTCCACGCAGAGGCCCTCCTGGCCGCTCACCTGCTCGGCAAAGACCTCGTACAGGTCGGAGACGTCGCCTTCCGGCATATGCCCCATCACCTTGATGAGATCCGGGTGAGACATGGAATCGAAGCATCCGGTCTCCACGGCCTGTCCGAGCAGGCGGAAGTAGTCCCGGTAGGCCTGGTCCACCGATCGGCGGTCCCACTCGTCCGCCATTTCCGCCAGGTCGAATCCCCAGTCCCCGATCCAGTGCACGGAGCCCAGGACAAAATCCCACGGATATCCCTCTACGATCCGTTCAATGACCGGTTCCTTGCCTTCAATGTAGTCCATCTCAATGCCGGTCTTGATGGGCAGGCCCGCGCGGCGGGCTTCCTGCAACAGGCTCACGTACTCGTCCATATCGTAGAAGCACTTGTCCTCGGACCACGGCTTGTCCACGATTTCCTTCGCCTGCACAAAATGGTACACATGCTCCGTGATGGTGATTTCCTGCACGCCGCGGGCGGCCGCCGAGGCCGCGAACAGGCGCATGGTCTCCATGGGATCCGTCCCTCCGGGCCGGGTGTCGGGCGTTCGGCCGAAAGGGTAGTAGTTTTCCACGTGCATGTGGTAATCGAGCACGATTTGCCTCGGGTTCGAGCGGGCGCCGCCCGTGAGTACGCCATCTGTGATTGCTGGTAATGATAAGCAGTGACCGCCGCGAAATCAAACCAATTCTGGGTACGGCGTATCGCTTGACAGGGCGCCGGCGGCCATCTAATTTGCCCTGTGGATTGTCCGGGTTCCCTTGCCCTTCTCCCATTGCCCAGCCATGGAACAGATGACCCTTCCCTCCGAACCGAGTCCGGCCCCGGCCACCGCCGGCGACGTGGAATTCCGCGTACGGGAGAACGAGGAGCAGGCCCGTTGGGACCGGCTGTTCGGCAACGGAAGGCCGGTGGAAATCGAAATCGGTTGCGGCAAGGGCCGTTTCATCATCAATTCCGCCACGGCCTACCCCGATATCAACTATATCGGCATCGAGCGCGCGCTGCGGTACTTCCGCATCATGAAGGAACGGGTGGTCCGGCGGGGACTGGCCAACATCCGCCTGCTGCGGGATGACGCCGTTTATTTCGTGGAACGGTTCGTTCCCGCGGGGGCGGTTTCGGCCTACCACGTCTACTTTCCGGATCCCTGGCCGAAGAAACGGCACCGGAAGCGCCGGTTGTTCAACCCCGGGTTCCTGGAAGAGATCGTGCGCACGCTGCCCCGGGGCGGCACCCTCGATTTCGCCACGGATTACGTCGAATACTACGAGGAGATCCGGGCTCTGCTCGACGCGTCGGACCGTTTGGCGCTCATGGCGGAGATCCCCGAACGGGTCAGGGAACTGGGCAGCGATCTGACCAATTTCGAGACGAAGTATACCGCGGAGGGCCGGGAGATTCACCGCGGGGCGTACGTGAAGTCCTGACCGGACAGGCCGGCTTGACGTCTCCCGACCGGGCAGACCGGCTTGCCGTCTCATGTCCAAAAAAGGCCGGCTTGACGTCTCCCGACCGGACCGCTCCACGTAACGCCGCGCGACCGGACCTCATCAGACCCGGCTCAGCAGAAAGGAAGACACCATGCTTCAGAAAGGCGATCCGGCACCCGATTTCACGATGGAGGCGGACAAGGGAGGAAGCGTCTCGCTCAAGGACCTGAGAGGCAAGACGGTCGTGCTGTACTGGTATCCCAAGGACGACACCCCGGGATGCACCCGGGAGTCCTGCGCCTTCAGGGACCACTACCCGACGTTCCAGGGCCAGGACGTCCAGGTCTTCGGCGTCAGCTGCGACGACATCCCTTCCCACGAGAAATTCAGCACGAAGTTCGACCTGCCCTTCCCGCTGCTGAGCGACCCGGACACCTCCGTATCCACGGCGTACGGCGTGTACAAGGAGAAGACGAACTACGGACGGAAGTACATGGGGATCGAGCGAACGACCTTCGTCATCGACGGGGAAGGCCGGATCTCCAGGGTCTTTCGCAACGTGAAAGTCGACGGCCACGTGGAGAAGGTGCTGGACGAAGTGTCCGGCTGAAGCGCGGCCGGCTGCGGCAGTCCGGCGGCCCGGCGGCCACCCTGCTGCGGCGGCCCTCCGGCGGCCCGGCGGCCACCCTGCTGCGGCGGCCCTCCGGCGGCCCGGCGGCCACCGGGCGGCGCGGCGTCCGTCCGTTAAAGCATGAACCGTTTCAGGTGGGCCCTCGCGCGGACGAAACCCTCTTCCTCCAGTTCCCACGAGTCATAGTACCGGCCGTCCTCGTGCTCGATGCTCAGGATGCCGTCGTAACCGAAGTCCTCGAGCCGCTTCACGATGAGCGCCCAGTCGGCCAGGCCCTCTCCGGGAATGCAGTACCGCCAGTAACCCTCGCCGAAGGAGACGGGCGAGTCGAAGGACGGCTTGATCCTTCCATAAAGATAGAGCGCTTCCTCGTCGAAGACGGTGTCCTTGGCGTGCACGTGGTGGGCCCGGTGTCCGAACTCCTTCAGGAAACGCATAGGGTCCACGCCCAGCCTGATCAGGTGCGAGGGATCGTAGTTGATGCCGAAGGCGGGCGATGGACAGGCCTCGAACATGGCCCGAAGCATCTCGGGGGTAGCGCCGATCCGCTCATGGTGGGTCGACCCGCCGGGCCAGCCTTCGAGGGCGATGGTCGCTCCCCGGGATTCGGCGAATTCCACGATGGCGGGCATGGTGCGCTTCCACTGCCGAAAAGTCGCATCGCGGCCCTGTGCGGGGTCCCCGGGCGCCGGCGCCACGTAGAACATGTTGGTCACGCCGTGGTCGACCGCGCGCTGAATGGACTCCCTGGACGCGCCCAGCGCCTGTTCACGCCGGCCGGCATCATCGCTCAGCAGTTCCGGCCCCGCGACCAGGTCCACCTGGCCGACGGCCACGCCGTGCGCTTCGGCGGTCCGGACCATGTCTCCGTCGATCCGGGAAACGTCGATCGTATCGAATCCCTTTTCGGCCATCCACGCGCATACCGCCTCGAAGGGCATGGCGTTCAATCGGCCGGTAGTGCGAACCCCCACTCTCATCGCGGCACTCCTTACAGGTTGGAACAGGTTAGAGAAATCGTCGCAGATAGAATAAAACGTAGTTGACACGACCGCCGGTCAATGTATATGAACCCCCATGGGGTGGCAAGGCAAAGCAGCCCTTTGAAACCGCGGGGGTAATCCGGCGCGACCGGAACGAAGGGAAGGACCGTATTGACCAGGAACGTAAGGTTGGCCACGGCCTCGCTGATGGCGGCGCTTACCGCGGTGAGCGCCTACGTCACCCTGCCCATCGGTCCCGTGCCTGTAACGATGCAGACCTGCTTCGTGCTGCTCTCCGGCGCCGTGCTCGGGAGCCGGTGGGGCGCCGGCAGCCAGATCGTCTACGTATGCCTCGGGCTGGCGGGCATGCCGGTCTTCGCCGGCGGCATGAGCGGTCCGGGCGTCGTGCTCTCGCCCACCTTCGGATACCTCGTGGGCTTCGTGCTGGGCGCGTTCCTTACCGGATGGTATGTGGAGCGCTTCACCCGTAGCCGCATCCTCCATCTCGTCGCCGGCATGCTGATCGGCCAGGCCGCCATCTTCGGATGCGGCCTGTCGTACCTGTACGCCTACTTCAACCTGTACGCGGGCGTGGAGACCACCTGGCCCGCCACGCTGGCCGCCGGCCTGCTTCCCTTCATCCCCTTCGGCCTGGTCAAACTCGCCCTCGCGGTGTCCGTGACGCGCGTCCTGTCCAGGTACATCCGGCTGGAAAACCCGTGAACCGGCCGCCCGGGAGGACGCGCTCCCCGGCGTACCATCGGCCCATCGGCCCGCCGTACCTCGTTATTGACACGCCTTCCCCCGCATTGTATAGTCTAAATCTTCCGGGATCGCGCATCGCGTGCCGGTTCCACCACGAACACGACAGCTTCAGGTAACCGTATGATGGAATGGACACGATCGGTCCGGCTAGCTTGGGAGCGCAGCCCGGCCTCTTCCGCGCGGGGCCGCAACTTCGCCGCCGCGGCGTGCCTCCTCGGGCTCGTCCTCTGCTTCATGGCGGCGGACGTGTCGACCAGCGCCGTCCCCTTCGTGAATTCCATCGGCAAGCAGATGCCGCCGGACGCCGCACCCCTGGATCAGCAGGTGTTCCGCTACACCCTGGTCGAACCGCTGACCTTCGATGTCAGTATCAACATCTACGAGGGCCAGGGGGCGCTTACGCTGTTCGAACGCCTGGTCATGCTCGACAGGAACCTGGAGCTGGTCGGAGCGGCGGCTTCCTCGTGGGCACAGTCGGCGGACGGGCTGCGCTGGACGTTCAAACTCCGTCCCGACGGGAGATGGAGCGATGGCCGCAGGGTCACGGCCCACGACTTCGAATACACCTACAAGCGGTTCCTCGATCCGGCCGTGGCAAGCCCCTACGCCTTCTTCTACTACGAAATCAAGGGCGCCCGTCCGTACAACCAGGGCAGCGTAACCGACCCGTCGACCGTGGGCGTCCGGGCCCTGGACGATTACACGCTGGAGATCGAAACGGAGAAACCCTGTCCCTACCTGCCCTTCATCGTCGCGTTCACCGGGTCGGGACCGGTACCCCGGTGGCAGGTGGAGAAACACGGGGTCAGGTGGAGCGAAGCCGGGAACCTGGTCTCCAACGCGAGCTACACCCTCTCGGAATGGCAGAAGGGCAGGCAGGCCACGCTGACCCTCAACCCCTACTATACGGGGCCCCACAAGGGGTATCTCGAAAAAATCGTCCAGATCTTCACCACGGGACACCCGGGTACCCCGCCGTACGAAAACGGCGAGATCGACTACTTGCGGGTCCTGCTGACCGATCTCCCTTTTATTGAAAACCATCCGACCCTGAAAGACGAGCTCGCGTACTACGCCTTCCCGGAAACCTGGTACCTGTTTTTCAAGACCCGCGAACCGCCCTTCGACGACGTGCGGGTGCGCCGCGCGATCAGCCAGGCCATCGACCGCAAGGCCCTGTGCAACATCGTTCTGAGAAAGACGGGCGTGCCCGCCTACTCGATGCTGCCGCCCAAATTTCCCGGCAGCGCGGACGCGTCCATCCAGGAAGTCCAGGCCTACGACACGGACCGTGCCCGCGCCCTGATGGCCGAGGCGGGCTATCCTGAAGGCAACGGGTTTCCCACAATCGATTTCTGGATCGGCAAGACCAATCCCCAGATCAGCTACACCGCGCAGGCCGTGCAGGCGATGCTGGGCAATGCCCTGGGCCTGCGGCTTCAGATGCGGGGTTCGGAGGACAAGGTATACCGGGACAACATGTACAAGTGGAACATCCCCATGGGGCTGGGTGGATTCAACGCGGACTATCCCGATCCGAACAACCTGCTCGGCATGGTGTGGCGGTCGCAGCCGCGTGGATTCGGGCGGCAGGACTGGCGCAACGTCGACTTCGACCGGCTGATCGACGCGGCTTCCGATGAAATGGACCATGAGAAGCGCATGGACATGTACCGGCAGGCGGAACGGCTGCTCGTGGAAGACGCGGGGGGCGCCTTTCTGTACCATAACCTGACGGTCGACCTGCGAAAACCCTACCTGAAAGGGCTTGAAGTGAACAAGTTCGGATACGCGATGTTCTCGTGGATCGGCATCATGCACACAAGGATGTATATCGCACGGCACTAGGGCCCGTTGGACGTTGAAACTGTTGGACGTTGAGACCGTTGTACACATGGAGCGGCAAGACATGAATATGGACCACGTCGTAACCGATGAAGTCGTCCGCCGGTACCGGGAAGACGGGGCGGTATGCATCCGGCGGGCCTTCGATCCGCACTGGGTGTCCGTCGTGGAAGCCGGGGTGTCGCGCAACGTGGCCGAACCCAGCGACTATGCGGGTACGTTGAAAGCGGGGGAGGAAGACCGGGGCGGGTTTTTCGACGATTACTTCAACTGGCGGCGGATACCCGAATTCCGCGACTTCGTGTATGAATCTCCGGCGGGCGCCATGACGGCGCGGCTGATGGAATCCGGGAGTTCGGTGTTCTATCACGAGCATCTGCTGATCAAGTGGCCCGGCACCCTGAAACGGACGCCCTGGCACCACGACCAGCCCTATTACCCGGTAAACGGCCGCCAGAACGTGTCCCTGTGGATGCCGCTGGACCCGGTGACGGAAGCGTCCTGCGTCCAGTTCGTCCGCGGGTCCCACGACTGGGGCCGCTGGTTCGTCCCCCGCAAGTTCGCGAGCGAAAGCAATTACGCCCTGGAGGACGGGACCGCGAAACCCATGCTGGACGGCATACCCTTCGAGGACGTGCCATCCATCGACGAGCACCTGGAGGACTACGATATCCTCGCGTGGGACATGGAACCCGGCGACGTCATCGCCTTCCACATGTGCACGCTGCACGGCGCGGCGGGCAACCAGTCCCTCTCCGATGCCCGGCGCGTCCTCGCCACGCGCTGGCTCGGAGACGACGCCCGGTTCACGACCAGGCCCTGGGAGATTTCCCCCACGGCGACCGGAGGCCTTGCCCCGGGAGATCCCATGGCCTGCGAACTATTCCCGCTGGTCTGGTCCGCATGAAAAGAGCCGACGAATGAACAATCAGTTGACGGCCGCGCAGATCGCCTCATACCGGGAAAACGGCTATCTCATCATCGAGGACTTCCTGGACGAATCCGAACTCGAGACCTGGCGGTCGGCGGTGGATGAAGCGGTCGCGCTCAGGGACGAGAACAGGCTGCCCGAAGGATCCTACAACCTCGCCAGGAAGGTAACGGCGGAAGATGAAACCGTATTCCGCCAGCGGGTCAACCTGTGGATGGATCACGCCGGTGTCCGCGCCCTGATGCTGGACGGCAGGCTGGGCAAAATGGCGGCCGACCTGGAAGGGATCGAAGGCATCCGGATCTGGCACGACCAGGCCCTGATCAAGCTGCCCTGGGCGAATCCCACCACGTGGCACCAGGACAACACCAAGTGGTCTTTCAAGTCCGAGCACGCCATCACGATCTGGGTCGCCCTGGACGCGGTGACGGTCCAGAACGGCTGCATGTTCTTCATGCCCGGGTCCCACAAGAAGCGGCGCGACGACTACCCGGCGGCGGGGAAGCACGTGGGCGCCATGTTCGAAGCCTATCCCGATCTCGGCGAGACGGAACCCGTGCCCGTCGTCATGCCGGCGGGCGGCTGCTCCTTCCACAACGGACTGATCGTGCACGCCGCCAACGCGAACATGACGCCTTACCCGAGGAGAGCCTTTACCTGCGCCTACATGCCCGATCACAGCCGGTTCAACGGCATACCCAACGTGCTGCCGAACCGGATCCTGGATACCATTCGAATCGGCGACCTGCTGGAAGACGATGAACAGAACCCGCTGATCCACACCTGCGACCCGACGCGCAAGCGCCTCTCCGGCCCCGTTTGAGGAGGTACATCGATGAACCGGCCTACCGTCCCGCGATCCCTTTTCCTGGTGCTGATCCTGTTGACGTTCACCCGCGTCTTGCAGGCGCAGGACTTCGAATACTGGCCCGGCGCCGAATACGATCCGTCGGTCCCGACCGCCGAGGAGGTCCTGGGCTACCGGATCGGGGACCGGATCGCGTCCCACGCGGAACTGATGAAATACCTGGAAGCGCTCGAGACGGCGTTGCCCGGCCAGGTGCGCATACTCGAGTACGCCAGGTCCTGGGAGGGACGCGAACTGGTGTACGCTTTCGTGGGTTCGCCGGAGCGCATCGGTGCGCTGGCGGCCACCAGCGATGGCATGAAACGGCTGGCCGACCCGAGAATAACGTCCCGTGCGAGCGCCGACAGCCTGATCGCATCCCTTCCGGTCATCGTCAACCTCAGTTACAGTGTGCACGGGAACGAGGTTTCCCCCTCGGACGCGGCGCTGTTGACGGCCTATCACCTGCTGGCGGCCCGCGACGACCCGGTCGTGGACAGGATCCTCGAAGAGACGATCGTGATGATCGACCCGGTCCAGAATCCCGACGGGCGGGACCGGTTCGTCCATAACTTCGAGATCGCCGAAGGCCTGGAGCCGGACGCCAGTCCGCTCGCGGCCGAGCACAACGAACCGTGGCCCGGGGGCCGGACCAACCATTACTACTTCGACCTGAACCGCGACTGGATCTCGTTGAACCATCCCGAGACCCTGGGGAGGGTGAGGGTCCTGCAGGACTATTTCCCGCCCGTATTCGTCGATCTCCACGAAATGGGCTCCAATACCACCTATTACTTCGCTCCCGAGGCGATACCCTACAATCCGCACCTGGCCAGGGACCAGCGGGAGAGTCTCCAGCTCTTCGGCAGGAACAACGCGAAGTGGTTCGACCACTACGGGTTCTCCTACTTCACGAGGGAGGTTTTCGACGCCTTCTACCCAGGATACGGCGCGAGCTGGCCGTCCTACTACGGCAGCGTGGCCATGACCTACGAACAGGCGTCGGCCCGGGGCCTCGTCGTCCGCCGAAGCGACGAGTCGGTCATGCACTTCAGGGACACGGTCCGGCATCACTTCGTCGCGTCCATCGCCACCAGCGAAACAGCCGCGATCCACCGGGAGAAGCTCCTGGCGGACTTCTACGCCTACCGGCTGTCCGCCATACAGGAAGGCCGCAGCGAGGAGATCAGGGCCTACGTCGTGCCGCGCAGGGCGGAAGGCAATACCTCGGGCGTGGACAAGCTGGCCTGGCTCATGGACCGTCACGGCGTGGAGGTCCTCCAGGCCGACTCGGCATTCCGGGCGGGCGGGGAGACCTATCCCGCGGGCAGTTACGTCATATCCCTCGCCCAGCCCGCCAAGCGGCTCATTCGCACGCTCATGGACACGCACGTACCCATGAGCGAGGATTTCATCGAGGAACAGGAACGCCGCAGAAGCAAGGGCATGGGCGACCAGATCTACGACGTGACCGCGTGGTCCTTCCCGCTGATGTACAACGTGGAAACCGTGGCCGTGGACCGGGCGGTCGAGGGGGACCTCACCCCGGTCGACCCCGCCAGGATTCCCCCGGGATCGATCGCGGGCGGGCGGGCGGAAGTAGCCTACCTGGTCCCCTGGGGCACCCAGGCCGCGGGGCGGCTGCTGGCCGCTTCGCACCGGGCGGGGCTCCGCGTATTCAGCTCCGACCTGGAGTTCGTCCAGGGAGACCGGCGCTACCCGGCCGGCACGTTGATCTTCAAGGTCAAGGACAACCCGGAAAGCCTGCATGACAGGCTGGCGGAAATCGCCGCATCGTCCGGCGCGGAGGTCATCGCGACCGACACCGGATGGATCGACGAAGGCCCCAATTTCGGCAGCAACAACGTGGTCTATATGCGCAAGCCCCGCATCGCCCTGGCGTGGGACCGCCCGACCCGCTCCAACAATGCCGGCGCAACCCGTTTCATCGTCGAACGCCAGATCGGGTACCCGGTAACGGTCGTGCGGACGCGCCAGCTTGCCTCCGCCGACCTGAGGGACTTCGACGTGCTGCTGCTGCCGGATCCCGGGTTCGGCGCATCCTACGGCGGGGTGCTCGGCGAGCGGGGAACCCGCCGTATCAAGGAATGGGTACGCGCCGGCGGCACGGTGGTCGGACTGGGCAGCGGCGCCACGGCTTACCTGGCGGACGAGCTCACCGGCCTGCTTTCGACGGCCAGAGAGGACGAGGCCGCCGACGGCGGCGAGGAAGGCGGCGAAGGATCGGGTGACGGCGACGCCTCCGGCCGGATATTCGATACGGAAGCCGAATACCTGAAGGCGCTGAAATCCGAAGATTCCGCGCCGCCGGCCGCGCAGGGCGTCCTCCTCAAGGCGGGACTCGATCCCGATCACTGGCTGGCGGCCGGAAGGGACAGCACGGTGAACGCCCTGGTCAGCGGCAGCTCGATCTTTACCCCGCTCAAACTGGACGCGGGCAATAACGTGGCGGTCTTTCTGGGTCCGGAAGAAGTCCTCGCCAGCGGCTTCGCCTGGGAAGGCAGCACGAAACAACTGGCCTACAAGCCCCTGCTCATGGAAGAGCGGCACGGCCGGGGCATAGCCATCGGATTCACGGCCGACCCGAACTTCAGGGCCTATATGGACGGCCTGAACATCCTGTTTCTCAACGCGCTGTTCCGGGCGCCGGCCCACGCCGGAGCGGCGGTGACCGAATAGCGCGACGGAAAGGCGGCAGGGATATGTCCACCATTCCCATGCGCAACACCCCGCCGGATCACGGCGTCAGGGTGCCGTACGAAACCCATTCGGCGTTTATGACGGAACTCTTCGCCGCGGCCGGCATGGGTCCCGATGACGCCGGGCTGATGGGCAGGATCCTCGCCACGGCGGACAAACGCTGCGTGTACAGTCACGGCAGCCAGCAGGCGCTCGGGTATCTGCCGAAGCTCCGCGACGGCGAAGTGAATCCGCGTCCCGACGTGAAGGCGGTTCGCGAATCCGGGACCGTCGTGGTGCTGGACGGGGACGGGGGCATGGGGTACGGTCCGTCCCACCGGGGCATGGAGACCGCCATCGAGAAGGCGCTGGCCCATGGCCTGGGCGCGGCCACTACCCGAAACCACTATCATTTCGGCGCGGCGGGCAACTACTCCCGCATGGCCCTCGAACACGGGTGCGTGGGTTGGGCGCTGTCCACCCACCGGGTGGCCCTCGATCCCGGCAGCGTGATCATGTCCGCGAGCGGCGGTTCGCCCATGAGCCTGGCCTTCCCCACGCGGGACCAGCCTCCCCTGGTGCTCGACATGGCCGCGGTTTTCATGGGATACAAAGACGAACTGTTCCAGGAGTTCTACGCCCTCTTCGCCAAGAGTCTTGGCCTCGCGGTCGCCCTGCAGGCGCTCGGCGGCATCCTGGCCGGCATCTGGCGGCCCGAGTTCCAACCGCCTCAAGCGAAATGGGATTCCAACCAGGGCGCCTTCCTGCTGGCCATGAAGATCGATCACTTCATGGATCCGGACGAGTTCGAGCGGACCCTGGACGACTTCGTGGCGAAAGCGAGGAACATGAGGCCCTTCCCGGGCATGCCCCACGCGGAACTGCCCGGCGGCATGGAATGGCGGTGGGAAAAGGAGAACGAGGAAAAAGGCGTGCCATTGAGCGACGAACACCGCGCGAAACTGGAGGAGATCGCGGATGCGTTCAATGTGAAGCCGCCCTACGCGGCGTTCGAGTCCACGCGGTTCTGACACCCTGCGCGGCGATCGAAACCACGAGGCTCTGACGCCCAGCGCGGCGATCGAATCCACGAGGTTCTGAACCGGATTCGAAACGATTCCGGCCGGAGACGGATCTTTAGCAGCCGTTACGAAGGGGAACGATCGAACCAGGTCTCGTGCACGCGGAGCCATTCCAGCCCGTTCGGTTTTTCGGCGTTTCGGCGGAAGACCACGGTGCTGTGCCGCGAAGTCGTCTCCCCACCCTCCGTCTGCCATTCCTCGTATTCGGCGACCACGAGCGCGTGGTCTTCTTCCAGCACCCGGACGTGCTCGATCCAGATACGGATGCCCCGGCGGCCGGCGTGGGCATCGTAGAGGGCCTTCAGCAACGGCGCGCGCTCCACTTTGTTGCCCTGGGGCATGACGATCACGAAGGCTTCGCCGAGCGCGGTGTCGATTCGGCTGAAGGCCTCGGCGGTCCTGGGGACGCGTCCGTTGAACCAGTCTTCGAAACACTGGTGCAATGCGTCGATTTCGTCGCGGCATGTATCAAGAAGCGGCATGGAACGTCCTGGTCTCCGGTCTCACGCTATTGGGCGTGCGATTCCGGTTAACTTATTGAATTCATTGAAGTAATGTAGTTGCATCTCGGGCGGGAAGTTCATTTGCCCACCTTGAAACCCACCATGGCGTAGACCGCGGTCGTGCTCACGCCCTTGTCCAGGTTGATGTACCTGCCCTCGATCCCGACGAACGCGAAGCCGAGCGACGCCCCGATCAGAACGCCCGGTTGCGCGTAATAGGTGTTCGTCGTCCGGGCAATGACCGTCCGGGTATCGCCTTCCACTTTCACCGTCTCCTCCGAATCCTGTGCCCGTCCCACTCCGATCACGGCGCGCACGAGAATGGGGGACGATACCAGCGTCACGCCTGCGTCCACCCCGTATAGCAACAGGGATTTCTCTCCGTCGTTCTCCGTCGCCGCAAGGTGATAGGTCGCTCTCGCCCCGACGTGAACGGTCCTGATGCCGGTCGGCAGGTTTACGAGGATACTGCCGCCCCCGCCGCGCTCGTATTCTTCCGTCGCCTGTCCGCCGTGGAGACCGAACTCGGCGCCCTGGGCGCGGGCCGGTTCCGGGGCGAAGGCGGCCATCAGCCACAACAGGCAGGCCGCGCGCCGGATCATCTGCAAGACGGTCATCGTTCGCTCCCCGCACATCCCGTACTTCTTGTCGATGCCAATACACGCTTCCGGACGATCCAGCCTGCGTCCCGCGCCTCCCATAACCGCATGGAGGGGTTACCGAAGTATGATACCCATGTCACCCGGCCTTCGTCCAATACTTTCCGTTCCTCCTAACCGGGCCACCGCGGCGAACCCCCGGATGGAACCGGCAAACCCGCGCAGCCTGCCGCGTGAACCAGGGCTGGAACATTGACCTCTGGTCCGGTTGCGCGTATTTTGGACCGACAGCCCGCTCCATAACCCCCATGCCTGGCGGGACCGCGTTCCCGTTGCGGTTTCAGGGACACACCTCATTTGACCCCTGCATCCAGATTCGCCATACCAGCGCTTTCGGCCGGAGTCACTTCGGGCCTGGGGCTTCTCGTCGCCCAGGTCGCCTTCGGCAGCTTCATTTTCTCGGGACCCCTCGCGTCCTATGCTTCCCAGGGCGTGGGCCTGGTGCTCTTCGGGAATTTCGCGGCGTGTCTGGTCTTCGCCCTGCTGGGAGGATACCGGGGCGTCATCGCGGGGCTGTCGCCCGCGCTGGTCATCGGCATGGCCGTAATCGGCTCCTCGATGGACGCCGAAGGCCACGCACTGTTCGTGACCACGTCTCTCGCCCTGATGATCTGTGCGGCGGTCACGGGCCTGTGCTGCCTGGCAATCGGCCGGTTCGGACTCGCGAGCCTGATGCGCTTCATTCCCTATCCGGTGGCCGGAGGATTCGTGGCCGGGATCGGCGGCGCCGTGTGCCTGGCGGCCCTGTCCCTGATGGGCGCCGAACCCGGCTGGCCGGGATTGCCGGTCCTTTTCGAGCCCGCCGTTATGTGGAAGTGGTTGCCGGGGGCGGTGTTCGGCGCCGCGCTCTACCTGTCCATGAAACGATGGGGCAACCCGCTGATATTGCCCGCTGGCGTGCTCCTGGCGGTCGGCGCATACCATCTCGCCCTCGACAACCTCGGCATTTCGGGGGAGGAGGCCCGGACCGCGGGACTGCTGCTGAAGAGCACGGCGGAAGGCAATCTGTGGCCGTCCATATGGCCTGCCGACCTCAGGCACGTCAGCTGGGCTTCGCTGACCCCGCGGATACCCGACATGCTGGCGCTGATGCTGGTGGCTTTCATCAGCATCATCATGAATATCGCCGGACTGGAAATGGCCACGAACCATGAACTGGACTGGGACCGGGAGTTCAGGGTGACGGGGCTGGCGAGCATGCTGGCGGGACTCGGCGGGGGGACCGTGTCGACGATTGTCGTTCCCGCGTCGCTGCGCAGCAAGCTGTTCGGAGCGACCACGCGGATGACCGGCGTGGTCGCCGCGCTCGTCATCGGCACGGCCCTAGTCCTCGGCGACGGCATGCTGGAAATCGTCCCGGCGGCGCTCGTGGGCGGAATCCTGGTCTTTGCCGGTCTCGGCATGCTGGACGAAGGGCTGGTCAGAAGCCGCAGGCGGCTTCCGCCGCTGGAGTACGGTATCGTATTGATGATGTTCGTGGTGGTCACGTCGCTTGGATTGATCGAAGGGGTTGCCGCGGGTATGCTGGCCACGCTGGTTTTCTTCGCCGTGCGGCTCAGCAGGGTGGACCCGATCGAATCGAGATACACCGGGCGGGACCGAGAGAGTATGAAAGCGAGGTCCGTGCCCGACCGGGCCATCCTGCGCAGTGAAGGGGAGCGGATACAGGTATTCAGGCTGCGCGGCTACATTTTCTTCGGCAGTGCCTACGCGCTCGCCGATGAATTCAGGGACAGATTGAGCGGCCCAGGCGGTCCAGGCGGTCCATCGAAACCCGTGTGCATGATGCTGGACTTCGCGGCCGTCTCAGGCCTCGACTTTTCGGCCGTGAACGCCATGGGAAGGTCCCTTCGGGCGGCGGACGCGTCCGGTGTCCGCGTCGTATTCAGCGCGGCGTCCAGTGGACTGAAAGACCGGTTCGAGCGCAGCCTGCCGGCCCCGGTCTACCGCGAATTGCTGTGGGAGCCCGATGCGGACCGCGGGCTCGAGCGTTGCGAGGACCTCCTGATCGAAACGTGGAACACCGAAACCGGAGGGACCGGCGACCGGCGCGAAGCACTGCTGGAACGTTCCGCGGAAGCCCTGGAGCACTATCTGGAACGACAGATCGATTTCGAAAGCCTGGTGGATTCGCTGCAGGCGTGGCTGATCCCGACCGCGTACGAAGAAGGCGGGATCCTCGCCGGGCCGGGCGCTCCCGCGGATCAACTGCAACTGATCCTTTCGGGCCGCGCATCCGGTTTCGATGCCGGTGCGACCCGCCTGTTCCAGTGCGGGCCGGGCGACGCGGTCTGGCCGGAAGGCACGCAGGACCGGAAAGCGCACCGCGTGGTCGCCGACGAACCCTGTCGAACGCTGCTGATTTCGCCCGCGGCCCTCGACTGGCTGGAACAGAACGAACAACAGCTGGTACTCGACCTGTATCGTTACCTTCTGGCGGGCCGGCTTCGCGGTGAGCGGGAAGGCGGTGAATCGCCGCTGGAATCCTAGTTACCCGCACGACTGTGTCTAAAACTCGTACGCCGTCTCCAGCGGCTGCCCTTCCTCGATGGCGCGGCGCGACCTGGCTTCCTTTTCACCCAGTTCCCCGATGCTGCGGATGACGTCCCCCAGGGCTTCCCCCGGGAAGGCCATCACGCCGTTCACGTCCGCGGCGACCACGTCCCCGGGCGCGATTTCGATCCCTCCGCAGACCACCGGCACGTTGGCGGCGACCGGCCGGATCACCGCACCGGGACCGTACAGGCAGATCCCCGCCGCGTAGACAGGCAGTCCGACTTCTTCCATGCCCTCAATGTCCCGGCAGCCGCCATCGGTGACCAGGCCGGCCAGGCCCTTCTCCCGGCAGGCCAGTACGATCACGTCGCCGAACATGCTGAGGATCTCGCTGGTGCCGCTGGCCGTCACCCAGATCGAGCCGGGTTCCGCCTCGTCCACGGGCCGGAATACGTTCGCCCTGATATCGTCCCTGGTGGTCGGGGTGTCGCTCTCTTCGTACTTTGTCGTCACGGCCGGTCCCACGATGGTGCCTTTTACCGGGATCATCGGACGCACGTCACGGGACATGGCCAGGCTCGCGCGGTCGAAACCCAGCCGGACCAGCGCGTCCATGATCAGGGGGGTGGGCGCTTGCCGGAGTGTCCGGTATGCCTCTTCCGCGGCGCCTGGTTCCTGGTCATCCTCCCGTGCAACCCCGACCGAGTCCAGGCCGGCCAGGCTTCCGAAGGCGGCAGCGGACGCGCCGGTTTTCAAAAACCCTCTGCGAGACAAACTTCGGTTTAATGGGGACATCGTGAACTCCTGTGCATGGCATGAGCGAATCGACGGCCGGAATCGTCTCCAGCCCGTATCCCGGTCGATGGCGTTGATCGATTAAACTGTTGATACCATGGGATTCCGCATCTATTATACCTCTGGCTGCGAACAAATGGAAAGATCCCGCGGAATCCCGGGGTCTTCACGCTTCGAACGCGAAAACGTGCGGCGCCTTCCCGCTACGCGAAAACGCGCGGGGTCTTCACGCCTTGAACGCGAAAACGTGCGGCGCCTTCCCGCAACGCGAGGTGCGCGATGAAATACCTGACCTACTCCGGCAACAGCATCGTCCACGCCGACCTGCCCGAAGAAGCGTCGGTGTTCTTTCCGCCGCCGCCTTTGCCGGGCATCCCGAACAAGGACATCCCCGGCCGGGTCAGGGCGGCCTTCGAATCCCCCCTGGACATGCCGCCCCTGGAAGAACTGGTCGGCGAGAAGAGCAGGATCCTCATCGCCTTCGACGACAACTGCCAGCCCTTCCCGGCCACCGCGCCGCCCGATATCCGCCAGCTCGCGATCGAGGCCCTGCTGGACATGCTCCACGAATACGGGGTCCGGCAGGAAAACATCGAGCTCATGTGCGCGGTCGCCCTGCACCGCAAGATGAAGACCCACGAAATGGCCGCCATGCTGGGCAAGCGGATCATGAAGGCCTTCCACCCCCGTCAACTGGTGAACTTCGACGCCGAGGACCCCGACGACATCGTCGAACTCGGCACGACGGAAGAAGGAGAGCCGGTGGAGACCAGCCGCAGGGTCATCGAAAGCGACCTGGTGATCTACGTGGACTCCATCCAGATCCCGCTGAACGGGGGGCACAAGTCCGTGGCCGTCGGCCTGGGAACCTACAACAGCATCGCGCCGCACCACGCGCCCCAGATGACCGCTGAAAGTCCCCACGTCATGCAGCCCGAAGGTTCCGAAATGCACGGCTCGATCGAACGCATCAGCCGGGTCATCCTGAAGCACACGCCCATCATGGTCCTGGAAGCGGCCATGAACAACGCGTCCTATCCGCCGCTGATGCGGTACCTCAGCAAACCGGCCGAGCGGTGCAACCTGTTCGAGAAAATCCTGAAGGCCACGACGCCGGCGTCCATGAAACTGCTGCCCGAAGCGGTGCGGTTCCAGGTTTTCAAGGGCATTCAGAGCGCTTATCTGCCCGTCGAAATCAACGCCGGATCCATCGACGCCGTCCACGAACCGACCCTGCAGACGCTGAAGGACCAGTTGCTGGTGACGACCGACCACCAGCACGATACCCTCGTCTTCGGACTGCCCGACCTCAGCCCCTATTCCGTAGGCACCCGGATCAACCCGGTACTGGTCCTGAGCGACGTGCTCGGATACGTCTTCAACTGGTTCTACAACAAGCCCTTCGTCAAACCGGGCGGCGTGGTCGTCATCCTGAACCCCGTCTTCGAGTTCTTCCATCCCGAGTATCACGTCGCCTATGAGAAATTCTGGAACGAGGTGCTGCCGGAGACCCGGGACCCCTTCGAGATGCAGTCGGCGTTCCAGGAGAAGTTCGCCCGCGACCCGCACCTGGTCGAATGCTACCGGAACCGCTTCGCCCACCACGGGTTCCATCCCTTCACCGTCTGGTACTGGGCGACCTACCCGCTTAAATACCTGTCCCGGGTGATCCTGGCCGGGCCGAAGACCGACTACGCGGCCAAAAGGCTGGGGGTGTCCTGGGCGCCGGACCTGGAGCATGCCCTGGGACAGGCCCGCGAGGTCACGGGCGGCGACGACGTGGTGGCCCTGACCATTCCGCCCTTCATGTACATGCAGGTGAACGACGGGAAAGTTGGCCTGAGCAGGCACGGACAGGCCAGCGCGGCCGGCTAGGCCAGGGCGGCCGGCTAGGCCGGGCCGGCCGGGCGGGCCAGCGCGCTTCGCAGCCTTCCCACCAGATCCGGCGATGGGGTAAAGGGCAGGGTAACCACCGCCCGGCTCAACGCGCTTTCGTAGATCCCCAGGATCACCATGAAATCGCTCAGCGCCGAATCGATGTTCAGCGGGTGGACGGCGGAGTCGTCTTCGATCCAGTCGATCATGGCTTCCGTCATCGCCGCCTGGCCCAGGATGTCCTCCTCGGCGTAGACGTGTTCCCCGCTTTCGTACCTGCCGTTTATCCTGGATTCCCATCCGTGCATGGTCCAGTGCACGAACCCCTTTTCGCCGTACACCGCGATGCGCTTGTGGACGTTTGTCGTTCCGCCGGCGATTACGCGCGGCGCGACGGCGCCGCAACGGAGCAGGGCGCTCACGCCGTCGTCGTATTTGATGACCCCGGTGCAGTCGTCCGGCGCGTAGTGATGCCTGGGCGTTTCGGCCAGCCCTTCCGCACCCGAGACCTGACCGAAGACGTCGACGGGCGCGGCGCCGGGATGGAAAGCGCCGACGGCCTGCAGCGCGTGCGTGCCCTGGTAGGCCGGGTTCATGCCCGCGCTGGCCTCGATGAACCGCACTTTCCCGATGGCACCGTCCCTTACCTTCCGCTGCAGCAGTCCGCGGCGCGGGTGGAAGTGCAACTGGTGGTTGACGGCGATCTTGACGCGGGCCGGCAGCGCGAAGGCCCGCATCGCCAGGAAGTCCTCACCCTGGATGGCCAGGGGTTTTTCGACCAGCACGGCCGGGACGCCCGCCGATTCCGCCGCTTCGAAGACCTCCAGGCGTACCGAGGGCGGCGTGTTCACGTGGACCAGGTCGGGTTTTTCCCGGGCGAGCATCTCGCGGTAGTCCGTGTATCTCGCGGATACGCCGAAGGCCGATCCGAAGGCATCGAGCCGGTCCCGCCGGCGGGTCGACACGGCAGCCAGCTGGCCGCGCCGCACGTGACTATAGGCCTCGGCCAGTCCACGGGCCCTCCCGCCGCCGACCCCGATGATCGCGCATTTGATCATGTATGTTCTGGCTCCCGCACGGGCATCAGGACCATGGCCGGACGACGACCTTCGCGCATTCGCCCGACACCTGCTTCTCCCAGGCGCGCTTTATTTCGTCCATGGGATATACGTGCGTGATGAAACGATCCAGTTTCTTCCTGTTGCGGGCAATGATGCCCATGATATCGTGGGCACCCTTCATGTTGTAATGCCAGGACCCCATCAGGTCGATGCCCTTGCGTATCATGTCGTCGCTCACGACCAGACGGGTGTCCGCGCCGCTCTCGCCGACGAAGGCGAGGCTACCTCTCCTGCGCAGCGCGTCGATGCAGAACCTGTGCGCGGCCGGTGAACCCGAGCAGTCCACGGCCTTGTCGACACCGATTCCGCCGGTAAGGGCGCGGATGCGTTCTCCCGCGTGTTCGTCCCCGGGATCGATGACGTGCGCCGCGCCCAGCTCCGCGGCCATCGCCTTGCGGTAGGGGTGGGACTCCACGGCGATGACCTCGGCGCCCATGTGGCTCGCGCAGATCACGCCGCCCAGGCCAACCGGTCCCATGCCGGTAATAAGGACGGTCTCGCCGCCCCTCAACCGAAGACGATCCAGCGCGCCGTAGGTCGGTCCCAGTCCGCAGCAGGCCATGGCCCCGTGATCGTAGGACATGCCGTCCGGAACCGGCGTCAACAGCCAGTCCGGTTTGAGCATGTACTGGGCCAGGGTCGCCCTGCCTTCGTCGGAACCCGTGAACGCGGTGAAGTCCACGACGTGCTCGCAGTGAATGTAGTCCCCGGAACGACACAGCGCGCATCCGCCGCACGGATACTGCGGCATGACCGCTACCCGGTCTCCCACCTTTACCTGGCCGGGCTGCGCGACCTCGACCACCTCGCCCGCCGCTTCGTGGCCCAGGTAGTCGGCCCTGTGGCCGGCCGCGAACCCCTTGTACTCGGTGCACAGCGGCGCCGCGTGAATCTTGATCAGTACCCAGTTTTCCCTTGGCACGGGAACCGCGGCCTCCACGATTCCGGCATCGTTTTTACCGAATATCGCCGCGCGCTTCATAGGACCATGGCTCCCGCGTCAATCCGGGTTGCACATCGTGGACTGCCGTCGAACAGGGTGTGTGATTCGTAAGCCGCAATATAACGTCCGTCCGAACTTGACGCAATACACCA
The DNA here is from genome assembly GCA_965203885.1 of bacterium. Lineage (GTDB taxonomy): Bacteria > JAAXHH01 > JAAXHH01 > JAAXHH01 > JAAXHH01 > JAAXHH01. Next base: position 829,346 of record OZ241920.1, on the reverse strand, counting down.
CAGGTTGTTACTTGGTAAGTCGATGAGCAGACTCTACCACAACGAATCCGGCCGGGTCATCCCTTCACTGTGCGAGGAACTCACGCGGTTCCGGCGGGCCCGCGTAATCCTGAACCTGCCGGCAACCGGGTCCGACGCGGTCCTGTTCGTTCTGGCGCGGCCACATCGGGCCGGCGGCAGCCCGCTGAACCTGTCCATCAACGGGATCCGCCAGGAAGCTGTTCACGCCGGTCCGGATACGCATTACAGATGGCATGACCGGGTCGTAAAGGCCGGGGACCTTCGCGAAGGGGAGAACCGGGTCGAACTGTGGACCGAAGACAGCGCGATGACGGGATGGTCGCTCGCGCTGGAGGCGGGAGGCGACGCCACCGGCAGTCACGTTTCCGACGACGGCGGCGCACGCTGGCGCGCCGACCGCATGGGATACCTGAACGCGGTGCGGGGGAATTACTGTGTACGCGCCCGGCTGCGGGAAGGCCGGGACGATCCGGCGCCGGATATGAAGTGGGAATCCGCCGATCATCCCAGGGCGCGGGCGCTCCGCGATCTCCTTCCGCGCCGCGTCCGCAACGGCGCGGACCGGTTCACCCGGGTGCGGGCGCTGTCTTCCTGGCTGGCAACCGGCTGGGAGCACTCGGGGTCCCGCCGCGCGACGGTATACACGCCGTGGGACGCGGAAACCATACTCGCATGGGGCGGGCGACGGCGGGGACACAACGGCGAATCCCCCATCGCCATGTGCGTGCATTACGCCGTGGCCTTCGTCAGCGCCTGCCAGGCGCTGCGCATTCCGGCGCGCTGCGCCGCGCTGATGGGCACACCGAACAGCTTCGAAGGCCATTTCGTGGCGGAGGTATGGTTCGAGGAACACCGGAAATGGGTGATGGTCGACCCCAACTGCGACGCCATGTTTTTTCGGAACGGGCAACCGCTGTCCGTCGAGGAGATTCAAGCGCTGGGAGACGGACTGGAACCTTACGTGGAATGGGGTGTGGGGGCCCGTTTCCAGCGGAGCTTCGCCCACATGCGGGACTTCATGCGCGACAAATTCCTTCGGGGCGTGTGTTTCAGACACCGGGCGCTCTGGCCGCGGACCGACTTCCTGTCCCGTCCCGAGCATTCGCCTCCGGGGCATGGTTCCGTTTCCTACTGCGAGACCGACCTGGTCTGGTCGGAGCCGGACGTGGAATCAGGCTTCGGGATGTTCAGGTATTTCGCGCCGGCCGCGTACTTTTCCGCGCCACCCGACAGGAGCGCCTGTGCCTGACCTGATCACGAGCGAAGCGGCGCTGATCGACCGGATGACGACGCCGTCGGAGGCGGTCGTCAAGTCGGTATCGGAACTGGATGGGGACATGCTGATCCTCGGGGTCGGAGGAAAGATGGGGCCGACCCTGGCGGAACTCCTCGTGCGGGCGGGCGCGCGGCGCGTCATCGGGGTCTCCCGGTTCAGCGACGGGAAGGTCAGGGACGGTCTCGATGAAGCGGGCGTGGAGACCGTCAAGGCGGACCTCCTCGACGAAGCGGCGTTGTCCCGCCTGCCGGACGCGCCCAACGTCCTCTTCCTCGCGGGATTCAAGTTCGGCGCCACGGGAAACGCGCCGATGACGTGGGCGATGAACGCCTGGCTTCCCGGCCGGATCATGCGCCGGTACGCCGGGTCCCGGGTCGTCTACGTCAGTTCCGGCAACGTGTACGCCTTTACGCCGGTCACGGGAAGCGGTTCGGACGAAGACGCCGAAATCGGCCCGGTCGGGGAATACGCCCAGTCGAGACTGGGTGGGGAACGCATCGCGGAACACCTCTGCCGGGAACAGGGAACGCCCCTGTTGATCGTCCGGCTCTTTTATGCCACGGAGCTGCGCTACGGCATCATCCACGACCTGGGCAGCAAGATACACGGCGACGTGCCGATCGATCTCGCCATGGGCCACGTGAACCAGATCTGGCAGGGAGACGCCAACAGCTATCTCGCGCGCATGTTCCCGCTCTGCAGCAGTCCCGCCACGATCCTGAACATGACGGGCCCGGAGATCCTGTCCGTCCGGGCGGTAGCCGAAACGCTCGGGCGCCGGCTGGACAGGCCGCCGCGTTTTACCGGCAACGAAAACGATACGGCGCTGCTGGGCGACGCCCGCAGACTGTTCGACAGGCTGGGCGAACCGGAGATCCCGGCCGAAAAGATCGCGGACTGGGTCGCCCACTGGATCCGCACCGGGGGCCGAAGCCTCGACAAACCGACGGGCTTCGAATCGCGCACCGGACGTTTCTGAGTGTGGCCGGCGTTCACTCCGGCAAGCGATCCGGGGAACGAAAGACCCTTGCCGTTTCGCGGCTCGACCGCGGGACGAGGTGAGAAGACCAGGTCTGGAGTGCATTCATGAGTGACGCGATGCCCCCGTCAGTCCAGGCGGCGCTCAAACAGGGCGTGGCGATCCCGGCCCATCCGCTGGCGGTCACGGCGGACAGGCGGCTGGACGAACGGCGCCAGCGGGCCCTGACGCGCTACTACATCGCGGCCGGGGCCGGTGGTGTTGCCGTGGGCGTCCACACGACCCAGTTCGAGATCCGGGATCCGGCATATGGACTCTACGAACCGGTGCTCGGGCTGGCCGCGGAGGTCATGGGCCGGGAAGCGCCGGCGGATTTCGTCCGGATCGCCGGGATCTGCGGGCGAACGGCGCAGGCGACGCACGAGGCGGAAACGGCACGGTCCCTCGGCTACCACGCCGGCCTGCTCAGCCTGACCGCCATGGGCGGCGCCTCGGAAGACGAACTCATCGCGCATTGCCGGGCCGTGGCCGACACCATTCCCGTCATGGGGTTCTACCTGCAGCCGGCCGTCGGCGGCCTGGTGCTCCCCTTTCGCTTCTGGCGCCGTTTCGTGGAGCTCGATGGGGTCGTGGCCATCAAGGTCGCGGCCTTCAACCGGTACCACACGCTCGACGTGCTGAGGGCCCTGGCGGAATCGGGCAGGCACGAGGAAATCACGCTCTACACGGGCAACGACGACAACATCGTGATGGATCTCCTGACGGAACACGCGTTCCAGTGCGGCGACACGCGCCGGTCCGTGCGGTTCAGGGGCGGGCTGCTGGGACACTGGGCCGTGTGGACCCGGGGCGCCGTGGCGTTGCTGCGGGCGTGTCAAGTCGTCTCCCGGTCCGGCGAGGCGATCCCCCAGGACCTGGTGACCCGATCGATCGAGGTCACGGACTGCAACGCGGCCTTCTTCGATCCGGCCCACGAATTCGCCGGGTGCATCTCCGGAATCCACGAGGTGCTGCGCAGGCAGGGCCTGCTCGAAGGCGCCTGGTGCCTCAATCCCGATGAGACCCTTTCCCCCGGCCAATACGAGGAGATAGACCGGGTATACCGATCCTATCCCCATCTGAACGACGACGCATTCGTCGCGGAACACCTGGATGACTGGCTCGGATGAGCATGCCGGCCGGGATGGGCGTGCCGGCCGGGATGAGCGTGCCGGCCGGGATAAACGTGCTGATCAGGATGGGCCACCGGCCGAAGATGAACTTCCGGTCGGGATGAAAGGCTGACAAGTGGGAGACGCAGCCAGGAAACGGAGCACCGCATGAAGATTACCCGCATTGAAGCCATGCCCATCGAAGTGCCCCTCAAGCAGGGCATGACGACCAAGACCGCCCATGGCGAACATATCGTCTCTCCTTACGTCATCCTGAGGGTCCACACGGACGAGGGACTGACCGGGCTGGGCGAGGCCACGGTCGCCCCGCGCTGGAGCGGGGAGACGTCCGCCTCGTGCACCGCCGCGGTCCGGGACCTGGTGGAGCCCGCGCTGAAGGGCGAGGACCCGGCGGACGTGAACCGGCTCTGCGGCGTCATGGACGCGGTCATCAAGCTGAATCCCTTCACCAAGGCGGCCGTGGAGATGGCCCTGTGGGACCTGGCGGGGAAGACCGCGGGCAAGCCCCTCTACCAATTGCTGGGCGGCAAGGTACGGCAGGAGATTCCCATGAAGATGGTGGTCGGCGCCTTCGACGTCCCGACTTCCGTCGCCCTGGCGGAGAAGTTCCTCCAGTGGGGCGTCCAGTGCCTCAAGGTCAAGGTCGGGCTGGACCCCGAAGAGGACCTCGAACGGGTCCGCGCGGTCCGCGCGCTGGCCGGACCCGGCATCCGGATGAGCATCGACGCGAACTGCGGGTGGCCCCCGGCGGTGGCGCGCCGCATGCTGCGCCTCCTCGAGCCGCTGGACATCCTGTTCGCGGAGCAACCCTCGGCGCCGCAGTTCGACGATGAAGCGGCCCTGATCCGTACGGGCACGACCATCCCCATCATGGCCGACGAAAGCGTCTTCACCCTGCACGACGCCATGCAGACGGCGCTGCGCCGCTCCGCGGACATCATCAGCGTCTATCCGGGGAAGAACGGGGGCATCGGCCAGACGCTGGGCATCTCGCACGTGGCCAGCGCGGCGGGTCTGCGCTGTCACATGGGCAGCAATCTCGAGCTGGGGATCGGCACGGCGGCCATGCTCCACGTGGCGGCGAGCGTGGAAGCCATCGACAGCGAAACCTATCCCGGCGACCTGCTCGGTCCGCTCTACCACGAAGGGGACATGATCGAGACGCCGCTGGAACTCGGCCCGGTCACCGCCCGGGTCCCCGATGGTCCCGGTCTCGGCGTCACCCTGGACGAGGCGCAGGTCGATCGGTGGAAAGACGCGTCGTGACCCGTACCCCCGCCCTGTTCCGCGCCGATGCGCGCGGAACCCATCCCGCGGCACTCAAATACAGAAAGGACAATCATGGCTGACGATCGAACATACAGGGCCTGCGTAGTGGGCCTGAGCGGCATCGGCGCGGGCCGGCCCCCGGTCGACGGCGACCACGGAATGGGCCATGAAATGCCCAACGCCCACGTTCCGGCCTATGCCCAACTGCCGTATACGGAGGTGGCCGGCGTATGCGACCTGAAGGAAGAGCTCGTTCAGGGCGCCCTCGAGGACTGGTCGGACACTTTTCCCGGATTGCGTGGATTCACCGATTACAGGGAAATGCTTGAGGCCTGCAGGCCCGATATCCTGAGCGTGGTCACATCGGACCATCGCCACGCGGACATCGTGGTGGACGGAGTCGCGGCGGGCGTTCGGGGCATCTACTGCGAGAAACCCATTGCGACCTCCCTTGCGGACGCCGACCGCATGATCGCGGCGGTGGAGAGCCGGAACGTGCCCATGACCATCAACCACACCCGGCGATGGGGAACGGTGTACCGGGAGGTCAGGAAGCTGCTCGACGACGGCGCGATCGGCGAGTTGAAACGCATCGTGCTCAACTTCGGCGGCCCCCGGGCCATTCTCTTCCGCAACGGCACCCACATGATCGACATGACCTGTTTTCTCGCGGGATCGAAACCCGCGTGGGTATTCGCCGAACTCGACGAAGGCTACGAGGACTACTGGCCCTACGGGGGCGACGGCGGCAGGAACGCGGACCTGGAACCGGGCTGCTCCGGCTTCATCCACTTCAGGAACGGCGTGCGGGCCCTGTACAACGGTTCCAAGGGAAGGGAATGCCGGGGAGGATACCAGCTCGACGGCACCGACGGGTGGATATTCGTCCACGAGGACTACTACGAGCTCGATACGGGGAACGGCATCCAGACCATCGCCCCCAAGGGACCGACCCGATACTATTCCGCGGCCGCGGTCCGGGACCTCGTCCACGCCATGGAACACGGCGGCGATACCGTTTCACCGCCGCGCGCGGCACGGGATACCCTGGAGATCATCCTGGGTTTTCTCGCTTCTCAGAAACACGGCAACGTACGCATCGATTTCCCGCTGGATGAAAACGCGGTATGACCTGTCGTGGACGATGGCCTGCCATGAACGATAACCTGCCATGAACGATAACCTGTGATGAACGATAACCTTCCATGAGCGTGCGCATCGCCATAGACACGGGCGGCACGTTTACCGATCTGGTCCTGTCCGACCCCGACACGGGCCGGCTGGTCTTCCACAAGGTGCCGAGCACGCCGGCCGATCCGAGCCGGGCGCTGGTGGAAGGCGTCAAGGGACTCGTCGACCGGGCCGGCGTGGAGAAAGGCGGGATCCTGTTCCTCATACACGGCACCACGGTGGCCACCAATACCATCCTGCAGCGGCGGGGCGCCCGCACGGCCTTCATCACCACCGAGGGATTCCGCGACGTGCTCCATATACAGCGCCAGGACCGGCCCCACCTGTACAACATGCGCATCCGCCGGACGCCGGCCCTCGTCACCCGGTCCCTCCGGTACGAGCTGCCGGAGCGTGTCCTGCACGACGGTTCGGAGGCGGCGCCCGTCGACCACGACCGGCTGAACGACCTGGTCATGGCGCTCAGGGAGGAAGGCATCGAGGCGGTCGGCGTCGGCTTCCTCCACAGCCACATCGATCCGGGTCATGAGCGATCGGTCGGCGAAGCGCTGCGACGGGCGCTGCCGAAGGCCACGGTCTGCCTCTCCTCCGACATGAGCCGCGAAGAGGGCGAATACGAGCGGTTCAGCACCTGCGCCATGAACGCCTACGTGCAGCCCGTGATGACCGGTTACCTGCAGCGGGTGAACGAAGCCCTTTCGGAGGCGTCCGTCCCGGCGCCGCTCTTCGTGATGAAATCCAACGGCGGGGTCACCTCGGCAAGGGAGGCCGCGGATCACTGCGTGCACACGATCCTTTCCGGCCCGGCGGGAGGCGTAGTGGCCGGCGAGGAGATCGGCAGGCGGATCGGCCGGCCGAACGTCATCACCGCGGACATGGGGGGCACCAGCTTCGACGTGGCCATGATCCACGAAGGGACCGTCGCCTTCGCGCGGAACGCCGAAATCGACGGACTCGCCCTGAAAGCGCCCATGATGGACATCCACACGATCGGCGCGGGAGGCGGAAGCATCGCGTGGATCGATTCCGGCGGGGCCCTGCGGGTGGGCCCGCGATCGGCGGGGGCGGAACCGGGTCCGGCCTGCTACGGCACGGGTGGCGCCGAACCCACGGTGACCGACGCGAATCTCGTCCTGGGCCGGCTTTCGACCGGCAGCCTGCTGGGCGGCGCCATTACCCTTGACCCGTCGGCCGCCCGCCGGGTGATCGAAGAGAAGATCGCGACGCGGTTGCAATGTACGGTGGAGGAAGCCGCCGAAGGGATCATCCGGGTGATCAACGCCTCCATGACGGCGGCCATCCGGAAGCTCACCGTGGAACGGGGATACGATCCCCGCCTGTTCACCCTGGTGCCCTTCGGAGGCGCGGGACCGCTGCACGGCGTCGAACTCGCCCGGGAACTGGGCATTCGCGACGTGGTCATACCCATCGCGCCGGGGGTCGCTTCGGCCGAGGGCCTCGTCTTTTCCAACCTGCGGTCGGACCGGATCCAGACCCGGGTGGAACTCCTGGACCGAATCGGAGCGTCGGAATTCGACAAGACGCTGGACGACCTGACCGTACAGGCGACCGGGGATCTGTCTTCCTCCGCGGAGGAGGGCGATCCGGTCATCAGCCGGCGCGCGGGCCTGCGATACGCCGGCCAGGGCTACGACATCCCGATCGAACTGCCCGCGGGACCCGTCGACCTGTCCGCGCTCGCGAGCGCCTTTCACGTAGAACACGAGCGGCAGTACGGATTCGCCCGGCGCGACCAGCTCGTACAACTCGTCAACCTCTGGGTCTCCGCGGAGTTGCCGATCGCGGCCGACCGGCGTAAACCAGCGGAGCGGACCGTATCGGACAGGCCCGTGCCCCGTGCCACCCGCCCGGTCTTCCTGGCCGGCCGTTGGCTCGACACGGCCGTCTACGATCGTTCCGGGCTGCGCCCCGGGCAGAAGATCGACGGTCCGGCCGTCATCGAACAGCTCGATTCCACCGCGCTGATCTGGCCCGGCGGGCACGCGCGTGTCGACGCCTGGGAACAGATCGCCATCGCCGGACTGGACGCCACATGAAGACCGACCCCATCACGCTGGAGCTGATGCGCAACCGGTGGACCGGTATCGCCGAAGAAATGTGCGCCGCCCTGATCCGCACCAGCTATTCCACCAATATCAAGGACCGGCGCGACTGCTCCGCGGCCATCGTGCAACCCACGGGAGAGATCCTGGCGCAGGCGGAATCGGGCGTCCCCCTTCACCTGGGCGTGATGCCCGGCGTGGTGAAGTCCATACTCCAGGCCTATCCCGTGTCGTCCATGATGCCCGGTGACGTCTACATCACGAACCTGCCGTACCCCGAAGGACCGGGCCATCTGCCGGACGTATCTCTGGTATCCGCCATTTTCCACGAAGACCGCCCGGTCGCGCTGGCGGCGTCCACCGCCCATCACGTGGACATGGGCGGGTTCGCTCCGGGCAGCATGCCCTTTGGGGTGACGGAGATCTACCAGGAAGGGCTCCAGATCCCGCCGCTCCCCATTTTCAAGGGGGGACGGCTCAACGAAGAGATCTACAAGCTGATCAACCAGAACGTCCGGACGCAGTACGAAGTGCGGGGCGACCTCATGGCGCAGTTCGCCTGCGCGCAGATCGGCCAGCAGCGGGTGAGCGAGCTCATGTCCCGCGAGTCCCCCGATGAAGTCATACGGTACATGGACGAGATCCAGGACTACGCGGAGCGGCGGATGCGGGCGGGGATAGGGACCCTGCCGGACGGCGAGTATACCTTCGAGGACTACCTGGACGACGACGGCGTGACCGACGAGCCGGTGAAGATCATGGTCACGCTCACCATCTCGGGGGACGAACTTCGCGCGGATTTCTCGGGGTGCAGCGACCAGGTCCTGGGTCCCCTGAACGCCCGGCTGCCCGCGGCCCATTCCTGCATCAGCTACGTGTGCAAGGCCGTGATCGACCCGGACCTGCCGGCCTGCGCCGGGGCGTACAGGCCCCTGGAAATCTTCGCGCCCGAGGGATCCATCCTCCAGGCCACTTACCCGGCGGCCATCGGCAACGCGAACATCCTGACGGACCAGCGGGTCGTGGACGTGCTGATGGGCGCGCTGTACCGGGCCGCGCCGGACCGGGTGTGCGCCGCCTGCAGCGGGGAGATGAACCTGGTCAACATCGGCGGCATCGATCCCGCCACGGGCGATTACTACAACTACGTGGAAACGTACGCGGGCGGGCAGGGCGCCATGTCCGACCTCGACGGCGAAGACGGCGTGCATACCCACCTCACCAATACGCGGAACGCGCCGGTCGAGATCATGGAACGCACCTACCCGCTGCGGGTCGAGCGGTACGGCCTGATCCCGGACACCGAGGGTCCCGGCCGCCAGCGCGGCGGCTGCGGGATGATGCGGGAACTCAAATGCCTCGGCGAACGGACCATCATCACGCTGGGATCCGACCGCCGGAAGTTCACCCCCTGGGGTCTCGAAGGCGGCGGCAACGCGACGGGCGCCCACTGCTACGTCATCGACGCCGACGGGCGCGAGGAGGAGATACCCACCAAGACGCACACCGAACTGCTGAGGAACGAGATCCTGCGGATCGAGACGCCCGGCGGCGGCGGCTGGGGAGACCCGGCCGAGCGGGATGGGGCGAAAGTGGAAGAGGACGTCCGGAGCGGGCTCGTAAGCCCGGAGCGGGCGGACGGGCGTTACGGTTACGTGAAGGACCGGAGATCAGGAAGCTGATGGCATCTGATCGCCGGTTGCCGGTTTAGCCTGAATACGGATACTGGGACATGAAAACCGGTCGGCATGGCACGAAACCGCGGCGCATAGCCATTATCGGCGGCGGGGTATCCGGTCTGGGCGCCGCGTGGGCGCTGTCCCACCACCCAGACCGTTTCGATTTCCGTTTGTACGAGGCCCGGGACCAGTTGGGCGGAAACGCGGTTACGGTCGACATGCCGCAGGCTGACGGCGGTTCCATTCCCTTCGATATTTCCGTAACCGCCCTTATCCCTTCGGTTTATCATCACATCCTGCTGCTGATGCGGCGGTTCGGCATCGAATTGCTCGACACCCGTTTCAACTACAGTGTGAAATACCACGGCCAGGTATACGCCCACGATTTCGACTCCGAAATCAGGCGGCAACTGCAGCCGGAGATCGCCCGCTTTCAACGGCTGCTGAAACGTCTTCACCGGTTCGGCCGGCTCACCCACTCCCGGTCGAGGCTGGTCAATGCGCTGAATCCCTTCAATTACGTCAGCATGGGTACGTTGCTCAACCTGGGCGGTTTTTCCGGGGACTTCAGGTACAAGGTCCTGAAGCCCATGTTCGTCAATTTCCTGATGGCGACGAACGTCTTCGACATGCCGGCGGCGCTTTTCGCGCGGTACCTGGAATTCTTCGACATCGAATCCGCAACGCCCATGCAGACGTGGGACCAGGGCACCCGTCGAATCTACGAGCGCCTTTCGGCCGGTTACAAAGACAGGATCCACCTCGGCAGGCCCGTTCGAAAAGTGTACCGCCGGCCGGACCGCGTCGTGGTCGAGGACCGGGACGGCGTGGAGGAAACGTTCGACGAGGTGATCCTGGCGTGCAACGCGAACCAGGGGCTGATGATGCTCGACCGGCCCACGTTCCTGGAAAGGCATCTTCTCTCGTCGATCCGTTACGAGAGCGAGCTCCACAACCACACGGTCGTGCACTCGGACGCCTCCGTCCTTCCGGACAACGAAGCGAAGCCCGTGGAAACGCGGAGCAATCATATCGAGCAGTACGGCGCCCGCCCGGACAACTACGAAATCACCTACATCATGCATAACCAGCAGCCATGGGCCAAACGGTCCGACAGACCCTGCCTGGTGACCTACAACCCCGTCAGTCCGATCGATGAACGGAAGATCGTCCGGAAATGCTGGTTCCAGCATGTCGTCCACGACGTGCGCCACGTCGCCTGGCTCATCCATCTGTTCCGCTTCATCCAGGGCAGGAGACGGACCTGGCACTGCGGCGCCCATACGCTGGTAAACAGCCAGGAGACCTGTCTGGTTACCGGGCTCGCCGCCGCCCGTCAGATCGGCGCGGACTATCCCTTCGACGATCCCGAGGCAAGGCGCATGTTCAATTACTACGGGAGGATTTTGCACGGCTGGCGGTTCAGGAAGGCGAAGGGGTGAAATACGCACTGTTTCGACCGGGCCGAAACCGTTCTGCCGGCACAAGCCGGACAACGGGAAGCACGCTCCGCACCAGTCGCTTCAATCCTCGCGTCATGTGCTCGAAACAAAACTTTCTTGTCGCGTTAACATTTTGTAGTTATAATACTTACAGCGAGAGTTGCTATAGCTTTACATGAACCGGTGATCCACCCATACCCGGGCGAACACCCTGGCAACGCGGTGGGTCATTGGAGGATTGGATTTGAACAAGTCCGATACGATCGCAACGCCGGCGGCCGACGCGGATGTCCGGCGCTCCGGCAGTCAAGCCATGGACGGCCTCCCTCCTTTCCCGGAAGGCTGGTACCTGGTAACGACCCGTGATACGCTGCTGCGGGAAAAGCTGATCGAGAAGGCGTGGATGGGCGAGGATATCGTCGCCTGGCGCGACGATGATGGCCGGGTCTGCGTGGCCGACGCCGTCTGTCCGCACCTGGGTTCCGACCTGGGACCGAAAGTCGGCGGCAAGGTGTGCGATGGCCGCCTGGTCTGCCCGTTCCACGGGTTCGAGTTCGATGCGACCGGCCAGTGCGTCGCGACACCGAACGCGCCGGCGCCGAAAGCCGCCAGACTTACCGTGTACGAGACGCGGGAGATCTCCGGCATGGTCTTCGCCTGGTACGGGATCGGCGGACGGCCCGCGCATTGGCACCTTCCTGACGCCCCTCCATCCGGAGGCGAGTGGGGCGGCTTGGGATACCGGACCCTCCGGTTCCGCAGCCATCCCCAGGAAACCGCCGAGAACTCGGTGGACTTCGGTCACCTGCGTTACGTACACGGTTACGACAATGTGAACCCGGTCGGATCGGTTACGGTGGAAGGCGCCTACCTGAGAAGTTGCTTCGACTTCAAGCGCGTACGCAGGGTCCTGGGTTTAAAGGACCAGGTCTACGAAGTTTCGGCCGTCACGCACATTCACGGACTGGGGTATTCCTACGTGGAAATCCACGAGAAGACCATCGATATGCACGCCAGGCTCTGGGTCCTGCCGACCCCGGTCGACGGCGAGTACATCGATCTCGTGCTGGCAAGTCAGTTGCACGAGATCCGAAAACCCCGGCGGTTTTTTTCCGGATTGGGCTTCCTGCCGTCCAAGTTGCGCCGGAGACTGATGAACCAGATCCTGCTTTCACAGCAGAATAGGGACGTGCTGCAGGACGTGGTGATCTGGGAAAAGAAGCAGTTCCGCACGCCGCCCCGGCTGTGCAAGGCCGACGGCCCCATCGGCCTGTACCGGCGCTATTGCCGGCAGTTCTACCCCGATGAAACGGTGGCCTGAGCGTTGCCGGTGCGACGACCGGATGCACGCACGTGCCGCCCCGGGCCGCTATCCGCCATCCTCCAGCTTCGCCAGGGCTTCCAGAACGTCCTGGTGGATAAACTCCTCGAAGGCGTCCCGCACCGGTAGTCCGGCCGCCTTCGACAGCAACGCCCCGGCCATTTTCCGGCCGCCCTCGCGATCGAGTTCAGGAAGCCTGAGTGCATACTCCAGCAGCACGACCTTCGAGTCCGGTGCGAGTTCCAGGGCCCGTTCGTAATGGGTGACGGCGTTCTCGCGGCTTGCCTTGTACATGAACCGCGCTATGCGTCCGGCGCCGGCGATGTCGGCGTGCCAGCCTCCGAAGGCCATGTGCGCCTCGGCGAAGTCGGGGTAGATGGCAAGCGTGGCCTCGAGCAGACCGCGGGACCTGCCCGCCAGGCCCCGGCGGAGCGCCGTCAGCGTACCGACGTTCTGCGCATATCGGCCGACGGCGTGCGCAGACTGGTAATACGCTTCGTAATTGGTCGAATCAGCACGCACCGCCTCTTCTCCGAGTTGCATCGCCCGTTCCAGGAACCGCTTCCGATCATCCCCGGCCGCCACATAATGGCCGTACACCGCGAGCGATTGCGCCGCCAGGGCGTAACCCCCGGAGGTCCCCAGGGTTTCCGCGAGGTCCGCCGCCTCGAGAAAGCGGCCTTCCTCGAAAGCGGCTCTTGCCTCATCGATCGGCTGCGCTTCCAAACCGGTTGAGTCCGCCTGGCCAGCCGGGTCGGCTGCGACGGATGAGTCCGCTGCGACGGCTGTACCGGTTGAGTCCGCCTGGCCAGCCGGGTCGGCTGCGACGGCCGGGTCGGCCCGGCCGCCCAGGCTGACCGCAAGGAGCACAAATCCCCCAACTGCCGCGAATCGGATAAATCGGGTAAGGGTCATCTGAACGTTCCGGTTCGATTCAGGAGGCGGACGGTTCCATCCACCGGTTGCCGAAACACGCGTGGGCGCCTGGTCCGTACGGCGTGTACGAGCCGGGTGCGCGGTGATCATTGCGTGGAGGTGGTCACGGAAGTGAGCGTGATCGAACGAAAGCGCCTCTGGCGCCCCTGATGGTCTCAGAGGCCCAGAGGCCCCGGGATGAGAGGTCCCCCGCGCGAAGGCGCGTCGGGCGGGCTAAAGAGGCTTACGAGCCAGGAAACAGTACAGCGGCGTGAAGATACCCGCCTTGCCGCCCGAGATATAAGCCTCCGCGGTCCGGTCCAGGAGTCGGACGACTTCCGCGGAACCCTTCGGAAAGAGCCGCAGCACCTCTGCCAGCTTGGCTCCCGCGAAGACCGCTTTGCGGCACCACGGTAGCCTGCGCAAGGCGTTTCCCAACTTCCCATGGCGACTTACCATGGGTTGATACCAGGGTATGGAGGGTCCTTCCTTGACGTCTCTGTTTATCCCTTCCAGGACGTGAAATCCCGCTGCTTCAAGCGCGTGATTCACTTCCCCGAAGTTCGCGATGTCCTTCAGCGCAATGCCTCGCATGAGATCCCGCTTGATGGCCAGGTGCCGGTCGTCCTTCGGATCGAACTGGTCCGTCAGACACATTTCCTGACCCCAGAACAGGGCCCCGGGTTTCAGCACGCGGAATATCTCCTCGAAGGCACGTTGCTTGTCCGGCGCGTGGCACGTTGACTCGATGGCGTAACCCCGATCGAAGGTGTCGTCCCCGATTTCGCGCATGTCCATGAAGCTGCACGTCTCGAAATCGACCATGTGATCAAGCCCTGCCCCGGCGGTCAACCTTTTCGCCTCTTCCAGCTGTATTTCATTGATGTTGATGCCCACGACCCTGACGCCGGCCTCACGGACGACGCGGACCATGGGAGCGCCGACTCCGCAACCAACGTCGACCACCGTCATACCCCTTTGCAGTTCCAACTTGGAAATCATCATCCGCTGATGCCGGACTATGGATTCCTCCAGACTCTCATTCGGCGTGAGGGGCACGAAGTGGAGGGACTCGCCCCAGCCCCACACCATGAACCCGCTGCAAAGACTGTAGTAGTCTTTTACTGTTTCAGTGTGATCGTAGCCTCCCTCGCCCGCGGGATGCGCCGCCGCCCGATCGGGCCAGCCGTCAAAGTGCCTCACGCGACGCGCGACGCACGATCCCCGATACGCAGCTCTCAGATTTCTCGACAGATCGCCCAGCTGCATCTGGTGGTTCCCCCTGGCTCCGCAAGGCGCCAGGTCGTCAATGAAGCCATGTCGTCAGGCCAACAGTTTCCGCCTCTGCTCGGAGATACGGAACCTCAGCTTCTTGCCCGGTTTCAGCGACGGAAACGGACTGTAACGGAGCTTGTGCCTGTACTTCTCCGGCAACACCTCAATCGTGAAGTAGTGCGCCAGCATCAGCAAGTTGGCAGCCAGGTGCAGTTCCATCCACCGGGTGCCGAGACACATGTGCGTGCCCAGCCCGTACGGGGCGTACCCGGGGCTGCGATGCTCATTGCGCGGGGGCAGATAGCGGTCGATGTCGAATTTACCGGCGTCGGGAAAGACCTCGTTCATGTAATGCGTGGCGGTCATTGCGACGTGGATCCGTTCCCCCAGGGGCAGCTCGTAGCCTTCGACCACGCACGTGTTCATCACATTCCGGATGGACATGGTGACGATCGGGTACACGCGCAGACACTCCATGAGAAACCGGTGCGTCACGTCGATGTTGGCGGGCGTGAAGTCCTCTCTCTCGGGATCGCCCCCGGCGAACAGGGCATCTGCTTCGGCCCGGATTCTGGCGTAGAGGTCGGGCCGCGACGCCATGGCGTAGACTACGAGGCTGAACATATCGCCGAGGTACACGCTGGCAATCAAGGCCGCGGAAAAGGCGAACAGCAGGTTGGATTCCGGGAGAAACTGCGGGTCGCTCGCGTGCAGGCTGAGGTAGTCGTCCACGAGGTCCGGCGGGCTGTCCGCCCGCTGGGCCGGGGTATGGATGCTCTGGATCCGCTCCATCAGTGTGTCAAGGGCTTTCGCCCGACGTCTCATGCCCGGCGTGTTCAGCAGGAATTCGGGCAGGATCTTGGCGATGTGCACGCTGAGGGCCCGTTCCTTGTAGGCCATCAGGTCGTCCATGAGGTCCTGGGTATCTACGCCGATGAACAGTGGCGAGAGCTGGGCGTTCACCATTCCCCGGCACATGGACGTCGCGCGGTAGGTGTCCCCAACCGTCAAGCCCGCCATGTACTTGCGCCCGTGATCGTAGACCTGGTCCAGCTGCCCTCCCAGTCTCACGCCGGAAAAAGCCGGCGACAAGGACTTTCGAAGCCGGAAATGGTCGGCGCCGTCCAGGGAAGGCAGGACGCCGGACGCGCCGTAGACCTTCTCGAAGTCGCTGAAGTAGTCCTTGGCTCTCAGATACATGCGCCCGCGCTTGTGCACCCAGCGGTTTGTCTCGAGTCCGGCCAGGAAGATCATGGGCTTCGCGAAGGGAGGGCGGACCTGGAACACCGGACCGTACTCCTCAGCAAGGTTCCCGAAGAGCGCGTTCAGGTTGCCGTCTCGAATATGCGGGTTCATCAGCAACTTGCGCAGCGAGACCGTCGGAATCTTCTTGGCCAGGTGAGCCCGCCTGAGCAATGGACCGGCAAGGTTCTGCGCGACGGCATCGGCTATGGACCGTCCGATCAGATCCATCTGGCAGATGGCCTTGATACGCTCCTCCGCCTCCTCGTCAAGCTGGAACATGAAGCGGAATACATCGCAGGTATTGATGAGGCAGATCAAGATAATGTCTCTCGGATCGGGAATCTCGTTCATGAAGATCGCCCGGCTGATCCGCGTTCGGACGAACTGACTCGCCGTCTCCGCCTCGGCTTCGTTGTACAACTCCATCTTCCAGTCGATACGGGCGAGCGTCCAGAACTCGCCGTCGTGGTGTTCCAGAACCTTCATTTCGACCAGGCGGTCCAGCACCGAATCTATGATCGACTCCGCACGGGGGGCTAGCCGCTCGATCCAGTACCGGGTGTTGTGCTGATGCGATTCGCTCGCGACTTCTTCCAGTATGGTGTCAAGGGCGGGGTTGCCGGTTTCCGTGGAATCCAGGAGGAACAGGGATTCCATGTCCGTGTCGATGCGGGCTCTGAGTGAAAGCTCCGCAAGCACGGCACCGACTACGGCGCAGTTCAGGGACCAGCCCGGTACCTGGTGGAAGAAACCCGTCTCCTCGTTGAGGAGGGCCAGGATGAGTTCCTGGGTCAACGTCAGCGGTTGGGTCGCGACGCCCTGCGTCGTATCAGCCATAGGTTTTGGCCTCACCGCATGATCTTCATCACACAAATTGGCATGCCGTTATTTCACTATTGTAGTATGTGTAATTTTTAAACTTAGTCAAGCAAAATCCACAACGGAGACAACGTGAACCGTCGATTCGCAAAGCCCGAACGGCCGCTACGTCGGGACCTGTTCGTGCGACGGTACAAGGCCTGCGGATCTGCCGCGCAAAGCGATCAGGCGCAGACGGATCGTGTAGAGTGCGGGAACGACCATCATGAGTATGGCCGTCGTCACGAGAATGCCGCAGCCCAGCGATGCGGCGAAGGGAATCAGGAACTGGGCCTGGATTGCCCGTTCGAGGATGAGAGGCGTGAAGCCGAGGAAGGTGGTCACGGTAGTGAGCATAATCGGACGAAAGCGGCCCTTGGCGCCCTCGATGATCGCGGTTCGCGACGAGTCCCCGTCCCCGAGTTTCTGATCGATGAAGTCGATCATGACCAGGGAATCGTTCACGACTACTCCGCTCAGACCGAAGATACCCATGAAGGACACCGCGCTCAATGCCACTCCAAGGACCCAGTGACCCAGGATCACACCGATGAACCCGAAGGGGATGACGGCCATGATGATGAAGGGCTTGGTATAGGAGCGGAGGGGGATGGCGAGGAGCGCGAAGATCATGATCAGGGCGATGGCGAACCCGCGGTACAGGGCATCCAGGGACTCGAGTTGCTGTTGCTGTTCCCCTCCGAAGCTGTATGTCAGGCCAGGGTACACGGCGGTCAGGTCCGCGAGGATCGAATTGGCCAGGATGTCGTTTGCTTCGTTACCGGAAATCACCGAAGCGTCGACGTCCGCCGTGACCGTTACGATGCGCTGGCCGTCCTTCCGGCGGATGGCCGGCACCGACATGCCCGATGTCATCTCGGCGACGCTGGTCACCGGGACCTCCGCGCCGTTCGGCGTGCGGATCAGGTACCCTTCGATATCCGTGATGGCGTCCCTCTCGTCGGCGGGCAGTCGTACGTAGGCACGGACCTCTTCCCGGCCGCGCTGCACCCGGACCGCCTCTGCGCCGAAGAACGCAGCGCGCGCCTGCCCGGCCAACTCGTCGAGTGTGAGGCCTAGGGTCCGCGCTTCCGGCCGCAGCTCAATCTGTATTTCCGGGATGCCCGGGGTGTGATCCGAACGGATGTCATAGACGCCTCCCACTTCGCGGAGACCGTCGACTACGGAATTCGCAATCCGGGCGAGGCGCTCCGGGTCCGGATGAGTCAGTACGGCTTCGACCGGATTGCCCAGGTTGAAGACCTCGCTGCTGAAGGTGATGCCGCGCACGTGGGGCAGCACACCCACCTCTTCCCGCCATGCCTGCACGACCTCGCCGGTGGAGATCTGTCTTTGCTGCGCGCTCAGGAGCTTGAATTCGATGGTGGCGATATGGGCTTGCGGATTGAGGGTGGGGGACGGATTGAGTCCTCCCTCGAATCTCGATCCCTGTCCGACGGTCACCGTTACGCCCGTCAACAGCGGAGGCGCATCCTCCGGCCTGTCGCGCGATAGTCTTTCGATGACCCGGTGGCCCGCGGCCTCGAGTTCCCGCGCGGCTTCGTACGTCCTCGGCGCCGTCGTCCCATCGGGCATCTCCAACATGACCGTCGCGAAATCTCCTTCCCCCTCGTCGGCCAACGTGGTAGGGACGATTCCCGCCGGCACCAGGGAGATGCTCAGCACGAGCATTCCCACGGCCCCCGCCATCGTCACCGCAGGCTGGTCCGTCGCGAAATGCAGCGCCCGGTCCAGGGGGCCTTGCACGAACCTGTTCAGCAGCGCGTTCACACGGCCCTGGATGCGAGCAAAGAACCGGTCGAAGACATTTTTCGGCACCCGTTCCGGTCCGGGCAGGTGGGACAGGTGGTTGGGAAGGATAAACACCGATTCGATCAGTGAAACCAGCAGGATGGCGATCATAATGACCGGCAGCGCCCGCCATACCTCACCTACGCCGCCGGGAATGTACAGCAGCGGGACGAAGGCCATCACCGAAGTGAGCACGGCGAATGTCAGTGGCACCTTGATCCGGCGTACACCGCGGATGGCGGCCGTCACCCCGGGTGTTCCCCGACTGCGTTCGTATTGTATGTGCTCGGCTACGACGATGGCATCGTCGACGATAATTCCAATGGCGAGGACAAAGGAGAAGAGGCTGACGGTATTGATCGCCACGCCGACTACCATCATGGCGGCCAGGGCGCCGAAACCCGAAACGACGAGGCCCACGGCAACCCACAGCGCAAGCCGGATCTCCAGGAACAGGCTGAGCGCGATCAGCACCAGCAACAGACCCAGGATCCCGTTCTTGAGAAGAAGACCGACGCGTTCCTCGTAAATTTGGGAATCGTCATTCCACATGGTGACGCCCACGCCGTCCGGCAGAGCCGGGATCACCTTATTCGCCAGGTGCTCGCGGACGGTCGCGGCGACGTCCATCACCTGTTCGCCATCGGCCCGGTAGACCTCGACGAAGACGGCGGGCTGGTTCTGATGCCGCACGATCAGGTCGGCTTCCTGGAATCCGTCGCGGACCTCGGCGATATCCCCAAGGCGCAGGACGGTGCCGTCGCGGCCGCTGATCAGGACGATTTCCTCAAAGTCCTGCTGGTCGTAGTTCTGACCGAGGGTCCGAACGCGTACCTGTGACTCCCGGGTGTCGATACTGCCGGCGGACAAGTCCAGGGAGCTGCGTCGAACTGTGTTGGCGATGTCATTCAGAGTAAGCCCGAGTGCCCTGAGCTGGTGTAGCGGCACCTCGATGGAGATCTCGTATTTCCTTACTCCGCCGACTTCGACCTGGGATACGGAAGGAAGGGCCGCGAGTTCATCTTCGATCTGGTACGCCAGTTCCTTCAGCGAGCGCTCGGCTACATCCCCGTATAGAATGAACCTCATTATGCTCCTGCGGTTGTCCATCTCCCTGAACCGGGGACGTTCGGCTCCGGCGGGAAAGGACTGAACGCGATTGACGGCGGACTCGATATCGTCCACTGCCCGGGCCATGTCCGTATCGTAGTCCATCTGAACCCGTACGGACGCCATACCGGGCGCCGCTACGGACTTGACCGCTTTCACGTCATCCATCCCGCTGACCTGATCTTCGATCTTGACGATGATCGACTCCTCGATCTCCTCCGGCGTGGCGCCGGGATAGGCCATCGAGACTTCGACGTGATAGAAGGCGGTCGTCGGCCACGCCTGGCGCTCCAGGCTGGTCAGCGACACCAGCCCGAAAGCGACGATCGCGCACATCAGCAGATTGGCGGCCACGCTGTTGCTCGCCATGTAGGCGATCGGGCCGGAGGGTTCATTATGGTTATTGCCGATATCGGTACTCATGGGGTCTGGTCGACTTCCGTCTGAACGCGCATGCCTTCCGTGGCAAACTGGATTCCGCCAGTGACAACGGTCTGGCCGCTTTCAAGCGCACCCGTCACTGAACTCGTCACATAGGCCTTGTCGCCTGTACGCTGCAGGACCTGTACCGGAACGATTCGCAAGGCGCCGCCGTCCCGCACGGTCCAGACTTCGTTACCGGATTGCAGCGCGGCCCTTGGTAACAGGTAGTAATCATCCGCTTCACGACCTTCTATTTCAACCTCGACGAACTTGCCCACCAGCAGGGGAGGGCACCCGTCAAGCGGGACCGTGTCTTCGCTGGCGCGGCCCGATCGAACCGGGTCCGGCACGCGCACGATCACGTCGATGGTGCGCGTCTGCCGGTCGAGGGACGTCTCGCCGCGGTCCACGTATCCATTCCAGGTACAGGTCCCTTCGCCGTATCGTGCGCTGACGAGTGCGGACACCCGTCGATTGCGATCACCCGCCCTGAGCGACCACAGCCTGGGGATCAGGACCGCATCGGAATCAGTCAGCGATACCGCGATTTCCACGGCGTCGGCGGCGAAGACCCGCCCGACGGGCTGTCCGGCGGCCACCACCCGTCCCGCGTCGACGGATTCTTCCTGCACGAAACCGTCGAAAGGCGCGGTTACCCGGGTCCTGGACAGGGCGAGATTGGCCTCGGCAAGCCGGGCCTCGTCTCGGTCCAGCGCGGCCTGGGCCGCTTTCAGCTGCGGTTCCCGCAACGCGAGCGGGTTCGCGGAGTCAGGGGATGACTCATTCCCCCGCCGGGACGTGTAAAGTTCGTGCTGCGCGCGAGCAATCGACGCCTGTTCCTGTTCCTTCAGTAAAGCGACCCGGCTGGCCGCGAGATTGGCCTCGGCTTCCTGTACCCGGTATTGATAATCGATCTCTTCGATGCGGAGGAGCGTATCGCCTGCCGCGATACGGCCGCCGCTCTGGAAACCCGGGTCGACCCACACGACCCGGCCGCCCACTTGCGGAACGATATCGATCTCCGCGCTCGGCCGCACGGTGCCCGATCCGAACACGGGTATGGGGCCGGACCCGGCGGCGACCACGCCGGTCTGCACAAAGGGTATCTGGGGCGGCTGTTCCGTGCGCGTCGGTTCAGGGGCCCGTGAAATCAACAGGGCGGCCAGCGCCGCGGAAACGCCGAGAATGCCGCCGGCAACGAGAAAGCTGGTTAAACGCGACATGGAATTCACTCCGTTGGAGGACTGGAGGGAGGACGCCGGCCCTGTTGCCGCAGCCTGAGTGCCTCCAGATCGGCGGCGGTCCAGGTGCCGCCCAGTGCGCGATGCAGGGACAGGCGGGCGTAGCCGAGATCGCGCTCCGCCGCCGAGAGTACCGACCGCGCGGCGAGCCGGGATTGCTCCGCCGCCAGGAAAGCTTCGTATTCACCCACGCCCGACAGGTATTTCTGTTCCTGCAACATGGATTCGGTCCGGGTTTCTTCGGAAAGGGACACCAGCAGCGCGTGACGCGCGCGGCTGGCTTCCAGCGCCAGGAGGGCGGTCTCCACCTCGTTGACCGCGGTGACCACGGAACGGCCATAGGCGGCGGCCGCCTCGTTCAACCTGGCCTCCGCCAGGGCGATGTTCTTACGAAGCCGCGCGCCCTGGAAAACGGGGCCGAGCAGGTTCGCGGTGAGGTTTCGGAACCACTGATCCGGATCGAACCATTCGCTTGAATCCGTACTCTGCAATCCGATCGCGCCCTGCAGCGACAGCCTCGGAAGCAGGTCCGCGCGGCGCGCGCCCACCGAGAACCGCGCCGCCTCCACCCGCTGCATGGCCGCGAGCACGTCGGGTCGCTGTATCATCAAGTCGGCGGGGATGCCGGCGGGAACGGGATCAAGCAACGCGGAGGGACCGGGCGCGTCGGAGAGCAGGTGCGCCAGGTCGGCCCGGAAGCCGCCCATGAGTATCCACAGCCTGCCCTCGGCGTCCGCGCGCAAGGCTTCGATCTGCGGCAGTTCGGCCTGGGCTTCACGCAGACTTCGCCGCGCCGCGTGGAGGCCGGCCAGGCCGGCCAGCCCGCTTTCATACCTGGATTCGGCCAGTGATTCCCGTTGCGCCAGGACGTCTGCGATCTCACCGGCGAGCCGCTGCTGCGCACGCAGACCGGCGATTTCCAGGTAGGTGCGTACCGTCTCGGCCAGCACCCCCATTTGCGCGCTGAGGTAGTCCGCTTCCGTAGCCACCAGCTCGGCTCCCGCGGCGCGCGTGTCGTTGCGGTTGCGGCCCCAGAAATCGAGCTCATAGGCGAATTCCACGCTCAGGGTATAGGTCGTCAGGCCGAGCCGGTCGGGGAGATCCACGCCGGCCGCGCTCAGCGCTCCCGGGTCCAGTCCGACTTCTTCCAGTTGCGCGCCGATGCCGGCATTCGTCGGACCGTCGAATTCGTTTACGCTCACGGACGGCTGCAGAAGCGGAAACACCGTCGACCCGGCGATTCCGTGACGCATCCTGGCCTGCTGCACCCGGGCAACCGCCCCGGCCAGGTCGAAATTGGAGGACAGCACCTCCGCGATAACCCGGTCGAGGACCGGATCTTCGTAGGATTTCCACCACTCCAGCGGCTGGTAGGCGCCGGATACCTCCCCGGCGGAAAACGCGGAAGGCGGCTCCGGAACGGATTCGAGCACAGGGAGATTCCGGCTCGGCGCCAGGGAACAGGCCGGGAGGAGCAGGATGACAATCAGCGGTATATACCGTCCCATGATACCATTCCGGGTTCAGGACCTCGTGTGCGTACCCGGTCACCGTCCGTTCGAATCGTGTTGCCGAATGGAGAACCGGTCTGTAAAGACCTCGGGGAATTGATAAATTACTATACAGTTCCGTTTTGACAAGGGTCAAGCCTCAAATGGCTTCCATCCCGGGCTGCCCGCAATGTGGGGGAAGACGCGGGACCGGGTCCGGATGGCGCGGACAGACGGGTATTGACAAATACACGGACAACCGCTACCATTCCCGCGGTCTCCAGGCCCTGCCACATTCGGTGCAATTCCTACACTTACCGGGTCTCTTGAATCAGCCGATCCTCACGCTCAGCGACCTCTCGTTCACCTACCGCGACGCGCCGAAACCGGCGCTCGACCAGATCAGCTACCGTCATCGGCACGGCGAGTTCACGGTCATCGTCGGCGAGACCGGCGCGGGCAAGTCCACCCTGTGCCGTTGCCTGAACGGACTGATCCCGTCCTTCATCAAGGGCAGGCTCGACGGCTGTCTGCAGGTAGCCGGGGGACCGGAGTCCGGCCATCCCCATGTCTACGAACTGGCACGGATCGTGGGCCTGGTCTTCCAGGACTTCGAGGCGCAGCTGTTCTC
The DNA here is from genome assembly GCA_965203885.1 of bacterium. Lineage (GTDB taxonomy): Bacteria > JAAXHH01 > JAAXHH01 > JAAXHH01 > JAAXHH01 > JAAXHH01. The sequence continues at coordinate 805,933 of OZ241920.1, read as the reverse complement.
CACGAACGTGGAACTGGAAACCGCTTTCGCCCTCGAAAACTTCGCCGTGGACCGCGGCCGGATGCGGACCCGCGTCGAACAGGCCCTGTCCATGGTGGGGCTCACGGGCTTCGAGCAGCGGGACCCCGCCAGCCTGTCGGGCGGCGAAAAACAACGCCTGGCCATTGCGTCGGTACTCGCGGGCAGACCCGCGCTGGTCGTCATGGACGAACCGACGACCGACCTGGACCCCGTGGGCAAAAGAGACATCTTCAAGCTCGCGCAGGTCCTCCGGAATGAAATGGAGGGGATCATCCTGGTCGAGCACGAGACCGAGCACGTCCTGACCGCGGACCGGATCCTGTTGATGCACGAGGGGCGTATCGTCCTCGATGGGCCGCCCCGTGAGATTCTGGCCGATCCCCATCGCGTGGAACGGCATGGCGTCCGCCCGCTGCAGACTACCGTGTTGCTGTCCGAACTGGGCCTGGAGACCGATGCGTTGACCATCCGGGACGCCGCGGCGCGCATCCGTTCGGCCGGATGGCGCGTCCGGGAATCCGCCCGGGAAAGGCTGAACGGCGCGCGGCAGCGGGAAGAGGGCGAGCCGGTCGTCCGCATCCGGGACCTGGTCTTCAGTTACGGAGCGTCGCCGCCGGCCGTGGACGGGGTTTCCCTGGACATCGGATCCGGCGAATTCGTTGCCCTGGTCGGGCAGAACGGCTGCGGGAAGACGACGCTCGCCAAGCACCTCAACGGACTGCACTCGCCGACTGAAGGCGAGGTCGAGGTCCTGGGCAAATCCACCGCCGACTGGACCCTGCCCGAACTGGGACGCCGTGTCGGATACGTGTTCCAGAACCCGGATCACCAGATTTTCGCTAACACCGTGCTGGACGAAGTCGCCTTCGGCATCCGCAACTACGGCCTTCCCGAAGAAGAAGTCGGGGAGAAGGTCGCGGGGGCCCTGGCCGAAACCGGACTCTCCGGCCGAGAACTCGAAGATCCCTTCAACCTGACACGCGGCGAAAGACAACAGCTGGCGGTGGCTTCGGTGCTGGCCACGGACCCCGAAATCCTGGTCCTGGATGAGCCGACGACCGGGCTGGACTATCACGGGCAGGTCGCCATACTGAACCTGGTCCGGCGGCTCAACGAATCCGGCCGAACCGTAGTCATGATCACCCATTCCATGTGGGTCGTCGCCGAGTACGCCGACCGCTGCGTCATCATGTCCGGAGGGCGCGTCGTCCGGGACGGCGGCGTCCGGTCCACCTTCAGCGATCCGGCGTTGCTGGAGTCGCTTTACCTGGAAGCGCCCGAAGCGGTGCGCCTCGGTTACGAGTTCGGACTCGTGGCGCGTTCGGTCCGGGAGATTGCCGACTGCCTGGAGCGCCCGGACGGTCGAGCACCGGCCTGAACCCGGGGCGCCGGGAAGCCTGTTGAACCGCCTTTTCGGGCCGCGGCAGGTCCGTGGGAACGCCTGACCGGCGAAGCACCGGCCCGACCGGGCCGCTCACCGGGAAGCCTGTCGAACCGCGGCGGATCGTCCCCATCGCCGCACAGGATAAGCTCATGGTACTGTACATACCCTCGGATTCGCTGCTGCACCGGCTCCATCCGTCGACCAAAATCGTGGGCCTGGCGATGTTGCTGATCCTCACGGTGGCCTTCCAGTCGCCCTGGTACCAGCTGGCGATCCTGTCGGGCGTACTGTTGCTGGCAAAGACGGCAGGGGCGTTCCGGAACCTCCGGCGGATCCTTCCGCTCATGATCACCGTGCTGGTGTTCAGCGCCGTCTCGTGGTCGCTTTTCAGGCGCGTGGGAGAACCGTTCTGGGTCTTCGGGCCGTTTACGCTCTCCCTGGAGTCCATCCGGTTCGGGTTCGCCATGGGGTTGCGGCTCGAGGCCATGCTCGTCTCCGGCATGATCTTCGTATCCTGCACGAAAGTGGAGGAGTTCGCCTACGGGCTCCGGACCATCGGACTGCCCTTCGCCGTGAGTTTCGCGCTCTCCCTTGCCTTTCGGCTCGTCCCCCTGTTTTTTACCCGTATAGGCACGGTCGTCCAGGCCCAGCAGGCAAGGGGGCTCGATCTCAAGAGCGGAAACGTGCTGCAACGGGCCCGCAAGTACGTGCCGTTGCTGGTACCCATTTTCGTGTATGCGATCAGGGATACCGACCTGCTCTCCATGGCGCTCGAATCCAGGGGGTTCGGCATGCGGGGCAAGAGAACGGAATTCCTTTCCTTCCCCTTCCTCTGGCGCGATTTCGCCGTATTGGGCTTGCTGCTGATCTTGAATCTCGCGGGCTGGCTGATGCCGGTTCCGTGAGCGACCCATGTCGAAAAGATACCGGAAAGGGACTCGATGGACAGACGATACAGGGCGGGGGTAATCGGACGCACCGGCAGGGGCAACTACGGCCATGGCCTGGATACGGTGTATCTCGAAATGGATGACGTGGACATCATCGCCGTGGCCGATGACGATCCCGACGGCCTGCGGGAAGCTGGCCGGCGGCTGGGTGTGCGGAACCTGTACGCAGACTACCGGGAGATGCTGCGCAACGAGTGGTTCGATATCGTCAGCATCTGTCCCCGCTGGCTCGACCAGCACGCCGCCATGACCCTGGCCGTCGCGGAAGCGGGCGCCGGCATCTTTCTCGAGAAGCCCATAGCCCGTACGCTGGCCGAAGCCGACGCCATGATAGGCGCCTGCGAGAAGGCGGGCGTGACGATGGGCATCGCCCACCAGGGCCGCATGCACGCGGCCGCCTGGCACGCCCGGCAATTGCTTGCCGGGGGCGCGATCGGAGACATACTGCACGTCCGCATGAACGGCAAGGAGGATCATCGGGGAGGCGGGGAGGATCTCATGGTGCTGGGCACCCACCTCTTCGACATGCTCCGGTTCCTCCTGGGCAGAAACCCCGTCTGGGTACAGGCGGCGGTGACCATGGCGGGCGGGCGGGCCGCGACCCTGGAAGACGCGGTGGAGGGTCCGGAAGAACTGGGGCTGATCGCGGGAGACGCCATCCACGCGATGTACGGTTTCGGTCACGGTGTGTCCGCCACGTTCGAAACGCGCCGCAGCCAGTCGAGCCACCCCCGCCGGTACGGTATCTGGGTGTACGGCTCGGAAGGCATCATGACCGTCCACGAGTCGTCCCAGCAGATCCGGATCCACGCGTCGCCGGTCTGGCATCCGGATGATGACGCGGCCGTACGCGACGTCACCGCGGAAGCCCTCGGGCTCGCGCCTTCCGCGCAACCCTCCAACGCCGCCCTTCAGACGGCGGCCAACGTCGCCATCGTCCGCGACGTGTTCGAGGCGGGACGGGACGGCCGCAGGCCGGTAAACAGCGGCTATGACGGGCGCTGGGCGCTCGAAATGATACACGGCGTCTACGCCGCCCACCTGACGGGAAGCCGGATCGCCCTGCCCCTGGAGAACCGGGACCATCCCCTCTTGCCGAACCTCATCTAGCCGGGCATTCGGACAGGAGCCGCCATGAAAATCACCCGCATCCGAATCACGCCGGTCAGGACGCCCGGCCCGGCGACGGCGCCCTACGTCATCCACTCCATCAATCCGATCTACCGTTACCCCGACCTGAAATACGACGCGCCGCCGGAATCCAGGCCGATACAGCCGGACGGACCCGGCTCCCTCGTCGTCGAAATCGAAACGGACGAGGGCGTGACCGGGGTGACCCAGAAGGGCTACGGCCTTCCCGGCGCGTATACCGTCATCGAAAAAGTCCTCGCGCCCCTGCTGGTCGGCGAGGACCCCATGCGCACGGACTGGCTGTGGGAGAAGATGCACCGGTACTGCATTTCCCAGGCGCGGGAGGGCATCGCCAGCAGCGCCATCAGCGCCGTCGACACGGCCCTTTGGGACCTCAAGGGGCGTTATCTGAACCAGCCGGTGTACAACCTGCTCGGCGGGAAGACGAAAGACCGCCTGCGCGCGTACGCAAGCCGGCTGTACGTGTACGCGAGCGAGCGGGGCGACCCCGACCTGGGCCTGCTGCGGGAAGAGGCGTCGATGTACGTCGATCAGGGCTTTACGGCGGTGAAGCAACGGTTCGGCTTCAGCCAGGACGACGGGGTGGAAGGCCTGAAGAAGAACCGGCAGGTGGTCGAGGCGCTCCGTGATACCATCGGGCCCGACGTCGAGCAGATGGTAGACTGCTGCCGGTCCTTCACGGCGGACTACGCCATCAAGATGATCCGCATGGTGGAGGAATTCGACCTCGCCTGGGTGGAGGAACCGGTACATCCCCACGACTGGCCCGGTTACGTGAAGGTGCGGCAGGCCGCGTCCATGCCCATATCGGGCGGCGAGAACGAGTTCGGCAAGCACGCCTTCGCCCGCTGGCTCGAGATGGGTTGCGCCGACATCTGGCAGCCCGACGCGGACCGCTGCGCGGGGATCACCGAAGTGCAGAAAATCGTCCATCTCGCCGCCGCGAACGATATCCCGGTCATCACGCACGGAGGCTGGATGGCCAACTTCCACCTCGCCATGGCCAACATGAACATGCCCATGGTCGAGTATTTCCCGGACCACAACCTGGATCCGGAGACGCGTATTCTCACCGGGCAGCCCCGTCCCGTGGACGGATACATCACGCTGTCCGACGCGCCGGGCCTGGGACTGGAACTGGACCGGGACGCCTTGAAGCGTTTCACGTGGGACGGGTGACGGACATGGGCATTCGAACAAGAGGTACCGCGGCATCCGGGCACGCGGCATCCGGGCTCGCGGCATCCGGGCTCGCGGCGGCGGACCGATCCTGCCGCGACACGCTGGGCCGCATCGGCCTGCCCGAACCGGTCTCCTCGCTGGCGCGGCGCCCGTGGGACGCAATCATCGTGGGCGCCGGCCACAACGGCCTGGCCTGCGCGGCCTACCTGGCCCGTGCGGGCAAGCGGGTCCTGGTCCTCGAAGCGCGCGAACGCGTGGGCGGCGCCTGCACGCTCGAGGAGACCTGGCCGGGATACCGCATGTCTCCCTGCGCCTACCTCGCCGGCCTACTGCATCCGCTGGTGATCGAAGAACTCGATTTCTCCCGTTACGGCTACCGCTGGACCCCGGCGGAAGCGGGCATGTTCGTCCCCTTCGAGGACGGAACGAGCGTCCAGCTGTGGGAAGACGACGCGCGCTGCCGGGAGGAGATCCGGCGCCTGTCGCCCCGTGACGTGGACGGCTTCGAAGCCATGTACGCGCCGATGAAGCGGATTCGCGAGGCCCTCCGGCCGCCGGGCGAAGGCGACATCTGGATAGGGAGGGCGCCGGACAGGGACCAGATAGAAAGACGGCTCCGGGGCGACCGGGAGTCCATCGACCTGCTCTTCGAATGGTCCATGGTCGAGTACGTCGAGCGGTACCTCGAAGACGAGCGGCTGCGCATGGCCCTGATCGGCCAGGGCGTGATCGGGACGAACGCCAGTCCCTACGAGCCCGGGACCGCATCCGTGCACGTCTTTCACTCCACGGGAACCATGGGCGGCATGCCCGGCATGTGGGGGTACGTCGAAGGCGGCATGGGCACCGTATCCTTCATCCTGTGCGACATCGCCCGCGACGAGGGCGCCGTCGTGGCGGCCGGCGTGCCCGTCGCCCGCATCGTCCCGGGAGAAGGGGTGGAACTCGAAGGGGGGGAACGCATCAGCGCGCCCGCCGTCGTATCGAACACCGATCCCCGGGCGACCCTGCGCCTGCTCGGCGACCAGGCCGACGGGGCCTGGAAGGACCGCGTGGAATCGGTTCCCCAGACCGGCGCGACCGTGAAGATCAACGTGGCGCTCGCCGAGCTCCCGGACTTCACCAGCAGACCCGGAACGGACGAAGATCACCACCGCGGGCAGGTCAACATCCCCGTCACCGCGCGGCAGTGGCACGACTTTCACGCGCTGGCGCGGGAGGGAGAACTGCCCCCCCGATTGTGGGAGGAACTGTACTTCCACACCGCCCACGACGGCAGCGTGGCGCCGCCCGGGCGGCACACCATGAGCATCTTCGCCCAGTTCGTACCCTACACATTCGCCGAGGGCGACTGGGACTCCCGGCGGGCGGAGGTGGGCGGGCTCGCGCTGGACACGCTCGGGCGCTTCTGCGGCAACATCCCGGACGCCGTCCTGCACATGGACGTCATGGGTCCGCCCGACATTGAAAAGAAGGTGGGTCTGACCGGCGGCCACATCTTCCAGGGCGAGATACTTCCGGCCTACATGTGGGACCGGCGGCTTGAACCGAGGACCCCCATGCCCGGACTCTACCTCTGCGGAGCCTGCACCCATCCCGGCGGCAGCGTTATCGCCATCAACGGGCGAAACGCGGCGATGGAGGTGCTGGGGGAGTACGGGGACTAGCGGGTCGGTTCGAACCGGCGCAGTCGAACCGGTCCCGGCGGAGTGAGGGGGTACGTCCGCGTCCAGTCCAGTCCAGACTCGTCTCGTCCAGTCCAGTTTAGTCTAGCCTATCGGAATCAATAGGCCTGGGCGTAGGCCACCATGCGTTCGGACGCCCTGCCGCAGTAAGCACAGGCGCCTTCTTCCGCGTCCCAGTGCATGGGCACGCACCGGATCGTGTTCCGGGTCTCGTCTTTGATCGCGGTCTCGCACGCCGGATCGCCGCACCAGTGGGCATGGATGAACCCGCTGTCGCCGTTCGCGGCCGTCAAGAAGGATTCGCGTTCCCGGATCTCCCGCGAATGGGCATCGCGAAAAGCCAGGGCACGCTCGAACATGTCCCGTTGCACGGTCTCCAGCAGATCGCCGACCCGGGCTCCGATGGACTCGAGGGGGATGAACTCCTTCTCGCCCGTGTCCCTGCGTACCACCACGGCCTGGTTGGACGCGATATCACGGGGGCCGAGCTCCACGCGCAGCGGCACGCCCTTCGTCTCCCACTCGGTGAACTTCCAGCCCAGGCCGAACTGCTCGCGGTCGTCGACCTTCACCCGCACGCCTTCCAGGGATTCGAGCAGTTTGTCGACGGCTTCCCGGACGACGGCCTGTTCCTCGTCGGACTTCGCGATGGGAATGACGACGACCTGGTGAGGCGCCAGGCGGGGAGGCAGCACCAGTCCCCTGTCGTCGCCATGGGCCATGATGATCGCGCCGACGGTCCGGGTGCTCATGCCCCAGCTCGTCTGGTATACGTGTTCCCGCGATCCGTCCCGCGTCTGAAAATCGATATTGAAGGCGCGGGAGAAGTTCTGCCCCAGGTTGTGCGACGTGCCCATCTGCAGGGCCTTGCCGTCCTTCATCATGCCCTCGATGGCGTAGGTCTGCAGCGCGCCGGGGAACTTTTCGGCGTCGGTCTTCGGACCGTACAGCACCGGAATCCCCATGTAGTCTTCGGCGAAGGCGCGGTATATGTCCAGGATCCGCAGGGTCTCCTCCTCGGCCTCTTCCGCCGTGGCGTGGGCCGTGTGTCCTTCCTGCCAGAGGAACTCCGTCGTGCGCAGGAAGGCCCTGGGGCGGAGTTCCCACCGGAAGACGTTGGCCCACTGGTTGATCAGCAGGGGCAGGTCGCGATAGGACTGGATCCACCTGGCGTACATGTCCGCGATAATGGTCTCGGAAGTCGGGCGGACCATGAGGTTTTCTTCGAGCTTCTTTCCCCCGCCGTGCGTTACCACGGCGCACTCGGGCGAAAAACCCTCCACGTGTTCCGCTTCTTTCTGGAAGAAGCTGTCGGGGATCAACAGGGGGAAATAGGCGTTCACGTGACCGGTCTCCTTGAACATCCGGTCCAGCTCCGCCACCATGTTCTCCCAGAGCGCGAAACCGTAGGGGCGGATGACCATGCAGCCGCGGGTCGGCGCGTTGTCGGCCAGTTCGGCTTTCGCGATCACTTCATTGTACCAGGCGGAGAAATCGTCCCCCTGCGCGGTCAGCTTTTTTGCCATGTTTCCACCTTTTCGTTCGATGAAACCGCGAGATAGAACCGCCCGATCTCCACTTCGAAATTCCGGCCGTCCGCGTCCTGCATCTCATACTCGCCTTCCATGGTGCCCCACTCCGTGTCCAGGGGGCAAAGGCTCTGGTATTCGTGGCTTTCGCCGGGCTCGAGTTCGGGCTGCAACCCCACGACGCCCGGCCCTCTGACTTCGCTGCGTTTCCCGTCGGCGTTGATGATGACCCAGTGGCGGTTGATCAGCTTCACCCACCGCTCGCTGCCGTTGGTGATGACGATACGGTACGCGAACACGTACTGGTCCCGCCCGGGATCGGAATGATCGGGAAGGTAGCCCGGGTAGACCTGCACCCGGATGCCATGGGTGACCGTGTCGGAATCCAGTGGTGTCGGCATCGCAATCGCTCCGTGGAAGTGGCCTCGGAAATCGAAGGCCTATCAAGATAAATACAGGGGGATGAATCGACAAATAAAAACCGAAACGTACGCCTGTCCCGGCACGCGATCCGGGGCCAAAAACACCTTGACACCACGGGGCCTCTTCTCTATTCTGTCCACGGCACAAACCGGCATCGCGCGGGGAAGAATCGGAATGGTCAACCAGGGTCTTGAAGGCGTCGTAGCCGCACGTTCGGCCATCTGCTTCATCGATGGCCGGCAGGGCAGAATGCTCTACCGGGGCCTAGACATTCACGACCTGGCCTCCTATTCGAATTTCGAGGAAACCGCCTACCTCCTGTGGCACGGCGTCCTGCCCGGACCGGGCCCGCTGGCGGAACTTAACGAGCAGCTGCTCGCCGGCAGGGCCTTGCCTGGCGAAGTCCTGGAAATGCTGCGGTCGATCCCCCGGGACGCGGCGCCCATGGACGCGCTCCGTTCCGCGGTGTCGTTCCTGTCCGCCTTCGACCCGGACGTGACGGATCATTCCCCCGAAGCGAACCTGCGCAAAGCCGTCCGGCTGACCGCCGGGCTCGCATCCGTAACCGCGGCATGGCACCGGATCGTGGAACGCCGGGACGTGATCGATCCGGACCCGGAACTGGGTCACGCGGCCAACTTCCTGTACATGCTGAGCGGCGCGTTGCCGGATCCTGAGCACGCTAAGGCTTTCGACGTCGCGCTGATCCTGCACGCCGACCACGAACTGAACGCGTCGACATTCGCCGCCCGGGTGACCGCGGCCACGCTGTCGGACATGCACTCGGCCGTCACGTCGGCCATCGGCACGCTGAAAGGGCCATTGCACGGAGGCGCCAACAAGGACGTGATGGATATGCTCAACGAGATCGGCGAGATTTCCCGTGCCGAGGACTACGTCGGCGAGCAGCTGGCCGCCGGGGTGAAAATACCCGGTTTCGGCCACCGGGTATACAAGACGGAAGATCCCCGGGCGACGCACCTGCGCCGGCTTTCCGAGGACCTCGGCAGGCGGGCGGGCGACCTGAAGTGGTATGAAATGTCCCGCGTGATCGAGCAAGCCATGATGGACCGGAAGGGCATCGCCTGCAACGTGGATTTCTATTCCGGCTCGGTCTACGCCGCCATGGGCATCCCGGCCGCGTTGTTCACGCCCGTTTTCGCCTGCAGCCGCATCGCCGGCTGGACCGCCCACCTCCTCGAACAGTACGCCGACAACCGGATCATCCGTCCGGTGGGAGAATACACGGGGCCGACCGAAGCCCGGTACGTACCCATGGAAGTCCGCCAGCCTGCCTCGGCCTGACCGCGGAAGGAAGTCCGCCAGCCTGCCTCCGCCTGACCGAGGAAGGCCCGCGCGTCGGCGTGATCCGCGAGGCAGCGCACGCCGGATACGCGAAGCGCAGGCAGGCAATCGAGCTACAACGAGAACCCGGCTGCCAAAGGCCGGCTCGACCGGAACGGGGACACGTCACATGATACAGGCTTTACGCGCACTGGTCTTCGCTGCAGCGGTCAGTGCGCTCGCGCTGCCGGCGTCCGGCCAGATGAATTTCAACCTGGGCGGCGAAGCGGCCCGGCCCATGTCGGGTCTTGCCCGCCTGATCGAAGAAGACTACGGCTACGGCGCCCATGCCGCCCTGACCTACTGGTTGAATTACCGTGCCCAGCTCGTCTTGTCGGGAGCTTACGTCACCTACGGCAGCGAGGCGTTCAAGTCCCGCGGTGAACTGGAGGGCCTGGCCGATCCGGACCTGGGAGACATAGTCGACCAGATCGAAGGCAACTACTCCAGCATCCCGGTGACCCTCGGCCTGCGGTACTACCCCCTGGAACGGCTTTTCCTGGAAGGCTCCGCCGGCGTGGTGTACAAGAGAACGCGGCAGCCAGGCGACGCGGCCGCGAATAAAAAAGCGGGCTTCGCCACCAAAAGAGACCTCATCATGTCTCCCGGTATCGGGCTGCTGCTCGGCCGATTCAGCATTCAAGCCCGGTACAACCTGTCCCGGGACGACTGGAAGTGGCTGAGCCTTGGGGTGTCGATGATCTTCGGGACGCTGTAAGATCACGCGCCCGATTCGGATTTTCTCGATCCGATTCCACAAGACACACCACTGATCTTCCGTGCGGTCAAGGCAGGTCCCCACCGCGGTACTTTTCGATCAGGCTCCAGAGGATGGCCGCGGTTTCCACGTCGGGCATGCCACGATAGTCCGAGGGGCGAAAATGCAATTGAAACGCGCGTACGGCGAAGCGCGTCTGGTGGTCGAGTTCGCCGGTCGGTTCGACCAGGTATCCGAGCCTTAGCAACGCGGCCTGCAGTCTCTCGACCGTCGGCGGCCGGTTTTCGAATCGCTCCACGTATTGCAACCTGGTTTCCTCGTCATACCAGGCGCCTATGCCTTCGTCGTACAGCCGTCTCCAGGGAAAGTGGGGGCCCGGGTCCGACCGGCGCCTGTGTGGGACCGCTATATCGGAGTGAGCGACGAAATCGAGCGGCCCAATGCGGGGGTGCCGTTGCTGAATGCCCCGAAGCAATTCGATCAACATCTCGATCTGCGCTTCACTGAACATTGGGAAATCACATACGAGCGCGTCCGGACCGATATCCTCGGCGGCGACCGGACCGATATCCTCGGCGGCGTCCGTATTCAATTCGCAACTAAACTCATTTACGATCTCGATCCCGATGGATCGGGCGTTAAGCCCCGTATCCCCTGCCCAGTAGCTGACGCCGGCATGCCATGCCCTTTGGCTTTCCTCCACGAATTGATGCAAACGCAACCGGCGGTGACCGTAGGTAGGGTCGTTTTCGTCGGGAATCAGGTAGTGCGCGCTGACCGGATACCCGGTCCGGGTGGTGAGCAATCTTACAGATTCCGCGAAATTCGCCGAGGTGGCGTGAATCACCACGTAGTCGACCCGGCTGTTCTGGTTCGCCGATTCTATATAGATTACGTTCGAACAACCGGTCATTAATACCGACAGTATCCATATCCGCGTAACACTCGTTATCTTCATGTCTGGTTCCGTTCGCAAAACAGGCAGCAGCACTGTGTTTGAGATTGAAACACCGGGTGCGAGTTAGCACATTGATGAGCCGTGTTGCCGCAAAACATGCCCTGTCGGGATTTACAATGTAATGAATCCGGTGTAGATTCCAATCAGGAAGCGGGTTCGGGATATCTTAAAACGAATGGGGCGATGGGCACGGGCCCGATGGACCTGATTGTCATACGCTCCACGCCGGAGTACCGAATGAGCCGGTTCAGCAAAGCGAGAAACCGAGGCGGCAGGTACCTGCTCGGACAGGTCCGGGAGGACGGCGGGTTCGGCGATCCCGTTCTCGGCGTCACCGAGTACTACAAGGCGCCGGCCGCCTTTCTCGTGTGTGGACTGTCACACGCCGCGAATCGGCTGCTCGACTGGATCCGGCGCAACGGGTTCCTGGCTAACGGCGACTTCGGTCCGAGACCCGCCGACCAACTCGACAGTTACTACTACACCTATCACAACGCCTGGGTGATCAAGGCGGCGCACCGCCTGGGCGCCTTCGACCTGGCCCACCGAGGCATGGATTACCTCCTAGGATTCCACGATCCGGCCAATGGCGGCTTCTACTCCCATCCCACGGAGCGCGAAGGCGCGACCGGACAAGATCTCTGGGTCGTGAGCGGGATCGGCTGGTGTGCCGTCTACACCGGAAGGCTGGACTTGGCACGAGGCGTCGGCGGATGGATGCGGCGCATGATGGTGGAACAGCCCGATTACCCGAACGAGCTGTGGACGGTCTACAGCCGTGAGCGAGGTCTGATCACCGAAGTCCTGGACGGCGACGATTTCAGGTACGTGCTTACGCGGGACGAATCCCGGGACCAGTCCTTCTACCACCCCGGCATCACGGCGGGATTCCTGTGCCGGCTGTACATGGCCACGGGAGAAGAGGAATGGCTGGAACTTGCCAGGGAGTACATGCGGTTCTGCGAGCACGTGGGGGACTACCACTTCAGGCTGCTGCGCGCCGGCAAGGTCGGGTGGGCCGGCGCGATGCTCTACACGCTCACGGGGGAATCGAAGTACCGCGACATGGCGGTCAGGGTGGGCGACAACCTGATCGAATCCCAGATGGACGATGGGGCATGGAACTGGCCCGAGATCGGCGTGACCGGACCCCACAACGACATCACGGCCGAGATGGTCGTGTGGCTGGACGAGATCCACCAGGCGATCGGCGAGGACTAATCCGCGTCCGCCGGATGCTCCCGCACGACCACCGCCCTCGTGCCCCGGTCTTCCGCGGATATACGACGGGTCAGGCCGGCCCGGAGCAGGGCGATATCGCCCGGTTCCAGCGTAACCTCCCGTCCGTCCAGCGCCAGTCGCACGGCCCCGTCCAGGACCATCCAGTGCTCGTTCCGGCTCAGCGCCGCCGACCCCAGGCCATTGACGTCTTCATACCGCTGCAGACGCCATTCGGAGATGGGGCATCGCGGTCCGGGATCCCGGATGGGGCCGGTATTCAGGTCTCCGGGGACGACGAATCCGGGCACGGTGGGCTCGGGCGGACCGTATTCTTCTTCGGTCAGGTGCAGCGGCCGCCGTTTCCTTTCCAGCCGCGTCACGATCGCGTTGTTCTCGTAGGGCGTGAACATCTGGAACTGGTGCACGCAGCCCATGGGTGTATAGACCAGGGTATTTGGCGTGATTTCGTGCCGGACGCCGTCCAGCCGGACCTCTCCGCGGCCCGTGGTGAACAGCCAGAGTTCGTCGTTGTCGTGGTAATGGGGCTCGACGCCGGTCCCGGTCCCGCCGTCCGGAAAGTGCCGGTAGCAGTTCAGGGCGGTCCACTCCGGGAACACGCCCTGTTCCCAGTAGGTCCGGTTCGAATTGAGCGAACGAATGACGTATAGCGGTTCGATTATGACCATGGTTCCCCGGCTGTCGAAGGGCTGGAGCCGCCCACCATCCGAATGTATATTACATCCGAAAGCCTTCCCCATGGCAAGCACATATTCGACGAACCTGCGAGCGCGCCCATGACGGCCGACAATAAAGCCGACCATCAAGCCAACCAACGAGCCGACCATCAAGCCGGCCAACGAGCCGACAACCGGATCGAAGGGATGGAAGCGCGGATCCGGGCGGCCGGCGAGCTGGCCGCCGCTTTCGACCGCGACCCGCACCGGCCCGCCTATCACTTCACGCCGCCCGCGGGGTGGATGAACGATATCAACGGGGCCCTGTACTGGAAGGGCCGGTACCACATCTTCTACCAGTACAATCCGCACGGCGCGTACTGGCATCTCATCCAGTGGGGCCATGCCTCCAGCACCGACCTCGTGCACTGGGTCCACCACCCGGTGGCGCTGGTCCCGGATGCGGACGGCCCGGACCGTAAGGGTTGCTACAGTGGCGGCGCCCTGGTCAGCAAGGAAGGGATTCCGGTGCTGATCTACTTCGGCAACCCGGACGGCCTCTGCCTCGCCCGGAGCAGCGACGATCTGCTCATCGAGTGGACGAAAGACCCGGGCAATCCGGTGATCCCCCAGCCGGAAGCAGGGAGCGCCGACTTCGGCCGGTACACCATCCACGACCCCTGCGGGTGGCTGGACAACGGCCAGTATTACGCCGCCGTCAACAAGAGCGACCCACAGGACCGGGGGGACGCGGCCTACCTGTTCAGATCGCCGGACCTGCGCGCCTGGGAGTTCGTTGACGAGTTCTACCGCTCGCGGCGGGAATGGACCGAAGGAGAAGAAGACTGCGCCGTACCGGATTTCTTCCCGCTCGGCGACCGGCACATGCTGCTCTTCTGCAGCCATCTGCAGGGCAGCCAGTACTACATCGGCCGGGTCCGGGACGAGTTGTTCTATCCCGATGTTCACGGGCGCATGAGCTGGGAAGGGGGCCATCTCGGCGGCCCGCGCACCCTGCTGGACCCAGGCGGCCGGCGCGTCTTCTTCGACTGGGTCCGGGAGCTGCGCGGCAACGAGCGCGAGCGCGCTTCCGGGTGGTCGGGCGTCATGACCGTGCCGCGCCTGTTGTCCTTGGACCCCGGCGGCAACCTCCTGATCGATCCCGTCCCGGAGCTGGAAGCATTGCGGCTGGATGCCCGCCGGCATGGATCCATCGACATAGCCGCCGATTCCGAAGTGGTGGTCGAGGGGATCGGCGGCGACTGCCTGGAGCTGGCCGTCGAGATCGATCCCCGTCAGGCGCGGGAAGTGGGGCTGAAGGTGCGGCGCTCCCCGGACGGCGAGGAGGAAACCGCGGTCTCCGTCGACGCGGAGGCCGGCGTGCTGCGGGTCGACGTCGGCCGGTCGTCGCTCGACCGCGAGATCCGTTACGGCCGGTATCGAAGACCCCGGCCGCACCTGGCCGAGAACGAGCAATACGTCACCGCCCAGGAGGGACCCTTCAAGCTGGCGCCGGGCGAACCGCTGATCCTTCGCATCTTCCTGGACCGTTCGATCCTCGAGGTCTTTGCCAACCGCCGGCAATGCGTTACCCAGCGCATCTACCCGACGCGGGCCGACTGCACGGGCGTCAGCCTGTTCGCCCGCGGCGGCGCAGCCCGGATGAAGTCGCTGCGGGCCTGGTCCCTGGCCCCGGCGGGCACGTGACCGCTACCGCCCACCGACACACGCCTGCGCCGTACACAGGGCAGCGAGCTCTTCGCGCATCCGGCCCCGGCGGGCACGTGACCGCTACCGCCCACCGACACACGCCTGCGCCGTACACCTTCCTCAAATCTCAATTGACAAAACCCCCCGCCGACGGCTACTTGTTCAGGTTGAAATTCACATATTTGTCGACACGTTTCTGACGCGGTGGATGGGTTGAAACCACGCGGCCCGTTCGCACTGTTGCCTGGTACCAGATCTACGCGTTAACGCATTTACGCATTAAGGAAACACGCATGTCCATATTGGATGCATTCAGACTGGATGGCAAAACGGCCCTCGTAACCGGCTGCCGCAGGGGGATCGGCAGGGGGCTCGCCGAGGCGCTGGCCGAAGCGGGCGCGGATATCGTGGGCGTGAGCGCGTCGATGGAGACCTCCGGAAGCGAAATCGAAGGGGCGGTCACGGTCCTCGGCCGGCGGTTCACCGGCTACAGCGCCGACCTCAACGACCGGGACGCGCTGTACGATTTCATCGGCAGGGTAAAGGCCGATTTTCCGGTGATCGACATCCTCGTAAACAACGCGGGCCTTACGCTGAGGGCGCCCGCCGAGGAGCATTCCGACGCGTACTGGGACACGGTCATGAACGTGAACCTGAACGCGCCGTTCATCCTCAGCCGTGAAATCGGACGGGACATGGTCGCCCGCGGCGCGGGAAAGATCGTGTTTACCGCGTCCGTGCTGACCTTCCAGGGCGGCATCACGGTGCCCAGCTACGCGGCCTCCAAGGGGGCGGTCGGGCAGCTGGTCATGGCCCTGGCCAACGAATGGGCGTCCAGGGGCGTCAACGTCAACGCCATCGCGCCGGGCTATATCGCCACCGACCTCACCTCGGCCCTTCAGACCGACCCGGAACGTTCCAGGTCCATATCGGAGCGCATCCCAGCCGGCCGGTGGGGCAATCCCAGGGACCTCGGCGGCGCCGTGGTATACCTGTGCTCGGACGCGGCAAGCTACGTCAACGGAGCGATCCTGGCCGTCGACGGGGGCTGGCTGGGCAGGTAGGCGTCAGCGCCGACAGGAGGTCCCGGCCGCCATGGTACCTGCCGACTGGAGGTCCCGGCCGCCATGGTACCTGCCGACTGAAAGGGTAGCGCAAAACCCATGGCCTCGCCTTACGCTCATCTGCTGACCGACGACGAGAAGTGGCATTTCGACCTGCAGGGGTTCCTGCACCTGCGCGGCGTAATCGCGCCGGATCGCCTGGCCCGTATCCTGGAGGTCGTCGATCACTGGCTGACCGCCGACGAATCCGGGATCCCCGCGCCGGTTTTCAGGCACCGGCAGGAGCCGTACAAGACGCACCTGGACCACGTTCAGTACGGGCACCGGCTGTTCCAGGACCTGAACGCCGATCCGGAGATCATCCGCGTGGTCGCGGGGCTGACCATGGGCATGCCCCGGCTGTTTCACTGCAATTTCACGAAAATGGACCGCGCGGCGCCGGGCGACAGGGACCCCCAGGCCTATCACCGGGACGACAGCGGCTTCAAGTTTCCCCCGGGCTTCCGGAATCCCCACAACGACTACCAGGCGGCGGGGGGCGAGATCTATTGCAGCCACCTGGCCACCTGGGTTGCGCTGGCGGACGTGCCGGCCGGCACCGGGTTCAGCCTGGTGCCCGGCAGCCACAAGTCGGCCTTCGGCACGCCGGACGGACTCAAGGTCGGCGACCATCCGCCCGTATCGATCACCGTGCCCATGGACGCGGGCGACGTCCTCGTGTTTTCGACTCACCTGCTGCACGACGCGGCGGTATGGACGGAGGACTATCCCAGGATGAACGTCTTCCAGCGGTACCAGCTCAGCGCCTATTTCAACGAATCGGGAAAAGGCGGGCTGCCCTTCGAGGAATACCGGGACCAGATCACCGACGAGGAGTACGAACTGGAATCGCTGGGAAAAGAGGAGAAGGCCGCCGTGACCCGGATGCGGCGCCACTTCGGACTGTAGTCACAACCCACAGGAGACGAGCATGGCGTGGATACGCACGATTGACGAATCGGAAGCGGAAGGTCCGCTTGAGCGAATGTACCGGGGATCGATGCGTTCCTGGGGAGGCGTGGACAACATCATCAAGGCCCACAGCCTGAACGTCCAGGCGCTACGGGCGCTGATGGCCTTCTACAAGGGCCTCATGCACGGGGACTGCGACCTCACGCTGGGACAGCGGGAGATGATCGCGACGACCGTCTCGGTCCTGAACGAGTGCGAGTACTGAATCCGCCATCACGGGGAGGGGCTCCTCAGAGAGGTAAATGACCAGAAGCTGGTTGACGCGATCAAGAAAGACTACCGCGAGGCGGAGCTGGACGCCGCCGACCGCGCCATGCTGGATTACGTCCGCAAACTGACCCTCGCGCCCGCTTCGACCACCGAGGCGGACATCGAGCAATTGAGGCAGGCGGGATTCGGCGACAAGGCGATCCTGGAGATCAACCAGATTACGGGCTTCTTCGCCTGGTGCAACCGGACGGTGGACGGCCTGGGCGTGGAACTGGAAGCCTTCTGGAACGATCCGAACGCGACGAATGTGTAGCATGAGGATTTCAGGTCTGGCAAAAACCCTGGCACGTCACGGAGCCGGGATCGATCTTGAGGGTTGACCGGCGATCTCGGGGGATGGTGAGTCCATTGGAAGTCATACCGACCGGAGGCGCGCTCGGCGCGGAAGTGCGCGGCCTCGATCTGCGCCGCGAACTGGACGGGGAAACCGTGCACCGGCTTCGCACCGCCTTTCTCGATCACTGCGTGCTGTTTTTCCGCCGCCAGGAGATCGGTCAGGCGGACCTTGTGCGCTTCACCCGGTATTTCGGCGACCCCGTACCCCACGTGCGGCCGCAGCCGGACCGCCCCATCGAGGAGATCTTCGTCATTTCCAACGTGACCGAGGACGGCAAGCCCATCGGTGCCCTCGGCAGCGAGGAAATCCCCTTCCATTCAGACCTGTCCTACCTGCCTGAGCCGGGCACGATTTCGTTACTTTACGCCATCGAAATCCCCGATACGGGCGGCGAAACGATGTGGGCCAACGGTTACGCGGCCTACGAGGCGCTGGACCCGGGTATGCAATCCCGTATCGACGGCCTGAGTGCGGTCCACCGCCATTCCATAGAGGCGCTGAACACGCCGGAGCCCACGATGCACCCGGTCGTGCGCACCCACCCGGAGACTGGACGCAAGGTGATCTACGTCAGTCCCCACCTGACCAGTCACATCGTGGATATGGAACGGGAGGATGGGCAGGGCCTGCTGGAAGAGCTGATCGGCCACGCCACCGATCCGGGATTCGTATGGCAACACCATTGGGAGGTGGGCGACCTGGTCATGTGGGACAACCGCTGCACCATGCACCGCCGTACGCCTTTCGACGACCGGCAGCGCCGCGTCATGTGGCGCACGCAGATTTTCGGAGCCGGGGCCAGGTAGCGAGCGTCGGATTCCGACATACGGGTAGGACGGCCAGGCGGCTGGTCGAACGACCAGGGTCAGGCGCTTGAGGCCGGCCGGTCAGGCGGACGGATCAGACAGCCGGCGGAGCGCCCGTTCAGGCAGCCGGATCAGGCGCTGTCCGGACTCAGATCCACCGCTTCGAACCCGAACCGGTCCTCGCCCTCGCGCGAAATCCTGCCGGACGATTCGTTGGCATCGTGGTCCAGGACGACGATCCATCCTTCGTCCGCCGCCTGGCGGAGCAGGCGCATCTTGGCCATCATGGTATCATAGGGAAAGAGGTCGTAGGCCATGTTGTACGGCGCGCGCAGGTGGGTCGTCATGGGCAGGATATCGCCTGAGTAGACCGCCCCGGCATCGCCGGACTCCACCTTCACCAGTTGATGGAAGCGGGTATGGCCCCCGGTCACCTCCACCCGGATACCGTCCTCGATCTCCACATCCCCTTCCACCAGGGTCAGTACGCCCCTGTCCATCAACGGCCGGTAGTTCTCGGGCCGGTATGTGGTCTTCATGGTGCCGTAATCGTTCAGGGCGTCTTCCCATTCGCCCTTCTGAACGACGTATTGCGCATTGGGAAACGAAGGAACGATCCCGCCGTCGCCGTCCGGCCGCGTCGCGCCCCCCGCGTGGTCGAAATGCAGGTGGCTCAGGATGACGAGATCGATGTCTTCCGCGGATACGCCCCGGGCCGACAAAGACTCCAGGATGGTGGAACCCGACATCCCGTAGATACCCCGGTCCCGGTCGGTCATCTTGTCGCCGTAACCCGTGTCCACCAGGATGAGCCGGCCGTCTTTCCGGATGAGGAGGCAGTTGGTGTCGTTGGTGATCCGGTTCAGGTCGTCGGGCGGACAGATCTTCTGCCAGAGCGGCTTCGGAACGATGCCGAACATGCTCCCGCCGTCCAGCTTGAATACGCCGCCGCTGACCACAGATAGTTCCACTTGAAGCTCCTTGTCGTCGGATAAACCGATCCTCGCAGTATAGCGGCTGGCGGGGCGAAAGTCATGGCAATTGTGTATAGTGGTTGTCCCCCGGGTACAAAACCCTTTCTTTTTGACCAGACACATGACGCCGGTCTGAACTGGAAAAGACATGTCCCTATACGACTATATCGCCGCGGCGCCCAAGGCGGAACTGCACGTGCATCTGGAAGGGTCCATCGCGCCGTCCACGTTGCTGCGGCTGGCGAAACGGCACCGCGTGGACCTCCCGGCGGACACCGAGGAAGGACTGCGCAACTGGTACCGGTTCAGGGACTTCCACCATTTCATCGAGGTGTACGTCGCCATCACGAAATGCCTGCGCACGGTGGAGGATTTCGAGCTGATCGTGTACGAGTTCGGCGCCGACATGGCCCGCCAGAACATACAGTACGCCGAGGTGACCTTCTCGCCCAGCACCCACCTCTGGATCAACGGGGTGGACCAGGACGTCTGGTTCACCGGACTGACGGAAGGGCGCCGGCGGGTAATGGATTCATTTGGCTGCGAAATAAACTGGGTCTTCGACCTGGTGCGCAACGACTACCCCGAACTGGCGCGGTTCGACTATACGACCGGGGTGGCTATCGAAGGCAGGGACGACGGGGTCATCGCCCTGGGCCTGGGCGGCATGGAGGAAGGATACCCGCCCGCGCCATTTGTTCCGTGGTTCGACCGGGCGAGAGCGGCCGGGCTGCGCAGCGCCCCCCACGCGGGCGAGCACGACGGCCCCGGAAGTATCCGGAGCGCAATCGAAGACCTGGGCGCCGAACGCATCGGCCACGGCGTCCGGGCCATCGAGGATCCGCAACTGGTCGAGTACCTGGCGGTACATGGCATCCCGCTCGAGATCAGCCCCACGAGCAACATCAGCCTGGGCATCTACCCCGATGCGGCGTCCCATCCCCTGAAACGGCTGCACGAGGCCGGCGTGGCCGTCACCGTAAATTCGGACGATCCTCCCCTGTTCAACACCACGCTGACCGACGAGATGGCGTTGCTCGTGGATCCCTGGTGTTTTTCCAGGGAAACCATCGACGAAATCCTGCTGAACGGCGTCCGCTTCAGCTTCCTGGCGGCCGACCGGAAAGACGCCATGGAGTCCGGTTTCCGGGAAGAGATGCGGGCGTTGCGAGAAGCATAGCGCGTTCCGTGGGTCCGGCCGTCAGACCAGGTGGCACGCCGCTTTGTGGCCGTCTCCCTTGTCTTCAAGCGCGGGCACTTCCGTCCTGCAGCGGGCTTCCGCGAGCGGGCACCTGGGATGGAACGGGCACCCCGGGGGCAGGTCGGCCGGGTTGGGCACGTCGCCCTTGAGGATGATCCGGTCGCGCCCCAGCGTGGGATCGGGCAGGGGCACGGCCGAGAGCAGGGCCGTGGTGTAGGGGTGGAGCGGCTTCGCGTACAACTGGTCCCGCGTGGCCGTTTCGACGATTTTGCCGAGATACATGACGGCCACCCGGTCGCTGATATGGCGCACGACGCGAAGGTCGTGGGAGATGAACAGGTAGCTGAGCCGGAACCGGTCCTGGAGCACCTTGAGCAGGTTGATGATCTGCGCCTGGATCGATACGTCCAGCGCCGAGACCGGCTCGTCGGCGATGATCAGCTCGGGCCGGACGGCCAGGGCGCGGGCGATGCCGATGCGCTGCCGCTGGCCGCCGCTGAACTCATGGGGATACCGGCGCGCGTGCGCGGGATTCAGGCCCACCGTTTCGAGCAGGTCGGCCACGCGGTCCCCCCCTTCTCCCCGCGTGCCCAGTCCGTGCACGGTGAGCGGTTCCCGGAGCAGCGAACCCACGGTCATGCGCGGATTGAGGGAGCCGTAGGGATCCTGGAAGACGATCTGCATCTGGCGCCGCAGCCGCCGGAGATCGCCTTTCTTCATGGCAAAGACCTCGTGGGCCTTTCGTTCCTGCCCGTCCTCCAGGGCGGTATGGAACATGGCCGTTCCCGCGGTCGGATCGATCAAACGCAGAATGGCCCGCCCTATCGTGGTCTTGCCGCACCCGCTTTCGCCCACCAGGCCCAGCGTTTCGCCCCGCCGGAGCGAAAGGTCGACGCCGTCCACGGCCTTGATCACCGTCCGGTGACGCCGCAGCAGGCCGCCTCCCACGGGGAAGTGTTTCTTCAGGCCCTGGACCTGCAGCAAGGTTTCATGCGAATCTGTCATACGACGCACTCCCTCAGCCCTTCTCCTCCTCCATGACCCGCCGCCATTCGGCGCAGCGTACCACGTGGCGGTCCTCCGCGTCCCGCAGCGCCTGCGGACTGCCGCAGGCTTCCACCGCGAAATCGCAACGCGGCGCGAAACGGCACCCGGCGGGGAAGCCCACCGGGTCCGGTACCGTGCCCTCTATGGTCGAAAGTTCTCCCGTTCCCGAGCTCATGGTCGGAACGGACGCGAGCAACCCGCGGGTGTAGGGATGGCGGGGACTCCCGAAGAGCGTCTTCACGTCGGCCTGTTCCACGACCTGGCCCGCGTACATGACCAGTACCTCGTGGGCCATCTCGGCCACGATGCCCAGGTCGTGGGTGATCAGCATCAGCCCCATGCCCAGTTCTTCCTGGAGGCGCCGCAACACGTCGAGAATCTGCGCCTGGATCGTAACGTCCAGCGCCGTCGTCGGTTCGTCGGCGATCAGTAGCCTGGGTTCGCAGGAGATCGCCATGGCGATCATCGCGCGCTGGCGCATGCCGCCGCTGAGTTCGTGGGGATAGCTTGCCGCCCGTTCTTCCGGCAGCGGGATGTCCACCAGGTCCAGCAGCTCGACGGCCCGCCGCCAGGCTTCCTTCCGGTCCGCGCCCCGGTGAAGGCGGACGGCCTCGGCGATCTGCTCGCCGACCGTGAACACGGGGTTCAGCGAGGTCATGGGTTCCTGGAAGATCATGGCGATGTCGTTGCCCCGTATGTCCCGGATCTGGCGGGACGACAGCCGCAGCAGGTCCCGGTCCTCGAAGAGGATCTCGCCTCCGGCGATGCGGCCGGGCGGCTGGGGGACCAGTCCCAGGATCGAATAGGCGGTCATGCTCTTGCCGCATCCGGACTCGCCCACGATGCCCAGCGTCCTGCCGGCCTCCACCTCGAAACTGACGCCGTCGACGGCGCGCACCACGCCCCCATCGGTATCGAAATAGGTCTTCAGGCCGTTCACACGCAGGATGGTATTCAAAGCACGCCTCTCATGCGGTCCCGCGCTGCCTCGGGTCGAGGGCGTCGCGCAGTCCGTCTCCCAGCAGGTTGTACAGGGTTACCGTGATGAATATGGCGAATCCGGGCACGATCACGAGCCACCAGGCCGCGATATTGCTGCGGGCGCCCGCCAGCAGCGATCCCCAGGTGATGACCTCGGCGGGCACGCCGATGCCCAGGAAGCTCAGTCCCGACTCGGCCAGGATGGCGCCGGCCACGCCGAAGGCCGCGGGGATCAGCACGGGCGCGATGGCATTGGGCAGGATGTGCACCGCCATGATGCGCAGGTTCGAACAGCCCAGGGCCCGGGCGGCCGCGATGTAGTCGAAGGCCCGGACCTGGAGGAACTGGGACCGGGTCAGCCGGGCGATGCCCACCCATCCCGTGAACCCGATGATGATCATGATCCAGAACAGGCTCGGCGGGAAGAAGGCCGCCGCGGTGATGATCAGGAAGAAGGGGGGGATCGCGGCCCAGAGTTCGAACACGCGGGACAGGAACAGATCCGTCCACCCGCCCAGGTATCCCGCCAGCGCGCCGAGGCTCACGCCGATGAGCAGCGAGATGCCCACCGAAACCAGTCCGATGGTCAGCGAGTACCGCGTGCCGTGGATGAGGCCTGACAGCACGTCGCGTCCCAGCCGGTCCGTGCCGAAGAGATGGGCGCCTCCCGGACGCTCGTACCGGTCGCCGAGCGCGATTTCGTCCGGGGCGTACGGGACGATGGGAAACACCGCGTCGCTGTACGCGTACCGCTTGAAGTTCTTCCGCGTCCGCAGCTCCTCCGGCCAGTCCACCAACCCGGTATAGACGGCGTACTGCCGAAAGGCCGGGAAGTAGGTTTCTCCCTCGTAGACCATGTAGTAGGGCTTGTTGCCGGCGAGCAGGTCCGCGGTGAGCGCGATGAAGGCCATGGCCACGAGGACGTAGAGACTGCAGAGCGCGGGCCGGTTCTTGCGGAACTCCTTGCGCGTAAGCCGCCAGAAGCTCTCGCCGCCCCCGTTCATGTCCGCGGCGCCGATCGGCATGCCGCCTGCCGCGGCCGGTTCGACCTTCATGTCGGAGCGCGATCCCACAGCCAATCTCCTAACCCTGCAACTGGTCGAAGGTAATCCTCGGGTCGACCACCTTGAGCAGGACGTCCGCGACCAGGATGCCCAGGAGCGAAAGCAGGGAGCCGATGGTGAATATCGCCATGACCATGGGATAGTCCCTGGTCAGCACGGACTCGAATCCGAGCAGCCCCATCCCCGGTATGGTGAAGATCGTTTCGACGAATACGGAACCCGCGATCAGGGCCGGCAGCAGTCCGGCCGAGGTGGTAACGATCGGGATCAGGGAGTTTCGGTACACGTGCCGCAGTATAACGACTTTTTCCGACAGCCCCTTGGCCCGGGCGGTCCGCACGTAATCCTGGCGCAGGTTCTCCAGCATGCTCGTCCGCATGAACCGGGATATGGTCGCGAAGCTGATGTAGGCGGAGGTCAGCACGGGGAGGAACATGTGGTACATGTGGTCCGTGAGGATCCTCCAGGTGCTCCAGTCGCTCGAGACGTCCAGCGACTGGATGCCCGAGGCCGGGAACCAGTAGAAGAACTCCCGGTTGCACAGGAATATGATGAGCAGCATGCCCACCCAGAAGGAGGGCATGGACCAGAGGACGAAGGTGCCGGTCGTGAGCATCCGGTCCGTAAGGGAATTCTGCTTGACCGCGAGCCAGACGCCGAGCGGCAGCCCGACCAGGTACGCGATGACGATCGCGATGATGTTGATCTCGAGCGTGACGGGCAACCGCTCCATGATCCGTCCGATGACGGGCTGGTTATCCTTGAACGAACGGCCGAAGTCCAGCGTAACGAAGCGGTATCCCGAGAGGGTGAGGAGTTCGATCCCCGCGCCCCGGTAGCGGTAGTTTCCCTCCGCGCTGAAGGTCCTGCCTTCCCAGAACGAGGACCGTTCCAGTTCGCCCGCCTCCCCGGGCGCGTCCTCTCGCACAAGCGCAAGGAACCTATCTTTCTGCTCCTCCCGGTCCAGGTCCGTCAGCGCCCGGCGTTCCGGCGCCTCGAGCCGTTCCAGCAACCCGTCCGCCAGCAAGGCGCTCCGGTCGAAGGCGTTGATGGATTCGACTTTCAGGAACAGCGCCGTGACCCAGTTGAAGTACTGCACGTGGACCGGCCGGTCCAGGCCAAGCTGCCTGCGCAGTTCCAGCCTGGTTTTTTCGATGTCCCGCTGGCGGTCGGAAGCAAGCCCCTCGCCGCCGGCCACGCCGCCCAGGAACAGATCGACGGGGTCGCCGGGTGCGAGATGCATGATGAAAAAGGAAATCACCGTGATCCCGATCAGCGTGGGGACCATGAGCAGCGAGCGTTGGAGGATGTAACCGAGCATAGGAGAATGTGGACTCCCGCCGGGTTATGGCCGGAAACGCGGTCCGTTACTGGTACAGCCGGTCGGCGGGCTCGACCCACCACTCCTGCGGCACGGGGCCGGCCGGGTACCAGTTCACGCCATGATAGCGCCGGCTGTACGCGACCGCGGTACGCGCCTTCCAAAGAAACGTGTAGGGTTGCTCCTCGTGGAGGATCTCCTGGAACCGGCGATACAGTTCGATCCGCCTGTCCATGTCGAACTCCTGCCGGTAGGTCTCGAGGATCTCATCCGATTCCTCGTTCCTGAAACTGATGAAATTCGACCCGTTCCCTTCCGCCTGCGTCGAATGCCAGATCTGGAAGGCGTCGGGTGGAAAGCGCAGGCCCGTCCCGCCGGTCCAGCCCAGGGTAACGGCCGCGAAGTCCTTGTTCTTCACTCTTTCCAGGAAGATGGACCAGTCCAGCTCCCGCACCTGGCAGTCGATGCCCACGTCCTCGAGGGAACTCTGAAGCGTCAACGCGATGTCCTTGCGGATCTGGTTCCCGGAGTTCACGAGAAACTCGAAACGGAAGGGCGTGGAGGTCCCGTCGATTTCCTTGTCGAGAATCCCGTCGTTGTCGGAATCCGTCCATCCCGCTTCGTTCAGCAGCGCGAGGCCCCGGTCGGGGTCGTAGGAATAAGGTTGAAGATCGTGGTTGTATTCCGGACGGAACTTGTGGATGGGACTCTCCACCGTTTCGGCGAGTCCGAAGAGCAGGTTCTTTACCATGCTCTCCCGGTCGGTCAGGTGGGTCATCGCCCGGCGAACCTTGCGGTCGCTGAATATGGGGTGGTTGTTGTTCCACCCGATATAGTTGTATCCGCCTGCGTACTGGATGCCTTTCATGAAGCGTTCCACGAAACCGGGCGACCAGCTCTTCTCCTTGAACTCCAGCGGCTTCATGCCATGGTAGTCCAGGTTGCCGTTGGTCAGTTCGATGAACGCGGCGTCCAGGTTGTTGATGATCTTGAACACGATCTTGTCCACGTGTCCGGTCGCGGGCAGTCCTTCCATGCCCTGTCCCCAGTAATTCTCGTTGCGGGTGAGCACGACCTTCTGTCCCGTGACCACGTCGTTCTCCCAGTCCGCCACGAAGTACGCCCCGGTGCCCAGCATGCGCCGGTTGAAATCCTGGTTGAAACGCTCGCCGAAAAGCCTCACGCGGTCCGCGTGTTCGCCATTCTCCCAGCTGCCGTCTCGCAGGCTCCTGACCGGCACCGGGTCCAGCAGTCCGTCCGGGTCGTAGAAATGCCTGGGAAGAATATCGAAACTCCCGAGGAACAGATCATTCAGTATATACGGCACCTCGCAGACGAAACTGATCTCGTAATCACCGAGTTTCATGACGTCCTGGATGGAGGAATAGTAGTTCCTCAGGTGCGGCGCCCGTACCGTGGGCGTCTGGATGACCTTCATGCTGAAGAGCACGTCGTCCGCCGTGAGCGGCGTACCATCCGCGAAACGGACATTCCGGCGCAGGGTAAAGGTGTAGGTGAGATAATCGTCCGAGATGACAGGATAGTCGGTAGCGATGAAACCCCGCTGCGCATAGGGCGGATCGTAATCCGGTTCCAGCAGGGACTCGAAGACGAAGTTGTGCACCTGGGTGGCGCCCTGGTCGCTCGACGTGAAGGGATTGAAGTTCTCCGGGTCGGACAGCGCGTGACGCACCATCCAGTCCCCGAATAGCGGCGCTTCCATCCCTTCGTACTTGAGCGCTCCCTTTTCCGTCCCGTCCAGCACGACGGTATCCTTCGACTCCGACAGGATCGTCTGGACCCTGTCCCAGGGATCTTCGGCCGTTCCGCCGCCGCCGCAGGCGACCTGGGCGGCAAACAGACAGATTGCGGCGGCTTTCGCCGCGGTACCGATGGTCTTGTGCATGACGCTGTTCCTCCAGGTATCCTGTTGCGCAATGAACGATCCGCGCACGATCCGGCTTTACCTACGGGCGACTACCTGCCCGGGCCCTTCTCCTCGTAATCGATAACGATCTTGATGCATTCGCCCTTGCGCTTCGTGGCCATTTCGAATCCTTCCTGTACCCGTGCAAAGGGCAGCTTGTGCGAAATCATCGGCGCAAGATCGACCCGTCCTTCCCCGATCAGTCGCATGGCGCTCCTGAAATCGTTGGGTATATCCGGTCCTACGGAAGTCGTCAACTGCAGGTTCTTGCGGAACAGCTCCAGCATATCGATGGTGAAGCGCGGTGTCTTGGGCACGCCGAAGTCGATGAACCGGGCGTAATGCCGGGCCAGGCTCACGGACATGTTGAAAGTCTCTTCCACGCCCACGACCTCGATCACCACGTCGGCCATCCGCCCGTCCGTAATCTCGGCCACCGCCTCGGCCGGATCGGTGTGCCGCGTGTTCACCGTATGGGTCGCGCCCATCTCGCCGGCGGCGGCGAGGCGGTTGTCGTGCTGGTCGATGCCGATGATCAGCGCCGCGCCGAGGTTCCGCATCATGGCGGTGAACAGCAGTCCCATGGGACCCTGGCCGACCACGGCGACCTCGGCATCGAAAAAGTGGCCCAATTTGCGCAGACAGCAGATGACGGTGCCGAGGGGCTGGGCCATCAACAGTTGTTCCTGGGGCAGTCCCCCGGGCAGGGGCGTCACGGAAGCGCCCAGGCCAAGGAAATACTCGGCCATCGCGCTGGATCCCGCAGGCAGGACCATGGCGAAATCCCCCTCCCTGCATCCCTCCGCCCACGACTTCTCGATGATCCCGATACTCTCGTGCAGGGACACGCCCGGCGGCGCGGGATAGTTCGCCGGCCCCGTGAACAGCGGATGGTCGCTGCCGCAGATGGCGGCGTTCACGGTCCGCACGAGCACCAGGTCCTTGAGCGCGTCCGGATTGGTACGTTCCAGCGCGAGGTCCGGCCGTTCCGCTTCCACGATTTCAATGGTTTCCGGGGCGACGACTTGTCCCGCTTTCATGGGTAGTCCTTTCTGACAGCTGTTTTCATATCTCCTGGGAGGAAACCGTTTCGCCGGGATTCGTTTAGCGTCGATCCAACCAGGTTTGCTGGCTGTGTGCCAGGGAAAACCGGGTGCGTCACGGTCCGCCGAACAGAATGAACCGTCGACCGGACGCACCTGTTGAATGTACCCACCCCGCCGGTATTGTCAAACCGAAATGGCGGCGCCCGCGCCGACCGGCCGCGGCCTTGCCGGCCGAATTTACACGCTGCGGAGCGCCGACCGGCCGCGGCCTTGCCGGCCGAATTTACACGCTGCGGAGCGCGGACCGGCTGCGGGCTACCGGGCGTCCCCGATGTAGATGTCGAAATAACCCGTGTTGTTGCCCCAGAAGGGGTACTCGCCGTCCCGGTCCCGCTTGATGCCCTTGAGCCAGGGCTTTCGCAGCGTGGCCTTCTTCCCGTAGTAGAGGAACACGGCGCCCACGTCCTCGGCAAGGATCCGCTGTGCCCGGTCGTACAGACGGAACCGGCGATCGGCGTCCATCTCCGAAGCCGCCTCGTCGACCAGCCGGTCGAATTCGGCGTTTCTCCAGGGATGGCGGCTGTACCCGGCGGGCTGGGACCGCCACACCATGGCGAGCATGTTGTTCGGGTCGGGATAATCGTAGTGATACTGGATCAGGCTGAAGGGGATCTTCCGCTGGTACTGTGCGGTCCGGTAGGAGATGCTCTCGACCACGCGTATCGACATTTCGATCCCGAGATGGGTCTTCAGCATTTCCTGGATCGCCTGGCCGACCTGCTGGCGGGCGATGGTGTTGACCCACATCTCTATCCTCGGGAACCCCCGTCCCCCGGGGTATCCCGCTTCGCGCAGGCGCTGTTTCGCGAGTTGCGGATCGAAGCGCTGGACGTCCCGGTACTTGCCCCCCGCGTACCCCGGAAACCCGGGCGGAAGCATGGACCAGGCCGGCATGCCCATGCCCTGGAGCAACACGCGGCAGATCACTTCCCGGTCGACCGCGTGGCTGATCGCCTGGCGTACTTTCAGGTTATCGAAGGGTGGATAGTCGGCGTTGAAGAAGAGAAAGTGGGTCATGAAATCCTTGCTGACGTCCAGTTCACCGGAAAGTCGCGGATGCCGCCTGATCCGCGGGAGATCGATGGGGGCAACGTCCTGCATGTCGATCTCGTCGTTCTCGTAGGCCAGCGTGCCGCCGGCCATCATGCGCGTATCCCGGAACTTGCCGATGATCCGTTCCACGAATCCCTTGTGGGGACCGTTATAATTCGGGTCCAGGACGAACTCGAAGCGGGAGCCGTGGTCCCAGGACGCCAGCTTGAAGGTCGAGTTGGTGACGAAGCGGCCGGCTTCGGACCAGCCGGGGCCGTACTTCTCCACCTGCCAGCGTGGCACCGGGACGGAGGTGGGAAAGGAGGCGATATAGGGGAGATAGGGGCAGGGCAGCGTGGTCCGAATGACCAGGGTGTGGTCGTCGATGGCCCGAACGCCGACGGAACCCGCGTCCCGGGTCAATCCCTGGTTGAATGCTTTCGCCCCTTCGATTTCGTAGTAGAAGGACGCGTTCCTGTTGGCGCTGGCCGGATCGACCATGCGCTTGAAGGCATACTCGAAGTCGTGGGCCGTGACGGGCCGGCCGTCGCTCCACTTCGCGCCCCTGCGCAGGTGGAAGGTCCAGCGTGTGCCGTCGGGAGAGGACTCCCATCGATCTGCCGCGGCCGGCATGAGTTCATTGTTGTGATCGAGCCGGGTGAGCCCTTCGAAGGAGAACACCGCGCCGGTGGCCTCGTAAACGGCGATCCCGATGTCCAGCGTGGTGGGCTCGGGCAGGTGGAAGGCGTATACCTGACGCGCCAGCGGCGCCGCGTCCGGGGGCATGGCCTTGCCGGCCGTATTCACATTCCCCGTGGCGGGGTCGTTACGTGGGGGATGCGCCGCACGGTCTCGAGCGGCGTTGAAAACCGGGAGGAAGAGCAGGAAGTTACACAGGAGAAGGCCGGGAATCACGCGTACCTCCCCCTGTTCATGGGGGTCTGACGCGCCTTCCCGGGCCGGTCCATATCCGCCTTACCCGGCGAAAATGGCGCGGTTCGAGATGCCCGCGGGGTAGGACGCCTGCTGGATGCCGCCGATGAACTGGGCGGTGCGCCCCGCCGGCGCCGCGCCTTCGTACCAGGCGCTGAAGGATGCGTTGAATTCCTGTATCCAGGCCCTGTTCGCGGGCGAGTCCGCCCCGGCGACCACGTAGGCGTTGTTGAAGATGCCGTCCTCTTTGAGTCCGTTTCCGCCCGCCGCCCTGATGCGCGCGTCCAGCGTGGAGAGCTGCCGCCCGGCGTCATCGCCGCCCACGGCACTGGTCATGACCTCGGTCACGCCGCCGTAACGGATCGAGGTCCACGTGCTGAAACCGTCCTCGATCTCGCCGGAACGCGTAATGTTCACGTCGCCGGATACCACGCGGGGCTGGGGCTCCACGATGCCGTCCAGGTTGGGGATGCGGGATACGGGGTAGATCAGCCCGGCCGGCCGGTCGTCACCGAAGTAGTCCTCGAAGACCCGCCGCACCGTATCGATCCGTTCCCAGGCCTGTCCAGGCGCGTCGTCGACGGCGACCAGGATCTCCATCCACACCGTCTGTTTCCTGAAATCGACCCCGGCTTCGGCGAAGGGTTTCAGGTAGTGCTCGTCGAGCACGAAGGCCGTTTCCCCGGCCAGGTCGGATCCCAGGGAGGTGATCACCTCGCCGTCCCGGGTATGCATGACCGAAGCGCCGCTCGGCTGGTGGTCCTGCCAGTACCCGTAATCGATCACGCCGTCGCCGATGGAGACGTTTTCGCCGCTCACCGCCTTGATCTGGACCTCGAAGAGCGCCACCGGATCCGGAAACCCCTCCGGGTGGGTAAAGCGCGCCATGCGGTTCGAACGGAGCGGACCTCCCGTCACGGCCGAGATCATGGGAGCGTACACCGCGTTGAATTCATCCTTCATCCGGTCGCAGACGTCGCGGTCGGCCGAAGGCGTCGTCCACAGCACGTCCGTCTTGTAAACGTCCGACCAGTTCACGCCGCAGATCAACAGGTTCTTGTTCAGGTTCTCGATGGTGCCGAACCACTCGCAACCAATGTCGTTCGGATATTGCGTGCCTACGTTGCCGCTCGGTTCGATCAGCCGGAAGACCTGGCCGTGATCGTCCTTGACGATGACTTCCGTGGGATTCGAGAAGATTGCGATGGGATTGTGCCTGACGATACTGACCTGTGCCATGCCTTGACGTCCTTTCTGTTCGGATGGTGCTGAAACGCAAGCTTCTATGTGAACGGGTCCCGCCGGTTTTTCAGGTCGTAGAATCTATACCCCCGGGCGGTTCGTTACAAGGTTAATCGGGATAAGATGAAACGGGCGGGAAAGGCGATGCACTATGCCCGGCAGTACCTGGCGAAAACCGCGACGTGCTCCCGGGCGACATCCGGGTCTTCCGGCAGGCCGGTGATATTGAGCCGGCACCGGCCCGGCGTAAACACCGGATAGAGGTGGGCGTCGTAGACCGCCGCCCGGGCCTCGTCTTCCACGCGGGGATTGCGGAACAGTCCGGCGTACCTGTCCGTAAACTGCTCGGCCAGCGGGGTCCCGGCGGATCGTTCCTTCCACGCTTCCTCGGCGGCGGCCACACGGTGCAGGATGCCGGCATGCTCTTGCTCGAGACGATCCCGGTCGCGGACCAGCGAAGAAACGAAGGCCCGGGTGACGGGGTGTTCGAAAGACGAGCCCCGGGCGCGCACAACCGTGTTGGCCAGCGCGGCGATCTCACCGGCGCGCGTTGAATCCGGATCATGTACAAGGAGCAACCCGCAAGGGCGCAGCGCGAAGGTGCCGAAGGCCTTGGTCGGGCTGACGGAGATCCAGAAGGGCACGTCGTTTTCTATGAAGGGGCGGATCTGGTCGTCGTAGCTCATGCCCATGATCCTGTTGTAGCCGTGCGATTCGAGCAGCCGGGCGTACTCGAACCCGGAATAGGCCCGGTCCAGCAGGACGGGGCGGCCTTTCGCGGCCCGCGCCCGCGAGTCCATGGTTTCCCCGGGCTGCACGCGGCCGGTGGTGTTCATGGGGCCGGCCTGGTAGACCCTCAGGAGGCCCGGTGTATCCATCACATCGCCGATGGGGAACTCGCGGCACGCGATCCTGCTCATCCGGGCGATGGCCTTGTACGCGGGCCAGGACAGTTCTTCCACGCCGATCGCCTCGAGGTCCGGGTAGAGCTGCAGGGCCATCTCGACGGCCGTCTTCACCGCGCCGGTGCCCGCGTCCGACGGGATCAGCAGCGAGAAGCGGTCCCAGTGTTCTTCGGGGATGCGCTGCCAGCGCAACACGGCCTCCTTCAACTCGGCAGCCAGGGAAGCGGTGCTCATGTATTCACCGAGGAGGCTGTTCCCGATTTCCTCCCCGGCATGATGCAACAGCGTCTCGGAAGTCGGCCACGCCCGGCCCTGCCCGTCCACGACGATTCCAATCCCGTAGTTGTGCCCGTCGGGGTCCTGGTCGCACACGATCTTCGCGATCTGGTTGGCGTCCTTGCCCTGGGCGCTCAACGATTCCGCGGCGCGTTGAACCGCCGCTCCGAATGACGTGGTCATGTTATCTCCAGACTGAAATCGGGACGCTGTCTGGGCGGAGGGTTTTCACAGCAGGTAGACGAAAACGAACAGGCCGGGCCAGACGAGCACGACGAATCCCCAGAACATCCCGCCCATGGTCAGGCCGTCGTGGTCTTCCCGGGTGTACGCTCCCCGGCTGAACCTGCGCATTACGTAGAGCAGTCCCAGGACCGCGATGAGGACGTGCAGCGCGTGCATGCCGATCATCACGTAGAAAACGGCGCCGTACAGGTTCTGCGTGACGGTCAGACCGAAGTCGATCAACCGGGCCCACTCGAAGCCCTGCACCACCAGGAAGAGGATACCGAGCAATGTGGCCGCCGTCAACAGACGGCCTGAGGGACGCACCCATCCCCGCCTCATGTATCTCCATGAGCCCAGCATGGCGGCGCCGCTGCCCAGCAGGACCAGGGTATTGAAAAAGGAGATCGAAACGGGGAGCCTGGGCTGGTCCGGCGGAGGCCACTCCGGGTAAGACGCCCGCGCCAGGGCGAAGGTGACGATCAGCGTCAGGAAGAGGACGGCTTCGCTGGCGATGAACACCAGCATGCCCAGCAGGTTGGCTCCGATGCCGGTTGGTCCGGGAGCAGGCGAGCCGGACGGCCTGTCGCCCCCGCCGCCCCTTCCGCCGCCGCTGCCGCCATTGCTGCCGTTGCCGCGGCCGCGTTCAACCGAGCCGCCGTTTCCACCGTTGAGACCGGGTGCGCGGATCCACTCCCGTTCCTTTACGGCCTGATCCAGCACTTCGGTCCCGGAGCCGGGCTTCGTCACGACAGACATGCTTCGAGACTCCTGTCGTCCCCGGGGCGTCCCCGGGGCGCGTTCATCCCAATCGGTAAAAGGCCCGCGCGTTGTCATGAAACAGCTTGCGTCGCTCGTCGTCGGATACGCCCCGTACCGTGTCCGCCAGGGTGTCGAACCACGCCTTGTACGTGGCCGCCAGCGTACAGACCGGCCAGTCGCTGCCGTACATGACCCGGTCGAAGCCGAAGATTTCGATCAGGTGATCGATGTAGGGCCTCAGGTCGTCGCCGGACCAGTTTTCCTTCGCCCGGGTGACCAGCCCCGAAATCTTGCAGACCGTATTGGGGAACCCGGCCAGCCGGCTCATGTAGTCCGCCCAGGGCTCGAAACCGCCGCCCGCGATATCCGGCCCCCCGCAGTGGTTGATGGCGTGGGTAACGTCGGGCGTCGCGCGCACGAGGGTCACCGCCGCGTCGAGCTGCGTGACGTTGGCGCAGAGTTCGAAGGTGTATCCGTACGCCGGCAGCGCCCTGACGCCTTCGATCAGGGAAGGCCGGCTGTAGAACGCCGGGTCTTCGTGATGCCAGGCCATCCGCCGGACGCCGACCACCATGGGATAGTCCGCGGCCAGCCGCTCCAGCGTCTCCTCGCGGCCCTCCGATTCCAGTGGCGCCGTGGCGACGATCGCGCCGATCATGCCGTCCTCGGCGGCGATGCGCACGAGCCGGTCCACCTCGGCCACTTCGGCGCCGGGCGCGGGGTCCGCTTCGATATGGACGGACCTGGCGATATCGATGCCCTCCAGCGCGGCCCGGTAGTCTTCCGGTCCATAACGCTGCCGAAAGGCGTCGAACCCCTCCAGCCAGGGGTAACTCAGTTCAGCCGTATCCCAGAGATGCTGATGGGCATCGATGATCCGCACGATAACCTCCTCTTATTCCTTCGAACCCGAACTGTTGTAGATCGTCTCGATCCAGCGCGCCTCCGGGACGAAGTCGCCCGCGTATCCGGCCCATTCGTCTCCCAGACCGGCCGCCTTGATCTCGTCGAGCGATTTCCCATCCGCCATCATCGCGCGGACCGCTTCCGTGGTCGCCACGAGCATGTCGTGGTAGGACTGCAGGGACGCCCGGTCTCCCAGCGCCCCGTGTCCCGGGATGACGCGGGTATCCGGACCGATCAACGACAGCACGTGGGCGATGCTGCGGATCAATCCGTCAACCGTGCCGCCGCTGGCCAGGTCCACAAAGGGGAAGCGCCCGGCGAAGAGGGTATCGCCCATGTGCACCACGTCCGATCCGGTGAAGTGGACGAAGCTGTCGTTGTCCGTGTGCGCTTCGGGCAGATGCACCAGCCTGATCTCTTCCCCGTTGAAATGCACCGACACCTCTTCGTCGAAGGTGATCACCGGCCAGCCATCCTCCACCATGGCGGGGATGGTCCGGACGCCCTGTTGTTCGGGCGTGGAGACCCGTTTTCGGACGTTGGTATGGGCGATGATGGTCGCCTCCAGGCCGAAGATCGGGTTGCCGCCCACGTGGTCGCCGTGGAAGTGGGTGTTCAGGACGAACTTGAGAGGGCCCGGGTGCAGGCCGCGAAGGGCCGACTTGATCTTGTCGGCCAGCGGAGCGTACTGGTCGTCGACGATCAGGATGCCGTCATCCCCGACCGAGACGCCGATGTTGCCTCCGCTTCCCGTCAGCATGTGTATGTTGCCGGCTACGGGATGGGCCTCCACGATCACCTCGTCCCAGGACTGCTGCCCGTCGGCATTGCGGGAGAATACGGCCAGGACAAGCGTCAACGTCAAATACCCGAGCGCTATTTTCATTTCATTTCCCCTGTTGAACTGATCATTTCACCGTTGAATTGACGCGCATTCAAGCGACGCGGTCCATATCAAGCGACGCGGTCCATATCAAGCGACGCCGGTCCATATCAAGCGACGCGGTCCATATTCCAAGGGCACGTACCCAGGAAGACGATCCGCCCTCATTACGATACGGTCCGGCGGCGGCACTGTCACGGAAATTTGTTCGCAGGGGTCAACCAGGTCCGCGGGAGAAAACCTCGGCGGTCTTGCAGGTTACGAACAACGCGCCGAACATGAGGACCAGGAACAGATACATGGGCCAGGCCGGGACGAACCACCACGCCAGCGCGAAGAAGACCGCCCCGATGAACGTGCCGGGCAGCACCATCTTGTTATAGGCGACCTTGAGCAGGACGAGGACGCACAGCCCGAAGAATCCCTTCAGGACCGAACCCGTCACGGTCCCCGGCAATTCAAAGAGAGGAACGATACATGCGCAGATGAACGCCAGAAGTACAACGGGGAGCACACGGTTCATTGTAAAATCATGATGCCATTGCGGAGAGATGCATCCGGTCAGTCCACGAGAACAAACGCCGCAAACAGTCGGCTTCGCCATTGCAGACTTGTACCTGGAAACCACCGGTCGCGCCCCGAGGCAACATCGGTCGCGCCCCGAGGCAACATGGATTCAACGATCCCACCCTACAGAAAGGGCCGGTACTTGTCAAATAGTCTGCCGCATCACGGTACTATCCTGCGGTCCGGACTAAGGGGCCGATGTCTCTCCATTCCAGTTCAGCGGTTCGGGCTGGTATTCCTCGTGCGGATAGGAACGCGAGTCGGGCGTCACGCTTCCGGCGTTTATCTTTGCCGCGACCGTACCCGTGCCGTCCCGGCTTTCCAGGTAATCGAGCAGAGCCCACGCCGCCGAGATATTGACACCGAAGTCTTCGTGAAGTTCCACTCTTCCGATCAGTTCGCCCGGTTCCTCATCTTCCTCATCCTCATCGGGCAGCCTGATTAACGTAGAGACGCCCCCGAAGTGTATGGCTATGACATACCCCTCGTGATCGAAGATCGGGCTGCCGCTTGTTCCGGCAAGGGCTCCCAGATTCGTGTGGATTATCTCGCCTGTATTGGTTGGATCGGCAAAAAACGCCTCGTTGTAGAAAGGCCTGATGGCGCTGATCGTCCCTTCCCTGAAGTTGGCGATCGGAAGCGCGTTGAAAAAAGGAAGAAGGCCCGGGAAGCCAAGCGTGCCGATCGGTTGGCCCGCACGTAGATCGTCTGTAAACTCCCGCGGTAGAAACTCGGGCGATTCGTGCGTGATCTCGCCGCCGAGGAGTTGAATCAAGGCAACATCAGGGGACCAAGTCTCTTCGGAATCCCATTCAGGATGAGTGACATAGGGCTCCCACTGGTAGGTTTCCGGGCCTCCCAGCGGCGTACCGGTTCGTGTAACGAGCAGAAACCTCCGAAACTCCGCATTTTCGGGATCGTTGTATTCCTCCAACAGACCCTCCACCACATGGGCGTTGGTCCAGAGCTTGTCCGTGAAATATGCGCTGAAGGCCGTACCGGCTGCCTCTACTTTGCCGTCGACGATAACGCTGACGAAATACAATGCGTCACGCAGTTTCCCCTTATCGATTACCTCCGCCCAGTTGAGCATTTCACCGGTTTCGCCCTGGATACCCTGGATACCCTGCTCACCCTGTGCACCCTGTTCGCCCTGGGGTCCTTGCACGCCCTGCTCACCCTGCGTGCCCTGGACGCCCTGCACGCCCTGAATGCCCTGGACGCCTTGAGGCCCGACCGGGCCCTGGTCGCCCGTGCAGGCTGCCAACGTCATTGTAACCGCGATCACGAGGATTCTTCGCACGATGCCAATCCTTTCCCAGTGGTGTTTACATAACATAGTGAATTGAAAACTGTTTATTTTTTTTAACTGTACGAAGCAATCTACATCGGTGTCGCATTATTACAAGTGTATAACCTGTACACCGCGCATAATCTGTTAGACAGGCGCTACGCACTGATGGTAGATTGTACAGCGCCTCCTGTTCGATAACGATGGAGCTTACTGGCCGTCGTTTGCCGGACGTGACCATGTGATACGGCCGTTTAAAGCAAAGAGGAACCCCGATGCCTCCCCAGGATTACCCCACCTACGACAGCGTACGCGTTCGGCCCCTGATCAACTGCAAGGGCACGCTGACCATGTACAGCGGATCGGTCATGTTGCCGGAAGTCAGGCGGGCCATGGCCGAAGCATCCAGGAAGTACGTGCATATCGAGGAGCTGATGGAAGGCGTCGGCCGGCGACTGGGCGAAGTAATGAAAGCGGAATTCGGGCTCGTGACCAGCGGGTGCGCCGCCGCGCTCTGCCAGGTCACCGCCGCGTGCGTGGCCGGAACGGACCCGGATAAAATCGCCCGGTTGCCGGACACGTCGGGGATGCAGAACGAAGTCATTACGCTCAGGGCGCACCGCCACGCCTACGACCACGCCATCCGCATGGTGGGGATCTCGCTCGTGGAGGTCGACGACGAGCCCGGATCGCTGCGGGCCGCCTTCAACGAGCGTACGGCCATGGTCGCGGTATTCGGCGACCGGGCGGGCGACGGCGCGCTGTCCGTGGCCGATATCGTCCAGATCGCCCACGACCACGGCGTTCCCGTCTTCGTGGACGCGGCCGCCGAACGGCCGGACGTGCCGAACCCGTACCTGGCGGACGGCGTGGACGCCGTGGCGTACAGCGGCGGCAAGTGCCTCCGGGGGCCGCAGGCCTCCGGGCTGGTGCTGGGGCGGCGCGAACTGCTGTGGGCCGCCTTCGCGAACGGCGCGCCGCACCACGCCATCGCGCGCCCCATGAAGGCCGGCAAGGAGGAGATCATGGGGCTCCTCGCGGCCGTGGAACAGTGGGTGTCGAGAGATCACGAAGCCGAGTGGAAGGCGTGGGAAGGATACCTGCGGACCGTGATCGACGCGGTTGCCCATCTTCCGTCCGTGCGGACTACGGTCCGGCAGCCGGGAAGGTCCAACGTGGCGCCGGTCCTGCACATCGAATGGGAGACCCGGGAGATCGCCATCGATCCGGACGAGGTGGTTTCGAAGCTGTCCGAAGGCGAGCCCCGGATCGAAATGGGCGGGGGCGGCGGCCTGTCCATCATGCCCTATATGATGGAGCCCGGCGAGGATGCCCTGGTGGCCGCCCGGCTCCGGGAAATCCTGGAACCGCGGGTACGGTGAACCGGGGGAGGACGCCATGAAAGTCATCGTTGATCTGTGCGTGGTGCCCATCGGGGCCGGCGTATCGGTTTCCGAGTACGTAGCGGCCTGCGAAAGGGTGCTTGAAAAAGCGGGGCTCAAGACCTTCATGCATGCCTACGGGACCAATATCGAAGGCGAGTGGGAGGAAGTTTTCGAGGCCGTGAAGCAATGCCACGAGACGGTGCACGAAATGGGCGCGCCGCGGATTTCCACGACCATCCGCCTGGGCACGCGAACCGACCGAACGCAGACCATGGAAGAAAAGATCGAAAGCGTCGAACGGAAGTTGAAGGACGCATCATCTTCCCGGTAAAGCCATGAAAATCAAGGACTTCCGCACGTTTCTAAGGCGCGGGGGAGGATCGGCGTTAGCGTCTAGTTGCCGACGGGTTCATTGATGTGTCCGAACAGCCGCCTGATGCGGTTCACGTGCATTTCGGGGAGGGGCCCCCGGGCGATGCTGCGTATGTTCTGCTCGATCTTGTCCAGGGTGACCGCGCTGCACACGGCGGTGGTGACGCCCTCGGTATACACGACGAACCGGTAGGCCGCTTCGACCAGCGTTTCGATTTCGGGGTCCTCGAGCAGGAAGTTGTATGGCGCGCGGGGATCGATGGATTCATCCAGGAGCTCCCGGCGCTGCAGGTCTTCGATCGTCTCCCTGAGTCGCGTCGGGTCCTTGAAGATGTTGCGGACCGAGAAGATGTTCATGACCCCGACGTCGTGCTCGTTGCAGTAGGGGAAGACCGTTTGACGGGCGGACTGGTTGAGCATGCTGTAGGCGATCATGACGACGTCAAGCTTGCCGGTCGGCAGCGCCGCCCGCAGCCACGCGTGGGCGCCGTCGGACAGGGCGGTTTCGCTGGACCCGAGGAAACGGATCTTGCCCTGCCGGCAGAGGCGTTCGAGCACGGGAAACTGCTCGTTGATCATGTAGTCGAAATCGGCCTTCTCGGTCGCGGCGATCAACGCCACGTCGATCTCGTCGACCCCCAGGCGGCGCAGGCTGGTCTCGATGGATTCGGTGATGTGCCCGGGCGTCATCAGGATGGGCCCGTCGTCCTCGTCGAACTGCGAGAGAACGACCCGGGTCGCAACGTGGTACCGGTCCCGCGGGATTCCTTTAAAGGCCCGCCCGAGTATCGCCTCGGCTTCCAGGTAGCCCGGAGACGTATCGAAGAGGTTAATGCCCAGGTCCAGGACCCCGTGGACGAGCCGGTGCATCTCCGGTTCGGTGAGCGGGGGATCGCTGGTCTGTCCCAGCCGGTTATAGCCGCCGGATCCCATGCTCAGCGTCGAAACGTTCAGTCCGGTGCGGCCAAGGGTCCGGTAAGCAACCATGGCTTCTCCTGCGGCGGCCGGGCGCGGTGAGAATCGCCTTTACAAAACGGCCGGCTTTGAATATCGATCATGAATCACATCCAGGATCCGGAAAATCATATTCAGCGACCCGGATCACGCGTGCGTTGACTGCAGGTTAAGGGGAAGGAACGGGCATGTCAACCGTCGAAGATCTCGTCAAGCGGATCAAAATAGAAGGCTGGTGCGTTGTGGACGGGGTGATACCTCCCGACGAAGTGGCGACGGTCCGGGACAGCCTGATCGCCACGGCGGACGGACGGCCCGAAGACCTGACGAACGGCCGCCACGCCGTCCGCGGAATCATCGCCTACGACCAGACGATCGCCCCCTACCTTTCCGACGAGCGGATCATGGGCGTCACCGAAGCGTTTTTCGGCCAGAACGTCCGCATTTCCATGACCACGGGCGTCATCCTCCACCCCGGATATCCCCGGACGGACGAACCGGGCGGCGGCCTGCATTCGGACTGGCCCTTCGGCCAGGGCTACGACTACCGCATCCCGGCGCCCTATCCCGACGCGCCGCTGCTGCTGACCAGCATCTGGATGCTTACGCCCTTTACCCGGGAGAACGGCGGTACGGTGCTGGTGCCCGGAAGCCACAAGGCGGACAACAATCCGACGGGCGACAGCAGCCTGGTGCCGGGAACGAGCCACCCGTCGGAGATCCATGCCGAAGGGAATCCGGGAAGCGTCCTGATCTTCGACAGCCGGACCTGGCACATAAACGGACACAACCACAGCGACGAGACCCGCATGGCCGTCATCGCCCGGTACGCGGCGTGGTGGTTCAACTTGAACCCGCTGATTCCCGGGCTTTCGGACTTCGAACGCGACGCGGCCGACCGGGGATTCCGGCCCGATGACGTCGTGCCGCTGACCCCGGAGCAATACGACGCGCTGCCGGAACGCACCAGGCCCCTGTTCCACCACATCGTCCTGGGACAGAAAGTACTCCCGTCGTGATCACGATCGGACTCTGTGATCCCGATCGGACCCTGTGATCACGCAAACCGTTTGCCCGGGCAGGGACGCAAGCCCGCCGTCGACAGGACCGGGAACCGCCGATGACCCAGCGCAGCAACCGCCCCAACGTCGTCCTCATCTGCGCCGACCAGCTTCGCGGCGACACCCTGGGCATCGCGGGCCACCCCGTGGTCCACACGCCCGGCATCGACGCCCTCGCCCATACCGGTCACTACTTCCCCCGCGCGGTCTCGGAGGTCCCCTCCTGCGTGGGCGCCCGGCGGACGCTCTTCAGCGGCCAGTGGCCGGCCACCCACGGCATGACCGGGTTCGACGACATGGAAGCCTGGGACGAGCCGGACACGTTGTGCCGGGTATTCCGGCGCAACGGCTACAAGACCTACTGCATCGGGAAGCGTCATGTCTACCCCCAGGACGCACCCTACGGCTTCGACCGGATCGTCTCCCACGAGGAAGGCCGGTTCCTCTCTCCCGGATACAGGGACGATTACATCAACTGGCTCGGCGAACAGGGGTGGGGCGACTTCGGCCTGTTCAACGCGGGGGTGACCAACAACGGGTACACGGCGCGTCCCTGCGTATTTCCGGAGGAGTACCACGTGACGACGTGGACGGCCACGCAGGCCATTCGCGTGATGGACGAACACGTCCGGGATCACGGCCGGGACGTTCCCTTCTTCCTGTTCGTGTCCTTCAGCAAGCCCCATCCGCCCTGGGACCCGCCCGCGTTTTTCTACGAGCGTTACGCCAATGATCCCGACGTGCCCGATCCGGCCATAGGCGATCCGTCCCGCTACGTGGGCGGACGCATGTCCTTCGTCAAGGCCCACGGCCCTTTCCCGGAGGCCGAGTATCTCCCCCTGTCGCTCAAGAACGTCCGGCGGGCGCGGGCGGGTTACTACGGCTGCATCGATCACGTCGACACCCAGATCACGCGGTTCACCTATCACATGTGGCGCATGCTCCGGCTGCGCAATCTCGTCTTCGCCTTCGTCGGCGACCACGGCGACATGCTGGGCGATCACCATTACTGGGCCAAGTCTTACGGCTACGAGGGGTCGATCCGCGTGCCCTTCGTCCTGAACTTCCCCGCACAGATGGACCTCCCCGCGGGCCGCCGGTACCCCGAAACGACCGTGGGCCTGGCCGACCTGATGCCCACCCTGCTCGACGCGTGCGGCCTGCCCGCGCCCGGCCGCATGGACGGCCTTTCGCTCATGCCGCTCGTGCGGGGCCAGACGGACCGGCTGGACCGGGAGCACCTGCACGCCG
Organism: bacterium; assembly: GCA_965203885.1. Taxonomy (GTDB): domain Bacteria; phylum JAAXHH01; class JAAXHH01; order JAAXHH01; family JAAXHH01; genus JAAXHH01. The sequence continues at coordinate 763,828 of OZ241920.1, read as the reverse complement.
AGCATCTCGAGTTCGGCCATTACCTCGTCGACCACCGGGAGAAGTTCATCTGGCACTACCGGACCGGGCAATTCGAATACTACGACCTCCAGGAAGACCCGCTCGAGTGCCGCAACCTGTACGGCGATGATCATCCGAGGGCCCGGGTCCTTCACGACCAGCTGCGGGACCTGATCGTGGCGCAGGGACGGGAGAAGGATTTCATGCGCGGCGGCGAACTGAACAACGAAGTCGCCCGGGGCCACACGCACGAGTTTCCGCCCTACGCCGTGTAGGGGTTGCAGGCCCCGTTTCGCCGGCCAGGCCCCGTTTCGCCGGCCAAGCCCCGTTTCGCCGGCCAGGCCCGTTTCGCCGGCCAGTCCCCGCGCGCATCTAGCGCCTTTCGTTGAACCGATGGCGAGGAGCAGCATGGAAAAACCGTTCAGGACCACCTATGACCGCAAAGGACTGCGGCCCCGGTATCCCGAATCGGTCCCGCCCGGACGGACCCGCGAGAAGCTGCTGGAGCTCTTCGGCATGGCGGACATCCCCGGGCAGGTCGACTTCACCGTGGGCGGTTCACGGGTGGAAGACGACATCCGGCTCACGGATCTGTCCTACGCCAATTCCCACGATGAGACGGTCCCGGCCATCCTGATCGAGCCCCTGGACAACCCGGCCGAGCACCTCCCGGGCGTGGTCTGCGTGCCCGGTACGGGCGGTTCGGCCGAGCGCATGGCCCTCGAGCGGTTCTACAAGGACGGTCCGAACGAGCCGCCGCTCTATGGCTGGGCGCGGGAACTGGCCCGGCGGGGCTACGTCACGCTGGCCATCTCGCCCAAGGGCTGCCACGGCCGGGGCACGAACGAGGTGTCCTGGTACGTCGAGCTCAAGCACCTGCTCGCCTACGGCATTTCTCAGATGGGGCTCCTCGTGGAGGAATCGCTCCGGGGCGTCCGCGTGCTCGAGGCGCAGGACCGGATCGGAAACAACAAGGTGGGCCTGACCGGCATGTCCCTGGGCGGGAACGCTACGTGGTACGCCATGGCCTGCGCCCCGTGGCTCGCGGCGGGCGTGCCCATTTGCGGCGGCGTGGGACAATTGGAAAGCGTCATACGGGGCGGCGACCTGTACCGGCACAGCGCCTACTTCTACGTGCCCCACATACTCCGCTACTTCGACCATCCGGAAATTGTCGCGAACTGCATCGCGCCGCGGCCCTTCATGATGGTGGCCCCCACGTCGGACGAGGACATGCCGAAGTGCGGTGTCGATGAACTCATACGCACGGTGGCGCCGGTCTACCGCGAAGCCGGCGCGGGCGACCGTTTCCGCGTATACCAGCCCGAAGGCAACCACGTCTTCCGTTTCGAGTATTTCGAATGGATGGTGGACTGGTTCGACCGCTTTCTCAAGGGTGACGCCGCGGAGTAGGCAACCCATGGACGGCGCCCTCGCTGTGGCCTGGAGATCGGCGTGGCGTGACTGCGGTCCAAGGACGGCGCCCTCGCTGTGGCCTGGAGATCGGCGTGGCGTGACTGCGGTCCGTGGACGGCGCCCGCGCAGCCGCGTTCTCGGGGGACGACGCAGCGCAGCCGTGATCTCGGGGACGATGCGGGGAAATGCGCTTGACGGTCGGCGATAACCGGCCTTACATTAACCGAGTCTCCGACCACAACGTTCAGGCAGGATAAAACCGTGAGCAGATCTGCCAAGGACACCGAAGGACCCGTTGAACCCACCGGTCCCGCCGAATCTCCCGGACTGACTGGACAGCGCGGACAGGCCGGCACGCCTTCACAGCCCGGTCCGCCCGAAGCGCCCGGACAGCCCGAAATCGTCGGTCCGGACCCCGCCGCGCTGACCGACGAGGAAGTACTGACCGAGGGGCCCGAGTACAACGCGCCGCTCCCGAAGACCCGGGTAAAGTGGTACCGATGCCGCGTGACCCGCGAACAGCTGGCCAGCCTGAACCGGCGCAGCGATTTCCTCGGATTCGTCCAGACCCTGGGCTATCTCGCCGTACTCGCCGCGGGAGCCGGGACCGCCATCTACTCTTCCCTTAACTGGCCCTGGTACGTAACCCTCCTGCTGGTGTTCGTCAACGGGCATTTCTGGCATTTCCTGGTAAACGGGTTTCACGAACTGGTCCACGATTCCGTCTTCCGGACCCGCTGGCTCAACCGGTTCTTCCTCCGCGTCTATTCCTTCCTGGGGTGGCATAGCCATCACCACTTCTGGGCAAGCCATACCGAACATCACAAGTACACGCTCCATCATCCCGACGACCAGGAGGTGGTCCTGCCCGCGAAGTTCGACCTGCGTAACATGTGGAAGTGGTCGATCGTCAACTACCGCTATCCCTACGACCTGATCAAAGGCAGACTGGCCGCTTTCGCGGGGAAGATCCCGGACGACCGATGGACGCAGGAGCTCTTTCCGGAGAGCGATCCGGAGCGGCGCCGCGCCTATACCAACTGGGAACGGATCATGTTCACCGGGCACGTGCTGATCGCGGGCGTATCGCTGGTATACGGCCTCTGGGTCGTTCCCCTGGTCATCACCTTTCCGAAGATGTTCGGCTCATGGCTTCAGTTCCTGTGCAACGCCACGCAGCACGTGGGCCTGCAGGATGAGGTTCCCGACTATCGCCTGTGCTGCAGGACGTTCTATATCAACCCCGTCCTGCAGTTCCTGTACTGGCACATGAACTACCATACCGAGCACCACATGTACGCCGCAGTGCCCTGCTACAGGCTGGGCAGGCTGCACCGATTGATCAAACACGAGATGCCTTATTGCACCAGCGGCCTGTGGGAGACCTGGAAGCAGATCATCCAGATCATGGACCGCCAGGAAAAAGACCCCGACTACCAGTTCATCGCCCGGCTCCCGGCGGCTTCCCCCGCACACCGAAACACCCCGTGAAAATCACAGCCATCAAACTGTTCGTCCTCGAAGACCCGGACCAGCCGCAGTACTACCATGTATTGAGGCAGGTCCCCGGTCTCAGGCGCACGCAGTATACCCACGGCAGCACATCCCATCCCAAGGGCGGCGGCCTGCGCCAGCACTTCATCCGGGTCGAGACCGACGAAGGCGTCGAAGGCACGTGCACGACCACGATGGACCGGGAGCAGGTGGAGATCCTGCGGACCCAGGTAATGGGCAGGGACCCGCTGAACCGCGAGGAACTGTTCCAGCTGCTCCACAAGGGCACGCGCTGGCTGTATCAGAAACCGGGCTGGTTCGGGGACTTCGACAATTGCCTGTGGGACATCGCGGGCAAGAAGGCGGGCCTGCCGGTCTACGCCCTCATCGGCCGGGTCCGGGACCGGTTCCCGGTCTACCTGACCGGGGGCGACTCCGACATCGGGACCTACCTGCGGATGATTCAGGAGGGAAAGGAATACGGCGTAAACGCCTACAAATTCCACACTTACAAGGGCGGGAAAGCGGACATACCCATCTTCCGCGAAGTCCGGAGGATCGTCGGCCCCGACTACCTGCTGCTGAACGACCCGGTCTGTTCCTACACGCTGCAGGAAGCCATCGAGGTGGGGCGGGTCATGGAGGAACTGGACTTCGTCTGGCTGGAAGAACCGATGCACGAACAGAAAGAGCACCAGTACCAGGTGCTCTGCAGGGAGTTGACCATCCCGGTGATGGGGAACGAAACGCTGATGCACGACCTGGGCATTTCGACCCAGCGGCTGATTTCAGGGGCGACCGACCTGCTGCGCGCCAACGCCCGGTTCGGGACCACGCAAGTGCTCAAGATGGCCCATTTCGCCGAGATGTACGACACCAACGTCGAACTGAATGCCGAAGGCGGCCTTTTCGGACTCGTCCACGCCCATCTCGGATGCTGTATCGACAATACGGGCTTCTACGAGACCGGCGGCAACGGGTTCGTAGACACGGCCAGCACCTGGGGCATGGTCAACAAGCCCCTCGTAGAGGACGGCCACATCGTACCGCCCGACGGTCCGGGCTGGGGTGCGGAGTGGGACGCGAACCGCTTCGAGGCCATGACCGTGGCGGAGTATTGAAGCCGAAATCGCCGCCTGCAGCCTGAGACCAGCCCTCGCTCGACCCGGCGCCATCCGGACTACACCTTCAGATGCATGATCTCGCCGCGGATATACTCTGTGGATACCTGTAAGCGAGCGACCGTGACGGGCAGGCTGAAACGGCGGGGTCCCGCGGATCCGGGATTGAGAAACCACACCCCGTCCGCGTGCCGGTCCCAGACCGGATGGTGGGAATGACCGAAAACGACGATGTCGATCCCGGCCGCGGCCGGATCCACGCCCAGGTCTTCGATATCGTGGACGACGAAGATCGACCGTCCTTCGACGTCCAGCAGTTCGGTCGCCGGCAGCCGCGCTGCCCACGGCTGGTAGTCCGTATTGCCGCGGACGGTAGTCACCGGCGCGATCTCCGCCAGGTCGTCCAGGATCTCCCGGCCGCCCACGTCCCCGCCGTGTATGATCCGTTCCACCCCGGCCAGCGTGTCCAAAGCCTCCGGCCGCAACAGGCCGTGCGTATCAGAAATCACGCCGATCTCGACGTTCCGGTTCATAAACCCCCGCGTTTACCGCGACTCCACCAGGAGCGCTAGGACTGGTCTTTCATGGTCCCCGGCATCAGGCTGTACTTGCCCGGACCGGCGAACCAGAGGGCGATGTACACGGCGCAGAGTTCCATGGCGTGAGACGCGCCGCTGAGACCCGCACCGGGATCGTCCGCGGGCAGCGACAGGTGACGCAGCATGGCCAGCAGCATCGTGAGCGCGAGCAGCGTCGTCGCGGGCCGGAAGAACACGCCCAGGATCACCAGGATCGAGCAGACGAATTCCGCGAACCCGGCCATGAAGCCCCAGAACGCCGGGAGAAAGCTGATGCCCACCAGTTCCATGTTGCCGCCGATGGCGGCCCAGCGCCCCGGATTGGATATCTTGCCCCATCCGTGAAAAGCCGCCATGCTGAAGCCGATCACGATGCGGATGATGAGCAGGCCGAGGTCGGTCATACCGAGGTTTTTCGTGAGAAAGCACATCAGTCTGTTCATGTAGTGGTCCTCTTGGATTAGGTGAAACTGCGGTGAACGGATAATGATGGACAAGCGGGTGCAAACATCGTCGCGATTCTCAGTCGCGATTCATCGCCGAACGGTCAGGAGGCCCCGCGCCCGCCAACGTCCAGGAGGCCCCGCGCCCGCCAACGTCCAGGTCACCTCCCGCGCTTCTCCTCCGGGTCTGTCACGTCCGGGTCACCTCCCGCGCTTCTCCTCCGGGTCTGTCACGTCCAGGTCACCTCCCGCGCTTCTCCTCCGGGTCCGGCCCGCAGGATCGTATCCGCGACGGCGATGGCCTTGATCGCCTCCGTGCCCGGCGAGAGGCACGTGACGTCACCGCGGACGCAGGAAAGGAAATGCTCCGCCTGGCAGGCGTACATGTCGGGTTCGGATTTCGATTTGATCAGGGTCTGCCCGCCTTCCCGGTCCGTGAAACAGCAGTACTGGTGGGGGTCATCGTCCTCCGGTTCGGGCAGGTCGCCGGTGCCGAACTGGATAAAACCCTTCGGCCCGATGATGTCGTGCAGGCCGTTGCCCCGGGCCGCCCAGCTCCAGGACATGAGCAACTGGTTCCCGTTCCGGTAGCGCACGATGGCGGAGCAGGTGTCCACGGCGGATGATTCGGGGTCCAGGTCGATCGAACTGGACAGGACGCTCTCGGGATCTCCGAAGAGGAAATTCGCGAAATCGTAGTTGTGGACGGCCCCGTCCATAAGCGGTCCGCCGCCCATATCGTGGTCCATGTACCACCTTCCCGGTCCGAACCCGGCCATGGCGTTGCGCCAGAGGATGGGCGACCCCAGCTTTCCCGAGGCCACGTATGCGCCCCAGGACTTCCAGTGGGGGTCGAAGCGGCGGCAGTGGGCGACCATGATGAAGGTGTTGTTGCGGTCCGCCGCCTCGTTCAGCGTCTGGCATTCCTCCACCGTGCGCGCCATGGGCTTTTCCACCAGCACCGGGATGCCCGCCGCGAGCGCGGTCGAAGCGGCGGCGCAGTGCAGGCCCGTCGGTACGGCGATCACGACGGCATCCACTTCCCCGCTGTCGACGATGGCTTCCGTGGAGTCAAACAGCTTCGTACCCGGAAAGTTCTCCGCAAAGCGCGCCCGCATTTCGGGAGAAGGATCGGCGCCCGCCGCCAGCTTGCAGCCTTCGACCCCGTCGAAGGCCCTGGCCTGGTGAGAACCCATGCCGCCAAGTCCGATTGAACCCACCCTGATCATGATCTGTCCTTTCGTGGGAATGCCTGGAGCACTGCCCGTGCGTTCGCGGTTGCCGGCGATTCAGACTCCACAGCGCATGGCGGCCGGCGCCGGCAGGACGTATCAGTCCGGCCTGAATGAAACATTGATGAAATGACGGTTGTCCAAAACAGTAGATACATTAATTTGACCGTTGTCAAGTTATCATACCGCCTGCGTGTTACGTGTCAGTACGTTGCGCGCGGGAACCCGTCCTGCAACAACCTCAAGACAGGGAGTGCAAAGCATGTCCATCGAACCGGAGATCCAGGAAGCGAACCTGGCTAAAAACGAACTGTCAGAAGACGAACGGCTGCATTTCGACGTGCAATTCGGGACCCGGCGGAAAGACCCCAGCATAGCCCTCGTGGCCAGCATTCTGGGCGGCACGCTGGGAATCGACCGGTTCTACATCGGAGATATAGGACTCGGGATCGCCAAATTGCTGACACTCGGCGGTCTCTTCATCTGGACGCTCATCGACTTGTTCCTGATCATGAGTGCGGCGCGGGACAAGAACGCCGCGCTCATGCTCCAGGTCCGCAACGGCATCGTCCAGGCGAGAGCGTGAGTCGGCCTGCTATGCCAACGGCCGCGGCTTAAACCCAGGCTGTCCGGCCTGACGCACGCCCGGTTCCCGGGAGCCGTACTGACAGGGCCGCGTTTGAACGGCCCTGTCATTCACCAGGTCGTCGATGCCTTCGGGTCCGGTCCGAACCGGTTGTCGCCTTCCGTTCCTTTTAAGGCCAGAAAAACCACGGCCACGATTACGCCGACAATCGGGATAAAAAAGATCAGGATCCACCATCCGCTTCGGTCGGTGTCATGAAGCCGCCGCACGGTAACGGCCAGACTGGGCAGGAACAACCCGATGGCAAGCAGCAGGCCGAATAAACCTATATCTTCTCCGATCAGCGACCAGATTGGTCCCAGTACCCAGTCAATCAGTGCGCAGGCCACATATAACACCAGGTAACCCAAAGCAAAGTACCAGTATTCTTTCCGCCTGGCCCGGCCGCTGAATACCGCGTACTTTCGCAAGACTTCCATAAACCAGTGCATGATTCCTCCTGACTTGATTAAGGCCGGTCGCCAGGACCGACCGCTTCAATTCACTGCCACAACGCTTCTCCATCCACCAGCTGCGACGCAAGATAGTCTTCGTTGAGTTCCACGCCCAGTCCCGGCGCTTCCGTCAGGACAACGTGTCCGTCCTGTATGACCGACTCCTCCGTCGCGAGCACATCGTCCCAGGTCGGGTCGTCGAAACGGTGGAATTCCAGTACGAGGAAGTTCGGCACGCTCGCGCAGACGTGGGCGTCCCCCACCGTGCTCAGCGCGCTGGAGTTGTTGTGGGGCGCGAAGGGCACGTAGTACATCTCGGCCATGTTGGCGATCTTCCGGCATTCCGAAAGGCCCCCGCATTTCGAGATGTCCGGCATGATGATGTCGGCGGCCTGCTGCTGGAGCAGGTCACGGAATCCATGACGAAGATACAGGTTCTCGCCGACGCAGATGGGCGTCCCCGTGGCCTGGGTGATCTTCGCCAGGGCTTCGATGTTCTCGGGAGGAACCGGTTCCTCGAGCCACAGCAGGTTCAATCCCTCGAATTCCTGGGCCATTTTCATCCCGGCGGTCGCGTCGTACCTTCCATGGAGGTCTATGGCCAGGTCGAGGGACGGACCGATCCCCTCCCGGATCGCGTAGGCCTGGTCCACGAGGGACTTGAGCTCGTCGGGCGTTACCGACCAGTTCCAGGGATCCAGCTTGTGGGGGTTGTTCGCGTCGTCGAGGTCGAACTTGATCGCCGTGAATCCCTGTTCCTTCACCTGTGCGGCGCGCTCGTTGTAGTCGTAGTGCGCGCTGTCCACGTACAGGCGCACGCGGTCCCGGAACTTGCCGCCCAGGAGCCGGTATACCGGTACGCCCTGGGCCTTGCCGGCCAGGTCCCACAGGGCGATCTCGATCCCGGTGAGCGCCGAGATGGACGGCCCGCCCGCCCCGCCCATGAAAATGTACCTCCGGCGGATGAGCTCGAAACAGGCGTCCACGTCCCTCGGGTCCATGCCGATGATCATCTTCGCCATGTGGCGGGTCGACCCCCGCCAGCCGCCGTCGACGTGACTGGCTTCCCCCGTGCCGTACACGCCCTCGTCCGTGTAGACGCGGACGTAGTGGTACGTGTACCCGGACGGTACGGTCACTTCAGCGGTCTTTATCTCGGTGATCTTCATGCGTACTCCCGTCTATGGAAATGAAACTCGGATACCTAGTCCTGCCGGTCAGGTCGTCTTGTAATCGCCAGGGTCGTCCTGTATTCGCCCGGGTCGTCATCCAATCGCCCGGGTCGTCATCCAATCGCCCGGGCCGGCCGGGCCCTCAAGGAAACGCCCGGTCCGGCCAGGTGGTGGTTCGGCGGGCGAGATTTCCGGGACCCGCGTCCGAACCCGCGCTCAATCTCCGATCCGGACCGCCTTCAGCCGGTTGTTGCCATGATCGCTGACGAGCAGCACGTCTTCGCCGAAGAAACAGAGGCCATGGGGCTCGTTGAGCGGCGCGTCCCGCGCGGCCACCGGCTGGTCGCTGTCGCCGTAGTCGCCGCTGCCGGCGACGGTCTCGAGCAGGCCGTTCCCGGTAATGCGCCGCACGCGGTTGTTGCCCGAATCGGAAAAGTACACGCGTCCTCTCCTGTCGAGGGCAAGACCCCGGGGCACGGAGATCGCGGACCTCGCGGCCTTTGAGCCGTCCCGCGAGAAGCCCTCCTCTCCGGTCCCGGCCAGCGTGGAGACAACCCCCGTAACGGCGTCTACCCGGCGGATGACATGGTACCGGTCGTCCGCGAAGAAGAGGTGGCCTGAACCGTCGACCGTTATAGCCGCGGGCGAGCCGATCCGCGCCAGGGCAGCCGGACCGCCGTCCCCGGAATAACCCGGCAGGCCGGTGCCGGCGACGGTCGTGATGATACCGGTTTCCGCGTCGACCTTCCGGATCCGTCCGCAGCCCGCGTCGCCGATGTATATGTCGTCGTTGGGGCCGTGCGCCACCGCGAGGACGTGCATCAGGCACGCGCTCAATGCGGGTCCCCCGTCGCCCTTGTCCCACTGAAACGCCGCGCCCGCCACGTTGCGGATCACCCCATCGGGGTCCACGCGCCGCACGTGCCCGTGCCGCGTATCGGCGATGACCACCCGTCCCGCGCGGTCCACGGACACGTCGTGGGGATTGCCCAGATGGGCATCGGCCGCCGGACCGCCGTCGCCGCCGTAGGCCCGTGCGCCTGAACCCGCCAGGGTACTAATGACCCCGGACTCCGGGTCGATGGAACGTATGCGCTGGTTCCACACGTCGGCGATATGGATCGTACCGTCGGGGCCGACCGACAGGCCGCCCGGTCCGTTCAGAAAACCGGCGGACGCGGCCTCGCCGTCATGCACGCTCGTGCCGCCCAGGACGGTGGTGACGATCCCCGTATCGCCGTCGTACCGGCGGAGACGGCCGGAACAGTCGCCCCAGAAGACCGTGCCGTCCGGGTCCGCGAAGATCCCGGCCTCCACCGAATTGCACCGGGTGACGGAACCGTGAAGGCCCTCCTCGCCGAAGCCCGGCTCGCCGGTCCCGGCCAGCGTGCGGACGATGCCCGTTTCGCGCTCCACCTTGCGCACGCGGAAGCCGTATTTCTCGCCGACGTAGAGGTTGTCGTGGGCGTCCAGGCAGATCGCGTCCGGCATGAGCGTGCTCGCCTCGGCGGCCGGACCGCCGTCGCCGTTGGATGCGCGCTGGCCATTGCCCAGCACCGTGTCGATGATCCCGGTCCCCATGTCGATCCTGCGGACCCGGTCGTTGGAATTGTCGCACACGTACAGGTCGCCCCGCGAATCGAAGGCCAGGTGCTCCGGGTGGTAGAACCCCGCGTCCCGGGCCGGTCCGCCGTCGCCGTGGTAGCCGCCCAGGCTCAGGCCCCTGCCCGAGTACGGCCGGCTGTCTCCCCGCTCGGAGGGATAGTGCCGGGCGTGATGGCCGAAGACGGTCTCGACGATCCCGGTCCCTGCGTCGATGCGCCGGATGTTGTTGGTCCACTCGCTTGAAAGGAAGACGTTGCCGTCCCGGTCCACGGCCACGCCGCAGGTGCAGTCCAGTTCCGCGTCGAGGGCCGGACCGCCGTCGCCGCCCCGGCCGATCCGCCCGTTGCCCGCGACACGGGTGATGAGGCCGGTCTCGTAGTCGATGCGGCGGATGGTGTGGTTCTGGAGATCGGAAAGATACAGGTTTCCATGGCGGTCCTGGCAGAGATCATGGGGGTTGCGCAACCGCGCTTCGGCGGCCGGACCGCCGTCGCCCGAATCGCCCGCGATCCCGTCGCCGGCGAAGGCGTGCAGTATTCCGTCTCGATCGATCCGCCAGATGCGGTGCCACTGGTAGTCGATCACGACCAGGTCGCCGTCGGGGCGGCGAACGACGCCCATGGGCCATCCGGCGTCGGCTTCCCGCGCGGGGATGCCCTCCCGCTGGCCCACGCCCGCAACAACGGAAAGCTCACCGGGTGGCAGGTGCTGTAGTATCTGTACTATGCTCATGCGTGATGGGCGAGGATCGGCGACGGTCCTGTGTGCCCGCGTGATGGGCAAGGCTCGGCGACAATCCGACGCGCCCGCGACAGACGGCAACGTCCCGCCGATCGCGTCTGTTCCTTCGATGTATCAGGGTGTACGGTACGGCGGCTTCGCCCGGAAACCGCCGAGCCAAGATGGTATAGCGTCGACCCCTGGTTGGCAACCGTTAAATGCAATTTGACAGCAGCGCCTCGAGCGGTTAGAATACGTCGCCGCGCCGACGGGTTCGAAACGCCTCCGAACGCCCCCGCTTCGATGGAGATTGTCATCCCATGAACTATGATTTCGACCGGATCATCAATCGCAACGGCACCAATTCGTACAAGTGGGACTATGTGAAACGGGACGGCGCCGTCGTTCCCTGGGACGAGACCGACGCCAGCCGGCACGAAAAGCCCGTACTGCCGCTCTGGGTCGCGGATATGGACTTCCCGTGCCCGCGGCCCGTGGTCGACGCGGTGACCGACATCGCCCGTATGGGGGTATACGGATACGCCTTCCCGCCGCCGTCCTACTATCAGTCCGTGGTGAGGTGGATGAAGCGGCGCCATGGCTGGACCGTCGATCCGGACACCATCTGCTTTACGCCCGGGATCGTACCCGCGCTGCACATGCTGGTCTCGGCCTACACGAAGCCCGGCGACAAGGTGCTGGTCCAGCCGCCGGTGTACTACCCCTTCTACAACGCCATCGAGAGCCTGCAGACCCTTCCGGCGTTGAATCCGCTTCGGTACGAGAACGGCCGGTATACCATGGATTTCGACGACCTGGCGGCGAAATGCGCGGACCCCGAAGTCAAGCTTGCCATCCTGTGCAGCCCCCACAACCCGGTCGGACGGGTCTGGTCGCCGGAGGAACTGCGGCGCTTCGGACGGATCTGCATGGACAACGACGTGCTGGTCGTGTCCGACGAGATCCACTGCGATCTCATCCTGGGGAACCATACCTTCACGGCGTACGCCACGCTCGGCGCCGAATACGAGGAAAGGTCGATCATCTGCACCTCCCCCAGCAAGACCTTCAACCTCGCCGCCCTGCAGGCCTCGAACATGATGATACCGGATCCCGGCATGCGGGAGACCTTTCAGCAAACCGTCCGCAACGCCGGCATCTTCACCCTCAATCCCTTCGGCATCGCGGCGGTGGAGGCCGCCTACGACCACGGAGAGGAATGGCTGGACCAGCTCCTTACCTACCTGGAGGGAAACTACCGGTTCCTCGAGTCCTTCTTCCGCGAACGCCTGCCCGGGATCCGGGTCGTCGAGACCGCAGGCACCTATCTCGTCTGGGTCGACTTCACGAGCTTGGGCCTGGACGGGGACGCCCTCCAGCGCCTGATGATGGAGGAGGCGCGCGTATTCCTCGACGAGGGGTACATCTTCGGACCGGAGGGCGAAGGCTTCGAGCGGATCAACATCGCCTGTCCCCGGTCTATCCTCGCCGAGGCGCTGGAACGGATCGAGGCGGCAGTGAAGGGCTGAACCCGATATCGCCTCCCTTCTGCCGGCCGCCCGGCCGGCCGACGTAATCCGCCCAATTGCCCGGCCGCATCCCCTTGCGCCCCTGCACGCTCATCCTCTAAGCTTCCCAATATGCCGGATTCAGGTAACGACTATTGCCGTTCAAACGGCATTGATTGAGCATCTGAAATTAATTACTATTATGTAAGTATTATTGTATCTTGTATATAATTACATAAGACCGGAGTCGTTGCTGCCTGAAACGGGATACATGGAGGTGGCGGAATGATACAGCCCGGCGCTGAATCATTGCGGAAGATCGCGGTCATCGGGCGAGGTACCGCGGGGTCCTTTGCGGCCGCCAGCGTGACGCGTCTGCTTCGTGACACCGACTTCGAGCTGCACCACATATACGATTCGCGCATCCCGGCCCTCGAAGTGGGCGAAGGCTGTTGGCCGAGCCTCGTCCAGGAACTGTGTCAACTGACGGATCTTCCCCACGAGACCGTCCAGCAGCGCTTGAACGCGACGCGCAAGTACGGCGTGGAATTCGAGGGATGGGGCCGGTGCGATCGGGACTTCATTCACTACTTCACGCCGCAACAGGTGTCCTACGCCTATCACCTGTCCGTCGACCTGATGGCGGAACTGCTTCATGAAAGTACCCGTGCGCGCCACGTCGACGCGAAGGTGACCGACATCACCAGGGAGGGAAGCGGTGCACTGGTGGAATTCGAGGGCCGGGCGCCGGAACGCTACGACCTGGTCTTTGACGCCCGCGGCTTTCCAAAAGAAATTCATCCGGACCAGCACATCGACCTCTCTTTCATCCCCACCAATACAGCCGTCATCCGCCGCTGTCCGTCCATCATCGAAGAAGGACATGACGGACCGGTGCTGCGGCCTACCTACACCCGCGCCATTGCCCGTCCCCATGGATGGATAGTCGTTATCCCGCTAACGACGCACACCTCCTACGGGTACATCTTCAACCGCGATGTATCCGGCCTTGACGAAGTCGAATCGGATTTTGACGAAGTCCTTGATTCCGATGACGTATCGGAGTTCGAGAAACGGGCCGTCATTCAGTTTCCCAATTTCATCCATCGTCACATGTTCGATGGCGCGGTGGCCCGCATCGGCAACACGGCCGCCTTCATGGAACCCCTCGAAGCCACGGCGATCGTATCGGTACAGGTGGAGGTCGGGATGGTGCTCCACATCCGTCTCAACCGTTCGGTAGAGCACCTTGACCGCGACGCTCCGGTGGTCAACCGGTTTCTCATCAATACCATGCTCTGCTTCGGCTTGTTTGTCGGTTGGCACTATTCCTGCGGATCGAAGTACGACAGCGGATTCTGGCGCAACGCCTGCGACCACGCCTGGCCGCGGCATCGAAAGGTGGCGGACCCCGGGCTGGTGGGTTGCGGCGCGCTCCCAAAATTCGACGAAATGATCGAACTGATGAACCGGCCGGTCATTGAGAAACCGGACTGGAACAGGGAGTTGGCGTATTTCCCTCTCTCCAGTTATTGCCAGATGGCCCAGGGTCTCGGGTGCTTCCAGTCGTGACATTTCTTGATTTCAAATATAATTAGTTACATTATTGCAATTAAATGGGCGGCGCCCGGAGGCGAGAAGCCCTTCCCCGGTTCGAAACGAATGAGGAGGCGACGGAACGCCCGTGTTCAACAATCCACTGAACTCATTCCATGATATCGTTTCCGACGCCAAGGAAGATCGGGAACAACTCGACCGGCTGCTGACGATTTCCACGCCGCGGGAACGTCTGACCGTCGCCTTGATCGCCCTGATACTGGGTATCCTCCTGGGATGGCTCTTCCTCGGCAACGTCGCCCGCAGTCTCGTGGTGGACGGCGTGCTGGCCGGACAGGGCGAGAGTATGGCCGGACAGGGAGAGAGTATGGCCGGGCAGGGAGAGAATCCGGCCGGGCAGGGCGTGCTGGCCGGGCAGGGAGAGAATCCGGCCGCGCAGGACGAGAACGCGAGCGAGGGCAGCCGGATCGTCCCGGCCTTCATATGGGCCGAGACCGACATCGCCTCGCATATCGAGGATGGTATGCCGGTGATGATCGAGACGGACCTGGCGGATGGCGAAAAGGGCGAGCATGGCGGAACGGTACGGGCGATATCCCCTATGCCCTTTGCCGGCGGCCCGGGGGCGATTGGGACCGAAGCACCGGTGTTCGTGCACCGAATCGACATCGCCCTGGATGAACGGCTCGATCTGAATACCCTTGCGGACATGAAATGCCGGATGGTCATCGAGGTCGGCAGGCAGACGCCGATCTCGCTGTTTCTGACGAGGCGGCCATAAGATGACGACGCGCACCTCCGGAAAGGCGGAGAACAAGGCCTCTTCGGATAAGCCGGTCCAGAGGGTAACCACGCCGGTACTGCTGCAGATGCATGCTTCCGAGTGCGGCGCCGCCTGTCTGGGCATCGTGCTGGGTTACTTCGGAAGATGGGTGCCTCTAACCGAACTGCGCGATAAATGCGAGGTGAGCCGGGACGGCAGCAGCGCCGCCAGCATCCTGCGCGCCTCCAGACACTACGGGCTCGAATGCAACGGGCTCAGCGTACGCACGGATCAGTTGAGCCTGCTGCCGCTGCCCCTGATTCTGTTCTGGCAATTCAGCCACTTCCTCGTCCTCGAAGGATACGACGGCCGTTACTACTATCTGAACGACCCTTCCACGGGGCGGCGCAGGGTTTCCGCCGAAGCGTTCGAACAGGGCTATAGCGGCATTGCGCTGCGATTCAAGCGCGGCGACGATTTTACGCCCGGTGGCGAGCGGCCCGATCTGTTCAGGCAACTGGGCGCCTTGCTCAGCGGGTCCTGGAAGTTGCTCACCGGGGTAATCGCCTGCGGGTTCATGTTGACGTTGTTGACCCTGGTGATTCCCGCGTCGCTCGGTGTCTTCGTCGACGATGTCATGGCAAGGCACGGATCCTGGGCCGGACTGGTGACGGGCCTGCTCGGGGCCGGTGTCCTCGTATACGTCCTCTCCCTGCTCAAGCACCGGTTCCTCAAGCGGCTCGCGGTCCGCGTATCCGTGATCGGCTACAGCCGCGCCATGTCACGGCTGCTGCGATTGCCGATCGGGTTTTTCGAACACAGGCTGACCGGCGATCTGACCGATCGGGTCTCGTCCACCGACCGGATCGCCAGGAACCTGGCGGATCAGTTCCTGGTGCTCATCGTCGACATGGCCATGAGCGTGGTGTTGCTCGCGGCCATGTTCGCCTACGACGTCGCGCTCGCGCTGATCGTGCTCTCGCTCGCCGTGCTGCACGGCCTGCTGGCCCACCTGCTCAACGCCCTCAGGGCCGTTCGAAGTCAGTCGATGAGACGGGAGCAGGGGTTGCTGATCGGCCTCGGCATGCAGATGTTGAACCATGCGGACAATCTCCGCATGACGGGCGCGGACGATCGTTTTTTTGCGCGGTGGAGCGGCCAGCAGGCGCGCGAGCTACGTGCACGCCAGCTTTATTCCGAACTGGGTTCCGTCAACACCTCGCTGCCGGGGCTCGTCGACGCATTGCGCTGCGCGGCGATTCTCGGGATCGGCGGAGTTTTCGTCCTGAACGGCGCCATGACGCTGGGGTCGCTCGTAGGGTTCTACATCCTGGCCGAGATGTTCCTGGCGCCCATTGAACGGTTCCTGGACTATGCCGAAAAACGCCAGGCGCTCGAAACCGACCTGCAGCGGCTCGAGGACATCTCCGAGACCGATGAAGACCCCGTTTTCAGCCGCAGAACGCCGGAACCGGAGTCGATCCCCACGTTCAACGGCCGGCTCCAGCTTGCCGGCCAGCTCGAACTGAGAAACGTCACCTTCGGTTTCAATAAAAGCCGGCCGCCGTTGATAAAGGACTTCAACCTCCTGATCAAGCCGGGGCAGCGCGTTGCCGTGGTCGGTCCGAGCGGCTCCGGCAAGTCGACCCTGGCGCGGCTCGTTTCGGGGGTCTACCAGCCGTGGTCGGGGGACATCCTGTTCGATGAAGGTCATCTGCGGAACCAGATACCGGAGGAGGTGCTGCGACAGTCCATCTCCATGGTGGACCAGGAGATCGCGCTCTTTTCCGCGTCCCTGCGCGACAACATCACGCTCTGGAATCCCGCCATCCCCGATGAAGTCCTCTTCGCCGCGACGCGTGACGCCCGCATCCACGACGAGATCCTGCTCCGGCCGCAGGGATACGCGACCCTCGTCGAAGAAGGCGGCGCGAATTTCAGCGGCGGCCAGCGTCAGCGCCTGGAAATCGCCCGCGCGCTGGTGGGCGATCCGACGGTGCTCATACTGGACGAGGCCACGAGCGCACTCGACGCGGCTACGGAGGAACGTGTCGATGACGCCCTGCGGCGCCGTGGGGTCACCTGCCTGATCGTGGCGCACCGGCTGAGTACCGTGCGGGACTGCGACGAAATCATCGTACTCGACAAAGGCGCAACCGTGCAACGCGGCACCCACGACGAGCTCATCGCGGACCGGGGTGGCGCCTACTACAAACTGGTCAAATCGAACTGATGCAAGAAAAAGACCCGGTACACGCTTCCATAGCCGAACTCGCCGAACGCTTCGGGGAGTCCGTGCCCTGCGCAGGCAACCTGCCGGTCGTACTGGACGACCCGGACAGCGTGTGGTTCATCGATCGGGGCGCCGTCAATCTGTTCCTGGTCGAATTCAGGGACGGCGTGGAGCAGGCCGCGCCGCAGCACCTGCTGCGCCGGGAATCGGGCTGGTTGCTGCCGGGCGTCGCGCCGGACCAACCGGAAGCCGGCGACGAAACCACGCTCAGTATCGTTGCCAAGGGGCTGCCGGGCACCCTGCTTAAACGTCTGCCGGCTGACCTGCTCTCCCGGGTGCGTCCATCAGAACTCGCGGAGCAGACCGATACCTGGCTGATCGCCATTACGGACACCCTGTCCCGTTTCGCGATCCCCCTTCCGCGGCCGACCGCACTGGCCGAACCCGGTCTGACGCAGACCCCGGCCCCCGGTACCCTGTCCGTGAGGCGCGGCGTGGTATGGGTATCCGAGCCGCCGTCCGGCGCAAGCCTGTACATGGGTATCGTGGACTGCGCGGACCAGGCGGACCAGGCGGACCAGGCGGACCAGGCGGACCAGGCGGACGCAGGCCAGCCGCATCAGGCGGTCATCCCGTTGACGCGGACGAGCTGGCTCACCCTGTTCGACGAGGCAACGCTGACGGGCCGGTCCACCGAATCGCTGGCTGAGCAGGGCACGCTGCTGCCGGCGCTCGCCGCTTTCCACGCGGTGGCTTTCACCCTGGAACGCCTGAACCGCCGCCTGGTCGTCGTCGATGCCGTCAATCTAGAACGGGCGCGGACGACCAGCCGCCGAACGGCCGAAAGAGCCGCGCGGCATCGGCTGTTCAATATCTATGACCGGCCGGCCGACCGGGACGGCGGGATCGAAGACACGGCACTTCAGGATGCGCTGGAACTCATCGGACGCCATGAGGGGATCGATTTCCGGATTCCGGCGCGCCCGGGACATGCCGACGCCCCGGTGGGCCTCGTCGACATTCTTGATGCGTCGGGCGTGCGAGCCCGGCGCGTACGATTCAAAGCCGACGGCGGCTGGTGGCGCGGCGACAGCAACGCGATGCTGGCATTCCGGGCCGAGGACGGCCGGCCCGTCGCGCTGCTGCCGGGAATGTTCGGGGCATACCGGGAGATCGACCCGGTCACCGGACGCGGCGTCCGGGTTACGGCGGCCCGCCTGGAACGCGCCGGCGCGTTGCGCGACGAAGCCTGGATGTTCTACCGGCCATTGCCGTCGCGGGATGTGAAACCGGTGGACTTGCTGGGCATTGCCCTGCGCGGGTCGGCCTCGGATTTCGCGCGCCTGGTGATCGCCGGTCTGCCCTATGGCCTGGTCCGGCTGTTGCCGGCCCTCGCCCTCGGATTCGTCGCGAATCAGATCTCGGCGGGCGGAAGTGCGGGAACCCTCTTTGCGGTCGCCGTGGGCGTAGCGGCGTTCGGCCTGCTGGGCGCCCTGCTGCACCTGCTTCAGAACATGGCGATGATGCGGCTCGAGGGGCGTTCCGCATCCCGGGTCGAAGCCGCCTTCTGGGACCGTCTCATGCGCCTTCCCCCCGGCGTTCTGCACCGCCATCCCGCCGGCGACCTGGCCATGTCCGGCATGACGTTCCAGCACCTCCGAGACGGCTTGCGGGGAACCGTCGCCGACAGCTTTCTGTCGGTCGTTTTCCTGCTTCCGGTTTTCGTGGTGATCTTTTTCTACGATGCCGCCCTCGGTGGCATCACCCTCGTCTTCAGCTTGGCCATGCTGCTGATCACGGTCGTCCTGGGGTTGCGCCAGGTTACGCCTTCCGGTCTGATGATCAGCGCCGCCCGCCGGGTTGGGGGACGGCTGTTCCAGATCGTGGAAGGCATCTCCAAGCTGCGCATGGACAATGCGGAAGGTTCGGCTTACGCAATCTGGGCCAGAGACTACCGTGAGCAGAAACGCGCGGAGATCGAACTGGGCGGACTCGAGGGACATTCGCGGGCTTTCGGCGCCGCGCTTCCCTTTCTCGCGGGCGGCCTACTGCTTTTCGCGGTGATCGCGGCGGGAGACCGGGACATGCCGGTCGGCGATTTTCTCGTCGTCTACACGCTCTTTATCGTCTTCCAGTCCGCCATTTCCCGGCTGGGCGAATCCGTCGGCGCCATGGCCGCCATGCTGCCGGCCTTCAAGCAGATGCGCCCGTTGCTCTCGGCGGTTCCCGGCGACGAGACGGAAGGCGAGCCGGTCGAATTCCTGGGTGGCGATGTGCTGTTCGACCACGTTTCCTTCCGCTACGAACCCGACGGCCCGTTGATTCTCGACGGCGTTACGATCCACGCCCGGCCCGGCGAATTCGTCGCCATTGCCGGTGAGTCCGGCGCCGGCAAGAGCACCCTGTTCCGGCTGGCCCTCGGCATCGACTGGCCAACGGCGGGAGCGGTGTATTACGACGGACGCGACCTGCGACACCTGAACCTGAAACAGGTCCGGAAGAAAATCGGCGCGGTGCCGCAGTCCGTCGGGCTCCATCCCCAGGATCTCTGGGATAATCTGGTCAGCCACCATGATGGCGTGGAGACCGGAGAGGTGTGGGCGGCGGTCCGGACCGCCGAAGTCGAAACACAGATCAAGGGAATGCCCATGGGCTTGATGACCATGGTGGGCGCGAGCGGCTCGGTCCTGTCCGGCGGCGAAAGCCAGCGCGTCACGATAGCCCGTTCGGTGATCGGAAGCCCGCGCATCATGTTGCTGGACGAGGCGACCAACTGGCTGGATAACGAGAACCAGGCCAGGATCATGCGGAATATCTCCGCCCTGACGGCCACCCGCGTCGTCATTGCCCATCGCCTGTCCACGCTGGAACAGGCCGATCGCATCTACGTGCTGAAAGGCGGAAAAGTCGTCCAGAACGGGTCCTTCGAAGAGCTCAAAGAGACGGACGGGGTATTCAGGGAACTGATCAGGAGACAGATCGCCTGAACTGAACCGGCGGACGGCCACCGGCGGACAGGCCACCCGGCGGACGGCCACCAACTCGGCGAGAGCCCGCCGCAATGGAGCGGAAACCGATGAAAATCCCTCATGACGTGACGGATTACCTCATATCGCGAGCCGAAGACGACGATTTCCGGGAACGTCTTCTCGCCCGTCCAAGGGAAACCATGGAAGAGGAACTCGGCGTGACCATGGCCGACGGCCATGCGATCCACGTGCACGAAGAAACATGCCATTCGACCCATCTCGTCCTGCCGCCCCGCAACAAATACACGAAGGCGGAACAGGAGGAGGCGAGGACCGGCGCGTCGTCCCTCGCGTTCCTTCGCAGGACGATGCACGATCCCGCGCCGCCCCCGCGGCCGCCCTTGAGTGAAGAGGAAAGCGGTCCGGGGTACGCAGGTACCGCCGGTGCACTTGCGGACGCGGCCGGAGACAGCATCCGCCGCGGTCTCGATTTCCTGGAAACCACCATTGATGAAAAAGGCGCCTGGCACTGCATCCGGTTCAACGTGGCCGACCCCGGTATCCCGCGACATTTCGAAAGACCCGCTTTCATATCGGCTTACTGCGTCCTGGCCCTGGAATACAGCCGGGAGGCGCGGGCCCGGTCCATCTGCGACGCGGCCAGGGCGTACCTGGCCGGCACCGTCGAATACCCCGGGTTCTGGCGCTATTACCGCCACCTGCCCCAGGACCTCGACAGCACCGCGCTTTCATCGCTCGTGATGGGAACGCACCCCTGGATACTGCTGGGGAGGAACGTTCCGCGGATTCTGGCGAATCGCGATGCGGATGGCCGCTTCATGACCTGGGTCCTGACGGAAGACGAGCCCGACGTCGTGCCGCCCTTTCGCATCGAAGCCGATCCCGTCGTCAATGCGAACGTCATCGCCTATCTCGGCGACCGCCCTGAAACCAGGGGCGCCCAGGGATGGCTGGAAGCGCTGGTAAACGAAGGGCATCTCGAGGGGTCGTCCAAATGGTACCCCGACGAGGTGGCCATCTACTATGCGACCGCCCGCGCCATGCGTCGCGCCCGGCCAGCGCTGGGCAGTCTGGGCCCGGTACTTGCCGACCGCGTCCTGGGCCTGCGGGACGGCAAGGGAGATTTCGGCAACATCCTACAAACCGCCCAGGCCGTGTCGGTACTCCATAATATCGGGGCGCTCGAACGCATCGACGCGGAACGCCAGGCGGCAAGGCTCATGGGTGCCCAGCGCGAAGACGGCAGCTGGCCGGAACTGCTCGCCTTCGGGGACCAATCGTTGAAGTGGGGCGCGGTCGGACAGATCGGACACGGCTCCGAAGCCGTGACTTCCGCGTTCTGCATCGAAGCGCTCGAGCGTCTCGTCACTTTCCTGCAAACGTGAATCCCGCCGCGCCAGGTACGCCGTGACGGGACAACTTCCTGCGTAGGTGGTCAGTAGTGCTTACCAAGGAGGTCCAATCATGTCACAGAACAGTTCCGCTGAAATCCGTGGCGCCGGCCCCGGGAACGCCGGCCCCGGGAACGCCGACCCCGGGAACGCCGGCGACACCCGGCAGATCGAACCGTCCATTCTGACCGCGCTCCCCCACTATCTGCCGCTCGGTGTCTTTCCGTTGATCGTTCTCGCCGCGCTGTACGGCGGCTGGTGGTTGCTGCCCCCCCTGGTCTTCATGAGCCTCTCCTGGTCCTTCGACCGGGTATTCGGCCGGGACGGACGCAACATGGACCCGTGGAGCACGCCGAAACACCGGCTGGTCTGGCACAATCTCCCGATCTGGACCTGGGCGTTCCTGTGGTCGCCGACGCTCGTTTTCGGTGTCTGGCAAATCCTGGTGACGGGCCAGTTCCTGTGGTGGGAAAGCGTACTGCTGGCGATTATTCTGACGATGGAAGCCCAGGCCGTGTTCGTAGTCGGCCACGAACTGATTCACCGGCGTACGTCCTGGGAACGGCGGATCGGCGAATTCCTGCTGTCCTCCTGTTCCTATCCGCAGTATGCCACGGAACACGTGTATATACATCATGCCCTCGTCGGAACGCCCCATGACGTGGGGTCCGCTCCCAAGGGCGAGAGTTTCTGGAAATACATGCCCAAGGAAATCGTCAGAAACCTCGTCAATTCCTGGGAAGTCGCGCGGGAACGCCTGGGTCGCCGCCGCCTGTCCATGTGGCATTACAGCAATCCGTTCTGGCGCTACGGCATCGGGGTCGCCTTCTGGTACGGGCTGGTTTTCTGGATGGGCGGGATCTGGGCCGTCCCGGTCTTTGCCTTCCTCGGCCTCTCCTGCGTCTTTTCCATGAAGATCAGCAATTACTTCCAGCACTACGGCCTGCGCCGGGTCCGCCTCGAAAACGGCCGCTGGGAGAAGATCATGCCCCGCCATTCCTGGAGCGCCGACTGGAAGTTCAGCAACTGGATGCTGTTCAACGCCCAGCGCCACGCGGATCATCATGCCGTGGCATCCCGACAGTATCCCCTGCTGCAGGTCAGCAGTCTCAACGAATCGCCCGAACTGCCGGGGACCTACTCCGATATGATGAACATCGTGCTGCGCCCCAGCCGCTGGTTCGAGAAGATGGACCCGCTGGTGGACCAGTGGCGGAAGCACTTCTACCCGGAGATCGAGGACTGGAGTCCCTATGACAGCCCGCTTGCCGCCGCGCGGCCCGACGCCTTCGACGCGATCGTCGAGATCTTCGGCGCCGCCCCGCGGCTTGCGAAACGGATCGAACGGAACCCCGAGCTCCTGGACAACCTGCAGGACCAGGAATTCATCGACCTCGACCTGCCGAAGGGATTTGAGCAGGATGAGGAATTCGAGTCGATCGCGCGGCGCGGGCTTGCAAGAGTCTACTGGACGTACGAAATGGGCGTTGAGGAAATGAAGGAACTGATCGCCGAACTGCCCGTGGTCGATGCCGGGGAGACCGCTGAAATCGTGCGGAACTGGTCGAACGACCGGGCCTTCCAGATCGGTATGCACGTGGTGCGGGGAAACCTGTCTCCGGCGGAAGCGGCGACCGCGCTGTCGAACCTGGCCGAGGCGTCGGTTTCGACCGTGCTATCCTCCGTGGTCGCGGACCTTACCGAAAAGTACGGGGCACTGAGCGTGGGCGAGATCGCCGCCGTTTTCCTGGGCGACCTGGCCAGCAGGGAGGCCTATCCCGGCATTGCGATGGATATGTTGCTCGTCAATGACGGCCGCGAGTTTCGCGAGAATGAACGCATGTGCCGGAGTTTCCGGAAGGCCCTGGCCGACCTGGCGCGGGACAGCCTGTTGTTCTCCCCCACCAGACCCTACCCCTTCCCCGCGTTGCCGCTTTCTAATCTGGCCGAACTTGCAGGAGCTACGGCTCCCGGCGATATTCCCGTCCTCACGCGGGCGCGGTGCGTGTTCGCGTCCAACGGCTCCGAAGGGTCCGGCATCGCCAGCCGCTTCGACGAGGCGCGCCGCGAAATCCTGGCCGGGTGCGGGACGAACGAGTCCCTGGTTGCCCGGTTGAGCGAACTGCCGGAAAACCGCTCCGAAACGGGCGTGTCCGCGTACGCACGGATGCGCGGCGGGCTGGACGATGTGGAGCGGGCCGCGCGGTACCTTCAGCTGGTCCAAGGCGGAACCCGCCTCGAAGATCCTGCGCCGGCCGCGGCCGCCGTCTTCGAGGCCGCGGGCGACGAGCCGCTGGCGGAGGCTGCGAGGCTTTGGCGCGACCTGCAGGGCGTGTTGCGCCTCGTCGGAGAGGATGGATTCGACGTGGCGGAGGCGGGCCCCAGGGTCAAGTCGCTTGTCGCGAAGGCCTGCGGGCAGGACGATTTCGATGAGCTGTCGGCCACGGTCGCCGACACCGCGACCCGGGCCGCGGTCCGGATCGAAGAGATCGTTTCGCAACCATGAACGCGCCGGCCCGACCATCGCAGGACCCCCGGACGCCGGGACAGGCCAGGACGGATTCCCCGCGCGGGATACTGGCGAGAACGACGCTCGCGGACCGCGGCCGCGTCGAACTTCCGGCTCTGGCCCCGCACCTGGTGTTCCACGTCATCGGCGAGCAGCAGATCCTGCTGGTTTCCGAATCCTTCGATACACTGCTGCACGGCGGCCTGTATGGCGACCTGCTTCCCCTTCTCGACGGCCGGCGTCCACTGGCCGAAATCGTCGGCGCGCTTGATGGTCGCCACGCCGCCGTCCATGTCGAGGCGGCCGTGGCTTCGCTGGCCGACAGGGGCTATGTCATCTCCGCCGACCACGGCATGGACCGGGACCGGGCGGCCTATTGGTCTTCCCTCGGCGCATCGCCCCGTTGGGTCGAGCACAGGCTGTCGGAGTCGCGCATAGCGGTCGCAGGGGATGGCGGGAGGTTGGTCAGCCATCTGGTAGCGTGCGGCGCCGGTGGGGGGGCCGGCGATCCCGGCTCATGGGATACCGGCGGGGCGGCCGGCGATCCCGGCTCATGGGATACCGGCGGGGCGGCCGGCGGTCCCCATCTCACGGTCATCGTCTGCGAAGATTACCTCGACCCACGATTCGCGGCGGTGAATCGCCGCCACCTCGAGACGAAGACGCCGTGGACGCTCGTACGGCCCCGCGGCATCGAGCCGCTATTCGGCCCCATCTTCCGCGCGGACGGAAACGGGCCCTGCTGGGACTGCCTGGCCACCCGGCTGCGCAGTCATAAGGAGGTGCACAGCTTCCTGCGCCACGTCGCCGGTGAAGAAGCCGCGTTCAAACCCTTCGCCGCCGAACCCGCCGTGCTGGAGTCGGTATACGGCCTGATCGCGGCGGAGATCGTCAAATGGCTGGTACTGGATGAGGCGGCCCCGGTCCACGGGCAGGCGATATCGATGCACGTGGGCGGATTCGCCATCTCAAGGCACCCGGTCATGCGGCGGCCGCAGTGCCGGGCCTGCGGCGACGAGGCTCTGTATCGTCCGGACCGGCCGCCGGCGCCGTTGCGCCTGAAACCAAGTCCCAAGGCCCATCGCAACAGCGGCGGCGCGAGGGCCGTGGCGCCGGAGGCTACCCTGGCGAAATACCGCCACCTGGTGAGCCCGGTCAGCGGCGTCGTGACCTGGTTGAAGCGCGCGAGCGGCGAGCGGGACTCCTGGCTCCATGTCCACTGGGCGGGAAGCAATGCGGCCATGAGGAGCCGGAGCCTGAGTTCGCTCCGGCGCAGCCTCCGCAGCAAAAGCGCCGGCAAGGGCAGCACGGGGGAACAATCCGAGGTCAGCGCCCTCTGCGAGGCGATCGAGCGCTATTCCGGCGCCCGTTGCGGAGACGAGATCCGCACCCGTGGGCGGTACGTCGAGCTGGCCGCGGGAGACGAGGCCATCCATCCCAACGATGTGCAGCTGTTCAGCGACCGTCAGCTGGACAACGCGGAACGCATCAACCGGGAAGGCCACCCCTACAACATCGTCCCGCCGCGGCTCGATCCGGATGCCGAAATCGACTGGACCCCCGTGTGGTCGTTCACGCGGGAGTGTCACCGGTATCTGCCGACCTCTATGCTCTACGGCATGTCGGCCGAACAGCGCGGAAGCGCCGACCTGATTGCCGACTCCAACGGTTGCGCCGCGGGGAACACCCTGGAGGAGGCCATCCTGCAGGGATGCTACGAGCTGGTCGAGCGCGATGCCTTCGCCATCTGGTGGTACAACAGGCTGCGTGTGCCCGGAGTCGACCTGGCCAGCTTCGACGACGACTTCCTTGCGGCGGCCGCGGAGTACTACGGCCGCCACGAGCGTGAACTCTGGATGCTCGACGTCACTTCCGACATGGACATTCCCTGCTTCGTTGCGCTCTCCCGCAGGCCGGACGGGGAGACCGAGGACATCATCTACGGTGCGGGCGCCCATGCCGACCCCCGACTGGCGGCCCTGCGCGCGATCTGCGAGCTGAACCAGTGCCTCACCTGGCTGCCGCGCCCCGGAGGGAGCGGCGGCCCGCCTGGTCAGTCCGGATCGCGTGGCCCGCCTGGTCAGTCCGGTCCGCCCGGCCGGCCCATGATCGACGATCCGTTTGCGCTCCACTGGTGGAAGACGGCCCGCATCGCGGACTGTGCGTGGCTCGTGCCGGAACCGGATACGACACCCAGGCAAGGCGCGCGGTATCCATTGATCGAATCCGCGGACACCCGCGACGACGTGGCGCGTTTCAAAGCGCTGGTCGAGGCCAGGGGCATGGAGTTCCTGGCGCTCGACCAGACGCGCCCTGACATCGGCATGCCGGTGGTGCGGGTCATCGTGCCGGGCATGCGCCATTTCTGGGCGAGATTCGCGCCCGGACGCCTGTACGACGTGCCCGTCGCCATGGGCCGCCGCGACCGCCCCCTGGCCGAAGACGAACTGAATCCCGTGCCCGTCATCGCGTAAGGAGTCGAAATGAACATCGACGAAGCCGTCCTGATTACCCAGGATCGTCTCGCCGGAGAAGGCGCCACGATGGCGGATCTGCTCGATCGCTTCAGGAGCAGAATCTCAACCTGTCTGATCGGTGAGCGGGAGTGGAATCGCGTACTGGACCGGGCCCGACAGCTTCCCATTTCCATGGGCGCGCAGCCCTTCGGCTTTGAACTGCCGCTCCATGACCGCCGGCCCGTGGCGGACTTCGGCGTCTCGACGGCAAGCGGAAACCGGTCGGGCGACTTTTACGAAGAACGGGCGCGGACGGACGAGAAGGATGGGACCGCGAAAGCGATCAACCGGCTGTTCGCGGCAATGGAGTCGGAGGACTCCCGGCTGCGGGATATCGTGGGACGCAAGCTGATGCTGGAGTACGACATCGGCTCGGCGCCCGGTAGCAAGGCGTCGCTTCCGGGGATGTTCCTGCGGCCCAACGACCGCACGTTATCCGGTGGCGGCGGCTTCGCGCGGGATGTCGGGACCGTGGTTGACGCCCTGGTTTCCAGCGTCGGCTGGGAAAGGCGTGCCGCCGAACGGGAAAACGTCGAGCGGGCCTACCTGGCGCAGCCCGCGGACACGCGCATGGATTCGTTCGGCATATTCCCTTCCCGGGAACGGACCATCCGCCTGGCGATCATGGGCTTCAACGGGCAGGAGGCCATCCGCTCGTACCTGGAAGACACCGGCTGGCCGGGGTGTATCCCGGCCGTCGATTCCGTGATCTCGCGCTTCAGGGAACGGGCGGATATCGTGAGCGCCGGAGCGAATATAGACGTGCGGGCGGACGGACTGGGGCCGACGCTCGGTCTCACGCCCATCGTCAAGCAGCGATATACGAATGAAAGCCGTTACTGGATCGACGGCCAGACCGATTGGGATCCTGTTCTGCAAGTCCTGAGGCATGAGGATCTGGTCTTGCCGGAGAAGCTCGCGGCCCTTGGCGGCTGGGCGACGAAACCGGAAACGCTGTTCGGCAGGACCGGCCCCTTCATCCTGCTGCGCGGCATACATCACGTCAAGCTGGTCATCGCCGGAAACCGCCTGGAGCAGGTCAAGGCCTATCTTTACATGGTGCTTTCCGGCGCGCTCTGAGGCCGAGGGCCGGATGCGCTACTAAATGAACCCAACGCAGAAACCCCAGCGATAGAGTCTCCCGAAGCAAAAGTGCACGACGCAAAAGTGCCCGACACGAAAGTCCCCGGACGCAAAAATCCCCCCGGCCAGGTTGATCGGGGGGACTTTTACGATCTGGTCTATCGCGCGAACGCCGGGCGTCCGCCGTCGAGCCTTCGTCTCCGGCCTACCAGCAGCAGCAGAGCCCGGCCGAGACGGCTTCGAGTTGCTCCTCGGTGATCGTCGGATCAGGGGGCAAGGCGATATGCACCGTTTGCATGTCGCTTTCATGGACCTGGATCGACATCGATTCAGGCATCGTGATGTTCAGTTCATCACAAATGGCCGCCTTGGGATCCGCGAGCAGCTGTTGCCTGAAATCAGCGTCCAGTGCGGACTTGTCGACAATCTGCTTCAGCATTTCGTCGCCACTTCTCATGATTCAACCTCCTCTGATCGGCAGGATCTCTGAATGGCGTCTGATCAGTAAAACCCTGGTAACGGTATGTTTAGATATTACGTATAGATTATATGCAATATAGTTCAATTTGTCAAGTATTTTCGATGGATCGACGGGATGCGACCGGGCTTGTCATCAAAGGGTCCGGGCTACGGCTATTGCCCCGTTCACACCGTCGGCAGGGGTCGAATGTCACGGCAAGCCCCGGCCGCCTGCCGCCTCCCCGCCCAGCTCACGCACACCCCCACGGTCACGTTCAGCGCCAGGCCCAGCACGCCGGCGTGCCAGCCCCAGACCTTGCCCAGGCCCGCGAGGGTCAACCCGGCCGCCAGCAACGTGCCCGCGGCCATGCCCGCGGCCGCGCCCGTCGCGTTGAACCGCGGCCAGAGCACCCCCAGCACGAACAGCGGAGCCGTCTGGATCAGCACCTCCATCTTGAGTTCGATGAGTCCCCAGAGCGTAAGATCCGGGGTGAGGGCGATGAGGACCAGGACGGCCATGATCAACCAGGACAGGCGCTTGCCCCACGCGGTCAGGCGCTCTTCCGGGAGCGACCCCGTCCGGAACCTGCCCAGCACGTCCTTTACGAGCAGCGAGGAAAGGCTGAGCAGAACCGAGTCGGCCGTCGACATGATGGCCGCCACGATACCGGTGAGGACGAGCACGGTCATGACGTAAAGCCAGAGGGATTCCGCCGCCCAGATCCGGAGCAGGCGGGGCATGACCTGGTCCGTTTCGACCCCCTCGAGGCCCGACAGCTGCGGGATGGCGAGGATCCCGACGAGTACCACCGCCGAGATGGTGACCAGGGGCATGAAGGCCATGAAGGTGAAGGACCGTTTCAGGCTGCGGGCGCTCCGGGCCGCGAAGATGCGCTGTATGGCCTGGGGATAGACGGCCGCGGCGAAACCCACGAGCAGGATCGTGCTGATCCACGTGCGGATCGTGTCTCCTCCCGGGAGCGCGGCCTTCTCAGGCTGGTTGGCGATGATCCATGCCGTCGCTTCACCCAGCCGGTCGCTTCCCGGTATCACGGCCGCCAGCATGCCGAGCAGGCCCGCGAAAAGCAGCAGCCCCTGGATGCAGTCGGTCCAGGCCACGGCCTGCATGCCGCCCAGCGTCTCGTAGAACAGGATGATGATCCCCAGGACCACGACGCCCGCCCAGAAGGGAATGGCCCCGCCGGACAGGCCGGCGACGATGTGCCCCACGGCGAGGAGCTGGGCGAGCAGGTAGTTGGCGATGGCGACCACGAACAGCACGCCGGCGAAGAGCGTCAGCCCGCTCGATCCGAATCGGTGGGTGATCCAGTCCCCGGGCGTCACGAAGCGCCACTGCCGGGACGCGTTGTACAGCGGCGGCGCGAAAAGGAGGTAGGCCACGACGATGGACATCATGAACCCGATGCTCATGATCCACGCGTAGCCCAGCCGGTAGGCCTCGCCCGGATAGCCGATGAGCGTGTTGCCGCTGTACTGGGTCGCATAAAGCGTGAAGAAGAGGACCAGGGCGCCCAGGTCCTTGCCCGCCAGGTAGAAAGACGACATGGAGTTGTCCCGGCGGCGGGCCCGGGCCACGTATCCGAGGACGATCATCATGGCGAGGTACGCGGCCAGGAAAAGGAGCGCGCCGGGGCCGTAGGGCTGATCCGTCACGGGCTAGCCTCCGGGACCGTGGGGAACGGATGTGCGAAGGGCGTCGACGGGACCGTAGCGCAGGCAGTCCATGGGCTAACCGTCCTCCCGCCAGTACCTGTGGATCACGAAGGCGGTGAAGCACGCGATGGCCAGGCAGACGCCCAGGCAGACCAGGACCCAGTACGGCACGCCGGCCCACACGGGGACCGGGTCGTATTCCGGGAAATACCAGGGAACGGAAAGGGCGAACAGGACGGCGTACACGGCCCAGGTCCACCGGGGAAAACGGTGGCGGTCTACAGTAGAGTTCATGAAGGCACCACGTCGCTACACGCGGACGTATTTGTGCACGAGGTTCTCCACGCCCACCTCGCCCACGTAGATATCGCCGTGGCGGTCGACCCAGACGCTGTGGGCGCCGTGAGCCTGATCGACCGGCCCGCCCCTGACGACCCACTGGGCAAGGAGCCTTCCGTCCATGTTCATGATGGTGACCCCGCCGCCCTCGCCCAGGAAGACCGTATCCTCGTCATCGACGAACAGGCCGCACGGCGCGGGACGCCCGGGCCATTCCGCGAGGAATCCGCCCTCGGCGTCGAATACCTGTATCCGGTTGTTGGTCTCCCGGTCGGCCACGAGCAGGCGGCCGTCGGACGCGGGAAAGATGTTGTGGGGGAGGGTGAACTGACCCGGCGCGGCGCCCCTGCCGCCCCAGGAGTGGACCAGGTCTCCCGAGGGCGTCATCCGGTGCACGTAGCATTGCCCGTAGCCGTCGGAGACGTACAGGTCGCCATTGGGTCCCTTGACGACGCGCGTCGGCATGTTGAAGGGTTTGCCCGGTGCTCCGGTCCGGTCCGGCTCGCCCAGCGTCTGCAGCAGTGCGCCGTCGGTCGAAAACACCCGGACGGTATGGTCTTTGCAGTCCGGAATGAAGATCCGGTCCTCCCCGTCGATCCAGATCTCGTGGGGCAGAGCCAGAATGTCGTGCCCCCATTCGTTCAACAGGCGGCCGTCCCTGTCGTACACGACCACGGCGGGATTCGGCTCCCGGTCGACGACGTACACGCGGTCCCGTGAATCCACCGCGACGGCCGTGGCGATGCCCAGCGTCCGCTCGGCCCCCCAGCCTTGCACCTTTTCGTATTGGTAATCTCCCGATCCCCAGATCATCGCCATGTCCTTTCGAGAAACGAATTCGGGATGATGCGCCGAGTCCCGGCTCCAACCGGCAGATCCCGGGCGGAGCCGACGGTCACAAAGGTTTTGTCGTGTTCCTGCTCGAAGTATATACTTATTCCGGTCCAGCAGCACCGGATATCCGGTGCGTCATGAACCTGGTCTCAGGTATGGTCCCGCTTCCGTACCCCTCACGTAGGCATCGTTTGTGCCGATTCGACTCTCAAGATGACAGGAGCCACCTCATGGGCGTACTCGACAGCTTTTCGCTGAAAGGCCGCATCGCCGTGGTCACGGGCGGCGCGGGTCCGCAGTTCGGCAGCAGCATCTCCGAGGCCCTGGCCGAGGCGGGCGCCACCGTGGTCGTCGCCTCCCGGAACGTGGAAAACAACCGCCGGTTCGTCGACGGGCTGAACGGCCGGGGCTACGATGCCCACCCCGAGGAACTGGACATCACGGACACCGAGTCAGTCGATACCTTGAAACGGCGGGTGATGGACCGGTTCGGCCGCGCAGACGTCCTGGTCAACAGCGCGGTGGTCGGACGCGGCGGCGGGTTCGACGAGCAGACTCCCGACTACTGGGCGGCGAGCGCCCAGGGAAACATGGTGGGCCTTTTCGCCCTGTGCAAGGCCTTTGTCCCGGTCATGGCCGGGCAGGGCGGCGGCAGCGTCATCAACATATCCAGTATCTACGGCGTCGTGGCCAACGACCCGGGCCTGTATGACGATACCGGGATGAAGCAACCGCCCGACTACACCTTCGTCAAGGGCGGCATGATCAATTTCACCCGGTACATCGCGAATTACTACGGCAAGCAGGGCGTCCGGGCCAACTGCATCTGTCCGGGCGGATATTTCAACGAACAGCCCGGTCCGTTCGTGCAGCGGTACGAGCACCGCGTGCCGCTCGGGCGCATGCTGGACAACGAGGACCTCAAGGGCGCCGTGGTCTTCCTGGCCTCCGACGCGTCCCGCTACGTCACCGGGGTCTCGCTGATGGTCGACGGCGGCTGGACGGCCCTCTAGCCCCTCGCCCGGGTCCCGCGCCAGGCGGATCACGATTCCGGATCGACGATCGATT
Organism: bacterium; assembly: GCA_965203885.1. Classification (GTDB taxonomy): domain Bacteria; phylum JAAXHH01; class JAAXHH01; order JAAXHH01; family JAAXHH01; genus JAAXHH01. Next base: position 732,043 of record OZ241920.1, on the reverse strand, counting down.
TGTCCTGGGGATGATAGTCGATCGCCCGGCGGCCGTGGTCCAGGTCGTACATCCGCCACGTGCTGTCGGACACGCCGAAGACGACCTCGAACCGGATGCCGGGGTGAATGACGGCCCGTTCGAACACGCGGACGGCGTCGCCGTGGCTCAGGTGATGGGGATGTCCGGGCAGGTCCCGCTGCTTCTGGAAGTTGCCGATGCGCACGCACACCACCTCCATGTCGAACCGCACCGCGTACATGTAGCCCAGGCTCTCCCCGAAGACCTTGCTGATGGAATAGTAGCTTTCCGGCCGCGGGGTCATGTCGATCGTGCGGAAGACGTCCTGCGGGTAAGGCGCAAGCAATCCGGCGCGGCTCGCGAAGGCGACGCGGCGCACTCCGTTGCGGCTGGCCGCTTCGAAGAGCGTGTAGGTCCCGATGAAATTGGCGTGGAGGATCTCCTCCCACGACGCGCCGCCGGAGGGGTTTCCGGCCAGGTGGATCACCGCGTCCATGCCTTCCGTCGCCCGCAGCACCGCGTCCATGTCGGTGATGTCGCCCACGACGTCGTCTTCCAGTCCGGGGGTCGATACCCGGTCGAAGCCGCGGAGCGGATAACGGTCCTTGAGCCCGTTCACGATGGTCGTGCCGATGACACCGGCGGACCCGGTGACGAGTATGCGTGGTGTCTCGTTCATTCCGATGCCTTCTCCTTGCGCTTGAACGGTCCGTGCCGTTCGATCCAGTCGTAGGTCTCCTGCCAGGACGCGCTGCCGTCCTCTTCCCAGATCTCCAGCCGTACGCCGCGGATATTGCCCTCCCGGAAACCCGTCAGCCGGCTGACCGAAGGATAGCCGATGGTATGGTAGACGTTGCCGCCCGGAAGGATCAGCTTGCCGATATGCCGGGGGATCTCAGTCATCGGATTCCCCGCGATGCGCACCAGTTCCGCCTCGTCCACCTCGACGCCGAGTCCGGGGCCTTCCGGCACCGGCGAGCTGCCGTCCGCCACCTCGATCCGCCCGCCGGTGACGTCCTCTCCGTACTGGTCGTCCAGGTTGACCGTGTGCATCACGTTGGGGATCACCGCGCCGAGGTGAAGCGCCATGGCCTTGCTGAGCGTCCCGCCGGTCAACTGGATCACGGTGGACACGTTCGCCTCCGCGCAGGCGAACCCCCGCTTGAGACTCATGCCGATGCCGTGCTCGCCGACCATGTAGGCGTCGGCGCATCCGAGCGTAATCTCCGGTCCGCCGCCGAGCTGCGGCACGTGCATGAGCAGGGGGATCGGCGTCTTCTCCCGCAGGCGGCGCCACCCGTCCACGTCGCGCCAGACCAGGGGGTCCTCGATGACGCCGACGACGGGCGACTTCGCCAGGTGTTCGATGATTCCCGACACGTCGGCGGACGACCGGTTGTGGTTGAAATCGTAGTGCATCAGGAATCCGGGCGGCGCGACCTCTTCCACGGCCTCGTTCTGCTCGATGACGTCGAAGTACTCGCAGGTGTGCATCTTGAATCGCATGTACCCCTCGCCCGCGGCGCGCACCACCTCGGCGGCCAGATCCTCGGGAGAAGAAGGACGCGTCCAGGCCGCAACGGCCACCCGGTCGCGGACCTTCTGTCCCATGAGTTTGTAGGCCGGGATTTCGAGGTGTTTTCCCATGAGATCGTAGAACGCGCCCATGAGACCCACCGGAAGATCGGCGTTGATGTGGTCGAAGGGATGGCTGTCCGTCAACCGTTCCACGTCCCCGATGTCCATGGTGACGTGGCCCCGGCTCTCGCCGTATCCCACTTCTCCGCTGTCCGCCGTCACCTTGAAGACCGTTTGCGTGTCAATGCCCCGGAACTGGACCTTCTGGTCGACGTTCCGCTCCGCCAGCCGGGGGTTGATGTGGGTAATCGCGATATCGGTGATTTTCATGGCCTGTCCCGTTTCGTGCGTGGCAGTGGTCTTACGGATTCGCCAGCGACCTGGGCGCCCCCTCCTGGTTGACCCCGTCCCGCACGGTGAGGGCGATGGGCCAGTTCTGTCCCCCCCGCTTGACGTACTCGTCCTCAATGCCGCACAGCCAGGTGAACATCCGTGCGGCGGCCAGCGCCCCCTGGAACTGTTCGAAAACGCCGGCCGGGGGATTGAAGTCGATCGTGTTGAAATCGACGTCGTCCTGTGTCACCCAGTCCCGCGCGGGCGGCGTGGTCCGCCAGTAGTTGTACTTGAGCAGGTTGCGGTACGCGCTCTTTCCCCGGGGCCCCGAGGCGGCCCGCGACCGGCGATGCCAGATCCCGTAGACGGTGAGAAAGATCGTCCCCGCCGGGGCCGCCGTCGACACGGTTCCCCGGATGGAACCCAGGTGGGCCATCATGGGCGCCTTGTTCCGCATGAAATGAGAGCCGGGGAGCACGACGGTCGGCCCCATGTCTTCCGTACATTCCTCGGGGTAGTAGAACACCTGCAGGTACTCCAGCGCGGGGGTGTAGATCGTGCCGCCGTCCCGGTGCCAGCTCTGCGGCTTGTCGAAGGGCAGCGGACCCCGGTGATTGCTGATGATGAGCGGCAGGGTGAAGTCCCGTCCCAGGAGCGACCGGACCGCGCCCGCGGCCTGCGGGTTCATGAGCACGCCGTCCGCGAAGAACGACTCGCCCACGATCGGCGTGGGTTCGTAGGTGCTGTCATGTCGTTCCAGGTAGTCGACGACCTGTTCGTTGATCTCGTCCGGTACGACTTCCGGTAGCATCAGGTAGCCGTTCCTGCAGAAATCGATCACCTCGCGGTCCGTCATGGTCGCCGCGCAATCCATTTTCTTGCCGTAGGGTGCCGATGCCATGCTTATCTCCACCTCTCCAGGACGAATTCGTAGCCCAGGCCGTAGTTGTCCTGTTCGTTCATGGCCAGGGACGCCTCCGGGAACTTGATGATGCGCCATCCGTCGTCCAGCGCTTCCTTGATCGACCGGTACCTGAAATCGCTGTTCTCGTCGAGTCCGTCGGAATCCGCCCCGTCCTCGTAGATGCTGATGCCGACCACGGCCGAGTGGGGGTTGGTCGTCGGGGCGTGCAAATAGAGCAGGCTCTGTTTCCGTCCCGCCGAGCCGTCCCGGACCAGCGCCAGGGCCCGGTCGATCTCATCGGCGGTGAGCCCGCCGTCTTCGAACAGTTTCCTGATCCGTTTCAACTGGTCCGTCAGATCGTCCATTGGTTCATCCCAGGGGTTGGCGGCCGGGTCCGGCGAAACCGGCGGCGGCCGCGGTATCGCACCGGAATGCGGCGTTTTTTGAGAAACAAGACCAAACATAATGGCAGGGCCTGTTCGTGAAAAGTAGAAAACGGCGGACAGCGGCCCGCGGCAAGCGGCCGGCGGCCGGAAGCAAGCGGCCCGCGGCAAGCGGCCGGAAGCAAGCGGCCCGCGGCAAGCGGCCGGAAGCAAGCGGCCCGCGGCAGGCGGCCGGCGTCCGGTGGTCAGCGTCCCGCCGCCCTCACCATGAGAATCAGGCTGCATTCCGCACAGACCAGCAGGGTGGCCAGGGTGAGGTGCATGACCTGGGCGGGTCGCGGCAGGTCCCCGTAAGCCAGGGTGATGCCGATCAGGATCTGTAACGCGATGCCGGCCAGGATGAGCCCGGAGACCTGCGTCAGCCGGCTTCCGGGCGCATGCCGCCGCGCGGACCGGTACACCAGGACGCCGGCGAGCAGGACCAGCCAGGAGGACAGCCGGTGCGCGTGGTCGACGAACCCGACCCGGGCCAGCCATTCGCCGCGGGGCAGGCCGCCGTCGTCTTTGATGAAGGGATCGATGCCCTCGCGGACCTGCGTGCCGAGGAGGAGCTGGATCGTCGTGACCGCCAGGAGCACGAGGGCCAGCCGCAGGAGCACGGCGCGGGCTCCGGTCGCCAGTTCGACGCGGAACCGCGGTCCGAAGGTCTGGAAGGTCACGTAGAGCAGGGCGCACAGCAGGATGACCGCCAGGGCCATGTGGAGCGTGATGATCCCGGGCTGCAGGCCGGACCTGACCACCTGCCCGCCCAGCCATCCCTGGAACCCGACCAGCACGAAACAAAGGCCGGCGCCGTAGCAAACCGCTGGCTGTGTGCCGCGGTATCGAAACGAACGCAGGAAGGTGGCGAATACGAGGATCCCGATCGCCACGCCCACGAGCCGGTTGGCGTATTCGATCCACATTTTGACGGGATTGAACTCGGCGATATCGTAGCCCTGCTCCAGGAGGTAATCCCGGTCCAGGTCCTCGACGCTCGCCGGCGGCAGCCAGGAACCCCAGCACCTGGGCCAGTCGGGACAGCCCAGGCCGGCCCCGGTGATCCGCACCAGGCTGCCGATGGAGACAAGCAGGATCGTGGCCGCCAGCGTCGCCAGGGCCGTCTTCTGAAAGGCGTTCATGATAGGCCATCATAGGCCGGCGGGCCGCTTTCGGCAAGGGATATCGATCCGGTTGGAGCGGGTGCGGGAAGGCTGTTTTGTGGTTGCCAATCAGGCCTTCGCGATGTATTTTGTGCGAAGCGGTACAGCGTGGTCATCGTAGGGGTATAGCTCAGCTGGTAGAGCGGCGGTCTCCAAAACCGTAGGTCGCGGGTTCGAATCCTGCTGCCCCTGTCTCCCTGTTACAGGCCGGGTGTTCTCCCGGCGCGAGGCCGAACGGACGGACCATGTCATTCTACGAAGTGGAAACCTGGGTTCCGAAACCCGGCCGGAAGGTCGACCACGACGAAATGATCCGGACCTGGTTCGCCTTCGTGGAAGCCCACAGGGACGATCTGTTCCCCGAATGGCGGTCCGCCCGGTACTACCGCGAGGTGGCGCGCGATACCGCCCGGGCCACCGGGCGATACGTCATGGTATTCGAATACGTGTCCCACGAAGGGTTCCTCGCATACAAGGCGCGGCGCAAGGACTGGTCGGGGCCCTACGCGGAATACAAGAAGGTGGATCCCTACCAGTTCTTCGACCTGGACACCGTCACCGAGACCTGCTGGATGCCGGAAGAAGGGGAGCGGTGGCTCGACTTCACCTGAGGACCGCGGGGTTGCCATGGTAAACCAGTACATACTCACGCCCTACTTCCTGGACCGGTACGATCCCGCGCTCCTGGACCTCGCGCGGGACGACTGGGTCGTGAACGAAACGGAGTTGCGGGGCGACAGCGAAATGTCCCGCACCCTGTGCGTGCATCGACCTCTCGCCGACCGTGTGGCCGAAGCCGCCGGGGCCGGCAGGCGGCCGGTCAGCGTGGCGGGCGACTGCTGCGCGACCATTCCGGTCATGGCCGGGCTGCAGCGCGCCGGTATCAAGCCGCTCTTCCTGTGGCTCGACGCCCATGGCGACTTCAACACCTGGGAGACCACGCCGAGCGGTTTCCTGGGCGGCATGCCCCTGGCCATGATGGTCGGCCTCGGCGAGCAGACCATGATCGAGAACGTGCGCATGGATCCGATCCCCGACGGAGACGTCATCATGTCGGACGGCAGGGATCTCGATCCGGGAGAACGCGACCTGGTCGAAGCGTCCCGGTTGCGGCATTTCCCCGATGTACTGGAACTGCTGGGGTGCGACCTGTCCGGCAGGCCGGTCTACATCCATTTCGACACCGACATCCTGGATCCGTCCGAGGCGCCCGCCATGGGCTACCCCGCCCCGGGCGGACCTCCGTCCACCGATCTGGAGCGCGTGTTCCGCCATCTCGCGGAACACTGCGACGTTGCCGCGCTTTCCATTTCCACCTGGCGTTCCAACATGGACGAAGACGGCCGCAGCAGGTCCCTGTGCATGGGTCTCTTCGATATGCTTGCCGGCTGACCGGCGATCCGGCCGACCGGCGATCCGGCTGACCGGCGATCCGGCCGACCGGCGATCCGGCTGACCGGCGATCCGGCCGACCGGCGGGTCCTCCCATGTCTTCCACCGATTCCATTTTCACAGACCTGATCGTCGTCGAGGCCGCGAACGTCCTGGCCGGCCCCGCCGTGGGCATGTTCTTCGCGGAACTCGGCGCCACGGTGATCAAGGTGGAGAACCCGAAGACCGGCGGCGATACGACCCGCCACTGGAAACTGCCTTCGGAAGACCGGGACGGCGACGTCTCCGCCTATTTCTCCTCGGTGAACTGGGGCAAGCGATCCATCGGGATCGATTTTTCGATACCCGAAGGATACGCGGTCCTCTGCGACCTGTTGCAGCGCGCCGACGTGTTCATGCAGAGTTTCAAAACCGGCGACGCGGAGAAGTTCAGGCTCGACTACCCGGCCTTGCGCAGCCTCAACGATCGGCTCATCTACGCGGATATCACCGCCTTCGGAGCAGAGGACGAGCGGCCCGGGTTCGATGCCGTGCTGCAGGCGGAAACGGGTTTCACGGGAATGAACGGCACCGAAGAAAGCGGCCCCGTGAAAATGCCGGTGGCCCTCATCGACCTGCTCCTGGCCCACCAGTTGAAAGAAGCCCTGCTGATCGCCCTCATCGAACGGATGCAAACCGGCCGGGGGTCATACAATACGGTGTCGCTGTTCCACGCCGGGGTCGCGTCGCTCGCCAACCAGGCGGCGAACTGCCTGGTCGCCGGATCCGTACCGGGCCGCGCGGGTTCCGACCACCCGAACATCGCTCCGTACGGTACCATATACGCGACGCGCGGCGGCGAACCCGTCGTGCTGGCCGTAGGCACGGACCGCCAGTTCCAGGCGCTTTGCGAAGTGCTGGGCGTTCCCGATGCGGCAGGAGACGAGCGGTTCCGGACAAACCCGCAACGTGTCGTGCACCGCGACGCGCTGAGTACGCTGCTGGCGCATCGAATAGGCCAACGCGACAGGGCATCCCTGCTGGCGGCGCTGCAGGCCCGCAACGTGCCGGCCGGGGCGGTCCGGCGGCTGGACGAAGTACTTGCCCAGGAGTCCGTGGCCCCGTTGCGGCTGCGTGGGAGGAAGGGGGACGGCGAGGCGATCGACGGACTGCGCTCGATCGCCTTCGAAAGCGACGCGGTTACGCCGCCGCCGGAGCTGAACGCGCCACCGGAGTTCAACCGCGACCGCCGGTATGTGCTCGCAGATGTACTGGGCTATACCGAGGACCGCGTCGAAGGGTTGATTAGAGCGGGGGCGGTCCTGTAGCACAGCCGCTTCCGGAACGCGTTGAGCAGCGGTTCCGGCGTGTCGTCCAGCCCGTCTTCCCGTGTCCGATCCGCACGTTTCCGGGCGGCAGCGGCCACCGTTTGAGTGACCGGATTTTGGTTGCCAGTACAAGGCGAATCGTCGTATAATATAGTGTGTTAAGGAGTGAGGGTCCGGAGCACACGGCGCACAGTCAGGCCATAATCCATTTTGCGCCTCGGAATACACAGGGAAGCGGGATGGACATGGATATCGCAGCCTATTGCGCGCGCGTCGGAGTCAGCGGACCGCGGCCGGAGACTGGCAACTCGAGTATCGCTTCCAGCTGCGGCCCCGTCGGCTGGCGGACTTTACGCCCGGTTGCGAACATCACCAGCAATCGCCGGAGTCCCATTTCACGCGGCAGCGCATGTGTTCGCTCGCCACGAAGACGGGGCGCGTCACGCTGAGCGAACGGCGCCTGATCGTGACGGAAGGGTTCCCGTCGCGGGCTACCGCCATCGGTGAAACGGGAAGCGCCCGGCGCCGGGAACGGGAGCTCGCGGACGAGGCGGAGTTTCTGCAGGTGTTGCGGGAGCGCTTCGGAATCGAACCCTGAAACCCTGAACCAGGATGCGAAAGGAATATGAGCGAGTTAATCATTGTGGGCGACAGGGTGCTCGTCGAACAGCACGACGGCGAACAGCTCACCCATTCGGGACTGTACCTGCCCGCCACGGTAACGGAGAAGGAAAAGGTCGGGACCGGACGGGTGGTCCGCGTGGGACCGGGGCACCTGATGCCGAATCCGGACTACAACGAGGGCGACCCGGTCGCGAGACCGGCCGAATCGGTGCGCTACCTGCCGCTGCAGGCCCAGGCGGGTGACTTCGCCTTCTATCTGCGCAAGGAGTCCATCGAGATAAACTACCAGGAAAAGACCTACATCATCGTCCCCCACAACGCCATCCTGGCGCTGGTGCGGTCCGACGGAAACGTGCTGCAGGACCTCGAGGATCTGCTCGGCGAATCGTAACCGGAACGCGTGTACCGGGGCCGGGCCGGTCGCGGAAGCCCGATACCCGGCGGCGCGATCGAAGCAACCCGTCAAAACCAGTTGATTGACCCGAAAGAAGGAGCGTGAAACCATGAACAGGACGGCGGCCTACACGGCCCGGCACGGCATACCCGTCGCGCAGCTTGGCGTCAACGTGCGCGGCGCATTCATCACACGAACGTATACGCACCTGCTCGGGGCGATCCTGGCGTTCGCCCTGATCGAGATCTACCTGTTCCAGACCGGCATGGCGGAGTCGATCGCCCGCGTGCTGCTCGGCGGTTCCTGGCTCATCGTGCTCGGCGGCTTCATGATCCTGAGCTGGATCGCGACCCATTTCGCGTTCAACGCGCGATCGAAGGGCGGCCAATACGGCGCGCTGGGCCTGTTCGTCGTGGGTGAATCCATCATCTTCACGCCACTGCTCTACATCGCCGATTCCATGGCGCCGGGCGTGATCAACAGCGCCGCCACGGTAACGCTGCTCGGATTCCTCGGGTTGACGATCGTGGCCTTCCACACGCGCAAGGACTTTTCCTTCCTCGGCGGCCTGCTGCGGTGGGGATTCATCTGCGCCCTCGTGCTGATCGTGGCCAGCGTGCTTTTCGGGTTCAACCTGGGGACGATCTTCACCGTGGCCATGATCTTGCTGGCGGGCGGGGCGATCCTCTACGACACGTCCAATGTGCTGCATCACTATCCCGAAGACCGGCACGTAGGTGCGGCGCTCCAGCTCTTCGCCTCCGTGGCGCTGTTGTTCTGGTACGTTCTGCAGTTCTTCCTGTCCTCTAGAGACTAACAAACGCCTGATCGGGGAACGCGCTAATCCTTTTCTACGGGGGGATATCGAGATGATCAGTCGCAAGCGTTTACATGCTACGGCGACCATGAGCCTGATGGCGCTGGTATCAGCGCTGTTCGTGATAGGCTGCGAAGGAAAGGTGGGGCCGGTGGGACCGGCGGGTCCGCAGGGGCCCGCGGGAACACAGGGTGTGCCCGGCACGGACGGCGGTACGGGTCCGCAAGGACCGGCGGGTCCGCAGGGGCCGCCCGGCGAGGTCAGGGTCATCGATCTGGACCTGGTCGGTTCGTGGCGGTTCGAGAACACGGACATCGTGGAGACGCTTTCGGAGAATCTCAAGGACTACCTGATCAACGAAGGCGGCCTCGACGAGGCCACGGTGGACATGCTTCTCGCCGAGTTTTTCAAAGGGATGCTCGAAGAACTCCGGAACTCGCCCATCGCCACGCTGATGCTCGCCCCGGACGCCACGTGGGAGGACGGCGAAGGCACCTCGGGGACCTGGTCGGCCAATGGTTCGATACTGCATGCGAAACACGGCGAGACCGTGTTCTTCCTGGGAAACTATCGCGTGGACGGCGACGATCTGACCCTGACGCTCACCAAGCAGCAGATGGTGCAGATGATGGCCGGCGCGTCGGTGGAACCGCTGACCGAGGATGATCTCATGTTTCTGGATATCCTGTTCGGCGAGGACGGCGTAACCAACTACTTCTTCAAACGGATCTGACCGGGCGGGCCGGATTTGACGGGTCTGACCGGGCGGGCCGGACGGTCGGCCTGGGCAGAACCTGTCGGGACGAACCGGGCGGATCGGACAGAACCGGCCTATGCCGGCCCGGCCGGGCGGACCGGCCCAGCCGGAGAGAAAACAGAGGCACCAATGCACCCCAGGCTGAAGACCATCGGCAGGGAAGCCGTTTCATTCGGACTCATCGCCCTGGTCTTGCTTGCGGCCCGGTCGACCCTGGCCGATCACTATACCGTGCCGTCCGGTTCCATGGAGTACACGCTCCTGCCCGGAGACCGGATCTTCGTGGCCAAGTACACCTATGGATTTCGCGTCCCTTTCACGGAGTGGAAACTCACCGACGGGCGCGAAGTGGAACGGGGCGAGGTGGTGGTGTTCGATTCGCCGGTGGAGGACATCCGCCTGGTGAAGCGGATCGTCGCCGTGGGAGGCGACACCGTTTCGATCCGCAGCGGACAGGTCTCCATCAACGGCGCGCCGATGGGGTCCGTTACGGATATGCGGGAGGAGTTCTACGGCGAAAGGCGGGTCCGCCTGAACCTGAGCTACAGCGGGGGGGAGGACTACGGTCCGGAGATCATTCCCCCCGGCTTTCTCCTGGCCATAGGAGACGCCAGGGGGAACAGCAAGGACGGACGGGCCTTCGGATACATCTCGAAGGACGCGGTCTACGGCCGGGCCGTGTCCGTCTACTACCGCAGCGGCGAAGGCCTCTGCTGGCTGAAGCTGTAGGGGAACGCGGGGCCTGCCGCGTTTCGATGCCGCAAGGGAACGCGGGGCCTACCGCGTTTCCGTCTTCGTGTCCTGTGCTTCCTTCTCTCTCTCTTCCGCGCGGTTCTGGCGCTGCATCGGGTTCTCCGGCGTCCGGCGGCGCTGCTTGAACAGCTGGAATCGCGTGGGTTTCGACTGCGGCGGCCAGACGTTGTTGCTCAGGTCGGTGTCCGCGGTCTCCAGAAAGGGATCGAGGGTGATCCGCTCCACCGCCTGATCCATGACGAACACCTTGGTCACGCGGTCGTCCCGCAGCCGCCAGATCTCCACCGGTATCCGCTGTACTTCCTTCGTGCCGTCCTCGAACTCGAACTCCAGGATCAGCGGCATCACCAGCCCGCCGACGTTCTCGAAGGTCAGTTCGTAGAAGTGCTTGCCGCTCTCCAGGATGGCCAGGTCCTCGGCGTCGAGGCCGCTCAGGTAGTTCTCGTACTCGTCCCGGTCGAGGATGGACACTTCGAAGGGATCGTACCTGTTGTAGAAATCGACCAGCGTCGAATCCTGCCTGACCATGGGGTCCTGGATGTCGGTCTGGTTGCGCGCGTAGCTGATGCCCCGGTTCTCCTCCGCCCGGTCCGACCGGGCGATCTCCTTCTCCACTTCCGGGTTCCGCGTATTGATCTGGAACCACTTCACCTCGTTCAGCCCGAGGTCCACGTGGTCCGTACTGTAGAACCAGCCGCGCCAGAACCAGTCCAGGTCCACCGCGGACGCGTCTTCCATGCTGCGGAAGAAATCCTCGGGGGACGGATGCTTGAACATCCACCGCTGGGAATAGCTGCGGAAGGCATGGTCGAAGAGTTCCCGCCCCATGATCGTTTCCCTGAGGATGTTCAACGCGGTGGCCGGCTTTCCGTAGGCGTTGGGACCGAGTTGGAACACGGACTCCGAGTTGGTCATGATGGGCGAGATACGGTCCACGTCGCCCTTCATGTAGTCGACGATCCGGTGGGCCGCTCCACGGCGGGACGGATACTCGGTGTCCCACTCCTGTTCGGACAGGTACTGCAGGAACGTGTTCAGCCCCTCGTCCATCCACGTCCACTGGCGCTCGTCCGAATTGACGATCATGGGAAAGTAGTTGTGCCCGACCTCATGGATGATCACGCTGATCATGCCGTACTTGATCCGCTCGCTGTACGTCCCGTCCTTTTCCGGCCGGCCCCCGTTGAAGCAGATCATCGGGTATTCCATGCCGATCCGGTTCGTGTGCACGGAGATGGCCGTGGGATAGGGATAGTGGAATGTGTACTTCGAATAGACGTCGATCGTGTGGGCCACGACCTTCGTGGAGTACCGCTCCCACAGCGGGTTGCCTTCCTTGGGATAGAAGGACATGGCCATCACTTCCTGCGGCCCGGACCGGACGCCCATGGAGTCCCAGATGAACTTGCGCGAAGTGGCGAAGGCGAAGTCCCGGACGTTGTCGCCGTGGAATACCCAGGTCTTCTTCTCGGTCGAACGGCTCTTCTCCGCTTCGATGGCTTCCGCTTCGGTGACGATCATGACGGGCTCGTCCGCCGTCCTGGACCGCTCGAACCGCGCCTGCTGCTCGTCGGTCAGCACGTCCTTCGGGTTCTGGAGCACGCCGGTCGCCGCGACGACGTGGTCGGCCGGCACGGTGATGCTGACCTTGTAGTCGCCGAAGGGCAGGGTGAACTCGCCGCGGCCGAGGAACTGCTTGTGCTGCCATCCTTCGACCTCGTTGTACACCGCCATGCGGGGAAAGTACTGGGCGATGGCGTACAGGTAGTTGTCGTCTTCCTCGAAATACTCGTAGCCCGACCGACCGCCGATCTTCATCCGGTCGTTGATGTTGTACCACCATTTGATCTTGAAGGTGAAGGACTTGCCGGGCCGGAGCGGTTCGGGGATGTTCACCCGCATCATCGTCTTGTTGATGGTATGGGACAGGGGATTGTCGCGACGGTCCCGCACCCACTCGATCTTGAAACCGCCGTCGAAGTCGTTCAGCAGCCTGCGCAGCTGGCCGAAACTCATCTGTCCCGATACCCGGCTGCCCGCGATCTTCCGCGTGTCCGAATCCCTTGCCCGCACGTTCTGGTCGAGCTGGACCCAGAGGTAGGCCAGATCGTCGGGCGAGTTGTTGTGGTAGGTGATGACCTCGGTGCCGTAGAGGCGCTGCGTCTCGTCGTCCAGCTCGATCCGCATCTCGTAGTCCGCCTCGTTCTGCCAGTACTGGTGGCCCGGCGCGCCCGAAGCGGTCCGGTACACGTTCGGCGTCGGGGCTTCCTGCTTGATCTGGCGGAACTTGCTCCGGTTGATCGTCTCGGGACCCTTCTGTGCGGATACCGGGACCGCGGACGCCGCAAGGCACGCGATGCCCAGTATGCCGAGGATATGCATCAAGCGCTTCGTCATGAGTCTCCTCCTGGAATTCGTGTGGTCCATTGTTGTTTTCGGATACTTGCCGGTGCGTGAATACGACAACCGGGGAATATACAGAAGGCCTGGAAGCAAGTAAAGCCAAACACGGGGCGCCGCGCCGCGAGAATCTGTTTGCGGCGTCCGGAGAGTTCGGATAAGTTCGTTTAACGTTTCACTCGCCGGAACCGGCCGGTCAACCAGGAAGCGTCGCATGCGGCCACGACACACATGGTTCCTTTTGACAGGCGTCGCGCTGGCAGCCGCGGCCTGGACGGCCGGAGCCGCCGGACCGCGCGCCGGGGGAACGGATTTTCCCGGGAACCACCCGTTCTACATCAGCGTCTGCCAGATAGACTACAACGCGGACGCCGACGCGCTGGAGCTGTCGTTCCGCATCTTCACCGACGACCTGGAACAGGCCCTGGAATCCATGGGTACGGGCCGGCTTCATCTCGGTACGGAGCGCGAAGCGGAGAAGGCGGACGAATACATCGGCCGCTACCTGGGGCGCCATGTCGAACTCGAGGTAAACGGGCTTCCGGTCGACGCCGCTTTTCTGGGCAAGGAAGTAGATACCGACGCGATCTGGTGCTACGTGGAAGTCGCGGACGTGACCGAATTGACTTCGATGACCATCAAAAACACGCTGCTCCTGGAGTCCTTCGAAGACCAGGTCAATCTCGTGCACGTCAACGCCAACGATCAGAAGAAGAGCCTCGTGTTCAACCGGCTGCAGATCAGGGAGACGCTCGAGTTCTGATTCCCGCCTCCGTCTCGCGGCCCGACCAGCGAACCAGCCCATGCCCCGACCAACGCCCGATCACGCAGCCATCGTCCAGTTGAACGAATTCCCCGGACTGCGGGCCGGCCTCGGTACGATCGTCGCGACCTCCGGAGGGTACGACCCGCTCCATCCCGGCCACGCCTCCTGCCTGCTGGAATCGTCCCGCCACGGCGACACCCTGGTCGTCATCGTCAACGGCGACGGGTTCCTGCGACGCAAAAAGGGCAGGCCCTTCATGGACCTCGAGGCCCGTTGCCGGGTCGTTTCCTGCATTCGCGCCGTGGACTACGTCATTCCCTTTGAAATAGAAGACGACGATACGGTCCGCGAGGCCCTGAGGGTGATCCGGCCGCACGTGTTCACCAAAGGGGGAGACCGGACCGACATGTCCAATATCCCCGAGTGGAGCGTTTGCGAGGAACTCGGCATCCGGGTGATGTCGGGCGTGGGGCTGGACAAGGCATGGAGCAGTTCCGACTACCTGGAGACGTGGGGCCGCTTCTGGTCCGGCCGGGCGGAGCGGGGGTAACGGCGGGACGATCGGAATCCCGCCGTGCTCATGGCGGTTGTGCCGCTGAATGACCGGGCCGCACCGGGTAGCGCCGTTGAATGACCGGGCCGCGCCGGGTAGCGCCGCGCGGCGCATTTGTTGCTTGTCCCCCATCCGGCGCCACCGTATAATCTTCGGTACGACGGAACGACGCAAAGGGATCGAATCCCGGTCCGTAGCCTTTCGTCCGGCACACGCGACGAGGCGGGCAACCACCCGGTTCCACCGGACCGGCAGGAGGAGAAAATGGCCAGCAGATTCCGCGCCGCCGTGATCGGCCTCGGCCGCATGGGAAGCACCTTCGACGACGAGATCGACCAGGGCGGATCCATCTTCCTGCCCTACTGTCACGCGCCTTCCTACCACGCCGCGCCGGACGTGGACCTGGTCGCCGGGGCGGATCCCCACGACGAACAGCGCGCCATATTCGGCAAGCGCTGGGGCATCGAAGACGGGCGCCTGTACGCCGACTACCGCGAGATGCTCGAGCGGGAGCGCATCGACCTGGTGAGCGTCTGCACCACCGCCCGGTTGCGCGCCCAGATCGTGCAGGACGCCGCCCGGGCGGGCGCGAAGGCCATATGGGCGGAGAAGCCGATCGCCTTCAGCCTGGCCGAGGCCGACGCCATGGTGCGGACCTGCGCGGAACACGGCACCGCCCTCGCCATCAATTGCGCCAGGCGCTGGAATCCCTTCTTCTCCCGGGCGAAATCCCTGATCGATGACGGCGAACTCGGCGAGATCGTCCAGGTAACGGGCTACGGCCACTGCGATCTCTCCCACAACGGCAGCCACCTGATCGACATCATCCGGTACATGGCCGGCGGCAACGTGGACTGGGTCTATGGCGAGATGGAATCCGACGAGGCGGCGGCGGACGAGAAAGACCTGAGAGGGAATGGGTATCTCGCCTTCGACAACGGGATCCGGGCCTTTATGCGGGGCATGGATTGCGGAAGCGCGAACTGGGAAATCGACGTCGTCGGGACGGAGGGCCGTTTCCGCTCGACCGCAAACGGACAGGACGTCGAATTGTCCAAAATGCATCCGGGCGGCCCCCGGGGAAGGGGCGTCCCGGCGCGCGTGCCCTTTCCATGGCCCGCCCGCTACTCCGCCATGGGACTGACCATCGTCGCGGACCTGATTTCGGCCATAGAAAACGGCCATGCGCCGAAGTGCTCGGGGGAGGACGGACGGGAGGCCCTGGAAGTGGCCATCGCCCTGCGGGAGTCGCACCGAAGGGGCGGACAGAGAGTCCGCCTGCCCATTGAGGACCGCGAACAGCGTATCATTTCCGTCGAAACCTACGGGGACAGCGTGCCCGCGCGCGTACGCCGGCTGCGGGGTTGACGCGCCCGGCTTGCCGCATACGAAGTTTAAGCGCCCGACCGGCCGGCTGCGGGGATGACGCGCCAGCGTGGTCCGGCAACAAAACGGCGCGGCCATATGATCGAGGAGCCGAAATGAAGCTCGGGTTCGTGACCTACCAGATCGGCCGGGACTGGGACGTGCCGGCCATCATCGACATGTGCGGCAGGACGGGTTTCACGGGCGTGGAGCTCCGCACGACCCACGCCCACGGCGTGGAGGCTTCGCTCAGTCGGGACGAACGCGGCGAGGTCAGGCGAAGGTTCGAGGACGGCGGTGTGGACCTGGTGGGGCTCGGCACGGCCTTCGAGTATCATTCGGTCGATCCCGGCGAGGTCAAGGCGAACGTGGACGGGACCGTCGAGTACGCGAGACTGGCGGCCGACCTCGGTTGTCCGGGGGTCAAGGTGCGCCCCAACGGCCTGCAGACGGAAGCGGGCGTCCCGGAAGAGGAGACCCTCGAGCAGATCGGAAAAGCCGTCGGGGAATGCGCGGAAGCGGCGGCCGGCCTCGGCGTGCAGATCCGGGTCGAGGTGCACGGGCGGGACACCCAGGAGCCCCGTCGCATGCGCGCCATCATGGACCACGCGGACCATCCCAACGCGTATGTCTGCTGGAACTCGAATTTCGGCGAAGTGGTGAACGGTTCCATCGAGGCCAACTACCGGCTGTTGAGCCACAAGATCGGCCTGGTGCACATCACCGAAATCTACCGTGCCGAGTATCCGTGGCGGGAGTTGTTCCGGCTCCTCGAAGCGGACGGCTACGGGGGTTACACGCTGGCGGAAATCGCGCACAGCCCCGAACCCGAACGGCTGATGGGCTATTACAAGGCCCTCTGGGAAGCGTACCGGGTCCATTGAATGGGTCCATGTGAAAGGAATCGACGATCGATGACTACGGCACAGATAACAACGCAGGAATCCGCCTATCGCGAAAGGACGCCGGGTTCGAGCGAAGCGTTCAAGCGCGCGGGTGAAGCCATGCCCGCCGTGGCCAAAGGCGCCTACTACTACGCGCCGTACCCGGTCACCATCGCGCGGGCCGAGGGCTGCCACCTGTACGACGTGGACGGAAACCGGTACGTGGATTTCGCCAATCACCACACGACGCAGATCCTCGGGCACAACCATCCCGCCGTCGTCCGGGCCGTGAAGCGGCAGCTGGAGCAGGGCATCGCCGTGGCCGCTCCCATGGGGGTCGAAACGGCCCTGGCCGAAGCGCTGTGCGGCAGAGTGGAGTCCCTGGACATGGTACGGTTCTGCAACTCCGGGACGGAGGCGACGCTCCACGCGATCCGGCTGGCCCGGGAATACACGGGCCGGCACCTCATCGCCAAGTTCGAAGGCGGATACCACGGCAGCCACGACGCCGTCGAGATCAGCACTTCACCCGATCCGGCGAAGGCGGGTCCCCCCGAACGGCCGGTGCCCGTGGCCAGCGCCGGGGGCATGCCGCCCAACGCCACCGACAACGTCGTCATCCTGCCCTTCGACGACGAGGCGGCCGTCGAGGCGATCGTCGCGGAGAAACGCGGTGAACTGGCGGCCGTGATACTCGACCCGAAGACCGGCGTCATCCCCCAGCGCATGGACTTCGTGAAGGCGGTCCGCGAAATCACCGCCCGGCACGGGGTGCTCCTGATCCTGGACGAGATCGTCGGATTCCGCGCGTCGCCCGGCGGCGTCCAGGCCCAGTGCGGCATCCTGCCCGACCTGAGCACCTACGGGAAGATCGTGGGCGGCGGTTTCCCCGCGGGCGCTTTCGGCGGCCGAAGGGAATTGATGTCCCTGCTGGATCCCACCCTGGGCAAGGCGCGGGTTTTCCAGAGCGGGTCTTTCAGCGCCCACCCGGTCACCATGGCCGCGGGTCTCGCCATGCTGGAAGTGCTGACGCCGGATGTATACGGCCGGCTGGACCGGCTCACCGACCGCCTGACGAGCGGCCTGGAGGACGCGTTCGCGCGCACGGGCACGGTGGCGACCGCGGCCGCGTCCGGTTCCACCTTCAGCATTTATTTCACGCAAGGGCCGGTCAGAACCTACCGGGCGGCAGCGGCGGCGGACAAGGGCCCCGTATCCGAGGTTTTTCTCGGCTTGCTCAATCGCGGTTACTATCTGTCGAACGGCCTCGCCATGAACTGCCTGTCGGCGGCCATGGACGAATCGCATATCGACGGCCTGGTTGCGGCCATGGCCGACACATTGGAAGAAATCTGACGGCCCGGCCGGGATTCGCCGGACAGCCTGGTCTGCCTGGACTGCCTGGACAGCCTGGTCTGCCTGGACTGCCTGGACAGCCTGGTCTGCCTGGTCTGCCTGGACAGCCCGGTCTGCCTGGACAGCCTGGAACGCCCGGACCGGCTGGCCCGTCTTTGTTCATTCGAACCATCATACAGGAACAGAATCATGTCTAAATTTTTCAAATGGGCCACCGTCGCGCTCGGCGCCGCCGCCATATTCTACCTGGTCCCCCTGCTGATCTCCGCGCAGGGCGGAAGCTCCAGTGAATCGGCCGCCCGCCCCCTGCCCCCGGACGCCTCCCCGCGGGACCAGCAGGTCTTCAGGTACATGAGCCCGGAACCCCGCACGCTCGACTCCGCCATCAACGACTATGACACCGAAGACACGATCATCCCCTTCGAGCCCCTGCTCCGGCGGGACCCGAACTGGAACCCGGAACCGGCGGCCGCCGACAGCTACGATTCTTCGCCGGACGGCAAGACGTGGACCTTCCACCTGCGGCGAGGCGCGAGATGGAGCGACGGCAGGCCCGTCACGGCCCATGACTTCGTCTACTCCTTCCGCCGCATGCTGGACCCGGAGGAAGCCAACCCCTACGGGTTCTTCTACCACGATTTCAAGAACGCCCGTCCCATCAACCGCGGCGAAATGAAGGACCTGACCCAGTTGGGCGTCCGCGCGGCCGACGATCTCACGCTCGTCATCGAGACGGAGAAATCGGCCCCGTACCTGCCCTACATCGTATCCTACGGAAACGCGCTGCCCGTACCCCCGTGGCAGGTGGAGAAATACGAGCGGAAGTGGACCCGGCTGGAGAACATCGTCTCGAATTCGGGGTTCAAAGTATCGGAGTGGGTCACCGGGAGCCACATGACCCTGGTGCCGGACCCCATGTACAACGGTCCCCACAAGCCCTACCTGGAGAAGGTCATCCATCCCTTCCGCAACGCGGCCGTGGCCACGGTCCTCGCCTATGAGAACAACGAGGTGGACCGCGAACTCGTCGACGTGACCGACATGCCCCGCATCATGGCCGATCCGGTTCTCGCGCCGGACCTGGTCAAGGTGGCCGCGCGGGCGTCGTGGTACCTCTTCTACCGCACGCGCCAGCCGCCCTTCGACGACGTGCGGGTCCGGGAAGCCTTCACCCGGGCGATCGACCGGGAGGTCATCACCCGCATCCTCCTGGGCGGAACGGCCGTCCCCGCCTACTCCATGATCCCGCCCGAATTCGCGGAGTACAACGGAGAGGCGATGAAGCCCTTTCAGTCCTACGATCCGGACAGGGCCCGGGAGCTCATAGGGGAAGCCGGCTATCCCCGCGGCAGGGGGTTCCCCCGCCAGGAAATGTGGCTGCGGGCGCCCAATCCCACCATCAAGCGGATCAGCGAGGCCATCATGGCCATGCTGAAGGAGAACATCGGGGTCGACGTGACCATCCGGAGCGCCGACCGGACCATGTACATGAACAATATGTACAACTGGCGCATGAACCTGGGACTGATCGTGTTCTACGCGGACTATCTCGACCCGCGCAACATGCTCGACATGATCTGGCACTCTCAGCCGCAGGGCTACGGCCGGTCCGACTGGACGAACGCGGAGTTCGACCGGATCGTGGAACAGGCGGCCGCGGAACTGGACAGGGGGAAGCGCCGCGCGCTCTACGCGGAGGCGGAGGAGATCATGGTCTCCGACTACGCCGGGTCCTTCCTGTTCCATCCGGTGAACCTGGAACTCAGGAAGCCCTGGGTGAAGGGCATGACGGAAAACCCGGACGGCACAGTCGGCGCCCTGGACTATACGCGGGTCTACATCGCCCGCTGAAAAACGCATGGGGCGGACCCCGGCACAACGTTCCAGCGTTCGATGCAAACAGTACATAAAACAAAAAGCCTCCGCGCGACGGGATGATCTGCGCGGAGGCTTTTTACGTTGGTGATGCTTTCCGTGGTACCGGACGACGCTTACCGGATCGCGTCCTTCATCTGGGCGACGATGTTACGGAGCGACGCGGCGTTCCTGGCCCGGGGCGCCAGTTTCAGATAGGCCTCGTAGGACTTGATCGCGTTCGGATAGTCCTCGCGGGTCTGGTACAGGATACCCAGGTTGTAGTGCCAGTTCGCCTTCTTGCCGTTGATGCGGATCGCGGCCCGGTAGGAACTGATCGCGCTGGTGCTGCGCTTGAGTTTCTGGTAGGCGCTGCCCAGCGCACCGTGCGCGTCGGCATACCCGGCGTCGATCTCCGTCGCTTTCTTGAACGAATTGATCGCGCTGGAGGTCTGGCCCGCCTTCTGCTGGGAAAGGCCGAGGTTGTAGTACGCTTCCTTATAATCCGCCTTCAGTTCGACGGCTTTCTGGAAGGCGCCGATGGCGTTCGTATACTGTCCTGCCTTGAAGTAGGCTATGCCGAGATTGTAGTGACGGGGGGGATCGTCCGGCATGGCCTCCACTTTCGTCTTCGCGTCCGCGATCGTCTGTGCCTGAATCGCGGGCGTCGCGACCAGCGCGGCCAGAACCATGAAGACGGCAAGACAATTCAGCTTCTTGATGCGTGTCATCCTCACTCCTCCGTTGGATAACCGAGCGTAACGGGCCTCTGAGTATTTATGGACAAATTATGGTCTAGCGCGTATATTGAATCCAAGATGAATATAATATAACATTTAGCTCCGAATTGCAAGTTATATTCTCAACTTTCTTGCATGCGGGCCGGAAACGAAACAGCGGGGAGGCCATCGATGACAGGGTATACCGTCGATGTATTTCTGGGTGACGCACGGCGAATCGTGCGCGAGAACGGGATCAGGCAAGGACTGGAACCGATCAGGAAGAATACCGAGCGGCTGCTCGGCCAGCCGGACCTGCTGGAGACCTACGTGGACATGGATGCGTACGAGGGCCATACGGTGATCGGCCATGATCCCGAGACCGACATTTACGTCATCGTCCATGGAGGGCGTAAAGGCGGCACGTCCCCGCCCCACGATCACGGACCCTGCAGCGTGATTTACG
Source organism: bacterium (assembly GCA_965203885.1). Classification (GTDB taxonomy): domain Bacteria; phylum JAAXHH01; class JAAXHH01; order JAAXHH01; family JAAXHH01; genus JAAXHH01. Next base: position 711,236 of record OZ241920.1, on the reverse strand, counting down.
GCAACTTCACGGGGCACACCCGGATGCGGCGATGGAAACGGCTGGACGATGGAGGCTCCGAAGGGCCGGCCCGCCTCGAGGTGGCCCGGGAGTACGTCGTCGGCGCCGGGGAGGCGACCGCCTTCGCCGAGGGGGATATCCACTCCATCGACTATCCCGACGGCGCTTACTTCGTTCGCGTGACCGTGGGAGACGTGGAAAAGCAGAAAACGCGCCGCTTCGATCTCGAACGGGGTATCGTGGAGATCGACGACCGCACGGCGCGCGCTTAGACAGCCGGCCCAGCCGGTTCGGCCGGCTGGCACGGCCGGCCAGGCGGACCAGGCGCCGGCCGCTACCTACTAAACGTACCAGGCGCCGGCCGGGTAAACCAGGCGAGCCAGGCGAACCAGGTGCCGGCCGCAACCTGCGAAACATGCCGGGCGCCGGCCGGAGTACCGTCCCCGTCCATCCGATCAGACTACAGTCGACCCATGTCCGTCCCCGAAACCAGAACGAAGCGGCCCCCGGTAAAGCCCACCGATATCGTACCGCCGGACCGGCTGGGCGAACTGCTGCGGCGCCGCAACCTGCCGGGCTTCATCTTCCTGGGCGGCCACCTGGCGGCCACCTTGTTCACCGGTTACCTGGTGTCGCTTTCCCTGGGCACGTGGTGGCTGGTTCCGGCCCTGCTGGCCCATGGCGCCGTCGTGGTGCACTGGTTCGCGCCTTTCCATGAATGTTCCCACGGCACGGCGTTCAAAAGCCCGGCAATGAACCGGATCGTCGGCTGGATAACCGGCACGGGGCTGTTTCTGATCCCCGTCTATTTCCGTTACGAGCACCTGGCCCACCATTCCCACACGCAGATTACCGGCGACGACCCCGAGATGATCCCCATGGCGGAGCGGCTCGGCGGCTATCTCTTCTACGCGACCGGCATTCCCTATTTCTACAGCAACCTGACCATCCTGGCGCGCATGCTCTTCGGGCGGTTCAACGCGGTGGAAAGGAAGTTCCTTCCCCGGCGGGAACGAGGCGGCGTGGTGGTGGAGTCCTGGAGCATGGTCCTGGCTTACGGCGCGCTGGCGGCCGTGTCGGTCTGGTTCGATACGGCGGCGGTGGTCCTCTACTGGCTGGCGCCCCGGCTCCTGGGCGAACCGGTCATGCGCCTCATACGCATGTCGGAACATACGGGCTGCCCCCGCGTGCGCCATATCCTGCTCAACACGCGGACGGTCCTGACCATTCCCGTGGTCCGCTGGCTGAACTGGAACAACGCGTACCACGCCGAACACCACGCCATTCCCACCGTACCCTTCCACGCCCTGGGCGACCTGCACCGGATCATGGGTCCCCATTTCGAAGAAGTGCGTCCGGGATACGTGAACACGCAACTGCACCTGGTGTCGAACGGGATGAAAAACAGCGCCGCCCGGAGCGGTTGAACGGCGGGGCCGTGTTCGTCGGATTTCGCGGAGTCAGCCTGCGTCGGGTTCGGCGGGGCCGCCCTTGGGGGGTTCGGCGGAGTCAGCCTGCGCCGGGTCCGGCGGGGCCGTGTTCGTCGGATTTCGCGGAGTCAGCCTGCGTCGGGTTCGGCGGGGCCGCCCTTGGGGGGGTTCGGCGGGGTCAGCCTGCGCCGGGTTCGGCGGGGTTGCCCTTGGGAGGTTCGGCGGGGCCGCCCTTGGGGGGCACGACGCACAGGAAGCCGAGGGGCTCCTCGCCGACGCTCTCGAACTGGTGCTGTTCGTTGGGCGCGATGTACACCACGTCGCCCGGTCCCACGTCATGCACGTCCCACCCGATGAGCACCTTCGCCCGGCCCCGGAGTATGTATATGCCGTGGTCGTGGGGGTGGCGGTCGAAGGAGGACTGTCCGCCCGGCTCGATTTCGAAGTAGCGCACGGCGAAATTGTTCGCCCCGTCTTCGGGACCGATGACTACCCGCACCGATCCGCCTACCGCTCCGCCTTTGGTATAGGGCTCCATCTCGACGCCGGACCAGTCGTTCCCTCCGTTCCGTCCGCGGTGTTTGTGCACTACGCCCATGAGCAGCCGGTCCCGCCTGTCAGGTCAAAGCCTGGCAAGGCAATATCCTACATGAAGTTGCGTACGCCGCTGCCGTGCAGTTCCGATATGCGTTCGGCGTCCTCGCGATCGAAGCCGATGGCCACGAGTTCGCGCACGCGCTTGCGGTGCATCTCTTCGTAGAGGCCCATCACCGCGTCCCGCCCCCGGGCCAGCTGCTCCGGGTGCGATCCTCCGCCCGCCAGCGTCATCATGGCCTTGAGCACGAAGGGACTGGAACCCGATGCCTGCTGGAGGAACAGAGTGCGTTCCTCGGCCGCGCGCATCAGGTCTCCCTTGATCGAAGGGTCCTGTTCGATGTGGTAGGCGAAATGGGAGATCCCGTACCCCACGTGGCGCCCCTCGTCCTGTCGCGCCAGCTTGAAGGTGCGCGCGGTGACCGGGTCCGGCGCGACCTGCTCGAGGAACATCAGCAGTTCCATGAAGGTCCCCTCGCCGAGGACGTGCATCAGGAAGGAACCGTTCGAGTAGTCGTCCTGCGCCAGCAGGCTGCGCAGGGACCATTCCGTCGCGGCCGAGACGTACTGAAGCCCCCCGCCGTTGGCGAGGGCCCGCTTGGTGAAGACCTCCGCGTGCCTTGCTTCGTCCATGACCTGCGTGGCCAGGAAGAGGACGACCTCGGAGAACTGGGGATCGATCCGGTTCATGAACTTGGCCGGCAGGTACATGGCCAGGTATTCGTTCTGGATCAGGAAGGTCATGACCTGGCAGACCGCCTGTTCCAGGTCGTCCGGCAGCACGGGCAGTTCGTGCCAGGGGATATCCGTCGTCGCGTCCCACTGGCCGGCCTTGCCCTGCTCGTACAGCTCCGCGATGTTATCGGCCCATACCAGTTTCTTTTCCCGGATGGTGAACCCGAAATCGGGCGTTCCGGGATCGACCACCGAACCCCGCTGGGCCAGGCCCTGGCCGCCGGACGCCACTTCCGGCACTTCGCCCGCTCTTCCGACCTGGCAGTCCCGCATGAGGATGCCGCGGCCGTCCACGGGTTTCACTCTTATGCCCCGGTCCGGCTCGCCCCATCCGGTCGTGTCGGGCAGTGGAATACTGAAATCTTCGGACATGTACGGCTTTTTCTCCGGCGGAACATGTAAAGGTTCGCTTCTGGCGGAAATTGACTTCACCTCGATCGCCAGGTATATGTATGATACCAGGTTTCCCTTTTGATGACAAGGCGAAGGTGGGAAGGGCGTTCCATGAATCTTTCGAGGCTCCGGGTCTTTCGTCTCTGGCGCGTGATGGCGCGGCGCTTCAGACAGCGCCTGCACGCCAACATCGAACGGATGCGGACGACCGACCAGGTCTTCATGATCAGCGCCGCGGCGATCATCGGGGTGCTCGGAAGCGCGGGCGCCATTGCCTTCCGCTGGCTGATCGGGACCATCGAGTTCCTCGCCTGGGGCGGCGGCATACCGGACGTCTCGTCAGCCGTTACCCCGTTGATCGTGGGCGTCCCCGCGGCCGGCGGGCTGATCGTGGGCGTGCTCATCTACTTCAGCACGCGCGAAGCCCGCGGACTGCCCGACGTCATGGAATCCGTGGCGCTGCGCGGCGGCCGCATCAGGCCCCGGGTCGCCGTTGAAGCCTCGATGGCTACGGCCATCAGCATCGGCACGGGCCTCTCGGTGGGACGGGAAGGCCCTATCGCCCAGATCGGCGCGGCGCTGGGGTCCGCTTTCGGCCAGTTGTCCCGGGTGAACATGCACCGCATGCGCACCTTCGTGGGATGCGGCGCGGCGGCCGGCATCGCGGCTACCTTCAACACGCCGATCGCCGGCGCGCTCTTCTCCCTGGAAGTGATCCTGGGCAACTTCTCCATCAGACGGTTCGGCCCGATCGTGATTTCCTCGGTGGTGGCCACGGCCATATCCCGTCATTACCTGGGCAACCAGCCCGCGATCCTCGTTCCCCCCCACAGCCTGGACCACCCCCTGGAACTCACGTTCTACGCCGTGCTGGGCATACTGGCCGCCATCGTGGGGACGGGCTTCGTCCGGGCGCTGTACGGCGTGGAAGACCTGTACCGGAAGGTGCCGATCCCGGAATACCTGAAACCCATGACGGGCGGACTTCTGGTCGGAGCCATCGCCCTGTTCTATCCCCATATCCTCGGCGTGGGGTACGAGACCATGGACCGGGCGCTCTTTTCGGACCTGGAATGGAAGCTGCTGGTCATGCTCGTTTTCATGAAAATCGCGGCGACTTCCTTTACGCTGGGTTCCGGCGCGTCGGGCGGCGTGATCGCCCCGTCCCTCTTCGTAGGCTGCATGCTGGGCGGCGCCTTCGGCACGCTGGTGAATTACCTCTTCCCCGGCATGAGCGGGGCCCACGGCGCCTACGCGCTGGTGGCCATGGGCGCCCTGGTCTCGTCGACCATCCGCACGCCGCTCACGTCGATCCTCATGATTGTCGAAATGACCGGCGACTACGCGCTGATCCTCCCGCTTGTGATCTCCATCATCATCAGCACGGCCCTGTCCGCCTACCTGCTGAAGCCCTCGGTGTACACCCTGCGCCTGTTGAGAAGGAACATCGACCTGGACAAGGGGCAGGAGACGAACATCCTGCGGTCGCTTGCCGTTTCGGACGTCCGCGCGCCGTTTTTCGAGACGATACCGCCCCAGGCCCCCCTCGACGACCTGATGACCCGCCTGGCGGAGAGTTCCTACACGGAGTTCTACATAACCGACGAAGAAGGGCGGTACCACGGCACCGTCACCTTCGACCGGATCCGCAGTCTCGTCGCGTACGGAGCGGACCTGGAAGGCGTCATCGTGGCCCATGACATCGCCCAGTTCGACCTGCCGACCGTTACGGACGCCGACACGCTGGACGGGGTCATGCTGCTCTTCGGCCGGCACCAGGTGAACGCCTTCCCCGTAGTGGAACCGGGCACGGGACGCCTCGTCGGCGTCATCAGCCGGGAGCACGTCATGGACGCCTACAACCGGGAGACCGCCAGAAGGGACCTGGCCGGCGAGTTCGGCAACATGGTGAACACGTTGACCGGCGGACAGGTCGTTCAGCTGGGGGACGATTACGCCATGGTCGAAATCAACGCGCCCGGACGGTTCCAGGGGCGCAGTATCCGGCGCCTGCAGGTCCGCAGCCGGCAGGGGGTGCAGATCCTGCTCATCCGGAAACGGGAGCACGGCGCCGACCAGACCCATTTCGTTCCTACCCCCGACTATGTGATCCAGGAGGACGACGTGCTGCTCGTCGCCGGGGAACGGGACAGTGTAGAACGTATTCAGAACCTGTAATGTTTAGTAGTTGGCAAATGTTTAGTTGACATAGAAGATTTACGCCGTAATATTTCGGTCGGTCTTAAGCATCAAGGTTTCCTTTTCCATCACTTCACCTCATGGAGGCGCGAAATGGGTACCTTTTTATGGCGAAGTACGGCGATCTGGCTGGCGGCGTTTGTGCTTGCCGCCTTTCCGGCCGGCGCGCAGGACAACGGGGGAGACGGCATGGAGGCGGAGGGCGGCTCGGTTCTGGACGACCTGGTCGAAATCTCGGGTTTCGTCGACGCGAGCTACACCTACAACAGTACGGATGACGCGAATACCTTCGGCCTCGACCAGGTCGAGATCGATCTTGTGAAAAACCTGGGCGGCATCGGCACGCTGAGAGCCGACCTGGAATGGGTGAGCGACGGCGAAGGCGGGTTCACCCTCGACGCGGAGCAGGGATACGTCACCCTGGACCTCGGTCTGGGCCGGGGAGAGGGGAACTACCCGACGCTTACTTTCGGCAAGTTCAACGCGCCCATCGGGTTCGAACTCCTTGACGCCCCGGACATGTACCAGTACTCCCACGCGCTGGTCTTCGATATGGGACTCCCGACGAACCTGACCGGCGCCATGCTGTCCATGGACCTGGGCGGCGGTATCGACGTGGTGGTCCACCTGTCGAACGGGTGGGACCAGAACGTGGATGGGAACACCGACAAGATGATCGGCGGCCGGCTCGGATACAGCCACGGGGAAATGGGCGGGATCGGCTTCTCGGCCATGCGCGGCGACGAGAAGGGACTGGTCGGCAATCTGACGGTTTACGACATCGACCTGACCCTCACGCCGACTCCCCGCCTGCTGATCGGTGGAGAATACAACCGCGGCAGGACGGACCTGGAAGAAGTCGACGTGGAGAACAGCTGGAACGGGTTCATGGTGATGGCGCACTACAGCCTGACCGACGTCATGGGGTTGACGGGCAGGTACGACCGCTTCACCAGGGACGTGTCCGGGGCGTACAGTGCGCGCCGCAGCGGAGCGTTGGATCATCCGACAGGCAACGTCGAAATCACCCAGCAGGCCCTGACCATCGCCCCGACGTTCGCGCTGACCGACGGACTGGGGTTCCTGATGGAGCTTCGCCGCGATTTCTCCGAAGAAAGGATCTTCGGGGTTCCGGCCGACGGCGATCTGGAGCAGTCGATGGTCAACTTCGCCTTCGAGATGACCTACTCGTTCTGAGGTGAAGTTTACTTCATGTTACGTGTCGGCCGAGAACGACCCCATACAGATGGCTAAAATCGACCCATGACTTGTTTCACCTAGAGTCCCAAGGGGTTTCGGGCAGGGTGTCGTGCGCGCCCGCGGTGATTTCGTAATCTGGCACGCTGTTTGCGTTTAAATAGGTACGTCGAAACAGTTCCGTCAGATTCACCATCACATCATCGGAGCGTGAAAATGTGTACTGCTATACTGCGAAGTTTTCCTGCCTGGCTGATGGTCCTGACGCTCGCGACCTTCCCGGCCTTCGCGCAGGAGAATGGCGGGGGCGGCACGGACCCAGGTATAGACTCGCCCGTCTCCGGTCTGGTCGAAATCTCGGGGTTCGTAGACGCCAGCTACACCTACTCCAACTTCGACGATTCGAATACCTTCGGCCTCGACCAGGTGGAGATCGATCTTTCGAGGAACCTGGGCGGAATCGGCTCGTTGCGCGCGGACCTGGAATGGGTCAGCGACGGTGAGGGCGGCTTCACGCTCGACGCCGAGCAGGGGTACGTGACCCTGGATCTCGGCCTGGGCCGCGGGAAGGGGAACTATCCGACGCTTACTTTCGGCAAATTCAACGCGCCCATCGGGTTCGAACTCCTTGACGCCCCGGACATGTACCAGTACTCCCACTCGCTGATCTTCAGTAATGGATTACCCACCAATCTGACCGGCGCCATGCTGGCCATGGACCTCGGCGGCGGCATCGACGTGGTGGTTCATCTTACGAACGGGTGGGACCAGAACGTCGACGCAAATACCAACAAGATGATCGGCGGCAGGCTCGGTTACAGCCACGAGAAACTGGGTGGGATCGGCTTCTCGGCCATGCGCGGCGACCATGTGGAGCCGTTATTTGGTACGGACTTCGAACTGGTCAGCAACCTGACCGTTTACGACATCGACCTGACCTTGACACCGGCACCTGGACTCATCATCGGCGGGGAGTACAACAACGGTAAAACAGAACCAAAGGTTTCTGACAGTGATATCAACTGGAACGGCTACATGGTGATGGCGCACTACCGTCTCACCGACGTCATGGGGTTAACGGGCAGGTACGACTACTTCACCACCTACACCAGCGCTACATTACGAACGGGCAGTGCGAAAGTAAATACAACAACCCGTCAGGCCCTCACCATCGCCCCGACGTTCGCGCTGACCGACGGCCTGGGGTTCCTCATGGAACTCCGCCGGGATTTCTCCGTCTTTGAGAGAATTCGGGGTTCCGGCGAACGTGAGGAGTCGATGGTCAATTTCGCCTTCGAGATGACCTACTCGTTCTGAGATGAAATTTACTTCGTGTTACGTGTCGTCCGGAACGACCCATACAGGTGGCTAAGAACGACCCGTGGACTTGTTTCACCCGGAGTCCCAAGGGGTTTCGGGCAGGATGTCGTGCGCGCCCGAGGGTGATTCGAAATCCGGCACGTTGTTTGCAATTAATTTGCGTTTAACAGGTACGTCGAAACAGTTCCGCCATGTACACCATCACACCATCGGAGCGTGAAAATGTGTACTGCTGTACTGCGAAGTTTTCCTGCCTGGCTGATGGTCCTGACGCTCGCGACCTTCCCGGCCTTCGCGCAGGAGAATGGCGGGGGCGGCACGGACCCAGGTGGAGACTCGCCCGTTTCCGGCCTGGTCGAAATCTCGGGGTTCGTTGACGCCAGCTACACCTACACCGACCTCGATGATCCAAATACCTTCGGCCTCGACCAGGTGGAGATCGATCTTTCGAGGAACCTGGGCGATATTGGCTCGTTGCGTGTGGACCTGGAGTGGGTAAGCGACGGCGAAGGCGGGTTCACCCTCGACGCGGAGCAGGGTTACGTCACCCTGGATCTCGGCCTGGGTCGCGGGGAAGGGAACTACCCGACCCTGACCTTCGGCAAGTTCAACGCGCCCATCGGGTTCGAACTCCTGGACGCCCCGGACATGTACCAGTATTCCCACTCGCTGGTCTTCAGAGATGGACTGCCCACCAATCTGACCGGCGCCATGCTGTCCATGGACCTGGGAGGAGGTATCGACGTGGTGGTTCACCTTACGAACGGATGGGACCAGAACGTCGACACCAATACCAACAAGATGATCGGCGGCAGGCTCGGTTACAGCCACGAGAAACTGGGCGGGATCGGCTTCTCGGCCATGCGCGGCGACGACGTGGATCCGATCAATCCGATCTATAAATCCGTCGATGTACTGGTCACCAATCTGACCGTATACGACATCGATCTTACCCTGACGCCGACCCCGAGACTCATCATCGGAGGGGAGTACAATAACGGTAAAAGAGTACTGGATGAGTTTGGCCAGGCAATCAACTGGAACGGCTACATGGTCATGGCGCACTACAGACTCACCGACCTCATGGGGTTAACGGGCAGGTACGACTACTTCAACACCTACAACACCCTTGTATTACGAGAGGGCGGCACAGCGAAAAGTAGAGGAAGAACCCAACAGGCCCTCACCATAGCACCGACGTTCGCGCTGACCGACGGCCTGGGGTTCCTCATGGAACTCCGCCGGGATTTCTCCGATCGTGAGATCTTCGGGGATATTGGTTCCGGTGATTTGGAAAAGTCGATGGTCAATTTCGCCTTCGAGATGACCTACTCTTTTTGATCCGCGCGATCCTCGGGACCGCCTGGTTCACAAAGCCCGCCTCGTCCGCAGGGTCTGAACGAGACGACTCCCCGGGCACGGTTCAGTACAGATCGGCTTCGCCGGCGCTCGCCCGCAGGATCTCGGGCTCCTCGCCGGTCAGATCGACCACCGTCGACGGTTCCGGGACGATGACACCGCCGTCCACGATGACGTCCACGACCTTGCCGTACCGGGCCGTGATGGAATCGGCGTCGTTCATGTCGTTTCCGTTGGCCGAAGCCGCGATGCCGGAAGGCGCGACGCTGGTACTCAGCACGGGCCGGCCGAGCGCCTGCACGATCTCGAGGCAGATGGGGTTGTCCGGCACCCGGATACCTACCGTTCTCCGCTTGCCGATCATGAACTTCGGCACGTCTCTCGAAGCCTCCAGTATGAAGGTATAGGGGCCGGGCAGCAGGCGCTTCATCATGCGGTACGCCGCGTTGGAAATGTTCTTCGCGTACCGGGCGAGATCCTTCAGATCCGAACAGACGAAACTGAGCGGTTTCCCGGCGGGGGCCTGCTTGATCTGGTAGATCCGGTTGATGGCCTTGCGGTTGAAGATATCGCAGCCCAGTCCATAGACCGTGTCAGTCGGATAGACGATCACGCCACCCCTGTGCAGCGCTTCGACGACCCGGTCAACATGCCGCTTCTGGGGGTGTTCGGGATGGAGTTGAAGGATAGCGGCCATGGCGGGTCAGGAATCGCAGATCAGGAAACGCGAGTCAGCACCTTCCTGCAGACTTCGATGGCCCGGTCGATTTGTTCGCCGCTCACGTCCAGGTGGGTAACGGCGCGGATGATACCGGGTTTCATGGCGAGCATCCTGACGCCTTCTTCCGACAGGCGGTCGACGGCCTCGAAGGGATCCAGCCCGTCCCTCAGGCTGAAGAAGATCATATTGCTGTGGATCTCGTCCAGGTCGAGTTCGACGGTCTCGAGGCCGGCGAGGGCTTCCGCAAGCCGGTAAGCGTGGTCATGATCCTCCGACAGCCGGGAGATGTTGTGCTCCATGGCGTAGAGACCGGCCGCCGCGATGACGCCCGCCTGGCGCATGCCGCCGCCCAGCATCTTCCGGTAATAGCGGGCCGCGTCGATCGTGGCCTGGTCGCCCGCGAGCACACTGCCGACCGGCGCACCCAGGCCCTTCGAGAGGCACACGGATACGGTATCGACGTGCCGCGTATAGGTCTGTGCGGTCAGGCCGGTCGCTGCGCAGGCGTTGAACAGCCGGGCGCCATCCATGTGGACGCGCAGGTTGTTTGACCGCGCGCAATCGCTGACCCGGGACAGTGCCTCCACCGGCCACGGGTATCCGGCGGACTTGTTGTGGGTGTTCTCCACGGCGACCAGTGCCGTCCTGCCGTAATGCACATTATCGCCCCGCTGGATCACTTCCTCCATCTGCGCAGGCGTGAAAACACCCCGTTCTCCCGTCAACAGGCGGACCTGCACGCCCGACAACGCCCCGAGCGCGCCGGCTTCCGCGTTGAACAGGTGGCAGTACCTTTCCGCGATGACGTCGTTGCCGTGATGGGTCTGCGACCGGACGGCAAGCTGGTTGCCCTGGGTGCCGCTCGTGACGAAGAGGCCGGCGTCCTTGCCGAGCAGGGCGGCCATGGCCTCTTCCAGGCGGTTGACCGAGGGATCCTCCCCGAAACAGTCGTCGCCGACTTCGGCGTTCGCCATGGCGCGGCGCATGGCGGGCGTAGGCCGGGTCATGGTGTCGCTGCGAAGTTCGACGATCTGCATGGCCGCTCCTTCAGTGCCCGTACTTGACCAGGGTCACGCTGGTGCCGTTATCGGTGATATCGAACCTGACTTCGTCCATGAGCGCCTTGATCATCAGGATGCCCCGGCCATTCTCCTTGAGCAGGTTGTCCGGGTTGCGGGGGTCCGGGAGCGTGTCGGGATCGAAGCCCCCTCCGCAGTCGCATATGTGGATCCTGAACATATCCGAACTGCACATGCAGGTGATGACGACCTGCTTGGACTCGTCGCACCGGTTCCCATGCAGAATCGCGTTCTTGACGGCTTCGTTCACGGCGATCATGATGTCGCCGCGCATCCCCTGGTCGTATCCGGTCCGGACCGTCAGGTCCTCTATGCGGCGGTCCACCTCCGCGGTCAGATCGGGATTGCTGGGTATACACAATTCCAGCGTCTCGCCGCTTCCCGCCTCGCCGTGCAGCCTTTCGCCCATGTAAGACGCTCCATCAGGCCGGCGCGCAAACGGCCGGCGCGCGGCCAGGATCCCGCCGGGACCATCCACGTCCCGGCACCCGGCAACTGCCTTTCGGACTCCATCAAGGTATGGGGTGGTTTGGGCCGTGTCAAGTTCCGGGAGGCGGGGTGCGGCCTACTGGGGCCTTTTGAATCTGCGTTCGATCTCCTCGAGCGGCATGCGAACGACGATGGGGCGTCCCCGGGGCGTCACGTAGGGCGATTCCGTGGCGAAAAGGTCGTTGACGAGCCCGTTCATCTCCTGCTGGGACAGCGAGTCGCCTTTGCGGATTCCGGCATGGGAGGAGAACGTGAGCGCGATGCGTTCCTCCGCCTCCAGGGACTTCCCGGGGTGTTCCTGCAGGTGCTCGATCATGCGGTGAAACAGCGTATCCACGCCCTGGCTGCCCGCCATGCAGGGAACGGCGTCGACGACCACGGTGCGCTCCCCGAACCGTTTCAGATTGAATCCCAGCCTGGCGAATTGATCGAAATGTTCCTGGACGAGCGCAATCTGCGTAACCATGAGATCCAGGGTCACGGGAAACAGCAACTGCCGGGAGGGGGCCGATTCATGGGCCATCGTCTTCAGCGCCTGTTCGAACAGTACGCGCTCGTGGGCGGCATGCTGGTCGATCAGCACGAATCCGTCTTTGACCTGGGCCAGGATATAGGCGTTGTGCAGTTGCCAGAGCGAGACCATCTCCCCGTCGCTGCGCTCCCTGACCGTTCCCCGTCCCGCCTCGTCGAGCGCTCCGGGCGCCGCGTCCGCCGGGGTATAGGTCCACTCGCCCGCAGGCTCCACGCCGCGGCGCTCGGGACCGAACAGGTCGATCTGGGTCCTGCGCTCCGCCGCCGGTCCCCGGTCCTGGCCGGGCCCGTTCCCGCCGCCGGGCGCCGCGGCCGGCGTCATATCGGATACGTCCGGTGTATCCGTCTCGAAAACGGGCACCACGTCCGAGTTCTGAAGCGCCAGCCGGATGGCCCGCAACAGCCGCTCATATACCCTGGACTCGTCGGAAAACCGGATCTCGCGCTTCGCGGGATGTACGTTGACGTCCACCTGGTCGAGATCGATGTTCAGGAAAATGATGGATACGGGATACCGGTCCCGGGGAAGAATGGACCCATAGCCCTCGAACACGGCATGGTTCAGGGCGCGGCTGGATACCGGCCTGAGGTTGATGAAGAGGTGCTGGTGGGTACGGGAGACCCTGGCGGCGTCGGGTCGGCTGATGAACCCGTGTACCTTGACGAGGTCGTCTTCGAACGTGACCGGTATCATCCGGTTCATGAGCGTGTTGCCCATGACGGCCTGCGCGCGGGTGTAGGCGTTTGACACGGCGGGCAGGGATAGGGTGTCCCGGCCGTCTACCGTCAGGGTGAAGGCGATCCCGGGATAGGCCATCGCCGTGGTGGAAACCGCCGAAACGATATGGCGCGTCTCCGTGGCCGTCGTCTTCAGGAACTTCCGGCGCGCGGGTACGTTGTAGAACAACTGCGACACGGCGACCGTCGTGCCTCTTGCCCGTCCGGCCTCCGTCACCCGCGGGGCCGCGCCGCCGTCGATGCGGACCCGGGTACCGGCCGCCTCCGGCTCCGCATTGGTCGTCAAGTCCACCCTGGCAACGGAGGCGATGCTGGCCAGCGCCTCGCCCCGGAATCCGAACGTGCCGATACGATAGAGGTCGTCTTCGCTGTCGATTTTGCTGGTCGCATGGCGCTCGAAGGACAGCGCCGCGTCCTCGCGGGACATGCCTCTTCCGTTGTCCATCACGCGAATGAGCTGCTTTCCGCCCGACTTGACCTCCACGGAAACGCGCTCGCTGCCAGCGTCGATGGCGTTCTCGACCAGTTCCTTGACGACCGAGGCGGGACGCTCGATCACCTCGCCCGCGGCGATCATGTTCGCCAGGTTCTCAGGCAGCACCTTGATTTGATCGGCCATGTCGTCCGCGCTTCCGTGGCTCAGTTTTCGTAAGAAATCCGGTAGATCATATCGGCGTAGTCGTCGGATACGAGCAGGGAGCCGTCCGGCATGACCTCCACGTCGGCCGGACGCCCGTAGACCTCTTCGTCCTCGAGCCATCCCGCGGCGAAGTCCTCGTATCCCACGGCCTCGTTGCCTTCCAGGCGCACGAGGGTGATCCTGTACCCGATCCTGTCGTCCCGGTTCCAGGACCCGTGCTCCGCGATGAAGACCTGGTTCCGGTACCCGGACGGGAACATGGCGCCGGTGTAGAACCGCATGCCCACCGCCGCGACGTGCGGGCCGAGTTCCTGCGCGGGCGCCACCATGGTATCCGGCGGCCGCCCGCCGCCGAATTCGGGATCCGGGATATCGATGCCGTGGTGATAGGGGAAGCCGAAATGCTGTCCGGCCTCGGTCACGCGGTTCAGTTCGTCCGGCGGAATGTCGTTCCCCATGAGGTCCCGCCCGTTGTCCGTAAACCAGAGTTCGCCCGTCCCCGGATGCCAGTCGAAGCCCACGGTATTACGCACGCCGCTCACGTGGACCTCGAGGTCCGATCCGTCCGGGTTCATCCGCATGATGGTCGCGTACCGCGGATCGTAGCGTTCGCAGACGTTGCACGGGGCGCCCACGGGCACGTACAACTTTCCGTCGGGCCCGAAGCGGATGAACTTCCAGCCGTGGTGGCGGTCGGACGGGAAACCCCGGTTGACCACGACGGGTTCCGGCGGATCTTCCAGGCGGTTTTCGATGTCGTCGTACCGGAGCACCCGGCTGACCTCGGCGACGTAGAGCGCCCCGTCACGGAACGCGACGCCGCTCGGCATCCTGAGCCCCCGGTCGAGCGTAATCACCTCGTCGGCGGCGAAGTCCCCGTCCAGGTCCCGTACAGCGTAAAGGTTCCCGGCGCGGCGGGAACCCACGAAGAGAGTGCCGCCGGGCCCCATGGCCATCGCCCGGGCGTTGCGGACGCCGCTGGCGTACACGGCGATCCGGAATCCTTCGGGCAACCGGATGCGGGACAGCAGGGGATCGGTTACCGGGTTTACGGGTGAAGGCGCGGGAGCGGTCCCGCACGCGGCGCCCGACAGGAAGCCCGGCAGGAAGAGGCATGTCAACCAGAGGCGGATTGCGGTCATTGAAACGGGCCGGCGGTGATCGTTGCGGGCGTTCAGTTCGGCCGGAGGCGCGGCGGTCCGCGCCAGGGTCCTGAAGTCGTGTTCGGCTGCATGCATGGTAAAGATTCCAGGGACAAAAATCAAGGGCAAACTGTTGCTTGCCTTTGTCCGTATCGACCGTTTATGTTTACCACGGGTTCAGCCGCATCCGCCGCCCCGGGAACAGGCCATGTCTCGCATCGAAATCCTGCACAAGAACGGTATTGAAGCGTATCCCGCCCGGACGCACCGGTCGCACACGGTGCGGCAGGTCCGGGAATCCGGCGCCGTCCGCAGCCGATCCGTGATTGCCGGCCGGCTGGTCCGGCTGAATCCGCGGACCCGGAGCGGCGTGCTGATGGATTGGACGGGCACGGTCGGCCTGGCCCTGGACGAAGCGGCCCTGTCCGGCGTCCTTCCCCTGCTATCCGCCGGCGACCTCGTGGAGTGCGCGGGCACTTGGGAAGGGGACGCATACGCCGTTTCCGCCCTGAGGCTCCTGGCGCCGAGTCTGCGCGAGGCGCCTGAACCGGAAGCCGCCGGCGCCGTGGGCATCCGGGCGCGTCTCCTGGCCGGGACCCGCTCCTTCTTCGAATCCCGCGGCTTCATCGCCGTGGACACGCCCACCTTCATGACGGTTCCGGACCTGACGCCGGCGCTCCATTCCTTCCGGACCGAATACGTGGACGGCGAAGGCGGGAAACGGCCCTTCTACCTGCAGACTTCTCCGGAACACTACATGAAACGCCTGCTTGCGGCAGGCTGCGAGCGGATCTACCAGATCTGCCGGTTCTATCGAAACGGAGAGCGATTCGACGCCCACCACCCCGAATTCACCGGTCTCGAATGGTACGAGGCCTACGCCGATTACGGGAAGGTCATGGAGACCACCGAGGACTACGTGACCTCGCTCGCCGAAGCGTTCAACCGGTCCGAATCGATCACGTACCAGGGTACGGAGATCGATCTTCGGCCCCCCTGGCCGCGCCACCGGGTGAGGGATTGCTTCCTGCAACAGTCCGGTATCGACCTGAATGACTGCGATTCCCGGGACGCCTTCGCTTCCGCGGCCGGGAGCAGAGGGTACGAGGTGCGGGACGACGATGCCTGGGACGACCTGTTCCATCGAGTTTTCCTCACTTCCGTCGAACCGGCGCTGCCTTCCGGCCGGCCGGTCTTTCTGACCGAATATCCGGCGCGCCTGCCATCCCTGGCGCGCAAGGTCCCCGGCGATGCGCGGTACGTGGAGCGGTTCGAACTGTACATCGGCGGACTGGAACTGGCAAATGCCTTCACCGAGCTGAACGATCCGGCGGAGCAGCGCGCCCGGTTCGAGGCGGACCTGGAGACCGTGCGGTCCCGGGAGGGGCGGGACGGCTACGACGACGGCGTGGACGAGGCGCTTCTGGCGGCCCTGGAGCACGGAATGCCCCCTTCGGGCGGCATCGCCCTCGGCCTGGACCGGCTGGCCATGCTCTTCGGCGACGCGCGCACCATCGACCCCATGATCATGTTCAGGAACTACTGACCGGAAAACGGCAACTGGAACATACACACCGAATACAGGAGGGCGGCATGCGGGCACTGATGTATCTGGGAACGCGTCGGATGGAGATACAGGAGGTAGCGGAACCCGGGGTTACCGACGGCCACGTCGTGCTCAAGGTCGGCGCGGCGAGCATATGCGGATCGGACCTGCACGGCTTCCTGGGCAAGAGCGCCAAGCGCGTCCCCCCGCTGATCATGGGCCACGAATTCACCGGCGAGGTGGTGGACCTGGGCCGCGGCGCGGAGGATTTTTCCGTCGGCGACCGGGTCACGATCAACCCGATCCTGTCCTGCGGCCGGTGCGAGGAATGCCTCCGAGGACGCACCAGCATCTGTCCCCGTCGAACGGTCATCGGGATCGAGCATCCCGGGGCCTTCGCCAACTACGTGTCCGTTCCCGCGCGTTCCTGCTTCCGGCTGCCGGACCACGTGGGCGACCTGGAAGGCAGCATGGTCGAATCTCTGTCGAACGCGTTGCATATCTTCGACCGGAGCCTGCACGGGTTCATCCGGAGCGTGGCAGTCGTCGGCGCCGGTACCCAGGGGCTTCTGGCCCTGCAGGTGGCCCGCCACATCGGGGCGACCCGCATCGCGGTGACCGACATGGTCCCTTCCCGCCTGGCGCTGGCCTCCACGCTGGGCGCGACCCACGCCATCGACGTGCGGACGGACGACCCGGTGGAAGCGGTGCTGGACATGACGGACGGGCAGGGGGTGGACCTGGCGGTCGAAGCGGTGGGTCACACGGCGACGCAGGAGCAGGCCGTGCGGATGCTGCGGCAGGGCGGCGAGGCCGTGCTCCTGGGTCTTGGCGCCGAAGCGCCCATGGCCATCGACGGCGTGGCCATGGTCAACAGGGAGCTGGCCGTCCGGGGTTCCTACGCCTACACCAGCCTGGATTTCGCCTATTCCCTCGAGCTCATTTCCACGGGGAGGATCGACGTCGCTTCCATGGTCGTCGAAAGAGACCTGGAGCAGGGACCCGGTATTTTCGAGAAACTCGTGGACGACCCGGGCGACCTGATCAAGGTGGCGCTGGTGCCGGGATCCTGATGCGCGCCTGAACCGTTTCGCAATCCGCGCGTCCCGGCGTCCCGATACCGCGTCCCGGCGTCCTGATACCGCATCCCGGCGTCCTGAAACCGCGTCAGCGCCCGGGACCCGTCAACGCCCGGGACCGTGCAGCCGCAGGGCTTCCCGGAATCCCTTCTGGGAGACCCAGCGCGTGTTGTAGGCGTCCCGGTAGTTCCGCAGGCCGGCATCGTCCGGGTAGCGGGAATCCAGGCCGTAAGGGTAGTCTTCCATGCCGTGAAAGGGCAGCGGCTCGATGGTGGCCGCGGTCGCCGTGTTCAGGTCGCCTTCCTTGAGCCAGCCGTCGGTGTGCAGCACGAAATCCCTTGTCCAGCCCGGCGGCGGCTCGGGCAGGTCCGCCCCATCGAAGGTCACCTTGATTTCCTCCCCCGAACTATAGATGGCATAACGGTTGTCGGATGCCCGCAGCAGAGGGGTGACGTCGCCGTACCGCGTCCGGTACCCCTCGAAAGGAAGCCACTGGGGCTCGCCGCTCAGCGTCTGGTAATCCCGGATGAAGGGACCATAGGGCGCCGTCCGGTACTCCCTGGAATAGCCGCGGTAGTGAAGGTCCGCGGTTACGGGCGACAACCGGGTGACGCGCCGTTCGGCCCGCGCGGGCTCGTCGACGGTGAAAAAGGCCTCGCTCCAGTAAAGCTCCAGGTTCGTGGTGAGCCGGACACGGTAGTCGTCGGCGGGGAAACGTCCGGTCAGGTCGATGAAAACGGTCTTGTGTTCCCCCGACGGAAAGCCGGTGTAGGGGATCGCGGTCCGCCACTTCCCCTCACCGTCCGGCGTTTCCAGGTAGGGCGGGACCACGGCGGCGTTTTCGCGCTGGGACAGGGCCAGGTTGGAGCTGGGCTCGACCGGCATGATCCAGCCGCACAGGTAGAGGTGTATCCGCTCCGAACCCTTCAGATCGCCCAGGTCCATCGTGATCGAATGCGTCTCGGGAACCCCCTGGAAGTCACCGAGCCGATAGTCACCCACGTACAGGCTGTCCCGGGCGGCGAGATGGGGCAGGATGTCGCGCCCGTGCTGATCGCGGGCCGACACGGGCAGGCGCGGCTCCGTCACCGTGTGGATTTCGAGATCCGGGTAGGGCGGCGGCAGGTACTTTTCGTCCACGTAGAAGTCCGTCTCCGCCGGATGGTCGACGACCAGCAGCTCCATTTTGTCCATGTACACCGCGTCCCACAGTTCCTCCACGACACGGACCTCGTACTTCCCGTCCCGCTTCCGCAACTGGTCGCCCCGGATCTTCACATAGTCGTTCGCCGCGTCCGGAAAGGCCGGCGCGCCGGTCTCCGTCAGGGCGCCGATGGCGCTCCGCGTCATCAAGTGCGTGACGAACACGTACCGGTCGCCGTTCCAGGTGTACAGCGACGGGCACGAACCCTTGAGCCGCTGGGGTTCGACGATGAGAGTGCGGGATTCGGGATCGATCCGGTTCTGGGGAACTCCGTTGCTCCAGGTGACCCGGATCACGTCGGCCTGTCCGCGGGCGCCGAGACCGACGTGTGTTACTTGAGACTGGACCAAAATAGACTGGTAATGCGCCCCCGCGTTTACTTCGATCGTGGAACCTATCCCGTAGAAGTTGTTCTTGCCGCTTCCTTGCAGGGCCGCGGCAAGCTGTATCTTGAGCCACCCGTTCGCGTTGCCGCCGTCGTTCCGGAGCGCGTGCACGCGCCCCTCGGACAGCAACAACAGATCGAGGTCGCCGTCGCCGTCCAGGTCGCCGGCTTCCACGTCCTCGACGGTGGAGGGCAGCGCCGGGAGCAGGGACGCCTGCGCTTCGAACCGGCCGTTCCCGAGGTTGCGGACCAGCCGCAGTCCCCCCTGGCCGGACGCCGAAGCGCCGGCAAGCGCCAGGTCGATGAAACCGTCGTTGTCGAAGTCGAAGGGCCTTGCGGCGATCGGCTCCAGGCCGCCGCACGCGCCGCTTACCGCCGCCGGCGTACGCTCCCCGTCGAACCCGCTGCCGCCGTCGTTCCACAGCAACCGGCATCCGACACCGCCGGACCCCGCCATGAACAGGTCCAGCGCGCCGTCGTTATTGAAATCGGCCGCGGCGACCGTATTCGCCCTGCTCCACCGGATCTCGCCGAAACGGTCCGTCCAGTCCACCCACCTGCCCTGGCGCGCGTTTCTGTAGAACCGGTGCGTCCCGTCGTCGAACAGCGCGATCACGTCCACGGCGCCGTCCAGGTCGAAGTCACCCCAGGCCAGCGGCTGGGTGGACGCCGGGCCATATACGGCAACGTCCTCCTCGAGAAAACCCGTAGAGGAGGTGGCTTCTTCAAATGATCCGCCCTCCGTATGCCGGTAGAATCGAAGAGACGACATATCGGCATTCAGGAAATCCAGGTCCCCGTCGTGGTCGAAATCCGCAAGAGACGCATAGGGGTCGAATCGCAAATCATTCTGGTTGAAGGACTGCGGCCGACTGAATGTCCCATTCCCTTTGTTGGGGTACACCTGGGGATAGGACGAACCGGCTACAACGACCAGGTCCACGTCGCCGTCGTTGTCGACGTCACCCGGAGCCAGTCTGAACATCGGATCTACGGGCCTCGAAAACGGCATCTCCATCCAGTGAGTCATCACGGTCTCCCAGCCGTCCACGCGGTTGCGCAGCACGATCAGCCCGGGATCGCCCGCCAGGGCCACGTCCAGCCGCCCGTCCCCGTCCATGTCCGCCAGCGCCAGGTCCGACCACACGCGTTGCGCGGAGAGCGAATCGAACATGGATCCGTTGCCCGTCATCGATCCGTCGCCCGCCTCCACGAAGCGCATGTCGACCAGGGAGTCCGCCGACACGACGGCGAGACCCGGCGGGGCCGTCCGGAAATCGTAGAGCGGGGGCGACTGCTGCGAAGGGTCCCCCAGGCGGTCCCGCGACCGCCGGTAGGACGGGTCCACCACGAGCAGGTTGCCCAGGATGCCCGCGCTGGATCCGGCTTCGGCGGCGTCCCGTCGTTCCAATGCGTCCCGTGTTCGATCCAGCCAGGTCCGAACGTCCTCCGAAACCGGTTCAAGCAACGAGTCCATCCGTCCGTACCCGTCGGCGGCCTCGGCGAACCCGCCCTGTCGAATCAGGACTTCATTCAGCTCGACGAGCAGGGCTAGGTTGTCCGGTTCGTATTCGAGCATGGCCCGCAATTCGTCCAGGGAATCTTCATCGCGGTGAGCCGGTCCCCGCAGTCTTCTCATTTCCGTGAGGTACTTGTACCGGAGTGCCACGTCGGACTCGTTGTGGCCGACCGCGTGGGCGAGCAGGTCCAGGGCGCCGTCGCGGTCTCCCCGCGCCGCCATGATATCGGACCGGATGGAAAGGACTCCTCCATCCCGCGGGGCGAGGTCCGCGGCCCGGTCTATGGCCTCGGCGGCCCCCTCGTATTCCCGCAGTTTCAGCAGCGCCAGGGCCCTGTTCGCGTGGCCGAGGGGCTCGCGCGGCACCAGCCGGGCGACCGCCTCGAAGGAACCCGCCGCGCCTTCCAGGTCGTTCCGATAGAGAAAGGCCAGGCCGGTGTTCTTCTCCGAAAGGGCTTCCGCCCATACGTCGCGGGCAGGGGTCGTATCGCCGCATCCCGCGAGCAGGGACACGGCCAGCGAAATCCCGGTAAGGCTGGTTGATATACGCATTGAGCGGCACCTCTGATTCAGATCGTTCAATACCGGTTGATGGCCATCAGTTCGCTCTCCCCGTCCCGCCCTACGCGCTTCACGGCGATGGCGATCCGGTTCTCCCCGTCGAGGGCGTTCCAGTACGTCCCCATGACTTCCTCCGCCCCGCCGCGCAGGGGCATGGCCAGGGGATCGCCCGCAAACGCCGGCAACGGGTCGCCGTCGCCCACGTAGGTCGTCAGGCACAGCCCCTGTCCGGCCGGCGGCGGCGCCGGACGGTAGGTCGCCCGGTCGGTGCGGGCGGGATCGGCCGGGTCCGCCCTGAGCACGCTCAAGGAAAGGGCGGGCGTCCCAGACAGGTCCAGCATGCCGCTGATCCGGGGCGTGTAGTTCGGGGCGTCGGGTTCCCGTTCCCGCGTGGCCAGGGCGGATTCGAAAGTCCCGCCGCCGCTTCGCAGGGCGTCCACAATCGTCTGAGACTGGTCGCCGTTGGCAACGATGTATATCCCCGGCAGCTCGAGCATGGCCGGATAGATGATCAGTTCGGGGTCGTCCAGCCTGGAAGGGTCGGCCGGCACGGTCCGAAGCACGGGCCCGTCGATCATGAACCGGCGGTTCCGGCTGTGTTCGCTGCGGCCCATGATCCAGTAGACCAGCAGCCAGGCGTCGCCTTCGGCCGCCCTCCCGATCACCAGGCCCCGTCCGGGATAGCCGTTCGATGCGATATGCCGCGAGAAGTTCCGTTCCGGGCGGCTGGTTTCGTTCATGGGCGTACTTGTACCGATCCACTCATTCGAACAGGTTCATCTGATCGGGGTTGGCGTCGAGGGCTCTCTCCGCGGGCGTCCGGCCCTGGTCGAGGTCGCGCTCAAGGAGCAAAAGGGCGTCCCTCACGTCCGCGGCCACCTCCGCGTTCGATCCTTCGTGGACGGGTTTCAGCAGCAGGACCTCCTCCTGTTCGATATCGGGGTCGGAGAGCAGCGCCGCGCTGTGCGTGCTGATCAGCACCTGCCGGCCGGCGTTCCGTTGCATGCGGAGAAACAGGGCGGCGAGGCGGTTGACGATGCCCGAATGCAGGCAGAGTTCGGGTTCCTCCAGCAACAGCAGCGACTCCCCTTCGAGCAGCGCCCACAACATGCCGATAAGCCGCAGCGTTCCGTCGGAGAACTGGTCTTCCCGCTGAATGCCCGCCCTGGGCCGCCAGTGGGCGTAAAGCGCCTGGAGATGGGGACGCCCCGTCTCCCGGTCCCGTATGAATTCGAGTTGTTCGAGCCGCGGCACGGCCAGCTTGAGCACCTGCTCGATCCGGGACAGGCGGGCCCTTCGGGTACGTTCGTGTTCCCGGGCGATGCGGTCCAGGAAATCCTGGCCGTAGGGATCGCCTTCGATGGTCTGGCCCCGGATCAGGTCCGTGTGACGAAGAAGCGGCGGCACCAGGTGGTGGTAGGTGATGGATTGAAAGAACCGGACCATGTCTCTGAAGTCCCGGTTGGCGGTGATCTGTTCCAGGTACGTCTGGGTAAGCCGCACGATGTCTTCCCGGTCGTCCTCGTTCGGCCGGTCGAGCAGGGTGACTTCGTCCCTGCTGACCCTTTCATAGGTGATCAGCGTATGCCGGTTTCCCCGGGCCTGCTGCTTGAGTCCGAGTTCGTAGCGCCAGGTCTCGCGCCCGTTCTCCGGGTCGGAGAGCCGCACCTCGATGGCGATATCCGGGTCCCTGCGCGCGGCGAGATTCCGGATCCTGGTCATGCCGCCCCGGTCCGCGACCGCCTTCTGCAGGCCGCCGCCCTCGGTCTTCGCGATATCCCGGAGAAACCGGAACACGTCCATCAGGTTGGACTTCCCGGACGCATTGGGACCGACGACGAACTGCCTTTCCCGCAGATCGACGTCGATCCGGGGGAAATTACGCCAGTTTCTGACTTTGAGGTGACTCACGTACATGTGCCGCTCCGGCGATCCGCGGTGCGCTAGTCGAAGAAGCCCTTGTCGTCTTCCTTCAGGTAGGGCAGCGTCCTTTCCGGTACCAGGTCGACCCCCAGGCCGGGGCTGTCCCACACGTCGATAAACCCGTCTTTCACGATCGGGTCCGGCAGGCCCTCCACGATGTCGTACCACCAGGACGGGTTGCCGACGGGGTATTCGAAGGCGATGTAGTTGGGCGGCATGGCGGCCGAGGCATGCACGAGCGCGGCAAGCCCGATCAGGCCGTCGATGACGCCGTGGGGCGCCATGAGCACGCCGTGGAGATCGGCGTACTCGGCGATCCACTTCAGCTCCGCGATGCCGCCCACGTCGGCCGGGTCGGGACCCACCACGTCCACCGCCCGTTTCTCGATGAGATCGACGAAATTCTCCCTGAGATAGATCTGTTCCCCCGTGTGTATCGGCGTGGACGTTCTCCCGTTGACGTCCCGGTACAGATCGGCCAGGACGAAGGGCGTATAGTCGCCCGTGATCATGTCTTCCAGCCACATGATGTGCAGGTGCTCCACGGCCCTGGCCAGGCGCAGGGCGTCGGGGACGAGCATGCCGGGGCCGCAGTCGAGGGCCAGTCCGACTTCATCGCCGAGGACCTCCTTCATGGCCTCGATACAGGCCACCAGGTGGTTCAGGCCCTTCTCGGTGAGCGGACCGCGATTGCCGTGAAAGCCGTGGGGTTGCAGGTCGCCGTAGAAGAAGTCCGGGACCTGCGACGGCATCTGGCTGTGGAAACTGATGCCCTGCTTGATGATGGTGAATCCCTCGGGCGCCGCTTTCATCCGCGCCATGTCCTCCGCGTAATCTTCCACCGTGGCGCCCTTCATGGGAAAACGCACGGCGCCGTTGTAAACCCGTACCCGGTCCCTCATCTTGCCGCCCAGCAACTTGTAGACCGGCACGCCCGCCGCCTTGCCCGCGATATCCCAGAGCGCCATTTCGATCGCGCTGACCGAACTGCCCCACGGCTTGAAACTGCCCAGCCGCCGTATGCTCGCGACGACCCGGTTCACGTCCGTCGGATCCTGGCCGATGATGAAATCCCGGTAGAACAGGACGTGGGGTTTCAGATAGTGCTTGGAGTTCTCGATCTCTCCGAGGCCATGTATCCCCTCGTCCGTGGTGATGCGGACCACGGGGTTCTGTCCGATCACGGCGCATTTCAGGTCGGTGATTTTCATGCCGGGCTCCCGGGCTGCTGCAGCCGGCGTTCCCATCCCGCCGGACGGCCGGCCGCCTCCCATGCCTCCATCTCGACCAGCAGGCGCTCGACAACGCCCTTCGGTCCCTGGAATCCTCCCTGCCTTTTCATTTCGCAAACGCCTTCCGACAACAGGTGCCGGTGCGCCTCGATGGGCGCCGCGCCGGGCGTCCACGACGCGTAGGACGTGCAGTACCGCTGGAACATGGTGCGGCGGGGCGGGTCGTGCCACGGCCACGGCAGCGCGCCGTGGCAGAGCGCTTCGGTAAAAATGACGGCGTCCCCGGCGTTGACGGGCACATTGACCACGGCCGGCGGGCCGGAGCGGATGTCGATGTGCCCCGGCCGTTCGAAATAGGTCTTGTGGCTGCCGGGAATGCAAACGAAACCGGCCCCGTCGGGTACGTCCACCAGGGAAACGGCCGCGTTGATGAAAGTGGCGAACACTTCGCCCTCCGCCGCCTGGTAATCGTTGGCCGGATTCCTCCACGGACCGGACGCGCCGTTGTGCAGCGTGATCTCGTCGCTGTCCGGCAGGTTCACCGTGAGAGCGGACAGCAGGTGCTGGGGGCGTTCCCGGGTCAGCGCGAGCACGACGCGCATGACCGGCAGGTTCAGGATCAGCCGGTCGAAAACCGGGTCGGCGTACTCGGCGTGGAGAATGGCCCGCGCGGCCTTCGGGTTTTTCGCGGGATCCTCATAGGAACAGAGCGGCGGCGGCAGCTCGTCCTCGCCCATCCCGTGCCATTCGTCGCACCGCGCGACCATGTGATCCAGGTCCTCCCGCGAGACGACCCGGCGGAGGACCAGGTAACCATGCAGATCGAAAAGCCACTTTTCTTTGTCTGTGAGCATCGCCCGTCAGTTCACATACGCGTTGTGAAACGCGATCCACTCCGGAAGGACTTCCTCGATCACTTCCCTGGGGGGCAGAAACGCGATCCTCAGGTGGCTGGTGCCCGGTTGCTGCCCGAAGCCCCCGCCGTTGACCGTGACCAGGCCGGTCCGCTCCAGGAGTCCCATGCAATAATCGAAATCGTCTGTGCCGTCCGGCAGCCCGTCCAGCCGGGGGAACAGGTACATCGCCCCGGTACGCCCGAAACAGGAAACGCCGTCCATGCGATCGAATCCCGCCCGAATCATGACCGCCTTGTCGTGGAGGTCCTCGAGGATCTTCCGCCGCTCCTGCGTAAAACGCCGGTAGGGCGCCGTGTTTTCCCTTGGGGGATTGACCAGCAGGTACATCATCAACTGCCCCGCCGTGTTCGAGCAGATATTCACCGACGCCTGCTTGAGCACGAGGTCGGTGAACGAAAGACCGGTGTTTCGAACGCGCGGGGCGTTCCTGATCTCGAGGTATCCTCCCCGGTGGCCGCACTCGCCGTAGAATCCCTTCGAGGTGCTGTGCACGCTGAAGAGCGGCACGTCGCCCCGGCCCAGCACCCGGGCGAAGGACACGAAACCCGCGTCCGCGTCGTATACGTTCTCCTGGTAGACCTCGTCGGCGATGATGGCCAGGCCGTTGTCGGCGGCGAAGGCGATGACCTCCCTGACGGTCTCTTCGCTCATCACCGCGCCGGTGGGGTTCCCCGGGTTGATGACCACGATGGCCTTGACGGCCGCGCCGCGCTCGCGCGCGCCTTCCAGGGAGGATTCAAGCAGTTCCCGGTCCATGGCCCAGCCCGACTCCTCATCGAGGAAATAGTCGACCTGCACGCCGCCGCAACGCTTGATGGCCGCGGAGTACAGCGGATACTGGGGAATGGGGATCATGATGCCGTCGGATGCGTCGCCGATCAGGAGATCGATGACGTACCGCACCGCTTCGCTGGCGCCGTTGGTGATGAATACCTGCCCCGGATCGGCACGGGGGACCCGGACGCCGTCCGCGTCGTCTCTCCGGTCGATGTATTCCGCCACGGCTTTCCGGATGAACTCCGGTCCGCTGCTGTCGGTGTAGGCGCCCATACCGGTTTCCAGCTGCGCCAGGTAGCGTTCACTGAGTTCGAGCACGTAGTCGGAGTGGAAATCGTCCGGTTCCAGTCCGCCCGGGGCTTTCCCGTTGAACAGCCGTTTGAGTCGCCGCTCGCGCTCGATTCGACCGGGATGCTCGACCAGGCTCAACACCTCCCGGTAGAAGGATATGGGCTGCTGGCCGAGTGCCTGGGGATTGCCGAGGTTGCACGGGATGATGCGTCTGCCCTGTCGCTTCAGCTCGGCTGCCCGCCGGGGTATCGGTCCCCGCACGGCATACTCCATTTCGAGTATGTTGCGGTTGACCGACATGTCCCAGGGTGCGTTGATTTGCATGGCTTGAATCTTCGAAGGGGCAGGCGCGTCCCGCCGCGGAAGTTTCGGCGATTCCTTGAAAACGGGCTTCGCTGATTCCCGTCGCCCGCTCATAGAACGGTCTACCTAAAGAGTATAGATTTCCGCCGCCTTTTTGTCGATGTATAAATGGCGGGCGCACCGGCCGTTTCCCTCGATTTATTGCTTGACCGCCCTTCGGCCCCGGGGTAACTTCGCCCTATACTGACCCGAACGCCAGACATTCAAAGCACGAGCATTCCATCTTCGCCTTCCGGCAATACCACTATACCGGAATACGCTTACCGTCACGCCGGTACCCGGCCGGACGTCCCGCGGCCGGCAGACGAAACAGCGCGTTACGGGCAGGTGGCACATTCGCCGGAGCAACCCGGGAGGGATCATGATCCGTTGGTCACTTAAACGCGGAGCCACGGCCGCCGCGACCGCAGTTGGATTGGTGCTTATGACCGTCGCGTGCGCGGACATGGAAGTCGCCGAAGTGTCCGAACAGGCTTCCGACGCGGTCATGGCGCCTGTGTTCGAGGTGGATCCCCTGTGGCCCAAACCGTTGCCCAACCACTGGATCCTGGGTTCGGCCATCGGCGTAACCGTCGACTCCAACGACAACATCTGGATCATTCACCGCGGCAACGGCAATCCCAGTACGGAACTGGGCGCCGCGCAGGATCCGCCCGTGGCCGAATGCTGCGTTCCCGCCCCGCCCGTGCTGCAGTTCGATCCGGAAGGCAACCTGTTGAACCACTGGGGCGGTCCGGGCGAGGGATACGACTGGCCGGGCTCGAATCACGGCATCACCGCCGACCCGATGGACAACCTGTGGATCGGAGGAAACGGGGGCGACGACGCCCACATCCTGGTCTTCGCCCAGGACGGCACCTTCCTGAAGCAGTTCGGCAGCCCGGGCACGCGACGGGCCGACGCCTTCGACGAGGCGGAACCGGCATGGTCCGGCAACAGCATGGATCCCGAGAACTTCGGGCGAGTGGCCAAGATCTCGTTCGATGCCGGCGCGAACGAGGCCTACGTCGCCGACGGGTACCTGAACAAGCGCGTCGCGGTGCTCGACATCGAGTCCGGCGCCCTGAAGCGGTACTGGGGCGCCTACGGCAACGAACCGGACGATGCCGATATCGGACGGTACGATCCGGAAGCTCCGGCGGCACAGCAGTTCCGCAATCCCGTACACGCGGCCGATCCCTCCAACGACGGCCACGTTTACGTCTGCGACCGCCCGAACAACCGCATCCAGGTATTCCGGACCGACGGAACCTTCGTGATGGAGAAAGTACTCTCCGCCAATACGCTGGGCGCCGGGTCCACCTGGGACGTCGCCTTCTCCAGGGACGCGGAACAGAAATACGTGTACGTGGCGGACGGCCAGAACATGAAGGTGTACGTCCTGCTGCGGGAGACGATGGAAGTCCTGACCACGTTCGGGGACGGCGGTCGTCAGCCCGGCCAGTTCTTCGGCACGCACAGCATTGCCACCGACTCGAAGGGCAATATCTACACCACGGAGACCTACGAAGGCAAGCGCGTGCAGAAGTTCACCTACATGGGTGAGGGCCCTGTCGAGCAAAAAGACCAGGGCGTCATATGGCCCACCGCATCACGGTAAGAAGAACGGATCGGTCCTCACTTTCCACGGGACAAAGGGCGGCGGCCTTCCCGGCTGCCGTCCGCGTCCTGTCCTGCCTGGCCTTCCCGGCTGCCGTCCGCGTCCTGTCCTGCCTGGCCTTCCCGGTTGCCGTCCGCGTCCTGTCCTGCCTGGCCGTCGCCGCCTTCATGGCGGCTGTGCCCCCGTCCGGTACGTACGGCCACGACATCCCCAGCGACATTACCGTCAGGGCGTTTGTCAAGCCGGAAGGCCAGCGCCTGCGCCTGCTCGTACGGGTACCGCTCGAGGCCATGCAGGACGTGGTCTTCCCCCTGACGGGTCCCGGTTACCTGGACCTCTCCCGCGCCGACGGATCCCTGAAAGACGCCGCCATGCTCTGGATCGGACAGGAGGTGTCGATCCACGAAGACGGCAGTCGTCTCGCCCTGCCGGAACTCGCGGCGGTCCGGGCATCCCTTCCATCGGATCCATCCTTTCGCTCGTACGAGACCGCGCTGGCCGCGATCCGGGGTCCGCCCCTCCGCGAGGGCACGCAGATCTACTGGCAGCAGGTGATGCTGGACGCGCTATTCGAATACCGGATCACGTCGGATCGTTCGGATTTTTCCATCCTGCCCGGCCTCGAAAGGCTGGGGATGCGGGTTTCGACCGTACTGCGCTTCCTGCCGGCCGATGGAGGCGAGCGGCTCTACCAGTACACCGGGAACCCGGGACGGATCGCGCTCGATCCCCGCTGGCACCAGGCCGCGTTTCGGTTCGTACAGCTCGGATTCACCCACATTCTCGACGGCATGGACCATCTCCTGTTCCTGCTGTGCCTGGTCATCCCCTTTCAGCGGATTCGGGTACTGGTCATCCTGGTCACGGCCTTTACGGTAGCCCACTCCATCACGCTGATCGCCGCCACTTTGGGACTGACGCCCGCCGCCCTCTGGTTCGTTCCGCTCGTGGAAACGGTGATCGCCGCTTCCATCGTCTACATGGCCCTCGAGAACATCGTGTCGCCCGGATTGCGCCGCCGCTGGATGGCCGTGTTCGGATTCGGACTCGTGCACGGGTTCGGTTTCGCCTACGCGCTCCGGGACATGCTGCCCTTCGGGGGAGAACACCTGGTGATCTCGCTGCTGGCGTTCAACGTGGGCGTCGAAATCGGCCAGCTGCTCGTGATCCTGGTCTGCGTCCCGGTCCTGCGGCTACTTTACAGGTACATGCCGGGCGAACGGACCGCGGAGGCCGGGCGGACCGCGGAGGCCGGGCGGACCGCGGAGGCCGGGCGGACCGCGGAGGCCGGGCGGACCGCGGAGGGCGAACGGACCGCGGAGGCCGGGCGGGCCAATCGGGCCAGGCCGATCGCCGCAATCATACTCTCGGTACTCGCCGGCCATACGGCCTGGCACTGGCTGGTGGAACGGGGCGCTACGCTTTGGGAATTCGACGTGCTGTCCACGTCGCCGGACGGCGCGCTGTACGGGGTGGCGGGACTCCTGGCGCTGATGCTGGCCATCGCCGCCTTCGCGGGCTGGGCGCTTACCCGTCCCGGCCGTCCACTCGAATGAAGGTCTCGGACAAAGCGAACACGCAGGAACTGCGCACCCCGCCGAGACTGGGTTTCCAGGTATCGACGGGATAGGGACCGCCGTCGACCAGGTGGCCGTTGAGCAGGATCCGGGCGGAGCGGGCGAAGAACAGGCAGGAGAGTACGTCCCATCCGTCTCGCAGTTTCGGAGCGGGCGCTTCGAGCAGTTCCGGGGACTCCAGGTCGCTCCAGCGGGCGATGATCCGGTCGTCTTCCGTTTCAATCGTCCATGATGGGGAATCGAGGACGCTTCCCCCCCGCTTGAAGAGCGCCGGCACGATCTCCAGGTCCATGTCGTACATGCCGCCCCGGCCGCTCATCCACTCCCGAATGAACGCCGCCATGTCCGGGTTGTCCGTACAGATTCCGTGAAAGCCGGCCCCTTCCCCGATGAGGACGTACGCCACGTTGCCTTCGCCGGCCGAGCTGTAGTGCGTATGCCACAGGCTCACCATCCCGGCATTCTCCCCGGCATGCGCCGGACGTATGTAGTTGATCCAGTGCTGTCCCGTCCAGTACAGGCTGCCCGGGTTGACCATAGGCCTGTCCATCCGTTCCCTCCGTTCTGTCCCGTCTGCTGCGCGCGAATCCGTCCCTCTGTGCGAGTCTGTCTAAGCTGGCCGGAGCGGGACCATACGTCAAGCACGATCCGGGCGCCCGTCCGGCACGGCCCCCGCGCAAGGCTTCTCCGCATAATTCGCTTGCCCGGCCCGGGTACGCATTTTACATTTTCAGCATATTGCCCCGCCACGCCGGGAAGGAACAGGCGGCCCGGCCGGCGCAGGCCGGGAGTAGTCGACGGTTCACACCAGGAGCGCATCGCATGATCGGCGATATCGGCATGCAGGAACTGATGGTGATCTTCCTGATCGTCCTGCTCCTCTTCGGTGCGGACCGTATTCCGGCCCTTGCCAGGGGACTGGGCAAGGGGGTGCGGGAATTCAAGCGCGTCGTGAACAACGCGAACACCGAAATCCAGCGCGCGATCGACATCGACGAACAGGAGCCGCCGCCGCGTAAGCCCCCGCCTTCAAAGAAACCGGACCGGTCGTAAGACTACGGGACAGGCGATCTGTCGAGAGGGCGTGCCGGCCGGCTGGCGGCGCGCCCGTTTTACTTGATCCGAAAACCGGAAGGCGTACAGCGGATCCAGGACATGTCCACTGTTGCCCTGCGCAACGACGCAAGATACATTTTCGACGCGGCCCTGAAGGCCGTCGACCCCGCGGCCGCGACCCGGCGCCACGTCGTGCGGGAAGGGAACCGCCTGGTGATCGGCGGCATCCCCTGCGACCTGGACCGGTTCGACCGCGTCTATATCGTCGGCGCCGGCAAAGCGGGCGCCGTGATGGCCGGCGCCATGGAATCGATTCTCGGCGGCCGGCTCACCGGGGGTGTCGTCAACGTCAAGTACGGCCATGCGACGCCGCTGCGGCGCGTGGAGCTGGTCGAAGCGGGCCATCCCATTCCGGACGCGGCCGGCGTGGCCGGTACGGAGAAGATCGTCGGCCTGCTGGAGCGGCTCGGCGAGAAAGACCTGGTATTCTGCCTGCTGTCGGGCGGGGGATCCGCGCTCCTGCCGTTGCCGGCCGGCGAGGTGACCCTGGAGGAGAAAGGGGCGGTCACGGACCGGCTGCTGCAATGCGGCGCGACGATCAACGAGACCAATACGGTCCGCAAGCATATCTCGCGGGTAAAGGGTGGACAGCTGGCCAGGCTGGCATCGCCCGCGCGCCTGGTGAGCCTGGTGCTTTCGGACGTCATCGGGGATCCGCCCGACATCATCGCGTCGGGTCCCACGGTGCCGGACGAAAGCACGTATTCGGACTGCAGGTCCATTCTGAGGAAATACGGACTGGAGGGCACGCTTCCCCCCTCGGTGATTCGCCACCTGGATGCGGGTGCGAAAGGGAACGAACCCGAAACCCCGGGGGCCGGAGATCCGGTCTTCGATCAAACGCAGACCGTGCTGATCGCGAACAATCGCCAGGCGCTCGAGGCCGCCCGGGCCGAGGCGAAGAAACGAGGCTACAACGCGCTCGTGCTGTCCAGTTCGATCGACGGCGAAACCCGGGAGGTCGCGCGGGTCTACGCGGCCATGGCCCGCGAGATCGAACGCCATGGGGATCCGGTCCGGAGTCCGGCCTGCGTCATTTCCGGCGGCGAGACCACGGTGACGCTTAAAGGCGGCGGAAAGGGTGGACGGAACCAGGAATTCGTGCTGGCCGCCGTCGCCGGAATCGAGGGACTGGAAAGAACCGTCGTGTTCAGCGCGGGCACGGATGGTACCGACGGTCCGACCGATGCCGCCGGCGCCGTGGCGGACGGACAGACGCTGGCGCGGGCCGTCGATTTGGGACTGGACGCCGGGGCCAGCCTGGACGACAACGACGCCTATCACTTCTTCGAACCGCTGGGCGACCTCGTCATTACGGGTCCGACGCGTACGAACGTAATGGACCTGCGCCTGCTGCTCGTCGGTTAAGGACAAACACAAAGGCTGGCATCGATTATGATGACCGAAGAGCAAAGATACCTGTTCGACCTGACCGGCTATCTGCACCTTGAGGGAGCGCTTCCGGAAGCGGATCTCGTCGAGGCCAGGGCGGCCGCGGAACGGTACATCGAGACGCCTCCGGAAGACCTGTCCCCGGATTTCGGCAGCAGGGACGGACGTATATACGATAACGGATTCGCCTTCGACAAGTCGCTGGAGCGGCTGGTCTTCCAGCCGAGCTACTGGCCCATCGTAAAGGAATTCACTTCCGGCAAGCCGCGCTTCGTCCGGGGCTCCATGCTGGTGAACCAGGCGGGTGGCGTCGTCGATGCGGGATCGCTCCACTGCGCGCGGGAGTCCTACGGCTGGCAGAGCACGCGCTACGAATGCCGGGACGGCCGGATCTACTGCGATGATTTCGTCATCTTCACCTATCTCACCGACGTGTATCCCGGAGACGGCGGGCTCGTGGTCGTACCCGGGTCCCACAAGTGCAATTTCGACCGGCCCGACACGATCTTCGGCGGAGGCGACCTGGAAGACGACGCGCCGCCCGGCACGGTCAACGTCACGCCCCGGGCGGGCGACGCGGTGGTCATCTCCGAATTGCTCACCCACGGTACGCTCAGATGGAAGCCGGCCGACCGCAAGCGCATCGTGCTCGTGCTCCGGTACGCGCCGCAGTACAGCGGCGGAGGGCCATGGACGACGGACACGCTGAAGGCCCGGCTTTCACCGGAGACCAACGAATTGATGGCCCTGGCCTCCTATACGGATGTCAAGGACGTGGCCCGAAGGGACGTCGTCACCTTGACGGTTTGACCCGTTCGCGTCACAGGCGGCGGGGATAGCCCGGCATGGCACGCCGCGTAGTGAAGGCAAGGTACATGGATACATCCTGGCAGGAACAGATAGGGAAAGAAACGGGTTGCGCGTTTCGGTTCGACGAAACGGCCAGGGTCCTGTACAGCACGGACGCCAGCATTTACGAAATCGAACCGCTTGGCGTCGCCTATCCCGCCCACGCGGACCAGGTCTCCCGCATCCTCCGGTTCGCGTACGAACGGGGCATCCCCGTCACGCCCCGCGGCGGCGGCACCAGCCTGGCCGGACAGGCCGTGGGACGCAGCATCCAGATCGATTTCTCCCGCCACATGAACCGGATCCTCGAGGTCGACGTCGAAGCGCGCTGGGCCCGGATCCAGCCCGGCGTGGTCCTGGACGAGCTCAACGCCCACCTGAAGCCCCTCGGGCTGCTGTTCGCCCCGGACGTTTCGCCGAGCAACAGGGCGAACGTCGGCGGCATGATCGGCAACAACTCCTGCGGCTCCCATTCCATCATCTACGGGAAGACGATCGACCACGTCCTGGAACTCGACGTGGTCCTGAGCGACGGTACGCGGACGGTCTTCAGGCCGGTGGGCGACCGCGAATACGGCGAGAAGACCGCCGCGGGCGGAATGGAGGGACGGATCTACCGCGAAATCCACCGTATCGCCCACGAAAACCGGGACGAGATCGCGGCCCGGTATCCTAGGATCATGCGGCGCGTGGGCGGATACAACCTGGACGAGTTCACCGGAGACGGCCCCTTCGATCCCTGC
Source organism: bacterium (assembly GCA_965203885.1). Classification (GTDB taxonomy): domain Bacteria; phylum JAAXHH01; class JAAXHH01; order JAAXHH01; family JAAXHH01; genus JAAXHH01. Next base: position 677,595 of record OZ241920.1, on the reverse strand, counting down.
AAGATGATCGTCGGGTCCGAGGGTACGCTGGCCGCCGTGACCGAGGCGCGCGTCAACCTCGTGCCCCTGCCGGCCCATACCGGACTGGCCATCTGCCATTTCACGGACCTGATCGAATCCATGGAAGCGACGGTCGAGATCCTGAAGACGGGTCCCTCGGCGGTGGAACTCACCGACAAGGTCATCCTCGACCTGGCGAAGGAATCTCCCGCGGCGGCCCACCAGCGCGACTTCATCGAAGGCAATCCGGAGGCCATCCTCATGGTCGAGTACTACGGCGAAACGGCCGGCGAGGTCTCCGACCGCCTGGATGCGCTCGATATCCTGCTCAGGGAGAAAAACCTAGGCTATGCCTGCGTCCGCGCCGCGACCCCCGCCGCCCAGGCGAACGCGTGGGGCATCCGGAAAGCCGGGCTGGGGCTGCTCATGGGCATGAAGGGGGATACCAAGCCGGCGACATTCGTGGAGGACACGGCCGTCTCGCCGGAGAAGCTCCCGGAGTACATCCGCGCCTTCCGGGACATCGTCCACCGGCACGGCACGGTCGCGTCCTACTACGCCCACGCCAGCGTGGGCACGATCCACATCCGGCCCCTCATCAATCTCAAGAAGGCCTCGGACATCGCTAAAATGCGGTCCATCGCCGAAGAGATCCGCGACCTGGTCATTGCCTTCGGCGGCGCGGTCAGTTCCGAGCACGGGGACGGACTCGTGCGCAGCGAGTGGAACGAGAAGGTGTTCGGCCCGCGACTCTACGAGGCTTTCAAAGCGGTCAAGGCCGTGTTCGACCCGAACGGCATCATGAATCCGGGCAAGATCGTCGCGAACCAGAAGATGACGGACAACCTGCGGTTCGGTCCGGCCTACCAGGCGGAAGAGATCAACACCTATTTCGACTTCTCCGGCGACGGCGGGTTCTCCCGGTCCATCGAACTCTGCAACGGGGTCGGCGCCTGCCGCAAGAAACTGGTGGGGACCATGTGCCCGTCCTATATCGCCACGCTCGACGAGGAACACAGCACCCGGGGCCGCGCGAACGTGCTCCGGGCCGCCCTCTCAGGCAAGCTGGACGACGAAGGCTTCACGAGCCGGCGGGTATACGAAGCCCTCGACCTCTGCCTGGAGTGCAAGGGATGCAAGGGCGAGTGTCCCTCCAACGTGGACATGGCCAAGATGAAATACGAATTCCTGGCCCACTATTACGAGAAAAACGGGCTGCCCCTGCGCAACCGCCTGTTCGGCCGCATCGAGACGCTCAACCGGCTCGGCTCCGCCTTCGCGCCGCTTAGCAACCGGGTCCTGAACCATCCCTGGCACAAAAGGTTCCTGGAACGGACCATCGGCGTGGACATGCGGCGGTCCCTGCCGGAATTCGCCGAGGAGACGTTCGAACAGTGGTTCTATCAACGCGGTCCGGCAAAGGGCAACGGCCGCGACGGGCCTGCCGTCGTATTCTTCCCGGACACCTTCATCAACTACAGCGAGCCCCATATCGGCATCGCGGCCGTGGAAGTACTGGAAAGGGCCGGCTACCGGGTGGTGCTGGCCGAACCCCGCGCGTGCTGCGGCAGGCCCCTCATATCCAAGGGGATGCTGCGCCAAGCCCGGGCGGCCGCCGAGTACAACGTCGCGCAACTGGCGCGGTACGTGGACCGCGGCTGGGCCATCGTGGGCTGCGAGCCCAGCTGCGTCATGACCTTCCGCGACGACTACCGCGACCTCCTGGACGATCCGCGGGCCGCCAGGCTGGCAGACGGAATGTTCATGATCGACGAGTTCCTGGCCCGGGAACACGCGGCCGGACGCCTTTCGCTGCCGGTCAGGCCCACCGAAGGGAAGATCAACCTGCACGGCCATTGCCAGCAGAAGGCCATTGCCGGCACGGCGTCCACGGCGGCCTCCCTGGAAATGGTGCCCGGATACGAAGTGACCACGTTGAATACCGGGTGTTGCGGCATGGCCGGCAGCTTCGGCTACGAGAAGGAGCACTACGACCTGTCGATGAAAATCGGGGAAGACCGGCTGTTTCCCGCCATCCGGGACGCCGGCGAAGCGACCGTATTCGCGGCGACGGGGACTTCCTGCCGGCACCAGATCGCCGACGGCACGGGAAGGACCGCCCGCCACCCGATCGAGCTGATCAGGGCGGCCCTGGACGGTTGACGGAGGATCCATCGTTGAACCGCGCACCCTGTTACGCCACCTTTTCCGTCGTCGCCCTGGACAGCGATACGGGGGATTTCGGCGTGGCGACCCAGTCGAAGTATCTCGCCGTGGGCTCGGTGGTCCCCTGGGCGCGTTGCAACGCGGGCGCCGTCGCCACGCAGGCCTGGGCCAACGCGTCCTTCGGCCCCAGGGGTCTCGACCTCCTCGAGCGGGACCTGGGCGCTATCGACACCCTGGAACGGCTGATCGAGTCGGATCCCGGGCGGCAGTCGCGACAGGTGGGTGTGGTGGATGCCGATGGGACGGCGGCCGCCTTTACGGGGGAGGAATGCCAGGCGTGGGCGGGACACGTGACCGGGCCGGGCTTCGTCTGCCTGGGCAACATCCTGGCCGGTGAGGAGGTGGTCCGCGCCATGGCGGCAACCCTCGAAGCGCCCGGCGAAGAGGGATTCGCCGAAAAACTGCTGTCCGTCCTCGCCGCGGGGCAGGAAGCCGGGGGCGACCGCAGGGGCCGGCAGTCGGCCGCCCTGCTCGTGGCGCGGGAGGGCGGTGGATGCGGCGGCACGTCGGACTACCTCGCGGACCTGCGCGTCGATGACCACGCCGACCCCATCGGAGAGCTGCAGCGCCTGTACAGGCTCCACGCAAGGCTGAATCCATGAAGTCCGACATTCAGCGGGCCAAGCTCATCCTCCTTACCGTGGTCCACTTCCTGGTGGACCTGTTCTCTTCCCTGGTGACCCCCATTCTCCCCGCCCTCGTGACGCGTTTGCAGCTTTCGCTCACGCAGGCCGGGATACTGGCCGGACTGCCCGCCATGACCTCTTCCCTGGTCCAGCCCCTGATGGGCGTCCTGGGCGACCGTATGGAGAAACGGTATTTCATCATCATCGGTCCGGTATGCTGCGCCGTATTCATGTCCGCCGTGGGACTGGCCCCCTCCTTCCTCGTGCTGCTGCTGTTCATCGTCCTGGGCGGTTTCGGTACGGCCAGTTTCCACCCGCAAAGCGTATCCATGGCCGGTGACGTCAGCGGGTCCAGACGGGGATACGGCGTGTCCCTGTTCATCGTCGGGGGAACCGCCGGACTGGCGGCCAGTCCCTTCGTCGTGCCGCGCATCGTGGAGCGGTTCGGCCTCGAAAGCCTGGTCTGGCTCGCCGTGCCCACGGTGATCGCCGTGCTGGCGATGGCCCGGGTCATCCCCATCCGCAACGAGGACCGCAGGTTGACCCGCCTGGCCGACGTCGGCGCTTCCTTCCGGCCCAACCTGTGGCCCATGGTCAATCTGACCGTGGTGGGCATCATCCGGACCATTTCGGGCGTCGGCTTCGCCACTTTTTTCGTGTTGCTGCTCAAGGACCGGGGACTTACCCTGCAACAGGGGGGAGACCTGCTCTTCATTTTCCAGGCCGGCGCGGTGATCGGCGGATTCGTCGGCGGGTGGCTCTCGGACAGGCTGGGACGGGGCCGCGTGATCTGGTCCACGATCCTGTTATCCACGCCCTTCCTGCTCGTATCGCTCTACGACACAGGCCCCGCGCTTCCCCTCTGGCTGTTCCTCGGCGGATTCATGAATATGGCGTCCAATTCCGTCTCCGTGGCCATGGCCCAGGAACTCGTACCGGACAGCGCGGGAACGGCTTCCAGCTTTCCCATGGGCTTCAGCTGGGGCGCGGCGGGAGCCGCGTTGATCGTCTTCGGCGGCATCGCGGACCGGATCGGCGTGGCGCCGACGCTTGAAGTGCTGGCCCTGATCCCGCTGGCCGCCGTGGCGCTGGCCCTGATGCTGCCGCGGGACCGCGAATTCCGAAGGGCCGCGACACAGGTACGGAAGACGGCCGCGGCCGCGGAGCGTATAACCTGAAAGGAGGACGTTCGATGTCGGAACGCATCGTGCAACTTACCGGGATGGAAGAGATGGAAGAGGCCATCGCCGCGTCGTCCGACCGGCCCGTATTCATCTACAAGCACAGTACGGTCTGCCCGGTGAGCGCCCGGGCCGCCGGGCACTATCACGACTTCGCGGAAGAGGCCCCATCCGCGCCGTCCCCGCTGTTCACCCAGGTCATGGTCATCGAGCACAGGGACGTCTCCAATGCCATCGAATCCCGCCTGGACATCCGGCACGAGTCGCCTCAGCTGCTCCTCCTCCGGGAAGGGAAGGTCGCCTGGCACGCCTCCCATTTCTCCATTACGGGCGAGGCCATAAAGAACGCGCTGGAGGGCTAGCCATGGCGAGCCATGCCGTAATCGTAGGCGCCGGTGTGACCGGGCTCAGCACGGCGTACCATCTCGCCCGGGGATCTTACGGCAGGATCACGGTCATCGAGAAGGGACGCGTGGGGGACGGCGCCAGCAGCCGCGCCGCGGGAATCATCACGGGCCTCCTCTGGTCGGAAACCGGCGTCCGGGCCCGCAAGATCAGCCTGACCCGGTTCCGGGAACTGTCCGACGAGCTGGATGGATACCGGTTCCAGGACGTGGGCTGCCTGAATCTCTTCGACGCTTCGAGCTGGCCGGAAAGGGAACGCCTGCTCCCCCTGTACGACCGCCTGGGCGTGGCCTATTCGGTAATGGACAAGGCCGAAATGGCCGCGGCGTGGCCGGACCTGGCGCTGCCCGGAGAGCCGATCGGGCTATTGGATCCCCTGGGCGGCTACAGCGAACCGGACCACTACGTACCCGCCCTGGCCGACGGCTGCCGGAAACTGGGCGTGGAGATTCGGGAAGGCTGCATGGTCTCGGACTTCATCGTGGATTCGGGGCGCATGGCCGGCGTGATCGCGGGAAACGACCGCATCGAAGCCGACGCCGTAGTGAGCAACGTGCACGTATGGACCCTGAAAGTGCTGGAGCGCATCGGGCTGCAGCTTCCTTTAAAATCCTTCGTCCACCAGCGCTACGTCACCGCGCCGTTGCCGGCCCCGGTCAGGATCCCGGCGGTCAATGCCAATCCCTACGGCGGATACGTCCGCCCGCACTACGGACAGCGCCTGCTCGCCGGCATCGAAAACCCCGCCGCGCCGGAGTTCCGGGTGCCCGACCGGGCCTTCAGGATGTCGACGATCACGCCGCCGCCGGGACTCGGCGAGGCGGCGCGGGACAACCTGCTGCCCCTCGTCCCCGCGGCGGGCCGGGCTGGCCTGGCGGGCCGGGCTGGCCTGGCGGGCGGGGCCGAACTAAACGACCCGGCGGGCAATGCGGGCAATGCGGGCAATGCGGGCAATGCGGGCTGGGAAATCGAGAAGGCGGGACTGCTGTCCTTCTCCGGGGACGGTGAACCGATACTCGGACCCGTGGAGCGCTTTCCCGGGCTTTTCGTGGGGGTGGCCTTTCACTCCGGGGGATTCGCCTACAATCCGGCGGCAGGCGCACTGCTTGCGGGATGCGTTGCGGACGGCAGGCCTGAAATCGATATCGGGGATTTTTCGCCGAACCGATTCGATCCGGGGGAGACGGATGCCTACAACCGGACCCGGATCACCCACGACGAGTACAGCATGACCGGGCTTTCCCGGCGTCATTGAACGCGGCGTCTCGCCGAACCCGGGAGACCCGGCATGACGCGTCTTCGAAGCCGGTCCACCCCAGGAGGTACGTTGCAAGGCACGCCGGTGCCCGCCGTACGGTGCGGATCGGCGGGACGTGGATACGCTCATGGAAACAAAGCACGATACCCCGCTTGATCCCGGCTGGATCGAAGCGTTTCGCGGCGCCCTGCTCGCCTGGTACGCGGAACACAAACGGGAAATGCCCTGGCGCGGGTCGCCCGATCCCTACGCGGTCTGGGTTTCGGAAATCATGCTCCAACAGACGCGGGTGGACCAGGTCCGTCCCTATTACGACAGATTCATGAACCGTTTCCCGACAATGGAGGATCTGGGAACGGCTTCGCTCGAGGAAGTGCTGAAAGTGTGGGAAGGCATGGGATACTACGCCCGGGCGAGGAACCTCCATCGCGCCGCCCGGCGGATCGTCGATGAACACGGCGGGGAACTGCCCGACGACCCGGCGCGGATCTCCGACCTGCCGGGTATCGGACCCTACACGGCCGCGGCCGTGTTGAGTATTGCCTACGGGCGGGACTGCCCCGTGGTCGACGGCAATGTCGTTCGCGTGCTGAGCCGCCTGTTCCACCTGACGGATGATCCCGCCGCCGCCACCGCGAGGAAACGAATGGCCGCGCTGGCCGAAAGCCTCCTCGTACCGGGCAGGGCGGGGGATTTCAACCAGGCGATGATGGAACTGGGGGCGACGGTATGCACACCGCGACAACCGGACTGCGTGAGTTGTCCCGTGGCCAGTATGTGTCTTGCGCGCAGGGAACTGCCGGACCCGTCGGTGCTGCCGCGAAAACGGCCGCGCAAGCAACGCCCCCACCACCATGTCGCCGCGGGCATCGTGCGCAGGGGGGACGAGGTACTCATCGTTCAGCGCCCAACGGACGGACTGTTGGGCGGATTGTGGGAGTTCCCGGGCTGGATTTCGGAGGAAGGGGCGGCCAGGGAAGGATTTCTGCGTCACGAAACTAAACGAATACTGGGCATCGAAATCCGGGTCGGCCGCGCCTTCGCTGCCGTCAGGCATGCCTTCAGCCATTTCGAGATGACGTTACACGGATACCACTGTACGTATCTCGGAGGAGAAGCCCGTCACCGGGAGGGAAACGACTGCCGCTGGATCCGACTCGACCAATTCGAACAATACGCCTTCCCAAGGGCGCATATCAAACTGATCGAGACCATGATGGAAGGGGATGGAAGTCCCCGGCCCACCGTGTCGCCATGACCCGGAACAATCCGCCGAAACGCATCCTGATTCCCGAAACGGCCGGCGCTTACCGCCCCTTGACCGGCGGTGCGGTCCTCGCCGCCGGTTTTTCTTCGGCGCCGTTGTTCGCCGTGGCGGCGTCCCGGTCCGCGGGCGCGAATACCGCGCGGACTTTCTCCTCGATCTCCTGGGCGAGCTCCGTCCGTTCCCGGAGCAACTGCCGCACGTTCTCGCGACCCTGGCCCAGCCGCTCGTCATCGTATGAGAACCAGGTCCCGCTCTTTTCAATGATTCCGTTGTTGACGCCGAGTTCGATCAGGTCGCTTTCCTTGGAAATCCCTTCCCCGTAGATGATATCGAACTGCGCCTCGCGGAAGGGCGCCGCCAGCTTGTTCTTCTTGACGGTACCGCGCACCTGGATGCCCGCGGACGCGTCGTCGCCCTTGATGTTCCCGATCCTGCGCACTTCGATCCGGACCGAGGAGTAGAACTTCAGGGCCAGTCCGCCGGTCGTCGTTTCCGGGTTGCCGTACATTACCCCGATTTTCTGGCGGATCTGGTTGATGAAGATCAGGCAGGTCCCGGACCGGTTGATCACCGAGGTCAGCTTCCGCAGGGCCTGCGACATCAGGCGGGCCTGCAGGCCGACGTGCGAGTCCCCCATTTCGCCTTCTATCTCGGCCCGCGGAACGAGCGCGGCGACCGAGTCGATGACGATCACGTCCACGCCGCCGCTGCGGACCAGGATCTCGGCCACGTCGAGGGCCTGTTCGCCCGTATCCGGCTGATGTATGAGCAGTTTATCCATATCCACGCCCAGGGCCCGCGCGTAGCGGATGTCCAGCGCGTGCTCCGCGTCGATGAACGCGGCCATCCCGCCCTTTTTCTGGGCTTCCGCCACGATATGCTTGGCCAGCGTCGTCTTGCCGGAGGACTCGTTTCCGTAGATCTCCACCACGCGTCCACGCGGCACCCCGCCGATACCGAGCGCCAGGTCGAGGGTCAGGGACCCCGTTGGTATGGATTCGACGGACAGCTGGGGGTTCTCGTCTCCCATCCTGATGATGGAACCCTTGCCGAACTGCCGCTCTATCTGCGTTATGGCGCCGCTGAGCGCCTTCTCCCTTCCCGGATCGCTGCTATTCATATCCGCGTCTCCCCCTCGTTGATACCTTGTGACTGTTCTCTGGCATACCCTGGCCAATATACCAAACGAATGTATAGTGTCAAGCGGTTTCCGGTTGACTGAATGGATTAGTCGGAATCAGGTGAGGATTCTTGAAAAAAAGTACCGCGGGCCGGTATCAAAGTAAAGTCATTTCGCAGCGATTCCGTGCGAGATCGGCCCAACCGTTCGAAAATGAACGTACGCGGGCGGAAATACTGTATATTACTAGAAGATATGAGTACAGCCTGTCCTCGAAATACGAAACGGGGGTCGATATGAAGACCGGCCGGCTGAAGATCTGCAACGGGATGGCCGCGCTCCTGCTCCTGTGGGCCGTCGCGGGCTGCGCGAGCGCGCCGAAGCCCGTTACCGAAGACGCCGATATCAAAAGCGTGATGGCCGCCGGGAACGCATCGATGCGCGCCGGCGACTACGAAGGCGCCGTTTCCTACTTCAGCCGGGCGCTGGCGATCGACATGACGGACTCCGAGGCCTTCGGCAACCTCGGCGTGGCCTACTATTACCTGGAAAGATACGATGAAGCGGTCCGGGAAGTGCTGCAGGCCGTGGTACTTTCGCCCGACGAGATCAACTGGCGTCTCAACCTGGGCGCGATCTATACGCGCAAGGAAGACCACGAGCGCGCCGCGAGAGCCTATGGCGCCGCCGTCGATATCGCCCGGGAACTGCCGGGGGCGGACCGGTATCAGCTTCGCAACGCCCTGGCCGGCCTGGGACGGTCGAGCGAACTGGCCGGCCAGTACGACCAGGCGCTGGACGCCTACGAAGAGGCCCTGGTGTTCGCGCCCGACGACACGGAACTGCTGACCGGGGCCGGGAACGTGTATTACCGGCAGGGACGGCTGGACGAGGCCGAAGCGTCGTACTTCCGTGCGCTGGCGCAGGATTCGACGCATGCCGTGGCCAGGTACAACGTGGCCCTCGTGTACGCCAGGACGGGACGGTACGACGAGGCCGTCGAACTCTTCGCGGACATTCCCGCGGTGGACCGGCGGCTTGAAGGCGCCCTGGAAGGGAGTACCGTGAGCGCCGTGGACCGGTCGAAGACGCGCAGCATCGCGGCCTACCGCGCCCGGCTCGGTAGAATGGGCGGAGCGCCGCCCCCCGACCGCAGGCGGGAACGCCGGTCGCTGCCTTACAACCACGTTATGGGCGTGGCCTATTACGAACAGGGTGCGTACATCGAGGCGATGCAGGCCTTCGAAAGGGTGCTGGAGGAAGACCCCGGGCTCGCGGACACTCATCTGTACATCGGAAACATCCACGCGATACAGCATCGCCATTCGGCGGCCATAGACGCCTACGAAAGAGCGATAGACGCCGACGCGGGATTCGTCGAGGCCTATAACAACCTGGGCAGCATGTACGCCAACGTGGACCGGACCGAAGACGCCATGGAGGCCTACCGGAAGGCGCTTTCGCTCAACGACCGGTTCTACGACGCCCGGACGAACCTCGGACTGCTGTACGCGGAGGCGGGGCGGCTGGATGAGGCGGTCGAAGAATACAAGAAAGTCATCCGGGCCGAGGTGGGCATCGCCGAGGTCCACAACAATCTCGGCATGGTGTATCTCTGGCAGCGAAAATACGACGAGGCCGGCGAACAGTTCAGGAAGGCTATCGCGCTTCGCGGCGACTTTCCTGAAGCCTACAACAACCTTGCGCTCTCATACAGCCGGAACGCTTTCCTGGACGACGTGATCGGCACCTGGCGCGCACTCGCGGCCGGGTGGGCGGGGCAGGACCCCGCGGGCGGGGTGGTCCGCGACTGGCTGCCGCTCCGGCGCATACCGGCCCGTTCCTCCGCCGTGGGCGGCGAAGCGAGAGCGGCTTACCGGGAAGGCGTCGACGCCGCCTTCGGCCACGGCCTGGACGCCGCGCTGTCCCACTTCAGAGAAGCCCTCGCGATGCGTCCGGGATGGGACGCCGCGCGGACCGCCATCGCGGCCGTGTTGCTGGCCCAGGGGAAATGGGACGAGGTGGCCGCCGCGGCCGCGAAAACCCCGGAACCGGCACCTTCCGACCCCCTGCCCGACGCCATCCTGGCCATCGCGCAGGTATCCGGCGGCGACTACGGCCAGGCGCTGGAGTCCTGGGAAAGGGCGGTCCGCCTGGCCGCGGAACCGGACAGAACGGCCGCACGGGAAGCGCTGGCGGCGATGCGTGCGCGGACCGAGGCCGGAGAAAGCGTACTGGAAGCCCTTGGGAGAGCCGTGGCGCTGCGGCCGGGTTTCGCAACCGCTCATTTCAACATCGGCCTTGTCAACGACCTGTTGCACCGTTACCATCAGGGCATCAGAAGCTACAGGGAAGTCGTCCGCCTCGCCCCGGAGCTCGCGGCCGGACATTTCCGCCTGGGTATCGCGTACTACCGGCTGGGCGAGATGGAGTTGGCCCGGGATGCGATGCGCGAGTACATCCGTCTCTCCGCGGATCCCATGCTGGTACCCCAGGTGGAGACTTTTCTGAACAGACAGGGGTAGTCCGCCCCCTCATACCCCGGGTACGGCCATTCAAGCCAGTGAATCCCGGGAACAGAAAGCATGAGGGCAGATGACGGCAAAGACGCTCGAGCAGGTGGTACTCGAACGGCCGTTTCCCGAATATGCCGCCTGGTGGCCGGTAGGCGACGCGTTCACCGCGTTCATGTCCGACGCCATCGTCGGCGAATGGAAGGCGCTCGATCCGCCCGGCGGCGCGTTGACGGACGTCGGGGAAGACGTCGAATCATACATCCGGACGGTGTACGGCAGGCCCGCCAGGACGGGGCTGGTTGATTCCTTCGCACGTCCGGAAGGCGAAACGACGTTGCAGTCCGGCGAATTCGACGCCCTTTCCTACGCGTTCTACCGGTCGGCCTTCCGGCAGATCGAACGGCGGGCCGGTCGCCGGGACGGCGCCCTGGAGCGGGAACGCCGCCTGTTCACCATCCGGGTGGGCAAACTGTTCTTCGACCGCCTCAGGCGCCACCTCGCGCTGGACCTGCCGGAAGACCTGGCCGCGCCGGACCAGCTGGAACAATTGTCCGGCGCCATCGACGGCATCGGCCGTTTCCTGCGCGACCAGGGATACCTGCGCAGTCACTTCGCCTTCCGGTTCGACGTGGATATCGAGCACGGAGGCGCGCGGATCGCGCAACGCGGCGGTGACGTCATTCGTAATCTGCAACAGGATCCCCCGGCCTACGCGCTGTACGAAATGGGCTACCCCGTCATACTCCCGTCCGCGGTCTATCTCTACCACACGGTCGGCGAGGCGCAGCATCATTCATCCCGGACCATCGAGAACCTGTTCGGCGCCGTGGGCTACGACGCCAGGGAAACGGACGACTTCGATCCCATCGGATATCCGGCCGACATGGTGGTCGAACTCTGGGAAATACGGAAAACCGGATGAGAACCAGGCAGTTCGTCCCGGATGCGCCGGATCCCGTGGGAGGGCCAGCCCCGTGAAACCCCCGAACCCCGCCACCCTGGTGGATGTCGACCGGTACCCGCTGGAGCGCCTCGACGGCCCTTCCGGCACGGGGTTCCTCGCTTCCTGCCGCACGGAACTGCGAGAGCGGTCCATCTGCGTTCTCGAAGGTTTCGTGAAGCCGCCCGCGCTGGCCGGAATGGCGGAGGAGGCCACCGCCCTGATCCCCCGGGGTTACTACTACGACAGGCCGCGCACGAGCTACGAGGGGAACGACTACGCTGACCGTACCTGGCCCGCCGGCCATCCCCGGACGGTAGAGCATGCCAACAGGTACCGTCAGGTACTGAACTACCAGATCCCCAATGACAGCCTGGTGCGCAGCGTGTTTCACTGGCCGGCGCTGACCGAATTCGTGCGAAGGGTACTGGGATTCGATACGCTGTATACGAGCGCCTGTCCCCATCTCGCCCTGACGCTGCAGATCGCGCGGGAAGGCGACGGCAACGGATGGCACTTCGATTCCAACAACGGGAACATCACGCTGCTTGTCCAGGCGCCCGATTCCGGCGGCGTGTTCGAATACGTACCGGGCCTTCGGGAGGACCGCGACGAGCACTACGACCACGTGCGCGCCGTCTTCGACGCGCCCGAAAAGTCCGTGCGCTCCACCGACATCCGGCCGGGCACCCTGGTCCTGTTCAACGGCAAGTACGCCCTGCACCGGGTATCTCCGGTCGGACCGACGAAACGGCCGCGTATCATCGCGATATTCAGCTATGACCGGCGTCCGGACAAACTCTTCTCCCGGGAGTACATCGACATGGTGCGCAGTTTCAGGCAGGACGCGGCGGCGGGTCCGAACCCGCGCCCGTGAAACGTAATCGTCCCGACGCACGCTCACGCCGGTGACGCTTGTCCATGGACCTGATAGAACCCTACATAGTCGCCTTCTCCAACCTGGCGTGGACCTACGTATTCTACCTGATCATCGGCGGTGGAGCCCTCCTGTTGTGCTACAGCCGTTTCATGCCGTTCCGGTACGTGAAGCACGCCGTCGACCTGATCCGCGGAAGGTACGACGACCCGGACCAGCCCGGCGACGTTTCCCATTTCAAGGCGCTGGTCAGCGCCCTTTCCGCGACGATCGGGATGGGGAACATATCCGGCGTGGCCATCGCCATCACGATGGGGGGGCCCGGAGCCGTTTTCTGGATGTGGGTCAGCGCTTTCGTGGGCATGGCAACCAAGTTCTTCACCTGCTCGCTCGCCGTCATGTACCGCGGCCGCGATACCCGGGGACGCGTCCAGGGCGGTCCCATGTACGTGATTTCCGAAGGACTGGGCGGCGCCTGGAGACCCCTGGCCGTCCTCTTCGCCGTAGCCGGCGTCATCGGTTGCCTCCCGCTCCTGCAGCCCAACCAGTTGATCCAGATTCTCCGGGACGTCGTATTCTCGCCGTACCTGTCTCCCGGAGACGGCCATTTCCTCTTCGATCTCATCGCGGGCGCGGTCCTGGCCGTCCTGGTCGCCGTCGTGATATTCGGCGGGATAACCCGTATCGCGGAAGTGGCCTCCCGCGCCGTTCCCGCCATGGTCGTTCTTTACATGGCATCGACGCTGTGGATCATCCTGAACAACCTGGGCGAGACGCCCAGGTATCTGTCTCTCATTCTCACGGATGCATTCTCCGGGGCCGCGGTGGCGGGCGGCGTGGTCGGCACGACCATCGTAACCGGCGTCCGGCGCGCGGCCTTTTCGAACGAGGCCGGCATCGGCACCGAAGCGCTCGCCCATGGCGCCGCCAAAACCGGCGTGCCGGTACGGGAAGGCCTGGTCGCCATGGTGGGACCGGTCATCGACACGATGATCGTATGCACCTGCACGGCCCTCGTCATCCTCATGACCGGAGTATGGCAGATGTCCACGGACAACGGCGTGACGCTGACGGCGGGCGCTTTCGAAGCGGCCATGCCCGGCTATGGCGCGTATATCCTTACCGTGTGCGTATTCTTCTTCGCCGTTACCACGCTGCTGACCTACTCCTACTACGGCGCAAAGTGCCTGAGCTTTCTGGTCGGCGCCAGGTACGCAAAGTACTATAACGTGGCCTACGTGGTATTCGTCGTGGTCGCCTCCGTCGCCTCGGTTGACGCGGTAATCAGCTTCGCGGACGGCCTGTTCGCTCTCATGGCGATTCCGACCATGACGTCGGCCCTGCGCCTCGCCCCTCGCGTGATGGCCTCGTTCCGTCGGTACAACGACTCCTTCAAGCCCCTGGATTCACGTTCTCCCTGACGGAAACACGAACGGATCCGCACCGCTCGCGATACCCGATTCCGCGTACAGGCGGCATCCCCGGGAAGCGTCAGTTTCATAGATTTACTCCTTGTTCTCCTAAATGATTAAAAAAAACAACATTTTGTATTTACAACATCGTCGGGATTCGACATATTGTAGTAACTCCCCCATAATCTAACCGTATCATCCACCGAGACACGGAGGAGGAATCTCATAGATTTCACCGTCAACTCGTAAGGAGATTCGCCATGAAACACCGCAAGTACCTTTCCTGTCTTGCCATTGCGATGTTTGCCCTGGTCTCGACCGATGCCATCGCACAGCAGGAAGAGGAAATGGAAGACGTCGATTTCGTCGCTGATGAAGTGACCGTGACCGGTTCCCGCATCAGGGGCGAAGCAGCGGAATCCACCGCACCCGTCATCATCCTCGCCAAAACAGAGATTCAGGAGTTGGGACTCGCCTCCATCGGCGACGTGCTCCAGACCCTGACCGTCCAGTCCAACGCCATCAACACCCAGGCTAACAACGGCGGCGACGGATCCACCCGGATCAGTCTCCGCGGACTGGGCGCCGGAAGAACGCTCGTACTCGTCAACGGCCGCCGTTTCGTGCCGGGCGGCACCGGGGCGAACTCGTCCGTCGACCTGAACTCCATACCGGCTTCCGTCATCGAGCGCATCGAGGTGCTCAAGGACGGCGCATCGGCCGTGTACGGTTCCGACGCGATCGGCGGTGTCGTAAACGTCATTACGCGGTCCGACCTGGAAGGCGTGGAATTCGAATACTACCAGGGGGTATCGGGCGCGGGCGACGGAGACGTGATCGACGCGAGCATAACCGCCGGATTGCGGAGCGGACGGGGCAACATCCTGTTCTCCGCGGGGTACCACAACCGCAAGCCGGTGTGGACCGGCGACCGTGACTTCAGCCAGGCCGACAAGAACTACGACTGGGGGGCGAATGACGGGACCTTCACCACCAGCGGAAGTTCGGCCACGCCCGAGGGCACGCTCATCGACCGCCTGAGGCAGGAAGGCAACGCGGCCTGGCAGTCGATCGTCGAAAGAGCCGGGGCGGACGCCGGCGTCTACTTCAACGCGCCATCCGGCGGCTGGCGTCCCTTCAACTTCGCGGGGAACTCGCTGGACGGGACCGGCGACCTGTACAACTACCAGCCGGAGAATTACCTCTATACGCCGCAGACGCGGTACTCGGCGTTCCTCAGCGGGAACTACCTGTTCACCGACGAGCTGAGCGGTTTCTTCGAGGTATCGTATACCAACCGGCAGTCGGACCAGAAGCTGGCGCCGACCCCGCTCTTCATCATCAGTGAAGGACTCACGGTATCGGCCGAGAATCAGTACAACGACTTCGGCCGCGACTTCATCGACGTGCGCCGTCGGTTCGTCGAGGCGAGCAACCGCAACTTCCTGCAGGACCTCGACACCTACCGGATCGTCCTGGGAATGGAGCACGAGTTCAGGGGATTCATCGGCGACCTGGCCTTCTCCTACGGGCGCACCAGCGGAACCAACATCAACGAAGGCCGATTCATCCGAAGCAATATCGAAATGGCCCTGGGACCCGATTCGGAATGCGTGGGAGGATGCGTCCCCCTCGATATCCTGCACGGGCCCGGTACGATCACGGAGGACATGCTGAAGTTCATCCAGTACACCGGTATCGCCAGGGGATATACGTCGCAGAGAATCCTGCAGTACAACCTGACCGGCGACCTGTTCGACCTGCCGGCGGGACCCATTGGCGTGGCCGTAGGCGCTTCGTCCCGGTGGGAAGCGGGCGGCTCCATTCCCGATCCCATTACCGCCACGGGCAACACCACGGGCAACAAGGAGGAAGCGACCGAGGGCGAATACTCGGTCCGCGCGGTATACGCGGAGACCAGCATCCCGATATACCAGAATGACATGGGCGGCCTGGACGTCACGGCCGCTGGCCGGCTGTTCAATTACGACACCTTCGGGTCGGACTTCACGTACGAAGCGGGCGCACGGCTCGAGCTGCCGCGGGGCCTGGCCCTGAGGTCGACCTTCTCGAAGGCCTTCCGCGCGCCGAGCATCGCCGAGATGTTCCTGGGCCAGAGCGACAGCTTCCCGCTGGTCAGCGATCCCTGCAGCGTCGTGGACGAAGCCGGCAATCCGCGCAACCTGACCTCGCAGCAGATGCGCAACTGCGCTTCCGCGGGCGTTCCGTCTGATTTCCAGGACTCCAGGGCGCAGCTCCGTGCACGGATCGGCGGATCCACGGATCTCGATCCCGAGCGGGCGAACACGGTAACGGCCGGCGTGGTGTACCAGCCCGATTTCATCGATAATCTCGACATCGCGGTCAGCTACTACGCTACCAAGATCGAGGACGAAATCGGCGCGCTCGGCGCGGGTCTGATCCTGAGCAACTGCTACTCCCAGGACAGTCCGTCGGACTGCGAAAAAGTCCAGCGCGACTCGAACAACCTGATCACCAATATCTTCTCGACCGCCACCAACATCGGCGAAACGGAGACCGACGGGCTGGACATTGAAATGAATTACTTCAACGACACGCCCCTCGGCCTGTTCTCGGCGCGGCTCGAGTCCAATTACCTCCTCGCCTACGACGTGTACCTGCCCATACCGGGCGGTTTCGAACTGGTCGAGGGCAAGGGCTATTACGACCTGGGCGTGTTTCCGAGCTGGCGGCATAACGCCAACGTCGGGTTGAAGTGGTCCAGGAC
Organism: bacterium; assembly: GCA_965203885.1. Taxonomy (GTDB): domain Bacteria; phylum JAAXHH01; class JAAXHH01; order JAAXHH01; family JAAXHH01; genus JAAXHH01. Next base: position 661,018 of record OZ241920.1, on the reverse strand, counting down.
TTCGATGGGGGTGACGTGGCAGTACACCGGCGGTTTCCAGGAGTGCGAGGACGATGACTGCAAGGGGCTCTACCGCGACGACGTGGAAACGACCCCGACGGTCCGCGACGTGGACGCGCACCACATGTTCGGCATCCAGGGGTCCTACCGGCTGTTCTCCCGGGCCGGCGGCTCCGTGATCACGGTCGGTATCAACAACGTATTCGACTCGCCGCCCGCGGTAATCTTCAACGGATTCCTGGGCACGTCGGACGCGTCGACCTACGACTACCTGGGCCGGTACCTGTACGTCAGGCTGTCCCACTTCCTGTAGATCCTGCAGTCCGGATTTGAATTCGGAGGAAAGGTCCCGGTCTTGGCAGACGGACGAACATGGCTGCTCGTAGCGGGTTTGTTCGTCTTACCGCCCGGCGCCGGGACCTACGCCCAGAACGCTGAAATCCCGGATTCCGTCCAGGTCGAATACACCTTCGAAGAACTGACGGTGACGGGGTCTCGGATCCGGGGCGAGGCGGAAGGCTCGACGGCCCCGGTGCTCATCCTCGCACGCGAGGAGATCAAGGCCAGGGGCCTCGCTTCCGTGGGGGACGTACTCCAGTCGCTCACGGTCCAGTCCAACGCCGCCAATACCCAGGCCAACTACAGCGGCGACGGGGCCACCCGCATCAGCCTCCGCGGGCTGGGCGCCCAGCGGACGCTGGTCCTGGTCAACGGCCGCCGGTTCGTGCCCGGAGGCCTCGGCGCGGACGCCGCGGTCGATCTCAATTCCCTCCCATCCACCGTCATCGAACGGATCGAGGTGCTCAAAGACGGGGCCTCCGCGGTCTACGGCTCCGACGCCGTGGGCGGCGTCGTCAACGTCATCACGCGGTCGGACCTGGACGGCGTGGAGTTCGAGTCCTACCAGGGCGTATCGGGCGCCGGAGACGGCGTGGCCGTGGACCTGGCCTTTACCGCGGGAATCAGGAGGGACCGGGGCAACATCCTGTTCTCCGCCGGATACCACGACCAGCGGCCGGTCTGGACCTACGAGCGCGGTTTCAGCGAATCCGACAAGAACTACAACTGGGCGAAGAACGACGGGTCCTTCACCACGAGCGGCAGCTCGGCGACGCCGGAAGGCCACATCGTCGACCAGTCGGGCGAGGCGGGGAATGGGGCGTGGCAGGCGGTCAACGCCGCGGCGGGCGAAGGCGCCGGGGACTACCACCTGGACCCCGCCGCCGGCTGGCGGCCCTTCAGTTACGCGGGGAACTCCCTGGACGGCACCGGCGACCTCTACAACTACCAGCCCGAGAACTACATCTTCACGCCACAGAAGCGGTACACCACGTTCCTCGGCGGCACCCACCGGTTGAGCGACCGGCTGCGTCCGTTTTTTGAGGTGGTGTACACCAACCGGCGGTCCGAGCAGAAACTCGCGCCGACCCCGCTCTTCACCATCGAGGAAGGCACCGCGGTGTCGGCGGGCAACCGGTACAACGAGTTCGGGCGGGACTTCGTGGACGTGAGGCGCCGCTTCGTGGAGGCCGGAAACCGGATCTTCAACCAGGACATCAGCACCTTTCGCATCGTACTGGGACTCAAGAGCCGCCTGGCGCGCTTCGACTCGGACGTCTTCTTCGCCTATGGGCGCACATCCGGGACCACGCTCAACCGGGGCCGGTTCATCCGGAGCAACCTCATGAGGGCGCTGGGTCCGGACGAGGACTGCACGGGAGGCTGCGTGCCCCTCGACATCCTGCACGGCGCCGGGACCATCACGCCGGAGATGCTGGCCTACATCCAGTACACCGGCGTCGCCCGGGGATTCACGCGGCAGAGGGTCCTGCAGTGGAACCTGACGGGCGACCTGGCCGACCTGGCCCACGGCCCGCTGTCCGTTGCCGCGGGCGTGTCTTCGCGCTGGGAGTCCGGGGCCTATACGCCCGACCCGATAACGGCCTCGGGCAACACGACCGGGTTCCGGACCGAAGCGACCGAGGGAAGCTTCGCGGTCCAGGCGCTGTACGGCGAGACCCGGCTTCCGCTTTTCCACGGCAAGGGCATTGGAATCCACCTGACCGCGGCGGGCCGGGCGTTTCACTACGACACCTTCGGTTCCGGCCTGACCTACGAAACCGGGGCCGGGATCGAACTGCCGCGGGGGCTGACGTTGCGCGCCACGTACTCCAATGCCTTCCGCGCGCCAAACATCGCCGAGATGTTCCTTGGCGCGAACGACGTGTTCCCCCTGGTGAGCGATCCCTGCAGCATCGTGGACGAGGCGGGCAACCCCCGCGAACTCACCGGACAGCAGCAGCGGAACTGCGCCGCCGCGGGCATCCCGCCCGGTTTCAGGGACTCGCGGGCCCAGCTTCGCGCCCGGGAAGGCGGCTCCACGGACCTCGATCCCGAGAAGGCGGGGATGATCACGGCGGGTATGAGCTTCCGGCCCGGTTTCGCACCGGGCCTCCAGTTCCATCTGAACTACTTCCAGAACCGGATCGAGGACGAGATCGGATCGCTCCCCGCCGGCGTCATCCTGAGCAACTGCTACTCGCAGGACAGCCCCTCGAACTGCGGCCAGATCGTACGGGACGCCGGTACGAAGCTGATCTCCCATATCGTCCAGACCAATACCAACGTCGGCGAGACCGAGACCGCGGGGATAGACCTGGAGGCGGCGTACAACGGAAACACCTCCTGGGGCATCCTGTCGGCGCGGCTGGACTCCAACCTCCTGTTCAGGTACGACCAGTTCCTCCCGGCGGCCGGCGGCACGGAAGTGATCAAGGCCCGCGGATACTACGACGTGGGCGTATTCCCCCGGTGGCGGCACAGCGCCTCGCTCGACCTGAAGTGGCGGCGCGCCTCGGCGGGACTCACGTGGGAGTACATCGGCGGCTTCGTGGAGTGCGAGGACAACGACTGCAAGGGACTCTACCGGTCCGACGTCGTCGAAACGCCGGCGTACAGGGACGTGGAAGCCAACAGCGTGCTGGGCCTGCGGGGGACGTACAGGCTGTTTTCGAGGGCAGGCGGCACCGTGCTGACGCTGGGGATGAACAACGTATTCGACCAGCCGCCCGCGGTGATCTACAACGGGCTGCTGGGCACATCGGATTTCTCCACCTACGATTTCATGGGCAGGTACCTGTACCTGCGGGTGTCGCACTTTCTGTAAAAAAATGAACCAACGTAGCTTTCCACTGAAGGATATGCTGGCCGCCGTCCTCGTACTGATCGCCATGTTCCCCCTTTCGGCCGGCGCGCAATCCGGCCGTATCGCCGGCGTCATTGCCGACGCGACGGGTGCCGTGTTGCCGGGGGTAACGGTCACGCTGTCCGGCGGGCCCGGCGAACCGGATGTGATTATGACGGACGGCGCGGGCCGGTACGCGTTCGAAGGCCTGCCGCCGGGGAACTACCGGCTTGCCGCCGAGCTCAGCGGCTTCTCGAAGGCTGCCGTCGACGACATCGTCATCACGGCCGGACCGGTGGAAGTGCCGGTCATCACGTTGCTGCTCGTCGTCCTCACCGACCCGCTGGTCGTGACCGCGACACGGACCGAGGAGCCGTTGCGGGATGTGCCGATGAGCGTCTCGGCGTTCACCGGCGAGGACATCGAACGACGCGACCTGGAGGACGTGGCGGAGCTTGCGCACTGGACGCCCGGTCTCTCGGTGGTGGACCAGGGCGCGCGGGGGGCCAGCGTGCTCATCGTGCGCGGGCTGCACACCAACTCGCTGAACGGGTCCGGGGCCGGTGACACCGGCGTCGCCACCTACATCGGCGACGTGCCGTCCGGCGTCGACCTCCGGCTCAGCGACATCGAGCGGGTGGAGGTGCTGCTCGGGCCACAGGGCACCCTGTATGGCGCGGGGACGCTTGCCGGCGCCGTGAGGTACCTTCCCCGCCGGCCGGACGCCGGGCGCCGCGCGTTCGACCTGCGCACGGACGTGTTCGGGCTCGCCCACGGCGGTTCCGCCGGCTCCGATATCGGCCTCACCTTCAACCTGCCGCTCGTTCCATCGAGACTCGCGCTGCGCGGGTCCATCGACCGCTTCGCCGACCCCGGCTTCATCGACTACGACTATCTGCTGATCGAACCGGGCGTTTCCGAACCGGAGCCGGACCTGGCCGATCCGCGGGCGGTGGCCGCCAATCTCCGGCGGGAGCCGGACGCCAACACGGAGGAGACGCTGTCCGCGCGATTGTCCATGCTGTGGAATACGGGTTCGACGTGGTCGGCTTTATTCTCCTACCACCTGCAGGACCGCCGTGCCGGCGCGCGGCAGATCAACCACGCGGCTTCGTTCGGGACCGGCCGGTACGTCGCCGCGCACCGCTTCCTAGAGCCGTTGGACAGAAAGGACCAGCTCGCGAGCCTCGAACTGAATTGGGATCTCGGTTTCGCGTCGCTCACGTCCGCGACCGGATACTCGTGGGGATCGACGTCCGCGTCGAGCGATCAGACCGACTTGCTGATCCATGAGTTCGGCATCGCCCGGTTGCTGCCGAACACCTTTCCGGCGCTGGACCGCGCGCGGGCGCTCGACCCGGACGTGTCGGCCACGGACCTGACGTCGCGTTTCCGCACCTTCGCGGCCTACACGCGGGGCGAGTCCGATCGCCGGCGCCTGAATTGGGAGATGCGGCTGGTCTCAACGGGCGAAGGGCCGTGGCGCTGGGTCGGCGGCGCCTTCTACAATAATGCCCGGCGGAGCGGAAAGGGCCGCGAACTCGCGCCCGGTCTCACGGAGTTTTCGGGCGTGACGCCCGTCCTGATGGGCCGTCCCGTGTCCGAACCGGTCGAGTACTACAGCGAGTCCAGTGAATCGGTGACGGAGCGCGCGTTGTTCGGCGAGGTCTCGCGGCAGCTGGGCGGCTGGCGGATCAACGGGGGCGGCCGGTGGTTCGGGTACCGCGTTTCGACCGGCAACCTGACCGAATTTCCGTACACCCCGGCGTACAACTCGCCGTACGAGGACTTCGACGCCGACGACAGCGGTCTCCTGTTAAAGGGCAGCGTCAGCTATCGCTTCGGCGACGGGACCAACGCCTACTTCACCCGGTCCGAGGGCTATCGCATCGGCGGCGGCAACAATTACCGAGTCTGCACCGACGAGGAAATCGCCCTGCTCACCGATGACGATCCCGGCAACGATCCGCCGCAGTCGGGTTGCATCTACAGCCACCAGGCGCTGATCAAACCGGACAGGACGACGAACTACGAGATTGGCCTGCGCCGTTCGTGGGGTAAAGATCGCGTTACGTTGAACGCTTCGCTGTTCCACGTCGACTGGCGGGACATCCAGGTGGCGGGGGTCACCCCCTTCAGCGCGGAGGGTATTACGCTGAACGGCGGCGGCGCGGTCAGCCGCGGGGTCGAGATTGCCGCGAGCGCCGACATCACCGACGCCCTGCGGCTGCGTGGATCGTGGTCGTACACGCGGGCGGCCCTGAGTCAGGATTCACCCGGTCTGCTCGGCGCCGGCAAGGATGCGTTCGAGGGTGACCGGCTGGCCGGAGCGCCGCGGGGCCAGGGCAGTCTCTTCGCTTCCTACGGGACGTTGCTCGGCGACGACGCCGTGCTTGAGCTGCTCTACGGCTACAGCTACATCGGCGCCGTGCTTAGCCGCATAGGGGAACGGGCCGGCGGCGAGCGGCTGCCGGCGTACGACCTCCACTCCGTAACCGCGTCGGTGTCGAAGGACGCGTGGACGGTGGCCGTCTACGCCGATAATCTCCTCGACGAGTACGCCGTTACGAGCGTGCGGCAGACGCCCGCGCAGATCGGCCGCACGGAGGAAGGCTTCACCTCGCGGCGTTACTTCGCCAACGTGCTCTCTCCGCGGCGGGCCGGTGTCCGCCTCCGCTACACCTTCCGCTAGTTCTTTCCCGGGGCCGGATCGGTGTCTTCCGGTGATGGCGATGGGGATGAACAACGTTTTAAATACGTCGCCCGCGGTGATCTACAACGGGCTGCCGTGCACTTCGGATTTCACCGCCTGCGATTTCATGGGCCGGTACCTGTGTACCTGTACCTGCGGATGGCGCGCTTTCTGTAAGCGGTATGCAATCAAACCTGCTCAGTTGTATGCGGACCTGGCTCAGTTTCGCCGACCTTCGCCGACTCGTCAGTATCACCTTCTGACTGACTGGGATCGTCGGTGCTATCAATGGTTGGAGGCGCTGGTACCCATTTACGCAGGTTCTGCCCAACCCGGTCATAGAATCCGGGAATAGCTTTCTCCAGGCGTTCAATAAACGTCGACCTCCCAGAAAATCGCCCTCCCGGATCTGTGACTACAACTACCTCGAATGCCGTCAGGTTAACGTTTGGCCGGTCGTTTTCAAGACATGTGGGGTCGGCTTGAACCTTTGACAGTGCCGCCTGCGTAGATGGGTTGCGTCCGGACCAGTAAGCACGAATGAAGATATCACCTGTTCGGGTGTCAGGTAGTTGCCGAAGAAGCCAGTTTATTCTAGATTTGGATCGCTTTCTGTCGGCGGGAGCTTGTAGTCTCATTGAGCACGAAATCGTTCTTCGTTGTAGATTTACGGCCACCTCCAGGTCGCCGGCGGCATTTGGAATATCAAAACCCGATCTGAGTTCATAGGAATTGGCCAGGTCATCGCAAGTTTCGCGGAATCGAAGTGCCGTGTCGCTTCGATGTTTGCGCGGTAGTCGTATATCAACCCGTTTGCCGATCTGTCGTGTCAATATGAGGCATACGTCTCTTTCCTCCTGGTGCCAACTCGCGACAGTGTTTTCAATTTCAGGTGATGTTTTATTGAAGTATTCCCCTCGCTTTATTCCAGCCACAAGCGCTTGCCATTCCCGATTCATCTTATCGAATCGTTTGACACCGGAATTCGAGTGTTCGAAATACCGCACCATTTCTTCTAATATGAACCGCTGTTCTGTGTTTAAATCGTCACTGTCTTTGAGCGTAAGCATTGCTTGAGTGCGAATGCTTGTCCACGAGATGTGGCAAAACTGAACTTTTTTACCAAGAGCCTTCGGTACCGGGTATGGTAAATGAGATGGTAGTGGAACCAGTTGATTCGACAAAGTAATCACCGCGTCGAGTCCGTATGTTTGAGCCGCCTTGCCATATCTCAATACTTGCTCACTGTCAATCTCCGCATTCCCCACTTTTGCCTCGAATAGGGCTGTCCATCGGACCTTACTACGACTCCGAAGCATCAGCAGGCCATCCGGTCTGTCGTATTGTTTTGTTTCCGGATTTGGCAAACTTACTTCGGTGAAACTGTCCACGGTGGATGTCTTTCCAACTCTGACTCCACAGCTTTCAAGCAGGTGTGCTGTAAATGGGCGCACTGATCCAAGGACAGACAGCAGAATAGATACCAGTCGCATCTCCTGACTGGATCTGGCAACGTTCGGAATCAATCTCGCGCGGTTGGCCTTGTTCAGGACTTCATCCAGTGAACTCATTTCCGCCCCCTTCGGTTATGACAAACCCCCAAGGTTTGTGAAATCTCCAAAACCATCGGCGAACAACGTAGCTACATGTCAGTATACGTAAGGCATCGCAACCAACATAATTCTTATTATAATATTGTTATATTTTGGAGAAATAACAAGAAGGACTAACAAGTGAGGTGAGTATGTTACCTCAGGGGAGCGGAACTGCGGGTGAATGCACCGGCGAGTAGTTTCAAGTTTCTTCAGCGGTTTTGTTCGATATGCGGATCTCCAGGAGACGGAGGTGACTTCTTTTCCTTGTCTGAAGAACCCTTCTCGCTGAGGTCTTCGTTATCTGTTTTCCCGTCGCTGTCCACACCGGATTCATCTGGCTTGCCATCATCTTCCTCAGTGGTCTCGGACGATTCCTTCGAATCCTCCCCGTTCCCGCGGTCGGCCTGGTCATCCTCTCCGCCGGTCTCGTCCAATCCCCCGGAATCACCATCGCCTTTACGGTCGCCGCGGTCCGCCTGATCATCCTCTCCGCCAGTCGCGTCCAATCCCTCGGAATCACCATCGCCTTTACGGTCGCCGCGGTCCGCCTGGCCATCCCTGTCCTCCGGCTCCTCCGAGTACCCCATCTCCGCGTCATAATCGTAGATTAATTCGTCGTCATCGGGCCAGTAATCCCGGCCGGTCCGCTGCTCGCCGGTCCGCTGCTCGCCGGTCGGTGTGGACGCCCCGCGGGGAAGCGTCGGGGTATCCGGATCGCCGGTAGTCAGCGCGGGCTGCTCCTCGTCGTCTCCATCGTCGCCGCCACCGCCTTCGCCGTCGTCATCCCCATCTCCATCTTCTTCAGCCTCTTCCGCTTTCCTCCGGCTCCTGCCGATCAGCGCCGCGATACCCATGCTGATGAAATACAGGATCACGAGCGGGATCGCCACGAGGGTCTGCGTGTAGGGGTCTCCGGTGGGCGTGATGACGGCGGCGGCGATGAAAATGACCACCAGGGCGATGCGCCACACCCGTTTCAGCACACTGGCGTTCAGGATCCGGAGCCAGGTCAGAAACGCCACAATCGCCGGCATCTGGAACACGACACCCATGATGAGGACCATCTTGTTCACGAGTCCGACGTAGAACCCGATGTCCCACTGGGGCTTGATGTCCGGGACGTGCAGCTGGACGAAGAACCGGACCATGACCGGGATCAGGATATAGAAGGCGAAGGCGGCGCCGACGAGGAAAAGCACGCAGCAGAAGAAGATGACGATAGGGACGTACTTCTTCTCCTTGTCGAGCAGGCCGGGCGATACGAAAGTCCACATGTTGTAAAGCACGTAGGGCAGCGCGAAGGCGAATCCCAGCAGCAGCGAGATGTTCACCTTGGCCGTGAACATGCCGGCCGGCCGGATGGCCTGGATCTCGATCTCGGTCTTGAGGTTTTCCTGGAACGTCGGGGAGAGCAGGAAATTGATGATGTAATCGGCGAAGGTGAAGCAGAGGACCATGCCGACCAGGATGGCGAGGACGGATTTCAAAATGGCCCTGCGAAGCTCTTCGAGATGTTCCAGGAAGGACATCTCGCCGCTACGGCCTTTCGCTAGGGACATGACTGATCCTCTCACCGGTAGGTACTTCGGATAACGGGCGGTAAGTAAGCCCGGACGACGGTTCCTGTCAAGCAAATCCCCCGTATCCACCGCTGCCAATGACCTTGACGAAGGACCGGTCCGAACGTAGCTTAGGCGAGTGTCTAAAGGGGATTCCGCACCGCCTTCGCAGGGCGGTCAACCGGGGGTTCCGCCAGGTCCTGACCTCCCGCCGGGAGCCGTTGCGCCATGGAGGATAGCGGGTCGGTAAAAGGTGTCGTCCTGACCGCGGACCGCGATGCGGGCGGGTCCGTCGCATGGGATCGCGGTACGGGCCTGCTCCTTCCCCTGGCCAACTTGCCGATGGTCGAGCGGATCCTGGATGGCTATGAGCGCGCCGGTGTGAAGGAAACGCTGATCGCGGCCGGCCGGGACACCGGGGAGATCGCGGCGCTGTGCGGCGACGGGGCACGCTGGGACATGACGCTGGTTTACCTGGCCTGCCGGGACGGTACGGACGGGCAGGGCGCGGTCGAACAGGGCGTACAGGGCGTACAGGGCGAACAGGGCGTACAGGGCGAACAGGGCCTGTTTGAGCGCGTCCGGGAACTGGCGGCCTTCACGAAAAACGCGCCGTTTCTGGTTACCGCCGGTCCCGTACTGCTGGAACCGGGAGTGTACCGGAGCCTGGTCCATTCGTATTGCGAAAGCCGTCCATGGGGTATCCGGGCGGGGCGGCGCGCAGGCAATACGGCGGGCAACGCCGATGAGGTCTGCGGGGTCTATTTGATGACAACCCGGGTCTTCGATTTGATGACGCCGCGGATCTTCGACTCGATGGCGCCGCGGATCTTCGACTCGATGGTGTTGCACGACACCGGAGCCCTGGAGAACGTGGATTCCCGGGACGGCATCCTGGCAAGTCTGTTCGGCCCGGCGCTGGACGAGCTCGCCGCGCGCGGCGAAACCGTGCTGAACCGGGACCCGGACCATCCGCCTTTCAGCGTGGGATCGCCCGAGGCGTACCTGGATTCGAACGAAAGGCTGCTTGCATCGGTTGGCGCATCGGACGGCGAAGAGATCGCACTGCCTGAGATCATGGATGACAACTTCTCGTCGCCCAACCTGGTGCTGCGGCCACCGGCGATCGTCGACGCCACGGCCGAACTCGAGCGATGCCGCATCGGACCGGGCGTCTGTATCGGTCCCGGCGTCCGAATCGGACACGGCGCGGCCATAGAACACAGCGTGGTCATGGAGGGTGCCGATATCGGCGACGGCGTTTCGATTTCCCATGCGGTCATCGGCAGAAACGCCGGTATCGAGAACCGGGCTTTGATTCATGGCCGGGCGGACCGCGTGCGCGTCGTTCGGTCCCGTTGAACCAACTTCCCCGCGGTGCAGTACAAATCCCGGCGCATGCGGTCTTACACCGCTTTCGCCACAACCGATCCGGCACGATCATGTCCCATCTCACTATAGGCACGGCGGGCCACGTCGATCACGGCAAGAGCGCGCTGGTCGAGGCCCTCACGGGCGTTCATCCCGACCGCCTCAAGGAGGAGCGGGACCGGGGCATGACCATCGACCTCGGATTCGCCTTCATGCGGATGAGCGATGGACGGGAAGTCCCCATCGTGGACGTGCCGGGCCACGAGCGGTTCCTCAAGACCATGGTCGCGGGCGTGAGCGGGATTCATCTCGTCCTGTTCATCGTGGCCGCCGACGAAGGGGTCATGCCCCAGACCGTCGAACACCTCGGGACGGTGAAATACATGGGGGTCGACGCGGGCATCATCGTCCTGACGAAATGCGACCTCGTCGACGAGGAATGGCTGATGCTCGTCGAGGAGGACGTGGAATCCCTCGTGACCGGTTCGTTCCTGGAGGACGCGCCGGTCGTCCGGGTTTCGTCGACGACGGGACAGGGGATCGACCAGTTGAAGGAGACGGTCGAGGACAGGCTGAACGGGATCGCGGCCGACGGTGACTCGGACTACTTCCGGATGCCCATCGACCGCGTCTTCACCATGAAAGGCTTCGGGACGGTCATTGCCGGCACCGTCCTGTCGGGCAGCCTGGCGCTCGATACAGAGACCGAACTGCTCCCGGCCGGGACGCCGCTGAGGATCCGGGGCATGCAGACGCACAACGATTCCGTCGAACGGGCGGGGAAGGGGCAACGGGTCGCGCTGAACGTTTCCAATATCAGGACGAGTGACATCCAGCGGGGCGATGAGCTGGGCACGCCCGGATACCTGCGGCCGACATGGATGGCCGATGCGCGGCTTCAGTGCATGGAATCCGTGGAAGAACCCCTCAGGAACCGGCAGCGCGTGCGGCTGCACAAGGGCACGAGCGAGACCATCGGCAGGCTGATCCTGCTCGATTGTGACGAACTGGAACCGGGGGAAACCGGCTTCGTGCAGCTTCGCCTGGAACGGCCGATCGTGGCGGAACGGAACGAACGCTTCATCATCCGCGGTTTTTCTACCATGCGCCTGCTCGGGGGCGGCCGGTTCGTGGAGGTCTATCCTCAGAAGAACCGCCGGTTCCGCCGGTCCGTCCTGGACTACCTGGAAGCGGTGACCGACGCCGAACCGGACGTCCTGGTGGAACGGGTCATGGGGAACGCCTACGGAGATCAGCGCCTCAAGTCCACAGCCGACCTGGTCCGGTCCACCAACCTGGACGGCGATGTATTGCGGCAGGCCGTGGCCCGGCTCGAGGAAGAAGGCCGACTCGTTCGGTTCCCGGACCAGCGGTTGCTGCACCGCCACTGGTACGCGGCCTTGAAAGACGAACTGATCGCGGTGCTCGGCAAGATGCACCAGGCCCAGCGATTGAAGGAAACCCTGCCCAAGAGCGCCCCGAGGCTGCGGCTGTCCTGGGAGCCGCCGGAAAACGTGTACGACGCGTTACTCAGGGACCTCGACGGGGAATCCAGGATCGTGCTGTCCGGACGGTCGATCCGCCTGGCTTCCCATGCGGTCAAGCTGACCGTCCAGGAGGAGCGCGTACTCGAGGCGTTCGAAGACCTGGCCGATGCCGATCCGCCGGCCGTTTTTTTCATGAACGAACTGGTGCAGGTGATGGAAGAGCGTTCGATGGTCCCGGAGGACTTACCGGTTGATCTGAAGGCCAGCCAGGATATGATTATGGGCATGGCGGCCTACGCCCTCGAGCAGGATGTCTTCGTCGAATTCGCGGAGCGCCAGGTCATGCATCGCCAGGGTCTCGAAGGGGTCCGGAAAAAGCTGGTGGACTACCTGAAAGACCATGGGACGGTACGGGCTTCCGAGTTTCGCGGCCACCTGGGCATCTCCCGGGCGCACGCCACCGCGTTGCTGGATTACTTCTGCGACCTCGGCGTGACCAACCGGGAGTCCGGGACGCACAGGCTGGCGGAAGGGGATTAAACAGGAACAGCATTCAGGGGAGTGTATGGGTTGCTGGTGCGCCTCACGGACTTCAAATCCGATGGCGGGCCCTAAACAGGTCCGTGGTGGGTTCGATTCCCACACGCTCCCCCCAAACTCAACCGCAAAGAAAAGGAACAACCCTTGACCCGACAGACCGGTCAGACCGAGGCGAAACCGGCCCAGCCGGAAACGCAGCCGGGCATGCCCATGGAAATCCTGGGCATGTACCTCTTCATCGCCAGCGAGCTCATCCTCTTCATGACGCTGCTGTTCATCCTGTTCTGGCTGCGGTCGAGTCTCGTGGCGGACTGGCCTCCGCCGGACCAGCCGCGCCTGCCCATCGGGATCACGGGCATAAACACGTTGTTTCTGCTGGTGAGCGGCTACACCATGCACCGGGCGTACCGCGCCGTGAAGCAGAACGCGTCCCGCCAGTTGACGCGGTGGCTGATGGTCACGTGCGTGCTGGGCGTCGTCTTCCTTACGGTGCAGGGGTTCGAATGGATCAGGCTGATCAATTACGGTTTGAGCATGACGTCGAGCCTGTACGGCGCCATGTTCTACACGATCATCGGGCTCCACGCCTTCCACGTACTCGCCACCGTCCTCGTGCTGCTCTACCTCTGGGTACGATCCTCCACCGGCGTCTATACCGCCGAAAAACACACGGGCGTCGTGCTGGGCTACATGTTCTGGCTCTTCGTCGTCCTCATCTGGCCCATCCTCTACGTCCTGGTGTACCTGGTATAACACCGCTGAGTGAAACACCTCAACTATTCATATTGCAGCGATTTCGCTTTGCGATATCGAACGAAAATCAAATACCTCACCCGAAATCCGCAATGGACGTCAGGTACTCGTAGCTCTGGCGGGCGGCGTCTTCGGGCTCCATGAGTTCGGCGAAGGCCTGGTGCACGGTCACGTAACCGTCGTATCCGATCTCTTCGAGCGTCCGCATGATGACGGGAAAGTCGATCCCGCCCGTTTCCTGGAGCGGCACGGGATCGTGGGGCGCCGGCCCCCGCACCCAGGTGTTCAGGGTCATGGATCCTTCGGGGTTCAGGCGGTGATTCTGCAGGTAGACGTTGAAGAGCCAGGGCTCGAAGCGCTTAATGGTTTCCGGACCGTAGTCCTGGCCGCACAGGTCGAGGTTCGCCGGTTCGTAGATGATGCCGAAATGCTCGCGTCCCACCTGCTTCAGCACGGAGACGGACTCATCCACGGTTTCGAACAGGCTGCGGGTGTGGGACTGGTGGGCCAGCCGGATATCCCGTTCGGCGGCCTCGTCCGAGGCCCTCCGTGCCCAGGCGATATCCTCCTCCGTCTTCATGCCGATCCGGATCAGGTCGGCGTCCAGCAATTCGGCCAGATCCAGGTAAGGCGTGATGTTCCGCAGGGCGTCCGGGGCGTGTTCGTCGTTCGCGGGTATGGGGATGTCTCCGGTAATCATGGAAACGGGGAGGTCCCGATCATCGAGGACCTTCCGCACCGCCGTGATCTGTTCCAGCGGCGACTTGATGCCGGCCTGGGAAGCCCGCATGCACATGGCGGAATAACCGATCTCCAGCGCCAGGTCGGCCAGTTGTTCCATGGACCGGTTGGCTTCTTCCTTGTTCAGGACCGATTCGGCGACGCGTACGGACAACGAGAGTTCCATAGGCTTGAACCTCTATCTGTTTGAAGGAAACCTGACGCTAAAGGGAACGTGACAATGCGTGGAACGTGGCAATGCGCGTAACTCGACAACAACGGCGGCATGAAGGCCTGACGGTTTAACGGCCTGACGGTCTAGCGCAGCTGCACTTCGGACCCGCCCGGCAACGGGTGCCCGGCACAGGCAAGAACCTGGGCGGCAATACGGTACGTGAGGCCCCAGAGCACGGGGCCATCGCCGTCCAGGAGATCGATGGCGGCGACTTCCCGTTCTCCCCATTCACCGGCGACTGTGGCCGTAACGTACCTGCTTGCATCCATCAGATCGGAAAGCGGGAACCAGAAAGCCCGTTGAATCTCATGGTTCAGGGACAGCGAGGATCCATGCTCCAGATAAAACACGAAAGCGGCGACGTGCACCTTGCTGAGATGGGTGGCCTGGTCGTCGAGACGGCACAGGTATTCCGCCCCGGTCAGATCAAGGCCGGTCTCCTCCCGCGTTTCCCGGATGGCCGTTTGCCGGGGACTTTCATCGGATGCATCGATCTTTCCTCCGGGAAAGCTGATGTGGCCGGACCAGGGATCGCCGTCGCGTTGCGCGCGGAGCAGAAAGAGCATTTCCAGTTCCCCGTCCGCCTCGCGGAGCAGGACCGCGACGGACGCCGTGAGCGCGCCGTCGGCGGGGTCCAGCAACCTGCCGGGCCTGTTTCGCAGCGTTTCAAGAAGTGCTGTTCCCGGTATCAATGAATGCCTGCTCCCTCAGCTCCAGGTTCCAGCTCGCGGTCGCACGTTCAACTCCGCGCGAACACGACCTGGTTCCGCGGATGGTCGGCCCGCTGACCCGGACGCCGGTTTCCCAGGTTGGCATCGACGACCGGCCGGTTTTCCGCGCTGCATGCCGAATCGTCGATGAGCAGTCCGTCCTCGTAGTACGTGATCCCGAGCGCTTCACGGACGCGGCCCGACGTGTTCGCCCGGGCGCCGTGCACGACCCAGTGGCTGTGCAGGGTCGCGTCGCCCGCGGGGATCTCTTCTTCCACGACCGGCACCCGGTTCGCGCGAACGTAGTCCTCGAAGAAGGATTCGGATTTGCGGTGTATCCCCCTGGGGCCCAAGACTCTTTGCCTGTGCGTACCGCTGGCGAAGCGGGGCGGTCCCATGTCGATGGCGGCGTCCACGAGGGGGATCCACATGGTAAGCACGTGGTCCGATGTAAGGGGCCAGTGAGGGCCGTCCTGGTGCCACGGTGTGATCCAGCTTTCCGGTTCCTTGAACATCGCCTTGTCGTAATAGATGCGGACCCCGTCCACGCCCATCAGGTCGGCCGCGATCTTCCCGAAACGGGGTGACTGGATGAACCGCGCGGCGCGCTCGTCGGCCTCTCTCAGGTTGAACGTCTGCATGAATACGCGGGAGAAATCGTCTTCGGGGCGGTCGCTCATTTTGCTCGCCCCGGCGAACCGTTCGGACGTGACCGACTTCAACACCTCGCGGTACCCGGCGATCTCTTCCCTCGAACACACGCCCCGAAGATGCACATGCCCGTTTTCGCGGTATTGACGGATGTGGTCCGCGGTAAGAGGGTACTCCGATGTAAGCCCGGTACCAGGTGGCTGTTTGCAGGTCGTCATGGCCGGAGATCCTCCGATTCGGCGTGCCCGGCCCGACGAGCCCACCGGGTACTTTCGAACGGGTTGCGGTCATCGGGCAACTAACCTTTTCGATCGGGGCCGGTCAAGGAGTTTGCCCTGTCCGCGGGGGATCGGCGGGTAGAAAACCGGTTGAAATTCAGCCTGCCTTCCGGAACGGTTTTACCCGTATCCGCGTTTGAAACATGACAGACCGGATCCGCCCTCGTCGCCCCCGCTCTTGACAGCCAATACCGGTTTCTCTTTATTTGAGGGAACGCGGCGGGGCAACCTGAACGTCATGTGTCCGCCGCGATTACCGTTTGTCAAGCCCGGTCGGCAGAGCCAGGGTGGTTGAGCCAGGGTGGCGAAACCCTGTTGGTTGAGCCAGAGAGGCGAAGCCCGGTCGGCAGGACCCGGTCGGCAGAGCCCGGTCGGCAGAACCCGGCTTGCGGAACGCGGGAGCATGCAATGGAAGAAAACGGACCGATTCTCGAATTCGAAAAGCCGATCTATGAGCTCGAGAAACGCATAGAGGAAATGAAGGACTATGCGGTTACCGAGAACCTGGACGCCCTGACCGACGAGATCCAGCGGCTTGAAGAGGAAGTGGCGCGGCAGCGGCAGAAGACCTATGCCAACCTCACCCGGTGGCAGCGCGTGCTCATCGCCCGCCACCCGAACCGCCCCCACACGCTCGACTACATCAACGGGATGACGACGGATTTCGTCGAGTTGCACGGCGACCGGTCCTACGGGGACGACAAGGCCATGGTCGCGGGGCTGGCGAAGATGGACGGGGAGCCGATCGGGGTCGTGGGTCACCAGAAGGGGAAGAACACCAAGGAAAACGTGATGCGCAATTTCGGCATGGCGGGTCCGGAGGGATACCGCAAGGCCCTGCGCGTCATGAAGCTGGCCGAGAAGTTCGACATGCCGGTCCTGTGCCTCGTCGATACACCGGGGGCTTATCCCGGCGCGGGCGCCGAGGAGCGGGGCCAGGCGGAGGCCATCGCCCGGAACATCTACGAAATGGGCCGCCTGCGCGTGCCGATCATCGTCATGGTGATCGGCGAGGGCGCCAGCGGCGGGGCCCTGGGCATCGGCGTGGGCGACCGGGTCATCATGATGGAGAACGCCTGGTACTCCGTGATCAGCCCGGAACCCTGCTCCACCATTCTCTGGAAAGACCAGGAGAAGGCCGCTGCCCGCAAGGCGGACTGCGCGGAGGCCCTTCGGCTCTCCGCCACCGACCTGCTGCAGTTCGGCGTCATCGACGAAATCGTGCCCGAACCTTTCGGCGGCGCGCACCGCGACCACGAAACCTCCATTTCGAACGTACGGAAATCGATCCTCAAGGCGTTGCACGAAGCGGGCGGCCAGTCCGTCGGGGAACGCCTGGAAGCCCGGCTGGAGAAATACAGCAGCATGGGCGCCTTCGATGAGATTCCCGCCGCGGAAGAACCATCTTAATCCGCAGTCCAGGAGCAGGACCCTTGCTCAAGGCCATCAAGGGCGGCATGGTCATAAACGGGAAGGGGGAGACCCCGGTCCCCAACGGGGTGATCCTGGTCGACGGCAATCGAATACGGGCCGTCGGGTCCCGGGACGACGTCTCCATTCCCCGCGACGCGGAAGTCATCGACCTGGATTCGGCCACGCTCCTCCCCGGTCTCATCGATACCCACGTCCATCTCGTCATGAACGCGCGGGAGGACTGCGTCACCTCCCTGGCGCACAAGAGCGCCGTGGAGTCCGTGGTCGAGGCCGCCGCCAACGCCCGCCGCACCCTGCGGGGCGGGGTGACGACCGTCCGGGACTGCGCCGACGTGTTCGGCGTGACCCTGACGTTGAAGCGGGCTATCGACGCGGGCCACCTCGACGGTCCGCGCATCCTGGCCTGCGGACTGCCCATCACCACGACGGCGGGGCACCTCCACTACATGGGGATCAGCGCGGACAGCGAGGAAGAGGTGCTGAAGGCCGTGCGCACGGTGGTCGCCATGGGCGTGGACTGGGTCAAGGTGTGCGCGACCGGGGGCGGCCTGACCCCCGGCAGCAACGTGCGCCGCGCCCAGTATTCGGTCGAGACGCTGACGGCCCTCGTCCAGGACGCCCATCGCCTGGGGAGGAAGGTCGCCGCCCACGCCCACGGGACCGAGGGCATCATGAACTGCGCCATCGCCGGCACCGACAGCATCGAGCACTGTTCGTGGATGGGGGAGGAAGAAGGCCACCGCTACGATGAGGATGCTGTCGACCTGATCCGGAAGAAGGGGCTCTACGTGAGCCACACGATCACCGGACCGAGGACGGGTTCACCGGAAGAACTGGAAGCACTGCGCAACAGCGAGTACGGCGAACGGTTCGCCTTGCTGCGCCGCACGCTGGAGGAAGGCGTGCGCATGGTCATATCCAGCGACGCGGGGGTCCCGGACACGCGATTCGAGGACTTCACCGGGGGCCTGGTCATCGCCGTCAAGTGCTGCGGCTTCTCGCCCATGGGCGCCATCATCGCCTCCACGAGCCGTGCCGCCGAAATGCTTGGGATGGCGGACCGGGTCGGATCCCTGGAACCGGGCAAACACGCCGACATCCTCGCGGTCGACGGCGATCCCCTGCAGGATATCGGCGCCATCCGCCGGATTATCGGCGTGTTCAAGGACGGCCAGCGGTTCGTGTGACCGGCCCGTCATCTCTCCTGTATATACAGCGGAATCTATTGAGTCTATCGCGCGTACTGCGCGAGCGGCCGGGGTTACAACGCGTCCGGCCGGGGCGCCGCGCGTACTACGCGAGCGGCCGGGGTTTCAACGCGTCCGACCGGTGGAATCGCTCGAGACCGAACAGGCTCGTGTCGAACGGCGGCGATTCGTCGAAGAGGCGGGCGGCCAGGATCTCGCCCAGCACCGGCCCGAACTTGAACCCGTGGCCCGAAAAACCCGCGGCCAGGACCACGTTCGCATGATCGGGATGGCGGTCCAGGATGAAGTGGTAGTCCGCCGAATTGGTGTACAGGCAGTGTTTCACCGCGATGGGTTCACGGGACAGGTGGGGGCACCTGCGGCCGATGAACTCCTGCACGGCCGCGAGATTGTCCCTGTCCACCTCCTCCGGGTCACCGGCCTCCACGACACGGCCGGTCCGGTGGCAGCCGGCCTTGACCCCGGGCACGCGCACCTGGGGCACGCAGTAGAAGGGATCGGAGGTGTGGTAATCGATCACGTTGGGCATGGCGCCCGCCTCGTGCGGGACCGGGTCCGTCTGCGGGAAGTAGGCCAGCAGCTCCCGCGTAACCACCAGCTCGGCATCGATCCCCAGCGCGTCCAGCCACCGTCCCGTCCATCCTCCCGCCGCCAGCACGAGACCGTCACCCGACCAGGACCGGCCGTCCGCCGCCCCTATCTCCACGCGGTCTTCGCGCGCATCGATCGAGACGACTTCCGTCTCCGTCAACGCCTCCACGCCGTCTTCCCGGACGCAGTCCCACAGACTCCGTACCACCTCGTCGGCGAAGAGCACCGCGCTGTCGGGCTGGCAGACCGCTTCGCCGGTCCGCGGCAGGTCCAGTTGGGGGAAACGGCGCGCAAAGGCGGGACCGGCCAGGCGCTCGTAGGGGAGTTCGCAGTCCAATAGCCGGGTTTCCAGGATATCCAGCACCTCCGCGCCGGCGGGCGCAAGGTTGCATATGCCGGTCCGTCTGAAAACCGGCCTGCCCAGTCGTTTCGCGAGTTCTTCCCATGCCCGGAACGCGCGGGCCGCCATTTCGACATAGACGTTCTCTTCGTAGTCGAATCGGATCATCCGGCTGTCGCCGTGCGAACTGCCGTGTTCGTGGACGGGCGCGAACCGTTCGAGCAAGAGGACGCGCATCCCGCGCCGGGCAAGCACGTAGGCGGTCGACACGCCGACGACCCCTCCGCCGACCACGATGACGTCGTACCGGTGCTCCGACCGGGTCACGACAGGCCCCGTGTCGCGCGGAGGAGGGTCTCCTGCACGAGCAGTTCGTGGGACAGGGGACGGTCGGGTGGTTGTTCGCCGGAGACGGTTCTGAGGAAAGACGCCAGCTCGAGGTCGTACAGCGCCTGGCGGCTGCGGCCCTCTACGGGCACCCGGGATTCGCCCGCGGGATACCCTGCCCGAGCTTCAGTCAGGACCAGCCGGATCTCCGTGCCCGGTTCGAAGGGCTCGAGTAGTATGGCGCTGCCCCCCGTTCCGTACACCTCGTAGCGGCGGGCGGGAGGGGACGGTTCCATGGCGGCGATATCCACGGTGGCCATGGCGTGCTCATATTCGAATACGCCCAGGCCGTTATCCGTAAAAGCCGGGACTTCCCCGGTTTCGTTGCGCAGAAACGCCGTTACCCTGGACGGCCGTCCGAGGGTCCAGACGACCTGGTCGAGCATGTGGCCGGCCAGGTCGAAGAATATGCCTCCCCGGTGAACGCTGATCACTTCGCGGGACGTGGCGGGGACGTTGGTCGACATGTGCGCCCGGATCGAAAACACGCTGCCCAGCATGCCGGTCCGCGCCCAGTCCGCGATTTTGCCGAACCCGTCGTGATACCGGAACATGTACCCCATCTGCACCTGCAGGTTCGCCTCTTCGGCCTGTGCGACGACGCGCTGCCAGGCGGGCCAGTCGTCGCCGGCGGGCTTGTCGTACCAGACGTGCTTGCCGGCGCCGACGATTTCTTCAGTCTGAGCCAGGCTTTCGTCGTTGCGGCCTTCCGAAGCGACGGCGACAATGGCCGGATCGCCGAGCATGTCCTCCACGCGGTCGAACCATCGGATGTCCGCGTAGGGTCCATCGGCATGCTCCAGGGCGGCCCGCCTCGCGCCGTCCGGTTCAAACACCCCGGCGCACTCGACGCCGGGGTTGGTCAGCATCGACTGCAGCTTGCCGGCGGCGTGGCCGTGACCAGTACCGTACTGCGCCATGCGAATTGCCATTTCGGGTTCCTTTTGTTAGCGTAAAACCGGTCTGCTGGCGGAATACCCGGATGTAAACAGCAAGGGGTTTGCGGTCAAGCGAATTCGGGTCGACATCAGGCTTGACAAGCGACCCTGTTTCCGATAGGTTCGCACCAAACTTGCCATCCATCAAGCAAACCGGAACGGCGCAATAACCAGGAGCGGGACAGTGTCCCTTACCCGGGCGCAAATCGACACATTCAGGGAGGTCGGTTTCCTCAACGTGGGCCGTGTCTACGGCGATGACGAGGCCGACGCGTTGCGGGACCGCCTGATGACCGTCATCGCGGGCACCTCGCGGGGAAGGGCCGAGGCGGTGCGGAATATCCGGGGCGAGGACATCGAGGACGAGCGGGACGTGGTGATCCAGGTGGTCAACACGTGGCAGGCGGACGACGGGTTCCGGACCCACCTCTACCAACCTGAGATCTGCCGCATGGCCTGCGAGCTGATCGGCACCGACGTGCTGCGGGTGTGGCACGACCAGATCCAGTACAAGCCGCCCCGGCGCGGCGGGGCGACCGACTGGCACCAGGACCACCCCTACTGGCCGATCATCCAGCCGGCCGACCTGGTGAGCGCCTGGGTGGCCCTGGACGACGCCACCGTAGAGAACGGCTGCATGCGCATGGTGCCGCGCAGCCACCACTGGGGACCCCACAAGGGCGGCACGATCGGGACGAACGAAGACGGTTTCACGCCGGACCCCGATCGGTCTCTCATCCCGGATGGCGAAGAGGTGGAAATCGTCCCCTGCGAGGTGAAGAAGGGCGAGTGCATGTTCCACCACTGCCTGACCTGGCACGGCAGCCCGCCCAATCCATCTGATCACGGCCGGCCGGCCATCGCGGTGCACTACATGCCCGGATGGACGAGGTACGAGCCCACCCGGACCCATATCATGGAGCGCCGGGTCGACGTCGAACCCGGTGAACTGCTGACCGGCCATTACTTCCCCACGGTGTGGGACCATGGCCCTGTCGAGCCGCCGGCGCAATGGACCGAAAGGCAGGCATGAGCGTAGAGGCCAACGTCAACACCGCTTCCCGCCCCAGCGAATTGCGCGTCACGGACATGCGCACCGTTACGATCGGCGCGTCAACGATAATCCGGCTCGACACCAACCAGGACATCCACGGCCTGGGCGAGGTGCGGGACGGCGCCAGCAAGACCTACGCCCTCGCCCTCAAGTCGCGCATCCTGGGCGAGAACCCCTGCAACGTCGACAAGGTCTTCCGAAAGATCCGCCAGTTCGGCCACCACGCGCGGCAGGCCGGCGGCGTATGCGCCATCGAGATGGCCCTGATGGATCTCGCGGGCAAGGCCTACGGCGTGCCCGCCTACCAACTGGCCGGCGGGAAATTCAGGGACAAGGTACGCATTTACTGCGATACCACGTCGTCCCCGGACGCGGAAGAGATGGGCCGCCGCCTGAAGGAACGCATGGACCGGGGGTTCACCTTCCTGAAGATGGACGTGGGCATCGGCCTGCTGAAAGCCATTCCGGGAACCCTGGCGGCGCCGGCGGGCATGGTGGACACGCTGCACGTCATGCATCCGTTCACGGGCATCAGGCTGACGGACAAAGGCATCGGCCTGCTGTCCGACTACGTGGCGGGGGTCCGCGACATCGTCGGCTACGAGATCCCCCTCGCCGTCGACCACTTCGGTCACATCGGCGTGGAGGACTGCATCCGCCTGGGCAAGGCGCTGGACCGGTACAACCTGGCCTGGTACGAGGACATGGTCCCGTGGCAGTTCACCGAGCAGTACGTCCGCCTGCGGGACGCATGCGACACGCCGATCTGCACCGGGGAGGACATCTTTCTCAGGGAAGGGTTCATGGATCTCTTCGAAAACCGGGCCATTTCCGTGTGCCATCCCGACCTGGCCACTTCGGGCGGCATCCTGGAGACCAAGAAGATCGGAGACACGGCCCAGGAACACGGTATATCCATGGCGCTGCACATGTCCGCCATGCCGGTCGCCCAGATGGCCAGCGTGCACTGTGCCGCGGCCACCGAGAACTTCATCGCCCTGGAGCATCACCACGTGGACGTCCCCTGGTGGGATGACCTGGTGACCGGCCTGCCGGAGCCGGCGGTACAGGACGGGTTCATGGCCGTGCCCGAAGCGCCCGGCCTGGGCATCGAACTGAACGAAGAGGCCATCAGGGCGCACATCAGCGGGAAGGATCCCGGTTACTTCGAACCCACCGACGAGTGGAACGACTTGCGTTCCCACGACCGCCTTTGGAGTTGAACGGCCTGTAAGTGAAGTGGAATGCGATCCGCGCCAACGATCGTCTGAGAAGTGGAATGAGATACGCGCCAACGGCCGTCAGGGAAGTGGAATGCGATACGCGCCAACGATCGCCTGTAGAGTTGATCTTCTGAAGGAGTGAAACCATGTCTATCCCCACTGCCCAGGCTCCGCCGGAACCGTTTGAACCCGACCCCCACCTGGCCATTACCGAAGCGCAACGGCGACAGTTCGACGAAGACGGCTTTTTTCTGATAGAAAACGCCCTCAAGCCGAAGCGCGTCGAGCGGCTGCTACGCGTCGTCGACAAGCTCCACGGCAAGTACCGCAAGGCCCACGGCACGTCTTCCGCCGCGCCATACCAGATTCGCAACGCCCTGGCGCACCACAAAGAGCTTTTCAGATTGGTCGATTACCGGAAGATCCTGCGGCTGGTCGTGGACGTCATGGGGGTGAACATCCAGATCCGCACTTCCCACGTGGACGTACGGCCGCCCATGAAAGATCACGCGGTAGGAGAACTCGGGGCCAGCGGCAGCTTCTTTCCGTGGCACTCCGACGCGCCCAATTACGGTTACCCCGTCACCAACGGCGTCATCCCCTTCTTCGAGGTGAAGGTCGGGTACTACCTGACCGACCTAACCAGGCTCAACAGCGGGGCCATTTGCGTGGTCCGGGGCAGCCACAGGCTTTCGCCCGAACTGATTCATGATCCGGACTACCGTATCGAACCGGACGATATCGTGGAAGTAAACGTAAAGCCCGGCACCGCCATGGTCTGGCGGACGGCCCTGTGGCACTGCCTGACGCCCAACCTGTCCGACCTCACGCGAAAATGTCTTTACTACGGGTACAACTACCGGTGGGCGCGCCCGGGGGACTACGACCGCCAGGACGCCGGGTTGCTGGCGCGATGCAAGCCCGTACAGCGCCAGTTGCTGGGCTCCAACACCACGGAAGACGGCGTAGTCTACCAGGACGGCGACCCGGCCCATCCGGCTTCCAGGTACTGGCGCCCGGAACCCGGTGACGTGCCCCTGGAAGCGTGGGCCGAGAAGCAGCGCCTGAAGAAGATGCAGAAGGAATGGAGGCGCTGGAAAAGAAGGAATACCCTGCCTCCATACGCCGTGGGCGCACCGGCAGAGGCGGAGGATCATGCAGGGGACCCGGGCGAAGGCATGGACCAGTAGCGTTCCCTCAATCCGGAAACCGCCCGCGAAGCCCTGAATTCGTTCGCGCAGCACGGATCGATCATCCAGGAGGAAACCATGACCGAAGCCGAAATCTTCGAGTTCGACCTGAATGGCGTCATCATTTACCGGAACATGCTGACGCGGGACCAGGTCGACCACATGAACGGGATCCTCGACGAACACCTTACGGATGAATCGTACAACTTCCCTTTCCTGCACCTGGACCCCGTGTTCATGGAGGTCATGGCTCACCCCCGGACGCTGAATATCCTGAAGACGATGATCGGCGGATGGTTGCGCCTGGACCACGCGTACGGGCTGCAGATGGATACGCTCACCGTGGACCGGGGCGATGTGAGGCCAAACCTCCACGGCGGACCGCTTGAGGACAACGGCGAGCACCATTACCAGTGGTTCAACGGAAAGATGTACAACGGGCTGACCGTGGTCATGTACGCGCTCACGGACGTGAACCCCGGCGACGGCGGATTCATCTGCGTCCCGGGAAGCCACAAGACCAACCTGGAATTCAAGCCGCCGCCGGATTCCCACCTCGTCGTGAACCCCACCCTCATGGCGGGCGACATGCTCATCTTCACCGAAGCGCTGGTGCACGGCTCGGATGCCTGGACCTCGTCGGACAAGCGGCGTTCCCTGCTGTACAAGTACTCGCCGGGGCACTCCACGTGGGCGATCCCGGAGCGTTGGGAAAAGCTGAAGTCCCTGGCTGCCAACGACCTGCAGCGCGACCTGCTCAGGGCGCCCAGCATCGAGGGCCGGACGCCGGTAGAAATACCGGAAGCGTAGGGGCGGCGACAGGCCCGCAAGCTCACCGATAGCCGTACCTGCGGAAGACCGAACGAACATCCCGGAGGATCCCATGACCGAAGCCGAGATCTTCGAATTCGACCTCAACGGATACATCATCTACAAGGAAATGCTGGCCCGCGACCAGGTCGATCATATGAACGGGATCCTGGACAGGCACCTGCCCGAAGACGCCCACGGCTTCGATTTCCTCACGCTCGACCCGGTCTTCATGGAACTCATGGCCAATCCTCCCACGCTGCGGATCATCCGGAAAATGATCGGGGAATGGATGCGCCTTGACCATGCCTACGGGTTGCAGATGGACAGGAAGTCCGTGGAGCGGGGCCACGTGCGGCCGAACCTGCACGGCGGCCTGCGGCATGACCACGGCGAGCACCAGTACCAGTGGTTCGACGGAAACATGTACAACGGGCTGATCGTGGTCATGTACGCCCTGGAGGACGTTCACCCGGGCGACGGCGGCTTGATCGTCGTCCCCGGCAGCCACAAGTCCAACTTCAGGTTCAGGCCGCCCGTCGATTCGCACCTGGTGGCGAACCCCTCCTTCATGGCGGGCGACATGCTCATCTTCACCGAGGCGCTGGTCCACGGCTCCACCACGTGGACTTCCGATCGGCGGCGGCGCTCGCTGCTCTACAAGTATTCGCCGGGGTATTCCACCTGGGCCTCGGCCGAAAGGCTGGACGGAGCACGCGAACTGGCCGCCAACGACCTGCAGCGGGACCTGCTGAGGCCGCCCAGCGTTGGAAAGCGAACGCCCGTGGAGATCCCGGGTGAGTGACGGCGTCCGGGCGCGCATTGCGAGAAGACCGGATGTATAGTCGGGAAGTCCCGGTACCGGGAAAGAGGTGCCCTGATGCAGGATGAAGGATCGCCCGGCACGGGAAGAGAGGAGAGACGGAAATGAACGTGCGGGATGAATACCGATACAACCGGTTGACCTGGGAGGATATGAACGAGGCGATCGCCATGGAGAAAGTGGTGGTCCTGCCCACGGGTTCCACCGAGCAGCACGGCAGGCACCTCCCGCTGGATACGGACGCTTTCCTCGTCGAGTCGGTCTGTCACGAACTGGGCCGCCACATCCCGGACCGCGTGCTCGTCCTGCCCACGGTCAGCTACGGCCTGAACCTGCACCACATCGACTTCCCGGGCACCATCCACATCGAGCCCGAGGTATTCATCGCCTTCTGCCTGAACATCACCAAGAGCGTGGCCTACCACGGTTTCAGGAAGATCCTGCTCGTCAACGGCCACGGTTCGAATTCGCCCCTGGTCGACCTGGTCGCCCGGAAGACGGTCCTGGCCACGGAGTCGCTCTGCTTCGCCGCGAACTATTTCACTTTCCTGATCGACGCCTTCAACGAGGTGAAGGAATCGGAGGTTCTGGCGCACGCCGACGAGATGGAGACGTCCCTGTACCTCCACCTGGCCGGCGAACGCGTCAAGATGGACAAGGCCGCGCCGGACAACGACCGCGTGGGGAAGTACTTCTCATCGGACAGCACCGGTACCGTGCGGTTCAACGATTTCTGGGGCCGGTGGACCGGCCTGGGGGTCCACGGCGATCCGACGCCCGCGACGGCGGAAAAGGGCAAAATCATCTTGGACGCGTCCGTGGAAGGACTGGTCGAACTGATCGACGATATCCGCGACTGGCCGATCGAGGAGCGAAGCGATCAGCACACCGGGCCGGTGCAGAAGGGGATCAGGTGGTGATCTTTCGGTCCGGCAGGCGAACGGGCGCTTCCTCCCGGGCTAGTACCAATCGGTTCCGGGCCCTTTGAGGTTACGCCGGGCGTAAACCGGGCTAGTAGCTCAGGAACCCCCCGTCCACCAGCCAGGTGGCGCCGGTAACGAAACTCGCCTCCTCGCTGGCCAGGAATACCGCCACCTTGCCGATTTCCTCCGGCGAACCGCGGCGGTCCAGGGGCGTGTCCCGGAAGAACCTTCCCGTAGCGCCTCTTCCCACCGCGTCCTCCCTCGGATTGTCGCTCTGCTCGGTGTGGATGTCGCCCGGCGCGATGCTGTTGACGCGTATTCCGTGAGCGGCCAGTTCGATGGCCGCGGACTTGGTGAGACCGTCCAGCCCCGCCTTGCCGGCGCAGTAGGCCGAGGCGCCTTCCTGCGCGGCGAACTGGGCGACGGACGAGATGTTGACAATGGCGCCGCCCGCACCCCGTTCAATCATGCGGCGGGCCGCTTCCTGCGTCCCGATGAACGCGCCGGTCAGGTTGATGTCGAGGACGTTGCGCCAGTGCTCGTCCGTCTCTTCCATGAAGGGCCGCAATTCCAGCGAACCTCCCGTCAACGCGGCGTTGTTGACCATCACGTCCACGGGACCCAGCGAGCTTTCCGTCTGATCGAGCAGGGCCGCCACGCTGTCCCTGTCTCGCACGTCGCACCGGAACGCCTGGATTTCGAACCCCTCCGCGCGCAGCGCCGCCGCCTCGCGCTCGGCGATCTCGATCCGCCGCTGGGCGATCATCACGGCGGCCCCGGCCTCGGCGCAGCAACGGGTTATTCCCAGGCCGATACCGGTACCTCCGCCGGTGACGACCACGGTCTTGCCCTTCAGTTTGTCGCTCATGTGCGCTGCAATCCTCCTTCGTGCCGCGTCGCCGGCCCTCATACATCCCTTTCCGGTGCCGCGTCGCCGGCCCTCATACATCCCTTTCCGGTGCCGCGTCGCCGGCCCTCATACATCCCTTTCCGGTGATGCGTCGCGTTCCATCCCGCGCGCGACCCCGGCGGCTACGGCCTCGACAAGCGGTATATCCCGATCTCCCAGTGTCCGTACGTCGAGCAGGAACCGGTCCCCCGCCAACCTTCCGAACACCGGCGGGGACTGCCGCCTGAACGCCGCGGCGAGTTGCCGGTTCGTCCATTCACCCGGCCGGAGCGCCACGGCGCGGGAAGGCAGCGGCTGGACCGGCAAGGCGCCACCGCCGATCTCGGCGAGGGAATCTTCCACGGTCACATCGACCCGGCGGCCGAAACAGGCCGAGAGGCGCTCCGCGAGGCTGCGCGCCTTTGGATCGAGGGTTTCGACAGTCGCCGTGATCATGCCCGTGACCGGGTGCGCCGCGTCGAGCTTTCCCGGGTCCCGAAAGAGCTCGAGGGTAGCCTGCAGGGCGGCATAGACCATCTTGTCCGCGCGGAAGGCCCGCATTAACGGGTCCTTCTTCATCTTGTCAAGGAGATCCCGGCGGCCGGCGATGATTCCGGCCTGGGGTCCGCCCAGCAGTTTGTCCCCGCTGAAACAGACCACGTCGATTCCACGTTCCAGCGCCTCCCGCACGGTGCAACCGCTGTCCAGGCGTTCCTGCCGGTCCGGGCGGTCCGGGTGGTCCTGCCGGTCATGCCGGTCCGGGCGGTCCGGGTGGTCCGGGCGGTCCAGTCCATGCGGGCCGTCCAGACCGTGCAGACCAGGCTGACCAGGCAGACCAGGCTGGCCGTATGCTTCCAGCTCGATCATGGCGCCGCTTCCCTGGTCGTATACGACGGGTATGTCTCTTTCCCGGCCCAACCCGGCAAGCGCTTCGAGGGACGCGGAGACATCGAGGCCGGACAGGTCGAAATTGCTTCGGTGCACCGCCATAATGAGCGCCGTCCGATCGGTGACGGCGGCGCGGTAGTCTTCCGGTTCGGTGTGATTCGTCGACCCGACGCCGACCAGTTCCACACCCCCCGCGGACATGACGTCGGGCATGCGGAAGGACCCGCCGATCTCCACCAGTTGGCCCCTGGAAATGACGACCTCCCGGTCCAGCGCCAGCGCGTGGAGGATCAGCATCACCGCGGCGGCGTTGTTGTTCACGACGATGGCGGACTCGGCCCCGGTGAGCCCGCGGATCAGATCGGAGATCAGGTCGTGGCGCGAACCCCGCTTGCCCGTCTCCGCATCGATCTCGAGCGTGCAGTATCCGTCGATCACGTCGGCCACGGCGCGTCGCGCCGCCTCCGATAGCACGGCCCGGCCCAGGCCGGTGTGCAGGATCACGCCCGTGCCGTTTACGGCGGGCTTCAGTGCGCCGGTTGAACGCGCGTCTTTGGCAGGACTGGTCCGGGTTGTCATGGATCGCGCGGCGAATTCGGGTGAGTCATGTCTCGATCTCGATGGGAACTTCCATAGGGCATCCGCATTGCACGCCTGCCACCTGCCGGCGATCCGAATAGTAGATGTACTTTCGGAATGCGGGTCTTCTCCGCCTACCATCTGCCGGCGATGGCTTCGGTCATCCCGGCCTTGAACTCCGGCCACGGGAACGCGGGGCCGGGGTCGATCTTGCGGTCCGGCGCGATGTCGCTGTGACGTACGATGTTTTCCAACGGGATGCGGTAGCGCTCGACAAGGTGCCTGGAAAGCGAGACGACCCGCTCGACCTGTCCGGGCGGATAGGGCGCCCACCAGGCTCCCTCCGCCTCGATGGGCGGCGGTCCTTCATAGGGCGTACTGTACTCTTCGGGCCAGCAGTAAAATCGTCCGTTATCTTTCTTCAACCGTCCCCAGTTCACGATCTCAATGCCCAGCGACCAGCGGTTGCAGCCTTCCCTTCCGCGCCAGGAACTGACACCGCAGTGCCAGGCGCAGTCTTCGTCCCGGACCATCTGCAACAACGCGCCGTCGAGCCCCACGATGTAATGGCAGCTGACCCGCCGCTCCGGGTCCCGGAATATCGCGGCGCAGTCTTCCAGCGAAGGACCGTCCGTGAAATGGAGCACCAGCATATCGATCGGCTCGCCTTCACGGCTCGATGCGTACAGGGCCGGGGAGAACGGTATACCGGCGAGGAACTCCGACATGGGGGCCGCATGCCTTTCTGGATGGTCGTCAACGTTCCTGAAATGCTCCTCTAAACTATAAAAAGGACCGTTGCATGGCAATCCGTTTCACCGGTTCAGGCCTGCCCGGCGGCCATCCCCGCGCCGGTTGACACGTTCCCGGCCGCCAAGTATACTATCGCCATGTTTTGCATGTGCGCGATCCCTGACGTCAGGCGTCACAGGACCAGGCAGGTTCTCCCTTGAACACCGACTCCCTGCAAGAACCCTCGCTGCGGGACCGATACCTCCAGGAACGGGGGACGGTCTTTCTCACCGGCATTCACGCCATCGTCCGGTTCCTGCTGGACAAGCAGCGGCGCGACCTCAATGCCGGCGGTCCGGTGAGAAGCAGTTTCATCGCCGGTTACGAAGGATCTCCCCTGGGCGGCCTCGACCTCGAAATCCGGCAGCAGGCGGCCCTGCTCGAGGAAGCGGCGCCTTTCGTGCACCAGGCGGCGGTCAACGAGAAAACCGCCGCGGCGGCGGTTCACGGCAGCCAGTTCGAAGGCGGCGTGGACGGGTTCTGGTACGGCAAGGCCCACGGTGTAAAGTGGGCCCTGGACGAGTTCAGCCTGGCCAACATCGCGGGGACGGGCAGGGACAGCGGCGTGGTCCTATTCGCCGGGGACGACCACATGGCGAAGAGCTCCGGATATCCCGCCAGCAGCGAACAGGCCCTGCGCGACGCGCGCATTCCCGTCTTCTACCCTTCGACGGTCTCCGAAGTCGTTACCTACGGGCATCACGCGCTCGCGCTCAGCCGGTACGCGGGCGTCCTGTGCGGACTGAAACTCGTTACGCCCATCTGCGACGGCGCAGAGACCGTGGAGGTCAATCCGGACCTGCCCGCGGTCGCGCTTCCCCCCGTCGGTCCGGACGGACTGCTTTTCAAAAAGCACTTTCACCAGGTGGTCATTTCCACCCAATCCGTCCCCTTTGAAGAAGAACTGGCCACGGTACGCCTCGATATCGCCGGCGAGTATGCCCGGCTGAACGGGATCGACACGGTCCGCAACCCGGAATCGGACTGTTCCCTCGGTATCGTGGCGACCGGAAAGAGTTACGCGGATATCGCGCAGGCGCTGCGGCTGCTGCACCTGGAGGATCGCGTGCCGATCCTGAAGCTGGGCGTGATCTACCCGGTCAACCGGCAGACCATCCGCGATTTCGCGAGCGGGTTCAAAACGGTACTGGTCGTCGAAGAGAAGGGGCCGTTCGTGGAGGAGGCGGTCGCCCAGGCGCTTGTGGGCACCGGTGTCGACAACGTCTACGGCAAGCGCGGCCCCGGCGGCCGGCACCTCGTGCCCGCCTACGGTGAACTGAGCCCCGACCTGCTCACCCTTCGCCTGGGACCGATCCTGCAGGAGCTCTTTCCGTCGGCCCCCGTTTACGACCGCGTGGAGGAACTCGAGGACATTGCCTCGCGGGACCCGGGATCGTTTCTCCGCCGTACCGCCCACTATTGCCCGGGGTGTCCGCACAGCGTGTCGGCCCGCGCGCCTTCGGGGGAAGTCGCCGGCGGTGAAATCGGCTGCTCCTCCCTGGACGCCTACATCGAAGCGGACGGCAGGGGCGTCCGGTACATCCCGACCATGGGGCTGGGCGGCGCCATCAACAACGGTATGTTCCCCTTCAACGACAACCGGCACATGTTTCAGAACATCGGCGACGGCACGGTGCTTCACAGCGGGCTGATCACGCTGTTCAGCTCCATTTCCCACGGGGCCAACATCACCTACAAGATCCTCTGGAACCATGTCGTGGCCATGACCGGCGGGCAGGACATCACCGGGCAGCCCACGCTGGACGATTTCACGCTCATGCTCCTGGGCATGGGCGTCGGGGATGTCACGGTCGTCAGCAAATACCCCGGGCAGGTGTCGCTCAGGCGCGCGCGGGCCGCGGCGAATCCGGATCAGAACCTGCTGCTCGAACCGCGGGAACGGCTTCAGTCCGCACAGGAAAGTCTCTCCGGCAAGCCGGGCGTCAAGGTGCTGATCTACGACCAGGAATGCGCCACGGAATACCGCCGGCGGCGCAAGCGCCTGGACCTTGCCCCGGACCGGTACGTCTTCATCCACGAAAGGGTGTGCGAGGGGTGCGGCGACTGCGGACAGCAGTCCATGTGTCTCGCGCTCGAGCCCAGGGAGACCGAGTTCGGACCCAAGACCGCCATCCTCCAGTCGGCGTGCAACCAGGACCTCTCCTGCCTCAAGGGCGACTGCCCTTCATTCGTCTCCGTCGAACCGGTCGGGGACAGCAAGCCGGTCAAAACGGAATGCCCCGTGCTCGAAGGGACCGACCTGGTAGAGCCTGCCGGTAAAGCAACCCTGGATGGCGAATACGCGATACATCTCATCGGGATCGGCGGCACCGGCGTCGTGACCGTGGCACACCTGCTTGCCGTCGCCGCGCTGTTCGACGGGAAGAAAGTGAGCGAGATGAACCGCACGGGACTGGCGCAGAAGGGCGGTCCCGTGGAATCCCCCATCGTGCTGGGGGACGGGGAGGCGCCTCCGACGAGCTACATCGCGGCGGGGCGTTGCGACCTCTACCTCGCGGCGGACATCGCGGGCGCGGTGAATCCGCTCAACCTGCAGGTCGCCTCCGCGCACAGGACCGCGGCCGTAGTGAGCCGATCCGGCGTCCCCACCGCGCAGATGGTATACGATCCCCAGGTGCCCGGCGCGGACGTGCCTGCCATGGAAGCGCTGATCGAACGGCACACCCGGTCGGAAGAAAACGTCTTCATCGACGCGCAGGAATACGCGATGAAGCTCTTCGGCAACCACATCGTGGCGAACGTGTTTCTCCTGGGGGTCGCCTACCAGGCCGGGTATATCCCCCTGGATAGCGGGAGTATCGAACGGGCCATCCGGCTCAACGGCCAGGCGGTCGACACCAACATCCAGGCCTTCCGGTGGGGACGCATGTCCGTCTCCGACCGGGCCCGGCTGGACGGGGCCGTGGAGGAGCCCGCAGCCGATTCCGATGGGCTGATCAGCCGGTATGGACGTCGACTCCGCCGCAAGCGGGCGCAGGCCTTCAAGGCGCTGATCGGCCGGATCCCCGTCACCGAGGAGTCCTTCCGGCGGACATGGGTCACGCGCGTGGCCGAACTGATCGCCTTCCAGGACGTGAGACTCGCCGAACGGTACGTCGACCGTATCGTACGGGTTTTCGACGCGGATGAACGGACGGGGGGATCGGACCGCGGATACCTCCTGACCACCCACGCGGCGTTCATGCTGCACAAGCTCATGGCCTACAAGGACGAGTACGAAGTCGCCCGGCTGCTGACCGACCCCTCCGAGCCCGCCGTCGCGGACCGGTTCGACGGGCCCGTCAGGGTATCCTACCATCTCCACCCGCCGCTGCTGCGGGCGTGGGGACTCGACCGAAAGCTGCGGCTGGGGCCGTGGTTCAGGCCGATGCTCCGGATCATGGCCCGGTGCAAGGGGCTGCGCGGAACCGTATTCGATCCTTTTGGATACACCGCGGCCCGGCGGGAGGAGCGGGCGCTGGTCGACTGGTATGAATCGATCCTGGACCAGGCCCTCGATACGCTCACCGAGGAGAACTATCCCGATGTTTCGGAAC
The DNA here is from genome assembly GCA_965203885.1 of bacterium. Taxonomy (GTDB): domain Bacteria; phylum JAAXHH01; class JAAXHH01; order JAAXHH01; family JAAXHH01; genus JAAXHH01. The sequence continues at coordinate 627,617 of OZ241920.1, read as the reverse complement.
TGGTGCGGCTGCCGGACGAGATCCGCGGGTACGAACAGGTCAAGCACCGCTCGGTGCTCAGGGCAAAGAAGAAGGCGGCTGAAATGCTCGATGCCCTCCTGAGCAGGAATGAGCACCTGAAAACAGAAAGCCGGCCCTGAAAAAGACCGGCTTTCCGCGACAGTCCGGCATCGCCCTTGAGCACCCTGGACGGGACGAAAGAAAGGTCCCGGGGCGCGAGATTGCCCTGCTTCAGCTGCTCACCAGCACCTTCTTCAGCGCCGCCATGAAGGCCTCGTTCTCCTCCTGCAGGCCGGAGGTGACCCGCAGCCAGTTGTTCATCCGCCAGCGGCGCTTGCCGTTGCCCACGAGCACGTTGTATTCTTCGAACAGCTTCCGGGTGACCTCGTCCGCGTCCGTGCGCACGTTGACCAGCATGAAGCTGGACTGGCTGGGCACGTACTCGAGTCCCATTTCTTCGAACTGGCTTGCGAAATAGTCGTGTCCGGCCCAGGCCGCCTCCCGGGCGCGGTCCTGGTAGTCGTCATCCTCTATGCAGGCTTCCGCGGCCACGACCGAAAGGGAACTGACCCGCCCGCCCTTGTTGTCTTCGAGCTTCTCGATGACGTGGGGCCGGGCCAGACCGTAGCCGATACGCAGGCCCGCCAGGCCCATGATCTTGGAGAAGGTGCGGGTCACGATGACGTTCTCGTGGTCCAGGATCAGCGGCGCCGCGCCGATGCGGTCCGCCGGATTCCGGGCGAACTCGATGTAGGCCTCGTCCACGAAGACCATGACGTCGGATGGAATGCCGCTCACGAACTTCTTGAGGTCGTCGAAGGGCGCGATGATGCCGGTGGGATTGCCCGGAGAGGTAATGACGACGACCCGCGTGTCCTCGGTAACGGCCGCCTTCATGGCGTCGAGGTCCTGGTGGAAATCGGGGGTCGTGCGGACCAGGCGCGCCCGGGCGCCGTAATTACGGGCCGTCCGGATCACGCCGCCGTAACCGGGCGCCGCCTCGATCATCTGGCCGCCGTCGCGCAGGTAGGCCGACGCGATGGCGAAGAGCACCTCGGACGAACCGCAACCGAGGGTGACCCACGGTTCGGAGCGTTCACGGGAGTCCCGGGAGGGTATGACGACCGGCAGCCCGTGCCGTTCCGCGATCTGGCCGTAGAGTCCGCGGCCCCGGTAGTAGCGATTGAACTTGTAGACGTACTGCATGATGGCCTCGACGGCGCGGGGCGACGGACCGATCGGGTTTTCGTTGCTGCTCAGCCGGACCAGCCCTTCGGGCACACCCCAGCCGCGGACCGGACGTGCACTCGGTCCCGCCACCATCTGCGCCACGGCCTCGTAGCTGCCCAGCGACGCCGCGCCGGCCCCGACCGCAAGCCCCTTGAGAAACTTGCGCCTCGTGAACCCCGAGGCGCCCAGGGTCATCGCCTTGATCATGTTCGACATAACACCATCCTTTGATCAGATGCTCGATTCGATCGTACGAACGGTCAGCTGCTTACCAGCACTTTTTTGAGTGCCGCCATGAAAGCTTCGTTCTCTTCCTGCAGGCCCGACGTGACCCGAAGCCAGGTGTCCATTTCCCAGCGGCGCTTGCCGTTTCCGACCATCACGTTGTACTCTTCCCTGAGCTTGCGGACGACTTCGTCCGCGTCCTTGCGCACGTTGATCAGCATGAAACTGGACTGGCTGGGGACGTACTCGATGCCCATTTCGTCGAACTGGCTGGCGAAGTACTCCTGGCCGTCCCACGTCACCTTTCGCGCCCGGTCCTGGTAGTCGTGATCTTCCATGCCCGCCACCGCGGCGTTGGTCGAAAGCATGCTGGGCCGGCCGCCCTTGTTCTGGTGCAGCCTGTCGATGACGTCCGGCTGTGCCAGGCCGTATCCGACGCCGAGGCCGGCCATGCCCATGATCTTGGAGAAAGTGCGGGCCACGATCACGTTCGGGTGATCCAGGATCAGCGGCGCGGCGCCGACACGGTCTTCGGGATTCTTCGAGAACTCGATATAGGCTTCGTCCACGAAGACGATCACGTCGGACGGGACCTCCTGCACGAACTTCTTCAGATCGTCCGGGGGTACGAGCACGCCCGTCGGGTTTCCCGGGTTCGTAATGACCACCACCCTGGTGTTCTCGGTAATGGCGGCTTTCATCGCGTCGAGGTCCTGCTGGAATCCGCTGGCCAGCGGCACCCAACGGGCTGTTGCGCCGTACGCTTCGGCCGTACGGAACACGCCGGCGTAACCGGGGGATGCTTCGACCACTTCGGCCCCGTCCCTGAGATAGGCGGAAGCGACGGCAAAAAGCACCTCGGACGATCCGCAGCCCAGGGAGACCCAGGCGCCCGGCGGCGTGAACGTATTGGGAGGCCACTCCACTACGGGCAGTCCGTGCCGTTCCGCGATCGCGGTATAGATGTCCCGGTTCCGGTTGTACCGGTTGAAGGAGTACACGTTCTCCAGCACGGCCTCGACCGCGCGGGGCGACGGGCCGATAGGCATCTCGTTGCCGCTCAGACGCACGAGTCCGGGCGGCACGCCCCATCCGCGAACGGGCCTTGCATTGGGCCCGGAAACCATCTGCGCCACGGCCTCGTAACTGCCCAGCGACAGGGCGCCGGCGCCGGCCATCACGCCTTTGAGAAAACCTCGCCTTGAAAATCCGGAAGGGGTTTCGAGGGTGGTATCCGTCCTGTCCGACATGAGATTCTCCTTGATTGGTTTACTCGCACAGTCCGCGGAACCGGCCGGGATCGGATGCCGCATAGTCAAAACGGCGCGTCCGCACAGACTGCGGGTCCTCATGCTTGAATGGGTTGATCAGTTAATGTACAGCGTCAACCACGGAATGACAATGGTATTGTGTAGGGTATACAAATCCGGGCTGGCCGGTATTCAGAATCGCGCAAGCCGGTATTCGGCATCAAGCAAGCCGGTATTCAGCATCAAGCAAGCCGCACGCCTCAGGCCGCGCAAGCCGCACGGCTCAGGCCGCGCAAGCCGCACGCCTCAGGCCGCGCAAGCCGCACGCCTCAGGCCGCGCAGAGATAGTCCTCCTCTTCGACGAGTCCCATGCCGGCGAGCGCCTTCCGGATCAGCTTGCGCGCGCCGCGGGAGGAAACGGCGGCGATGAGCATCGGCCGGCGGAAGCGGGACCAGGCCGCCGGCAGTTCATCGGGACCGACGATGGGCGCTTCCCGAAGGCGGCCCCCGATCTTGCGGGGGGAAATATCCACGAAGGCATCGACCGGCCTGCCCATGCGAACCAGGTGCTTCGACAGCCTGCGGCCGGTCTGACCCGCGCCCCAGACGATCAGGCCGTCCCGGCCGTCGAGGGGACCGTCGACGAGGAACCGGGCCTTCACGCGAAGGAAGTTCTCCACCGAGTAACGGGCGTCCGTGCGCGTCAGCCGGTCCGGGTGTTCCCGCCAGTACAGCAGGACCTCGGGCACCTTCGCAAATCGCAGCCCGGCGGCATGGCAGCGTAGCCACAGGTCGTAGTCCTCCGGCCATCCGTTGTTCCGGTATCCTCCAAGCTCATCGAGCCGATCGCGGCGCATCATGGCCGAGGGGTGGGCGATCGGGCTTTCGATGAAGATCTCCCGCGCGATGTCTCCGGGCTCGACGAGGCCGTTCAGCCAGGCCTCGTATACTTTCATGCCCTCGCCCACCGCCCCGTCGGCGAAGATCTCCACGAGCGATCCCGCCACGCCGATATCGGGTCGGGATACCAGCAGTTCGACCTGCCTGGCAAGCCGATCGGGATGCATCCGGTCGTCGGCGTCCATGCGGGCGATCCATTCACCCCGGCAGACCGCCAATCCTTTATTCAGCGCATCGACCAGGCCGACGCGGCCCGCCCGGACCGGCCTGATTCTCCGGTCGGCGCGACGCCAGGCCTCCAGGATCGTCCCGCTGCCGTCGTCCGATCCGTCGTCGACCGCGATCACCTCGAAATCGGCCATCGTCTGGCCGGCGATGCTTTGCAGGGCTTCGGGAAGAGTGCCGGCGGCGTTGTATACCGGCATCAGGACGGAAACACGGGGTGTGGACATGGGCGAAACGGTGGTGGATGGCGCGCGCCCGGGCCGGCCGGTAACCATCTGTTCCATTGCGGAGCCGCGGCGCCGGATTTGCGCCCGGGCCGGGACTACCCCTTGACCACGATGTTGAGCAGCTTGTCCGGCACGAAGATGTTGCGGACCGATTCCTTGCCTTCGGTCCACTGGCGCACGCGTTCGCTGGCGAAGGCGGCCTCCTCGATTTCCTCGCGGGGCGTCCCGGGCGGCAGTTCGAGCCGGTCGCGGACCCGGCCGTTGATCTGGATGACGTACTCGATCGTGGCGGATACGATCAGCGCAGGATCGAATTCCGGCCAGGCCGCGTCGCAGACCATGCCCTCGCGGCCCAGGCGGGTCCACAGCTCCTGGGTGATGAAAGGCGCGAAAGGCGCGGCCAGCCGAAGCAACCGGTCGATGGCTTCCCGATGATGCGCAGGCGCGTTCTGCAGGCCGTTGAGCAACTCCATCAGGCGCGCGATGGCCGTGTTGTACTGGAACGTCTCCATGTCCCCGGTGACGTCCCGCGTCTTCTCGTGCAACAGGGCGAGCAGTTCGGGGTCCTCGACCGGCCCATCGCCGAACGCGGTCCCGGTGGCGTAGCGCCAGAGCCGGTCGTAAAACCGCCGAACGCCGTTGATACCGGCGTCCTGGAAATCGCCGCCCACCTGGTAGGGACCCAGGAACATGAGATAGGTGCGGAAGGCGTCCGCCCCGGATTTGTCCAGGTACTCGTCGGGATTGACCACGTTCCCCCTGGACTTGCTCATCTTCGCGCCGGAACGGATGATGGTGCCGTGGGCCCGGAACTTCTTGAAGGGTTCGGAGAAGGATACGAGGCCGATGTCATGGAGCGCCATCGTGATGAAGCGGGTGTACATGAGGTGCAGCACCGCGTGCTCGTTGCCCCCCACGTACATGTCCACGGGCAGCCACCGCTCGGTGGTCTCCGGGTCGAACACCACGTCCTCGCGTTGCGAGCTGGGGTACCGGAAGAAATACCACGCCGAATCCAGGAAGTTGTCGTTTACGTCGGTCTCCCGGGTGGCGGGGCCGCCGCACGCGGGACAGGTGGTGTTCAGGAAGGACGGGTCGCGCGCCAGCGGACTCCGGCCCGTGCCGTCCGGCCTGAAATCCTCCACGTGGGGCAGGACCACGGGCAACTGGTCCTCCGGAACGGGCACCACGCCGCAGGCGCCGCAGTGGATCATCGGAATGGGCGGGCCCCAGTACCGCTGCCGGCTGATGCACCAGTCCCGCAGCCGGTAGTTGACCTGGCGCCTGCCGACGCCCCGCTCTTCCAGCCAGTCCGTTACCGCGCTCACGCCGGCGGTGCTGTGGGTCCCGTCGAAGGGCCCGCTGTTGATCATGGTCCCCTCGCCGGTATAGGCTTCCTCGAGGGCGACGGCCGCGCCGCTGTACCCGTTCGTCGTGTCTTCCGACCCGCTGATCACCTGTACGATGGGCAGATCGAACGTCCTGGCGAACTCGAAGTCTCTCTGGTCATGGGCCGGCACGGCCATGATGGCGCCCGTCCCGTAGGTCATCAGCACGTAATCGGAGATCCATATCGGTATCCGGGCGTCGTTGACGGGATTGACGGCGTAACCGCCGGTGAACACGCCGGTCTTTTCGCGTGTGGCGTCCTCGCGCTCGATGGCCGTCTTCCGGCCGCTCTCCTTAACGTACGCAAGGACGGCCGCGCGGCGATCTTCCGTGGTCACGGCGTCGACAAAAGGGTGTTCCGGCGCCAGGACCATGTAGGTGGCGCCCCAGAGCGTGTCCGGCCGCGTGGTGAAAACGCTGAGCCGCTCGTCGCGGCCCGCCAGCGGGAAGTCCACTTCGGCCCCTTCGCTTCGGCCGATCCACCTGCGCTGCGCGGTCTTGGTCGTCTCGGACCAGTCGATCGTCTCCAGGTTCTCCAGCAGTTGCCTGGCATAGGCCGTGATCCGGAAAAACCACTGGCGCATGTTCCGCTGCTCCACCTGCGTGTCGCATCGCTCGCAGACGCCGCCCTCGGCCTGTTCCGCCGCCAGCACCGTGTTGCAGGACGGGCACCAGGTGACCGGCGCTTCTTTCTGATAGGCCAGTCCGGCCTTGAAGAGCTGGATGAAGATCCACTGCGTCCAACGGTAGTAATCCGGGTCGGTGGACTGTACCTCGTGCCGCCAGTCGAACATGGCCCCGAGGCGCTTGAACTGGCGGGTGAAGTTGGCGATGTTCTCGGGGATCAGCCGGCCGGGATGGGTGTTGATCTTGAGGGCGAAGTTCTCGGAATGGATCCCGAAGGCGTCGAAACCCATGGGCTCGAATACGTCGAACCCCCTGGCGCGCATGTACCTTCCATGGATGTCCGCGCCCGTGTAGGCGAACACGTTGCCCACGTGCATGCCCTCGGCGGAGGGATAGGGGAACATCATGAGGTTGTAGTAGGGACGCGGCGCCGCCTCGAGGTCGACCTCGTAGGTCCCTTCCGCATCCCAGCGCTCGATCCAGCGCGCCTCGACCGCTCCGTGATCGTATCTGTCGCCGTTCATTTCATTCCCGGATTGCATGAAACCTGTCTTGTCCCCGGATTCCTTGCCGGACGGGGATTTCCCTGGTAATTCCCGTTCGTTCAACGTCCCGTAATCTACCTGTCTTGACGGGAGAAATCAAGTCACTACTTTATACGATACCGAATACTCCGAAGGATACCGGGAGGTCCGCCATGACGAGCCGAAACAACCATCTGCTGCGGGACGACGCCGTCCGCCGGTTCATCACCGAGGGGTACGTCCAGGTGAACGCCGGGCTGCCCGCGTCCTTTCACCGGGACCTGTACCGCAAGATAGAGACCGTACTCGATGAGGAAGGCAATCCCGGCAACAACATCCTGCCGCGGATCCCCGAGATCCGGCGGGTCTTCGACCAGCCTTCCGTACGCGGCGCGCTGACGAGCCTGCTCGGGCCCGGCTACCTCATGCATCCCCACCGGTACTGCCACCTGAACAAGCCGGGCAGTCCGGGCCAGCAGTGGCACAAGGACGACTACATCTTCGACCACAACGTGAGACACGCCCGTTGCCGGTGGGTCATGGCATTCTACTACCCCCAGGACGTAAGCGAGGACATGGGACCCACGGGCATCCTGCCCGGAAAACAGCACCACAACCGCATTTCCGACTGCGACGCGTCCCGGACCACCGAGTCCGCGCTGGGTCTGTGCGGTGCCGCGGGCACGGTGTCCATCGTCAACTTCGACTCCTGGCACAGGGCCACTGCAAACGTCAGTGCGAAGAACAGGTACATGCTCAAGTTCCAGTTTACCCGCTCCCGCGAACCGGCCGGCCCCGCCTGGGGCGGCGGCAACGGCTCATGGAGGCCGCGGCCCGGCGACGGGCAGTCCGCCGTCTCGGAGGCGGTGTGGAACTGGATGTCGGGCATGGATAGCGGTGAAGCAGGCGCGAACGGCTTGTCCGGCGCAGACGGCTCGTCCGGCTCGTCCGGCGCGAACGGCCCAAACGGCGCGTCGATCGACCGGGATCTGGCCGCCCTGGACGACCCGGACGGAGGCGTTCGGCTTCAGGCGGCCTATGCCCTTGGACTGCGGGGCGGAGATACGGTGGACGCGCTCGTGGAGCGACTGCGTGCAACGAGCGAAGAGGATGCGATGGCAAACGTACCGAAGAACCCGGCGAATCCCACGGGCGGCAATCCGTCTGAACTGCCGGCCGCCTATGGGCTTTCGGCCGCGGGGCGTCCCGCGGTGAAGCGCCTGGAGGCCCTGCTCGAGGACGGGTCCTGGTGGGTGCGGGCCGCCGCCGCGGACGTACTGGGCGACATCGGCCTACCGGCGTCGTCCGCCCGGCCGGCGCTCCTGCGATCCCTCGGCGATGACGAGGCCTGGGTGCGGCGCAACGCGTCCGAGTCCGTGGCGGTCCTGGGCGGGTTTTCTCCAGGCGACGTCCCGGTCCTTCGCGGCGCGCTCGCGGACGATGACGAACGGGTGCGGCGCAACATCGCCTTCGCCCTGGCCCGGCATCCCATCCACGACACGGACCTGGTGGACGACCTGGCGGCGCGTTCGGTGGAGGACGAGGGCCGCTACGTCCGTTACTACGCCCTGGCTGCCGCGGCGAGGATGGCGGGGAAAGCGGGCAACGAGTCCCTCTGGGAGGCCATGCTCGCTACGCGCTGGTGTCCGCTGACTACACCAAGGAGCGCCTTCTGAATCCGTTTCCCTACCCGGCTTCCTTCCGATCCGCCTCCGAGTTGATCCGGCGAAACAGCAGGTACAGGGGATAGCTCAGTACGATCACGCCCAGGGCCGTCAGGCTGACCCCCGTGCCGCCGATGATGTTGCCGGCCAGGAAGGCCAGGGCGCCGGCGAGCGTGAAGGCCGTGGTCCACGGGTATCCCCACGCGCGGTAAGGCCTGGGCAGCTCCGGTTCCTTCCGTCTCAGGATGAAGACGGAGAGGAACAGGATGGCGTAGTTGACCACGGTGAAGAACGCCAGGGCCTCCACCAGGAGTACGAAGCTCCCGCTGAACAGCAGGAAGACGACCGTGGCCGCCAGGCTGGCGACGAGCGCCACCGTGGGCGTGCCGCCCCGGTTTACCCGCAGGCACTGCCGGAAGAAGAGTCCGTCGGTGCTCATGGCGTAGATCACGCGGGCGGCGAACATGTACCCCAGGTTGATCCCCACGATCATGAACCCGGTCACAAAGGCCGTGATGAGGGTCTCCGCGAGTGATCCGAACACGGCTTCCACGGCCCGGGCCACGGCCAGTTCGGCCCCCGCGATCTCCGACATGGGCAGCATGCGCAGCAGGGCGACGTTGATGAGCAGGTAGACCGCGATGACGATCCCCACGCCCATGAACATCGACCGGGGGATCGTCCGCCCCGGGTCTTCCATTTCCTCCGAAAAATACGCGGTAAACACCCAGCCGTCGTAGGCATAGAGCACGCCGCGCAAAGCCACGATAAAGGCCATGGCAGCCGCCCACCCGGTGGGCATGGCCGGCATTGCGGCCGCCGCCTCGGCCCCCGTTGCTCTGTCGCCCGCCAGCGCGAAACAGGCGATGATGAGGACGGCGAAAATGACCGCCTTGATCATGCTGGCCACGTTATGCACGCCGGTCCCCCATTTCACGCCCCTCCACTGGATCGCGGCGAAAGAAACCGCGATCGCCAGGCAGAGCGGAAGGCTGAATCGGGGTATGTCCGCACTGAGCAGGTGGAGATACTCGTTGATCACGATGATGGTCATGGCCGTCGCGCCGCACCAGTTCAGCCAGTCGGTCCACCCGCTGACGAAACCCACGAAGGGGCCGAGGGACCGGTGCGCGTAGACGTAGTAGGCGCCGGCCCGGGGAAGCGCCGTGGCCATCTCGGCGGCGGAAGCCGTGCTGAACAAAACGAACACGCCGGCCGCGATCCACGTCGCCATGTACCACCATGGATCGGGAAGCCCGGCCGCCACTTCGCCCGGCGCCCTGAGTATCCCGAGGCTGACGATGCCGCCGAAGGTTATGGCCAGACCCGTGACCAGACCGAGCACCCGCAGCAGTCCCCTGCGGGGAGAAGGGGAGGACATGGAATGAGCCTCAATTCGTTAGAAGACCGGTTACAACCTGCGATCGTCGAGCCAGGCGGTATCCGGAGATTCCGGCACTTCGTCAATAAGGTTCGTCCGGCCGGATGAGACAAGAGATATGCCTTTGGAGACCGCTCGCCGCACGATGTCAGCGGTCATTCCGGGTTGTGGTCATCCCGGCGGATGCGGCCATCTCAAGCAACGGCTCCGCGCGCACCGGAATTCCTGTCAGGCGTGCCGGGCAAGAGGGTTTGCCAGCCGTTACGACGAGGGTTATATTGTCCGCGCCGAGTAGACAGGCGCCCGGATCGAGACAGGCGCGGGGCCGGGCCGGGACTGACAGGCGCCCGGATCGAGACAGGCGCGGAGCCGGGCCGGGACTGACAGGCGCCCGGATCGAGACAGGCGCGCAGCCGGGCCGGAACTGACATGCGCCCGGATCGAGACAGGCGCGGAGCCCGTCCGGGTTCAATCAGACCGTATTCACTTCACGGGTTACCGTTTCATGGAACTGACACTCAAGTACGGACTCAATCCTCATCAGTCCCCCGCCAGGGTGACCCTGCCGCCCTCCTCACCCCTTCGCGTGCTCAACGGTACGCCGGGCTACGTCAATATCATCGACGCCATGGGGGCGTGGCAACTGGCGCGGGAATTGAAACAGGCGACCGGGACGGCGGGCGCGGCGTCCTTCAAACACGCCAGCCCGGCGGGCGCGGCGATCGCAAGCGACCTGAGCGAGTCCTTCCTGGCCTCCCAGTTCCTGGCCGTCAAGGCGTACTCACCCGCTGCCGCCGCCTACATCCGTGCCCGCGGAGGCGACCGCATGTGTTCCTTCGGGGACGCGGCCGCCGTGAGCGAAGTCGTGGACCGGTCCCTGGCCAACGTGTTGAGGCGGGAAGTGTCGGACCTGGTCATCGCGCCGGGATACGATCCGGATGCGCTGGAGATCCTCCGTGCGAAGAAGGGCGGAGGATACCTCGTGCTGGAGATCGACCCGGACTTCGAGCCGCCAGGGGTTGAACAAAGAACGCTGTTCGGCCTTGAGTTGGAACAACCTCGTAACGATGCGGCCATCACCCGGGGCGCCTTCTCCAACATCGTTACGGGCAACCGGGAGATACTGGATGCCGCCCTCGACACGCTCGTCGTGGCTACGATCGCGCTCAAATACACCCAGTCCAACTCCGTCTGTATTGCGTACGACCGGCAGGTGATCGGCATGGGCGCGGGCCAGCAGTCCCGGATTCACTGTACCCGGCTGGCCTGCGACAAGGCCGACAAGTGGTTCCTGCAACAGCATCCTCGGACGCTGGAACTCCCCTTCCGCGAGGGACTCAAACGCACCGAGAAGACGAACCTCGTCGACCAGTACCTCCTGTGGGACCAGCTTTCAGCCACGGAAGAGAAACACATGCTGGACGGCCTTTCTGCACGTCCCGCACCGGTCACCTCAGATGAACGACTGGAATATCTCACCGGATTCGACGGAATCTGCCTTTCATCGGACGCGTTTATCCCATTCCGCGACAATATCGACCGGGCCGGCCGAAGCAACGTGCAGTACGTGGCGCAGACCGGCGGGTCTGCCGCTGACGGGGGCGTGACCGAGGCGGCCGATGAGCACGGCATGGTCATGGCCCATACGGGGTTGCGGCTGTTTCTGCACTAGCTCGGGTTGTCATTGGGTAAGACACCGTGGTCGTGCAGGTACCGCGAGCGCCGTGGCGAAGAGACCCCTTTGCCAGGCCGCACGCAATGCTATTCCCACCTGACCGGAGATTCGCCAGGTTGAATGCCAACAGACCCAATGTCATCCTGGTCATCACCGACGACCAGGGGTACGGTGACCTGGGGTGCACCGGACACCCCTGGCTGAGGACGCCGAGTATCGACGCCTTTCACCGGGACGCGGTGCGGCTTACGGACTTCCACGTCTCGCCGCTTTGCACCCCGACGCGGGGTGCGCTGATGACGGGACGGCGGCCCGTGCGCAACGGCGCGTGGGCGACCTGCTGGGGCCGTTCCATCCTCAGTAAGACCGAGACGACCATGGCGGACGTCTTCGGCGCGGCGGGTTACCGCACCGCCATGTTCGGCAAGTGGCACCTGGGCGACAACTATCCCTATCGCCCGCAGGACCGGGGGTTTCAGCACGTGGTGGCCCATAAGGGCGGAGGCGTGGGGCAAACACCCGATTTCTGGGGCAACAACTACTTCGACGACACCTATTTCCACAACGGAGAGCCCGTGGAGCACGCCGGCTACTGCACGGACGTGTGGTTCGACGAGGCGATCCGGTTCATCGAGGGTTGTGTGGGCGGCCATTCCTCCGGATCGACTGCGGGGCAGGCCCTGAACGGAGGCACCCCACCGGCCGGCCCGGCCGGAGCGGACGAGCCGTTCTTCGTATATCTCGCCACCAACGCGCCCCACTCCCCCTATCTCGTTTCCGAGGAATACGCCCATCCGTACCAGGAGAATCCGGACATACCTGAACCCGAATTCTGCGGGATGATCGCGAACATCGACGAGAACTTCGGCCGCCTGCGGCGTACGCTGGCGCGACTCGGCCTGGAAGAAAACACGATTCTGGTCTTCATGACCGACAACGGGAGTTCCGGTGGCAGTGAGCTCGATGAAAACCAGCACGTGGCACGGGGATACAACGCGGGGATGCGGGGCAAGAAAGGCTCATACTACGACGGCGGCCACCGCGTGCCCTTCTTCCTGCGCTGGCCGGGAGGCGGTCTCGGGGGCGGACGGGACGTGGACGAAATGAGCCTGCACATCGACGTGCTGCCGACCTTGATCGAGTTGTGCGGACTGGGCGGGCCGGGCGGACAGGGCGGACCGGGAGGACTGGGCAGACCCGGCGGACTGGGCAGACCCGGCGGACCGGACGCGCCCGACATGGAATTCGACGGCGTAAGCATGGCGCCGATGCTACGGGGCGAGCAGTCCGTCCTGCCCGGCGACCGGGTCCACTTCCTTCAGTACCGGCAGGATACCGTGCCGCCGGAGAAATGGACCAGCGCCGTCATGACGCGCCGCTGGCGGCTCGTCCGGGGAGAAGAACTCTACGACATCAAGGCCGATCCCGGGCAGCGGCGGGACGTGGCCGCGGAAAACCCCGGGGCGGTCGACCGGCTGCGACGCGCCCATGAAGCCTGGTGGGACGAGGTTTTTCCGGGTCTCGAGGCGTACTGTTCCATCGCGCTGGGAAACCCCGCCGAGAATCCCACCCGCCTCTGCGCCATGGACGTCCTCGGCGACGTGGCCTGGCACCAGACCCACATCGCGAGCGCGAAGCGGAGCGCCGGGACCTGGGCCGTCGAGGTCGAGCGTCCGGGCCGTTACCGTTTTACCCTTCGGAGATGGCCGGTCGAGCGAGAACTTGCGATCGACGGCGCGATCCCGCCGGACGAGGCGGGCCGCCTTGTCTATGCGCCGGAAGACGCGGTCGCCGTGCCGATACACCCCGTCGAGGCTTCCCTGTCGCTGTTCGAAGGCGAGCACCGGGTCCCCATCGAGAGAGGTGACATGGCCGCGGAGTTCACCCTCGAAGTTTCACAGGCGGGAACGACGATTCTCCGTGCCTCGTTTATCGAAGAAAGCGGAGATTCCCAGGGGGCGTTCTACGTGGACGTCGTGCGGCTGGATGAGGATCAGGCTTAGAATCGGACCGGGGATCGAAACGGCGATCGAAACGGCGATCGAAACGAGGTCGAATTGGAGATCGGGCCCGGGATCGAAACGAAGGTCGGGCCGGGGACTAGACCGCCGCGGTCCGGCGGATGCCAAGAACATCAGAAAACCGTTCGATGGATGTTGCCAGCCCGTCGATCAGTCCTTCGTCGAAGGCCGTCAACCGGGCATCGGTGGAGCGGCAGCGGGTCGTGATGGGTATCCCGATGCGTTGCAGGTACCGCTTGCAGGTTACGAGGTACTTGTTGTTCACGACCGGCGCCAGGGACGTCATCATCCGTTGCACCTCCCCGGCGGCCTCCGGCTGCCGGTCGTACTCGGCGCACAGCCAGGAAAACAGCTCGGGGAACACGTTGCCGGCGACGGGGGAAATGCCGGCCGCACCGTAACGCAGTCCTTCGAGACCGGTCTCGAAATGGGCGTTGTAGACACCGAGCCCCGTTGATCGCACGGCGTCGATCTTCTGCATGAGCATTTCGATATTGCAGACGGTGTCCTTGTGGTAGAGGAACCTGCCCGTGCCGCCGAGATGTCCGAAGAGACCGGGCGAGATGAGCCGATGATGGGGCGTCGGGCATTCGTATAGACCCAGCGGGACCGGGTCCGTCAGTTCGAGCAGCCGCTCCATGTTCCGCTTCAGCACCTCCTCGTCTTCGTCCCTTCCGGCCAGCAGGCAGACGATTACGACCACCGCGTCCACACCCGTATCGGCCATGCGCCGCACGAACGCCGCCTGGTCTTCGACGGGCCCGCCGAAGGTACCCGTGGCGACTACGGGCACCCTTCCTCCCGCCCGGTTTACGACGCGCCGGGAGACTTCCAGGCGCTCGCCGTCGTCCAGGTGAAACATCTCGCTGGAACCGCAACAGGCGAACAACCCGGCGGATCCCCGTTCGATGTACCAGTCGGTCAGCGCGTCCACGCCCGGCCAGTCGATGGACCCGTCTTCGTGAAAGGCGTTGAGCATCACCGGCCACAGGCCGTGGGGCAGTGTGTTCCTGGGCATGGCTTGGCTTCCTGTGGGATCGGGCATGGCTCGTCGGGCGGATACGCGCGTGCGTTCAACCGGAGCTTACGCGTCTGCGTTCCTGCGTGCCAGTGCACGTGCGTCGGCCAGAACGCGCGCGCGTGCCAGAATGAGGATACACCCGTGCTTTGCATGTAGTCCAGAGGATCATATCCATGCATCGTCTCCGGTGTCAAGGATAACCGGGACGGTAGAGGGCCGAACAGGCCAGCGGCGCGAGCGCCGCAGCGGTACGGGGGCGGCGCAGTACGCGCGCCGGGCGGTACGCGCGCCGGTATGGTTAACCAGGCGGTGCGAAAACTGCGGCGGGATGGACCAGGCGCATGGCGTAGTCCTTTACACTCCCGGTCGCCGGGGGTATATTTCCCCGTAGCGCTCCGGGGATCGCATGGGCGTTTGCCAACCCGTTCGATTTCCAGCCGGTTCACGTTCAGGGCCCGATCACATTCCGGCCAGTACACGGTGCCTGATCCGCCGCACTCCCGTTCCGATCCGAAATAAGCCCATGTCCGTTCTCGGCCTCACCTGTACCCGCTGCGGCGCCCAGTACCCCCTGGAACCGATGTTCTTCGGCTGTCCGGCCTGCATGGACGCGTCGGGAGACGGCGCGGCCGCGTTGACCGTGACCTACGACTACCCGGCGATCGCCCGCGACCTGGACGTGGAAGATTGGAGCCGTGCGGGTCACGGCATCTGGCGCTTCGGCGCGCTGCTGCCGCTGCGGGATCCGTCGGCGCGTATCTCCCTTGGAGAGGGAAACACGGCGCTTGTGCGTCCCCGGGCGGTCTGTGAGGCGGCCGGGCTGGCGAACCTTTTCATAAAGAACGAAACGACGAATCCCACCTGGGCCTTCAAGGACCGCTTCCACGCCTCCTCGATCTCCATGGCGCGGTCGCTGGGCTATACCCGGATCACCGCCAGCACCACGGGCAATCACGGCGCGTCGGCCGCGGCCTACTCCGCCGCCGCCGGCATGGACTCATGCATCATTCTCTGCCATCCCGAATCGTCCATGCTGCAGCGGGACATGATCGCCCTGTACGGCGGCCACGCCTTCGTGCTGGAGAACCGCTTTCAGTACCTGGACACGTTGATCCGGGACCACGGATACTATCCTTCGACGACCATGACGCCCATGCCCACGGGGACGCCCTTCGGGGTCGAGGGATACAAGACCATCGCTTTCGAGATCTTCGTACAACTCCGCGGCCGCGTCCCCGATCGGATGTTCTGCCCCATCGCCGCCGGCGACGCCCTGTTCGGACCCTGGAAGGGATTCAACGAGATGCGCGCGCTCGAACTCGCCGACAGGAATCCGGTGATGCACGGCGTGCAACCGGCCGGATGCAACCCCTACGTACAGTCGTTCCGCCAGGGACGGGGCGATGTGATCGTCCATCCCGACCCCAGTTCCATCGCGCTATCCATTCGGGACGACACCGGCGGACCCGCGGCGCTGAAAGCCATATACGATTCCGGCGGCGACGCCACCGACGTCACCGAGGACGAGATCATCGAGGCCGTACGCCTGCTTGCCCGCAGCGGCTACCTCGTCGAACCTTCGTCGGCGGCTTCCGTCGCCGGGGCCATCAAGGCGGCCCGCGCGGGTCGGCTTGCCCCGGATGAGACCGTCGTGTGCCTGGTTACCGGCTCGGGCGCAAAGTGGCCGGAAGTCATGTCCGAACTCGCAGGCCGCGACGCGCCCGTGGAACCTTCCTGGGAAGAGATCAAGGCGCGGGCGGGCCTCGACACTGAACCCCGGTAGAACCGTACCGCCATGACGACACCCCTGTACATCCTCGCCGACGACCTTGCCGGCGCGCACGATGTGGCGGTTCCCTTCGCGAAAAGGGACTTCGCCGCGGCCGTGCTGTCCGATCCGGACCGGCTGGATCGATTCGATTCCGCGGACCTGGTCGTGCTGAACACGAACACCCGTTCCTGCGGCGAGGCGGAAGCCGGGCAGCGAGTCGGCGCGGCCTGCGAAGCGATCCGGGCGCGGAACGGTTCGATTCTGTACAAGAAGATCGACTCGACGCTCCGGGGACACGTCGGTTTCGAGATCGGACTGGTGTGCGGGTTGATGGACTGCGGCCTGGCGGTCTGCGCTCCGGCGTTTCCCGAACTGGGGCGGACCACCGTGGGCGGATATCAACTGCTCGACGGCGTGCCCGTGCGAGGCGCGGATATGGCGGGGCCCGACGTCCCGCCGGACCATGCCCTCATCCCTGATCTCCTGGACTGCGGTGCGCATAGAGAGATGGTCCACATCGATCTGAAGACCCTTATTTCCGGTTCGGCGGCCGTTCGAAAGGCGGTCGGCGGACCCGGGAACGGAACGGGGAAAACGGTTGTGGCCGACCTGGCCGATCCGCAGTGCTGGAATACCCTGCTGGAAGCCGTTGCCGGTATCGGGGACGCGCCTGCAGGCATCGGGGACGCGCCTGCAGGTATCGCGGAAGCGCCCGCCGGTATCGGGGAAGCACCCGCCGGTTTGGAGCACCCGGCGCCCTGGACAGCCTCCACGCTGCTCTGCGGATCCGGCGGCATGGCCGGCGCCCTTGCGGCATGGCTGGCGGCCAGGTGGAAGCCGCGGGCCGCATCGGTATCTCGGAAACCGCGTGCTGGCGCCGTCTCCACACACCTGGACGGCCATCCCGTCCTTGTCTTCGCCTGCAGCCTGCACGAGACCACGACCCGCCAGGTCGAGGAACTCGGGAGGCGAGCGTCGACCCGGCTCTGTCCCTTCGATCCCCTGCTGATCGTGGATGAGCGGAGCCGCGGCGACGAGGTGGAACGGCTGACGTCGCACGTCGCGGAGGCCGTGTCAAGTGGACGGAACGCGGTCGTGACCCCTTTGCGTCCCGGACGTTCGGAACGGCGGGAGTGGTTCGACAGGCTGGCGGCGTCGGCCGGCGGCCGCGACCCGGCCGCGGTGGTCATCGAATCACTGGGCGAAGTCGCCCGCCGGCTGTTCACGAGCGTGAGCCCGGGCGGCCTGGTGCTCACGGGAGGCGAGACCGCCGCAAGCGTCTTTCACGAGCTGGAATGCGACGGCGCCTGGGTCCGCGAGGAAATCGACACGGGGGTCGGCCTCGCCGCCGTCGCGGGCGGCTCCCACGACGGTATGGGCGTGGTCATCAAGCCCGGTTCCTTCGGCGATGCCCATACCCTGGCAAAGGCCATGGACCGGCTTCTCCCGCACGCCCGTGACGCCGGCGGCGACCCCGGTTCAAGTGGCGCCCGTGACGACGGCAGCGACCCCGGTTCAAGTGGCGCCCGTGACGCCGGCGGCGAACCCGGTTCCGGTAGCGCCCGTGATGCCGGCGGCGGCCCCGATTCAACTGGCGCCCATGACGCCGGCGGCGGCCGGACCGGCCGAAGGCATTCTCCTGGAGAACAAAACGGGAAAGGTACAGATGACCGGCCGGTCATCGGGATCACGATGGGCGATCCCAACGGCGTGGGGCCCGAGGTCATCGCCAGGGTCCTTTCGCAGCCGTGGGTCTACGCGCTGTGCCGTCCAGTGGTCATCGGGCATGATGAAGTAATCCGCCGGGACCTGCCGCTGGCCCGGACCGGCGATTCAACAGACCCCGAAGGCCGGGGCCCCGGCCCATGTCCCGAAATCCATCTGATCGACCGTCCCGGAGCGGGCCGGTTCCGCCATGGCTCGGTGGACGTCATGAACGCGGCGGAAGTGGAAATCGACAGACTGAATCCCGGCCAGGTGCAGTCCGAGGCCGGCCGGCTCGCCGTGGAATCCGTGAAGCTGGCCGCCCGCCTGGCGATGGCAGGCGAAATCAGCGCCCTGGTCACCGCGCCGATGAACAAGGAAGCCATGGGCCTTGCCGGGTACGCCTACGCCGGGCACACCGAGTTGCTGGCCGAGGTCACGGGAACGGCGAAATGCCGGCTGTCCCTGGCCTTCGACGGGATCCTGGTATCCCACGCGACGACCCATGTGTCCCTTCGAGACGCCATCGACCGTCTGTCCGAGCAGGAGATCCTCGTCACCATCGAACTGGTCGGCAACGCGCTGGCCGGCATGGGCGTGGCGGCGCCCCGGATCGCCGTCTGCGGACTCAATCCCCACGCGGGAGAGGGCGGTCTCTTCGGAGACGAGGAGATCCGGATCATCGCGCCCGCCGTGGAGAAGGCGCGCGGGAGTGCCGGCGGCCGGGGTTGGCGCCTGACCGGTCCGCTGCCGCCCGACACGGTGTTCATGCGGGCCCGGAAGGGCGATTTCGACGGGATCATCGGCATGTATCACGACCAGGGGCACATTCCGGTCAAGGCCATCGCCTTCGACCGCACGGTCAACGTGACCCTGGGCCTGCCGATCGTGCGCACCTCCGTGGATCACGGCACCGCTTTCGATATCGCGGGCAGGGGCGTTGCCGACGCGGGCAACCTGGGCGAGGCGCTTCGGATGGCCGTGAGGCTGATCGGCGAAGGGTGGTCCGTCGGGAACGGACCGGGAGGACGGTCGGCGCCATGATATCGAAACAACGGCCGGCGGGGGCATCCGGCGGGCGGTTTCCGGTCTCGCTGGCGATCCGCGCCATGAAATCGAAACAACGGCCGGCGTCCGGTCCCTGCACGCGGTATCCGGTCTTCCTGGCAGCCGCCTTGCTGGGATGCGCGGGCGTGCTGCTCGCCGAAGCCGTCACACCGGCGCCGCAGAACGCCGCCCCGGTCTTCAACTCCATCGGCAAGCCGTTGCCGCCCGACGCGGCGCCGCTCGAATTCCAGACCTACCGGTTCATGCGCGACGAACCCAGGAGCCTGGATGTCAGCGTCAACCTGTACGTGGGGCAGTGGAACGAGTTCCTCTTCGAGACGCTGGTCTCAAAGGACGAAAACGGCGATCTGATCCCGGCCGCGGCGGACCGCTGGGAGGTATCGCCCGACGGGAAAACCTGGACCTTCCACCTGCGCAAGACGGGACGGTGGAGCGACGGCAGGCCCGTCACGGCCCACGACTTCGTCTATACGTTCCGCCGGTCCCTTTCCTACGAGACGGCGAATCCCTACGCCGCCTTCTACAGCGACATCGTGGGCGCGAAGTCCTACAGCCGGACGCCGGACGCCGATCCGGCCATGCTGGGCGTCCGGGCCGTCGACGACCATACGCTGACCGTCGAGACCACCCATCCGGCGCCCTACCTGGGCCTCATTTTCTCCGTTCCCACCTCCATGCCGGTGCCCCGGTGGCAGGTGGAGAAGCACGGCCCGCGGTGGACCGAGGAAGGCAACTGCGTGTCCAATTCGAGCTATCGCCTGACGGAATGGAAGCACGGCAGCCACATGAATTTCGAACTGAATCCCCACTACGACGGCCCCATCAAGGGCTACGTGGAAAAGATAAACAGGGTCTTCCGCCATCCGTCGACGGCCAACCTGCTCCCCTACGAGAACGACGAAGTGGGTTTTGCCGAAGTACAGGCCAACGAGCTGATCCGGGTGCGGCGCGACGCCCGGCTGGGTTCGGAACTCGTCTCCAACCCGACCGACGGCACGTGGTACATCTTCTTCAATACGCGTAAACCGCCCTTCAGCGATGCGAGGGTCCGGCGCGCCATCGCCCGGGCCATCGACCGGGAAACCATCTGCCGCGTCGTGCTTCACGGCGCCGCCGTCCCCGCCTATTCCATGCTTCCGGTCACGTTCGACGCCCACGGCGACTACAGGGAGCTCCAGGCATTCGACCCGCCAAGGGCGCGCGAACTCCTGGCCGAGGCGGGGTATCCCGGCGGCCGCGGATTTCCCGTGGCGGAGATGTGGCTCCGTCAGCCGAGGCCCGATATCCGGATGGTCGCGGAGGTGATCCAGGGCATGTTGCGGGAGCACCTGGGCGTCGGCATTACGTTCCGCAGCGCCGATTACCCGGTTTTCACCAATTACATGTTCAACTGGAACATCGATATGGGACTGGTGCCCTTCTTCGGGGACTACCGGGACCCCAAGAACATGCTGGACATGATCTGGCGGCCCGGAACGCGCGGGCGCAGCCGGCACGACTTCGAGCACGCGGA
This sequence comes from bacterium, assembly GCA_965203885.1. Taxonomy (GTDB): domain Bacteria; phylum JAAXHH01; class JAAXHH01; order JAAXHH01; family JAAXHH01; genus JAAXHH01. Next base: position 607,202 of record OZ241920.1, on the reverse strand, counting down.
ATTCGAGGCGCTGCTGGACGCGGCGGACCAGGAAATCGATCCCGCGCGACGGACGGACATCTTTCGCCGGGCCGAGCGCATCCTCGTGGACGAATCGGGGGCCGCCTTCGTCTTCCATCCCATGGCAAACTCCCTGTTCAAGCCATGGCTCAGGGGACTTAAAACCAACCGATTCGGCGGCAAAACCGTGATCTTCACAGATCTGTATATCGGCGAGGATTTTCCCGGTGCGAGGTAGGACTTCGGGGCGGGACGGCGCCAGGCGGGCGAAGCGCCCCGCGGGGAACTTACACCGCCTTCAGAGGCCGCCGTTACTTCTTCTTATGCCTGTCGGCCCGCAAGCGTTTCTTGCGCTTATGGGTAGCGATCTTCGACCGCTTGCGCTTCTTACCACTGGGCACGCATGTCTCCCTTCAGGTTAGTTTTCCTTCTGTACACGGTTCTTCAGATGATCTGACGGTTTGAAAACGGGCACGACGCACGGCGGTATCCTGATCCCCGTGCCGGTCTTCGGATTGCGGGCGACGCGCGCCTTCCTTTCCTTCACCTTGAAGATCCCGAATCCACGCAGTTCGATCTTCTCTCCCCTGCCCAACGCGGACGAGATGGAATCGAGCAACGCGTTCAGCACTTCGGCGGTGTCCACCTTGGTCATCCCCGTGGAATCTGCGATTCGAGCCACGATATCGGCCTTAGTCATACCCTTCTCCTTGATCGTTGTTGTTGCCGCTTCAGCGATACCGGTATTCGACGATTCCCGGCGCGTACAGGTCGGTCATCGTCTCCATGTTCTCCATCAATACATCGATAAACGTCTTGGGCGGCTGCCGGACCACGTTGGGCTTTCCGGGAAGGCCGGCCATTTTGCCTGCCAGGGCGATCGCGTCCTGGTAGGTGCCCAGGCGGTCCACGAGCCCGAGGGGCAGCGCCTGGTTACCGGTGTATATCCGTCCGTCCGCCAGTTCGACCACTTCTTCGCGGGACAGCGGCCGATAACTGGTTACCGCGCCGACAAACTGGTCGTATACGTCGTCGACCACGGACTGCACGATCCCGAATTCCTCGTTGGTCATGCTGCGGCTCATCGATCCCAGGTCCTTGTGCCGGCCGCTCTTGACGACCTGCCATTCGATGCCGATCCGTTCAAACAGATCTTCCGCGCTCGGCGCTACCGTGACCACGCCGATACTGCCGGTTATGGTTCCAGGATTGGCCATGATGGAATCCGCCGCGCAGGCGATATAGTACCCGCCCGACGCAGCCACGCTTCCCATGGACGCCACGATGATCTTGCCCGCTTCCCGGGTCTTGTGCAGTTCATCGAAGATCTCCTGCGTGGGGGCCACGGCGCCGCCGGGACTATCGATACGGAGCACGATGGCCCGCACGGAATCGTCCTCGCGGTACCTGATGATCTGCTTGACCGTGTCTTCGGCCCGGGTGATCGGACCCCTGACTTCGACCAGCGCGACCCGGCCGCCGCCCATGCCGGAAAGAGTACTATCGCTGCTCAGCATGGGACCGGCGATCAGCAGCACCATGACGATGGCGATGACCATTACGCCGCCGCCGAGCATGCCGCCGATTATCCAGTCTGATTTTCGAGCCATGGCAACGCTCCGCTATCTTGCGTCACATGCGGATTCCGGTCCAGTCCAGGACCGTTTTGGACGGGATAATGCGTGACCAAAATATCACGTTAGTCAAAGAATGTCAATGACTTTTTGGATTTCGGCCACTACGGGAAACGGCCTGGCAACCGATGGTGCGGAGTCACGGAGAACCCGGATTCCGGCAGGATGTTCGAAGTGGGGTTCGAGGCGTGAATTGAGGGGCGATCGGCGCGCGCGAGGAACGGAAACCGGTGGATCGGCGCTACCGTTGGGTCGCCTGGGTCGGCGCTACAGTTGGGTCGCCGATTACGGTGGACGCCGCTCCCGGCCGATCGGCGCAGGATGCGGGACGGCGATTCCGGTGGATCGGCGCAGGATGCGGGTTTTGTATAAACTAGGAATCGGACGGGATGATACGGAGCCGGTCGCCGGGGTGTATGGCGCTGCGCCTGCCCAGTCCGTTCGTCCTGCGCAGCGTGCTCACGGTCACGTTGTGGGCCCGCGCGATATCCCACAGGGTGTCGCCCGGCTTGACGGTGTATATGATGGCGCCGGACGCCGACGCGCCGCCCGCGCCGCGATGGGTTCCCTCTCCGGTCCCGGACGTTCGGGCCGGCGTTGAAGCGCCGGCGGCGGCATCGCCGCGCGGCCTCGGTACGTAGATGGTCAGGCTGCGGCCGGCGATGATGTCCCCCGGATTGTTCAGTTTGTTCCAGTCCTGCAGGTTGGCCATGGAAACGCCGTATCTCCTTCCGATGCGCTCCAGCGTATCGCCTCGCCTGATGCGGTAGGAGATGGCGCGATGGGTCGCGGGATCGGGCGGCGGCACGTCTCTGGGCCTGCGGTATGCAATGGACCGATTCGATCTTATCGATGAACCGAAAAGCGGTATGGCCAGCACCTGTCCGATCCGCAGCCGGTTCGGGCGGCGTATGTTGTTCTCGACGATGATATCCCTCGTACTCACTCCGAAGCGGCGGGAAATACGCCCCAGCGTGTCTCCTCGACGGACCTTGTAGAAAGCCATGTCGGATGGGTCCGGACCGGGCGGTTCGATGCCGGCCCACGTGGCGTAGGACCGCTTCGTGCCCAGCGGCACGTTGAGGTCGAACCCCGGCACGGCCTTCCAGCGGCGCAGTTCCGGGTTCAGTTCACGCAGCTTCGCTACCTGGATCTTCATGCCCTCGGCCACTTCTTCCAGAACCATGGCTCGCTGCACGGGAACGGATTCGTGTATCAGCGGGAGGCCTCCCAGGGGTGCGAATCCGAATTCCTCCGGCGACTGGGCGATGACGGCCGACGCCATGACGAAGGCCACGAAGGGTATCGAACGGCCGGGCAGTCTCATGTTCCACAGGCTGAGACCTCCGGCCCTGCGCACCGGAAGGGAACCGGCGTGGTGCGCAGCCATGACGAGGTCCCAGCTACCCAGTTCCAGGTAGAGGTCCTTGAACCTCGCCGCCGCCGCGCGCGTGGACTTCTCCGGGTCGTATCGCTCGTCGACCTCGTCGCTTCGGACCAGGCCGTAGCGCTCCGCGTCTTCCGGTGACAGCTGCCACAGGCCCGCCCCGCCTTCCGGGGAACGCGCCCGGGGATCGAAGCCGCTTCCGACCATGGCGACGTAGACCAGGTCCCCGGGCAGACCGGACCTGGAAAGAATGGACTGGATCATGGCCCGGTACCGGTTCGTCCGGCTCAGCCACCCGGCGAAGACACCGGATGCGTCGCTCCGAAGGAGGTGAATCGCCCTTTTGACCCGGTCGTCGTAGCTGATTGGAACGTCGAACCGGCCGAAATCGGGCCAGGGCGGTTCAGCCGCCGGGACGCGGTCGAATCCATCCAGGTAGGGTGCGAGGAGCGTAAACCCGGAGGCGCCGGTCCTTTCTTCGACGTATGCTTCCGCAGGCGAGGCCGGATCCGCAGGCGATCCGGCTGCCGCCGACGAGTCCGCCTCCGCTGACGAGCCCGCCTCCGCTGACGAGCCCGCCGACGAGCCCACCGCCGTCGGCAAGCCCGCGTCCGCCGGCAAGCCCGCGCCCGCCCCGGCGGAACCGGTTGCCGTGTCGTTTTCCCGCGCATCGGTTTCCGTCAGGATGCGCCGGCTATCGTCGATGGGCGAAGTGGCGCTCGTATCCGGGAGATCGAACGAAGCGAAATAAAAAACCGACGCTGCATGAGAAGGAGCGTCGGTTGGCAAATCCACGGCGGCAACGGGGGCCGCTTGGAGCGAAGAGGGAGACGCGGACAGGAAAAACATACAGAGCGTCAGCCGCCTCAGGGTGCACAAACGGCTGGTCGGTATACTGCGATAAACTGTGCAGATGGTACTGAGCATAGCGCGCGCTGTATACGAAAACCGACTGCGTTTGATGGATCCTAACGAGCCGATGGATTGGCCGGAACCTCGATCAATCCACCAGGGACTGCCCTACGGGAAGAGGTCGCCACCATCGGGTAGTGGAGCTGAGCGGGATCGAACCGCTGACCTCATGAATGCCATTCATGCGCTCTCCCAGCTGAGCTACAGCCCCTGACGCCGGTCAAAATAGGAACAGGTACGGCGACTGTCAAGGGAAAACCGCTACCCGGCGCGGCCGCGAATGGATACGTTTGGGTCGGATTGGAGGTGTTTGGATACGTTTGCGCGTCCGGCGTGGAACACGAACGAAAACGCTTGCCGTTCCGGGTACTTCGGGTTAACGTCGAGGTGCTCCGTTGATTATCGAAAGGAAAGCGGTTCATGTCCAATGTAAAAACCAGCAGAACTCATAAAATCCGCGTCGACCCGGTACGCCCGAAGGACGGTTTCGGCCGCATCGGCATCACCCTGTGCCCCGGCAAGTATTATCCGTACGGGATCGCGGGGAACTGGGACCGCGACCTGGACCTGGACCTCGAGAGGATCAGGAGATGGGGCGCGACGGCGGTCGTCAGCCTGATCACCGAGAAGGAAATGCGGGACCTGAGGGTTCAGGGCCTCTCCAGGGCGGTCGCGGACCGGCACATGGAGTGGTGGCACCTGCCGATCCCGGACGGACAGCCGCCCGATGCGGCTTTCGAGGAGGCGTGGCGCGTCGCGGGGCCGGCCATCCGGGACCGCCTGAGGCTCGGGTTCGACGTGCTCGTGCACTGCAAGGGCGGTCTGGGCCGCGCGGGCACCGTCGCCGCGCGTCTCCTCGTGGAGTTCGGCGAACGACCTGACGAAGCGATTCGGCAGGTTCGAGCGGCCCGTTCCGAGCATGCCCTCGAAACGTGCGACCAGGTACGACACGTCGCACGATGCACGATCCCCGTGGAACCGTTGCCCTCCACGACCGCCGAAAGCGTCCGGGACCGCGCCATCGGCGCCTTCCTGGGTCTCGCGGTGGGGGACGCGGTCGGCACGACCCTCGAGTTCAAACCCCGCGACAAGCAGGAGCGGGTGAAAGACATGGTCGGCGGCGGCCCCTTCGGTCTGCGGCCGGGCGAATGGACCGACGACACCACGATGGCGCTGGCCCTCGCCGAGAGTCTCGCCGAATGCGGAGCACTCGACTGCCGGGACCTGATGGACCGGTTCGTTAGATGGTGGAAGAAAGGCGAATACTCCTGTACCGGGAGTTGCTTCGACATCGGGATTACGACGAGCGCGGCGCTCCAACGGTATGTGCGGACAGGCGATCCCATGGCCGGATCGACCGAACCGCGTTCCGCGGGAAACGGCTCGCTGATGCGGCTCTCGCCGGTCGCCCTCCGCTTCTGGGACGACCGCGCGCAGCTCGACTCCGCGGCGGCGGAACAATCCCGGACCACCCATGGGGCCGAGGAGGCGGTGGACGCCTGCAGGGCCTTCGCGGAACGGCTGGCGGAGGCGATCGCGGGCAAAGCACGGGCGGACGTGCTCGCACCAGGGCGCTTCGACGGGGCGCCGGAAGTTTCCCGGGTGCTGGGCGGCAGCTGGCGCGGCACGGCACGCGATGAGATCAGCTCAAGCGGATATGTGATTCACACCCTGGAAGCCGCCCTCTGGTCGGTGGCGCGCACCTCCGATTTCCGGGGCGCCGTGCTGCTTGCGGCCAACCTCGCCGACGACGCCGATACGGTCGCCGCGGTGACGGGACAGCTCGCGGGCGCGCTTTACGGTCTGAACGGCATCCCCGACGAATGGCTCGAAAGGGTCGCATGGAAGGACCGCCTGGTTGACGCGGCGGACCGGTTGACGCGCCGGACGACCTGACGCGGCGGACTGGATGACCTCGACGCGCCGGGCAGCAGGACGCGGCGGACGGCCTGGCCCCGACGAGGCGGAAATCATGACCATGGCGCGCCTCCCGGGCCGCTTCAACCCGCGTCAATCTGCGTCAAATTGTTCTTGAAACGCTCGGCACGCCGTGTTATAGTCCTGCATCTCTTTTCATCCACTCCGACAACTGCCCTTACCGCGCGATCGTTGAAGCAGGACGTCCATGGCGGAATCCCTGGCAATCGACGGCGGAACACCGGTCCGCACCGCGGCATGGCCTCCGCTGATACCCGGCGGAGCGACCTACGGGGAAGAAGAAAAACAGGCCGCCATCGAGGTCATCGAGGCCCGGTCGCCCTTCCGTTACTACGGCGTCGAGCCTCTCGGGAAAGTCGACCGGTTCGAAGCGGCCTATGCCCGGTACGTCGGCACGCGCTTCGCCCTGGCCACCCATAGCGGGAGCACGGCGCTTTCCGTGGCCCTCGCCGCACTCGACACGGGGCCGGGCACGGAAGTCATCCTGCCGGCCTTCATGTGGATCTCCGACGTAAACGCCGTCGTGCATCTGCGGGCCGTGCCGGTCCTCGCCGACATCGACGAAACCCTGAACCTCGACCCCGGTGACATCGAACGGCACATCACGCCCCGCACCCGGGTCATCGTCGCCGTGCACATGGCCGGAACGGCCGCCGACATGCCCGCCATCCTGGAGGTGGCGGACCGGCACGGGATCCCCGTCCTGGAGGACTGCTCGCAGGCCGCCGGCGCGCGCATAGGCGGCCGCCTTGTGGGTTCCATGGGCAAGGCGGGCGCGGTCAGCCTGCAGTACAACAAGAACTTCACCACCGGCGAAGGCGGGATGGTCACGACGGACGACGACGAGGTCTTCCGCCGGGCGATGTGCTTCCACGACACGGGTTTCGAGCGGGACATCGAAGGCGTGTCGACCGGAGAGGGCTCGGCATTCGAGACCTTCGGCATGGGCGTCCGCATGGACGAACTCCGCGGCGCGGTGGGCCTGGTCCAGCTGGGCAGGCTGCCCGGCATCCTGGACGGCATGCGCCGCCACCAGGCCAGGTTGCGCGAGACACTCGGAAAGACCCCCGGCATCCGGCTCCGCCGCATCGCGGATCCCGAGGGCGACAGCGGCGCCTATTTCTCCTGGATCCATGACTCGGCGGAAGGGGCCGCCCGGTTCACCGCGGCCATACGCGCGGAAGGCATCCCGGCGGGAGAGCCCCATGGCGGCATTCACCAGTACAGGCACATGTCCAATCTCCTGAGCAAGGCGCCGGTCACGACGGCCGGGTGTCCCTGGACCTGTCCTTTCAACGCCGAAAGTCCGATGGAGTACCGCGCCGGCATGCTGCCGCGCAGCGACGATCTGCTGGACCGGGCGCGCATCCTGCCGCTGCCCGCACAATTGACCGATGAAGACGTGGACGACGTGATCCGGGCGTTCCGAAAGGTCGCGCGGACCGTACTTTGATCCGGGCGTTCCGAAAGGTCGCGCGGACCGTGTTGTGATCCGGGCGTTCCGCAACGTCGCGAGCCGTATCGCAGGTGGCCATTTACCAGTAACAACTATGGGAGAACCCGCATGAGCGAAGTTTCGGGTCCGGACCGGACTGATACGCTTCCCCCGCCGGACGACGCATTCTGGAAAGCTATCCGCCGCGACCAGTTCTACCTGGAACCGGACATCGCCTTTCTGCAGGGCGGCTCCGTGGGGCCGTCGCCCAAGCCGGTCGTGGATCGCGTTACCGAGGCCATCCGGGCCTTCGACAGCGATCCGCTCAAGCACCAGCAGCGATACTGGCCGATCGTCGAGGAATCGAGGGAGAAGCTGGCCCGGTTCGTGGGCACGCGGCCGGAGCGCATCGCGCTGGTCCAGAACACCACCATGGCGCTCAGCGTCTTCGCCCAGGGCGTGACCTGGAAGGTGGGCGGCGAAATCCTGATGACCGACCAGGAGTACGGCGCGGTGAACGCCTGCTTCGACTACGTGGCCGAGCGGCACGGCATGACCGTCCGCCGTGTGCATCTCCCCATGGAGATCACCGGCAAGCAGCAGATTATCGATGTGTTCAAGAGCGGGCTGAACGAGCGTACCGCGGCCATGGTATTCGGACACGTGTACTGGTCGACGGGGATGGCGACCCCGGTGAAGGAGCTGACTGAAATCGGACGGGACCACGGCATCTGGGTGGTGGTGGACGGCGCCCACGCCGTGAGCATGGTACCCCTGCGCCTGGACGAATGGAATCCCCATTTCTACGCGTCCAGCCTCCACAAGTGGACGCTTTCCCCCAAGGGCACGGGCATGCTCTTCGTGTCGGACGACGCCCACGACCGGGTCGAGCCGCTTATCCTGGGCTCCAGCGCCCATCCCAACCCCAACGCGAGCCGGTTCGACATGATGGGCACCCGGGATCAGACTCCATTTATCGGGCTGGGAACGGCCCTCGATTTCCAGGAGGAGATCGGCTGGGATCACATCCGAGACTATTGCCGCGGCCTGGTGAACTACATGCGTGAGCGGCTCGGCCGCATCCGCGGCGTGCGCTTCCTTACGCCGTCGGACCCCGAGATGTCCGGGTTCATCACGACCTTCACCATCGAAGGCGCCGACCTCCAGAAGATCCGGCAGGAAATGTGGGACGACGAGCAGATCGAGACCGTCGCGTTCCATATCAACGACGTGCCCGTATTCCGTATTTCCACCCATTTCTACAACAGCCGGGAGGAAATCGACCGCATGGTCCGGGCCATCGAAAAACGGCTGTAGAAGACCATGAGCCGGGCCGTAGGACCGCGACTGCAGAAGATCGCGACCCGGCCATAGGACCGCGACTGCAGAAGATCGCGAGCCGGGCCATGAAGCGGCCGCCCAAAAGGAATGGAAATGAACGACGAACAGGGGTTCATAACCCGCACGATCCATGCGGGTGAGGCGGAGAACGCGTCTGCGACGCCGATCTACCAATCGACGACCGTGGACGGCGCATACCTGCGTGGAGGCAATCCCACGTTCACGGCTTTCGAGGAAAAGATGTGCGCCCTCGAGGGCGGCGGACGCAGCATCGCCACCGCCTGCGGCATGGCGTCGGTCACCCAGGCCGTGATGACGCTCATACGCGCGGGCTCCAGGATCGTCTGCCACCACACGACCTATGTGTGGACCGGGCGCTTCATGTCCGAAGAACTGCCCCGCCTCGGGTTCGACGTCGACATCATCGACATGCGGGATCCGAATCAGTTAGGCGCGGCCCTCGGGAAACCAGCGGACGTCGTCTACTTCGAGCCGCTCGCCAATCCCACCCTGGACATCATCGATACGCCCACGGTGATCCGCAAGGCCCACGAGGCCGGCGCGAAGGTCGTGATCGACAATACGTTTCTGTCTCCCTACCTGTTCCGTCCGATGGACCACGGGGCCGACGTCGTGCTGCACAGCGCCACCAAGTACCTCTGCGGTCACGGCGACGCCCTGGCTGGCATCATCACGACCCGGGACCCCGAATTCGGCGAAGAGGTGCTGTGCACGCGCAACACCTACGGCGGCATACTCAGCCCGTTGAACGCCTTTCTCCTGCTCAGGGGGATCAAGACCCTGTCCATGCGCATGGACCGCCACGTCGAGAACGCCGGGGCCGTGGCGCACTTCCTGGAATCCCATCCCCGGGTAAAGCGGACCTACTATCCCGGCCTTCCTTCTACGCCAGGCCACGAAATAGCCCGTTCGCAGTGGGCTGGATACGGCGGGATGATCAGCTTCGAAATCGCAGCGGGAACCGTCGGTCGGTTCCTCGACCGCGTCCGCCTGTGCCGGCCCTGGGTCAGCCTGGGCGACGTCGGCTCGCTCGTCACCGGAGACCGCGAAGGCCAGCGCGTCAGGATGTCCGTGGGACTCGAAGACACCGATGACATCATCCGGGACCTCGAGCAGGCGCTGGAATAAAACAAGATCGAAGTAACCGCAGCCAACAGGAGCCCCTACATGTCCAGAAAGCGCGTCTTTATCGGAGACCTTACCCGCAAGGAATTCCGGGAAGGGATCGATGACGGCACCATCCAGGCGGCCATCGTACCCACGGCGGCGACGGAGCAGCACCTCGAACACCTGGAGATGATCCACGACACGGCCAGCGTCGCCTACATGGCCGAACACGCGGCGCTGAAGCTCTTTCCCCGCGTCGTGGTCGCGTCGCCCATCGCCATCGGCGTATCGGAGCACTGGATGGAGCACAGGGGCACGTTGACCGTCCGCGCGGAGATCTTCACCGAGTACGTCTACGACGTGTGCGACGCCCTCAAGCGGGGCGGCGTGACCAACATCCTCATCCTGAACGGACACGGCGGCAACGTCGTCCCCATGATGAACCGGATCGACGCGTTCCGGGAACGGCTCGGCGTCAACGTGCGTTTCAATTCCTACTGGGACACTTACCCCACGGACGTGGTCCACCAGTACATGGAAGAAAAACGACTGCCGGGTCACGCCGACGAATACGAGACTTCCATGGCCATGGCCCTCTTTCCCCACCGGGTGCACGAGGAGGACATGGAAATGGAAAGCTCGGCGAAACTCGGGACGAAGGAAAAGGGCGAAGCGCTCGCGCCCGTGGCGGTGGACGGCGTGGCCGAACTGCTCCGGAAGATGATCGCCGGGGAGGAGATCGACCTGGAACCCCGCACGTTCCGTCCGGGCGGCGCCATGTCGATGCTGAGGGATCACGTAATCGAGGAGAAGAAGAATGGAAAGAGCTAGAGCTCGCACGTTCCGTCCGGGCGGCGCCATGTCGATGCTGAGGGATCACGTAATCGAGGAGAAGAAGAATGGGATGGGATAAATCACGTATGTCGGGTATGAAGTGGTCGGGTATGAAGTGTATGGAGCGTATTGCACCCACTGTTCGATCGATCACCCGCACGCTGATCGCCTATGCAGCGGCGATCTGCCTGGGCGCGGCAATCTGCCTGGGCGCGATAATCGGCCTGGGGGCGCTGGCCGGGTGCGCAGGCGACCAGAGTGAAGACCAGAACGTGACCGGTGAATCGCAGTCCGAGCACGCCGGGGCCGAAAACCCCGAATCCGAATTGGAGTCGGAGGAAGGGGAAGTGGAGCATGTCGGGGCCGAAAACCCGGAGTCGGAGGACGGGGAAGAATCGGGAGCGACCCTGGGCCTGGACGAGACCTATGATTTTGCCCGTAAAGGCACCCGGCTCATCCTTCGTTACGACGCCGAAAGCAATTCGTTCGCGGGTACCGTTCAGAATACGACCGGCGAGGTACTGGACAACGTCAGGGTCGAAGTCCACCTCTCGAACGGCACGGAACTCGGACCCACGACGCCGGTCGATCTCGCTCCGGACGAGACGGTTGAGGTCTCACTGGCCGCAACGGGAGAACCGTTCACCGGGTGGACGCCCCACGCCGAGGTCGGAGAAGGCGAGCACGGAGGCGAGGGCAAGGGTGGAGGTGGTGACGGCGAGCACGGCGAAGGGCGTGACGGTGAGCACGGAGGCAGCGGTGACGGCGAGCACGGAGGCAGTGAAGGTAGTGGAGAACATGACAGTGGTGGAGAAGATGGAGAAGGTGAAGGCGAGCACGGAGACAGAGAAGGCGGCGGAGAGCATAGTAGCGGGGAGGGTTGAGGGAGCGCGTAAGGTGATGTAAGCAGATGCGGGAAACGCACAGCACCCGCCAGAAAAGGAAAGGACCATAATGCAAACGATGCCAGCCACACCAGGCGTGAAGCAAGTCCCGCTGCTGACCACGGACCAGATCGCCCGGTTCAAGCGCGACGGTTTCCTCGTGCTGCCCGCCGTGCTCGACCCCGAACTGTGCCGACAGGCCAGAGAAGCGCTATGGGCCGCGGTGGACACACACTACCCCGCCATGAAGCGCGGCGATCCCTCCACCTGGGGGCAGTTCAACGATGAAGAGACCGGCCATCTGAACGCGAAGCGGCCCGAGATCGGCGGCGACCCCTATTTCTTCACCGAAGGCCACCGCTTCTACGTCCGAAACGGCACCGAGCCCTTCATGCTCGATCTGGCCCCCAGGGCCCTGTGGCGGGTCGCCGAGCAATTGCTTGGCAAGGGCACGGTGGTCTGGCCCGCCGGAGCGGACGACTCCGGCATGACGACCGGACCGTGCTTCATGGCCGATGACGTGGTGGGCGGGCTGGCCGTCCACGGGATCAAAGAAACCGCGCAATGGCCGGAGAAGGGATCCTTCACCACGGAAGAGGCGCTGCGCCTGCCCAGGACGGGTCCGGTGTGGTCGACCGGGCAGGGGACGCGCGGCCTGTACTGCACCCTGCCCGGCAGCCCTTCGCCCGGTTCCGATTACCGCGGCGCCCATACGGACGGCGCCTGCTACGGACGCGTCCGGTTTCAGGTATCCGCCTATGTCGACGACCTGCCTCCCGGTTCCGGCGGCTTTACGGTATGGCCGGGCAGCCACCGCCGGATCTGGCGCGCGCAGTGGCAGGACTTCCTCGAAGGCGAAAAGCACTCGGACGGCCAACTGACCGGACGCAGGCCCGGCTACGACGATCCCGTCATCCAGCGCATAAAGCAAGATACCCAGCCCGTCGATTGCCACGGCCCCGCGGGCACGGCGGTCCTGTGGCACACCAAGATCCTGCATATCGCCGGACAGAACAGGTCGGCCGACATCATCCGCCAGGCGACCATCTACGGATTTCTCAAAACACCGGAGTCCCTTCCGGACCCGCTCGTAACGGACGAAACCAACGTCGACATCTGGCGGGACTGGTCGGAGGAAGTGCGGGCTGCCGAGTGAGGCCGAACCATGGGCGGGCATGAAACATAGGGCCTTGTACCCGCCCTGATCCGCTGTAATCCCCAGTCCGGATCTCGCACTTCATACCCCGGTAATCCACACTCAGCTGCCGTCACCAGCACGCGTTTTTCGATGAGCACACGCGACAGTTGGTTCAGGCACTACCTCGTTTTCATTTGAATAAGTCCTTCACAACTGACCGGGTTTATTTCAATTGCCATTTGTCAGATAATTATATATATTTCTGACATAATATCAGTAAGAGATTACCGAAATAGAGGGTTTAACAATGCGTAGTCTTCCAAAACTCATCATGGAATACGCCTCTGAAACATCCGAAGGCGCGTTGTTGTGCCCGAACGCCCTGCTTCACCTGGGAACCCGTTCAGCCGTGGATCAGGCGTTGTCTCGCCTGGCGCGAAACGGCCGCTTGATGCGCATCTGCCAGGGCATGTACGCACACCCTGTCGAAACGCGCTTCGGCATTCGTCCGCCAACGATCGAAAAGGTGATCTCGTCCCTGTCGGTGCTGACCGGCGAGACGATCGTACCCAGCGGCGGTGCTTCGGCAAACGTCCTGGGACTTACCACGCAGGTACCCGTAAGGGCAGTCTATCTGACGTCCGGGCCGAATCGGAGTCTAAAGCTGGGTGAACTGCGGGTGGAATTGCGCCACGCGCCGAGTTGGCAACTGGTTGCTCCCCGCCGGAAAGGCGGCGACGCTATTCGTGCCCTGGCCTGGCTGGGCTCCCGGGAGATCGACGAGCACGTCGGGATGATCAGGCGCGGTCTCACGGACGACGAACTCCGGGAACTGGCGGAATTGCGCGCCTCGATGCCGACCTGGATGGCCGAACCCGTAAGCAGGATGATTGCCGATGAATGACGTGGTCTTTAACGAGCTTTCGGCCGAAGAAAAACGGGATGCCCTTCGAATTGCCGCGAGTCGCAGTGGACGCCGCGCCGACATCGCGAACAGGGCTAACAAAACCGAGTGCTGAAGCTCCGGAGTTAACAGTACAAGTTTGAAGGTCAAATTCCGTTTCAAAACCTCTTTTTACGAGAGAATCAAGATAACCGAGACTATATTGTCCAGGCAGAGATGACAGTAGATTACTTTTCAGCGACCGAACTCAAAGCCATGCTGGCCTCATGAAGACCCGTTTCTACAGTAATGCAATCCGTCCTGATGAGATCTAAATGTTCAAACGCGACAAATTGGTGACCGGATACGCCCGTCGAATCATACGACAGGGAGAGTGCCGATGAGAATACAGATTAACTGGAACGCCGTAACGGCCGTATGCGCGATTGTCGTGGCCCTATTCACGGCCAGCGGATGGTTGACCGACGGTTTGCGTGATGATATCAGGGATCTGCGCCAGGAGATGCGGGAGGAATTGACCGGGATCCGACAGGAGATGCGTGAAGGGTTCGCCGGTATGCGTCAGGATATCAAGAACCTGCGCCAGGAGATGCGCGAGGGATTCTCCGAAACACGCGAGGACATCAAGGTGCTGCAACAGGACGTGGCTTTCATCAAAGTCCGGATCCGGTCAGATCAGACGACAAACGGAAATGCGCAGCGTCCGTAGGGGAAATAGCCTGTAGCAAAATCCACATCGTCCTCGGGAGTGCCGTCGAAGGTAGGAGTGACCCCTTCAATCCAATTTTTCCTGTTTAGACTCCTTGTCAATCTCACGTAATACATCTTCAGCCACCTCCAGTACCTCGACCGGTGCTCGTACGTTTTCTCCCAATCGTATCCTTAGGGAGGCAACAAGTGGGGCCAGGGCCTTCGCCTTCTGCTCGTCGTTCATCATAACATCCAGAATGGTTCTTTCGGACATACCCACTGCCACCATACTAACCACACCGGACTGCATCATACCCATCGAGTCTTCGTTCTCCGGATCGAATTCAGCGTAGATCTCCTGAAACAAGGTCAAAGCGGCGTCTATATCTGATTTGTGATACAGTGTCTTCATCCTTATCCAGAATGATACGGTCTTCTCCTTCTTGTTCTCGCTTTCTCCGTCTTTAAGTCGTCTATCTGCCTCGTCGCACGTGCATAGTGCTTCATCAAACTTTTCGAGGGTGATTTGGTAAAACGCCATTGCATTTAAGGCTCTAACGATATCCGTTTGTACATCCTTTGTCTCAGATTTCCCGAACAGTTGGACCAGGTACTCGAATATTGCAATAGCCTTATCATGCTCACCTTGATCGCCACGTGTAAGCCCTTTATTCAGCAGTGCTCGTACTATGGATGCCTGGAATTCGGACGATGTACTTTTGCGGAATCGTTCAATGACGGAATCGAACGTCGCAACAGCCGCTTCAAAGTCGCCACGCTGACTTTGTGTCACACCTTTGTTTGTGATCGCACAAGCGACGACTTTCTTTATCTCTTCTTGCGGGTCGTCACCAAATCGGGTAACTACCTCCTCGTACGATACGATCTCTTCGTCATTTTTACCAAGTTCACCTTTTAGCATACCGCTATTGAGAATAGCTTCAGCGACAACCTTCCGAATATGAGGTTCACGACTGTTCTCGAAGCGATTAACAATAGCCTCTGTAGTTGCAATTGCAGTATTTGAGTCTCCGAGACTGTTTTCCGATCTGCTCTTGTTGAGCATTGTTACAGCAAGGTATATTTGCACCCTTGGTTCTGTACTTTTACCAAATCGTTCGATCATTTCATCATACGATGCGATAGCAGCATCGTAGTTCCCTTTTCGGTCATAAATGTGTCCAATGGATACTGATGCCATTGCGACCAGGAATTCGACGTCGGGGATTTTGATACTTCCGTATTCCTCAACAATCGAAACGAAAACGGGAATAGCAGCATCAAAGTTGCCGAGTAGATACAAAAGATTCCCTTCAGCCAACTTGGGGCTGATGCGGAATAGAAGTTGCTGTCGCTGGGAAAGAAAGGACTCGGAAGGTTTCGGTAATCCCACAGTTGTGGGTTCGGGTTCCGAAACGGACGAAACTGTTCGATTGTAAAGGTAATCAAAGTGGGGGATTTCTGCACGCGCGCGATCCAACCCCTCTTTGATAATCGGAAATCCTGCGGCTTCTATCCTGAAAGTATCGGCCATTGTAACGAGTTCTTGTTTAGTGTAAAACACCGCCATAAACCGTATCAGATAGTGTACAATGGCTGCTTCACCTCGTTCTCGTCTAATCTTGTAGTAAATGCTGTATAGTCGCTCCGCGGCTGAGTACAAGCGCTTTCTACCTGTTCCATGACACTTGACCATATCACGGTCGATAAGTCTGCCAAGAAGGCTGGAAACACTACGAACGTCCATACGTGCTCGTGCCGCGATCTCGCTGGTACTTGAAGGTTGCCACAGATCAATCGCGGCCAGATAGACGCGGCGCTCCGTTGGCGCCAGAGCTTCCAGGTGACCGCGGAAATACTCGGTATGGTCGTCTACCAGTGAAACCAGTTCCTCCATCAACTTGCGCAACGAGCGATGCCCGGCGAATTCAGCGATTATGACCAGTAGACGTGGACTTCCCCCTGTAAGAATCTGTAGCGGTCTTATGCGGCGTTCGGAAACCTCGTCGCCGCTGATCACCTGCCAGAGCCGCCGGCAGGCTTCGGCGTCTAACGGTTTGAGGTCTAGCATCCGGAACAATCCGAAGAAGGGCTCCCGTACGTCATCCAGACGCTCGAAACGGCTGGTCGCCGTGCCAAGCAGGATGATCTGAGGCTCGGTCTGTAACGTCTCCCGCAACTGCCAGCCGAAGTCCTCGTCTACGTCATCGCATAAAGTTTGCATGTTCTCGATCATGAGCACGAGTTTTCTGCCCAATCGGTCCGACGCGTCCAGCACCGCGGCTCTGGCCCGTTCCGCCAGTAATTCGCCCCGCCATTGACCGGTCAGATCGGCGTGGATGGCCTGTAGTTTCCGAGCGAGGTCCGGATCGGAACGTACCATTTCTTTCGAAAGATAGAAGAGTGTTTCAAGCCAGAAATCGGCAATGTCGAATACCTCATGGCTTTCTTCCATGAACCGCACCGGCAACATTGTCCTAAACAGTTCATTTTCTGCGCGCAGTTCAGCGGCGACGCGGGCCAGCAGCATGGTCTTGCCCCTGCCGCGGGGTGCGACCAGAAGGACATGCTGGCACGAAGGAGTCTCAATGTTGCCGCGTAGCACATCAAGTACGATTCCCAACTCGCGTTCCCGTACCACGAACTGCCGGATCACCTCTTCATCGGATTGAAACGTCCCTGGATTAAACTTGCGGATCGTGGGGTCTTGAGCTGAATCCATGACTGCTTCCTCACTCTTCGCGTACCGGACCACGTCGTTCGATTGGTACGTGGCGATTACCAAACCGCGCAGCCCACCAGTCCTTCAGCAGACGCGAGGTAAATCGGCGACCCCCGTCGCATGCTTCGATATAACCTTCA
This sequence comes from bacterium, assembly GCA_965203885.1. GTDB lineage: Bacteria > JAAXHH01 > JAAXHH01 > JAAXHH01 > JAAXHH01 > JAAXHH01. The sequence continues at coordinate 590,115 of OZ241920.1, read as the reverse complement.
TGCTCGAGTATGTCGAGGACCTCGGAGATGCGATCAGGTGCATTGTCCACTATTGGTAAGTATAGCCGTCCTAGTTGGCGTTGTGCTTCGAGGGTGAATACATCTTTTGTGGATGCTTCTGCCAGAATTTCCATGGCTATAGTAAGATCCTGGTCATCGCCCAGACCATCATTTAAGCGCGCTTCATAATGCACGAGATAGTTCTGTCCTGCCGGCCCCAGAAGATCGTTACGATATACATCATCGACGTCCTCCACAGCAACTCTGTCCTGACCGTGCATAAGCGCGTGATCTGTAAGCCTGGCGAAAAAGAACTGTACCTGATGCGGTATGCCTGTCTCGAGACGTTCATAAACAGCACTCGCAACGCCGGAATCTACCTTAAGCGTCGAATTCGCAGCAAGTCGATTAAGGCACTCTATAGTGGCTTCACGACTCCAAGGTCCGAGTTGAAATGGATAGAAGTAGTTTATACGATCAGGAATGCCGAGTCGACGTACGAGCGGGTTTAATCCGATACTACCCGATACCATGAGTACAAGCGATCCACCACTGAACTGCTGTAGGAGTCCTCTGAGCCAACTCAAGAACTCGTCTACTTTCTGGCGACCTCCTTCTTGACGGAGCATGCGTTTCAAGAATATAGGCAATTCGTCCAGGACGAGCAGTACGGGTTCTGCAAGATCGGCACAAAATCGTAGCAAAGTGCCGCCGTGTTGCTGCCAGGTTTCCTCGCTCAACCCGGCGCGTACCTTCAGACGAAATTCGTATGCGCCAATTTCTTCAATACTTCCGGTGAACCATCGATGCATCGCTTTAGCAAATCGTGACGATATCGTACGTATAGGATACACCGCTTCAGCTATGATCGCGATTACATCCTCCGGGCCTGTCGCCCCTTCGATGTCCGCAAATAGAAACCCCCATTCGTCCGCTTTAAGTCGACCACCCAGTTCCATTGCGATACTGGTTTTGCCCATTCGACGCTGGCCGGTCAGCAACACGTGGTTTCCATTCCGCACACGCTGATCCAGGATTCGTAGTTCGTTTTCTCGATCGAAAAAGTCTTTACCGCTCACCCATGGTCCAGTAACAGATTTCATTTTTGCTCCTGTAATCTCCATGAATTGGCTGACTGTAAATCCCGCTCATTACAATCAGGATAATAGTCAACAATATTGTTGTCAACGAATTTGTTGAATAGAGTGGGTCATTGCAGGACAGGCGCGGAGCATCGTCAGCAGGACATACGCAGGGCGTCCTCAGCGGGCGGGTCATCGGTGTGTCTGTAAAACCGTATTTCGTTCGCCTGTAGAGCCGCATCTTGAAGAAGGCGTTTGAGGATTCGGCCTTGACAATCGCTCTGAAATCGGGCATTGCTAAACATCATCACACAACCAGGTCGGTCGAGCCGAAGTAGGTGCTTCATGGTCGAACTCAAAGTCCGTAAATTCGGCAACTCACTCGGTGTCGTCCTGCCCAAAGAAGTCGTCAGTCGGCTGGGCACGAAGGATGGGGATCTTCTGTTCCTGATCGAAGGACCGGACAGCAGTTACACGTTGACGTCCTACGATCCGGCTTTTGTAAAAAAAGATGGTAAAAGCCGAAAAGATCATCGACCGCTATCGCAACACGCTCCATGACCTGGCCAAGTGAAAAACCCAGCCTGGATAGTGTCCGGAGTGATGATAAGAGCGTAGATCGTTGTTGGGAACATAGTGCTCTGTTTGGTCTGCAGACTAATGAGATCGCATCACCAAAGCCCATCCACCATCACAGCAGCGAGACATAGGTCTGACCCTTAGCCTGAGAACTGGAGGGAACATGACGGCCACAACCGAACCGGCCGGCGAGCCTGCCGACGCAACTACGTCCACTTCCGCCGCAACCGCCGCCGCTCCCGTCCCCATGACCGACGAGCAGAAGTTCTTCTTCGATCTGAAGGGCTGGATCCTCGTGCCGTCGGTACTGACGGAGACCGAGATCGAGGATATGAAAGCCGAGGTGTATGCCGCGGTGTCACCGGACTACAAGGGCAAGAACAGCGACATCAGACAGGGTTACCGGGGCAGGCTGGCCGAACTGCTCGATCACCCGGCCGTGGTGGGCATATTGAATGAAATCCTGACCGAGCCGCCCTTCGTGGGGGACGACTACTACGGTTTTCGCTGCGAGAATTCCTTCCTCATGGTGCGCGAACCCGGCTGGAAGTCGACCGTAAAAGGTACGGGGCTGCCCCATGTCGTACGCCCGCCCCAGCAGGCCAACGCCATGCGCTACCAGGTGCAGGGCGGCAAGATCTTCGCGGGACTAACACGGGTGGTCTGGGAGCTTGAGGAGGTCAAGGCGGGATACGGCGGCACCTCCTTTCTGAGCGGCTCGCACAAGGCCCATTTCAACTACGGCGGGCCGGACCGGTACCGTCCGAACATCAGCGAATCTCCTTGGGAGGAAAGCCTTTACGGCGCCCTGGAGGATTACAGTTGCCCGCCGGGGTCGATGCTGGTCTTCACCGAAAGCCTCATCCACGCGGCGAACGACTGGACCAATCCGGACAACCGTCGCTGCGCGGTGTTCAACTGCTACAACTCGATCTGGGCGCAGTGGCACCGGCTCAACCTCGACCACGAGGTCATCGACAAGATGCCCCCGAAGCGGCAGTCCCTTTTTCGGGGCACCTGGCAGCTGGGCGGCGATGGGAACCGTACTTACGCGCTGGACAACCGATCGGTGTAAACAGGTCCGACAACTTGTGGCAATGGTCGCGCGGCTTGCCAGGTTGCCAGTTGCCGCGTTGCCAGCCGCCGCGTTGCCAGCCGCCGCGTTGCCAGCCGCCGCGCTACAGGTCGATCCGTTGCGTCCGGGCCTGAACTCCGGGCCACGCCCTGGGGCATGCTCGTTTCAGAAATGAGGCAGTGCAGATGACCGAAATACCCGGTGGACTGGACAGCGTATCGCCGAACCCCGCTCCGGTCCCGCAGAGCTCCGACCTGAAGATCACCGCGGTGGAAACGCTCATCCCCGACGACATCATGCCCGGGCTGATCCTGCTTCGGATCCACACCGATGCCGGAATCACCGGTCACGGGGAGACCTATTACGTCCCCCAGGCGGTGGCGGCCGTGATCCATGACTGGCTGGCCCGCCGGCTGCTGGGCAGCGATCCCTGTTCCATCGAGCATCACTGGCGGTTCTTCTACGAGCGGTTCAGCGCATTCGGCTCGCGAGGCGCCGAGATGCGTGCCCTCAGCGCCGTCGACCTCGCCCTCTGGGACATCCTCGGAAAGGCGGGCGGACTTCCCGTCTGGCAACTGCTGGGCGGCAAGGCCCGCGAGGAAGTGCGTGTCTACAACAGCTGCGGCGGTCCGACCTACGGGCGGCGCCCGCCCGGCGCACCTGCCGAACAGGGCTGGCCCGGCCACGGCGACATCGGCAAGCCGGGTCCTCTGGAGGACAACTGGGCGGCCCACCACGCCGCGGCCGACCTGGCGGAGGAACTGGTGGCGGAAGGCTACACGGGGATGAAGTTCTGGACCTTCGACCGGGCGTACCGGGCCCACGGCTCGAGCTACCTGCCCATGTCCACGGTCCGGGAGTGCGTCAAGCCGCTGGAGGACGTGCGCAAACGGGTGGGCGACCGGATCGAGATCCTGCTCGACGGTCACGGCTTCTTCCAGCTTCCCGCCGCCCTGCGCATCGCCGAGGCCGTGCGGGACCTGAACCTGATGTGGCTCGAGGACATCATGCGCCTGGACAACGTAGACACACTAAGGGACTTCCGCGACAAGGCGGGCGTGCCCCTGGCCGTCAGCGAAATGTACATCAGCCGGGAGGACTACCGGCACGTGCTGGAGCGCGGCGCCGCCGACTACCTCATGGTGGATCCCACCTGGGTGGGCGGCATCAGCGAGACGCGGCGGCTTGCCGAAATGGCCCAGGGCTACAACATACCGGCCGCCATGCACGACTGCACCGGCCCATTGACGCTGATGGCCGGTATCCACGTGGCCGCCGCCGTACCCAACGTCGTCATCCAGGAATCCGTCCGGGCCCACATCCGGACATTCTACGACCTGCTCATCGAACCCAATATCGTAATTGAGCGAGGTTTTGCCCAGCCGCCGGAAAGACCCGGCCTGGGCACCCGCCTGCGGCCGGAACTCTTCGACGCGGCACACCCGGGATACCGGATCAGCAAGGTGTGAGTGACTGCAGACCGTCTGTATCGCCGGTGCAACGAATCCAGGCCTGGATGAGGTCCGGAAAGACCGTCCGCAATACGGGCTGCAAGGGGTGAGTGACTGCAGACCGTCTGTGTCGCCGCCGCAACGAATCCAGGCCTGGATGAGGTCCGGAACGATCGCCTTACCCGAAGAGACGGCCATGTAAGCGGAAAGACCGCCTTACCTGAAGAGACGACCATGTAAGCGGAACGACCGACCGCAATTCGAGCTGCATGGAAGTACTGGAACCATGTTAAAAGTCGAGATACTCGAAGCAAGCGAAGTCGAGCGCGCCGCCGCGGTATTCCATCGCGACGGGTTCGTCTGCGTGGCCGGTCCCATGACCGAGGAGCAGTTCGCCCTGAACCGGTCGGGGGCGGAACGGGTCATGCGGGAGCAGGAAGCGGCATTCGGGCGCGACAAGATGAACCGCGGGTACGCGCGCCATTCCTTCGGCGCGCAGTTGCACAACTGGGAGTGGTGCGTCCTGATCGACCTGCCCACGATCCTGCCCATCATCGACGCGATCTGGGGAAGCGACGACTACACCTGCACGGGCGGTGGCGGGGACTATTCGCTGCCCGGCGCGAAGATCCAGCACCTGCATTCCGACCGGAACGCCGACATTTTCAACGATCCCGAGGCGCGTGTCACCCACCGGGACGTCCCGGCGCCTTTCATCGTCGTCAACTTCACCATGGTGGACTTCACCGTGGAAAACGGGGCCATCCGGTTCATTCCCGGCACACACCGGTCCCGCGCGCCGATCCCCTCGCTCGCCGAGGAACCGGAGTGGATGCGCACGAATCACCTTTGCGCGCCGGCGAACACGGCCATCATCCGCGACGTGCGCTGCTGGCACGGGGGTACGGCGAACAAATCAGACATGAAGCGGCCCATGACGAGCGTGGGCTACCACGCGCCGTGGTTCCGGGCCGTCGAGGAGAAGGGGCTGCCGAGGAAGCACTACGACCGGCTGTCGCCCAGGGGCCGGCGGCTCTGCCGGCACATCGTGGCGGGGTGAATCTGAAGACCGATCTGATCCAGCCGGAAGGCAACGAGAGATTACAGGAGGAGGCAGACACCGTGAACGACGAAATGTATGCTGAAGAACGGGACTTGCTCGATCGATTCGAACGAGACGAGTTGCGCACCGCCCCCGATGCCGAGCGAGAGGCCGAGTTGGCCCGGCAGGCTGCTCGCAATACGTTCAACAAGACCAGACGGGTGAATCTCCGGGTGACCGAGCGTGATTTCAATCTCGCGCACGCGCGGGCCAGGGAAGAGGGGATACCCTATCAGACGCTGCTGTCCAGCATCATCCACAAGTACTTGTGCGGTCGCCTTACGGAGAAGAAGTAGGGTGACGGACCGCGCACGACCCATATCACTACGCTTAGAACACCGTCCGGCTCACCGGTTTCATAACGTCGAGAGCAAACCCACACTGGGCAACTCCTCTGGCAATCCCCAGGAATCGTCGTACGGAATACGACGCTACTCCTTCGTCGTTCGGACAGACGTACTTACTCTAGACCGGAATGACGGCATTTAGCCGGCACACTCGATCGTAACTACTGATTTAGCATTGATCAGTATTAAATTAGTAGGTCGTAGCTTTGTGATCATTGAAGTCATTTGAGTTGATTCGTCCACTATGGCACCCAAATGCTTATTGAATCACTATGAGGTAAGTGCCCTCCAACTCCCCTACCGCTCCCACGTCCTCTTCTGCTCATCCGCGCACGTGATCGTCAGCGCGGGCCCCAGCTTGTCGATACTGAGACGCAGGCTGTCGCCGTCCTGCACGGGACTCAGGGCGTAGTGGTGCGTGCCCGTGGAGACGACGTCGCCGGGCTCGAGGGTGACCACGGCGGTCACTTCGGCCAGGACTTCGGGCAGGTGCCGGGCCATTTCGCCGGTGGAGAAGTCGTGCTTGAGGTTCTCGTTGATCCACATCTTCGCGGGCAGGTCGTTGGCGTCGCCTACCTCGTCGGCCGTGACCAGCGCCGGTCCCATGGGTCCGAAGGTGTGCCAGCTCTTGCCGAGGAAGAAGCCGCCGGGCAGTCCGCGCGCCGAGACGTCGATGAACTGGGTGTAGCCGAAAACGTGGTCCAGGGCTTCGTCCGCGCTGAGCTTGCTGGCCCGTTTGCCGATGACCAGGGCGAGCTCGGGCTCGAAATGGAAGACCGAGGCGTCCGTGTCGGGCAGTTCCACGACCGCGTCCTGGCCCATGACGGACGTGTTGGATTTGAGGAAGGCGTTGAAGGTCTCCTTGGTCGGGTGATCGGGTTCGATGTAATTCCCGGCGAGGCAGAGCAGCTGTCCCGGGCGCGGCAACGGAGCGCGCAGACTCACCGCGGAGAGCGGTGTTCCGGCCTGTCCATGCGCGGCGTCGGCGATGCGGGCGCCGTAGGTGTCCCAGCCGCTGATGACCGCGTCGATCCGGGCCTGGGGGCCGGACGTACCGGTATCCGACACGGCGGCGGTGACATCGATAATCGCGTCGTTCTCGATGACGCCCAGAGTGTAGTCGTTGTAAAATGCCAGTTTCACGTAAGCCTCCTGTCTACGGATGGATTTTTTGGTTGTTTAGGAAGCGACAATCCTCAAGTGTGACGGATTATCACGCGATCGCCCGGTTCTGTCAATCAGAATAAGCGGTTCAGACCTAAACCGAAGTATTACGCTCTCTTCGTTTGTTGAACATCCTGCTAGATTCCGTATCGATTTTCGACTAAAAGTGATAGACTACCACGTATTTCTCAACCAATACTCCACAGCGAGAAAACAAGTTGAAAATCTTACCTGAACTGGATTCGTGGACTTTGTTCCTGGTGCTGGTAGCTCCTGGTCTCATATCGATGCACGTCTACCGAATCCTTTTCGCAGCCCGAAAAATCGATTGGAAAGTGGCACTCGTTCAAGGTCTGTTTTACAGTGTTCTCAATCTAGTTGCCTGTTTGCCGGTTCTTGTACTCATACATCAGACCGGGTTCTGGGAGAATCATCCGTATCGTTACACAGCAGGCCTGATGATAGTGTTGCTTGTATTCCCTGTTGCCTGGCCATTACTTTACAGATATCTTATCAAATGGCAGTGGCTTGCTTCGAAAGTACAACTACCATATGACAGCGCTTGGGACTACTTCTTTGACCAGAGAATTCCGGTTTTTGTGCTGCTACAATTGAGAAACGGTTCCAAGTTCGGGGGATACTTCGGACCACGGTCCTATGCGACTTCTTTTCCGACCGAAGGAGACATATATCTCGAAACAGTTTACAACGTGGACGAAGAGGGCAACTTCACAGACCCTGTCGAAGAAACCGCAGGGGCGATTATCCGTAAAGATCAGTACGATCTGATCGAGTTTTTGAAGACCAAGAGGGAGAAAAAACCTGATGTCGGACCGTGATGGGAAAAGCCGCGAGACCCGGATCGACCGAGTTGTTATTGGAAGACACAGGCACCTCAGGAATCCATTTCAAAAGGGTTATCAACCCATAGCAGGAGCCCAGTTCGAAGACGCCGGCGCTTTGGACACACCGCCGCCGAAACCTCCCAAAGGCGGCACGGGACAGTCGGCTTCCACGTATTACAATAAGGTCAAACGAGATGAACCAGGGCAAGGATAGCACTCCCCGACTACCCGGCCCGCATTTCCCGGAAACCCGAGCTGAAACCCGGTCCGCATACCCCGGAAACCCGAGCTGAAACCCGGCCCGCATTTCCCGGAAACCCGACCCGCAACCCGGCCAGCACTCCCCTTTAAAACGTATACCGTACACCGAACTGCACCTGCCACCTTGACGAGAGGTTGGTGGTCTGGTACACGTCCTCGCGGTCGACCCTTCCGTCTTCGTTGGCGTCCCGGACCCGGAGGTCCAGGTCCGGCCTGCCCTGTTCGTCGTACCCGTCGAAGTTGAACAGGCCGACGGCGTCGAAACGCACGTAGCGGCTGTGGCCCCAGGCGCTGTTGACCAGGTTCGCCAGGTTCAGGACGTCCAGCGTCAATTCGAAATGTTGATCGCGTACGGAAGGCAGCTGCTGGATCAGGCGCAGGTCCAGCCGGTTCCGCCACGGCGCGCGGGTCGCGTTGCGATGGACGATAGCGCCCCGGGCTTCGCGCAGCGCGGGATCGGACCCGATGAAGCCGTCGATCGCCCGCCACTCTTCGTCGGTCACGTCCGCGCTCACGTCGGCCCTGCCCGCCGGGACGTAGGCCAGGTCGTTGCCCCTGATACCGTCGCCGTTCACGTCGTCGGCATACATGTAGCTGTAGGGATCTCCCGCGCTGCCTTCGTAAAAGAGGGAGACCGTCGTGGCGAGTCCCCGCCCGAGCTCGAACTTAAGCGAGCCTGTCGCCAGGACCCGGTGGCGGACCTCGAAATCGGACGTGGCGGCCGTATCGCCGTTGGGGTCGTCGGTCTCGTTGTGCTGCCAGTTTGAGATGGCGCGGCTGGACCGTCCGCTGTTGATGTCTTCGGCGTCCTGGAACACGTAGGCGACGCTGCCGAAGAGACCGGGCAGGAAGGACGCGTTTCCCCCCTTGCGCAGACGGAGCGTCAGGTTGAACTGGCGGCCCTTGCCCGTGTTCTCCAGGAGGATGACGTTGGTGAAGTCGCCGCTGACCTTCCTGCCGCCGTAGTCGGGCCGGCCGTCGGGGGTCGTGCCCGTGGGCCGGCCGTCGTCGCCGATGTTGAGGTTGCGGAAGCGGACCTCGTCCAGGTTACGGGCCAGCAGGACTTCCACGGTGCCGACCAGGTCCAGGGGCAGCCTGCGGTCGAGGGCGAGGTTGGCGCGGAAAACCCGGGGGAGCCGGAAGTCCGGGTCGATGACGTTGATCTCCGTAGTCTGGTGCGCGGCGTCGCCGGCTGCCGGCGGAAGCGGTTGCGCGAACGGGTCCGCCACGAACGCGGGGACGTCCTCGTCCCGGAAGGCCGCAAGATCGATGCGGGTGAAATCCACGCCGGTGTTGCTGTAGGCGTTGGAAAGCCAGACGGCCGGCGGCAGGCCCGCGAAGACGCCTGCGCCGCCCCGTACCTGCATCCCGCGGTCCCCGTCGGCGTCGAAATTGAACCCGAAGCGGGGTGACCAGAGGACCTGCCCGCCCGGCGTCCGGTCCGTCCTTTGGCCGGCGAACTGGCGGGCGAAGCGCTCGTTCGGCAGGGGCTTGTCAGAAAGTACCGGCACGTCGGCCCGCAAACCATAGTTCAGACTCAGCCTGGGACTGATCCGCCAGTGGTCCTGCGCGTAGAATCCCATCTGCAGGTAATCCCACGCGGCACGAGGCTGTTCGACGCCGGGCAGCCTGGAACGGCTCAGGAAGTACCGGGCGGGCAACCCCTGCTCGAAGGCCTCGATCCCTTCGAATTCCCAGGCGCCGTAAAAGGACTCTATGAAGAGGTTGCCGAAGGATACCAGTTCGGTGTGCGTCCCGATCGTGAGGGTATGGTTCCGGCGGAACAGGCTCAGGTCGTTGGTGAATTCGAAGGTGTCCTGGTCCACGGCGTTGGCCTGGGAGAAGCGTTCCGGGCCGAGGCGTACCTGGCCAAGGAAGGCGCCGGCCTCATCCTTGAGTTCGATCTCGATCTGGGGGAAGGGATCGCTGAGCGGTGTTCGGACATCCCGGACGCGGGTGTAGGAAACCCGCGCCTCGTTGGCCAGGCTGCCGGAGAAGGCGCTGTTCAGCTGCACGACCGAGGAATGGGTCGTGTTTTCGCGTTTGAACTGATTGCTGGAGAGGGTAAAGAGGGTCGCGTCACGCCGCAACCCGGCGTCCAGGCCGCCGGTGACGTGGTTGTGGCGCAGGGTGAGCCGGTGCCTGGAAGACAGGTTGACGTCGAGCCGCCCGAAGAACTTCTCGTCCCGCGTCCGTTGCGAGACGGGATCATATCCCCCGGCTTCGTACCCGTACGTGTCACGGGCGACCTCCACGATACGCCGCAGATCCGCCGATCCCGCTCCGAAGCGGATGGGCAGGCCCGAATCCGCCGGTCCGGCGCTCGACGGGTTGGCACGCCGCCGCAGTTCGCCGTTGACGAAGAAGAAGGCCCGGTTCCTGGCCACCGGGCCGCCGAGCCGGAACCCGAGCTGATAGTCGGTGAAATCCCCGAATTCGTCGCCGTCCAGGTCGCCCACCAGGGCTTCGTTGCGGCCGAACCAGTACAGGGATCCGCGGAACCGGTTCGTTCCGCTGCGCGTCACCGCGTTGATGAGTCCTCCCGCGAATCCGCCGGAACGGACGTCGAAGGGCGCCACCTGGACCTGGAACTCCTCAATGGCGTCCAGGCTGATGGGCTGGGCGTTCACGGATCCGGTGGGCAGTCCCTCGCCCGACAGGCCGAAGGCGTCGTTCAAAACCGCCCCGTCCACCTGGAAGTTGTTGAGGCGGTTGTTTTTGCCCGCGATGCTCGTCCCGCCCGCCTTCGACGCCGCTTCGGGCGCCAGCCGGGTGTAATCCTGTATGCTCCGCGCGATGGAGGGCATCCGGGCGATCTCCAGCGCCGAAACGTGGGTCTCGGTGCCGGTGTTGGACGCGCTGAGCACCTCGTCCCTGTGGCCCGTGACGATGACTTCCCCGGCCTCGATGACGACCCTGCGCAGCCGGAAATCCGCGCGCAGACGCTGTCCCATGGTCAGCGATACGTCCTGCCGGACGGCGGTCTGGAATCCGATGTAACTGACCCGGATCTCATACGGGCCGCCGGACCTGAGCCCCGCGATATTGTATCGCCCGTCGCCGCGGGAAAACACGCCCCTGGTGACCCCGGTGGGCTCATGGAGGACGATCACGGTGGCTTCGGGAAGGGGCACGCCGCCTTCGTCCAGGATCCTGCCGTTGAGCGCCGCGGTCGTAATGCCCTGCGCATAGGCCAGGAACGACTTGGTCAGGAAGAGGAACGAGACGACGATCAGGACGAGGATCAGGATGGTCCGGCTCAGGTTGCCCATGGTCCGTGATTTCCGGGTTCGATAAATCGTTTCACTATTTCGGGAACGTCGAATATAATACCCCAAAAGCCCGAAATCGAAACAGAAACTTTGATTCGCAGTCGAATCCCTAGAAGAAGGAGTCCGCCATGGCGCTGATGGAAATCGAACCCGGTCTCAAGATCGCGGGACAGATGTCACCCGAACCCTCGCGGGAGGACCTTGAGTTCGCCCGGCAACTGGGCATCGAATACGTCTGTCTCTGGACGGACGGCGAGCACGCCAACTACGACTATTTCATGAGCCGGCGGGAGATCTACGAGGAAGCCGGCATAAAGATCTACGGATTCGGCAACAGCGACGTCCACAACCAGGACGCCATCGTGCTCAACCTGCCGAACCGGGACGCGAAGGTGGAACAGTACAAGCGCTACATCCGCGACCTCGGCAGGGCGGGCATCCCCTATACAACCTACGCCCACATGGGGAACGGGATCTGGAGCACGGAGCGGGAGACCACCCGCGGCGGCGCTTCGGCCCGGGGTTTCGATCTTGCCAAAGCGGAAGAAGGCCACTGGGGCGGCCGGCTGTTCAGGATGCCGCTGACCCACGGGCGGGTGTACAGCAAGGACGAGATCTGGGACAATTTCGCCCATTTCATCGGCGAGGTAGCGCCCGTCGCCGAAGAAGCGGGCGTCCGCATCGGCATACATCCGGACGATCCTCCCCAGCCGGAGCTCGGCGGCATTCCGCGATGCATCTTCAGCAGTTTCGACGGCTACTACCGCGCCATGGAAATCGCCGACAGCCCGAACGTGGGCCTCTGCTTCTGCATCGGCTGCTGGCTCGAGGGCGGATCCCTGATGGGCAAGGGCGTGGAGGAATCGCTGCGCCATTTCGGCGAACAGGGCAAGGTCTTCAAGGTCCACTACCGTAACGTGGACCAGCCCCTGCCCCATTTCGTGGAGACCTTCATCGACAACGGCTACTTCGACATGTACCAGGCCGCGCGGGTCCTGGAGGAAACCGGCTTCTACGGGGTCATGATCCCGGATCACATCCCCGAGATGGCGGGAGACGGCCGGATCGGCTACGCCTACTCGATCGCCTACATGAAGGCCCATGCGGACCGGGCGCGAGCGGACTGCGCCGCCGCGTAAGCGCGAGCGTTCGTCCAGTGCGGCGCATCAGGAGGGCGCGAGCGGACTGCGCCGCCGCGTAAGCGCGAACGTTCGTCCAGTGCGGCGCATCAGGAGGGCGCGAGCGGAGTACGCCGCCGCGCAAGACTGGTGGAAGGACCGGCGCGCGTCATGAACGAACTGAACGATTTCCTCACCCACCTGCTCATCGAACGGGGGCTGTCGCCGAACAGCTACGAGGCGTACCGCCGCGACCTGACCTCCTACAGGGATCACCTCGACCGGCGGGAGATCGCTTCCTTCTCGGACGCCACGCGACAGGACGTCCAGGGGTTCATCGCCTACCTGCGCCGGCGCGGCCTCGCGCCTTCGAGCATCGCGCGGCACGTATCGGCGGTGCGGATCTTCCACCGCTTCCTCATCGGAGAAGGCCTGGCCACTTCCGATCCGACCGAGCACGTCAGGGTGCCCAAGCAGCCCCGCCGCCTCCCGGTCGTGCTGAACCGGGAGGAGATCGGGACCTTGCTCGAACAGCCCGATCATACGACGCCTCTGGGACTGCGCGACCGGGCGATCCTCGAATTCATGTACGCCACCGGCCTGCGCGCGTCCGAGTTGCTGGACTTCAGACGGCCCGATCTGCTCTTCGACTCGGGACTGGCGCGCATCTTCGGAAAGGGCGGCAAGGAGCGCCTGGTACCCGTGGGCCGCCAGGCGATCAACCTGATCAGGAACTACCTGCACAAGGTGCGTCCCGCCCTGGCTTCGTCGAACAGCGGCGAAGTGCTCTTCCTGAACGCCCGCGGCGGCCGGCTCTCCCGCATGGGCCTGTGGAAGATCATGGATACCTACGTGGAACTGGCCGGACTCGAGAAGAAAGTCAGTCCCCATACCATGCGCCATTCCTTCGCCACCCACCTGCTGGAAGGCGGCGCCGACCTCCGCGCCGTCCAGGAAATGCTGGGCCACGTGGACATCGCCACGACGCAGATCTACACCCACGTGGACCGCGAGTACCTCAAGGACGTGTACGCACGGTACCATCCGAGGGGGTGAACGCCGCATTCCGGCAGGTAGACGTCCGCAACTCCGCGGGTAAACGCCGGACCGTAACGAAAAGCCGTCCCGGTCAGTTCGATTTTCTTCCGGGAAGGAATGTGGCCCTGCCGCCCGCCAGGGCCGCCGCGACGACGGCCACCACGCAGCATAACAGGGCGAACACGTCGCCGTATCGGGTATAGAACGTGAGGCCGCCCCGGTTGGGATGGACGTTGGCAACGGTGGTCGTGGCGACCATCATGGGCGTGGTGCCGTACGCCGCGCCGGTGGCGGAGATGTACCCCGATATCCCGGTGTTCGCCGCGCGGATGATCGGGGTGCCGTTCTCCACGGCGCGCAGCACCGCCTTGGAGAAATGCTGGGCGGGCGCCGACGAGGTCCCGAACCAGGCGTCGTTGGTCATGACCACGAGCACGTTGGCGCCGTTCAGGGGAAACCGCCTGACCAGGTCCGGGAAGATGGATTCGTAGCAGATGACCGTGCCGACGTGCATGTCGTAGCCGGAGAGCGGCATCACGGCCAGTTCGTCTCCGGGCGTCAGATCGCCGATCGCTCCGGTCAACCCGGACAGAAAGGAGAACAGGCTCGGGATGGGCAGGTATTCTCCGAAGGGCACCAGGTGCATCTTGCTGTAGGTGCCCACGATGCCCCGTCCGGGCATCAGCAGGAAGGCGCTGTTGTAGATGTCGCTCTCGCCGGGTCGGTAGCCCAGCGCGCCGGTCAGCAGCGGAACGCCCGCTTCCTCGGCCAACGCGTGGACCTGTTTGTTGTATACTTCATACCCCGGACTCTCCAGCCAGAAGGTCATGGCCGTCTCGGGGAACACGATGAACTCGGGGTCCTGGGGCAGGATCGACCGCGTCAGGTCCCGGTAGACGTCCACGGTCCGCTGGTACATCGATTCCGACCACTTCTCGCCCTGTTCCTTGCTTCCCTGGACGACCGCCACCTTCACCGGGGGCGTCATCCGTTCCAGGGACCGGACCTGCGAAACCGACCACCAGCCGTATCCCGTCGTACCGATAACGGCCAGCCAGGCGACCGTCATGGCGATCACCGGGGCGCGCCACGCGGTGCGCTCGCGAAGGGCGATGAAGACCATGGCCAGCGTCGCGTTCGCCAGCATGACCAGGAAACCGACGCCGTAGACGCCCGTGAGATTCGCGATCTGAATGACGGGAAGGACCTTGTGCTGAGAGTAACCCAAAAGCTCCCACGGAAACCCCGTGAAAAGGTAAGTCTGAATGTATTCCAGGGCCGTCCACAGGGCGGCCGCGAACAAGGGGAACAGGGGGGACTTCCAGTCGGCCCGTGCCGCGTATATCCCGAAAATCAAGGCGTACAGGGCGACGACGAAGGCCACGCCCGCCATGCTGACCAGGCCCAGCGCCAGGTTCAGGCCGCCGTAATTCATGACGGTCTCCATGATCCAGTACACCTTGGCGACGCCCGACGCGAACGCAAAAGCCAGGGCGATCAGAACCACCCTGGTAAAGGAGCCAGTTCGGCCCGCGTCGTGCAGGGCGACCATGACCGGCACGAAGGCGATCCAGGCCAGGGGCCACCAGTCGACTTTGGGTATGCTGAGAAAAATGAGCAGGGCGGAACAGAGGGCGAGTCCGAAACCGGCGATGGGCGATGTGGCTTGAAGTCGCTGAAGCAGGACCATGGAGGTCTTCTCTGTGGAGTGCTCTTGCGCCTGATTACGTGACTGAAATCAACACGAATTGCCCCGGCCTGTCAACTTCAAGAAACGATTCATGCGATCTGGAAGCGATTCGGAAACCGGATCTCGCTTTCAAAGCAGTTGACCGTACGCCGCGACGGCACCTACATTCCAGCCGGCGTCCCGCGGGGGCGATCCGCCGTCGAAAAGGTCCTGCCGGCCTGTGCGGCGGCTCGTATTACGGCCTGTGCGGCGGCTCGTATGCCGGCCTGTGCGGCGGCTCGCACCGGACCGGCGGAAGGACAGCAGGCGGCATGGCACGGAGTATCTGGCACCGGACCGGCGGAAGGACAGCAGGCGGCATGGCACGGAGTATCTGAACTTGGACCTATTGCGAACGGCCGTAATCGGCGTCGGGCGGCTCGGCGAAGCCCATGCCCGGGTGCTGGCGGGCATGCCGGGCGTGGAACTTACCGGCGTTTACGACGTGCGTGAGGAGCGGGCGGAGGAGATTGCCCGCCGCTACGGAACGAAAGCGTTCGGCAGCCTGTCTCGCGTCCCGGAGGAAGCGGACGCGGCCACCGTGGTCGTGCCCACCACCGCGCACTTCGAGGTGGCGTCATTCGTCCTTTCCCGGGGCTTGCATACCTTCGTGGAGAAACCGATCACCGCCACCGTGGCGGAAGCCGACCGGCTGATCGAACTGGCGGAAGCCCGGGACCTGGTGCTTCAGGTCGGACACATCGAGCGGTTCAACGGCGCCTTCCGGGCCCTCGAAGGCATGGACATTGCACCGGGATTCATCGAAGCGCACCGCCTGGCCTCTTTCGACCCCAGAGGGACGGACGTTTCCGTCGTGCACGACCTGATGATCCATGACATCGATCTCATCCTGCGCCTCGTCAAGTCGGACCTGGAGTCGGTGGACGCCACGGGCGTCGCCGTGATCTCCGACCAGGTGGACATCGCCAACGCCCGTTTGCGGTTCGCCGACGGGTGCGTGGCCAACGTCACGGCCAGCCGCATCTCGCTGAAGAAGATGCGCAAGATGCGGATCTTCCTGCGCGACCATTACGTCTCGATGGATTTCCTGGCGGGGGAAAGCGAGGTATACCGGTTGATCGACGATCCCGGTCAGGCCGGGGCGCGGGGACTGAAGATCCCGGTCCGGACCGGCGACGGACGCGTCCGCCATATCACGCGGCGGAAGACCTCGAAGGAGCGGACCGAGCCGCTCGAATCCGAGCTCGCTTCCTTCGTCGAGGCGGCGTGCGGCAAGGCGTCGCCGCCGGTGACCGGCTTCGACGGCCGGGAAGCCCTGCGCGTCTCCCTGGCGGTGATCGAACAGATCGACGCCAACAGCCGGTAAGGCCGGCGGCCGCGCGGAACGACCCTCAGTCCCGTCCATGGCGGCAAGGTCCGGCAAGGCCGCCGGGCCGGACGGACAAGCCGATGGAGGAACGATCTTCAGCATGGATATCCGAGCCGCCGTCTTCGCGGCACGAAGCTATACGCCCATCCCGCTCCTGGCCGCCGTGCTGATCATGGCGGAGCCCGGCCCGATGACCTTCATGGCCGGCGGGGCGCTGGTACTGATCGGGGAATCCATACGCCTCTGGGCGGTCGGTTACGCCGGCTCCGCCACCCGCACCCGTCACGTCGGCGCGCCTTCCCTCATCACCAACGGCCCCTACGGCCGGGTACGCAATCCGCTATACGTCGGCAACTTCGTGCTGAGTCTCGGCCTGTGCGTCATGGCCTGGGCCTGGATGCCCTACATGCTCGGGATCTTCGCGGCCGCCTTCGCGATCCAATACGGACTCATCGTTTCGCTGGAAGAGGAAAGCCTGCGGAGCACCTTCGGCGCGCAATACGAAGCATACCTCGCGGAGGTACCGCGCTTCCTGCCTCGATTCACCGGGTACGCCTCGGGGACGCCGGCGCCTTACGATTTCCGGGCCGCGCTGCGCAGCGAAAGACGGACCTTCCAGTCCACGTTCCTGGTCGTGGCCGCCATCGCCGCGCGCTGGTATTGGGGCTAGTCCGGAGCGGACCATGCCGGCTTCACGGGTTCGAGTCCACGCCGCGCAGGCCGCTCAGGGTCCGTTCACGCATGGTGCAACGGACGGGATCGGAACCCTTCCCGGGCGGACCGGGCGGATCAGGCCAGTCGGACGAATCGGGCGGACCGGGAGGATCAAGCCAGTCGGGCGAATCGGAAGAGTCGGACGCACCGGACGAACCTGGCGAGTCGGACGGACCGGTCGGATCGGACGATTCGGCGTCGGCCCGGGAGGCCTTCTTTTTGCCGGACCGCTTCTCTACGCTCACGCCCGCATTCCCGTGAAGGAGGCTGAGCAGCGCAACGAGCGCCACGAGGAGGACGACCGGCCACCACGGTACACTGAACAGCATCCGCACCGATTCCATTCCGGATTTGAACAACAGTCCGTAGAGGAAGATAGGACCGAGGATGATCAGCAAAGCGACCCCGACGACGCATACCACCTGCGACCAGGCCGGGTTGCGCTGGAGAAACCTCGTTATACTCGAAGGGCCGTGTTTTCTCGTCATGGTTATGTCCCGTCGGCGAATGGACTGATACGCATCTGTTTCCCACCTCTCACCGGGGTGGATGCACATGTTTACATCAAGACAAACCAGGCGGGCCGGGACGGGGCTGGACGGGGGTTCACCGTGCGCCAGGCCCGGAGATTCGCAGGGTGCCGGGCAGGGGGCTGGCGAGGGGCCATCCGGGTCCGGAATGCGCGGCGGAACCTCTTGACAATCCCGTTGCCCGGGCCTACTGTTACAGGTCAAAACGGACACCAACCGCCTGTACGGCCTTCGGTAACTTTCCACACCGATGAGGATTACGTGCCCCGCACCGCCACGATAACGCGCGAAACCCTGGAAACCCGGATCGAACTGACCCTCTCGCTCGAGGGCGAAGGCAGACTCAACGGAGAAACCGGCATCGGTTTCTTCGACCACATGCTGGGAAGCTTCGTCAAGCACGCGGGGTTCGACCTCGACCTGGTCTGTACCGGCGATTTGCACATTGACGATCATCACACCGTGGAAGACGTGGGGATCTGCCTGGGCCAGGCCCTGGCCCGGGCGGTCGGCGACGGATCGGGCATAACGCGCTTCGGCCATGCCTACGCGCCCCTGGACGAGGCGCTGGCCCGGGCGGTCTTCGACGTCAGCGGCCGGGCGCACCTGGAATTCGGCGCCGAATTCTCCCGATCCTCGGTCGGCGATTTCAGCACGGAAATGGTGCGGGAGTTCTTCGGGGCCCTCGTCCACCACGGGCGGGTGACCCTGCACGTCGCACTGCTTTCCGGCGTAAACGCCCACCACCAGGTCGAGGCGGTGTTCAAGGCGGCGGCCAGGGCCCTGCGCCAGGCCGTGGCCATGGACGACCGGGTATCGGGCGTGCCTTCCACCAAGGGCAGCCTGTAGTCCCCGGTCGGTGAACAGGTCCAACAGGTCTAACCGGCAGAAGACGTGAACGCGACACGCATACGTAGATGACCTAAGGACGACGCGCATACGTAGACGACGTGAACGCGACGTGCATACGTAGATGACGTAAAGACTACGCGCATGCGTGGATGACGTGAAGACGACGCGTACAGGTTGGCGACGCGTACAGGTTGGCGACGCGTACAGGTTGGCGACGCGTACAGGCAGGCGACGCGATCCGGCAGGCGACGTGTACAGGTTGGCGACGCGTACAGGCAGACGACGCCTATACATTTTACTTGCAGAATAGACTCGGGGCACCATGCACATCGACGAACTGGACACACCGGCCTACGTGGCCGACCTGGACGTGATGGAGCGCAATATCGCGTCCATGGCGCGGCACTGCCGCGATCTCGATATCGCCCTCCGATGCCACACGAAAAGCCACAAGATCCCGGAAATCGCCCACCGCCAGGTCGGGGCGGGCGCGATCGGCATCTGCTGCCAGAAACTCGGGGAGGCGGAGGTCATGGCCGCCGCGGGCATCGAGAACATCCTGGTCCCGTACAACATCGTGGGCGCCCGGAAGGTGGAACGCCTGACCCGCGTCGCCAGGCGCACCGAGATCACCGTGGCCGTCGATGACGAAATCACGGCGCGGGGCATTTCGGACCGCGCGCTTCAGGACGGCTGCCGGGTCAACGTGATCATCGAGCTGGATACGGGCACGAAGCGTTGCGGCGTCCAGTCGCCCGAAGCGGCGGCGGCGCTGGCCGAACGCATCACGGACCTGCGCGGCCTCGTCTACAAGGGCGTCATGGTCTTCCCCAGCCATCCCGAGGCAGCGGGCTTCCTGCGGGAGACCGTGGAGCGGATCACGGAGAAGGGCATCCCCATCGAGATCATCAGCGGCGGCGGCACCGGCGGCGAGGAAAACTCCAAGGCCATGGGCTGCACGGAGACCCGCAGCGGTTCCTACATCTGGGAGGGCATGACCCGCATCGGCAATTCCGGCATGCTCAACGCCGAGCGCTGCGCCTGCCGCATGATCGTCACCGTGGTGAGCGCCCCGACGGAGGACCGCATCATCATCGACGGCGGCATGAAGACCTTCGCCAGCTATCCGCCCACGCCCTACGGCCACGTCATCGAGCATCCCGGGGCCGAGATATACGGCATGTCGGTGGAGCACGGGCACGTGGACGTCTCCCGTTGCACGCACCGGTTCAAGGTGGGCGAGCGCCTGTCCGTCATCCCCCTGCACCAGGAGATGGCGCTTAACCTGCACGACGAACTCAACGGTATCCGGGACGGCCAGGTGGAAGTCGTCTGGCCCGTCGCCGGCCGGGGTAAAGTGAAATAGCCGCTGGAAAACCGAAAAGGAGTGCTTGATGTCCGTTACAAAGGTAAGGGAAGTCTGGCAAAGCCGCATGGGCCTGATCATGGCCATGGCCGGGAACGCCATCGGCCTGGGCAATTTCCTGCGGTTCCCCGTGCAGGCGGCCGCGAACGGCGGCGGGGCCTTCATGATCCCCTATTTCGTCGCCTTCCTGGTGGTGGGCATCCCCATGATGTGGGTGGAGTGGAGCGTCGGCCGGTTCGGCGGCAAGCACGGCCACGGCACCACGCCGGGCATCCTGTACCGGCTGTGGAAACACCCGGCCGCCAAGTACATCGGGGTCCTGGGCATCGCGGCGCCGGTGGCCTTCGCCCTCTACTATTCCTACGTGCAGTCCTGGACCCTGGCCTACAGCTTCTTCTCCCTGACCGGCCAGTACTTCGGCATCGAATCCCAGGCGGAGATGGGCCGGTTCCTGAACAGCTTCCAGGGCATCACCGAGAGCGGCTACTTCAGCGGCGTCGCGACGGCCTACGTCTTCTTCCTCATCAACCTAGGCATCGTATTCTGGGTGCTGAGCCGAGGCGTAGTGCGGGGCATCGAGACCCTGGCCAAATTCGCCATGCCCATGCTGCTGGTCTTCGCCATCATCCTGGTGGCCCGGGTGCTTACCCTGGGCACGCCCGACCCGGCCTTCCCCGACCGGAGCGTCATGGCCGGTTTCGCCTGGATCTGGAACCCGGACCTCAGCCGGCTGTCCGAAGGCAGCGTATGGCTCGCGGCCGCGGGACAGATCTTCTTCTCCCTCGGCATCGGCATCGGCAGCATGCAGTGCTACGCGAGCTATGTCCGCGCGAAGCAGGACGTTGCCC
This sequence comes from bacterium, assembly GCA_965203885.1. Classification (GTDB taxonomy): domain Bacteria; phylum JAAXHH01; class JAAXHH01; order JAAXHH01; family JAAXHH01; genus JAAXHH01. The sequence goes on along the minus strand of OZ241920.1, from coordinate 569,412 downwards.
TCACCGGGCTGACGACCTCCATGAGCAACGGGTTCGCCGAGGTGGTACTGGGCAGTTCCATCGCCATACCGGTGGCCGTGGCTTTCTTCGGCGTGACCGCGACCGAGGCGATCGCGACCGGCGGCTCCTTCGACCTGGGCTTCCAGTCCATGCCCCTGATCTTTCAGCAGCTGCCCCTGGGCCAGTTCATCGGCACGCTGTGGTTCGGACTGCTATTCTTCGCGGGGATTACGTCGACGGTAGCCCTTACGCAGCCGCCCATGGCCTTCCTGCAGGACGAAATGGGATGGCCCCGTAAGAAGGCGGCCCTCTTCGTGATCTCCTTCCTGTTCATCTTCGGCAACTTCATCGTCTTCAACATCGAGCACGGCGTCATCGACGAGCTGGACTTCTGGGTCGGGACCGTGGGGCTGGTCGTCTTCTCCTTCCTCGAGATCATCATATTCGCCTGGATCTTCGGCATGGACAAGGCCTGGGACGAGATCACCGAAGGCGCGGCGATCCGGATCCCGCGCATATTCTACTACATGATCAAGTACGTCACGCCCGTGTCGCTGGCGATCCTGCTGGTCGTGTGGACCTACCAGGCCGGTTTCGACCTGCTCCTGCTGCGCAACGCCAATCCCGAAGACATTCCCTACCTGCTGCTCACCCGCGGGATCATCGTGTTGTTGATCCTGGTCGGCGTGTTGCAGGTGAGACGGGTTTCGAAGAACTGGAAATAACATCGTGGCAACGCCCATGAGCGCGGTGACCGAAAACCACCGGAGCGTCGGCCTTCCTCCGGGTATCGTGCGCCTGAGCCGGAACGAGAACCCCCTCGGGCCGTCTCCCGGTGTCATCGAAGCGGTGAAATCGCGCTGCAGCCGGATCAACCGCTATGAAGACCCTGACCATATCGACCTTTTTCGCAAGCTGGCCGCGCTTCACGGCGTGCCGCACGATGAGAAACTCTCGCTGCCCGGACTCGATTCGGAAGAAGCCTGGGTCCGCGTGGGCGACGGCGCCGAGCACCTGATGCACGCCATCGCGCGGGCCTTCCTGTCCCCGGGCGACGAAGTGATCGAACCCCATCCCGCCTTCGGACTGATGGTCCGTTACGGGGAGGATATCGGGGCGAGGACCGTGCGGACCACCCTGACGCCGCGGTACGTGTACGACCTGGAAGCCATGGCCGCGGCCGTCAACGAACGGACCCGCATGGCCGTCATCACCAACCCGAACAACCCGACGGGCACCGTCGTCACCCACGACGGGCTGTCGCGCTTCATCGAAGACCTGCCCGGCCGCGTGATCGTCCTCCTGGACGAAGCCTACATCGACCTGGTGGAGGACGGCGCGTGCGCCGACGGCAGCGCCCTGGTCAGAGCACACGAGAACGTCCTGCTGGTGCGGACCTTCTCGAAGGGGTACGGGCTGGCGGGCTTCAGGCTGGGCTACGCCGTGGGCCAGCCCCACATGATGGCGCGCGTCCGCCAGTATCACGGGGGATCGCCCAGCGCGCTGGTGCTGACCGCCGCCTGCGCGGCCCTCGACGATCCGGACCACGTGGTCCGTTCCAGGGAGGCCGCGAGCGCGTCCAAGGCGATCTACTACGAGGCCTGCGAGGCCCTCGGGCTGGCGTACGTCCCCAGCGAGGCGGCCTTCGTCCTGATCGAAGTGGGCGACGCGAAAGCGGTGACGCAGGCACTGGCCGAGCGGCGCATTATCGTAATCAACGCCGAGGCGTCCTGGGGTATTTCCGGCATGATCCGCGTGTCCTACGGCAACGAGGCGGAAAGCCGGATCTTCACCGGGGCCCTGACGGAGATCCTTGGCTGAAGTATCCGGACACCGGACGCGACACGCAGTCCCACGTCCCGGTCACCGGACGCGACGCGCGGGCCCACGTCCCGGCCAACGGACGCGACCCATAGATTCTCCCGATTAGAAACAAGATCAGAAAGGCGCGCCATGCCCGTTTCCGAACTGTGTTTCACCTCCGCGACCGACCTCGTCCGCATGATCCGCCGCAAGGACGTATCCGTTACGGAAGTCATGGAAGCCCACCTGGCCCAGGTCGACCGGGTGAACCCCGCCGTGAACGCCATCGTCACCTACCACCCCGAGCAGGCGCTAGACGGCGCCCGGAAAGCCGACGAGGCCATCGCGCAAGGCGAAGCGGGGGGGCCCCTCTTCGGCCTGCCCATCGCCCACAAGGACCTGGTCCTGACCAGGGGCGTCCGGACGACCTACGGTTCGCCGATCTTCCGCGATTTCGTGCCGGGCCAGGACGAGCTCATCGTGGAGCGACTGAAGAAGGCCGGCGCCATCTCCTTCGGCAAGACGAACGTGCCCGAATTCGGCGCCGGGTCCCAGACTTTCAACCCGGTCTTCGGCGCGACCCTCAACCCGTACGACACGTCCCGGACCTGCGGCGGCAGCAGCGGAGGCGCCGCCGTGGCGCTGGCCTGCGGCATGCTGCCCATCGCCGACGGCAGCGACATGGGCGGCTCGCTGCGCAACCCGGCCAACTTCTGCAACGTGGTGGGGCTGCGGTCCGCGCCGGGCCGCGTGCCGAGGTGGCCGGCCGTCAACGCCTGGGGCAAGCTCAGCGTCCAGGGTCCCATGGCCCGGACGGTGGCGGACACCGCCCTCATGCTCAGCGCCATAGCGGGTCCCGATCCCCGCGCGCCCCTTGCCATCCGGGAGCCTGGCCGATCCTTCGCCCTGCCGCTGGAACGGGACTTCAAGGGGGCGACCGTCGCCTGGAGCATGGACTTCGGCGGACTGCCCGTGGACCCCGAGGTCACCTCGGCCATCGAGGCGAAGCGCGGGGTATTCGAGGACCTTGGCATGACCGTCAAACCGGGCCAGCCCGATTTCGCCGAGGCCGACGAGGTATTCAAGACGCTTCGGGCGTGGAGCTTCATCCAGGGTTACGGCGATCTCCTCGAGAAGCACCGCGACCAGATCAAGGACACCGTCATCTGGAACCTCGAAGCCGGGTTCGCCCTGACGGGTCCGCAGATCGCCCGCGCGGAGATTGACCGGACCACCCTGTACCAGCGGGTCCGCCGGTTCATGGAGCGCCACGATTTCATGATCTTCCCCGTCAGCCAGGTCCCGCCCTTCGACGTGAACACGCCCTACCCCACGGAAATAGACGGCGTACAGATGGAGACCTACATCGACTGGATGAAGTCGTGCTATTACGTCACCGTCACGGGACTGCCCGCCATCTCCGTTCCCTGCGGATTCACTTCCTCGGGACTGCCCGTGGGACTGCAGATCGTCGGCCGTCACGAGGACGAGCTCGGGGTCCTGCAACTCGCCCACGCCTTCGAGCAGGCGACCCGGACCTGGGAAAGGCGTCCACCCGTGGCCGAGTCGTGAGCACTAAAGCGGAGATCGTCATCTGCGGCGCGGGCATCGCAGGCGTGACCGCCGCCTATCAGCTCGTCGTTCGCCACGGCGCGCGGAACGTCGTGCTCGTCGATGAAATACCGCCCCTGTCGCTGACCAGCGCCTACGGCACCGAAGCCTACCGAAACTGGTGGTCCGAATCCTCCATGTTCCGGTTCATGAACCGGAGCATCGACCTGTTGGAAGAAGTCGCCGAGGAAAGCGGCAACGCGATCCGGATGAACCGGAGGGGCTACGTGTTCCTCACCGGCGACCCGAACCGCATCCCGGAACTGCGAAAAGAAGCGGAAGCGGTGTCCGGCCTGGGCGGAGGCGCCTTGCGCGAGCATGGCGACGGCGGGTCCTATGTACCTTCGCGGCCCGAGGGACTGGGTCCGGACCCGGCGGGCGCCGATCTCCTGCAGGACGCCGATGAAATCAATGCTGTGTTCCCGTTCCTGACGGACGATACGGTTGCCATGCTGCACGTGCGGCGATGCGGCTGGATGGACGTCCCGTCGCTCGGACGGTGGATGCTCGACCGCATTGCGTCCGCGGGCGTCAGGGTCGTTCAGGACAGGATCACGCGCATCGAGACCAGGAACAACCGGGTCACGGGCGCGAGACTGGCATCCGGATCGACGATCGAAACCGAAAAACTCGTCCTCGCCGCCGGACCATTGGTACGGGACGCCGGCCGGATGCTTGGACTGGAGGTCCCGGTCTTCATGGAACTGCACGGCAAGGTCACTGTCGAAGACCGGGCCGGCGTGCTGCCTCCCGAAACGCCCATGCTGATCTGGACGGACCCGATCGACCTGGTCTGGGACGACGACGAGCGAGCGAGACGCTACGCCGATCCGGCCACCCGCCACCTCATCGAACCCTTTCCCTCCGGGCTGCATATCCGGCCCCGGTTCAGGGACGGGAAACAGACCTTCCTGGGCATCTGGACCTACGATACGGCGCCGCGGGCGGCTGAGTTCCCGCTCGCGTTCGATCCGGCCTATCCGGAGATCGTCCTGCGCGGACTCGCCCGCATGATCCCGGGGATGCGGGTGTATTTCGAAGGGGCCGACACCTTGCCGGTCGACGGAGGATACTATTGCAAGACCCCGGACAACCGTCCGCTGATCGGTCCGTTGCCCGTCGAAGGCGCGTACATATCCGGCGCGCATTCCGGGTATGGCGTCATGGGTTCACAGGCGGCGGGCGAACTGGTTGCCGCCCACGTCGCCGGCGGTGAACTGCCGGACTATGGGAAGGCCTTCCTGTTCAGCCGATTCGACGGGTTGTCGGACGCCGAAATGCAGGAAATGGGCGAAGCGACCCGCGGGCAGCTGTAGAGGAAGGGCCATGGAAGTGTCCTGACACCTGTACGACCCGACCGGACCGCCTGGTGTGTGCATTCACAGACGAACAGGGAGGGCGACGGTCAATCGACATTTTGTATTGGTCCCGGGGCCGGGCCTTGAGTGATTTGTATTGGTCCCGGGGCAGGGCCACGGTATAATCAGACTGGTCCTGACCGACATAGTGATTCCTGACGATTACTTAATTTAAAAAGCCCCCGATCCGGAGATTCCATGTCAACGTTCGACTACGACCTGCTCATACGCGCGGGCCGCTTGTTCTGTGAGGATACCGGTCTCGACGGACCGGGAGCCGTGGCGGTTAAAGACGGGCGCATCGCGGCATCCGGGCCCGCGGTCGACGGTAAAGCCGCCATGACCTTCGACTTTCCCGACGGCCTGGCGCTGCCGGGGTTGGTGGACCTTCACGCTCATCCGGCCCGGGGCGGCTCGCGGTACGGCGTCGACCCCGACGCCCACTTCCTGTCCCGGGGCGTCACGACGGTCATGTCCCAGGGCGACGCCGGCGCGAATAACTGGCCGGCCTACCGGGAACAGGTGATCCGGGAGTGCAGGACGCGCGTGGTGCTCGCCATCAACCTTTCGATCCATGGCGAATCCCATCCGGACGCCTGCTTTCCGGACCTTGAAGCGGCGGACGTGGAAGCCTGCGTCTCGGCCATCGAATCGGGGGGCGACGCCATCTGGGGTATCGCGGCCAACACGGGGCCGAGCAATCCCACGCCGCCCAGGGAGATCATGACCCGCGCCCTGGAGGCGTCCGAACGGTCCGGCAAACCTCTCCTGGTCGGCACGCGGCTGTCCAGCGACTGGTCGCTCGACGACCAGTTGCCGCTGCTTCGCGCCGGGGACGTGGTCACCTACTGTTTCAACGATTTCCCCGAGAGCGTCGTGAAGGACGGCAGGATCCGCTCCAGCGTGCGCGACGCACGCGAGCGGGGCGTCCTCTTCGATATCGGCCACGGCATGCGGTCCTTCAGCTTCGCGGTCGCCGAGGCCGCCATCGCGGACGGATTCCTGCCGGATACGATTTCCACCGACCAGTACAGCCGGCACGTGGGAAGCAGCCCGCAGCACGACCTGCCCCGGACGATGTCCAAACTGATCGCGGCGGGCATGGCCGAACGCGACGCGCTCCCGCGCGTGACGAGCCGTCCCGCGGAAGTGCTGGGACTGAAGGGCGAGGTCGGCACCCTGCGCACCGGCGCATGCGGCGACGTGGCCGTGCTGCGGTGGAACGAAGACGCGCCGCCGCTGTGCGACGTGGACGACGTGGAGCGGCCCGGGGGATGCTGGGAGCCCGTGCTCGCCGCCCGGGCGGGCATCGTGTGAAAATACGTCGATTCGAGGCGTGATGCAGGCGGTCAAACCAGCGGGCCAGGCGTTCACACAAGGCGGCCTGGCAGCCAGGTGACCCCAACCAGCAAACCAGGCGGCAAGGAGACCCCTACATGGTTTACGGATCGGGAGATTACACCTACGAACTCGTCGAAGGCTGGGGAGGCGGGACCGAAGGCCGGGCCCTCGGCGTGGTATCCTCCATGGCCTGTGATTCACAGGACCGCGTGCACGTCATCGACCGGGAACCCGACCCGGCCGTCGTGGTCTATGACCGCGAAGGCCGTTTCCTCTACGACTGGGGCCGGGATATCTTCAAGGTACCCCACTCCATCTGGATCAGCGAGGACGACGTCATCTACATGACCGACGTGGTGTTGCATACCGTGATGTCCTTCACGCTCGATGGGAAGATGCTCTCCATGCTCGGAACGCCCGATAAGGCGGGCGAACCCGGCCAGCCGTTCAACGCGCCCACCTGGGCGGTGCTCGGCCTGGACGACGACCTGTACGTGACCGACGGCTACGGCCAGAGTTACGCGCACCGTTTCACCACGGCCGGCGAACTGCTGGCCACCTGGGGCGGGCACGGCAGCGGGGCGGGGCAGTTCGATACGCCGCACTGCGTCCGCGTGGACAAGGATGGCCGTGTACTGATCGTGGACCGCGGGAACTCGAGAGTGCAGGTATTCGACGCCAATGGCGGCTTCCTCGAAACATGGGACCATCTGCTGGCCGCGAACGACCTCTACATCGACCCGGACAACATCGTCTACCTTGCCGAGGCGCCCGGCAGGGTCAGCATACTCAACCTGGACGGCGAGGTCCTGTCGCAGTGGGGCAACCGGGACGAAAAAGACGGGCTGTTCGTGGACGCGCCTCACGGCATCTGGGTGGATTCCCACGGCGACGTCTACGTGTGCGAAGTGCCCTTCGCGCATAACCGTATACAGAAATTCAGGCGGGTGTAGGATCCACCATGCGCCGGCGAGCCGTCGAAGTCCATTAATCGAACGAGGTGCGCAATATGGCATTCGAAATCCTGGAACAGGGCATGATCGCCCGGCAACCGTCGATCGGACCGGACGCGGTCGCGGCCTGCTCGCGGTGCGTGGTCACCGGCGACGGCAGCCTGGTCTGTTCCTTCGCCGTACAGGAAGCGCTCGGGCAGAACGACTTCAAGCAGGTCATCGTCCACTCGAGCGACGGCGGTCGCACGTGGACGAAACCGGCCTATCTGTGGTCCCATCTGCACGATGAATTCGCCCACATAGGGTCGATCAGCAAGGCGCCGGACGGGACCTGCTTCATCACGGGCATCCGCATCCCCATCGATACCCCTGGCGAATCGTTCTGGCTGGACGAAACCCACGGCATCAAGCAGAACGCCATGTTTTGGGCGTCCTCGGATGACCAGGGACGGTCCTGGACCGAACCGGTGCCGATCGTCCTGCCCGCCCCCGGTTCGGCGGAAGCGCCGGGCGCGCTCACCGTGACCCGCGACGGGACCTGGATCTGCTGTTACTCCCCCTACAACACCTTCGATCCGGATGTGAAAGTGGATCGCAACCAGGTGGTCTACCTCCGCAGCGAGGACCGGGGCGCTACGTGGCGACATGGATCGATGCTGCGTTTCGACGACGCCGGATCGACGGCCGCCGAGGCCTGGGTCGTGGAACTAGCCGATGGCCGGCTCCTCGGCGCGTGCTGGCAAATCGCGCCGCACGGGAAACCGGACTATCCCAACGCATACGCCCTGTCCCACGACGGCGGCCTGTCGTGGACGCCGACGCGCTCCACGGGCACGCTGGGCCAGTCCGTCTCCCTGACCGCCCTGGCGGACGGACGGGCGCTGATGGTATACAACCAGCGCCAGCACGGCGAACCGGGCATCCGTCTCGCCGTCGCACGGCCCACGGACGACGATTTCGGCATAGAAACGGACGATCTCGTCTGGAAAGCCGAAGTACGGACGCAAAGCGATACCTCCGGCGAGCACGACGAGTGGCAGGACTACTCCTTCGGCGAACCCGCGGTGACCGTCCTGCCGGACGGCGCATACCTGGTCGCCTTCTGGCTCATCCAGCCCGATGTCCGGGGCATCGGCTACGTGAAGGTGAGGTAGCGCCGTGTCCGGCGCCCGGATCATACTCGTCCCGCTGATCGGCGCGCTGGTACGCCACGCCATCTTCGCGGCGGCCCTCCCCTGGCTGATCCTGAACCGGACCGCCGGCATGGAGGAGATGGGTTTCGATTCCGGTTATCCGGCCGCGGGATCGGTGATGATCCTTCTGGGCGCGGCACTCTATATCCGCGCCTTCTCCGAACGCATTCGCATGGCGGCCATGTTGTCCGCGGATGACCAGTCGCCGGGACCCCGGAGCGCGGTTACGGGCGCCACAGAAGAACCTACCTCCGAAAACGTCGGACGAGCCGCCCATGACGATCCCGCCGGCGAAGCTCGCCCCATCTGGTCCGAAGGAGTCCACGGCCGCTCCCGCAATCCCCTGCAGCTCGGCGTCGTCGTCATCCTGTTCGGAGAATCCCTCGCCTTCGAATCGCTCGCGCTGCTCGTCTACGCGATGCTGTACTGGGCGTGGCTGACCCTGTACCTGGTCATCGTCGAGGAGCCCGCCCTTCGACGCACCCTCGGCGATGAATACCTCCGTTACTGCCGCCACGTGCCCCGCTGGTTTCTACCGCTTCATTTCCGTAAACCAGCCTGATCTGACACGCCCAGACGCTCAATCCCCGGCGATCCATCCCCGGCGATCCATCCCGGGCGATTCCCCGGCGATCAACGCCGGTCTCCGTTCCCCGCCATCATTCCCGCCGCGTCCGCGTTGCTTTTACAAATAGATGATCCAGGATATGCCAATTTGGCAGATCTGACAATTTGGCAGGTTATGGCGTTCCTCCGCCGGATATTCAAATATAAAAGCCATTTTCCAGGACCGAAATGGCCGGAGCCGCAGCGAAAGCAGCCATGGCACGTGTTTTGCGCTTGAAAAAGGCTGAGAGGCGCAATATCGCGAAAGATTCAGGCGGCAATGAGCAAGGAGGGAAGCGACATGAGAACGGACAAACTGACGCAGCGGTCGATGGAAGCGCTTCAGATCTCCCAGGAGTTGGCGCGCGGCCGGAACCACAACCGATTGGAGTCCGCCCACCTGGCCCTGGCCCTGCTGGATCAGGACGAAAGCCTGGCGGCCACGCTGCTGAAGAAGGCGGGATCGGATACGGCCCGGGTCCGGGAGGGATTGGAAGCCGCCCTGGACAAGCTGCCGCGCGTAACCGGAGACGGCGCGTCGCTCTACGCATCGGACGCCTTCCAGCGCGTACTGGACGGAGCGCTGAAGGAAGCGCAGGCACTGAAAGACGAATACATCAGCGTGGAGCACCTGCTCCTCGCGCTGCTGAAAGATGGCGGTGCGGTCCAGCGCGTGATGGCGGAAGCGGGCGCGAGCCGGGACGGCCTGTTGAAGGCCATGCAGGAGGTCAGGGGAAGCCAGCGCGTCACGAGCCAGACGCCGGAATCCGGCTACCAGGCTTTGGAGAAATTCAGCAGGGACCTGACCGAGCTTGCCCGGGAGGGGCGGCTCGACCCGGTCATCGGGCGGGACGAGGAAATCCGGCGTGTGATCAAGGTGCTGTCCAGGCGGACCAAGAACAATCCCGTGCTCATCGGCGAGCCAGGCGTGGGGAAGACGGCCATCGTGGAAGGCCTGGCACAGAAAGTCGTGACCGAGGACGTCCCGGAGTCCCTCAAGGGACGCAAGGTGATCAGTCTCGATATGGGCGCCATGCTGGCCGGCGCCAAGTTCCGCGGCGAGTTCGAGGAACGGTTCAAGGCCGTCCTGAAGGAAGTGGAGGAGGCCGCGGGCGACATCGTCCTGTTCATCGATGAACTGCACACCATCGTCGGCGCGGGCGCCGCGGAAGGGGCCGTGGACGCCTCCAACATGCTCAAGCCGGCGCTGGCGCGGGGGACGTTGCGCTGCGTGGGGGCTACGACGCTGGACGAATACCGGAAGCACATCGAGAAAGACGCCGCCCTCGAGCGGCGGTTCGCCCCCGTATACGTCGGCGAGCCTTCCATCGAAGACACCGTGTCCATCCTGCGCGGCCTCAAGGAGCGGTACGAGATCCATCATGGCATCCGGATCCGCGACGGCGCCCTGGTCACCGCGGCCACGCTGGCGGAGCGGTACATCAGCGACCGTTTCATGCCCGACAAGGCCATCGACCTGGTCGACGAGGCCGCGGCGAACCTGCGCATGGAGATCGACAGCATGCCTGCCGAACTGGACGACCTCGAGAAGCAGATCCGCCAGCTGGAGATCGAGCGCGAGGCGATCAAGCGCGAGCACGACGCGGAGGAGCGTATCAAACCCGTCGAATGCAAGCTGGCCGACCTGGAAGAACGGCGGAACGCCCTGCGGGCGCACTGGCTCGCCGAGAAGGAACTGGTCAAGACGATCCAGGGGATCAAGGAACAGGCCGAACAGCTCAAAATCGAGGCCGACCGGGCCCAGCGGGCCGGAGACTACGAACGGGCGGCCCGCCTGCAGTACGGCGAGCAGCGGGAGCTCGACAGCCGGCTCGAGGAGAAAAACGAGGCGCTGTCCGTGCTTCAGCAGGAACGCCGGATGCTCAAGGAAGAAGTGGACGAGGAGGACATCGCCCAGGTCGTTTCCAAGTGGACCGGGATACCGGTCAGCCGCCTGGTCGAGGGTGAGGTCGAGAAGCTGGTGCGGATGGAGTCCCGGCTGCACCGGCAGGTGGTGGGCCAGGATGAGGCCATCGTCGCCGTTTCCAACGCCGTCAGGCGAAGCCGGGCCGGCCTGGGCGACGGCGACAGGCCCATCGGCTCCTTCCTGTTCCTCGGGCCGACCGGCGTGGGCAAGACCGAGCTGGCCCGGGCGCTGGGAGAGTTTCTCTTCGACGACAGGAACGCCATGGTCCGCGTCGACATGTCCGAGTACATGGAGCGCCACTCCGTCGCCCGGCTGGTCGGCGCGCCGCCGGGTTACGTGGGGTACGAGGAAGGCGGCCAGCTGACCGAAGCGGTGCGGCGCAGGCCTTACCAGATCGTGCTGCTGGACGAGATCGAGAAGGCCCATCCCGACGTATTCAACATGCTGCTGCAGGTCCTCGACGACGGACGGCTCACGGACGGCCAGGGACGCACGGTGGATTTCAGGAACACCGTGATCATCATGACCTCCAACATCGGGACGGAGTTCATCGGGGGGCACGACGCGTCCCGGGACCAACAGGTGCGTTCGGACGTGATGGACGCGGTGCGTTCCCATTTCCGCCCCGAGTTCATCAATCGGCTGGAGGAGATCATCATCTTCCACCCCCTGGGCCGGGATCACATCCGGGAGATCGTCCGCATTCAGATTCGCGAACTGCAGGGACGCCTGTCGAAGCAGGCCGGTTTGACGCTGGCGATGTCTCCCGAAGCCGAGTCGCTGCTTGCCGACGAGGGGTACGAGCCCCAGTACGGCGCGCGGCCCCTGAAGCGGGTGATTCGAAGGTTCGTCGAGAACCCCCTTTCCATGGCGCTGCTCGAAGGCCGGTTCAGGGAAGGGGACGAGATCCGGGTCATCCGCGAAGGCGGCCGGCTGGACTTTGTCCGGCAGGACGCGTCCGAGGCCGCGTGAGGATAATCTCGGCTATACACCACCGGGCGCTCGCGCTTTCCCCGAGTGAGGACGGACCGAGCGAGACTCCGGCGGCCGCATCCGGGCGGGACCCGCGTGAAGAACGGCTCGGACAGACACGGGGCCGCATCCGGGCGGGACCCCCACAACCGCCTTCGCCGCGTACACACGCGTATACAATTGAATTGACGGCGGGCCGGGGAATGGCCATCTTGATCTGACGTAAAACGGCATTCCACAACGGGGTCCGCCGATGCTGCCGGACCCCTCTTCCCCGGCCTGATTACAATGAACAGGCGATCCTTTTTCCGGAAATCCGCCGGGCTGTCCGGCGCGGGCATCCTGGCCGGTCTCGGGGGCCGATACGAAACCGCCTTCGGCCAGAAGTCCGATCCACTCGGTCCATCGGGATCCGTTACGGAGGTCGAGGGGATCGGGGTCGGGCATTTCACCGACGCGCGGCGGCCGACGGGATGCACGGTGATCCTGGCGGAAGAAGGCGCAGTGGGCGGCGTCGACGTGCGCGGCGGAGCGCCGGGCACCCGGGAAACCGACCTGCTCGATCCCGTGAACATGGTGCAGCATGTCCACGCCATCGTCCTGTCCGGCGGCAGCGCCTTCGGACTCGACACGGCCACGGGCGTCATGCGCTACCTCGAAGAAAGGTCCATCGGGTTCGACGTGCGCATCGCCCGGGTGCCGATCGTCCCCGCCGCCATCCTCTTCGATCTCGGGATCGGGGACAGGCCCGACATACGCCCGGACGCGGAAGCCGGCTACCTGGCCTGCCAGGCCGCGACAACCGGTCCGGTGCCCGAGGGCAGTATCGGCGCGGGCGCGGGCGCCACGGTCGGCAAGATGTCCGTCGGTCCGCGAGGCACGCGCACGGCCATGAAGGGCGGCATCGGCAACGCCTGCTTCTCCACCCCCGGCGGACTAAAGGTCGGGGCCATCGTCGCGGTGAACGCCGTGGGCGACGTGTACGATCCGGATACGGGCCGCGTGCTCGCCGGCGCCAGGAAGCCGGACGGGTCGGGGTTCGTCCGCGTGGCCAGGAAGCTCCGCGAGACCGGGTCGCTTCGGCTGGAGGCGCCGCCCGGGAATACGACCATCGGCGTGATCGCGACCAATGCCGGACTGACCAAGACCCAGGCGAGCCGCGTCGCGCAGGTTGGGCACGACGGCCTGGCGCGCGCCATCAACCCGGCCCACCTGCAGGCGGATGGAGACACCCTCTTCACCATGGCCACGGGGACCTGGGAGGGTGAGGTGAACCTGTCCCTGGTGTCCATTCTGGCGGCGGAAGCCGTCACCCGTGCCATCATCCGCGCCGTCGTGACGGCCGAAGGGCTGCCCGGTTATCCATCCTATTCGGATTTGAACGAAGAAGGATGACCTGGGGCGAGGAGGACCGCTGCGTGCCACACGACAGTTACCGCCTCGTACGCCTCGTACGCCTCGTACGCCTCGTACGCTCGTCGGTCCGTCGGTCCGGCCCGCCGGTCCGGCTCGAACCCGCGCATTGAATTTCTATGTCCCCCTACGTAACCGCCCTCCTCGTCTATTCCCTTTTCCTCATGCTGATCGGCTGGTGGACGTCCCGGTCGGTGCGTCGCGCGGAGGACTTCTTCGTGGCCGGCCGGCGGCTTTCTCCCGTGCTGCTGTTCTCCACGCTGCTGGCCGCGAACCTGGGCGCCGGTTCAACGGTCGGCGCCACGGGCCTGGGGTACACCCACGGCCTTTCCGCGTGGTGGTGGGTGGGGTCGGCGGGCATCGGCAGCCTCATCCTGGGCCTGACCGTGGGGCCCCGCATGTGGCGCGTGGCCAGGGACCGGGACCTGTACACGGTCGGCGATTACCTGGAACACCGGTATAACCGCAGTGTCCGCGGTCTCATCGCCGTGCTGCTGTGGTTCGGTTCCCTGGCGATCCTGGCCGGGCAGCTCATTCCCCTGGCCTGGATCCTGAACCTGGTGCTGGGCATCCCGAAGTACGTCGCCTGCCTGGCCGGCGGCGCCGTGGTGGTCGTCTATTTCACCTTCGGAGGCCTGACGTCCACCGCCCGGGTCAACATGGTCCAGCTGGTAGTGAAGCTGTCCGGTTTCATCCTGGCCTTTCTCATGATCGTATCGGGAGGCGGTCTCCTGTCCGGGGAAGGGACGGCGACGTCCGGGTTCACGAACTGGTTCGGGGACGATCCGTCCCGCGTCTGGGGTTACCTCGTCGTCCTGGTGCCCGCGTTCATCATCTCGCCCGGCCTGTTGCAGAAGATCTACGGCGCAAGGGACGCCCGGGCAGTCAGGCAGGGGGTGTGCGTAAACGCGGTCGCCCTGATGCTCTTCGCCTTCATTCCCGCGCTGCTCGGCATGGCGGCCTACCACGCGTTCCCGTCCCTGGCTTCCCCGGACCTGGCGCTGCCCCGCCTGCTGATGGACGCCCTGCCCTTCTGGATCGGCGGGCTGACGCTGGCCGCCGTGTTCTCCGCGGAGATCAGTTCCGCCGACGCCGTGCTCTTCATGCTGACGACCTCCCTGAGCCGGGACCTGTACCAGACCTACATCGAACCCGGCGCTTCCGAGCAGCGGATGCTGGCCGTCAGCCGGATTACGGCCGTCGTCGCGGGGCTCGCGGGCGTCGTCCTGGCGGCCGTGCTTCCGGATGTCATCACGGCGCTGACCATCTTCTACAGCATTCTTTCCGTGGCCCTGTTCGTACCGCTGATCGCGGGACTCTATTCCGCCCGGCCCAGTGCGAACGGCGCCCTGGCCACGATCGCCGGGTCCGTCCTGGTGATGATCCTCGTGCACCTGACCACGAACGGGGAAGGAATGGGGGGTGTATCCCCGGCGACCTGGGGTATCGGAACGGCCGTGCTCATCATGGCGCTGCACATGGCGTTCCGGCGCGGCGGGGAGCAGGCCGGATGACGTTGAGCAGGCCGGCAGGCTGACACAATGGGTGACCCTCAACGAATCAGAATCAACCCGGCCAGGCAACGCACAAAGACGCGGATTCAAACAAATCGAAACATCGAACGCAACCTATCATAGGAGGAAGACATGCTGAACGACCTGCGGGGCGTAATCCCCCCGGCGACCACACCATTCTCCCGGGGCGGCGACGTGGATCTCGGGGCCATGAAGGAACAGGTCAACTGGCTGATCGATCAGGGCGCCCACGGCATCGCGGTGGGCGGCAGCACCGGGGAGGGCCATACGATCGACGTCGATGAGTTCCGGGGGCTCGTGGACACGGCCCTGGACGCGGCGGCGGGGCGTGTGCCGATTATCGCGGGTATTATCGTCGACAGCACCCGCGACGCGGTCCGGAGGGGACAGGCCATCGCCGACCTCGACGTGGCGGCGCTGCAGGTGACCCCGGTCCATTACCTCTTTCGCCCGGACGACGATGCCATGCAGGAGCACTTCAGGGTGATGGGCGAAGAAGTGGAACATCCCATCATCATCTACAACGTGGTGCCCTGGAGCTACCTCTCGCCGGAGCTGCTCTGCCGGATCATGGACGAAGTGCCCGGCGTCGTCGGGGTGAAGCAGAGCGCCGAAGACCTGAAGCTGTTCGCCGACCTGATGCTCATGGCCGACCCGGAGCACCTGCTCTTCTGTGCCGTGGACGCCCTGATGTACCCGGCCTACACCCTGGGCGCCCGCGGATCGATCGCGGCCATCCTGACGGCGGCGCCCCGGGCCTCGGTGGACGTGTGGGACGCGGTTCAGGCCGGCGATCACGCGCGGGCCCTCGATCTGCACCGAAAACTCCTGCGGCTCTGGAATGCCCTGTGGGGGACGAACCTGCCGGCCTGCACCAAGTATGCCCAGACGCTGCAGGGGTGCCCGGGCCGGTATCCTCGCGCCCCCATGCAGGAGCCGTCGGACGAACAGAAGCGGAACATCGAAGAAGGCCTGGCGCACCTGGGCGCGCTGGACGGTTAGAAACAGCGGGTTCGCGCTCGAAAATTCGCTCACGGACGATAGAGGTTCGCGCGCCGTCGATGATGGTTCGCGCCCGATCGATGATGGTCCGTACTCATAGCTTCGTGCACGATTAATCAGGAAAGCCGTCCCGCGCCCGGTCGATACCGCGCCGGGGACGGCCCAGCATGGAGGATGCATCGAGCATGTCCGCATCGGAAAGCAATTCGACTTCGGAACCCCGTCCCATGCGCATGGAACCGGACCGCGTGGCCCGGATCATGGACCGAGTCTTCGAACGCCTGGGCCTGGAAGGCGACGAGCGGCAGGTGGTCGTCCAGCGGCTCATGGAAGCCTCCCTTTCCGGATACCACTCCCACGGCGTGATGCGGATAACCATGTACACGGAGGGTATCCGCGCGGGCAACATGATCCCGGGCGCTCCGCTGGAGATCCTTGGGGAAACCGTTTCCACGCTGCACCTGGACGCCAACATGGGCATGGGACCCTGGACGGCCGCCGAGGCCATGAAGCGCGCCGTCGGCAAGGCCGCGGAAACGGGCATCGGCTGCGTGAGCGTCGTGAACGCCAACGATATCGCCCGGCTGGGCGGATACGTGGAACAGCCGGCGAAAGACGGTTACATCGCGCTGCTCATGACCAACGACGCGGGGGGCAATCCCTGCGTGGCGCCCTGGGGCGCGACCTCGCCCCTGATGAGCACCAACCCCATGGCCGTCGGCATTCCCCGGGAGAGCGGCGAACCGATCCTCATCGACATCTCGACGGGGGTCTCTTCCGAGGGTCGGCTCAAGATGCTGCGCAACCAGGGCCAGCCTATACCCGACGGGTGGCTGATCGACGGCGATGGACGGACCACGACGGATGCCGAGGCCTATTTCGCCACGCCCAGGCAGGCGGCCCTCCTGCCGCTGGGCAGCCTGATCGCGGGACACAAGGGCTTTGCGCTGAGCATCCTGGTCGACGTGCTGACAGGCGGCCTGAGCGGTGCGGGATGCAGCGGCCGGTCCCCGGAAGACCTCGACCGGAACGCGTTGTTCATCCTCGCCATCGACCCGGACAAGTTCGTTTCGAGGTCCGCCTTTTCCGCCGAAGTGGACCGGCTCGTGGAGAGCATCAAGGGCGCGCGCAAGGCGCCGGGCGTCGACGAAATCAGCGTGCCCGGCGACGGCGCCCGACGCGAGCGGCGGCGTCAGCAAAAACAGGGTATCGAAATCGACCCGCCCGTCTGGTCCGCCATTCAGGAAATAATGGACGAACTGGGGATCGTGCGGGACAGCGTGTAGTCCTTCCGCGGGCTTATCAATTAGCCCATCCGCGGGCTCATCAATGGCCGCCGCTTCCCTCTGCCCGTTTCTCAATTGCCGCCGCTTCCCCATGCCCGATGCTCAATGGCCGCCGCTTCCCCATACCCGTTTCTCAATTGCCGCCGCTTCCCCATACCCGTTTCTCAATGGCCGCCGCTTCCTACCCGGACGCCGACATAGCCCGCGATGCCCACGGTTCCGTATCCGAGGATCTCCTCGTATTCCGCGTCGAGCAGATTGTCGATCCGGCCGAACACCTGTATGTTCGGTGTGATCTTCCAATTGGCGGCGACGTTCACGATCCCGTAGCTGTCCAGCGTCACCGGCGTCGCCGGCCAGGTGGAGAAGTCGTTGTCGCGCCGTTCCCCTGAAAATCGAAAACTCAGGTTCAGATCGATCCCCGGCCGTACCCGCTGGTCCAGCACGATCCCGCCGCTATGCCTCGGCCGCCTCAGCAGCTGCTCGTCCGATTCGTGGTCCTTCGAATCGGTAAGGGTATAGTAGGCCCGAAGCGTTGTGCCCACGGTCCCCGTATACCGGCCGGTCAGTTCCAACCCTCTGCTCGTCGCCTTGAACACGTTCTTGTAACTGGATGTTTCGCTGTCCCATCCGATCATGTTGTCGAAGGAATTGTCGAACCAGGTCACGCCGGCCGCAAGCCGCTGATCGGCCAGGTACTGCTCGATCCCCGCTTCCCAGCTTCTGCTCGTCCCCGCCTGGAGCGTCGAGTCACCGAAGGAAGAATAGAACTGAAACAGCGAAGGCGCTTTGTAGCCCGTACCGTAGGCGCCCTTGATTCGGATGCCGGAGCCTTCGAAATACACATTCGGCGCGACACTGTAGGTGACTTTGGCGCCGAAGCGGCTGTGATGATCGGCCCGAACGCCCATGGTGGCAGAAAGCGAGTTGCCATACCGCAGCAGTTCCTGCAAGTAGACGCCGGTCATCCTGGCCGTCCGCCGGTCGAACTTGCTCGGAAACCGCCCTTTCGATTCCGATTCGCCCTGTTCCGACTCGGTTTCGGCCCCGAAAACGACCGTGTTCCCCTCGGCCAGCGCCAGCGTGTGCTGCCAGTCCACCTTGTGCAACCGGGCGTCGAACGTGGAGTTTGAAGCCGTTTCCTGGTGCTCGTCCGCCGGATTGTCGTCCTCCCTGCGGTGGTCGACCAGGCTGTATCCCAGCGTCTGCTTCCATCGCTGCGACCAGAGCTCGACGGTCGCGGAGGGCCTGACGAACAGTTGCCTGGATGAATTCAGCCGATTGGGATCGTCTGCATTCGGCCCGGTCCCGTTGTCGATGTCCGCGCGGCCGTCCGTGTACCGGAACGTGAGATCGACCGAAGCGCCGGCGGAGGGCGCCGCCCCGAAGCGTCCGGCCAGGGTCGTGTTGCGGTATCCGTCTTCTTCCTGGTTTCCCAGGGCGTTCGATGAGATGCCCCGGGTATTCAGGAATGAACCGTCGATCGCATACTGGTAGTTTTTCGTTCCTCCGCTCAATCCCGCGCGGCTTTGGAACGTGCCCAGCGCGCCGCCCTCGATGGAGGCTCCGATCTTCGGCTTTCCTTCGCCCCGTTTTGTAATGATGTTCACGACGCCCGCGATGGCGTCCGACCCGTAGAGCGTGCTCTGGGACCCGTAGAGCACCTCGATCCGCTCCACCTGGTCCACCGTCAGATGCGACGGACTGTAGCTGCGGCCCGGCGACATGGGATCGTTTACTTCGACTCCGTCTATCAGAAACAGGGTATAGGCCGATTCGGCGCCGCGAAGGAAGACCGACGCGTTGTTGCCCGCCCCGCCGGTCTGCGCCACGCTCAGCCCGCCCACGTCGCGCAGCACGTCGGCGACGGTGCGCCGGCCGCTCCGTTCCATGTCCTCGGCGGTGATTACCGAGATCGAACTCGAGACCTGCCTCAGGGGCGTTTCGACGCGGGCAGCGGTTACGACTACGGTGTCCAGGATGAACCTGGGCGTCTGGTCCGCCGTATCCCGGGTATGCTGGGCGAAGATCGGCGCGGCGGAAAGAACGGTAAGACAGAGGGCTGATTTCAATGCATTTCGCAGGTTGTTCATTTCGGCTCCTGTGAGGTCAAATGGCTCGCCGCTTCGATATCGGCGATACATGATGGGTCTTGAAGGGCGTGTTGCCGAGCGTTGTCGCACGGTGTGGTCGCACGGTGTGAACTCACGGTGTGGTTTCACGGAGTGATCTCACGGTGTGATTTCGCCGAGTGATCTCACGGTGTGAACTCACAGTGTAGTTTCACGGTGTCATTTCATGGTGATCTCCTTTCAAATAAAAAATCCCCGCACCTGAACGATGTCAGATACGGGGATGCCGTTTATCATCCGCCGGGTACGGCCTGGGGAATCTACGCCCCTGGGGAATCCACACCCCCTGGGACATCTTCCGCCCCGAAGATCAGGCTGTGGGACGAAACGCCTGGCGGCCGTACGATCGATTTTCCATGTACATCGGACGACTTCAGTCCACGGAAGTCCCGATGAATGTATGGGCAGGTCGGTCTTCTGGCTTCCGGATCGATCTACTTGCCGCGCCTTCCCATTCCCTTAAGGAACAGTGGCTCAGAGCGCGATGGCTCCTGATGCGGCGTTCGTCCCCGGTCACAGCGACGGGTCCGCGACGGATTCGCACCGTCTTCCCAACTTCTTACCTGCTTCAGCCAATGTAATGCCGATACGAAGAGAGATCAATCGAAAAGCGTTTTAATGCTTGAGGTTTCCGCAACGCCATGCCTATTATCCCCTGCATCGGCGAAAAGGGACAGATGGTCGAAGGGAGTAATCCATGACAGCGAACGTTCAGGTCGGCCTGCTGGGGGTCGGTTTCGATGCGAATTCGACGTTCCGCCGCGGCCCGGCCGCCGCGCCGGCCGCCATCAGGACCGCCCTCGCGTCAGAGTCCGGCAATCCCTACTCCGAGACCGGTGTGCGGGTGTGGCCTGGCGACAGCGTGCTGGACCACGGCGATCTCGACGTCCCGGACGAAAAGGGCACCCGTGGACCCATCGACGTAATCGAACGCGGGACCCGCCGGGCACTCGCCGAAACGCCGCGGCTCGTCGTCCTCGGTGGCGATCATGCCGTTACGTATCCCGCGGTACGGGCTTTCGCCGCGACGCACGGCCGCATCAGCCTGCTGCACTTCGACGCGCACCCGGATCTGTACCCCGACTTCGAAGGCAACCGTTATTCTCACGCCTGCCCCATGGCCCGCATCCTCGAAGACGGCCTCGTCGAGCGGCTGGTCCAGGTCGGCATCCGCAGCTACACCCCCGCGCAGAACGACGCGGCGAAGCGATACGACGTCGAAGTGATCCCGGCGTTCTCGGCAGGACCCATTCCGGCGCTGGCGTTTGACACGCCGGTCTACATCTCGATCGACGTCGATGCGCTCGATCCCGGGTTCGCGGCGGGCGTCTCCCACCCGGAGCCGGGTGGACTGAGCGTGCGCCAGATTCTCGAGATCGTTGCTGCGACGCGCGCGCCTTACGTGGCCGGCGGGGACGTGGTCGAGCTCAATCCGGAACTGGACAGGGACGGCGGCACGGCGGTCGTCGCCGCGAAGCTGGCATGCGAACTACTGGGGCGGGTAATCCTCGATGCACGGTAGCGGCGAGTTGCTAGTAGAGAAAACGGCGGGGGCTATCCAGGGACTGCTGCCTATGGCTTGTCATCAAAGAACGGCGAGCAGTTCTGTCTCCAGACCAGCCAGGTCCGGTCACCGTCGGAAGCCAAAGTAATGTGATCTTTGAACTTGTCCGGGATACTGGTGGTTTTGCCTTGAGGGCCTTCGCCCGTTACGAACAGGTCGTCGAGCGTAGTCCTTGCATGAAACAACCTGCTCTTTCCTTCGTGCACGGCGTCCCTGATTTCTGAAATCACCTGCCTGAATTCTTCTTCTATATCGTCGTTGATTGCTTCTTTTTCCGACATTTTCCTTGCCTCCCGGTACGCTTCCCACACCCGTATGAATCGTTTCGCATATTTTGAATACTTCGCAATCTCCAGCAGCAGTTCGAGGTATTCGGTCATGATCTGTCATGGATGAGTTGCATAATACCAAGGGCCGACCGGAAATCAAAGGTATTCTTTGCAAACGTCTGCATCGCATCCTTGAGTTGGACTTAGCGTCCGGCTACCTGCGGGAATCACCACCTGGCGTTCAACTGCAGGATCCAACGTGTTTCGACGAGGGGGATCTTGAGCTGATCGTATCGGGTGTGCCGTGTCCACGTGTAACGCACCAGGGTGGAAACGCCCGGTCCGACCGGTCCGTACAACAGGACCACCCACCTCTCGCGGTAGTTGGACCGGAACAGGGACGTCGTATCCTCCGGCACGGGAAACCCGGACAGCATGTATTCCCACTGGGCGGACAGGCTGACGCGGTCCCTGGACCGGTACCGCATGTACAGGCGCATGTCGTGTACGGGCTTCAGTCCCGATTGCGCGCGGCGTTCGTAGCGAGCCCGCCACTGGACCCGGGCGGGCAGCCGCCAGGCCACCTGTCCCTGCCAGGTTTCCTGCAGGACGGTTCCCGCCGCGCGCTGCGCATCCACTTCGCGACGCCATACCCCGGAGGCCAGGACTCCGCGCGCCAGTCTTCGGCGAAACCGAAGCGTGCTGCGCCGGTAGAGTTCAAGGTACGTCAACCGGGGTTCGACGCTCAGTTGAAGCGTGGTACGGCGGTCCGGCCGCCAGCGCAGGAGCAGGCTCTGCCAGGAGCGCTCGGACTTTTCGATCAACCGGGCGTCCGGTTGGCGGTGGAACGTCAGCCCGCCTTCCACGCGCTCCATGCTCCAGAGCATGCCGCCCTGCACGGTCCGGAATCCCTCATCGTCGATGGCCATTTCGCCGAACAGGTTCGTGCCGCCGTAGAGCAGGTCGAGGTCGGCCCCGAAGCGCAGGCGGCCTTCCGACCGCAGGGCCGAGATACCGAACAGCCCGCTGTTTCGCGCCCAGCCCAGGCGGCCACCTGTCTCCCACGTGCCCGATTTGGCCCTCGATAGTACGCCTGTCACGGAGAAACCCCGACGTTCCAGCTGCAGCGCCATGCCGCGCCGGGCGCCGGATGCGTAGGTCGTGCGCACGGGCCGGAATCCGCGGACGCGGCGTTTCACCGACGCGCTGAGACTGGCCGTCGAAGGCCGGATCGAATGACTGCGCCACACCAGTCCCTGGCCGAAGTCCATTTCGTAGTATCCAATGATAAGCCTGCGTGATGAAACCGACCGGCCCAGCTCCACGTAGCCCGATCGCCACCGGGTTTCACCTCCTCGATCCCGCCGTTCTCCCCGCCCTCCCAGTTTGACGATCCTCCCCAGTTCGATGTCGCCGTGCAGGCCCAGCGTGCCGTTCCCCGCCGCGTCAGGACGGTCGGTACGGCTTCTCGCCAGGCGCCAACGCCCGGTGGTTTGAAACGAACGAACGTCTTCCGCCCGTATGAAGGGACGGATCCGGGCAACGAGGGCTTCCGTGAAACCCGGAATACGCGCGAGTTCCCCGGCGCTGCCGAACGGTCCGTGTCGTTCCCGCCAGGCAACGATCGCTCCGGCAAGGCCCGGCGTGATCCACGGAAGTTGTTCCAGTTCGGTTCGGCCGGCCCGGTTGACGTCGAGCGGGTCGCGCCGCAGCGACACCAGCAGCGCGATGTCCTCCGGATCGATGTCCGCGGCTTCCCGGTCGATCAGCGCGTCGATCGAATAGTCGGTGTCCTGGGCCGCCCGTTCTTCAGGCAGGCATACCATCGCAATCGCCGCGAGGGACGCCGAGACCAGAGTACGCCATGTGCGGTTCATGAATGGCCCCTCAACCGAATTCCATGGTGAGCGAGAACCTGTGCGTGACACCCAGCAGGGAGTGGGACGACAGGGCGTAGTCCGTCCGCACGCGTCCCTTCGCCAGGCCCAGGCCCACGTAGAACAGGGACGGATCGGTGGTCAGGCCGGCCCGGACCGTAACGAACTCGGCAAGGCGAAACTCCTGGCCCACCCGGGTGGTGTAGCCATGGTGGGGATGGCGGTCGAGCTGAAAGGAAACCGTCAGCCGGTCTCCCGTCCTGCTCAGTCCCGCCTGGATGATACGGGGGTTCTCCGCCGCGGGACCGGATTCCGCGAATCGGCCGGCGGCATGGGCCATCGCGCCGAGACGAAGGTTGAAGGGGAGATCAATGAGGACGCCCGCGTCCAGCGCGACGGCGGAAGCGCCTTCGTAGTTTTCAAATGAAAGGCTCAGCCGGCGAAGGGTCAGTCCCGCATGGAATCGCCTGCCGATGGATCGACCGTAGGAAAGGCCGAAGACGCCTTCCCGGTACAACGAGCTTCCCAGGCCGTGGTAAAACAGGCCGAGGTGCCCAAGGGCGGTCGGAGCGACGCCGGAGACGGACACCTGCGCCAGTTCCTTCATGCCGAACAGGCGCGTATAGTGGCTCGTCAGGGCGAACCGCCCGACCTGGGGCGTACCGCCCGGATTGAGGAAGGCCGCTTCCGCGTCGTCCGCGACGGCCACGAAAGCGCCCGCCATGCCCACCGGCCTCGCGCCGGCGTAAACGGGTTCGAACGCGCTCCAGGCCGTACCCGGAGTCAAGACCAGCAACAACAGCGGTAGTATCCGTTTCATGTGTGCTCCCATCTGGAAGTGATCGGCTCGATGCTCGGTTCAAAGCGCTACACTCCATCAGTCGAAAAGCACGTCCGAAATCTCGTTTACTACCGCAATTATCGGCCAAAACCCGCTCCAATCTCGTGTTGACAGCCACCCCCGATCCCGTATATTGGGGGTGGTGCGCCCCAGTAGCTCAGTTGGACAGAGCATCGGACTTCTAATCCGAGGGTCGCAGGTTCGAATCCTGCCTGGGGTATACCGACCTCGCAACCGACCCGCCGTATGCCATTCCCAATTTGCGACGATTCTCCCCGGCAAACCGATTGAACCGGGCACAGCAATCCACTGGCGACGCATCACTCCGCTGAAGGAACGACCGCACCTGAATTCGCGCGCATGGAGCGTCCTCAGCTTCTTCGATCAGAGTCGGTTGGTGTTTTCCCGGGACATTGTTTCCGGTCGCAAGCCTTCACGTATCGATCTATTCGCTGTCACCATACTCCCGGACCTCACGTTTCCTGGAATCCTTGAGGGAAACGACCCGGCTGCCGCTGATCGTTTCATTCTCCGGCAGGGCCGCTTCTCCTTTCTCCTTGCCGGTCTGCGCCACACTCTTCACAGACTTCAGTGTATCGCTGCCCGATACGGCCTCGTGATCGGCGTCGTAATAGTCGTACCACGGCAGGCCGGCTTCGGTGTAGTCTCTGGCCGTGGGCGGCATGATCGGCGGACGCTCACCGGTTAACGCCATCCACTGGGTCGAATTGGCGATGGTAACGAAACACCGGACGGGATGCCGCTGATCCCAGGCATCCAGACCGTTGCCGTCTTCATAGATTTCCTGCCGCATCCGGCCGCCGGGCGCCAGGCCCATGCCCTCTTCCATCGGACTGTATGAAACCATCGCATTCAATTTCATCACTTCATCTCGACCGGCCATCATCGCTTCATACCGCTCGGCCTTCATGGGATAGGCCGTTATCTGCAGGCCGCCGTGTTGCGCCGCGCCGGTCAACTGCTCCTCGACCGTGTACCCCTTACCCAGCGGCATGGCCACGAACTGGCGAATCACCCCTTTTTCGACGCAGTACCCATCGAGCCACGGCTGATCGGGCAATACGAGGTAGTCCTGCGGATCGGTATTCAGATGGTTGATCCAGCTTTCGCCGGTGATCGCGCAGATCTTCCCGGTCGCGATCTTCAATGCGAACGGATAGCCACCGTAGCTGTCGAAGCTCAGCCACATCGCCTCGGCCTGGAACATGGGCATGATCACGCCGCCCCTGCGGCCCCACTCCGCCGGCAGGCGCTCCGCGTAGTCGTCCAGGTGACGCAGGGGAAATTCGCCCAGGCCCGGGGGCAGGGGGTAATCCTTCCCGTCGTCCGGGATCCGAAGGGTACGCTGAAAAGAGATCGCACACCGGGCATGGTCATGGACCTCCGGGCAATGGATTTCCAGTTGGTCGTCCTCGAGGTAAATCATCGCTGTTCTCCTTACTGATTGCCATTCGCCGTCTACCATTCGCCGTCTACAATCCACCATCTGCCAATTGCCGTCCGCCGTTCACCACCTTCCGTCCGCCTTCGATTGTCTGCTGTCTACCATTCGCCGTCCCGCACTTCGCGAACCACCTTGAGGATGGCGTGATCGGGGGCTTCCTTCATCTTCCGGATCAGGTCCGCGAACAACTTCGGCCGCTTGCGGATGATCTCCTGCAGGTCGCTCGACACCTTGCCCGCCATGGCCAGGAGCATGTCCGGGTCTTCGCCCAGCTCACTTGCCAGCTTTAACGTCGTAGCCTCGGAAGGCGGCGCCACATCGCCCCGTTCGATCTTGCTCAGATAGGCCGGCTCGACTTCGATCCGTTGCGCCACCTGGCGTAGTGAGAACCGCCTGTCCTGCTTCCGCAGTTCTTCGCGGCGGGATCGGATGTACTTACCAAAATGTGTCATATGTCATATATAATACACATTTAGAAAAATGTCAAACTTTTTTTGAGAAAATCCCGGGACGCTGGAATCCGGTCGTGCTAACGGAGTGCCGCAGGGGCGTGGATTTCCGATTACAGCAGCCGATCGGCCTGTTCGTCGAGGTGGCCGCCTGATTTCGTTGACATCAACCCGTTCAATGCGTATATCGGTTTCTGCTCGTCGTGGGTTTGGGAATCGGCCGGTTCCCGGTTCCCCCGCGCGTCCGTAGCTCGGCTGGATAGCGCAGCTGACTCCGGATCAGCAGGCCGGGGGTTCGAATCCCTCCGGGCGTAATCACTTCATCGACATCCCCAACTGTCGCATCGATACGAGGGCATCGATCCCAGGCGACGCCATCAGGGCCTCGCCACCAGGGCATCGACTGCCGGGAAGGAACGTCTATGGACCGCATCAGGATCGGCGTGATCGGCTGCGGCGCGATCGCCCAGATCCAGCATCTGCCCCATATCGCCGAACTGCGGGACCGGTACGAACTGGCCGGGCTCTGCGACGCGTCCGCGAAACTGGTCGACTTCATCGGAGAAATGTACCATGTGCCTTCACGGGCACGCGTCACGGGTTTCCAGGACCTCCTCTCCCTCGACCTGGACGCCGTGCTGCTTTGCTTTGCCGACCCGAAGACCGACGTGGCCGTCGCCGCGCTGAACGCGGGGAAACACGTATTCATCGAAAAGCCCATGTGCTTCTCGGTCGGGGAAGCGGACCGGATCGTCGGGGCCGCCGAGGCTTCGGGCACGACGCTGATGGTGGGGTACATGAAGCAGCACGATCCGGGATACCAGTTCGCGCGCAAAGAGGTCCTCGCCATGCCGGATATCCGCTTCATCCAGGCCAACCACCTCCACTGCGGCAACGACCGCCACCTGAGTGAATTCACGCTCTATGCCTTCGACGATATCCCGGACTCGGTGAAGGAGCGCTCGGCCGGCCAGCGGGAACAGGCCATCCGGGACGCCATCGGCGACGCGCCGGAGGCCGCGCGGCGCATCTTCTTCTCGCTTTCCGGCAGCATGATCCACGACATCAGCAGCCTGCGGGGGATGTTCGGACCGCCGCAGCGGGTGGTCAGCGCCGAAGTCTGGCGCGGCGGATCGAGCGTAACGACCATTCTGGCCTACGAGAACGACGCCCGCTGCGCGGCGACCTGGACCAGCCTGCCCGAACTGCATGATTTCCGGGAAACCCTGGAAGTCTTCGGCGCGGGGCGGCGCGTGGGCATCCGGTTCCCCACGGGGTTCGACCGGGGACTGCCGACGCCGGTCACCGTGCAGGGCATGGACGGCGAACAGCCCTGGACGAAGGAACTCGTCGTCAACAAGCAGAACGCCTTCAAGCTGGAGCTGATCCATTTTCACCAATGCGTCGTAAACGGCGAACAACCCATCACCGACGGATACGGCGCCCGGCAGGACCACGCCCTTTGCCGCGACATCGTAAACGCCTACATGCGGGCCAACCCATCATGAAAATCGTCTTCTGCACCCTCACGCTGAGTGGTTACCGTTCACCCGAAGCCGCGGAAAGGGGCTATCCCCTGGCCGAAGAGCGCAAGCCCGTGTGGGACTGGCTCGTCCGGCACGGGTTCGACGGGATCGACCTGGGCGAGACCTGGTTCAACTTCTACGACGCGCCGGACGAGGCGCTGGTCGAGCTGGGCGAGGAGGCGCGCGCCCACGGCCTGGAGATCGGCGGATTGACCGTGCTGCGGAAGATCATCACCTGGCCGGCCCCGGAGGAGGTCCGGGCGACGAACCGGGGGTTGCTTTCCCGCGCGGTGAAAGCGGCCGGGCTCGCGGGCGCGCCGCTCGTCAACATGTCCATCTCGCCGCAACCCTGGGAGGTGGGCGTGCGCGAGCAGGATCTCCGGGGACAGTCCGATCCGGTGGGCAGCAGCCTGAGAGCGCGCGACGAAGACTACGAAGAAGCCGCCGCCGTGCTGAAGGCGCTCGCACGGGAGGCCGAGCCGGAGGGCACCGAATTGACGCTGGAGCTCCACCAGAACAGCATCGTGGACACCCCGGAGGGCATGCTGCGCCTCATCGATCTCGTCGGCCATCCCCTGATCAAGGCGAATCCGGACCTCGGCAATTTCTACTTCGCCTACGCGACGCCCGAGGGCGGCTGGGACGACGTGTGCCGCATGCTGGCGCCTCACACCAACTTCTGGCACGTCAAGAACATCCAGCGGATCTACTTCCAGGAGGAAGACCGGGCCCAGCACATCAACGCGCCCCTCGGAGAGGGCATGATCGACTACCGCAGGGCGCTCGGGATCATGCGGGACGGCGGATTCGACGGGTACATCAGCATCGAGCTGGCCACGGGCGCCGATCCCTTCAACGCGATCCTGTCCGGGAAGCGGTACCTGGACGAAATGATGGGGGACGGGATCTGAAACTGAACTTCTTCCAGATGATCGCCCTGATGGGACCGGGGATTGCCGTCGCGGCCACCGGGGTCGGCGCGGGCGACATGATTTCGGCTACGAATGCGGGCGCCAAATTCGGCACCGTGCTCCTCTGGGCCATCGTATACGGCGCCGTGCTCAAGTTCGCCCTGAACGAAGGGGTCGGACGCTGGCAACTGGCGACGGGCACCACGCTCCTGGAAGGGTGGGTGGAACGCCTCGGCAGGCCCGTCCAGTATTTCTTCCTGCTCTACCTGGTCATCTGGTCCTTCCTGGTCGGCGGCGGGCTGCTTTCGGCTTCCGGCCTGGCCGGCCACACGGTTTTTCCGTCCCTCTCGGTCGCCCAGTGGGGCGTCATCCACGCCCTGGCCGCGTGCGTCCTGGTCTGGGCGGGACGATTCGGGTTCTTCCTGAAGGTCATGAAAGTGCTCATCGGCCTGATGTTCGTGAGCTTCCTCATCAGCGCCTGGGCGCTCCGCCCCGATCTCGGCGATGTCGTGCGCGGCATCGCCCTGCCGAGCGCGCCGTCCGGTTCCGTGGTCGCCGTACTGAGCGTCCTGGGCGGCGTGGGCGGCAGCCTGTCGGTCATGTGCTACGGCTACTGGATCCGGGAAGCCGGCCGTAACGGCGGCGAGTGGCTCAAGGGCATACGGATCGATCTCGGCGGCGCCTATCTCCTTACGGGGTTCTTCGGCGTGGCCGTCATGATCCTCGGCGCGCAGATCCGGCCCGAAGCCGTGGGCATCGACATCGTGCTGGGCATGGCCGACCGGCTGGAAGAAGCGCTGGGAGCCTTCGGCAGGTGGTCCCTCTACCTGGGGTTCTGGGCCGCGGTCATCACCTCGGTGCTGGGCGTCTGGCAGGGCATCCCCTACCTGTTCGCCGATTTCATGTCCCTGTTCAAAAAGGTGCCCGCCGGGGAACGGGACGCCATGGTGCGCACCGATTCGCCGTACTACCGCGGGTTTCTGCTGTTCCTGACCTTTCCGACCATGGCCCTGCTGCTCTTCGACCGGCCGGTCGCCGTGGTCATCGTCTATACCGTGGTCGGCGCGCTGTTCATGCCGTTCCTGGCCGGCACCCTGCTCTACATGAATTCGAAACGGGCGTGGGTAGGGAACCTCAAGACGGGCTGGGTGCTGAACGTGCTCCTCGCCCTCGCGCTGATCCTCTTCCTGTACCTGGCGGTTCATCAGCTGATCGAAACCTTCGGCTGACCAGGAGCGATCGTGCAGCCGGAATGGGTGATCGCGGCCGGCCACGGCGACCACGGCTGACCAGGAGCGAAAGTCATGGCCTCGAAAATCGGCATCGGCATCATCGGCATGGGATGGATGGGCGCCGTGCATGGACGGGCCTACCGCCAGGTCCGGCAGCGGTTCCCCGACAGCGGGCTGATACCTGAACTGGTCCTCTGCGCCGACGACGTGGCCGGCCGGTGCGAGGAGGCCAGGGACAACCTGGGTTTCACGCGCATGACGACGGATTGGCGGGAAGTGATGGACGACCCCGATGTATCCGTGGTCAACATCACCGCGCCGAACCGCCTGCACCTGGACATGGTCCGGGCCGCGGCGAAGGCCGGCAAGCATGTATTCTGCGAGAAGCCCGTGGGCCGGAATCCGGGAGAGACGGCCGAAATCGCCCGGACGGCCGCCGAAGCGGGTATCCTGACCTGGGTCGGCTACAACTACCGGTGGGCGCCCCTCGTGCAGCACACGCGCGGTCTCGTCGCCGACGGCGCGCTGGGCGACATCACCCACTACCGGGGCCGCTTCCTGGCCGGGTACGCAAATCACCCCGATGGCGTGCTCTCATGGCGCTTCCGACGGGAGGACGCCGGAAGCGGGGCCATGGGGGACCTCATGTCCCACGTCGCCGACATGGCCCACATGCTCGCGGGACCTGTCCGCCGGGTGATCGGCCAGCAGGCGCTGTTCGTCGAAGACCGGCCCGTCGCGCCGGCCGGCGAAGGCACCCACTTCTCCGTCGGTACCGGCGGGAAACGCGAACCGGTGACCAACGAAGACTACGCCGGGGCGCTGGTGGAGTTCGAGAACGGCGCCCGGGGGACCTTTGAAGTCTGCCGCGTGATCCAGGGCGTCCACTGCCAGATGGCTTTCGAGATACATGGCACCCGTGGCGCGGCGAGGTGGGATTTCGAACGCATGAACGAATTGCAACTGTACACGGTCGACGGCCCGCACGACGGGTTCGTCACCCTGCAAAGCGGTCCGGCCTATCCCGGCCACGGGCACTTCAACCCCGGTCCCGCCCTGGGGCTCGGCTACGACGATCTCAAGGTCCTGGAAACCTATCACTTTCTCCAGTCCATCGCCGAGGACAGGCAGGGCGAACCGGGTTTCAACGAAGCGCTGGCCGTCGCGGGCGTGCTGTCGGCGGTGGAACGCTCCTGGTCGTCGGAACGGTGGGAAACGGTGTAAAAACTGACGAGTAAGCCATAGTTATCATTCCGGTACCGGATAATCGAAGGAGCAGACCATGGCATTCCCCCAGGATAAAGTCCGCCTTACCACGGCGCAGGCGGTGGTCAAGTACCTGTCCGCGCAGTACAGCGAGCGCGACGGCGTGGAGCGGCGTTTCATCCCCGCGATTTTTGGTATTTTCGGCCATGGGAACGTGGCGGGACTGGGCCAGGCGCTCTTCGAGTACGGGCAGGACCTGACCTACCATCAGCCCTGTAACGAGCAGTCCATGGTGCACACGGCGTCGGGTTACGCCAAGGTGAACCACCGCATGGCCACGATCGCGTGCACGGCCTCCATCGGTCCGGGATCGACCAACATGCTGTCCGGCGCGGCCACGGCCACGATCAACCGCCTGCCCGTGCTCCTGCTCCCGTCCGACTACTACGCCACCCGGTACCAGGGCCCCGTGCTGCAGCAGCTGGAGCACCCGGTGTCCGCCGAGGTGAGCGTCAACGACTGCTTCCGGCCGGTCAGCCGGTTCTTCGACCGGATCAACCGGCCCGAGCAACTGCTCACCGCCCTGCCGGAAGCCATGCGCGTGCTCACCGATCCGGCCGAAACGGGCGCCGTGACGATCTCGCTGCCGCAGGACGTGCAGGCCCATGCCTACGATTTCCCCGCCCATTTGTTCGAGAAGCGCACCTGGCGCGTGGAACGCAGGCCGCCGACGTCCGAACGCGTCGCCGAAGCGATCCAGATGCTAAAGAGGGCGAAGCGGCCCATGATCATCGCGGGCGGCGGCGTGCACTACTCGGAAGCCTGGGACGCCCTCGCGGCCTTCGCCGAAACCTGCGGCATCCCCGTGGGAGAGACCTTCGGCGGCAAGGGCGCCATGCGCGGACCTTCGCCCTGGGCCATCGGCGGGTTCGGGGTGACCGGCACGCCGGCGGGCGCCAGGATCGCCGCGGAGGCCGACCTGGTCATCGCCGTGGGGACGCGCCTGACCGACTTCTCCACGGGGTCGCAGTCGGCCTTTCCCCATCCCGACGTTCGATTCATCGGCATCAACGTGGCCGGGCACGACGCCTACAAGCAGGGTGCCCTGCCGTTGACGGCCGACGCGCGGGAAGCGCTGACCGCGTTGACGGCGGCCGCCCGGGAGGCCGGGATCCGTCCCGACGAGGCGTACCTGGCCGAGGTTAGAGGCCGCCTGGACGCCCACTGCCGGTCGCTGCGGGAAGAGGTGTTCGTCGATCATCCGGGCGAGGCCATGAGCCAGGCCCGGCTCATCCGGACCCTCAACGACGAGGCCCGGGACGGCGACTGCGTCATCGCCGCGGCGGGCAGTCCTCCGGGCGACCTGCACCGGCTCTGGGACGTGACGGGCGGCGCGGCCTGCTACCTCGAGTTCGGGTATTCGTGCATGGGCTGGGAACTGCCGGCCGGCCTGGGCACCCGCATGGCCGGGACGCACGACGAGGTCTACGTCTACATCGGCGACGGGACCTACCTGATGAACCCCACCGAACTGATGACCGCCATGCAGGAGGGCCTGAAGGTGACCGTCGTCATCTCGGAGAACCACGGGTACCAGATCATCCGCGCGCTGCAGATGGCCCGGGCGGGCCGGTCCTTCGGCAACGAGTTCCGGGGACGGGACGCCGGTTCGGACCGCCTGGAAGGGGAATACCTGGAGATCGATTTCGCGGCCAACGCCGAGAGTTTCGGCGCGCGGGCGTGGCACGTGAAGACACCGGACGAGTTGCGCCGGGCGCTCCGGGAAGCCCGCTCGGAAACGCGGGCCTGCGTGATCGTGTGCGAGACCGAGAAGCACCGCTACCTGCCGCCATCCGACGTATGGTGGGACATCGCCTCCGCCGAGGCGACCAACGATCCCATGACGCGGAAGCTGCGCGAGGGCTACGAGGCCGAACGCCGCACGAGCCAGCGGTTTCATTACTAAAGGAGGGTATCGTGGATTCAGCTGACGCCCATGATCGCCGCGAATTCCACTGGGTGCGGCGGTTACGTTTCAGCGGGAGGTTTCCATGAACATCCGCATCGGCAGCGCGCCGGATTCCTGGGGCGTCTGGTTTCCCGACGATCCGAAGCAGACCCCGTGGCAGCGGTTCATGGACGAGGTGGCCGAGGCCGGCTATGAATGGATCGAGCTGGGACCCTACGGCTATCTGCCCACGGAAATCGACAGGCTGAAACGAGAGCTGGACGGACGCAACCTGAAGGTGACCAGCGCCTTCGCCATGGGGAACCTGGAAGATCCGGACCGCTGGCCCGATCTGGAGCAGCAGGTGACAGGCGCGGGCGAGTTGCTGGCCGCCACCGGCGCCGGTTATCTCGTCCTGATCGACGGGACCTATTCGGACCTCTTCACGGGAGAAATGATCGAGCCCAGGACCCTGGACGACGAGAGCTGGCGGCGCCTTGTCGACACGGCCCACCGCGTGGCCGATCTCGCCCGTGATGCCTACGGGCTCCATCTCGTATTCCATCCACACGCCGAGACCCACGTCGAATACGAAGAGCAGATCGAGCGTTTCCTGGCGGACACCGACCCCGGGCGGGTTTCGCTGTGTTTCGACGTCGGCCACCACGCCTACCGCGGCGGAGATCCGGTAGCCTTCCTCGAAAAACACCGCGTCCGGATCCCCTACCTCCATCTCAAGAGCGTGGACCCGGAGAAACAACGGCAGGTGGAAGCCGGGAACATCCCCTTCGCCGAGGCGGTGGCCATGGACATGTTCTGCGAACCCTCGGCGGGCCTGGTCGACTTTCCGGCCTTGCTGGAATTGCTGAAGCGCATCGACTACGACGGGTACGCCATCGTGGAACAGGACATGTATCCCGCCCCGTTCGACAGGCCCCTGCCCATCGCGAAACGGACGCTGGAATACCTGCGGGGAATCGGGTTCTAAGGACGCGGCAGGACGGCTCCAATCACCCGGCGCGAGCCTGGCGCCTGCGCATCGCCCCCGGCAGCCAGATGAAGAGGGTGCCCAGCGCGACGCTCCAGACCGAACCCGCGAGGAACGTGCCCCCCGCGACCATGGCGCCGTTCACTACCGTCATGACCGGCCCCTGGTACGCTAGAATCCTCCCGGAGTTCTCCGGTGAGAACCTGCCGTGCTCCAGGCCAACGAAAAACGCGGTACTGTACGAAATGAGGTTTGGAATGAACCAGACCAGGAAAACCACGACGACCAAAGAGAGGGCCGTCCGCCGCCAGGACATATGGTCCCACCTGCCTTTCAGGCCGTAGTACAGGTAGGCCAAGGGCATCAGGAAGTAAACGCCGATGTACATCGACTGTTCGGGCGCGACGAAATCCAGCAGCAGGCGCGTCGCCGCGACGATCCAGCCGAAGAACACGAGGCCGCGGATGTCTTGCCAGAGTGAAGGTTGACCGGTTGTCATGTAGGTTACTCCATTTGATGAATGAACTACATTATGAAACAGCCAGGTAGCCGAAAGGCTCCGGTACGAAAAGTCCGCGGGCCGTTTGTCCGCGACGCACGCATCGGCGAGCCGGCCGTTCAATACTGGAAATACGCCGACCGTGCGTCCGCGAGCCAGCCGTTCAATGTTGGCGCATCCCGGTCCTTTTCGGACATGATGGCCTCTCCCGGACCGCCTCCGGTCACCTCGTCGAACGCGCACTTTAACGCAGGGTCGCACAGGGACCAGTCGATATCCGGGGCCAGCGGCGAGATGCCGGATTCGTTGCCGGGGCTGTACTCCCCGCTGCACAGGTACTCCAGGATGCAATCGGTCGTGCAGAAGAACCCGTGGGCGAACCCCGGCGGGACCCAGATCCACTCGCCGTGGTCAGCATCGGCATCCTCCGAGATGTCCCGGGCGACGATCCTGCCCAGCGTGGGAGAACCCACCCGTATATCCAGCGCCAGGTCCACGACGCGTCCGCGAACGGCGCGGACCAGCTTGCCCATGGGGGGATCCCACTGGAAATGCAGGCCGCGGACCACTCCGGCGCGGGAAAGACTCTCGTTGATCTGCAGAAAACGGACTACGCGGAGAAACGCCGTATCGGGGTGGCGGGCAAGATCCCCCAGCCGGTAGGATTCGGTGAAATACCCCCGGCTATCCCGGAAGCGGCCGAATCGAACGACCTTCAACTCGGGGATCGCGAGGGACTCCACGGCTTCGATCTTCACGCGTTGCTCCTTTCTCCAGCGTCCGTTTCCACAGGGCAGAAGATAGGCCGGGACGGAAGCCCGGGGCAAGGAGGAAATGGTGAGACCGCCGCCGTCGCGCTTGACTTTGCGGGACCGTTGCTGTTGATTTCGGACTATACCAGAGACCCCATCTGAATCGATAAGAAAGCAGGCCCGAATGACCGTCGTTTCCGGTCCCACCCCGGCGGAATGGAAACAGTGGGAAGAAGAGGGGTATCTCGTCTTCGAGGACGCGATCGCGGGCGAGATGCTGGACCGCCTTCAGAAGGCCTTCGACCACTGGGCCGCCGCCTGCAAGGAGGACTGGCTGGACAAGGTTGCCCGGGGTGAGCTCGCGGCGACCTACTTTGACATTCCGAACGTCCTGGAAAAGGATGCGGTCTTCATCGACATCCTCGACAAGCCGCGCTATTTCCAATACATCAAGGCCTTTACCGACAACGACGCGATCCACATCGGCGAACAGGTCCGCACGGCGCCGCTCTGGCCCATGGGCTACACGGGATGGCATCCCGACGTCCCCCCCGATCATCCCCTCCATATCAAGGTGCAGGTCTACGTGAACGACGTCGAGCGTGGCGGCGGGGAATTCGCCTACGTCCCGGGCAGCCACCGGCCCGGCGCGGGACCCTATCCACGCGTAAAGAACCTCGAGGCCATGCCGGGTCACAAGCGGTTCCCGGGCAGGGCGGGCACGGCCATCATGTTTAATACCTACGGGTGGCACGTGGCCATGGAGAATCACACCGGCATCCCGCGCAAGTCGATCATCCTCACCTACGAGAAGCGCACGCCGGGGAAGATCGATCCCGCCCGGTACGCCTCCATCGCCCCATCGCTGAACACGCCGGACCGGCGCCGGCTTTTCGGGATGTCATAGACTGGGAGGCCCATGCCCCGCATCGATGCCCACGGCCACGTGTTCGCGAAGGTGACGCGCGAGTTTCCCCGGGAAGCGGGCGGCATCGCGCCGCCGGACCGGGAAGAGACGGTCGAAAAGCTGATGTCCTACATGGCCGCCAGCGCCATCGACCAGGCCATGCTGGTCCAGATCGGCGGCACGAGCGCGGCACAGCACGCCTACCTGCTTCACTGCCTCAGGACCTATCCCGACCGGTTCCTCGGCATCGGACTCATCCCCGAATCGGCCTACGGCGCGCCGGAAGACCACATGGACCGGCTGACGGACGGAACGGGGATCGTGGGCTTCCGGCTCGGCACGGTGGGCGGTCCCCAGGATCCCTTCGAACCCGTGGACGTGCGCACGTTCACGACCTATCCCATCTGGCAGTACGCGGCGGAGAAGGACCTCGTGCTCTGGCTGTACGTGCGGGCGGCGGACGCCCACCTGATCGCCTACCTCGTCGACGCTTTTCCCCAGGTCCGCGTCGTGATCAACCACCTGGGCGTCTGTCCGGGAGAGGGCAAGGGCCGGCAGGACGAGTGGGGCCGGCCGCAGATCGACATCGTGCCGTACAATCCGGCCTTCCACACCACGCACAGGCTGAGCACTTACGAAAACGTGACCATGCACCTGTCGGGACATTACGCCTTCAGCAAAGAGCCGTTCCCCTACCCCGACCTGGCGCGATGGAACAGGAATCTCCTGAATTCCTTCGGGGCCGACCGGCTCATGTGGGCCACGGACTTCCCGTGGATCTACGAGGAACCCGGGTACGACAAACTGGCCCGCCTTATCGAGGAGACCGTGCCCGACATCGCCCCCCATGAACTGGAGGCGGTCATGGGCGGCACGGCCAGGCGTTTCCTGCGGTTTCCGGATCTGAAGTGATACGGATCCCAGAAATGATACGGATCGCATCTGTACGCGGATGCGTATCTGTCATGTACCTTGATTTCAATCTGAATGAGCCTACGTACCAAACGGAGTGAAAAATGAGCGACGACCAGAACGGTTTACTGACCAGCGCGCACATCCGGGGCCTGGTCCGGCGGATGGGAGAAGCCGCCGTCAACTTCACGGCGTCCCTGGCCGCGGATCAGAAAGCGAAAGCGCTCTTCCCCTTCGAAGACGATGACGCCCGTACCTTCTGGGACTACGTTCCTCTGGCGAGAAAGGGGCTGCCGCTCGGTGAGATGGACCGGGGCCAGCGGCGCAGGGCCCTGCAGCTCGTGGCCACGGGAGTGAGCGGAACGGGATACGCCACCACGACGACCATCATGGGCCTGGAAGCGACGCTGGACGCACGGGAGGGCTGGTCGTCGGGGAACTGGCGGGACCCTTCCGACTACTACGTTTCCCTGTTCGGCACGCCGTCGGAGCGGGATCCCTGGGGCTGGAAATTCGAGGGACACCACGTGTCCATCAACTATACGATCGCCGGGGGACGGATCGTCGCGCCCACGCCCTTCTTCTTCGGGGCGAATCCGGCTTCGGCCGAGCTCAACGGCGTCGGCTCGCTCCGCCCCCTGGGCAACGTGGAAGACCTGGCGCGTGAACTGGTGCGCGCCCTGGACGAGGAACAACGGCACAGCGCGCTGATCGCGCAGGTTCCGCCGGGGGACATCGTCACGGTGAACCAGCGGTACATCCGGGAGAACAAGGAGAAACCGGACCGCCTGGCCCGAACGGACGTGCCGTACGATACGGTGCGGTACACGGAAACGCCCCGCGGCCTCGCCGGGGCGGGCATGAACGACGGTCAGCGGGAGATGTTGGAGACCCTCATAGGCGAGTACATTCACCGCATGCCCGACGCCGTGGCCGAGATCGAAGCCGATCTGTTGCGAAAAAACGGCGTGGGCGACGTCCACCTGGCCTGGGCGGGCGGCCTGGAATCCCGGCAACCCCATTACTACCGCCTGCAGGGTGGTCGATTCCTGGTGGAATACGACAACGTGCAGAACGACGCCAACCACGTGCACACGGTCTGGCGCAACCCGACGAACGACTTCGGCGCCGACCTGCTCGCCCACCATTACCACACCGCGCACGATCACGGGGTGGATCACCGACACTGAGCAGCTGGCAGGATCAGGGTCACCGCGCGGCGCGCCTGCGGGACGGGCCTGCAGCGGTGATTCGGCACGCCGGCGGGACCGCGGAATCAGTACCCCTTGCGCTTGTCGATCACGCTCATCAGCGGAAGTCCATCCAGGTAACGCCGCAGGTTCTCGCAGAACAGGGCCACGCACCGTCCGTCCCGGTTGGGTGACCCCCCGGCCGTATGGGGCGTGATCACCACGTTGTCCATCTTCCACAGCGGGTGGCCGTCGGGTAAAGGCTCCTGCGGCACCACGTCCAGACCCGCGCCGCCGATCAGGTTGCCTTCGAGCGCTTCCATCAGGGCCGCTTCGTCGACGATCCTGCCCCGCGTGACGTTGATCAGCAACGCGTGGTCCCGCATCCGGGCGAAGGCCGCGCGGTCGAAGAGCCCCTCCGTTTCCACCGTCAGCGGCGCGCAGACGGCCACGACGTCGGACGCTTCCAGGAGCGCGTGGAACCGGTCCATGCCCCAACAGGCCTCCACTTCGGGCGGCACTTCCACGTCCTCCGGGTCCACGGCGACGACCCGCATGCCGAATGCGGCCGCCCGCCTGGCGAGTTCACGCCCGGTTCCGCCCAACCCAACGATGCCCATGGTCCGGTCGACCAGTTCCCACGAGGCGTCGCGGATCGGCCAGCGGATATGATCCCATCCCGGGTTCCGAAGCGCGGTGTGGATCCCCCGGGTCAGCGCGAGCAGCAGCGCCATGCCGTGGTCGGCCAGATGCACGCCCACAATGCCCTTCGCGCTGCACAGCACCACGTCGCTCTCGACCAGTTCGGGATAGAGCAGTCCGTCCACCCCGGCGCCCCAGCTCTGGATCCACGCGAGCTTCTTCCTTCGCGCGAACAGGGCCCGGGTGATCTCGCCGCAGACCACTTCGATCTCCGGCATGACGGCCAGGGCTTCCTCCTCTGAATCCGTGCGTACGACCCGTACTTTCTCGTCGACTTGCCGGATTTCGTCGACGAGGGATTCGATCAGATTCATCCTGAGCAAGACGTTCATTTCTGCACCTTCAGGCTGCCGGTGATCAGGGACGTTTCGACTCGCTCCCCGTGGTCATCTATGGGCATTTCGTGATGCGCGGTCTGAGCGGCCCGATCGCGGGCCTTTCGAGCCCAGTGCCTCCCGGCAGTTTGGGGGCGGGCCGCTATTCGAGCAGGTCAGCGCCGCCGTCGTCCATCTTCTCGGGCTGGCGCCAGTACCGGTACTGCGGAGTCCAATCCGCTTCGCCGAGCCCCGCCAGGCCCAGCAGGTTCCAGAGTGAGCAATAGAGGTCGCCGGGACCGAACACGCAACTGTTCTTCCGGAGCACCTGGCCGCCCCGGCGTTCGTAGAGCACGGCGCCGGGCATGTTCTCCACGCCTTCCATCGTCGTCTGCTCGGTGATGTAATCGCCGCCGCCGTGGGAAGCGAGGCGGAAACGCCAGTCCCTGGAATTGGCGAAATCACGTTGCAGGGCGGGGGGATCGCCGGACAGGAGCACGACGGCCATGGCGTCCTCGAGATGGGCGAGCATGCCGTTGAATCCGTCCGCCCACAGCGTACAGTAACGGCAGCCCTGACCCATGTTGTGGATGGCCAGCAGGCGATTGCGGCCGGCGAACAGGTCGTGCAGGGTGACTTCCCCGGTCAGGGTGGCGAACCGGTAGTCGGGTACCGGCCGCGGGTCGTTGTTTCGCCGCAGCTCGTTCAGTTTCGCGGTGAGTTCGAATATCTGCCGTTCGAGCGCGGCGATCTCCTTGTCGGACATATTCAGACCTTTCGAATTTCAGGGAGGATCAACAACGCGGCCGGTCGAGGCCCGTCAGAAACGGTCGATGATCGTCACGCCCGTCTGGCTGAAACGGCCCATGGCCTCCAGTTCCGCGCCGGCTTCCTCGAGAGTGACCGTCTTACCGACCAGGCGTCCGGGCTGAAGCACGCCGGAGGTGATCATGCGCAGCAGGTCGGGGTACCGGTGGGCCGGCATGCCGTGGCTGCCCACGATTTCGAGTTCTTTTGCGATAACGGCGTTCATGGGGATCAAGACGTCGGCCTCGTCCGCCAGGGTCAGGCCGATCTGCACGTGGCGTCCGCGCTTGCGAAGGCATCGGATGGAGTTCCGGCTGGTGACCTGGCTCCCCAGGGCATCGATGGAGACCAGGGCGCCGCCGCCCGTCTTCTCCCGGATCTCCCTGACCACGTCCGGACTCGTCCGGGCGTTCACCGTCACGCGCGCGCCGAAATCCCTGGCCAGCTGCAGCCGGCCGTCATCGATGTCCACCGCGATCACCTCGGCGCCCAGCGCCGCCGCGATCATGGTCGCCGACAGACCCACGCCGCCGCATCCGTGGATCGCCACGAAATCACCGCCGGTCACACGGCCCTGGTCCACCACGCCGCGAAAAGCCGTCATGAACCGGCAACCCAGGCTTGCCGCCTCGACGAATTCTATCTCATCCGGCAGACGCACGAGATTCACGTCCGCGTACGGCATGGCCACGTACCCGGCAAAGGCGCCCCATCCGGTAAAACCCGGCTGGTATTCGTCGTCGCAGATATGGTGATTGCCGGCCAGGCATTGCGCGCAGACGCCGCATCCTCCGCAGAAGGGCAGGGTCACCCGGTCTCCGACCCGCCAGTTCTGCACGCGGCTGCCCTTTTCGGCAACCACGCCTGCTATTTCGTGGCCCAGAACGTGGGGCAATCTGATAGACGGATCGTGCCCCATCCATGCATGCCAGTCGCTTCGGCAGATCCCGTTGGCCCGCACCTCGATCACGACGCCGTCGTCGGACGGCACGGGATCGGGGACTTCCCGCACCTCGAGGGGCGATCCGAAGGTGTCCATTACGGCAGCTTTCATCTGGCCATCCAAAAGTTTGGCGGGAGTCCCGGTGACCGAAGAGCCGCCGGACGCACCCGCCTCGCGAAAGGGTGATGCTCGAGCGGACTGATGAAAGAATCCGGCCTGCTCGCGAGCCGATCCGTAAGGCCTACAGGCGCCACACCATCAGGAACTGGATGGTGTTCTCGTCCTCGTCCGTGCCGAGTTTGTTTCTCCAGTACTGGTATTCCAATCCCAACATCAGTTGATTGGGTTCACCGGCCGTGGCCCCGCCGGCGTCCCAGACGAGCTGCGGCTGCGCGAGGATCGATCCGTCGTACCGGCCGTCGAGTTCGTTGGACCTGCTCCCGAGATACTCCACGTGACCCCTGATCGAGAAGGATTGGCTGCCGATCTCGAAAGGCGCGTCCCAGTTGACGTCGAACACGAAGGTGTGCCCTTCCTTCGGCGCTCCGCCGTTTTTCACGCCGAAGTTACGATCGATATAGGCCGTGAGATCGGTATTCAGGAACAGGAAGCCCGGGATATCCCAGGACGCGCGGATCCCCGGCAGGAACTTCAACACCTTCGAATCGCCGCCCATGTTGATGCCCGCAATGATGGCGACATCGGAAATGATCCCCAGGCGGGCCTCGGACTGTTGCATCTTGCCGATGCTGAAGGTCGGATACCACTCGGCGTAGAAGTCGCGGTCGTTGAATCCGTCTTTCTCCCGGTCAACAATGTAGTCGAGGAAGAAGAAACTGTCCCCCAGCTTCCATCGCGACGCCTGCTGTACGGTGAGCACCAGGGACTGCTCGCTCTTTTTAGTGAAGGGATTCAAGAGCTTGCCCGCCTGCAGGTGGAATTCGGTCTGGGCGGATGCCGTGGACGTCACGGCGGTCAGCATCAGGGTCGATACCGCGAATCGCCGGACGCTGCAAAGGGCTGAAAACTTCATTCCTGTGTCCTTATCCCGGGGTGTGTCCGCCCCCCGCTTCTGTGGTGTGCTGCCGTGCAGAACGGCAGTCCGGGCCTCGCTTGCCTAGTCTCCCCAGCGGTCGGGGTTAATCCCCGGCGCTTCGCTCTTCATCCCCTTCGGCTTGTGCGGCTGCTTCCATTCCAGGCCGGTCGTGTTCAGGCTCTGCAGGAAGGGTCTGGCCTGCGCGGGCGCGGCGGCCACGTCCCCGGGGTCCCACTCCTCCATGGGCTGTACGGGTCCCGACCAGGCCGGCCGGTAACCGAACTGAATCAGTTCCCGGGGTACGGTATCGCGATTGGGATGGGTACCGTGAAAGACGTCCTTCGGGATGACCAGGGCGGAACCCGCCTTCGCGCAAAGGGTCACCTCCTGGGGATGGGACTTGTAGCGCACATAGGGGTTGCCGTGGGCGTGGAAGGACAGGTGCGACCGCGGCACGACCCGGAACGGCGCCCTTTCCGGCGGCAAATCGTCCAGGTAGTAGAGCACGCGCACCAGCCGCGGCGAGCTGCCTTCGAAACTGAAGATGGAGGAGCCGTACGGCTGGCCGTCCGTATGCATGGAGATGGGCGGCGAACCCGAGAGGGTCCGTGTGAACAGGCCCCGCGTGAACACGATGTCGGGCCCCATCAGCGCCTCGAGGAACGCGATCATGGGCGGATGGCCGATCAACGCGCACGTCGCCGGGCTGAGCCACTGGGCTTCGAGACAAAAGGTCTGGCAGTCGCTGTAGTCCTTGCACTCCATGGGCACGTCGGTCAGCTCGGCTTTCAACGTCGCGATGTGGCCGGCGTCGAGCATGTCCGGAAGGAGCACGTAGCCCTCGACTTCCAGGTGACGGATGCGCTGGGCGGTGGTCAGGGACCCGAAATCCGTCTCGTCGACGTGCATGAATCCGATCTCTTCCTTGGGATCGATTTGTACCGTGGCGCTTTCCATGATGCGCTCCTTGATATCCGGGTGTTGTCCATTCCGCATTTTGTGAAAACTATATGGATTGTCTGGCGGTTTTCAAGGGTTTTCCGCGGGCGTTACGCGTGCGTTCCACGTGGACCGGGGTGTATGCCACGACGTTTGGGCGCATAGGTCACGAGGATTGGAAGCGCATTCCGAGAGCGGGTAGTGCCTCGCTGCGGGTTCTGGCTGGCAGTCGATGGGGTATTCGGACTAACCCGAGGGATGCTCGAACACCCTGCTTCACGAAGGCGCAACGAAATGCCGGCGCACGAAATCCCAGGCCGGCGTCTTGTAGAACCGGTGCCCGCCTTCTCCGACGGCCAACTCGCAGTTATCCTCGGCGCCGGCGACCGCGTAGACGGCCTTGAGCCGGTCGAAGGCGGCATGGACCTGGTCGATGGGGAAGATGTCGTCGTGCCGGCCCGCGATGGCGCAGAAGGGGCGGGGGGCGATCAGTCCGGCCACGTCGTACATTTCGCCCAGCCGCAGCATGCCGGGCACGTAGTTGCATTCGCAGTGGCGGATCGTCCCGATGCTCCCCACGAACGTGCAGAAATAGCACCCCGGCATCGAAAGGGCGATCCGAGGGTCGCAGGCCGAGGCGAAAAGCGAAATCGTTCCGCCGCCCGAGTTCCCCGTGATAGCGATACGATCGGGATCTATCGGCAGGTGCGCCAGCGCCCAGTCGATCAGGCGGGACGTGTCCCACACCCGTTCGCCGATGGGCGTTCTCCCGAGCAGCAGGTCGTGGACGAGCTGGTCGCGGCAGGAGTGCATCTTATCGGACCGGATGTCTTTCGCGGTGCGCGTTTCCCCGAAGGCCCGCGCGGTCGGCGCGATGACGATGTATCCTTCCTCGGCGGCCGCCTGCCGGGCGATGTCGCGCTCGCCCTCCATCATGTGCGCTTCTTCCGCCGCATCCCGGGCGATGCCCACGTATATACGAGGATGGTTGTGTCCGTGGGGTACGAGGACCAGCGGGAGCTTCCGATCGCGGTCCGTGCCGCCCTTCGGCAAGAGGAGGTAGAATGGCAGCGGCACGGTCGGTTCGACCCAGAGATACCAGCGTTCCCGGACGTGACTGCCCAGGTCGGCAGATTCCAGCCGCTCGGCCTTCGGCACGTAACCCGCCAGGTCCGCAGCCATGTTGTCCAGGCCGAGGGCTTCCCGCAGCTT
Organism: bacterium; assembly: GCA_965203885.1. Lineage (GTDB taxonomy): Bacteria > JAAXHH01 > JAAXHH01 > JAAXHH01 > JAAXHH01 > JAAXHH01. The sequence continues at coordinate 525,791 of OZ241920.1, read as the reverse complement.
CGGCCGGAAGGCGGCCTGCCAGGCGGACAGTTCCTCCTGGTCCGTCGCCCGGAAGGCATAGGCTTTCGGCGCGTTCCGGTACAGGGTATCCAGGTGTTCTTCGTTGTCGTACGGCTTGATCGTTCCGGCGGCCTGTTTTTCAATCTGGATATCCATCATGAACTCCGTGCTGGATTGCGATGTGATAGGGCGCGACGTGATGGGGCGCGACGGGTTGACTCGTTGTGATGGGGCGCAACGGGTTGAAATTCTGTACGCCTGGATCGCACGCCCGGTCCGAGCCGGCCTTCGTAGTGCCCGCCCGGTCCGTGCCGGCCTGGGCGTCTGCCTGTCAGTTGAACCCGAACACCAGCGGAAAAACCGCGACGACGAACAACGCCCACGCGGAGAAGACGGGAAGATAGCCCGTCTGCCAGCGTTCCACGGCCTGGAATGCGCCCCGGTCTCGCATGAATCCGACATACAGCCGGGCGGTCCACGCCAGGTTGACGAAAAGGATGATGTTCAGTCCCATGGCGCACATCCGGTTCGGGGTTAATCCGAATTCGGCGATACGCGCCGTCATGGCCGCCAGTACGAGGGCGTCCACGACCAGAGCGGCCATGATGAGCGCAACCTGCATGCCGTCGAAGACGCCCGGCGGCGCCGCGGGGTCCCGTGCCGAGACCGAATACAGTACGAGACCCAGCACGACGATGAGCAGCACGTCGAAGGCGATCAGCATCTCGCGCTGCACGTGGATCCCCCTGCCGGTCCACACCAGGACCACGAGAAAAGACAGGAGCATCAACGTGAAAAGCGGTGTGAAGATACGGGTGAGTACCGGCGCCACCTGTTCGATGGCGCCCTGCCCTGTTTCGACAAGCCATGCCGCGACGACGATCGCGCCCATCGCCCCGCACGGTATGATCCACGACGAAGCCGCCCATTGCAGGTTCACGCCCAGCGCGTTGAACAGCGTCACCGTTATGCCGGTGAGCACGCCGCCGCCGAGGGCGATGAGCACGAACAGGATGAAGAGCTGGCCGCTGAACCGCACGAAATCCATCCGCGGGCCGTGTGCCCGCCAGTTGCCATCGGCGAACGCCCAGCCCACGACGAGCCATAGCGCGACGGGCGCATGCAAAGTAGTGAGGACGGCGGTATCGCTGCCCGGCGAAAAGGGATAGACATTGCACAGCAGCATGACCGCGAAAAAGGGTGGGATCAGCCAGCCCCAGCGAGGGAGATCCATCCCGCGTTTCCACGCGAAGTACGCGGTCACGAAGGGGAACGCGAAGAAGCTGATGTTGAGCGCGTAGAGCTGGTTGACGTCATCGTCGTCGATTGCGTAGCCGAACAGCGCGGGGACCTTGATCGCCAGCGCCGCGCCCGCGGCCAGGCACAGGACGAGGGCGGTTTCTACGGTTATGTACGGAGATTCGGCGCCCCCGCCGCCTGCCGCGGCCGCTCCTCTTTCACCGGTATACGCCTCACCGCTCCTGGCCGGGCCTGGTTCTGCCTCCGTGCCGAGGGTGTCCGCCGTGCGTGGTTCTGCTTCCGTGCCGCGGGTGTCCGCCGCGCGTGATTCTGCTTCCCTGCCGCGGGTGTCCGCCGCGCCTGGGTCTGCTTCCGTGCCGCGTGCATCGGCGGCGCCTGGGTCTGCTTGCGTGCCGCGTGTGTCCGCCGCGCTCTGGTTCCCACCCGGTCCGGGCGTAGCGGACGCACCCTGATCCCCACCTGGTCCGTGCGTAACGGACGCAGCCTGGTCCCCACCCGGTCCGGGCGTAGCGGACGCACCCTGATCCCCATCGTTCCACCGCGCCGCATGATCCCGGACGAATGCGCGGGTCGCCGCGTCAAAGCGGCTGATCCGCTGCACCGCGACCTGGAAGGCCTCGTCGGGCGAAAGACCGAGCCGGAGGAGATCCCCCGCCTGGCCACTCAGGCGATCTTCGAGGACATCCATCTCCGTTGCCGAAAGCGATCCGTGCCGTTCCACGTAGGCCCGCCACCGGGAGATCGCGTTTTCAATGAGGTGTTCGTTCAAGATCCTGGTCCCCTGGTTATGAAGGTCCCGGAGATCGGCGAAACCCCGTAATGATCGGAAATACTACGTACTCAATGCTAACGCGACGGGGCCTGCGACGTTCCAGGACGCCGTCGGATTTCGGCCGGCGGATCGCCGAGATCGGGCACCGGAAGCAATGCGCCTCCGCGGAGCGAGGATTCATGGGCCGCGAGTCCGGGAAGCATGTACCGGGCGGCGTCCCACGCGTTGTTCGGCGGCAGCGTACCGTCGACGCAGGCCGTCACGAAATCGTCGACCAGGAACTGGTGGCTGCCCGCATGACCGTTGGGCAGTCCGGCGAAGGATTCCGGCAATCGTTCGACCGGATGCACCGCGGAGGCGCCAAGATGGGTGCCGTCGGATGCGGTCACCTTACTCATCGGATCGCTTCCCCGCACGGGCTGTCCTGAGCAGGCGAGCAGACTGTCGAGACACTCCACCCGTTCCCCGTCTTTGCGGAGCCAGGCCGCTCCGGCGGCGGACTCTTCGAAGCCGCCTTCGGTACCCTGCAGGCCCATGCGCACGCAGCCGGGATGGCCCACGCGCCGGAATTCGTTGATGCGGCAGACACTCCCATCGGACATGCTGTACAGCGCGCTCTGGTTGCTGAAGGGATTGTTCCAGTCATTGGCCTCGTAAATGCGGTCCTCGTGGGCGTCCCTAAATCCCTGGCAGGACACCTGGGTCATGCGGGCGCCGGTGACGGATACGATCTGGCTCGTCGAATGGGTCGGGTAGTACATGGGCGGTACGCCGGCCGTCTCCCGCCAGTTTTTACCGCCACGCCAGCGCGCCACCTCGTAGAGGCCGTGGTCCCAGTCATGGTAGTATTCCGCCTGGCCGTAGACGATGCGGCCGAAGGCGCCCCGGGCGAACTGCTCACGGCAATACAATACGCCGGGATAGTAGTAGCTGGTCTCGCCGAGCATGTAGACGGCGCCCGAGGACGCGGCGGCGGCTACCAGGTTCTCGATTTCGGCCACGCTGATCCCCGGCGGCACGGCCGAATACACGTGTTTCCCGGCCTCCATGGCCTGGACAGCCTGGGGGCCGTGGAGCCAGTTCTGGGTAAACAGGCACACGGCGTCCACGCCGGTACCGCAGAGTTCGTCGAGTGAGGGGCTGGTGTCGGCGATCTCGAAACGGGCGGCGGAACGGGCCAGCTTCTCGTCGTCCAGGTCGCACAGCACCACCCTTTCGACCCCTGGATGGGCCTTGAACAGGGGGATGAAAGCCTGCGCGAAGGCACCGGCGCCTACGATACCGAGCTGGAGTCCCATGGTTACCTCATGTGGGACCGAGGAGGTTGCGCAAGAACGACAGACCACGGGGAATGGCCTCCGGAATGGACGTGATATCGTGCGTCCCACCCGGGTAGATATAGGCTTCGAACTCCGGCGCGCCCCGTCCGATCTCCTCCATGGCCCGGATCATGGATTCCGCCTGGGTGACGGAAACCACCCCGTCCATGTCGCCGTGGTGAATCTGCAACGGGGGCATATCCTCGACAAACAGGACGGGTGACCGGCGGATGAGCGCAAACCGGGCGTCCTGGAGCGAAATCTCCCCGGCCCACCAGGGAACGACGTACGCGGTGCGCAGGTGCTCGACGCCGGGGAGATCGACGGTCACGCCGCTCACCAGGAGACTGGCGATGTCGCGCGCCCACTCGTTCTGGAAATCCGTCGGGCCGAAGAACGTGATGACCCCCGCGACACGCGCGTCTCGTATACCCATCAGCATCGCCACGCCGCCGCCTCGGCTGACGCCCACTGCGAAGTACCGGTCGGAAAAAGCTTCAGGGGTGGTTTCCATGGCGAGGTTGACCAGCGCCATGGAGTCGTCCACGTCGCGGTCCCAAGGACTGGCCGGACCGTCCGACCTCCAGGCCCGGTCCCCGTATTCGATCGGTTCGTCCCGGTACGACGGGATCACGTAGACGAAGTCGTCCCGCATTTCTCCGAGGGCGATGGTCAATATGAACAGCGTGGCTTCCACCGACACCCCGCCGTCGCCGCCATGGGCGAATACCATGATGGGAAGAGACTCCGGAGCCCCGCCGGCGCGGTCAGGCACGACGATGGCGCCGTAATGACGCAAGCCCTCGACCTGGTGCGAGACGATCCGCAGGGTGGTCGGACTTCCACCCATGCTGAAGGGTTCTTCAAGCTCGATCATGCCGCCGGCAGCCGAGAAATCCCGCGAAGCCCAGTCGGCGCGGACCGCCGCCAGTTCAGCCTCATCGGGCGGTGCGAAGAGGACGTCGAGCGAGTCCTCCACCGAGACCGAGTGGCCGAGGACGTTGACGGATGCGCCGGAAGCGGTGACGGCCAGCGTTTGCAGTCCGGAAGCCGGACCGAGCGTCCAGTTCGTTGCGGCCTTGCCGTCCGGGCCGGTTCCCACGGTCGTTGGTTCCGAAACACCGTGATCGGGTGTGAACAGGACGAGTACGCCGGACAAGGGCTGTTCTACTTCGTCGAGCACCTGGACTACGACAGGTTCCCGGAGACTCGAACCGGCAAGCGCGCGCTGGCCGCCGCCGGAGACGACGTTTATCCTCGCGGCCCGGGGCGTATCCGCGGGTGCGGACGTGGTCGGCCCTTCCCCACCGCAGGAAACCAATACGGCCAGAGAAAGAAGCAGCGTGATCGGTATTCTCATGTACCGCTGACCAATAGTCCTTCGTGCCTGGATGCGATTACCTCTTATCTACCTTGCGGATGGCATCTACCTTGCGGATGGCATCTACCTTGCAGATGGCATCTACCTTGCAGATGGCATCTAATGTACAGTAGGGTCGCAGAGATTGGAAGTCCAGATTCACCGTGCCTGCCTATATAGAGGATCTTGATGACGGTACGCGGCGAAGCCCTATCAGGCACGCTATGCCTGCCAGGGCCAGTACACCGTTGAAACTGAAAACCAGTATCCAGGCCGACTGCGCGGCGGCATGGTCGAGAATCATCCCGGCCAGGACAGGCGCGCCGGTCCCCGCCACGAAGCCGAAGAAGGACTGCAATGCCTGCGCGGACCCAACCAGGTTTCGCGGTGCGAGCTCCGTGACGGCGGTCGAGTAGATGGCGGAATCGGCCGCCGTAAAGAAACCGTAGAAGAATCCCAGCACGACGAGGTACGTGAACGGCAATCCGACCAGCCAGCCGGCCAGGAATGAACATATGCCACTGACTGCGAATACCAGCGTCGCCGTCCCGGTTCTTCCGAAACGATCCGACGTCCAGCCGCCGATCAGCACGCTGAAGATGCCGGTCATGAACATCAGGCCGGCCAGGGTGGCGGCCCTTGACGCCGCGGTGTCCGGATCGAGACCTCCCAGCATGAGTGCGGCGCCGAGCAGCAGCGGCAGCCACAGGCGGGCCAGGAAGAGCTCGGCAGTGTGCAGGGCGTAGGCCATGATCACCAGTACCAGCCGCCGGTCGCGAAGCGGCGCCAGGCTCAGCCAGCCGCCGTTCTTGCGGTCATCGCCGTTCTTGCGGCCATCGCCGATCCCGCGGTCATCTTCCACGCGCGACGTCCGCGCATTTCGCCCCGATGCAAGAAACGCGGCGATGACAATGCTGGCCAGACCGGGCAACGTGGTCACCAGGAAAGCCGGCTCCCATCCGTCCAGTTGTTCCAGGAGGGTGCCCATGAACACGTACGAAACCGTCGTGCCCGCGTAACCTGACCCCACGAAGACGCTGACGGCCGTGGCCCTGCTCCCGCGGGCGAACCGGTGCGAAGCCAAACGGATACCCGTGATGTAGACACAAACGTGACCTACACCATAAATGAACCGCAGCAGGCAGGCGGTCCACAACCCCTCCGCCAGCATGGGAAACAGGAGCCCGCTGGTCGCCGTCAGCACGACGCCGAATACCAGGATACGCAAGGGATCGAACCGGTCGGTGAAGGGTACGAGCACCAGGGACGAAACGGCGTAACCCGCCAGGTAAGAGGAGAAGATCAGGCCCGACTGAGTGTTGTTCAGTCCCCACTGTTCGCGGATAAAGGGAAGGGACGCGACGTAGCTCGACGAGGACAGCAGGATGAGGAACAACGCCCCGCTCAACCCGGCGAGCCAGGCTATGTCCGGCCAGGAGGATGTGCCGGATTGGTTTTGTCGTGTCAGGATTGGTCGTTTAGATAAAATCGGTTCGAATCACTAAAAAGGTGGAATCACTATTTCGATTCGGTCTGATAAAGATCGGGATGGATGAAATCCTTGTCGGTGGCAAACAGCAAGCTCCATTAATTGGTTTAATAGTAGTAGCAATGTTTCCTGTCAGAGTGATAGCTGTTCAATGATCGTTTCAGGCAATTCTGGATACTTCACCTCGCATCGACCTGTCTCCATTTTAGTCAGCTTCTTCAGAGAATTGAGACCTATCGTTTTCTGCAATTTCACTTTCCGGTTGATGATACCCGTGTTGATGACGTAGAACGACCACTGATCGAGATCGAGAGGATCAGGATAAGAAACCGATGGGTCGCCAAGAAGGCAGAAAACATATGCGTTACTGCGACGCGTGGCAAATTCGGAGTTTTCGGATTCATTCGTGACAGGGTCCCAAAACCATATCCGCGGCGCGATGTTAAATCTGATAGCTGAAGGTTTATCCTGCGGCCAACTTTGATAGTAGGCCGCACTCTTAACCTCGATCTTTTTCCCATCCGTGGTTTCCAGATCGAACCATCCCCACTCCAGACGAGGAGAATCTGCAACGCCCATTGCATTTGCGACCAGGAATTCCGCGATTACTCCTCGCTGGGTATTACTTAACAGATCGGAGCCTGACCATCTCCAGTAGTCTGACAACTTGAATCCCGCTGAATCCCCATGGGATCCGAAAAACTCATTTCCAGACTTTAAATCGAGAGGTGGACGATAGTTCGGTGTCTGCATAAGTCAATCTGCTATTCGGTAGCCTCGTTGACCTCTTGAATCATTTTGGCAACCTGCTGGATTTTGCATACAACGGATTCGAGCACTGATTCGTACTCGACTCCAACAGGCAATGAAAGTGGCAAAGCTATAGCGTCATCTTCATCGAAACACTCAGGCGGATCCGACCAAGTAAACGGCTCTAGCGCTTTGCGCGTTCGAGCCAGCGGGATCGAATTATCTTCATCCCACTGCGTGAATTGAAGCCAAATCGGCGTATCTGGATATGAGCCCTTTGCCCATCGATTGGAGTCTATTCCAAACCAGGCACCCGCACCTTTAACTCGGACGTATCGACCATATCCTCGATACTGTGGTGTGATCTTTAATCCTTCAATATCTAAGTGGCCTTCGTCGATCGCTCGATCAGTAGCGTCGTCAACCAGTTGCCTGAATCCTCGTATGCGTCGTGGGATTTCAGGTGCTAATTCATTCATACTGAGTGGCGGGAATCCGCTTTCATCAATTCGTCTGACAAACCCGGCGAGTTGCCCGATCTCATTTTGCATGTCTGAATCACTGGAGTTCTCCATCCGATCGAGTAGATTTGTCCAACTTATCAACATCAAGTGCTTATCGCCAGAAACCTCCGTGTTCGTCCTGGTGCCTTTGAATTCAGTCTTCACATATGCACTTTGTTTCTTGTCGACTCCTGCCAATCGACACAACTCATTCCACAGCGTTTCCAATCTGGAAATGGGAGCGACAAAAAGCAGCACTTTTTGTTCAGGCAACCTTTCCAGGTACGCATTTGGCTGATTGGAAGTGAGTCCTGCCCAGAATTTAGCCTCTATTATCAGGCTCTCGTTTCCATGTTGATCGTAACACACTAAATCAGGGCGCGTCTGATCCGGACCACCAACCTGAGTACGTACACTGACGATCGCACCTGGGTCCGCACCACCTTCCCTGGCCAGTTCCACCAGAACCCGCCGCGCCGATGCCGACCTGAGAATGAATCCAAGAGCCTCAACCGCGATGTCCTCGTGGTGCGAAGACAACTTCCAGGCAAGATGAGTCAGCAATGTGTCATCCTTAGTGTTTGCATTCAAAGTTCATTCTCCCCATTTAACGACTGCCGTATCCGAAACACTTGATTTTATTGCTATTTCTTGAAAGATAATATGTGGAGAAACAGCAGAAATGCAATCGCGGATTCTTAGATCGAAACATCAATGAAAAGGGGATACAATGTGATTAAGTTAATCTGCTGGAACATCGCCCACCGCCACGCTGCCTGGCAGTGTCTGGCCAAGAATGAGAGAAAGGCTGACATCGCCTTGCTGCAGGAAGCTAATGAACCTCATTTGAATGTGAAGTCGTGTTTGGAGGTCGATCCCGAGCCGTTCCAGGACGCAAAAACGGGCAAGAAACTCTCACGATGCGCAATCGTGAAACTTTCCGACCGGGTGGACGTGAAATATCTGACGCCGAAACCTCTCTGCTGTGCGCGGGACGGCGACTTCAAAACCACTCATCCGGGGAGCCTCACAGCTGCTATCGTAAAGCCGGTAAACGAGGAGCCACAATTTAAGTCGTTTATTGCAGTTTCGATATGCGCCGAATATGAGCAACCTCGATGCTCAGCTTGGAATGTAACCGACGCCTCTGTCCAACGCGTCATCTCCGACCTGTCTTTGTTTATCGGCAATCAAAGAGGTCACCGGATAATCGCCGCGGGCGATCTCTCCGTTTATTATGGCTATGGCGAAAACTGCTATTGGAAGGGGCGGTATGATACGGTGTTCGATCGTATGAAGGCCATCGGTCTACCGTTCGTAGGTCCCCAATACCCTAACGGACGACAGGCATGTCCCTGGCCAGACTTTCTGCCCTGGGATAGCAAGAACGTGCCTACGTACTGCAAGGAGTTCAGAAAGAATCCCGCATCGGCAGAACATCAATTGGACTATGTATTTGCGTCCGAAAGCATGGCCAAATTCGTCAACGTGCGCGCTTTGAATTACCCGATAGAGTGGGGACCGAGCGATCACTGCAGGATAGAAATCGAGGTAACGTAACTGGAACTCGGTTTCCGATTGGCAGGGCCGCGGAAGATTTTCCATGAACGCATCTGGTAATCCGGCTCAGACCTATCTGGCCCTACTGCATGGCATCTACATCGGCGGCAAGAACATAATCAAGGGGGTGGACCTGCGAGACTGCTTCGAGTCCGAAGGCTCCGCGGCTATCCCGACAGCCTGCGCATGACCCATTCCAGCGGTCCGCGGCTGAAACGTTTCGTCCATAAGACGGAGAATGCGACTGCGGCGGCGTAGAACACGACTGACGCGGCGACGGCGAACGGCAGCGTCTGGTCTTCCAGCCGGCCGAAAGCCTCCAGTATGCCCATGCCGAGCAGTACGTGAGCGACGTAAACGGTGAGGGCGAGCCGGCCGGTGGCAACGAGCGCGCGGTGTCCCGGAACGTGGGAGAATCGTTGTGAGAAACCGACGGCGAGTGCGATGACGGCTACGGCCGTGCCGCCCGCCGCGAGCATGTAGAGAGGCATGGGCGGCATGGCGCCGGTACCGGCCAGGATTGAGATTTCATCCGCGGCGTCGCCGGATAGGCTACGGCTCAGTAACGCGACCAGTCCGACAGAGACCGCCTCCGAGACCAGCGCGATGCCAGCCGCGCCTAGCAGGACGCGTCGGCGAACCGCAGAGGCCCCGAGGTCCTGCCGACCCAGCCAGATCCCGGTCAGGAGAAACGCCAGCCAGGGGACGACCGGATGAAAGCCGTTGAACAGGAGGTGCCGCACCTGGCCCTCCAGCGTCCAGAATCCCAGGTAGGTCAGCGTGTCGAAATCCCATCCCGCTTCATAATCGAAGGTCGCAATCAGACCGACGAAAGCCAACACCAGGAACGCGGCCGTGGCGAGCAGGATCCGGTTCGGCGCAAGGATGAAGAGCGCGCCGATGCCGAGATACCAGCCGTAGAAATGGAGGATGTCCGCGGGCCAGGCCAGGGTTAAGAGCAGGCCGGCGATGAACAGGAACACCGCGCGTTTCCAGATCGTTACGCGTACTGCTGCGATCTGCGTGGTATCGCCGGAGGCCCTGGCGCCGCGGGCGATCAGCGACAGGCCGACCCCGGCGAGTACGACGAACAGGGCGGCTGCACGCCCTTCTATGAGGCCCGTCAGGACCTGCAGCCATTCGGGTCCGGGCGGCGTCTCCGACCCGAGCGTCATCACGATCTTGAAATTGACGACCACCATCCCGAAGATGGCGAGCGCGCGGGCCAGGTCATAGCCTTCTATACGGGTCAGCGACATATGTGTGTTCATCTCCTTGCTGGATCCGTGGCGTTCGGTACTCGATCGCCTCCCGATTCGTCGCGGTCAAGGCCCCGGTCAGGGAAAGTAGCCGAAAGGTCGACGCCAGGTCTGGCGAACGGTTCCCGCCCGGGACTGCGCGACCGCGTCACTCTGCGCCCGCGCCCATGATCCGCGCCATGTTCCCGCCCAGGATCGCCGCCATCTCGTCCTCGTTCAGGAACGGACAGTAGCGCCTCACGTAGTCTAGGCTCTGGCGGTAGGTCCAGTGCAGCAGCACGATGGGGATGTCCGTACCCCACAGGATGCGATCGGCGCCGAAGCGTTCGACCATCTTTTCGAGGACGGGCCGCATCTGGGGCATGGGGTAGTCCCAGCGCGACTGCATGAACACGGCGAAGAGGATCTGGACGTGGAAGCGCGGGTGGTCCGCCGGCGCGGCCTCGTAGATCTCATCGGGGACGTCAAACCGGTCCCCGTCGGCGAACATCCGCCAGGGGAAGCCGTGGGTCACGATCACGTCGACGTCGGGAAACCGGTCCATCCAGGTGCGCAACGAACGCAACTCTTCGATGTAGCCGGAAGGCGATCCGACCGCGCCAAGGGTAAAGAACACCGGGATGTCCAGTTCGGCCACCGCCACCCAGAAAGGATCGAAATCCGGTCCGGTCCATTCGGGCGACAGGTCATAAAGCGGCCGGTGGAACGGCGCGAACTGAAGGCCCGAGAGGCCGTGAACGCGTATCGCCCGTTCCAGTTTCTCGATCGCTTCGCCGGTCCTGTCGGGTATCCACCATTCGGGGACCTGGACCAAGCCCTGGATCCGCCCCGGATAGCGCCGGCAGCAAGCCGCGATGTACCCGTCGTCGAGTCCCATGTACGGCGTGCGGTGCAGGAGAGCCCGGTCGATGCCCGCGTAGTCCATCTCCGCCACCAGGTACTCCGCGGTGAAGGAGAAGTCCTCCGTCCAGGGCGGCAGGGCCTGCTTTACATAATCCTCGCCGTCTACCGTCCATTCGGCTAAACCGTGTTCTCCGGTGCGGAAGTCCGCGTCCCGCAGGCCCTCGAAGCGCCACGGCCGGTCGGGGTCGTAAAGCCCTGCGGCGTCGGCCGGAGCGCGGTCGTCGCGCCGCCAGACGGGCTGCTGGCGGGCCTGGGCCATGAACAACTGCAAATGGCGCCGAAATTCGGCTTGATCGTCGAAACCGCCGATTTCGTTCGGTGCGGGAAAGCAGTAAGCGTGTCCGTCGTAGATCATGGCGTTCATGATATATCGTTACGCGCGGGAAGTCAAAACTACCCGCGACCTGTACGTCCGAGCTCGTTGTCTCCGGAAGGAAGTACGGGTACCAATTTATCGGTCGAATTGCACACGGAACGCTTTTTGGTAGCACGCGCCGTATTCCGCATGAACACATCTTCACAACGGTGATTCGAGTTGACTTTAACGATCATATGCATGTTTTTGTATCATATCTCAGTTAAGTTCCCGCCATGATCGTAATCTTCGCGTTAGAGGTATCATATGGATTACAAAGTACCTCTTATCTTGACTCCTCAGGCCGAGGGTGGATACACCGTGACTTCTCCGTTGTTGCCAGAGTTGGTGACTGAAGGTGATTCCATATCAGAAGCATTAGATAACGTCAGCGATGCCCTGGCTGCGGTAATCGAGATATACGAGGACTCAGGGAGAGAATTACCTCAGAATACACTGATTCCCGATGCAAATAGTCCTGTCTGGCTGGAAGTGAAATAAGGAAGAGACTATGAAAATTCATGTAGACAAAGAGGCGGACGCCCTGTACCTGCGTCTCGACGATTCTGCCATCGTCGAGTCTGAGGAAGTCTCCCCCGGGGTTGTGCTCGACTACAACGAGTCGAACGAAGTGGTGGGCGTGGAATTGCTCAACCTTTCGAAACGCTCTGCTAATCTGAACCTCTCCGCAATAGAGTTCGAGACAGCTTGAACCGGACCGTTTATCTGTAACGTTCCCTCCCCGGAAAACGTGCATTGACCGACCATCCAACGGACGCCGAACGCTTCCTTTTCGACACCAACGGCTACCTGGTACTGGAGGATTTCCTCCCGCCAGCCCTGGTCGATTCGCTCAACGCCGCGCTTGAGCGGACGATTGCCCGCCGGCGCGATCCCGGTTTCAAACGAGCGCACGAACCGGCCTTCGCCGACCGGCTGGGCAAGGCCAACGCGCGGGTCATGCACCTGCTGGCGGAAGACCCGCTCTTCCTGGACATGCTCGACTACGAGCCGATGATGGCCTACGTCCACGGCCTGTTCAACGAAATGCCCCACCTGCATTCGACCGATGCCTTCTACGAGACCGAACCCGAAGAACACCACGGACAGCGTTGGCATTCGGACGGGATCCAGGACGGATTCCGCGACTTCCGGCCGCACATCCCGTTGTTGCAGTTCAAGGTGGGGTATTACCTGAGCGACATGTCCGAACCCGACCAGGGCAACTTGAACCTCGTGCCCGGCAGCCACAAGTCCATGGTCGAGCCGGACGCGAAGAACGGCATGCCCGGCGCCGTGCAGATCTGCGGGCGGCCCGGCACGGCCGTGCTCTTCCACAACGGGGTGTTGCATTCGGCCGGGCCGTTCACGCGCCGCGGGGGCAAGCGGGTGATCCTGTACTATGGGTACGAACACCCGTGGATGCTGGCGTGCGCGGAACAGTGGCGGTACGACAGGGACTTCCTGAACGGATTGACACCGGAACGCAGGCGTTTCTTCCACGGTTTCGTCTTCGACCCGCCGGAGTACCGCTGGGGTTGACTGGGCGGCTCGCGAAACAACCGAGACCGCCGAATGCACGGGTGATGGAGTATTGCAGAACATACGATCCATCATTCCGTCGCCGTTAATCGCACCTATCCCAAATCCTTGACACTTTAATCACATTCTCCTTACTTCTCGTTGTAATTTCTGCTACTGTAGTTCGGTCAGACCTGTGGCGTTGGAGGTAGGGATCAACTACGTAAGTCGTCATATTGTTGAATGCGCGACTTCGATCAGATTGTGCCGAAGGATAAGGTAGCTATGCACGCTATTATCGAACATAACCGCGCTGAAATCCTCGCCCTTGCCGAACGCCATGGTGTTGTCGACGTGCGCGTATTCGGGTCCATGGCGAGGGGCGACGCCGACGACGCAGGCGATGTCGATCTACTGGTGTCATTGTCGCCAGGCATAACAGGTCTTGCGCTCGGCGCGCTGTTGATGGATGTGCAGGACCTCCTGCAACGACGTGTTGAAGTCGTGACGGAGAAGAGCCTTCATCCTGCATTCCGTGAAATCGTACTGCGCGAGGCGCAGCCATTATGAAACCCGACGCGAGGTCTGATCGTGTATTGTTAGAGCACATTCGAGAGTGTATTGACCGCATTCGCGAATACACCGGCTTCAACCGCGATTCTTTCTACGCCTCTCGTTTGGTGCAGGATGCCGTAGTGCGTAACCTGCAATTGCTCGCGGAATCAACACAGCGTCTGAGCAAGGCAGTCAAAGAATCTGAAGGAAACATCCCCTGGCGAGCCATTTCAGGATTTCGCAACGTACTTGTTCACGGTTATCTGGAGATTGATCTTGATGCGGTTTGGAGCGTGGTAGAACACGACCTTCCCGATTTAGCCGAGGCGATCGAACGTATGGCTCAATCCACCTGATCCTTGAGAAAACCCCACGGCCGTGTGTTCTGCTGAGGAATACGCGCAATCAGGCGGTCAAGCGATTTGGCTGACCGCGCTTCATTACAATGCCCCTGAATCGACCATGAACTTCCCCGTCCAACTGCGCCGTGGATCGGGGGATTGCGGATAGTCACGTCGACATAAGTAGTTCCCAATTTAAAATCCCTCCAGTGGGCTCACCTTTCGATTTTTCGGGTCATGTCGGATGATCCGACGTTCCTAGTCCGACGTACCTTATCCGCACAGAAGACAGAGCATGCCCGCGAGATTCAGGGGTCTCGGACGTTTGGATTCCAGGCAGGTTGATTTCAATGTATAATGAATATCAGGAAACGCCGTAACACTCATCATCCTCGACGCGTTACGCAAAGGAATCCATGCCATGAGGTTTCTTGCCGTTCCCGTCGTCCTATTGATCATTATCTCTCTGTCGTGCGGCAGAGAAAGCCCCACGGGGACGCCGCAGGCGGCCGGCATCAGGATATCTCCGGCCGAGGCCGAGCTGGACGCAATCGGCGCGACGGTGCAGCTCGACGCGTCGGTCCGGGACGGGAACGATCGGGCGATAGCGGACGCGGCCGTGACGTGGACCAGCGGAAACATCGATGTGGCCACCGTGACCGGCGAGGGCCTGGTCACGGCGCGGAAGAACGGTTCCGCGATCGTGACGGCCGTTTCAGGGTCATTCCAGGCGAACGCCTCCGTCACGGTTTCGCAGGTTGTAGCCCGCATCGAGGTCGCGCCCGCCAACGTTGCGCTGACGAAGACGGACGGGGCGCTGCGGGTGGACGCCGCGGCGAACGACAGGAACGGCCACCTGGTGCCGAACGCGCGGCTCGCCTGGACAAGCAGCGATCCCATCGTCGTCTCGGTGAACGACCTGGGAGACCTCGAGGCGCGGTCGAACGGAAGCGCCCGGATCACCGTGACTTCCGGGGACGTATCGACAAGCGTGGAAGTCACGGTCTCGGGTTTCGAACCGGACGCGCCGGACCGCGCCGCCCTGGTGGCGCTGTTCGACGGGACCGGAGGACCGGGATGGACGCTCGCCACGAACTGGACGGGCGACGCGCCCCTGGCCGAGTGGCACGGGGTGACGACCGACGCCGATGGCAAGGTGATCGAACTGTCCCTCGACGGGAACGGCCTGGCGGGCGCGATCCCCTCGGAAATGGTCCGGCTGGAGAGGCTCCGAGCTCTTTCGCTCGCGGGCAATCGGTTGACGGGAAGCATACCCCCCGGAATCGGACGGCTCGCCAGGCTGGAGATTCTTGAGCTTTCCTACAACCGGTTGACGGGAAGCATACCCCCCGAAATCGGACGGCTCGCCAGGCTCAGGGTACTCGGCGCCAACAGGAACTACTTCTCGTCCGGACCGTTGCCCCGGACCATGACCCAACTCGACAACCTCGAATATCTGAGCCTTGGCGGAACTTCGCTATGCGCGCCTCTGGACGCGGATTTCCAGGCCTGGCTCGGCGCGATCGACGACGTTGAAGTGGACAACTGCGAGGACCTGGAGCGGGGCGCGCTGATCGCGTTGTACAACGCGGCGGACGGGGGGAACTGGACCGCGCGGGACCATTGGCTCACCGGCGCGCCCGTGAGCGCCTGGCACGGCGTTGCGACTGATGACCAGGGCCAGGTAACGGGCCTGGATCTGGAGGACAACAACCTCGAGGGGACGCTGCCGTCCCGGCTGAGCGATCTCCGGTCCCTGAGCGTATTGGACCTGTCGAACAACGCCGGGCTGGCGGGACCGCTGCCGGCGTCGCTGAGCGGGCTCGGCCTGACGGTCCTCAAGTTGGGCGGAACGGGTCTGTGCGCGCCGCCGGACCCCGATTATCAGACCTGGCTGGCCTCCGTCGGGGACGTACGGGTCGACGGTTGTCCCCCCGCCGTCGCCCCCGGCAGGTTCGCGTTGACCGCGCTATACGGCGAAGCGGGCGGTGCGCATTGGAAGGAAGCCGCAAACTGGCTCAGTGAAGCGCCGTTGCGAGACTGGCACGGCGTCGAGACCGACGACGAAGGGCACGTGACCTCCATCGACCTGGGGTACAACAACCTGAGGGGGCGGCTGCCTCCGGAACTGGCGATGATGGACCGGCTGGAAACAGTGCGTCTAATCGGAAACGGCCTGACGGGGCCCATTCCGCCCGAACTCGCGGGCCTCGACCGGCTTGCCGAGTTGGATCTCTCGGTGAACCTGCTGGAGGGCCCCATTCCGCCGGAACTGGGGCGACTGGCGAACCTCACCGATCTCGATCTCTCCGCCAACGGGTTGACCGGGTCCATTCCATCCGAACTTGGGCGCCTCAACCGACTCACCGTCCTCGACCTCGGGCTCAACCGGCTATACGGACCCGTCCCACCTGAACTGGGGAACCTCCGCGGCCTCGAGCGACTGGCGCTCTATACCAACGAGTTGACGGGCCCCGTGCCATCCGAACTGGGAAGACTGACCAACCTCTCCGCCCTCAGCCTCGCCAACAACGAACTGACGGGCCCCGTGCCATCCGAACTGGGAAGACTGGCCGGCCTCAAGGATCTGAATCTCTCCAACAACGAGTTTACGGGCTCCGTGCCACCCGAGTTGGGACGATTGGCAAACCTCGAGGAACTGGATCTCGCCGACAACTTGTTTACGGGCCTCGTGCCACCCGAGTTGGGACGACTGGCAAACCTCGAGGAACTGGATCTCGCCACCAACGGACTGACGGGCCCCGTTCCTCCCGAGCTGGGACGACTGGCGAACCTCATCACGCTGAGCCTGGGGTCGAACCAGCTGATGGGGGCGGTCCCGCCCGAACTTGGAATACTCGGGAAGCTGAGGACGCTGGGTCTTTCAGGCAACGCCGAACTGTCGGGGCCGTTGCCGCGCGCGTTGCTCAACCTCAACCTGGCCTCCCTGCTGCTGGCCGGCACGGGACTCTGCGCGTCACGGGACGCCGAGACCCAGGCCTGGTTGCGGGATATAGAACAAAAGCGCGTTTCCATCTGCGGCGACGCCGTCGCGCGCGTTACGTCCGCCTATCTCACGCAGGCGGTGCAGTCCCTCGAAAACCCGGTGCCGCTGGTTGCCGGCAGGCCCGCGCTCCTGCGCGTCTTCGTAACGAACGGCGGCGTGGCCGAAGCCAGACGGCCGCCGGTACGCGCTACGTTCTACCGGAACGATCTTCCGGTGCACAGGGCCGAGATACCGGGCGGAGACGAAAGACTGCCTGACCGTCCCGAGGAGGGAGATCTCGCGGCCTCATCCAACGCCGCGATACCGGCCGCGGTCATTCGCCCCGGCCTGGAAATGGTGATAGAAATCGACCCCGGCGGAATGCCGGATTCCGCTTCGGACGCCGGTCGCCGCCTGCCGGCTAGCGGACGGCTGGCCCTGGAGGTGTCGGAGATGCCGCCCCTCGATCTTACCCTGGTCCCCTTCCTGTGGACGCCGAATCCGGACCGGACGCTCGCGGACTACGTCGCGGGCCTGTCGCCCGATGACGAACTGTTCCGGATGACCCGGGAGATTCTGCCGGTAGGTGATTTCCGTCTGAACGCGCGCGAACCCGTTTGGACCTCGGTGGAGTCCGAGGCGGAGCACTCCATATCGATCCTGGTCGAGGTCTACGTGGTTCGCATCCTGGACGACGCCCGGGGACACTACATGGGCATCATCCCGGCCAGCGAGCGCGTGGGCGTTGCCTTCGTCCCCGGAAAAACCGGCGTGTCGGCGCTGAACGGCAACATCATAGCCCATGAACTCGGACACAACATGAACCTGAGGCACGCGCCGTGCGGCGGCCCGTCCGGTGTGGACCCCGACTTTCCGTACTTCGACGGGACGACCGGCGCCTGGGGCTACGACATCCAGTCGGGATCGCTGGAGTCGCCGCAAAACTACGACCTGATGAGTTACTGCAACCCCTCCTGGATCAGCGACTTCCACTTCACCAAGGCGCTGATCTATCGGCGGTCCGAGGAAACGCCCGTTCCGGCGGCGCGCGCCGCTGCAGCGGCCAACCTGCTGTTATGGGGCGAAGTGAACGAATTTGCGGAGGCCGTCCTCCATCCCGCCTTCGTTGTCGACGCCCCGCCCGTCCTGCCGGAGACCGGCGGTCCGTACCGCATCGCCGGTGAAGATGGAGCCGGGAACACGCTGTTTGCCCTGTCCTTCGGCGCGGCGGAGGTCGCGGATGCGGCCGGGAGTGTTTTCGCGTTTGTGCTTCCCGTCCAAACGGACTGGCTCGATCGATTGCATCGGATCGCGTTATCCGGCCCGGAAGGGGTGAGGACGATAGATCGAGGAGGAGGGCCGGCCGCCGCGATCATGCTGGACCGGACGACCGGAGCGGTCCGGGGGATCCTCCGGGAATGGACCGAACCGGGCGGCGCTCCGTCGTTCGCCCGGCGCGTGCTGCCCGACGGGGACTTCGAAGTCCAGGTCAGCCGCGGCATCCCGGATTCGCGTCCCAGGTAGCATCCACGGTAGCGAGGGTTGCCCGGTAGCGAGGGTTGCCCGCCGAAGCCCCCGCGGCCGGCGGATTGACCAGCCGGTTCAAAAAACTGTTTTGGGATTCGCAAATGGGGTATAATGATAAAGTATACCGTGGTTCGGTGGTATCGCCCTGGCCGGTGATGTCGCCCACGCCGGTGATATCAGCCGGACCAGTCCCTGTGTAAACGCTGATCGACCCGGACTCCCGCCCTGTTCCATGAATCTAGTGCTTACCCTGGTTCTGACCGCCGTCTGCCTGGGCGGCGAGCCCTTCTTCCACGCACCACGGGCCTATCTGGGAGAGGGAGCATTCTCGCTCCGCCTTTCCGATGAGCGGGTGGCGAACGGTCACACCCTTTTGCTGGAGTATATCCCGGACGATCCCGGCGCGAAGGCCGGTCCTTCCTCCGATAGGAAAGTCGGCGCGCCGGACCGTGAAGTAGACGGGTCGGCGGACTATCCCGGGATGCAGGCTGATCTTCCTTCGGCGCGGGACGATCTCGCTGGTCCGGCAGGTCCCGTGGCTGATCTGACCGTTTCGACGGGTGACCGGATCCATCGCCTGTACCCTCATCCTACTGAATCCGACGGCACCTTGTTCACCCTCATCGGCATACCCTATGGCGCGGCGCCGGGCCCGGATACCCTGCACGTGGAGTGGACCGAAAGCGACCGGATCTTCGGCCGGGATCTGCCCTTCAGCGTGGTGGCCGGGCCATACCGGTCGGAGCAGATCCGCGGCGTGCCGCAGAACCGGGTTACACCCTCGGCCGCGGACTTCCGGCGCATTGCGCGGGAACGCAGGATCATCGCGGCGGCATACGAGGCGGTCCGTGACACGGCCATGATGGTAGACACGTTCCGCTATCCCGTGGAGAAGAAAACGATCACCAGTCCGTACGGGACCCGCCGGGTGTTCAACGGGCAGCTCCGGAGTTTTCACGGCGGCCTCGACCTGCGGGCCTACGAAGGGACGCCCCTGTACGCCGCGCAGTCCGGCGTGGTCAAGCTGGCGCAGAACCTGTTCTACTCAGGAAACCATGTCCTGATCGAGCACGGCATGGGCATCCACACCGGGTACTCTCACATGAGCAGGCTGTACGTGAAGCCAGGGGACGAGGTATCCCGGGGACAGTTGCTGGGACTGTCGGGAGCCACGGGCCGGGTGACCGCCGCGCACCTCCACTGGGAGGTACACGTAGACGGCGTGGGGGTCAGCCCGCTGCAGTTCACCGAGATCCTTACCATGCTGTACCAGAAGCCCGTCGAGGTGCGCAAACCGAATGACGGTTGAACGGAGTAGGCATGCGGTCGAAGATCCTCCTGGTACTTCCTGCCTGTATCCTCACGGTCGCCGTTGCCCTGGCATCGGGCTATCCCACCGAACCGCCTGGTGCGCCTGGTCCGCCTGGTCCGCCTGAAACCCCCGGTCAGCCCAGTCAGCCCGGTCAGCCCGGTCAGCCTGGTCCGCCCAGTGCGCAAGGTCCGTCCGGCCGGGTGAATTCCGTCGGCGTGACGCTGCCCCCGGACGCCGCGCCGCCCGCCTTGCAGGTCCTGCGGACTTTCGAACTGAACAACCGGTACATGGACCGGGCCACGTCCTCCTACCAGAAGTCCTTCGGGTTCGCCCTGACGAACGAGCCCCTCAACCGGGTAGATCGCAATTTCAACCTGGTGCCCGCCGCCGCCACCCACTGGGAGGTGACCGATGACGGCCACACCTGGGTCTTTCATCTCCGGAAGGACATGGTTTTCGGAGACGGGAAGCCCGTCACCGCCTATGACTACGAGGACACGTTCCGCAGGTGGGCGGACCCGGACATCGGATTCGATTTCGAATGGTATTACCGGCCCATCAGGAACTGGGGCGCCGTCGTCGCGCGGAAGATGCCGCTGGATTCGCTGGGCGTCGAAGCGCTGGACCCGCATACCCTGGCCTTCATGACCACGCGGCCCGCGCCTTTCGCGCCGCTGCTGCTCAATTACAGCTGGGTGACGCCCACGCATCAGTTCGAGAAGCATGGCGCGGCCTGGTCCACCAAGCCCGAAACGCACATCGGGAGCGGTCCCTACCGGCTCAAGGAGTGGACGATCAACGACCGCATCGTCCTGGAACCGAGTCCCACCTACCCCGGTCCCAGCACGCCCTACCTCGAACGGATCATCGCCCGGCTGTACAACGCGGCCGCCCAGCCGCCCTTCCTGGCCTCCTACGAGGCGAACGAGGTCGACTACGTCCCGCTGAACAACCCGGCCGAGATCAACCGGGCCCGTTCCGACCCGGTGCTGCGCAGCCACCTGAACACCTATACCAATTTCACCACGTACTATCTCTTCATGGACACCCGGGTCCCGCCCTTCAGCGACCTGCGCGTCCGCCAGGCCATTAGCCACGCCATCGACCAGCCGGCCATCATGAAGTCCGCCCTGAAGGACATCGCGGTCCCCGCCGTATCCCTGATGCCGGCGGGATTCCCGGCCGCCAATACCGAAGCGCTCGCGCATATACAACGGTACGACCCGGAAAGGGCCCGCCGCCTGCTCGCGGAAGCGGGTTATCCCGACGGCAGGGGATTCCCAGTCATGGACATGTGGCTGCGCGGCGAAGCATACCTGAGAAAGGTGGCTGCCGAGGCCATACAGGCCATGCTGAAGCAGAACCTGAATATCGACGTCGAGGTCCTGAACGTGGAACGGAAAGTCTACACGGAAGCGATGAACGCCAAGGAAATCCCCTTGTCCATGATCGCCTACGGATGGGACTACCTGGACCCCAGCAACCTGCTCAACCTGTTTCTGTCCCGGGGCCGCCATCCGTGGCGCAACGAACGATACGAAGAACTCATCGAGCAGGCCAACCAACTGGTGGGCGACCCCGATCGCCGTACGCGGCTCTACCAGGAAGCGGAGGAGATCCTGGTCCGCGACGTGGGCGGCGTGTTCCTCTGGCACGACCTGGTCAACGAGATGTGGCGTCCCTACATCCGCGGCGACGCGCTCGAACCGAACGAATCCGGATACCGGGCATGGCGGGGAAACCAGATGCTGAACCTGATGACGACGATTTACATTACCGAGGATGTAACCCGGGAAAAGGCGGCACGGAAGCCCGGCGGACCGTGGAGCTGGCTCACCGGCCGATGACGGGACCGCGGTGTGCGCTGGCCGGCCGATGACGTTAGAGGCGTTTCGCGGCAGCGGCAGAGGCGTTTCGCGACACGGAATTCCGGCGGACCGCGGTGTGCGCTGGCCGGCCGGTGACGGCGGAGGAGTTTCGCGGCAGCATCCGCGCGGCGACGTTCGGCCAATTACTCTTCGATGCCTATGCCATTAAACATAAAAAAATGGAGCATCCTCGCCCTGGCGACGATGTTGACTGGTTCGATGGCGCTTATGTGCGCCACCCTGTTGGGCGCTTCCGATAGCGAGCCAGATGACCAGGATCAGCCGCCTCGGGTTGATTCCGTCACCAGCCCGGATGACCAGGAACAGCCCGCGCGCGCCACCGTCGGGGAGCGCGTCAACACCGTCGGGGAGCGCGTCAACACCGTCGGGGAGCGTGTCAACTCCGTCGGGGAGCGCGCCAACTCCGTCGGGGAGCGCGCCAGTTCCCGCGATGACCCTCCCGACCAGGATGAATCGATCCACGTCAACTCCGTGGGCGTCCCCCTTCCCGCGGACGCCGCGCCGCCGGAATACCAGCACCTGCGCACCTTCGAGCTGAACAACCGGTTCATGGACCGGGCCACGTCCTCGTACCAGAAGATCTTCGGCTTCGCCCTGACCAACGAGCCGCTGACCCGGGTCGACCGGGACTTCAACCTGCTCCCCGCCGCGGCGACGCACTGGGAGGTGACCGAAGACGGCCACACGTGGATTTTCCATCTGCAGCGGGACCTGGTCTTCGGCGACGGCCGGCCCGTCACGGCCTACGACTACGAGGCTTCGTTCCTTCGCTGGGCCGATCCGAAGACCGGGTTCGATTTCGAATGGTACTACCGGCCCATCAGGAACTGGGGCGAGGTCGTGGCCGGCCGCATGCCCCTGGATTCCCTGGGCGTCGAAGCGCTGGACGAGCATACGATCGCCTTCACCACGACCCAGCCGACGCCCTACGCGCCGGAGCTGCTCAACTACAGCTGGGTGACCCCCACCCACCTGTTCGAGAAATACGGGCCGGCCTGGTCGACCCGACCGGAGACCCACATGGGCAACGGACCCTTCCGGCTCAGGGAATGGACGATCAACGGCCACATCGTCCTCGAGCCGAGTCCCACGTACCGGGGCCCCAACAAGCCCTACCTGGAACGCATCACGGCGCAGCTCTTCAACGCCGCCGCGCAGCCGCCCTACCTCGCCGCCTACGAGGCCGGCGAAGTCGACTACATCGTGCTGAGCAACCAGGCCGAGATCAACCGGGTCAAGTCCATCCCTTCGCTGAAGGACCACCTGAACACCTACGTGGATTTTCAGACCTATTACCTGATGCTGGACACCCACAATCCTCCCTTCAACGACCTGCGGGTCCGCCAGGCATTCAGCCACGCCGTCGACCAGGCCTCGCTCATGAACTCCGCCCTGCGGGATATCGGGCTGCCGGCTTCGTCCATGCTGCAGCCGGGGTTCCCCGCGGCCAACACGGAAGCGCTGGCCTCCATACAACGGTACGATCCGGACCTGGCTCGCAGGTTCCTGGCTGAAGCCGGTTACCCGGACGGCAGGGGATTCCCCGCCGTTAGCATGTGGCTCAGGGGAGAAACGATCGTGAACGCCACGGCCGCCGAGGCGGTACAGGCCATGCTCAAACAGAACCTGAACGTCGAAGTCGGCGTACGGAACGTGGAGCGGAAGGTGTTTACGGAGGCGATGAATGCCCGGGAAATCACCCTGGCGCTCATCCCCTACCGTTACGATTACGTCGACGCGAGCAACCTGCTCACGCTGTGGCTGTCGAACGGCAGGCATCCCTGGTACAACAAGCGCTTCGAAGACCTGGTGCTTCGGGCGAACGTGCTGGTGGGAGACCCGGTCCGGCGCACCGCGCTATACCAGGAGGCGGAGGAGATCCTCGTCCGCGACGTGGGCGGCGTGTTCCTCTGGTACACCCTGATCAATGAGATGTGGCGGCCCTACGTGCGCGGCGCCGCGCTGGAGACCAACAATTGGGGATACAAGGCGTGGCGGGGCAACCAGATGCTGAACCTGATGCCGACGCTGTATATCTCGGAGGATGTCCTGGAATCGGCCGATGAGCAGGAGTCCACCGGCTTCTGGGACTGGTTGACTTCGAGGTAGGTCCCGGTGTGCATGAGCACCGAGGCGCCGGCGTGCGTCCTGACTGAATAGCTGGCGTGCGTCCTCACCGAATCCCTGGACGCTTCTAACGCCGGAATAACCGGGACGCCTCCTACGCCGAATTTCCTGTCCGCTTCTCCTACGCTGCAGCCTCTGTCACAATCCGCCCGTCGAAAAGGCGTATGATCCGGTGCGCGTGGTCGGCCAGCGCCTGGTCGTGGGTCACCATGATGATGGTCGTGCCCGCCTCGTTGAGGCCGTTGAGCAGTTCCATCACCTCCGCGCCGTTGGCCGAGTCCAGGTTACCCGTCGGCTCGTCCGCCAGGATCAGCTTGGGGTTGCCGATGACCGCCCGCGCCACGGCCACGCGCTGCTGCTGCCCGCCGGAGAGTTGCTGCGGGAAGTGGTTCCGGCGGTGGGGGATCTGCATGTGCTCCATCGCCGCGTCCACCCGTTCCTTGCGCTCCTGCTTCGAAGTGCCCAGGTAGATCAGCGGCAGTTCGATGTTCTCGTACACGGTCAGCTCGTCGATCAGGTTGAAGCTCTGGAAGACGAAACCGATGTTGTTCTTGCGCAGGTTGGCGCGTTGCCGCTCGGAGTGGCCGGACACTTCCTCGCCAACGAAGTGGTATTCCCCGCCCGAGGGGTTGTCGAGGAGGCCGAGGATGTTGAGCAGGGTGGACTTGCCGCAGCCGGACGGCCCCATGACCGCCACGAACTCGCCTTCGTCCACGGCCATGGTCACGTCGTTCAGTGCCGTCGTCTCCACCTCTTCTGTCGCGTAGAGCTTCTTGAGATTCTGCGTCCGTATCATGGTGCGCTCCCGTAATGTGATGATGCTCCGGGCGGGCCGGGCGCGATTCCTGGTGCGCCGCCGCGCGCCGCCGCAGCCGATCTGGTAAATCGCCGTCGAGAAAATCGTCGATAAATGTCCGTACCCGCTACTGCAACACAAGCCTTTCCATGTCGCCGAAGTTGTCGTACATGGAGGTAATGACCGTTTCGCCCTCTTCAAGCCCTTCGAGGACCTCGAAGTACTGGCTGTTCTGCCGGCCGAGCCGTATCTGCCGCTGCACGGCGAACTCGCCCGTGGGATCCAGCACGTAGATCCAGCGCCCGCCCGTCTTCTGGTAGAATCCGCCCCGGGGCACCTGCATGGCGTCGGCCAGTTCGCCCAGCGCGACGCGCACCTGCAGCGTCTGGCCGCGGCGCAGGCCGTCCGGCATGCCTTCGGGGAACACCATGTCCGCCTCGAACTGGCCTTCGATCACCTCGGGATACACCCGGTCGATCACCAGGTCGTAGGTCCCGCCCGCGAAATCGAAGGAACCGGCCTGGCCCGTCCGGATGCGGGCGATGTAATGCTCGTCGATGGCCGCGCGCACCTTGAACTCGTCCTCCACGTCGATCTGCCCCAGCCGCTCCCCGCCGGGCTTCGACTCGCCCACCTCGGCGATGAGCGAGGAGAGCAGGCCCGTGATCGGCGCGCGGATCGTCAGGTTCTCCTGGTTCTGCTTGATGAGTTCCAGGTTAAGGCGCAGCCGGTCGATCGATTCTTCCAGCTGCTGGATCTGGATCGTCTGGTAGAGCGAATCCTGGCGCAGCGTCTCGACGGTAACGTCCCGGTTGCGCGTCAGGTATTCGAGGTTGTCCTTCGCCTCGTCGTATTCCTTGCGCGAGGTCAGGTCCGCCTTGAACATCTCGTCCTGCCGCCCGTACTCCCGCTCGGCCTGCCGCACCCTGTAGTCCAGCTCCACCAGCGTGGCGCGCAGGCTCAGGCGCCGCTGTTCCATGGTAACCCGCGTCTCCCGGAGCCGGTTCACCTCGCGGAACAGGTCGGCCTCGCGCTGCATGACGCTCAGCTGGAGCGTGGCGTTGGACAGGCGCAGGATGGGCGTGCCCTGCTCGATCTGCGAACCCTCCAGGACGAAGACTTCCTCCACCCGTCCGCCTTCCACGGCATCCAGGTAGATCGTCCGGAGCGGCATCACCTCGCCCTGCTCCACGATATACTCGAGGAAGGGACCGTGGGTCACCTGGGCCAGGGTCAGCTTCTCGGCGTCCACGTTCAGCGAGGACGGGTTGATCGTGAGCAGCTGATAGGCGATGAACGCGACCGCCACGGCCGCCGCGCCGTACATGGCGATCCGGCGCGGGGTGAAGCGCTTCTTCTCGATACGGCGGTCCATGGTGTTGTCCTGCTCACGTTGCCGCTCCTCCGTGAACATATCCACCAGGCCCTTGGATTCTTCGCCGTTTTTCCGCTTGTCGCTCATGTGCTCAGCCCAGGGTCGTCGCCATCACCCAGAATGGCTTGTCTCCTACATTATAATCCCGGATCGGATGCAGGGTGCCGTCCGACTGGTTCACGCTATAGGCCGTCATCACGCCCGCCGCCTCGCCGGCGCAGTAGAGAAACCGGCCGTCCGGGTCGACGTTGAAGGACCGCGGACTGGCGGGGACGGAAACGTGTCCGAAGGCGCTCAGCGAGCCGTCGTCCGCCACGTTGTATCCCACGATGCTGTCGTGCCCCCGGTTGGAGGCGTAGGCCCATTTCCCGTTCCGGTGCACCTCCACGTGGGCGGTGAATCCGCCCTCCTCCCAGTCTCCGGGCAGGGTGGAAACATTCTGGAAGATCTCGAGGGTTCCGTTGTCCGCGTCGAAATGGTGGGCCGTTACCGTGTTGCCCTGTTCATTGACGATGTAGGCGACGTCGCCCCCGGGCCGGAAGCAGATATGCCTCGGCCCCGTCTCGCCGTCCGGCGGGTCCAAGATTGCAGGATCATTGGGGGTCAACTGACCGGTATCCGCGTCGAATCGAAACTGGTTGGTCTTGTTGGTGGGACAGACGTGAGGTACGATCACGAACCGGTCCTCGACCACCAGGCTGACCGCGTGGGCCTTCTCGCCCGTGTCGATGTACTGGACGAGCTCGCCGATCGCGCCGTCCTCGCCCAGGCGGTGCACGGTGATGCCGCCGCCCCCGTAGTACACCGTCAGCAGGAACCGGCCGCGCCGGTCCGTAACGAGGTGCGCGGGGATCCCGATGCCCGTATCCACCAGGTTGACCAGGGAAAGTTCCCCGGAGCCCGTGTCCAGCCGATAGGACGCCAGCGTGGTGGATTCCACGTGGGCGTTGTACATGAGGTTGCCCGCCGGATGCAGGCACAGCGCCCCGGACGGACCGTGGGCGTCGCTGGTGGACCGGAGCGTAAGGGAGCCCGTCTCCCGGTCCTGGTCGTAAGCCTTCACCTGCTCGTCGCCGGTCAACGAAACGAATACGACGGTGCGCCCTGACGGGGAATCAGCCATGCTATTTCCGACCTCCTGTTTCACGTTAATGTCCGCCTTAATAGGTAAGACTCTAAAATAAACTCAGAGGTTGCGGCCTCAAAGTGTATTTTGGAATTTAGACTCCCCCGACCCGGTCGTCGCAATGCGCGGCGGACAGGCCGGGGCCGACCGAATTTATTGCAGGGTCGGTTGAAACGACTTGGCAGGTTGCGTTCATGGCATGGCAGGCCGCGCTCAAGGCCAGCCGCATCCATCTCAGGGTCGGCCGCATCCATGACCTGGCGAGTCGCGCGGGTATATGTACAGGAGACTGGACCATTGCGAGTGATGATCGTCGCCGGCGAGGCGTCGGGCGAGATGCACGGAGCGGGCGTCGTGGCCGCGCTCAAGGCCAGGCGCCCGGATATCGACGTATACGGAGTCGGCGGGGACCGCATGGCACGGGCCGGTTGCGAGTTGATCTACCATATCGAACGCTTCTCGGTCATGGGCATCACCGAGGTCGTCCGGCATCTGCCCTTCATTCGCAAGGCGCTGCAGCGGCTGGACGGTCTCCTCGAGTCCCGGCGGCCCGATCTCATGATCCTCATCGACTATCCCGATTTCAATCTCCGTCTCGCCCGCAAGGCGCGCAGGCGGGGGATACCGGTCCTGTATTACATCAGTCCCCAGGTCTGGGCCTGGCGGTCCCGGCGGGTCCACGCCATCGTTCGGCTCGTCGACCTTATGGCCGTGGTCTTCCCTTTCGAAGTGGAACTGTACGAGAATGCGGGGGGGAAGGCGGTCTTCGTCGGCCATCCCATGCTCGACGCCGGCCATCCCATGCCGGAAGCGCTGGAAAGCCGGCAGACCCGGGCCGAATTCTGCGAAGGGGCGGGACTCGATCCCGATCGTCCGATCATCGGGATGCTCCCGGGCAGCCGGGTCCTGGAAGTGGAGCGCATGCTGCCCGCCATGGCCGGCACCCTGGAGAAGGTTCGGGTGGATCTGCCCGGGGTCCAGGGCGTCATCGGACTGGCGCCCACCGTACCGCGCGACGGACTGGCCGGAATCCTCGAGGGGGAACTGCGCCTGGATGATGGCGTACGAGGCGTGCCCGTTGTAGAAAACAGCACCTACCAGGTCATGCGTCACGCCGACCTGCTGCTGGTCACGTCCGGAACGGCGACCCTGGAGTCCGCCTGTTTCGGCACGCCCCTGCTGGTCCTGTACCGCATGTCCCGCCTGTCCTGGTGGATCGCCCGGCGCCTGGTCCGCATACCGGACATCGGTCTCGTAAACGTGGTCGCCGGCCGGCGCATCGCACCCGAATTCCTCCAGGACGCGGTCGAACCGAATACCCTGGCGCCCGTGGTCCTCGAGCTGCTCAAGGACGCGGATAAGCGGTCTGAGATGACGCGCCAACTAAGCGAGGTGAAGGACCGGCTGGGCACGCCGGGCGCAGCGGCGCGCGTCGCCGATCTGGCCCTGGGCCTGGCGGGCGGCGGGGACGATGCGGGCGGCGGGGACGTTGCGGGCGGTGGGGACGTTGCGGGAGGTGGGGACGATGCGGGAACAAGGAGCTAAAGAGGCAAAGATCTAAAGGGACAAGGATCAACAAGATGAAGACGGCGGCAGGCAAAGTTGAAAGGGCTCCGGATGTCGCGTATTGAAGGCGCCGCGTTTTCCCTGGTGGGCAGACTGAGCGCCGGCGCCATAGGCCTGCTGGGCGGGACGCTCACCATTCGCATGATCGGAGAGGAATACCTGGAACGGGCCCGGGAAGGCGGCCGGAGGGTGTTGTACGCCTTCTGGCACGAGGGCCTGCTGGTGGCTACCTACGCCTTTCGCCGGCAGGGGATACAGGTGCTGGTCAGCCAGCACCGGGACGGCGAGTTGATTGCCCGGGCCATCGAGCGCATGGGGTACGGAACGATACGCGGGTCCTCCACCCGGGGGGGAACCCGCGCCCTGTTCCGCATGGCGTCGGCCGGCGCGGCCGGCGACGACCTGGGGGTAACCGTGGACGGTCCCCGGGGTCCCCGCCTGGAGGTCAAGCCGGGCACACTGTTCATTGCCGGCAGGTCCGGCCTGCCCATCGTGCCCTTCGCGGTGGCTTCGCGCAAACCCTGGGAGCTTTCGAGCTGGGACCGGTTCATGGTCCCGCGCCCCTTTTCCACGGCGGCGATCGCCTTCGGAGAACCGCTGGAAGTGCCCGGCGACACGGCGGTCGAACGCCTCGAACCGTACCGGATAGCACTCCAGCAACGCCTGCTGGAAGCCCGGGAGACCGCCGGACGAAGCCTGGACCCGTCCTGACATGAACTTAATCTACATCCTGCTCTATTCCACGCTGACCGTGCTGTTCTCTCCGGTCCTGGCCTGCCTGTCCATCCTGGACTGCTACGGGATGCGCCAGCGGCTCGGCCAGCGGCCGCTAATCGACGATGACGAGAATCGCCCTGTCGTCTGGTTCCACTGCGCCTCCGTGGGCGAGGCCACCGGCCTGGCGGCCGTGGTTAGCCGCTTCGTGGAGCGTCATCCCGGTTTCGCCGTGCTGGTGACCACCACGACCGAGACCGGCCTGGCCTATGTCAGGCAGCATGTAAGGCAGGCACGGTATCACGGACTGGCGCCCCTCGACGCGCCGTTCATCGTCCGCCGCGTATTCGGACGGGTACGCCCCCGCGCACTGATTCTGCTCGAGGGGGAACTCTGGCCCGGTATGCTCGAGGCGGCCGCCGCCCACGACTGCCCCGTAGCCCTGGTCAACGGCCGCATGTCGGACCGCAGTCTCGCGCGGAACCGTTTCGTGAGACCGCTGTTCAGGCACATGCTGCGGCGCCTGGCCGCCGTGGGTGTCCAGCATGCGCTCGACGGTGAACGGCTCATCGCTTATGGCGCGGACCCGGAACGGGTGCGGGTGACGGGCAACGTAAAATTCGACCTGGCCGCCGAACAGGCGGGCCCCGGGCGAGAAGCGCTGCGCCGTGAACTCGGCCTCTCCGCGTCCGTACCGGTGATCATGGCGGGATGCCCCCGGCCCGTGAAAGAGGAAAGAGCCGTCCTGGCGGCCTTCGCCCGCGTCCACGAACGGCATCCCGAGGTAAGGCTGATCTGGGCGCCGCGGCATCTCAACCGCGTACCGGAGGTAGAGGAGATGCTGCGGGGGGCGGGACTCGCGTACGCCCACCGAACCCGCCAGGACACGCGGGACCCCGTCCATTTCGATGTAATCATCCTGGACACCATGGGCGAACTTTCGGCCATGTACGCCGCCGCGGACATGGCCTTCGTCGGCGCCACGCTGGTCCCCCTCGGCGGGCACAACCTGCTGGAGCCCGCGGCCTGCTCCATACCGGTTCTGTTCGGCCCCCACACCGAGAACGTCCGGGCAAGCGAGGCGGCCCTGCTGCGAACCGGCGGAGGCCTGGTCGTACGCGACGGCGACGAACTCGCAAGGCAATGGCTCGAATTGCTGGAAGACCCGCAGAAGCGTGCGCGGACGGGTGCGGCCGCCGGCCAGGCCGTACGCGAAAGCTCGAGGGCCGTGGACCGCACCCTGGACCTGGTCGACAGGTGGATATTGGACCCGGATCTAAGCGAATCCGGGTTGCCGCGTTACACATCGCGTTACTCGTCGAGCTATCCGTCGCGCTTCCCGCAAGGCACCCCGTTCATTACCCGGCTGATGGACCCCGGCGAGCGCGCCCCGGGCATTCGTCTCATGCGCACCGCGCTCCTCCCCCCGTCCCTGCTGATGGGTATGGTGGTCAGGCTCCGCAACTGTCTGTACGACATGAAGTTGATGGATTCCGACCGGCTTTCTGTCCCAGTGGTCAGCGTCGGCGCACTGACCGCGGGCGGCGCGGGCAAGACGCCCGTGGTGCGATTCCTCACCGGCCGGCTGAAGCAGGCCGGTTACCGGCCCGCCGTCCTGAGCCGGGGCTACGGAAGAAACTCCCGCGCGACCCGGGCCGCTGCACCGGGCGCCACCTGGCAGGAAGTCGGCGACGAACCGGCCTTCCTGGCCTCGGCGCTTCCCGACGTGCCGGTGATCGTAGGCCCGAGCCGCACCGCGTCGGGACGGCTGGCCATTGACCGGCATGGCGCGGACGTGCTGATTCTGGACGACGGATTCCAGCACCGGAGGACCGGCCGCGAGATAGACATCGTGGTACACGACGCGTCCAACCGGCTGTCCCCCGTGAGCCTGCTCCCGGCGGGTCCCTTCCGCGAACCGGCATCCTCGCTCGGCCGGGCACACGCACTGGTCCTGACACGGACGGACCAGGCCCGTTCCGCGGTTGTAGATACGGCGCGCATCAAGGGCGAATTCCCCCACCTGGCCCTGATCGAAACAGTCTACCACCCCGCGGGACTGCGGCGGCTGGTGGACGACGGGACGCTGTCTTCGGACGACGGGACGCTGTCTTCGGACGACGGGACGCTGCCGGTGGAGTGGCTGGCCGGACGCAACGTCCTTGTCCTCTGCGGTATCGCCAATCCCGCCTCCTTCGCGCGAACGGTCGCCGATGCCGGGGCACGCGTGACCCGGGTCCTGGCCTACCCGGATCACCACCCCTTCACCCCTTCCGAGCTGGACCGGGCGGTGTCCCTGGCGGAAGGATCGGGCGCGGAATGCATCGTCACGACGGAGAAGGACGCCGTACGGATCCCGCCGGACCACGCCATCGTCAACCACCTGGCCGCGGTGGATATCGAACTCCGGGTGACTTCGGGTGAGAACGCCCTTGAAAAACTACTTTCTACGCTGGACGAAGCACGTTGAACGGCGTATATTCCACAACCTGTTCATACGGTTCACGACGCCCGGCATTCCATCCCTTTGAACTCCCTTAAATGGCTGACTCGAACTGGATTGCCATCCTCGATTTCGGCGCGCAGTACACGCAGCTCATCGCGCGGCGCATACGGGAAAGCCACGTCTACTGCGAGGTGCTCCCCTACGACACGCCGGCGTCCGAATTAACGGAACGCAACGTCACCGGCATCGTCCTGTCGGGCGGCCCGGCCAGTGTATACGGAAAGGATGCGCCCCATCCCGATCCCGCCATATTCGAGACGGGCAGGCCGATCCTGGGGATCTGCTACGGCCTGCAGTTGATGGGGCATTACCACGAAGGCGAGGTCGCCCACGCCGGGACCCGGGAATACGGTAACGCGGGGATCCGGACGACGGGCGGCACGCCCCTGTTCCGCGACCTGCCCGAACGGATGACGGTCTGGATGAGTCACGGCGACGAGCTCAAGGCGCCGCCGCCGGATTTCGACGTCATCGCCCGATCCGACAACGGACACATCGCCGCCGTCGCCCGGCCCGATCGACGGATATACGGCGTGCAGTTCCATCCCGAAGTGGTGCACACGGTTCATGGCCGCGAGATCCTGGAGAACTTCGTATTCGCCATATGCGGCTGTGAGGGGAACTGGACGCCGCGGACCTTCATCGACGAGGCCCTGGCCTCCATCCGGGAGACCGTGGGCGAGCGGCGCGTGGCCTGTTTCGCGAGCGGCGGCGTGGACTCCTCGGTCGTGGCCGCGCTGATCGGCCGGGCCATCGGGGACCGTCTGACCTGTGTCTTCGTGGACACGGGCATGCTCCGGAAGGACGAGGCCAGGCAGGTCGAAGAGACCTACCGCCGGACCATCAACGCCCGCTTCCGCTTCGTGGACGCATCGGACCGGTTCCTCGACCGGCTGAAAGGCGTGGAGGAACCCGAGCAGAAGCGCAGGATCATCGGGGACGAGTTCATCCGGGTGCTTGAAAGCGAACTGACCTCCCTGCGCGGCGTGCGCATCCTGGCCCAGGGCACGCTCTACCCCGACGTGATCGAAAGCGCCTCCGTGAAGGGACCGGCCAGCGTCATCAAGACCCATCACAACGTGGGCGGGTTGCCCGACGACCTGGAACTCGAACTGCTGGAGCCGGTCCGAAACCTGTTCAAGGACGAGGTGCGCACCGTAGGGCGGGAGCTCGGCCTGCCGGACGAGATCATCGACCGGCATCCCTTCCCCGGACCGGGCCTGGGCATCCGCGTGCTGGGGGAAGTGACCCGGGAACGGGTGGCCATGCTGCAGGACGCGGACAAGATCTTCATCGACGAGCTGCGCGCGGCGGGCCTCTACGGCGAGGTCTCCCAGGCGCTGGCCGTGCTGCTCCCGGTCAAGACCGTCGGCGTAATGGGCGACGCCCGGACCTACGAGCGCGTCATCGCCCTCCGTGCGGTGACCACGCTGGACTTCATGACGGCAGACTGGGCCCGTCTGCCCGCCGACTTCCTCGCGCACGTGTCAAACCGCATCATCAACGAAGTAAGGGGCGTGAACCGCGTGGTCTACGACCTCAGCTCCAAGCCGCCCGGCACCATTGAATGGGAGTGATTCCACCTCCAGCAACGCCCGGCAACTGAACCCACCTCCAGCAACGCCCCGCACCTGATTACATCGAATATCTGATCAGCCCTCGTAAGAGCGGCTTTTTTGTGTCAGGCGGGTACTTTGCCGGCACGAATGACCCTCCACGGGCAGCCTTTTTTAACGCAGTATTTAATCTTGGGCTTGACAACGAATCTCGACATGCTATTATGTGTCTGTTTTGTTATGTTATAACATTACAGTCAGCGATCGGCGATGACCCGACTGGCTGCAATGAAAGCGATCGGCGATGACCCGACTGGCTGCAATGAAAGCGATCGGCGATGACCCGACTGGCTGCAATGAAGCGATCGGCGATGACCCGGCATTCCGTTTGTTTTAAAGGTGACTGTTCGATGCATATGATGCGCGTGAGTGGGTACATGGCAGTCTGTCTCGCATGGCTATGCGCCATCGCATGCTCGGCGGATCTCTACGCGACAACGATGCTGCCGGGCGAGCCTGTCGACGCCGGACAACCCAGCGCTGAAAGTCTCGCCGGCACCCCACAGGCGGTTGCGATCTGGGATCAGACGGCGACCTGGATCTGGACAAAGCAGAACGAATTCCTCCTGCAACTGACGCAGGAGCTGGGCTCGATGCGCGGCCAGAACAGCGTCGGCTGGGCTTTGGTGCTGATGAGCTTTGTTTACGGGGTCTTGCACGCCGCGGGGCCCGGGCACGGGAAAGTCGTGCTGACGACCTACCTGATGACCCATCGAAGCCGGCTGAACCGCGGTATCGCCATGGGCGCGGCAGCTGCGTTTCTGCAAGGCGTGACGGCGCTGTTGATTGTTTACGTTCCGATTGGTCTGGCTGGTCGGCTGCCGATTGAGACGGAATCCGCATCCTTGTGGGCTACGCGAGTCAGTTTCGCCATGCTGGCATTGGTCGGACTCTACTTGCTGATACGCGCCGCGCGCGCCGTGCCCGCGTGTGTTCGCCAGTTGCGGGGCGAACCCGGCGAAGTCCGCCACGACCATGCCGATCAAGCGGAAGGGGAAGGTGGCAGCTGCCGGCATCTGCCGAGCGCTGCCGAGATAGATACGGCCGGCAGCCGGCACGCGGCGGCCGGCCTGGTGCTGGCCATTGGACTGCGCCCTTGCACCGGAGCGGTGTTCGTGCTGGTCATTGCCGCCGTGATGGATTTGATCTGGCATGGCGCGCTTTCCGTTATCGCCATGTCCACAGGTACCGCGATCACCATCGTAACCCTGGCCGTTATCGCGACGAAGGCGCGAGACCTGGCGAGTGAGATGGTCGCGCACCGGTCGCCGTTGTGGACACTCGCGGCCGCCGGCCTGGGCGCGGTGGGCGGTGCCCTACTGTTGCTTATGGGACTGTGGGCGCTGAACGCGTCCTTTGTACTGAATCATATAGTGGATTTGTAAACGGTAGGCGGCGGCTGGACTGTGGACCGCGCCCCAAACGGTGGGCGGCGGCACGGACTGTGGGCCGCGCCCCAAACCGTGGGCGGCGCCTCGTAAGGTGAGCGGCGCCTCGATTACTCGCGCGTATTGTCATGTCGCAATTAATGAATAAATCCGGATTCTCTCCCCTGCGGGCCGGCATCGTAGCCCGTCTGGCACTTGTCGGCGGCGCCGCCGGTCTATTGTGGTTTGCGGTCGTCTGGGCCCTGCTATGAGTACGACACCCGCTATGAGTACGACACCTGCTATGAGTACGACACCCGCTATGAGTTCGACGATGGATGGTACGATCCTGCGGTTCGATAACCTGACCCTCGGATACGACCGCCACCCCGCGGTCCATCATCTCGATTATGCCATCCGTGAAGGCGCCCTGGTCGCCGTGGTGGGACCGAACGGCGCCGGAAAGTCGACGCTGCTCAAAGGGACCGTCGGCAGCCTGACACCGCTCGGAGGCGAGATCAGGTTGACGGGGATCGATGCGTCGGAAATCGCATACCTTCCGCAGCAGTCCGAAATCGATCAGAGTTTCCCGATCTCGGTCTACGACATGGCGGCCATGGGACTTTGGCGAACGACCGGGGCTTTCCGCCGTTTCGGACGGGAGGGCCGCCGGAAGATCGGCGAGGCCCTGGAAATCGTGGGATTGAGTGGTTTCGAGAAGCGCCCCATCGGCACCCTCTCCGGAGGGCAGATGCAACGTGCCCTGTTCGCCCGCCTGCTCCTCCAGGACGCGCGGCTGATCCTGCTGGACGAGCCGTTCACGTCCATCGATTCGGCGACGGTGCGTGATCTCAAAGGACTCATCCGTCGCTGGCACGGGGAGCGGCGGACGGTGGTCGCCGTCTTACACGACCTGGACCAGGTCCGGACGGATTTCCCGGAAACCCTGCTGCTGGCCCGCGAGCAGATCGCCGCCGGACCGACGGAGCACGTGCTTTCTCCGGCGAATCTCGAACAGGCACGCCGGCTCACCGAGGCCTTTGACGAAGAGGCGGCCGTATGTGTGAGATGATCGCCATAACTTCCGTCCTTTCAGTGGAGTGTCCGTGATGTACGATGCCGTTATCGCCCCCTTCGTCGAATTCGGCTTCATGCGCAGGGCCCTCGTCGGGTGCCTTGCCCTGTCGCTGGGGGCGACCCCCATCGGGGTGTTCCTGACCTTGCGGCGGATGAGCCTCACCGGGGACGCCATGGCCCATGCCATTCTTCCCGGCGCGGCCCTCGGATACCTCGTGGCGGGGCTGTCGCTCGGCGCCATGACGCTCGGCGGGGTGATCGCGGGCGTGACGGTGGCTTTGCTCTCCGGACTGGTAGCCCGAACCACCGTGGCCCGCGAGGATTCCAGCCTGGCCGCCTTCTACCTGATCTCCCTCGCCGTCGGGGTCGTGATCGTCTCGACGCGCGGAAGCAATGTCGACCTGTTGCACATCCTGTTCGGCACGGTGCTCGCCTTGAACGACGCGGCCATATTCCTGGTCGCGGGTATCGCCACGGTCACCCTGTTCGGGCTCGCCATCATCTACCGGCCACTGGTGATGGAGTGTTTCGACCCGGGGTTTCTCCGCTCGGTCAGCGCCTTGAGTCCGGTGGCCCATTACAGCTTCCTCGTCCTGGCGGTCCTCAACCTGGTGGGCGGGTTTCATGCCCTGGGGACCCTGATGGCGGTGGGGATCATGATCCTGCCCGCCGCCGCCGCCCGGTTCTGGACGCGCGACGTCACGCCCCTGCTGGTCATCGGTATGCTCGCGGCCTTCCTGGGCGGGTTCGTCGGCCTGTTGTTGTCCTATCACGCCAGTCTGCCTTCCGGCCCCGCCATCATCCTGACGGCGGGGGCGTTCTATCTGTTCTCGCTCTCCTTCGGACCTGACGGCGTAATCATGACGCACCTCAGGCCCCGCCGTCACCTGGAAGCATGATCCCAATACATCACCATAAACTGAAGCGAAATCCCATGATATCCCGACGTGCTGTCCTTTCTTACGTACTCGCCGCCGGCTTGATCGCCCTTTCGGGGCCGGTGACCGCCCGGGCCCACGCCGCCGTCGACGTCGTCGCCTCCTTCAGCATCCTGGGCGATATGGTCCGGCAGGTAGGCGGGGACCGGGTACGCGTCACCACCCTCGTCGGCCCCGACGCCGACGCGCACGTCTATCGCCCGACCCCGGCGGACGCCCGGGCCGTCGCCGGAGCCAGGCTGCTGGTCATCAATGGACTGGGTTTCGAGGGCTGGATAGAACGCCTGACTGAGGCATCCGGCTACAAGGGACGCATCGTGACGGCGACCGCCGGCGTCGCACCCCGCAGGATGGCGGATCACGACCAGGGCGAGATCGACCCCCATGCCTGGCAGAGTCTGGCCAATACCCGGATCTATGTCCGCAACATCGCCGATGGCCTGGCCGCGATCGACCCCGCGGGGGCCGACATCTATCGCTGCAACGCGGCGCGCTACATGGAGGAGATCGACGCGGTGGAGGCACAGGTCCGCAAGGCGGTCGATTCGCTTCCGGCCGAACGGCGCAAGGTGGTCACATCCCACGACGCGTT
The DNA here is from genome assembly GCA_965203885.1 of bacterium. Classification (GTDB taxonomy): domain Bacteria; phylum JAAXHH01; class JAAXHH01; order JAAXHH01; family JAAXHH01; genus JAAXHH01. Next base: position 488,330 of record OZ241920.1, on the reverse strand, counting down.
CGGCTATCTGTCGGCGGCCTATGGCATCGAATTCCATGCGCCGGTCGGTTTCAGCACCGAAGCGGAGGCGTCCGCGGGCGACGTCGCCAGGCTGATCCGTCAGATAAAAAGGGAAAAGATCCCGGCCGTCTTCGTCGACAACATCTCCGACCGCCGCCTGCTCGACCAGATCGTCCGGGAAACCGGAGCGCGGATCGGCGGCACGCTCTATTCGGACGCGCTGTCGAGGGAGGACGGGCCGGCCGGCACCCACCTTGGCATGATGCTGCACAACATCCGTACATTAGTCGCCGCCTTAGGCGCCTGATCGGTTCAGGAGAACGGGCGTACATGTCTTGTCCGCAGGATTTCCGCAGTCCGTGATCGCCGCTGTTCGCAACCGGCCGCCACGAAGAAGTGCATGGCGAGGAGAAACCCATGGATAACAAAACGCTTTCCCAGGTACTCGAACGAGCCGAGGCGCTGTGCCGTGAGCGCGGCGCGCGGTTGACCGAACAACGCAAGGCCGCGCTTGAGCTGCTGTGCGTATCAGAAAAGCCGCTCAGTGCCTACGAGCTATTGGAGCGCATGCGCGGCGTGGTCAGGAATCCCGCGCCGCCTACGGTCTACAGGGCATTGAATTTCCTGCTCGACCAGGGCCTGGTGCACAAGCTCGAGAGCCTGAACGCCTATGTGGGCTGCGCGCATCCGGATCATCCGCACGCCAGCCAGTTCCTGATCTGCGATGACTGCGGCGAGGTGGCCGAGGTCGAAGACCCCAGCGTGGCCATGAGCCTGAAAGCGGCGGGCAATGAGATTGGATTCCGTACCAGGCGGCCGGTCGTCGAACTGCTGGGGACCTGCGCGCAGTGCGTTTCGGAGAAAAACGATGCGGACTGAGACGAAACCATTCACCAACGAACCACTCACCAAGGAGCACTAGATGAACACGCCGCAAAAAGTACCCGTTTCCATCCTCACCGGCTTCCTCGGATCCGGCAAGACGACCCTGCTCAACCGGATCCTGACCGAGGAGCACGGCAAGCGCATCGCCGTGATCGAGAACGAGTACGGGGAGGTCGGCATCGATCAGGCCCTCGTCATCGACGCGGACGAAGAGATCTTCGAGATGTCGAACGGCTGCATCTGCTGCACGGTGCGCGGTGACCTGATCCGCGTGCTCGGCAATCTCATGAAGCGCCGCGACAAGTTCGACTACGTGCTGGTGGAGACCACGGGGCTCGCCGATCCGGGCCCGGTCGCCCAGACCTTCTTCATGGACGACGAGATTCGCACGGAGTACGCCCTTGACGGGATCGTCACGCTCGTCGACGCGGCCCACATCGAGCAACAGCTCGGCCGAAGCGACGAAAGCACCGAGCAAATCGCCTTTGCCGACGTCCTGGTGCTCAACAAGACGGACCTGGTCGACAACGAGGCCCTCGACCGGCTCGAAACCCGGCTCCGGGAAATGAACCGAATGGCGAAAGTCGTGCGCAGCGAGCGGGCGAACGTCACCGTCGACACAGTGCTCAACCTCGAGGCCTTCGACCTGGACCAGGTGCTCGAGGTTCGTCCCACCTTCCTCGAGCCGGAATACCCCTTCGAATGGACGGGCGTCTATTCGCTCGATGCCGGCCGCTACGAAATCAGCCTCGCTGAAGGGCCTGATCCGGCGATGTCGCTCGTCGTCGTGCCCGAACAGGACACGGATGACGCTGCCCTCCGCGAGGGCGCGGAGTGGTGCGTGCGGCGGTACGCCGAACCTGCGGAGCAGATCAGCCCGGGGGATAAGATTCCTGTCGGAAAGCACGTGAACCTTCAGCTCGATATCCCGGGGCGCAAGTCGTTCTTCCTGGAAGTCGATACACGGCAGCGGGTAGGCCTCTTCGCCCAGCACACCGCCGATGAGTTCGATCTCCAGGTGAAGAACGCGGAAGGCACGGCCATCGGGCATGAGGCCGAGCGCACCTGGGTCGCACAGCATGAGCACGACGACGAAGTGGGCTCGATCGCAATCGAGCGGGACGGCGACGTCAGTCCCGACCGGCTCAACGCGTGGCTTAGTGAACTGCTCATGGAACGGGGGGTGGACATCTTCCGGATGAAGGGCTTCATCAGCCTCGCGGGCGAGTCGCGCCGCTTCGTCTTCCAGGGCGTTCACATGCTCTTTGACGGCCAGCCGGACCGCCCATGGGGAGACGAGCCCCGCCGCAATCAGCTCGTCTTCATCGGACGCAATCTCGATGAGCAGAGCATGCGGAAGGGGTTCGATGCATGTCTGGTCTGAACGCCGGCAGCTCGAGGGGTGCGCTGCGCCGGGGTTGGTCCGCGTCGGTCGACGACTACGCCATCGCGGGGGGTTGGAGCCTGCGCGGCGAGGCCCTGATGGTCGGTGATTCCGCGGGCGGTGTCTACGCGTTCGACGGCAAATCCGGCGCGCCCTCCTGGGCACGTCGCGGGATCCATGAGGGCGGTCTGCTCGCGGTGGCGATGCACCCGGGCGGGACCACGTTCGCCACGGCTGGGCAGGACAGCCGGGTCCTGATCTGGAGCGCCGCCGATGGCCAGGTAAGCGGGACGATCGACGTCGGAAGCGGCTGGGTGGAAAACGTGGCGTGGTCGCCGGACGGCCAATGGCTGGCGGCCACCTGCTCCAGGCAGGTTCGCGTATATGACGTGGACAGCACGGAGGTCTGGCGGTCCGAAGATCATCCCAGCACCGTCAGCGCCATCGCCTGGTCGAGCGCGGAGGAACTGGCGTCGGCCTGTTACGGTCGCGTCACGTTCTTCGACGCGTACACCGGCGAGCCTCAACAGACGCTGGAGTGGCAGGGATCCCTGGTGTCGATGGTACTGAGTCCGGGCGGGGGTATCGTGGCCTGCGGCAGCCAGGACAACTCGGTGCACTTCTGGCGTCGCTCCTCGGGGAAGGACTCCATGATGTCCGGATATCCCAACAAGCCGTCGGCCCTGGCGTTCGATGCCACCGGCACGCTGCTGGCCACCGGCGGAGCGGAGGCGGTGACGGTCTGGAGCTTCCGGGGAACGGGTCCCGAAGGCACGCGGCCCGGCGTCCTGGAGTATCACGTTCAGCCCATAACGAAGCTATCCTTCGCGCCCGGCGCCATGCGCCTGGCATCGGGAGGCCGCGACGGGGCCGTGGTTGCGTGGTCGCTCAAGCGAGACGGCAAAGGCGGCCGGATAGGGACCGGGGCCGTGGCGGACGTCGTCTCCGGATTGTATTGGCGGCCGGACGGCCGCGCACTCGCCGCGCTCGACGCGCAGGGCGGCGTAACGGTCTGGCGGGTGGGCAGCAGTTGAATCTGGCTTTGAACATCCGCCACTGCCTGTATCGCACCCGCCGCTGGCTCTACCTCACCCACCGCTGGCTCGGGATCTTCATGTGCCTGCTCGTGGCCATGTGGTTTTTATCCGGCGTGGTGATGATGTATGTGGGATTTCCGTCCTTGACACGGGCGGAACGACTCGCCGCGCTGCCGGAACTCGAACAGGATAAACTGCGGTTCGGCCCGGCCGACCTGTTGCAGCGCCTCGATCCGTCGCAGATCATCGAGGAACTGCGGCTTACCTCCGTGCTTGGACGGCCCGCCTGGCTTCTGCGCTCCGGCGACGGCACGCGCCATGGCCTGTTTGCCGACACCGGCGCCAGGATCGGCGAAATCGACGCGGAAGACGCCGTCCACGCGAGCCGGGTTTTTGCCCACTCGGCGGGCCTCCCGCCGACGCAACCGGTTCACCAGGCGCTCCTGTTCATGGACCAGTGGTCCGTGTCCAGCAGCCTCCATCCCCATCGGCCGCTCCACTCGGTGGCGCTGAACGATCCGGCGGGCACCGAACTGTATGTCTCTTCGGCGACCGGGGAAGTGGTGCGGGATACCAGCGCGCTGGAACGGGGCTGGAACTGGCTAGGGGCGAACCTGCACTGGATCTATCCGCTGCAGCTCCGCCGCCACAGCTCGATCTGGCACTGGGTCGTCGTGGTACTCTCACTCGCCGGGTTGGTGTCCATTGTCTCCGGTGCGGTGATCGGCTTCGTGCGCCTGCGGCTTCGCAAGCGCTATCGCCGCAACGTGATGACCCCCTACCGGGGCACCATGCAACTGCACCACATCCTGGGGCTGATTTTCCTGGTACCGCTGACGACTTACTTGGTCAGCGGCCTCCTGTCGATGAACCCCTGGGGGGTGTTCGACGATGAAATCCCCTTCAGCGCGCGGCTCGCCGCGTACAAAGGCGCTCCCGCCGTCGGAGACAACCTGGCTCATGAAGCCTTCGCGTCGCCCGGCCGCAACCTGGACCTCCCGCCCGACACGCGGGAACTGGTGTGGCAATGGCTGGGTGAATCGCACTACGCATACGCCGTCGCCGGCGACGGCCGACGTCAAATGCTGACTTCATTGGAGCAGGGCCGTCTCGAGGAATCCGCCCTCGCGCAAATAAAGCAGGTCATGGCAGGCCACGGGACCGTCTCGGTCGAGCGGCTTACTGATTACGATATCTACTATTACTCCCACCACAAGCGCTGGCGTACGCTGCCCGTGTTGCGGGTGCGCTTCGATGATGCCAACGCCACCTGGTACCACATCGACCTCACCACCGGTGAGCTGATTAACCAACTCACTGAGACAGGACGCGCGCGCCGCTGGCTGTACAATGGCCTTCACAGCCTGGATTTCCGTGTTCTCATCGACCATCGCCCCGCCTGGGATCTGGTGGTGATCGCGTTGTGCGGCGCCGGATTCCTGTTCTCTTCAACCGCAGTTGTCGTCTCCTGGCGACGCCTGATTCGCATCCGCAAACGTCAACACGCACGACAAGCACAACAGGCACAACAAGCATGAACGCTCAAACGCAACGCATCCGCGAAACGTCGTCATCGCGCGCAACAAGCGCAGGAAGCACAACAAGCGTGAACGCTCAAACGCAACGCATCCGCGTAACCCTCGCCAAGCACGAACCACTGGCTACGAACCGTGGCGAGGTGCTCGGGCAGATCGTGTTCTGCGAAGGCTGTTGCTGCGGGCAGACAGACAAGGGGTTCCCGCCGTTGCCCCATCCCCGTGAGAATGGAGTTGACCCGGTTTGACGGACATGTAACTTCTTATGGTTATAAGGAGTGCCACGTGCCCGGATGCCATGGTACCTGTCCGGCGGCCTTCCGCCAGCAGATGGTCGACCTCGTTCGTTCCGTCCGCTTACAAGCAAGCCCTTGATATCCAAAGCGTTGAGATCGCTCGTTCGCCATCGAGTGGGAATGAACCCGTGATCATCCAGGACTACCTCGCCGCTCTGCCCATGGGCGACCTGAAAACCATCGCCTTTACCTTCGGCGTGCAGCCCGGCATGATCTCCCGGGCCCGCCTGATCCGGGAAATCACGGACCAGCTCTTCCAGCCCGGTTTCATCGATCAAAGCGTCGACGACCTGGACGAAGAAGCGCGGGAGGTCCTGCTGGCCGTGCTCTCGGCGGGCGAATCGGGACGGGTCTACGACACGAGAAACCCCGCCAACGCCCGGTTGAACGAGCACCTCCACGGCCTGCTCACCCGGGCGCTCGTGATCGGGCGGCGCCCCGCTTTCCGCACCGTCGACTTCATCGTTCCGGAAGATCTCCGCGACATGCTGATCCGCTACTTCACGGACCGGCTGGCGGGCTTCTTTCAGGCGGAAGCGGCGAGATCGGCGGAAGACGAGAGCCGGGACCTCGTCGCGGTCAGGAACGTCTTCTCCCTCGTGAACGGCCTGCGCCACAATCCGGCGCGGCTCACGGACCGGGGACTGCCCTATAAGCGCGCCCTCGACGCCATGGTGGAGCGGCAGGAAGCGGCGACGAACGGCACGCCGGACCCGGCGGAGGACGTCACGGAACAGATGGGCTTCGTCATGGAGTACGCGCGCTGGCGGGGATTGACGCGCGTGGAGGACGGGCGCCTCCGCGCCGGTGTCGAATTCGAGCCGTGGCTGGAACTGTCCACCTCCGAGAAGCTGGCCGACCTTCTGGCCTTCTGGCACGGGAGGGAACGGGCACAGTCTCCCGCGGTGTCGGCCCTGCCCGGGATCCTTCAGCTGTGCGTGGGATTCGCGCAGGTGGACCTGGACCAGATCATGCGCTGCGTGCTGGCCTGTTCCTCGCCCCATATCCAGACGAATTCCTTCAGCGACCAGGAAAGGGCGGAGATCCTCGCCGCGCTGCGCGAACTCGAATGGATCGGCCTCCTGCGCCGGTACGACGGCAGGAACGGGTCCGGCGCCGGCCTGGTGATCACGCCGGCGGGAAGGCACGTGTTCGGGGGACAGGAATGGCCGGACGAGAAGGCATGGAGCGCGTTTTTCATCGTCCAGCCGACCTTCGAGATCATCGCGCCGAGGGACCTGGACCTGGCGATCCGGGAGAGACTCGAGCGGTTCGCCGACCTCGAGAAGGTCGACTTCGCGCTGACTTACCGGGTCACGCGCAATACCATCTACCGGGCCGCCAACGCGGACATGTCCGGCGAGGAGGTCATCGCTTTCCTGGCGGACCATTCCGACAAGGACGTGCCCCAGAACGTTTCGTATTCGATCCAGTCGTGGGGCGAAGCCTACGGCCAGGTGTATTTCATGGACGCTTTTCTCCTGCGGACCGCCAGCGCCGAGATCGCCAGCCACATCAAGGCCCATGGCGAGCTCGCGCCGTACATAAAGGGCGAGGTGGCGCCCGACGCCCTGATCGTGGAGCGCAAGCGGTACCGGGAGCTGATGGACCTGCTCCAGAAACAGGGTTACATGCCGAAGTCCGGGGTCCTCGGACTGTCGGGCCCCGCTTCGGTACCCAACGCCGGCCATGCCGGCCAAAGGGACCACGCCGCCGACGCGAACGGCCCGCGCGCAGGCCAGGGCGATCGAAGCGGTACCTCCGAGGCCGGGGAGCATGAGCATACACCACGTCCTCCTTCCGATCAGAAGCCGGTGCTCGGATTCGGGGACTGCCTGCCCGGGTTCCAGCTGCACAAGGGATCGGGGGGGACCGAAGCGAACGCGCCGCACATCGAGCAGGCCGGCAACCTGCAGTACCTGTCCCCTGGGCAGACTCAGGAGCTCCTGGAAATAGCGGTGCGGCACAACCACCGGGCCGTCATCGACTACTACCTGGGCAACCGGAGCCGCAGCTTCCTGCACCGGATCAAGCCCATCCGCATCGAGCGGACCCGGGGCGCGCCCTTCGTCGAGGCGCACCGCATACCCGAGGGCGACGTGCACGCCTTCAAGATCGCGAACATCCGGGCGATCCGGATCGTATACGAGAACGGCGAAATCGACTGAAGAAACCGGGAAACCCTAGACTGAAGACACCAGGATTCCCTTGAAGTTGGAGGGCCGGCCATGCACACCACCCTGATCGACGTCCGGACGTTGCACCGCCATCACCGGGACCCGGACTGGCGCGTGATCGACGCGCGGTTCTCCCTGGCCGACGCGGACCAGGGCGCCCGGGAATACGCTGAAGGACACGTGCCCGGCGCCGTGTACGCCCACCTGGACGACGACCTGTCCGGACCCATCGTACGCGGGGTGACGGGCCGCCACCCGCTGCCTTCCGTGGAACGGGCCGCAGAGGTCTTCGCACGGCTCGGGATCGACGAAAACGTGCAGGTCGCGGTCTACGACGGCGCGGGGGGTTCGGTGGCCGCCCGGGTATGGTGGATGCTCCGCTGGCTGGGCCACGACGCCGTCGCCGTGGTGGACGGCGGCTGGCCGGCCTGGACCGGGGAGGGACTTCCGGTCACGCGGGATGTGCCCCAGGCGGCCCCGCGGGACTTCAAGGCCGATGTCCGGCCGCACCTGGCCACCGACGTGGAGGGCGTGGACGGATACCGGGTCAACGTGGACTGGGCCGTCCTGGACGCCCGCACACCGGAGCGGTTCCGCGGCGAACAGGAACCCATCGACCCCGTGGCCGGCCACATACCCGGCGCGCGCTGCGCTTCTTTCGATGGGAACCTGGGAGAGGACGGACGCTTCCTGCCGCCGGAGGAACTGAAGCGGAGATTCGAGGTTCTGCTTGGCGGCATCCCCGCCGAGCGCGCCGTAAACTACTGCGGCTCAGGGGTCTCGGCCTGCCACAACCTGCTCGCCATCGCCCACGCGGGCCTGGGCGACGCCGTGCTCTACCCCGGGTCCTGGAGCGAGTGGATAACGGATGAGGACCGGCCGGTTGGAGTGGGGGAAGGGTGATGGAAGGTTGAGATTCATCCAATTCTCTTCATCGCGGATCAACCGAATCCCTCCCTACCTCACCGCATACCGAAACGTCACCCACAGGATCTTCAACCCCGCCCGGACCGCGCCGGACAGCGTCCCCGTGATCTTGGAAACCCCGACCCGCTTGCGGTAGCGCACCGGGACGTCGAGGGTGCGGTATTTCTTCTGCGCCGCCTTGATCTGCATTTCGACGGTCCAGCCGAAATCCTGATCCGCCATGTCCAGCTCGAGCAGGCGGTCGTAGCGTATGGCCCGGAACGGACCGAGGTCGGTGTACCGGTGGCCGTAGAGCCAGCGGATGATCCGGGGTACCATGACGTTTCCGATCAGGGACTGGACCGGCATGGAACCCGGCGCGCGCCGGCCCAGCATGCGGGACCCGATCACCAGGTCGCAACCCTCCTCCACGACCGGCCGCACGAGGTCCCCCATCTCTTCCGGGTAATCGCTGTAGTCGCCGTCCAGGAACACGATGACGTCCGGGGCGAACCGGGCGGCCTCGGCCATGCCGCGCAGGCACGCGGCCCCGTACCCGCGCCGGGGCTCTTGCACGACGACGGCGCCGGCCTCCGCGGCCACGGCGCCGGTCCGGTCCGTCGAACCGTTGTCCACGACGATCACGGCCGCGGCCATCCCCTCCGGGATGTGCGCCAGGACCAGTCCGATCGAATCCTCTTCGTTCAGGACCGGTATGATGACCACGATGGTCGGGTTGTCGGATGATGTTTCCATCTTGGTGCGTCGATCCCTTGTTGCGGCCGGAGATGGACCGGATACGCCCGCGATCGGCGGCAGGTCCCCAGGCCGATCCATTTCAGACCCGTCGACCACTCCATTCAAGCTCCTCGATTTCCCGTTCGATCCGTGTTCACGGTGGTTTCAGCCCGGCCGGGCCCATCGTACATAGTGTATAAATCGCTTGACAAGCCCCCTACATATACTAATATATCCCCTTAATAGTCTCCTGAAACCCATTTTCGACCCGATCTCACTTTACCGTATTTCGACCAGGCGTTACACGACATCAGGATCCGCTTCCGATGCGTCTGTCCCATCTCGAAATGATCGGTTTCAAGTCCTTCTCCACCCGGCTGAAGGTGAAGTTCAGCGACGGCATCACGGCCGTGGTCGGTCCGAACGGCTGCGGCAAGTCCAATATCGTCGACGCGATCCGCTGGGCGCTGGGGGAGCACCGCGCGACTTCGCTGCGGGGCGACCGGATGGAAGACATCATCTTCAACGGGACGGCGGCCCGCAAACCTCTCGGCATGGCGGAGGTGTCGCTGACGATCGACAACAGCGAGCAGATGCTGCCCGTCGAATACAGCGAAGTCACGATCACGCGCCGCTACTTCCGGTCGGGCGCGAGCGAGTACCAGATCAACAAGGTGCCCTGCCGCCTCAAGGACATCACCAACCTCCTGCTGGACACGGGCATGGGCGCCCACGCCTATTCGATCATCGAGCAGGGCATGGTGGAATCGGTGGTGAACGGCAGTCCGCTGGAACGCCGCCAGCTCATCGAGGAAGCCGCCGGCATCAACAAGTACAAGACCCGGCGGCGCCTGGCGCAGCGGAAGCTGGAAGGGACCGAGCACGACCTGGTGCGCATCGCCGATCTCCTGGATGAAGTCGATCGCAGCGTGAGTTCGCTGCGGCGGCAGGTGCGCAAGTACGAGCGCTACGAACGCCTGATGCGGCAGATGAAGGACGTGGAGATCGTGGTCGCCTGTCACGCGTACCAGGATCTGCGCGGGCGGACCGAACCCGTCCGCGCCCGGATCAAGGAGTACGGGGACCGGAAGGAAGCCATCCAGACGCGCATACGGACCGCCGAGGCCGAGGTCGAGAAGAACAAGGCCGTCCAGCTGGAAAAGGAGGAGAAACTCCAGGACCGGCAGGACGCGGTGAATAAGATCGACGACCAGATCAGGGCGCTGGAAGAGGAGCTCCTGGTCAGCAGGGAACGGCGGACCGGCCTGGAGCAGCGGGCCAGTTCCGCGTCCGGGGAAGCCGAGCAGGCCGAGGCCGAGCAGGGCAGCATCCGGTCCCAGCTGACCCGGATCGGCGACGACCGGAAGACCCTGGATAAGGCGCTGGAGCAGGCGCGCGCCGCCTTCGCGGAACGGGACGAAGCGTCCAGGACCTACGCCGGCCGGATCGCCGCGCAGAAGGAAGCGACCCAGGCCCTGCGGGACCAGAGCATGGCGTTGATCCGGCAGCACTCGGGCGAGCTGGCGGAGATCAGTTCGCTCGAAGCCCGCGAAGCGTCCCTTCGCGAACGAAGCGCCGAAGTGGCCTCCGCACGGAAGAGGCTCGCCGAAGAACTGGATTCGAAGACGGCGGCCGTCGAAGCCGTGCACAAGGAACTGGGCGGCCTCAGGCGGGGGGTGGAGGAAAACGCCTCCCTGCACGCGAACCTGACGGAGTCCGTCCAGGACGCGCGGGAGTGCATCGAGTCGGCCCGGGACGGGCTGACCGGCCTCGAAACGACCATCGCGACGACCGAAAAAGAGAAGGCGCTGCTCGACCGCATGCACCGGCAGTATGAAGGATTCGGCCAGGGGGTCCGGACGCTGCTCACCAACGGCGCGGATATCGATGGACTCCGGGGCGTGCTGGCGGACGGGATCACGATCGACAAGACGTACGAACCGGTGATCGCGGCCTACCTGGACGACATGCTGCAGTACGTGGTGGCCGGCCGCACGGAGGATGCCGAGGCGGCCCTCCGCTACCTCCGGGAACAGGACGCCGGACGGGCTTCCTTCCTCCTCCTCGACCGGATGAAGTCCCGCCCCGCGCCCGCGGACCTGCCCTTCGAGGACGAAGGCATCATCGGCCGCGCGAGCGCGATGGTCACTTCCGACAAGGCGCTCGACCCCGCCGTGATCCACCTGCTCTCCCGGGTCGTGCTCGTGAAGGACGTGGAAACGGCCTTCCGCCTGTCCCCCCTGTTCGACACCGACCAGGACTGGCGGCTCCTGACGGCCGCCGGCGAGGTCGTGGACCCGGCCGGACTGCTGACCGGCGGATCCTTCGAGGCGGGCGAGTCGGACCTGCTTCGACGGGCGGAGCGGATCGAGGAGATCGAGGGGGAACTGGCGGAAAACCGCGCGGAACGGGAGAAGATCGCCGGCGAGCTGGAAGGCCTGGAGGCGGAACTGGCCTCGCTTACGGAGCGGCAGGCGTCCGTCGAAGGGGTGCTCGGCGAAGCCCGGCGCAAGCTGATGGAGACGGAGTCCCGGGACCGGCAGCTGGATTTCGAGCGCTCCCGGATGACGGAGCAGGGCGAAGAACTCGCGCGGGAAGCCGATTCCCTGGCCGCGGACGCGAAGGCTGCGGCCGGGGAGCGCGAGAAACGGAAGAAAGCGCTGGAGTCCCTGGAGCGCGACCGGCGGTCGGCCGAAGAAGAAGAGCGGGGCAACCAGAAGACCATGGACGAGATGGAAGCCGAGCGCCAGCGGCTGGCCGAAGCGGCCAACGACGCCCGGGTCGCCCTCGTCTCCATGGAGAGCCGGAGCAACGAGCTGAGCACCACCGATGAGTTCCTCACCCAGGAGAACGAGCGCCTGGCCAGTCTCCTGGCGCAGCGGAAGACCGAGGCGGTGGAGGCCGGAAGCCAGTCGAAGGAGCTGAAGAAGACGCAGGAACGGAACGAGAAACAGCTGGAGACGCACTACGCGTCCAGGCGGAAACGGGAGGCGGACCGCGACGCCGTCCTCGAAGAGCACCAGGACCTGCAGGAAGCCGAACGGGGGATGCAGCAGCGCCTCGGCGAGGACCGGAACGCGCTCACCCAGGTGCAGGAACAGGTGCACCTGGCCGAGCTGGAAGACGCCGAGCTGTACATGAAGAGCAACGAGATCCGGCGGCAGTTGATGGAGAAGCACGACACCGATCCCGAGGGCATGGAAGAACTGCCGGCGATCGAGGAACTGGACGAATACACGCCCGACGCCGCCCAGACCCTGAGGAGCGGTCTCCAGCGCAAGGTGGACGACCTGGGTCCCATCAACATGGCGGCGGTGGAGGAGTACCGGGCGGGCAAGGAGCGGCTCGACTTCCTCCAGCAGCAGCAGAACGACCTCATCGAGGCCAAGGACAACCTGGAGAAGACCATCGTCAAGATGAACAAGGCCGCCCGTTCCCGCTTCATGACCACCTTCGAAGAGGTCCGGACCAACTTCATGACCACGTTCCAGACGCTTTTCGAGGGCGGCGAGGCGGACCTCATGCTCGAGGAAGGCGACCCCCTCGAAACGGGCATAGAGATCATGGCGCGGCCGGGCGGGAAGCGGCTGCAGAGCCTGGCCCTGCTGTCGGGCGGCGAGACGGCCCTCACGGCCATCGCCCTGCTCTTCGCCATCTACCTCGTGAAGCCCAGCCCCTTCTGCGTGTTCGACGAAGTGGACGCGCCGCTGGACGACGCCAACGTGAGACGTTTCGCGAGCGCCCTGCGCCAGTTTACCAGCGACACGCAGTTCCTCGTGGTCACCCACAACAAGCGGACCATGGAAGCCGCCGACTACCTGTACGGCATTACCATGGAAGAACCCGGCCTGTCCAAGATGGTCTCCGTGCGTCTCGAGGACGCCGGGTCGGAAGTGCTCGAACCCGCGTCCGCCCCGGGCGAACAGGCCAACGGCGCCGGAACGGTCGGGGTATAGGTGAGACGTGATCGTCATCGGAGTAGCCGGCGGCATCGCCTCGGGTAAGTCGACGGTGGCCCGGGTTTTCGAGCGGCTCGGCGCACGCGTCCTGGACGCCGACGCCATCGGCCACGACCTGTTGCGGACCGACCGGTTGCGCAGCGCCATCCGGGAAACCTTCGGCGAGGACGTCCTGAATGAGGAAGGGGAGGTGGACCGGCAGGCCCTCGGCCGCGTGGTCTTCGGCGACGAAAAGGCCCGGCAGCAGCTGAATTGCCTGGTCCGGCCCGCCATACGCGCGGAAATACGCCGACGGACCGGCGAAATGCGCGGCGAAGGCTACGACGGGGTCGTCGTGGTCGACGCCCCCCTGCTGGTGGACACCGGACCCACCGATCTCGCCGACAAGGTCATCCTGGTAACCGCCCCCGCCTCCACGCGAAAAGAACGGATCATCCTCCGCAGCGGCCTGACCGGGCGCGAGGCCGAGCAGCGTATCGCCGCCCAGGTGTCCGACGCGAAGCAGGCGCGCTGGGCCGATTTCGTGCTGGAAAACAACGGGACCGAGGAGGAACTGGCCGAAGAGGCCGAGGCGCTCTGGAAACGGATCCTGTCCTGAGAAGAACCCACCGGGCCGCCTGGCCTTCCCGAGCCCGCCAGACCATCTGGACCACCGACCCGCCCATTTCGAGCCTGCCTACCCGCCGGGCCGCCTATCCCTCGCGCGCCGCGCGGTCCCCGTAGAGACCCCGTTCTTCGATGTAATCCGCCACTTCCGCCGGGACCAAGTGGCCGATGGGAAGCCCCGCTCCCGTGCGACGGCGAATGTCCGTTGAAGAGATATCGATTTCGGGAAGTGGGATGTCGGCGACGCGGTCCCGCCAGCGGGGATCCACGCCGGTGAGGTCCTTGCCCGGCCGCGGGATCGACACCACCGTGGCCAGTTCGAACAGGCGGTCCGGCGCATGCCAGGTGTCGATCTCGAGCAGGCTGTCGGCGCCGAGGACGAGATAGAGTTCACACGCCGCGCCGTATTCCCTCCGCAGCGCATCCAGCGTGTCCACGGTATAAGACAGGCCCGGGCGGTTGATCTCCAGGTCCGAAACCTCGATCCGGGGATCCTGCCGCGCGGCCAGCTCCGCCATGCGGTACCGGTCCTCCGACGGGGAGATGGCATGGCCCTGCTTGTGCGGGGGGCGGGCGGCCGGTACGAAGAGGAGCCGGTCGAGGGCGCAGCGGTCCATCACGCCCCGGGCAATGACCAGGTGGCCGGAGTGTATCGGGTCGAACGTTCCCCCCAAAACGCCGAGCCGGTGGATTTTCACGGTGAGTTGCCGCTCTCGGATTCCGCCGGCGGGGACCCGCTCGTGGATCCGTCCGTGGACCCGCCCGTGGACGCCTGGTCGTCCCCGGCATTCCCGTAATCCGCGGGCGGACCAGGCGGACCAGGCGGACCAGACGGCGCCGGGTGGTCGGACCTGAGATCCGAAAGACGCTTGCCCGCCTCCGCCGACAGTTCGTTTTCAGGATAACTCTGGATGAAGATTTCGTACTGTTCGATGGCTTCCCGGTATTTGCCTTCCTTCGCGTAGCTTTCGGCGATTTCGTATTGCGCCCGGGTAGCCCAGTTGCTCATGGGATACCTTTCCAGCAGTTCTTCGAAATAGAGCCGGGCCGCTTCCCAGTCCTTCAGTTTGAAATAGAGGTTGCCGATCCGGTAGTCCTTCTCGGCCACCTTGTCGAAACATTCCTGCAGCAGTTCGTGGACTTCCGCGCTCCATTTGCTGTCGGGGTACTCATCGAGGAAGAACTGGAGCTCGCGGATGGCCTCGAAGGTCTTGTCCTGCGTGAGATGGGGCGAATTGGACTGTAGGAACGTGGCATAGGCCAGCTGGTACTGGCTGGCGTCGCTGTGCGGGCTCTGGGGGAAATCGCTGATCAACCGGCGGAAGACGAGTACGGCGAGCGGGTATTCTTCCATCTTGATGTGCATCTCGCCCTGGTGGTACAGGGCATCGTCCACGATGTCGCTGCCGGAATGACTGAGGGTGATGGCCCGGAAGGCGTCCAGGGCGTCCAGCCAGTCTTCCCGCTCCATGCGCTCCACCCCGTAATCGTAGAGCTCTTCCGCGGTCCAGTCCGGATCGAAATCGGGCGGACTGCACGCCGGAAGCACGAGCAGGGCAAGGAAGATCCCCGTAACAGGGATCCTGAGGCGGGATACGCGCGGGGTGATCATGCCGGTGTTCCAAAACGGGCGGGGAACGTCTGCCGGTCCCGCCCGCCGGGTATGGGGGTTCCTGTCGAGACCGCGCCGACCAGATCGTATTCCATGGCGTCGGTGATGTCGACGGACACGAAGTCTCCGGGAGCCAGTTCGCCGCCGGGGGTCAGGCCGACGCCGCCGGCGACCAGCACCTCGTTGTCGACCTCCGGCGCGTCCGCGGCGGTTCGCCCGGTATACTTCCCGTCATCGGTTGCTTCGTCGATCAGCACGTCGACCGTCTTCCCCACCAGGGACCGGTTCCGATCGAGCGAGATCTCGCGCTGCAGCGCCATGAGCCGGTTGTACCGCTCCTGCTTGACGGCCTCGGGTACCTGCCGGTCGTACCGGGCGGCCGGGGTGTTCTCCTCCCTCGAATACATGAACACGCCCATGCGGTCGAACCGCGTCTCCTCCACGAAGTCGCAGAGTTGTTCGAAATCCTCGTCCGTCTCCCCCGGAAAGCCCACGATGAAGGTGGTTCTCAGCGTCACGTCCGGTATCCGGGCGCGGATCCGTTCCATGAGCGCGCGCGTCTTCTTCGAGGTGGTCTCGCGGTTCATGCGCTCGAGCATGGGGTCCGAAATGTGCTGCAGCGGCATATCGACGTAGTTGCAGACCCGTTCCAGGTCGGCGAAGGCGCCGATCAGCCCGTCGGTGAACCGCACGGGGTGGTTGTACAGCGCCCGGATCCAGCGCACGCCCTCCACGGCGTTCAGCGCGGCAAGCAGGTCTTCCAGCCTGGCCGGTTCCGCCAGGTCCTTGCCGTACCAGGTGGTGTCCTGCGAGATCAGGTTCAGTTCGACGGCGCCCTGGCCGGCGAGCGTCCGGGCCTCCTCCACCAGGGAGTCCACGGTCCGGCTGCGCTGGCCGCCCCGGATGGCCGGGATGATGCAGAACGTGCACCTGCGGTCGCACCCCTCGGCGATCTTGAGGTAGACGGAGTGACGGGGCGTGGTGATGACCCTGGGATAGGAATAGTCGGTGGGCAGCGGCTGCCTGCGTATCTCCCGCAGGGTCTCGCTCCGGTCGCGCAGGCGGTCCAGCAACTGGACGATACGCGGGTACTGATGCACGCCGATGACGGCGTCCACTTCCGGCATCCCGGCGACCACGTCGTGGGCGTACCGCTGCGCCATGCACCCCGTGACCACGAGCGAATCGCACCGGCCGTCTTCCTTGAACCGCGCGAGGTCCAGGATGGTCTCGATGGACTCTTCCTTGGCGGGACCGATGAACGCGCAGGTGTTCACGATGATGACGTCCGCGTCCCCATGGTCGGCCACCACGTTGTAGCCCGCCCGGGTGAGCTGGCCCAGCATGACCTCGGAATCCACCAGGTTCTTCGAACAGCCCAGGCTGGCGAGGCTGATATTGGGCAAGACCTTTCTCCCTTTTCTACCCGGCGCCCTTCAGCGCAGGTCGACCCATTCGACATCCTCGGGCGTCGTCATTTCGAACAGCCCGGGATCGAGTTTCTCGTTCAGCCGGTAATCCATGAAACGCAACGTGGTCATGGAACCCATGTCGTCCGTATAAACCACTTTCTTCGTGAGCCAGGTGCCGTCTTCGACCCAGATACGCAACTCGGGAATACCCTCGCCGGCCGCGACGGCCGTGAGCTTGAGAATGTAACAGCCGGAATCGTCGATCCGTTGTCGTCCCTCCAGGTCGTACCGGTACCGGTTCGAGTAATTGAAGATGAAATCGTCCGGCCGGCCTGGCCGGCCCAGTCCGCCGGTCCGCGCCTCCGACGCCTCGTCCCCCGCCGGCGACACAATCACCTGCCGGTTGCCGGGCACGTAGGTCCACATGGATTCACCGTCGGACACGATGGTCTGGCCGGCTTCTTCGAGGCGCAGACGGTTCTCGTCCCGCTGCAGGTACAGGCGGCCCTCGGTCTCGTTTCGCTGTTCGAGCACGGCCGCGTAGGTCGTCACCGTGTACCGCGCCGCCAGCGACGTAACGCCGTCCAGGCGCTGCCGCATCTTGCCCGTGACGGTTTCCGCCGAATGAATCTCCTTCGGGGATCCATCTCCCTGGAACGCCATCAGGCCGGTCAACAGGCAGATACACCAATGCGCGGCCACGCCGCCTCCCTTCGCGGAATCCCCATGCCGGTCACTGCGGACGCAAGCCCGAAAATATGCACTGTAAACGGGTCCGCGTCAAGTTCTACCATCGGTAAGCGGACTGTGGACGACCGCTGTTGCAGGTGTCCTGATATAAAGAACGGGGAAAGCCCCCAAGGGTTCCCTCCCCGTTCCCTTACGCTGCCAATTACCTTCGGCCAAACCCTTCACGTCACTTTCATCACGTTATCTTCAACCAAACCCTTCACTGCGTCGCTGCCCGCCCTCTTTCATACCGCACCTTTCCGTCCACGATGGTATACACGACTTCCGTATCCAGGATCTCGTTCTCCGGTACGGTCATGATGTCCTTCGACAGCACGGTGAAATCCGCGAGCTTGCCCTGCTCGATGGAACCGAGCACGTCTTCGTGGAACGAGCCGAAGGCAGCGTCCAGCGTATAGGATCGAAGGGCCTCATGGCGCGACATGCGCTGGTCGCCGAACATCCCGCCCTCCGGGGTCCCGTCCGGCAGCTCACGGGTCACGCTGGCATAATACGACGCGATGGCGCTGATGCCTTCCACCGGCGCGTCGGTCCCGTTGATGATCTTGACGCCTTCCTTCAGCAGTTTCTGCCAGACATAGCCGCCTTCCTCTGTGCGGGCGTAGCCAAGCCGGGCCGGCGCCCAGGGAAGGTCCGAGGTCGCGTGAATCCCCTGCATCGACGCGATCACGCCCAGCTCGGCGAACCGGGGGATATCGGCCTGGTCCAGGATCTGGGAGTGCTCATCCCGGTAACGGTGGTCTTTCACGTGGGGAAACTCCTTCATCGCCTTCTCGTACATGTCCAGCATCATGCGGTTGCCCCGGTCGCCGATGGCGTGGGTGCACACCTGCCAGCCGTTCTCCAGCCCGTAGCGCGCCGCCTCGTAGATGGAATCGGGCGCGGTGGTGAAGAAGCCGTAATTGCCCGGGTCGTCCTCGTAGGGCTCCAGCAGCCAGGCGCCCCGCGAACCGAGCGCCCCGTCGCCGCGCATCTTGACTGCCCGGACCGTCAGGAACCCGTCGGGATGGGACCAGGGCTTTTGCAGCGCCCGCATGGTGTACAGGTTCTCGACCATCACGTAGACCCGCAAGTCCAGCTTGCCCGCGTCCGCGTACTCCTTGTACAGGTCGATCCCGGCCATGCCGACCCCGGCGTCGTCGAACATGGTAATGCCGTTCGCCAGGCATTCCTGGATGCCGAGTTCGAGGGCCTGCCGCCGCTGGTTCTCCGTAAACGGCGGGACTTCGACCAGGTACATGGCCCGGTCCACCAGTACGCCCGTGGGATTGCCGTCTTCATCCCGGATGATTTCTCCGCCCTCGGGCGACTGGGTCGTCCGGTCGATGCCCATCAGTTCCATGGCCCTGGCGTTGGCAAAGCCGGCGTGGCCGTCGGCTCTTCGCACGAACACGGGGTTGTCGGGCACGGCCTCGCTCAGCCTGTGATGGGTCATGAACCCGCGGACCGTGAGCGAACTGCGGTCCGTCCACTTCTCCTCGTGCCACCCTCGGCCGGTGATCCACTCCCCTTCCTCCATGCCCTCGCCCGCCGCCTGCACCCGTTCGATGAGTTCGTCGTAACCCGATATGCCGACCAGGTTTACCGTCATCTTCGCGACGCCGATGCCCATGAGGTGGCCATGACTCTCCTTCAATCCGGGCACCAGGGTCTGTCCCTCCAGGTCGATCACCCGGGTGTCGGGACCGATAAAGGGCTCCACGTCTTCGTTTACGCCCACGACGGCGATCCGGTTGCCGATGACGGCCACGGCCTGCGCCTTGGGCCGGCTGTCATCCATCGTGTATACCGTGCCGTTGACCAGCACCAGGTCCGCCGATGACTTGGGCACCTGGGCCTCGCCGCCGTCGATCCACGTCAAGGACATGATACCGGCAATGATCAAGATGCTTAATGGCTTTCGCATGTGTCCCTCCTGGATTCTGTCCCGTACGTCATGGTACATCCTGGCTCATCGCACCCTGGATCCCGGGTCCGGTCCGTTCGGGTCCGGCGCGGGGCCGTTCGGGTCCGCACCTGATCCGGCCCGGGTCCGGCGCACGCTACAACTCGTCCTCCACGCGCCGGCGGCCCACTTCCCCGTTGATATAGGCTATGATGTCCCGCGTCGACGTGCCGGGACCGAAGAGTTTTCCCACGCCCAGGTCCGCGAGTTCGGCCGCGTCGGATTTCGGAATGATCCCGCCGCCGGTGAGGAGCATGTGGCCGACGCCCCTTTCCCGCAGCAGTGCCATGACGCGGGGGAAGATGGTCATGTGGGCGCCCGAGAGGATGCTCAGCGCGACCACGTCCACGTCTTCCTGTACGGCCGCCTCCACGATCATTTCCGGCGTCTGCCTCAGTCCGGTGTAGATCACTTCCATGCCGGCGTCGCGCAAGGCGCCGGCCACCACCTTGGCGCCCCGGTCATGGCCGTCCAGACCCGGTTTGGCTACGAGAACGCGTATGTTTTCTGCCATGATCGATCGTGCTCTCCCGACGCGCGGGACCGCGGGGCGGCACCGCCGCGTCAATCGGCCAGGCCCCGGCCGCAAATCGGGGCACCGCCGCGTCAATCGGCCAGGCCCCGGCCGCAAATCGGGGCACCGCCGCGTCAGTCGGCCGGGCCCCGGCCGCGTCAGATTTCCAGCCTGTCCATCATCTCCCGCGCGGCCGCGAGGGGATGGATCTCCCTGCGGGCGACGCGTTCGGACAGGCCGTCCATGGTCCCGTCGGCGCCCCGTAATTCGGTCAGCCTGCCCCGCCACATTTCGCCGAGCGCCTTTTCGATCGCCGAACGGCCCTGGCGCAGCCGGCGCTTCTCCAGCCTTCCTTCCGCGGCGAGATAGTCCCCGTGGGCGTCCAGCTGTTCGCACACGCCGTCCACGCCGATATCGTCCCGCGCGCTGACGCTGAGGACGGGCGGTTTCCAGCCTTCCTCCCACCGCCCCAGGTCCACGATGGTCCTGAGCTCCGCGGCGAACCGGTCCGCCCCGTCCCGGTCGGACTTGTTGACGACCAGGACGTCGGCGATCTCCATGAGGCCGGCCTTCATGGCCTGGATGCTGTCGCCCGACTCCGGCGTGAGCAGGACGACCGTGGTATCGCTGACGTCGGACACGTCGAGCGTGGACTGGCCCACGCCTACGGTCTCCACAATGATAACGTCTTTGCCGAAGGCGTCAAGGGCCGTCATCGCGTGGGGAGTCGCCTCCGAAAGGCCGCCGGCATGGCTCCGGTCGGCCAGGCTGCGCAGGAAGACCTGGGGGTCGTCCCACGACCCCTGCATGCGGAACCGGTCGCCGAGCAACGCCCCGCCGGTGAAGGGACTGGTCGGGTCCACCGCCACGATGCCCACCGTGCTGCCGCTGTTCCGCAGCAGGATGGTGAGGCGGTCCGCCAGGGTGCTCTTTCCGGAACCTGGCGGACCCGTGATCCCGATGCGGCGGGCCTTGCCGGAACGGGGATACAGCCGGTCCATGATCGCGGACCTGCGGCTCCGGTCGTTTTCCAGCAGGGTAATCACGCGGGACAGGGCGGTCCGGTCGCCGTCGAGGAAACGGTCGAGTAGTTTCATAGCGGGATCGGCGGCTATGCCGTGCCGAGTTTGATGTCTTTAATGCGCAACTGGAGGCTGGTCTCGCCCCGAAAGGTGTTTTCCTCGAGGGTGTACGCCAGGTCCAGGTGGTCCCGGCTGTCCTTCAGCTTGTCGGCGAAGTGCGCCATGCCGAAGCCGATGGCGTCCATGACGCGGCCTTTCTGCCTTACCCGGAACCTCAGGTGCTTGTTGTCCATCCCGATCGTCCTCGGCTTTCCGACGACGCTCAGGTCGCGCGACACGAGCACGGGGTGGTGGTTCGCCGGTCCGAAGGGCCCGATCATCTTCATCAGCCGTACCATGCGCGGAGTCACTTCTTCGAGCTCGATTTCCGAGTCGATTTCGAGCCTGGGTATGAAATCGGCCGGCGTCGCGCGCGCCGCGACCACCTCGTGGAACTTCCGCCGGAAGGCCTCGATGCGGTCCTTCTCGATGGACAGGCCTGCCGCGTGGTGGTGGCCGCCGAATTGAATCAGCAGGTCGGAGCACTCCTTGATGGCGTTGTAGAGGTGGAAATCGCCCACGGTGCGCGCCGAGCCCCGTCCCTTCTCGCCCGCGGTCGAGATCATCACGACCGGCCGGTTGAAGGCTTCCACCATGCGGGAGGCGACGATGCCGATGATGCCGGGATGCCAGGTCTCCGAATCGAGGACGAGCCCCTTCGCCTCCCGGAGGAACGGGTCCTTCTCCACGACCTCCCGGGCCGCTTCGAAAGTAAGCGTGTCCTCCTTGCGCCGTCTCTGGTTCTCCTGGTTCAACTCTTCGGCCAGTTGGGCCGCCCTGTGCTGGTCCTCCGTGATCAGGAGGTCGACCACGCGCGTGGCGTCGCCCATGCGGCCGGCGGCATTTATACGCGGCGCCAGCAGGAAAAGCATGTGGCCCGTGGACAGTTCCTTCTCCCGCAGCCCCGATACGTCCAGCAGCGCCTGCAGGCCCGATTTGTGCGTCTGCTGCATCATGTCCAGGCCGTACTTGGTCAGCACCCTGTTCTCGTCGCGCAGGGGGACGATGTCCGCCGTCGTGCCCAGGGCCACGAGGTCCATGTGCGTATATACCGCGTTCTCCGGCAGCCCCACGTGCTCGGCCAGCGCCTGCGCCACCTTGTACGCCAGGCCGACGCCGCAGAGTTCCTTGAACGGGTATCCGCAGTCGGCCCGTTTCGGGTTCAGAATGGCGACGCCGTTGGGAAGGGTATCGCCCGGCACGTGGTGATCGATGATGACGATGTCGATGCCCATCTCGCGGGCCCGGTCCACCTCCGCGTTGGCGGTAATCCCGCAGTCGACGGCCAGGATCAGCGTTACGCCGCGGTTTTGGGCTTCCTGCAGGCCTTCGATGGACAGTCCGTAGCCATCGGTCAGGCGGTTGGGTATGTAGGAGGAAATCCGGTCCGTCAGCAACTTGATCGTGAGGTACAGCAGCGTGGTGGCCGTGGTCCCGTCCACGTCGTAGTCGCCGAAGACCATGATGTGTTCCTTGCGTTCGATGGCCTCGGCGATCCGTTCGACGGCCAGGTCCATGTCCTCCATGAGGAACGGGCTGTGCAGATCGTCCAGCGTGGGCTTCAGGAAGTACCGGGCGTCATCGAAGGTCGAAACGCCCCGGTTGAGCAGGATCTGCGCGATCACGCGCGGAACGTTGATCTGCTCCATCATCCGGGGAACCTGGGGATGTTCGTCGTGTAGGACCCAGCGGCTGTTCATGCAACCTGTCGGATGTTGAGGGTGATCGCGGCGCCCGGGATGGCGGGCGGACCGCGGGAACACCGGGAATCGTAAAACGTCCAAGCCGGCCGTAAGCCGAGTTCTGTGCCTTCGCGGTGAAGGTGGCGATCATCTATCTGGGACGGCTGTCGCCAGCCGCCTCGTGCGACCTTACCCGAGAGTCTCCGGTTTCCCGGCGGTCGAGACGGGCCGTCTCTCCTCTCCTATTCGGTCTTGCACCGGATGGGGTTTGTCCTGCCGGACCGGTTACCCGGACCGCGGTGAGCTCTTACCTCACCTTTTCACCTTTGCCTCCCCGAAGGGATCGGCCGTGTGTTTTCTGTGACACTTTCCGTGGCATCACTGCCCCCTGCCGTTAGCAGGCATCCCGCCCTGCGGTGCTCGGACTTTCCTCGTCCGCCTTGCCGGCGAACGCGATCGCCTGGACGACTTGGGACGTTTTACAGTTACAATATAACCAGGGACGCGGCGCGGTTCAACCCCGGCGGCCGAAGAAATGACTGCCGGACGGCCGGAAGTGGCCTGGCGCGGGCGGCCCGGCCTGGCGCGGGCGGACACGGCCTGGCGCGGGCGGCCCGGCCTGGCGCGGGCGGACACGGCCGGACGGATCTCAGTACTCCAGGCCTTCTTCCAGGATCAGGATCCTGCCGCAGCTCTCACAGGACACCAGCCTGCGCCCCTGGCGGATCTGCATGACGACCTGGAGCGGTATCACGTAGAAACAGCCGGAGCAGGCCCCCTTCTTCACCGGTACGACGGTCATCCCCCGCAGGTTGCGCCGGATGCGGTCGTATACCTTCAGGACCCGGTTCTCCACGCGCATGGCCATTCGCTTGCGCTCGTCCATTTTGACGGCGACGTCTTCGTCCACCGCCGAAAGCCTGGACTCGAGCGCCGTGCGTTCTTCGCCGAAGCGCTCGACGAGCGTTTCGGTTTCGCCGCGCATGGTCCCCAGCGTCTCCTGCTCGGCCTCGGCTTCGGAGATCAACTGCAGAATCGCGTCTTCGAGTTCGGAGATGCGGTTCTTCTGCGCCTGGATCTCCATCTGAAGGGCGTCGTATTCCTTGTTGGTCTTGACGCTGTACAACTGCCCCTGGTACTTCTTGACCTGTTCCTGCGCGGCCTGCAGGTCCCGTTCGTGCCGGCGCCGGTCCTTATCGATGTCCTCGACCTTCGTTTCCTGGTCCCCGAGCCGGCTCTCCGCCTCGGACTGGACGGTTTTCATCGTCTCCAGCTGATTCGGAATGTCTACCTTGAACTGTTCGAGCTCGTGCAGGTCCTGGTCCGTCTTCTGCAATTCCAGCAACGCCCTCAAGCTTTCCTGCATGCGACCCTAACCCTCCATGGAGAAGAAAAGGCGGACAAAAAAAAATGCACGCTGACCGTGCATTTCCTTTCGCTTCAATCTGTTTTTACCGGGCCCCGGGTCCGAAGAGGCAATTGGAGTCGGACCATACAGACAATCGGGCTCGTCGACATATCCATCCTTTTCCCAATACTACTTGATTTTTCGATCATAGGTCATAAAGATAAAACCGAAGGCATGTTGTGTCAACCAAAATCAGGGGAGGCAGTCATGGGCTCGACCATACGCATCAGGGGCGGTAGAAAAGAGGAATCTTTCGAGTTGAACATCGTGGTTTCAAAGTGGCTGTTCGCCGGCTTCGCGGCGCTGCTCGTCGCCGTCGTCTCGCTGGGTTACGCCGTCCTGCCCGCCCAGTCGCAGGACGACCGGGGACGCAAGGCCATCGCGCCCGGCCAGAACTACAGCGAGGCCATCGAGGCGGGCGACTTCGTGTTCCTTTCGGGCAAGATCGCGGCCGTCCGTGGCCGGATCATCCCCGGCGGCATCCAGGCGGAAACGAAGATGGTCATGGACAACCTGCAGAAGGCGCTGGCCAAGTCCGGCCTGACGATGGACGACGTCGTCAAGGCCACGGTGTTCCTGGACGACCTGGATGATTTCTCCGCCATGAACGAAGTGTACCGGTCCTACTACACGGGCGATCCGCCCGCCCGATCCACCATCCAGTCGGGGGTCGTCCTCAACGCCGGGATCGAGATCGACCTGATCGCCTACCGCGGTGGACGATAGTGGACGGACCCTTCCGGACAGGCGAATGAACGAGAAAACGACGGCCGGCGTGATCGGGCTGGGGCTCGGGCAGGCCCATCTCGCCGGCTACCTGAAGGATGAGCGGGTCGAGGTCATCGGACTGGCCGACCTCGATGCCGGGCTGGCCGGGGAAACCGCGTCGAGGCACGACGTGCCCCACGCGTTCACCGACTACAGGGACCTGGCCGCCCTGGGTCCCGACCTGGTCAGCGTCTGCCTCCCGAATTTCCTCCACGCGCCGGTGACCATCGACGTCCTGGACGCCGACGCCCACGTGCTGTGCGAAAAGCCCATGGCGCTGAACGCGGGGCAGGCGCGGGACATGGCCGCGGCCGCCCGGCGCAACGGCCGGTTCCTGATGATCGCCCTGAACAACCGGTTCCGCACCGAGACCCGGATCCTGAAGAAGCTCATCGAGCAGGACGTGCTGGGCGAGATCTACTATGCCAAAACGGGCTGGCTCAGGCGGAGCGGCGTTCCGGGACCCGGGACGTGGTTCACGCGCAAGTCCCAGGCCGGCGGCGGCCCCTTGATCGACCTCGGCGTCCACATGATCGATCTCACGCGCTGGCTGATGGGCAACCCCCGCCCGGAGTCCGTGGTGGGCGCCACCTATGCCCGGCTGAGCGATTCGGTGGAGGGCGTCTTCGACGTGGAAGACCTCGCCGCCGCCTTCATCCGGTTCGAAGACGGCGCCACGCTCGTCGCGGAGACGAGCTGGGCCTCCCACGTTCCCTCGGAGGGATCGTACGTCAAGCTGATGGGCACCCGGGGCGGCGCCGGGATCACGGGAAACGACCTGACCGTCTATACCGACCTGCACGGCGAGCAGGTGGATATCACGCCCGCCTACACCCCGCGGGAGTGGTCGGATTGCGTCGCCGCCGAGATCGCCCATTTCGTGGACTGCGTCCGGGCCGGGCGCACGCCCATGTCCACGGGCGAGCAGGGCGTCGAAATCATGCAGATCCTGGACGGTATCTACGCATCGGCCGAGGGCAACCGGATGGTCCGCATCGACTAGCGGTCCGCGGGGAGTCCGAACGCTTGGATGTTGGACTGTATGGACCGGTCGCGGGGACGCGAAGAGAGGGCGTTCCGGTAGGCCGCCGCGGCATCGGACCGCCGGCCCGACCGTTCGTAGGCGACCGCCAGGTTGTTCCACGACGCCCCGTCGTCCGGGTCCGCTTCCACGGCGCCTTCCCAGATCGCCACCGCCCGGGCCCATTGTCCTTCTCTTGCCGCCGAGACGGCCCGGCGGTCGGCGGTGTCTACCAGCCGCCGCGTCACCTGGACCTGTTCCCTTACCATGGCGGCCATCAGCCGGTCCACGATGCGCCTGGCCACGACCTCGGCAAGCACCGGCGAGACGATCTCGACGGAGACCGCCTCTTGCGGCGGTGATTCGATGGGATCGGACAGCACCGTGCGATAGGACGCAGTCTCCGTTACGGCATAGCGGCCGAGGAGTTCGTTCGAACGGACGTCGTAGGCCCTGAGCGTAACCGTCATATCCGCCGTCTGGTCGATATGCGGCACGATGTAGGACTTGTTGAACAGCTTGATGTCCGTTCGGCCGAGTCCCACCTCCATGGCCTCCTCCTCCCGAAAGACCTTGACCTCCCCGTACGCTTGCGTGTAGGCCCTTTCGAGATCGCCCACCAGGATGACATCGGCGTTTATTTCACTGCCTACGAGCAGCGCGAGAGAATCGGAGACCTGTCCGGCTTCATAGACGTGGAAGGACAGCGTCCGGAGCACCGGTCTCATTTCAATGGCCGTCAGCGTGGGTTCCGACACCAGGGCGCGGGCCAGCAGGTACCCGGTCAGGTTGTTCAGGGCCAGGTCGGTCCCGTTGAATCCCAGCAGGGCGATCTTCCCGTCTTCGCCGGGGAGGCCGAGCATGGGCGACCGGTAGACGTCGAACCGGACGGAGAGCGAGGAAGCGGCGCATCCGGGGACGTGCACAAGGGTTGCGGCGGCCAGGAGCGGCAGGACCGTTCTGTTGAATGAAGCGGCCGCCATGCTGTATATTGAAGCGGCCACCGTTCTGTATAGTAAAGCGGCCATGGTATCTGTATAGGTCGCGGTTTTATCACGATATGTCAAGCCGATTCGAGGCGCGCGCGCACGCCCCGGATCGCCCCGAAACTGGTTGACAATCCGGCCGGCCGGCCTTAGTCTACGCTTGACCACAAGCCAAGTCCGTACGGGTTATTGTACATGTCCTCTACACCGAAACCACCCGGGTCCGAAGTCCCCGCCGGGAAGCCCCCAAAAGCGCCCGTCGAGAAGCGTCCCGACCCGGTCCGCCGCCGCCGGTTCCTGCGCAGGTGCCTCGGCGCGCTGGGCGGTCTCGGTTTCCTGATGGCCGCCTATCCGCTCATCCGGTACATCGAACCGCCCCCCGAAGCCGAAGGCGGCGACCGGGTCGAGATCGACCGGGCCTCCCTTCCCGAGGGCACGTCCCGGACGGTGATCTACCGGGGCCGGCCGACCATCGTGGTAAACACGTCCGACGGGTACATCGCCTACAACGCCGTATGCCCGCACCTGGGCTGCGTCGTCAAGTGGGAGGGCGGAACGCAGAGCCTGATCTGTCCCTGTCACGGCGGGAAGTTCGGCATGGACGGCAGCGTCCAGGGCGGACCGATTCCCGGCCCCCTGACCGCGGTCGAACTGTCCGTCAGCGACGACAAGATCATCATCGGGGCGTAGCCGGTCCCCGGACGATCCCATCTACGCGGAGCGTGAACCTGCCACCATGATCAGACGCCTGTCCAACGCGCTGTACCGCTGGCTCGACGACCGCGTGGAAATATCGATCGTCATCGATTTCTGCCGCCGCCAGCTGGTCAAGCCCGTGCCCCGCCATCTCAACTGGCTGTTCTCCTTCGGGACGGTCACCCTGATGTTCTTCCTGTCCCAGGCCGTCTCGGGCGTATTCCTGATGATCTATTACGAGGCCTCCGCCGATACGGCCTACGAGAGCGTCAGGTACATCATGGAGCAGGTGCGCTTCGGCTGGCTCATGCGCCAGGTGCATTCCTACGGCGCCAACTTCATGATCGCCTTCCTGCTGCTGCACTCGGTCCGCGTCTTCTTCTACGGGGGTTACAAGAAACCCAGGGAGCTAACCTGGCTCTTCGGGTTCGGCCTGCTGGTCGTGACCCTGGCCTTCGGCTTCACGGGCTATCTCCTGCCCTGGGACCAGTTGTCCTACTGGGGCACCACCGTGGGCACGGAAATCGCCGCCGCGACCCCGGTCGTCGGCGAGTATCTCCTGATCCTCCTGCGGGGCGGCGAGATCATCTCCGACGTGACGCTCACCCGGTTCTTCATGGTACACGTGGTGCTGCTGCCCTGGGTGTTCGTCGGCCTGGTGGCCGTACACCTGGTCCTCATCCGGTACAAGGGCATTTCGCCCCTCGAGGGCACCGACGTGCCGGAGAAGACGCCGGATGAACTCAAAAAAGCCGGCGGCAAGCCCTTCTATCCCCATCACGTCATGAAGGAACTCATCGTGGTGCTCCTGGTGCTGGTGTCCATGATCCTCATGATCATCTACTATCCATTGCCGCTGCACGAGAAGGCCGATCCCTTCAATACGCCCGTCGGGGTCAGGCCGGAATGGTATTTCCTCTCCTCGTACCAGGCCTTGAAATACCTGCCCAAGACCATCGGCATCATCGGGTCCGGCCTGGTCGTCCTGGCCATCTGCCTGCTGCCCTTCTGGGACAGGACGCCCGCCCGCAGGCCGTCCCGCCGTCCCGTCGCGACCTCCCTGGGCATCCTGTTCATCGTGCTGAACATCGTGCTTGCGCTGCTCGGCAAGGTTTCTGAAACGGAGATGACCATCCTGGGCACGAGGTATCATTTCGACATCTACGGCTGGCCCCATGCCATCGCGACCGTCGAGGAGCCGGCGGCCGGACCGGCCACGGGCGGCGGGGAGGACGAATGAGCGCACGGACCCATGCCATCGCGACCGTCGAGGAACCGGCGGCCGGACCGGCCACGGACGGCGGGGAGGACGAATGAGCGCACGGACGCACGCCGGGTACGGCGCCGGGAACGTTCCGCGTACCGCCCTGCAGGACCGGACCGCGCAACGCCCCGGGCTGACGGCCCTCATCCTCCTGGCCCTGTTGTTCTTTTTCGTGGCGGCCGCCGGTCCCGCGGCGGCCCAACCGGCCGCGTCGACCAACACCTGCGTCACCTGTCACGCCGGCCTGGACGACGAGGACATGAGCCTGCCCGTGGCCGAATGGCGGCGGAGCGCGCACCTTCCCGCGGACATCTCCTGCCAGGACTGCCACGGCGGGAACCCCGCCACCATGGTGGAGGACGAGGCGCACGATCTTGAACGGGATTTTGTGGGCCTGCCCGACCCCTATGTGGTCCATGAACTGTGCGGCGAGTGCCACCAGGTCCAGATGGTAAACTACGTGCCCAGCCCCCATGGCCTCGAGGGGGATTTCTGGCCCAACTGCGTGGACTGCCACGATCACCATGAAGTGGTCTATCCCCAGGCGTCCCTGATTTCCATTCCCGATAACTGCGAAGACTGCCACGAGCAGGAAATCATGGACGATTTCATCGCCCTATCGGACCGGGGGCTCGAGCCGATCAACGCATTCCGGCGGGAGGCAGAGGAGATCAGGGCCGCGGGCGTCCCGGTCGACCTGATCCTGGACCAGGCGTCCCTGGCGCGGAACGCCTATATCGAACAGGCCTCCCACGTATTCGTGCTCGAGAAAATGGTCGCCGTCGTCGATTCGCTGGAACAGATCTATCCGGATATCAGAAAAGAAGTAGATACCGCGCGCACCGAGGTCGATACCCGGCGCAGGTTCGGCTGGATGTTCATCGGCCTGTTCCTCGCGCTGGCGGGCGTCCTCTGGCTGTACCGCCGGGCGCTGCCGGACGATTGATCCGGCGGTAGCCCGCAGCCGGATCGGGCGCCGACGGGCGCTGCCGGGCGCCGGTCGCCGTCATGACAATCGACCTTAGGAGAGCCCGCAGCCGGTCCGGGCGCCGGGCGCCGCAACCGGGCGCAACCGCGGCATCCACGCACGCACCAACCGGGACCCGTCCATGCCTATGCGTCTGATCCTGTGTATCCTGCTTGCCTGCTCCGCCACCCGTGCCGAGGCCGGACCCATCCGGCCCGTGCCCGACGGCAAGGGGACGGCCACGCTCGCCCAGGCGGTCCTTCGCCTGCCGGTCGTCGCCAGCCTGCTGCACACCGGCGCCCACCCCGATGACGAGAACAGCGCCCTGGTCGCCTATGTCAGCCGCGGCCTGCACGCGCGGACGGCCTACCTGTCGCTCAATCGCGGCGAGGGCGGCCAGAACCTGATCGGACCCGAACTGTACGACGCCATCGGTGTGATCCGGACGGAAGAGCTGCTGGCAGCGCGCCGATTCGACGGGGCGCTGCAGTATTTTACCCGGACCTACGACTTCGGTTTTTCCAAGTCCGCCGAGGAGACCCTGGACTTCTGGAACGGGGATGAGATGGTCCTGTCGGACGTGGTGCGCGTCATACGGCGCTTTCGCCCCGACGTGATCGTATCCGTCTTCGCCGATTCGCCCCGCGACGGCCACGGCCATCACCAGGCATCGGGGAGGATCACGCGGGAAGCGTTCCACGCCGCGGCCGACCCGGAACGGTTCCCGGAACACCTGCGGGAAGGGCTGCGTCCCTGGCAGGCCCGCAAGCTGTACATCAACAACACCCGCGCGTCATTCGACAGCATCGATTCCCTGGTGGTCGACGTGGGGACGTACAGCTCCGTGCTGGACCGGTCCTACCGCGAACTCGGCCTGGCGGGCCGCAGCATGCATCGGTCGCAGGACATGGGGACCATCCAGCCGAAGGGACCGGCGACCACGAAGATCAAGCTGGTGGCCCGCGCGGGCATGACGGATACGGAAGGGGACGGCCACCTCTTCGACGGCCTCGACACGACCTTCATGCGGCTGCATGCCATGGCCGGTCCGGATGCCGAAGCGATCCCGGGATTCGCCGCCCGGCTCGGCCGGCTGGACGCGCTGGCCCGCGAGGCGGTGGAAGCCTACCGGCCGCTGGACCCGCCCGCCCTGCTGGATCCCGTGCTGGAAGGCCTGAAGACGATCCGGGCCCTTCGCGACGATCTCGATCGAAGCACGCTTCCGGCCGGCACCCTCGCCGATATCCTTTTTCTGCTCGATCTGAAGGAAGAAGATTTCGCCGTCGTGGCGGCACGGGCTCTCGGCCTGGCCTTCGAGGTGCTGACCTACGAGGACCGGGTGGTCCCGGGCGACACGCTCGGGATCAACCTGGAACTGCTGAACCGCAGCAACCGGACCGTCCGCGTCACCCACCTCGGCCTGGACGTGCCCGGGGGATGGTCCGCCACGACCGATCCGGTCCCGAACAAACCGGCCGGACCGATCGAGCCGGCCGCGGAAATCGGCTACAATGAAAGCGTGCGAAGCGACTGGTGGGTATCCGTTCCCCCCGACGCCCGGCTCACCCGGCCCTACTGGCATCGGCGCTCCCTGAACGACCGGCGGGTCGTGGTCGACGATACGTCGCTGATCGGTCTGCCCTGGAGCCCCCAGCCCGTGGCCGGACGGGCCCGGGTTCTCGTGGACGGCGTCGAGATCGAAATCCGCCGGCCCGCGCAGTACCGTTTCGCCGACCGGGCCTTCGGCGAAATCCGCCGCGAACTCCAGGTGGTGCCTGCGCTGTCGGTCACGCTGGACCCGCGGGTCGCGGTCGCCGCGGCCGGGCGGGAAAGCCCCCTGCGCTTCAGCGCGACCGTGGTCAGCAACGTGAACGGCGGGATCGAAGGCGGACTGGCGCTCGAGGCGCCGGACGGCTGGGAAGTCGCGCCCGGGGAAGTGCCCCTGTCGTTCGCCGGGAAGGGACAGGCCGCCACGTTCAACTTCACTATCGTCCCGGCAGGCGGCGCGCCGGAAGGCGCCCACGAGGTGCGGGCGGTGGCGAGGGCCGGCGGGAAGACGTACCGCGAGGGATACGAAGTGATCGCCTATCCCCATATCGAACCCAGGCACCTGTACCGCGACGCGGCCTCCACCGTGCAGGTCACGCCCGTCGAACTGCCGGACGGGCTGAGCGTGGGCTACATCATGGGCACCGGCGACCAGGTGCCGCTCGTGCTGGAGCAGATGGGCGTGGGGGTGCGGCTGCTGACGG
Organism: bacterium; assembly: GCA_965203885.1. Taxonomy (GTDB): domain Bacteria; phylum JAAXHH01; class JAAXHH01; order JAAXHH01; family JAAXHH01; genus JAAXHH01. Next base: position 456,409 of record OZ241920.1, on the reverse strand, counting down.
AGGAGGACCTGTCTTCGGCGGACCTGGGGGCCTTCGACCTGATCATCGCGGGCATCCGCGCCTACGAAGTCCGGCCGGATCTCGTCGCCGTGAACCGGCGCCTGCTGGACTACGTGGAGGCGGGAGGCGTCTACATCGTCCAGTACAACAAGTACGCCTTCAACCGGGACCGGTACGGACCCTACCCCTTCCGGATAAACCGTCCCCACGACCGGGTTACGCGGGAAGACGCGCCGGTGGACATCCTGGTGCCGGACCATCCCGTATTCAACCGGCCCAACCGGATCACGGACACCGATTTCGAAGGGTGGGTGCAGGAACGCGGCCTGTATTTCCTGGGAGAATGGGATCCCCGCTACACGCCGCTCATGGCCTCGCAGGACCCGGGGGAGACGCCCAGGGCCGGCGGACTCGTCGAAGCCCGCTACGGCAAGGGGCGATATATCTACACGGGCTACGCCTGGTTCCGCCAGCTGCCCGCGGGCGTGCCCGGGGCCGTGAGGCTGTTCGCCAACCTGATCGGCCTGGCGCAGCCGGCCGCCGAAAACCGGAACCCCTGAGCCGCCGAAAACCGGAACCCCTGAGCCGCCGAAAACCGGAACCCCTGAGCCGCCGCGCCTCGGGCTCTACATGCGCCGCCGCACTACCTGCGCCGTTCGCGCCGCGGGCGCTACAGGGGCACCTCGGTGCGCCATTCGGGGAAGCGTTCGTCGATCCCCCGGATGAGATCGTTGTAGGCCGTGCGGAACCGCTGCGTGAACGGACCGATGGCACCGTCCCCGACGTCGTAGTTGTCGATCGAAGCGACCGGCGTCACCTCCGCGCCGGTACCGCACAGGAACACCTCGTCGGCCGTATACAGCTCCGTCCGGTCGACCTCCCTTTCCACGACCGGCATCCCGAGCACTTCACGCCCGATCTTCAATATGGTATCCCGGGTGACGCTCACCAGGATATCGGCCGTGACCGGCGGGGTGATGAGGACGCCGTCCTGGATCATCATCAGGCAGGCGCCCGGCGCCTCGCAGACCTTGCCGCGGTTGTTCAGCATGATCGCTTCGTCGAATCCCTTGAGCGTGGCGTCCGTCCACGCGATGGCGCTGTTGCGGTAGTTGGCCCAGCACTTGATGCGGGCCGGGAGCGTGTTGTCCGAAATACGCGTCCAGGAACTGACCGAACACCGGGCGCCGTCCTTCCTGTGCAGGTTGGATCCGTAGGGAAAAGTGTGGACGTATACATGGGCCGGACCGGCCATCTTGTTGAGATACACGTCCGGCGAGAAATACACGGTCGGGAAGACGTAGACGTCCTCCCGGTACCCGTGGACCCGGCACAGCTCGAGGGAGCCGTTCGTCACGTCTTCCAGCGTGTACGGCGTTTCCATCCGCATCAGCTTGATCGACCTGTACAGGCGTTTCAGGTGATCTTCGAAGCGGAAGACGTAGAGTTTTCCCCGGTCGCCGTTCCAGTAGGCCCTGATCCCCTCGAAAATGGCGTGGGCGAAAATATGACCCTGGGTGACGTGTACCGTACCCTGGTCCCAGGGAACCTGCTCCCCGTCCAGCCAGATGTACTTGGAATGCTCCTCGCCCCACATTTTCTTCTTGGCCATGCCCGCGCTCCTTCGAAGGGTTGATTCGTGATCCAGATTTCTCGTCGTCGACTGCCCGGCGGTTCCGTCCGGGCTATCCGCCAGTCCATCCGGGCTATCCATTTACGCCAGGTCCGGCTCCCGCCAGTCCGGCCGTCCGGCCGGTTCCGTTTACGCCAGGTCCGGCTCCCGCCAGTCCGGCCGGTCCGGGCCGTCCGGGCGGTCCAGGCGGTCCGCGACCTCATCCGTCCGCAGCTCCTCTAGGCGCGTGCGCCAGTCGTATTCTTCCAGCCTGAGGACATCCACCTGCCGGCACGTCATGCACCACTGCAGGATCAGCGGTTCGTCATCCCGCGAGACCGTGCGGATCGTTACCCAGAACTCCACGCCGTGCGGACAGCCCGTCCGGGTCCGCTGGAAGTCGGGGAGGATGTGATGGACCTTGTCGTCCGCGGGCGTCAGGCCGACGATGGCGTCTTCATAGGGACGGATGGGCATGTCATGCGATCCAGGCGAGTGACGGATTGCCGGTGTGAAATCCAGTGTACTTTATAGGCCGGACCCGCCTTCGTGTCAAGGGATATCCCGATGGGGACCGGCGGTCCCGGTCCACGGACGGACCGTGGACTCTCGACACCGCCCGGGACCGCGGGACGACGCCTGCGCGCGGCGCGCATCCCGGTGCCGGCGACACCGGATTCACCTTGACCGTCCGCGCCGTGCCGGGTTATTCTAACCGGCGTAAACCGGTCCGTATGCCTTGCCGATAAAACCAGCAATCCAGGAGCGATCATGGTCCACCACTTCGAACCCGTGCGCTATTACACCAATATGGGTACCCACGAACCCGCCCTGCGCGTGCAGGACGGGGATACGGTCGTCACGTCGACGGTCGACGCCCGGGGAAAGGACCGCACCGACACGCCCGTCACGCCCCCGGGCAATCCGCAGACCGGACCCTTTCACGTCGAGGGCGCGGAACCCGGGGATACGCTCGCCGTGCACCTGGACAGGCTGACGCCGAACCGCCCGTTCGGCTGGACCCGGCCGTCCGTTGCGCCCAACGTGCTCGATCCGGATTACGTGCGGGAGACCGCCGGGGAAATCCCGGGCCGGGACGAACTGTGCCGCTGGGAGGTGGACCCGGACCGCCGGACGGTCACGCTGGTCGAACCGGAAGACACCCGGCTCGGCCGGATGGCCCTGCCCATGGCGCCCATGACGGGATGCTTCGGCGTGGCGCCGGACAAGGGCCAGGCGATTTCGACGGCCACGTCCGCGAGTCACGGCGGGAACATGGACTACCGGGGGTTCGTGGAAGGTATCACCGCGTACTTCCCCGTGTTCGCGCCCGGCGCGCTGTTTCACATCGGCGACGGCCACGCCGTGCAGGGAGACGGGGAGATCGTCGGCACCGGGGTCGAGATCTCCTTCGACGTGCGGTTCACCTTCCGCGTGCTCAAGGGCAAGCGCAGCGCCTGGCCCCGCGGCGAGAACGCGGAGTACATTTTCACGGCGGGCAACGCCCGGCCCCTCGACCAGTGCGTCCAGCACGCGACCACCGAGATGCTGAGGTGGCTGCAGGCCGACTACGGCCTCGATCCGCGGGCCGCACACACGCTGCTCGGGCAATGCGTCGAGTACGACATGGGCAACGTCTTCGACCCCGCGTACACCATGGTGTGCAAGATCCGGAAAGACCTGCTCGGCGGGCTGGGCATCGACACCCGGTCGATGCACGACGAACTGGCGGGGACCTGACCGGCATGTACGATAGGTATCTGTGATCGCAGGGAACGGCGCCTGGCCGGCCGCAGCGGCGGGCACCCACACTCAGCATGTAACCTGGCCGGCCACGGAAGTCGGGCCGGCGCCAAAACTACCCACGGAATGGAGCTTGTCATGCACAGACTCGAAGGACAGGTGGCCTGGATCACCGGCGCGGGGACCGGCATCGGACGGGGCATCGCGCTGGCCCTGGCCCGCGAAGGAGCGGACGTGATCCTCTCCAGCAGGCGGCGGGAGCCCCTGGAGAAGGTCGCCGCGGAGGTGGAGGCCGCCGGACGGCGCGCGGCCGTCGCCCCCATGGACGTGACCGACCGGGAACAGGTACGCGAAGCGGTAGGCGAAGCGGCGGATCGGCTGGGACCCGTTTCGGTCCTGGTGAACAACGCGGGGGTCAATACGCCGCTGCGCACGGCCACCGAGATGGCGGAGGAGGACTGGGACCTGGTGGTGGACATCAACCTGACGGGGGCGTTCAACTGTTTTCGCGCGGTCTACGAACAGATGAAAGCCCGCGGCGAGGGCAACATCGTCAACGTGGCGTCCATGGCCGGACGCCAGGTGTCCCTCCTCGGCGGGGCCGCCTACTGCGCGTCCAAGCACGGCATGGTGTCGCTGACCCATTCAATCAACCTGGAAGCCGCCGAATTCGGGCTCCGCGCCTGCGCCATCCTGCCGGGCGAGGTGAAGACGCCCATCCTCAGGAACCGTCCCCGGCCCGTGTCGGAGAAGCGGCTGTCCCTGATGCTCACGCCCGAAGACATCGCGGATACCGTCGTATTCGTGCTCTGCCAGCCCGCCCGCGTGGTCATACCGGAGATGTGGGTCATGCCCGCCTACCAGGTCTCGGCGCAACCGCTTCCATGACCCCGCCCGGAGCGCGGTGCCGGGCGCGGCATCGGAACGCTCCCGCGGCACGCGGCCAGACCATCGCGGATCGCGGCGGCGGGCGCTCCGGGTCACGCGGCCAGACCATCGCGGTGCGCGGCGGCAAGTCGCTCCCGGGGCGGCGGAACGCCCCGTTAACGATTGACATCAACCCGGCGTTGGCGTAATTTCGAAAGGGCGCCGAACCGCCCTGGCACGAAGCCGCGCACGGGCCTGCGCCCTGGCACGAAGCCGCGCACGGGCCTGAATCCGCGCCCGGTGCGGAAGCCGCGTCGACCTTTTCCTTGCCCTCCGAACCTCATGCCATGAACGGTCCGACAGAATCCGTCATCCTGCTGGTCGAAGGATCCTCCCGGGACCGGGACGGGAAACACTACGGCCTGACCCGGCGCGGATTCCGCGTGATCGCCGTGGAAAACGGCGACCAGGCGCTCAACGTCCTGGCCGCGGAATCCCCGAACGTCATCATTTCGGAACTGAGCGCCGCCGGCATAGACGGACTGCGCCTGATGGGCGTCGCCCTCGGCAGAAATGCCGAAGTGGGCGTCATCCTGATGACGGAACCCGGGTCCATGGACCTCGCCGTGGCCGCCATGAAGGAAGGCGCGTACGACGTACTCGAGAAACCCGTGTACGAGGAGAAGCTCGCGGCGGAGATCGAAAAGATCCTGGACCGGCAGCGCATCGTCCGGGAGAACCGGGCGCTGCAGCACCAGCTGGACACCCGGTATGGATTCGAGAACATCGTGGGACGGTCCGCGTCCATGCAACGCATCCGCGAGCAGATCCTCCAGATCGCCGACACCCAGTCCACGGTGCTGATCTTCGGCGAGAGCGGCACGGGCAAGGAGCTGGTGGCCCACGCCCTCCACCACGGCAGTTCCCGGCGGAACAAGTCCTTCGTGCCCGTCTTCTGCAACGCCCTCTCGGAGGGGGTGATCGAAAGCGAACTGTTCGGCCACGAAAGAGGCGCGTTCACCAACGCGGTCAAGACCTACAGGGGACGGTTCGAACTGGCCGACGGCGGCACGCTCTTCCTCGATGAAGTGGGCGAGCTCTCGCCGTCCACCCAGGTCAAACTGCTGCGGGTCCTGCAGGAGCGCAAGTTCCAGCGGGTGGGCAGCGGCAACTGGCTCCAGACGGACACCCGGGTCATCGCCGCGACGAACCGGGACCTGGAAGCCGAGATCGAGAGCGGGCGGTTCCGGGAGGACCTCTATTACCGGTTGCGCGTGGTGACGCTTTCCCTTCCGCCCCTGCGTGAGCGGAAGGAAGACCTCCCCCTGCTGATCGACCACTGCATCCGCCGGTTCGCTCAGCGGGAGAACAAACCGATCGAGCGCATCGACTCGCAGGCCCTGGAACTGCTGTCGACCTACCACTGGCCCGGAAACGTGCGGCAACTGGAGAACTGCATCGAGGGCATGATCGTCATGGGCACGGGAAAAAACCTGACCGTGGCGGACGTGCCGGAGTTCATACGCCATACCCGGGCGGAACCGCCCGCGGTCCCGTCGAACGACGTTCCGGAGCGCCGGGACGACCTTTCGCCCGATTTCATCCGCTACCTGGCCGGGAAAATCGCCGAACAGCGCAACGTGCCCCTGCGGAGCATCACCGACGGGGCCCTGGCCGTGCTGTCCGCGGTCGACTGGTCGGAGGACGGCAGGTCGCTCCGCCGCTGCCTGGAAACCATGGTGTTGCTCGCCGACGGGGCCGCCCTGGACGTGGAGGACATCCCGGCTGAGTTTCTGCCGGTCCGCAGCGTCCGATCCGGACGGACCGGGCAATCCGCGGCAGACGGCGAGGAGGGCGCGGACGGCGCGGACGGCGCGGACGGCGCGGACGAAGACGGGGTGGACATCAGGGTGGGCATGTCGATGAAGGAAAGCGAACGACGGCTGATCGCCGCGACCCTGGCCGCGTGCGAGCGAAACAAGGCGCGTACCGCCCGGGTATTGCAGATCGGCCAGCGCACCCTGTTCCGCAAAATCAAGGCCTATCACCTGGAGTAACGATTGCCAAGCAGTCCCGGATTGGAAGGCCGGACGATTCTTGTCGTCGACGGCGAAACCGACAGCCGGCGCCACGCGGCGCGCATCCTGCGGGATGCGGGGTATGACGTGCGGGAGACCGGCGCCGCAGCCGAGGCGCTGAGCGCGATGAGGAAGGAACCGCCGGACGCCGTCCTCGTCGATCTCGGCCTGAACGACACCGATCCCGAGCGGCTGATCCGCACGATTTCGGGAAAGCACCCCGATACCGATATCATCCTCACCACGCGGCAGCGCCAGGCGCCCGGCCCGTACCGCCGCCTCGACGTCAGCGACTATATCGAGAAACCGGTCGATGCCGGGGAACTGCTGACGAAGATGCGCGCGCTGGACCTGCGCGGCGAGTTTCACCGGCGGTTCCAGCTCGTGGGCCGGAACGAGCGCTTCATCGCCGCCATGGAATCCGTGCTCCAGGTGGCGCCGACGGGCATCCAGGTCCTGCTCACCGGCGAGAGCGGCACCGGGAAGGAGGGTTTCGCCCGGGCGATACACCACTTCAGCGGCCGGCGGGACGGACCCTTCATTCCGATCAACTGCGGCGCCATTGCCGAGGGCGTGCTGGAAAGCGAGCTGTTCGGCCACGAAAAAGGCGCCTTCACGGATGCCAAGGGCCAGCGGAAGGGATACTTCGAACAGGCCGACGGCGGCACGCTGCTCCTCGACGAGATCGGCGACATGCCCCGTTCCACGCAGGTGAAACTGCTGCGCGTCCTGGAGCAGCAGGAATTCATCCGGGTCGGCGGCTCGACGCCGGTGAAGACCGACGTCCGGCTGGTCGCCTCGACCAACCGCGACCTCTCCGGGGACATTCAGGACGGGAAGTTCCGCCAGGACCTGTACTACCGGCTCAACGCGGTGAACATCCATTTGCCCGCGCTCCGCGAACGCCGCGACGACATCCCCAGGCTGATCAGCCACTTCATCCACGAGGCGCGGGAGCGGCACGGCGTGCCTCCTCCCGTCTTCACGGAAGAGGCCATGGCGACCCTCGTGGACTACGAATGGCCGGGCAACATACGGGAACTGGGGCACCTCGTCGAATCCCTGGTGGTCACCTCCGGCAAAACCAGGATCGAGGCGGAAGACCTGCCGGACGCGATCTACACGCCGCCCATGGCGAACCGCGCCCTGCCGGTCCCGCAGAACCGGAACCCGGAGGACATGGACCGCGAGATGTTCTACAAGATCCTCTGGCAGATCCTGACCGCCATCCACGAACTCCCGGGCAAGATCTCCTCCGCCTTTGGCAGCCGGGATCCCGAACAGCTTCCCGAGCGCTTTCAGCTGCCGCCTCCAGGGGAGACGGAGCAAGACCTCGAGCCCCCTCCAGGGGACACGGTGCAAAGCCCCGATCCGCCTCCAGGAGAGACGGTACAAGACCTGGATCCGTCCGCCGGTGACCCGGGGCGGGACCTCGAGCGGCCAGACTCGGTGGCGCCGGGTGATGACGAACTCGACCGGTTGCGCTCGATGGAAGACTGGGAGCGGGAGGCCATACGGCGGGCGCTCGAACGCCATGGCGGGCACAGGGGCCGGGCGGCGGCGGAGCTCGGCATCAGCGAGCGGTCCGTCTACCGCAAGATCAGGGACTACGGCCTCGACGAATACGCGTGATCCTTTCCGCTGTCGCGCCCGGTGAAAAAGCTTGACAAAACGCCCTCGAAACACCGAATTTGGCTGGAAGCGAATAAACTTCATCACCGGGAAAGGAGCAGTGAAAGTGGGACAACCAACAGCGATCACCGACGAACAATTCGAATCCGAGGTAATTAACAGCAGCACACCCGTACTGGTCGATTTCTGGGCCGAATGGTGCGGTCCCTGCAAGGCCGTCGCCCCCACGCTGGTGGAGCTCGCGGGCGATTACGACGGGCGCCTTAAAGTCGTCAAGGTCGACGTGGACGAGAACCGGGAAGCAGCCACCCGTTTCGGCATCCGGAGCATCCCGAGCCTGTTGATATTCAAGGACGGGGCCGAGGTGGACCGGATCATCGGCGCGCTCCCCAAGCAGCAGCTCGCCGAGAAGATCGACGGCCATCTGTAGGCGGCCGGGCGCGGCCAATCGAGGCCAGGCACGGCATGGAAGCGCGCGGACAGGCGAGGCAAGGCCGGGCGAGGCAACGCGAGGCCAGGCCCGAAAGACGTGGAACGGGAACAGGACGACAGCCGGGAAGGCCGATCACCGCTCTCCCGGCTTTTTGCATATGATCCGGCCTGAAGGAAAGCATATGATTCGGCCTGAAGGAGTAAGCGGAACGGGGAGACCAGGGACATGCAGGGCGTCGTACGCAGGCTGAAAGACGGTCTGGCCAGAACGCGGGACGGACTGGTACGCAGGATCGACCAGGCCGTGGGGCGTTACGACCGGATCGACGAAGACCTGCTGGAGGAAATCGAATCCATCCTGCTGCAGAACGACGTGGGCATGGATACGACCCTCCGGATCATCGACGGACTGCGTGACCGCGCGGTCGACCGGCGGACCCGGAATCCCGAAGACCTCATGGCGCTGCTCCGCGAGGAGATGGCGGGTATCCTGGGCGATACGCCGCCTCCCGCATCGGACGGCAGTCCCCACGTCGTCATGGTCGTGGGCGTCAACGGGACGGGCAAGACGACAACCGCCGGCAAGATGGCGGCGCGTTACGCCCGGGAAGGGAAGAAAGTCCTGCTGGCCGCGGCGGACACGTACCGCGCGGCGGCCATCGAGCAGCTGGAAATCTGGGCGCGCCGCGCGGAGGCGGACATCATCCGGCACCAGCATGGTTCCGATCCGTCGGCCGTGGCCTTCGACGCGATGCAGGCCGCCCTCGCCCGGAACGCGGACGTCGTCATCATCGACACGGCCGGGCGGCTGCACACCAGGGACAACCTGATGGAGGAGCTGAAGAAGATCAAGCGCACCCTGGGCAGGCAGCTGGACGGCGCCCCCCACGAGGTGCTCCTCGTCCTCGACGGTACGACGGGCCAGAACGCGCTGACACAGGCCCGTGTCTTCGGCGAAGCCCTGGGCGGACTGACGGGTATCGCGCTGACGAAGCTGGACGGTACCGCCCGGGGCGGCATCGTGTTCGCCATCGGCGAGCAGCTGGCCATCCCCGTCAAGCTCATCGGCGTGGGCGAAAGCATCGAGGATCTGCAGGACTTCGACGCGCCCGCCTTCGTGGAAGCCCTCTTCGACTGACTCCCTGGAGCGTCCCATGCCCCAACTGGCCATAAACGGCGCGGCGCCGGTCCGGACCGAACCCTTCCCGGCCTGGCCCATGAACCTGGACGAAAGCGCCCGGGCGGCCGGCGAGACCGTGCGTTCCGGCCATTGGGGAAGTATCCAGGGCGAGCGGGTGCGCGACTTCGAGGGACGCTTCGCCGCCTTCCAGCAGGCCGCCCACGGCATCGCCGTCTGCAACGGTACCACGGCGCTCTGCCTCGCGCTGCAGGCGGTCGGCATCGAACCCGGCGACGAAGTCATCGTGCCGGCCTATACCTTCATCGCGTCGGCCAGCTCGATCGTGATGTCGAACGCCGTGCCCGTGTTCGTCGACATCGATCCCCTGACCTACAACCTGGACCCCGGCCTGGTCGAGCAGGCGGTCACGCCGCGGACCCGGGCCGTGGTGGCGGTGCATTTCGCGGGGCTGCCCGCGGACATGGACCGCCTGGGCGAGATCGCCGGCCGCCACGGCCTGGCGGTGATCGAGGACGCGGCCCAGGCCCACGGCGCGCGCTGGGGCGGCCGGGGCGTCGGCGCCATCGGCTCGATCGGCGCCTTCAGCTTCCAGTCCTCCAAGAACCTCAATGCCGGCGAGGGGGGCATCATGCTCACCGACGACGACGGCCTGGCGGCGGCGGCGCGGTCTCTCGCCGACTGCGGGCACGTCGCGCCGGGACCGCGGTACAACCACTTCCGCATGGCCGGCAACAACCGGATGACCGAGATACAGGGCGCCTTGCTCCTGACCCAGATGGCGCACCTGGAGGCCCAGGCCGACCGGCGTCACGCGAACGGCGAGTACCTGACCGAGCGCCTCGGGGCAATCCGCGGCATCGTCCCGGTGGCCCGGCCCGCGAAGTGCGACCGGCACGCGCGGCACATCTACATGTTCAAGTACAGCGAAGACGCCTTCGGTGGGATCCCGAAAGCCCGTTTCATCGAGGCCCTGCGCGCCGAGGGCATCCCCGCCAGCCCGGGCTACTCCATCCCGCTGTACAAACAGCCGGTATTCCGGGACCGGAACTACGGCATCTACCGGAGTCCGGCGCTGTCGTCCGTCGATTACGATGGAATGAATCTGCCGGTAACGGAAAGGGCGTGCGGTTCGGAGGCGGTCTGGTTCTCGCAGAGCGTGCTGCTGGGCAGCCGGGACGACATGGAGGACATCTTCCGGGCGGTCGCGAAGATCGGGAATCACCGCGACGAACTGGGGGAAGCCGGCTAGTTCAGGCGCACAGCCTCAGCGCCGCAGGCCATGCTGCCATCCGGGCGCACAGCCTCAGCGCCGCAGGCCGCCCGTTCCCGCCGACTCCTTTACCGTGGAAAGCAGGTGGGCCGGCTTTCCGCCGGACCGCCGGAACTCGATCAACTCGGCCATGATGCTGACCGCGATCTCCTCGGGCGTATCGGCGCCTATCTCCATGCCGATCGGCGCGTGCACCCGGTCCAGCAGGTGACGGGGCACGCCTTTCTCTTCCAGATTCTTCCACATGAGGGCGATCTTGCGCCGGCTGCCGATCATGCCGATGTACGCGGCATCGGTCCACACCGCCTGCTCGATGACGGGCTGGTCCCACTGATGCCCCCGGGTCACGGCGATCAGGTAGGACGAACCGTCTATGGGCAGCTTGCCCACGACCTCGTCGAAGGTGTCCACGACCGCCTCGTCGGCCTCGGGGAACCGCTCCAGGTTCGCGAAGGCCGGCCGGTCGTCCACCACGATGATGCGGAACCCCACCGTATCGGCGATCCGCGCGATGGCCCGGGAGACGTGGCCGCCGCCGAAGAGATAAAGCTGCGGCGCCGGCCAGATGGACTCCAGGAAAACCCGGGTCTCGACGCCTTCGTGCTCCAGCGTGAACACCCGCAGCAGGTTCTCGGTGATTTCCATCTCCGAGTCCAGCCGGATCCGGTCGTCCAGGGCGGGGTCTCCGAGCGTCCCGACCGTCTCGCCGGAATCTTTGACCAGCAACTTGCCGCCTTCCGTTCCGGCCCGGCCGGACACCAGCGTGGCCAGGAGTCCGATGCCCCGCGCGTCGTGGAGCCCGCGGATCGCCTCGAAGACCTCGCCCATGGGACCCGTGCCGATCGGTTCCGTGAAGATCTCCACGTTGCCGCCGCAGTTCAGCCCCTCGTCTCCGGCGTGCTTCTCGGTCAGAATGAACCGCTGAAGCCGGGGCGAGGACCGGTCCATCACTTCGCGGGCCTCGGCCCAGACATCGGCTTCCAGGCAGCCGCCGCCCACCGTCCCGGTGAACGTGCCGTCCCGCTTGACGAGCATTTTGGCCTTCTTGCTCATCGGCAGCGATCCCTTGCTCGATACGATGGTGGAAAGGGCCGCCTTTTCACCTCGCGACAGGACTTCCACGACCTCGTCGAAAACCTCTTTCATAGGCTTATCCCCGCTTAGGCGTCAAACCCGCTCCACGGGCGACTCCTCGAAACCGGTCTCATCGTCCACCCACCGGAACATCTTGATTTCGCTTACGGCGTCCCCCGTGACGGCAAGGACCAGGTAGCCGGGTTCCGGGTCCATCCATCCGGTCAGGGCTTCCATCCGGTCCTTCTCCGAGAAATAGGCCGGCGCGTCCGGGTGGGAATGGTAGAATCCCAGGACCCGCGCGCCCGGCGGGTCGAACTTTCCGAAGAACAGCCGCTCCATGTCCTCCCGGCTGAACGCGTAGGCGGTCCGGGCGTCCCGGGGATGCTCCGCCGGGTCTTTCGCGTGCAGCTCGTCCTGGATGTTCGTACACCGGTGCGCCCGCCAGGAACCCGGGTCGTCGGTCCCGGTCAGGAACCCGCAGCACTCCCGGGGGTACTCCGCCACGGCGTGGGCGGCCATATCGTCGTAGACGTTCCGGGGAACCCGCAGCATCAGGAGCGCACCGGACCGGGCGCGGGCTCCGGCAGGCGCTCGATCTCGGCCTCCACGGCCGCCCGGATACCCTCGAAGGCCGCCTTCTCCACGGTGCCCGCCGGATCGAGGAAGACCGGCTCGCCCGCGTCTCCCGCCGCGCAGACCGCAGGCGACAGGGGGATCTCGCCCAGGAAAGGCAGGCCCAGCTCTTCGCTCAGCGCCTTCCCTCCGCCCCGGCCGAATACGTAGGTCCGCTCGCCCGTCCCGGGATTGGCGTAGTAACTCATGTTTTCAACGATGCCCAGCACGGGGACCCGAAGGCGCTCGAACATCGTGATCGACTTGCGCACGTCCGACAGGGCGACCTGCTGGGGCGTCGTGACGATGACGGCCCCGGTCAGTTCCGTCGACTGGGCCAGGGTCAGCGCCGCGTCGCCGGTGCCGGGCGGCAGGTCGACGATCAGTCCGTCCAGTTCCCCCCAGGCCACGTTGCCCAGAAAGCTCTTCACCATCTTGCCGACCAGGGGGCCCCGGTAGATCACGGCGTCCGACGGCCCCGCGACGAAGCCGATGGAGACCACCCGGATGCCGTGCTTCACAATGGGTTGGATGCTGCCTGAAGGATCTTTCTCGAGGGAGCCGGAGACGCCCATCATCTGGGGGACGTTCGGGCCGTACACGTCCGCGTCGAGCAGGCCGATCGACCGGCCTGATTCCGCGAGTGCCAGGGACAGGTTGACGCTGACCGTCGACTTGCCCACCCCGCCCTTGCCGCTGGCCACGGCGATGACGTGGCGGACGCCGGTCAGGGACGCACGGGGGTTTTCGGATTCCGAAGCCAAAGTGTTCGATCCGGGTTTGCGGACAGCCTGGGGTGCCTGGTTCCGATCACGCGTCTTGCGGGCTTATACGTAAAAGGACTCGCCGCAACCGCAGGTACCCTTGGCATTCGGATTGACGACCTTGAACCCGGCGCCCATCAGCCCTTCGACGTAATCCAGTTCCGCACCCATGAGGTAGATGGCGCTCTTGCTGTCGACGAAGACCTTGATGCCGTTCTGCTCGATGATCTGGTCGCTCTCGGTCGACTGCTTGTCGAAAGCGAGGCGGTACTGAAAACCGGAACAGCCCCCGCCGGCGATCATCACGCGCAGCCCGAGATCCGGATTGCCCTGATCCTCGATCATGGTTTTGATTTTGTCGGCGGCGATATCCGTCACGGTGACCATGATGCCAAACCCCCTTGCTCAGACCGAAAGTGGTGCGATTAGCAGTAAACTGCGTCATTCTGGATCGACCGGAATACCACGCTGCATGCTCCCACGTATATAACCACACCGCCGCCGCGATGTCAACCTCTTTATCGCGCGGCGTCCGGACGGCGCGCGCGGCTTCTCGCGGCGCGCCACAGCATGAGAACCAGGACGACAAGAAAGACACCGCCGCCCAGCGCCAGCGAGAGGTCCACGCCCAGGACGGCGGCCATCCGCCCGCCCAGGAAGTAGCCCAGCACGCCGCCGGTCCTGAAGCGGAAAGTATCGGAGAAAATCGGGACCAGGCTCGCCGTGGCGATTCCGATCGTCATGAGCGCGAGGAGCCATCCGGCCTGCTCGAGCACGATCCCGGAACGGCGCGACCGGAGCCGGTTCCACGCGAGCAGGCCGATGATCACCGGCAGCACGTATCCCCCGTATCCGAGGACGAGCGTCACGCCGTAGGACAACAGGGCGCCGGGACGTCCCCCCAGGTTGGCCACCTCGCCGGGACCCCGGCTCGAATTGGGGTAATCGGTTTCCCCGTGGGTTGCGAGGCTGAGCAGGACGAAGAGCGCGACGGGGACCAGGAGGATCCCGATCACGTAATTGCGGCGCTCGATGGCTCGGCTGAACGGAGGGAAGCTCAATCCACGCGCTCCCTTCGGTACCTAGCGGTTCCCGCGGGCATAGTGCACGGCGTTCCGGAAGATATGCAGACCGTCGGGCTCCCTGCAGCCCTCCCGGGTCCACCTCGGATGATGGGTCGGATGGGTGTAGCGTTCCGGATGAGGCATGAGGCCGAAAATCCGTCCGCTGGCGTCGCAGATCCCGGCAATGGCGTCGACCGAACCGTTCGGACTCCAGGGATAGGCGGGTTCGCCGCCGCCCGCCCAGGGCGGATTGACGTACCGCAGCGCGACGTGGCCGCCCGGCCCCAGCCGCTCCCGCACGTCCTCCGACGCGAGCATGACCTTGCCTTCCCCGTTCGCCACCGGTATGTAGATGGTCTCCGGCATGTCGCGGGTGAAGACGCAGGGGCTGTCGGGGTTCCTGCGCAGATGGACCCAGCGGCATTCGAATTTCCCGGAGTCGTTGTAGAACACGGTCGCTTCCTGCCGCCTCCCGCCCGGTTTCGTCTGGGGCAGCAGCCCCATCTTGACCAGCACCTGGAATCCGTTACAGATGCCGAGGATGAGCTTCCCTTCCCCGATGAATGATTCCACGTCGTCCATCAGCTTGCACTGCATCTCGTTGGCGAGCACCTTGCCGCCCGAGAGATCGTCGCCGTAGGAGAAGCCGCCGGACAGGACCAGCACGTCGTACTCGGACAGGCTCCGGCGGCCGTGGATGAACGCGTTGATGTGGACGGAATCCACGCGCGCGGCGCCGGCGAGCCGGAAGGCGTGGGCCGTTTCCTCGTCGCAGTTTATCCCCGCTGCGCGAAGAATCAGGACCGAGGCGGTGGACATGAATGCTCCCGGGTTCGGAAGGGACGGCAAGACGGACCGCTTAAATACCGGCCGCGCGGCGTCACCAGCGCAGGGGTCGTTGCCATGCTTCCTTCAAAGTGGACAGGTCCGCCTTAATGATCTCATCGCCCCGCAGCCCGCGCACGAGGAAGCGGTCCTCCGCTTCGACGGTCCCCACGCGGCCCCACGGGCTTTCCTCCATCTGTGCTTCGAATTCGGCCTCCCGGCCCCGGCGCACCTCCACCACGAAGCGGCTGTTCGATTCGGAGAACAGGACGGTGTCGTCGCGTTCCGCGTCCGGGTCCCGGGGAACGGCGCCCAGGTCCAGCGTCATGCCGTATCCGCCCGCGAAGGCCATTTCCGCCGCGGCCACGGCCAGGCCGCCCTCGGAGCAGTCGTGACAGGCGGCCACGAGTCCCCGCGACATGGCCCCGTGCAGGCGGTTCATGTTCCCGCTCCCGGCGGCCGCGTCCACGGTCGGCACGTTCCGCCCGATGAATCCGAGCAGGCCATAGTACCGCGAACCGCCCAGTTCGTCGCGCGTCTGCCCCACGACGTAGACGCTGTTCCCCGGCGCCTTGGCGTCCATGCTCACGGCCCGGCGCACGTCGTCCATCACGCATATGGCCGATATGAGCAGCGTGGGCGGGATGGCGATGGTCCGCTCGCCGTCGGAGAATTCGTTGTAGAAGCTGTCCTTCCCCGAGATGAAAGGCGTGCCGTAGGCCACCGCGACGTCGTAACAGGCCTTGGCCGCGCGGACCAGCGCGGCGAGTCGGTCCGGCTTGTCCGGATTGCCCCAGCAGAAGTTGTCCAGCAGCGCGGTCTGGTCGATACGGCCCCCGACGCTGGTGATCTGGCGGAGGGCTTCGTCGATGGCGGAAGCCGCCATCCAGTAGGGATCGATGTCGGCATAGGCCGGGTTGATGCCGTTGGCCACGGCGACGCCCCGGTCCGACGTCAGTACGGGACGGACGATCGCGGCGTCCCCGGGACCGTCGTTCCGTTCGCCCTGCAGGGGCTTGAGCACGCTGCCGCCCTGTACCTCGTGGTCGTATTGCCGTACGACCCATTCCTTGCTCGCCACGTTCCACGACGACAGCAGCCGCGTCAGGGCGGCCGCGGGATCGGGACGGCCCGCTTCGGGAGGTTCGGGATGGGCGGGCGGCTCCCACCGGGCCTGCCGGACGATGCGCGGCACCCCCCCGTGCAGGAAGGCCATGTCCAGGTCCGCGACGGTGGTCCGTTCTTCCTCCGGACCGCCCTTGTGGGTGACCCTCAGCCGCCGGTCGCCGGTGAACCGGCCGATCTCGCTGACCTCGACGTCCTCTTCGGCGCAGAGCGCCCGCAGGGCTTCCATGTGCTCGGGCGGGACGGCCAGGATCATGCGTTCCTGGGATTCCGAGAGGAAGATCTCCCACGGTTTCAGCCCGCCGTATTTCAGGGGCGCCTTTTCCAGGTGCACTTCCGCCCCTGTGTCCTGTCCCATTTCGCCGATGGCCGACGAGAACCCGCCGGCGCCGCAGTCGGTGATGTTCCGGTAGAGCTTGCGGTCCCGCGCCTGCATCAGGACGTCGAGTATCTTCTTCTCCTCGATGGGATTGCCGATCTGGACGGCCTGCGTGGCGGTGGATTCCGAGGTCTCGGTCAGCTCGATGGACGAAAACGTGGCCCCGTGGATCCCGTCCCGGCCCGTCTTCCCGCCGATGGTGACGACGAAATCCCCCGGTTCGGCCGATTTTTCGCAACGGTCGACCGGGATGACGGCCGCGGTGCCGCAGTACACCAGCGGGTTGCCCAGGTACCGCTCGTCGAACAGGATGGCCCCGTTGACGGTCGGTATGCCCATGCGGTTGCCGTAGTCCCGGACGCCGGCCACGACGCCCTTGAAGACGCGCTTCGGATGCAGGACGCCCTCCGGCAGCCCGTCGTAGGGGAAGTCGGGCGGCGCGAAGCAGAATACGTCGGTGTTGAAAATGGGCTTTCCGCCCAGGCCGGTCCCGAGCGGGTCGCGAATGACCCCGCCGATGCCCGTGTTGGCGCCGCCGTAGGGGTCCAGCGCGGAAGGATGGTTGTGCGTCTCCACCTTGAAGACGAGATGGAAATCGTCGTCGAACTCGATGATCCCGGCGTTGTCGACGAAGACGGACACGCACCGGTCGCATGCCCCCTTGGCGCGGCGGATATCCTCGGTCGCCTTCCGGATGGAGCGGGCGAAGAGGTTGTCGATGCGCTCGGTCTTTCCGCCGGAGACGTAATCGATGACCCCGTTGAAGACCTTGTGTTTGCAGTGCTCGGACCAGGTCTGGGCCAGCGTCTCCATCTCGACGTCCGTCGGGTCGCGGCCGATCGCGCTGAAATGGCGCCGGATCGCCCTCATCTCCTCCAGGTTGAGGGCCAGCATGCCGTCCCGGCTCAGCCGCGTCATCTCCTCGTCGGTCGCCTTCAGCAGGGAAAGGGTCTCTACCGTGTCGTCGGCCTCGAAGGTCATTTGCCCCCTTCGTAGCATGCGTATCTTTCGATCACGTCATTGGCCAGCAGCCGCCGGCATATGGTTTCGATCTGGGGCCGCTCGAGCGCGCCCGCCAGGATGTATCCCCGCCCGGTGTCCACCGATTCCATCCCCGTGACGCCCAGGTCGCGGCTGCCCTTGAGGGCCGTTTCGCCCACGGCGTCGGTCACTCCCGGCCGGAACCATACCTCCACGCCCCATTCTCCCGGGGCGACCGGCAGGCCCGCGGCGGCGATTTTCATGTGGTCCTGGGTGACCGGATCGGCAAGCAGTCCCGTGGTGATCCGGTCCAGTTCGGCGCCGGACAGCGTGCCCCGGAGCGCGTAGAGGCGGACGTGTCCCACGCGCTCGATCCCGTCGATGCCCAGGTCGAGGATATCGCCGCGGAGGCCTTCGCCCACGGCGTCCGCCACGTCTGCCTTATTCACGACGGCAATGCGCCAAGTTTTCGATTCCGCCGCCATCCGCCGTTTCCTTCGCGGGAAGCATCTCCGGTCAGGAGGGTCCGCGTCCGATTTCGAGAGTGCCAATGTATCCACGGGGCCTGGCGGTGTCAATCCTAAAGGGAAAACACTTGACTTCGTGGCCGTTCCGGATTATTTTGATTACACTGGGAACAGTAGCGCGGGCCGAGTCTTGCCGCCTGTCCGCACGTGTCGGATTCCGGCTGGACTCGATGCCCATTCCACCCGCATCCCGCTGTCCCTGTAACGGCGCATTTCCAGTTCCTGAACACGTATCGTTGTTGAACGCGCACCGGTATTTCCTTTCCAGCTGTCCGACGATGGTGTCTATGCCGCTTGCACATACCCGACAGGACCCGCCATGGCACGCATCGTTCGACGCTCCGTTTACACCACGATGGATCGAGACGTAACGGGAGCCGGGCCCGCATAGGCCTGAGCGGACGGGATACGTCGCGCGTTGCGCATGGCGCGGAGGGGAGGTGAAGCAAGATCGGCACATCATACCAAGAGTCCTATGGCAACGGGGCGAGGTACGAGCAGGCGCTGTACCGCTACCTGGCCGAGATGTCCAAGTATCCCTTGATTACGGCCGAGGAGGAAGTGCGGCTGGCCCGGCTGATCAAGCAGGGCGACCAGAACGCCCTGGACAAGCTGGTGAAAGCCAATCTCAGGTTCGTCGTCAGCGTGGCCCGGCAGTACCAGAACTACGGCCTGCCCCTGCTGGACATGATCAATGAAGGAAACATGGGCCTGATGCGGGCCGCCAAGAAGTTCGACGAGACCAGGGGGTACAAGTTCATCTCCTATGCCGTCTGGTGGATACGCCAGGCCATCATTCAGTCCATCGCCAACCAGTCGAGGACCGTACGCGTCCCCGTCAACCGCTCCGAAGAACTTCGCCGCATAAAACAGACTTCCAAGCATTTGCAGCACGAACTCGGCCGCAAGCCCGATATCGACGAAATCGCCGAGGAAATGGATATATCGGTCGAAGAAATCAACGAGGCGCTCAGTTCGTTCAGCCACTGCATTTCACTCGACGTACCCTTCAATCACGACGACGACCGCAGCCTACTCGACCTCCTGCCCGACGAAATGCAGACGGCGCCGGACGAGAGCACCATGCTGCAGTTCCTGAAATCGGACGTCGGCAAAGTGCTGGACACCCTGCCGGACCGCGAGGCGGAAGTGATCCGCCTGTACTTCGGCGTAGGATCGGAGCGGGCCCACACGCTCGAGGAGATCGGCATCCGTTTCGGCCTGACGCGGGAACGGATTCGCCAGATCAAGGAACGGGCGCTGCAGCGTCTGCGGCACGCGACCCGCAGCGGCAAGCTCAGCCCCTACCTCCGGGACGACGACTGAGAGTGCATGACGCTTCGCATACCACCGCAACCCCGGCGCGCCTGCGCATGCCGGGGTTTTTTCTTGAGCCGCGGGACCGGCAGATACTTCAGGCCGCGGAACCGGCCGGCCGGCTGTTCCGGCGCAGAGAAAAGGGTTGTTCCAGGCCGGCAACGCCCTTAAGTTTCATCGGTTGGCAAATCCGAGGAACGCCTTCGCCCACGGGGCGCCGAACGAAGGACGAGAGACCATGCTCACCCGGTTCAAAAACCTGATCACCGGTGCTTTCGGGACCAAGCACGACAGGGACGTCAAGCGGATGGGACCGATCGTCGAGGCCGTCAACGAATGGGCCGACGAATACCAGTCGCTCGACGAAGACCGGTTCCCCGAGAAGACGCGGGAGTTCAGGTCCCGGTGGGAGGAAGGCGAAGCGCTGGACGAACTCCTGCCCGAAGCCTTCGGCCTGGTCAAGGAGGCCTGCCGGCGCATGATCGGCAGGTCGTGGGTCGTCCCCGGCCAGGGCGAGATGGCGTGGGACATGATCCCCTACGACGTGCAGATCATCGGCGGCGTCGTGCTCCACGAAGGCAAGATCGCCGAGATGGCGACGGGCGAGGGCAAGACGCTCGTGGCCCTCTTCCCCATGTATCTCAACGGACTGACCGGACGCGGCGCCCACCTGGTGACGCACAACGAATTCCTCGCCAAGCGCGACCGGGCCTGGATGGGACCGGTCTTCGAGTTCCTCGGGCTCACGGTCGAATGTCTCGAGAACAACGATCCCGACGTGGACCGCAAGAAGGCGGGCTACCAGGCGGACGTGACCTACGGGACCACCAACGAATTCGGTTTCGACTACCTCCGGGACAACATGAAGTGGCGCCTGGAGGACCGCGTGCAGCGGGGGCACCCTTACGCGATCGTGGACGAGGTGGATTCCATCCTGATCGACGAAGCGCGCACGCCCCTCATCATCGCGGGGCAGGTGAGCGAATCGAACAGCGGGAAGTACGCCGAGTCGCTGCCGGACGTGCAGAAGCTCGTACGCGCCCAGACCCGTTTCGCGGCGAAGATCATCGCGGAGGCGGAAACGCTGCTGGACGCCGGGGAGGACGACTACGACGCGGGCATCAAGCTGCTGCAGGCGCAGCGGGGCATGCCGAAGAACAAGAAGCTCCTGAAACTGCAGCAGGAACCCGGCATCAAGAAGCTCATTCAGCAGGTGGAGGGGGACTACATCCGGGAGAAGAAGATGCCCGTTCTCGACGACGAGCTCTATTTCACGGTCGACGAGAAGACCCGCCACACCGAGATCAACGAGAAGGGCCGGGAACTCCTGTCCCCGGGCGAGCAGGAGCTTTTCATCATCCCCGATCTCAGCGAGGGCATCGTGGAGATCGATTCGGACGAGGGGCTGTCCGACGAGCGGAAGAACGAGAAGAAGGCGGAGCTGGAGAAACTCTACGCCGAGCGCAGCGAACGCATCCACAACATGCACCAGCTGCTCCAGGCCTACGCGATCTACGAGAAGGACATCGACTACGTCATCGAGAACGGGAAGGTCGTCCTGGTCGACACCTTCACGGGCCGCCTGATGTACGGACGGAGACTGGCCGAGGGACTCCACCAGGCCATCGAGGCCAAGGAAGGCGTGAAGATCGAGCAGGAGACCCGCACCGTCGCCTCCATTACGATCCAGAACTACTTCCGGATGTACGAGAAGCTGGCGGGCATGACCGGTACGGCCGTGACGGAAGCGAGCGAGTTCTTCGCGATCTACAAGATGGACGTGGTGGAAATCCCCACCAACAAGCCGGTGCAGCGCACGGACCACGACGACGTCGTCTTCCGTACCCGCCGGGAGAAGTACAACGCGGTCCTGGACGAAATCGAGGAGCTGAACGGGCAGCGCCGGCCCATCCTGATCGGGACCACCTCCGTCGACGCGTCGGAAACGCTGAGCCGCATGCTGAAACGGCGCGGGATCAGGCACAACGTGCTGAACGCCAAGTTCCACCAGCAGGAGGCCGAGATCATCGCGAAGGCCGGACAGCCCGGTTCGGTGACCATCGCCACGAACATGGCGGGACGGGGTACCGACATCAAGCTCGGCGCGGGCGTGGTGGAGGTCGGCGGCCTGCACATCATCGGGACGGAACGCCACGAGGCCCGGCGCATCGACCGCCAGCTCCGCGGCCGCTCCGGACGCCAGGGCGACCCGGGTTCCTCCCGTTTCTACCTCTCGCTCGAGGACGACCTGATGCGGCTCTTCGGCTCCGAGCGCATCGCCTCCGTCATGGACCGCCTGAAGATACCGGACGGGGAAGTGATCGAGCACTCCATGGTAACCCGGTCCATCGAACGGGCCCAGAAGCGGGTGGAGGCCCAGCATTTCGACATGCGGAAGCACGTGCTCGAGTACGACAACGTCATGAACCAGCAGCGCGAGGCCGTGTACGACCGCCGGCTGCACGCCCTGGAGAAGAAGGACCTCAGGAACGACGTCTCCGAGATGATCCGCGGCGTGGCGGAGCGGAAGGTGGAGGAATACACCGATCCCAAGACCTATCCCGAGGACTGGGACCTGGACGGGCTGAGCGGCGACCTGGCGCGGAACTTCCACGTGGCCGTGGCCGTTGCCGAGGAGGAAATGGCCGATCTGAACGTGGAATCGCTGGTGGAACTGGCCAACGAGAAGATGGTCGAATCCTACGAGCGGAAAGAAGCGGCCCTGGCGCCTTCGCCCGAGCTGATGCGCGACCTGGAGCGTTTCGCCACCCTCCACGTCATCGACAACGCCTGGCAGGAGCACCTGTACGAGATCGACCGGATGCGGGAGGGCATCGGCCTGCGCGCGTACGGGCAGCTGGATCCCCTGATCCAGTACAAGAAGGAAGCCTACGCCATGTTCGAGGAACTGTGGGACCGGCTGGACGAGGAGATCGTCAAGACCGTGTTCAACGCCGAACTGGCCGAATCGCGCATGCCGCGCCAGGAGACCCCGGCCAACATGCGGGCGATCCACCAGGAAGCCCCGGCCATGGCGGGCATGTCCGCGCAGGATCCGGAAGCGGACGCCGCCGTCCAGCGGGGCGGTAGGCGCGGCGGGGGTTCCGACGGGAGCACGTCCCGCCCGCGGCCCATCAAGGTCGAACAGAAAATCGGCCGCAACGCGCCCTGTCCCTGCGGGAGCGGTAAGAAGTACAAGAAGTGCTGCGGGGCGGGCGTCGCCTGAGCACCCCTTAAAAACCCGCCGTCCGGAACGCCGGCCTATTCTTCCTCGGCGCCAATCTGGCCCAGATCCAGGTCCAGTTCCTCGCGCCGCTGGTTCTTGGTGATCCGTCCGTCCTGCACCCACAGGATGCGGTCCGAAACGTCCAGCATCTTCAGGTCGTGGGTCGCGGAAATGATCGTCACCTGTTTCTCCTGGTTCAGCTCCCGCAACAGTTCGATGATCTCCCGTCCCGTCTTGCGGTCCAGGTTCCCCGTGGGCTCGTCCGCGAGGACGATGGCCGGATCGTTGGCCAGCGCGCGGGCCACGGCGACGCGCTGCTGTTGCCCGCCGGACAGCTCCAGCGGCTTGTGCTGGACCCGTTCCCCGAGCCCCACCAGCGTCAGCAGGTCGACGCCCTTGTCGATGGCTTCGTCCGTCGCCAGGCCGGCGAAGATCATGGGCAGGGTGACGTTTTCGAGGGCGGTCATGACCGGGATCAGGTTGAAGGTCTGGAAGATGTAGCCGATCTTGCGGCACCGCAGCCAGGCCAGCTCATAGGCGTCCAGCTGGGCGACGTCGACCTCGTCGATGTAGACCTTGCCCTCCGTGGGCTTGTCCAGCGCGCCGATCATGTTGAACAGGGTGGACTTGCCCGATCCCGACGGGCCCATGATGGAGATGTACTCGCCGCGCTGCACCTCCATGTCGATGCCCTTGAGCGCCTCCAGCGAAAGCTTGCCCATCTGGTACACCCGCTTTACCCCGCGCGTGCGTACGATGTTCTGCGTTTCGGTATCCGGCGCGTCCATTACCGCGGTCTGCTCTTCTGTCATTTCCCGCCCCTTTCAGGTTGCTTTCAGGATATCCTTCGTTCCGTCATGATGTTCCGGGTGCGTTGCGACGTCATACTTCCGTGCGCATGGCGTCGGCCGGAGGCATCTGGGACGCCCGGTACGCCGGGTAGAGCGCTCCGACGATGGCGAGACCCAGTCCGGCCCCCAGCGAATAGACGCCGCTCTGCGCCACTTCCAGCACGGGGAAGAGCACCAGGGGGTCCCATCCGTAGGAGGTCATCATCGAAATCAGCATGAACAGGCAGCCCATGATGACGCCGCCCACCGATCCGACCAGTCCCTGGAAGGTGGACTCCAGCACGAACAGCTGTATGATGAACTTGTCCAGGGCGCCCAGGCATTTCATGGTCCCGATTTCACGGTACCTTTCGGTCACCGACATCAGCATGGCGTTGGTGATGCCGACGACGCACACCAGCAGGGACAGGGAAACGAGCCATACCTGCTGCGTCGCCGAATCGCCGTCCGCGCCCTGCTGTTCCAGCAGCGCCCGGACCTGGGGGGAACCGCCTTCCACGAGCGCTTCGTTGATGGACGCGCCGGTCAGGATGGACATGAGAAAGGCGATGCCGAAAAAGATGCCTCCGATCGTGATCAGCGACCGCCAGAACCTGATCCTGAGGCTGCGGAAACTGATCTCGATCGCCTTGGACAGGGGAAGCGATATCTGCTTCTCCGTCGTGCCGGCCGTCGCGGCCGATTCCGTCGTCATGCGTTCCTATCTCCTTTTCTGTTGGGCACGGCCAGTCCGATCAGGCCCTTCTCCGTGAGTTGCTTCAGGTACGTCAGGGTGGAGACCTCCGCTTCCTTGCGCTCCAGCTTGTACTCGGTCCGGATCGTCGATATGACGTGGTCCACGGTGTTCTGCCCGTCGCAGAGCCCCCAGAGGAAGGACCCGATGCGGTCCAGTACCACCGTCCGCCGGCTCGGCACGTAGAACATCCGGGACATGGTGTCGATCCACCAGGTCTTTCTCCTCGGGATGCCCAGCACGATCTCCCCGTCGGAGTTTTCTTCGCAGGTCAGTCTTTCGTTGCGCACCGGCTTCGCGCGCAACAGCTCCCGGCGGGGCAGCGGAGCCGACTTCTTTCGAAAGAACGCCATGATGACGACCCGTGGGAAAGATCAGAAGCCATGGACGCGGATACGGCCTTCCCGCGAGATCAGTGGCGGATCACCGTGCCCGCTATCCCTTCCAGGAAATCTGGCCGGTGGGTTTCGTCCAGGTGGCGCAGCACGAAGATCCTATTGCCATCGATACTATGCCAGGCGCAACAACTCAATGGTTTTTTTCGGGGCCGCCGCCACGGCAGCCACGCCATGCGGGTGTGGACCGTCTCGGGGTCCACGCCTTCGCCCGTCCCCCGGATGAGCGGATCGCCTCCTGCCGGTCCGTCGACTTCGGTCCAGCGGTCGATCTCGTTGCCATAGGTGTCCTCGAACCATTCCGGGAACGTCCGGTTCTCCAGGTGCATTTCGGCGAGGCTCATCCTCACCAGTTCCAATCTGGCGCCGCCGAGCCGGAAAGTCAACTCGATACGGCCCGTCAGAAAGGAATGTTCCACGAGCTTGCAGTCGGCCGGCAGCTCGGCGCGCAGCCCGTACACGGCCCATGTGGCGGTGTCGCCGCGGGCGTGGTCGTCCAGGGTGTTCAGCACTCTCGAGGCCAGGGTCATCATGGATTCTCCCCCGCGCCCGAGGACCTGGGCGAAGACCGTGCGGCCGCAGGTTTCGCACATCCACAGGCAGCCGTAGGCCTGCAGGGGGTCCCCGCCTTCCGTCCGCCAGTGGAATCCCTCCACCGTCCGGTCCGCCAGCACGGTCTCGTCCTTGATGAGCGACAGGTTGCGCCGGACCTTGACGGGCGGCGCCTTCTTCCCGCCCTTTCCCGCGAGGTTCTTAAGGTACCTCGCGACCACCTGGTCGGCGGATTCCCGGCCGCGCGTCCGCTCCCATCTCAGCTCGAAACGGGGCATTTCCGTGTCGTCGAGCCGCAGGTAGCCCGTCGAGAAGTCCCCCGTCACCGCACCGATGCTCCAGTCTTCCGGCCGCTCGAACGACAGGTGATGCCAGCCGGTGACCGCCCATTTCGATGCGCCGCGGTTCATGAATGCGCACGCTCCCGTCGCGTGTATACCAGGACGTAATGAATGCCCGATCCGGCGACGCAGCAGAGGGCCGCCCCGAGCGCCCACGCGCCGTAGGGCTGCCACTCCACGGTGTAAAGGAAAAGCGCGGCGCCCATGGCCAGGGTGGTCAGTTTGCCGATCCGGTCGGCCGGCAGGACCACGTTGCCGGGTTTGCGGTACAGGTACGCGCCCGCACCCAGAATGGCCAGGTCGCGGGCGATGATCAGCGCGGCCGCCCACGGGGGGAAGTCCCGGAACAGCACCAGGAATACAGACAGGCTGCCCACGAGGACCTTGTCGGCCAGCGGGTCGAGAACGAGCCCCCACTTGCTTTCCCAGCGGAAACGGCGCGCGAGGTAACCGTCGGCCGCGTCCGTCAGAAAGGCGCAGGCGACGAGTGCGTAGAGTCCCAGCCGCCCGTCCCAGGCAAAACCCCAGTAGATGAAGGGAATGGCGGCTATGCGGGAAAGGGACAGGACGTTGGGCGGCGACCAGAACCGTCCCGCCGTGCCGGTCCCCCTGTCCCGTTCGTTGTTCGGACTCATGCCGCCGTCCTTCGCGTCCTCACTCCGCCGCCGAGCGCCGGAGCATCTCCCGTCCTTCGCGTCCTCACACCGCCGCCGTGCGCCGGAGCATCTCCCGTCCTTCCCGCCCTCACACCGCCGCCGTGCGCCGGAGCATCTCCCGCGCGTGCGACAGGGCCATGGCGTCCACCGTCTCGCCGGCCAGCATGCGCGCGATCTCCCGGATCCTGCCATCTTCGTCCAGGTGATCGACCAGCGTGATCGACCTGCCCCGGGCGGACTGCTTGTGCACGGTGAAATGGGTACGGCCCCAGCAGGCCACCTGGTGGAGATGGGTGACGCACAGCACCTGGTGGTCCCGGGACAGCAGCTTCAGCCTGTGGCCGACCGATTCGGCGATGCGGCCGCCGATGCCGATGTCGAGCTCGTCGAAGACCAGCGTGGGCATGCGGTCCGATTCGGCCAGGATCACCTTCAGCGCCAGCATGACCCGCGAGATCTCGCCGCCCGACGCGATACTCGCCAGGGGCTTCAGTTCCTCCCCGGCGTTCGGCGATATCAGGAACTCGATCCGGTCCATCCCGTGGGCGTCCACGCTGTAGCCGCGCCCGTCGATCCGCAGGGGGCCGTCCTCGGCCTCGAGCCACACGATCCCGACCTCGAACCCCGTCTTCTCCATGCCCAGTTCCGCCAGTTCCTCCACGACCCTGCCTTCCAGCTTGCGGGCCACCTGCTTACGCCGGTCCGACAGGGCCTTCGCATGTTCGGTCAACTCCTCGCGGGCCGCCTGTACCTCCCCGCGCAACCGGTCCCGCCGCGCGCCGGCCGTGTCCACCCCTTCCAGTTCTCCGGCGATACGGTCGCGGTGGGCCAGGACCTCTTCGATCGTGCCGCCGTACTTGCGTTTGAGACGTCCGAGGAGGTCCAGGCGGTCCAGCACCTCTTCCAGGCGCGCCGGGTCGTACTCGACGCGGTCGCGGTACCGCCGCAGGAAATCGGCGCAGTCGTCCAGGTGGTAGCGTGCGCTCCGGACCCCCTCGAGGGCCTCACCGAGGGCGGGATCGATACGCCCGGCTTCCTCCAGCGAGCGGATGACCCGGACCAGTCCGTCGACCAGCGCGCCTTCCCCTTCGGAGAGCGCTTCGGATGCGTCGGACGCGACCCGGATCAGCTGTTCCGCGTGCTCGAGGACGGACCGCTCCCTTTCCAGTTCCTCGTCTTCCCCCGGGGACAGTTCGGCCCGGTCGAGTTCGTCCAGCTGAAAGCGGTAGAGTTCCTCCCGTTCCCGGGTGGCGGCGAGCTCGTCGTCCAGCCGCCGCAGGGCTTCCGACCGCTCGGTAAACCGGCCGTAGGCTTCGGCGACCCGTTGTTTCGGCTTGCGGATGTCCTCGTATCCGTCCAGGAAGACCCGGTGCGTCCGCGGGTTCAGCAGCGACTGGTGATCGTGCTGTCCGTGCAGGTCCACCAGCAGGACGCCCAGCTTCCGGAGGACGGAAACGGTGACGAGGCTGCCGTTTATCGTGCACCGGTTGCGGCCTTCGCGGCCGACCTCGCGCCGGATGATCAGCGTACCCTCTTCCGGGTCCACGCCGATTTCCGACAGCAGGGCCTGCAGCTGCGCGTCGCGCTCCCCTTCGAACAACCCTTCGACGATCGCGGTCCGCGCGCCGCCGCGTATGGTCTCCGACGCGGCCCTGCCGCCCAGGATGAGGCTCAGCGCGCCGATCAGGATGGACTTCCCGGACCCGGTTTCACCCGTGAGTACGTTCAATCCGGGGGTGAACTCGATGTCCACCTCGTCCAAGAGCGCGTAGTTTCTAACTCTCAGGTTCGCGAGCATAGGCTACACAATGAGCGGGGAGGCCGGCGGACCGGGAGACCGGGCGAATCGGGCGGGCCGACGCGCCGACGTACCGGGCAGGCCGGGCGGGCCGGCGGACCGGCGAGTTTCCGGGTTCTTCAGCGTTCTCCCCATTTCAGCTTCGTACGCAGGACATCGTAAAAGGAACGATCCGTGAACCGGATCAGGTGTATGGTGTGGTCCGCCCGGGAGAGTTCGACGGTGCTGCCCGGCTGGATGACGACGTTCTCCTGGCCGTCCACGGTGAGCAGGAGATCGGGATGATCGGCCCGGACTTCAATCCGGACGCGGTCCCGCGCGGCGAGCACCATGGCGCGGTTGGAAAGGGTGTGCGGACAGATGGGCGATACGACGATCGCTTCCATGTCGGGCGCCAGGATCGGCCCCCCCGCCGCCAGCGAATAGGCCGTGGACCCGGTCGGGGTCGACACGATGAGCCCGTCCGCCATGACGTCGTTGACGTATTCGTCGTTGACGTAGATGCCCAGTTCGATGACCCGGCAGATCGCGCCCTTGTCGATCACGATGTCGTTCAGCGCCGAAAAGACGCCGGCGGACGCCGCATTCCCCGGTTCTCCATTGCCGATTCGCCCCTGCAGGACCAGTCGCTTGTCCAGGGTGTACCGCCCGTCGAACACCCGTTCGAGGGCATCGCCCAGGTCGCCAGGCGTCGTCTGCATCATGAAGCCGAGCTTGCCGGAATTGACGCCGAGAATGGGCGTGCCCGAAGCGCCCACCAGGCGCGCGGTCTTGAGCAGCGTGCCGTCCCCCCCGATGGCGATGACCCAGTCGACGTCCTCCACGGCGAGGTCGTCCGAATCGACGATCACGCATGCCCGGCGGGCGTTCCCGTCATCGACCATGGCCGCGAGACCGGACGCGAGCGATGGCCTGCCCGACCGCGAAGAGACCAGCCGCACGAGTTCCGGGATCAGGCGGCGGACCACGGGGCGGGCCGGATTGGCGATGATGCCGACGCGTTGCATCAGAAAGACCTTCCGATCAGGTATTCGGCCCAGTTGACCAGGTACCTCTTGTAAATAGAGTCGGGAATCTCGTCCAGATTTCGAATGGCGTCGGCCACCCGCCGTTCCATGAGCGACCGGACGTGTTCGAGACCGCCACGGGCCAGGATCAGGTCGCGCGCCTCCGCGATCTGTTCGTCGGAGGCGCCCGGTTTTCCGACGACGTCGAGCAGGAACCGCCGTTCGGCGGGCGAAGCCTTGTGGTAGGTGTGGACGAGCAGCAGGGTGCGTTTCCCTTCCCGGAGGTCGGAGCACACCGGTTTCCCCAGGGTGGCCTCGTCGGCCGTGAGACCCAGGATATCGTCCTGCAGCTGGAAGGCCACGCCGCACTCGCCGGTGAAGGATGAAATCGCCCGCACCAGGGGGTGGGACCGGTCCGGCGAGTTCAGGCCGATCATCGCGCCGGCGGCGCCGGCGAAGGCGTAGAGCGCTCCGGTCTTGCGCCAGAACATGTCGATCACGGACGCTTCGTCCAGGCTGTCCATGGGCGCCTTGGCATACTGGATGTCCAGCGCCTGGCCGCCCACGAGGGACAGCAGGACTTCCGTTTCCAGGTAGCGGATCAGCGCGATCACCGTCTCTCCGTTGTCCGCGTCTGCGTCGTACAGTTCGGACAGGAGCGCGGTGGCCCACCCGTGCTGCACCTCGCCGGTCATGATCCCGATGGACAGGCCGTAGTGGGCGGCTTCCCGTTCGTCGAAAGCCTTCGTGGCCAGCGCCCGCCGCCTGAATTCCTCGTGGACGGTAGGCGCGCCGCGCCGCAGCGCGTCCCGGTCCATGATATCGTCATGAACGATGGTCCAGGTGTGGAAGAGTTCCACGGCGACCGCCGCGGGCGTCGCCGCCCGCTCCCGGCCGCCGACGGCGCCGCAGGAGAAGTAGAGCACGCAGGGACGGAGGACCTTGCCGGACGCCTTCAGGTAGCTGAACACCCCGTCGTGGATGTCCTCCGGGACGAAAAGCGCTTTCCGGCGGTCCCGGTCCAGGTATTCGCGCACCCATGCCTTGCGCTCGGCCAGCGCGTCGAGGAAAGCCTGCTTTCCCGGGGTATCGGTCATATGCAACACCAGGCTTGTGGCGCCGCGCCGGCACGTCACACGGCTCAGTCGGCACGTCACACGGCTCAGCCAGCACGTCGCGCGGCTCAGCCGGCACGTCGCGGCGCGCCGGATTCTAGAAGGTCAGATCGTTACCCTGGCTGGCGGGCGCTTCCGGCTCGAAGGGCTCGATGACGAACCGGCCGTTCTCCACCCGGACCAGCTTGCGCACGTGTTCGTCCGCCGCGTTCAACTGGCGGGTGCAGATCCGGGAAAGCTCGATGCCCTCCTGGAAAAGGGCGAGCGATTCGTCCAGCGGGAGATCGCCCTGTTCCATGCGTTCAACGATGTGCTCGAGGCGCTTCAGCGCTTCCTCGAAGGTCGGTTTTTCCTGCTCGTTCATCTTTGCGTATCCATTCGGTCAGGCGGGTTCCTGGGTATTCGATTCATCAAACAGGCCGAAGCTGGCCGTCCCGGCCGTCTCTTCCTTGCGCTGCTTTTCGCGGGAGGCCGCGGCGGAAGGGTCCGCCCCGCCCCGAAGGTGCTCCACGCGGCAGAACGCCTCTCCTTTTCGCAGCCGCACGTTCACCCGGTCGTCGATGCTGAGCTCGTCCACGCCGCGGACGACGCGTCCGTCGGAGGCGAGCTGGCAGACCGCGTACCCCCGTTCCAGCACCGAGAGGGGACTGAGGGCCTGCAGGCGGCCGGCCAGTCCGCCGACCCGCTGGACGCGGGTTTCATGGCCGTGGAAGCAGTTTTCGGCCAGGCGCCGGGTCAGTTCATCGGTGTACTGGGCGTACTGGGCGACCTGGTCGACGGGCCGCCGGAGGCCGTAGCTGGAGACCGCCGTGGCGACCCGCTGGCGGTACCGGTCCACGTACCCCGTCATGCTTCCGCAGAGACGCCGCAATACGGCATCCGACCGGTCCTTGAGTTCCCGCAAGTCGCGGACGACGATTTCGGCCGCGCCCGACGGCGTGGGCGCCCGGTGGTCGGCCGCGAAGTCGGTCAGGGTGAAGTCGGTCTCGTGGCCGACCGCGGAAACCACGGGGATACGGGAGGCGTAGACCGCCCGCACCACCGCTTCTTCATTGAACGCCCACAGGTCCTCCACCGATCCGCCTCCCCGGCCGACGATCAACACGTCCACCCCGCCGTAGGCGTTCATCTCCTCGATGGCGGCCGCGATCTCCGCCGCGGCGCCTTCGCCCTGCACGGGCGTGGGCCGGAGGATGATGGAAACCCATGGCGCGCGCCGGCGCAGGACCTGTATGATGTCCCGGACCGCGGCGCCGGACCCGGAAGTGACGACCCCCACGCGCTCCGGGAAGGAGGGCAGCGGCTGCTTGTGTTCCTCCCGGAAGAGGCCCTCTTTCTCGAGCAGGGCCTTCAGTCGCTCGAAGGCCGCCTGAAGCGCGCCCGCGCCGACGGGCTTGAGCTCCCGGGCGACCAGCTGGTACTGCCCCTGCACCTCGTAGACGGAGAGGACGCCCCGAGCCAGGACCTCCATGCCGTCCTCGGGCTCGAAGGACAGCCTGCGGTTGGCCGACCGCCACATGACGCAGCGCAACTGGCTGCGGTCGTCCTTCAGGGAGAAGTAGGCATGGCCGGACGAGTGCCGCTTGTAGTTGGAGATTTCGCCGGTCACCGACACCTGGGGAAACGCTTCCTCGAGCAGGGTCTTTATCCCCGCGGTCAGTTCGGTAACGGTAAGGATGCCGCTGTCGCCTTCAGTCCCCAAGCCTGGCCTTCCTCCCCTGCATGCGCGGGCAGCGCCGCTACCGGGCAACGCCGCATGCGCGGGCAGCGCCGCTACCGGGCGAATTCGACCGCGCGGGTCTGCCGGATGACCGTCACCTTGATCTGGCCGGAGTATTCCATCCTGGCCTGGATTTTCCGGGCGATTTCCGTTGCGAGCTGAACCGCGCGGAGGTCGTCGACTTCCGCGTGATCGATCATGACCCTTACTTCTTTCCCCGCCTTCATGACGAAGGCCCGGGACACGCCTTCGAAGGAACTCACCAGCCGTTCCATCTCCCGGAGCCGGCGGACGTATTTCTCGAGCGGTTCCCGCAGCGCGCCGGGCCTGGAAACGGATAGCGCGTCGGCGGTTCTGACCAATACGGCCATGGGGCTGGCCTCTTCCATGTTCTCGTGGGCCACGCTGATGCATTCCAGCACTTCGGACGGTTCACCGTACTTCTCGGCGACCGATCTCCCCAGTTCGCCGTGGGCGCCTTCCGGTCCGCCTTCCACGGCCTTGCCGATGTCGTGAAGCAGGCCGCAGCGCCGGGCCATGGTCACGTCCAGGTCCAGTTCCTGCGCCATGAGGCCCGCCAGCTCGGCCACCTCGCGGCTGTGATGCAGCGCGTTCTGCCCCCCGGTCATCCGGTATTTCAACTGGCCGAGCAGCATGGCCAGCTCGGGACGGACGCCGGTAACCCCCAGGTCGAAGAGTACCTGGTCGCCCGTATCCTGGATCAGGTCGCCGATTTCTTCCTGGGTCTTGGAGACGACCTGCTCGATGAAGCCGGGATGGATCCTTCCGTCCTGGATCAGTTTCTCCATGGACAGCTTGGCGATTTCGCGGCGCATGGGATTGAACCCGGAGAGGACGACGGCATTGGGCGTGTCGTCGACGATGACGTCGATCCCCGTCGACATTTCGAACGCCTGGATGTTGCGTCCGTCGCGCCCGATGATGCGTCCCTTCATCTCATTATCGGGCAGGGATATGACCGACGTCGTCGTTTCCGTCACGTGATCCAGCGTGTACTTCTGCATCGCGTGCGTGATGATTTCCCGGGCTTCGATCTCGGCGTTCTGGCGGGCTTCTTCGATGATGCTGCGGGCCTGCTGGCCGGCTTCGGCGCGAATCCGGGCATCGATGTTGCTGAGCAGCGCCCGCCTCGCTTCCTCCGTCGTCATGCCGGCGGCCTGCTCGAGCTGCTCGGTCTGCCGCCTGACCAGCTGTTCCAGCCGCTCTTCCTCATCCGTCAGCTTCTCGTCCCGCTCCTGCAGCGACTGGAGGTGTTTCTGAATGCCTCTTTCGCGCTTGGCCACGTAATCGGCCTTGCGCTCTACGTTCTGTTCCCTGATCGCAATCCGCTTCTCCGCCCGTTGGGATTCCTGGCGGGCCGCGTTGCTCTCCCGTTCGAATTTCGCCTTGGCCTGATACGACTCCTCCTCCATTTCGATCCGGGATGTGTTTTTTATGGTTTCAGCTTCTTCCACCGCCTCTGCGAGGATGCTCTCCGCCAAGCGCTCCATACTGTCCGTCTTGCGTTTTTCGACACGCTTTCGAATGAACCATCCGAAGAGAAACATGACCAGGGCGGTGCCGGCGTAGAGACTGATCGTCACGAACATAGTGGCAGCCACCTTCTTCAAATTTGATTTTTAATCCGGACATGGTTCGTTCCTCAACAAGATCGGTCATGGTTTTCCCGATCATCGTCCTGTTCAGGATCCGGGTTCTCCAGCAATTCGTCCATGCGCCGGATCAGCTCCGTGATCCGATCGTCGTGCATGGACTCCGATACGACCTGATTCGTCTTCTTCTCACGTTCCTTGTGCAACTCGTCGGCGATCCGGATCGCCGTGAGGACCGCCACGCTGGTGAGGGACTGCATGGTCACGCTGACGGGCACTTCGCGCATGCGTTCGTCGACGTAGGCGGCGATCCGCTTGATGTACTCGGCTTCTTCCTCTGCCTGTATCGGATACTCGGTCCCGCAGATGTTGACGCGGACCGTGACTTTTTCGTCATCCATTAGGGTTCATCCCGGTGAGCCGGCGGCGCATGGCCGTGCGCGGTACGGACGCGTATTCCGTGTCCGGTTTCTCCTGGGGACCGATCTTTATTCGATGACGTCGAGACGCGACAGCATGGTGTCTATGCGCGCCTTGATGTCGTCCTGCTTGACGCGCAACGCCTGGTTTTCCTGTTCCAGTTCTTCCTTCGAGGTAACCGACTGTTCCTGGTCGCGCTGCAGTTCCTGAACCTGCGACTCCAGTTGCTGATTCCGGCCGCGGAGCTCCGCGTTTTCGTCCTTCAGCCGCTGAATCAGGTCGATCATCGTTTCAATCCGGCCCAGCAGCATTTCAATGGATTGTTCTTGCATGAATCCCTCCGCTTGGATTGATATCCCAGGCGCCGAGACGACGCTAGGAGCGAAGTTCCGCCCGGTACCGGCCCGCCAGCCGGCGCAGCACCTTGTCCTGCAGCCGCGTGACTTCGGCGTCCGTCAGCGTCCGGTCGTCGGACCGGTACCGCATGGCGTACGCCATACTCTTGCAGCGGGCCGCGATCTGTTCTCCACGATAGACGTCGAACAACTCCACGGCCTCGAGGAGGTCGCCGCTACACGCGCGGATTTCTTCCAGTATGTCCCGATGAGAAACCTCTTCGGGCACGACAATAGCCAGGTCTCGTTCCACCGCGGGGTACCTGGGGGACGATTGATAAACCCGTTGCCCGGACGCCCGGCCAAATACGACACCGCAGTCGATCACCCCCATCCACACGGGCTCCCGGATCTCGTACCGGTCCAGGACCCGGTGCGAAACCGCACCGAAACGGCCGGTCCGCACCCCGTCCGCGAGCAGTTCGCCGGTCCGGTCCGCGTCGAATAAAGGGTCGACATTATCATACGGGACGGTCTCGACCCTGTCAAGTCCTAACCGTCCGAGCAACCCTTCCGCCAGGCCCTTCAAATCGAAGAAGTCGAAGGCCCCCGGCGGGCCGTCCCAGTGCGGGCTGTGCCGCCGTCCCGTGACGGCGATGCAGAGAAATTCGGGCTCGTCGGGCAGGCCGCCGTCCTTCGGCCAGTAGACCCGGCCGGCCTCGAATATCCGGATGTCCCGTACCTTGCGATTGGCGTTCCAGCGCACGACGTTCAGCACGGAGGCCGCGAGACTCGTGCGCATGGCGGAGAGCTCGGGACTCAGGGGATTGTCGATCAGCACGCCGGGACGGGAAGGATCTATGAGCCGGTTCAGGTCCGGGTGCAGGAGACTGTGGGTGACCACTTCCGTGAAGCCGAACCCGGTCATGGTGTCGCGCAGGCGCCGGCGTTCGTCCTGCCGGGCGCGGAGGTCCTCCTCCCGTTCCCGGGCTCCGGCCGACTCGTCGCGGGCCGGCGCAGAGGCGACCGGTTCGATCCGGTCGTAGCCATAGAGGCGCGCGACCTCCTCGATCAGGTCCACCTCGCGGTGGACGTCCCGCCTGAACGACGGCACGGCGACCGCGAGGTCGTTTCCGGCGGTCCGCTCGGTCCGTACGGTCGGCCCGGTCGGCTCGGTCAGATCGGTCGGTTCGGTCGGCCCGGTTTGCGCAGTCTGCTCGGTCGCCTCCTCGCGCCCGGTCTGCCCGGTCGGTTCGGTCGGCACGGGACGCACGCCGAACTGGAGCCTGCGCAGGAACGCGGCGATTTCGTCCCGGTCCAGGCCGGTCCCCAGCAAGCCGTTCACGCGGTCCGTCCGCAACCGGATCTCCGGGGCGGGCCGGGCCGGGGTCCGCACGTCGATCATGCCTTCCGCCACCGCGCCCCCGGCGACTTCGGCGATCAGACCCGCGGCCCTGCCGACGGCCTCTCCCTGCAGCTCCGGGTCCATGCCGCGCTCGAACCGCCGGGACGCGTCCGTCTGCAGTTGCAGCGCCTTCGATCCCCGGCGCACCCTGACCGCGTCGAAGCAGGCGCCTTCCAGGAATACCCGTTCGGTGTCTTCGGTGATCTCCGTATTCAGTCCGCCCATGACGCCGCCGACCCCGATACTCCGTTCGTGATCGGCGATCATCAGCACCTCGGCGTCCAGCGTCCGTTCCGCCCCGTCCAGGGTGGTGAACTCCTCCTGGTCCCGGGCGCGCCGGACGACGATGCCATGGCCCGCCAGCTGGTCCAGGTCGTAGGCGTGCAGCGGCTGTCCCATTTCCAGCATCACGTAGTTCGTCACGTCGACCACGTTGCTGATCGAGCGGATGCCGGCGGCTTCGATCCGTCGCTTCAGCCAGTCCGGCGAGGGCCCGATCCGGACGCCGGCGATCACGCGGCCCACGAACCGGGGACAGTCGTCGGGCGCGTCGACGCGGACATTGGCCAGGGTATCGACGGGAGGTCCCGATTCGTCGACGGCGCCGGACGGCACGCGCGTTTCGCCGCCCGCCAGGGCCGTGATCTCCCGCGCCACGCCGACCAGGGACAGGCAATCGGGGCGGTTGGTGCCCACGTCGATGCTCAGTACCGTTTCCGGACCGCCCACCACGTCCTTCAGGGGCCGCCCGGGCTCGGTCTCCCCGTCGAGCACCATGATGCCTTCGTGGTCGTCGGACAGGTTCAGTTCGGCCTCGGAGCAGATCATCCCGAAGGACTCCACCCCGCGGATCTTCGCCTTCCTGATCTCCATCCCCCCGGGCAGCGCCGCGCCGACCCGCGCGACCGGCACCATCTGGCCGGCGGCCACGTTCGGCGCGCCGCAGATGATCTGCAGGGACTCGCCGCCCACGTCCACCGCGCAGAGGGAGAGCCGGTCGGCGTTGGGATGGCGCTCCACGCGCTCCACGCGGCCGGTGACGAACCCCGCGAAGTCGCTCCCGACCGTCTCGACGGCGTCGACCTCCAGGCCCGTCATGACCAGCCGTTCCACCAGCTCATCGACGGACCACGGGACGTCGCAGTACGCGCGCAGCCACGAAAGGGGTACTTTGATCACCATGGGACGCTTGGCTCCTTCGCGTGCGAACCGCCCTTAAGGCCGTTCGAGCAGGCGCAGGTCGTTCTCCAGGAACATGTGGATGCTTTCGATCCCGTACTTGAACATGGCGAGGCGGTCCAGCCCCATGCCGAAGGCGTAGCCGGTGTAGACCTCCGGGTCGTAGTCCACGAATCCGAACACGGCCGGGTCGACCATGCCCGCGCCCGAGATCTCCAGCCATCCCGTGTTCTTGCAGATCCTGCAGCCGCGGCCGCCGCACGCGACGCAGGAGAAGTCATACTGCACGCTGGGTTCGGTGAAGGGGAAGAAGTCGGGGAGGAAGCGCACCTTGACTTTTTCGCCGAAGAGCCGCTGGGCGAAATAGGTCATGTCGCCCTTGAGCTGGGCCATCGTGACGCCCTTGTTCACGTACAGGCCCTCGCACTGATGGAAGGTGAAGGCGTGGGTGGCGTCGGGGTTCTCGTGGCGGAAGGTCCGGCCCGGCACGATCACCCGGACCGGGGGCCGCTGCTTTTCCATGACCCGGACCTGCACCGGCGAGGTGTGGGTCCGGAGCACGACGTCGCTGCCCAGGTAGAAGGTGTCCTGCGTATCGCGGGCCGGGTGGTCCCGGGGGATGTTCAGCGCTTCGAAGTTGTAGTAGTCCCACTCCACCTCGGGACCGTCCACCACCGAGAAGCCCATGTCCCGGAAGATCTCGGACACTTCCTCCCGGATCATGGTCAGCGGATGCCTGCTTCCCAGGGGCGGGCGCCGGCCCGGTAGGGTGACGTCCAGGGCGCCGGCCGCGGATTCCCGTCCCGTCTCGCACGCCGCCCTGCGGGCTTCCAGCGCTTCTTCGATGGCTTTCTTGGCCTGGTTGACCCGCTGGCCGATCCGGGGACGGTCCCCGGGGGCCGCCTTGCCCACGGACCGCAGGACACGGGTCAGCTCGCCGTTCTTCCCCATGTACCTGACGCGGATGTCTTCCAGGTCGGACGGGTCGGCGGCGCGGGCGATCTCATCCAGCGCCCGCGCTTCGATGGCTTCTGCTTCCTGTGCCATGGAGGGTCAGGAAACCTGCGCTTTGGCCGCGTCCGCTACGACGGCAAAGGCGGGGGGATCGTTGACGGCGAGCTCGGCGAGGAGTTTCCGGTCGATCTCGATCCGCGCCAGCTTCATGCCGTGAATGAGCTGGCCGTACGTAAGGCCGTTGAGCCTTGCCGCCGCGTTGATCCGGGTGATCCACAGGCGGCGGAAATCACGCTTGCGCCTGCGGCGGTCGCGGTACGCGTAGGCCAGGCCCCGGTTGACGGCTTCGCGGGCCGTCCTGTAGAGCCGGTTGCGCCGGCCCCAGTATCCGCTGGCGAGCTTGATGGTCTTCTTGCGCCGCCTGCGCGAGGCGGCGGCGTTGGTAGCACGTGGCATGGTCCGTTCCTTGTTTAGTTCGGCGTCCCGCGCCGTTCGGTCCGGCGTCCCGCGCCGTTCGGTCCGGCGCACCGTAGTGCCTAGTTCGGCATCATCCGCTTGAGGCGCGGCGCATCGGCCTTGCTCACCACGGCGGTGCCGCGCAGGCCTCTTTTACGTTTGCCTGATTTCCCAAGCTTGTTGTGCGTCGCGTGGGAATGGCTTCGCTTGAACTTGCCGGAGGCGACCCGCTTGAACCGTTTCGCCGCCGCTTTCAACGTCTTGATTTTCGGCATGATCAACTCCCGGTGTCTACCTGGGCATGAGGACCAGCGACATGCTGCGTCCTTCCAGCCTGGGCCGCTGTTCGATGGTGCCCACGTCCTCCAGTATTTCCGCCATGTGCTCCAGTTTCCGCTGGCCCAGTTCGACGTGGGTCATTTCACGGCCCCAGAAGCGCACGGACACCTTGACCTTGTTTCCGTGCTGCAGGAATTCGCGGGCCTGGTTGGCCCGGTACTCCAGGTCGTGTTCGCTTATCTTGGGCGTCTTGAAGCGGATTTCCTTCAGCTGCGTCGTGTGTTGTTTCTTGCGCGATTCCTTTACCCGCTTGCTCTGCTCGTACTTGTACTTGCCGAAGTCCATGATCTTGCAGACGGGCGGGCGGGCGTCGGGCGATACTTCCACGAGGTCGAGGTCGGCGCCGGTCGCGAGCTGCAGGGCCTCCTTGGTATCCATGATGCCCACCTGCTCGCCCTCCGCGCTGATCACCCGCACCTGGGGCACGCGTATCATATTGTTGACTCTGACCGTTCTCTTTTGAATGGCTGTCCTCCCGAATCCTTAGTGCCTTCGATTCAGTTCATGCCGTACGATTCAGTTCGCCGCGCGGGCGGCCGGCGCCGCGCGGTCCGTCTCAACCGTTTGGTCCGTGCGGTCCGTCTCAACCGTGCGGTCTGCGTGGTCCGCGCGGTCCGTCCCGGCTGTCCCGGCTGTCCCGGTCGGCCCGGTCCGCCCGGTCCGCCCGGCAATTTCTTCTTCCATCGCGCCGATGAGGGCGTCCACCGGCATGTTCCCCTGGTCGCCCTGGCCGTGCCGGCGGACCGATACGTTCCCGGCCTCGACTTCCCGGGCGCCGGCGATCGCCATGAAGGGGATCTTCTTCGTCTCCGCCTCGCGGATCTTGTACCCGACCTTCTCGTTCCTCACGTCCGTCTCCACCCGGATCCCGGCGTCCGCGAGCCGGCCCGCCACCTGTTGGACATAGTCGGTCTGGTGTTCCGATATGCCGATCACGACCGCCTGGACCGGCGCCAGCCAGGTCGGGAACGCGCCGGCGCAGTGCTCGATGTACACGCCGAGGAACCGCTCCAGGCTTCCGAGAATGGCGCGGTGGATCAAGACGGGGCGGGCGGGTTTGCCGGATTCGGTGACGTACTCCAGTCCGAACTGCTCCGGCATGTTGAAATCCAGCTGGCACGTACCCAGCTGCCAGGGGCGCTGCAGGGCGTCCTTCACGAAGAAGTCCACTTTCGGTCCGTAGAAGGCCGCCTCGCCCGGCGCCACTTCGTAGTCTACTTCCATGCTGTCCAGCAAGTGGGCCAGGGACTCCTCCGCCTGGTCCCACAGCTCGTCGGAACCGGCGCGCTTTTCCGATCGCGTGGACAGGTGGATGACGGTGTCTTCGAATCCGAGCGTGGTATAGGCCTCCTGCAGCATCTTGATGAAATCGTCGACTTCGTCCCGGATCTGGTCGGGGCGGCAGAAGATGTGGGCGTCGTCCTGCGCGAAGGAGCGCACCCGCATCAGGCCGGCCGTCACACCGGACCGCTCGTGCCGGTGCAGCCGGGCGAAATCGGCGTACCGGACGGGCAGGTCCCGGTAGGAATGGTGGCCCGCCGCGTACATGAGGCAGTGACTGGGACAGTTCATCGGCTTGGGCGCGTACTCCCGGTCGTCGGCGTCGATAGTGAACATCTCGTCCCAGAAATGCTCGTAATGGCCGGAGGTCTTCCACAGGCCGGCTTCGTAGATCAGCGGCGTAATGACTTCATCGTAGCCGTACTTCCCATACAGTTCCCGCACGTAGTCGGTCAGGGTGTTGTAGACCCGGGCGCCTTTCGGAAAGAAGAAGGGCGACGCCGGCGCGTGGGGATGGAACATGAACAGCTCGAGCTGTCTGCCCAGCTTGCGGTGGTCCCGCCGTTCGGCCTCGGCGCGCCGCTCCATGTACGCGTCCAGGTCCTTCCGCCGGGGATAGGAGACGCCGTAGATCCGCTGGAGGCTCTGGTTGTTCTCGTCGCCGTGCCAGTAGGAGGCCGCGACGTTGAGCAGCTTGAAGGCCTTGATCTTGCCGGTCGACGGGATATGCGGACCCCGGCAGAGGTCGATGAAATCCCCCTGCTCATAGATGCTGATCACCTCGTCCGCTTCGAGATCGTCGATCATCTCGACCTTGTAGGACTCGCCCCGTTCAATGAACAGGGCGCGGGCGTCCTCGCGGGAGAGCTCGCGGCGCCGGATGGGCAGGTCCGCCCCGGACAGTTCCGACATGCGGCCCTCGATGCGCTCGAGATCCTCGGCCGTGAACGGCTCCGGCATGTCGAAATCGTAGTAGAATCCCTCTTCGATCGGCGGACCGATGGTCAGCCGCGCCTCGGGGAACAGCTCCTTCGTGGCCTGGGCCATCAGGTGCGTGGTGCTGTGCCAGTACACCTCCCGGCCCTCGGGATTGCCGAAGGTCAGCACCTCGAGGGAGGCGTTCCCTTCCAGCCGGTGATCCAGGTCGACCTGGGCGCCGTCGATCTTGGCCGCGAGCGCGGCCTTGCCCAGTCCGGGACCGATGCGCGCCACCGCGTCCATGACCGTCGAACCCGAATCCAGTTCGATGTGGCCGCCATCGGGAAGTGTGATCCTGATGCGCTGCAATGCCTGACTCCTGGGCGGTTCCGCCCGATTCCACGTGGCCTTTCCACTAACCGGAACAAACAGAAAAAAATAAAGCGCGCGCCGGGTATTGTCAACAAAATTACCGCCGTGCGGAAACCCCTCAGCGATCGAAGAGGCTGCCCATCATATCGCTATAGGAACGCCGGCCGTCGGCGATGTTCTTGCTGATCCGCGAATGCTGGTGCAGGCCCTCCAGCAGGAATTCCATGGCAACGGCGAGTTCCGCCCGGTTCTGCGTCGGGACGTGCGCGCCGGCCAGCTTCCGCAACCCGCCGACCCCGTTCAACGCGCCATAATAGGATTTGTCGTCCATGGCGTCCGAAATCTCGACGGTTTTTCCCTCTTCGAACCACGCGAGGATTTCCTGGTAGCACGCGTCGCGTTCGTCTTCCTCGCCGTAAACCGCGGGGAAATAGCTTTCGAAGACTTCCTTCACGGCCCGGCCGATCAACGCCTCAGCCACTTTGACCTCGCCCTCCTGTTCGCCCTCGTACACGAGTTCCAGCTTGCCCGTCATCGCCGGGATCACGGCGGAAAGATCGCACATGCGGGGCACGACGGACCGTTTCCCCTGCAAAACGCATCGCTTCTCGACCTGGCTGATCAGGTTCTCCATGGCGGCGATGGTCATGCGCGTGCTCACTCCGGAGGTCTGGTCGATGAACTCGCTGCTCCGGGCCTGGAAGGCGATCTCCTCCACCGTTTCGCGCAGGAAGGGCGGAAGGTCGACGCGCACGCCGCCGGGCCGTTCGGTCCAGGCCTCCTGGTCGGTGATGGCCATGGCGTATTCGCGGTTGACCGGGTAGTGGGTGAGGATCTGCGAATCGATCCGGTCCTTGAGCGGGGTGATGATGGCGCCCCGGTTGGTGTAGTCCTCCGGGTTCGCCGAAAAGACGATCATCACGTCCAGGGGGATCCGGACGGGGAACCCCCGGATCTGGATGTCCTTCTCTTCCATGATGTTCAGCAGGCCGACCTGGATGCGGGGCTGGAGATCGGGCAACTCGTTCACGGCGAAGATGCCGCGGTTCATTCTCGGGATGATGCCAAAGTGGATCACGCCCTCGTGGGCGTAGTGAAGCCGCTGGGAGGCCGCCTTGATGGGATCGATGTCGCCGATCAGGTCGGAAATGGTCACGTCGGG
Source organism: bacterium (assembly GCA_965203885.1). GTDB lineage: Bacteria > JAAXHH01 > JAAXHH01 > JAAXHH01 > JAAXHH01 > JAAXHH01. Next base: position 414,135 of record OZ241920.1, on the reverse strand, counting down.
CGTGGCGAGCTTCTCGCCGTACCGCCGCGACCGGCCGATCCATTCGATGGGCGTGTCGTCCCCGTGCTCGGTTACCAGGTCCCGCGCGCGCCGGCTGACGGGCGCGAAGGGCGAACTGTTGATTTCACAGCCCGCGATCGCGGGCAGGTACTCGTCGAGCAGCGAGACCAGGGACCTCAGGATGCGGGTCTTCGCCTGTCCGCGCAGGCCGAGGAGGATGAAGTCGTGGCGGGACAAGATCGCGTTGACCAGCTCGGGGATGACGGTCTTGTCATACCCGACGATGCCGGGGAAGACCTGTTTGCCGCGGGCGAGCCTGACCAGCAGGTTGTCCCGCATTTCGTCCTTGATGGTCCGTTGCGGATAACCCATGCCGCGCAGCGCGCCGATGGTCGTGGCAGCGGTGTAGTCCATGTGCTCCCGGGAGTCGGTGACGGGATGGATTCGAGGGGAGAATCCGTGGCCCGGATTCCCCATTCGACAGTCGACGGATTCTATCGCGCAAGGCCCGTCCTGTCAACTGTTTTTTGGCTTCCGACGCGGGCCCGCGCAACGTCTTTTCCTTTGACTTCGCCGGGCTTTCCGGCTATGTTGTAAGGTCATGAAGAACCCGATCCACGCAGCGCTCACCGCGTTGCTGGCCGTCGCGCTGATTGCCGTGGGACTGGTTGAAATACGCTGGCACGTCATCGAACGGTTCATCGGCGCGTACATGGACGCCCGCAACGATTCCCGCGACCGGCTGGAGCGGTTCGTCGACCAGGAGAGCCGGACCAACCAGGCGCTGGAACACGCGAACCGGCTGATCGAGGAGCGCAGCCAGGTCGCGCCGGACACGGTGGATGAAACCGCGCGGGCCGACGCCCCGTCCGGCGCCGGGTCCGACCGGCCGTCCGATGTCGTACGGCTGGAGCGCGGGCACAAGCTGATCATGACGCGGGACCGGTTCCTGGACAACCCCGGATCACCGGCGGCGGTCGAACCCGATTCCCTGGAAGGCTGGACGCGGACGGTCGTCATCCGGCCTGGGTGGATCCGCCGGGGCGAGGTCTACCTGGTGGACGACGAGAACTACATCCTGCGCCGCATGCCGGTTTCGGTCTGGCAATTCGACCTCATCGACGCGTACGCCGCGGCGGCCGAAGGACGGATGCACGAGGACCTGGAGCACGTGTTCGAGCCCGGGATGTTCTTCGAGACGCTGCGGAGCCTGGACCAGGAAATGCGGGACGAGATCATCGACCCGCTGCGGTTCGGGGACCTGGAATCCTCCGCGCAACGGGTAGGGGTATCGGAGCCCCGGCGGATCATCCAGATCGAGCGGTTGACGGACGGACGTATCGACGTGGTCACCATTCCGGTGTCCGCGGACCTCTTCATAGACCTGTACGTGGCGCTCGGAGCGCTTTGATCGGTCCGGCTGGACCGACCGGGACAGCACAATGGGATTGTTTCGAAACCTCAGGCGCGCGGTATACGGCCTGTGCGGCATGCTGCTGTTCGGCGCGCTCGTTGCGGCCGTGGCGTTCTACTTCACCGTGCCGTCCATTCCCCGCCTGCCGAACGACCTGAACGACATCTTCGGCCAGATGACCCGGATCTACGCCCACGACCGGGAGGGGACCCCCCGCCTGGTCCACACCCTGGGCGGACATCGCCGGGTCGACCTGGAAGAGATCGCGCCGCATTTCCGGGACGCCATCATCGCCACCGAGGACGCCGATTTCTATAATCACCGGGGCGTGGACAAACCCGGCATCGTCCGGGCGTTCGTGACCAATCTCAGGGAAGGCCGGATCCTGGGCCAGGGCGCGAGCACGATCACCCAGCAACTGGCGCGGCACCTCTTCTTTACCCGTGAGAAGGTATGGATACGCAAGATCCGGGAAGCCATGGCCGCGATGCAGATCGAGGCGAGATTCAGCAAGGACGAGATCCTCTCCGCCTATTGCAACAACATGTATTTCGGCGCCGACGCCTACGGTGTGGAGGAGGCCGCGCAGCGATTCTTCAGCAAGCGCGCCAGCGAGCTCACGCTGGGCGAATCCACGCTCCTCGCCGGACTGGTCCAGCGGCCGAGCGACTACAACCCCTACTATCGCATGGACCGGGCACTCAGCCGCCGGGAGACCGTGTTGCGCCGCATGATGGACAACGGGTACATCACGGAGGAAGAGGCCGGGCGGGCCCGGGAGGAAGTGCTCGAACTCAAGGGAACGAGCATCGGCCCGGCCCGGGGGCCGTACTACCTCGATTACGTCGAGGAACTGCTGCTCCGGAGGTTCGACAGCAACCTGGTCTACAACGGCGGGCTGACGGTCTACATCGCCATGGACCTGGACCTGCAGGAACTGGCCGAGGAGACCATCACCACCCGGATGGCGTACGTGGACTCGCTGGTCGGCGACCCGGCGTACGGAACGGCCTCGGCGGAGGAGAAGAAGCGCGCGCTCGAAGCGGCGCTGGTCGCCGTCGACACGCATACCGGGGCGGTGCGGGCCCTGGCCGGGGGCCGCGACTACACGACGAGCGAATTCAACCGGGCCGTCGAAAGCAACCGGCAGCCGGGGTCCGGTTTCAAGCCGGTCGTCTACCTGGCCGCGCTGGACCACCTGGGGTACTCCGCCAACACGGTCGTCGTGGACGAACCCGTGGCCTATACCACCGAACTGGGAGATCTCTGGGAACCGCAGAATTTCACCCGGGAGTACGAAGGACCCGTCATCCTGAAGCGGGCCTTCATGCGTTCGATCAACGTGGTCTCCGCCAAGCTGGTCAGCGAGGTGGGTCCCGCCACGGTCATCGAGTACGCCCGCCGCCTGGGCATCACCAGTCCGCTGCAGCCCATACTCTCCCTGGCGCTGGGCACCAACGGGGTCTCTCCGCTGGAGATGGCCGCCGCCTATTCCGTGTTCGCCACGGGCGGGATCTACCACAAGCCTTATGTCATCACGCGCGTGGAAGATTCCGAGGGCAGGGTGATCGAGGAAAACGAGCCGGAGTCTCGCCGCGTGATCAGCGAGCAGGCCGCCTATCTGATGCTCGACCTCCTGCAAGGGGTCATACGCGGCGGCACGGGCGTCGGCATACGCTATCGATACGGGTTCACCGCGCCGAGCGGCGGGAAGACGGGGACTTCGAGCGAATCCAGGGACGTATGGTTCAACGGTTTCACGAAGGACCTCGCGACGTCCCTGTGGGTGGGCTACGACGACGCCCGGCCCCTCCTGTCCATCGACGAAGACCTGGAGATCACCGGCGCGTCGGGCGCCATACCCGTCTGGGCCGCCTTCATGAAACAGGCCACCGTGCTGCAGGAGCAGCGTGAGCTCCAGGCGCGGATGGCGGCCGATTCCGTGCGGATGGCGGACGGTTCCGAGCGCGGACTGCCGGCCGGCGGCGAGGAGAACGAGGCCGGACCGGATGCCGGACCGGTCCTGGGAGAAGACGAGGCGCAGGCCGAAGCGGAGGAGCCTTCTCCGGCCTTCCCCATGCCGCTGGGCATAGAGAAGATCAGGGTCGATTTTCGCACGGGCCAGCTGTCCCGGGACCCGGAGCGCTCCCTGACCGTCACCGTCCGGGGCACGAATCCCAGGGAGAGACCGGAGATGATCCCGCCGGGCGGGAACGAACCCGGAGAGACCGGTTTAGTGGATCCGCCTGCCCAGGAAGATCCGCCGGGACAGGCGGGGCGGCCAGCGCCGGAAGGACAGGCGGGGCGGCCAGCGCCGGAAGGACAGGCCGGACGGACGGAGTTGTATGATTGAGTGGTTTAGGGCTTCTTGGGAGCTCAGTTCCCGATCGGAAGGTCGGACGTCGTCCGGTTGCGGTCTATCGCTTCACGGACCGCGGGGATCAGGAACACGTTTTCCAGCGGGAACTCGGAGAAGGCGCGGCCGAGCAGGTTGATCCGGCTGTCCGTGTCGAGCCGCTTGTTGATCACGATATGATACCTGCCGCGGTAACGGCACAGCCCGCCGTCGCCATCCAGCTTGCCATAGCGGACCCGGATCGACATCCGTTCAGCCAGGTCTTCGAATTCCTGCAATAGGGTCGTACTGTCCATGTCGCACACGGAGGCCAGGCGGCCGGACTTGGCAACCCGGTCCCGGGATCTCCCCGAAAACGCGGACCGGAATCCGACTCGCACGTCGCTGTTTCACATCGCTTCAATGCTCCGTAACATATAGCGGACGCCCGATAGGGTCAAGTCCCGATGTCCCCCCGCGGGTCCGCGGCCCATCTCCGCGGCCGTGCGGAACGCGGGTCGGATCAGGCCGTTGCAACGGGTCAATGCAGGCCGTACCGACGCGTCGCGGAGGGCTGTTCCCATCGTTCCCGGGCGTCCGTACCGACGCGTCCCGGGGGGCTGTTACCATCGTTCCCGGGCGTCCGTACCGACGCGTCCCGGGGGGCTGTTACCGCGGTCCGGCGGGATCAAAAAACACTTGACACCAGACGGCCGGAATCTGATATTTCCGGGGAAGTTTGCGGCACCGTCCTCGAACGGTCCGCGCAGTATCAGCGGGAGTAGCTCAGCGGTAGAGCATCACCTTGCCAAGGTGAGGGTCGCGGGTTCAAGCCCCGTCTCCCGCCCTCGGACGTGGCGGCATAGCCAAGTGGCTAAGGCACGGGATTGCAAATCCTCGATCGCCGGTTCGAATCCGGCTGCCGCCTTGTTTTCTTCGAAATACCCGACTCTCCCAACGCTCAAGACCGCATTCCATCGTCGCCATTCTCACCGGAAACGCCCGGTTTCCCGTCCGTCGTTCCACGTTCATTCGGGCTCCCCGTCCGCACGCGGCGAAAGGCGGCGCCTCGCCGTCCATTCCTCCTTGCAACGCCCGATGCTCCGCAGTACATTAACCATCGACCAATCCATCAAAACCATCTGAATTCAGCGGCAATCAAAGCAAGGGAACCATGGCCGAGATCGAATGGGTCCGACGCGTTTACACTGACGGCTGGCACAACGCCTTCACGGACTTCCAGCGGTTCAAGGGCCGCTACTACATCTGCTTCCGCAACGGCCAGTCCCACGTGAGTCCCGATGGCAAGGCCGTGGTGATCGCCAGCGACGACCTGGCCTGCTGGGAAAGGACCGCCGTGCCGGTCAACACGGCGGGTGACGACCGGGACCCGCATATGGCCGCGACGCCCGACCGGTTGTTTTTGTACACAGGTAGCGTCACCCGTCCTGATCCCGGACTTACCGGCAACGACGTGGTTCGCGTAATCCGGACCAGATGTGTCTACAGCGAGGATGGGGAGACCTGGTCCGAACCCGCGAAGGTCTACCGGGACGGATACTGGCTCTGGGGCGTCGGCCGCGCGAACGGCCTCTTCTACGGGCTGGCCTACGGAAACGAACCGGAGGCCCGGGACGGGCAGCCGACCGAGCTCCACCTGCTGCAGTCGACCGACGGGCTGGACTGGGAACGGGTGTCCATTGTCACGAAGAACGGCAGCGAAGCCACCTTCCGCGTCACCGCGGACGGCACGATGCGCGTGGCCATCCGGGGCGGCGACGAAAACCGGTTTACGCTGGCCGTCGCGAAGCCGCCGTACACGGACTGGCGGCTCGAGGACCTCGGTGATTCGATCCCGGCGCCCCTTCTCGTGGAAGCCGGCGGACGGGAATACGTGATCGGCCGGCAGCACCTGCGCGACCCGGGCGACCCGGGCGGTCCGGGCGGTCCGGGCGGTCCGGCCAGTCCGGCGGACCGCGGCCGGATCGTCGGACGGCGCACGAGTATCTGGCGGGTGGAAAAGGACGGCGTGGTCCATGTCCTCGACCTGCCATCGGGAGGAGACACGTCCTACGCCGGTGTCGTGCAACAGGAGGACGGCGCCCTGCTGCTGAGCTACTACTCGCAGCACGAGGTCGAGACCGGCGAGAAACACTTTCTCTACCCGGCCAACATTTACCTGGCCCGGGTCAGGCTGTGAGCGGGTAAACGGGGCGGACCGCGCGCCCGAAACGGGCCTTCGTACCGCGTTCCCGCACGTAACACCGGAGCTGCCATGCCCCTGAGCGCCATTCGAAAAGGCGAGCGGTTCACCGACGAGGAAACCGGACATATCCGCCGGTGCTTTCAGCGGGACGGTTTCTACGCGTTCGGCAAGCTGATGGAAGACGAGGAGGTGGAGGCCCTTCGCGCGGACATGCAGCGCAAGTGGGACGACCCCCGCATGCACGAACCGGCGAGGGACCAGATCCGAGGGACCAGCCTGATGCGCATGTTCGAGTACTCCTACGCCTTTCGCGACCTGATCGTCCGCGAGCCCTTCGCGAGCCTGGCGGAAGCGATTCTCGGCGACGACTGCCACTGCATGTCCCAGAACGCGCTCTACACGCCGCCCAATCCCAAAGCCGCCGCGGACGGTCCCGGGGGATGGCACCTGGACGACCTGGTTCACTTCCCCCTGCCGGACGGTGTGCCGAGCCACGATCCCGCCGTGCCCCCGCCCTGTTTCGTCATGCAGATCTTCACGCCGCTGACCGACGTGGAGGAGGTGCGTTACGGTCCGACCCAGGTCGTCCCCGGCAGCCACTTCGCGGGACGCCAGCCCCATGCGCAGGACCGCCCGGAATTCGAAGGCCGGGGACCCCACTCCTTCCTCGTCCGCAAGGGCGACGCCTATATGTTCAACAACCAGGTCTGGCACCGCGGGGCGCCGAACGCGTCCGACCGCACCCGGCTCATGGCTGGCGTCACCTACAGCAAGCGCTTCGTCGCCCAGAAACTCTACCCCTTCATCGACTACCGCATGCCCGGCCACGTGTGGGCCGAGGCTTCGCCCCGCCTGCAGCGCATGCTGGGCAGGCACGGCAAAGGAGCGTACGGCTGATGGCTGAAGCATCAACGGGGCCCGAACGGTCGAATAGGTCCGCGGAATTCGCAGGGCGCACCGCCCTGGTAACCGGCGGTTCCCGGGGGATCGGCCGTTCCACGTGCCTCATGCTGGCGGAACACGGCGCCCGGGTGGCGATCAATTACACGAAGAACGAGGAAGCGGCGAAAGCGGCCCTTGCCATGGTGGAGGAGGCCGGCGCCGAGGGCATGATCGTCAGGGCCGACGTTTCATCGGAAAGCGACGTGGACCGCATGGCCGCGGAGGTCCGGACGCGCCTGGGACCCGTCGACCTGCTGGTCAACAACGCGGGGATCGCGACGAACCAGTCCCATTCGGAACTCGCCTTCGCGGACTGGAAACGCATGTTCGAGGTGAACGTGGACGGGGTGTTCCTGGCGACCTGGGCGGTGAAGGACGAGATGATCGCCCGCGGGTTCGGCCGCATCGTCAACGTGGCCTCGCTCGCCGGCGTCATCCTGAAGAAGGACATGATCCACTACGCCACCACCAAGGCGGCGGTCATTTCCATGACGCGGCACTGCGCCGAGGCCTTCGCGCCCCACAACGTCCGGGTGAACTGCGTGGCCCCGGGGCTGACCGATACCGACCTGGCCGGGTCGGGCAACCCGGGCATGATCGACCGGCTCATCGCCTCCACGCCCATGGGCCGCATAGCCCAGCCCGGAGAAATGGCGTCGGTGATCCGGTTCCTGCTCTCGGAGGATTCCAGCTTCGTGACGGGGCAGACGGTCGTGGCCTGCGGCGGCCGGAGCTGAATCGGTCCGCAACCCGGAACCGCCGCGCGGCTGCGCTTCCTACCTGTTCTCGATCAACTGGTCCACCACGGCCGGGTCCGCCAGCGTCGTCGTGTCGCCGATCTGGTCCAGCTCGTTGGTGGCGATCTTCCGCAGGATGCGGCGCATGATCTTGCCGGAGCGCGTCTTCGGCAGGGCCGGCGCCCAGTGGATCACGTCGGGCGTGGCGATGGGGCCGATGATCGAGCGCACCTGCTTCTTCAGGTCGCCGCGCAGGTCTTCCGTGTACTCCTCGCCCACGTTGAGCGTCACGTAGGCGTAGATACCCTGTCCCTTGATCTCGTGGGGGAAGCCCACCACGGCCGCCTCGGCCACGGAACCGTGGGCCACCAGGGCGCTCTCCACCTCCGCCGTGCCCATCCGGTGCCCCGACACGTTGATGACGTCGTCCACCCGGCCCGTGATCCAGTAGTAACCGTCCTCGTCCCTGCGGCAGCCGTCCCCGGTGAAATAATACCCCTTGTACTGCTGGAAATAGGTTTCTTCGAACCGCTGGTGGTCGCCGTAGACCGTGCGCATCTGCCCGGGCCACGGCTCCTTGATGGCCAGCACGCCCATGATCCCGTTGCCCTCCAGCTCCCTGCCGCTCTCGCCGTCGAGCAGCACCGGCTTGATACCGAAGAAAGGCAGCGTCGCCGAGCCCGGCTTGGTGGGGATGGCGCCCGGCAAAGGGGAGATCATGATCCCGCCGGTCTCCGTCTGCCACCAGGTGTCCACGATCGGGCACCGCTCCTTGCCCACGTTCACGTGGTACCACCGCCAGGCCTCCGGGTTGATGGGCTCCCCTACCGTGCCCAGGAGCTGCAGCGTGGGCATGGGATGGCGGGCGGGCCAGGCCTCGCCCTCCCGGGCCAGCGCCCGGATGGCGGTCGGCGCGGTGTAGAACTGGTTGACGCCGTACTTCTCGATGATCTCCCAGCAGCGGTCCGGCGCCGGGTAGGTCGGAATGCCCTCGAACATGATGGTCGTTGCGCCGTTGCCCAGGGGACCGTAGACGATGTAGGAATGGCCCGTGACCCAGCCGATGTCGGCCCCGCAGAAGTAGATGTCGCCGTCGTGGTAGTCGAACACCAGCCGGTGGGTGACCCCGGTGTAGACCATGTACCCGCCGACGGTATGCTGCACGCCCTTCGGCTTGCCCGTGGACCCGGAGGTATAGAGAATGAACAGGGGGTCCTCGGCGTCCATTTCCTCGCAGGGACAGTCGGCGCCGGCCCCGGCCATGAGCTCGTGCCACCAGAAATCCCGGCCTTCCCGCATGGGAAACTGAAAGTCCGGATCGTCCTTCACCCGGTCGACCACGATGCAGGTGGTGACCGGCTCGCCCATCTCCCTTTCCGCCGAGGCCATGGCTTCGTCGGCCACCGGCTTCATGAAGACCGGCTTGTCGCCCCGGTGGGTCCCGTTGGCCGTGATGACGGTCCGGCAGGTGGAATCCACGATGCGGTCCGACAGCGAGTCGGCCGAGAACCCGCCGAACACGATGGAATGGACCGCGCCGATGCGGGCGCAGGCCAGCATGGCCACGGCCAGCTCGGGGATCATGGGCAGGTAGATGGATACCCGGTCACCCTTCCCCACGCCCCGCGACTTGAGCACGTTGGCGAACCGGCAGACCTGCCCGTGCAGTTCCCGGTAGGTGAGCCGGCTGTCCTCGCCCGGTTCGTTGCCTTCCCAGATGATGGCCGTCTGGTCGCCCCGCGTCTTTAGATGGCGGTCGATGCAGTTGTGCACGATGTTCGTCCGGCCGCCTTCGAACCACTTGATGGATACGGGTCCCTTACGCAGGTCGTAGTTGTAGGACCTTATCCGGTCCCACTTCCTGAACCAGTGGAAGGACTCCGCCTGCTCGGCCCAGAAGGCCTCGGGGTCCGCGGCGGACCGCTCGTATTCCCGCCGGTACTCCTCCAGGCTCTTCAGGTGCGCCTTGTCGCGAAAGGACTCATTGGGCTGGTACATGTCGGACATGTTCGGTCTCCGGTTTTAGCTGACAGGTGATCCCTTTTGCTGGCAGATGTTTCCTCTTTGACATTCGGCGTGTACCCGGTCCGCCTCGATTGTCCTGGTGCGGCCTGATCCGACCGGGGCGGTGCGGGGCGTCCGGAAGAATGCCCTTCACCGCTCCACTTCCACGTCGACGCGGTCTCCGGTCGACACGCCCAGGGTCCCGGCCGCGTCGCCTCCGTTGACCGCGATCTCGAGCAGCCCCGCGCTGTCCAGGATCGCCAGGGCCGCGCCGGCGGCCGCCTCGTCGTAGGACACGCAGACGCGGTCCAGCGTCAGATCGGACAACGTGATCCTGAACCGTCTCTCCCGGGTCGTCTCCAGGAAGAGGGTTGCGTCGATATCCGTTATTATATTGCCATATCCGTCGATATGCAATACGTGACCCGTGATCCCGCCTGCGCGGACCGTCGGGCCGGTGACGGACCCGGCGTGGTAATCGTCGATTTCGGGACCGAAGTCGGAAACGGGCCGGCCGAGCGCCAGGTGAGCCGCCACGGGCGCGAAGACGTCCCGTCCGTGAAACGTGTTGCTGATGTCCGGAAGCACGTACCGGGTCTCGGTCACGGAGACGACGCGGAGATCGGTCTCCCTGGCGTACACGTGGGCGAAGACGCCGTTGTCCGGGCCGACGAAGCGGTACCGGGGCGTTTCCACGATCAGGGCCCGCCGCTCGCCGCCCACGCCGGGGTCGACGACGGCCACGTGCACCGTGCCGTCGGGGAACCAGGAATAGGCGGTGCGCAGGATGAAGGCGCCTTCTTCGACCTGCTGGGCCGCGATGCCGTGGGACAGGTCCACGATCCGCGCCTCCGGGCAGATGCCCAGGATGACCCCCTTCATGGTGCCCACGAAAGCGTCGCGGTGGCCGAAGTCGGTAAGGAGCGTGATCACGGACATGGCTTGGCGTTCTTCTCGTCGCGGGACGGGGCGTCCGCGCCCGGTCCGGCATGACCCATCAGTATATTCCGCGGCAGGCCGGCGCCGACCGGGCTTCCGTCGAAATCGCCATAGGTCCGCGTGACCGTCAAACCCGCCCGGTCCATCATGCCGGCGAGTTCTTCCAGCGTATACATCCTCACGGATTCGTCGTAGCTTCGCTCCGCGCCATCTTCCCTGATCCGCACCTGTTTATTGATCCGCACGTGACCGCCCGCCCGCGACGGATCCCCCGTTATCCACCGCCGCTGCTCGACTTCCATGCCCTCCACGGTGCGGCTGTCGGCCGGCACGAGCGTGGAGATGACGAATTCGCGGTTCAGGTAGTCCATGAGGAAGCGTCCGCCGGGACGCAGCGACCGCGCGATGGCATCGAGGACCCGGGCGTTCTCGCCGTCCTCCTGGAAATAACCGAAGCTGGTGAAGAAATTGACGACGAGATCGAAGGCGGAGATCCCGGGCGGATCGCGCATGTCGCCCCGGATGAACGTGATGTCCAGCCCTTCACCGGCCGCGCGGCGGCGCGCCCGTTCGAGCAGGTCTGCCGACAGGTCGAGTCCGGTCACCCTATAGCCGCGCCGGGCCAGCTCGAGGCTGTGCCGTCCGTCGCCGCAGCCGAGGTCCAGTACATCGCACGGCGCGGGCACTTCCAGGCTGTCGAGGAGGAAATCAACCTGGCGGCGCGCTTCTTCGTCGTTCCGATGGGGATACACCCGGAGGTAGTCGTAACGAAAAGCGGTTTTGTACCAGTCGGATGCCGGACTGCGATGTGAATCCATGCCCACCTGCCGGGTCTTTAGGGTTCGCGGATCGACGCGTTTTCAATATAAGGCACGCCGGGGCCGCGTCAATCCGTGATTGCCGGTAAGCCCGGTACCACGGCGCTTTCTATTGACAGCAGGTACTCATACGTTTAGTTTGCGTTTGCCGATTCACGGCCGCCGCGGCGGAAGCTGCCGACGGGCTTCGGCGGCAAGCAACGCGGCCAGGACCCGACCGGAGCGAATCATGGCCAGTAAAGACAAGCGCGAGAACGGTTCCGCGATGGACGACACGGAATTCGAAAAGCTGCTCGATGAAATGGATGAACTGGGACGGCAGGCCGACGCCCTGCGCGAGAAGGTGAATCACCTCATCGACGAGATGCGGGAGAACGACGTCGTGGAGGACGAGACCGAAGGCCACGAAGGGGACGGAGAATCGGACCCGGAGTTGAACGGGATGTGAGTTTACTCCGCGCCTGCCTGGCCGCGCAACCCGTCGTACACGCCGAAGGCCTCTTCCCGCGAGGGAATGGAGTAGGTCGCCCCGCGGCCGCGGACCTTGAGGCCGGCCATGACGGTGCCGAGCCGGGCGGATTCGACGGCGCCCATGCCGTGGGTCAGTCCGTACAGCAGCCCCCCGTTGAACACGTCTCCGGCCCCCGAGGTATCCAACACGCGCTCCGGGACGTAGGCCGGGATCTCGTGTATCCCGTCGTCCACCCCGAGCACGGCGCCTTCCGCGCCGCACTTCACCGCGACCATCCCCACGCCCCTTTCCCGGGTCCCTTCGATCACCGCGCGGGCATCGTCCGTGCCGAAGAGCGCTTCGCTTTCCTCGGGCGCGCTGGGCAGCAGGATGTCCACGTACGGGATGATCTCGTCCAGGGCGGCCCTGGCTTCCTCCAGGGACCACAGGCCGAGCCTGAGGTTGGTGTCGAAGGCCGTGGCGACTTCGTGTTCGCGCGCAACCCGGAACGCTTCGAGCACGGCCGCCCGGCTGCTCTTCGAAATGGCCTGGGTAATGCCGCTCGCATACACGACTTTCGCGCCGCCGATGTAATCCGGATCGATGTCGGCCGGTTCGAGGAAGCTCGCCGCGCTGCCGGCGCGGTAGTAGGTGAACTCCCGTTCGCCGCCGGGCAGAATGGAGATGAAGTAGAGTCCGTTGGGCCGGTCCAGGGGCGTTGCGCAACGCAGGTCGATGCCCTCGGCGCGCCACGCCCCGGTCAGGAATTCCTGGAAGGGATCGTTGCCGACGTGGGTGACGTACCCGGTCTTCGCGCCGAGGCGGGAGGCCGCCACGAGCATGTTCATGGTGTCGCCGGCGAAGGTGCGGGTATAGGTATCGGTTCGGGCGAGGGGGCCTTCGCAGAACATCTCGATCATGCACTCGCCGATCGAGATGATGTCCAGCTCGGACGGGCTGTCGGGTAGCCGCACGGCGGACCTTACCTCTTCACGCTGACGGCCACCCCGTCCCGCAGGGGAATGATCGTCGTCCAGACCCCGCCGGTTCCGTAGGCCTTCCGGTTGTACTCCTGGATGGCCGAAGTCCACCGGTCGTCGGACGGCTCGGTCACCCTTCCGCTCCACAGCACGTTGTCGGTGATGAGCAGGCCGCCCTGCCGGATTCGCGGCAGCGCCAGGTCGAATACGCGGGGGTAGTCGTGCTTGTCCACGTCGTTGAAGATCAGGTCGAAGCTGCCCTCGGTCTGCTCCAGCAGGTCCAGCGCGTCGCCCACCTGGATCACGACGCGGTCCGCCACGCCGGCGCGTTCGATGAACCCGCGGGCCTGTGCGGCGTTCTGCTCGCTGCCGTCGGAGTAGTAGACCCGGCCTTCCGGTCCCACCGCCCGGGCGAGCCAGATCGTCGAATAGCCGATGGCCGATCCCATTTCGAACACGCGGCGGGCGCCGCTCACCGTGGCCATCTGGTGCAGCACGCGTCCCACCAGGGGGCCGACGATGGGGATCCGTTCCGCCGCGGCCTTTTCTTCCATTTCGGTCAGCACCTCGTCGCGGTCGGGCATGAGGCCGGTCAGGTAGCCGTCCAGCGCTTCCGATAGTACGTTGGGCATGGGGTCGATGCTCCTGTCGTTTTCACGCAAATCCACATGGTACGCCGCGGGCCATCGCGTCTGGCCCGTACATACCTGCGAACGGCCGTCATCAGGTCAGAATATCTCGACGGTCACGTACCTGCGGGGATTGGTCTTCAGATCGACGACGAGTTCGTTGAGACTGGTCACCAGGCGGTCCATGTTCGCGGCCACCCCGACCACGTCTTCGTACAGGGTCTCATCCTGGACCAGTTTGCCGAGCGTACCCTCGCCCCGGTCGATCCGGGTGATGATGTTGTCGAGCGCCGTCGTCGTGGTCTGCAGTTCGTCCATCATGCTGCTCATCCGGCCCGAGGTGCTCGCCAGGTTGTCCAGCGTGCTCGACACCTTGGCCTTTTCGCTCTCGCCCAGGTTCTTCGCGTTGACCACCAGCGAATCCATGTTCGCCAGGACCCGGTTGAACTGGGCGCTCTCCCTCTGCAGGGTGTTCCGCAGTTCGACGGTCAGGTCGTGCATGCCGGTTAGACTGCTCTTGATCGATTTTTCCCGTTCCGGATCAAGGAGGATATTGGCGTTTCTCAGCAGATCCTGAAAGGTCACGGTGACGGAATCGACCTGCGTGAACATATCGGAAATCCCCGGCGCGGCCGTGCCCTCGACCATGCCCCCCGGCGGGATCATCTTCGTGCTGATGCCCTTGCGGACGTTGATGGACCGCTCGCCCATGACGCTGCGCGAGATCACTTCCACCTGCGAATCCTCGGGGATCTCGTAGGGCTCGTCGATACGCAGGGTGACGATGGGCGTCAGGTTGTCGAGCGTCACGGCCTCCACCTTGCCGATGCGCACGCCGCCCACGAGGACGGGGTCGGTGGATTTGACGCCTACCGCGCTGCTCAGGCGCACGTCGACGAGATAGGTGTCTCCCGTCACCCGCCACTCTTTCAGATAGAAGAGACCCCAGACGAAGATGATGATCGCCAGGAGAAAGACCATGCCCAGTTTCGCCTCGTCGGGCAGCAGACTGTTTTTCGTATACGTCACCTCGCACCCCCGGTTTTACAATATCGTCCTGGCCAGCAGGTAGTCCAGGCACAGGATCAGAATGCACGACACCACCACGGTGTTGGTGGTCGCCTTGCCCACGCCTTCCGCACCCGAGCCGGGCTTCACCTTGAATCCCTGGTAACAGGCGATCGTGGTGATCGTAATACCGAAGCAGAAGGCCTTGGACAGTCCGAAGAAGGCGTCCTTTGTGCGGAAGAACTCACGCATCCCCCGCTCGAAATCCGGGATGCTCACCTGCATCCGGTCGAGGGCCGCGACCATGCCCGACAGCACGCCGATCAGGTCCGCGAACACCACGAGGACGGGCAGCATGAACGTGCCGGCGAGGATGCGGGGGATCGCCAGGTAGATGATGGGGTTCATCGCCATCACTTCGTAGGCGTCGATCTGCTCGGTCACCCGCATGGTGCCCAGTTCGGCCGCGATGGTGGCGCCCACCCGTCCCGACAGCACCAGGCCGCCGAGCACCGGCGCCAGTTCGAGGACCACCGACGAGAGCACGACGCTGCCCACCAGGTAGGCCGGCACGTATCCCTGGAACTGGTACCCGGTCTGCACCGCGGTCACGAGGCCGGCGAAGAAGGCGATGATCAGTACGATCGGCATGGAATGTATGCCGATCTCGAACATCTGGTGGACCATCAACCCCCAGTACGTCCGGACCTTGGGCAGGTTCCGGACGACTTCGACCATCATCATGCCGAAGTCGCCGATATTCGTCAGCGCCCAGAGTACGCGCCTGCCGAGGAAGGAGAGGAAGGAGGTCATGGTCGGCTTCAGGGCTGCGGGGCTACATGGCGATGAGCGGAGCGATGACCAGGGACACCACCGACATGAGCTTGATCAGGATGTTCAGCGAGGGACCGGACGTGTCCTTGAAGGGATCGCCCACGGTATCGCCCACGACGGCCGCCTTGTGGGCTTCCGAACCCTTCTCGTACCGGACGCCGTCGATGGTCAGTCCCTCTTCGATCATCTTCTTCGCGTTGTCCCAGGCGCCGCCCGCGTTGGCCTGGAAGATCGCCATGAGCACGCCGGAAACGGTGACGCCGGCCAGGAGGCCGCCCAGGGTCTCCGGACCGAAGATGAATCCCACGGCGACGGGCGTCAGCACGGCCAGCAGGCCGGGCAGCACCATGCGCCGGATGGCCGCCTTGGTGGAGATCTCCACGCAGCGGGCGTACTCGGGCTTGCCGCTCGCTGCCTCGAAGACGTCCCGGTCTTCCTGCGTCCAGTCCCCTTCGTCCTTCCCTTCGTTCTTCTTCATCACCGACAGCGCGGCCTTGAGTTCCGGGATGGCGTTGAACTGCCGCCGCACCTCTTCGATCATGGCCATGGCCGCCTGCCCCACGGCGTTCATGGCGAGGGCGGAGAACAGGAAGGGCAGCATGCCGCCCACGAAGAGTCCGGCCATGACGCGGGGATTGGCGATGTCGATGCTCGTGATGCCCACCTGCACCATGTAGGCCGCGAAGAGCGCCAGCGCGGTCAGGGCCGCGGAGCCGATGGCGAATCCCTTGCCGATGGCCGCGGTCGTATTGCCCACCGCGTCGAGCTTGTCGGTGCGCTGCCGGACCTCGGGGGGTAGCTCGGCCATCTCGGCCACGCCGCCGGCGTTGTCGGAAATGGGACCGTAGGCGTCCACCGCCAGCTGGATCCCCGTGTTGGACAGCATGCCGAGGGCCGCCATGGCGATCCCGTACAGACCGGCACAGTAGTAGGCGCCCATGATGCCCGCGGCGATGATCAGGATGGGTATGGCCGTGGACCGCATGCCGATGCCCAGGCCCGCGATGATGTTGGTCGCGGTTCCGGTCACCGACTGCCGCGAAATGGAAGTGACCGGACCGGTGTGGGTGCCCGTGTAGTGTTCGGTGATCAGGCCGATGCCGAGCCCCGCGATCAGGCCGATCGTCGTGGCGATGAAAACGCCCAGGCTGGAGTAGGTCTCGCCGCCCAGGCTGAATTCGCCCGGCAGCAGGTAGTCGATGAGCAGGTACATCACGGCGACCATGATCGCGGAGGAACCGAATTCGCCCTTGTTCAGGCCGGACTGGGGATTGCCGCCCTCCTTGACCGAGACCATGAAGGTGCCGAGGATCGAGATGAGGATGCCCGCGCCCGCGATGATCAGGGGCAGGGTGATGAAGACCGGATCGTAAACGCCCGCCACGAGGATGCCGGCGCCCAGCACCATGGAGCCGACGATGGAACCCACGTAGGACTCGAAGAGGTCGGCGCCCATGCCCGCCACGTCGCCCACGTTGTCGCCCACGTTGTCGGCGATCGCGGCCGGATTGAGCGGATGGTCCTCGGGGATGCCCGCCTCGACCTTGCCCACCAGGTCGGCGCCCACGTCGGCCGCCTTCGTGTAGATACCGCCGCCCACGCGGGCGAAGAGGGCGATGGATGAGGCGCCCAGCGAGAAGCCGGAAATGACGTTCAGCACCCGGCCGATACCGGACTCGTCGATTCCGAAGAGGTTCGTGTAGAAGATGAACAGGCCGCCGAGGCCCAGGACGCCCAGGCCCACCACGTTGAGCCCCATGACCGATCCGCCGGCGAAGGCCACGTGCAGCGCCCGCGCCAGGCCGGTACGCGCCGCGTGGGTCGTCCGCGTATTGGCCCGGATGGCCACGCGCATGCCCAGGAATCCGGCCAGCCCCGAAGCGAGCGCGCCGGTGACGAAGGACAGGGCGATCAAGGCGCTCGATTCGACCTTGCCCATGTTCGCCGCGGCCAGCAGCGCGGCCACGACCACCACGAAAATCGCCAGCACCCGGTACTCCGCCTTGAGAAAGGCCATGGCGCCCTCGGAAATGCTGGCGCCGATGGCTTTCATCTTGTCCGTCCCCTCATCCTGTCCGTTGATCCAGGCCGTCCTCCAGATGGCGTAAATCAATCCCAACAGGCCCGCGCCGATCACACCGTAGGTCAACTCGTTCATATTCCGAAACCTTCTCCCTTGTATTCTATTGTTTAACCAACCGGTAATCTTGCTCTAGTCTGGTCTTGCCTGGTCTTGCCTGGTCTTGCCTGGTCTTGCCCTCATCAGAACGATTACACACACAGAGGGCGGGTCTGAAACCCGCCCTCTGTTTACGGGAACTTCCTTTATAAGTAAAGCGTCGTCATCAACGTCCGTAGCGTAGCGCGAACAGAACGGTCTAGCGCAGCCTGAAGTACACCGGCTGCGCAACCCAGACGGCAATCGGCTGGTTATTCTGGATCGCAGGTGTATAGCGCGTTTGCCTGATCGCTTCGACCGCCGCCTGATCAAGGCCTGCGCCAACGCCCCTGACTACGATCGCGTCACGGACCATTCCCTCCCTGTCAATCAGGATCTTGACGATGACGGTACCCTCGATGCCGGCCTTTCGGGCCAGTTCAGGATACTCGGGCCGGATGGGAGTGATCGGTGCAGGCTCGATCTCACGGGGGACAAAGGCATCGGGCGACGGCAGCGCCTCCGGTGCAATGACGATATTCTCCTCCCGCGGCGCTTCGATGACGATATTCGTCTCCACGACGTCCTGGATCACCGGAGCGATCTGCTGGCTCATTTCACTCTGCGTGGCGATCGTCATCTCGGCGGACACTTCGGCGTCATCCACGGGTTCCGGTATACCGATCACCGGAAGGGAAGCCGCTTCCAACGGCACCTCGGGCATGACCGGTGTGTCCGTCAAGGCCGGGGGAGGTCCCAATGGAATGGGTTCCACGATCATTATCCTGTATTCCCGGTTCATCTCCTGCAGATACCAGACGCCCCAGTAGGTACCCAGGGCTATTACATGCAGGACGATGGCAACGACGATCCCCCTTCTGGCGTTCTTATGGTAGAAAAACTTGAGGGGAGATTCTATAGTAAGCGGAAAACGCTCGACACTCAGCAACGTTCCGAACATGAGGCAAACACCTCCTCTTACTCATCCGAATCCAGGGGTGCGACGGCACACTTGCCGATTGCACTCCGAACCCGCCCAATGTTCAACTCATCTGCCAAAGGAAGTACAACGATCATCCATTCCGGCGACCGCAACGGGACTGCCGGCCCTAGCGCAAGTTGAATATGATCCTTTGCGCTACCCAGACGGCAACCGGCTGGTTGTTCTGGATCGCCGGCGTATACTTCGTGCTCCTCAAGGCCTTGATCGCCGCCTCGTCCAATCCGGCGCCGATGCCTCTCAGGATCTGTGCGTCCCGCACGTCGCCTTTCTTGTCGATCAGGATCTTGACCCACACGGTGCCTTCGATGCCCGCCTTGCGCGCCAGCTCCGGATACTCGGGCGTTATCGGCGTGATGGGCTTGGGCTCGATTTCGAAAGCCACAAACTCGTCCGGCGTAGGCAGCGCGTCGTCCTCGATGACGATGTTCTCTTCCTCCGGCGCCTCGATGATGATGTTCTCCTCCTCGATGTCCTGGATCACCGGCGCGATGCTCTGGCTCATTTCCGTCTGCGTGGCGATCGTCATTTCGGCGGACACCTCGGCGTCATCAACGGGCTCCGGTATGCCGATCACGGGCTGGGACGGCGCCTCGACCGGCACTTCCGGCATTTCCGGCGCGTCGGTCAGCGCCGGGGGCGGACCCAGGTCGGCATACTCGAGGATCCTCGTCGCGTAGACCCGGTTCTGCTCCTGGATATACCATACGGTCCAGTAGGTCCCGAGGGCGAGCATGTGAACGATTACGGCTGCGATAATGCCCCGTTTGGCATTCCTCTGGTAGAAGAACTTGATCGGGGATTCTTTCTTCAGAGGAAAATGCTCGACGCTGAGCAGCGATCCCATCATGAGCCAAACACCTCCTCGTATTTATCCTGCTCCAGGACCGTGATGCTGAACCGGTCGATGGCGCCCAGCTGCAGTTCGTCCATGACGTTGACCATCTGCTCGTAGGGACTCGTGCGCTGTATCATCACCAGGGTCACCAGCTTGGATTCGCCTTCGTGCATCTCGGCGTTCTCCTCTTCCTTCTCCTTGATGAAATCCTGGACGTCATCCAGCGTCAGCAGTTCGGGCGTCATGTCCCGTCCGATCTGCCAGAACATGCGGTCGTCGTCCAGCATGTAGATCAGCAGCACGTTCGATTCCGCGATCTCGACCTTGTCGTCCTTGTCGGGCGGAATGTTCAGCTCCATGGTCTGCGGCGCCCTGAATACCGTGGTGACCATGAAGAAGATGAGCAGGAGGAATGCGATGTCCACCATGGGCGTCATGTCGATGAAAATCTGGTCGCGCGTCTTTTTCTTCTTGGCGCCTTCCTTCTTCCTGTCGCTGGCTTTCTGAGAGCCCTGGACAGCAGCCATGTGTCATCACCTCCTTACCAGGTTGTGGTTGACCGGTCTCAGGCTGGTCGGCTCGTCGTCCGATGTCTTGGTATCGTCCTCGAAGTTCGTGACCAGGTTGAACCGGGTGTTGTTCGTTTTCTGAAGGATCTCCATCATGTCGCTGATGACGCCGAACTCGGCGTCCTTGTGCGCCTTGATGGCTATACGCAGACGGGGGTTCCTGATGCGTGCCTCCACCAGTGCGTTCTCCATCTCCGCCATCTCGATCCCCACTTCGGGCTGCGGTTCCAGCCGCCAGAACAACGCATTTTGCGGTTTCGGTCCGACGGTCAGGATCACCACGTCCGATTCCGGCAGCTTGATGGCCGAATGGGACTCCGGTAGCAGGATGGGAATCGACTCCGGGGCCTTGAACTGCGTGGTGGCCATGAAGAAGATGAGCAGCAGGAAGGCGATATCCACCATCGGCGTCATGTCGATAAAGACCGGCTTGTGTTTTCCGTGCGCCATATCAATGACTCCTTAACGCCGCCCGATTAGGCCCGGCCGGTAAGAATGGCCAGGACTTCCTGTGCCACTTCGTCGACCGCGTAGGTGAACATGTCCACCTTGTTGACGAAGTAATTATACGCAACGATACCCATGATGGCCGCGGCCAGTCCGCCCGCCGTGTTGATCAGCGCTTCCGAGATACCGAGCGCGAGCTGAATGGCGTCCGGCGCACCCTCGTTGGACATGGCGTGAAAGGCGCGGATCATGCCGATCGTCGTTCCGAGCAGCCCCACCAGGGTGGCGATGGTCGCGATGGTCTGCAGGGCGATCAGGTTGCGTTCGAGAAGCGGCGTCTCGAGGGCGTTGGCTTCGTCGAAGGCCCGCTTGATCTCCTGCACCTGCCGGTCGCTCGTCAGGTTCTCTTCGGATATATTCTGAAAACGCTCGAGACCCGCGCGCAACACGTTGGCCATGGTACCCTGCTGAGCATTGCAAAGGTTGATTCCGCGGGCGATGTCGTTATTGCGGACCGCGCCCATGGCGTCCTTGAGAAAAGCCACCTGCGACCGTTTGCCGCGGGCTTTCTTCAGGGTCAGCGAACGTTCTATGATGAAGGTGATGTCCAGCATGGTGAGCACCATGAGGCCGATGACCACGGGTCCGCCGTCCTTTACGAACTGTGGCAGGAAGTACTCGAAAATGATCCAAGAAACAATAAAGCAGAGGACGATGATGATCATGATAAAGGCGCCTGGCCGCATATCAATTCTCCTTAGACTTTGTTCTGTTGCAAAAGTGAACGAAAAACCAGAACTCTCATCTCACAGTGATATTATCCCTGCCAGATAAACCCGGTACCGCGCATGCTGAACGTGTCCTGTTAGATTCGGCGGGACAAACGCCTTCCTTCACCACCACCTTTCCATCCGTGTCCTGTGTGTCGCCGTGTCGCCTGAAAGCAGGCTCGGATCATGTCATTCGCTCGCCCCGGGCCTTCCCGGCGGTTCATGCGCGGCGGGCCCGCCCGCGGACGAACGAGGATTCGTTACCGGCTGCCTGACGTCCCTCAGTCTCCCTGCAGTTGCTCGTAGATGTCCCGCACTGTGTTCAGTTGTTCCTGCGCCCTGCTGTTGCTCGGATCCAATTTCAGGCTCTCCCTGTAATGGCGGATCGCCGGCGCGAGCTGCTGCGCATTCGTATAGGCCTGGGCGAGCAGGAGATGATAGGCGGCCTCGTCGGGTTTCAATTCGACGGCTTTCCGCAGACGGCCGATCGCACCATTCCAATCTTTGTTGAACACCCGGTCGAACCCCAGCCTGTAGTAGGCCTCGTGGTCCGCGGGATCGATCTCCAGCACCCTTAGAAACGTCGTGCGCGCGTTGGCGTAATCCTCCAGGATGAGGTAGGCCGTTCCGAGGTACTTCAAGGGCTGGAGAATAGTCGTCGGGTCCTTCTCGCCTTCTTCGGTCCGCAGGTCCAGAACCTGGAGCAGGGCGTCCCGGGCCACCGCGCCGTCCTTGGCGACAAGGCCCGCGATGCCCATGTTCAGGAAGGCGGTATAGTTCGTGCTGTCGTGGGCGACCTTGGCCCGGTACATATCCAGCGAAGCGGCGTAGATCGCCGGCCGCTGGGCAGGCTCTACCTCGCGGGACGCGCCGTAGATCTCCCTGCCGAGGGTATAGTACACGTTACTCAACGTAATCCTCGTCCGCTCGTCCTCCACCGCCTGCAGCGTCGGCTCCAGCACGGTCTTGACGGCCGTCACGGCCTGCGCGTACTGTCCCTGCTCGATGAACGAGCGTCCGTAGTACGCGTAAGGGTTCTGGTCGGTCGGGTTCACCTGGATGGCCGACTCGAGGTACGGAATGGCCTCCGCGTACCTTTCCTGGTCGAAGAAGACCAGCGCCAGCTGGATATAGGGCTTCTCCGACGAGCCGTCCAGCTCGATGGACCGCTTCAGATTGAGGATGCCTTCGTCGTACTGGCCCACCTCGGCCTGCGTCTGTACCCAGCCCAGGCTGTAATGCAATTCCGCGTTGTCCGCGTTCTGCATCAGGGCTTCCTTGTAGGCGTTGACCGCCTCCATGTACCGGCCTTCGGCGACCAGGCCGTCGCCCATCGGCAGATAGGCCTCGATCTTGCTTGGGTCCAGCTCGACCGTCTTCATGTAGTGGGGCACGGCCATCTTGATCCGCTGCGTCCTGTTGAAGGATTCGGCCAGCATGAAATAGGCTTCGGGGTTGGTCTGGTCCAGCGCCACGAATTTCTCGAGCGGCTCGACCACGAGCGGATACCGTTCGGCGACGTACTGGATAAAGCCCTGCTGGTACCAGGCATCCGTCAGGGAGGGATCGAGCCCGGTCGCTCTCTGGAACGCGGCGAAGGACTCGTTCCACTGCCGCGCCTTGAAATGCAGCTGGCCGATCCGGTAGTAGATCATGGCCGCGTCCGGGGAATCGGGCTCCATGGCGAGGGCCTGCCGGTAGTTGGTGATCGCCAGTCCCCACACGTTCTGGGCCTCGTATACGTCGCCCAGCCCGCGCACGTACAACGGATTCTGCGCATCGATGCTGCGGGCCCTGGTGAAGAGCACCATGGCGCTCTGCAAGTCCTCCATGGCGATGGCGAGCTGGCCCTGGGCGTAGAAGAACCGCGCGTCCTTTTCCTTGGTGCGCTTGAGGCCTTCCTCGATCGACTTCTCCGCATCCTCGAACAGGCCCTTCCGGATCTCCTGCAGGCTCAGTTCGAAGCGGGCGTCGTGGTTCTTCTTCTGCTGGTCGACGGCAATCTCGAATTCGGAGTACGCCTCGTCGAGGTGGCCCTGCCGCTTCAACGCCATACCGAGCAAGTAATGGGCGTCCGTGTTCTTCTTCCCGTTGCTGAGCACGGCCCGGAGTATGGAAACGGTTTCGTCGTAGTTCCCGGCGTCAAAGGCCTGCCGGGCGGCGCCCACGCTCTGCGCCTCCACCGCGGCCGGCGCGCCGGCCAGGCCGGCCAGCAGCAGCACGCCGAGGACGAGCAAGGCGCTTATGCCATTCCTGCGGTACTCACCTTCGATCCACATGTTGGGTTCCTCCCGAGGCACCGGTCATCTCGTTTTCTGTGCCTCATGATCCGTTCATTGGATCTGCAACGCAACGTTACGCTATTGCAGTTTGACCGTCCGGACCGGCATGGTCGCCGGCACGATGCCTTCGTCGATGGCGATCTGCTGTCCCTTGACCGCCGTGAGAAAGGTTACGAATCCCGATACCAGGTTGACTTCCAACGGCCTCTTGAAGTAGCACAACACGAGCGGCCGCCGAAGGGGATACAGCTTCTTGCGCTCGTTGTTCGGTTCATAAAGCAACTTGTGCTGCGTGGGCAGCAAATAGGGTCCGCCTTCGTCCTCCGCGATCCGGATCGTCTTGTAGTAGGCCATCGTCTGGACGTCGGTCGTTATCAGCAGACCGGTGATGCCGATGGCGGCCGGATAGGCGCCCGCGATGCCCGCCAGGGCGGCCATCGTGCTGCAGGGATACACGCTCTCGCCGTACTCCGCGCCGTCGAGCACCATGTCCTGGAAGACCTCGTAGGTCCCCGAATTACGGTCGCGGACCAGGGGGCGGATCGCCCTGTCCTCGCCGCCCACTTCCCGCCAGTTCGTGATCTTCCCGGTAAAGATATCCTTCAGCTGTCCCACCGTCAGATCTTCGACGGGGTTGTCGCCGTGGACGATCACCGCCAACGCGTCGTGGGCGACCGTGCGGGTGATGAAGTCCGGTTCCCCGGACGAAAGCGCTTCGACCTCGGATTCGTTGGGCTCGCGGGACAGCACCGCCAGGCGGCTCCGTCCGTCGGCGAGGTCGACCAGCGCCTCGCGGGAGGTCGTCCTGCCCACGTCGACAAAGGCTTCGTTATAGACCTGCCCGAACTTGACGGCCGAACTCTCGATGTACGGAAAGGCGACCTCCGCGCTGGATACCTTGAGGTAACCCCGGGTGGCCGTTTCGTCGGGTTGGCCGCAGCCGGTCATGAAGAACAGCAGGGCCGCGCCCATGCACGCTACTCGGATGTGGACCCCTTTCCACGCCATGAATCGTCCTCAAGGATGGAGCGGGTCTCCTCGGCCCGCTTATCCGCGTAGTAGGCGGACACGAACCGGAAGATGCCGTAGAGAATGAGTACGCTTCCGAAAACCAGTCTCAGCTGTTCCGTCTGAATGAACACCCGCAGGAGCTGGCCGGTGAGGACCAGCACCCCGGACACGCACATCGCCAACGCGACGACGTAGCCGAGCAACTGCCGAAATGACGTAATACGGATCATACGCGGGTGAAACGGAATCCACCGTGCGGGCGCTAACGGACATATTTTTTCAATGCTTCACCGGATGGTTCGATCGCCGAATTCCACCTCGTCCGGCCCTCTGGGGAACGGCTTCGAACCATTGCGGCCAAGCCGGAGAACGCAGGAATCCAGGGGCCAAAGTCTACTGATGTTTCGATTCTATCTAAATAAGAAGGGTAAACTTCTTTGTCAAGAAAAAGTTACGGCGGGCGCGTGATCATCGGATGACGGACATATGACGTTTTCGTGAAGCATCGCGCGCCGCCGGAAACGCCCCGCGGAGACCGCGCGCGGCAGGCCGGCGGAGGCAGGTCGCAGGCGGCGGAGGCAGGTCGCAGGCCGGCGGAGGCAGGTCGCAGGCGGCGGAGGCAGGTCACGGCCGGCCGTCTTCGCCCTTCTCGCAGAGTTCGATCAGCACGCCGCCCGTGCTCCGGGGGTGGACGAAGGCGACCCGGACGCCGCCCGCCCCGGTACGCGGTTCTTCGTCGATCAGCCGGTATCCGCGGTCGCGCAGGGTCCTGAGCGTTTCCTCTATGTCGTCGACTTCGAGGGCAATGTGGTGGATGCCCTCCCCGCGCTGCTCGATGAACCGGGCCACCGGACTCTCCGGGTCCGTCGCCTGCAGGAGTTCCACCTCGGTGCCGCCCGCGGGAAGGAAGGCCACGGCGACGCGGTCGCTTTCCACCGTCTCCCGGCCGTGCAACGGCAGCCCGAGGGCCGCCTGGTAGAGGCGGAGCGACGCGTCCAGGTCGCGCACGGCGATCCCGATGTGAGCGATGCGTGGAGACCGGACGTTCTCCGCGGGCCCGGACGACCCGGAGGAACGGGCGGTCCCGTCCGAAGCGGCAGTACCTTCAGGCCCGGACGACCCGGAGGAACGGGCGGTCCCGCCTGGCCCGGCGGACTCAATCGACTCGTCCGGGCCGGCAGGCTTCCGTGGGTTTTCGCTCGTCATGGATTATGCAATCTCCTCAAAGCGGCCGGTGGCGCGGCGGACGCGGGTGAGGCCTCAAAGCGGCCGGTGGCGCGGCGGACGCGGGTGAGGCCTCAAAGCGGCCGGTGGCGCGCGACTGCCCGCGATCCGTCAGAAACGCTCGGGCCTCCGGTATTCCCCGAATACGCCGCGGAGCGTGTCGCAGATCTCGCCCAGGGTCGCCCGTCCGCGCACGGCTTCGATGATCAGCGGCATCAGGTTGTCCTTCGTGCGGGCCGCCGAGTCCAGCGCCTCGAGCGCCCGCGCCGCGGCGCGCCCGTCCCGTGCCTGCTTGAACGCGCGGACCCTTTCGATCTGGCGGGCCTCGATCGCGGGATCGATGGGAAAGGGCGCCGGCCCCTCCTCCTCGTCGTCGGTGAAGCGGTTCACCCCGACGATCACCTGGTCTTCCCGTTCGACGGCCATCTGGTACGCGTAGGCGCTGCGGCTGATCTCCTCCTGGGGGTATCCCGCCTCGATGGCGCCCAGGGCGCCGCCCAGTTCGTCTATGCGCTCCAGGTACGCCGCCGCCGCCTTTTCGATCTCGCCGGTCAGCGCTTCCACGAAGTAGGACCCGGCAAAGGGGTCCACCGTGTCGGCCGCCCCGGTCTCGTGGGCGATGACCTGCTGGGTCCTCAGCGCCAGCGTCGCCGCCGATTCGGACGGCAGCGCGAGCGCTTCGTCGAGGCTGTTGGTGTGTAGGGACTGAGTGCCCCCGCACACCGCGGCCAGGGCCTGCAGCGCCACCCGAACGACGTTGTTCTCCGGCTGCTGCGCGGTCAGCGTGGACCCGCCGGTCTGGGTGTGGAACCTGAGCTGCCAGGACCGGGGGTTCTTCGCCCCCACGCGTTCCCGCATGAGCCGGGCCCAGAGCCGCCGGGCCGCGCGGAACTTGGCCACCTCTTCGAAGAACTGGTTGTGGGCGTTGAAGAAGAAGGACAGCTGCGGGGCGAAGGCGTCGACGCCGACTCCGGCGTCCATCACCGCCTTCACGTACCCCAGTCCGTTGGCGAGGGTGAAGGCGACTTCCTGGACGGCGGTGGCGCCCGCTTCCCGGATATGGTACCCGCTGATGCTGATGGGGTTCCACTTCGGCATGCTCCCGGCGCAGAAACGGATCAGGTCGGTGGCCAGGCGCATGGAGGGGCCCGGCGGGTAGATGAAGGTGCCCCGGGCGATGTATTCCTTCAGGATGTCGTTCTGGACCGTGCCCGCCAGACGCTCGAGCGGGACGCCGCGCTCCCCGGCCACGGCGGCGTAGAGCGCCACGAGCACCGTGGCCGTCGCGTTGATGGTGAGTGAAGTGCTGACGGACTCCTGCGGGATTTCATCGAAGAGGGTCCGCATGTCGTCGATGGTGGAGATCGCCACGCCCGTGCGGCCCACTTCGCCGGCCACCATGGGATGATCGGAATCATAGCCGATCTGGGTGGGCAGGTCGAAGGCCACCGAGAGTCCGGTCTGCCCCTGGGAAAGCAGGTACCGGTAGCGGGCGTTCGTCTCTTCGGCCGAACCGAAACCCGCGTACTGCCGCATCGTCCACAGCCGGCCGCGGTACATGGTCGGGCGGATGCCCCGCGTAAAGGGGTACTCCCCCGGCAAGCCGATGTCGGCGTCGGGATCGATACCCGCCGTGTCCTCGGGCGTATACAGCCGCTTCAGGGGAATGCCGGAACCGGTCTCGAACCGTTCGCGGCGCTCGGGCAGCCGCTCCAGCGCCGGCTTGAGCTTCTTCTCTTCCCATTCCTTCCGGGCCGATTCCAGGGCTTCCTTGCCAGCATCCATGACCGGTGAATCCACGTTTTCGAAGGGCAGGCGAGTAGATGACAGGGCCTCGAAATCTACACCGGAATCACCCGGAAGTCAACGGGTTTGGAGGCGGCACGCCCGCGTCGCGACAGGCCTTTCGCGGAATCGTGTCCCGGCGACCCCTACGACCCGGCGAGTCCCAGCGCGTCGGCTTCGCCCTGCATGGCCTCGATGACATTGGCGATGTGATCGGCCAGATCGAGCCCGAGGCTCTCGGCCCCTTCGACGATGTCCTCGCGGGAGACGGCGCGGGCAAAGGCGACCGCCTTCATCTTCTTCCGCACGGATTTCACCTTCACCTCGTGCACGCTGCCGGAGGGCCGCACGAGCGCGACGGCGGTGATGAAGCCCACGAGCTCGTCCACCGCGAAGAGCGTCTTGTCCATCATGCTGCGCCGTTCGAGACCGAGGTAGGTGGCGTGGGATTTGATGGCGTAGACGACGTCCTCGGGATACCCCTCTTCCTCCAGGATCTTCGCCCCGCGCATGGGATGGTCCTTCGGATCGGGCGTGGCTTCGTAGTCGAAATCGTGCAGCAGGCCTACGATGCCCCATTTCTCCTCGTCTTCCCCGTATTTCCCGGCGTAGTGCCGCATGGCGGCCTCCACGCCCAGGGCGTGTTTCCGCAGGCTGTCCGTCTTCGTATGCTCATGGAGCAACGCCAGCGCGTCTTCGCGGTTCAATACGTTTCCCTTCCCTGTGGGCGGCTGTTCGCCCGGCCATGGATTGCGATTGGCTGTTGAGTGGAATGGCGGCCGGTTGGAGGCCTGACGACCGGCACTACCGGATCACGGCCTGACGCCCCGTACTACCGGACCACGGCCTGACGGCCCGCACTACCGGACCACGGCCTGACGGCCCGCACTACCGGACCACGGCCTGACGGCCCGCGCTACCGGACCACGGCCCGGCCGTAGTAGTAGGGCAGGGCCTGGGCGGAGGGCCGGTAGGACCAGGCCAGGCGGGCCTTGCCGATGTTGGCCCCGGGACCGGCATCGGTCTCGTCGCCGTCGTAGATCACCAGGTTGAATCCGATGGTCTCTCCCGCCGGAGGGGCCACGCCGCCGGGCATGTCGGACCAGGGGACGGCCGTCTCGATCACGTAGCCGTGGCCGGTGAACCTGGACGCCACCCGCATCCCGGGCGCCGTCTTTTCGATCACGCCCTGCCGGGCGTCGGCGTCCCGGGCAGCCCTGGGTTCCCGCCCCGCCGTCGTGCCGGGAAAGATGCCCGCCTTGAAGACCGTCAGCGTGTTGTCGCTCCGACCGGACGGGTCTACGCAGATCTCCACGGCATCCGACCGCCAGTGGCCCTTGACGTCGTCCGGGGCTATGTTGCACACCACCGCGTCGTCCCGCACGTCCACGGCGACGTACAGGTTCGCCTGGTCGTACGCTACACGGAACGTTGCGCTGCAGTCGTCATCGCCGCCCGGCAGCGAACCCGACCAGATATGGCCCGAAGTAATGGCGTGCGTCTCGATCCCCTCCCAGTCGGCGAGATCGCCGTCGATCCGCATGGGACCCGGGGCGGCCGCCAGATCCATGACCGGCAACACGTCGATCACGCCGCCGTCTTCCAGGGTCCAGTCCGACGCGGCCGACCGATCCGCCGGGTCCGCCGAGGCGGCCGTCAACCGCACCCGGTAGCTGCCCTGGGCCACGTGTTCCGGCACGCGGAACGTGAAGGGTACCGTGGCCGTGGCCGTCGCCGCGCCTTCGCCCGCAGTCCCGCCTTCGCCCGTCGCCGCGCTTCGGCCGGCAACTTCGTAAACCGCCTCCAGGGGGCCGTCCGTCCATCCGTCGGGCAGGTGAAGCCTGATCCGGCCCGACGCGCCTTCGGGGCTCCGGCTGGCCACCTCCGCCTCCAGGGTACCCGTCATGCCCGATCCGATGGACAGCGCGGCCGGCAAGAGGCCCGCGACCCACGAGACCTGGTGTGCTTCGGCCCAGCGCCGGTACCGGACGATGTCCGAACGGGGTTTCATGGCGATGGTCAGGGGATCGGTCGAAGGCGGCGGTCCCAGTACGATGCCGGGGTCACGCGGTCCCTCCAGGCCGCCGAGGAGGGTCTTCAGGCCTTCCGGCGACGGCGGCACGAGGGTCTTCACCAGGAGAAAGGACTCCGCCCGGGCGCCGCGCGGCGGAACCGTGGCCCTCCGGTCGAAGCCCTGGGACCGGAAGTTGCGCAGGGCCAGGGACTTGATCTCCGCGTAGCTCATGAACCGGCTGGGCGAGATGTCGCCCGTCGGTATGGAGAACGAACCCACCCGCCCGGTGTTGTAGTAGAGTTTCACCGGCTGCCAGGTCCGCAGGTATTCGTCGGCCAGCTGCTCCGGAAACTGTGCCGGATCGGCCGCGGCGGCGAATGCCTCCGTGGCGAGACGGGCCGCGGCCTGGTGATGGCCGTGGGTGCCCGGTCCGGGCCACATGGTCACGATGACGTCCGGCCGGAGCAGGCGGACCAGCCGGACGACCCTGCCCAGCGTGTCCTCGTGGCCCCACACGTCGAAGGTTGCCTTGTCGCTCAGCGTGTAGAAGAAATCGGTCTTGTCCAGGAAGTAGACCAGGTCCACACCGTACTCGGCGGCGGACCGGCGGATCTCGGCCTCGCGAAGAATGCCCAGCGAGGGGCCGAGCTCCCGGCCGATGGCGTTGCCGCCTCCCTCGCCCCGCGTGATGAGCACGATGCCCGCCTTTGCGCCGCCGTCGAGGACTTCGCGGGCGAAGGTGGCCGTGACCCCGCTTTCGTCATCGGGATGGGCGCCCACATAGAGCAGGTCTACTTTGAGCAGGTCGTCGGATCGCATCTGATCTATGGACTGTGCGGAAACGGATCCGGACAGCAGCAGGGGAAGGAGGACCAGGCCGAGCCATCTTCCCGCGGGGAAGCAAGCGCAACGCATCATTTCAAGTCGCATCGAAGGGAAGGGTCGGATCCCGGTGATGAAGCCGATCCGCTTCAAACCATGGTTGGATACGCCCCGGTTGGACCGAGATCTCAATGGGATCTAGATACGTCCCGCTCCTCGTCTCTGTCAAGGGATTTGGGGGAAGGGCCGCGTATGGGTTGAATTCCGGCCCGTTCGTGTACATTATCATTCATTATACGCGTATGCGAAGGATCGCGATACGCATAGACTGAGGAATCGCGATTCGCGGGCACACAGTTCACGTATGCGCAGGATCACACCGGGGCGCTCGTCCCTCGTCCTTCGTCCCGCGTCCTTCGTCGCGACGAAACGACGAAACGACGATACGACGGAACGACGGAACGACGTCAAAACCAACCAAACGGAGGCTATGCAACATGGGCGATCTGATCGTCGTTCATCCCGATTTCGACGGGGTCTGGCCCTTTGCCGCCGACCATTTCCATGCCCTCTGGCCCGAAGCCGATTTCCTGCGCCTGGCGCACGGGGACGACCGTACTCTGGGCGGCGTCGCGACGGACGCGGGCAATGCGGACCGCGTGACCAGGCTGGCCGCGCTCGGCATGCCGGTGACCGTCGCATGCCTGGAACGGTTCGGCGCGCTGCGGCAAGCGACCTTTCAATACGCCTACGGCCGGGGGCTGGACGAGGATTGCGGCGCGTACCTGGCCGGGGCCGGCGTCTCCGTTTACGATCATCCGAGCGAGGGGTTCTGGTCGCAGTCCGTGGCGGAGTTCGGCCTGGCGCTGACCCTGTGCGGACTGCGGCGGATACCCCAGTTGCACCGGGAGATCATCCACGACCAGGCGCCCTGGGACTACGAGCCGCCCGGCGGACAGGGACGGCCCGGGGCAAGGGGACAACAGTTCGGCGACGACCCCGGTTTCGCCAACGGCACGCTGGCCGGCAAGCGGGTGCGGATCGTGGGCGCCGGCAACATCGGCAGCAAGTATGCGAGCTTTGCTTCGATGCTGGGCGGCGACGTGGCGGCCTGGGACCCGTACGCCGCGGAACCGGGCTTTCACCGCGCCGGAGCCCGCCGTGTCTACCACCTGGATCAACTGGTCTCGGACGCGGAGGTGTTCGCGCCCATGGTGCCGCTCACCGAGTCGACGGCCGGTCTGGTCAGGGCCGGTCACATCGACGCCCTTCCCCGCGGCTGCCTCGTGGTGCTGGTTACCCGGGCCCTGATCTGCGACATGGACGCGATCCGCCGGCGGGTGATGGCCGACGAACTGAGCCTGGCCGCGGACGTGTGGGACGAAGAACCCCTGCCTCCGGACGATCCGCTGCTCGGGCGCCGCAACGTCGTGCACACGCCACACAACGCCGGGCGCACGATCGACGCGAACAGGGCCTGGGCCGAGAAGCTGGCCGCGCAGTTCAGGCCGGGATAGGAGCCGTGAAGTCGACCGGCGGCGTCTCCGTACCGGGCAGAAAGTACTTTACCGCTGTATTTTTGTTGACGTAATTTATACTATAAGGACTTGAGAAGTAATATGACCGGTGGCGTACGCGCGTGGAGACTGCGGGAACGCAGCGGGCCGGGATGCTTCCACGGGCTGTATTTCAATCAGCACGCAACGCAGTCAATACAGCAAAGGATGAACGATGAGCGAGTTGTCTTCTGAATACAACCCGTATAAAGACATGCCGAAGACCGAGGAAGAGGAAATCGAGTACGACGCCCGGAATACGGAAACCCTGTTGGAAGCCGGTTTTATTACCACGACCGTTTATGATGAAATACAAACTCAGCTACAGAAGCGGAGGGATGAGCTGTGTAGAAGGAGGGTAAACGGGAATCCTGAACCGTAGGGGTACGGCCGCGGGGCGCCCCGTGCCTGTTACCCTGTGCCCTGCGGGACTTCAGCGGCCGTTCCGGTCGTCCGAATTCATCTTGCCGTCGACCATTCCGGTCATCTGGACCTCGTTTCCCAGGGACTGGATCATCCGCAGGACGGCGTCCACGTCGTCCGACCGTGTGGATTCCCAATGGTCGGACTCCTCGATGCCGCACTCCGCCAGGAGGTAGCGGAACCGGTCCGTCACCGCATGCCCCCTGCCGGTCAAATCGAAGACATGATGGTCGGGATCCGCGGTGTCCGCGATGCGCCACACCAACTGACCGCGTTCCAGTCCGTGCAACGCGGAACCCGCACTCGAATGCGCACAGTCCAGGTGCCGGGAAATCGCGCGCAAGGACAGCGCGCCCAAAAGTTCGAGCGCGAGCAGGGACCGGATTCGGAGAAACATCGCGTCCCGGCGTTCCAGTTCGTCTTCCCGGCGTTCCAGTTTGTCTTCCCGGCGTTCCAGTTCGTCTTCCCGGCGTTCCAGTTCGTCTTCCCGGCCGGTCAGGGACCTGAAGGCCAGGTGCCTCATCGCCCCGAGGTAGCGGAGCTCCAACTCGCTTCTTTGCCGGTCGGACATGCGCGCTCACCCATACATTTCAATAGTATCCCTATCCCAACGAAAGATTCGAATTGCAGTCGACCGTATCGTAATCAGGTACCGGCGAACAAGGCGTCTATCTATCGAGTACCTCTTCGAGTTTACGGTGCTCCATCTTGTCGACGGCGTGCAGCAATTCTCGGACAAATGCCCTCAAATCCTTCATCTCGCGTTCGATTTTGAGCACGTGCGCCAGGATCGCCTCCTGGTTCTTCTCCAGCACGCGTACATATTCGTCTTTATTCATGCTGCCGATCCACGCCCGTGTTCCTCATTTCCGGACGAAAATGTATATCGAATATCTGCCTTCTTAACGGCGTCATGCGCCTGATTCCGGTTCCGCGCGGCGGACGTGCTCAGCGACGGCGCCTGATGCTATCGAAAATCCCGGCGTTACCGAGGAGCCCCGGGGCTTGTTGTCACCTGACCTGAATGGTGCGCGTCCTTCGGCCGAGTCTAACATTAAAACGGTGCCTGACGTAATCGGGTTGTTCAAATATTGCACAAATTGCACAAGATTCATGGCTGAAACATGGGACCAAAAAACAATCTTATTCTATATTACTTTATTGTCAATAGAAAATTCTTCAATGACATTTAATTAGTTATTTTGGAGTAAATTTTCCGGGAAATAGTCTTGCAGGAGCTATCACAACATTTACGTCTATTCGGTCAATCTGTCACGAATGAACATCGTATGATGATAGTCATCAATTTATGATTATACCTTATTATATGATTTACACCTAATCTACTGTTTATATATCGTAACATTATTTTATGATATATTCCCAATCGAAATACGGTTTTTCTCTTCTATATGCACCGATTGCAATAGCCCGATCTGCCTTATATTGCTTGACAGAAGCATAGTTATAACCATAGTATAACAACGGAAATCGTTGTGGACTGAACTTGTGGACCGATGGAAGTTGAGGAGGAATTTCCAGGTCGGAATCTGACGCCGGATCGGGATAAGGCGCCTTGAGAAGCAAATTGAAAACCGGTGTTTCGAATTCTTGTTATCTTTCATTTCGGAGGCCTGTCGGAAGTAGGTGAGACAACGTGCAAATAAACAACCTGAGAGAACTTTCAGACCGCTTCGTGACCCTCGTAAGGCAACTGTGGCGATCGACGTATATTGCTAGACTGGATGAGTGGCAGGGGCTGGACATGACCGTACCCCAGATCAAGACGCTGATCCTGCTCGAGCACGTGGGGCCGCTCAGGATGGGCGCGATTGCCAGTTACCTGGGCAGCGGTCTTTCCACGACGACCACCATCGTGGACCGCCTGGTCAAGAAGCACCTCGTTCAACGGGTTTCGGATCCGAGTGATCGAAGAGTCGTGATGTGCGAACTGACGACCGAGGGGCGGGATGCAACCGAGCTGTTCTGGGATCACCTCAAGACGAGAGCCCTGGAGCTTTCCGATCAGTGGGACGTGGATCAGTTGGAAAAGGTGGTCCACGTGCTTGAACTGATCTGGCGCACCGAGGAAGTGCTTCAAGAGACCACGGATTCCGTGCCGTCCACCTTCAGGTAGACGTGCGTCGGCAGGTAGAGTCGCCGCCGCAGGTAGACGCCGCGGTCTGGTAGAGTCGCCACGGCAGGTAGCATCGCCGCGGCCTGGTAGCATCGCCGCGGCCTGGTAGCATCGCCGCGGCAGGTAGACGGTCGCCGTCAAGTAGACGCGGCGGCAGGCAGACGCGGCGGCAGGCAGACGCGGCGGCCTGTTGGCGAACCGAAATACGGGTCCCCTTCCAGCCCGGGTCCCTTTCCGGAAACCCCTCATTCCGGAAACCCATCCCCCTAAAACCTCTCTTCCCTGAGACCTCTCCTGGCCCTCTTCGGGCCTTGCCATGCGATAGCCCACGCGTGACTCCGTGAGCATCTGCCTTGGATTTCCGGCGTCGTCGCCCGACCTGCCGGGTAGATTCTTCGCCATGGCGCCCACCGCACGCCTTCCATCATAGTCTGTCTATGGCCCTGTCGCCCACTATGACCGGGTAGCCCGCCCGGCACGGATCGGGCGGTTTCGCGCGCCTGCGCAGCAACGATACTCGTTGGATATATCAACTCATGAACACGTTTTTGTTTCATAAATTCATAATTTAGTTATAAAAGTATATATGAATTCACAATAATGACATATAAAATGAAATTTTTCCTTCGTGTTCTCGGCTGAAATTGACCATACTAACAGTAGACGACTGAAACGGCGAGGACAGTTGGAACGGCCAGGCCGTACGTCCTGACCGCCGGCCAAAATTGAGAGGAGGTTACAGTGTTCTGATCCAGGCGCGGCATTTACCCGTTACGCCCTAGATGTTCATCACGTCGGGCGCATGGTGATAGCCGCGGTAGTCGTAAACGGTCATCATTCTTAGCAGGATGGGGGGGAATCATGCGATATTTCGATTTCTTTGCCATTGGGAGTATTCCCGGATACCAGCCAGCTTGGAGACCTGAAGGATGCGGGCGTTTCTGTAAGCCGATCCTGGCAGAAATCGCCACGAGAGCCCGCGGAGACCGTTTTAGCGCTTACCATTGGAAATCTTATGGTCACCGTGCGCTTCTGACGCTTGCCTGCCTGGCGTTCGCTGTCGGAGTCCCTCGGTCGGCCACGGCTCAGGGCACGCCCGTGATACGCGTTGACGATAGTTCCGTGGTCGTCGCCGAGAACGGCGGTACCTACACACAAAAGGTATGGCTGCTCAACGCACCGACCGCGGAGGTCACGGTGCGGGTTGCCAGTGGGAACACGTCGGTCGTGACCGTGAATCCGGCGACGCTCACGTTCACTGCGACCAACTACAACGTCAAGCAGGATGTGACGTACACCGGAGTCGACGACAGCCGGCTGAACTATCCTCCGAGTCACCGGTCCACGAGGGTTACGTATACCGCGAGCGGCGGGAATTACGCTGGCGTCAGCCATCGGGTGAGCGTTACCGCCTCAGATGACGAGCCCAGAGAATTCACCGTCGACGAGGGGTATGCGTACAACTTTCGGTTCGGCTATATAGTTACACAGGGTTGCACCCCGCTCGTCATTAGCTTCGAAAGTTCCGATACCAGCGTGCTCAGCGTCGAGCCGACGATGCTGTCGTGGAACGAACAGGATTCGGGCACGATCAAGACGGCGACGCTGATTTTTCCCTACAACTACGCTATCGGAGAGAGGCGAGTCAGGCTCAGGCGGCCTCTCACCCAACCATGTGAAGGAGCCATCGACCCCCAGGACATCATCTTCACCGTCCGCGACAACGACACGTGGGATCTGTCGGTCGAGGGCGTCCCGGCGTGCGGCGCCACGGTCGCGGACAACTCCGTGCAGCCGCAGGCCAGTTTCGTGCTCAATCCCGCACCGGCGGTGAAGATGGAGACGGAGTACCGGCCGATCTTCGAAGGCAACTCGGAGCCCTGGCAGGGATCCCTTCCGATCGGAACGTCCGGCCGATCGATGTCCTTCTATCACTCCCCTCTGTCCTCGTTGAGGCAGACCTTCCCCGGTTTCCAGGGATTCGAATACAGGCTCAAGGACGCTCCGGACGTCACCGCACAGTGCACCTGGGAGTTCAGGGACGACGTGGGCACGAACCCACCGCCGCCTACGACCCGGACGCCGCCCTCTCAACCGACGCCGCCCTCTCAACCGACGTCGCCCTCTCAACCGACGCCGCCCACACAACCGACGCCGCCCTCTCAACCGACGCCGCCCTCGGAGCCGGAGCCACCCACGGAACCGGCTACCCCCATGACGGTGCGGCTGTCTGTTTCTCCGAACCCGGTGGAGGAGGGTTCTCCGGTGATGGTCACGGCGACGTTGTCTAAGGCGAACGGGAGCGCGATGAAGGTCCCGCTGACGCTGGAGGCGGGCTCGGCCGAGGCGGGCGACTTCGGCTCGCTCTCCGCCATTACGATCGGCGCCGGGCTGATGACCGGAACGGGCATGATTCCTACGAGCGACGACGACGACACCGACGACGAGACGTTCATGGTGATGCTGGCCAACATGCCCCATAAAATGTCGGCGGGCAAACCATCTTCAGTCGAGGTGATGATCAAGGACCATACGCCGACCAACCAGCCGCCGGCGTTCAAAACCTCTTCCTACGCGTTCGAACTAAAGGAGAACGAGGACGGCCGCGACCGCCCGGTGGCGGTGGGCACAGTGGCCGCCGCGGATCCGGACGGGGACGAGGTGGCCTACGCGCTGGCGGCCGGCGACGGGCAGCTGTTCGCGGTCGGAACGCGGAGCGGGGTGGTGACGTACACGGGCGCGGGCGAGGACTACGAGTCGGAACCGAACCGTTACGTGCTGACACTGGAGGCGAGCGATCCGCAGGGCGCGGTGGCTACGGCCGAGGTGACGATCCAGGTGACGGACGTGAACGAAGAGCCGTCGGTGACCGCTTCGTGCGATCCGTGCGAGGTGGGGCCCGGGGACGAGGCGCTGCTGACGGCGGAAGCCACGGACCCTGACGGCGATCCGCTGGCGTACAGGTGGAGTGCGCCGGAAGGCCGAATTGTGGAAGGGACGCTCGCATCGGCGGCGCGCTGGCGTGCTCCAGCCGACACGGGACCCGTGGCGATCCGCGTGCGGGTCTCGGACGGGCGGGGCGGTACGGCGTCTGCGGAGGTGGACGTGGAGGTCGTGAACGCACCGCCGGCCTTCGATGCGCCTTCCTACGCGTTCGTGCTGCGGGAGAACGAGGACGGGCGCGACCGCCCGGTGGCGCTGGGAAGGACGGCCGCTACGGATCCGGACGGAGACGAGGTGGCCTACGCGCTGGTGGCGGGCGACGGCCGGCGGTTCGCGGTCGGGACGCTGGACGGGGCGGTGGCGTACACCGGCGCGGGAGAGGACTACGAGGCGGAGCCGAACCGGTACGCGCTGACAATACAGGCCCGCGATCCCCACGGGGCGGAAGCCATGGCCGAGGTGACGATCGAGGTGACGAACGTGAACGAGGGTCCGTCGGTGTCGGCGGTGATCTCCGGCCAGGCGCTCGAGGAGGGCGGCGCCGCGGCCAGGCTCGATCTGGGGCCGTATTTCGTGGATCCTGACGGGGACCCGCTGAGCTACGCGGCCGTGTCTTCGGATACGTCCGTCGCGGCGGTTGCCGTGGTGGGTTCCGCGCTGACGCTGACGCCCGCGACGTACGGCTCGGCAATGATCGAGGTGACGGCGCGCGATCCCGGCGGGCTCTTTGCGAAGCAGACCTTCGCGGCGGTCGTGGACGACCTGCCCGTCCGCGTGGTGCTCGACGAGACCCTGGCGGCGAGCGCGCGGGCCCATCTGGCGAGCGCGCGCATGACGCTGGGCCGGAAGGTGGCGCAGGGCCGCGCGTCGGCGGGCTCGATGCTGACGGTGTTGGGCTACCGCGTCCCGCTCAGCCGGGCGGCGGCGCGCGAGGCGGCCGGGCGGCTGCTCTATGACGCCGCGGTGCCCGGCGGGCTCGCTTTCGGCGCCGGCAAAACAGAGTTCGTGTTCGGATGGGGTGACGGCAGTGGCGGCAGGATCGGACCTGGCTCCGTTGACGACGGCGGCGGCGGCGTTGCCGGCGGCATTGGCGGCAGCGAAAATGAGGCGGCCGGCCGCCAGGCCTGGCGGCTCTGGGGACAGGGAGACATCCAGACATTTTCAGGCGCGACGTCGGCGGTTCGCCGCTACGAGGGCGACCTGCGCACGATCTGGGTCGGGTTCGACCACGGGATCGGGGAACGCTGGCTCACGGGTATCGCGGTCGCGAGGAGCATGGGCGGCGGCGACTGGCACGCGGGCACGGCCGGAGGGCGTCTTGAGACCTCGCTCACGGCCGTGTACCCCTACCTGCGCTGGGCGGACGCGGCCACGTCGGCATGGGCGATGGCCGGCGGCGGGCGCGGGACGGCGGAGAACGTGCGCGCTTCGGGGCGCGTGGGAGAGAGCGACCTCGAGCTGGGCCTCGGGCTTTTCGAGGTGAGGCGCCGCTTCGCCGGCTGGTTCGGGCTTCGGGCCGACGCGGGATGGGCACGGCTGGCGACCGGGGACGGCGGGGAGACCGTCGACGGGCGCGGCGCGGTGTCAGACCAGCAGCGCCTGGGCATCGAGCTCAGCCCGTCGTCGCGCCACCTCGGCCTCGCACTGGACGCGAGCGTGCGCCACGATGGAGGCGCGGGCCAGACGGGTACGGGGCTCGAGCTGGCGTGCGGGCTCAGGTTCGCGAGCGGTCCCGTCCGCCTCGATACGCAGGGCCGGATCCTGGCGACGCACTCCGCGCAAGACTACAGCGAGCGCGGCCTGGGGGTCACGCTCACCGTCGGCAACCCATCGGCAAGCGGGATGTTGCTCACCGTCTCGTCCCACTGGGGCGGGCCCGCCGCCGCGACCGGAGCGCTGTGGGATGCGCGGCTCCATGAACTGCGGCGACACGTTCCGGACGCTTCGTGGTCGCTTGACGCGCAGATCCGCTGGGTACCCCGCTTTCCGGGAAGGAATTGAACTGCAACGTTCCGGAACTCCCGGCCGGACCTCCCGGCCGGGCCCCGGTTCGCTCCCACACGTATCCGGCCCCGGCCCGGTCTTCCAGGTCGAACTCGCTGGGCCCGGCCTTCCTGTATCTCCGGGCCCCGGTCCTCATCGTCGCGTGCAGAATGAAACCGAGCTGACACTGCTGGGGATGTGCACCGCCGACCGGGACAAAAGACGGCTTGAAACCTGAGATAAAGTGGGCGATATTTCAATTCGTTGAAGTGACCGGTACGTAGGACGGCTCACGGTCAGCGTATGAGCGGAACATTCTGTGGACCATTCCTCACTGAATTCGGCAGATCGGCATGCGGTCGTTTTACGGATCTTCTTATTCATTCGTTTGTATAACGTGCGACCTCGGCGCACTGCTGGCGATCACCGCCATGATGATCGCTGTCGGCATCCCGCAGTCGGCATCGGCCCAGACGCGCGGAATATCCGTTGACGCTAGCGCCGTTTGGGTCAAGGAGAACGGCGGCACCTACACGCAGGAAGTTTGGCTGGCCGGCGAACCGACCGGGGACGTCACGGTGCAGGTTGCCAGTGGGAACACGTCGGTCCTGACCGTGAATCCGACGACTCTGACGTTCACTGCGACCAACTACAACACCAGGCAGCAGGTGACCTACACCGGAGTCGACGACACAATACGCAATCAGCCTCCGGCGCACCGGAGTACGACGGTCACCTACACGGCAAGCGGCGCCAACTATGGCGGCATCAGCCATTCGGTGACCGTCCTGGCCATCGATGATGAACCCATTGGATTCGCTGTAAACGAGGGACGGTCCTACAGGCTCAACTTTGCCTATCTGGTGGAGCAGGGTTGCGCCCCGGCCGTGATCGAGTTCGTCGCGTCCGACAGCGCCCTCCTTGGCCTCTCTCCGACGTCATACAGCTGGAACGAGCAGGACTCCAACAGACAGAAGGCGGTGCGCATCACGTTCCACCGCAACCGCGCACTCGGCGACCACCGCGTCACGCTAGAGCGACGCGTCACCGTGCCCTGCGGGCGGGCCTTCCCCTTCCAGGATATCGTCTTCATCGTCCGCGACAACGAAACGTGGGATCTGTCCGCAGAGGGCGTCCCGGCGTGCGGCGCCACGGTATCGGACAACTCCGTGCAGCCGCATGTAAATTTCGTGCTCAAGCCCGCACCGGCGGTGAAGATGGAGACGGAGTACCGGCCGATCTTCGAAGGCAACTCGGAGCCCTGGCAGGGATCCCCTCCGATCAGAACGTCCGGCCGATCGATCTCATTCTACCACTCCCCTCTGTCCTCGTTGCGGCGGGCTTTCCCCGGCTTCAGGGGGTTCGAATACAGGCTCAGGGCCGCTCCGGACGTCACCGCGCAATGCACCTGGGAGTTCACGGACGACGTCGGCACGAACCCACCGCCTCCCACGACCCGGACACCGCCCTCGCAACCGACGCCGCCCTCTCAACCGACGCCGCCCACGACGCCTACCCCGACACCGCCCTCTCAACCGACGCCGCCCACGGAACCGACGCCGCCCACGGAACCGACGCCGCCCACGGAACCGGAGCCGCCCACGGAACCGGCTACCCTCATGACGGTGCGGCTGTCCGTCTCTCCGAACCCGGTCGACGAGGGTTCTCCGGTGATGGTCACGGCGACGCTGTCTGAGGCGAACGGGATCGCGATGACGGTCCCGCTGACGCTGGCGGCGGGCACGGCCGAGGCGGGCGACTTCGGCTCGCTCGCCGGCATCACGATCGGCGCCGGGCTGAAGGCAGGAACGGGGATGATCTCCACGACCCGGGACGACGACCCCGACGACGAGACGTTCATGGTGTCGCTGGCCGACATGCCCTCGGTGATGAGAGCGGGCAATCCGTCTTCTGTCGTGGTGACGATTCTTGACCATACGCCGGCCAACCGGCCCCCGGCGTTCGATGCTCCTTCCTACGCGTTCGAGCTCCAGGAAAACGAGTACGGCCGCGACCGCCCGGTGGCGGTGGGCACCGTGGCCGCCGCGGATCCGGACGGGGACGAGGTGGCCTTCGCGCTGGCGGCCGGCGACGGGCAGCTGTTCGCGGTCGGAACGCGGAGCGGGGTGGTGACGTACACGGGCGCGGGCGAGGACTACGAGTCGGAACCGAACCGTTACGTGCTTACGCTGGAAGCGCGCGATCCGCAGGGAGCGGTGGCTACGGCCGACGTGACGATCCAGGTGACGGACGTGAACGAAGAGCCGTCGGTGACCGCTTCGTGCGATCCGTGCGAGGTGGGGCCCGGGGACGAGGCGCTGCTGACGGCGGAAGCCACGGATCCGGACGGCGATCCGTTGACGTACAGGTGGATGGCGCCTGAGGGCCTCTTTATGGAGGGAACGTTCGAATCGATGGCGCGCTGGCGGGCGCCAGCCGACACGGGGCCCGTGGCGATCCGCGTGCGGGTCTCGGACGGGCGGGGCGGTACGGCATCTGCGGAGGTGGACGTGGAGGTCGTGAACGCACCGCCGGCCTTCGATGCCCCTTCCTACGCGTTCGAGCTTAGTGAGAACGAGGACGGGCGCGACCGCCCGGTGGCGCTGGGAAGGGTGGCCGCAACGGATCCGGACGGGGACGAGGTGACCTACGCGCTGGTGGCGGGCGACGGCCGGCGTTTTGAGGTCGGGGCGCGCGACGGGGCGGTGGCGGACACTGGCCGACTGTTCGCGGTCGGGGCGCGCGACGGGGCGGTGGCGTACACCGGCGCGGGCGAGGACTACGAGGCGGAACCGAACCGGTACGTGCTTACGCTGAAGGCGCGCGATCCCCACGGGGCGGAAGCCATGGCCGAGGTGACGATCGAGGTGACGAACGTGAACGAGGGTCCGTCGGTGTCGGCGGTGATCTCCAGTCAGGCGCTCGAGGAAGGCGGCGCCGCGGCCAGGCTCGATCTTGGGCCGTATTTCGGGGACCCGGACGGAGACCCGCTGAGTTACGCGGCCGTGTCTTCGGATACGTCCGTAGCGGCGGTTGCCGTGGCGGGTTCCGCGCTGACGCTGACGCCGGCGACGTACGGCTCGGCAACCATCGAGGTGACGGCGCGCGATCCCGGCGGGCTCTTCGCGAAGCAGACCTTCGCGGCGGTCGTGGACGACCGGCCCGTGCGCGTGGTAATCGACGAGACCCTGGCGGCGCTCGCGCGGGCGCATCTGGCGAGCGCGCGCATGACGCTCGGCCGCAAGGTAGTGCAGAGCCGCGCGGCGGCGGGCTCGATGCTGACGGTGTTGGGCTACCGCGTCCCGCTCAGC
Organism: bacterium; assembly: GCA_965203885.1. Taxonomy (GTDB): domain Bacteria; phylum JAAXHH01; class JAAXHH01; order JAAXHH01; family JAAXHH01; genus JAAXHH01. Next base: position 371,565 of record OZ241920.1, on the reverse strand, counting down.
CGGGCGGCGGCGCGCGAGGCGGCCGGGCGGCTGCTCTATGACGCCGCGGTGCCCGGCGGGCTCGCTTTCGGCGGCGGAAACACGGAGTTCGTGTTCGGATGGGGTGGCGGCAGTGGCGGCAGAATCGGCAGGGTCGGTGAGAACGGCGACGGCGGCGGGATCGGCAGGATCGGCAGAATCGGCACAGATGCCGGCGGCGCAAAAGAGACGGCCGGCCGCCGGACCTGGCGGCTCTGGGGCCAGGGCGACATCCAGACGTTCTCGGGCGCGACGGCGGCGGTCCGCCGCTACGAGGGCGATCTGCGCACGAGCTGGGTAGGCCTCGACCTCGCGATCGGGGAGCGCTGGCTCACCGGTATCGCCGTCGCGCGGAGCAAGGGCGGCGGCGACTGGCACGCGGGCACGGCCGGAGGGCGTCTTGAGACCTCGCTCACGGCCGTGTACCCCTACCTGCGCTGGACGAACGCGGCCACGTCGACATGGGCGATGGCCGGCGGCGGGCGCGGGACGGCAGAGAACGTGCGCGCTTCGGGGCGCATGGGAGAGAGCAGCCTCGAACTGGGCCTCGGGCTTCTCGAGGTGAGGCGCCGCTTCGCCGGCTGGTTCGGACTTCGGGCAGACGCGGGATGGGCGCGGCTGGCGACCGGGGACGGCGGGGAGACCGTCGACGGACGCGGCGCGGCGTTGGACCAGCAGCGCCTGGGCATCGAGCTTCGCCCGTCGTCGCGCCACCTCGGCCTCGCGCTGGACGCGAGCGTGCGCCGCGATGGAGGCGCGGGACAGACGGGTACGGGGCTCGAGCTGGCGGGCGGGCTCAGGATCGCGGGCGGTCCCGTCCGTCTCGATACGCAGGGCCGGATCCTAGCGCTGCACTCTGCGCAAGACTACAGCGAGCGCGGCCTGGGCGTCACGCTCACCGTCGGCAACCCGTCGGCGGGTGGGGTGTTGCTCACCGTTTCGTCCCGCTGGGGCGGCCCCGCTACCGGGACCGGAGCGCTGTGGGAAGCGCGGCTTCATGAACTGCGGCGGGACGCTCCGGACGCTTCGTGGTCGTTTGACGCACGGATCCGCTGGGTGCCCCGCGGTCCGGGAAGGGACTGAACGCGCAACGATTCGGACTTACACGGCCATACCCCGGGTCACTCCCACACGAATTCCGCCCCGGCCATGCCCCGGGTTACTCCCACACGAATTCCGCTCCAGCCATACCCCGGGTCACTCCCACACGAATTTCGCCCCGGCCATACCCCAGGTCACTCCTACACGATTTCCACCCCGGCCATACCCCGGGTCACTCCCACACGAGTTCCGCCCCGGCCATACCCCAGGTCACTCCCACACGTATCCCCTATAGCCAACCATAGTCCGGAAGCCATGCATGTGTGCGACCTTTCGAGCGGTTTCGCGCGCCTGCACAGCGCGATATTTGCTCGCGATGTTTGCTGGTGTATCAACTCCCGAACACGTGTATATACAATAAAGTCACATATAGTAATGTATAGCATTGAAAATATCACATGAATGGCACATAAAATGCAATTTGGCCATCGTGTTTTCTGCTAAAAATCACGATATTAACTGTTGTCGATTGTTAAACTTGCCAATATGGACGGTTGCCCGGGATGAATGGCAACCGGATGTGCTTTGTAAGACCGAACGAAACCTGCTACACCTCAGTCGCGCCGGGACTCTCAGCCGGGTGCAGACAGAGTCCGGGGAAAGTGCAGGCTGTCACCCGGCGCGCGACAATGGCGGCCTGCGCATCTTCGCCGCTCGCCGTAGTAGGAACCGCGCACTTCTTGCAGCGGCGACCGAAATACACGGCGAGCGGATTTTAATGGGATCGACTTCAAGGTTTGTGACTGGAGGGTGTAACCGATGATCAGACCGCTTGCTTCAGCGCTGTTCAGCTTTGTCCTGGCGATTTCATTCCTGGTGGTGACGGCCTCCTGTAAAGGGCCTGCCGGTCCCCCGGGGCCAAAGGGCGATAAGGGCGATCCGGGATCCGTGGGACCGGTGGGACCGCCCGGGTCGGCAGGACCTCCCGGTCCACCGGGCGATCCGGGGCCGCCCGGTCCGACCGGTCCGCCCGGTCCGGCCGGCCGCGAAGGCAACGTGGTGCTCGCCGGCGACCGCGACTGGGGAGACGACAGTTACAGAGTGAACTCAGCGGCAATCGACGGAGACCGGCTGATCGTCTCGGTCTCGTACAGCGGCGGGTGCCGGGAACACGTCTTCACCCTGGTGATATCGAATATCTTCCTGGAGTCGGATCCGGTGCAGCTTCCGGCCGTACTGGCCCACAATGCGAACGGCGATACGTGCGAGGCATACCCGACGGAAACCATCGGCTTCGACCTCGGCCTGGTCAAAACCCGCTACCAGCAGTCCTACGGTCCAGGTCCCGGCCAGGTCTTGCTGCGGATCCGTGACGTGACCGGCGACGACCTCCTGTACGAGTTCGGCGGGTAGGCAATCGGTTCTTGCTCGAGGTTTTCCCTGGCGACCGCGACCCTCGAACGGCTTTATTGCGAAGGAGGAACAGGGAATTGGCAAGATGCCTGCAGGACGAGGATGCCTCGTGAACAATTTCCGTCTACTGCTGCTCGTACTCACGCTTTCCGGCGTTTCCCATGCGTTGCCCGTCCATGGCCAGACCGGCCAGCGGACCGTTTCAGCGTCGGATCCGAAGATCTCCGTCCGGCTCCGGGACGCACTCGCCATGGCCGGGACCGTAGATCCACTGAAGGTCTGGATTTACCTGGCGGACAAGGGGCTCGCCACGGCCGCCGATATCACCGCCGCGGTGGACGCCGCGGAGGCGAGGCTGACCGACCGCGCCCGCCGGCGCATCGAGGCGCGGGGCGGCGGGCGGCCGGGGCTGGAGGACGTGCCGGTTCATCCTCCCTACCTGGACGGCATATCGGAAGCGGGCGGCGTGGTGCACCAGGTGTCCCGGTGGCTCAACGCGGCGAGCGTGTCGGCGCCGCCCGGCGTGATCCAGCGCCTGGCGGAGCTGCCCTTCGTCCTCAGGATCGAGCCGGTCGCACGGATGCGCCGCCCGCCGCCCCGGCCGGGGCGCACGGGACCGCCGGTAACCCCTCGGAAGCTGGGCCCCGACCGGAAGCTGGGCCCCGACCGCGCGGCCCGCCTCGACTATGGCCGTTCTCTCACTCAGTTGAACCAGCTCCAGGTACCGGAGCTCCACGATCTGGGGCTGACGGGGCGGGGCGTGCTCGTGGGAGTCCTCGACACGGGATTCGAACTGGAACACGCGGCATTCGACACCCTGAAGACCCGCGTGGAGGCGCGGCGCAATTTCATTCTAGAGGACGCTCCCTACCGCGGTTTTGCTGACGTCGATCACGGCACGGCGGTCCTTTCGGTCATCGGGGGTTACGCGCCCGGACATCTCATCGGGCCGTCCTACGGCGCCAGCTATCTCCTTGCGAGTACGGAGGCGATCACCTTCGAGCGGCAAATCGAGGAGGACTGGTGGGTCGCCGGCCTGGAATGGGCCGACAGTCTCGGAGCGGAAGTGGTCACCAGTTCGCTCGGGTACAGCGACTGGTACGCCTACTCCGACATGGACGGGACGACGGCCGTGACCACGCGGGCGGCGGCCATGGCGGTGAGGCGCGGCATCGTGGTCGTGAACGCTATGGGCAACATGGGTGGCGAGCCCTACGAAAAGATGGCCGCGCCGGCCGATGCGGAAGGCGTAATTTCCGTGGGCGGCGTCGACGCCCACGGCCAACGCGTCTCTTTCTCGTCCGTCGGACCGACGTACGACGGACGCCTGAAGCCGGATGTAATGGCTATGGGGGAAGGGGTGTACCAGGTAGATACGAAAACGATCGAAGGGTACCGCCAGGGCGACGGCACGTCCTACGCCGCGCCCCTCGTGGCCGGTGTGGCGGCCCTGCTGCTGGAAGCCCATCCCCAATGGACGCCGGATAAGGTGCTCCAGGTGCTCCGGCGGACCGCCAGCCAGGCGGCCGCGCCGGACACGCTGGCAGGCTTCGGCATCGTCCAGGCGCTCGACGCCTACCGGAACGAACCATCAGACGCGATGACCGGACCCGGCGCCGGACCCGGACCGCCTGGACCGCCTGTGCCCGGCGCTTTTACGACGGCACTTCACCCGAACGCGCCGAACCCCTTCGACGGGAGCACCCGCATCCGTTTCGAACTCGCCGAATCCGCCCGGGTCTCGATTTCGATCTACGATCTCCTCGGCCGGAGGGTACGGACACTGGACGACGAGGCGCTTGGTCCCGGGAGACATGTCCGTGTATGGAATGGTCTGGACGACGCGGGACGGGCCGTTCCAAGCGGGGTGTACTTCTGCCGGCTGTCGGCGGGCGATTTCGTGGACGTTGAGAAAATGTTGCTGATGCGTTAGCGTGCGTGCGACAGCGCGCGAGGCGAGGCCCGGAACTCCCATCAGAGACGGCGTCCTTTCCTCCCTGGGGCCTTTCCGCCCCGACGAAAGCAGGATAAACGCGGTGTCCGGGGAGTTGAAGTGAAGTTCGGAAGAGCGGGAGATCAGCCCATGGCCAGGATGCTATCGGGTTTCCCGATCATGCGACAAACGGTGTTCCTGTCCGTGCTGTCCGTCCTGGGCTGCGGTGATGAAAGTAAACTCATGTCGGGTTTCACCGACACCGTTCCCGGATCCGGGCAGCACCCGCTGGTCGGATCGTGGCATTACGCCGGCGAGAGCTTTACAGCGAAAATGAAGGCCAACGTCACGGATCACCTGGCCGGCCGGGGTGTGGCCGACACCACGGCCTCGGAGATTGTCGATGAGGCGGTGGACGCCGCGTCGATCATAGACCTGCCGACGATCACGTTCCATGCGGACAGCACGCTGACCGCTGGCGATCCCGCCGGGCAGATGGGCGGCACCTGGTCTGTAGTCGGGGACAAGCTGCACCTGGCGATCGACGGGGAGGAATACCCACCTCTTACGTACACGATCCGCAGCGGGCAAACACAATCCCTGCAGCTCTCGATTTCAGCGCAAGTCGTCAGGGGCCTTGTCGCGGCGTCCGGAGCGATCGACCAGGCATTGCTCGACGTGATGTTCAGGGGCATTGTCCAACTGACCTTCGGGTATAACAAGACCGGGCCGTTATAGTTAAGTTCAGGAGGAAAAGAACAGGCGGACCGGGGGTACCGACGGGCTGCGGGGCTCCCGGATGCTCAAGCCTCAAGCCGCGGCACTTCTGGTCCGCGGCACTTTCAGTCCGCGGCACCATGACAGGAGAGACCACGAAACGACTACTGCTCGTAATATTCGCATTGCCAATGTTGATCGCATGCAAGGGCGACCAGGGTCCGGTTGGTCCCCAGGGCGCTCAGGGGCTTCAGGGGCCGGCTGGTTCCCAGGGCGTTCAAGGTACCGAGGGTCCCAGGGGGCCTCAGGGAGAGCCCGGAACCCACGGCGAGCCGGGTGAGCCGCTGAATTGGGCCGACGTGATCGAGGATGGCCACCTCGCCGACGCCATCTATCTCGTCGGGGTTGAAACCGAAGACAACATCTTCCCGATCGGGACGGCCTTCGCGGCCCACTATGACAACATGCTGTGGACGAACGCGCACGTGGTCGAGGCCGCGATCTCCGCAGATGCCCAGCCCGTGTCGCTGCCGAATCCAGGGGTCGCCACCGCACATCCTCCCGACGGCGGCGGTCCGCGGTATTTCGTAGCGAGAACAGGAACGGTGATAGGCGAAGAAGGGACGTATTATTGGGAGCACTCGATCTTCCACGAACGGTACGACCTGGGATCCGAAAGCCCGGATCTAGCCCTGATCGTCCTGGAAGAGGGTACCCTGCCCGGCCCATTGCCTCGGTTACTTCCGCGCGAGATGGCAGGCAGCCTGAGAACCGGTCAGCCGCTCGGCACGCTGGGGTTTCCCGGCGCGCTGATACTGGAGAACCTCGAGTTTGTGATCGCGACGTTCAGAGAGGGTACGTTATCGAGCCTGCGACCGTTCTACGACGGCCAGTTCGGACCTGAGGATCTCGGCGAAGTGTTGCATTACGACATGCTCCTGGAATCGGGCACCAGCGGCAGCCCGGTCTTCGATCATGAAGGATACGTCGTGGCCGTGAATTATGCCGGTATACCCTATGTCATACCTGGTCCCGAAATCGGTACACCGGGCGATGGCACCGAACCACCGGGCGATGGCACCGAACCACCGGGCGATGGCACCGAACCACCGGGCGATGGCACCGAACCACCGGAAGAAGGACCGGGCAAGACGTCGGATGAACCGCCGGGCGGAAACGAAACGGGTATTGTCATCCCTTCATCCCACGGGTTCGGAATAGGCGTCGCATTGATGTGGGAACTCATCGACCAGGTCGAGGCCATGCCGGACGTCGCGTCGCGGCGGTCGATCGCCGTTCCTTACCCGCACGACACCTATCGGCCGTTTCCCGATAACTGGAGCGGAGTAACGATCGCGCCGTAAGAGGACGTTGCCGACCGGAAACCGGATGACGCCCGGTATTCCCTATGTCATACCTGGTCCCGAAATCACTGGCACACCGGGCGATGGCGCCGAACCACCGGCGGACAGTGACCTCCCAAAAAGAAACCCCCGTACGCCCTTGGTATCAGGGGCTTTGCGGGGGTTGATCTGCAAGCTGCCGGGTCTTTTAAAACGCTGACCGAATAGCGGTACGGGGAATCGAACCCCGGTTTGATGGCTGAGAACCACCCGTCCTAACCACTAGACGATACCGCCACGTTTGTCTTCGAAAATATACTCCGTTCTCCGCTCGGAGTCAAGTCTTCTCACCGGCCGCTTACTGCCGCGCCGCTGGTTGCGCCATCGCTTCTTCCCGGCATGAACGCGAACTGGGGGGCAGGGATTCGAACCCCGATTCCATGGTCCAGAGCCATGTGTCCTACCCTTGAACGACCCCCCAATGGGACCGGCGCGCCGCGGGACGGATTTCCCCGTCCGGCGGGACAATGTACCCCGGTCGCCGTTGCGGTCAAGATAGGGATTTCACCGAAAAAATCAAGGGAAATCAGGGTTCAGACACGCTCGTAGGGATCGAAGAGCCGCTCGTATTCCCGCAGGGCGTAGCGGTCGGTCATCCCCGCGATGTAGTCGCAGACCCTGCGCTCGAGCGGCTCGTTCCCGGGGTACCGGCGGTCGGTCGGCGGCAGCTGCCTCGAATCGGCCATGTACTCGTGGAAGAGGCTTTCTACGAAGCGGGTCGCCTTGCGGGACATGCGGATCAACCGGTAGTGCCGGTAGAAGTTGTCCGTGAGGAAAGCGCGAAGCTGACCGTTTTTCGTGGCCATGGCGGGACTGTAATCCACCACGGGGAAGTCCAGCTCGCGCACCTCGTCCGGGGACTTGACGCCGTGGCGCTCCAGGTTCAGGTGCGTCGTCTGGACGACGTCCATGATCTGCTGGTTGATCAGCGCCCGTATGATCCGGTACCGCTTGCGCGTGGGGTCGAGGTCCCGGACCTTCTCCACCTCCTCGCGGATCGCGCCGTCCCAGATGTCCAGGTCGGAAAGCTGGTCCAGGTTGAGGATGCCCGCGCTGACGCCGTCGTCGAGGTCGTGCGAATTGTACGCGATCTCGTCGGCGAGGTTGGCGATCTGGGCTTCCACGGAAGCGTACTGTCCCGGTTGGAAGTCGTTCAGGTCGAAACCGTGCGGCGCGTTGTGCTTGGCGATGCCTTCCCGCGTCTCCCAGGTCAGGTTGAGCCCCGGGAAAGCGGGATAGCGCCATTCGAGGAGGTCGATGACCCGGAGGCTCTGACGGTTGTGCTGGAACCCCCCGTGACCCTTCATGAGCACGTTCAGGGCTTCTTCGCCGCAGTGGCCGAAGGGAGGATGGCCCAGGTCGTGGGCCAGGGCGATGGCCGCGGCGAGATCCTGGTTCGCGCCCAGGTTACGGGCGATCGTCTCCGACACGCCGGCCGTTTCCATGGTGTGCGTCAGGCGCGTCCGGTAGTGGTCTCCCTCGTGGTACACGAAGACCTGCGTCTTGTATTCCAGCCGCCGGAAGGCCTTCGAGTGGACGATGCGGTCGCGGTCCCGCTGGAACGGCGTGCGCCACGGCGCCTCTTCCTCGGGGAAACAGCGTCCCCGGCACGCGCTGCTCTTCACGGCATAGGGCGCAAGGGTCTGCTCCTCCTCGTCCTCCAGCCGTTTTCTGTCGACGATCATCGGGTTTCGCTCCAGAAAGTGCGGTTCAGGTCCCCGCGATCAATGCGCCGCCGGGGTCGACGTCCTGGACCATGGTGGCGTTGAAGGCCGCCTCCAGCATACGGCCCTTCAATTCCCTACTGTCGGGATCGTGCCACAGGTTCTCGAATTCCCACGGGTCGTTTCCCAGGTCATAGAGCTCGCCCTTGCCGTGGGTGTGGTACACCACCAGCTTGTATCGTTCGTCCCGGTACATGGTGGCGTAGCTCATGGGCTCAGCGTGGACGGCGTCGTAGTACTCGGAGCGGACGAAATCGCGGTGGAACCCGGGATCCGCCTCCCCGGTCAGGATGGGCAGCAGGCTGCGGCCCTGGAATTCCCCGGGCGGCTCCACCCCGGCCAGGTCCAGCATGGTCGCCGACATGTCGATCAGCTCGACGAGCGCGTCGCTCCTGAGATCCGCCTGCAGGCGCCCGGGGTGGGAGAAGATCAGCGGAACCCGCACCAGGCCTTCGTAGAACCGGCATCCCTTCCAGAGCAGGCCGTGGTCGCCCAGGCTTTCGCCGTGGTCGCTGGTGAAGATGATCACGGTGTCGTCCCGCTGCCCCGTCCGCTCGAGCTCGCGCAGGATACGGGCGAACTGGTCGTCGATCTGCCGGATCATGGCGTAGTAGAGGGCCTGCTGCTTCCTGCCGTCGAAATCGTCGGGGCGCCGCGACTTCGACTGGAAGAACACGTCGCGCAACGCTTCCTGGACGGTCAGGTCGCTGTCGCGGAAATGGGGGCCGGGCATGTCGGCCGGGTCGAACTGGTCCGCGTAGACGCGGGGCGGGATCAGCGGTTCGTGGGGACTGTAGGGGTTGAGCGTCAGCATCCAGGGCGCATCCGCGGCCCGGGGCTGGTTGATGAACTCCAGGGCGCATTCGGTGACCCAGGTCGTCTGATGGAGCTCGGGCGGGACCCGGTCCTCGCTGAAACGCAGGGCGTCGAGGTCACCGCCGCGTTCGCGCACCCAGTCCCCGTAATCATGGCCTTCCGGCCAGTCGTCCCGGGGCGCGTGGCTGAAGCGCCAGTACCGGTAGCCGTCGTCCATGCGGGGTTCCGTCCGCTTCCCCGCGCTCTGGAGGTGGAACTTGCCCGCCAGGCCGCAATCGTACCCGCTGTCCGCCAGCAATTTCGAAATCAGCGGGGGCGGATTCACGAAGGATCCGTTCCCGTTGCGGCAGTTGTGAATCCGGCCGGGATACATGCCGGTCATGAAACTCGACCGGCTGGGCGTGCAGATCGGGCTCTGGCAGTAGGCCCGCGTGAAAGCGACGCCTTCCCGCACCAGTCCGTCGAGCGCCGGCGTGCTCACGTGGGGATTGCCGAGCGCGCCGATGGTGTCGAAACGCTGCTGATCCGTGCAATACCAGAGTATGTTGGGGCGTGTGGGCATGTTGCTATGCACCCGCCGCCTCGAATCCTATTGGGCAGGCTGCGTGGTGGCTTCCTCTCCGCCCATGGACGCATCCGAACCGCCTTCTTCCATACCCTCTTCGCCCATCTCGCCTTCGCCTTCTTCCATACCCTCTTCGCCCATCTCGCCTTCGCCTTCACCCATGTCGCCCTCGCCCATGTCCATCTCCGGGGCGTCGGCGGCCATGACGTGCAGCATATCGCCGACCGCGGCGCCGATATCGGTGGCGGCGTTCCCGCCGTTAATGGCGATCTGGAGCGTGCCGGACTCCTCGTCCATCCTGGCCAGCCAGTCGCCTTCGGCCACGTCGCCGTAATCGGCGACCATCGGCATGACGAGGACATGCTCGTTATGGTACACCGAGATCCAGCCGTCCGTGGCAAAGCCGGCTTCCATCAACTGATCGCTCGTGGCGCTCGTGTTGATGTTGGCGAATTCCTCGCTGATGCTGGTGACCTCGACGTTGATCATGGCGACGTCCGCGTCCATCTCTTCGGTTGCCGCCTCTTCCGTGGCCATTTCTTCGGTCTCGGCCCCGCCGCAGCCGTACAGGCCGAACGCGCCGACCATACAAACCAACAGGTACGATGTGAACCGCTTCATGGTTATTTTCCTTTCACGTGGAAACCCGCGTCGCGGGTCGGGTGAACATGTGGAAGTGAATCAGGTTGAATAAGGTTATGATGAGTTGAGGATGATCGGAATGTTCCGCTTTCCCGGGCGTCGCATTTCGTCATATACATTTATATTTCAATCCTGGCGCGTTCGCAACTACTATTCGCTTTATCGTGCCGCGGCGAGGTCCGCCCACTGCCGGCGCCCCACTTCCCTGACCCGGCCGTCGTCCCACTTCTCCAGGGGCCGGTAGGACGGGTGGCCCGGGCGGTCCTGGCAGGGATTGTGCCGGGTGTTGTAACAGCAGATGAGGCTCCACCGCGGGTCGTCGCTCTCGTTGGGATCCGACCGGTGCAGCACGTTCGCGTGGAAGAACAGCGCGGTGCCGGGCGACATTTCGCAGTACACGAGGTCCAGGTGTTCCAGCGCGAGCTCCACCCGCTTCGGGTCGGCCCCCACCTGCGTGCCGTACCGGCCGTGCTCGATCCTGCCCAGGTGGTGCGAACCCCGGATGACCTGGAGGCACCCGTTCCCCCGGTGGGCCCGGTCCACCGCGATGTAACAACTGGCCATGTCGGGATACAACGCCTGGTTGTGGTACCAGTAGCCGTAGTCCTGGTGCCATTCCCACGCTCCGCCGACCCGGGGCTCCTTGACCATCATCTTGTAATGGTACAGGTAGACCTCGTCGCCCATGAGCCGTTCGAGCGTGTCGACCATCCGCCGGCCGTGGCAAATGGCGTTGTAGATGTCTTCGCGGTCCGTGTCCGACGTCAGCCAGAGCTTGCTTTCGCGGCCCTCGGTATCCTCGGCGGCGCGCACGAGCGAGGCCTTCTCCCCGTCGGTGCGCCCCACGTTGAGCAGGAGTTCCATCTCCTCCTCGTCGTAAAGGCCTTCCACCATCAGGTAGCCGTCTTCCCGGAACCGTCTCTCATGCGCTTCGGTCAACTGGAACATGGCATGCTCCTCGATATACGCCCCGAGATGCCCCTTGTGGGTGGAAGGGACGGCGGCGGCCCTTTCAACGGGACGCCTGCACCCCGATGCGGTCGCGGCGGCCCTTTCAACGGGACGCCTGCGCCCCGATGCGGTCGCGGTGGCGCCGTTCGACGTGGTGCGCTACCGAGCGGCACACCCGGGAGACGCCCTCGCCGATGAGCGACTGGTCGAGGTAGCTGTAGCACAGGCGGAACTGGTTCGCTCCCCGGCCGTCGGTGTAGAACGAGGGACCGGCCACGTAGGCCACCTTCTCGTTCTCCACGGCCCAGGTCAGCATGGCCGGGGTGTCGACCCCGTCGGGCGCGGTCACCCAGACGTAGAACCCGCCGTCCGGGTGGGTCCAGGTCACGCCGGGCGGGGCGTGCTCCGCCAGCGCCTCCAGGGTGACGTCGCGCTTGGCCTGGTAGAGCGCCCTGGACAGCACGATCTGCGAGTCCATGAGCCCCTGGCGGCCGTATTCGTAGACGATGCGCTGCCCGAGGGTGCTGGAGCACTGGTCGCTGCCCAGTTTCGCCTGGCACAGCTGGGACACGACGGCCGGAGGCGCGGCGATCCATCCGAGGCGGATACCCGGGCCGAAGATCTTGGAGAAGGTGCTGACGAACAGGACGCCGTCGGGATTAAGCGCTTTGAGCGAGGGCGGCGGCGGGTGCTCGAAGTAGAGCTCCGCGTAGGCGTGGTCTTCCAGGATGGGGATGTTGTACCGGTCGGCCAGCTCGACCAGCTTCCGCCTCCGTTCCAGGGGCATGGTCACGCCGCCCGGATTCTGAAAGGCCGGCATGGTGTAGATCAGCTTCGCCCGCCTGCCCCGCCGCTCCAGTTCCGCCAGCCGTTCCTCCAGGAGGTCCACGCGCATGCCCTCGTCGTCGATGTCCACGGCGACGAATTCCACGTCATAGCACCGGAAGACCGAAAAGGCGGTCAGGTAGGTGGGGGCTTCCACGATGACGATGTCGCCCGGGTTGAGGAGCGTCTTGGCGATGAGGTCCATCGCCTCGATCCCGCCCGTGGTGACCAGGATGTCGTCCACGGCGGAGTCCACGCCCTCGACGGGTCCCATGCGCTGGGCGATCCACTCCCGGAGGGCCGTGTAGCCCGCCGTGGGGCCGTATTGCAGCGACATGCTGCCGTGCGTGTCGAAGACTTGGACGGCGACTTCCTTCATCGCCTCCATGGGAAACGTGGCGGCGTCGGGCAGGCCCCCGGCGAAGGAGAGCACGTCCGGCCGTTCCGCCAGCTTGAGCAGCTCGATGACGGCGGTATCGCCCATGAGATCCATACGGTCCGCAAATACATCCCGCCAGTCCATCAACTACCCCCTGCGACAGTGCGAATATGAAACGAAATGAACCACGGCCGGCCTCGCTCGCGGCCAGCGGCGCCGGCGGCGAACCGGCCGTTCAGAAACGGCGCGCGAGACGATCCCTTCCGGTCTGCCTCGCGCGTGCTTCATTGTACGATCCGTACGGCTGCAAAACAAGACCAAATTTACTTGACACGGACGGGAATTGATGCCTAATCATGGCGTGCCAATGGTGTTCATGGTGTTCCGGCGCGCCCAGCCGCCGCACCGCGAGGCAAATACATCACCGCGAGGTAGATACATGGCCGAGGAAAGCCGGGTCGTAGCCAGTTTTCAGAAGAACAGCCAGGAAGAGTTCCGGTTCACCATCACGTCCTTCCGGGGAAACGAATACGCCGATATCCGGATCTATTACGAGAACGACGGCGATTTCCTGCCCAGCAGAAAGGGCATCACCGTCTCTCCCGAGGCATGGAAATCCTTCAGGTCCTGCCTCGACGAACTGGAGTCGGAACTCAGGGAACGCAACCTGCTCAAAGAGGACGAGAGCGAAAGTTGATCGGGTTGCCACCGCGCCTGGCCGCCTGATCCGCGGTGGCGCGTCCGGCCGCCTGATCCGCGGTGGCGCGCCTGGCCGCCTGATCCGCGGTGGCGCGCCCGGCCGCAGACGCTCCAGGCACCCCCGCTACCCCACCCGGTGCCCTTCCCGGGCGAGATAGCACTCCGGGTCGTGGCGGATGGGAAGATAGCCGGTGCTCATGAGGAATTCGCCGACGATCTCGGGTCCCATGAAGCGGAAGGTCTTTTTGAACACCGCCACCCATTCGTCCAGCGAAGCGCAGGTCTGGCCGTTCAGCCAGGCCGCGAACGAGCCGTGTTCCCGCCTGATCTCCCGGACGACCCGCGCGTTGTGGATCGCCGCGTCGATCTTGAGCCGGTTCCGTATGATGCCCGCGTCCCCGAGCAGGCGCGCGCGGTCCTCGTCGCCATAGTCCGCGACACGGTCCACGTCGAACCCTTCGAAGGCCTCCCGCAACGCCTTTCTTTTCTTCAGCACCGTGAGCCAACTCAACCCCGCCTGGTTGATCTCCAGTACGAGCCGCTCGAGCAGATCGTCGTCGCGAGTCAGGGGCAAACCGTACTCGTCGTCATGATAGGCGGCAAGCAACGGGTCCTTCAGCGTCCAGGCGCAACGCCGGCGCTCGCCGGCCCCATCGACGAATTCACCCGTCCTGTACGGGTGGACGTCCGCCCCTGTGATCCACGCCTCGGGCAGGTGGCGCGTGCAGTTCATCAGGGCGAGCTGCGTGTAGGTGGGCGTGATGATGAACCGGGTGACGGAGGTGTTCGCGAACGGGTAGATCCGGTCGTGTCCCATGCCCGGGGTGCCCAGGATCACGCCGACGAGGAACCGCATGAACGCCCCGTGCGAAATCAGAACGACACGTTCCCCGGTCAGGCCGAACTCGTCGTGGATCCTCCGGGTTACCCGCTCCGCCCGCGCCTGGGCCGACGCGTAGTCCTCCCACGGCCGGCATTTCCACCATCCCTCCTCGTCGAACTCATCGCCCAGCCGGACCCCCGGGAATCCATGCTCGATCTCCGACCGTTTCATGCCGGGCCTTCCCTCGTAGTCCGGGTTGCCCGTGCCGGCCTGGACCCCGCCCTGTTCGTGGAGGTCGATCCAGGCCTCCGCGGACTGCCTCGTCTCGCGGATGTAGGGGGCGATGGTTTCCAGGGTGCGGAGAAAGGGACTGACAAAGACGCGGGTGGGGCGGACGTGGCGGATTCGGTTTACGAGGCATTCGGCCTGCCGGTATCCGAGCGCGGACAGGGAGGGATCGTCGGTGCGCTCTTCCTGGGGCCGGGCGTTGTTCTCGGATTCCGCGTGGCGGATGATGTAAAGTTCCATTGGACCGGGCGGTCTTTCTCCTCGCCGGCGGACGGCTTGGTTTGAATGTTCTCCGACGGGGCAGGTTGAGGATGACGAACGGCGCCTGCCGCGTGAACTTCCGTAAGGTACATTCCCGGTCCCGCCGTTCAAAGGAAAAGGTTTGACAGGCGTGGCGTACCGGGTTAAGGTTCCCGCTTGTTTCCAAATATTCCAGACAGGACGAACAGTTAATGCCCCGACAGGAGCGCGCAAAGATGGACGGGTCCGATCGGCCCTACGTCGAATACCGCAAGGTCAGCAAGAGCTACGACGGGAAGACCACGGTGGTCGACCGCGTGGACCTGGACATCCGCAAGGGGGAGTTCCTGACCCTCCTGGGACCCTCCGGTTCGGGCAAAACCACCTGCCTCATGATGCTGGCGGGTTTCGAGACGGCCACGGAAGGCGAGATACGGATCGACGGCCGCTCCATCCACACCCTGCCGCCCCGCAAGCGCGGCATCGGCATGGTGTTCCAGAACTACGCGCTCTTCCCCCACATGACGGTAGGCGCCAATCTCGCCTTCCCCCTCGAAGTCCGCGGCATGGACCGCGCGGCGTGCCGCGAACGGGTGGAACGCGCCCTGCGGCTGGTTCGCCTCGAAGGATACGAAGAACGGCGCCCCGGCCAGTTGTCCGGAGGGCAGCAGCAACGGGTGGCCATCGCCCGCGCCCTGGTATTCGATCCCGAACTGGTGCTCATGGACGAACCCCTCGGCGCGCTGGACCGGCGGCTCCGCGAGGAGATGCAGTACGAGATCCGCCGCATCCACAAGACCCTGGGCGTCACGGTCGTGTACGTCACGCACGACCAGCAGGAAGCCATGGTCATGTCGGACCGCATCGCCGTGCTCCGCGACGGCAGGATCGAACAGGTGGCCGACCCCGAAACGCTCTACGAGGAGCCGCAGCGGTCCTTCGTGGCCCGGTTCATCGGGGAGAACAACCGCCTGTACGGCACCGTGCGTGACGTGACGGGCGAAATCTGCGAGGTGGCCGTGGGCGGCGAGGTCGTCCGGGCGATCCGCATCGCGCCCTGCCGGGCCGGCGACGCGACGACGCTTTCCATACGCCCCGAGCGCGTGGCGGTCACCCCGGAACCCGGTCTGTACACCAACGAACTGGACGCCGTGATCGAAGACATCACGTTCCTGGGCGACTACCTGCGCATCCGCGTTTCGGTGTGCGGCACGTCGGACTTCGTCATCAAGATACCGAACATCGTCGGTCACGGCGCCCTGCTGACGGGCGACCGGATCCGCATCGGGTGGACGCCGACCGACTGCCGGGTCCTCGACCCGGAAAGGGAAGGAGAAGAGGAATGACGCGAAAGGCATCCATGCGCCGCATCCTGCTGAAGAGCATCCTGGTCCCGGCCCTGGTCGCGTTGGCCGGGCCGCCGCCCGGACCCGCCGCCGCGCAGGAGCAGTCGCTGACGCTGGTCAGCTGGGGCGGGGCGTACGCCCGCGCCTGCGTGAAGGGATACATCGAACGCTTCGAGCGGGAAACCGGTATAGAAGTCAGGATCGAAGACTACAACGGCGGCCTGGCGCAGATCCGCGCCCAGGTCGACGTGGGCAACGTGTACTGGGACGTGGTCGACATGGAGCTCGCCGACATGGTCCTGGGGTGCGACGAGGGTCTTCTCGCCCCGGTCGATATCGATGATATGGCGCCCGGGGCCGACGGCTCGCCCGCGTCGGAGGACCTGCCGGAAGACGGCATCACGGAATGCGGTCCGACCAACCTGTACTACTCGACCGTCGTCGTCTACAACGACGCGCGGATCGGGGCGGCGAAGCCCGCCGCCATCGCCGATTTCTTCGACCTGGAGCGGTTTCCGGGGAGAAGAGGGATGCGCCGTTTGCCGCAATCCAATCTCGAATTCGCCCTGATGGCCGACGGCGTGCCCAGGGACCAGGTCTACGCCACGCTGGATACGGACGCGGGCGTTCGCCGGGCCTTCCGCAAGCTGGATTCCATCAAGGACCACATCGTGTGGTGGGAAGCCGGCGCCCAGCCGCCCCAGATGCTGGCCGACGGCGAAGTCGTGATGACCACGGCCTACAACGGACGTATCTTCAACGCGCAGAACCTGGAAGGTCAGCCCTTCGTCATCGTGTGGGACGGGCATGTGCTGGATACGGGAGGGTTCGCAATCGTCGAAGGCACGCGGAACCTGGAAGCCGCGAAGCAGTTCGTGCGCTTCGCCAATACGGCGCGGGCCATGGCGGACCTCGGCCGGTACATCGCCTACAGCCCTTCGCGCCGTTCCGCCATACCCCTGATCTCGACCCACGCCGAAACCGGCGTCGACATGAACCCGCACATGCCGACCAGCCCCGAAAACGCGAGCCGAGCCTTGCATAACGACTGGGAATGGTGGAGCGACAACGGCGAAGAGATGATCGAGCGCTTCAGTACCTGGCTGGCGCGTTAGAAGAGTCGAACGATTGAACGATTCTACCGGGTCGGCGCGTTAGAAGGGTCGAGCGATTCAGTACCTGGCTGGAGAAGTGAACGTATCGGTAACGGGAACGCATCACGATGAGCGAGATCCCTGAGAAGCAGATCGGACGCCCCGGGTCCGGGCCAAGTCGCTCAGCCCGGTCCGGTTCCATACTCGGGACCAGCCCCGGCCCCCGGCTGCGCGCCGCGCTGCTGGTGCTTCCGCTCGTGGCCTTCATCGGGGTGACCTTCCTTGCGCCCCTGGCGAACATGCTCGTCCGCAGCGTCTACGACCCGGTGGTCGCCGACGCGCTCCCCGAGACCCTCGAAAGGCTGCGCGCGTGGGACGGGCGGGGCCTCCCCGGCGAAGCGGTCTATGAGGCCATGGCCGGCGAGCTGCTGAAGGCCCGGGAGGACCGGACGCTCGGCCAGGTCGCCACGCGTATCAACCGGGTGCAAAGCGGCCTGCGCAGCGTGCTCACGCGCAGCGCCCGGAGGCTGCGGAACGTGGACGAGGGGCCGTGGACCGAGGCCTTGACGGGGATCCACGCGGCCTGGGGAGAGACCGGCACCTGGCGCGCGCTGCGCGAGGCCGGGGACCGGTATACCGCGCGCCACTACCTGAACGCCGTCGATCTGCAGCGCGATCCCGGCGGGTCCATCGTCCCCCAGCCGGAAGAGCGGCGGATCTACCTGCTCCTCTTCTGGCGGACCCTGCTCGTGAGCCTGGGGGTGACCGCCCTCTGCCTGCTCATCGGCTATCCCGTCGCCCGCCTGATCGCCCACGCCCCGCCCCGTCGGGCCTACCTGCTCCTTATCCTGGTCCTCGTGCCCTTCTGGACCTCGCTGCTCGTGCGCACCACGTCGTGGATCGTGCTCCTGCAGAACCAGGGCGTCCTCAATGACGCGCTCGTCTTCCTGGGCATCATCGCCGACGACGGCCGGATCGCCATGATCTACAACATGACCGGCACCTTCGTGGCCATGACCCACGTGCTGCTGCCCTTCATGGTGCTGCCGCTCTACTCGGTCATGAGCGCCATTCCGCGGGTCCAGGAGAGTGCGGCGGAGTCGCTGGGCGCGAGCCCGTGGCAGTCCTTCTGGCGGGTGTACTGGCCCCAGACGCTGCCCGGCGTGGGCGCCGGCTCCCTGCTCGTGTTCATCCTCGCCATCGGGTATTACATCACGCCGGCCCTGGTGGGCGGCAGCACGGGGCAGCTCATCTCCAACATGATCGCCTTCCACATGCAGTCGTCGCTCAACTGGAGTCTCGCGGCGGCGCTGGGCGGCATCCTGCTGGTGTGCGTGGCGGGGTTGTACGTGCTCTACGACCGGCTCGTGGGCATCGAACGGATGAGGCTGGGCTGATGACGACGACCGAACACGGGTTCTGGCACATCGCGTACCTGGGATTCTGCGCGCTCGTCTTCGCCTTCCTGGTCGCGCCGATCCTGGTGATCGTGCCGCTGAGCTTCAACGCCGAACCCTATTTCACCTTTACGGAAGGCATGCTCCGCCTGGACGCCGACGCCTGGTCGCTCCGGTGGTACCGGCAGATCGTGGAGGACGAGGAGTGGTCGCGGGCCCTGGCGAACAGCCTGGTGATCGGGGTTTCCGCCACGGTCCTGGCCACGTCGCTGGGCACGCTCGCCGCCCTGGGCCTGTCGAACGCGGCCATGCCGGCCCGCCGTTTCGCCACGGGACTGCTGATTTCGCCCATGGTCACGCCCGTCATCATTTCGGCGGCGGGGATGTTCTTCTTCTACTCCAGCCTGGGCCTGGCACAGACCCACCTCGGACTGATCCTCGCCCACGCCGCCCTGGGCACGCCCTTCGTCGTGATCACGGTCACCGCCACGCTGGCCGGATACGACGCGAACCTGTCCCGGGCCGCCGCGAGCATGGGCGCGGGGCCCTTGCGGATCTTCCGCCGCGTCCAGCTCCCGCTCATCGCGCCGGGAGTCGTCTCCGGGGCGATCTTCGCCTTCGCCGCGTCCTTCGACGAGGTCGTCGTGGTGCTCTTCATGGGCGGGATCGAGCAGCGCACCATACCGCGGCAGATGTGGTCGGGCATCCGCGAGGAGATCAGTCCCGCCATCCTGGCCGTGGCCGTCTTCCTCATCGTGTTCGCGGTGCTGTTCCTGCTTACCGTGGAGTGGCTGAGAAGGCGGAACGCGCGGTAGGGGCGCGCGAGGGTGTCCGGCCGTTTCCCTATTCCGCGCCGTTCATGTACTCGTTCATCAGCGAATGGAAATGGTGGACGCCGTTCTCCCGCTTCACGGAGAACCGGCCCTGGTTGTAGGACGCGGACTGCAGCCCCCGCTGCACGTGCTCGCAGATGAAGATGTCCTCTTCCTGGATCTCGTCGCCGAAGTCGGCCAGGTTGTCCAGGTCCTGATCCATGTCGGGCGAGAGGTACCATTCGAAGATGGTCAGGCAGCGGTCGGGACCCAGGGGGACGATCAGGTTGGTCTGCATCTGGCCCAGGTAGATGTTGAGCATGAGCGTGGGGAAGACCCAGTAGTACTGTGTGTCGTTCTGGTCGCGCTCCGTCGGCACGTACCGTCGCTCGCCCTTGTATCCCTTCTTTTCCTTCCCGAAAATCGGCGCGTGCTGGATGGAATAGTACCGGAAGGGCTCCACCCGGTAGGCGTCGTAATCGATCTCGCGGTACAGCCCGGGATGCACGACGGGCAGGTGGTACCCTTCCAGGTAGTTGTCCACGTATACTTTCCAGTTGCAGTCCATTTCGTAATCGCGGCGCCTGGCCCATTTCATCCCGCCGACGTCGTGGCCGGCGGCCCGCCTGGCGATGTCGCCCAGGAAATCCTCCAGGGGCGGTGCCTTATCGTCCAGGTTGACGAACAGCAGGGGGCCCCACTGGCTCACGCGCACGGGTTTCAGCGCCATGGCGCAGCGGTCCAGGGCCTGCACCTCCTCGAATTCCGGCGCGTGGCGCAGGGAGCCGTCCAGGTTGTAGGTCCACCCGTGGTAATAGCATACGAAGGTGCGCCGGTTGCCCTGTTCCAGGGCCACGGGTCCGGCCCGGTGCCGGCACACGTTGTAGAACCCGCGGACCACGTCGTCGGCCCCGCGGGCGATGACTACCGGTTCTCCCGCCACGTCCACCGTGAAGTAATCCCCGACGCGGGCCACCTGGTCGGCCCGCCCCACGAGCTGCCAGGTCCTGCCGAAGACTTCGCGGTATTCGCGCCTGAGGAAGTCCGGGTCGGTATACCAGGAAGAGGGGATCGTCCAGGCGGTTTCGATGTTCGGGTCGAAGGGGTGGTCCTTCATGCCGTCGGCCTCCTTGCCGGGCGTCAGGTACCGCGCGCGGCCTGCTGCGTCGTAACCGGGCGTCGGGCGGTGCGCGGGGCCGCCGGACCGGCGATTCCGGTCTATCGTTCGTCGGGGTCCAGGGCCTCCGGCACCGCGGGCGGCGCGGGCTCCGGAGCGGCCGGCTGCGCTTCGGGGTCCAGGATCTCCGGCATGGGAAGACCCCGGTCGGCCAGCTGCGTCTCGATGGAGGAACGGTCGCCCACGAGCAGGTAGCCCGCCCGCCGCGCGTCAAGGTATCTTCCGGCGGCGGAACGCACCTCCTCCAGGGTGACGGACCGCAGGTTCTCCACCGCGTCGCGCATGTCCGACATGGGCCGTCCCGAACTCCACAGCCCGCCGATGCTGCCCGCGATGCGCCTCAGGGATTCGAAACGCTGTGCGTAACCGCGGATTCGCCCGGTCCGCGCCTCCTCGAGTTCCTCCGCGCTCACCGGCCTGTCGCCGCCCAGATCCTCCATTTCATTCATCAGTTCCTGCACGACCTCGCCGGTCTTGTCCGTCTGGATCGACGTCTGCACCTTCCAGTACCCGGAGACGCCAAGCAGGCCCAGCGAGGTGGACACGCCGTAGGTGTACCCCTTTTCTTCCCTCAGGTTGAGGTTGAGGCGAGACTGGAACCCGCCGCCCCAGATCGCGTCCACCAGCCGCAGGGCATGGTAGTCGGGCGTATCGCGGCTCGGCGCGGCAATGAACTGGCAGACCACCGTCTGCGGCGCCCCGGGGCGGCCTACGAGCCAGATCCGGATCGTCTTCCGGCCGGGGGATGGATCCGGGACTTCCTTCGCCGGCCTGACGTCGCCCTTCCACGAACCGAAACGCTGATCCGCCAGCTTCATCGCCTGGTCGCGGGTGATGTCGCCCACGAATACCAGGGCGGACTGGTCCGGCCGCCAGTTTTCCTCGTAGGACCGGGCGATTTCGTACCTCGACATTTCGGAGACGGAGGACGCATAGCCCTGTACGGGCCGGCCATAGGGATGATCGTAGCCGAATACCAGCCCGGGGCACAGCCGCTGGGCGAGGGACTGGGGATGGGAAGCCTGCTGCGCGAGGTGGTCCAGGTGGCGGTGCCGTTCCCGGTCCAGCTCCTCTTCGGGAAACAGGGGATTGCGCGCCACGTCGGCGAAAAGCGCCATGGCCGACGTCAGCTTGTCGGTCAGCACGTCCATTCCGAGCCGGGACGATTCGAGATACATGGACTTCCCAATGACCGTGCCCAGGCGGCTCAGGGCCTCGTCGAGGTCCAGCGCGCCGTGGCCGCGCGTGCCCTTGTCCATGATCTGCAGCATGAGCTGGGCCATCCCGCACCGGTCGGGGGGATCGTGCACGCCGCCGGTTTTCACGTTCAGCGAGACCGCTACCTTGGGCAGGTCGTGTTGTCCGACGACCAGCACTTCCAGTCCGTTGTCCAGCCGGTCCTCGTGCACCTCCGGCGTCTGGAAGGGCGTATCCGACCCGAGCGCGGGAACCATCGACCGGTCGAGCGCGCCGTCGCCGGCCGCCCGCGCCGATTCCGGGCCGGCCGCCTTCGGAAGGGTATCGGGCTGGTACCTGAGCGTCAGGCCGTGACGGGATACCAGCCACCGCTCGACCGCTTCGGAGATCTTCGATCCGGTGAGGTTCCGGAACCGGTCGTGCTCGACGTGGAAGTACCCCGGATCGGCCTTGTAGGTATTCGATTCGTTGAGCCGGTCCGCCTTGCCGCCGAAGCCGCCGATGCGTTCCAGGCTGGACACGTACTGGTATTCCCACACGGTGCGGGCGCGCTCCACCTCGTCCCGGCTCGGCCCGCCCGATGCCAGTTTTGCGATCTGTTCGGCGACCAGGCCCTCCACCTCCTGCCCGTCACAGCCCGGGCGGACGGTCGCGATGATGCCGAACAGCCCGGCGATCTCCTTGGCGTAATTGAAGACGCTGACCTCCGTGCACAGCCTCCGGTCGTAGACCAGCAGCTTTTCGAGACGGGAGGACAGGCCGTCTCCCAGCACGCCAGCGGCCGCGTCGAGGGCCGTTTCGTCGGCGTCGAACCGTTCCGGCGCGGGCCAGATCATGTGGACTCGGGACTGGGGCACGCGGTCGGTGACCTCCACGATCTTCCCTTCGGGCAGGGAAGGCACCCAGCGGCGCCGTCGCTCGAGCAGGGGGCCCGGTTCCAGCCCGCCGTAGAAATGCTCCACGCGGTCCCGGGCGAAGGCCTCGTCGAAATCGCCGGCGATGACCAGCGAGAGGTTGTTCGGCGTGTAGTAGGTGCGGAAGAACTCGGCCACCTCGTCCACCGTGGCCGCTTCCAGGTCCTCGTGCCGGCCGATGACGGGCCAGGAATAGGGATGGCCGGCGGGATAGAGGTGCTCGTTGACCAGCTCGTACCAGCGGCCGTAGGGCTGGTTCTCCGTGGTCTGGCGGCGCTCGTTGCGGACGACTTCGCGCTGGTTCTCGAAGTTCTCCTCCGTGAGCGCGTCAGCCAGCGTGGCGATGCGGTCGGATTCCAGCCAGAGCACGTATTCGAGGTTGCCCGAGGGCACGGTGGCGAAGTAGTTGGTCCGGTCGTTGCTCGTGGTGCCGTTGACGCCGCCTTCGCGCAGGTTGCCGCCCGCCTGTTCGATGTACTTGAAATACCCTTCCGGCGCATGCTCCGACCCTTCGAACATCAGGTGCTCGAAGAGATGGGCGAACCCCGTCCGCCCCGGCAGCTCCACCTTGGAGCCCACGTGGAACCAGTGATTGACGTGCACCACGGGCAGCTTCCGGTCGACGTGCAGGATGACCTGCAACCCGTTCGGCAGGGTGTATTTCTCGAAGTTGACCCGCGGGAGGTCCTTCTGGGCCATGGCTCATCCCATGTAAATGAATTGGAGGAACAGATTGTCTAAGAAACAGGACGCGATGCCGTGGCGTCGGTCATTCCGCGACGACCGGGGGCGTCACACCGTTTCGACCCGGCCCTGGCCGGCGGATCCGCCGGCGGCCTCACACCGTTTCGACCCGGCCCGATTTCGCCGACCGGTAGGCGGCGTCACACCGTTTCGACCCGGCCCGATTTCGCCGACCGGTAGGCGGCGTCGAGAATCATGACGGACCGCATGGCCGCGTAGCCGGGCGTGTAGTTTTCCACGTCCCGTCCGAGCACCAGGTCCGCGAAGTTCTCCGGCGGGCCCTCGCAGCTGTAGGCGCCGGCGCCGGGGGCCACGTCGAGGACCTGGTCCTGTCCGTCGTGCCGGTGGATCGCGAGGCGCGCGCGCTCGACGTCGAGGAGCAGCATGCCCTCAGACCCGAATATCCTGATGTCGAGCTGGAACATCTGTCCCTCCGGGATGTCTCCCGATCCCGAAAGCGCGCCGATCACGCCGTCTTCGAAGCGGACCGTCAGCGCGTCGTACATTTCCACCCTGGATTCCGCCTCGGCCATCATGGCGAAGACCTCGCGGGGCACCAGGCCCGTGAGCCAGGACATGAGGCCCAGGCTGTGGGACATCTGCGCGTGGCCGTAGCCGCCTTCGGCTACCACGGGATCGGCCCAGGTGGCCGGATCGGGCGCGAAGAGCCCTCCGCCGTTGGCCTCGTGGTCGAAATCCAGGCCCTGGAGCAGTCCCCGTATGGGCGAGGCCATGTGGCAGAGCACGGACTCGATCTTCCCGACGGCCCCGGCGTCGAGGCGCCGCCTGGCCTCCTGGATGTACGGCTTGTGGTGCCACCCGTACGGCACGAGCAGGTGTAGCCCCTTCTCGTCCGCCTTACGGACCAGTTCGATGGCATGGGCGCTCTTCGTGCACATGGGTTTTTCGACCATGACGTGCAGGCCGCGTTCCAGCGCCGCCCCCGCGTGCTCGAAGTGCAGCGTGTGGGGACTGGACACCACCACGCCGTCCAGCTCGACCTCGTCCAGCATCCGGCGGTAGTCTTCCGTCCCGTACGGCACGCCGAAGGCTTCCTGGACCTGGCGCAGTTCGTCCTTTCCGAGCCGGCACACCGCCGCCAGTTCCACGTCCCCGGCCTCGTCGGCCCGTTTCCTGAGCACCGGCAGGTGATTGGCCGTCGCCCACCACCCGGTGCCGATGAATCCTATGCGTGCCTTCTCCATGATAGATTCCTTTTGATTTTTTTGACCGCGTGCCGCGAAACACGCCGCCCGTCGTGGCGCCTATGACCGCGTGCCGCGAAACACGCCGCCCGTCGTGGCGCCTATGACCGCTTGCCGCGAAACACGCCGCCCGTCGTGGCGTCCACGATCCAGACTTCATTCTGCCAGAGCGTGAACCCGTGCGGTTCCGGGCCCTCCACGTCCAGCCGGTCCAACTGCTCGCCGGAATCGGGGTCGTACAGGAATATCGCCCGGTGATTGGTCTCCACGCACCAGAGCCTGCCGTTCTCCCACGCGATGCCGTGGGGCCGGTCCCCGGGCGCGGGAAAAGTCTGCAGTACGGTCCACTCGCCGGGGTCCATCCGGTATATGGTGGCGTCGGGGGGCGACGACATCCAGAGTTCCCCGTCCCGCCATTCCAGGCCGTGCGCGCCGGTCTCCTTCGCGCCGGGCGTGGGGTGGCGTTCCAGCGTGCGGCCGGTGCCGGGATCGATCTTCAGGGTCTCGCAACTGTACGTGGACGACACCCAGAGGTGGGTGCCGCTGTGGGTGATCCCGCTGCCCCGGTCGGAGTCGGAGTCGAAGATCCTCAGCGTCTTGCCGTCCCGGTAATCGTGACAGCTGATCCGGTTGTCGCCCTGGTCCAGAATCCACAAGCCTTCGGTCGTGGCCTGCAGCCCGTTGGGATGGGGGCCGGGCGCGTCGAATACGTGGCTGAGCGTGAGTTTCATTCAACGGCCTTTCCGCGATCTGGCACAGGGGTCGGATACCCATCCAAAATGCAACCGGGCCGCGTGCACTGTCAAGGCACAAAGGCGGGGATCCGGCAGGAGTACGCACCGGACCGGCTGGGACCGGGACAGGGGGCGAAGTATTACCGGGCCGGGACCGGGACAGGGGGCGAAGTATTACCGGGCCGGGACAGGGACAGGGCGGTATCAAGGAAGAAAAGTATTGACGCCGTTTTGCTATATCTATATTTTTAGAAATATGGAAATGATTCGCACGATATCGGCCGCTTCGGACCTCGAAGCCGAAGGGAAACACGCGACGGCTTTCAAGGCACTGAGCCACGAGACGCGGCTGGCCATCTTCTACCACCTTGTAAGGAAGGGTGAAGCGGGGGATACCGTCGGGAACCTGCAGGAGGCGATCGCCATTCCGTGGGCGACCCTGTCCCATCACCTCGATGTCCTGCGCCGGGCGGACCTGCTGTCGTCCCGGCGCGAGGAGCGGTACATCTACTACCGGGTGCGGCCCGAACGGGTGAGCGACCTGGTCCGGCTGCTTACCGCGTGTTGTTGACCGCCGGTTTTCGCGGCAAGCAGGCCGGCTTTCGCGGCAAGCGTCATTTTTCAATCAAGTAGTGCCCTTAGTTGGACGTGAAGCAAACCGTAGCAGTCCCACTGCAGATTCCGGAGGAAATGCATGTTAGACTATCCCAAGATCCACCTGTCCTTTCCCGTCCGCGACCTGGACCGGAGCGTCGCGTTCTACAAACGCTTCTTCGGGGAGGAACCCGTGAAAGTCCATCCCGGGTACGTCAAGTTCCTGCCGGACATCGCCCCCCTGAACCTGGCCCTGCATTCGGATGGGAAGGCCGCGGACGATGCCGCCAATCATTTCGGCATCGAGGTCCGGGACCGCGAATCGGTCCTTCGGCACCTGGCGCGGATCAGGGCATCCGGGCTGGAAATCCGGGAGGAGATGGACTGCGACTGCTGTTTCGCCAACCAGGACAAGTTCTGGGTGGAGGACCCGGAAGGCCGGGAATGGGAGATCTATGTACTGAACCATGACCTGGATCATTTTGGCGCGCAAGACGAAGACGATTGCTGCGCTACGCCGGAGGCCGGAGCGGATACCAACCCGGCGGGTTCGTCCGAAACCCGGGCCTGCTGCGGTTAGCGTACGCCGGCCGGTCAAGGACTATTCGTCGCCCGGGACGCCAGACTCGGCCGGTATGCCGGCGGTATGCCCGGCCGCAGAAACCGATATCCCCGGTGAGGCACGAAATCGTTGCTGAACAGGAGCAGACCATGAAACCGGACACGCTGCTGGTCCACGCGGGAGGAGGACTGGAGCCCGACTCGGGCGCCATCGCGCCTTCCATCCACCTCTCGACCACCTTCGAACACACGCCGGAAGGGGAGGCGACGCGCGACCACGTGTACATCCGCATGGGCAACCCGAACCAGGACCGCCTGGAAGAGGCCCTTGCGGCCATCGAGGACGGGAAGGCGTCACTCGTCTACGCGTCGGGCATGGCGGCGGTCACGGGGTGCATTCAGACGCTCGCCCCCGGCGCCCATGTCCTGATGCACAGGGACGTGTACAGCGTTACCCGCGCGATCGGCAAGGAGCTCCTGCCGAACTGGAACATCGAGGTCAGCGACGTGGACATGACGGACCTGGAGGCGGTCCGGCGCGCCGTGCGGCCCAATACGGAGCTGCTGTGGGCGGAGACCCCTTCGAATCCGGCCATGGACGTCATCGACATCGGCGCGGTGGCCGAAATCGCACAGGGCGCGGGCGCGTTGCTGGCCGTAGACAATACCTTCGCCACGCCGGTGTTGCAGCGGCCCCTTCAGCACGGCGCCGACATCGTCATGCATTCCATGACCAAGTACCTGGGCGGGCACAGCGACGTGCAGGGCGGCGCGCTCGTGTTTCGAGCGAACGGAGACCGGGTCGAACGGGCCCGGCGCGTGCGGACGATCACCGGCGGGGTGCTGTCGCCGTTCAACGCCTGGCTGGTCCTGCGGGGGTTGCGGTCCCTGGGCTGCCGGATGGCGCGCCACGTGGCCAACGCGGAGGCCATAGCCGCGGCGCTGGCCGGCCATCCGGGCATCGACGGGGTCGACTATCCCGGCCTGCCCGGTCATCCGGGACACGCCGTGGCGACGCGGCAGATGGATGGGTACGGCGGCATGCTTTCCCTGCGGATCAGGGGCACGCGGGAGGACGCGCTGCGGGTCGCAAGCCGGGTCAGGCTGATACGGAACGCCACGAGCCTGGGCGGGGTCGAAAGCCTGATCGAACACCGGCAGTCCATCGAGGGACCCGGGTCGGTTACGGCGCCCAACCTCCTCCGGCTGTCCACCGGACTGGAAGCGGCCGAGGATCTGATCGACGACCTGGCGCAGGCGCTGGAATGAGGCGGCGGCTTACCGATGCACGGTCCGGGCCGGCCGCCGGATCTACGCGCGGCACGGACCTGGCGCAGGCACTGGAATGAGGCGGCGGATAGCTGATGCACGGTCCGGGCCGGCCGCCGGATCTACCCCTTCGGCACCGCGGGGATTATTTGACAGGCCAGCACCATCCGCACGGGGCGTATTCCTGCTCCGCCTGCTCCATGGTCATGGCCCTGGCATTGCCGTTCAGGAAACGGCAGTCCGAACGGTGGTACTTCGCCCCCCCGATGGTGACGTAGACGATGGGCACGTCGATATCCTGCTCGGGCTTCGAGGGCCAGAACCTGTTGTTGACGGTCAGTTCGATACCCTTGTCGAGCAGTTCTTCCACCATCGCCCGGATCAGTCTGCGTTTCCGCCAGGTGAGGGCGGTGAGCGCCGCGGTGGTGGCCACGGCAATGATCAGTCTGAGCATGAAATGTCTTTATCCTTTTCTCGCCTGTCGATCGACTTCGTGAACGGTCCGGTCAGCGAACCCCATCGCCGGCGATACAAAAAACCGACGAGATGCACCGGGTTGATGATTACGATTTCAATATAAAGAACGCGGCCCCTGGAAACAAGCGGGGATTCGCCGCGCCGGCGCGGTCCGGCCGTCTCCGGAGCCTTGACAGCGCGCCGCACGTCCCATATTATAAGTCGTTCTGATTTACCCGCTTATGTACTTTTTTGCAACAGTTTGATTTCGACCGGACAACAAGACACACGGGAGCAATCATGTCAAAGATAAGACTGGGACTGGTGGGCTGCGGCGGCATGGGCCACCGTCACCTCTACGGCCTGGCGGAACTGCACCGCACCGGACTCTGCCGGTTCGAACCCGTGGTGGCCTGCGACCCCCGGAAGGAGAACGCCGAATCCCTCGCCGGTCACGTCGAAGACCATTTCGGCATCCGCCCCGCCGTCGTCGGCAGTCTCGACGAGGTGGACGCCGGCGACCTGCAGGCCGTCGACATCTGCACCGACCCGCGCCACCATCACACGGTGTGCGCCGACGCGGCGTCGCGGGGATGGGACGTGATGACCGAGAAGCCCATGGGGCTCACGGTGCGCGCCTGCCGCCTCATGCGCGAAGCCACGGACGGGGCCGGACGCATCCTTTCGGTGGCCGAGAACTACCGGCGCGATCCCGTCAACCGGCTGGGCAAGGCGCTGCTGGACGCGGGGGTGATCGGCACGCCCCGCTACATGGTGCACAACACCGCGGGCGGCGAGAACAAGATGATGATCACCGTGTGGCGCCACCTGAAGAACGTGAGCGGCCTGCTCCTCGACGTGGGCGTCCACTTCGCCGACATCCTGGAGTACTTCATGGGGCCGGTGTCGGACATCTACGCCCAGACGCGCCTGCACGAGAAGGTCCGGTACAACGACATGGCGGGCAAGGACCCGGCGAAAGCGGCCCGCAATTCGCCGGCCGGCGTGTACGAACACTGGCAGGCCGAGATGCCCGCGGAATTCGAAGTGACGGCCGAGGACGCGGCCTACGCGACGCTGACCTTCCAGAGCGGCGCCGTCTGCCAGTACCTGGAAGAGCACGCGACCTTCGGCAAGGGTTTCTGGCACCGGGGCATTTACGGTTCGTCCGGGTCCATGGAACTGCCCGGGGACCGTTCCGGCCAGCCGCTGACCATCGTCCGGGACGGCGAGACCCTGCGGGGCGAGGGACTGCTCGACCTCGTGCCGGACTTCTGCCTGGACGAGGCGACGGCGGCCCTCTTCGGGGGCGACCGCCTGTGGAACTACGATTTCCCCTTCCCGGAGACGGACCGCAAGATCATCGCCATCGAGTACGCCGATTTCGCGGAGGCCATCGACGAAGGCCGCCAGCCCGAGGTCGACGGCTACATGGGCATGCGCTCGGTCGCCGTCTCCTACGGCATCATGGAATCGGGCCAGACGGGCAGGGCGGTCACCATGGACGAGATCATGGCGGACGACACCAACGGCTATCAGCAGGAAATCAACGACAGCCTGGGCATCTGAGGCGAGGCCTGGCCGCAGGCGGGAAGGTTGAAGCGCGGATGAGGCAAGGCGGGGACGGCATACGAAGCGGTCACCGGGGTGATCAATCATGAAACTCGGGTATTCCACCTGGGGCATGCCGAACGTTGAAATGGACGAAGCGGTGCCCCACCTTGCGTCCCTGGGATACGACGGCATCGAGATTACCGTCATCCCGGGCTATACCACGGAACTGGGCACGCTCGACACCGAAGAACGGCGGCGGATCCGGAGCCTCTTCGGGCGGCATGGCGTGGAGATGCCGGCCATCGCCGGGCACACCAGCCTCCTCGAACCCGACGTGCGGCGGCACGGGGCCAACATGAAGCGGCTCAGGGATACCGTGGTACTCGCCGCGGACCTCGCCATGGACCATCTCGTGCCCTGCCTGGACACCACGCCCGGCGGCCGGCCGGAGGACTGGCCGGACGTGCGGGACCGGCTGCTGAACGAGGTGGGCGATCTCGTGGACTTCGGCGCGCGTCACGGCGTGGTCATCGCCATGGAGCCCCACATCGGCTGCTGCCTGTGCGACGTGGAGCGGACCCTGTGGCTGCTCGCCCGGATCGATTCCGAATACCTGAAACTCAACTACGACATCAGTCATTTCGACGTGGCCGGCGTGCCCACGGCGGAAAGCGTGGCGGCCCTGGCGCCCCATACCGTGCACACCCACGTGAAGGACCAGCGGGGCCGGGCGCCCGACTTCGAGTTCCTGATCCCGGGCGAGGGCGATTTCGACTACGTGGAATACCTGGACGCCATGAAGGCGGCGGGTTACGACGACTACATCACCGTGGAAGTCAGCATGATGGTGCAGCAGCGGGAGGATTACGATCCCCTGGACGCCGCCGGACTGGCCTATCGCACCCTGGACGCGGCCTTCGGCGCGTCGCAGGCGGAACGGGCATCGTGACGGCGCGAGGCAGCCGCGAGCTGCGCCGAGCCGCGGCGAGGACGGGCATCGTGACGGCGCGCGGCGGCCGGCGCGAGGCGATCTTTCCTTGAACAGGTCATAAAGTTGTTTGAAGTCCACATGTGTGGGTATAGTAATCGATCATCGGGCGACGCAGGTGCAGGTAGAGTAGTCGATCATCGGACGACGCAGGTGCAGATAAAGTAGTCGATCATCGGACGACGCAGGTGCAGATAGAGTATTCGATCATCGGGCGACGCGATATGATCGTGACGTCCATCATCTTTCGAGGAGGCATTAAAGCATGTACGATCCCGTACTCGTTGAACCCATGCGCCGGGAGCTGACGGACCTGGGCGTGGAAGAGTTGAAGACCGCCGACGAGGTGGACGCGCTGTTGGAGGAGCACGAGGGGACCGCGCTGGTCGTGGTCAATTCCGTCTGCGGGTGCGCGGCGGCCAATGCCCGGCCGGGCGTCGCCATGGCCCTGCAGAACCGGAAGAAGCCGGACCGGGTCACCACGGTATTCGCGGGCATGGACCTGGAAGCCACCAGCAAGGCGCGGGATTACTTCAAGGGGTATTTCCCGTCATCGCCGCAGATCGCGTTGATGAAGGACGGGCAGGTGGCGTTCATGCTGGAACGCCATGACATCGAGGGCCGGACGGCGCTCGACGTGGCCCAGCGGCTGATGATGGCCTTCAACGAACACTGCTGAGCGCCGCTGAATACTGCTGAACGCCGACGCGCGGTCGGAGCGACGGCGCGTGCAGTCCGGCACCGCCGAGTGCGGCCCGGCGACGCTGGGCGCTTGCTGAGCGCTGCCGGGTCCCGGGAAGGACTCAATCCTTCTCGTACTCCGCCGTGCAGACCGTATGGATGCCGCCGCGGACCCGGTAGTCGGTGCTTACCGTCATGCGGACCGGCCGCACCGCGGCGACGAGGTCGTCGAGGATCCGGCGCGTGACGTGCTCCTGCACCATGCCGACGGTCCGGTACGAGAGCAGGTAGTACTTGTAGGACCGCAGTTCGAGGACCTTCTCGTCCGGCACGTAGGAAACGATGACCTCGCCGAAATCGGGCAGTCCCGTCCAGGGGCAGACCGCGGTGAACTCGTCCGTATCGATATCCACGTCGAGGGGATCGCCCTTTGATTCGTAGGGGAAGGTCTCCAGTACCTCCGGCCGGACGGCCTCGGGACCGTCGAAGTCGAACTGCTTCTGTCGGGGTTCGATGTTCATTGGATCGTGTCTCTCCGGTATGGCATCGGCGCACCGCCAATACCCGCTTGTTGCCGCCTTCCTCAGGACTCCGCGGGAAGGTCCGTCCCCACTTATCCTTGCCTTCAGACTCTTCCCGTTATATCACACCCTTCCCGTGATATCCGGCGCGTCGGGGTCGATACTGCCGCCTTCCGGCTGTGTGGCGACCGGCCGGTAGGGCATTTCCGTGTAAGAAGCATACGCGACGTCGAGCCAGGAAGTCTCGATCTTCCGGTGGCCTTCGTACCGGCTGTTCATCACGGCGTCGACGATGCCGGTGACCAGCAGCGTCCGCTCGGGCGGATACGGCGCAGCGCCGGTCTGGAAGAACCGCTGGATGTTGTGGCACAGGTAGCTGAAGTGGGCGTGGTTCCCCTCGCGGACCAGGTTGAAACAGTTCCCGTGCACCTTGCCGTCGACCCGGGCCGCGTAGGCCCAGGTCTCGATGTAGCCGCCCAGCATGAGGGTGGTCGTCCGCAGCCCGTCGCGCCGTTCGACCAGGAAGGCCGCGGGCTCTTTGGCGTGTTCCCGCGCCGTTCCCTCCGGCTTGCCGGGTATGGCGTCGAGGGCCGCATCCATCAATTCCTTCGACCACCGCCCTTCCTCGCAGGCCCGCCACATCTCGTCGCCTTCCAGGCACTGCACCGAAGCCACGCCGGTCTCACCGCCGCGACGCCGCTCGACCATGCACTGCAGGGCTTCGAGGGTGTGGTATCCATAGGACTCGATCCCGCCGAACCCCACGGTGAGCGCTTCCTCGACGTTGGTTTCCAGGTCGTATTCGATCCAGGGATCCCGCCACGCCAGGGGCAGGGAGGAACCGGCCATCAGTGGGATGTCCAGCTCCTTCGCCCGGTCCCACATCCACAGGGCGTCGCGGTAGTCGTAGGCGAAATGCTTGTCGCTGAACACGGGCGCCGAGCGTCCGCTTTCGGCGAACACGCCGGCGATCTGCTCGAAGAAGTACCGCCGCGGGTACATGTGCCGGCCCCGTTCGTTCCACGGGTAGTCGCCGTGCTCGCCGATGAGCAGCACCGCGTCCACCCCCAGGCTGTCGCCTCCCGCGTGCAATGCCCTGCGGATGCTCGGGTAGACGGGCACGCCGAACTTCTCGGCCAGCTGCAGGCCGATGTCGTTCTCGAGGACGTGGTCGATGTAGAGGGACACGACGTCCACCTGGGGCGCGAAGTAGCCCTCGTCGACCGACCAGCCCTTAAGGAACTTGGAGACGATGACGTCCGCGTGGGCGAGGGGGTGGTAGATGGTGCAGATGGCGGCGACGCGGAGGCGTGTCGACATGGATTCTCCCGGGCGAATGGAGCTGGATCCGCTTCTGGCTTGCGACCATGATAACGATTCGCATGCCGGTGACGCACGGGTTTTCGAAAAGAAAACGCCGGCAGGATGCCCGTCCCCATGACGCGACGGGCGCTTCCACCGGCGTTTTCGCGTGCGATCCGTTCCCAGCCGACCCGCTGGTCAGCTCGCGGGGACCGGCTCCTCCACGGGCGCCTCGACCGGAGCCTCGGCGGGCGCGCCGGTCTTCTGGCCGTATTCCTCGATGAACTCCTCCACCAGGCGCCGGCACACGTCGTCGGCGTACTGCTCGGGCGGAGACTTCATGAAGTAGGAAGAAGGACCGAGCTGGGGGCCGCCGAGGCCGTTGTCCAGGGCCAGCTTGCAGCAGCGCACCGCGTCGATGACCACGCCGGCCGAGTTGGGCGAATCCCAGACTTCCAGCTTGAGCTCGAGGTTGAGCGGCACGCCGCCGAAGGTCTCGCCCTCCATGCGGATGTGGCACCACTTGCGGTCCTCCAGCCAAGGCACGTGATCGCTGGGACCCACGTGGATGTTGTCGTCGCCCATGTCGTAGCTGAGCTGGGACGTCACCGCGTTGGTCTTGCTGATCTTCTTCGACTCGAGGCGCGAGCGCTCCAGCATGTTGTAGAAGTCCGTGTTGCCGCCGAAGTTGAGCTGGTAGGAACGCAGGACCTTGACGCCGCGGTCCGCGAAGAGGCGCGTCAGCACGCGGTGGGTGATCGTGGCGCCCACCTGGGACTTGATGTCGTCGCCGATGATGGGCAGGCCGTGCTTGCGGAACCGCTCCGGCCAGTGGCCCGTGCTCGCGATGAAGACCGGCACGCAGTTCACGAAGCCGCATCCGGCCTGCAGGATCTGCTCCACGTACCACTTGGTGGCTTCCTCGCTGCCCACGGGCAGGTAGCTCACCACCACGTCCGTCTTCGTTTCCTTAAGCACCTCGACCACGTCGACGGTGTCGCCGGCGTCCTTCTCGATGACTTCGCTCAGGTACTTTCCCAGGCCGTCGTGAGTCATGCCCCGCTGTACCGGCACGCCCAGGTTCGGCACGTCGGCGAACTTCACCGTGTTGTTCGGATGGGCGAAAACGGCCTCGCTCAGGTCCTTGCCCACCTTGTCGGCGCCCACGTCGAAGGCGGCCGAGAACTCGACGTCGCCGATGTGATAGCCGCCCAGGTTGGCGTGCATCAGGCCGGGGATGAACTCGTCCCGCGCGGCGTTCCGGTAATACTCCACGCCCTGTACCAGGGACGAGGCACAATTGCCCACGCCGACGATGGCCACTCTGACTTTGCCGCTCATGTTTTCCCCGCTTTCCTTAACCGACAACGGGCCCGCGACACGCGAACCCGTATTCATGAAGTAGTGAATTGCTCAGATTGTCATCAGAGGGATAAGAAACCACGATTTCAGTATAAATCAAATAAATAATTATTATATTATCTATAGACGCTATCTATAGATCGATAGATTTAGTGTGATGGATACTGTACGCTAGATATCGCGGGACCGGGCATCATCCCGCGTGGGTAATTCGAGCACCGCCGGGCGGGTATCGCACCGCACGTGAGATATCGCGTGCGGCCGGCGCGCGACGGGCTTTAGGCACATTTCGACGGAACGGAGCGAATCCCATGAACCTGTACTACCTGCAGTACTTCCTGGCCGTGGCGCGGCGCGAGAGTTTCTCGAAGGCGGCGCGGGACATGCACGTGACGCAGCCCACGGTGAGCAACGGCGTGCGGGAACTGGAAGAGACCCTGGGCGTGAAGCTGTTCAACCGGGGAAGCCGGCACGTTTCGCTGACCATGGAGGGCAGGGCGCTCGTCAACTACGCCGTTCGCATACAGGATCTCGCCGAAGAGGCGGAGAACCGCCTGGCCAGCGGGGACGTCCTGCCGGGCGAGGGTTTCGCCATCGGCGCCACCGACGCCGCGGTGACCTACCTGCTCACGGACATCCTCAAGCGCTACGTGCAGCGGTATCCCGAACTGGAACTGTCCGTGCACGTGTCGCCGTCCCAGTACCTGGTCGAAGAGCTGCTGGCCAACCGCTCGGAGTTCGCCCTGATCACGCTGCCCTATGCCCACCCCCGTATCCAAACCATGGCCATCTACCACGACTCCATGCCGCTCGTGGTCGGCGTCGGCCATCCCTTCGCCGGGCGGACGTCCGTCGCGCTGACCGAGGTGGCGGAACAGCCGCTGATCCTCTTCCACGAGGATTCCGTGTCGAGGCGTATCGTGGACGAACGCTTCGCCGAGGTGGGGGTGTCGCCGCGCGTCATCATGGAAATGCGCAGTCCGGAGGCCATGCGGAAACTCGTGGAAGCGGGCGTGGGGATTTCCTTCCTGCCCTCCCTGACGATCCGGGAATCCATCGAGGCCGGCACGCTCGGAGAGGTTGCCGTGGACGGCGTCGCCTTCAGCCGCGATATCGGCGTGGCCTGGCGCCGCGGCCGGTACTTCAGTCCGCCCCTGGAGGTGCTCCTGGCGGACATCTTCGAAAGTTACGGCAAGGGACAGGCGTGGTCGGCGTGGCAAAAACGGGAACGGGACCAGCCGTAGGCGGGCAGGCGAGGGCTTCAGGGGCAGGCGTAGGCGTTCAGGTGCGGGCGTTCAGGTGCGGTCAGGTGCAGGATTGCTTCGGCGTCGGTGGACCCGTCTCGGACGGGCAGTCGCAGGCGTTCAGGTGCGGGCGTTCAGTCGTAGGCGTTCATTTCGGCGTCGATGCGGGCCCTGTGTCGGGGGTCATCGGCCGGACCCGTGGCAACCACGGCTTCGCCACGGCTCAGCCGCCCGGACCGCCAGCGGCGCAGCGTGATGAAGATGATCCCGGCGCCGGCCAGGAACATGAGCGGCGTAAAGAGGTAGGCCATCCGGTTAAAACCGACATTGGGCGGAGAAGAGAGGATGCGTTCCCCGTACATCGTCGTATAATAGCCCAGGATCTCCTCTTGCGACTTCCCCTCGGCGAGCATCTGGCGGAGGTCCTCTTTCATCCGTTCCGCGGTACCCGAGTAGTGCTGGCTCAGCGGCGCGCGCCAGCAGCAGGGTGCGATCAGCCGCTCCTCGACCGCCGCGGCAATAAGTTCCCTTCCTTCGTCCAGGGCCGCGTTCACCCGTGCATTGGACGCGCCGAGCGTTGTCAGGATGACCAGAATTGGGAGAATCAGACAGAGAGAGGCTCGTCGCATGGGTCTAACCTGTATGGCAACGGGTTTTGCTCGTTAACGGTATATGACCGGCGTCATCCAGCAGGGATCCACCAGCGGGGATCGAACGCTGGCCTGATGCTGAAGATTACGGGTGACGCAAGTGAAAACGAGCGGCCTGATACCGCATGCATGTGCTATTTTGAATATAGGGATTCCGGCGCGGCTGTCAACTCAATTCAACCTGTCAACGGACGGAAGCCGGTCCTGCCTTCGAAGCGGCTCTGTCCTGTTTCAATCCGTTGATATCTGCGCTCACTCCTCCGATTTAACGTTCAGTCCTCAGGTTTTGACGTTAATGCCGGCCAACTGGCCTTCCACGCCGGTCATCCGCTCATCCAGTCTGCCCAGTTGTATTTCGACGGAGTTCATTCGTTCTTCAAGCCGGTCAATCCGCCTGTCGACGGCATCGAATCGTTTGTCAATAGCATCAAACCGCTCGTCCACGACTTTGAATTTTTCGTCGATTCGGTCGAGAATCCTTGATTCCTGTTGAAGCATTTCGGCCTTTACTTCCCGCCTGCTCCCCCTGGCCTCCCGCCAGAAGAAGATAAAGGCCGTCAGCAATATGGCCGGCTGTATCCAGATCGATGCGGTTTCCAAGTCGATACTCCTTTCCAGATGAACTGGCTAAGATAGATGATATGCAAATCAGTAGGAATTTGTCCACAAATCTCGTCGTTTTTATAATTATCGCACCTGAGATGTACGCACATCGGAGCGTGCATTGGCGCCTGTTCACGCATTCGCGCACCGGTGGAACGGATCCGGACTGATTGTCGCCGGAACACGCGAATTCCCTTGACCTTGCCGGTAGCGGTCTCCTATTCTGTGGCGAATTTCGCGGGACCGCATGGACCGCGTGGATATTGCAGGAAGGACAACGGAGATTTCCATCATGCTGTCACGGGGCGAAGTCAACCGATCGCTTCGATCCTTTATCGTAGTGAGAGGTCTCTGGGGCGCCTGGGGACAGATGGTCGGCACGAATACGGCCGTCTTCGCGGGTTTCGTCCTGTCTCTCGGAGCGGACGCCTCGGACATCGCCTTCTACTCCGCGATCGCCTCGATCCTCGCTCCGGTGCAGATCATCTCGTCCCTCTTCAGCAAGTCCATCGAGAACAAGAAACGGTGGGTCGTCTGGAACGGCGTGCTGGAAGCGCTGTTCCGGGGACTCATGATCACGATCCCCTTCCTCTTCGTCGAATCGCTGCACCAGCGGATGCTGCTCATCTTCCTGGTGGCCGGACTGACCGCGGGATACATCTACACGCCGTTCTACTCGAGCTGGGTCGCCGGCACGGTGCCGGAGAACATCCGCGCCCGCTTTACGAGCCGGCAGACCATCGTCCACAGTCTCGTGGGCGCCACGGTGGGCGTTATGACGGGCCGGTTCGTGGACTGGTTTCCCGACGACGAAAAACTCATGGCCTTCGTGGTGGTATTCGCCGTGGGCACCCTCTGCGGCGTCGCCGGGCCCCTGTTTCTCAAGCGCACGCCCTACCCGGCCCGAACCGACGAGACCGAGACCCGCAATCCCCTGCGCCACCTCCTGCAGCCCTTTCGCGACCGGGACTTCCGCCAGCTGGTCATGTTCTATTCGTCCTGGATGTTCGCCCTGGGACTCTCCGGGCCGCTCTTCAGCGTGTTCATGCTCGACCGGCTGGGGTTCGGCTACACCGCCATCTCCCTGCTGAGCGCCCTGGGCACGCTGGCCACCATCGCGGGGTACCGGGTCTGGAGCGTGATCATCGACCGCTTCGGCAGCAAGCCGGTCCTCCAGATCCTGATCATCCCCGGGGCGCTGAACGCCTTCCTCTGGGGCCTGTGCCAGCCCGGCAACCACGCCATGGTCGCCGTGGCCATGTCGCTCTCCGGCCTGATCATGGGCGGCATCAACCTAGGCGTCACGCCCCTGCAGTACGCGCTGCTTCCGAAGGAGAACCAGGACGAGCGGGTCGCGTACATGGCTTCGTGGTCGACGACGATCAACCTGCTCTACGCCGCGGGACCGCTCCTGGGCGGCATCCTGGTGGCTTCGCTGGCGGGGGTCCGCTTCACCATGGGCGGGTTCCTCATCCAGGACATCAACCTCCTGTTCTTCCTGAGCGGGATCATGCGGTTCGTGCCGCTGTTCCTGCTCCGCCCGGTGCGGGACGCCCGCTCCATTTCGTCCCAGCAGCTCCTGTCGAACATGTTCCGCGGCAACCTTTTGAGCTACACCTTCAACTACATCGTGTTCAACGTGGCCACGGCCGAGGACAGGCGGGCGCGGGCGGCTTACCGGCTGGGCCGGTCGCGGAACCCCATGGCCATCGACCACCTCGTCCAGGCCCTGACAGACGCCAGTTCCAAGGTGCGGCGGCAGGCGGCGCGCGCGCTGGGCGAGACCGGTTCGGAGACGGCGGTCGACTCGCTCATCAGGGAACTCGAAAGCCCCTCGTCCGATATCCGGAGCGAAGCGGCCGAAGCCCTCGGCAGGCTGCGGCACGCCAGGGCGGTGGACGCCCTCGTGGAGGCCCTGGAAGACGAAGATCCCAGGGTGAAGATCAGCGCGATTTCGGGTCTTGGACAGATGGAAGGCGAAGACGTGCAGGAACTGCTGTTCTGGCACTTCTCCAACAACGCCGACCCCCTGACCTTCCCCACGCTCGTGGAGGCCCTGAGCTACCGGGAGGACTACCGCATCATCAAGCCGACCTTCGACCGGCTCGGATCCTTCACTTCGCCCGCGGTTCGCCTGCAGCTGCTCAACAACATCTGCCGGACGCTGGGGGCCGGGGACCGGTTCTACAAGCTGCTGTCCATGGAGGAGAACGAACGGTACGGCGCCCTGGAAAACATGATAAAACGCACCGTCAACCGCCTTACGGAATCGAAGGCCGTTCCCGAAGACACGAGACGGGGCGTGGAGAGCCTGTTCGCGCTGTTCACCGAGGCTTACGAGCGCAACGACGTGGAAGCCATGATGGAACAGGCCCGGATGCTGGCCGCGCTGATCCGCGACAGCCACCCCGTCGTCGAGCAGAGCCCGGTTGACACGCTGTCGGTGTACCTTATCATCATGACAATGAACCACTTCATCGAAAGCGACGCGCACCAGGACCTGCCCGGCGCGCAGGAGATCTTCCTGGCCGTATGCATGCGCCGGATCGCCGCACTGGTGAGCTGACAGCCGGAAGTGGATTTACCCGGGTGACCGGAAACAGGACCGAAACCGCGGTCCGAAGGAGCCAGCCATTCATGAGCACACGTCATGAGCAATTCCACCTCGGCATCGCCGGGGCCTGCGGACGGGGCCGGAGCTTCCGCGTCGCCTGCGACGCCCTGCCCCGGGTCCGCGTCCACGCCGTGTGCGACATCGACACGGGCGCGCTACCCGCCACCGCGAAGCTGCTTGGCGCTTCGGAACAGTACGTCGGGTTCGGCGAGATGCTGGAGCGATCCGACCTGGACGGCGTGATCATCGCCACGCCCATGCCTCTCCACGCTTCGCAGGCCATCGACGCGCTGGACCGGGGGCTGCACGTATTCAGCGAGGTGCCCGCGGCGATCTCGATCGAAGAGTGCCGGGGGATCGTGCGGGCGGCGAAGGCGTCCGGCGGCGTGTACATGATGGGCGAGAACTACACCTACATCCGGGAGAACGTGCTGGTCAAAGAACTCGTGAAGGCGGGGCATTTCGGCACGCCCTACTACGCCGAGGGGGAATACCTCCACGAGCTCAAGGGATACGACGAGCAGCGCCTGGCGGCCCGGGGCCTTCCGCCCGAACAGGTCTGGCGGCGGCACTGGCAGTCCGGCGTCGACGGGATCACCTACGGCACCCACAGCCTGGGTCCCATCCTGCAGTGGTTCGACGACCGCGTGGCCTACGTCGCCTGCCACGGCAGCGGACACCACCACGTCGACGCGGAGGGCAGGCCTTACGCCCAGGACACCAGCGTCATGCTCTGCAAGATGGCGAAGGGCGGGCTGGCCAAGATCCGGATGGACCTCACCTCCGACCGCCCCCACGCGCTGACGAATTACCAGTTGCAGGGGACCGACGGTTGCTACGAATCGGCCCGCGGACCGGGCCAGGCATACCGGATCTGGCTCCGGTCCCGGTGCGCGGACGAAAACGCGTGGATGGACCTTCATGACCTGGAGGAGGAGTTCCTGCCACGGGAGATGAAGACGGCGGCCGCGCAAGGCGCCGGTCACGGCGGGAGCGACTACCACGAACTCGTGGAGTTCATCGATGCCGCCGAGGGCCGAAGGCAGCCGTCCATCGGCCTGCACGAGGCCATGGACATGACCCTGCCCGGCCTCGTCAGCCAGCAGTCCATCGCCGAGAACGGAAGCACCCTGCTCGTCCCGGATTCGCGGGAGTGGTAGGCGGCATCATGGGAGCCGGCAGCGCAGGATCAAGGGAAGCCGGACGTCGGTCGCCGCCTGTCCCGGATTCGCGGGCGTGGCAGGCAGATTAGTCTGTACGCAACCGGCCCGTCCGGCTATACTTTGACTACACCTCGACCGGGTTGCATCTCATCCGTCCGGCTATACTTTGACTACACCTCGACCGTCCGAGAAAGAGGAGCTCGCCACATGGCCCGCCCCGGCAGCCCGATCGAAGACATCGACACCCCGGCCCTGGTGATCGACCTGGACCTGATGGAAGGCAACATCGCCCGCATGGCCGGGTTCTTCGCCGGCAAGGACGCCTGGCTCCGGCCCCACACGAAGACGCACAAGACGCCCGTCCTGGCCCACCGGCAGATCGAGGCGGGCGCGCGGGGCGTCACCTGCGCCAAGCTGGGCGAGGCCGAGGTCATGGCCGCGGCGGGCATACGGGATATCCTGGTGGCCAACCAGGTAGTGGGACGGGTGAAGATCGACCGGCTCGTCGCCCTGGCGCGCCATTCCGACGTGATCGTCGCAGCCGACCATGAAGAGAACGTCCGGGAGATCTCCGACGCGGCCCTGGCCGCGGGCACCCGGGTGAACATGATCATCGAGGTCGACGTGGGCATGGAGCGCTGCGGCGTGCCGCCCGGCGAACCGGCGTGGCGGCTCGCCCAGGCGATCGATCGGCATCCCGGCGTCATCTTCCGCGGCGTGATGGGCTACGAGGGCCACATCATCGGCAACCCGAACGACGAGGAGCGATACGCCGGCTGCCGCGAGTCCATGACCTTGCTGACCCAGACGGCCGACTACATCCGCGAGCGCGGCCTGGCCGTGGACCTGGTCAGCGGCGGCGGCACGGGGACGTACAAGGTCACAGGGACCTTCC
Source organism: bacterium (assembly GCA_965203885.1). Taxonomy (GTDB): domain Bacteria; phylum JAAXHH01; class JAAXHH01; order JAAXHH01; family JAAXHH01; genus JAAXHH01. The sequence goes on along the minus strand of OZ241920.1, from coordinate 330,011 downwards.
CCGGGGTGAACGAAGTGCAGGCCGGGTCCTACATCCTGATGGACGGGACCTACAGTAAACGCATCCCCGAGTTCGACTGCGCATTGACCATCTACGCCTCCATCGTCAGCCGGCCCGGCGACGAGCTGGCCGTCGGCGACGCGGGCCTGAAGACCATGACCAACGACATGGGGCTGCAGACCGTCCGGGACGTGGAAGGCGCGTCCATCCTGCGCCAGTCCGAAGAGCACGTCAAGATCGAGCTGCCCGGCGCGTCGTGCACCCTGCGGCCGGGCGACAAGATCCACATCATCCCGAGCCACTGCTGCACGACCATCAACCTCCACGACCGGTTCTACGGCGTGCGCAACGGCACGGTCGAATCGGTGTGGGACATCGCGGCCCGCGGCAAGCTGCAGTAGGCAGGCGGCACATCGCGGCCCGCGGCAAGCTGCAGTAGGCAGGCGGCACATCCTGGAAGCGACCCTCACGCGCCGTCGCGGCCGTCAGCGCACCGTCAAATTCTGCAATGAGGAGCACCTATGGACTCCCGATACCTCGTAGCCAACGTCGATGAGATCCCGAGCCCGTCCATGCTGGTCTACCGGGAGCGGCTCAAGGAGAACATCGGCCGGACCCTGAAGATCGCGGGCGGCCCCGAACGCCTGCGCCCCCACGTGAAGACCCACAAGATGCGCGCCGTCATCGAGATGCAGCGCGAGGCCGGGATAAACAAGTTCAAGTGCGCCACCATCCACGAGGCCGGGATGCTGGCGGAAATGGGCGTGGAGGACGTCTTCATCGCCTACCAGATGATCGGCCCGAATATCGGGCGGCTGGTGGGGCTCGCGGACCGTTATCCCGGGACGGCCTTCCGCTGCATGGTGGACGACCGGGGCGCGGCCGAGGCGCTTTCGGCGGCGGCGGACGGCGCCGGCGTGACCATCGACGTCCTGCTGGACTTCGACGTGGGCCAGCACCGTACGGGGATCGGGCCCGGTCCGGAAGCGCTGGCGCTCTATGCGCTCCTGGACCGCCTGCCCGGCGTCACGCCCGGAGGCCTCCACGGCTACGACGGCCACAACCACCAGGCGGACCTGGAGGAACGCAGGCGGGCATGTGGCGCCGCGCTGGACGCGGTGCGGGCGTTCCAGGTCCAGCTCGAATCCCGCGGACTGCCCGTGCCCCGGCGGGTCATGGGCGGTTCCATTTCCTTCCCGTGCTATGCGCCGGCCGAAGACGTGGAGCCCTCGCCCGGCACGTCGGTCTTCTGGGACTGGGGATACAGCAGCCGCTTTCCCGACCTGCCCTTCGAAGCCGCGGCCCTGCTCCTCAGCCGCGTCATCAGCGTCCCGACCGCCACGCGCGTGACGCTCGACCTCGGCAACAAGGCCATCGCCTCGGATCCCGCCGGACAGCGCGGCATCGCCTGGAATCTTCCCGGCGCCGAACCCGGTCTGCACAACGAGGAACACTGGATCATGGACATTCCGGATTCCTCGGGCCTTTCGGTCGGCGACCCCATCTACGTATTCCCCACCCACGTGTGCCCCTGCACCGCACTGCACCGCCAGGTGTACGTGATCGACGGCGACGGCCGCTGCCGCGAGCAGTGGACGGTCGACGCACGAGACCGGGAATAGCCGGCCGGGCCGCCACACGCACATGCCGCAAACAGTGGACGGTCGACGCCCGAGACCGGGAATAGCCGGTCGGGCCGCCACACGCACATGCCGCGAGCAGTGGACGGTCGACGCCTTCGACCCGGAATGGCGCGCGACCGCCCGTTTAGCAAGCGGATTACTGTCCCGATTTCGACCCCTGTTTGTCCTTTACATTCGTCCCGGTTCGTCCTTTACATCCGTCCCGGCTCGTCCTGTGCATCCGTCCCGGTTCGTCCCCGGTATGCTTCCCGATTCGTCCCCTTCATCCATCCCTGCCTATGTGACGATCGTGTTACATTTTTAGAACTTTGCTATTGACGAAGTGACGTAAATACATTATCTTAAATCGTTCGTCCTGACGCGAAATCCGGGCCGTGATCCGTGGTAACCGTCACGGCGAAGTGGGTTGTTTCAGGTACGTCGACAAGGCGCTTGCATGTCGTTTGAGCAGATCCTCATCAACCGGGATGGCGGAGTGGTTACGATCACGATCGACCACCCGCCCTTGAACGTGCTCAGCGCCCAGGTCGGACGGGAACTCGGCGAAGCGCTCGACGGGATCGAGGACGATCAGGCCGCTTCCGTGGTGGTACTCACGGGGAATGGCGACCGGGCCTTTGCCGCCGGCGCCGACATCCGGGAACTGCAACGCCTTTCCGGTTCGGACGCCGAGGAGATGACCCATCGCTGGCATCGCCTTTTCCGGCGGATCGAGAGTTTCAGGCTGCCGGTCATTGCCGCCGTAAACGGGGTGGCGCTCGGAGGCGGATGCGAACTGGCCATGGCGTGCGACTTGCGTTACGCTTCGGAGAAAGCCCGGTTCGGCCAACCGGAGATCAACCTGGGCCTGGTCCCTGGATGGGGCGGGACGCAACGCCTGCCGCGACTGATCGGCAGGGGACGGGCCCTCGAGTTGATGATGACGGGCGATATGTTCGATGCCGCCGAGGCCCATCGCCTCGGGCTCGTCAATCGCGTTACGGCGCCGGGAGATTTGATGGAAACGGTCGGGGAACTGGCCGCGCGCATGGCCGCCAAGGGCGGCGTCGCGCTTGCTTCCATCAAGACCTGCGTCAACGAAGGGCTGGACCAGGGGCTGGACGAAGCCCTGGCCCTGGAAGCCCGTGAGTTCGGAGCGGTGAGCTCCACAGAGGACAAGGCGGAAGGCATTGCGGCGTTTCTCGAGAAACGTACCGCGGCTTTCCGGGGTCGCTGAGTCGACGCGTGCGTACTCAACAGACGACCTGGTTTTATCTGTAACCACCGGCACGCGGCAGGAAGAGAGAACTCGTATGCAACTGGGTCCAACAGAAGGCGAGTACATCCAGGTAACAGGCGAATTCGAAAAGCGTGAAGCCATCGAATTCTGCGTCCAGGATCTGAACAACAAGAACATGGAATTCGGCGTCTGCGAGCAGGACGGCAAATTCTTCGTCGCCCGGGTCATCGTGCCGGACGAAGAGATCGATACCCGTTCCAAGATCGTCACGGTGCGCAGCGACCGGGTGGACATACACGGCAATCCGCGGGGCATCATCCGCAAGGGAGTCTACAACTTCGTGGAGTGGTACGCCGACGGAGCAGTCACCGGACAGGCCGCCGCCGTCTAGGACCAGGAGCGTTAAGCGTTGTATCCGGGACGCGTGGACCTGCCACGTCTGAACGCGGGAACGCGCGAGCCCGATCCGGCCTGTATCTCCAGCGCTGCCTTGTACACGCCGGTCCGAGCCTGACCCGATCTGCACCTGACTCGATCTGCAACTGAACCGATACATGCCTGAACCGTATGCATACTTGATCCACATCCGAACCTGATCCGAACCTGATCCGCGTCCGAACCTGAACCGATCCGAACCTGATCCGCGTCCGTTACCCGTAATACTGCCAACATACCAGGCTGCGTGCCTATCGGTCGACGAAACCATGGAAGCTGACCAGCCTTCCATGGTTTTTTGATTTGACCTCGTTTCCATTTGCCGGAGATACGGTAAGCATGGCACTCGTTTCCCTGCACAAGGTTGCGAAATACTACGGCGCCCTGTGTGTCCTGAAAGACATCAGCTGGGGCATCGACCCCGGTCATCACGTAGGCCTCATCGGCTCTAACGGAACCGGGAAGACGACCATGCTGCAGCTGATCACGGGCGACCTGTCACCCGACGAGGGCGAGATCTCGCGCCGGCGCGGCATCAATATAGGCTACCTGACCCAGGACGCCCACCTGACCGCCTCCAATTCCGTCCTGGACGAGGCGCTGAGCAGCTTCGAGCGCATCCACGACCTGGAGCGGCAGCTCCGCGAGGCCGAAGCGGCCCTGGAGAAGGCGAAGGGCGACGCGGAGGAAACCGAACGTCGGCTGGGACTGTACGGGCGGCTGACGGATGAGTTCGAGCGGGCGGGCGGATACACCTACCCGCACCGCGCGAGGACCGTGCTCCACGGCCTGGGCTTCAAGGACGAGGACCTGCCGCTGCCGGTCAACGTGCTGAGCGGGGGCCAGAAGACGCGCCTGCGTCTGGGCAAGCTGTTGCTGGGGGACGCGGACCTGCTGCTGCTGGACGAGCCGGAAAGCCACCTGGACGTGGCCGCGACGGAGTGGCTGGAGGAGTACATCTCGGCGCATCCCGCGGCGATCCTGGTTGTGTCGCACGACCGCTACTTCCTCGACCGGACGGTGAACCGCATCGCGGAGCTCGAGGACCTGGGCCTGAAGAACTATCCCGGCAACTACACCCGGGCCATGGAGGTCAAGGCCGAGCGGCTCAAGGCGCAACAACGGGAATACGATCAGCAGCAGGCCTTCATCAAGGAGCGGGAGGAGTTCATCCGCCGGACCATCGAAGGCGTCAAGACCAAGCAGGCCCAGGGAAGGCGCAGCCACCTGGCGCGCCTGGAACGCATCGAAAAACCGCGGACCCGGCACCGCGCGGCCTCCCTCGGCTTCGGGACGATGAAGCGGAGCGGCAGGGACGTGCTCGCGCTTGACGGGCTGTCCAAGAGTTACGGCACGCGGACCCTGTTCGCGGAACTCGATTTCACCCAGCACATCGGCGACCGCGTGGGCCTGATCGGATACAACGGGGCCGGCAAGACGACGCTGCTGCGGATGATCGTCGGCCAGGAAAAGCCGTCGTCGGGGACCATCCGCCTGGGCACGGGCGTGGACATCGGCTACTACGACCAGGAACGGGCCAGCCTTTCGGGCGAGCGGTCCGTGCTGAACGAGCTCTGGTCGGTCAGGCCGTCCATGAACGAGGGCACGGTGCGCAACATCCTCGGGCGGTTCCTGTTCCGCGGCGACGACGTCTTCAAGCAGGTCGAGCTGCTGAGCGGGGGCGAGCAGGGCCGGCTGGCGCTGGCCAAGCTGATCCTCGGGGAACCGAACTTCCTCGTACTCGACGAACCGACCAACCACCTGGACATCCTCTCCAGGCAGGCCCTCGAACAGGCCCTGGCCGACTACCCGGGCACGCTCATGGTGGCGTCCCACGACCGGTACTTCCTCGACCAGATGGTGAACGCGCTGCTGATCTTCGAGCAGGAAGGCGTCAGCCACTGGCAGGGTACCTACTCGGAGTACCGGGCATTCAAGGAGGAGCAACGGCTCGCCGCCGCGCGGACGAAGGAGAAGAAGCCGCGCCGGAAGGTCGAGGCGGCTTCCGTGACGGCATACGATCCCCGGAAGAAGGAACGCAGGGAGCAGCGCATGATAGCGGAGGCGCTGGAGGCGGCCATCCGGAACAAAGAGGCGGAAATCGAACGTCTCGAGGGCGACCTGGGCGAGGAAGGGACCTTCTCGGACCGCGAAACGGTAGACCGGGTCGGCAGCGCCTACGTGCGCGCCCGGCAGGAACTGGAAGACCTCTACGTGGAGTGGGAGGTCGTCACCATGGAACTGGAAGAATAAGCGCCTGGGGCGTATGCACTTGCGTAGAGAAAAGTAAACCGGAAGAGCCGGAAAGAACGCGCTGAAGTGCAACGTACGCACTGATGTAAGCTAGAAGCGCCGGAAACAGCGGAGCAATCTGAATCGGAGGCAAACTTGTACGACGCCGTCATCATCGGTGCCGGGCCGGCCGGACTCGCCGCGGCCCACGCGGCAAAGCAGGCCGGGCTGGACTACGTGGTCGTGGAGCGCCAGTGCATCGTCCACACGATCTACCAGTTCCCCACGGGCCTGATCTTCTACTCGACCCCGGAACTCATCTCGCTGGGCGACGTGCCCATGATCGTCCAGGGGCTCAAGCCCACCCGCGAGGAAGCGCTGAACTACTACCTCAAGTTCGTTGAGTCCCAGGGACTTGCGGTGCGCACCTACGAAGAGGTCACGAGCATCTCCGGCGAGGACGGAGACTTCGAGATCAGATCGGTTTCGCAGCGGGACGGCGACCGGAGCTACCGCACCCGGAAGGTCGTCCTGGCCACCGGCGCCTTCGACAGCGCCAACCGGATCGGCGTGCCCGGCGAGGAACTGCCCAAGGTCTTCCACTACTTCAAGGAGGGCCATCCCTACTTCGACCGGGACGTCCTCGTCGTGGGCGGCAAGAGCTCGGCCGTGGAGACGGCCCTCACCCTGTACCGCGCCGGCGCGCGGGTCACCATGTCCTACCGCCGCAGCGCGTTCCGCGGCATCAAGTACTGGGTCCTGCCCGACCTGGAGAACCGCATAGCCGAAGGGTCCATCACGGCCATCATGGATTCCACGCTGAAGGAGATCCGGCAGACCGAGGTCGTCCTGGAGGCGGCGGGCGGGTCGGAGCGCGTGATCCCGAACGACTTCGTCTTCTGCATGACCGGCCACGGTCCCGACGTGCCCTTTCTAAGCGGCACGGGCGTCGAGGTCCAGCCGGAGAACAACATCCCGGCGCACGACCCCGACACCTTCGAATCCAACGTGCCCGGCATCTACATCATCGGCGTCATCACCGCCGGCAACGTGAGCAGCGACATCTTCATCGAGAACAGCCGGATGCACGGACCGAAGGTGGTGGAGCATATTCTGGCCGGAAGTCGTTCGGGGATGACAAAAGTGAGAATGGTATGGTTTACGCTTCCAAGTGACTATGATAACGACAATGACGAGGAATACGTATCGTTTGGGAAAGATGAAATCATGCCTGTGTATAGGCGACACACGTATGGCTTAAGTCAGACCCAGATGACCTATCCATCTCTATTCAAATTCGTCACTCCGAATGAGATCACCGGCCCCGATGAAATGGAAGAGCAAGAGGTGTTTGAACGTTTCGGACCAATATTGACAAAAGAGAAATTCGAAGAAATCATGAAGGGTCAGGTTAAAAACCCCAAAACCTACATGTAAGCGGTGATGATGTAGATTGTGTATGGAGTTTTGAATCCAACTTCCTAAAGGAGTTTCAATGAATAAAAGTGACTCCACCCCCAATCCCCTGGTCGGCGTGGTCATGGGCAGCAAGTCGGACTGGGACACCATGCGGAACGTCCGGGAGGTGCTCGAGCAGTTCGGCGTGCCCCACGAATGCCGGATCGTCTCGGCACACCGCACGCCCCTCTGGCTGGCGGAATACGCGGCCGAGGCCGAGGGCCGGGAACTCGAAGTCATCATCGCGGGCGCGGGCGGCGCGGCCCACCTGCCCGGCATGATGGCAGCCCAGACGCTTCTGCCCGTACTCGGCGTGCCCGTGGAAAGCAAGGCGCTCAAGGGCATGGACTCCCTGCTCTCCATCGTCCAGATGCCCCGCGGCATCCCCGTTGGCACCCTGGCCATCGGCCAGTCCGGCGCCGTGAACGCGGGCCTGCTCGCCGTGGCTATCCTGGCCAACTCGCGGCCGGATCTGCGGGAGAAGCTGAGACAGTACAGGGAGGACCAGACCGGCAAAGTCATGGGGGATGAGCTGACGTGAATGATCGAGATAACGCGCGCGACAATAACGACACGAGCGAAGCAGCCGGCACGACCGAACCAGCCACCTCAACCGACCCCGTACTCCCCGGCGCGACCATCGGCATCCTGGGCAGCGGCCAGCTCGGCCGCATGATCGCCATCGCCGCCCGGCGCATGGGGTACCGCGTCCACACCCTCTCGCCCGAATCCGACTCGCCCACGGGCCACGTCGCCGACCGCGAGATCGTGGCCGCCTATGACGACGTGGAGGCCGTGAAGCGGTTCGCTGCAGCCGTGGATGTCATCACCCTGGAATTCGAGAACATCTCGGCCGCCTGCGTCGACGCCGCATCGCCCATCGCGCCGGTTCGGCCGAAGGGAAGCGTGCTCCACACGACCCAGAACCGCCTGAGAGAGAAGACATTTCTGGCCGATCATGGCTTCCCGGTCGCGCCGTTTCGACACGTTAGGTCGAGTGCGGAACTCGCCCGCGCGGTCGAGGAAATCGGCACGCCCGCCGTACTCAAGACGGCCGGTTTCGGCTATGACGGCAAAGGGCAGGTCCGTATCGGCTCGCTGGACGATGTGGACAATGCATGGACGTCCATGGCCGGACAGGAAGCCGTCCTCGAAGCGTTCATCGACTTCGAACTGGAACTGTCGGTCGTGGCCGCGCGGGGATTGAACGGAGACTTCGCCCACTACGGAGCGGTGGAGAACAAACACAGCCGTCACATACTCGACGTCACGACCGCCCCGGCCGACGTGTCCGGCGCGGTGAACGTCACCGCCGTGAATCTCACGCGCAAGGTATTCGAGGCCCTCGACGTCGTCGGGGTCGCCTGCGTCGAGTATTTCCTCGACCGCGGCAACAACCTCATCATCAACGAGATCGCCCCCCGCGTTCACAACTCGGGCCACTTCACCTTCGACGCCTGCGTCACCAGCCAGTTCGAGCAGCAGGTTCGCGCCGCGTGCGGCCTACCCCTTGGTTCGACCGATCAACCCCGGCCCGCAGCCATGGCCAATCTGCTGGGCGACCTGTGGCAGCACGGCGAACCCGACTGGGCGGCGGCCCTGGCTATACCGGAAGTCATGCTGCACCTGTACGGCAAGCAGGAAGCCCGGCCGGGACGGAAGATGGGGCATCTGACGGCGATGGCGGATACGCGAGAGCAGGCGGTGGAAAGGGTGGTGGAGGCGAGGAATAGACTAAGCAGCTCAGGTTGATTTGTTAGAGAATATCCGATCCGGGTTTTGGATAACAACCAGGACGCTTATTCTGCCTGAGGAATGCGTTCGCGAAGAGCTTCCAGAAGCTGCTCTGCCTGTTCGAGCATATCCGGGGTCATGTCGTTCTGGATCAATGTCAAGTTGTGAACGGCGATACTGTCTCCAAGCTCAGCCGCAAGATTGGCCCAGGCGTAGGCCTTTGTTAAATCTCTCAGAGCACTTTCACCCTGGAAGTAGATATTCCCCATATTCGTCATGGCTTCTATTTTTCCCTGTAAGGCGGCCTTCAGATACCACATCACCGCCTCACTGTCATTTTCGGGTACCCCTCTGCCTTTATCGTGGAAAACACCGATATTGAACTGGGCCGACTCGTGACCCTGATCGGCAGCAAGGTGATACCACCGCAACGCTTCCTGATAGTTTGTCGGCCTGCCTTCACCGTAAGAATACATGACGCCTAGATGGTACTGGGCACTTGCATGCCCCGTCTCAGCAGCAGCGCTATACCATCGATACGCTTCAAACCAATCCTGCTCCACGCCATCGCCGAGATGATACATGTACCCCAGTCTCTCCTGGGCATCGTCCACACCCTGATCGGCGGCCAGGCGATACCACCGAAAGGCTTCGTCCTTATCCTCGGGGACTCCGTCGCCCTTGTGGTACTTGTAACCGAGGATATACTGAGCTGACTCGTTGCCTTGTTCGGCGGCTTTTCGGTACCAGCGAACAGCCTCGCCGGAGTCCGGGGGTACGCCATCGCCCTGATCGAGCATTAAGGCCAGTCTGAACTGTGCCCTCTCATGATTCTGCTCGGCCGCGTTGCGATACCAGTAAACCGCCTGGTCCGCGTCCTCCGGCACGCCATCGCCGCGTTTGTACCGCGCCGCAATGTAGTACTGGGCATCCGCACGACCCTGCTCGGCGGCCTTGAGGTACCAGTAGGACGCCTGAACCGCGTCCTCCGGCACACCGTCTCCGAAGGCGTAACGCGCCGCAATGTAGGTCTGGGCCTGGGCGTTTCCCTGCTCGGCGGCCCGGCGATACCAATAGGCCGCCTGGGTGGCGTCCTCCGATACGCCTTCTCCCTGCGCATACATGATACCCAGGTTGATCTGCGCCGAGTCGTTATCCTGCTCTGCGGCCTTTCGGTACCAGTAAACCGCCTTTTCATCATCTATCGGCACGCCATCACCGGTATCGTAGAAAAGGCCGAGATAGTATTGTGCAGTATCATTTCCTTTATCAGCGGCCCGGGTGAACCACGTTAGTGCTTTCTCGGTTTCCACCTCCACTCCGATACCATACTTATACATGTATCCGATTCTGAGCTGGGCATCCTCGTGATCCTTTTCGGCGGCTTTTAGGAGCCAGCCAAATGCCAAGGAAGCATCCTCCTCGACGCCTTCACCGAACATGTACAGGCCACCCAATCGGTACTGGGCTCTCGCATGATCCTGCTCGGCGGCCTTGAGGAACCACCGCGCGGCAACGGTATCATTCTCTGCCACGCCCCTGCCGCTGACGTACATGAATCCAATACTGTACTGGGCATCTGCGTGGCCCTGATCGGCCGCTTTCGAGAACCACTTGAAGGCTTCCTCGTAGTCCCGTTCCACGCCGGCGCCGTCATAGTACATGTCGCCAAGTTCGTTCTGCGCGTCGGCATCGCCCTCAAGTGCCGCCTGGCGTGTTGCCTCCAGGTTGGCTTCTGTCTCGGCGCCCGGAGATTCCTGTGCGGTCTCGTTGCTTGGAGATTCCTGTGCGGCGGCCCGCGCGCTAAAGGCAATCAGAATCGCCAATGCCACTATCGCCGTTGCAAGGTGCATTGATCTGGTCATGTGAGCTCCATCACCGCCGACTGAATCAGTCTTTGACAGTCTTCGTCAGCGCCTCGGCCTCTTCGATCTGGCCGGGAGTCATCAGAGATTGAATTGCGTTCTTCAGCTCGATGGCGCGGCTGATTCCCTGTCCAGCAGCCAGATTGGTCCAGTGATAAGCCAGCACGAGATTCTGTTGCACGCCGGTGCCCAACATGTACATGTTTCCCAGGTCCACCTGGGCCAGCGCGTGGCCCTGCTCCGCGGCCGTCCTGAACCATCGCACCGCTTCCACGTCATCTTCCGGAACGCCAACACCGTCATCATAATGAACCGCCAGATTGTACTGGGCATCGAGGTAACCTTGTTCTGCCGCCATACGATACCATCGGACCGACTCGACATCATCCTTAGGTACGCCTTCGCCGGTCTGGTACATGATCCCAAGGCTGAACTGCGCTTCCACATGACCCAACTCCGCTGCAGCCCGGTACCATCGAACAGCCTCCACATCGTCTTCCGGCACGCCTTCGCCATGGGCATACGCGTAACCCAGGCTTTTCATAGCCAGTGCATCCCCCTGCTCGGCCGCCTTCCGATACCAACTCACCGCTTCGGATGCGTCCCTGGGCACGCCCAAGCCGTCGGCATACATGTGTCCCAGGTTGATCTGAGCGCTCGCGTGGCCCTGATTCGCCGCATTGCGGTACCATCCCGCTGCCTCCTCGCCGCTCATCGGGACCCCATTTCCCGTCATATACATGACAGCCAATTCGAACTGGGCATACGGGTTCCCCCGAAGTGCTGCCTTGCGATACCATTCTGCCGCTTCCTCGTTATCTTCCGCTACGCCCAATCCCTGGTCGTACATGGCGCCCATGCTGAACTGCGCTTCCAACATACCCTGGTCCGCGGCCTTGCGTATCCAGCTGAACGCGGCGGAGGCATCTTGGGCAACCCCCATGCCGTAAGCGTACATGATCCCCAATCGGAACTGGCCGTCAACGTGGCCCTGTTCGCCGGCCTTCTTAAACCAGGTCGCCGCTTCCGAATTACTCTCCGGAACGCCCTCGCCACGGGCGTACATGAGCGCCAGATTGTACTGGGCGTGGACATAACCCTGGTCCGCGGCTTTACGATACCATTCCACCGCGGCTTGCTTATCTTCCTGCAAAACGATTCCCTCGTCGTAGCTCACACCCAGTTTGTACTGTGCTGCCGGCCGTCCCTGTTCAGCGGCCTTTCGATACCAATGTACCGCCTTCACCATGTCTTCCGGAACACCGTCGCCGTTCTCATACATGACCGCTATAATGGTCTGAGCATCGATGTGACCCTGTTCAGCGGCCTTTTCAAACCATATTGCAGCCTCGGACAGATCCAACGGCACTCCTCTGCCGTAGGCGTATTTGACACCCATATCATATTGTGCCCCGGCGTCACCCGCCAGCGCCGCCTGGCGTGTTTCTTCCAGGCTGGTTTCTGTCTGGCCGGCTTCCGTCTGGCCGGCTTCCTCCTTGCTGGGTGTCTCCAGGCTGGAATCCGTCTGGCCGGCTTCCGTCTGGCCGGCTTCTGTCTGGCCGGCTTCCGTCTGGCCGGCTTCCGTCTCGGCGCTCGGGGGTTTCTGTGCGGTCTCGTTACTTGGAGATTCCTGCGCGGTCTCGATACTTGGTGTTTCCTGTGCGGCTGCCCGCGCGCTAAAGGCAATCAGAATCGCCAATGCCACAATCGCCGTTGCAAGGTGTATTGATCTGGTCATCTCTACGGCCCACTCCGATCATATTGACAAGTTCGATAGGTTACGGGGAATACTCTTTCAATCTACTGCGGGTTTATTCGATCGCGAAGTACCTCGCTCATGTCCTTAGCCTGTTCAACCTGGCTGGACGTCATATGACCGCGATACTTGTTCAGGTTTTCAATGGCAAGACTATCCCCTTGCGCGGCGACAAGATCAGTCCAGGCAAATGCCAAAACGAGGTCCCGAGTAACGCCTTCCCCCTTAAAGTACATAGTCCCCAGGTTTACTTGGGCTGATTTGCTGCCTTGCACGGCAGCCTTGTAATACCAGCGAACCGCCTCCTGATCGTTTTCCGGCACGCCTTCTCCCTTATCAAGTATGGATCCAAGCATGTACTGCGCCTTGGCCATACCCTGCTCCGCCGCCATCTTCAACCATACTACAGCCTTTGACGTATCTGCTGGAAAATCGCTCGCACCTTTGAAGTATATGAATCCCAGATTGTGTTGGGCCTGTGCATCGCCTTGCTCCGCTGCCCTATGTAACCACTCTGCGGCCCGGGATGTATCGGCCGGCACGCCAGTACCTTCAGTGAATATGGTCCCCAAATTAAACTGGGCCTGCGCATCGCCTTGCTCCGCTGCCATACGAAACCACTCTACAGCCCGGGACGTATCGGCCGGTACGCCAGCACCTAACATGTATGCGACGCCAAGATCGAACTGGGCATCAATGTGACCCTGTTCAGCGGCCGATCGCAACAACTTCACAGTTTCCGTGGAATCCTGAGCGACTCCCCGGCCATCTGCGTACATTGCTCCGAGTCTGTACTGGGCAAGCGCAAGACCCTGGTCAGCGGCTTTACGATACCATTCCGATGCCTTCAAATCATCTCGAGGTACGAGTTCTCCGATTTCATACATTGCACCCAGGTTGAATTGTGCTACCGCAAGACCCTGGTCAGCGGCCTTTGTATACCACGAAACCGCCTCGGACGGGTCCTTTTGTACTCCACCGATTCCCTTTTCATAGAAATACCCCATATTCGACTGGGAACTCGCGTGTCCCTGTTCGGCGGCCTTTCGAAACAAACTCACAGCTTCGGTGGAATCCGCTGCAACTCCCCTGCCGTCCGCGTACATCGACCCTAACCTGAACTGGGCAAGCGCAAGGCCCTGGTCCGACGCTTTGTGATACCACTCCACGGCCTTCGATTCATCTCGCGGCACAAGGTTTCCGAGTTCATACATTGCAGCCAGGTTGAACTGCGCTCCCGCAAGACCCTGGTCAGCGGCTTTAGTATACCATGAAACCGCCTCGGACGGATCCGCTGAAACGCCAACACCATTGGAATACATGTACCCCATGTTGGACTGTGCAAGTGCGTGACCTTGCTCGGCTGCTTTGAGGTACCAGCGAACGGCTTCTTCAAGGTTTCTATCCGTACCGACGCCCGATATGTATGCATAGCCCAAATAGACCTGCGCTTCCGCATATCCCTGCTCCGCTGCACGTCGGTACCAGTGAACAGCTTCAGCGGTATCCTCGGAAACGCCCAAACCGTAATTAAAACTAAACCCGATTTCGAACTGGGCCTCCGCGACGTGCTGTTCGGCGGCCATCAGGTACCATTTGAAGGCTTCCTCCAGGTTTCGCTCCACGCCGATCCCGTCAGCGTACATGGCACCGAGCAGGATCTGCGCCCCGGCATCGCCCTTCAGTGCCGCCTGCCGAGTTTCCTCCAGGTTGGCATCCGTCTGGCTGGCTTCCGTCTGGCCGGATTCAATCTGGCTGGGTGCCTCTTTGCTGGATTCTGTCTGGCCGGCTTCATTCTGGCCGGCTTCATTCTGGCCGGCTTCATTCTGGCCGGCTTCCGTCTGGCCAAGCACCTGTGTTGACATGAGAACCGAGACAGCGAGCGCTAGTAATATGGAACAGGCTAGCCGCCGAGTTCGAGCTATTGACCGCTCTTCCATATCCCGTCTCCGATTCGGGTTGGTCGTTTGGCGCTCAGTCTGATCGACGCGGGGCGAACGTCATTCGTGTTCGGCCTGAACGATTCTGTCGTGGGACGATCATCATTCGTGTTCAGCACGATTGACGCGGGACGAACGTCATTCGTCTTCGGCCCGATCGACGCGGGACGAACGTCATTCGTGTTCGGCCTGGTAAATCTTGTCGAGGTAAGTTTCGGCGAGCTTTTCGGCCTGTTCGATCTGGTCAGGCGACACTAACATCCTGAAGATTCTTCTGTTGTTTATCGCTAAACTGTCTCCCCGTGAGGCCGCGACCTGCGTCCAGGCATAGCCCAGTATCTTGTTCTCTGGTACCCCGTCGCCATTGAAATATGCACGCCCCAGGTTTATCTGAGACAAGGTGAGGCCCTGCTCGGCGGCCAGACGATACCACAGTAACGCTTCTTGGTTATTCTCCGGTGTGCCCTCGCCGTTATCATACATAAAAGCCAGGTTGTGTTGCGCGTCCGCGTCACCGTTTTCCGCAGCCAGATTGTACCAGTACAAAGCCACCGGTTTGTTTTCAGTTACGCCGTTGCCTTCGTCATAAATGAGGCCGAGGTTCAGTTGTGAGTTTACGTTTCCCTGTTCGGCGGCCCGGTGAAACCACTTTATTGCTTCAACTACACTCTTTTCAACACCAGTTCCCTCGAAGAACATGAATGCCAGATTGTGTTGAGCAGAAGCATCGCCTTGATCGGCAGCCTTACGGTACCACCTTACTGCTTCGACGTCATTCTCCTGGACGCCTTCGCCATCGTCGTACATAACCCCCAGATTGTACTGGGCGGACGCATGTCCCTGCTCGGCAGCCAGTAGATACCAGTTTAACGCTTCGACATCATTCTCCTGGACGCCCTCACCGTCGTTGTACATCACCCCCAGATTGTACTGGGCGGTCGCATGTCCCTGCCCGGCGGCCAGGCGATACAACCTGATCGCCTCCTCGTCATCCTCCGGCACGCCCTTCCCCTCGGCATAAAGAAACGCAAGAATGGACTGCCCGCTCGGGTTACCCTGCTCCGCGGACAGGCGATACCATTCATAGGCCTCATCGAGATTCTTCCGGACGCCTGAACCGTGTTCAAGGTGGTATCCCAATTGGTACTGAGCATCGGCATCACCCTGTTCCGCAGCCAGACGATACCAACGAACCGCCTCGGTTGCGTCCTTAGCCACGCCATCGCCTCTCCTGTACATTATCCCGAGACTGTATTGGGCAAAAGCATCACCCTGTTCCGCGGCCAGGCGGTACCAGCGAACCGCCTCCGTATCATCTTCAGGCACCCCCGTGCCCTTCTCATACATGAGTCCGAGGCTGTATTGAGCGCTCGCATGATCCTTCTCGGCGGCGAGTCGAAACCACTTGAACGCTTCGACGTCATTCTCCTCGACGCCATCACCCTCGTTGTACATTACCCCCAGATTGTACTGGGCTATAGTGTGACCCTGCCCGGCGGCCAGTAGATACCAGTTTAACGCTTCGGCTCCATTCTTCTGGACGCCCTCACCTTCCTTGTACATCACCCCCAGATTGTACTGGGCGTTCGAATGACCTTGCTTTGCGGCCAGGCGATACCACCTGACCGCCTCCTTGTCATCCTCAGTCACACCTTTCCCCTCGGCATAGAGAAACGCAAGAAGGGTCTGCCCGCTCGGGTTACCCTGTTCCGCGGACAGGCGGTACCATTCGAAGGACTCATCGGGATTCGCCGGGACGCCTAAGCCGTGATAAAGGTGGTATCCCAACTGATACTGCGCATCCGCATCGCCCTGTTCCGCGGACAGGCGATACCAGCGAACCGCCTCGGCATCGTCTTCATTGACGCCTTTGCCTTTCGAGTACATTGCCCCGAGATTATACTGGCCAAAAGCATTGCCCTGTTCCGCGGACAGGCGATACCAGCGAACCGCCTCGGCTGCATCTTCAGATACACCCCGGCCATGTTCATACATGACGCCCAGGTTGAATTGGGCATCCGCATCGCCCTGTTCCGCGGCCAGGCGATACCAGCGAACCGCCTCGGTGTCGTCTTTAGACACTACCGATCCTCTCTCATACATCAGTCCCAGATTGATCTGGGCAGACGCATAGCCCTGTTCCGCGGCCTTTCGATACCAACTCAACGCCTCGGCAGCATCACCAGTCACCCCCGTGCCATTCGCATACATGAGTCCCAGGTTGAACTGGGCGGTCGCATTGCCCTGATCCGCGGCCAGTCGATACCAACGAACCGCCTCGGTAGCATCTGCCGAAATACCCCAACCATTCTCATACATGCTGCCCAGGTTGTTCTGAGCGGACGGATGTCCCTGCTCGGCGGCTTTGCGATACCACTCGACGGCTATAGATTCATCCTGCTCGACACGCTGGCCATTCGCATACAGGACGCCCAGGGCGTACTGGGCTTCAGCATAATCCTGCTCGGCAGCCCGTTGAAACCACCGGATTCCCTCGGCCGGATCTTCCGGAACACCCTCGCCGAACAGGTACATGAGGCCCAGGGTGTGCTGGGCGCCGGGATAGTCCTGACTTGCGGCCCTGGTATACCATTCCACGGCCTTCCCGTCATCAATGGTCACACCATAGCCTTCATCGTACATGACGCCGATCATGGTCTGGGCTTTCGGATGGTTCTGATCCGCAGCCTTACGGTACCATTCCAGCGCCTTCGCATTGTCTTCTTCCACGCCACGCCCGTAGAAATACATGTCACCGAGTTGCGTCTGCGCCTCGGCATCACCCTGCTCGGCTTGCTGAAGGGTCTCTTCGAAATCCGGGGATTCTGGGGCGGTCTCGGCGCTCGGGGGTTCCTGCGCGGTCTCGGTGCCCGGGGGTTCCTGCGCGGTCTCGGTGTCCGTGCGGTCCGGTCCGGTTTCGGCGCCCGGTGGTTCCTGGGCCGCAATGTCAGCGGCGCATGCAATCAAAATCGATAGGGCAAGGCGAACTGGCCAGTTCGTCAAATGACAGCCTCCGTGCAATCACTATGTGCAGCGGGATACAATAGTTAATGGAATGGGATATTTGATAATTAGTGCGGCAGTTGGCGATACGGCAACTCGAATATTACGGAATGGCGCGGAATGGCGCGGAATGGCGCGATTCCGGTTCGAGATGTTCAGGATTCCTTGCCGGACCGCACAAATAAATGCGCATATAGACGCACAGAATTTTGCACAGTTAATTGCACATATAATTGCACATAATTACGATCTGTCATTCCAACATCCCCTTCAACGTCTCAAGCGCCTCGTCCAAATACTCGTCCTGGGTCAGGTCCCCTTCGATCAGGTCCGGGCGGTGACCGCCCCACTGTGTAGCCAGCACCAGCGTCTCGCCGATATCCCATAGCGTCCAGGCGTTGGCGAAGACCGGCAGGCAGTCAAGCTCCGCCTGGGTCAGCGGCCGGACCTGGTTGTATCCTTCCAGGAAACAGCGCCATATCTCGTCCGTCAAATGGTCGGGCACGGTCTCGTTGATGTTGTACAGAAAAGTAGCCACATCGTACGCCCGCCAGCCGAAGGCGCACTGGTCGAAATCCAGGATGCAGTATCCGTTCTCGGGATGGTACAGGATGTTTCCGACGTGCAGATCGGCGTGGATGAGCCCGTAGATATCCTTGCCCTTGCCCAGTCCACTGATCTGCCGACGCATTTGATCGGCGTATTTCTTGAAAAACGACAGGTCCTGGCCGCGCCGCTCCCGCAGGATGGATTCCAGCGTCTGCAGCGGGCCGTCCAGCAGGTATTGCAGGTCGAAATGGTGGCGGCAGTATGGCCTGGAGAACTGGTCCGCCCGCTGGTGTATTTCGGCTACCGAGGCACCAAAGGAAATAACGACCGGCTCGTTCACTTCGGGATGCCAGGTGACGTGCTCCTCGCCCTCAAAGAAGTGGCACAGGGCGCCGCAACGGGCACCTGGTTGAGGTCCGGTGGTCGAAACGTCTCGAGGACGGGATGGTGCGCCAGTAGAGGTATCGCTTGCGGCGCCCATTACACTCAACCGCTCCCCATCCAGCCTTTTTACCGGCTCAGGGACCGGCAGCTTGTATTCCCGGAGGTACGCCAGCAGGTCGAGCTCGTACCGGTAGGCATAGGGGTTGCGGACGTAGAAGTCGTGATCCGTATAGACTCTGTAGACATACCGCCGGCCCTGCGACGTAACGAGATAGTTCCGATTGGCCCCAGGCTCCAGTTCGCGCACGTCGACGGGTTCGGCCAGACCATAGTGTTCCGCCAGGTATGAAGCGATGGAAGCGCGGGACGGATCAGAAGATTCGGAAGAATGGGAAGAAGCGTCCGTACCGGAAGAAGCAGAAGAAGCGTCCGTACCGGAAGATTCGGAAGGAGCGTCCGTTCCGGAAGATACCGAATTAGCGTCAGAACCGGAAGAATCAGAGGATTCGGAAGAAGTGGTATAGTCGGGATTCTTATCCATAATGGTACACAATATGAGGGAGCGGCCTTGACCGGGACAACAGGTTTAAGTTCATTGCGTAGGTCCCAGTGCGCAACGTATTGAACAGCGAACTTGAGCCGAGCGTCCATTGGCTACCGAGAGGAGCGTCCGTTGGCTACAAAGAGGAGCGGCCACTGGCTACTGAGAGGAGCGCCCATTGCCTGAACGACCCAACATCGTCGTCCTGATGTCCGACCAGCAGCGGCTCGACACGGTGAGTTGCTACGGGCTGAACGACGTCTGCCGGACGCCGCACATCGACGCCCTGGCCGCCCGCGGCGTGCGATTCGACTGGGCGTTCACGCCGACGGCGATCTGCTCGCCGGCCCGCGCCTCCTTCTACACGGGCCTCTATCCGCACAAGCACGGGGTTACGGGCAACGGCCTGTGCCTGAACGAGGGCGTGCGCGGCGTAAACCACTACCTGGCGGATGCAGGTTACCGCTGCGGGTACGCCGGCAAGTGGCACGTGGACCAGGAGACCGGTCCGTCGGGCTATGGATTCACCGGCAAGGACTTCATGGGCTACGGATTTCCTGGAGGCAAACTGTTGCCGGGCCTGCAGTTCGGCGGCAGTCTGAGTAGCCACAATCATTACGCCGATTATCTGAAAGAGCGCGGTTTCGACCCGCCGCCCACGGTCTCGCACCGCTTCGTCGGCACCAATCCCGCGAACCAGCGGCAGGAGATGTTCGCCCTGCACGAGGGGCCGGTCGAGTCGTGCATCGAGTATTACGTCGCCGAGGAAGCCATCCGCGTCCTCGACGAGGTGGCCGGCGGCGAGGAGCCCTTCTATCTGTGGGCCAACTTCTGGGGGCCGCACAGCCCTTCGCTGGTCCCGGAGCCGTACTTCTCCATGTACGATCCGCGAAGCATCCCCGAACACCCGGGGTATGCCGAGACCTTTGAAAAGAAGCCCCTGCGCCAGAAGCTGATCGAGCACATGTGGGGGCTGGGGGACTATGGCTGGGAGGGATTCCAGGAAATCGCCGCGCGCTACTTTGGGCATTGCACGCTCATCGACGACATGGTGGGACGGGTGGTGGCGCACCTGGAGAAGCTGGGCGCGCTCGACAACACCATTATCGTATATACGTCGGACCACGGTGACTGCCTCGGCGCGCACAAGCTGATCGAGAAGGGCGAATTCATGTACGACGAGATCTACCGCATCCCCCTCGTCATCGCCCATCCCGAATGCCAGGCGCCCGGCACGGCCTGCGACGAGTTCGTCTACCTGCACGAGATCATGCTCTCGTCCCTCGACGCCGCCGGACTCGAAGTCCCCGCCGACCTCGACGGCCAATCCTTCCTCCCGGCCATAGAGGGACGCCCCTATGCGAACGGCCGCGAGGAAGTCTACTGCGTGTTCGACCGCCACTTTACCGTCGCCAACCAGCGCATGGTCCGCACCCGCACCCACCAGTTCACCTTCAATTCGGCCGATCCCGGCGAGTTGTACGATCTGCAACGCGACCCCTACCAGCTCGACAACGTGTACGGCGAGCCCGCCTACGAAGCCGTGCGACAGGACCTGATGGGGCGGATGGATCGCTACATGGAGGAACTGGGCGATCCGCTGCGCGGGTGGTTCGGGAAAGTTAAGGGGGCGTACTAACCTTTGGCCCTGGCCTGCGCCCATTCACGCAGCGGCACGTCGTCCGGCGAGTCCGACAGCCAGTGCCGGGACGCGGGATGGAAGTCGGGGTCCGGCCCCATGGGGTCGCCTTCCGGGGACAGGGCGCCGAGCAGCTGCCGGCGGACGGGCGGGCATCTCTCGATGAGCCCGGGGTCCTGCGCGTCGAAATCGGTCGGACGAAGCCAGCGGTAGTGGTATCCCACGTGCATAATCTTCCGCGTCCTCCGCGACAGGTTGGGGCCGACGCAGTGCCACACCGCGGTGCGCCACAACACGGCTGAGCCGATGGGCAGCCTGAGCTCGACCGCCCCCTCCGGATCGGCCCCGTTTTCCCTTCCAAACAGCTCGGCGGGCCTGCGCCGGTGACTGCCCGGTACCAGCCACAGGTTGCCGCAGTTTGATTCGGTCATGTCGTAGAGCACGTAGAAGACCTTGACCTCCATGAACGGGAGGCGTCCATCGAGGGAAGGCGCCATGAACAGGTCGTCGCTCGCCAGGTCCGGATGCCAGCCGACGTTGCGGTATCCGGCTTCGTGGTCCTCGCCCTTGCCGACGCCCGTGACACGCGCCTTCAGGTCCTCCGGATAGGGCGGCCGGACGTCCAGGTGCGTGGTGCGGATCTGGATGTTCCAGCCGATCGCGTCCACCACCAGGGGCAGCATGCGCGGGTGATCGATGAGGTCGAGAAAGGCCTCGTGATGCGCCAGGGCATTACGCACGGCGTAGGGCTCGTCGGGTCCCAACCCTTTCTCCGCCCGAACCCGTTCCCCCACCTCGTCGATCGCCTGAAGCAGCCGGTCGAGTTCGGCCTGGTCGAAGAACTCCTCGAGCACGATAAATCCCTGCTCGTCGAAGTCCTTTTCTTGCTGAGGAGTCATTGCGAGGGGCATGGGGTCAGCCTCACTTCAACATCCCAGAACACATTTCCAATCTCCACCTGGGCTCGGGTCTGCGCCAATCCTCCGGTAAAGTCCGCAAAGATGGTTTTTATGCCGGTCTCCGCCTCAAATCGTTCGTGGTAGCCTCTATCATAGGCGCGGGCGTAGGAGCCGCCGTAGCTGACTGCGGTGAGGGGTTGGGCTTGGGCGTGTCCGGAAGGTAGGAAGGTAAAGATGATCGAAAGTGCGTCGGCCAAGACCCTAGGGACGCGATGAATCACCGGAAATTCGATTTTCATTTTGCTTCCTTTTGGTTAAATCAGATCAAATAGATCTTGAATCAATGCAAGGAATGACCCTGTACTTTTGCGGTGGTTTAAGTCTGTAGGTGCGCACGATTTTTGAAAATCGTACACTCGTACGACCCTGAAGACATCAGGACCTTCTTCGGAAACTCGCAACTCGTTCCTCATGATGGGAAAGAGTGTAGTCCTTGGACCGTTTCGTCGTCTTGACCTCCAGCCAGCGAAGTTAATTGACCCTAACTACATTACTGAGGCTCCTGTCATTTACATTTTAATTCGATTTTTAGGGAAATTTGTATACTGTAGTTATTGTAGGTTGTAACAAGACCAGTTTCAGTATCGTATCAATACAAACGAGAGTCGTGTTCACTGAATTGTAATGTGGGAAAACTACGAACTTAGTGTTGATAATCCCTTTTAAAAATAGACGGGGTAATTACAATGATCCATTCCTTATGTTTAGTTTCTGTATATAGTGACTTAGGTTTCTAAAGGAGTACCTGAAATGTTGGAAGTAACGCTTGGTCAAACTAAGAATCAGACAGTTGCTAAGCAACTCAAAAACATACTACTAAAGCTCAATCTGGACGGGAGCCTATACATTGGCTATCCCGTACTCGCTACTGCAGATAAGTCTGTTACAGTTGATGCTTTGTTAGTAAGTCGGCAGCACGGATTGCTAGCCTTTATGTTCGGTGAACATCTTCCAGTCGCAGACAGAGACGCGGAGGGCTGGGATGCGCTCGCAGACCGACAGGATCAACTCTATGTGGCGGTAGAAAACAATCTGCGCAGGCATGATACTTTGAGGGATGGACGCAGATTGGGTGTACAGGTCCAGACAGTTACGATAATCCCGAGCTTAGCCGACGTACCTGATGACCTCGAAGGTGAGTATACTGATTTGACCGGCCTACCTAACCACGTTCGGCAATTTCCGAAGATGGATGAGCGATTCTTCAAACCTCTTCAAGCAGCTCTGCAACGAGTTACAACCATTAAACCCCCAAAACGAAGAAAAAAAGTTGTTTTACCAGAATCCAAAGGAGCGATTTTAAAGCAAATAGAAAAAGAGATAGCAAATTTAGATCAGTGGCAAAAACGAGCAGCGATTGAATCTCCTGACGGTCCTCAACGAATCCGAGGTTTAGCAGGATCAGGAAAGACCATCGTGTTGGCTCTCAAGGCGGCATACCTGCATGCACAGAATCCAGACTGGATTATCGCAGTCACGTTCTGGAGCAGATCACTTTATCAGCAATTTGAAGACTTAGTTCGTCGTTTTTCGTTCGAACATATGAACGATGAGCCAAACTGGCAAAATCTGAGAATCCTGCACGCTTGGGGCAGCAGAACTCGGGATGGGGTTTACCGACAAATTGCAATGCACTGTGGAATTACACCCAGAGATTTTCTGTATGGTAAATCTAGGTATGGTATGGATGAAGCGTTTCACGGTGTATGTTCCGAGTTTTTGGCGGCGAGCGCATCTTCATCACCGAATCCGATTTACGACGCTGTTCTAATAGATGAGGCTCAAGATCTTCCTATACCTTTTTTTAAAATGGTACACAAGTTGACCCATCCTCCAAAACGTATAATCTGGGCGTATGATGAACTACAAAGACTATCGGAGTCAGCGATACCATCCATTGATCAACAATTCGGAGTAGACCCTCATGGCGAACCGATCGTTAGACTAGTGGATTCCGATGATTCGCCGCACCAAGATATCGTCCTACCGATTTGCTACAGAAACACTCCGTGGGCCATTGCATTAGCTCATGGTTTGGGTCTTGGTACAGCCAGAACTGAAGGCCTTGTACAAAGCTTCGATGACTTATCCTTATGGAAGGATATTGGGTACAGACTTGTAGATGGGAGATTTAAAAAAGGTTCTACAGTCACAGTAGAACGAGCCCCCGATTCGTTCCCGACCTATTTCCAGCAGTTTCTCTCGCAAGACGAAGCCGTGTCTAGTCACGCTTTTGACAATACGCGAGATCAAGCAAAGTGGGTTGCGGAAAACGTTCGACGGAATCTAGCAGATGATGAACTAGATCACGATGACATTCTTATAGTATTACCCGATGTTTACACTGCTAAAAGTCAGGCTGGAATTGTATTGGAGGAGTTAAACAACTTGGGAATCGAAGGGCATCTTGCCGGTGTCACTGCTAGTCAAGACGAAATTTTTCAGCCCGACTCAATAGCGGTTGCTAATATCTACAGATCAAAAGGTAATGAATCATCAATGGTCTACATTTTAAACACTCAGTACTGCCTATCGGGTCGTGGTTTAATAACATTAAGGAATATCCTGTTTACGTCCATAACCCGATCCAAGGCTTGGGTGCGCCTATGTGGTTGGGGAGATGACATGATTGAACTTAAACGAGAAATTGATTCTATAGCCGACAATGACTTCCGATTAAGATTCCAGATCCCAACAGACGAAGAACTTGAACATATGCGGAGAATCCATCGAGAACTAACTGAGAACGAGAAGGCTAAAGTTGACAATGCTGAAAAACAACTTCGATCATTTGTAGAATCGCTGGAACGAGGCGATATTTCCATTGGCGATTTGCCAATCGAGTTAAGAAGTGCCATTGTAAAGCATTTGGGGGAATCCTCTGGTGACTCCGGTTAGTACTATACACGACCTAGAAAACTTCCTGACTCTCTTGCTTAGATCAGAGGTTGCAAGGGCGACAACAAAAGTTGTTGCATTACGAGGTGTAGAAGGATTTCAAAGAGTAACATGGGCTACGAATTCCTCTGTTCCGGGGGAACTATTTAGAAATGAGTCTGCATCTGTTTCAGAGTATAGAGAATGGCTCCGACGGCAGGGATACTCAGCTCTGTTGTTCGACGGATCTATAATTCAAATATCATATGACTTTAACTACACCGGATTAATTGGACATCGTCTCGTATACTTTCCGTGTCCGTTTAATTTAGAATCGGAATTGATGGATTTATTTGATTTGGTAGAAATAATCGATATGTATTCAGATCAGGATGTCGCTAAGGTACGCCTGAGGTCACCTGTGCGATTTGACTTTGATATAAGATCAGCTGCAGGTGCTTCTCACCCCGTATCGCATATGACATTCCAATGGTCGTATACTCGTGTCCCAGTAATGGCGCCCATTAGCCTGGGACATTTCGTACAGTTTATATTCAGGAGTTTCTATCCAAAAATGTGGCAGGTTCATGATTTTATACGAGATTGGCCTTTATATAAGATGGAACAGACGATCACTTCCGAAGACAGGAATATGCTACATATTCACTCGTTCGCTTAACGGGTGTAACATCTCAAAGTTCAAGGTCGTCTACTTGACCTGAATGTTGGTTAGTCACTCTCCAAAGCCCACTACTCCCCCGCCCCCTCGTACGTCAACTCGAACACCGTATTCTTCATCCACCGGCTGAATTCAGAGTTGTTGGCGTACAACTTGTACAGTTGCATTTCGTCCTTCATCATCGAGGTGATGACGCGCGACAGGGCTTTGTCGTGTTCGATGCGCGCGTTTTGCCGGTCCGAGTTCTGGCGGGCGTTTTTAAACGCAGTGTCCATGGCAACGCGGGTCGGGATCGTTTCGTAGACCTGCTTCATTATGCGGTCTGCATCCTCCCACTCGATGTTACCGAAGAGATCGTTGAATTCTGCGATAATGTTCGACAGACGATCCATCTCGGATTCCGGGCTGGAACCGCCTCCGGTGGTAGGTACGGGTCCGATCTCGGCATCTTCATCGGGAAGGATGATCTTCTGCATGGCCCTCTTCTCGACCCGGTAGCTTTCCAGATCGATGGCCTCGAGGATACCCTTGGACAGGTCATCCTCGTCGGGGGCCGGCAGCTTCGAGACCAGGAAGTTCAGGAATATGGACCGCTTTTCCCATTCGGCATTGGTATACGGAAGGATCGCCGACATGAACGCGTAGGTCCGCAGGAAACCCTTGGCCTTGCCTTTGAAATCCACCTGTCCATCTTCGTCGAGTTCTTTTTTGTACGATGCTACGCAGGCATCGAGGATGGGGTGGAGTTGGTCGACGTCCGCACCGTCCAGGTACTCCCGCGCGAAGACATCTATCTGTTCCTCGGAATAGACCTGGGCGCTGTCGAGATCGGCCTGCAGATCGTGAAGCTTGTTGGGATCGGTCTCCTCGGACAGGATCGTGGTGCGGTAGAAGTTGGAGAACGCGTCGCGGATGGTGTCGGTATCGTTCAGGAAGTCCAGGACGAAGACGTCGTGCTTGTCCGGATGGGCGCGGTTCAGGCGCGACAGGGTCTGTACGGCCTTGATGCTCGAAAGCGTCTTGTCGACGTACATCGTATGCAGCAGCGGTTCGTCGTAACCCGTCTGGAATTTGTCCGCGCAGACCAGGAATCGGTAGGGATCCTCCTTGAACCGCTCTTCGATCTTACCCGCCGGAAAGCCGTTCAGCGACGTCTCGCTGACCTTCGACCCACCGTATTCGTATTCGCCGGAGAAGGCGACCAGGGCCTGGTAAGGACTCTTCCGCTCTTTCAGGTAGTCGCGGATGGCGTGAAAGTACTGGATCGCCCGTTCGATGCCGTTGGTGACGACCATGGCCCGCGCCTTTCCGCGGATCCTGTGCTGGACCAGTACGTGTTCGTGGAAATGGTCCACCATGATCTCGGCCTTGAGCCGGATGGCGTGGTCGCTTCCTTCCACGAAGCGCCGCAGTTTCTTCTGGGCCTTCTTCGTGTCGAACTTCGGGTCGTCCTCTACCGTCTTGGCGAGTTTGTAGTAACTCTCCACCGGCGTGTAATGGGCGAGCACGTCCAGGATGAACCCTTCCTGGATCGCCTGCTTCATGGTGTAACTGTGGAAGGCCCGGTGCTTGAAGGTACCGTCGGGCTGCGGCTCCGGATCGCCGAAGGTCTCCAGCGTCTTGTTCTTGGGCGTGGCGGTAAAGGCGAAGTAGCTGGCGTTGGACAGCAACTTGCGGCTCTCCATCAAGTCGTTGATCTTATCTTCGAAGGTATCTTCCACGGTCTCTTTCACAGACTCCGAGAGTACCTTCGACATGGCCGCGCTCGTTCGGCCCCCCTGACTGGAATGGGCTTCGTCGATGATGATGGCGAAACGCCGGCTCTGCTGCTCTTTGTCGATCTCATCCAGGATGAAAGGAAACTTCTGCACGGTGGAGATGATGATCTTCTTGCCGTCCTGGATGAACTTCTTCAGGTCTCCTGAACTATCGGCATGCCCCACCGTCGCGCTTACCTGCGCGTACTGCCTGATCGTATCGTGGATCTGCCGGTCGAGGACTCTGCGGTCTGTGACGATGATGATCGAGTCGAAGACGAGCTTTTCGTCCTTCCTCAGCCCGATCAACTGATGGGCCAGCCAGGCGATGGAGTTGCTCTTTCCGCTGCCGGCCGAATGCTGGATCAGGTAGCGCTTGCCCACGCCGGAGTCGGCCGCGTCGGCCAGAAGCTTGCGAACCACGTCGAGCTGGTGGAATCGCGGCCACGTCTGGTCCCTTCTTTTCTGGTTGGACTTCGCATCCTTGGTCACGATCACCTGGGCGTAGTTCTCCAGGATGTTGGTCAGACTCTCCCTGGACAGCACTTCCCGCCACAGGTAGTCGGTCTTGATCCCGTTCGGATTGGGCGGGTTGCCTGCGCCGTCGTTCCATCCGAGATTGAAGGGCAGGAACCAGGATGCCTTCCCCTTGAGGTGCGCACAGAACCGGACCTCGCTCTCGTCCACCGCGAAATGGGCAACGCACCGGCCGAATTCGAACAGCTTCTCCTTGGGATTCCGATCCAGCTTGTACTGCTCAACGGCGTCGCTCACGGTTTGCTTGGTGAGGCTGTTCTTCAGTTCGAACGTGAACACCGGGAGACCGTTGATGAACAGACCGATATCCAGGGACCGTTGCGCCTCGTCCTTGCTGTAACGCAACTGCCGGGTCACGGTGAACCGGTTCAGCTCGAAGCGCTCCCTGGCCTGCTCGTTCCCGGGGGACGGGGTACCGTAAAACAGATCCAGGTGGAACGCCTGGTGTTTCAAACCGTGACGCAAAACATCAATCGTTCCACGCTTGCTGATTTCGTTCTGAAGACGGGCAAGAAACTGCTGTCGCGTGGGGTTGTGCTCGGACAGTGCCAGTGAGTCGGTCGCCTCGGGTTGCGTATCACCAAGGAACGCCGAGAGTTGAACCAGATCGACGCAGTACGTCCGGTCGTAGTCGTGGGGATTCCCGCAACTCCAGCCCACGCCACCGTAGCCCGCTTCCGGCTTGGCCACGGTACCCGAAGAAGGAGGATCGCACGGATGGCCGGTCAGGGTCTTGCAGATAAGGCGTTCAAGGCCCTTTTCCGATGTGTCGGTGGTCATGCTGTCAAGTACCCGTCAAGTAAATTTGATACTTGTAACTTGTTGAAATAATGCAGGTTGTAGATTTGATCGGTTCAGAACCGGCTGATTTGACATTAAGTAATCAAGCAAATTCCAGGGCCTTGTGCTTTGGTCACCGGAGCACATATCTTATCAGCCGGCAACCTAACTGACGGTATCGTTGATAGGACCTCTATCTGCAAGGTCATCCATCGAATGAGTGTCGTTGGGAAGATTGGCGGCTGCTTCGCGTACGTCCAGCTTGCCGGTGACGACATCGGAGATCAGGCGAGTGCGGTATTCCTGAAAGAGTTCGATCTGGCGACGCATGCGGGTGATGGCTGTCTCAATGTTGGTCGAGACCTCGTCGAGATATTGGACGATGGCAGTTTGTTCGGAAAGGGATGGGAAAGGAAGCCATACCGATTTGATACCAGCATAGGAAAGCCCATATCTGGTTACGCCTTTCGCTTCGACATGGAACTGATATGCCAGCCCCTTACTCTGCAAGGCTCGGAGCAGATAAGCACCCGCAAGCCTGTCAGGTCGCGGACGCAACAAGGCCAAGTGATAGCCTGAGACAAGATCACGTGCAGGCTCGGTTACCAATGCAGGTACCCCAATATCGTCCCAAGTCTCAGAGTCCTTGGTGATGAGGACATCATCTCTTTCAAGGCGAAAAAGCTCGACTTCCTCTTCGGTAGCGGTCACATGCATAAAATCCATCTGCTTGTTGATGTAATCATTGTAGTAAACATCAACATAATTGCAGAGACGGACTGGACTCTCGTCATCCTTGACGTGTTTGTCAACGTTGCTTACTCGCATATCTACTACATTTCGCAGTCGCCGTACCTCCCAATGCTTTGGCACATCCCCCAGCCATTTCACTCCTGACGGTTTGTAGGTCGCATATGGCTTGCCTGAGCGTACGTCAATCTGACCCGTGATCGCTTGCTGGATGGTGGCCTGTTTCTGTTCTTCTAAGAGTTGGAGAATTTCCTCTTTGGCACGGCTGTAGCGTTTGATATGTCGATCAAAGCTGTCAAGGAACCGTATGATCTCTATCTGTTCTGAAATTGTTGGGTTGGCTACGTAAACACTACCGATGATCTCACGATTCAGATTGGCTAGTCCAGTGGTCGTATCCGACAATGACTCAAGCTGACGTCTACCCAAATCACAGTTCAGAGCGTAGCGCAGGAATCCGGGGACTGTATTCTTCCTTGTGCGAAGGCGTTGCATGAAATTTGAAAAACAACAATCCAATTTCGCGATTTCTCGAGAAACCAGTGAAGTTTTGCCAATGTGTAACGAGGATCCACTAGATTTCGTTACTACAAGGTCTCCTTCCTCGAGACGGCTCGAACGGTATTCGTCCTCGGTGAGTTTACGCCTGGCAGGTGCGGAGATTTTCCAACCTCCGTCTATTTTCTGTTCGGTAGAACGTAACACAATTACGCCTTCATTATCAAAATCACTTCCCCATACACCACTGTCGTTTCTTGAAAGCAGTGTTTTCGTACGTCGCACTTCCCAATGCTTCGGCACCTCGCCGAACAACGCAACCCCGGAATCCTTCATTTCGGGGTATGGTTTGAGTCCTTCAATCATGATATAGCGGCTTCTTCCAATCGGTCCGGGCTCCAGATTTTCTCCGCGAGACGCTGATAAAGAACCTGCCTCGCATCCAGATCAGCCCTTCGGAACTGGGGATGCGCTTTGAACGGAAGTCCACTGTCCTGCAAGAACCGGTCGAATCCCGGGTCGCGCTCATAGGCACCTTCGTGAAGGCTTTGAGCTAGCAGGTTTTGTTTGATGTAGTGTTTTCGTTTGCAGGCATAGGGCAAGTCGCCGTAACTTGCGTTGAAACTCTTTGGCAAAAGTAGCAATCCGCCGATGCGATTGCGGTATTCGGCAAAATCTGATGAATGCGCAAACTCATCGGTGTGGCGCTCGGGGTGATCCGCCCAGATGTGCTCTACTTCGTACCCATTCTTACCACGACGCTGGATGTACTCATGATAGCGAGACTGACGATTCGATTGCGTCTCACAATAGTCTGTCAGACGAGCGAGCAGACGATGGATTTGCCGTCCGTTGGTTCCGTGTAGCCGAAATAATTCGTTAGTGGCGAAGGTCTCCTCCTCGGCGACGAGACGCTTGCTGAGAAATTCTACCAGAGCTGAAACGTCTTTGTGGCGAATCTCACGCATGGTCACGAACATGGTGTACTGCATCGAAGAATAGTCTATAGCGCGCCAGTTCCAGATCCGGCGTGTGATCAGGATGTCGAGATACGAAGAGACCACACGTAGTTTTCGTCGGATTTCCTGCTCACTATCTTTTCGACGCAAGGGAGACAAGAGAACCGGGTACTGCAGTGTGAAGTTGTTCTGTGCACAGAAGTGGACTGCTTCCAGGCCAACAGTCAGGTTTTCTGCTGCGTCACGAAGGCATGCGTACCAATGACTGTAGAAGTTGAAGTCCTCCTCGATGAAGCGTGCGAATTCGGTACTTGATGACAAACCAAGTCTTTGCTCTCGATCGCGTACCCAACGATGAAACTCGGTACCAATTAGATCAAAATCGCGCGGTTCAGCCCCTCGCCTCCGTTCGCGAATGTTCTCTGCGTGCTGACTGCGAAGCCAAGCTTTTATTGCGTCGGCGTCTTCCTCCTTGCCGAGATCTTGTAGACTAGTAACACGCTTGCGCCAGAGGTTACTTGCAGTGTTACGACGGTGTGGATTGGTAATGTTTGCGAGAAGATAGCCCTTCAGCATGTCCGTGGGGGTGAGCGAAAGCCCACGGTCGTTCATGGTCTCAAAAATTGTATAGGCGTCGGCGTCCGAATAGGCGGTAATCTCAACCAGATGTACGTTCTCGATAAGCCAATCGGCGAAATAGGGCAGTGCGTCATTTGCAAGATCATCTGGGAACAACTCCTCAATATCCTGGTACCGTTGTAGGATGTTGGTAACAGACTCGGGCTGGCCAGTCTCGTCGAACCATGAACCCGTGAACAATGCCTCCATGCACTCGGTACGCTCATCGACATCAATGTTGAATGAACGCTTACCCAACCTCAGCGAGAAAATCAGGTCAGCAAGCTGAGCCTTCTGGTCGTCGTCGCCAAGCTGCCGGTAAATGTGGATAAGAAGAAGTGTGAGGGTCGTCAGCCGCTGTTGACCGTCGATGATGAACTTGCGTCTGTCCTTATCGCTGACAATGATAGAGCCGAGGAAGTAGTGGCCGTATCGCTCGACGGCACTGCGGTCGTTGCTCTGGTCATGGCTGTCTTCGAACTTCTGAGCTAAGTCCTCAATCAGTTCTGTGACTTGCTTAGTTTCCCAACGATACTCGCGCTGGTAGTAATCGATGGCGAACTTGCCACCGCCTAAGAGCGTGCGCAGGTTCTTGGCGTCGCCTCGAATCTCCTTCATACCCTTCCTCCATTGACGATCTCACCCAGCAACCCCTCCGTCTCCTTTTCCACAGCCAGAATATCGGCCCTGATTTCTTCCAATGTCCGCATGGGCTTCGGCTTGTAGAAGTATCGGGTAAAACTGATCTCGTATCCAATCCGCACACTTTCTGGCTGAAACCACGCATCTGATGCGTAGGGCGAAACCTCTCTCCTAAAGAACGCTTCGATACCGCCTTGTTCCTGTAATGGGATCTGCTCAGTGTCGCGCTGATCAGAATCCGGCTCGTATTCCACTACAACGGAACGATCATCGACTGAGGCCGTGAACAATCCACGCAGCGGGTCGGCTTCAATACCCTTTTTGTGGATCTTCCGGATCACCGGCGTCCCGTCTTCGCTTCGCTTGCCGTCTTCTTTCATCTTCTTGATCTCGGCGGCCTTGTATGCCCGGTTCGGATCGGCACCCTCAATACGCAGGGGCCGGTCCACGGTCACCTTCCAGTACCCGAAGGCAGCGTTGTCGAAGATCTTGCTTTCCTCGGTTTCTTCGAATGCCAGGAAAGTCTTGCAAATTCGGGTGATTTCCTCTTCCCCAAGTTCGCAGTTCTTGTTGCCTAGATTCTTGCGCAAGGGCTGGAACCAATTCGTTGCATCGATCAACTGGACCTTGCCCCGGCGGTGCTCTGGTTTTCGGTTGGTGAGGACCCAGACGTAGGTCGCGATACCGGTGTTGTAGAACATGTTGAGCGGCAGGGCGACGATAGCCTCGAGCCAGTCGTTTTCGATGATCCACCGGCGAATGTTGCTTTCACCCTGTCCCGCGTCGCCGGTGAAGAGGGAACTTCCGTTATGTACCTCGGCGATACGGCTGCCAAGCGGCGTGTCCTTCTTCATCTTGGACAGCTTGTTGGCGAGGAAGAGCATCTGGCCGTCGCTGGACCGGGTGATCAAGGAGTATGCTGGATCGCCGCCGTGTTCGATCACGAAACGCGGATCCCGCATTTCCTTCTTGCCGCCCATGCGGTCCAGGTCGACCTTCCAGTTCTTTCCGTAGGGCGGATTGGAAAGCATGAAGTCGAATTCCCGCGACGGGAAAGCGTCGTTGGAAAGTGTTGAGTGTTCGGGACCGCCCACGATATTGTCGGCGGCTTCACCTTCACCCTTCAGTAGAAGATCCGCCTTGCAGATGGCATAGGTTTCGCCGTTGATCTCCTGACCGTACAGGTGGGTGGACACCTGCTTGCCACGTTCGTCGGCAAGTTCGCTCAGGGTATTCTCGGCCACGGTCAGCATGCCGCCGGTCCCACAGGCACCGTCATAGAGTAGATACGTGGATGACTGGATCTGGTCCGCGATCGGCAGGAAGACCAGGCTGGCCATCAGCTTAACAGCGTCCCGAGGCGTCCAGTGCTCCCCCGCCTCCTCGTTGTTCTCCTCGTTGAAGCGCCGGATCAGTTCCTCGAAGATCGTACCCATGCCGTGGTTGTCCAGGCCGGGATGCCGAACCGTACCGTCGGTGTTCATTACGGGATCGGGACTCAGGTTGATCTCTGACGAGGTCAGTTTCTCGATCAGTGTGCCAACGGCATCGGCTTTGGAGAGCTTTGGGATCTGATTGCGGAACTCGAAGTTCTCAAGGATGTCCTGGACATTGCCGGAGAAGCCGTCCAGGTAGGCCGTGAAGTCGGCCGTCAGCTGTTGACGATTAGCCCGTGCCCGGAGTTCGCGCAGGGTGAATTTCGAAGTATTGTAGAATGCCTGGCCAGCGGCCGCACGTAATGCCGCATCCTGTTCCACGACACCCTTATTGTCGAGCATCTCCTTCGTATCCAACACTTCTTGCTTCGTGTCCTCCAGTACGGAATCCAAACGACGCAGCACCGTCATCGGCAGGATGATGTCGCGGTACTTTCCGCGGCTATAGAGATCGCGAAGGACGTCGTCGGCGATGCCCCAGATGTAGTTTGTGATCCAACCGAGGTCGGAGTTGCCTGTCTGTGAGTTCATGAAATCAAGTTAGCCAAGGCTTTTGCTCGAATAGAAAATGTCCCATTGTGGCAGCAATGGCCAAACGGGTTAAAAAAGGAGAATCGCCGACTAACGATTGGCGATTCATGCTAACAGATAAATCCAGAAAACGTGTTCCATTGTTTCTATCAGTATATAGTCCAGACGAACATGATTATAAATATACAACTGTTATCAAACTATAAAAACGAATTCTCTCGCCAATGATTGATTGATATTTTGTGAAATTTGTATAAATTACCATAAAATAACTATGAATACTTATGTCAATATGAGCATATGACCACATCCCGGATATTTGAAGCACCGCAGAAGAGTTTCTTCCTGTTGGGCCCGCGCGGGGTGGGAAAGAGCACATATCTGCGCGACGCGTTTCCGGATGCCCATGTCGTCGATCTGCATTCCGAGGTCACGTACCAGCGCCTGCTTGCGAATCCAGGCCTTATAGCCGCGGAACTACGCGGCGTGGCGGCGGACCACTGGGTGGTGCTGGACGAAATACAACGACTACCCGCACTGCTCAACGAAGTGCACCGTTTCATCGAAGAACGAAAAATGCGCTTCGTCCTGTGCGGATCGAGTGCGAGAAAGCTCAAGCGGGCGGGCGTCAATCAGCTGGCGGGACGGGCTTTGCGCCGCGCCATGCACCCCTTCGTCCCCGGGGAACTGGGTGACCGTTTCGATCTCGAGGACGCATTGCAATACGGCTTGCTACCCATCGTGTGGGATTCGGATGACAGGTCTGAGACGCTCACTGCCTACACGCAGATGTATCTCAGGGAGGAGATCCAATCCGAAGCTTTGGTGCGCAATCTCCCCGGTTTCGCTCGGTTTCTTCCGGTGGCGGCGCTTTTCCACGCCCAGGCTCTGAACGCCAACAACATAGCCAGGGACGCCCAGGTGTCACGGCCGACGGTGACCGGTTTTCTGGAAATCCTCGAGGAGACGCTGCTGTGTTTTCGATTGCCAGCCTACGAAGCGAAACTGCGCGTGCGGGAAAGGAAGCTGCCCAGGTGGTACTGGTGCGATCCGGGCATCGTGCGTGCGATGAAGAGCCAGAAGGGGCCGGTCGCACCGGAGGAACGCGGCGCTCTGTTCGAAGGGTTGGTCGCCCAGTTGATCCGGTCGTACAAGGATTACCGAGATCTCTGCGACACGTGGTACTACTGGGCGACGGCCGCACGGAACAGGACCGAAGTGGATTTCCTGCTGGAACGCGGTGGAGCGTTTGTGGCAGTCGAAGTGAAATCCGGCGGCATGTTCTCACGGACCTGGTGCACGGGATTGAGGGCGGTGGCCGACCTGGACGGCCTTACACGGCGGATCATCGTCTATCCGGAAGGACCGGAACTGCGGACCGAGGACGGCATTGAGGTCATGCCCTTTGCGGTTTTCTCCGACCTGCTGGATAATGACAAACTTTGGCCGTGACTCAAACGGTCACATTGCCTCAAGTTGCCGTTTTCACAAACCTTTTACGAGTTTCTTGCCTTTCTCCCGACTAATCCTTTACATTCCTTAAGTAAGGTGAATTAATGAGTGATGATTCACGGGAGGAGAAAGAACCTTGGAACTCGCACAACTGCTCGTTACCCCGGGCACACTGCTGGCGGCATTCATCTTCTTCTGGAGACAGACGAAAGGCATCAGCGACGATCTCAAGAAGGAGATTAACTCCGTTCGCGAAGAAGTTACGTCCATCCGGGTAGAAATGCATGACATGAACGGACGCGTCGGACGCGTCGAGGGACTGCTGATGACTTCGGATATCGGACGATCGCGCAAGGAGTAGTTGACCCCGGCAAGGTACGGGATTCCGTAGACAGAACACTCCGTTGAGTCGAGAGTTGAGATCGTATACAATGAGTATTTTTGACTACCTTTGGGAAAGGAGCAGGAACCTTGGAACTCGCCCAGCTTCTCCTGACACCAGTTACGCTGCTGACGGCCTTCATCTTCTTCTGGAAACAGACAAAAGCCATCAGCAACGAACTGAGGCGGGAATTGAAGGCAGATATTAAGGAATTGAAGGAGGAGTTAAAGGAAGAGATCGTGTCGGTTCGCGAAGAAGTTTCATCCATCCGGGTCGAAATGCACGACATGAACGGCCGCCTGGGCCGTGTAGAGGGTCTGCTGAAGATAACGGATTCAGGTTGACTCCGGCGAACCGCCTCAACTTCCCGCCAGTTTCTTCCGCAACAGCTCGTTCACCAGCTTCGGATTCGCCTTGCCCTGGGTCGCGCGCATGACCTGGCCCATGAAGAATCCGAGCAGCTTGGTCTTGCCGGCCCGGTAGTCGGCCACGTCGTCCGGGTGTTCGGCCAAGATACCATCGACGAGGCCTTCGAGTTCACCGGTGTCCGAGATCTGCACGAGGCCCTGTTCCTCGATGACCGCGGCCGGGGCCTTGCCGGTTTCCGCCATGACGTCGAGGACGTCCTTTCCGATCTTTCCGCTGATTTTGCCTTCCTTGATCTGGCCGAGTAGTTGTGCCAGGTGATCGGGCGGAATGCGCTCTTCCAGGGTCTGCTGACTTACGTGGTTCTCGTGCTGGACGCGGAGCAGTTCGCTGAGCATCCAGTTGCTGACGGTACGGGCATCGCCGGACGCCTGGCCGGCTGCTTCGCCGGATGCCGCTTCACCGGATCCATCGCCGGCTGTATCGCCGGATCCATCGCCGGCCGCTTTGCCAGCCGCACCACCGGCTGCCTGCTCCACGCACGCCTCGAAGTAGTCGGCCCGGGCGCGGTTCTCGGTCAGTTGACGCGCCGAGTCCTGGGGCAATCCGTAGTCGTCGACGAAGCGCTGCATGCGCACGTCCGGGAGTTCGGGCAGGTCTTCGCCGATCTCGTCCACCCAGGACCGGGCGATCTCGACGGTGACGAGGTCGGGATCGGGGAAGTACCGGTAGTCGTGGGCTTCCTCCTTAGACCGCATGGGGAAGGTCTCCCTCGCTTCCTCGTTCCACAGGCGGGTCTGGCGCACGACCCGTCCTCCGTCGTCGAGCACTTCGGCCTGCCGGTCGATCTCGAACGCCAGGGCCCGTTCCATGGAGCGCATGGAGTTCATGTTCTTGATCTCGACGAGCTCGCCCAGGGGATCGCCGGGCTTGCGGATGGACACGTTGGCGTCGCAGCGCAGGCTGCCCTCATCCATGTTGCCGTCGCAGACGCCGACGTACTGCAGGATCTGCCGCAGCCGGGCGAGGTAGGCCGAGGCTTCGCGGGGGCTGCGGATATCGGGCTCGCTCACGATCTCCATGAGGGGCACGCCCGTGCGGTTGAAGTCGATGTAGCTCAGGTCGGGATCGTATCCGGGTTCGTTGTGGATGGACTTGCCGGCTTCTTCCTCCAGGTGGATGCGCCGCAGCCGGATGAAACGGGGGCCGTCTTCGCCCTCGATCTCTATGCCGCCGCGCAGGGAGATGGGTTCACCCGCCCGGTCGTACTGCGAGATCTGGTAGCCCTTGGGCAGGTCCGGATAGAAGTAGTTCTTGCGCGCGAAGGCGCTCGTCTCCGCCACGTGGCCGTCCACGGCCAGCGCCATGCGGATGGTGTATTCGACGGCGCGGCGGTTCAGGACGGGCAGGACGCCGGGCATGCCGAGGCAGATGGGACACACGCGGCTGTTCGGCTCGCCGCCGAAGGCCACGGGACATCCGCAGAAGATCTTCGAATTCGTCAGGAGCTGGGCGTGCACCTCCAGCCCGATCACCGTTTCGTAGTTCATGGGCCCTTTCTTACAAGGCGCGCAGGTATGCGCCGCTTCATTTCCTTATGGCCGTGTCGTTCCCTTATGACCGCGCCGCCTCCTCGAAGGCGTATGCCGCCCGCAGAATCCGCTCCTCGCCGAAGTGGGGACCGATGATCTGCAGGCCGATGGGCATCCCGTCGGGGTCCTTGCCGCAGGGCAGGGAGATGGCCGGCACGCCGGCGAGGTTGATGGGCACGGTGTAGATATCCGACAGGTACATCTGCAGGGGGTCGCCGATCTTCTCGCCGATGCGGAAGGCGGTGGTGGGCGTGGTGGGCGCCACCAGGAGATCGACCTTCTCGAAGGCCTGGTCGAAATCGCCCTTGATGAGCGTCCGCACCCGCTGGGCCTTGTCGTAGTAGGCGTCGTAATAGCCGGAGCTGAGCACGTAGGTGCCGAGCATGATGCGGCGTTTCACTTCGTGGCCGAAGCCCTCGCTCCGGACCGAGGCGTACATGGCGTCCAGGCGGTCTTCCGGCGCGATCGGGTGGGCGCCGAGCGAGCCGGACGCGCCCCCCTCGGTTACTGCGGCCGACGCTCCGCCATCTTTTGCTCCGCCCTCCCCGGGCCGGAATCCGTACTTTACCCCGTCGTACCGCGCCAGGTTGGAGGAGGCCTCGGCCGTTACCAGGATGTAATACGCGGCCACGGCGTACTCGGTGTGGGGCAGGTGGACGCTTTCCACGCGGGCGCCGAGCGCTTCCATGCGTTCGATCGCGCGGCCGACGCTCTCTTTCACGGCGGCGTCCAGTCCTTCGGCCATGTACTCATCGGGCACGCCGATGCGCAGGCCTTCGATGCCCTGCTTGAGAGTGGCCGCGTAGTCCGGAACCGCCTCCGATGACGACGTCGTATCCATGGGGTCGTGGCCCGCGATGACGCCCAGCAGCCGGGCGCAGTCTTCCACGTTCCGGGCCATGGGGCCGACCTGGTCGAAGGACGAGCCGTAGGCGATGATGCCGAAGCGGGAGACCCGCCCGTAGGTGGGCTTGAGGCCCACGACGCCGCAGAAGGCCGCGGGCTGGCGGATCGAACCGCCCGTGTCCTCCCCCAGGGCCAGGACCGCCGTGCCCGCCGCCAGGGCCGCGGCGGAACCGCCGCTCGAACCGCCCGGCACGCGGGAGGTGTCCAGGGGATTGCGGCAGATCTCGAAACCGGAGTTCTCGTTGGAAGACCCCATGCCGAACTGGTCCATGTTCGTCTTGCCGACGATGACGGCGTCCGCCTCGCGCAGCCGGGCGATGACCGTTGCGTCGTAGGGCGGAACGAATCCCTCGAGAATCCGCGAGGCGCAGGTGGTCTCCAGGCCCTTCGTGCAGATGGCGTCCTTGATGGCGATGGGCACGCCGGCCAGCGGCCCGGTGGGTTCGCCGGCGGCGACACGCCGGTCCACGTCCCGCGCGTCTTCGATCACCGACTCCGGCCGGACCGCGAGATAGGCGTTGACGGCCGGGTCTTTCTCCTCGATGAGGCGCAGGACTTCCCTGGCCGCCTCTTCCGCGGTCACCTCGCCGGACTTGATCCGCGGCGCCAGTTCATGGGCCGCTATTTCGTTAAGGTGTTCCAATTCGTCACTCCGGGGTCATTGGTCAACCGTTCCAGGTCGACGCTTCTCGGCCAGCGCCTTCACCGCGCGATCAGCAGGGTCACGCGATGGGGTTCGGCACCCGGCAACTCCATCGGCGCCCCGTGGGCGTCCCGCTTCGTGAAAAGGCGATGCATGACGATATCCTGGCGCCCGTCCCCGTTCAGGTCGGACATCCAGGCGTATTCCCCGTCGTTGGGCAGTTCGACCGCCACCTTCCGGGGCTGCTCGGCGAACAGCTCCGGACCGGGCACGCCGGCGTAGACGTGCAGTTCCCGGTGGGTCCATTCGAGCAGCAGG
Source organism: bacterium (assembly GCA_965203885.1). Lineage (GTDB taxonomy): Bacteria > JAAXHH01 > JAAXHH01 > JAAXHH01 > JAAXHH01 > JAAXHH01. The sequence continues at coordinate 290,931 of OZ241920.1, read as the reverse complement.
TCGGAGCGGCCGTTTCCCGTCACGTCCCCGATGAACCGGTTCTTGTTGAACGCGCGCCGGTAATCGCCGCGGTCGTTGCGAAGCGCATGCCGGCCGCCCAGGAGCACGACGTCCAGCGGAACCCAGCCCGGTTCCCGCGGGCTCGGGGCGCCGTCCAGCTGGATGCGCCGGGTCGCGGCGGGCCGGACGGGGGCGCGTCCCGCTTCCATCCGGTAGAAGGCGAGATTCAGCCAGACGTCGTCCCCCATGAAACCCTTGATCCGCTTGAAGAGGCTGCTTTCGAGGTACTTACGCTCGATCGAGGTGACGACCAGGCCAGGTTCGCAGTCTCTGCCAAGATCCACGCGTTCCATGGCGAGCTGGATGTTCCCGTCTGTTTGGATCGAAACGTCGACTTCGGATGAGAATTGGACGCGGCCATCGGACTGTGCGCGGTCATCGGGCTGAGCGCGGCCATCAGACCGGACGCGACCATCGGACTGAACGCCGCCATTGGACCGGTCGCGGCCATCGGCGATGACGCGGCCATCGGACCCGCGGGCGCCGAAATGCACTTCGTAGGCGGATCGTTTTTCGGCAATCTTCGCTCCCTCAAGAGCATAGATCACCAGGTCGGCGATGCCGTCGCGGTTCATGTCGGTGAAGGAATGCAGCACCCTGCCCGTCATGTCGCCCGTCGCCAGCATGGTAAAGTCATCGGAGTCGAAACGCGCATCGGTCGTGAAGGCCGCCGGTTCGGGATCGAAAAGACCCTGGCCGTCCTGCAGATGCGCTTCGAAGCGGGCTCCGTTCCAGGACACCAGGTCGACGCGGCCGTCGCCGTTGTAATCGAACGGGTGGACCCGGCTCACGCTCCAGGGATCGTAACGGTATCCGTCGGCGCCCAGGATCGGATCCAGGCTGGATGGCGGACCGATGACCACCGGGTCGGCGAAGGCGCCGTCTTCCACCTGGACGAATACGTGGAATCCATCGGCGCCGGGCACGACCAGGTCGATCCGGCCATCGCCGTTCACGTCCCGGGTGACGTCCACGTGCGGCACCTCACCCTCGCGGGGCGCCTGGAAACCGGACGCGACGGACACGAGTCCGTATTCCGTTTCCGTATCGGGATCCCACGCGTTCAACCGGTCCGGCTCGCCGGTGATCAGCCGATCCCGGCCCCCGATGCGGGCAACGTCGACGAAGGTCACGCCGGACCGCAGCCGCGCGTCCACCTTTAGCTGCCACGTTCCGTTTGTCCGCGGCGACGCGCGCTTCCCATTTTCCTTCGATCCTTCATCATACCCGGATCCCTCACCCTTCCCAACTCCCTCATCCTTCACCGGACCTTCGTCTTTCGCCGGACCTTCATCCTGTCCGGATCCATCTTCCTCTCCGGAGCCTCCTGCGAAAGCAAAAACGCGCACACTGCGGCCACCGTCCTCTTCGATCTTCACCACGGCCAGGTCCGCCACGTCGCCGCCCAGCAGGAATCCCGTCAATACCGTCTGCCGCAGCGCCGGACCGATGTCGATTTCCTGGCGATCAAACAGGTATTCGGCCGATTGAGCCGAAGCGGAACTCAGGACGCCCGAAAGTAAAACCGCGACGAGCGGGAGCAGGATCGTCGAGGCGGCCGATAAGGGGAAACGCCGGGGGACGATCGGCGACCGGGCGGAGTGTCCGGCGGGACGCCGCTGGTGATCGAGTGTCGGGGATATTTGATTACGGACCGGGGTCATGCGGCTGGGAAAAGGTTTCGTCATCTCGTTTGGGTACTAGTACCAGCGATAGTAATAGGTGGCGAAACCGATACCGAGGAAACTGATGACGTTCACCTTCAGCGAGAAGCCGAACGTGAAGGAGAAGATCACGAAGGGCAGCGTGGCCGGGGGAAAGGTATAGACGAAGGCTTCCAGGAAGAACTTTTCAACCATGCTGCCGGGCATGAAGTAGCCGAACAGCAGTCCGATCAGTTCGCCGACCAGTCCGCCGAGGATGGCCCCGACCAGGATGTAGAGCACCAGTTTAGCGAACTTCTTCGGTTGCGTCATTAAGGGTCTCCCTTCACTCTTCCACGGACAGCGCGACGTCTTCGTCGTGACGGATCAGGTGTATGCCCCAGACCGCTATGCCGGAGAGGATGTACAGCAGCACGATGGGGAAGATCGTGAGCTGCGGGTTCCAGACCAGGGCCGCGAGCGCGCCGGCGATGGCGATCAGCTTCAGGATGGACCACTTGCTCTTGAAGGCGAGCGACGGCAGCGTGCGGTAGGACAGGGGGCTGATCATGAGGATGGACAAAACGAGCATGAACCCCATGAACGGACCTACATGGTGCATTTGCTCCCACCGGTCCCAGCAGAAGATGACGTACGACGCCACGGCGATGGCCGCCACGGGGATCGGCAGTCCCATGAAGTTGTCTTTTTCCTGGTTGATCCGCTCCACGCGGCGCAGGGTCATCACGTTGTACCGGGCCAGGCGGATGGCGCCGCACATCAGGAAAAGGAGGCACAGCACCCAGGTGATGTCTCCGAAAGGCTTCAGGGTATACACGAGCACCATGGGCGCCACCCCGAAGGAGATCACGTCCGCCAGGGAATCCAGTTCGATGCCGAACCGGGTCGCCCCCTGGCTGAAGCGCGCGACCTTGCCGTCGATGGAGTCCAGCAGGGCGGCGGCGATGATAAGCCACGGCGCGCGGCCCGGGTCCCCCGTCAGGGCGTTGAACCCGTCGATGCAGTAGAAGATGGCGGCAACCCCGCAGAAGATGTTGCCCAGCGTGAACACGTTCGGCAACGCGACGCGCATCCAGGTTTTCATTTCAATACTCCCAGAATCGTTTCACCGCCCTTTACCCGGTCCCCGTTCTTTACGCGGATCTCCGTGTCGGCCGGTACGATGACGTCTATTCTCGATCCGAAGCGTATCAGGCCGAAACGGTCTCCGATACGCACTTCGTCGCCCTCGTGGACGTTGCAGACGATCCGCCGGGCCACGAAGCCGACGATCTGCTTGATCAGGACGCGGCCTTTCTCCCCTTCGATGCCCAGGACCATCTGGGCGTTGTCGCCCGAGGCCTCGTCCTTGAAAGCGAGTTTGAACTTCCCTTCGATCCGCCGGCGCATCCTGATCACGCCGGAGATGGGTATCCGGTTGACGTGCACGTTCACGATGGACAGGAACACGCTGATCTGCCTGGCCGGTCCGCCGATGAATTCGTCGCTTTCGATCTCCTCGACCGTCACCACCTTGCCGTCGCCGCCGGAAATCACCAGGCCCTCGCCCGGGGGCACTTCTCTGGCCGGGTCGCGGAAGAAGAACCCGACGAACAGGGCCAGGCCCGCGAAAACCGACGCCAGCGCGTACCAGACCGCACCGGGGGCCAGGTAGCCGATCGCCAGGCTGCCCGCCGCGAGCGCAGCCAGTGGGATGACCATGACCCAGCCGTCGCGTACCATGCCTCTCCTTTTATCCGGTTTCCGGCGGGACGTCCGCGGCCGCGGCGCGTGCCTTCCTGCCTCCGGGCGCGTTCGCGCGTCCGATCACGCGCCTGCTGCCATCACACCCGCGCGTTCTCGCGTCCCATCACGCGCCTGCTGCCATCACACCCGCACGTACCCGCGCGTTACAATTCCGCGATGTGCAGGACCAGGGGCATCAGGCGGCCCGCCCGCTCGACTTCCAGTTCGATGGAATCGCCCACCAGGCTGCCGTACAGGGCTTCCCGCGCGTCGGGATAGCTGGCGATCGCTTCCCCGTTGATCTTCCGTATGATGTCCATGACCATGATGCCGGCCAGGTCCGCCGGGCTGTCCGGGTCGATTTCGTTCACCAGCACGCCCTGGCGGTTGACTATGTTCAATTCCTGGGCCACGTATTCGGTGATGTCGATCACCGACAGCCCGGTCCATCCCCTTCTCGGTCCGCCGTACTGTATGAGCTCGTCCGCGACCCGCCGGACGCGGTCGATGGGTATGGCGAATCCCACGCCCTCCGAGCCGCCGCTTTCGGAGAGGATGAACGTGTTGATGCCGATGACCTCGCCGAAAGCGTTGACCAGCGGACCGCCGCTGTTGCCCGGGTTGATGGTCGCGTCGGTCTGGATCATGTCCCGGTAGACCGTCCTGGACCCCTGCTGCCGGCGGAAGTTCCGTCCCAGGGCGCTGACCACGCCGACGGCCACGGCCGGCTGGGCGTCCTGGACGGCGAGGCCCAGCGGATTGCCGATGGTAATGGCCCACTCGCCGGTCATGATGTCGTCGGACCGGCCCAGCGCCGCCACCGGGATGTCTTCGCCTTCCACGCGCAGCACGGCCAGGTCCGACATGACGTCCACGCCGACCAGGGTGCAGGCCAGGCTGCGGCCGTCGGTCAGGACGGCCCGGATCCGCCGCGCGGTATAGTCGCCGATCCGCACCACGTGGGCGTTGGTGACGATGTAGCCCGCTTCGTCGATGATCACGCCCGACCCCGTGTTCGGCTCCTCGCGGGTATAAAGCCGCGGCACCACGAACTGGCCGAAGAAGGGGTCGTCGAACATCGGGGAGAATCCGCGCCGCTGCATCTGGAACGTCGCGACGATGCTCACGACGGCGGGACCCGCCCGCTCCACCGCGGTCACGATGGACGTGCGGCGGGACGTGCTGATCGCTTCGTTGGCGGCGAGGAGACCTGCCGGCGAACGGCCGGATTCCGCGCCTGCAACGGCGCTTCCGCCCGACCCCGGCGCGCCGGCCGCGCCGCTGCGTCCGGACTGACCGGCCAGACCGGGCCGTCCAGGCAGGCCGGCCGATTCGGACGGGTCCGGACTCCCCGCGATGGACGTCCGGTCCGAGGGCCCGTTCCCGGCCGCCGGCACCCCGCTGATCGTACTCAGCGCTTCGGGATAGGCCACGACCAGGAAGACGATGCCCAGGAGCGCGCCCACGAAGGCCGCCAGGATGTACCATACCGCCATCGGGGTCCGTCTGGCCGTCGTGTAGCCCGGATGGCGTTCTTCGGTGTTCCGCATCGATCGGCACCGGGCATCCGCACCGCAACCATGCAGAATCTGAGCAACGCTGATTTCAGTCGGAAATGCCGGAAAAAATACTGCGTCTCAATGACCCGGAAAACACCATGCCCATCGGTGCTCCGGCGCCAGAAACAGTTACCCAATTATATGCCCGGCGGCGGTTTCAGTCAATACCTTTTTCCCGTAAGCGGAGCGCCGCCGGCCCGCCTGCCGCGCGCAATCCGCGCCGGACGGTTCGAGCCGGCTTTCCGGCGGGGGGCATGTAAAAAATCCGGTGATTTAACAAGAAATTAACTTCGGGGAAACACTTGCGAAACAATGACGATATACATTAGATTTGATGAATCTGATTTCTCGGCGAAGTTCATCATTGTCACGGTGATGCGGGTGGGGCGCAACCGCCCTCCGGGGTGTTTCGCTTTCGCCCCGTTCTTCCCATCATCGATTCAGACTGACCCAAACAGGAGGAGCAATACTCGTGACCCCAATTGACGTGATCGCATACGCGAGGGATAATGGAGCGGAGATGGTCGACTTCCGGTTCATCGACGTGCCGGGCACGTGGCAGCACTTCTCCGCGCCCATCGAAACGCTGCAGGAAGATACTTTCGAAGAAGGCGTCGGATTCGACGGTTCGAGCGTCCGCGGCTTCCAGACCATCGACAAGAGCGACATGATCCTGATCCCCGATCCGCTGTCGGCCAAGATAGATCCTTTCATGGAGGCGAAGACGCTGATCCTGGTCTGCAACGTCAAGGATCCGGTGACCCTCGAGATGTACACGCGCGACCCGCGGTACGTGGCCCAGAAGGCCGAGGCCTACATGCAGTCCGTGGGCATCGCCGACACGGCCTACTTCGGACCCGAAGCCGAGTTCTACATCTTCGACGACGTGCGGTTCGCCCAGAAGCCGAACGCCAGCTTCCACCGGATCGACGCGGGCGAGGGCTGGTGGAACACGGGGCGGAACGAGGGACCGAACCTCGGCCACAAGCTTCCCTACAAGCGCGGGTATTTCCCCGTGCCGCCGTCCGATACCCACCAGGACCTGCGTACCCGCATGGTGCTGACGCTCCGCAGCATGGGCATCGAGTCGGAAGTGCACCACCACGAGGTGGGCACGGCCGGGCAGGCGGAGATCGACATCCGGTTCAACACGCTGCTGCGCATGTCGGACGACCTGCTCATGTACAAGTACATCGTCAAGAACGTCGCCAAGCAGGCGGGCAAGACGGTGACCTTCATGCCGAAGCCCATCTTCGAGGACAACGGATCGGGCATGCACGTGCACCAGAGCCTGTGGAAGGACGGCCAGAACCTCTTCTTCGAGGCCGGCACGTACGCCGACCTGAGCGACATGGCCCGTCATTACATCGGCGGCCTGCTCAGGCACTGCTCCTCGGTCCTGGCCTTCGCCGCGCCGACGACGAACTCCTACCGGAGGCTCGTCCCGGGTTACGAAGCGCCGATCAACCTGATCTATTCGCAGCGGAACCGCAGCGCCTGCGTGCGGATCCCCATGTATTCGAAAAGCGAGAAGGCCAAGCGGATCGAGTTCCGCACGCCGGATCCGGGGGCCAATCCCTACCTGGCCTTCACCGCCATGATGATGGCCGGCCTGGACGGCATCGAGAACCGGATCGAGCCGCCGGAGCCGATTGACCTCGATCTCTACGACCTCGAGCCGGAACAGGCCGCGGAAGTGGCCCACACGCCGCAGGACCTCGGCGAGGCGCTGGACGCCCTGGAGGACGACCACGAATACCTCCTCAAGGGCGACGTGTTCACGCCGGACCTGATCGATACCTACCTCGATTACAAGCGGGAGAACGAGCTGGACCAGATCCGTCTCCGTCCGCACCCGTGGGAGTTCGGTCTCTACTACGACATCTAGGTCGTACGGCCGTAGCATTTCATCGTTAAACGCGCGCCTCCCCCGTTCCGACGCGGGGAGGCGCGGTCTTTTTTAAGGCCATGCCCATGACGACCCCCGATTTCGACCGCGGCGCGCTCGCGTCGCCGCTGCCGGCCGCGGTGTCCGACGATCTGCGCTCCGCCGGATTCGAGAACCCGGCCGACGCCTGGCACATGCTGGGACAGATCGATGCGCGGCTGGCTCCGCTGGGCGCTCCGGACGGCTTCTTCCCGGCGCTGGCCGGGGCGGCGGGCGGCTCCCTGCAGCCCGACCGGGCCCTCATCAGCCTGCACACGGTCCTGACGCGCAGCGGCGACGCGCAGATCCCGGCCCTGCTGAACCTGCTTGCCATACCGTCGGATTCCCGGGACGCGCTGCTCACGATCCTCTCGGCCAGCCCCTATCTCACCACGACACTCGTCCAGGACGCGGGGTTCCTGCTCGACACCTTCGCGGGCGACGCGTGGCGTGCGTTGCAGTCCGCGGAGGAGCTGGACGCCGAACTGGCGGGGATGCTACGGGGCGTGTCGACACCGGACGAGGCCATGAAACCCCTGCGCATGTTCAAGCAGCGGGCCTATTTGCGCATCGCGGTGTGCGACCTGATGAAGCAATCCGGGACGCCGGCGGTCCTGGAACGGCTCACGGACGTGGCCGATCTCTGCCTGCAGGCCGCCCATGATGTCTGCGGCATGAAACTGGAAGCGCGGCACGGACGGCCGATGCTCGAAGGATCGAAGCCGAGCGGTTTCGCCGTCATCGGCATGGGCAAGCTCGGCGGCCGGGACCTGAACTTCAGCTCGGACATCGACCTGCTCTACGTCTACGACGCCACGGACGGACGGACCGAGAAGGACCGGACCTCCACCTACGAGTACTACCCGAAGCTCGCCCGGGCCATTACCGACCTCATCAGCCGGCTCACGCCGGACGGGCAGGTGTTCCGCGTCGACCTGCGTCTGCGCCCGGAAGGCCGGGCGGGCGACATCGCCAATTCGATCGAGGGCTACCGCTGGCACTACGAGATCCAGGGCCAGGCCTGGCAGCGCCAGGCGCTCCTGAAGGCCCGGTGCTCGGCGGGCAGCCGGGAAGTGGGCGGCCGTTTCCTCGACACGATCCAGCCCTTCGTATTCTACCCCGCCCTCGACCAGCCGCTGATCCTGGAAGACATCAACCACATGCGGGAGCGGATCGCCAAGGCGCTGATCGAACGGGGCAGCGGCGACTACCACGTCAAGCTGGGCAAGGGGGGCATCCGGGAGATCGAGTTCATCGCCCAGGGATTCCAGCTCGTCTATGCCGGGTTCCAGGGTTGGCCGTGGGAACGGGGCACGCGCCGGATGCTGGCGTCGCTGGCGGAGAAGGGGTACCTGTCGGATGACGAGGCGTCCGACCTGGACGACGCCTATCTCTTCCTGCGGGACCTGGAAAACCGCATCCAGATGACCTCGGGGCACCAGACCCACGAAATCCCCAGGGAACGCGGCGCCCAGGCCGTCCTTGCCGGCATGATGGGCCTGTCGGGAACGACCCTCGAGGCGCGGGAGGCCGCGCCGGACAGGATGCTCTCGGCCTATGCCCGGCATACCGCCCGCGTCCACCAGATCTACGACCGGGTCTTCCACTCGGCGATGTAGATTGCTTTGCCTTCCAGGTCTTTGACCTACTATCCTATCAAGAACGCCATATCAACTTTGCATCTCGGTTCGAACTTTACCTATCAACACCGCCATTGATAGACATTAAACAATAGAACGAACTATCCTAGTTCCTTGTGTGATTTCAGATTTGTTAACTGTGTAACTCATCTCTTATTTTCCTCAGTCTTCTGCATGTCATCCAAAGTTCTTGTGCACGATTGTAATCTTCTCCTGAAGGGTTTTGAATCAATTTTCTTAAAAATCTACCTGCCGTTTCCGGTTCTTCAAAATCCAAATCTTCCACAGTGTTCATTAGACTATCAATGAACTCCATAGATTCAAATAACATGTTTACATGGCTAAGAAACACATTTGAACCTTTGAAATAACCAACAGAGTTACTCCAATGAGAGTTAAATAGGTGCATGGAAATACGGTTTAAGACACAATGTATCTTATCTAATGCATCCTCAATCATGGAAATATCTACATTTCCCAAATCTTCTGATTTGTCTTCATGTTTTAGGGTTAACCAAAGATCTGAATGAGAGATCCTTTTATCTCTCCATTCCCGGACAGATTCAACAGCACATACAGCATTCTTAACATCACTACATAACTTCTTACTGAATACTGCATCGTCCTTGAAATAAACAGGTAGTCTTTGAATTGTAAGATTAGCGTATTTGCCTGTTGTGGCCGGGTCAGTTAACCGGCATACACTTAACATCATATCATGCCAGAACAACCGTTTGATATCATTAAACAACATAGGACCGATCATATTTAGAAGTTCGATGTTTTCTCGATTCATGTACATACGACAGTATTCTTGATACCTCGCCCTAGCATGTGCCCAATGGTCATTTAAGGATCCTAGGATAGCAGCAAATTCCTTCCCCATTCGTTCTTCGTAAGGACGCAATGTTTCCGGATTCATAAATAGCACTCCTAAATCCATTAATGGAACCGGCATTGAAAAGCCCACGTGGACACGTGGGCTTTACTTGCAACATAGCAATGGGCTGTTCTACAGAATGGCAGCCTACTTATCTGATTCGTGGTACCCTTACGCCCAGGCCCGCTTGACGCTCGACGTGACCCAGTTGCTCAGGTCTTCGAAGATCGTGTAGACCGTCGGCAGCAGGATGAGCGTCAGGATGCCGGAGGTGGTCAGGCCGCCCACCAGGGCCAGGCTGACCGGTCCCCACTGGTTGGCGCCGCGGTCTTCCACGGGACCGAAGATCTCGGGGAAGAGGATCGGAGCCACCATGGGCAACAGGCCGAAGATGGTGGTCAGGGACGTCATCAGGATCGGCCGCAACCGGTGCCGCCCCCCGAGCAGGAGGGCCTCGGTGCGCGTCATCCCGTCCCTGCGCAATCGGTTCACGTGGTCGATGAGCACGATGGCGTTGTTCACCGCAAGCCCCGACAGTACGATGATCCCCAGGTAGGAATTCGTGTTCAGCGTCGTACCGGACAGGTAGAACACGACGAAGGCGCCCACCAGTCCGCAGAGCACCGACAACAGGATCGTGAAGGGCTGGATGAAGGACTCCGAGATGGCCGCCATGATCAGGTAGATGAGCACGACGGAGAGCAGGATGGCGAAGAGGAACTCGCTCTGGGATTCGCGCATCATGGACCAGTTGCGCCCCATGCTCCACGTGTAGCCGGGAGGCAGCTCGATGCCTTGCATCATCTCGGTCACCTGGGTGTTTATGCGCCGCGTGCCCGGCCCGGTCGTGTTGCCGCCCACTTCCACCTGCGATTCCCGGTCGTACCGCTCGATGACGTCGGGTCCCTTCTGCCGCGAAAAACTGGCCAGGTTCCCCACGGGGATCATGCCGCCTTCGGCCCGCTCGAAGACCATGTTCTGCAGTTTCTGCATGCTGGCCCGGTCCTCTTCCTCCAGTTGCAGCAGGATGTCCACCTCGCGGTCGTCGGCCTTGAACTTGCCCCGCGCCCGGCTGCTCAGCGCCGCCTGCACGGTCCGGGCCGCCTGCCGCGGCGAGATCCCGTAGGTCTGGGCCATGGCCCGGTCGACCTGGACCTGGATCTCCTCGTCGCCCCGCTCCAGGCTGGTATCCACGTCCTTCATTCCCTGGATGCCCTCCATCCGGATCCGGATGTCCTCGGCGATGTTGGATAGGACCGACATGTTGTCGCCGCGCAGTTCGACGTCCACGCCCGACTGCCCGCCGCCGTAGCGGCGCATCCGGCCGGGTCTCCACCGCACGCCGGCGATCTCGGGCAACGCGCTGGTGATCCGGGTCTGGAGCTCGGTGGCGGACTCCTCCCGGTCCTCGGGCGGAGTCAGCACGATGCGGATGTTGGCCCGGCGCAGGCTGCCGTAGGACGAAATGGACTCGATGTGGAAATCGTCCTTGCGGTCCAGGAGGAGTTCTTCCACGTCCGTGAAGACGGCCTTGACGTCCTCGATGCTGTAGCTGCCCGGCAGGTCCGCGGCGATCGCTATATCCCGCGTCGGCGCCTGGGGCTGGAACTCGGTCTCGATGTTCTGGTACAGCCAGTAACTGCCGTAGAGGATCGCGCCGAAAGCCACCACGGTGACGAACCGGTGGCGAAGGTTCCAGGCCAGCACCGAGCTGTATAGTTCGGACAGCTTCGCGAAGAACGACGAGGGCTTGCCCAGCGGACGGTTGAACAACCTCGAGGATACCAGCGGGATGAGCGTCAGGGCGATGAACACCGCCGCCACCATGACGATACAGAAGGTGACGACGAAGTCCTTCATGAAGAGCATGAACCGGCTGCCGCCGCCCATGAAGACGAGTGGCATGAAGACGCAGAGGGTGGTCGCCGTGGCCGCAATGATGGCCATGGTCACCTCGCGGGTGCCCACGACGGCCGCGATCCGCGCCGGAAGGTTGCCCTCCTGGCGGTGCCGGTAGATGCTTTCGAGCACCACCACGGCGGCGTCCACGAGCATGCCCACCGCCAGCATCAGGCCCATGAGCGAGATCAGGTTGATGGAGACCGTCGAACCGGCGCCCTGGCGGAGCAGGTACATGAAGGTGAAGGTGCAGATGATCGAAATGGGGATCGCCAGGCTGATGATCAGGGTGCTCCGCACGTTCCGCAGGAAGAGGAAAAGCACGATGACGGCCAGCATGCCGCCCAGAAGTCCCGTGTTCCGCAGGTCCGACAGCCGGTCCGTGATGCTCTGGGACTGGTCGAAGAATACCCGCGTTTCCAGGTCCGCGAACTGGGGCTGCCCCTGGAGTTCATCCAGCACGGACCGGGTGCGCTGCGCCACGTCCACGATGTTGGCCGTGGACGTCTTGTAAACGCGGACCGTGACCGCGTCGACCCCGTTCAGCCGCTGGAAGCTGTCGTTCTCCGGGTAGTCGAATGTCACCTCCGCCACGTCGCGCAGCGACAGGGTCGTCCCCGGTATGGGCAGGTTCGCCACCTCTTCCGCGGCCCGGTACTCGTTCACGGAACGGACCGAGTACTTCCGTCCGCCCTCGGTGACGGTCCCGGCCGTCAGGGTGACGTTGTTCTGCACCAGGGTCTGACTGAGATTGAACAGATCGAGGTTGTGGGACTGCAGCTTCTCGGCGTCCACGTGCACGAGCAGCTGCTTGTCGATCATCCCGCTGACTTCCACGTTCGCCACGCCGTCCACGCGCTGTATCCGCGGCTGGATCACCTTGGTGACGATGTTGTAGAACTCCGCGGGATCCCCGCCCCAGGCCACGCTGAAATTGTAAATGGGCATGTCGCTCGGGTTCCAGCGCCGGATGCGGATGCGTTCGACGTCCTCGGGCAGATCGCCCCGGACCTGGTCGACCCGGTCCCGCACCTCCATGGCCGCCATGTTCATGTCCGTTCCGGTCTCGAACTCGATGCGGACCTGCGCGTTGTCGTCTCTGGAGCGGGACTCCATGCTCTTCATGTTGCTGAGCGTGCCGAAGGCGTCCTCCAGCGGCCGCGTGATCAGCCGTTCCACTTCCTCGGGCGACGAGGACGGGTAGGGCACGCTGACGTTCAGGGACGGGAAGGACATGTCCGGCAGGAACATCAGCGGCAGCTTGGTGTATGATATCATACCCAGGGTGACGACACTTACGATGATCATGATCGTCGTCACCGGTCGATTTACGGAAAATTCGGCTATGCTCATGCCTCTGCCACCTCCTGGGACACCGGATGCCCGGCTGTCCTTGCAAACAAACTGTGTACTTTTGCCATGGCCGCTTCGATCGACATGTAGATGAGCGGCACGAGGACCAGCGTCACAACCGTACCGGCGATGAGTCCGCCGATCACGGTAATGGCCATGGGCGCGCGCAACTCGGCGCCTTCACCCACGCCGATGGCCATGGGCAGGAGGCCGAGGACGGTGGTCGCCGTCGTCATCATGATGGGCCACAGACGCGTCTGCGCCGCCTCCACGATGGCCTCCTCCAGTTCCGTGCCCCTGCGGCGCAACTGGTTGATGTAGTCCACCAGCACGATGGCGTTGTTCACCACGATCCCGGTCAGCATGATCACCCCGATCAGCACCACGACGCTGATCGTCTGGCCCGTGAGCACCAGCGTCGCCACCACGCCGATGATCGAGAACGGGAAGGTGAACATGATCACGAAGGGATGGAGCAGCGATTCGAACTGGGACGCCATGACCAGGTAGACCAGGAATATGGAGAGCAGAATGGCGAACTGCAGGCTGGCGAAGGCCACCTGCATCTCCTCGTTCTGCCCCTTGATGCCCACGATGAAGTCGATGGGCAGCATGAAGCCGTCGATGATGCCCTGTATGTCGTCGGCCGCGTCGCCGAGGGAACGGCCCGATAAACCCGCGGACACGATGGCCACGCGCTGCTGGTTGACCCGCCGGATCTCGCTCGGGCCCTGGGCGACGCGTACTTCCGCCACGGCCGCCAGCGGCACGGGCACCGAGCCTTCCGGGTTCACCACCAGCCGCCGTATGGCGTCCAGGCTCAGCCGGGTCTCGTCCTCGGCCCACACGCGGATGTCGATCTTCCGGTCCCGCCTGGTAAGCTCGGTGGCCACGTTGCCCTGGACCTTGTTCTGCACGATCTGGGTGACCGTGCCCAGGTTGAGTCCCAGGTTGGCGAGCTTCCGGCGGTCGAAGAGGATCTGCACCTCGGGATTCCCGCCTTCCATACTGGCCTTCACGTCGGTCAGCCCGGGCACCATGGACATCTCCGCCGCGAGTTCCTCCGAGACCTCCGTCAGCCGGGAAAGGTTGTACCCGCTGACCTCCACCTCCACCGGGTTCTTGAAGCTGAAGAGCGCGGGACGGGCGAACTCAGGCGCCTCGATGCCGGGTATGGGCTCGAAGCTCTCCCGCAGGCGGTTCATGACGTCCTCTTCCACCTCGCCGCGGAGGCCCGGTTCAAGCCGGATGTGCAGTTGTCCGATGTTCTCCCGCTCCTCGCCGGCATTGCCGCCGGACTGGCCCATGGTCCCCGCCAGCACGTACACCGTGCTCACTTCCGGGTAGTCCCGGGCGATGTCGGACATGCGATTGAGCGCGGATTCGGTAACGGGCAGCGGCGTGCCTACGGGCAGCTTGACGTTGACGAAGAACTCGCCCTGGCTCATCTGCGGGATCAGTTCGATACCGATCGTGGGGACGGCGTAGATGGAACCCGCCAGCAATGCGGCTCCGGCGAACAGCGTGAGCACGCGGTTGCCCAGGGCCCAGCGCAGGAAGGGCGGGTAGGCCCGGCGGATCACCGGGAAGACCTGGTCGAATATCCAGCCCGGGATCCAGAGCACGACCCGAACGACCGCCCAGACGAACCAGAGCACCCATCGGACGACGAAAAACACGCCCGTTACCACCCATCCCAGCACGAGGGAAACCCCGCGCCACACCGCGCTGAGCACGGTACGGATCTTGCCCAGCGCCGTATCCGGGCCCGGCGTGGACCTGGCATCGCCTTCGGCCGGAAGAACTTCCCGCTCGCGGTGCAGGATCGACGAAATCACCGGGATCAGGGTGACGGCCACCAGGGTGGCCACGATGAGCGAGAAGGTGACGGCGAGGGCCAGGTCGCGGAAGAGTTGTCCCGCGATACCCTCGACGAAGACGATGGGCACGAAGACGCACACCGTGGTCAGCGTGGCGGCCACGACGGCCTGTCCGACCTCCGATGCGCCGAGGCGGACCCGCTCCGCCACGGGGTGGTCGCCCCCCCGCCTGCGGTGCCGGTCGATGCCCTCAAGCACCACGATGGAGTTGTCCACCAGCATCCCGACCCCCAGAGCCAGTCCGCCGAGGGACATGATGTTCAGCGAGACGTCGAAGGCGTAGAGGAAGAAGAAGGTGGTGACCACCGAGATGGGGATGGACACGCCGATGATGAGGCTGCTCGAGCTGCGCAGGAAGAGGTACAGGACCAGGATGGCGAGTATGCCGCCGTACAGGGCCGTCTTGAGCACCTCGTCCACCGACTGCTGGATGAAGATCGACTGGTCGAAGACGACCTCCAGGTCCACCCCGGAGGTGAGTCCCGACACGGTCTCCCGCACCGAATCCAGCCTGTCCTTGACCACGCGCCCCACCTGGATGGTGTTGGTCCCCGCTTCCTTGTAGATGGCGATCTCGATGCTCTCCCTGCCGTCGATACGCGCGGAGAGCTTGCGTTCCTTGTGGCTCTTCGAAACCGTGGCGACGTCTGAGAGCAGGATGGGCACGGTGTTGACCTGCCCGACGATGATGTCGCCGATCTCGTCCACGGCCTGGAACTCGTTCAGGATGCGCACCAGGTATTCCGTCTCGCCGTCCTTGATGGTGCCGCCCGCGAGGTTGACGTTCTCCTGCTCGAGCCGGCTGGCCACCTGGGTGATCGGGATGCCGAGGCTGGCCAGCCTGGATTCGTCCAGCTCCACGTGGATTTCCTCTTCCAGGCCGCCGCTGATCTTGACGGCGGCGACGCCCTCGAGGGCCTCCAGCTCCCGCTTGATCTCCTCTTCGGCCATGATCCGAAGCGCGGTAAGGCTCTCGTTGCCGGACAGCGCGATCCGCAGGATGGGGTCGAGGCTCGGATCGAACCGGAGCAGGATGGGTTTCTCCGCCGCCTGGGGCAGGTTGAGCAGGTCGATCTTCTCCCGCACGTTCAGGCTGGCGAAGTCCATGTTGGTGCCCCACTCGAACTCCAGGATGACGTCGGACCGCTCGGGGCGGGAAATGGAGCTGACGCGCACCACGCCGGTCACCACGCCTACCGCTTCCTCGATGGGTTCGGAGATGAGGTTCTCGATCTCGTTCGGCGCGGCGCCGATGTACTCGGTCCGCACCGTCAGGGTCGGATACGTGATGTCCGGGAGCAGGTTGATGGGCAGCCGCGAGAACGCGATGAAGCCGAAGAGCAGCATCGCCGTCATCAGCATGATGATCGTTACGGGCCTGCCGATGGAAAAACCGATGATTTTCATGTATGGATTACCGTGTTTCCGTTATGAGTTGCCGTGTTACATTATGAGTTGCCGTGTTACATTATGAGTTGCCGTGTTACCGTTATGAACTGCCGAACTTCCAATCCAATATACACCTGTACAATAATACACTTACTGGGGACGGCCGCCGCCACCCCGCATCCGCATGTTCCGGAACTGCTCGATCATGAACGCGCGCTGCCGCTCCTCGTCCTCGGCGAAGCTCGGGTCCTCTTCCACCTGCTTGTCGTAGGCCGCCTTGATCTCCGGGTTACGGAACATCCGCTCCTTCATCTGGGCCAGGTCCATGTTCATCATGCGGTTGCCGCGCATGCCGCCGGGGCGTCCACCGGCGCCTTCTCCCGCGCCGCCCATGCCGGTCTCTCCGGATCCGCCGCTTCCAGCCTGTGCCGCCGGACGCTGGACCGCGTCACCCTGGCCGCCCTGGCCGCCCGTGTTCGCCGGCGATGCCGCCGGGGTTCCGGTCGACTCGCCACCCGATCCGCCCGTGCCCGCCGGACGGCCGCCGCCGCCATCCGTGCCTCCGGACCGGCCGCCCGTCGCGCCAGGACCGCCGCCCGTGCCCGCGGGACCGCCTTCCATGCCGCCGGCCATGCCTTCCGCGGCGGGCGGGGCCTGTCCCGCAATGCGTACCGGCGCGCCGTTTCGCAGCCCCTCCTGGCCCACGGTGATGATGGAGTCGCCGTCGGAAAGACCGGACACCACCTCCACGTAATCTCCCTCCGCGATGCCGATCTCGAGGAGCCGTTTTTCGGCCGAGCCGTCCTGGAACAGAAAGGCGTAGGATCCCTCCGCCTCGGCCACCAGGGCTTTCTTCTCGACCTGCAGGACGGCTTCATGGATCGCGATCACCAGGTTGACCGTGGTGAACATGCCCGGTCTCAGCGTGCCTCTCCGGTCCCGGATTTCCACCGTGACCTTGACCGTGCCGCTCTGGGGGTCCACGATGGGACTGATCCGGGCGACCCGGCCCGTGTGGGTCCGGTCCGACCCCTCGACGTTGATGCGCACCGACTGGCCCGGCCGGACCTGCCCGATGTCCTTCTCGGGCACGTAAATGCGGGCGAGCAGCGGATCGAGGTCCGCCGTCCGGAACACCACGTCGTTCGCGTTCACCAGGTTGCCCACCTCGATCAGGCGCTCGGTGACGATCCCGGTGAAGGGGCTTCGGATCGTGGCGTACTCCAGTTGAAGCTTCGCGGACTCGTACTGCGCTTCAGCGGCTTCGTACTGGAATTTCGTCTGTTCGAATTCCTGGCTGCTTAGCAACTCCCGCTCCAGCAGTTCCTGGGACCGTTTGTAGTTCGATTCCAGGCTGTTCACGTTCACTTCCCGCTCCCTGAGCGTCAGTTCCAGCGCGTCGGTGTCGAGCTGGGCCAGCGGCTGCCCCTCCTCCACGCGGTCGCCCTCCTCGACCAGGATGGTCTTCACAAGCCCCTGCGTGCGAGAGACCACGTCCACGTGCCGCTCCGCCTCCAGCGACGTGTAGGTCAGCAGCGTCGCGGCGATGTCGCCCCGGCCCACGGTTTTCACCTCGACCGGAATGGAAGCGCCGGTGCGCGCCGTGGCGCCCATGCCGGGCCGGCCGCCGCGCTGGCCCTGGGCTCCGTTCTCTTCCGCCTCCTCGTCACCGCCGCAGGCGAGGGTGCCGGCCAATACCAGCGCCATCGACCAATACGCCAGGTTTCTCATCCCGAACCGCTTGAACATGAACCGCTCCTTCGATGGTTGAATCCGTTGTATTGCGTTCTCGTTATCCGTTGACTCGCCCGGTCCGCGTGGACGGCCCGCGGTCTTCCCCGGCTCGTCTCGCAGCCGCCCGGCCTTCCGGATGGGCCGATACGCCGGCGCGCCGCGGCGCCGGCCCCGCTATCTTCGACGGTATCCGCTTCGGAACCGCTCCTTGATCATGGTGAAGAACTTCGTCTGCTGTTCCGGGGTCAGCACGTCTTTGTGCGCCAATATGTAATTGAAAACGACGGCTTCCCGTTCCGCCTGGAGCGAATCCATCTGGGCCTTGATCCGCTCGATTTCCCCGCGGTCGGCATCGGGCGCCATGAGCAGATCGTACAACGCGTCCCGTTTCTCCCGGTACCCTTCCCGGAAGGGGGTCAGTTGATCTCCGAGTTCGGCGCGCATCTGCCTGACCTGGTCCTCCTGGGCATCGGTGAGTCCGAGCCGCTCGGTAATGGACATCCGGCCCTCGCGCCGGTCCTCCCGGCCGTGCCGCTCGTCGTCGCCCCAGCGGTGGTACGCGCGCGTAGCCAGCGAGGCCAGGTTGATGACGGTCAGCAGGACTACGCCCCATATGATCAGTTTCTTCTTCATCTAACGGTCTCGTCCCCGGTTACGTCCCAGTCCAGCAGCAGAATGTCCTGCTCCACCGGCTCGGCCGATATTTCCCGCAGGTCATCGGCGAAAGAGTACGCCAGCACGCTCGTCTGGGCGGGTACCTCTTCGACCGGCGCGGTTGCTCCGTTTGGGCCGCTGCCGAGATAGGCCCCGATCAGGATGCCCGCGGCCAGGGTCGCGGCCATCATGGCCGGGCGGGCGAGCCAGGCAATACCCGTCCCGACTTGCACGGGTCCGGTTTCTTCCTCGCCGCGGAGGGCCGCCTCGAAACGCGTGCGGAGCCGAAGCGTGGGACCGGCCACGGGCAGCAGGGCGTCGGAATGCCAGGCTTCCCGCAGCACGTCCACCCGTTCCCGGCATCGGGGACAAACGCGGAGGTGCTCCTCGCACCGTGCCTGTTCTTCCGGTGAAAGTTCCCCGTCGATGTAGCGGATGATTCGATCTTCGAAGTGTCGGTGATTCACGATGGACGCCCGCATGGTCCTGGTTCCGTGGGTCATGGTTCCGTGGGTCGATGGAACGGCGCGCGGCTGCGCGCCCCGTCCCCTTCTTATACGCTTAGACAACCCTTCCGCCCGTTCCATTCGATTTTTGTGCGTCGCTTTCGCGGCGCGACCGCCACGGATGGTTTACAGATCGTCCAGGCTCGGACGAAGGCGCTTGCCGAGGTTCGTCCTGGCCCGGTGCAGGAGGGACTCCACCGCGGAGGGCGTAGTGTCCATGGCTTCGGCGATGGACTTGTGGGACATGCGTTCGAAGTGGGAGAGGATCAGGGCGGCCCGCTGTCTGTCGGGAAGCGCGTCGATGGCCTTCCCGACGATGCGTTCCCGGTCCGCCTGCTGCAGGTCGTCCTCGGCGCTCCCGCCCCGGCTCCCGTGCGCCGTCGCCTCGTCGGCCCCCTCGTTCCAGAAGTCCAGGGCCAGCCACTTCAGCCGCTGTTTCCGGCGCCGGATGTTGAGGCACTGGTTTACCGCGATCCGATAGAGCCAGGTGCCCGGGTCGGCGTCCCCCCGGAACCGGTCGTAGGCCTCCATGGCGCGGACGAAAACGTCCTGGGTAACGTCCTCCGCCTCCTGCGGATGTCCCAGGAGCCGGTAGCAGGTCTGGTAGATGCGCATGTGCCAGGCATCGAAGAGTTTTCGAAAGACCTCCTGCCGGTCTTCGGAAGCATCCGCCCGGCGATTTCCGGAGTGCTGGTTTTCGGCCACGGTCAACGGCACCTTTCGGTCGGTCATGGCGGTTGGGACATTACACGGGCGCCGCCGGCAAAACTCCGGGATGGACTATGTTTTCCGCTGGTTATCTTACCCTTGCGCATCGAAGGAACGGTCGCTATAATTGATTCGTTCGCAATCCCGATTTTCCGATGCCGACGGTTGCAGTTGAACGCGATGGGACGGACCGTTCGCCGGAAACCTGTTTCTTCCAGGGCTTTCGCCGAACCCTGTTTCCATCCTCAATATACCATTTTAACGCGGATTCCTTGTCTATATGTTGACCCGTCCGACGGCGGAGGCGACACACAGCCTGCGCAACAGGGCATGACGGAGGTGGACATGTCACCCATTACCGACGAGCAGATGGCATTCTTCAAGGACCAGGGATACCTGATGGTGCGAGGTCTGCTGGATCAGGAGGAAGTACTCGACCCCGTGATCGAGGAGTACGGAACCGTGCTCGATCAACTGGCGGAAGAACTCTACCTGGCGGGGAGTATCGAATCCAAATACGAAGATCTGCCGTTCGGCGAACGGATCACGAAGGTCTGGGGCGAGAGCGGTCAGGTCCACCAGCAGTATTTCGATTTCACCCTGCCCCAGGGAAACATCAAGGAAGACACGCCCTTCTGGTGCGGTCCGGCGGTGTTCGACGTCCTGACCAACCCGCGGCTGCTCGACGCCGTGGAAGCCTTCATCGGCCCCGAAATCTATTCCAACCCGGTCCAGCACGTGCGCATCAAGGCGCCCGAGCATCTGACGCCCGTCAATCCGGCAACGGGCCGCATCCAGCTCGGCATATCCCCGTGGCACCAGGACAACGGCGTCGTCACGGAGGAAGCCGACGACACCGACATGCTCACAGTCTGGTTCTCGCTGAAGGCGGCGTCGGTCGAACAGGGTTGCCTCACCGTCATTCCCGAAAGCCACCGCGAAGGCCTGCTCCACCACTGCCCCGACATCTGGGGGCTTGAAATCCCCGAGAAGGTGAAGGACCGCTCCGCCGCCGTGCCCCAGCCGACCCAACCCGGCGACGTCCTGTTCCTGCACAAGCATACCTGCCACTCGTCGCTGCCCAACAAGAGCAACGAGATCCGGTGGAGCTACGACCTGCGGTACAACCCGGTCGGCCAGGCCTCCGGACGGGGCGCCTTTCCGGGATTCGTGGCCCGCAGCAAGGCCAGCCCGGAGCGGGTGCTGACCGATCCCGTGGCGTGGAACCAGATGTGGGTGGACGCCAGGGACGCCTTAGCCGGCCTGCCCAACCCGTCCTTCAACCGCTGGAGCAGGGATCACGAGCTCTGCGCGTAGGGGATTTCGTGTGGTGAGTTACTTGAAGCGCTTCCACGCCGGAGATCGTCCGGCCGCTCCGCCGCCGCGTAGGGATAGTACGAAGCGCACGCCCGCTCCGCCGCCGCGTAGGGATTGCGCGGCCGGTCACTCGAAGCGCACGCCCGCCTTCCCGGCGGATTCCACCAGGAACCGCCTGACCTCCTCCACCTGTCCATAGTCGGCCAGGTGCTCAACGACCACGCACGTCCATTCCGGCAGGGCCGATGCGCGGCGCAGCAGGCGGCCGTAATCCAGCACGCCCTGCCCCGCGGGTCGTTCCTCGAGGTGTACGATCAGCGGCACGTCCCGGGCCGCCGCGTCCTTGGCGTGGACGTTCACGATTCGGTCTCCCAGGCGGTCGAAGGCGTCGTCCACGAAGCTGCCCGAATCATACAGCGACAGGGGATCCAGGATGTTGGCCGGATCGAAGTTGACGCCGGCTCCGGGATGGTCGGTCTCCGCCATCACCGCTTCCGTCCGGTCCACGGTGGACAGGATCGTCATGAGCGACATTTCCGGCGCGACGGACACGCCGTGGTCCACGGCAAACGGCGCGATTTCCTTCAATGCCGCGATGAGGCGGTCCAGCGCTTCTTCGCCGTGGTTCTCCGGATGGGGATACCAGGGGCTGTCGGCGTGCATGCCGCCCGCCTCGGTGAGCAGGACTCGGCAGCCGAGGGCCGCGGCCAGGGGCACGCGGTCCCGCAGGACACGCAAGTTGACCTCGGATTCATCGGGATCGGGACGCACGAGCGGAGTGCCCACGCTCCAGACCTGTCCGATGGATACGCCTTCCCCCTCGAGGATCTCGCGGACCGCGCGGCAGGCGTTCGCATCGACCGGCACCGCCGGTTCCAGATCCACGCCCACGACGGAGAAACCCAGCTCGCTGACCCAGGTTGCGGTCCCCTTCGTGATCCGGTTGAGGGGCGGGACGAAACTATCCAGGCAGAGTCTCATGAGGGATGCGAATTGATGAATTAACTCCCGTTGTTTAAGTCAGTTACGCGAACGACCGGGCACTGGCTCGTGAAGGAATTGACACTTTCGCGTGTAATTTCATAATATAGGTATGTTGAATATAGGCAATTATATAACGATAACGCGCTGAAGCGCAGAGGCGCGGCGGCGCGCACGCGCCCGGAAAGGAAGCAGGCTATTGAGCAGCAAGGAGTTCTTTGATCGCGTCGCCCGGGACTGGGACGAAATGCGCGAAGGGTATTACTCCGACGACGTCCGGGTAAGCGCCCTGGCGGCCGCCGCGGTCGAAGCGGGCAAAGTCGCCGCCGACATCGGCGCCGGCACGGGGTTTATCACGCAGGGATTGATCGAGGAAGGACTGCAGGTGATTGCCGTCGACCAGTCCGAGGTCATCCTGGACGAAATGAAGACGAAGTTCGCCCGGCACCCGGCGATCGACTATCGCGTCGGCAACGCCCAGGACATACCCATTCCCGGTGATACGGTCGACTACGCCTTCGCAAACATGTGCCTCCATCACGTTGAATCGCCGCCGGACGCCATCCGGGAAATGGCAAGAATCCTGAAGCCGGGAGGTACACTGGTGATCACGGACGCGGACGAGCACGAGTTTGAGTTCCTGCGCGAAGAGCACCACGACCGCTGGCTCGGATTCAAGCGATCCGATATCGGAACCTGGTTCGAAGCCGCGGGACTGCAAGACGTCCGCGTGGACGACGCCGGCACCTGCTGCGAAGTGCAGTCGTTCTGCTGTGAGGATTTCGCCCGCATCGGTATATTCCTGGCCACGGGTCAGAAACCCGAGGCGTAACCGTCGCCACACGGCGCATTCGTCGCCACACACTGTCACACGTTTGACCGTATCGATTTTTATGCATCCTGCCACCGAACATATCCACGTCTCCATCTGCCCCGATCACAAGGCGCTTTCACGTACCGTCGCCAGGGAGATCGTCGGCTACGCCCAGGCGCGCGCCGAGGCGGGAAAGATGGCCGTGCTGGGACTCTGCACGGGTTCCACGCCCATCGACGTGTACGGGGAACTGATCGCGCTGCACCGCGGCGGCGTCAGCTTCGAGAACATCGTCACCTTCAACCTCGACGAGTACTACCCCATGTCGCGGCAGTCGACCCAGAGCTACCACCGCTACATGCACGAGTACCTCTTCGACCACGTCAACATACCCGACGGCCAGGTCCATATCCCCCTGGGCGACCTGGCGCCGGAGGAGATCGAGGACCACTGCGCCTGGTACGAGGACCGGATCCGCTCGGTGGGCGGCATCGGCATCCAGCTCCTGGGCATCGGGCGCACCGGCCATATCGGGTTCAACGAGCCCGGTTCCCTGCCGAACACGCGCACCCGGCTGATCCGCCTGGACGA
This sequence comes from bacterium, assembly GCA_965203885.1. Lineage (GTDB taxonomy): Bacteria > JAAXHH01 > JAAXHH01 > JAAXHH01 > JAAXHH01 > JAAXHH01. The sequence goes on along the minus strand of OZ241920.1, from coordinate 267,650 downwards.
GAGCACGCGCAAGGACGCCGCGTCCGATTTCTTCGGCGAGGACAACGTGCCCATCGAGGCGGTGACCATGGGCGTCGGCACCATCCTCGACGCGGAACGCATCATCCTCATGGCCACGGGCGAGCACAAGGCGCCCATCATCCGCCAGGCGGTGGAGGGCGAGGTCAGTCCCCTCGTGGCGGCCAGCTACCTCCAGAACCACCCGAACGCGACGGTCTTCATCGATCCGCCCGCGTCCACCGAGCTGACCCGGGTAAAGCGGCCCTGGCTGAACAACCACGCGGTGGAATGGTCCGACCAGCTCTCGCAACGGGCCGTGCTCTGGCTGTGCGAGCAGGCGGAGAAGCCGGTGCTGCACCTGCAGCGGCGGGACTACAACGCCCACGACCTCTACTCCCTGGTCGATACCGTCCCGTCGGTCGACGAGCTCAATCGGAAGACCTTCGACGCGGTCCGCGCCAAGATCTACGGCCGGGAGGACCTGTTCGCCAACAAGCGCTGCGTCTGCTTCTCGCCCCATCCGGACGACGACGTCATCTCCATGGGCGGCACGCTGTACCGGCTGTCGGGCGCCGGGAACGACATCACCATCGCCTACATGACCAGCGGCAACATCGCCGTGTTCGACGAAGACGTGAAACGGCTCATCGACTTCATCGGCCTGACCTTCCGGGACCTGGGTTGCGCCCATGAGAAGTTCGACGCCATCGTCGATACGGTGCGCTCATTCATCGAGACCAAACAGCCCGGGCAGGTCGACATCCCCGAAGTCCAGATCATCAAGACCAACATCCGCCGGTCCGAGGCCATCGCGGCGGCATCGACGCTGAACGTCCCGCCGGAGAAGACCCGGTTCCTGGACCTGCCCTTCTACAAGACCGGCCAGGTGAAGAAGCACCCGATCGGCGAAACAGACGTGCGGATCGTCCTCGATGTCCTGAACGAGGTCCGCCCCGAAGTCGTCTTCGTGGCCGGAGACCTCTCCGACCCCCACGGCACGCACCGCATGTGCAAGGAAGTCATCGACCAGGCCCTCGCCGCCTACGACCGGACCGAACCGGACGTTTGGCTCTACCGGGGCGCCTGGCAGGAGTGGGAAGTGGACGAGGCGGACGTGTTCATCCCCCTTTCCTACGAAGATCTCCAGCGCAAGATCCAGGCCATCTTCCGGCACGAGTCCCAGAAGGACACCGCCATGTTCCCCGGCGCGTACGACGACCGGGAGTTCTGGGAGCGGGTGCAGGACCGGAACACCCACACGGCCCGGCGTCTCGACAAGCTGGGTTTCCCGCAGTACTACGCCATGGAAGCCTTCGTCCTCGAACGCGGCGGGGGTTGACGAACCCAGCGGCACGAGCGAGTTGTTCACCGTGCGTCTCGCCGGCGGCGGTCGCACGCCGTATCTCTTGAAAAGCAGTTGCTCTCCCGAACTTCATCCCATTATATTGGCCTGCTTGCCTGACGGCGCCTGGGTCGCGACGGCTCCCGATCCGGCGCGGCGCTATTTGGATATAGAAACATACGGATATGGATTCATCGACCGGGATTCCGGGACTATCGGAGGCACATGTGCGCATAGCGGTATTCGGTACAGGCGGGGTAGGCGGCTACTATGGGGGACGGCTCGCCGAGGCGGGGGAAGAGGTCGTTTTCATCGCGCGCGGCGCGCACCTGGAAGCCCTTCAGCGGGACGGCCTTCGCGTGGAGAGCACGAAGGGCGATTTCACGCTGCCCTCCATCGAGGCCATCGGCGATCCGGAGCAGGCAGGCGACGTGGACGTCGTCATGCTTTGCGTCAAGTGCTGGCAGGTGCCCGAGGCCCTCGACGGACTCCGGCCGTTGCTCGGGCCGGATACCTGCATCCTGCCCATGGAGAACGGGGTGGAGACGCCGGAGCAGCTCGCCGCGGAGTTCGGCTGGCGGCACGTGCTCGGCGGCGTCTGCGGTATCGTCTCGTTCATCGCCGAGCCGGGCCTCATCCGGCACGTCGCCTACGAACCCTTCGTCAATTTCGGGGAATGGGACAACCGCCGCAGCGAACGGGTCGACCGGTTGCGCCGGGCATTCGAACACACCCGGGGTCTCATCGTCGACACGCCGGCGGACATCCAGGCCGCCATGTGGCGCAAGTACATCCTCATCGCTTCGTGGAGCGGGATCGGCGGCGTGACCCGCGCGCCGATCGGCGTCGTCCGCAGCCAGCCGGGCACCCGGCGGCTCCTGGAGACGGCCATGGAGGAGATTCACCAGGTGGCCACCGCCCTGGGCGTCAGCCTTCCGGACGATATCGTGGCCCGGACCATAGCCATCCTGGACAGCGTCGAATACGGCGGCACCGCCTCCATGCAGCGGGATATCATGGAAGAGAGATTCTCCGAACTGGAAGCCCAGACCGGCGCGCTGGTCCGCATGGGCAGGGAAGCGGGCGTGCCCACGCCGGTCAACGAATTCATCTACCATGCGCTTCGGCCGATGGAACTGCGCACGCGCGATCAGGTGTCCTTCGAGGCGCCCTGAGGCGCGGCGGCGCGGCGGCGCGGCGGCGGCCATTCAGTCGCCCGTTGGCGTCCACAGGATGCGGCGCGAAGCGTCCGGGTGACGCATCCGGCAACCTGACCATCCCTCCGGAACAAACCGAATGAAATCGTTTCTCGAACGCATCGCCGACGACCGCCCCCTCCTCTACGACGGCGGTTTCGGCACCGAACTTTTCGCCCGCGGCATCGAGCTGGCCAACAGCGCGTTGGCCAATGAGCTGTACCCCGACATTGTCAGGGATATCCATTTCGATTATATTGAAGCAGGCTCGGAAGTGGTCGGGACGAATACGTTCGTGGCGTCTTTTCCCCATCTCGAAATGGCCGGCAAGGACGCCTCGGAATCTGAAGGGCTGATACGTTTGTCCATGGAACATGCCCGGACCGCCATCGAGCGCAGTGGGAAGGACGTCTACCTGGCCGGTTCCATCGGTCCGCTGCCGGGCGCCATCGAGGCCGACAGCGGCGATACGGAGTTCGGCATCGCGAACAGCATCGCGCGGGACGCCCACGAGCGTGTGGGGACGGTCCTTGCCGCGGGCGGCGTGGATTTCTTCTGCGTCGAGACCATGTTCTCCGCCAACGAGGCGGCTCTGGCCGTCGACGTGTTGCGGCAGTTCGGTCTGCCCATCGCCGTGAACCAGACGTACAAGTATACGAAGGACCGGGCTACGGGCGAGATCGTCTACAAGACGGACTGGGGCCATTCTGCTGCCGATCTCCTGGAGATCCTGGCGGGCGGCGCGCAGTCCGGCGGACGCGACCTGCTCGAGCACGTGCAGGTCGTCGGGCTGAACTGCGGCGCCGAGTCCCGGCGCGACGAGCACACGGGGATGCCCTACGCCATCACCGGCATCGGACAGTTGAAGCGCGCCATGGATGCCCGGGGAGAGGCGCGGAAACGCATGATGGCCTATCCGAACGCGGGCAGGGCCCGGCTGGACGATCAGCACCGGACCTACTACGCCAACACCCCGGATGAGATGGCCGCCTGCGTACCGGACCTCCTCGAGGCCGGCGCCTATTTCATCGGCGGCTGCTGCGGTACGGGCGTCGCCCACATCCGCGCCTTCCGTGAAGCGATGGACCGGGCGGCGGCGTGAGGTTCGGACCAGGCGAGATCAGCCAGTGAACGCGCCGCGCGACGCGAATGCTCCCGCGGGCGTCGGCGCCTGCGGCGTGAGCACGGGATCGGTCGGCATGGCGGTTTACCAGGTACTGTACTGGCGTGACATCCCCGCGCAGGTGCGTGTCTACGGCGGCCGCCGGCCCCTGTCCCGCCCGATGCCGGACTGGTTCCAGCAGGAGATCGACCGGGTGGCCATGCGGGACGGATTGACCGGCACCGACGCCTACCTGGACGAGTGGCACTGGTCCGAAAAGCAGGAATGGACCGGGGAGGGAGAAGAGGCCGCAGCAGTGGCGGAAGCCCTGCTGAAACGGCTCGAGGCAGCGTACGAAAAAGGAAACCGTTAAACAGTATGGGACTGACGACGGACATAGGAAGGCGCATCGAACTGGTTCCGCTCGATCCCCACTTCGAAGACGTCTCCATCGGCCTGTACCGGCAGCAGGATGACGGGAAACCCGCCTACCGGGTTCACACGTACAGCCTCCGTCCCGGCGTCGAAGACCGGATCGCCTTCGTAGCAAGAGCCATGGAGGTTTTGGGCGGAATGGAGCAGGACTCCGAAGGCCGCCTGCGGTTTCCCTGCGGTTGGGACCACAACCTGGCGGTGAAGCGCGTGTTCCTCGAAGCCTGCAAGCTGGATCCGGCCGGCCCGGTCGAGCCCCGTCCCCTGGAAATACTCGACAAGAAATCCGGCCTGCAGATCAAGGTAATCAGCGAGGGCGACGGCGTCTACCGGGTCACGGCCCACGGGGAGGGCAAGGATCCTGAACGGCGTATCTCCTTCATCGCGGGCGGACTGATGAAACTGGCCGAGATCGACGAGGTGAGCGGCACGCTGGACCGGGTGGCCTTCCCCTGCGGGTATGCGCACGACGCGCTGGTCGGCCTGTTGCTGGTCCGCGCGCCGAACGTCCGGGCCGTGCTGCGCGAACAGGAGATGGCCGCGAGCCGGGGTGTCCTTGCGGCGCCAAGCCAGCAGGATCGATGAAAGTTTCCAGGTGCGGGAGTCAACAGTTTCCAGGCGCAGGATCAGCGTGAACGCGCCGTCACTAAGGAGGCAGCCATGGAGGCGAACGTCATCAAACAGATGAAGGGCCGGGACCGGGTACTGGCCGCGCTGCGGGGGGAACCCGTGGACCGCACGCCCGTATGCAACCCGACGTCCGTCGCCACGGTGGAACTGATGGACCTCGTCGACGCTCCTTTTCCGGACGCCAACCGGGACCCGGAACTGATGGCCCGACTCGCGGCCACGAGTTATACCGAACTGGGATTCGACACCATCATGCCGGTCTTCACCATCATCCAGGAATCTTCCGCGCTGGGGTGCGATATCCAGTGGGAGCAGAAGGACAACTGGCCTACGGTAAGGATGAACAATCCCATCTGGAACGACGTGGACGACATCAAGGTCCCATCGGATTTCCTTACGCACCGGGACACGAAGTGCGTCCTCGACGCCATCACCAGGCTCAAGAAGGAATACGGCGACGAGGTCGCGATCATCGGGAAGACCATGGGGCCCTGGTCCCTGGGCTACCACTGCTTCGGCGTGGAGCCCTTCCTGCTCACGTCCCTCGACGACCCGGGCAAGACCCACCTCGCCCTGGACCGCATGAAGGAAATCACGGTGGAATTCGGCCGCGCACAGATCGAGGCCGGAGCGGACGCCCTGACCCTGCCCGACCACGCCACCGGCGACCTGGTGAGCGGCGAGTACTACCGGCGGTTCCTGCGTGACCTGCACATCGAAATGGTGGAACGGATTCCCATCCCGCTGATCATGCATATCTGCGGGCGGACCGTGGACCGCATGGGCTACATCGCCGAGACGGGTTTCGCCGCCTTTCACTTCGATTCGAAGAACACGCCCATGGAATCCATGGAAGCCGTGGACGGCCGGATCTCCCTCGTGGGCAACATCAACAACCCCGAGACGCTTTTCGCGCGGGGGCCCGAAGAAGTGAGCCACGAAGTCTGCCAGAACCTGGATCACGGCATTCACATGGTGGGACCGGAATGCGCGGTACCCCTCCAGGCCTCCATCGAGAACCTGAAGGCGATCCCCAATGCGGTGAAGGACTGGCACCATACCCACGCGCACAACGGGACGGGATGAGGCGAATCACAGGTATCGGTCCGCGCGGCGCTTCGGCCCGCGGTACCGGCCGGCCCGCGCGGCGCGACAGGCGGATCGGCATGAACCAGGGAGGACCGGGCAGTAACGCATGGCAGAACTTAACGATATAGCCAACGACTTTCTGAAGGACGAAATAGAAGAGTTCATCGAGCGTCCCGCCGAGCGGACGCGGATCATCGACGCTTTCGCCCGGGCGGCGCCCGCCATGCAGGACATATCGGCGGCCCTCATCGACGGGGACAACGGGGCGGTGGACGAGATGACGCGGGCGGCGCTGGACGGCGGCATCGAAGCGCTGGAAGTGATGGACGACGGCCTGATCAACGGCATGAGCGTCGTGGGCATCAAGTTCCGGGAGAACTTCATCTTCGTCCCGGAGGTGCTCGCCTGCGCCCGGGCCATGAAGGCCGGGATGGCCCACATCGAACCCATACTCTCCGCCTCGGGCATCGAACCGATCGGCACGGTCATCATGGGCACGGTCAAGGGCGACCTGCACGACATCGGCAAGAACCTCTGCATCATGATGCTCCGCGGCGCCGGGTTCGTGGTCCACGACCTGGGCGTGGACACCTCGGAGGACGAGTTCATGGACGCGGTGGAGGAACACGAAGCCCCCCTGATGGGCATGTCGGCCCTGCTCACCACGACCATGCCCAACATGGGCAAGACCATCGACGCCTTCATCGACAACGACATGCGCGAGGACGTCAAGATCATGGTGGGCGGCGCGTCGGTCACCCAGGAGTTCGCCGACGACATGGGCGCCGACGGAACCGCCGAAGACGCGGTGGGATGCGTGGAACTGGCCCAGCGTCTTCTCGTGGAACTCAAGCAGGAACAGGAAGCCTGACGACGCGGACCGGCGGAAGCGGCGGACGTTGAGACGGCGATCGGCCGATGAGCGGATCGACTCAGGCGGTCGACGACGCGGTCCGGCGGAAGCGGCAGGCGGTCGACGCGGCGCATCGGTGCAAGCGGCAGGCAGCCTCCTTCCAACTATCCCATGAAAAAAATCGACAAGGCGGCGTACCAGGAACGCCTCGACCGCATCACGGCCATCTTCAAGGACATGATGGCCCACGCGACCGAGCAGGCCACGTACCGCTGCCCCTACAAGAACCGCTTCGACGAATGCACGGCCCGTTTCGGGTGCCGCAACCAGCGCAAGCCGCGGGAAGACGGCGGGCTGTTCGTCTGCGGGGGCGACGACAAGCTCGACTACCGCAGCGCCTGGGAGACGGAAGAGGCGCCGCACGAACGGGCGGAACCGGGGGCTTCGACCGGGCGGAACGCGGAAGAGACGAGTGCGGCCGAATCGGATGCGGCGGAACCAGGCGCGGCCGAGACCTCGGGGTCAAGCCCGGATACGTCAAACGTGCGTACCGGCGGAACCAGGCAACCGGCCGGCGGGACGGTAACCGACGGCACGACGACCCGTCCCGCGGTCATCGGCAAATCCATCTTCGACTACGCCGACGACCTCGCCGTGCAGGTGCCCACCTCGTGTTTCCGCAACGGCATCTGCCACGAGTGCATCGTGGAGATCCAGCAGGGGATGGAAGGGCTCGTTCCCCGGACCAAACCGGAGTCCTTCCTGCGGGAGAACTACCGGCTCGCCTGCCAGGCACGCGTGATCGATCCCCACGTGGACATCGCCTTCGCTCCGCTGCGCCGCACGCCCAAGATCCTGACCGTTACCGAAGAAAAGGAAACGCCCCTCGATCCCATGGTCACCCGGCGGGGCGACGACGTCTTCTACGACGGCGAGCAGGTCGACCGGTTCCGCGGGCATCTCTACGGACTCGCGATCGACCTCGGCACGACCACGGTGGTCATGGACTTCGTCGACCTGGAGACCGGCCGGAGCGTCCACGTCTGTTCCTTCGAGAACCCCCAGCGCTTCGGCGGCAGCGACGTGATGCACCGCATCTCTTACGACGGCGCCTTCGAGGACGAACTCTGGAACGCCATCATCAACGCCGTCAACCACGAGATCATGGACTGGTGCGCGCGCACGGAGACCGCGCGGCAGGAGATCTACGAGATCGTCGTGGCGGGCAACTCCACCATGCGGGACCTCTTCTTCCGGCTCGACGTCCAGAGCATCGGGCAGAAACCTTACAAGTCCCAGGTCGAAAACGAATATCTCGCGGGCGAACGGGATACCACGGCGCTGACCATCGGCACCCGCCGCCTCGGCCTCCGGGCCAATCCGAAGGCGAAGGTCTACGGCCTGCCCCTCATCGCCAGCCACGTGGGCGGCGACGTGACAGCCGACCTGGCCACCGTGGATCTGGCGGCGCAGCCGGGCGTATCCATGCTGGTGGACGTGGGCACCAACACCGAGGTGGTCGTGGCGGGGAACGGTCGCATGGTCACGGCTTCCTGTCCCGCCGGGCCCGCCTTCGAGGGCGGCGGCATCAAGTACGGCATGCCGGGCTACGAAGGGGCCATCGAAACGCTCAGGTGGGAAGACGGGGGATTCGGCTGGAGCACCATCGGCGGCGCCCCGCCCCAGGGCATCTGCGGCTCCGGCCTGATCGACCTCCTCGCCGAACTGCGGCGCCACGGCATGATGAGCCCGAAGGGGGTGTTTTCCGACCGGAAACAGTTCGAAGTGGCCGTCGTGCCCGGGTCGGGCATCACGCTGTCCCGCGAGGACGCCAGCAACCTGGCCCAGGCCAAGGCCGCCAACTACTGCGGGCAATACATCGTGCTGCGTACCTTCGGCGTCGCGCCCGGCGACGTGGACCGCCTCTTCCTTGCCGGCGGGTTCGCCAATTACGTGGACGTGCGCAACGCCATCGACATCGGGTTCCTTGCCCCCGTGCCCGAGGACCGCATCGTCAAGGTCGGCAACGCCGCCGTCCAGGGCGCCCGGGAAGTCCTCCTCTCCCGCTCGCGCCGCCAGGAGCTGGAGGCGCTGGTCAAGGACATCGAACACATCGAGCTCGAGACCACCCCCGACTTCTTCGAGGTCTTCGTCGAGGCCTGCCAGTTCAAGCCCATGCCCGGGGTGCTGGCGTAGGGCATCGTATTGGCTACGTAACTCCGATTTCATGCCGGAGAACCGGCTGACCGATTCCTTGCTTATGTTTTTAATAACGAGTTTCCTATACAATATAAGTCAGTATAGTGTATAGTAGATATGACAATGGTTAACTTCTAAAAGCGAGAACGTAATGCGTCGACTTAAAATCATAGTTGAAGAACACGCTGATGGCTTCTTGGCATATCCCCTGGGACTGACCGGAGTAGTTGTGGGTCAAGGAGATACTTATGAGAACGCAATAGCAGATGTGAAATCCGCTATCGCATTTCATATTGACAGCTTTGGATCAGAAGCATTCGAGGATGAATCCGAAGAACACCTCTAAACTCGCTACATGTACCACCTCCGCCCCGCACGTCCCTCCACCGATGAAGCAGGCATCGCTTCCGTAGTCAACACCTTTGAACTGAATCCCGTTTCAGAAGAGACCGTGCACGAATGGCTGACCCATACGGCGCCGGATCGGATCGAATATCGCCGCGTGGCCGTGACCGGGGAGGACGCGGTGGTGGGCTACGCGGTGTCTGTTCACGAGACCTGGGATCCGGAGGGACAGTTCTACGCCTGGGTGGGCGTGGCGCCTTCGTGGCGGGGAAAGGGTGTCGGCACGGCGTTGTACATGGATATGATGCGGTTTCTGGAACAACACGACGCCGACACGATAACCAGCGAGGTCCGGGACGACTGCCCGGGATCGCGGGGATTCGCCAGGCGCCGGGGATTCGAGGACGACCGGCATGTTTTCCAGTCGTGCCTCGACCTGGAGCGCTTCGACGAATCTCCCTATCAGCGCACGCTTGGCCGCGTCGCCGAGCAGGGTATCCGGATACACTCCCTCGTGGACTTCGGAGATACGACGGAAGCACGCAGGAAGCTTTATGAAGTCAACGCGATTACCGACGAAGACGTTCCGGGGTGGACCGGCCCCGGTCTTTCCTTCGAGGAATTCAACGAGTGGGTCTACGAAGCGGGCTGGTACCGGCCGGACGGGCAATTGCTTGCTGCCGACGGGGACCGCTGGGTGGGGATCTGCGCGGTGCGGTTGTTCCCCGATAAGCACCAGGCGTTCAACGTGCACACCGGGGTGATCCGAACGTATCGAAGGCGACGTATCGCGCTGGCGCTGAAACTCGCCGCGATTCGATATGCCCGGAATCAAGGCGCGCGATCTTTCAGTACCCACAACGATTCTACGAACGGCCCCATGCTGGCGCTCAACCGGAAACTGGGGTACGTCCCTGAACCGGGACGGTATACGCTGCGGAGGGCTATCCGTTCAAGCAAATCAGATGAAGCTTGAAAACGCGCTGATTCCGGTCTCAGGGTTTACTCACCAGAGAACCGCTGAGACTGGCGGGGTCATCCTCCCATCATCGCGATACGCCGCGCCATCCATTCCACGTAAGCCGTACGGGTCATACCACGCCTGTTCGCTTCACTGTCGATGAAATGGGCTATCCCATCGTCGATCGCCATGTGAACGCGCACGCTCCTCCCGGACGGCCGGATCAAGGGAACAACCGTCAGTACTTCGCCCGGTTCGACAACGACCTGCTCCAGTGCGCTCGGCTGCTCGATGGTCTCGCCATCGGATTCCGTTTCGATCGCGTAATCCCTGAGTGCTTCTTCCGCGTTCAGCAAAGCCTCGTCAATGCTGGCTCCCATCGCTACTATCCCGGGAAGATCCGGGAACGATACGCCAAAAGCGCCCTTCGACCCATCGATTAGAGCCGGATATCTTATCGAGTTACATCCGTCCATGTCCGAGTCCTCCCACCGTGCGCAACTAATCCTGCCATGTCCAACCTGCTTATGTGTAAATATATGCACAAGAGTTAACGCCTGTCCATCACTTCTTCTGTCGAATTTCAACTTATTTGTCGAGTTAAATCCTGAAAACCCGACTAATGAGTTAGTGATCAATGGTAGACACATCCGGTTCGATGTGGATCTACGTGAGGTATCCACAATGTTAACACAGGAGGCTCGCATGAAATCCCGTGTGAAGAAGTGGGGCAACAGCCTGGCGATGCGCATCCCGAAACCGGTCGCCGTCCAGATGGGCGTCGAGGACGATACGCCGGTCGTCCTGGTGCTCCGGGGCAAGGAATTGACCCTCGTTCCCGTGGCCCGTACCCCCTTCAGGCTCGCCGAAATGCTTCCGGGCGTTTCGAAACGCAACCTGCACGGCAGAATAAGCATCGTAAGCAGCGGTGCGGGAGGAGCCTGATGGGTGCCGCGAACTATGTACCCGTCCGGGGCGACGTGGTCTGGATCTATACCATGACAGGAGAGGGATCGTATCTTCCCGCGGGACGGCCCGCCGTCGCGGTATCGCCCGAGTCCTACAATCGCCGGGTCGGCCTGGCCCTGTTCTGCCCGGTGACCGCGGAGGAGAAGGGATATCCGTTCGAAGTCGCGATCCCCGGGGGCCTGCCTGCTTCCGGCGTCATCCTGGCCGATCAGCTGGAAAGCGTGGTCTGGCGGTCCGGCGCGGTGGAACGGGTGTGTGCGCTGCCCGAGGCGACGGTGGATGACGTCCTGCGAAAGGCCGCGGCGCTGCTGGACGGGGAAGACCGGCCTTGACGGGCGGAGGGAATTGCGTCATTACTTTTATCGAACGCCTTCAGGCGGAAAGGATTCGTGCCCGGGAGAAAACCGTTGTCCCAGCCCACCATGAAACGCGTCATCAAGCCCGAGGGCCTCCACCGGATCGAGATCGAGGAGGTGCCGGTACCTGAACCGGGTCCCGAAGAAGTCCGGGTGAAGGCCGCCTGCAGCCTCATCAGCCGCGGTTCGGAACTGGGCGGCCGGTACACGCGGGAACACGCGGTGAGTCCGGACGTCATGGGCTATTCGATGGCGGGGACGGTGGATGCCGTGGGGGAGGGTCTCGAACACCTGGTAGTCGGCGACGGGGTCGTCGCCCTGGCGCCGCACGCCCAGTACGTCGTCCGGCCCGCCCGGCTCGTCTTTCCGTGGGACCAGACCGTCGTCATGCCCATGGCCGAGGGGCTTTCTTTCGACACCGCGCCGTACTACCCGCTCACGGCCGGCGCGGTCACCTGGGTCGAGGTGGAGGACATCCAGCCCCAGGACACGGTGGCCGTGCTCGGTCAGGGGCTCGTGGGGAACCTGATCCTCCAGGTCATCAAGGCGAACGGAGCCGGCAGGGTGGTGGCCGTTGACGCACTGGAAAACCGGTGTGCCATGGCGGCCGAGTTCGGGGCCGACGTGGTCGTCAACGCCCGCGAGGAAGATCCCGTCCAGGCCGTGAGGCGCCTGACCAACGGCCTCGGGGCCGACGTCGTGATCTACGCCGTGGGCGGTCCGGCCGGTCCGGCCGCCTTCGAGCAGGGACTCGATATGCTGGCCCTGGGCGGGCTGTTTCACCTGATCGGCCTGTACGAGCACCAGCCGCTTCCCTTGTTCTCCGAAAAGATACAGGGCCGGAAACTGCTGGGCGGATACTATCGGACCCAGGCCGGCGCCCGCCAGTCCCGCCGCGCCATGGAACTCCTCGCCGCGGGCGCGATCCGCACCGGCCGCATGACCACGCACCGATTCCCCTGGCACCAGGCGGCAGACGCCTTCGCGCTGCTCTACGAGAAACCGGGCGAAGCGTTGGGCGTCCTGCTCGACTGGCGGGAGTAACCCGTCGACGGATCTACACTGGACACGCCTGCCTGACTCGCCACCGCCGCCAATCGTCCGCACTTGCCGCGTAACGATCTCGCCAACGCCGCGGCACAACCACTCTCATGCCGCGGCCATCAGCCAAATCACTCCAACCCGAGTCTCGTCAGCAGGTCGTTCAGGTCCGCCAGGGTCTCATCGTCCAGCGGGACGAAGGGCTGGCGCGCCCGGGCGGTCTTGATGGCGCCGCGGCGCCGGTAGACGTTCTTGCGGATGGAAAGCCCGATGCCGGGCTGGCTCTCGAAGCGGATCAGCGGGCAATACTTGTAAAAAGTCTCCGTGGCCCCGTCTACGTCGCCGGACATGTACTTCGTGTGGATGTCCTTCAGGATATCCGGGTAGGCGAACCCGGTCATGGTGCCCATGCACCCGTGGCGCAGTTCCTCGAGGAGCATGACGCCGCCCAGGCCGCCGAAGATCTCAACGTCGGGATTGGCGGCGAGCACCTGGCTGGCCTTCCGCGGTGAAGGTTCCTCCTCCAGCTTCAGAAAGCGGCATTGGGGGGAACGGTCGGCAATGGTCGCGATGAAGTCGATACTCATGAGGACGCCGCTGCTCGTGGGATGATCCTGGATCACGACCGGTATCGACACCGCGTCGGCCACCTTGAGGTAGTGGGCGAGCAGGGCCTCGTCGGTGCCCTTGGCCAGCTTGGACGGCGCCACCATGAGCGAGGAAGCGCCGAGCTCTTCCGCCCGCCTGCTGAGCGCGACGCACCCGTCCGTTCCCGAGTGGCTGGTCCCCACGCAGATGGGGATGCGGCCATCCGCCGCCTCGACCACGCCGGCGATTACCTGGTCCCGCTCGGCTTCCACCAGCTTGCTGGTCTCCCCCATGACGCCGAGAATGGTAATGCCGTCGATGCCCAGGTCGATCAGGAAATTTGTCAGCGTAGACAGGCTGCCCGTGTCCAGGCTGCCGTCCTCTTCGAACGGGGTCGGCGCGATGGTGTATACGCCCCTTGGATCCTGGTCTGCCATACGGATTCCTTTCAGATGTTGGATTCTTGAGTTCGAAGTCTCGTAACCGAAATCTCTTGCCGGCCTATGCTAAGCTCAGGTTATGCAGCCGGTTTCAGCCAGCGGCCGTGTCCGGGCCGGCCCGTTATCCTGCCGTCCTCGTAAACCGTCTCGCCGCGTACCATGGTGCGCTGGATGCGGCCCTTCATGGGCATGCCGTGCACGATGCGCATGACGTCCCGCGCCTTCGTGAAGCAGGTGTTCCGGTCGAAGGTCCACCGCGCGTCCATGTCCACGAAAGTGAGATCGGCGTCGTTTCCGATGGCGATGCGTCCCTTGCCGGGCAGCCTGAAGATCTCGGCCTGGCGGGTGGACATCAGCCGGACGAGGTCGGTGATCGACAGGCGGCCGTCGTTGACCGCGGTCAGCATCAGGGGCGCCATGGATTCGAGGCCGGGCAGGCCGGGCGGGATGGCGAAGATGTCGTCCCCTTCCTTCTCCTCGGGCCGGAAGGGAGAGTGATCGCTGCCGACAAACTCCAGCGTGCCGTCGTGCAGGTAGGACCAGAGCGCTTCGACCTCTTCGGCCGGGCGCAGGGCGGGATTGCACTTGGCGAAGCCGCGGTGCACGGACAGGACCTGGTCGGTCAGGAAGAGGTACTGGGGACAGGTCTCGGCGATTACGTCGAGCCCTCGCGCCTGGGCCTCCTTCACCATCTGCGCGGCCCGCGGGCTCGAAAGGTGCACCACTTCCACGGGACCGCCGGCCTCGGCGGCCAGGCTCATCATGACGGCGACGGAGGTGTCTTCCACGATGGAAGGCCGGCTTTCGGCGTGGGCCAGCCCGTCGTTGCGTCCCGCCGCAGACAGCCGGGCGATGAGCGTCTCGATCATGGGCCAGTTCTCGCAATGGAAGCTGTGGCGAAGGCCCGTGGCGGCCGTCGCGGCCATGACGTCGCGGAGCAGCGAGTAGTCGAGGCACCAGAGACCGAAGAACTCGCCCTCGCGGTGGGTCGGCGGCGCGGTCAGGAAGGTCTTGAAGGCGACGGCGCCCGCGTCGGCCACCTCGGCGATTAGGTCCACGTTCTGATGGCCGGCCGCGCCGTAGAGGCCAAAGTCGATCAGCGACTGCGTGCCGATGGCCTCGCCCCGCTTGCGCAGGCCTTCCGCCGAACTGGCGGAAACCGGCGAGATGGGCATCTCCAGCACCGTCGTGATGCCGCCCGCGGCCGCGGCGCTGGTCCCGGACACGGGGTCCTCCCGCTCTTCGTGGCCGGGCGACCGGAGATGTACGTGGGGGTCGATCAGGCCCGGCAGGACGTGCAGGCCCTTCGCGGAGATCTGCCGCGCGCTCTCGGGCCGGGCTTCGGGCTCGAGCACGCCGGCGATACGCCCCTCCCGCACGGCGACCGTGGCGGCCATGACGCCTTCCGCGTTTACGACAAGGCCATCGGTTACGATAAGATCAAAGGTGGACGCCATGGCTTACTCCCTTTGAGTCGGTGTGGTTTTCAATGCCCGGTTTCCCGCGCGATGCGGCCGACGGTCTCCACCAGCAGTTCGTGCTCCGCCGCCAGGACCCGCGCGGCCAGCGTCTCCGGCGTGTCGGCCGGCTCCACGGGTACGGTCCGCCGGGCGGTCACGGCCCCTTCATCGTAATCGGCCTCGACGTAGTGGATCGTGACGCCGGTGACCTCGTCGCCCGCCGCCAGGACGGACTCGTGTACCCTCAGTCCGTACATGCCCCGTCCGCCGTGGCTGGGCAGCAGGGATGGGTGGATGTTGATCATCCGGCCCCGGTAGGCGGCCAGCGTCTCGGGTCCCACCTTCTTGAGATACCCGGTCAGGACGACCAGGTCCACCGCGTGCCGCACGAGTACTTCGAGGATCGCCCGGTCCAGGCTTTCCGGATCGGGGTGGGTATCGCCGTTCAGGCAATACCCGGGGAACCCCGCCGACTCGGCGCGCCTGAGCGCCCGGGCGGAACGGTTGTTGCTGATGAGCACGGCCGGCAACGCCGGGATCCGGCCTTCGCGGCACGCGTCGACGACCGCCTGCATGTTGGTGCCGCGATGGGAAGCGAGAAACCCGATACGTAGCATCAGCGTCGCGCCAGGACGGGCCGGAACAGGCGGACCGGCTCCATGCGTACATGCCGTCGTCGCGCCCGGACAGACCGGAACAGGCGGACCGGCTCCATGGGTCCATGCCGTTGTCGCGCCTTGCCCAACCTCATCCGTCCATGTCCAGGATCATCACCCAGGCCGGCGACGGTCCCACGTCGTATACGCCGAGCGGCGAAAGCGCCCCCGTGTCCTGGTCGATTCGATAGGACGCCAGCTTGCCGTTCTCCTGTCCCGCGGCGTAGAGAAACCGGCCCCGAGGATCCAGGTTGAAGGCGCGCGGCGTCTTCTCGGTGGGCGCCTGGCCGATGGCGCTCAGCAGCCCCGTATCCGGGTTGATCGCGAACCCGGCGATGCTGTCGTGGCCCCGGTTGCTCGCGTACACGAACCGGCCCGCCGGATGGATATGGATCTGCGAGCAGGTGTTTTCGCCGGTGAAATCCGCCGGCAGCGTGGAAACGGTCTGAAGGGCTTCCAGCGTGCCCCGGTCCGTATCGAACCGGTAGGCCGTCACGCTGCTCCCCTGCTCATTGTCCCCGTAGACCACGTCCAGCGTGGGGTGGTGGCAGTAATGCCGAGGTCCCGTATCCGGGGGCTGTTCCACGCGGGGCGGATCGTTCGGGGTCAGCCTGCCGGTGCGCTCGTCGAACCGGAACTGGCAGATCATGTTCGACTCGGCCACGTGGGGCACGAAGGCGAACCGGTTCGACGCGTCGGTCTGGATGTAGTGTGCGCAGCGGGCCGTCTCCCGCCGGTCCACGGGCGGCGCCTGGACGATGCCGCCGGCGCCGATGGCGTGGACGCCCGCCACGGCGTGCCCATAGGACGCAGAAAGGAGATATCGGCCGGTGTTGTCCAGGGACATGTACGTCGTATCCCACTCGAAAGGCGTGGTGCCCAGCAGCGTTATTCCGCCCGTCGACCTGTCCAGGCTGTAGGTCTGCACCGAGGGCTCGCCGCGCAGTCCGGCGTACAGGCGCTCAAGGCCGGCATCCACGACCTGCGGCATCACGCCGGCGCCCGCGGCGACGTCCTCCCTGAAAGTCAATTCGCCGGTATCCGGGTTCATTTCGTATATGGCGATCTTGCCCTCTCCGGAGATCGAAAGGTACATGTAAAAGGCCATCCCGCGCCCCTTCCCCCGCGGTCGTCATGGGCCGGACCGCGGCTGTGAATCCGCTCGTATTCGGACAGCTTGTCTGATGAAAAAACAGGATGACAATGTGCAGACCGGCCCAGGTACCGTCAAGCCCTCATTTACCGATTCAGCAGGTGCCTTCCGGCTTCCCGGAGACACGTCCTGACATTCGGTGAACGACTCCCGCCGCCGTCACTCAGCGCTTCCCGGAGACTCGGTGTCACGCTCGGTGAACGACTCCCGCCGCCGTCTCTCAGCGCTTCCTGGCGATGACGTCCTGACGCGTGGTACTGGCCGTAGTCACCTCGACGTTGTCCGCGGACCAGGCTTCGGTTTCATCAGTCGACGGGACCTGCATGGAATACGAACCGGCTGGCATGAAATGCGCCGTGTACCGGCCGCCTTCGTCGGAATAGACCGTCACCGAGTCCGTCCTGCCGGGTTGGAAGAGGGTAACCGGGTATCCGGTCAGGGGCACGTCGTCCCGCAGGACCGACGGCGTGCCGTTGTCGTGCTTGACGGTGCCGGACACCTGGCCCGAACTCGCCAGGTCGACGAACCGTCCCACGGGCCGGAACCTGAACCCGGTGATGTCGTGGACCTGTCGCGTGTCTCCTTCCAGGGTGATCGATCGCATCTGGTCGAAGTCGATTACCGCATCGGCCTTCCGGTCCCGCTCGACGACCACGGGCGGTGAACCCTGGACGGGCATTTCCATGATGAGCGGGGGCGAGAAGACCTCGCTGAACTGGGCTCCGTTCGTCAGCGTCACGGTCACGCCGTCGAGTTTGAGCCGCGCCGCGTCGTATCTGCCCTCCGCCACGGAGAACACTTCCAGGACACGCGTCTGGCTCCCGCCGAGATCGACCAGGTTGACGGTATGCGGAATGGTGCCCGGACTCCCGTACTCACTGTTCGCGGCGGAACGGACGGCCGTCTCCGAGAAACTCACCACGACCGAAAGGACGTGCTGCCGGATGGGCGACTGCGCGGCCAGCCGGAGCTGCAGTTCGCTGATGACGCTGGACGTCGGATCGCCGCAGCCGAGGACCGCGGTTGCCGGGAGAAGAGTCAGAAGGCAATGACGAATTCGTTTTTTCGTGATCCGAAAAAGGCCCTGAAGTCTGGCGCACACTGCTTTATCCAACCTGTTGTGTAAACGGCTCGGCATACGGTTCAATCCGGAAAATACAGACTCTTGACGTCTGTGTAAACTTGTTCCTTTTAAGCAGTTAACACGGTTTCACCGGGCTTCGGCCACCGAGTTTCCGGTCGTGGGCGGTCCACGCGCCCGGTAAGCAACCGAAGCTTCTGCGAGTCTGTCGCGGCAAACAGCCGCGGGGTAATTGTTTTCTATTGCCAAAGAGTACGCTTTTGCCTATATCTATCGAATTGAGGACTTCACTTACGGAGTTTTCCGATGATCGCCGCCTGGAGCAGGATTCTCTTCTTAGCCGCCGCCATGTTGTTCACGGTTACCCTTGGCGTTGCGGAAGACCCCCCGGAGGCCGCCCCGAAGCCCCCGGCCGACGCATTGCCGGTCCCAGCGGCTGACGAGCCACCGGTCGCATCGGCAGACGAAGCACCGGTCCCAGCGGCAGACGCGTCACCGGTCGCATCGGCTGATGAAGCACCGGTCCCAGCGGCTGACGAAGCACCGGTCCCAGCGGCTGACGAGCCCATCGAGGTGCACTGGCGCCTCCTGGCCAGTCTCAACTACCGCACCGGCAAGCCGAGCGAGGAGCTGGCGGCGGTCGACGGCAAACTCGTCAAGGTCCCCGGATTTACGGTAACGCTTGAAGACTGGGCATCCTCGGCGAAGGAATTCCTCCTCGTTCCCTATGTCGGCGCCTGCATCCACATGCCGCCTCCCCCGCCCAACCAGCTCGTGTACATCACGATGGAAAACGACAAGTGGGCGTTTCTGAACGGGTGGAACCCGGTGTGGGTCGAGGGCGTACTCAAGATCGAGATGACCAAGAGCGTGTACGGCTACGTCGGCTTCACCATCACCGCCAAGCGGGTCTATCCGTACGAGTACTGATCCGCGATGCGGACAGTTGCGTGGGGGCGGACGCCTGCATGGGCGGACACCTGCATGGGTGGACTCCTGCATAGGCGGATTGCTGCATAGGTGGATTGCTGCACGATCATGATATTGATCGCGCGCACTCCACGCGCGCTCTGAAGTGGAGAACCCGCCGTTTTGCGAGAAGTTGCGCCTCACAGGAATGAGCCATAGATGAGCAACGCTGTCCACATCCGGAACCTGCGCTTCCACTACGGAAGCGGCCCCTGTGTGCTGGACATCCCCGAACTGACCCTGGAACAGGGGACACGCGCGTTCCTGTTCGGCCCCAGCGGCAGCGGCAAGACGACGCTGCTCGGCGTGCTGGCGGGGGTCCTGGAAGCGGACGAGGGCGAAGTCAGGGTGCTGGGCGAGGACCTCGCCTCCCTCTCGGGCGCGCAGCGGGACGCCTTCCGGGCGGAGCACATCGGCTACGTCTTCCAGATGTTCAACCTCATCCCCTACCTGTCGGTGCTCGACAATATCACCCTACCCGTGCGCATGCACGCGGGGCGCCGGGCCCGGCTGAACGGCGAGCGTGTGAAAGATACCGCCGCGCAGCTTGCCGGCCACCTCCGGATCGGGGATCTGCTGAAGAAGCCGGTGACCGAACTCTCGGTGGGACAGCAGCAACGGGTGGCGGCCTGCCGGGCGCTCATCGGGGCTCCGGAACTCATCGTCGCCGATGAACCGACCTCCTCCCTGGACTTCGACCACCGCGAAGCCTTTCTCGAGTTGCTTTTCCAGGAATGCGAACGTGCCGGCGCGACGCTGGTATTCGTGAGCCACGACCGCACCCTGGAAAACATGTTCTCCCAGGCCATTTCACTCCCCGACGTCAACAAGGCGATGCACTGATGCTGGTTCTGGATCTCGCGCTCAAGTCGCTGCGCAACCGCGCCTTCAGCACCTCGCTCACGGTGGGCTCCATCGCCCTGAGCGTCGCCCTCCTGGTCGGCGTCGAGAACGTGCGCACGGGCATGCGCGAGAGTTTCTCCAACACAATCAGCCAGACCGATCTGATCGTGGGTACCAAGGGCGGCACGATTCAATTGCTGCTGTATTCGGTCTTCGGCATGGGGGCGTCGACGGAGAACGTCTCGTGGGAGGCCTACAGGCAGTGGGCGGAGCACCCCGCGGTCGCGTGGACCATCCCCTACAGCCTGGGGGACAGCCACCGGGGATTCCGGGTCATCGGCACGAACGAGGACTTCTATCGCCACTACCGCTACCGTGGAGGCCAGGAAATCGCGATGGCGGAGGGAAGGGCGAACGCGGACCTGTTGGACGTGACCCTGGGCGCGGACGTGGCGGCCGAATTGAACTACGCGCTGGGCGACGAGATCGTGGTAACGCACGGGATCGGCGAGGTGGGCTTCATGCACCACGACCACATGCCCTTCACGGTCGTGGGCATCCTCGACAAGACGTTCACTCCCGTTGACCGCGCCGTCTACGTAACCCTCGAGGGCATGGAGGCCATCCACCTGGAGGACGGAGCGCCGGCGGCGGCGGACGACGGTCATGCCCATGACGAGGCGGAGGCGGCACCCGTAGACGACGGTCATGCCCATGAAGAGGTGGAGGACACAGCGACGGCGGACGAAGGGCAGGCGGCGGACGACGGACACGCACACGAAGAGACGGAAGCGGCCCCAGTAGACGACGGTCATGCCCATGACGAGGCGGAGGACACAGCGGCGGAGGACGACGGACACGCACACGACGAAGCGGCCACCGAGGACGAAGGGCAGGCGGCGGACGACGGCCATGCCCATGACGAGGCGGAGGCGGCACCCGTAGACGACGGTCACGCACATGACGACCATTCGGAAGCGGCCACCGGGGACGACGGACACGCACACGACGAGGCGGAAGCGGCACCCGTAGACGACGGTCATGCCCATGACGAGGCGGAAGCGGCGGACGACGGACACGCACACGATCAGGCAGCGGGTTTATCGATCGAGGGTGTCGAAATCACGCAGGTGACGTCGTTCTTCGTGGGCCTGACCAGCCGGCGGGACGTGCTCCAGTTGCAGCGCGAGATCAACGACTTCGAGGACGAGCCCATGATGGCCGTGATCCCCGGAGTCGCCCTGAACGAGATGTGGCAGGGCCTGGGCTACGCCGAGACCGGCCTCCGGCTGGTGACCATCTTCGTCGTGCTGGTGGGGCTTTTGGGCATGCTTGTCTCACTCTACACGTCGCTCGACGAACGCCGCCGGGAGATGGCGATCCTGCGCGCCGTCGGGGCCGGACCCAACCGGATCGTCTCGCTGCTTGTGCTCGAGTCGGCGTTCCTGGCGACGGCGGGGGCCATCGGCGGACTGGCCCTGGTGTACGTATTGCTCGCGGCCGGACAGTCCCTTGTCGAGGCGCAGGTCGGGCTTTCCATCCCGATCCGTCCCCCCGGTTCCACCGAGTTGCTCTTCCTGGGCGCCGTGGTGACGGCCGGGTTCCTGATGGGCTTCGTGCCCGCTCTCAAGGCCTATCGCACCGCCCTCCACGACGGGCTGGCGGTGAAAGTGTAGGGGGCCTCGGGCTCGACTCCGACCGAGCTTCGCGCTCGGCTCCCGCCGAGCCACGGGTTCCATGCGTCTGTGTAAGCTTGTTCCAAATAACACAAACGATGAAACACCCGCAGGCGATCCGAAGTCACAAATAACGGATCGGGCGAACGGTTTTTACCTGAAGAACCGGGCGATCCGGGCTGTCCAGGCAGTCCAGGCGGTCCGGTGAATTACGTTGACACCCATCGTGAGATCAGCCTATATTGCGTGCCTGCCAGGGTGGGGTGTCTGAGTGGCCGAAAGAGACGGTCTTGAAAACCGTTGTACCTTTGCGGGTACCGTGGGTTCGAATCCCACCCCCACCGTCCAACGGTGCGGAGATCACTTGGGAGAGGTGCGAGAGTGGCTGAATCGGATCGCCTGCTAAGCGATTGTGGGTCAAAAACCTACCGAGGGTTCGAATCCCTCCCTCTCCGTTCGTAGTCGAACCGCTGTACTTCTTCGGCCGAATCGCGGCCGCCGCCGGGCTCCGGGCCGAACCGGGAGCCCCAACCACGAAACGCCACCGGGAGCACCATTATGAGGTACCAGCTGAAGCGAATCGACCCGTGGTCCGCGTGCAAGATTACCTTTCTCATCGCCGGCGCCGTGGGTTTCCTGGTCGGGGCGCTTTATGCCGTGATGATCACGCTGATGGCGAGCTTCATGGGTATGGTGGGGACGGCCGACGGCATGCCGGACGAGATGGGTATGATCGTGGGGGCCACGGGCCTGATCGCGGTGGTGGCCTGGATCGTGATCACCATCCTGTACGCCGTGCTCGGCGCCCTGGTCGTCTCGCTGGCCACCTGGCTGTACAACCTGTTGGCGGGCGCGATAGGCGGGGTGTATGTAACCTTAGAAGAACCACCGTCCGTTGTGCCCGCTCCCGAGGCGACGTCCGCACCGGCGGACGCCACGCCGCCCGCTTCCGCTCCTTCGACCGCGTCGGCGGACGACGGCGGTCCGGCCCCCCAGTCGACGTAGCCATCCATGTCCCGCCCCGTACGCGTTCGCTTTGCCCCCAGCCCAACCGGGTTGCTGCACATCGGCAGCGCCCACACGGGCCTGTTCAACTGGCTCTTCGCCCGCAAGGAGAAGGGCCGTTTTCTCCTGCGCATCGAAGATACCGACACCGCCCGCTCCCGTCCGGAGTGGGTCGATGCCATCTTCGAGGTGCTGGAGTGGATGGGCATGGACTGGGACGAAGAGGTGGTCTACCAGTCCCGCCGGTTCGACCGGCACGTCGCCCGCGCCGAGTCCCTGGTCGAGAACGGCAGGGCCTACCGGTGCTACTACCTGCCTGAAGAGCTCGAAGCGAAGAGGAAGGAAGCCCTGGCGGAGGGCCGGTCCTGGCGAAACGACCGCCGGTACGCGGACATCACGACCGCGGAGGCGGAAGCGCTGGAGACCGAGGGCCGCAAGCCGGTCATCCGGCTCAAGATCCCCGAAGGAAAGACCGTATTCGACGACCGGATCCTCGGCGGGATCGCGGTGGAGAACGAGACCATCGACGATTTCGTCATCGTCCGGTCGAACGGCACGCCCCTGTACCACCTGGCCGTGGTCGTGGACGACGTGGACATGGATATCTCCCACGTCATCCGCGGTATCGATCACGTCACCAACACGACCAAGCACATCCACCTGTTCCAGGCCCTGGGCGCCGAGCTGCCGGAATTCGCCCATCTGCCCAGCATCCTGGGGGAGGACAAGAAGAAGCTGTCGAAGCGCCACGGCGCCGTGTCCGTCTCCGAATACCGCGACGCGGGCTACCTGTCCGACGCCGTCGTGAACTTCCTCTCGCTGCTCGGATGGCAGACCGGCGACGACCAGGAGTTCTTTTCCCGCGCCGAGCTCATGGAGCGGTTCTCCCTGGACCAGGTCCACAGGCGGGACACCGTATTCGACCTGAAGAAGTTCGAATGGCTGAACGGCCAGCACATCATGGCTCTGCCCGACGAGGCGCTGTGGACCCTGGCGCAGCCGTTCCTGGCGCGTGCGGGACTCGCCGGCGGCGGCGAGGAACGCGTCGGCGTCGGGCTCAGCGGCGACGGCGAGACCACGGACCGCGCCTATGCGCTCGAGGTCGTCGGACTGCTGCGGGAACGGTGCCGCACGCTGGCCGACTTCGCGGTCCAGGGCAGGTTCTTCTTCACGGACGACTTCGACTACAATCCGAAGGCGGTCCGGAAGCACTGGTCCAGGGAGCCTGAAGCCGTTTCAGAACGGATCGGCTGGCTTCGCGATCGATTCGCCGCGCTGGAACCGTTTGACACCGACGGCGTGGAAGGCGTGATCCGTGACCTGTCGGAACACCATGGATTGAAGGCGGCCCAGTTCATCCATCCCTGCCGCGTGGCGCTTACCGGAGAAATGGCCGGACCGTCCCTGTTCCACCTGGTCGCCGTCCTGGGAAAAGAGGCGTGTGTCGACCGCCTGGCCCGGGCGCTGGAGCGTCTGCCGAACATCGTCGAACGGTCGAATGAAAGGACACCGCGATGACCGGGCCGAATGCCTCGGAGAAACTCACCTTCTCGATCACCATCAATGCTTCGCGGGAACGGGTGTGGCACGCCCTGTTCGACGACGGACCGTTCCGTAAGTGGTCGAGCGAATTCGCCGCGGGGTCCCGTTTTGTGGGGGACTGGAGCGAGGGCAGCGAAATCCGGTTCCTGGTCGACGGTGACGACGGCATGGTCAGCATGATCGACGAGAACCGCCCGCACGAGTACATGTCCATCCGGCACATCGGGTTCATCGTGAAGGGCGTGGAGGACAGGGAAAGCGACGCGGTGAAATCTTGGTCGCCGGCCTTCGAGAACTACACGCTGGCGGACGCCGACGGAGGCACCCGGCTGACCGTGGAAACCGACACGTTCAACGACTTCGTGGAGTACTTCAACGAGACCTGGCCCAGGGCGCTGGAAGTCGTCAAGGGAACCGCGGAGGCGTAACGAGCCGGGTGGAGGGGCCGGCTGGCTCCGCGACCAGGCGCGCGAAGCGATACGGCCCTGGGCGCGATACGGCCCGAGGGGCGGGCTCATTGGCCGGCCGGCGGACTCGCTCACCGCAGGCATCACTCACCCCCGTTTCCGGTACCACCGGTACTCGACCAGCATCGCCGCGACCAGTACGCTGCAGCACAGCACGTAGGGCATGCGCAGGCCGATGAGCTGGGCCAGCAGGCCGCCGACCAGGGGGCCCGAAACCATGCCCAGCCCGATGAACATTTCGTTGCGGGCGCCCTTCTCTCCCTTTCTTTCTTCCTGGAAAAAAGAATAGAACTGGCTCGCCGAGAAGGCGGCGCCGACCAGCAATCCGACCGTTCCGAAGGCGACGGCCAGGACCACGGGTGAATCCTGCGTGGCCACGACGATCATGCCGGCCGCGGCGGCGACCTGGGGGATGACGAGGGGCCTGAGGCGGAACTGCCACCAGGTGGAGTACTTCGCGACCAGAAAGATCAGCATCTGGATGAGCCTCGGAATGGCCAGGAGCAGGCCGAGCGTGTCGGGGCGGATGAACAGCACGGCGGCGAGCTTGGGGAACTGGTTGTTGAGCATGCCGATCATGAAGAAGGCCGTGAAACTGGCCGTCCAGGCGATCCAGCGGAAGCGCGCGATGTCCACGGGCGCGTGGGGTTCTTCCTCCGGCTCTTCCTCGCGGACCGCGGTCGATCTGAACCACGGCAGGAGGATCGCCAGGGTAAGGACCGCCATGCCGATGGTGCCGCTCGCAAAGGGCACCCGGGGACCCACCAGGTAGAGATAGCCTCCCGCCGCGGGACCCAGCATGAACCCCAGGGTCCAGAACATGTTGAACGTGCCGAGGGTCTTCACCATCTGCCCCCGGCTGCGGTTCTCGGCCAGGATCGCCTGCATGGACGGCCAGAAGAGGGCCAGCAGCCCCCACCCCATGGCCGCGCCGGCGAGCAGCATCCAGTAATTCACCGCGAAAAACAGCATGCCGAACACCATGGCCGTCAGGCCGGCGGCGATGGCCAGGAGCCGGCGGCGGTCGAACCGGTCCGCCAGTTTGCCCGTGAAGGTGCAGGCCACGGTGAAGCTGAGCGAGCCGGCCGTGCCGATGAACCCCAGTTCCACCACCGAAGCGCCCATGTCCAGGGCCCGCAACGGCACGGCGAAGGACACCAGGCCCGTGCAGAAGTCCATGACGAATGCGGCGATGAAGAGGAAGTAGTCGGATCGCTTGAGCACGAGTTACGAGAGACTCCGCTGGGCCGTACCGCGGGAGAAGTAGTTCGAACCCAGCAGCACGACGGACACGAGGAGCAGGAGCAGGACGGCGTAGGCCGCGGCGCTGCCGATGTTGAACTGGCGCAGGTGGGACAGGATCTCCATGGCGATGGGCCGGTTGTCGTATACGTACAGGAGGATGGACGCCACGAATTCGCCCAGGGCGGTGACGAAGGCGAGCAGCGTGCCGGCGAGCACGCCGGGGCCGATGAGCGGCAGGGTGACCCGGCGGAAGGCGTAGAACCAGCCCGCGCCGAGGTTCCGCGCCGCCTCCTCCAGGGAGTCGTCCAGCTGTCTGAAGGCCGCCGAGGACGCCCGGAACACGATGGGCAGGTGACGGACGAAGTAGGCGATGGGCAGGAGCCAGAACGAACCCACGAGCACCTGGCCGAAGCTGAAGGGCGTGCCCTGGCTGAAGGCGACGATCAGGTTGATGGCCACCACCGTGCCGGGCAGGGCCCAGGGCACCATCACGAGGGCGTCGAGCGTCTTGCGGCCCCGGAAGGTGCCCTTGACCACCAGGTAGGCCGCGGTCACGCCGATCGCCACGTCGGCCGCCGTGGAGATCACCGCCATGTTCAGGCTGTTCCGGATCGGTTCCCAGAAGGTGGGATCCTGGAAGAGCCGGCCGTAGTTGTCCGATGTATACACCTGGGGCAGGATCTGGTGCGTCCACGTGCCGTCCTGTACGAAGGACAGCAGGAGGATGGTCAAGTGGGGCAGCAGGAGCACGATCACCATGGCGATCCCGGCGGCGCCCGCGAGCAGGCGCGCCCAGCGCCCGCGGATCTCGCGGCGGACGGTCGCCGTGCCCTTGGTGCTCATGGCGTAGTGCCGCCGTCCCTCGTAGTGGCGCATCCAGAAGAGAAAGGCGATGGAGAAGGCGGAGAGGACCACGGTCTGCGTGACGGCCATGGCCATGTCGCCGTTGAGCTTGGACGTGTATATGTTCAGGCTCAGGAAGCGGAATCCACCGGCGAAGATGAAGGGCGCGCTGAAGGAGTTCATGGACGTCATGAACACCAGGAGCGTGGCGCCCACCATGGCCGGCGTCAGCAGGGGCAGGGTGACGGACCGGAAGCAGAACCAGGACGACGCGCCCAGGTTGCGGGCCGCCTCGAGGACCGCGGGATCGATGCCCCTGAGCGCGGCCGAGGTGAAGAGGTAGAAGAAGACGTACATCGTATAGCCGTGCACGAGGAGCACGGCCCACACCCCGTTCAGCGAGAAGGGTGGGCGCTCCAGGCCCAGGGCCGCCTGGATGAGTCGCGGGACCATGCCGCTTTCGCTGTATAGAAAGAGGAAGGCGAGCACGCCCACCAGGGGCGGCAGGACGATGGGCAGCGTGGCCAGCGCCGAGAAGACGGACCGGCCGGGGAACTCGTAATGGGTGAAGATGAGGGCCAGGGGCACGCCGATCAGCGCCGAGAGCAGCACGCTCCCCACGGAGACCATGACGCTGTTGAAGAGACCCTCCATGTAGGACGGGTATTCGGGATCGAAGAATTCGCCGTAGTTGCCGAAGCCGAACTGTCCCTCGCGGAACAGGCTCTCCCAGAGCACGAGCGCGGCGGGATAGACGATGTAGCCGAGTATGATGAAGCCCAGCGGAATGAAGACGAGGGCGCGGGGCTGACGGATGAGCGGGTACAGGACGCGGGGCTGGCGGAGGGCGGCGTGCAGGGTCATGGTCCGGTTCAGTCCCTCAGGATGATCGCCTGGTCTCCGGGGACGCGTACGCGCACCGGGTCGCCCGGCTGCCTGGCGGCCATGGGCCCTTCGGCGTTCTCCACGACCTGGATGGACACGCCGGCGGCGTCGATGGTGAACTCGACGGTCGCGCCCTTGAAACGCCGGGCGGACACGACGCCTTCGACCGTGCCTTCCGCTTCGTCCTCGGTCAACCGCGCGGCCTGGGGATGCAGGGCCAGGCAAACGGGACCATCCGGAGGTTCGGCGCCTTCGGCCGCCGGGGGCAGCGGGACGGTCAGGCCGCTTTCGTGCCGGAAGACGGCGCCGCCCCCTTCAACCAAGACCACGCCTTCCCAGAGGTTCATGTTGCCCATGAAGGCGGCCACGAAGCGATTGGCCGGCCTGCGGTAGATCACGTCCGGCCGGTCCAGCTGGCGGCACTCGCCCTCCTCCATCACCGCGATCCGGTCGGATACGGCCAGCGCCTCTTCCTGGTCGTGGGTGACGTAGACGGCCGTGATGCCCAGCTTCGTCTGCAGCTCCCGGATCTGGTCCCGGGTCTCCTCCCGCAGCTTGGCGTCCAGGTTGGAAAGCGGTTCGTCGAGCAACAGCAGATCGGGTTCGATGACCACGGCCCGGGCGAGAGCCACCCGCTGCTGCTGTCCGCCCGACAACTGAGGCACGGGACGCCGTTCCAGCCCGGTCAGCCCCACCAGGCCGAGGGCCCGCGCCACGCGGTCCGCCATCTCGGGACCGGGCACCTTCCGGGTGCGCAGCCCGAAGGCCACGTTCTCGAAGACGGTCATGTGGGGGAAGAGGGCGTAGTTCTGGAAGACCATCCCGGTGTTGCGCCGGTGGGCCGGCACGCTGGTGACGTCCTGGCCGTCGAAGCGCACGGAACCGGACGTGGGGAAGATGAACCCGGCGATCATGCGGAGGATGGTGGTCTTCCCGCAGCCGCTCGGCCCGAGCAGGCTGAAGAACTCCCCGTCCGCCACCGTCAGGCTGATGTCCCTGACGACCGGGTTGTCGTCGAAGTGCTTGGTGAGGCGATCGAGGGTGACCTGGGCCATGGGCGTTGATCGGTATGGGACACGGGACCGCGGCGGACCGCGACAGGCGAAATGGCTATCCCCGGTCCTTGATGTTGTCGTCCCAGTACTTCATCCAGGTCCTGGACTGTTCGGAGAAGACCTTCCAGTCGATGTCGAAGGGGGCGACGGACAGATCGGCCATCCACGAAGGGAGACGGTCTTTCGGAATGTCTCCGCGCGTCGGGATCCGGTAGTACTCGGTGGCCTGCAGGACGGTGTGGTCGACGTTGGTGACGAATTCGTAGAACAGCCTGGCGTCGTCCGGGTTCTTGCCGTTCGCGATGAGCGCGATGCCGTCGGTCAGCACCGGCGCGCCGCTGGCCGGCACCACGAAACCGAAGGGATAGCCGTAACGGTCCACCTGCAGCATGATGTCGCTCATGAGCCAGATGGAAACCAGCCCTTCCTTCCGGGCCAGCTTCTGGAACATCATGTTCGGATCGGCGGCGTAATCCTTCGTGTTGGCGTCGAGCCGCGTGAGCCAGTCATACCCCGCGTCGGGCAGGCCGGAATCCCGGTACGTGCGCCAGATCATCCCCGAGTAGACCGTCCGCATCGTGCCCGAAGCCAGCGGGTACCGGATCACGATCAGGTCCCGCCACCGGGGGTCGAGGAGTTCGTCCCAGTCCCCGGGTGCCGTTTCCCCGGTCAGCTCGAGATTGTTGAAGGCGATCACGGGGATCAGCTGCGCCGTGCCGTACCAGCGGTCCTCTTCGTCCCGGAACTCCGGCAGCAGGGCGTCCGCCCAGGTCGGCCGGTAAGGGCTCAGCAGGCCCTCGTCGGCGGCCTGGATGAAGTTGGTCGCCGGCGCGCCCCACCAGACGTCTCCCTGGGGATTGGCCCGCTCCGAGCGCACCCGGTCGAGCACGTCCTGCGAACCCATGTCGAGCCAGCGGACGTCCACGTCGGGATGAGCGGCCTCGAAGAGCTTCTCGAACTCGGGAAGGATCGGCTTGCCGTGAGGCGAATAGACCGTCACGACGCGCCTGTCCGGGTCGCCGCCGGCGCAGCCCCATGCCAGGACGGCCGCGCAGCATGCGATCGTTGCCCATTTAATATGCGTCATGAGTCCATCCCTCCAACCTGCCGATCACGATAAAGTGACCCGGCCGCGACCCCGCGCGCTGCCGTACATGCGCTGTCGTCCGGCGTGGGTAGATATTACCAAGATGCGGGTAGGGTGTCAACGCGGATTTGCCGCGAGGCCGGCGTCACGCCAGGCGGGTCAGCCCGGTCCTCGGCCGGCGGCATCGGATCGCCCGCCCCCAGGCCATAGGGATCGTGCCGTAGGGCGTCACGCCAGGCGGGTCACTTCGGCCTTCGACCGGAACAGTTCCCCGCAGTAGATCCCTTCGAAAACCCGTTCCGGCACGGCATCGGCGATGCGCCGGGCCAGCGCGCGGCCGTCATCGTCCCCCGCGCAGGTAAGGTACAGGGAAAGAGGAACGGAACCCGGAAACGCACGCCGGTAGGCTTCGGGATGGCTTGCGACGGCGGCGATCATCTCGGGGGTCACCGGTTCGCCCGGTCCCAGCCCGGTCAGCCTGGTCACGCGCTCCGGCCGGTGCACCTGCCGCTCGTCGAGACTCAGCCCGACGGACTTCAGGCTGGCGACGACCACGCCGCGGGTCGTTCCTGCCGGCACCACGGGTTCGTGATCTCCCGGCGCCTTGAACAGGCGGGCTCGCGCGCCGTCGGCCTTCATCAGCAGCAGATCCGGCGCGCAGACTTTCTTCAAGGTGTCCAGTTCGTCTTCGTCCAGCCCCTTGAGCTTGTCGGGCCGGGGCCGGGCGCCGAGGACCGTCACGTGGCGTCGCGATTGCAGTTCACGGGGAATGATCGCGGCCCAGTCCGGCATCTCGTCGGTCACGTAGAACCCGCGCGTCTGCTTCGACGTGGGCGGATGCAGGTGGGTCGTGGACGTGGTGATGACGGCGTAGCCCCGCTCGACCCCCTCGCCGGCCAGGCGGTACATCAGCGTGGCCTTGCCGCCGCTGCCGACGATGGCCACGGCATCCCCCCGGCCAACGCCGAGCGCGTCCAGGAAGGGCGTCTCCAGCGACTTACCGCGCACTATTCACCCCCCGGCCAATGCCGAGCGCGTCCAGGAAGGGCGTCTCCGGCGACTTACCGCGCACCATTCACCCCCCGGCCGATGCCGAGCGCGTCCAGGAAGGGTGTCTCCGGTGACCGTTCGCTCACCATTCACCCCGCGGATCGATGTGGATCGTACGGGGCCGGCTCTTCAGGAAGCGCCGGACGAGGACCATGCCCACAAGGAACCCGCCGATGTGGGCGTACCAGGCCACGCCGTCGCTGCCGATGCCCAGGATCTGCCGCAGGAACCAGATCCCGAGGACGATGACCGCGGGCACGTGGATGATCTGGATGAAGATGAAGAGCAGGACGAACGTCTTGATGTAGGCCCGCGGGTACAGGATGAAATAGGCGCCCAGCACGCCCGCGATAGCGCCGCTGGCGCCGATCATCGGGATGGCGGAATCGGGCTCGGAGACCACGTGCACCAGCGTGGCGCAGAGACCGGCCAGGATATAGAAGAGCAGGTAGCGGGCCGAACCCATGGCGCTTTCCACGCTGTTGCCGAAGATCCACAGGTAGAGCATGTTGCCGCCCAGATGCATGAATCCCCCGTGCACGAACATGGCCGTGAACAGGGTCAGGGGGAAGGGCACGAGGGCGTCCGGGTAGTGCAGGGACGTGCCCGGAATGGGTATGGCGTCCCGGTCGACGAATCGGGTCAGTTCGAAGGGTATGGCCGCCGTCTTGAAGATGAAGATCTGCTCGCCCACCGGACCCAGGACGAACTGGAAGAGGAAGACGGCCGCGTTGGCGGCGATCAGCGCGTAGGTGACGACGGGCCGGGAAAAGGACGGGCTTTCAGCCTGGAGCGGTAGGAGCATGGGAAGGTGGGCGGTCCGTCGCCGGTTGGACGGCCTGGACGGGGGTGCGATCCGGCCGGCCAGGAGACGACCCGCCTCATTTCACGGGTTGGGATTCCAGCCGGTTGATTTCGTCGCGCAGCCTGGCCGCCTTCTCGAACTCCAGGTTGGCGGCGGCCTCGTACATGGCGTGCTTGAGCTCTTCCAGGACGGTGCTCTGGTCCATCTTCGCGATGGTATTGAGGATCGGCATGTCGTCGTCCACCGATTTCACGTCGGCCACGGCGGTGGTCTTGATGATCTCTTCGATGGACTTGTACACGGTCTCGGGCTCGATCCCGTTCAGTTCGTTGTACTCCTGCTGCAGCGTCCGCCGGCGGTTCGTCTCATCCATGGCCCGGCGCATGGAATCGGTGATGTTGTCGGCGTAGAAGATCACCTCGCCGCGCACGTTCCGCGCCGCCCGCCCCGCCGTCTGGATCAGCGACCGTTCCGACCGCAGGAACCCCTCCTTGTCCGCGTCCAGGATAGCCACCAGGGAGACCTCGGGCAGGTCGAGCCCCTCGCGGAGCAGGTTGATGCCCACGAGCACGTCGAACTTGCCCAGGCGCAGGTCGCGCAGGATCTCGACGCGTTCGATGGAGTCGATGGTGGAATGGAGATAGCGCACCCGGACGTTCAACTGCCGGAGGTAATCGGTCAGGTCCTCGGCCATCCGCTTGGTCAGCGTCGTCACCAGCACCCGCTCCTGCCGCTCGGCCCGCTCGCGGATCCGCGTCAGGAGATCGTCCATCTGGTTCTCCACGGGCTGCACGCTGATC
Organism: bacterium; assembly: GCA_965203885.1. GTDB lineage: Bacteria > JAAXHH01 > JAAXHH01 > JAAXHH01 > JAAXHH01 > JAAXHH01. The sequence goes on along the minus strand of OZ241920.1, from coordinate 235,485 downwards.
TCCGGGTCCATCAGCCCCGTGGGCCGGATGATCTGTTCGACCACGACGCCCTGGCACTGGCTCAGCTCGTAGTCGGCCGGCGTGGCCGACACGTAGATCACCTGGTTGACCATCGTCTCGAATTCATCGAAGGTCAGCGGCCGGTTGTCCAGTGCAGACGGCAGGCGGAACCCATGCTCGACGAGCGTGGTCTTCCGCGAGCGGTCGCCGTTGTACATGGCCCGGAGCTGGGGCAGGGAGACGTGGGACTCGTCGATGACCAGCAGGAAGTCGTTGGGGAAGAAGTCGAAGAGGCAGAAGGGACGCTCGCCCGGCGAACGGCCCGACAGGTGCATGGAGTAGTTCTCGATGCCGGCGCAGAACCCGATCTCCCGCATCATCTCCAGGTCGAAGCGCGTGCGCTGTTCAAGCCGCTGCGCCTCGAGGAGCTTGTTCTCGTCGTACAGCACCCTGAGCCGCTCGTCCAGTTCCTCCTCGATGGCCTTCATGGCCTGGTCCAGGCGCGGCGCCGTGGTGACGAAGTGGCGGGCCGGGTAGACGGCGATGCGGTCCCGTTCGGCCAGCACCTCGCCCGTGAGGGGATCGAACTCGGTGATGCGGTCGACCTCGTCGCCGAACATCTCGATGCGGATGCCCTTCTCCTGGTCCGCGGGCAAAATGTCGAGGGTATCGCCCCGCACGCGGAACGTGCCCCGCGCGAAATCGTAGTCGTTCCGGTTGTAGTGCATGTCGATCAGCTTGCGCATGATCATGTCCCGCTCGTAGACCTCGCCCCGGTCCACGAGGAGGATGAACTCCTTCCACTCGTCGGGCGACCCCAGGCTGTAGATGGAGGAGACGGACGCGACGATCACCACGTCCCGCCGTTCCAGCAGCGCGCTCGTCGCCCGCAGCCGCAGCTTGTCCAGGTCCTCGTTGACCGACGAATCCTTCTCGATATAGGTATCGGTCACCGGCATGTACGCTTCCGGCTGGTAGTAGTCGTAATAGCTGATGAAGTACTCGACGGCGTTTTGCGGGAAGAAGCCCTTGAACTCGCCGTAAAGCTGGGCGGCCAGGGTCTTGTTGGGCGAAATGACCAGGGTCGGCCTCTGCAGCTCTGCGATGACCTGCGCCATCGTATAGGTCTTCCCGCTGCCCGTGATGCCGAGGAGGCACTGGTGCTTGTCGCCCCGGACCACGCCCTGGGCGAGTTCCTCGATCGCCCTGGGCTGATCGCCCCGGGGTTCGTAGTCGGATACGACCGTGAAGGGAGGCATTCGAAAGTCCGTCGAGAAGATTGCCGTAATTTCGACTGGCTAAAAGGGCGCTTCGACCCGTATAATATATGCCGAAAACGCCTTAAATGCAAAGGAGAGTGGAAATGTCTCATCCATTATTCGACCTGAGCGGGAAGGTGGCCCTGGTCTCCGGCGCGGCAAGCGGTATGGGCCGGGCGACGTCCATCGGGTTCGCCGAGGCCGGCGCGGATCTCATGCTGGCCGATATCAACGAAGAAGGCATGAAGGATACGGTCCGGGAGATCGAGCGCCTGGGCCGCCGGGCCGAACCGGTAGTCTGCGACGTATCCAACGGCGCGCAGATCCGCGCGATGTTCGCGAAGCTGGACGAATCCTACGGCCGCATCGACGTACTGGCCAACATCGCCGGGGAGGGCGGCATCAACGAGTTGCCGCTTGAGATCACGGAAGCCGGGCTCATACAGACCCTGAACGTCCTGGTCGTCGGGCGGTACGTCTGCTGCCAGGAAGGCGCCCGGCGCATGATCGAGGCCGGGCGGGGCAGCATCTTCAACATCGTGTCCATCGCCGGGCTGTCGGCCCTCGGCCGCGGCCACATGGCCTACAGCATCGCCATGGGCGGCGTGGCCCAGATGACCCGGGAGATGAGCACCGAGTGGAGCGGCAAGGGCGTGCGCGTCAACGCCATCGTATGCGCCCAGATCATGAACGAAGGCCTGCGCAAGCGCATCGACGCCGACTCCAAGCTGGGCGACACCTACCTCCGCGGAATCCCCATCGGCCGCCTGGGCAAATCAGACGACATCAAGGGCCTGGCCATCTTTCTCGCCTCCGACGCCTCCAGCTGGATCACCGGGGCGTTGATGCCGCTGGACGGCGGCAACACGGCCAAGAACGCGGGCGGATCCCATCCGGGTCAGCCCAATGCGCCGGACGAGCAGGATTATTGAGGTTGGCCAATGAATCGCCTCAGAATCCGATAAGTTCTTAGTTATCTGAATCTGCTTAGTATTGAATTACCGATCTCACCCCTAAAGTTAAACTGATATTGCATTTCTGGACCAACATCCATCCTGGGCAAGGTTGGGTCTACAGTTGGGAAGGTTGCCCTTTAGCATATCGTATTCACACTCAACCCCCCTCTGCTGGAAAACCACTATGAAGATTCTGAAAGTCATTCATGGCTATCCAATGCGGTACAATGCGGGATCGGAGGTATACAGTCAAACGTTATGCCAAGGACTCGCAGACCGCCACGAAGTACACGTCTTCACTCGCGAAGAAGATCCCTTTGCGCCGGACTTCAAGCTACGGATGGAACACGATGCCGAAGACCACCGGATTGCGGTGCACGTTGTAAACAATCCCCGTTTCAAGGATCGATACCAAGCGACCGGAATTGACCAGCGTTTCGCTGAAGTCCTGGACCAGATACAACCTGGTATAGTACATATCGGCCACCTCAACCATCTCTCGACCGCTCTGACACGCGAGGCAGCACTGCGTGAAGTGCCAGTCATCTATACTCTGCACGACTACTGGTTGATGTGCCCTCGCGGTCAGTTCATGCAGATGTTTCCCGAAAATCCGAACAATCTTTGGGCCGCTTGCGACGGACAGGAAGACCGTAAGTGTGCTGAGCGTTGTTATGCACGCTACTTTAGTGGCGCACCTGACGAGTACGAGACTGATGTCGCCTATTGGACCAACTGGGTCGAACGACGCATGAAGAATGTGCGCGAAATGGCTGAGTTAGTCGATCTATTCATCGCTCCGTCTCGCTACCTCCACGACCGTTTCCGAGACGATTTCAAATTGCCAGTACGCAAACTCGTATACCTTGACTACGGTTTCGAGCGCAGTCGGTTGGTAGGTCGTAATCGAACACCCGGAGAACCGTTTACCTTCGGCTACATCGGGACGCACATTCCGGCCAAAGGTGTCCATGATCTCATTTGTGCATTCGGTACCATTCACGGAGATGCACGTTTGCGAATTTGGGGACGGCCAAGTGGGCAAGAAACCGAAGCGCTAAAGGAGATGGCAAATGTTCTGCCGAAGTGTGAAGGTAGTCGCATTGAGTGGATGTCCGAATACAGGAATCAGGACATCGTTCGCCAGGTCTTCAATCGCTGCGACGCAATTGTCGTGCCCTCGGTCTGGGCGGAGAATTCGCCGTTAGTCATACACGAGGCACAGCAAGCCCGAGTGCCGGTCATAACTGCTGACGCCGGTGGGATGGGAGAGTATGTCCACCACGAAGTTAACGGCCTGTTGTTTGAACATCGCTCGTCCGCCTCGCTCGCCAAACAGATGCAACGATTTGTCAGTACGCCCGATCTGGCCACAAAACTCGGTAAGAGGGGCTATTTATACAGCGAAACAGGTGATGTACCGGATATTGAATCGCACGTTCGCCAGATCGAGTCACTTTATACCAATGTGGTTAGTAGACGAAACACCACAAACGTTGTTCCGAGAAAGGGACCGTGGAGGATTACTTTCGACACGAACCCGGATACCTGCAATTTGCGCTGTATCATGTGCGAGGAACACTCGCCGCACAGTTCGCTTCAGAACCAGAGAAGAAGCGAAGGCCGACCGAAGAGACTTATGCCCTTCGAGGTAATTGAACGAGTTATAGCAGACGCCGTACCTCATGGACTCAAAGAAATCATTCCTTCGACAATGGGCGAACCCCTGCTCTATGATCAGTTCGAGGACATTCTCTCCCTCTGTGCACGATACGGTGTTCGGCTCAATCTCACCACCAACGGCACCTTTCCCCGTCATGGCGCAAGCAAATGGGCGGAGAAAATCGTACCCGTGACATCGGATGTCAAAATCTCTTGGAACGGGGCGACAAAGAACACTAACGAGACCATCATGCTCGGTAGCCGTTGGGAGATCGTGCTCGAAAATGTACGAGAGTTTATCGCTGTCCGAGATGCCTATGCGGCCACCAACGGTGGCAATTATTGCCGAGTCACGTTTCAACTGACGTTTCTCGAAGCAAACATTGGAGAACTTGCCAGCACGGTGCGGCTTGCCATTAAACTTGGCGTGGACCGTGTGAAAGGGCATCACCTGTGGGTCCACTTTAAGGAGATCGAGAATCAATCAATGCGCCGCGATCCCTCGGCTATTCGGCGCTGGAATGAGGCGGTACACAAAGCACGAGAGGCGGCTATGGAACGCACGCTTCCAAACGGTCGGCACATTCTGCTAGAGAACATTTTCCCACTTAACGAAGATGCAGTGAACGATCTTGCTCCCGGAGGGCGATGTCCATTTCTAGGGCAGGAGGCATGGGTAAGTGCGATGGGACGCTTCGATCCTTGCTGCGCACCGGACGCCCAGCGCCGCACATTGGGGGAATTTGGCAATCTGAATGAACAAGGGCTGATGGATATATGGAACGGCGACGCCTACCGTGAACTAGTGACAACGTACCGCAATCGACGGCTTTGCCTTGGTTGCAACATGCGTAAACCTGCAGGAGAAACGCCATGAATCCGGAATTCTGGGCTATTGCGCCAGATGGCTCGCATCACATTGCCAACGGAAATCCTGCATACGAAGAACGGTTTAATTTAGTTCAGAAGTTCCGCCCACCTGGGCTGGCACCTGTCCTTCGTGGATCGGCAGCGTGGCATATCAAACCGGATGGTAACCCAGCGTATGAAAGGGTTTTTCGGCGAACATTCGGATTCTACGAAAACCTTGCTAGCGTTATAGGAGATGATGGATGGCACCACATTAATCCGTATGGTGAAGATGCGTACCCCCAGCGGTATGTCTGGTGCGGAAACTATCAAGAAGGACGTTGCTCGGTGCGAAATAGTGGCGGCTTGTACTTCCACATCGCAGAAGACGGAGCTTCGGTCTATCAAGACCGGTGGCGCTACGCTGGAGATTACCGGGAGGGTTTAGCCGTCGTTCAAGCGGGAGACGGCCGATCCACCCATATCGACAACGACGGCCGGCAAGTACATAGTCAATGGTTTATCGATCTCGATGTATTCCACAAAGGCTATGCACGCGCCAGGGATGAGGCCGGGTGGACGCATATAAACCACGTTGGAGTACCTGCCTATACGCGTCGGTTTGCGATGGTTGAACCATTCTACAACGGACAAGCCCGGGTGGAACGATTTGACGGGGGCTTCGAGGTAATAAACGAAATAGGGGAAGCCATTGTCGAACTCCGTCAAACTCGTCGCTCCGAGTTCGCGGCACTTTCAGGAGACATGACCGGATTCTGGCGGACCCAAACCATCGCAACTGCAGTTAAACTCGGCGTCATCGAATCACTCCCTGCTTCTGTTATCGAGGTAGCACACAAATGCAAATTGCGGAAAGACGGTGCCAATCGGATACTACGTGCACTGGGAGAGTTAGCTCTTGCTGCAATACATGATGGTACATGGCATCTAACTCCTCGCGGAGAGTTGCTCCGTTCGGAGCATCCTCTCACGCTGACCGATGCGTCCCTTGAGTATGCAGGACCGTTCACTGAAATGTGGAACTCGCTTCCACTTTTTCTACATGCAAATGGCAATAGGAACACTCCTAGTGTTTTTTCCGAAGTCGCCCGCGATGAGCGGCGTTGTGAGTCGCATCATCGGATGCTGAGAAGTTACGCCCGTCACGACTATTTAACCGTGCCGAGTGTGTTGGGCCTTCATGGGGATGAACGTGTGATTGATGCCGGCGGTGGGCTAGGTGTACTGGCAAATCTAATGCTCGATCTGCATCCCAATCTCCAGGTGACCGTCCTCGACCGCTCTGAGGTGGTTGCCCAAGCATTGCACTGGCAAAAAAAACGCGAAGGGCTTTCTTGGTATGCTGCCGATTTATTTGAACCATGGAGCATAGAAGCCGATACGGTTGTGCTCGCTCGTGTTCTTCACGATTGGAATGATGCGAAAGCAAGCCGAATCCTGCATAATGCCCGAATGGCTCTGCCGCGCGGAGGACGCATTTATGTAGTCGAAATGCTGGTCCCTAAGCCCAGCGTCGTGGGTGCAATGTGCGATCTGCATTTGCTAATGACAAGCGGAGGACGAGAGCGCACTACAGAGGAATACAAGCACCTGCTCTATAAGGCGGAATTCAATCTGAAAGAGGTTCGCAGTCTGGAATCGATCGTCTCGGTGCTGGTGGGAACAGCAAAATGACTGGTACAATTCATTGGCGAATCCCTCCCTCGATGTTGCCGATTCTTGACAGGCTGCCTTGCAATCGACCGGTGGTTTTATTGCTTCGTCATTCGGTCCGCGGTCATCTTCCTTCAGGTAACGCAGGCTATACTCTTCCCATTACTGATGTTGGCCAGCAGTTAGGACATGAGTTAGGAGCCATACTCGGAGACAGGTTGTGTACGCTTAACACGAGTCCCATCTTACGGTGTGTTCAAACCGCCGAAGTACTCCGAGATGGAGCAGGAATCGGTATCCCCGTAGTACGTGACAACTTTCTCGGTGACCCTGGTATTTATGTTCTTGATATTAAACGTGCTGGAAAGGTTTGGAAGGACCTTGGGCATGAAAGCCTCATGGCGCATCTCGTGTCGAGCAACGAGCCGTTATCAGGCATGGCGCGGCCCGACGAAGCGGCACGGTTTCTCGTGCGACACATGTTTGCCGTCGCGAATCGTACTCCCGGAATCCACGTATTCGTAACGCACGACTCGCTGGTAACCGCAACGGCAGCGCGGTTGCTAAAGCGACCTCTTGGAAAGGATGATTGGCCTTGGTATCTTGAAGGCACATTTTTCTGGTACGATAAAGACGGATTACATACAGCTTACCGCGACGTTGAGGGTATACGCAGTGATCAAGATCCTCTTTGTCACTTTAAAGAGACCGATGTAATTGAATTTGCACGCCGTGAAACTGCTGCAACCTTCGGTTTTGATTTCGGTGCGCGGTACTTTCTGGCTGGTGGCGCGTTTAAGACTTTGCTAACGGGACGGCCTCCAAAGGACTTAGATATCTGGGCACCTTCTGCCGAAGACCGGAACGCCCTTATCAAGGTCTTGAACGTCAAAGGGACCCGGCTGCTTCCTTCCCCTCTGTTTGCAGATGCGTTCGATATCCAAAATCGCGTTATTGAAGTTCCACATGAAATCGGGCCGTTGACACTCGAGGATCGACTCAGATATTCCGACATTGCGATTTCAGCTATAGGCGTTGAATATCGTCCCAACGAACGGTGGGTTGCCTATATTCATCCCAGCGCCCAACTTTCACTGCATCGGCGGGAAGTACTTCTCTTGAAACCGCTTATCAATTGGAAATACGCGCTGACAACTCTGGAACGGATGTACCGCTACGCGGCGGAACTCAATTTCGAGATTCCTTCTGAAGAAGTAGAACATATCTGGAACGTATACGATGATCAGGTACAGGAAGAACAGAAACGCATGATTAAACGCTACCTCCGCACGGGAAAAGGTGGATACAACATAGCTGAGGAGGCAGCATGTCGCTCCCGATGATTGCAGGACTTTACCCCTATACCCGTGCGGGATTGATGCACTCACCGCGGGTCACGCTCAAAGAGATCCCTGATAGTCTCGCTGTCAACCCGACTTACAGAGACGATTTGATGGTGCTCGCCGGTGACAAAGCTTCTGCTTCACAGCTTGAGGAATTTGGTCTTACCGTTTGTCGCATATTCGACGACGCGCCCACCGAAATACACCAGGATTCAGCCCACAAAATGAAACATTGGATGTGCCGCTGGGCACTTGAGGAATTCGGTGAGTTTTTGTGGATAGATTGGGATACGGTGATGCTTCGTCGACCTGATAAAGCTTTTGTTAATTGGTGTCGAACCTCGGGAACTCCGAAGTTCATTAGGATCCCGAATTATTGGGCGACAGTCAATTGTGGGGTCTATTATGCAAGTATAAACTGGCTGTCTGCGATGAAGAGTAGCTTCGATGCTCCAGTTTCCGAACCCAATGACGAATTACTATGGACATCCGTACTTCCCACAGATGTATGTGAGCGTCCAGAATTTTGGTGGGGTAATCGCGTCGTAAATATCTGGACCCCCGATGACTTCGAAAACATAGGACCAAATACCTACTTCGCGCATGTGAAGCATTTGGAGTGGTTAAGATCCACTGAGTTCTCAGGAAGGAAGCAGCTATGCGATCGAATTACGTAAATAAAGCAGGTTCCTTCATAACTTCCGGCGTTGACTAGATTGTTGACTTAAGAGTAGTGTTACTTGGGTTCAAGGTATGATTGCAATGGTGGTTCTTTGTACCGATACTTAAATGTATCAGATTCTAACTTCAGCAGATATTCAAGTGAGAGAACCGAAGTAATCTGTTAGCATAATCGTGCAAGTACTGATCTGCTTGAATCTAAGGTTACGAATCTTAAATCGTCGAAGTAAAAGTGCCTGGCATCAGCGACACCCCACTCTCCCCGTCAAACAGGTGAATCTTTCCCGGGTCGAAGAAAAGGTCCAGTACATCGTCTCTGTCCGCGCGGTTGTCCGGCCGGGTACGGACCTTGACGTTGCTGCCTCCCACGTCGACCGTCAGGTACAGGTCGCTGCCCATGGGCTCGCGCACGACGACGGATGCCCGGGCGGCAGGCGTGGTATGGGAATTGTCCGGATTGTCTAACTGGGAGTCCAGCGTCCCGCTGTCCATTCCCGCGGAGTCCGACGCCTCGCTGGCCGATTCCACTGACGACGTCGCCTCACCTACCCCGATATCCTCCGCCCTCACGCCCAGGTAAACCTCCCTACCGGCTGACTGACCCATCCGCTCGATCATGGACGTAGCCACTCCGCACGAGAAACCCTCGCCTACCACCCGCCAGTCGCCACCGCCCGTCTGTTTCAGCGTGCCCTTCAGCAGGTTGATGGGCGGGCTGCCCACGAAGCCGGCCACGAAGGTGTTGGCGGGGCTGTCGTAGATGGATTCGGGCGTGCCGATCTGCTGGATCTTGCCCTCCCTCATCACCACGATCCGGTCGGAAAGGATGAGCGATTCGGCCTGGTCGTGGGTGACGTAGACGAAGGTCATCTCAAGCTCGCCGTGGAGCCGCTTGAGTTCCGTGCGCATCACCACGCGGAGCTGGGCGTCCAGGTTGGACAGGGGTTCGTCGAGGAGGAAAACGCCCGGATCGCGGACGATGGCCCGGGCCAGGGCGACCCGCTGCCGCTGGCCGCCGCTCAGCGCCCGGGGCTTGCGGTCCAGCAGGTGTTCGATCTCCATGGTCTTCGCCGCCGCATGCACGAGCCGCTCCCGCTCCTCCGCCGGCACGCCGCGCATCTTGAGTCCGAAGGCCACGTTGTCGAAGACGCGCATGTGAGGATAGAGGGCGTAGGTCTGAAACACCATGGCGATGTCCCGCCGCTCGGGCGGCACGGCCGTCACGTTCCGGTCGTCGAACCACACCTCGCCCGCCGTCGGCGATTCCAGCCCCGCGATCATGTTGAGGAGGGTGGTCTTGCCGCAGCCCGAGGGGCCCAGGAGCGTTAGGAACTCGCGGTCGGCGATGTCGAGCGTAACGTCGTCCACCGCCACCACGTCGCCGAAGTGCTTCGTAAGGTTGTTGAGCCGGACTCGTGCCAATGTAGATTCTCCTGATTTATCCTGTGATCCGGGCTGCCGGTCACAAGTTTTCTGTCTACCCCGTCACCGAACCGCCGATGCCCTGGATGATGAGCCGCTGGAACAGGAACGACAGGACCAGGGGCAGGAGGATGACCAGCACGCCGCCGGCGGCGATGACCGTGAAGGGCACCTGCAGCTCCTGGGCGAAATCCGAGGCGAGCACCGTCACCGGGCGGGAGGCGATGGTGGTCGTGAAGAGCAGGGCGAAGAGGAACTCGCCCCAGGACGCGATGAAGGCGAAGATGCCTACCGCGACCAGCCCCGGCGTCGTCACGGGCAGGAAGACCCGAACGAGCGCGCCCAGCGGCGTGCAGCCGTCGACCCGCGCGGCCCGCTCCAGGTCCAGCGGCACGGTTTGGAAATAACCCTTCAGGATCCAGATGGTGAACGGCAGGGTGAACGTCGTGTGGGACAGGATCACCGACAGGTGCGTATCGAGCAGTCCGTAACTCCGCATGAGCAGGTACATGGGGATCATGATGGCCACGCCGGGGACGCTGCGCGAGCCCAGGTAGAACAGCAGGAGCAGCAGGTTGCCCCGGAACGGCAGGCGCGCCAGGGCATAGGCCGCCAGGGAACCGCAGGTCAGGTTCAGAAGCATGACCGCGGTGCCGATGATCATGCTGTTGAAGATGGCCCGGGGGAACTGCCGGGCGATGGCGGCGCCCACGTCCGCCGTACGGCCTTCCACGTCGAAATAGAGGCTGTAATTCCCGATGGTGGGCTCCTCCGGCCACCAGCGCTGCTGCGTCACCTCCCGTTCGGGCATGAAGCTGACGGCCGCCACCCAGGCGAAGGGCAGGGTCAGGTAGATCACCGCCGCAAGGGCGTAGATGTAGAGCGATGCGCGACGCCACATGGCAATCCCCTATCCCTGTACGAGTCCGCGGCGGTACAGCAGCCGGATGTAGATGATGGCCAGGGTCATGGTGATCAGCGTGATCAGGTAGGAATAGGCGTTCGCCCCGCCGAAATCGAGCCGGGCGAAGGCCTCCTTGTAGGTCTGCCACGCGATGACGTGCGTGGCGTCTCCCGGGCCGCCGCCCGTGAGCGCGTAGATCAGGTCGAAGGCCCGGAAGCCGTTCATGGTCTCGAAGATCGCCACGACGAGAACGGCGTGGTACAGCCAGGGCAGGGTGATGAAGCGAAATCGGTTCCACGACGTGGCGCCGTCCACCCGGGCGGCCCGGTACTGCTCGGTGGGAATGGCCTGGATCGCCGCCAGGAAGATGATGCACGCAAAGGGCACGCTGCGCCACACATGGGCGCCGATGGCGGCGTTCAGCGCGACGAATGGCGAGGCCATGCCTGTATATACAATGTTGATACCGAACAGGTAGTTGACGGCGGCGACCGAGTCCTCCAGCATGGCGTTGAAAGCGCCGTAGTCGCCGAGCAGTCCCACCCACATGAGGCCGTTGACCACGCCCGGGATGGCCCAGGGAATGAGCAGCAGGGCCCGGACGACGCCGCGGCCGCGAAAGGATTCGTGGAGCAGCAGGGCGATGGCCATGGCGATCACGATGACCAGGAGGACGGCCATGAAGGTGAAGTACAGCGAGATCCACAGGGCGTTCCAGAACTCGGAGCTCGCCAGGATGGTCGCGTAGTTCTCCAGGCCGTGGAAGTACACCTGGTCCGGCCGCCGAAGGTTGTACCGGTGCAGGCTCATCCAGAAGGAGATGCCGATGGGGTAGGCGATGAAGGCGAGGAGCAGGATCACCGCCGGCAGGTTCAGCAGCAGGGGCAGGAGATCCCGCGTCCGCGACATGAGATGGAATGGCTTGATGACGGTCATTTATTCAACTCCACTCCGCGATCAACTGGCGGCAGCGCAACTCAACTCCATTCCACGATCAACTGGCGGCAGCGCTGCGCGATACGGGCGAGGCCGTCGCGGGCGGACTGCTGGCCGAGGAGGACTTTCTGGATCTCCGGCTGGTAGTAGATCTTGAAATCGGGGAACCAGGGCGCCTTGATGTTCTCCCGCGCGCGGACGTGCCTGGCCTGCTCCCGGACCTTGTCGATTTCGCCCCACTGTTCGGTCTGGGCAATCACGTCCGGGTCGTCGAGCAGCGACCGGTAGGCGAATCCGAGTCCCCGCAAACGGAACCAGCGTCGCGCCGTGTAGTACTCCCCTTGCGCATCCTTCGCGCCCAGGAACTTCATCAGTTCCCAGGCGTCCTGCATCCGGTCGTCCCGGCATCTCGACGTGAGGCAGTACATGCGCGTCCACCCCAGGGTTCCGTTCTGTTCCGGCAGGATCGAAGGGACCGGCGCCATCCGGTACACTTTCGCGTGCTGCGCGTCGGATCCGATCCGCTTCAATTCGTCGTTCGCGGCGGCCGAGTTCCGCCGGTTGTTCACGTACTCCAGGTCGTACTTGTTGAGGATGCCGTAAACCTGCCGGCCGCTGGCGATGTGATCACGCATCTGGCCCGCGGTCAGCGACGAAGGCGAGATGATGCGGTGCCGCTGGATCCCGTCCGTGAGCCACTGGAGCACGGTCTCGGCCCGGCGGTCTTCGTCATCGGGGAACGTGGGGTTGAGGTCATCGTCGAACAGCGATGCCTCGCTGGCGTAGTTCAGCGTCCACCAGTCGAGGAATCCGAGCACGCTCTGCCGGAAATTCAGCATGATCGGATACTCGATGACATCCCCTGCCGGCGTACGGACCCGCGCCTCCCTTACCTTGACAGCCTGCTCGGTCAGCTCGTCCAGCGTCCGGGCCGGCTTCTCGAACCCCGCCGCCTCGAGCATGGGCGCGTTGTAGATCCAGATGTTGAAGTCGGTGTAGTAAGGCAGGCCGTACCGCTTCCCGCCGTAGGTCATGGATGAGAGGTTGTAGGGGAAGAGGTCCGCCGTCGTCGCCGACGTGTCGGGATCGGCGGCCAGGAGGTCGTCGCAGGGACGCAGCCAGCCGGCTTCGACCCATTCGGCGAAATCGTCGTCCCGGACGTAGCAGCATTCCATGGGCGCGCCGCCCACGTGCAGCGCCACCATCTTGTCGTGATAGTTGCCCGACACGGCGTTGTAGTCCACCCTGATGCCGGTCTGCCGTTCGAAGTAGTCCAGGTTCTCCCGGACCAGGTCGGGTTCGTAGACCCATCCCTTGAAGATGACGCCGGGCGACGGCGAGGGGCTGCAGCCGGCCATGAAACCCAGGCCCGCGGCGGTCGACGACTGCAAGAATGCGCGGCGCGACATCCGGGTTTTCACACGTGGGCGGTCCCTTCGGAATCAGGTCTTGCGTCAGGTGATCAGGTTACCGTGCGAACAAACAACCGGGCGATCGAGTAGCCGGGCGATCAAGTGGCCGGGCGATCAAGTGGCCGGGCAATCAAGTGGCCGGGCGAACACCTTTCTGAGACAGGGGGTTCCGCGTCATCACGCGCACTGCGGACAGCGGTCCGTGTCGAGGTCGTGGATGGGGTCGCCACACACGGAACACGGCCCGAGGGGATGGACGTCGGGTTTGGTGCGTGAACCGTGTCTGTATTCGATGATCCGCCACACGGTGTCGCCGTCCTTCGCCGAGTAGCACTGCCACCGGCCTTCCTTCTTGCCGTCGTAGGACTTGCCCACGTGGGGTCCGTAGTCGCCTTCCCACTGCCTGGTTCCGTTCACGTGCCAGCAGACGTACCAGCCTTCGTTGAGGCCGTTCCTGAATCGTCCCTCGCTCTTCTTGTTGCCGTTGCTGAAGTACTGGATCCAGTTCCCGTGCTTTACGCCCATCTTGTAAGTGCCTTCGCTTCTCTTGTTGCCGTTGGCGTAGTAGGTGACCCAGTAGCCGTGTTTCTTGCCCTTAACGGTTTTGCCTTCGGAAAGTGCCATTTTCAATCGGTCCTGCTAACAGGTAATCGTGTAAGATTCGTATTTCAAATCGACTGCGTAGCCCATCAAGCCGTGCGATTTCGCCCGTTTAATCTAGGGAAGGGACGCCGCCGGGTCAAGCGTTGCAGGCAGTTGCGCAGCGCTGCGGGAGGCCGGCCTCCGCCCGCGGCGTAGCCCTCCAAGGAGCCCGGCAACTTCGAGATCACCTCGCGCCGTACCGAAACCGACCGCCGTAGATTACGGTGAACTCCCGGTTAAATCACTGGCATTGCATTATTGATCCTGTTACTAATGAGAACGAAATGAGCACAGCGAAAAGTCGAACGATCGGCACGTCGACCGGGCGTGATCGGTGTGATCGGCATGGCAGGCGTGATCGGCATGGCCGGCGTAACCAGCATGGCCGGCGTGACCGGCGTGACCGGCGTGACCGGCGTGACCGGCATGACCGGCATACGGTAGAACGGGAACATCCTATGGTCTCGCGGTTGTTGAGCCTTTCAATGGCTATCGCGCTGGTGCCCTGGGCGTTGTGGGCCGCCGCCCAGGAGCCTTCCGCTGTAGATTCGCTGACCGTGGCCCAGGAGCCTGCCGCTGTAGAGACACCGACGGCCGTCCAGGAACGTGCCCCCGAGGACACGCTGTCCGCCGCCCAGGAACGTGCCCCCGAGGACACGCTGTCCGCTGCTGAGACGGATATCGCCTTCACCCACGAAGAGATCACGGTGACGGCGCGCCGCGTGGACGAAGAAATACAGGATGTTCCCGTATCCGTAACCGCCATTTCTTCGGAGGATTTCGAACGCCGGCAATTGACCTCTACGCTGGACCTCGGCAAGGCGACCCCGAACCTGGAGTTCGCCAACAACGCGCCGGTATCCGGTAACAATGCGTCTTCCATGGTGTTCATTCGCGGCATCGGTCAACTGAATCCGGTCGCGAGCGTGGACCCCGGCGTCGGGCTGTATGTCGACGACGTGTACCGCGGGCAATCGGTGGGCGGCGCCATGGCGATGCGGGACGTCGCAGACGTACAGGTTCTAAGGGGACCTCAGGGCACGCTTTTCGGACGCAACACCATTGGCGGCGCCGTGTTGCTCAACACGGTGAACCCGGGTGCGAAATGGGGCGGCGAGGCGAGGGTCGGCGTGGGCAGCGACGGCATGTGGTCGCTGTTCGGGGCGCTGGACGCGCCACTGGCACGGACCCTGAAGACCCGGATCGCCGCCGGCTTTAAGCGACAGAACGGTTACGTAACCCGTCTGTCGGACGGGCTCGATCTCGGCGACGTGAACGATTTATCCATCTTCGCAAAGGCCGATTACTCCATTACCAGCGCGGTGCGCGCGAGACTGCGCCTGGACTACGCCAGGGCGGATGAAAACGGTTCGCCCATGGTGTTCGCAGCCTACGGAAACAACACCGATCCGTCAAATCCCGTGCCGGCTGCGCATTTCGGCGCAAATCGCAGTCAGCAGGCTGGCTGTCCGGACGCGTTTTTTCTCCCCGCCGGACCGGGACCCCGCGTAAATCCGGTCACCGGGGAGGCCATAGGCGGCGGACCGCCGGTGGGCTATACCGCCGAGAACGAAGACCCCCGATGCGTGAACAACCAGTGGCGCGCCGGTCCGTTCCGGAACCATGGCACGACGCCGTTGGAAAGCAGTTACGACAATCGGGGGATCGCGTTGAACGTGACCGGCATACTGGGCGCCAGATCGATACTCAAGTCCGTCACCGCCTGGCGAAGGCTGAACTGGAAGGGCAGACGGGACGCGGACAATACGCCGTTCCAGGTTTTGCATACGCAAATTGAAAGCGACGGCGCGCAGTTCAGCCAGGAAGTGCAGTATCTATTTTCCGGCGAGCGGTTCTCCGGCGTCGCCGGCATGTTCTATTACAGGGAGCGGGTGGAAGATGACCTTGACGTCGTCCTGGGCAATTCCGATTCGCCGGTTGCGAATCACAATGAGGTTTCAAACCGTGCATGGGCGGTATTCGGTCAAGGGAAACTGCGCCTGACGGGCAGAACCGAAGCATCCATCGGTGTGCGGCGTACCTCGGAGACCAAGGGATCGACGCCGGATCAATTCGACTACGCCGCTCCGGACGTCAAGTTCTTGCCGAAACGCTTGTACGAGCAGACATTCAGCGCGACCACCCTGTCGGCCGCCGTGGACCATCACTGGTCTGACGGACTCATGACCTACGCCAGATACGCGCAGGGATTCAAGGGCGGCGGTTGGAACGCTTTCTTCGCCGCCGCGGTGTCACAGGAATCTCTCGACAACTTTCATTCATTCGACGAAGAGCGCGCGTTGAGCTGGGAAGTCGGCTTCAAAACGAATCTGCCCGACAGGGGCCTGAGGCTGCAAGGCGCCGTTTTCACCACGGACTATCGAGACATGCAGTTCGTCTACCGCCTCGGTCCCGCGCCATTACTGCTCAACGCGGGCGAGGCGACGATCAGCGGCGCGGAGATCGAAGGCGCGTGGACGCCCACGCCGTCATGGCGGATCCAGGGCGGAATAGGCTATCTCAAAGACCGCATCCGTTCCATTTCGCAGGACTTCGCGTTGCTTGGCGCCACGACCGCGGTCACCACGGAAAACGAACTGCCGTACACGCCCGCGGTGCAGGCGACCCTGGGCCTCGGTTACGCATTCGGCCTCCGCGGATATTCGGTGCTCATCCATTCGGACGTTTCCCGGCGCGGCAGGACCTTTTTCGATGCCATAAACACGCGGGAAATCGCCCGGCTCGACGACGTCGTCAATCTGGACGCGTCCCTCACGCTTCAATCGAAGACGAGACGCTGGCGAGCCGTCTTCGGCGTCCGCAATGCGACGAACGAGGTGTATCCCATCACCGGAAACTCTTCGCTGACAACCGGATCGGGCTATGCGGAGGTCGCCTATGCGCGTCCGCGAGAGTACAGCCTGCTGCTCGCTCGCCGGTTCGGGTTGTGATCCGTTTGCGCCTGGAACATTGACGTACACTGCCGGTTCGTCGCGGTCGGAGCAGCACTGTGAACTCGGATGGTTACATATTACGCGGCCACATAAACCACCCTAAAACAGGAATCTCGCCATGCTGACGGACGACCAGATGCATCATTTCCGGGTGTTCGGGTTTATCGTGCTCCGGCAGGCTTTTGATTTGGAAGAGATCGCGAAGCTCGGCCGGCTCGCGGACGAGATCTGGACAGCGGAGTTGGGACATCCGCCCATCGAGGAGGAACATGTGTCCATCGCCCCGTTCCTCGAACTGCACCCGGAGACCATCGGCCTCATCGAGGACGACCGTATCTACACTCCCATGGTGCAGTTGCTTGGACAGGATATGATCTGGTCCGGCTCGGAAGGCGTGCAGGGCACGATGACCCGGCGGCCCTACCATCACTGGCACGCGGACCGGCCCGGGTCGCAGGAACTGGGTTACCTGCGCATCAAGATCATGATGTACCTGGATCCCATGCGTAAGGACGCGGGCGCATTCCGTGTCATACCCGGATCACACCGGTCGCCTTTCCACGAGGAACTCGCGCCCTTCCAGCAGCGCCACGGGCTCGACGAACCGGCCTTCTTCGGATACCCGGGCAGCGAGGTGCCTTGTCATCCCGTCGAGACCGACCCCGGGGACGCGGTGGTCTTCAATCAGAGCCTCTACCACGCCGTCTACGGAAAGGCCGGGCGGAGGCGTTACATCGCCCTGAAGTACGCGGCCCGTCCCACCACGGACGCCCACCTGGAGTCCATCAACCGTTTCAGTCCCTATGCCCTGGAGCCCCACGAGCGGATGGTCCGGTCTGCCAGCCCGCGCCTGCGGGCCATGACGGAGGGGGTGGGCGACCTCAGAGCGCGGGCTGAAGCGCTGTAAGGTGCAGGCGCCAGCGACCTCAAAACGCGGGCGCAAGCGCTGTAGGGTGCAGGCGCCAGCGAACTCAAAACGCGGGCGCAAGCGCTGAAGGGCTTCATTCAATTGTGTACGCCTGGTGTAGCATGCGAGGTAGAAACGGCATGTTGATACGGCTGCTTATCACCACGCTGGCCGCCGGCGCCCTATCCTGCGGCAATCCCGTGTCGGAACCCGATCCCGTCCGGTCGCCCATCACGCAGCATACTCCTCCACCGGAACCGGTTCCTGTAGTCGGCATAAATGATACACCGCCTATAGAGGTCGTGCTCGTCATAGCCAAGAGGCGCTACGAGGGTTTCTATTTCGTGGATTGGGCGTTTCGCAACCAGATGGATCAGGCCATCATCATGGTTCAGCCGGATTTCCAGTGCGATTCTCCCGCTGATGGCTTTACCGGCTGGAGCGCCGCCGTCGAGGAAGTAGAAGGCTACCTGTACCGTTTCGACCCCATAGCACCGGGCGGAACGTGGGTTTTTCGTGATTTCCTGGAGGGTGATCCGAACCGAAATTCCCTCATACTGTTCGGCGACTGCTCGGATCGAAAGGTAGAGCTTCAGGTCATGCGGACGGATGAAGACGAGCGGCCGTACGTGGAGGGCATGGTCTATACACCAAACATCCACGTGTCATTCGTGGAGCGCTCGGAATAAGAAACCGGGATCGGATTGAAGTCCGGCCCGGACAGAACCACCGGCCCAGTGAAGACACCGGGCCGATATGACGCGCCGGCCCGATGGAGCCACCGGGCCGACGGACTTGAACCAGGACGCACGCTTCCCCTAAACCGCGTCCTCGCCCCGTTCCCCGCTGCTGATGCGGACGCTTTCTTCGACGGGAACGACGAAGATCTTGCCGTCGCCCGTGCGGTCGCCTCCCGATCTGGCAGCCTTCCAGATCAAGTCGATGATCTCGTCCTTCTGATCGTTGGTGACGGCGATCTCTATGCGGATCTTGGCCGCGAGGGGGATGTCGATCTCCTGTCCCCGGTAGAGCCCCGTGCGATGAGCGGTGCGGCCGTGCCCCGACACCCTGGACAGGGTCATGCCGGGGATGCCTTTCTCGACGAGCGCGTTCCGGACGTCGTCGAGCTTCTCCGGTCTGATGATGGCTACGATTAGTTTCATAGGTCTGACGACTCCTGAAGTTATGGTCCTGTGGGTAGAATCCGTTTGGTGTCGGACTTCCCGTGATCTTACCGGGCCTGCCGCCGGCCTGATGCTGCCGGCCAATTGCTTCCGGCCTGATGCCGCGGGCCTGAGACCGCGGGCCTGAGACCGCAGGCCTGAGACCGTTGGCTCGGGCGAGTCCGTGGCCGACTACAGGTGAGTCAGACCGTAACCATCCTCTCCGTGCTGGGAGTGGTCCAGGCCGACCTGCTGGTCTTCCTCCGAGGCGCGCAGCCCGATCGTCCGGTCGATCAGCCACACGAGCACGCCCGTACCGACGGCCGAAAGCGCGATGGCGATGACGACGCCCTTGATCTGGATCAGGAACTGCGACCAGCCGCCGACGTCAGTGGCGACCAGGCCGACGAGCAGGGCCCCGAACATGCCGCCTATGCCGTGGATGGCGAAGACGTCGAGGGTATCGTCGTATCCCAGCTTGCCCTTGAGTTGCACCATCAGGAAGCAGACCACGGCGGCGCCGAACCCGAACACCAGGGCCCAGGCCGGGGTCACGCTGCCCGCGGCCGGCGTGATGGCGACCAGGCCGGCCAGGATGCCGGAGACGATGCCGAGGCTCGAGGCCTTGCCGTGATGTATAAGCTCCGTGACGATCCAGCCGACGGCGCCTGCCGCGGCGGAAATCTGGGTCACCGTCAGCGCCTGAACCGCCGTCTCACCCGCCGACACGGCGGAACCCGCGTTGAAGCCGAACCAGCCGATCCAGAGCAGGCCCGCGCCGATGAGGGTCATGGTCAGGTTGTTGGGCTTCATGGCCCGGGATGGATAACCGAGACGGGGACCGAGCACCATGGCGGCCACCAGGCCCGCCACGCCGGATGATATGTGCACTACCGTGCCGCCGGCGAAGTCGATCGCGCCGTCCTTGAAGAGCATGCCGTCCGCGTTCCAGACCATGTAGCACAGGGGCTCGTACACCACGAAACCCCAGAGCAGGATCAGCAGGCAGTAGGCGCCGAACTTCACGCGCTCGGCGATGGCGCCGGCGATCAGGGCCGGGGTGATGATGGCGAACATGCCCTGGAACATTGCGAACAGGTACGTGGGGATATTCGTCCCGTCCCAGAGGGTCCCGGGATCGACACCGCCCAGCAAAAAGTACTCGGAGCTCCAGCCGAGAACGCCCGGTATGATCGCGCTCGCGCCGAAGGCCAGTGCGAATCCGAAGATCACCCACTGCACGCCCATGATGCCCATGGCCGCGAAACTGTGCATCATAGTGCCGAGCACGTTCCGGGTGCGCGTGAGCCCTCCGTAGAACATGGCCAGGCCGGGCAGCATGAGCAGCACCAGGGCGCAGCTGACGAGCATCCAGGCCGTATCCCCGGAGTTCAGCACGGCCGCCGGGGCCGCCTCTTCCTGAGCCAGGGCGGCGCCGGGAATGCAAAGCGCCAGGCACGCAATGATACGAAATATGCCGCTAGGGGACATACGGAAAACCTCCCTGTTGTGATGGATTGGAAACTTCTGTACGAAATTGAATTCCTAATATAGTACCCATCTGTTACAGGGATATTTCCCGGAGGTTAAATCCTTGTAAAATGCGATGAACCACGTAAAAAAGTGCGGGCTTACCGACTTTATCGCAGCGCTTGAAAAGGGAAGGGCGGTCGCCGGCCATCACATCGGCCTGGAAGGGGAAGTCGGCCATCGGGTAATTGGCTAGAAGGGGAAGTCGCCCGTCGGGTAATTGGCTAGAAGAGGAAGTCGCCCGTCGGGTCGTTGGCGTAGCGCGACGTGCCGATCGTGAGGACCGCGCCGGCGCCGGGCGCCAGGTCCACGGTCAGGACCCGGTCGTGCACGGGGCGCGCTTCGCCGCCGTCGACCCGCGCGGTCGTCCACTGGTGCTCCCCGTAGGTGCCGCCCTGTACCACGACCGTCCGCGGTTCGAGCTGGTTGACGTTGACGAGACATACCCTCGTCTCGTCCGCCGTCAATCCCTCCACCAAGGCGCCGACGTCGGCCGGCAGCCCCGGCCGGGCGCGCAGTGGGTCGAAGTAGCGCAACCGGGTGTGCAGCGGCCGCCCCACCCGGGGAATGACGCCGCCCATCGTCAGTTCGACGAGGGCGTCGACCGTAGCCGGACGGAAACTGTTCGGGTTGTCGGACAGGCGCGTATCGGGCGTGGTGGGATCGTCGTACATGTCCCGCACTTTCCGGCGGACCGCGCCGATGTCCGATTGCAGCGCTTCGACGGGATAGCCGGGGTTGTTCCCCTCGAGGAAATCGATCCACGGACTGCTCACCCGGCCGCGGTCCGCCTCGTCCATGGACCAGTAGTAGATTTCAAGGGCCCCGTCGTCATAGGGCTCGGGCATCCACTCGTACCAGCCTTCGTCGTTGTGCATGCGGGGGTACATCTTCATGCCGTCGATCACTTTGCCGTTCGCGTTGACGCCGTCCATGGTCGACCGCCAGGGTTCGAGATAGCGCCTGTCGCCCGTCAGAATGAGCGCGTTGCCGAAACCGTCCAGGCAGCGCGCCACACCCAGCCGGCTCTTGGGCTCGCCGGTGTGGGGCGTGATCGTCGTATGGGCCCAGCC
Organism: bacterium; assembly: GCA_965203885.1. Taxonomy (GTDB): domain Bacteria; phylum JAAXHH01; class JAAXHH01; order JAAXHH01; family JAAXHH01; genus JAAXHH01. The sequence goes on along the minus strand of OZ241920.1, from coordinate 214,118 downwards.
GTAGACGCCGCCCCACCAGCGGCCGCCCGCGGCGCCGCCGATCGTGCCGTCCAGCCCGATGTTCGACGGGATGATCCCGCCGTTCGCCCGGGTCCGCTCCACCCACGCGTCGGTGTACGCGAGCAGCCATTCCTTGAACCTGGATTCCTTCGTGTGGATATACGCGTTGAAGGCCATGCAGGTGGCGGCCAGGTTCAACGGGTGGTCGCCGGCCACGTCGTCGTAGCCGACGTAGTGGTCCAGCATGTCCTGGTAGTGCCGCTCCCCGTGGGCCAGGATGAATCGGCCGTCCTCGATGCGGTCGCCGGCCCAGTCCAGGGGCGTGGTCCTGCGCAGGAGCGAGCCGCGGCTGCCGTTGAACATGCTGCGGATGAGCCGGTGCTCCGGGTCCCAGTTCGGCACTTCGATCTGTCCGGGCAGGTCGTCGCCTTCCATGAAGAAACCCGCGAACCGCTCGAGCCGCCGGATATGGCGGTCGTCGCCGGGATCGCACAGCCCGATGGTCCCCGTCACCGCGTTGCCCTCCTGGTGGTGGGCCCAGTCGAACATCACCGGGAACTCCCGGTAGTACATGCCCTCCCGGGCGAACTCCACCTCCTCGGTTCTCGCCTCGGTGTACTGGCGCAAGTGACCCTCCTGCGCTTTCTGGCAGATTCGCACGAGGTCGTCCGATCCCCCGATCAGGTAGAGCGCCGGCACGTTGGTGAGGTTCTCGATGGCGTCGTCGGGACCGTCCAGGGCGCCCCACCGCTCGACGCAGAGCAGGTAGCCCCGTTCGTCGAAGTACCGGTCGAAGAAAGCGCGGGTGTGGTCGTCGTTGGCCCGGATCAGCTCGCGTTCGAGCAGGGCCCACGACGGCGGAGGCATGGGGGTGGTGATCGAAATGGCGGCGTTCCTCGACATGGAATGCTCCCGGTCTGGCATATGGTGTGAATGGCAAAGCGCGGTCGCCCAGGGGTGCGGACGCGGCATGTAAGACGCGGTCGCCCAGGAGCGCGGATTGATCAGGCGCCGTCGCCCCGAGGCGCGGAATAATTCGATACGGTCGCCCAGGGGCGCGGAACGTTAAGGCGCGATCTTATGAAAATCGGAAAAACGGCAAGAACTTAAACCCGACAGGAACGGGTGTCAACGGCTAGCTGGATGGGTGACGGCCTGGCACGGGAACCGAGTTGTTGACGGACTGTGCGCCGGCTTCTATATTTGCGCAATCCCCATCTGGATCTGGCTGGCGCTCGTGCCGCCTGGCCGGCGCTCGTGCCGACTAGCTGGCGCACCGGGTTCTATATTTGCGCAGACCTGATCCGCACCTGAACGTGCGATTGTCATGCCGGGTACCCGCGCCGCCGGACACCTGCCGGCATCATTCCAGGAATTGAGACCATGGAGTTCACCCTTCTTGCCCCGGAACAGCGCGAACACTTCGCCGAACACGGTTACCTGATCGTCAAGAACGCCCTCGACGACGAATTGCGCGCGCGGGTGGCGGCCGTCGGCGACCGGTTCATGGAGACCGCCGGTCCCATACACAACTATTACGCCAACCGGTACATCGACCTCGCCTCGGACGACGCGCTGATCGAACTCGTCACCAACAGCCGCACGGTACCCCTGGTCGTGCAGCTCCTCTCTTACAACATCCACCTCATGCGGGGCCACCTCATCTACAAGTATCCCCAGGCGGCTTCCGACGAGCCGCTCTATCCCGACGGCGACGGCCGGTCCTTCCGCAACTGGCACCGCGACCTGAACAACTTCACGCCGGACCACCCCATCCGGGGGACGGTGGCGATCCGCGTAGGCTACTGCCTGACGGACTTCCCTTCGCCCGATGCCGGCGTGACCATGCTCGTCCCCGGCAGCCACAAGCTGAACGAAGCCCTGCGGTTCAGGAAGGGCGCCCTCGACCCGCCGGAGTACATCGAACCTGCGCTTGAAGCGGGCGACGCCTACATCTTCAGCACGAGCACGTATCACACGCCCGCCGTCAACTTCACCGGCGAGACCACCAAGGTCCTGCTCATCAGCTATGCCTACCGCTGGTGGGCCCAGCAGCATCCCACGCCGCCCGAAGACGCGCTCGAAAGCATGGATCCCATCACGGCGCAGCTCTTCTGCCGGCCCTGGGAAGGCGACGACGTGCCCCTGCGCGCGTGGGCCGAGCAGCACGGCCTGCCGGTGGAAGACCCTCCCATGCGGGTGTTCGAGTAGTGGGATACCCCCTACGTCCATGATCATGCGTTTATGATTGGAATGGAACCGCGGAATGCGCCCGCTTTACCTTCACGCTACACACATGCGTTAGAGCTTCGCGCGCACTACCATCAAGGAGCGACCATGCCCACATCAGACTGGCCGGAACTGGCCGGCGAGGCACAGAAAAGGTGGAATCGGAACGCCGCGTTCTGGGACGACTACATGGGCGAGCAGAGCAACGACTTCCACAACCTGCTGGTACGTCCCGCCATGGAACGGCTGCTGACCGTCGAGCCCGGTGACAGGGTGCTGGACATTGCGTGCGGGAACGGGAACTTCTCGCGGTTTCTAGCCGGACTGGGCGCGCGCGTCACGTCGATCGACGGCAGCTCCGGGATGATCGAAAGGGCCCGGGCGCGTTCGGAAGGAGACTCGGAAGGAGATTCGGAAGGACCCGAGGACGGCGCGTCAGGAAACGACACCGCGGGCGACATAGATTACCGCGTGATCGACGTGACGGATACGAAGGCGTTGGAAGAGTTGGGGCCGGATACTTTCGATGCGGCCGTGTCCAACATGGCCGTCATGGACATGGCCGAGGTCGGTCCGATGTTCGGCGCCGTTCACGGCCTGCTCAAGCCCGGCGGCGTTTTCGTATTCAGCCTCACGCACCCGTGCTTCCAGGCGCCGTACGCCGTTCGCTACGCGGAACAGGTAGACCAGGACGGGAGAATGACCCGGAAGGTCGGGATCAAGATCGAGCGCTATCAGACGCCGCAACCCTACGAGGGATTGGCCATCGTGGGCCAGCCCGTGCCCAGTCTGATCTTCCACCGCCCCCTGTCCGTGCTGCTGACCATGTGCTTCGAAGCGGGGTTCGTCCTGGACGGCATCGAGGAACGTGTATTCGACGACAGCGTGGAAGCCGATCGTGAACTGTCCTGGGCGAACTTCAGGGAAACCCCGCCCATGATGGCCCTGCGGCTGCGGCGGTTTACAAACTGACCGAATCGCCCGGCTTCAGCACGACGCAGCGGGCCAGGTCGCCCACCTTGTCAGCGAACTCGCCAGGGTCCTGCTCGATCACCGGGAAGGTGTTGTAGTGCACCGGGATCACGGTTCCGGCTCCGATCATCCGCACCGCCTCCACGGCGTCGTCGATCCCCATGGTGTAGTTGTCCCCGATGGGCAGGATCACCACGTCCGGCTTCTCCAGCCGCCCGATCAGGGCCATGTCGCCGAAGAGACCCGTATCGCCCGTGTTGTAGATCGTCTTCCCGTCGAAACGGACGATGATGCCGGCAGGATTGCCGAGGTACACGATGGTCCCGTCGTCCGTGGTGACCGACGAACTGTGGGTCGCCTGCGTCAGCTTCACCCGTCCGAAGGGGAAGGTTTGCGAACCGCCGATCCCCAGGTCGTGCGTCTCGGCGCCCTGGGCCTCGCAGTAGTTGGCGAGTTCGAAGGAGGCGATGATCGTCGCGCCGCTGCGCCGGGCGATGGGCACCGCGTCGGCGATATGGTCGGAGTGGCCGTGGGTCAGCAGAATGTAGTCGGGGTTCAGATCGTCCGCCGAGATCGTCGCCATCGGATTGCCCGTGATGAAGGGGTCGAACAGCAGGTCGTGGCTGCCGTCGGACAGGGAGTAACTGGCGTGGGCGTGATAGGTGAGTTCGGCCATGGTTCGGTTCCTCAGTTGAAATGGGTCTAAAGAGAAACGGCCGGGATGACGTATCGTCCCCGGCCGCTTTATTTGAATGGATCGCAGTTTACCGGACGGACCGCACCGCCTGGTCCTACCGCACTCAGACGGCGGCCCGGGCTGCCGCGAGGGCGGCGTCGTAATCGGGCTCCTCGGTGATTTCCGTCACGTACTCAGCGTGACGCACGGTATTGGACGCGTCGATGACGAAGACGGCGCGCGCCAACAGGCGCAGTTCCTTGATCACGGCGCCGTAGGCCACGCCCAGGGAGGTGTCGCGGTGGTCGGACAGCGCGGTCACGTTGTCGGCGCCCGCGTCGCCGCACCAGCGCTTCTGGGCGAAGGGCAGGTCCGTGCTCACGGCCAGCACCTCGACGTTGTCGCCGAGTCCCGCGGCTTCCTGGTTGAATCGCCGGATCTCGGTGTCGCAGACCGGCGTGTCGAGGGACGGCACGAGGCAGATGACCTTCACCTTGCCCTCGTAATCCGCCAGGGTAACGGCGGAAAGGTCGTCGCCCAGCACGGAAAAGTCCGGCGCCGAGTCTCCCACCTTCACTTCGTCGCCAACCAGGGTCAGTCCGCTGCCTTGAAAGGTCGCCGCACCGGCTCTTTCGGTCGCCATGATGGTTTCTCTCCTTGGTCTGAAACGGTTACTCGAAACGGTTTTTGGATACAGTTTTCAATAAGGTGCAAACAACGGTTACATCACGTTTATCACACCGGCGCGACGAATCTCGCGCGTACTTCCTCGAATAGCGGAAGTGGCCTGCCAACACCGGCGCAACCTACGGGCGGACACCCCCGCTGTCAAGGGATTATGCCGTCCCGCTTGAGCAGCGAAATCGCGCCGTCGAAGGCCTCCACGGTGCGTTCAACGTCCTCGGTGGTATGGACCGACGAGGTCAGCCCGTCGACCCCCATACAGTCCACGCCGTTCAGGAGCAGCGCCTGCCGTATCGCGTGCAGCATAGTCGCGTCGCCCCGGCGGTCCGCGGTGGCCGTCCCCGCCGAAAGGATCTTGAACCCGGAGAAGGAACCGTACACGCGCCAGCCGTCCAGTCCGTTGGCCGCCAGCACCTCCGACATGCGGGCGCGAAGTTCCGCCGCCCGTTCGTTGGCGACGGCGATGTCCCGGCCGTCGGCGATGCGCCGCAGCATGGCGATGCCCGCGGCCGCGGAAAGAGGGTTCGCGTTGAAGGTCCCGTAGTGCAGCATCTTCCTGTCCGTCTGCCATTCGGGATCGTCCCGGAGCTCCAGGAGTTCCATGATGTCCGCCCGGCCGACGAGCGCGCCGCCGTTCAACCCGGCCGCCACGATCTTGGCCAGCGTGCTCAGGTCCGGCCTGACCCCGTAATGCTCCTGCGCCCCGCCCGGCGCGCACCGGAATCCCGTCACGACCTCGTCCATGATGAAGATCACGCCGTACCGTTCGGTGAGTTCCCGCAGGCCAGGCACGATGTCGTCGGACAGCTCAACGCCGCCGAACATGGCGCCCGTCGGTTCCAGGATGAGGCAGGCGACGTCGTTGTCGCGCTTCAGGACGTCCGCCACGCGGTCCAGGTTCACCTCCGGCAGGCTGATCACGGTATCGAACACCTCCCGCAACACGCCGGGCATGGGCTGGTTATGGCCCGGCCCCACGCCGTCGAGCACCTGGTCGTGCCAGCCGTGGTAATGCCCCCGGAACTTGATGACCTTGCGCCGGCCCGTGATCGTCCGCGCCAGGCGAACGGCCATGAGCGTGGCCTCGGTGCCGGACGAAACGAAACGGACCGTCTCCGCCGACGGCATAAGCCGGCGGATCATGTCCGCCCACTCGATCTCGAGTTCGTGGCAGGCGCCGTAGTGGGTGCCCTTTGCCGCCTGCTCGGCGATCGCCCGCACGATCACGGGATGGCTGTGGCCCAGGATCAGGGAGCCGTGCCCCATCCAGTAATCGATGATCTCCCGGCCCTCCACCGACCACTTGCGCGAGCCCTGCGCCCGGTCGATATACACCGGGAAGGGGCGCATGAACCGTCCGTCGTGGGTAACGCCGTTGGGGAACCGCTCGAGGGCGCGCTCGTACAGCGCGGCCGATCGGCCGAAGGCCTGCCTGTAGGTTGATTCGAGCATCGTCATGGGCGCCTCCGGTAACCGAATGAAAGGTTGGATGCGCTGGAGTTGCAGATCGGCTTACGCTGTAGATGGGCCGACTTGATCGAATTGCCGCCGCCGTAGATACGCCGCGTTGGCTGTATTTCGCCCCGACAGATACGCCGCGTGGATCGAATTGCTGAGCTATGGAAATGCCGTGTAGATCGAATCCCTATAATATGGGGAGAACGGGGGGATGACAAGGCCTATCTAAACGGGGCGGAGCGGGGGTTTCGGCTTGACTTTCGGCCTGAAAGAGGTAGGTTGTAGGAACAGAAAACTCCAATCGCGCCGTATTGATGTATCCAGCGCTTTAACCCCTCCGGAATATACATCATGCGATTCCAAGCGTCAGACAGATTTACCAGAGATTTCATTCCAGCACTATTCGCGCGACAGCCGCGCACCGCCATCGCGGCCGTCATCATGACAGCCTTCTGCCTGGCAGTTGCCGCCAGTGCGACCGTCGGCGTTCCAAATGCCGCGGCCGGGGACGGAAACAAGAGCGAAGAAAAGGCGTCAGAGCCCGACTGGCAGCGCCTCGACAAGGCCCTGGAACTGGCCAAGGGCTCCGGCAAGCTCATCATCGTCAATTTCTACACCGACTGGTGTCCCAACTGCAGAAGGATGAACGAGAAGACCTATCGTGACGAAGAAGTTTTAAAGCAACTGGGCAAGTCTTTCATCCCGGTAAAGCTGAACGCGGAATCCTCCCGCCCGCTGAATATCGAAGGCCAGACCGTCACCGAATACCAGGTAGCCCTGATTTTCCAGGTGAACAGCTATCCCACCACCTGGTTCCTCACCTCGGAAGGCCGCGCTATCCTACCCGTCAAAGGGTATTACGGCCCCGATCTCTTCGCACCCATGCTGCGTTTCGTCGAAGGCGGATGGTACGAGAAGATGGACTTCGACATGTACATGGAGCGGGAGAAGAAGAAATGAAAAGGCGGCGCCGGTAAACTCCCGCCGGGGCAATGGCAGACGGATTCGATCTAATCCGTTCAAGAGTTCACGCGACGCCGCCGTTTTCCTCGCAGACGGCCACTTCGTATTTTGCCGATGGGCCGTATCCCGCGCCCACCGGACGCTTCCCTCGATACCCCTCTAATCCGCGTAGGCCGCCAGGCGGCTTCCGTGGCGGGTATGGCGCAGCTTGTTGATGGCCTTCTGCTTGATCTGGCGGATTCGTTCCCGCGTCAGACCGAACTGGACGCCGATCTCTTCCAGCGTGTAGGGCCGGTCCGAATTGAGACCGAAGTAGAGGTTCAACACCTCGCTCTCCCGGTCGGTCAGGGTAGATACCGCGCGGCGCACTTCAGTCCGCAGAAGCTCTTCCTGCAGCTCTTCGTCCGGCATCTTGCTGTCCTGGTCCCGGAGCCGGTCCATCAGGGTGTAGGCATCCTGATCGCCGACCGGCGCGTCCAGCGACAGCGGCGTGCTCGCCCATTCCGGCATGGCGGGATGCCGTCCGTTGGCGTACCTGCGCTCCTCGTCGAAACCGTCGCCGGCAGCGTCCCCGGCCTGGGCGCTTTCGGCTTCCCGCTTCTTGATCGCGCGCTCGATACGGCGCAGCTCCTCGATCTTGTTGACGGGCAACCGGATCAACCGGGCCTGTTCGGCCAGCGCGTGGAGAATAGCCTGCCGGATCCACCAGACGGCGTAGGAGATGAACTTGAATCCCTTCTTCTCGTCGAAACGGCGCGCGGCTTTCATCAGGCCGATATTCCCCTCGCTGATCAGATCGGAAAGGGCCAGGCCCTGGTTCTGGTACTGCTTGGCGACCACGACGACGAAACGCAGGTTGGCGTGTACCATGGTCTCCAGTGCCTTCTCGTCGCCTTCACGGATGCGTCGGGCCAGTTCCGCCTCATCCGCGGGCGTCAGCAGTTCCGTATCACCGATCTCTTTCAGGTAAACGTCGAGGGACTCGTCATCTCTGACATGGTTCTTCGTAGTCAGTTTCATACCGTTTCACCTCCCTGCCGGCCAAGTTGCGCATATCGTATTTGGTTGTCAGCCACGATATGCCAATTTGTCATGTTCTGCCAATTTGTCATATCACTTGCGGTCTTACTCTTCTAGTCGAAAAGCCCTGCGATTATCTCGAGTTTTTGTTCTAAACTAACCATCTTGAAATCAACGACTTACACCTGGTGTTTAACTTTCTTTCGGATGCATGCTCCCAAACTGGCACGGTTGTTGCGATACCTATGTTGCGGATGCCGAGTCTGCCGCATCGCCCGCGTTCCTTAACTAATGTACGCCGGCAAAGGCCATTCGGTTCCGTTAGACGGCGAAGAGTTTTACAAGCGTTACCGTGTACCCTTAAAGGAGGAACATCATGAGGACGACCACCATTTTCCCGTTTGCGAACCTGCATACCCTGCAGACCGAACTGGACGGCATGTTCCGGCAGTTCCCGTTCCGCTCCGGATTCCCGGCCCGCCGGTCGACGCGCGTGGACACCCACGAGACAGAGGACGCCTTCCTGGTCGCGGTGGACCTTCCGGGCGTGGCTTCGGAGGACGTGACGATCAACCTGGACAAGGGCGTGCTCACCGTGAGCGGCGAGCGCCGGAGTCCTTTCGATCTCGACGGCAAGGCGGACCGGCAGGCCAACGGCCGATTCGAGCACGCTTTCCCCGTGCCGGACGCGGTGGATACCGAATCGATCGACGCGGCGTACAAGGACGGCGTCATGACGATCACGCTGCGGAAGTCGAAGGAATCGAAGCCCAGGCAGATTCCGATCACCGTCGGCTAAGAACCGGACGAACCCATCCCGTCCTCCTCGCGGGGACGGGACGGGCCCGGTCTTCGGAACGGGCGGGCGCACGCCGCGGGCGCACGCCGCCCCATTATGGACGGGTGCGCACCGCCGCACTACCGAAACGGGCCGGGCTCGCCTCCTCGCGGGGACGGGGCGGGCTCACCCTGGTTTCTTCACGGACCGGCCGTACGCGGCCCCATCATGGGTCGGGCGCGGCTCGTCTTTTCATTTTAACGGAAGTAACTTTTTCAGGAGCAACGACTCATGGGCAAGATCATTGGAATCGACCTGGGCACGACCAACTCCTGCGTGGCGGTGGTCGAGGGCGGCGAGCCGGCCGTGGTACCCAACGCGGAAGGCAGCCGGACCACGTCCTCGGTGGTGGGCTTCTCGAAGGACGGCGAGCGGCTCGTCGGCGCGACGGCCAAGCGCCAGGCGGTCACGAATCCCGACGCGACGGTGTACTCCGTCAAGCGTTTCATGGGACGCCGCTTCGGAGAGGTGCCCGATGAACGCACCCGCATGCCCTACAGCGTGGTGGAAGGCCCGAGCGGCCAGGTCAGCATCGAAATAGACGGCAAGTCGTACTCGCCCCCGGAGATCTCCGCGGCGGTCCTGCAGAAGATGAAGCAGACGGCCGAGGACTACCTGGGCGAGCCCGTCACGGAAGCCGTGATCACGGTCCCGGCGTACTTCAACGACAGCCAGCGCCAGGCCACCAAGGATGCCGGCCGCATCGCGGGCCTGGACGTCAAGCGCATCATCAACGAGCCGACGGCCGCGTCGCTGGCCTATGGACTCGACAAGAAGAGCAACGAGAAGATCGCGGTCTTCGATCTCGGCGGCGGCACCTTCGACATTTCGATCCTCGAAATCGGCGACGGCGTCTTCGAGGTCATGGCGACCAACGGCGACACCCACCTGGGCGGCGACGACCTGGACGAGGCGGTGGTCGACTTCCTGGCGGACGAGTTCAAGAAGGAAGCGGGCATCGATCTCCGCAACGACGCCATGGCGCTGCAGCGGCTCAAGGAAGCGGCCGAGAAGGCCAAGTGCGAGCTCTCGACCGCGGGACAGACCGAAGTGGCCCTGCCCTTCATCACGGCGGACGCTTCCGGTCCCAAGCACCTGAACCGCACGATGACGCGGGCCCAGCTCGAGCAGCTCGTGGATCCCCTCGTCCAGCGCGTGGTAGGACCGTGCCGACAGGCGGTGTCCGACGCGGGCCTGTCGACCTCGGACATCGACGAGGTCGTGCTCGTCGGCGGCTCGACGCGCATGCCCAAGGTACAGGAGATCGTCAAGGAGCTCTTCGGCAAGGAGCCCAACCGGGGCGTGAACCCGGACGAGGTCGTGGCCATCGGCGCGGCCATCCAGGGCGCGGTGCTCTCCGGCGACGTGAAGGACGTGCTGCTGCTCGACGTCACGCCGCTGTCCCTGGGCATCGAGACCCTCGGCGGCGTCTTCACCCGGCTCATCGACCGGAACACGACGATCCCCACGAAGAAGAGCCAGGTCTTCTCCACCGCGGCGGACAACCAGCCGTCGGTCGAGGTGCACGTCCTCCAGGGCGAGCGCGACATGGCCCTCTACAACCGGACGCTGGGCAAGTTCCACCTGGACGGCATCCCCCCGGCGCCGCGCGGCATGCCGCAGATCGAAGTGACCTTCGACATCGACGCGAACGGCATCCTCCACGTCTCGGCCAAGGACATGGGCACGGGCAAGGAGCAGCAGATCCGCATCGAGGCATCCAGCGGCCTGTCGGAGTCCGAGATCGACAAGATGGTCAAGGACGCCGAGGCCCACGCCGAGGAGGATTCGAAGAAGAAGGAAGAGGTGGAGGCCCGCAACCAGGCGGACCAGCTCGTGTACTCCACGGAGAAGTCGCTCGAAGAGCACGGCGACAAGCTCTCCGCTGAGGACCGCGGCGCCATCGACGCGGCCCTGGCCGGGTTGAAGACGGCCCTCGAGGGCAGCGACCCGGCGGCCATCAAGGCGGCCACCGAGAAGCTGACCCAGGCTTCCCAGAAACTCGCGGAAGTCCTCTACCAGCAGGCCCAGGCCGAGCAGGCGGCCGCACAGGCGGCGCAGGCGGGCGGCGCGCAGCCGGGCCCCGACGGTCCGCAGGCTGGACCCCAGGGTCCGCCGCCGGGCGCTGACGGGCAGGGTGGCGGCGATCCGCAGGCGCAGAAAAAGAAGAAGGAAGACGGCGCCATCGACGCGGATTACGAGGTGGTGAACTGAGGAAGTAGAGGCGGTAGGCGTTTGGAGACGCGCAGGACGTCGCGGCAGGCGTCTCTAACTGCTGTAGTCAGAGCCGCTGTATTGACTGCAAAAACAAAAAAACGCGGGGCCCGAATTGTGAGCCCCGCGTTTTACTTTGTGGCCGGCCTGCAAAAACCGCAGGCCGATCATGATCCGACATCATCCCCCTAGACGAACCGCGAAACCCAGATTCGCGTACCTCCAAAGGTCGTTACTCATGCCAAAGGTCGCGATGATGGACAATCTCCCCGCGATCGTATATCCACCGCCAACGGACAGAACCGGAGCTATGGCGTAGGTTTCGTCCATATTTACGTCGATGACCAGATCGCCCCGTTTGATCTCCACACCCAGAAGCCCCTCGGTGTAGAACCGCCGGTCCTGGCCGTAAAACAGCCTGAAACCCGTGGTGACAGGTATGCCCCGGTACGCCGAGTCGACGGGGAAAACGCTCTCGCGCACTTCGACTTGACCCGACTTGGTGCCATAATGATTGAATCCAACCTTGCCGACAATTTTAAGCCTGTCCTCATAGTATACGGGGTAGGAAACCGCCACATGAGCGCCGGCCCCTGTTCCATCCGCCAGTCTGCTCAGTTCTTCCAGGGCGAAGGATGCGTGCCCCTGGATTTCGACCGTAGTCTGGGCGTTCGCCTTGCCGGCCATAAAACACGGAATCATCAACAGGAAGAGCAGTCGTCGCATGGTTGTGTCCTTTGTTGGTATTGCATTACTCCCCTTCAAGCATCTCCAGATCCGCCAGGTCTCTTTGCCTGCCCGTGGCTCGTTTGTTCTTGATGAGTTGATCACGTCCTATGAAATGAACCTGGATGTCCCCGTATGTGCCGCGCACCCGCCCCTTCTTCGCTTCGTTCCACGAAACGCCCGTAAGCGAGTTCAGGATATCCAGACGAACGGGAGCCACGCCCAACTGTACTACCGATTCGGCAGTTAAGAAGTCTTCTGCGGTCAACCCCAGGTCACCGAACCCGAATTCACGAATAACATCCGCCATGCGCTCGGCGTTCGCGGCGTCCGCCTTGATATATACATCGAGGTCCCCGGTGAATCGCGGCGCACCGTGAAAGGCCAGGGCATGTCCACCGACGATCATGTATTCAACGTGATGAGCGTTTAACAACGCGAGCAACGCGCTGAAGTCGGGGTCTGCCTTTATGTCCATAAAACTGGTTTCGGAGGTATTCGACTGCGGCGATCCGTTCTTCCGGCGTTTTACTCAACCAGTAAGCAAGATCATCCGACGAGGCGGATTTGTCGTTCAGGGGCCGTATTTGAACGGTTTTTTCAATCATGGGCCAGTTCCCTCATACCGATCGGGTTAGTTAAAGTTAGGTCATAAATGGCGCTGTGTCAACCTGATAGGCAGTGCGAACGTGTCCGCGAATTCCGTTGATAATTTAAGCAATCCATTATAGTATCTCCCGGAATCCGGACCGGGAGGCACGATGGAAAAAGCAACCACCGCAGATCCACTCGCCATCACCCTGGGCGTCGAGGAGGAGTTCTTCCTCGTCGACCCCGAAACGCGCGACCTGCTGGCGGACCCGGACCCGCGGATCTTCCAGGAATGCGAGCAGCATCGCGGCGAGCACCAGGTCGTCGCCGAGTTCCTGCGGTCCCAGATCGAGACCACCACGCGGATCTGCCCGTCGGTTTCCGACATCCGGTCCGCCCTGATCGAGACCCGGCGCATGGTCATCGACGCCGCGGCGAAACACGGCGCCGCGGTCATGGCCGCGTCCACCCACCCCTTCGCGGCCTGGCACCAGCAGGTCCCCACGGCCGAACAGCGTTACGAACAGTTCGCCATGACCTACCAGCAGGCCGTCCGGGAACTGCTCGTCGGCGGCATGCACATCCACGCGGGGTTCGGCGACGCCGACAGCCGCGTGCGCATCATGACGGCCATGCGCCGGTACATGCCCCTGCTCCACGCCCTCTCGGCCTCTTCGCCGTTCAGCAGCGGGCGGGAAACCGGCTTCAAGTCGTACCGGCTGACCCTCTTCGGCAGTCTGCCCCGCACGGGCCTGCCCGGCCCCCTTCACTCGTGGACCGAATACGACGAACTGGTGGAAGGCTACCGCCGCATGGCGTTCATACAGGACAGCAGCGAGCTCTGGTGGGACATCCGCCCTTCCCGGGCCTTTCCCACGCTGGAGCTGCGCATCTGCGACATCTGCCAGACCGTCGACGACGCCATGGCCGTGGTGGCGCTGTACGCCTCGCTCGTCCGTTACCTGTCGCGCATGGACAGGGCGGGCCGGCTGCCGCCGGAACCGCCGACGGAACTGATCGAGGAGAACTGCTGGCTCGCCCAGCGGTACGGCAGCGTGGCTTTCCTGGGCGACACCTCCGGCGAGGGACGGGTCGATATCGACGAATTCGCGGGTTCCCTCGTCGAAACGCTGGCCGCCGACGCCCGCGCGCTGGGATGCGAGTCCGAGCTCGAACACGTGAACGACGTCATCCGCTACGGCACCGGCGCGGACCGTCAGATCGACCATTACCGCCTGCGACGGCTGGAAGGCGACACGGAGGAGGAAGCCCTCCGGGCGGTCGTGGACCTCGTGGTGGCGGAGACCTCGATGGGCGTCGACGCGCCGGACGCGGCCTGATCTCCACGGGACGTGCCGGACGCGGCGAAACTTCGGATGTGGTGGAACTGACGATCGCGCATAGGCGCCGGACGCGGCCTGATCTCCACGGGACGCGCCGGACGCGGCATAGCGGACCGCACATTCCACGCTTCGCGATCCCATCCGAGGCGCATCTGTTCAACCGAGGCGCATCCGATCAACCGAGGCGCATCCATTCAGCCGAGACGCAGCCATTCAGCCGAAGCGCATCCGATCAACCGAGGCGCATCCATTCAGCCGGGGATCCTCTCCCCGATTCGAAAGGAGACCTTCTCATGATCCGAAGATGTTCCATACCCCGAAGACTCTTGATGATGTCCCTGTGCATGGCCGTCGTGTCGACCACCGGGTGGGCCGCGGCCCAGGACGGCTGGTACATGCGGACCAACCTGGGATTCGCGGTGGCGCCCGGGCTGACCGTCGACGCCCGGGACAACGACTGGGGTACCCGGTGCGACAAGCTTTCCAATCCCGGCCTCGCCGAGACGAGCGCCGACGAATGCGCGAGCGCGCCGCCCCCGGCGGAGTGGACCCATGAGGTCGGCCGGGGCAACGGGGTGCAGAGCGTGCTCGCGGTGGGTTACAGCCTGAGCGGCCTGCGGTTCGAGGGGGAATATCTCTATCGGACCACGACGTACCGGAGCGGCGAGGGCGAGGCGCAGATCCTGGACGCGGTGACGCAGGAGAAGCAGCAGCAGGAACTCGAGATTGTGGACGGCGGACTGGAGGACCTGCTCGCGCACAGCTTCTTCGTCAACGCATACTACGACTTCAAGACGGGCACCGGGTTGACGCCCTATTTCGGCGTCGGCGTCGGCATGGCCAGCACCTCGCTGGACTACTACGGCCGTTTCAAGCGCAATGACGACCCGGCCGCGATCTCGACCTTCGAAGATCCGGTGCGCAAGGCGCGGCTTGCCGGGACCACGACCATCGGCAGGCACAAGATGACTGATCTCCTGACCGCGTACCAGGCCGTCGCGGGCGTGGACTACGCGCTCAGCGACCCGGTCCGGATCGGCGTCAGGGTGCGGTGGACTCGGTTCAGCGAATTCGACGCCGAGGAACCCTGGACCCAGCTCCGCAGCCACGCGTCGTCCGTGGGGCGGAACTTCACGGTCATTTACGGCATCAATGCCAGCGATCTCGAAATGTTCGGCGCCAGCCTGAACATGACGTACAGCTTCTGATTCGGACGATGCATGAAGAACGGATTCTACAAGGGTCACGGACTGGGCAACGACTACATCGTGCTGGACCCGGCGGAGCTGACGTTCAAACTGACGCCCGGCCGCATTGCCATGCTATGCGATCGCGAGCGGGGCATCGGGAGCGACGGCGTCCTGACTATAGAGGATTCCGGCTCGGTTGAGGACTCCGATTTGGCCGATTTCGGCTCATCTTTGGGCTCCAGTTCGGCGGACTTCGGCTCGGCTGAGGGCTCCAGTCCGGCCGATTTCGGCATGCGGGTCTGGAACCCGGACGGTGGCGAGGCGGAGATCTCCGGCAACGGATTGCGGATCCTCGCCCTTTACCTGCACGCCACGGGCAGGACGCAGGAGAAGTCGTTCACCGTTGAGACGGCGGGCGGAACGGTACGGATCGATACGCAGGCCGATTCGGCCGGAGCAGTGTGCGCAGCAACCGTGCACATGGGCAGGGCAACGTTCAAGCCGGAGGCGTTGCCATGTACCCTCGACGTCGATGAACTGATCGAGCAGCCCATATCCGCGGCCGGAGAATCGCTGACCTTCACGGGCGTCAGCATCGGCAATCCCCACTGCGTGATCTTCCGACCCTCGGACCGGCCGTGGAGCCGCGACGACCTGCTGCGACTCGGTCCGGCCCTCACAACCCATCCGGCTTTCCCCCGCGGGGTCAACGTGCAGCTGGCCAGGCTCACCGGACCGCATTCCGTCTTCATCCTGATCTGGGAACGCGGCGCAGGGGAGACTACCGCATCGGGTTCGTCCGCCTGCGCGGTGGCCGGCGCCGCGGTACGCCTGGGGCTGGTTACCCCGCCCGTGACCGTCGAGTCACCAGGCGGCGAACTACAGATCAACGTGGACAATGCCTTTGATCTGAAGATGACCGGACTCGTGGAAGTAATCGATCGGGGCACGCTGAATCCGGCGTTGGTGGAGGCGCTTTCAACTGTCGATGACTAACGACAAATCACTTGACACTAAGGGGCGGGAATCCTATATTTTGTTGCTGTTTTGAACGGCAACATTCCTCGGTAGCTCAATGGCAGAGCGGGTGGCTGTTAACCACTAGGTTGTTGGTTCGAATCCAACCCGAGGAGCTTGCGTTCCTCCGCTGAACCCATCTTCCATTGTCCACATCTTCTGTTTTACAATTCCCACCGGTACACGCCGCTACCGGGACGCATTCACTCCTTAAACACATTCGGAACCACGACGGGCACTGTCCTTCTCGCCGATACGCGCACCAGCGACGCCAGGCCCGTGGGCGCATCTTCGTCGACGCCGAACTGACTGACGTCCTCGTCGACGTTACCGACCGGCGATGCAATCCCCGTCCCCGCGTCCAGGGTATACAGTTTCGCCGTCCATCCGCCGGTCATGTACAACACGCCTCGGTGCGAAGTCAGTCCGGTCGGCAGGTCTTCTCCGACACCGAAGTCCGGCGCGTCGCCAACGGGTGACGCGGTCCCGGTGGCGGGATTCAACACGTATAGCCGGGCCGAGTTGTAGCCGACCATCAACAGATCGCCGACGTGGGACGCCAGGCCGAATGGGTGATCCTCGCCGACACCGAACTCTACGGCGTCGCCAACCGCTGTGGCTTCACCCGTCACGGTATCCAGCGCAAACAGCCGGGTATGCGTTCCGCCGGCCATGAAAAGCGTGCCGTTGTGGGACGCCAGACCCATGGGCTGGGCCTCGCCTACTCCGAATTCCACGGCGTCGCCGACCCGCGCGGCCACTCCGGTTTCCGGATCCAGCGTGTACAGCGCCGCGTTCCATCCGCCCGTCATGTACAA
The DNA here is from genome assembly GCA_965203885.1 of bacterium. GTDB lineage: Bacteria > JAAXHH01 > JAAXHH01 > JAAXHH01 > JAAXHH01 > JAAXHH01. Next base: position 197,379 of record OZ241920.1, on the reverse strand, counting down.
CAGGCCGTCATGCGCGGCCAGACCGTAGGGCTGGTACTCGTCGGCGCCGAATCGCACGGCTTCGCCCACCGGCCTGGCTTCCCCCGTATTCGGATTCAGTCTATACAGCCGGTCGGCGCTCTCGCCCACCATGAGCAGTCCTTCGGCGAAACCGGCTTCGTCGCACCGGGACCCATTCCATTCATCCAGGCCATCGACCCAGGCCAGCAAGGCCGGGGTGCTCGGCAGGCACAGCCCGTCATTGTCATGAAAGAAGAAGTGGGTGACGTCCGAAAGGGCCGAGAACGTGCCGGGTATCATGCCGGTGAACTTGTTGTCACTGAGATACATGACTTCCAGATCGTCGAGTTGCCCGAGCTCGGATGGAACGGCCCCGGACAGATCGTTGCCGGAGACGTACAGCGCTTCGAGATCCTGGAGCCGTCCCAACTCGGACGGAAGCGGCCCGGACAGATCGTTGTTATGGAGGTAAAGGAGCTCGAGATTGGGGAGTTGACCCAGTTCTACAGGTATTGGCCCCGACAGCTCGTTTCCATGGAGGCTCAGCAGGCGCAGTCTGGGCTGATCGCCAAAGACCGTCGGGATCTCGCCCGAGAGCTTGTTGGAGTTGAGGTACAGGATCTCGAGCTTGTGGAACTGTCCGATTTCGGCGGGAATCGGTCCGGATAGCTTGTTCTCATCGAGGTCCATGCGTTCCAGGTTTTCCAGCTGACCCAATTCAACCGGGATCTCGCCCGACAGCTGGTTCCGCCAGAGGTTCAGAAACTCCAGGCTTGCCAGGTTACCCAGTTCCGGCGGGATCGGACCGGTCAGCTTGTTCGTGTCCAGGTGCAGTATCTTCAACCGGGACAACTGTCCTATTTCGGCGGGGATCGATCCGGCAAGGTCGTTTTTGTCCAGTTCCAGGTGCTCAAGACTGGACAGTTGACCCAGTTCCGGAGGCATGGAACCGGTCAGGTCATTGCCGCCGATGTCTAACCGTGTCAGGCTGGTCATCTGCCCCAGTTCCACGGGAATCGATTCCGACAGGTTGTTGTTTCCGAGATTCAGTACTTCCAGGTTGGCAAGCGCGGCGAGTTCACCGGGAACGGTTCCCGCCATTTCATTGGCGCCCAGGTCGAGGATCCTCAACTCGTCCAGCTGGGAAAGTTCGACCGGTATGGCGCCCGACACCTGGTTGCCCGCCAGATCCAGTTCTCTCAGCAGGGCCAGATTGACGAGATTCGCGGGCAACCTGCCCGACAGGTTGTTCGACCGCAGTTCCAGCCGGATCACCCGTCCGTTGGCGTCGGTCGTTACGCCGTGCCACTCGGTCAGAGGTTCTTCGGTCAGCCATTTCTCGTTATCCGTCCAGTTCGAACCATCCAGGGCGTGGTAGAAATCGATCAGCGTCGAGCGGTCGGTAATCACGATGGACACCGTTACGTTCACGCTAGCCGAAACCTCGCCGGAGGTGGCGGTAACGGCCGTACTTCCGCTCCGTACGGCCGTAACCAGGCCGTCATCGCTGACTGTCGCCACCGATTCGTCGCTGATCGCCCACTTCACCGCCGCGTCTTCGATGATCCGGCCGTTTTCGTCCAACACCGAGGCCTTGAGCCGGGCGGTCTCGCCGGCCTCGGTCAGCGCTACTGAAGACGGCTCGATAGCGATCGTCCGGGCCGACTGGGATACCGTAACCTTGGACGTTCCCTGTTTCTGTCCCGCGGTGGCCGTTATTTCCGCCGTTCCGTTGCCGAGCGCGGTGACGAGCCCGCCGCCGCTCACGGAGGCCACGGAGGGATTCCGGCTCGACCAGACCACCGCCTGTCCCGACAGCGTCGCGCCGTCCTCGTCCTGCACCCGCGCGTCAAGCTGCACGGACTGGCCGATCGCCGTCAGCGTGACGGCTTCCGGGGTCACGACTACGCTGGCCGGTCCGGTCGATCGAGTGGGACCGTCCTTGCCGCAGGAGGCCAGGGCAAGCAGCGCGAGGAGGAAGAGGAGGTGAAGCGGATTCCTTCGTACAGCCGGCTTTGCACGCCGTATGATGCCGGCAGAGGAGGACGAAGCCGTTTTGCAACTGGTTTGATGGTGGCAATCCATATGTGCTGACCTTTCGCGGTTCGTACCGGTTGTTCGGACACATTCCACGTGGATCATGCAATCCGTAAGGACCATTCATTCCACCACGCGGACGGATCGACGAAAGTCAGCACATATAGAAGCAATTACTTAAAAAGTCAAACTATTTTCATTGTGAAGTTTTGTGGCAGGATCCCAACCGGCGCTACTATTCAACCTTCAGCTTCGTCTGCTCCGCCACGTGCGCGGCGAATCCCGATCCCGCCTCGGCGTAGAGGTAGTACACGCTCGATGCGCCCGCCGCTTCGAGGGGTTCGATCTCGTCGGGGAACCGGGCCGTGGCTACCACCCGGCCACTGAACGAAGCGGTCTTGAGCTGGTCGAGCACGACGAGGTTGGCGGGCAGGTTCGGCAGCGTCAGCATCACCAGTTCAAGGGTGTGGGCTTCCCGCACGCGATCCCAGAAATCCGCGTCGCTGACGTCGCCCAGCAACACGTTGCGGCCATTCGCTTGCTGGCGTTCCACCTTTTCCGCGTCAATGTCGACGCCGACGACGGCCCCACCGTGGAGCCGATGCATGTTGTCGTACGCCGCGGTGCCGACGCGGCCCATGCCGATCACCGCGATCCTCGAACCGCCGATATCGAGCAGCCGGTCATTGGCGAGCCGCTCGGGCCGTTGAAAGCGGTTCCACCACGTCCGGTACCGGGTGTGGATCTGTTGCGCCCGGACGTTGAGCGCCGCCGCGACAACGCAGGACAGGGCCAGGGCGATCGCGATGACGATCAGCCAGCGCGCGTCGATCCAGCCGTTGCCCACGCCGATGGCCGCGACGATGAGCCCGAATTCACTGAAGTTGGTCAGGTTGAGCGACACCATGAGCGAGGTTCGCGCCCGCAACCTGAACCTCGTCAGCAGGGCGAAGAAGAACGCCGACTTGAGCAGCACCAGCGGCGTAACGGCCGCGCCGACGAGCACCACGTCCAGCGTCAGCGGGCCGGACAGGCCGATGGAGAGGAAGAAGGCCAGCAGGAAGAGGTCCTTGAAGCCGAGCATGGTCTTTGCCAGTTCGTCGGCTTTGCTGTTGTTGGCGATCAGCACGCCCAGGGCGAGGGCGCCCAGCCCGCCCTTCAGTCCGACCAGCTCGAACAGCTCCGCGCCGCCCAGCGCAAGCAGCAAGCCGTAGAGGACCAGGAGCTCGCCGTGGCCGACGCGACGCAGAACCAGAATCATCAGCGGCCGCATCGGAACGAGGAGCAGAACAAGCAGGGCCGTGAATGATGGGGTCAGACCCGTCGAGAGGGCAATGAAGACGACGGCGGCCAGATCCTGTACGATGAGTATGCCCACGGCGATCCGGCCGTGCAGCGAAGCCGTCTCGCCCTTTTCTTCCAGTACCTTCACGACGAACACCGTGCTGGAGAAACTCAGGGCAAAGGCGATCAGCAGAGACCGGCCGAGATCAAGTTCGGAGAAGAGCGACGTCCCCAGAAGGGCGAAGGCGAAGACGGCCGTTCCGAAGAGGAGCACGACCAGGGCCATATGCAGCCCGGTGACGGCCCAGACCTGCGGGCGCGCGAAGGTCCGCAGTTTGAGCTTGAGACCTACGGTGAACAACAGCAGGGTGATGCCGAGGTCCGATAGTCTCCGCAGCACTTCCCCGCCGCCGATCCCGAACAGATTGAGCGCGAATCCCGCGCAGAGGAATCCGACCAGGGGCGGCAGCCCGACCGCCCTGGACGCCAGGCCCAGCGCAAACGCTATGGCGAGCCAGGCAAGGTCTCCGAAGGCAAAGGCGATCTGTTCGAAATCCATAATGCAACCATTCGTCTCTACAACGCGTTATCGTTAGCGTTCGTGTCGTCGGAGAACATGTCGTCGGAGAACGTAACGTCAGAGAACCTATCGTCGGCGTTCGTATCGTCGGCGTTCGTGTCGTCGGCGTTCAGTTTTCGAAGGGATTTCGAATCGTCAGATCCTCGATCTGCTGTCCATGCCGAAGGTCTTCGCTGTATAGCGTTTCGCAGCCTGATTCAATTGCTGCCGCAATGATCAGACTGTCATAGAATCTGTATCCGAAGCGGGCGTGTAGATTGAGGCCACGCTGGTATAGTTCCCCGCTTGGATTGACCTGCCAAAGCGGCAACAACACATGTTCATAGATACGTCGGACCTGAAATGGCGCGACATTCAGCTTACCCGTCAGTACACTCACCGTTTCCTGGACAACCTGGTAGCTTATGCAGCCATTTCTGTCTTCCAGCACTTGCCGCACCAGGTTCTCCGCGCTCGTACGCTTGCGGTCATCCGTTTCGTCAAACAGGTATATGAAGACGTTCGTGTCCAGGAAGTACTCAGCGCTCATTCATTTCGTCCCGGGTAAACTTGCGACCGCCAGTGGATATGCTGCTTTGCAACTCATGGATTACGCGCATGGCTTCGGTAGCCCGCTGTTCGCGACGAACGTAGTGCTCTAACCATAGTCGGAATTTCTGATTTAATGTCGTATGTTCCGATACAGCTTGTCGACGGGCAGCTTCGATCAGGTTCTCGTCCGCACTAAGCGTGATGTTTTTCATGGTTGCCTCCTCCTGGCCGTCTCCTCCAGGTTGCTTCCACTTGGATGCTTTCTCCTGGTCGCCTCTTCCTGGTCGCCTCTTCCTGGCCGCCTCTTCCTGGTCGCCTCTTCCTGGTCGCCTCTTCCTGGCCGCCTCTTCCTGGTCGCCATGATCAGACCAAGTTGCACGAATTTAGTGTACACTATTTTCGTGTGGAAGTCAATAGGTATACCGATTCGCCCAGGAACTTCCTGCACCTTCCCGGATTTCAAAATCGCTGATTTAGAAATGGAGAACCAACACTACACGGCGGCCGCCTGGCGACAGAAGCAGGAGGTATCGATGGGCATGTCGGCGCGGGCTTTCGCGAACTCCAGGCGCTGCCGCAGCAGGCGAAGCTCGTTGGCATCTCCCCCGTGTTCGACGCATTCAACCAGCCCCTGCAGCGCCCACACGTTGTCGGGATGCTGGCAGCAGCGAGGCAGGCTCTGGTCGAAGCCGAGGTCGGCGCGGAACACGGCTTCGGCTTCGTCGAAGAGGTCCTGCTCGGCGAGGAGGGCGCCGAGGGCGTGGCGCGGGGGATGCATCCAGGCCCAGGGTTCGGTGTAGTTGAGCGCGTCGTCGCGCGAGACCGCAAGGCGCAGGCTGGCGAATGCGCGGTCGTAGTTCCCCTTCCGGTATTCGAGCTCGCCGTCGAGCATGGCCGCGCCGATCCGGAGCATGTCCCGCACCGTGTTGCTGAGAAAGATCGCGTCCTCGGGGATCGCGGAGGCGGCCTCGTCGAACGCGTCGCGGGCCGCTTCCGCCTCTTCGATATGGTCCAGGGCGGCGTGCGCCACGCCCTGCCCGTAGGCGTGCATGGCGGCTTCGATCGGACGAAGCGAAGATTCCTGCGGTCCTTGCGGCCCGGGCGATGCGATCAGGTCGTGCCAGCGGCCGAAGCGAACCGGGACGTGGATGCTCATGGCGGAGTAGCCGTCGAGAATGGAGGCCATGAAAGGCGCGCTCCGGGCGATCAGGTCGGGCGTGGCCATGGCGCGGATCCGGTCGGCGGCGCGGGTGGCTTTGCCGAACTGGCCGAGAAACATGGCCGCGTACATGTAGAGATGGAGGTCGTGGCACCGCATGGTGGTGTAGAAGTTCTGGTCTCCCGCATAGGCGAGGTACCTGTCGTCGGCGGCGACCGCCCGCTCGCTCTGGAACACCGACTGCGCCCAGTCGCCGCAGAGGACGTAGATGTGGGCCGACATGTGCTCCAGGTGGCCCGCGTCGGGCAGCAGCCCCCGCAACATATCGGCCGCGTTGAGCCCGCGCTCCGGCATGGGCGACATTTCCAGCATATGGATATACAGGTGGCAGATGCCCGGATGGACGGGCCCGGTACGCTCGATCCGGTCCATCCAGGCGTCCATCACCGGCATCACCTCGCTCGTGTGGCTGCAGGGGTTGGGCTGCCCGGTCTGAATGTCCCAGAGCTGGCGCGGCGTGCAGTTCATCGCCGCGTCGAAATAGAGGGCGGCGACGTCGGGATCATCCTCAAATGCCTTACGCGTCTCGCCCATGGCGGACGCATATTCCCAGTGCCAGGCGTCCAGCGCCCCGGTTTCGCGCTCGTGGCCGTTCCGGTACCGCTTCGCCAGCGCGTTGATGAGGGCCTGCTCGGCCGGCGTCCCATCGCCGGCGAGCGAGACCGCGGTCGTCACCGCGTCATGGCAGACCGGCAGGGTTCCGGCGATTTCGGCTTCCGTGTACCTGATCCAGGCCCGGTTGTAGTGGGGGCCGTTCGCGTAGGCGATCCCCCACCAGGCCATCGCGCAGGCGGGGTCCGCTTCGGCCGCCCGCCGGAAGCAGTCGACCGCTTCCTCGTGATTGAAGCCGTAGGTCCAGTTCAGGCCGAGGTCGAACCAGCGCTGGGCGGCAGGTGACTCGGTCGTGACTTTCCGGGACCAGCTTCCGAGATCGAAATCATAGCTCATGATGGCTTGCTCTCGGTTGATTGAGGCGTTCGATCACGCGGGCTCAGGATAACCCGCGGCCTCGGCGGCCTGCGCCCATTCCAAAGTACGAAAAAACGACTCGCGCGTCACCGTCGAAAATCCTTCGATCAGGAGCGATTCCCTGAACGGGGCGAACCAGGGCCGCCCATGGGCTGCCTCGAATGCCTCGCGCAGACGGTCGGCCGTGTGCCTGGGCATCGCCGGCACGGCGACGAACGCCGGCATCGGCACGGTCGCCGTCGCGTCCAGGACGCGGACTTTCTCCGTCAATCGTAGCTGGTACTTCCTCGCGAGCATGTGCCAGTAGGCGTCCAGCGGACCGACGTCGATACGGCCGTCCGCCACGCTTTCGAGGATGCGCCGCGCGGTGACGAGATTGCCGACGGAGCGGCGGTAGAGGCGCGGACGGTCCTCGCTTCGGTAGGGCAGCAGATGATGTCTCAACGCGTTGAAGCCCGACTGCGAGTGGGCGACGGTCCATCCCACGGTACCGCCGAAGGTGTCGGAGAGGACGCGATAGGGCGCATCTTCGCGCACGATCAGGTCGGTCCGGGAAAGCGCTTCACCCCCGGCCCAGGACGCCGCGGGAATGGGCGATGCCAGGGGAACGACATCGGCGAGGTCGAGCGCGATCGGGTATCCGCACATCTGGACGCAACCGATGTCGTCGCGCCGCCAGAGCTCCTCGAGCGGGCGCGGCGCCGGGTAGGAAACGTAGTCGAACGCCGTGCCGGCGTCCTCGGCGACGTGGGCGATGAGCTCCTTCCAGGCCGCTTCGGCTTCGGGGCTCACGGCGTACATCCGGGCGTTGGATACGAAGGGCATGGGCAGGGGCCTTCAGGTTCCCCGGGTTGCATCACAAGTCGCGGGACGGGCGTGGCGGCGGAAATTTTTCGAAAGGTGATGGAAAGCGCAGACGCACGCTCAAATCTCTTCAGGTTTTCTGAGTACGTGTTTTTCGTGTTGATGTCAACTCTATCGTAATTTCGTCTGTTATTATCCAGTTCTCAATTCGCAAAGACTAACACTTGACAGTAAATAAGGTATGATATATTGTCATACTAAAGGAGATTGCCATTATGAAATCCAAAATCGCTATCACATTGGACGAGAAAATCGTCAAGCAACTCGACAGTTTAATTATGCAGCAGTCATACAAGAACAGAAGCCAGGCGATCGAGGAAGCCGTTTCGGAGAAGCTGGATCGACTTAAACGGGGTCGACTGGCACGAGAATGTGCGAAACTGGAGCCTGTCGAGGAACAGGAACTGGCTGAAGAAGGTTTCGAAGAGGATTCGGCAAATTGGCCCGAATATTGAGAGGCGAAATCCGCTGGGCCGACCTAAGTCCCACCCGTGGCCAGGAGCAGGCTGGACGTCGCCCCGTACTAATCTTGAGCCATGAGGTTTTCAACCAGCGTTCCGGTACGGTCATCGCCATGGCGATCACGGGGCAGCCTCAAAGTGTCGGATTCCCTCTGACCCTTCTCCTTGATTCGGCAGATCTTCCGAAACGATCCTGGGTCAGGATCGGACAGGTTCGGACCCTTTCGGTAGATCGAATCGGTCATGTATTGGGACGTTCAACCCCGGAAGAAATGGAACGGACGATCGAGGGGCTGTACGAGATAATTGGACCTTGACGGATCCGTTTTCCTCTCCCACATTCCCACCGTTACAATCTCCTGGCCAAAAAATAAAACCTCGATGACTGCCAACAAGATAAAGACAACGGTCAGCCGCCGGAACTTTCTCACCCGGGCGGGCGGCGCCATGGTTTCTCTGATTCTGGGCACGGGCTGCTCGAAGAACGTCATGGGTCCGGACGACAACGAGCCGCCCGAGCCGCCCGAGCCGACGCCACCTTCCGAGACGCCGCCAACCGCTGAGCCGACGTCACCTGAAGATCGGGTCGACGTGATCGTCGTGGGCGCCGGTCTGTCCGGGCTGGTCGCCGCATACGAGTTGGTCCGGGCGGGGCACGACGTCCGGGTCCTGGAAGCAAGCAACGCGCCCGGGGGCCGGGCACAGACGCTTCGCGATCCCTTCGACGACGGACTCATCGCCGAAACCGGTCCGGCCCGTATCCCGCCAGACCATGATCTGACACTCGGCTACATCGACCACTTCGGCATCGAGACATCCCCCTTCTATCCGCAGGAGGGTGCGTACCTCGTCGTTTCCGATCGGGGAGCCCGCGAGCGGCAGACGCCGGGCGAGTTCCTTGGAGGGCTGGATGCGTGGGTCAAGATTCCGGCCGGGACCGATGCCTTGCCGATGGCCTTCGTCGAAGCGCTCGGAGACCGTGTGCGGCTCGGCTCGCCGGTGACGAGCGTGGTCCGGGATGAGACCGGGGTGGTGGCCTCCTACGGACACGCCGCGGACGAACTGAGGGGCAGCCGCCTTATCTGCACGGTCCCCCTCCCCGTCATCGACAAGATCGTGTTCGACCCCGTCCTCTCGGAAGCGAAGCGAGCGGCCTTCGAAGCCCTCGCCTACGCGGACGTCACCCGGGTTTACGTCCAGTATGCGCAACGCAGATGGGAGGGCGACGGCTTGAACGGATGGGGGTTGTCGTTTCTGGGGGGGTACTCGGAGATCTGGCATCCCACCTGGAACCAGGAGGGGCCTCGGGGTATACTGATGTCCTACATGTTCGGAGGCTTTGCGCGTTCGGTCGCGGCAATGGATCCCGGCGCCATCGTGCCCGGCTTCATCGATCGCTTTGATCTCCTGTTCCCAGGTTCGCGCGCGGTGGCGGAACGTGGAACCCACTTCGCGTGGGAGCACCAGCCCTGGATCGGGGCGGCCTTCGCCTCCTCCTCTCCCCCGTTCTCGGAGCACCCTGAACTGGCCTCACCCGAGGGCCCTATTCACTTCGCCGGCGAGCACGCCTCGGGGCATCGGGGGTGGATTCAGGGAGCGCTCGAGTCGGGCCTGCGGGCCGCCTCGGAGATCGATGCGACGGTGACCGGGGAGCGCACCCGCGCGACCGTGTCCATTTCGCGGCGGCAGATGATGCGCCGTTTTGCGGGCACCCCGAATGTGCCGGCATGGCTGGCGCCCTGGACCGTTACGGGGTGAGCGGGAGGCGTCCCGCGCCCGAGGAGCCGGAGCTTGGAAGCGTGGCGGCAGCGTATCTACAGTAATCCATCATGGCCTATCCTCCATGGATGAATTGTTGAGTTTCGCCGGTCGCGTCGGGTTCGACTCATGAGTAACACAGAAGATCGTAACTAGCCATTTTGTCTGAATCTAGTTAACCACCGTGTGCTTATGCCAGTTCATAGCCGTAGTTGACTCGGACCAGCAGCCGTGTACTTTTCTGGTTAATCGCTTCTATACCATTTCGCTCATAACTGGCCGTGATCTGTTCTAGGAAGTGGCGAAAGTAACAACCTGATGGAGGAACCAGCAATGCGAGTTATATTTCATTTTTTAATGGCGTTTGTCCTCTGTAGCTCGGCAAGCACCGTCTCTGCTCAGTTGAACGTATCAAAGGTGCATCAGGCGACAACGCCGCCATCGGATGCGCGGTATGAGATCGTGCAATCCCAACTGGCAGCGAAGTGGACGTTTCGGTTGGATAGACATACAGGCCGCATACATCAGTTGGTGAAGACAAAAGGCGGCGGAACAGCCTGGGAGGCGATGTTGGTATTAGAGTTGCCTGAATTGCCGAGAACCGAAAAACCGAGGTTTGTCATATTCACTTCAGGACTCGCAGCGAGGCACACGTTTCTCATGGACTCCGAAACGGGAAAAACATGGGTACTTACCACCACAACGTACCCCGACCAGGTAGGCGATCCGATGGAGATAACGGGATGGTGGCCGTTCGAGCCATAAGTCTCTTGTCGGATTTACTGATCGGGCTCCGTCCTGTTACCAGGGATCCTCAATACAGAAGTACAGCTTCAAAAGTCGTTTCTCCTGACGGCCGTGGAGTCGGTCGCGTGGCTTCATTCCTCGTGCTCTTCGCTGGGTTAGGACTGTAATGCCTGATCTGATACCAAAAATAACGTAACCTCACCTCTGCATGTCGTCCAGAAACTCCGAAGCGGGAGCGACACCGGTGATCAACAGAAAATCGCGGGCGCGGGTACAGGCAACGTAGAGCAGGTGTCTTTCTGTGTCGTAGACGTCCTTCAGGTCTGATTCATCGGAAACGCTTTCAATCCGTTCCTGGAGAGGGATGACTTCATCGTCGCAGGCCAAGACCGCTACGGCCCGGAACTCCAGTCCTTTCGCCCGGTGCATCGTAATGATCGACACGCGAGCCTGCGCCGTTTCCACGCCCTTATCCAGGATTTGGAACGTCAATCCGGCATTCGAAGCCGCATCGCGCGCCCGGTCCAGTTGTCTGTCCGACCGCACGAAAATCCCGATCTCTTCTGGCCTCACTCCTTCTTCCAGACGTTTCTGTAGCCATCGTCCGACGGCTTTGCTTTCTTCCTGTTCGGTTTCCAGAACGTTCATCTCAGGTTCTTCGCCGCTGAACGACGAAACAGTTCCTCTTCGGTCCTCGATGTTTCCGTCCACATCGGCGATCTCCGGTTCCAGAAGCCGGTCCGCCTGTACACGTATCTGATGAGACGTACGATAGTTGAGTCTGAGAACCTGCGACCTTCCCCGCACGTCCACACCCAATGCCTTCCACGAAAAAGGCGTCTGGAAGATCCGTTGCCCGAGATCGCCGGCGAAGAAAAGACCGTTGGTCTGTTGGGCACCCAGGACCGCGAGAAAGCGCAGTTGGGCAACGCTGATGTCCTGCGCCTCGTCTACGACCACGAAATCGAAAGGTGGATTACGCCGTTCTTTAAGTTTCGAAGCGAGTGAGCCGTATATGTTCGCCGGAGTTACGAGACCCCGGTCTCGGAGACTGGCGTTGACCTTTTCAAAGATGTTCCAGAGAATCGAACGACTATCCGCCGAGAGACGAGTCTTCCGTCCCAGCCGCCTGACGTCACGATAGGATTCCCAGCTCTTCAACTGCCAGGCGTCGACGACGTTCTCCCACTCATCCATCAGGAATCGATGGCTGAATCCGCCTGACTTCGTTTTACCTGTGGCGTCGGACACCAACTCCTCGACCACGTCACGACCAGCAATGCGAGGAGAACCGAACTCGGCCCTGTACAGACGCTCGCCGACCGTATCGAGGGTGTCGATTTCCAATTGATCCGCAAGCCGAGGCCTATTGTGAACGAGCCGCCTGAGCTTCGACCTGAGGTCATTCGCCAGCGTTTCTGAAAATGTGGTAAGCAGTATCCTGGCGTCCGGGTTGTTCTCCGCCAGAAAAACGGCGCGGTGCATGGCCACCACGGATTTGCCCGTGCCCGCCGAACCGGATACCCGAAATGGACCGGTGTGATTGATTTCCACTATTTGCCGTTGCATGGGATGGAGGAAAATCGCCCACTTGTCCCATGGATACTCCAGCGCACGCTCCAATTCGTTGGCGTCGTGCACGACACGGAACCGGCGTTGCGCGTCAGGATGTTCGAACGGATCGACGACGCCATCTGTCCCAGCTGACTCCGACGCTTCGTCATCTGGTTCTCCAGCAACGTCCGCCGATTCGTGCACATCGCGAGACTCGAAGACGTACGAGGAGGCGACCGGTTGCCCGGACACGGGCGTCTCGCCGACGGCCAGTTCGAGGAGTGCCTCGGCGGCTTCACCGGGCAGATGTTCGGCTATGTCCAGGAGATCGTCTTCATTGGCGTTACGGACGTCGTCCAGCCAATCGACAGGTACGCCGTAACTCAGCAGGACTTCTTCGGAGGTGTCCGCGAAGATGGGAGGGTTGGACTCGGCAGGTATGGAAGCAGGCGGCGTGTCGAGAGATTCAGCAATCTGCGCTTCCGCATCGACATACCGCGGGATCTCTATCTCACGCACGGTCTCGCGAATCTCGACGAGTTGAGCGGCACCGGTTCTCGGATGCCGTTCGAGCCGTCTCCGCTCCGCCCAGCGGTAAGCGGCGTCATGATGATCAACATAACATAGCAACAGGTTGTCGGCAGTCTTGTGGACGATCACCCGGATATCGCGCGTGACGCGGACTGACCAGAAATTCTTGTCCCTAGCACGGTCCAGTTTGTGAAACGAAAACCCTGGAGAGGACGGGTTAATTTGCAGATCGAAAGCCGCGGTCTTGACTGCCTTCTGCTCATCCCCCGTAAGTCTGGCGAGGCTGCCGGTAAAAGTATCGGCAATACGGAACTGCATCATGGCCGCCGCTTCAACGGGAAAGGGTTTCCAGGCGATTCAGCCAGTTTCGGAAATGAGGGCAGGCGTTGCGCATCGCGACAATGCCGATCTCCAGTGCGGCGAGGTTTCCAAAGAGTGGTTTCGGATACCCGGGAACGAGCTCTTCGATACGCTTCGAAGGCGCAGTTACCGGAGAATCATCAATCTCTTCGGGACCGTCAAATTCGTCACGAATCGCCTGAAACGACTGTGCCAGATCGGGTTGCCCGATTCCCTGACTGAATCCTTCACAATCGCTGAAAAGCAGGGCCTCGAACTCGTGCATCACGACGTAAGGTATAAACCGCTCCGGATTGAAACTGGAGCCCATTTCCTGGCTAACTTCTTCAGACAACGCGTTCTGGACAGTCGCCGCCTTCTCTCTAAAAGGGAGCACCGCTGCCTGCGATCGCCCCGGCCAAGCTCTTGAACCAACTTTCGGCATGCCATAGTAGTCAACCATCGTAGTCGCGATACACGCTGAATCTTCTTTCAGACTATCTACTATATCCTTTCTGACGGCGTTCCACGCTCTAACGCCCCCGCGGTGGGAACGCTGACGGACATTCCCGAGCAAACGAGCGCTGACCCCAGTAAACCCACGTTCATACAGATGAGGGGCGAGTACATTATTGACGAACCCCTCCTCGGTCTCACCCTCCACGTGGACCAGCAGTCGTGTCACCGTGCAGATTCCCCATCTCAGTCTATGCCTTCGCGAACGGGACGACCGCCAAACTCGTTCTTCTCCCAGAGTTGGCCCAGGCTGTACTCTTCCAACCAGACCTTCAGGCTTGCTTCATCCAATCTTCGGAGTTCGGTCGCTCCGTGCACTCGATCCGCCACGAGCACGTCTTCCGGTTGAAAGTGATCCAGCAGAATGGGCGACTGGGTAGCAAGCACGATCTGAGTCTCAACCGAAGCCTTCTTCAGTAGGGATGCCAGCAAGGAGATCGCAAAGGGGTGCAATCCGAGTTCCGGCTCGTCCAGCAGGATGAGAGATGGCCGGAGCGATGCGGGCTGGAGCAACAACGTGGCCAGAGCGACGAACCGGAGCGTCCCATCGGAGAGCGTAGACGCGTCGAAATAGGCGTCCGATCCGTGATGACGCCACTCGAAACGGATATTGTCCTCGTTCAATGCGAGCGGTTCTAGCTCAAAATCATCGAAGAAAGGTGCCGCACTTTGCACAGTCCGTCGGATCAGATTGTACGAAAGGATATGTTTTTTGTTCAAATAGTAAAGGAAGGCGGCGAGATTTGAACCGTCGGGCCGAAACCTCCTGTTGTCATTCACTTCACCTGTCTTCTTCATCGGCGAAGTCGAACTGGTGTCGTGAAAATGGTAGGGCAACCAGCCCTGGATATGCTCACGGACGTGCTCGGGCAGAAGGAGATCGCCGGTTCTCGAAGTATAGCGGGATTGCTCCGATTCGCTGTAATGGGGATCATCCGGGTGATAGGTCGCGTCACTCAAATAGAGGCCGTCGGCATTGTCCGGCCGCAATTCGAGCACGTAAAAGGATTCCTCATGGTCGAACAGGAATTTTATCACCATCCTTCGAGTCACCTTCGATCCGAAGTGGAGTATCCTGTCCGCCCCGCCAGCCTGACTTGTGTATCGTTGTAACTGTCCCTTACTTATACTACGCAGGAGAGAGATAGCATCGATGAAGTTTGATTTGCCCGAGCCGTTGGCACCGATCAACACATTGAGCGGACGTAATGTCTGCTTGATGAAAGCAATGCTCTTAAAGCCTTCTATGATGATCCCGTTGAGTGCAGACATGACATCGCTCCCTACACGCGAAACACCTTCGACTCCTTGAATCCCAGTTGACTTATCTCATTAACGGTGATCTGACCTGCACCTGTCCGCGAAAACAGGACAACGTCACCTTCGTGAAGGTACTCCCAGTACATCTGCCAGATTTCGAGGACGGTTGCAGCGACCCGTTTGGATTGTTAAATCACGCCCACGGAATCGAACCTTTGTACGATTCAGCGTATTGAGTTGTTTCTTATGAATCCGCCGACCATGAAACAGTACAGGACGAAAGCGAATTTCTCCATTGCTCCGTGGTACAAATCGTTCCGCGAAGGACACACCTTGTTGCAGTTGCTCGGCGACCTCGGACGCATCAACCCCACCACTCTTGAGTTCCATCGGAATGACAACGGCACTGGTGTCAGAATCTGCGAGGAACACGATGTAGTCACACCGACTACCGCTTACATTGTGATCCGGGAATGCCAGATCCGCGTCAACGATGACTCGACAGCGCGAGACACCCTCCATGGAAACACGACAACCGTTTTTTCGACACGAATCGCTGAGGTTCTCCTCCCCCACGCGTGACCGAATCGTACTGAGAACGTTATTCATGCTTGCGATGCATACTCCCTGAAGCCTCCTCCAGGCGGTTCTGCAGATCCGCTGCACGGTTGTAGAGCGCTTCTGCAACGTCTTCGTAATCACGAGGTTCAACGCCTTCGATACGATCGAATGGGATTTCCTCCACGGTCGAACCACCCGATGTTCCGGTCTTGCTGAACAGCCAGATTCCTACATCGCTTGACTTTAACGATTTCGGCGGAGCCGCTTTACTTTCATTTTCAACCGGTTTTTCTCCTAGTTCTCCCTCCCGCATCAGGTTTCCGATTTCCTTCAGCAACCAATCGCTGTGCGTCGTTACCACGACCCGGACCCCGGCACGGACGAGGCGCGCCAACGTGACCGCCATCTGCGTCTGCGCGGCGGGATGGAGATGAGCTTCCGGTTCCTCGATGATGAGCGTGTCTCCAATGCCTACTACACCTCGCAGAAACAGCACGACAGGGGCGAGTTCGGAAACCATGGACGACGCTCGGGACAGGCGAATGTCTTCTTCGGATTCCTGTGGTCGATACACGAATTCAGGATACCCGCCCAAAGGAGACTTACTGGTACGAATTTCTCCGGAGAGTGTTTCACGCTCAAGGGTCTCAGCGAGATCACTCAAATTAACGCCTGACGTCTCGCTCCAGGTCGTAATCTGCGAGGCGATTTGAGAAAGGGACCCTGAGTCGTAAAGTATGAGTCGTTGCAAAAAGTCGGCCATCACTCCGGAAAACGTCGGAACTACTGGAAATTGTTCCAGACCAGCACGGGCAGAACGCGCCACGAGGGAACTTGCGATTACGCGATGGCTTTGCATAATTCCGCTTCGGGCGGCTGGCAGGTAGTGCGTGCTGGCCCCGCTACCTGCAGCCTCGTGAATTAAATCTTCAAACATTCTCGCCGTGTGATGTCCAGATAGAAACCAAGAACCCCTCAATGATTCATGGTCTTCTTCTTTCTCTCTGACCAAGTGTTGGATTCGACTGAGTATCTCACTGGACCGTGTCAACTTATCTCCTCGTCCTTCAGGAAAAAGGACCATATCTTCGATTTGTCCATCTGTGGCTATATCCGAATCCGAATTCATGACGCCCATACGGAAGCTCCAAAGGTCCATGCCTTCTTCGCTAATACCAAGCGACACAGTCATTTCATTGGAGTGGTCGGAAAGTCGTACCATATTGGAGGCAGATTCGAGGTCGAAGCAGCGCTGAAGTTCTGTTACTAAATCTGTGCCTAGCAAAGCAGGGATCTTGATATAGGTCTCTACGACATCGCGTATAGTCGCGGGTAAGTCCAAGAACGTTAACGGGCGCGCGGCGTATCCCAGCTTGCCAAGAACATCCTGGAGGCCCTCATCTAACGTATCGGTACTCCTCGCTAAAGATTTGCTATACGGTAGACCAGTCCAGAGAAAACCGCGATGCGTATTCTTGACGGGGAGTCGTGGAAATCCGTTCAGAAGCCTATGAAGCGCGTAAACAAGAATTGCAAAATAGGTCTTGCCGGTATTGCTTGGACCTACGAATACCGTCAGCGGACGAAGGTCTACCGTACCGTTCGCTATTGGACCAAAATCCTGTACCGAAATCCGAACGTCGGGGTGCGTTATGTTCGTTGAATGTATTACAGGTCTATTCATTTCAAAGCTCCAGATTTCGATTTGATCTCCCGGTCTTCTTCGGTGATTTAACCAAAAACGTACCGTCAATCAACCCGAAACACCTTCATCACCTCGTCTCCCAGGTGATTGATTACCTTCACGGCAATCCGACCTGAAGCTGGCTTGGCGAAGGATCGGGATGTGTCGCTGTGGAGTGTTTCCCACGCTTCGGGATTTATCTCGGCTTTGAGCGTGGTCCTTAACGCCTTATACGGATCACTGGCGCCAAGGAAGTAGGCGTGGCGAACGAAGAAGCTCTCTTCGTTGTAGTCGGTGTCGATGAACCAGCAGGCGATGTCGTCGGCGCTGTCGCTACGGATTTCGCCTGTGTTGGGGTGGAACACGTCCACGCCGTTGACCTTGACCTGGATTTGGCCATCCTTCGCTTCGAGGATGTCGATGTCCGGCTCGCCGAAAATGACAAAGAGGTTGCCCTTACCAGTGTTCTTAAGGTCGTCGGCCATGTGGAGATCTGCGTTTATACGTGCCTTGAGAACCGGTACGCGGCCAAGTCTGTTGAACTCAGAGGCGTGGGCGTCGTAGTTGAAGGCGCAGGCGATCAACACGTCGAAGTCGGCGTCGGCGGCCTCGCGCACCGCGGATACTAGATCGGGGCGGGAGACGGTGCCGAATTCCGGACCGATGAAAATGCCAGCGCGTTTTTCAGCACTGGAGTCCGTGTCGTCTTCAATATAGGTTCCTTCGGCGCAGACTAGGTCGCCGGGCCTAGGTCTGATCCCGGAGAAGACGATTCGGTCCTCTTTGTGTGCCTGCTGGACGCCGGAAGTCTTGAGATTTTCGAGGATCACTTCGGCGAAATCCCGCGTCTCGACGTACCCGAGCCTGGCTTCGGCGACGTTACTAGGCCGATCGGCAGCGTGGTCGATGAGTTCGTCGTTTTCATCGACGCTCAAGATGCGGTGGGGTGACAGGCTTTCGACCGTAAACGGTCCGGCGACGCGGACCTTCTGGTTGTCCTCGTAAGGTTTGTCGTAGAGGTATTCGTAGTCTGCCCTAGCGGAGATTGAAGCATCTATCTCCTTCTGCCGTGCGATGCGGCGTTCCCACCAGTCCGCGTGGACTCGCTTGACTTCGTCGGTCCAAGCATCGGCGGCGTTGCGGGGGATCTCCCACTCCTCCCAGGTCATGCCGAGTGCATCGTTCAATCTCCGCCGTAACGGCTCCAGCGTTAACTGATATTCCTCCCAGATCACATCGATTAGGGTGTTGTTCGCGATGGACTTGAGGGTAATATGGGGGACGCGCGCGCACACGAAACCCTGACGGATATCGTGGTACGTAGGCGTTTCCATGGGGGGCGTGTGGGAAACCTCGGCTTCCTTTATTTGACCGTCACGGCTATCCGCAAGCAGATAATAAGGGTACCGTGCGCCCATAACGCGGGCACGGGCTAGTGCGAGGGCTACGCGGGAGGTGTCTATGGTGATCCAGCGGCGACCCCACTGCTCGGAGACGTACGCGGTGGTGCCCGACCCGCAGGTGGGATCAAGGACGAGATCACCGGGGTCGGTGGTCATGAGGATGCAGCGTTCAAGAACTTTTCGTGAGGTTTGAACCACATATAACTTGTCCTCTACGAAATTCCCGGTGCCGGTGTCTTGCCAGTTGGAAGTAATCTTCGAAAATGGATAGTCATTTGTCGAATAAACATACGATAGGGAGTCTCCCGATGGATGGAGGCGATTTGCATAAAGCAAGCGGGACATAGTCGTTTCGCTACCGATCCAACATGAACCTCTACGTGGAGTGTAGGTCTTACCTCGAAACTTTACAGGAAAGACCGACTTTTCAGAAAATGTTGGCGGCTTGAGTGACACCAATCGGCAGATTTCGCCTTCATTTCTGATCAATAAATGATTCTCGATTTCATTTCGGGTAAGTCGACGAAAAGAATAATCTCGACCACGAATCAGGTTCCAATAATAGAGGCCCTGCGGTTGGTACTTGCGGTATAACTGTCGGTACTTTGTTTCTTCCTTGTTCTTTCCATACCATAGTAGAATATCATCCATCGACTCCAACAGCTTAGCACCTAAAGGCATGTTCTTTTTCTTGAAGGGAATTGAAGAAATGAAATTCTCCTCCCCAAAAACCTCGTCCATCAACGCCCGCACCCGATGTACGTTCTCGTCCCCAATCTGCACGAAGATTGACCCGCTTTCCGTCAACAGGTCCCGCGCCACCGTGAGCCGGTCCCGCAGATACGTAAGATACGAGTGAATCCCGTCCCGCCACGTATCCCGGAACGCCTTCACCTGCTCCGGCTCTCGGGAGATGTGCTGGGTGTTGCCGTCCCTGACATTCCGGCTGGTCGTCGACCATTGGAAATTTGAGTTGAACTTGATGCCGTAGGGCGGGTCAATGTAGATGCACTGCACCTTTCCGCGCAACCCCTCTCGCTCGGCCAGCGACGCCATCACCTGCAGGCTGTCCCCGAGAATCATGCGGTTGGACCAATTGGCTTCGTGCTGGTAAAACTCGGTCCGGGCGTTCGCACTCGGCAGCCCGTTGAAATCCGCGAACAGGTCGGTCTGGAAACTCGAATCGTCGTCATTCTTCTCGGCTTCTGCCTCATTGCTCCGCTGCCGCAGGTCGTCGATCAGCACCTTCGGATGCACTTTCTCCTGGATGAAGAGCGGCGGGGCTTGCACGACGAGGTCCGACCAGTTCTGCGTATCCTTGCCGCGCCAGACAAACTGCGGGTCGAGATCCCGATTGCGACGCTCGTACGCGACCTCGACGGGATTGCGGTCGTCCTCCGCCATCACCGCCTGGTGCTCGGCAGTGGGAAGATTCTTACGCGATGCTTCTCCATGCGTAATCGTTTCGATTTGTTTAGATCTGGGGCGTCTTCGGGCCATGTAAGGTCTCTATTTTCTGTTAGTCAAACCTCAACGCGCTGGAGGAGCTTTCGGTTGAAATCATCGTACGATTCAAGAGATGATATCATATCTCCACCAACGTCCGAGAGTCTGGCGAGATCCATTCTGGGTATCTCAGTTTGATTCTCGAATACCAGGATCGACTCGAAACTCACCTCATGTCTATGGAAATGGGACAGCATGATAGTTGTAAGCCGCGCTTTGTCACGGTTAGGTACGCCGTACAGAAAAAGAGGGGCTTCACCCTTACCCTCGATTCGGTAATCTACAGGATAAGCCTCGGCATTGGGCACATCCGGTTCGAAATCACGCTGTATTTTGGCTTCGTCCACCAGCCGGAATAGTACGTCAGCCAGATCGTCATAGAAGGTCGAACCGAGGTTTGAGCGGGACAGTAAGGTCAGATCGAAAACTCTTGTTAAAGCCTGACCAAACTGAAAGACGGCTTCTGATAGCCGCTCGGGGCTGGTATCGAAGTAAAAAGCTCCGTCGTCCCATTCGAGTCCACTCTCCCCCATGATACGCTCCAGAAGCATACCGCGAGTTCCATCCATGAAAGAGTCAATATCATGTTCATAGCTTATGTGCATAAGCGTATGGCCATGGTCCGACAACCGAAGCCCTCCTGAAACCGCTTCGGATACATGAATGGGATATTGGTCTCCATCGGGGAACTGAAAACCTGTCCGCAACATCAAGGCGCCGTCCGGACGATCTTCTACGGTTACGTTTTCACACAGGCGATTGCACAAGAGATCACGTAGTGCATCGATGTTGAGGTTCATTAGAACAGCCTCGGTCGGTCGTATTGAGCGCTTATACCTGTCAGTTTGAAGTCTTCAATCAGGCATGCCAGTGCGCCTTCAAGTGTATCGAATCTTTCTGTTTTTTTCGCTTCCGATTCCGGTTTCCTTCCCGCTGCAATAGCCGTTTCCGATACGCGATGGATGTGGGCTCTATAGTGTATTTCTCCGTGTATGTGCCCAGGTCCGTTGTATCGTGCCAACGTGAGCGGTACCGCACCGTGGGGGAGGTATACGATTCCGCAGGAGAAGTCACACTCGTCGGTCAGGTTCTTTCGCAGATAAACCGAAAATCGGAAGTCGTCCTGAAGCCCTATAACTTTGAAATTACGTTGACGATGAGCAGGTCTGACCCTGGGTTTATTAATCCAATGTGCACCAGGATTTGTCACTCGCTTGTCCATCGAACGCAATCTTGCAAGTTCTTCTTCGTTATACATTCGGATATTCATCAGTTACCCGAAATCCTCGTTCGTTCTTCGCTATTCGTTGCGTAATTCAGACGTCGATCATCTCCCGTTCTACATACGGCCGAAACTCCGCCCGAAGCGCTTTGTCCGTTACCAGATCGACCGGACAACCCAGCAAGTCTTCCAGGTAGAACTGGAAATCAAAATACCGTTCTGACGTCGCCGGCGAGTCGAATCGAACCAGTACATTTAGATCGCTGTCGTCCGTGGCCTGGTCACGGGCGACGGAACCGAAAAGGGCGAGTTTGGTAACGCCGTATCGCTCCGTTAGAGTCGCCCTGTGTACTCGTAACAGGTTCAGGACTTCGTCTCTGTTCACTCCGAATCCTTGCCGCGTCTGACTTCCAATATCTCCCCGAGTGTGACGGAAAGATCATCCATCAGATCCTAATGGGTAAGCTCCTGGCAGATAACGCAGGGCACTTCTTGGATCCAACCAGCCAGTTTGTTGATATCCTATGAACAACAAAGATGCTTGTTGATCATAAAATGGCAAACATGATCGAGATAGACTAATCGAGGAACCAGGTCTCCATGTTCTGTCAGAAGCGGAGCCACAATTACAACTTCGAAACGCTTCTACGGCTTCGCGTTAACCTTGATCATCTCGTTAAAGACTCCTTCAACCTTAGCCTCAAAATCCGATTGAATCTCGTAGACATCGGTGAACTCAGCAAAAGCCCACCTCCCGTAATTCCCGAGGTTGTTCACACCGGGTACCCAGTAGGCGTCCATGGTCGCCTTCTTATCCTTGGCGTCTTCGCCCCGGTAGCCCTTGATCTCGACGATCAGGTGCAGCAGGTCGTCATCGCCATGTCCATCGTCTACGAGCACGATGAAATCCGGGATATAGGTCCGCGTCTCGGATCCGTAGCGGTAGGGCACTTCCAGGCCGAGGTTGTAGTTCTTCACATAGGCTTCGACTTGTGGATGAGATTCTGCGACACGGCAGAATTCGGCTTCCCAGTCGCTGTCCAGTACCACCCAGTTTACGTGGCACTTGTTGCCGGCATCCGTATTGTAGCGGTTGGTCCGTGTCGTGTTGAAATTGACGTGTGCCGTGGAACCGACCGGGTTGTAGGGATCAAGCACGGCCTTTACGGGACGGCTCCCGAGTTCTGCCCGCGTGATGCCGGCCATGATGCGCTCGCAGGCCCTGTCGGCCAGTTCCTGGTACATGAGCTGGGCCGGGTAGGTGCCGCCCTTGCAGACGAGATGATTGTCGAGCCACTGCCTGGTCACGCGCTTGAGTTGTCCGAAGAGAGGGAGCCTGGGATCTTCGCCCGGATCGCGCATCTTCGTATAGAGCAGTCGGCGGGTGAGATTGTACAACAGGCTCGAGTAGCGGTAATCGCCGGTATGTATCAAATTCAGATCGACGCCTTCGCCGATGATCCCTTGGTTGGTCGTACTTGATGGACCCACTAGTTCGGGCGTCAGCTCCAGTGTCGAATCATCGTTGAAGCGGGCAACGACCTGCTGATCCGGCAACTCTACGCGATAGCCGGCCACCCTCGGGAAGCGGATCTCCAGGCTGTCGCGATCGGGCCGCACGGCTTTCACATGGACGGTCTCCCTCGGCTTCGTCGGTGGCGCCACGACGGGCTTGGCCGTGAAGTCGAAAGGTATACCCAGAACGTCCGCGTATTCGACGTTGAACAAGCCTTCGTCGTTGAGGTCGTAGGACTGACGTCGCAGCGCCCGGCCCACAACCTGTTCACAGAGCAACTGGGTCCCGAAGGCACGGACGCCCAGCACATGGCTGACGGTGTTCGCGTCCCAGCCCTCGGTGAGCATGGACACCGACACCACGCAACGGATGGACTCGCCCAGTCGGCCCGGTTTGCCGACCGTGTTCATAACTTCGCGGAGCAGTTCCTCGGCGCCGATGTGCTCCGCCTGTTTTTGGTCGCCGGTGCGGGCGATCTTCTCGCGCCGAAAGCGGTCGATCTCATCTGCCGCCATTTTTCGGAACTTCGGGTCGAGCGCGTCGCCGGATTCGAGCTGCTGGCTGTCGATCAGTAGCGTGCGCGGCTTCCCGTGCTGGTCGCCGTGCTCGTTAAAGTTGCGGAACAGGGCCAACCGGCCGTTTTCGAAGGTCTGGGTACCGTCTTCATGTACCCGGTGGAAACCAGAGATGTAGTCGTATATCAGCTTGGAGGTCGCTGTGTTGTTGCAGACCACGATGAAGCAGGGCGGCACACCTATCCCCGCCTCCTCCATGAGTTCGAAGGTCTTCTCATAGTGGCCGTACAACGCCTCCAGGGCCGTCTGCAGCTCCACGGGCAGGTTGAGGGGGTCTGGTGCCGAGCCTTTACCCCGCCCCTTCTTCGGCATCTTCCTGCCGATGTGTTCCCAAAGATTGCGGAACCGGGGCATGTCGCCCCCCGGGATATTGTCCGAGACCGGGACGCGGGGGAGCTTGACGATCCCGCACTCGATGGCGTCCATGAGGGAGAAGTCGTTCATCGTCCAGTGGAACAGCGTTCCCTCTTTGTATCCCGATCCGCGAAGGAAGAACGGAGTGGCCGAAAGGTCCATGACACGGTTGATACCCAGTTTACGTCCCACGGTCTCCAGCCCCGATATCCAGAGCCGGGCGGCTTCGGTGTTTTTCTTTGCTTCTTCCCGATCGTCTCCTGTCAGTTTACCTTCCTGTTTCTCTCCCGGTTTCTCCCTATAGCAATGATGCGCCTCATCGTTGAGCACCATGACGCTTTTTGAGCTCATGAGTTCAGGCATGACCCGCTGTAACATCTGGCCTTCGGTCTCTTCCGTCTCGAGCGCCTCGCCTCGTCCCCGGAGCAAAGAGCGGCCACCCTTCGAAAGCTCCACGCGTTCTCGTAATTTGAATGCGTGGTAGTTTGTGATGACGATTCTGGCCTTTGCGAGATCCGGCATCATATCGGTCGGTACGAGTTCGCGGCTCTGATAATAGCTGTCCGGATCGTTCGGTTGCAGCACGCGCAGGCGGTCTTTGATTGTAATACCCGGAGTAACGACCAGAAATCCGTTCGTGAACCGCCGGCTCTGGGGACGCCGGACGGCATTGACGGTCTGCCAGGCGATCAACATGGCCATGACAGTGGTCTTGCCCGCGCCGGTCGCCAGCTTGAGTGCCAGCCGCGACAATCCCGGATTGGCGTTGTTGTTGGCGTTGTCGAGGTGATCCCGGAACCGCCTGCCGAGTCGGCCGGTGTTGGGTGCCACTTCAGTGAGCCATATAGCGGTCTCCACCGCTTCGATCTGACAGAAGAAGGGGCGAATGCCGTTAAACCTATGGTGCCGCCAGTGTTGCAGCAGACGAGCCGTCTCCGGGGTCACTTTCCACAGGTTCGGGTTGGGTATCTTACGCCATTGATCGACCTGATAGCGAACGGCGTTGATGATTTCAGTGTGTTCGTAGTTCTGGTTGTCACTCGAGATATCTTCCGCTTCCTTGAGGCCCAGTTCGGCCTGCTGAGGCGATCCCTTTTGCTTCTTCGGCTTGGGAATCGGCGTGATGAACTCAGCTCGTCGTCTCTCGTTTACGATCTTCTGCGTCGGCTGCCCGGTCTCGTCAAGTTCCCAATGCCTCCCGGGATACTCGTAGGGAGAATTGAGTACGGGTTGCGCGAAGAATTGGTCTGACATATGCTGGCGATCCCTGCTTACGTTAACTTCCGTTACTTGCTCAGTTTTCATTCTGTGCTGCGTGCTTGCGCGACAGGTAACTCGCAAAAGACGCGCAGGCACCGAGCATGAACACCGCTTCGTCCATGCCGACTTCAGCGGCGTCGCGGTCCAGTAGCGCATGACGAATGCCCTGGGCGTTCGACGTGTATCCGTACAGCTTATTGAAGGCTTTCTTCAGTGCCGGGTGAAGTCCGCCGCGCTGCTCGATAGACGCCAGGGCCGGCCCCAGCGTACCCGCGCTCTTGGGGTCTAGCTGTCGCGCCACGGACTCGACAGCGTGTATGCTCTCCCGTACGCTGGCCGACCAGTCTGCTTTATTGATGCATTCTGAAGCGTTGCGAAGGTGCGTCGCGCTGGCGTCCAAACCGCTCTGGCGTAGCGTCTGAAACGTGCAGACTATGGTGTTTCCTTCTTCTTCAGTCACGGCCGGTATGATGGTTGGGGGTGTTTCTGTATCTATAGTATAAGCTAATCTACAATTAGCAAATTCCTGCTTCATCAAGGTAATAACTTCTCTCGGGCACTTTGGGTGTCGTAGGATGTATTGAACCATATCAAAGACTTTGTGAAATGGAAGCGTTTCTATGGAATGCTTTAGTTCGCCGGTAATATGGTTAAATCCACTATTCAACTCATCCAGGGGCTCTTCTCCACGACGGGTATATCTCAGTTGTTGTATAGTATTCTGTATCTGGTTCTTCCAATCATCCAATGGACGATTGTCATGATAGATATGCTTATCCCGTAATACCACCTCCCAGACTCCTCCAATTTTGAATCCTAAAAGGCTACTAATATGTACTACTGGCTCCTTGGACTGCTCAATTGAAGCGTAGAAAACATTGCATATCCTCGTCCTCGCATTTTCAGGTAACTCTTCCAGCTTCAGCACCCCGGGTATATCTTCGTAACTCTGGGCCTGCGAAAAACTCAAGCTTCTCGGATCACAAACTGCTTCTGCCGTTCTGGTCTCACCAGGCCTCTCCCCCGCATGTTCGTTCGCCGAGGTGGACATGGCAACTTCTTCAGCCCGTTGACGTGCACGTTTAGCCGCCCGGCGCATGGCGAGCTCGGCACCGATGAAATCCGGATCCCGTTTTGTTTCATTTGGTTTCCGATTCTTTGAATTCATCTCTGACTCATCTCCTCCAGCAGTTTCGGTTCATCGCCTGAATTGTCATACAAAGCCCACTCATCGACGAGGTCACGATAGATCTGTATGAAGTTGGTCCATCCGGCGTCAAACCGCCTGCGTATTACCGATTCGGGTACGTCGTGCCCTCCTTCCGCCTTACGTTGCGCAACGCGGCGGATCGCAGTTTTGTGGTCCGGTAGGCTCAGGAAAAACAGCTTGATCCGGTAGCCTTGTTCCTGCCAGCGTGGAATCCAACGGACATAACCGCGTCCACTCAATGTTGTCTCGATGGCGAAACTGCCGCCTTTACGCGCGTGTCCATGAATCTGGTTCAAAACCACCCTTCCTGCCTGTACGATATTGTGATACGGGCGAAACGGATTCAGACCCGCTGCGATGAGATCGGCGTTGACGAAGATGGGACAATCCGCCTCGTTGGGTAGGAATTCGGTCGCGAACGTAGTCTTGCCCGCACCATTCGGACCAGCAATCACGATTTTCTTCTTTTCAGTTGAATTCGACAAACGCCGACACATCCTGGCAGGTCTCTACCCACAACTTCTGATTACTGGTCCGTAAGTTTTGTCATGATTTCCTCTGTCGTTCACGCTGCTGCCGTTCTGAGCGTCCAATATGGAACCCACGGTTAATTTAAGTTTATTGCTAGGTTTGTCAATTCTGCCGCCCGGTTCCCTTGTAGCGGATCGACCTCACTACCACTTGACACAACCCGTTGCAATACCTACTTTCTTCATCAAATTCAGACTAGCCCACAAGACAAGTTAAGCCCCCCGCGGAGACCCCCCATGTTCACCCCGGCTCAAATCGATCATTACAACCGCGAAGGCTACGTCGTCTATCCGGATTTCATTTCCGGGGACGACCTGTCGAGGCTGAAGGCCGAAATAGATCGGGTATCGGCAGGCAATACGAAGGAGAACCACGACGCCACGCGCATGGAGATGGAGCCGAACCAGGAGCAGGACGGCACGCTGGTGCGCCGTATCTACGAACCATGCACGTACTATCAGCCCTACCGGGATTTCTCAGAATCGACGGCCCTGCTGGACTGCGTCGAGCAACTGTTCGGCCCGAACCTGCTCTTCCACTACAGCAAGATCAACATGAAGCCGCAGAACATCGGGTCCGTCGTGGAGTGGCACCAGGACCTGTCGTACTACCCCCTGACCAACCGCGATTCGGTATCCATCCTCTTCTACCTCGACGACACGTCCGAGGAGAACGGCTGCCTGAAGGTCATTCCTCGGCGCCACACGAAAGCGCTGATGAGCCACAGCACGGAGGGGTTCTTCCGGGGCAAGGTCACGGAGGAGGTGGACGATTCCGATGCGGTGCTGCTTGAAGGCACCGGGGGCACGGCGATCTTCATGAGCGCCATGACGCCCCACGCGTCGGCCATCAACTCGTCGGACCGTCCGCGAAAGACGCTCATCCTCAGCTATCGCGCGGCCGACGCTTTCCCCATCCACTGCGGGGTCATGTCGGACAAGGTCGAGGCGCACAGCCGGCTCGTCCGCGGCGAACGGGCATCCCAGGCCCGTTTCACCATGAAGGATTTCCCCATTCCGCGTTATGAAGACGAGGTCGCGTCGCTGTACGATCTGCAGGAGAGGTCGAGGAAGTCGGCGTGACTAACTGATAATCTGGAAACTCCGGTCGCACCGCATACCAGGCATCTCGTGGCATTATACAATAGTGCGATCGCTTTTGCAGTCATGATTGCCAATTAGGGGAAGCCGACGGCGTCAGGTCAAACAGTCATGAAACTAGCGCTGGTAAACAACATTCGATCGGAGCCTGCACCAAAACTCCACGGCAAATGTTGCCTATGTCACGGTGACATGATCTCTAAGTGCGGCCCATACGTCCGGTGGCATTGGGCTCATAAATCCAGAACAGCTTGTGATTCATGGCAAGAGTCTGAGACCGATTGGCATCTTTATTGGAAGGATGCGTTTCCCATCGACTGTCAGGAATTGGTGTACATAGATAGCTTGACTGGAGAGAAGCATATAGCAGATGTCAAAACTCCCAGTGGTGTCGTCGTCGAAGTTCAACACTCTCCAATTTCTGATATAGAAGCTCGAAGTCGAGAGAGATTCTACAAAGAAATGATCTGGATAGTTGATGCACGACATTTAGAGGGTTGGTTTTTAGTTGGTATGTCACATGACCTCGTTTGCTGTGACCCAATGATGTATCATATCAAATGGTGGGGATCGAGCACGTTGATGGAGAAATGGTCAAAGTCATCAGTACAAGTGTATTTTGACGTGTTGAATAGCACCAAAGAACATGAGGATGAAAATGGTAATTTTTGGATTTTACCACTTGAGAACACAGTGCCAGTTGAGCAACGGGTTCTGTGGAGGTTGCTGGAATTCGATATTGATGACAGAGTGGGATACATCGCACCCGTCCGAGCGGAAGCGGTTATCGAAGCTGTTATGAATGGAGACGCGCCGCCACTGCATGTATGCGAGGAAGAGAATGCCTGGCGATATCGGAGGGAATTTCGCGAAGTTGCTGGACACATAGACGAACACGGCAACAAGATTCCTACAACCGGGTTTAGTAGATCGAATTCTGGAATCGTTCAACAGCAATCAGAAAGGTCAATTACCTCCATCAATGATGACGATTTGCCTTTTTAATGAATTAATGATGCATTTCTACAGCCGCCGGCTCTAACCCACTTTCGAAATGGAACTGTCACGAAATCGGGCGATGTTCAACTTTTTCTAAGATCAGCTTTAATTACTCTCGATGCTTCTGATCGCTAAATTCCACTGACGGCTATGTTGCTTTGCACATTGAGATCTCAAATCGAATGACATTGGATCTTTGTTGCGTAAGTTTATCTAGGAGTCTGCACCGAAGGATGCGCATTTTACTCCAATAAATACAAACCTGATTGTGGATGGCCAAGTAAATGACCGTAGCAACTAGGTAGTTTAGGAAACCGTCAACCACGATCAGTTGACAACAAGTACATACCCATTTCGGGTTTAGCATAGCCGGCGGTTTCACTACAAGGTTTTTTTGATCATCGCGTTAGTCTAGGCCGACTTAAATCATGACGATGGAAGCACAAAATTCAATCGTCAGCAAGTCGGGTTTTCGATGTACCTCCCCGGATTCCCGTCTACTTTCACATAATCGGGAAAGTTACATCCGTTTCTCTATCCCCAAGAGGAAAATGATTCGCTAGACTCCGACCACAGTGCTGATTCGCAAAGTGCTCAGTAGCAAAGCGAACTACCATCGCAAACACCACGATGACGGCTTCCGTTCCACTACGACATCATGTAGGTAAATTACTAGCTCCACTGCTGGCGATCTCGCGGCGAACGTGCACCACAGGCCCGTTTCACCATGACGATTTTACCATACCGCTTTTTGAAGACAAGGTCGCGTCGCTGTACGATCTGAAGGAGAGGTCGAGGAAGTCGGCGTAAAGAAGCAAATGTTGCAGGATTCGGACGATGAGATCGGCAGTCTAGTCGGTCTGCTGGACTTGGTATTTATCGTCCTATACAGTGGGCTGAGGATTTAGAAGTTCAGGTTCTTCCCGATTGAGACCCGCGCGAAGTTGTTCGACCACTCTATGGTTAAGAACGGTCGGAACGAGTGCTTGGTCTGGATATGTGCGTAGCGTTCCAAACAAAAGTGATTTTCGTCATATACTCGGGTCAGATTCAATCTAAAAACACATTGGAAACATTATCTGTCCAGTTCTTCGGCTAACGTGCCTAGAAAGGCATGGATTCCTGTATGTAGGCGAGGGTCCTTACTTATCTGGTGAACGTTGAACTGTGTTACGAATGAAACCTTCTCAGCTTGTGTCATAGGTAAGGCTTTTATGATCTCCGCAAGCACAGTTACGATGCCAGCAATATGCCCGCGTAGAAAATCTTGATCTTGTTGGTGCATAGTTTCTAGTACCTCCCGTGATTTGATTCATTGTTCCATAAACGGTATGACTGAAGCTCCTCACGGCAGGTCCGTGCTCCCCATGAGGTAGCGGTCCACTTCCCGGGCGGCGCCCCGGCCTTCGTGGATCGCCCAGACCACCAGGCTCTGGCCGCGGCGGGCGTCGCCGGCCGCGAAGACGTTTTCCACGCTGGTGGCGTACTTCCCGTATTCGGCCTGGGCGTTTGACCGGCCGTCCCTTTCCACTTCAAGCTGCTCGAGCACCGGATCCTCGGGGCCGGAGAATCCCATCGCCAGGAGGACGAGGTCGGCGGGCCACTCCTGTTCCGTGCCCTTCTTCGGACTGAAGGGCGCCCCGTTGCTGGGGACGGACCAGTCGAGGTCGATGGTGCGCAGGGCCTTGATCTTGCCGCGTCCGTCGTCGATGAACTCGACGGTGCTGGTGTCGTAGCGCCTGGGGTCGTCGCCGAAGAGGGCCTTGCCTTCTTCCTGGCCGTAGTCGAGCTTGTAGACCACCGGCCACTGGGGCCAGGGGTTGTTCGGAGCGCGTTCGGGCGGGGGCTTCGGGATCACGTCGAACTGGTTCATCGTCCTGCAGCCGTGGCGGAGGGCCGTGCCCACGCAATCGGTCCCCGTATCGCCGCCGCCCAGCACGATCACGTGCTTGTCCTTCGCCGAGATGTATTTGCCGTCCGCGTGGCTCGAATCCAGCAGGCTCTTCGTGTTCGCGTGGAGAAAATCCATGGCGAAGTGAACGCCGTCCAGGCCGCGGCCGGGCGCGTTGCGCACGAAGTCGTTGGGCTTGGTGGCGCCGGTGCAGATGACCACCGCGTCGTTTTCATTGCGCAGGTCCGCGGCGGGGATGTCCTTGCCGATCTCCACGCCGGTCACGAACTTCACTCCCTCGGCCGTCATCTGGTCGAGGCGGCGTTGAACGACCTTCTCCTTGTCGAGCTTCATGTTCGGGATGCCGTACATCAGCAGGCCACCGGGCCGGTCGGACCGCTCGTAGACCGTCACGTTGTGGCCGGCGCGGTTGAGCTGGGCGGCACAGGCCAGGCCGGCCGGGCCGGATCCGATGACGGCGATCCTCTTGCCGGTCCGCTGCGGCGGCGGTTCGGGCTGGATCCAGCCTTCCTCGAAACCGCGGTCGACGATGGCGCACTCGATGGTCTTGATGGTCACCGGGTTGGCGTTGATGCCCAGGACGCAGGACCCCTCGCAAGGCGCGGGGCAGACGCGGCCGGTGAACTCGGGGAAGTTGTTGGTCTTGTGGAGTTGCTGGAGGGCTTCCTTCCAGTGGTTCCGGTAGACCAGGTCGTTCCAGTCGGGGATGAGGTTGTTCAGGGGGCAGCCCGACGCGCCGGGCCCCTTGCCCATCGGAACGCCCGTGTGGCAGAAGGGGATGCCGCAATCCATGCAGCGGGCGCCCTGCTCGCGCAGCGAATCCTCCGCCATGGGGAGGACGAACTCGTCCCAGTCGCCGACGCGTTCGACGGGGTCACGGTAGCCCGCGGTGCCTCTCTCGTACTCCATGAAGCCGGTTGTTTTACCCATAACTTTTATTTTTAACCCTTGCCGTTCACGCCAACCGCGACCGCTTGCTGCGCCGCCGCGACGGCATGGCCGTTGGTCTTGGCTTCCTCCGCCGCCCGTGCCGCCATTTCCTGCAGCGCGCGGCGGTAGTCGACGGGCATGACCTTGACGAAGGCGTCCTGCAGCTCCTCCCAGCGGGCGAGCACGTCCTCGCCCCGGTCGCTGCCGGTATGGCGCACGTGGGCTTCGATGAGCCGCCGCACCTCGGCGACGTCCTCGTCATCCACAAGCGGTTCCAGGTCCACCATCTCCTGGTTGCACAGTCCGGGGAAGACGCCCTGCTCGTCGAGGACGTAGGCGACGCCGCCGCTCATGCCCGCGGCGAAGTTGCGCCCCACCGGCCCGATGACGACCACGCGGCCGCCGGTCATGTACTCGCAGCCGTGGTCGCCGATGCCTTCGACAACGGTCTCGGCGCCGCTGTTCCGCACGGCGAACCGCTCGCCGGCGCGCCCGCGGAAATAGGCCTGGCCGCCGGTGGCGCCGTAGAGGGCCACGTTGCCGATGATCACGTTCTCGGTGGGCGCGAAGCCGGCGTTTTCCGGCGGGTAGACCGCCATGAGTCCGCCCGACAGCCCCTTGCCCGTGTAGTCGTTCGATTCGCCTTCGAGGAGGAAGGATACGCCCGGCGCCAGGAAGGCCCCGAAGCTCTGGCCGGCCGAACCGTGCAGCCGGACCCGGATGGTGTTCTCCGGCAGGCCCTCCTCGCCGTGCCGCCGGGATACCTCGGCGCTGAGCATGGCGCCGGCCGTCCGGTCGATGTTGTGGATCGCGTGGCGCAACGCCACGGGCTGGCGGTCCTCGAGGGCCTCCGTCGACAACTCGATGAGCCGCTGGTCGAGCTTCTTCTCCAGGCCGTGGTCCTGGGACTCGCAGCAGTAGCGCGCCACGCGGTCCGGCGCTTCGGCCGGCGCGAGCATGCGAGTGAAGTCGAGCCCCTTCGCCTTCCAGTGGTCGATGGCCTTGCGCGTGTCCAGGCAGTCTGTGCGGCCCACCATCTCGTTGATCGTCCGGAAGCCGAGCCGGGCCATCTGCTCACGCATCTGCTCGGCGATGAACATCATGAAGTTGATGACGTGCTCCGGCTGGCCCGTGAACCGCTTGCGGAGCTCCTCGTCCTGCGTGGCCACGCCCACGGAGCAGGTGTTCAGGTGGCACTTGCGGAGCATGATGCAGCCGCTGACCACGAGGGCGGCCGTGGCGAAGCCGAACTCCTCGGCGCCCAGTATGCAGGCGATGACCACGTCGCGGCCCGTCTTGAGCTGGCCGTCGGTCTGCACCACGATGCGGCCGCGCAGGTCGTTCTGGACCAGCACCTGCTGGGTCTCGGCGACGCCCAGTTCCCAGGGCACGCCGGCGTGCTTCATGGACGACTCCGGCGAGGCGCCCGTGCCGCCGTCGTACCCGCTGATGAGGACCACGTCGGCCTTGCCCTTGGACACGCCGGCCGCGACGGTGCCGACGCCCACCTCGGCCACGAGCTTGACGTGGATGCGGGCCCGGTCGTTGGCGCTCTTCAGGTCGTGGATCAGCTGCGCCAGGTCCTCGATGGAGTAGATGTCGTGATGGGGCGGCGGCGAGATGAGCCCCACGCCGGGGGTCGACTTCCGCACGCGCGCGATCTCTTCGAATACCTTGTGGCCCGGCAGCTGTCCGCCTTCGCCGGGCTTGGCGCCCTGGGCCATCTTGATCTGGAGGTCCGTCGCGTTGACCAGGTAGTTGCTCGTCACCCCGAACCGTCCCGAGGCCACCTGCTTGATGGCGCTGTTCCGCCAGTCGCCGTTGTCGTCCGGGTAGTAGCGGTCCGGGTCCTCGCCCCCCTCGCCCGAGTTGCTCCGGCCGCCGATGCGGTTCATGGCGATGGCCAGGGTCTCGTGGGCCTCCTTGCTGATGGAGCCGTAGGACATGGCGCCGGTGGAGAAGCGCTTGACGATCTCCGAGGCCGGTTCCACTTCCTCGATCGGCACCGGGGGCTGGACCTGCCTGTACTCGAAGAGGCCCCGCAGGGTGCCCAGCAGCTTGGTCTGTTCGTCGATCTGGTCCGTGTACTGCCGGAAGAGCTCGTAGTCGGCCGTGCGCGTAGACGACTGCAGCAGCGCGATGGTCTGGGGGTTGAAGAGGTGATGCTCGCCGTCGCTGCGCCACTGGTAGTAGCCGCCCACGTCGAGGGTCTGGCTGTCCGACAACGGCCGGTCCGGATAGCCGTGGTGGTGGTGTTCGCGGTACTCGGCCTCGATCTCCGCCAGGCCGATGCCCTCGATGCGCGACGCGGTCCAGGTGAAGTACTTGTCGATGACCGACTGCTTCAGGCCGATGGCCTCGAAGATCTGTGCGCCGTGGTAGGACTTGATCGTGGAGATGCCCATCTTGGACATGGTCTTCAGCACACCCTTGCACAGGGCCTGGACCAGGTTCTCCCGGGCCTTGTCCCCGTCGACCGGCGCGTCGATCAGGCCGTCGATGCTCATCCATTCCACCGTCTCGAGCGTCAGGTAGGGATTGATCGCGTTGGCCCCGTACCCGATGAGCAGGCAGAAATGCATGACCTCGCGCGGCTCGCCCGATTCCACCACGATGGCCGCGCTGGTACGCAGGCCCTCGCGGATCAGGTAGTGGTGCACGGCCGCGGTGGCCATGAGACTCGGGATCTGGACCCGGTCCGGACCGACGTCCCGGTCCGACAGGATGAGCAGGGTCGCGCCCCGTTCCCGGATGGCCCGGCCCGCCTCGCGGCAGAGCTCGTCCACGGCCTCCTCGAGGGCGCCGGGACCGGCGGACCGCTCGAACACGGCCGGCAGGGTCTCCGACCTCAGCCCGGGCCGGTCGAGCGCCCGGATGCGGGCGAGCTCCCCGTTGGACAGCACGGGCCTCGGGATCCGAAGCTGGCGGCAGTGCGAGGGCGTCTCGGCGAAGAGGTCCTGCTCCGGTCCGATGGAGGTGTCCACCGACGTGACCAGTTCCTCGCGGATGGCGTCCAGGGGCGGGTTGGTCACCTGGGCGAAAAGCTGCTTGAAGTAGTGGAAGAGCAGTTGCGGCTTGTTCGAAAGGACGGCCAGCGGCGCGTCGTTGCCCATGGACCCGACCGGCTCATACCCCGTGGCCGACATGGGCCCGATGAGGATCTTCAGCTCCTCGCTCGTGTATCCGAAGGCCCGTTGCCGCTCCTCCAGCGTCCCCAGGTCCAGGCGGGGCACGTCACCGGGTTCGGGCAGGTCGTCCAGGTTCTCCATGTGTTCCGACAGCCACTCGCCGTAAGGACGGCGCGAACTGATCTCGTGCTTGATCTCCTCGTCGGTGACGATGCGGCCCCGGATCGTGTCGATCAGGAACAGGCGGCCGGGCTGCAGCCGTCCCCGCGTGAGGATGCGCTCGGGCGGGATCTCCAGCACGCCGGCTTCCGAGGCGCCGACGACGAAATCATCCTTCGTCACCACGTACCGGAAGGGCCGCAGTCCGTTGCGGTCCAGCGTGGTGCAGATCCGGTCGCCGTCGCACGCGGCGATGAGGGCCGGACCGTCCCACGGTTCCATGAGACAGGCGTGATATTCGTAGAAGGCCTTCTTCTCGTCCGACATGGACTCGTGGTTCTCCCAGGCTTCCGGGATCATCATCATGAGGGCGTGGGGCAGCGACCGTCCCGTGGACACCAGCAGTTCGAGCGCGTTGTCGAACCCGGCCGTGTCGCTGGCGCCCTCCCGGATGATCGGGCTCAGCTTGGCCATGTCGTCGCCGAACAGCGGGGAGGCGAAAAGCGCTTCGCGGGCGCGCATCCAGTTCTGGTTGCCCCGGATCGTGTTGATCTCGCCGTTGTGGCAGAGCAGGCGGTAGGGATGGGCGAGCCGCCACGAACCCAGCGTGTTCGTGCTGTACCTGGAGTGGACCAGCGCCAGGGAAGTGACGATGGACTCGTCGGAAAGGTCGCGGTAGAAGGAATCCAACTGGTCCGCCCGGAGCAGGCCCTTGTAGACGATGGTCTTGCTCGACAGGCTCGCGATGTAGAAGTCGTCCCGGTCCTCCTCCGGCAGCCGCGCGTCCACGGCGTTCTCGATGACCTTGCGGACCACGTAGAGCTTGCGCTCGAACTGGTCCTGGTCCGCCGCCAGCACGCCGGCGCCGATGAAGAACTGCCGGATCATCGGCGACACCTGCGTGGCCAGTTCACCGGCCTGGGTGAAGTCGACCGGCACGTCGCGCCAGCCCAGGAAGACCTGATCCTCCTCCCAGACCGTCTTCTCGATCGCCCGCTCGCACCAGCGCCGGTGCTCGGCTTTCCGCGGAAGGAACACCATGCCCACGGCGTATTGACCCGCATCCGGAAGCGAAATGCCGCCCAGCCTGCACTGCCTCTTGAAGAAGGCGTGGGGAAGCTGGAAAAGCAGGCCGGCGCCGTCGCCCGTATGGGGATCGCAGCCGCATGCGCCGCGGTGCTCGAGGTTGACCAGCACGCGGATGGCGTTACGGATGATGTCGTAGGATTTCTCGCCGCTCAGATTCGCCACGACTCCGACGCCGCACGCGTCGTGCTCATAGGCCGGATCGTACAAACCCCGGGGGTTTTTCATATGAAAATGGCCCTTCAATCGCACCCTTCCGGTTGCGAAAATCGAATACAGTAACGCCTTTTCCAGGTGCTCGCATCAAACCGGAGTACTGGAATCCCGTTGATTTGCAATAACAGACACGGTTTCTTGAAGGAGGAAAAAGAGAGGATAGTCCGTTATTCGCACTTGTACCAAATTCCGGTTGAAACCCTGTATATAACCCGCGCGATCAACAAAGTAAAGTAGAAAATGGGGTTCGTTGCGTGGATTTGTCACGATCGCCGCGCGGATTTCGCTCTACCGCCCGCGCGGTTCGGCGGAATCGAGGCAGGATTCGAAACAGGACCGCCTGGCGAGCGGATTCGCGGCCAGACGCGCGGTTCGGCGGGATCGAGGCAGAATCACCAGGCGTAGGCTCCCGGCGCGGGACCGCCAACTCCCGGGAAAATGCGATCCAGTTCGTCAAGTAACTCATCGCAAAGGGACAACCCGGCGGCTTTTGTATTCTGTCGTAACTGTTCGACGGTGCGTGGACCGACGATAGGAGCGGTCACAACGGGATTATGCAACAGCCAGGCCAATGAAACTTCCGCCTGTGAATATCCACGTTCCCGGCATAGATGGCCGTAGGCTTCCAATTGCACGCGATATCTCTCGTGCCACGCATGAAAACTGCGGTCTGAACGCCGACCCACTGCGTCCGAGGGTACGTTGCCGGCCAGCAAACCGCTGCAGAGAGGGCTCCATGTCAGGATGCCCATCCCATACGAAGCGCAAGCGGGGATCACTTCCAGCTCGATGCTACGTTGCAGCAGGTTGTACACGCTTTGTTCGGATACGAACCCCTTGAAACCACGGCGTCTGGCCGCTTCGTTGCCCTGGGCGATTTGCCATGCGGCGAAATTCGCACTCCCCACATGCAAGACCTTGCCAGTTTGCACGAGTTGTTCCGACGCCTGCCAGATCTCATCCCACGGTGTATCGCACCAGTGATCGAACTGGACAAGATCGATACGGTCGGTCCCGAGGCGCCGCAGACTGTTTTCACAGGACCGGCGAATCCCATCACTGGAATATGGACTTAAATCAGGTTCCGGTGTCTCGTTTCGCGCAAAGGTGGCCAGCACCACCTGCCCGCGTCGGCGCTTATCCTTTGACAGCCAGTTTCCTATCAGTTCCTGCAGATCGGCGCCGCCGATATTGATGAAATTGATACCCAGATGGAGCGCCTCGTCCAGCATCGAAACCGCGTCTTCCTCGTCTATGAATCTGTGCACATAGAGGTTCTCGAGTCCTAAGCAGAAACGACTCACCCGGAGCCTGCTATCGCCTAAATGGGCATGCTGCATAAGCCGCTTTGACTACCTGGTTTGTAGTGTGACTTGATCGTTCGATATCAACGTGTAATTTGAATCTATGCCCAACCGCGAAAGGTCACAAGTGAACATCCGCTCCCTCACAGACCTCGCACTGCGCGGCCGGCGCGTCCTCGTTCGCGTCGATTGCAATGTGCCTCTCGACGCCGACGGCCGTATCGCCGACGACACGCGCATACGGGCTTCGCTGCCCACGCTGCGTCATATCCTGGATCAGGGCGGGCGGGCCGTGCTGATGACGCACCTGGGACGACCGAAGGGCGTGACGGAAGCCCTGAGGCTGAAACCTGTGGCGGACCGGCTGGCCGAACTCCTGGAACAACCGGTCGGCTACGTGCATGAGACGGTCGGGCCCGCGGCGGAGGCTGCGGCGGAAGCGCTGAAGGACGGCGAATGCCTGCTGCTGGAAAACGTCCGGTTCAACCTCGGCGAGACCCGGAACGATCCTGACTTCGCACGCGGGCTGGCCGCCCTGGGAGACGTCTACGTCAACGACGCCTTCGGCACCGCCCACCGCGCCCACGCGTCCACCGAGGGCGTGGCCCGTCTTCTGCCCGAACGCGCGGCCGGGTTCCTGATGCGGAAGGAACTGGACTATCTTTCGGGGGCGATTGAGAGCCCCCAGGGGAAGCTGGTCGTCGTGCTCGGCGGGGCAAAGGTTTCGGACAAGATCGGGGCGACGCGCCGGTTCATCGAAATCGCCGACGCGCTGATCATCGGCGGCGGCATGGCCTATACCTTTCTCGCAAGCCGGGGCGAGGCGATCGGGAACAGCCTGGTGGAGAAAGATCGCCTGGACTTTGCCGGTGAGATACTCGGCCGGGCCGCCGGCCTGGAGAAACCGGTCCTGCTGCCCGTGGATCATGTTGTCGCGGCAACAGTAAGCGAGGACGCGGAATCAAGGACGGTAGAAAGGATCCCCGAAGGATCCATGGCACTCGATATCGGCCCGAAAAGCCGCAACAGGTTTGCCGAGGCCATCACTGAAGCGGGGACGCTCCTGTGGAACGGACCCATGGGCGTATTTGAAATGGCGCCTTTTGCGGAGGGAACGGCGTCGGTCGCCCACGCCATCGCGGAGGCTACCAGCCGGGGTGCGGTGTCCATCATCGGTGGAGGGGACACGGCGGCGGCCGTCAACGCACTCGGCCTCGAGGATCGCATGAGTCACGTATCCACCGGCGGGGGCGCGTCGCTGGAACTGCTGGAGGGCAAGGTGTTGCCGGGCGTGCGCGTGCTGGAAGAAAGTCGAAGCGATTGAGCGAACCGGGTTACGGATGCAAGCGCGGGTTCACCATCGAGCGTCATGCAAGCGCGAGTTGACCGTCGAACGTCGGTTCATTCAGAAGGAGAGCGTGGGCGAACCCCCGAGGGACGAAAAACGTAAGAGGTAGCCCGCGTTCGCCCATCCTACCTTCCGACTTAAGTCACCAGCCGCGAGCGTCAATTCCCTATAAAACTGATGCGCACGAGGTTGTCGGGAAACCGGCCGAAATGCTGGGGCATGACCTCGTAAGCGCGCCAGGCACGCTGCCAGGCGTACCGGGGCGTGCCGATCCGGGCGGCGACGGGCCCCGCGATGGATTCGATCGTCGTGGTGTTTCCGCGAAAATCGGTGACGCGGATGTTGATCTCACCCCGGCTCTTCGGCGCGTCGCTGGTCAGAATCAGCCGCAGGCGGCGGAACTGGGTGTACCGGTCACCATAGATGCTTCCCCACAGGTTAACCTTGATGCCATCGGGCGTCTTCTGCTGGGTGATTTTGATTTCCTCGGGCAGCGCGAGCACCTTGAATCCCTCCAGGTCCGGGGAGATGAATTCCACGCTCGTCAGGTACTCGGCGTTTTTCGTCTCGACCGTGTACAGCCAGTTCTTGGGGCCGGCCGGCATGACCGTCACCGCCACCAGGTCCTTTGATTCCACGAGTGCGGGTCTGCGCGCGGCGCAGCCGACGGCCGATACCACGACGAAGGACAGCATCACGGCGAAAACCGCGAAGAGGGACAGGTTGTGTCGTTTCACGATGCGCCTCCTGGCGTGCGCTGCAATCTACCGGGGATAATCAGTATCTACACAAGTATACGTCTGAATGCAAGATCTGTTCCCCTTTACCGACGGCCTGCCCCTCACGCCGCGGGCCGGCCGCGGCCGCTTGTTTCGGATCGCGCCGCGGGACTTTCCGGATCCGCCCCTCACGCCGCGGGCTGGCCCCGGCCCGCCGCGATCTTCCCGCGCCCCGGCCTGAAGTACGCCTGCAGGGCCTCGAGAAAACTCCGGGCCGCCCTGGACAGATACCGCCCTTTCAGGTAGATCGCGCCCATTTTCTGGCGGGGGCGGCTTCGGAAATCGCCGATGGAAACCTGCGCGAGCGTCCCGTTTTCCAGTTCCTCCCGGATGGCGACGGAGGGGACGATGGACAGGCCCGCCTCGATGCGGACGAAGTGCTTGATCACTTCGATCGAGCTCAGTTCCATGGCCACGTCGAGCTGCACCCGGGATTGTTCGCACAGATCGTCGATCAACCGACGGGAGGCGCAGTGCTGGTCGAGCAGGATCAGCGGATACTGCTCCATGTCCTTGAGATGGACGGTCCGGCGGTCCGCAAGGGGATGGTCCGGCGGCGTGATCAGCACGTCCTGGCGGGAGAACAGCGGGATCGCCTCGATCTCCCGGGGCAGGTAGGCCAGCGTGACCACGCCGAGATCCACCTCGCCGTCGACCACGGCCTGGATGGTCCGCAGCGACGTGGCGTTCTTCACGACGATGTCGATACCGGGATAGCGGTCCCGGAAGGATTTGAGCAGGGCCGGCAGGCGGTAGCAGCCGGTGGTGTCCGACGTGCAGAGCACGAGCCGGCCGGCTTCCAGATTGTCCAGGTCCTCCAGTTCCTGCACGGCCTCTTTCATCAGGCCTTCCATCTCGCTCACGTACTTGAGCAGCACCTTCCCGGCCTCGGTGAGTGCGAGATGCCTGGTCGTCCGGTGGAACAGCGGCTGGCCGATCTCGCCTTCGAGCTTGGCCACCTGGATGCTCACGGCCGACTGGGACCGGAAGAGGGCTTTTGCCGCCAGTGAGAAGCTCCCGTGGCGGGCGACGGCATGGAAGGCGACGGCCTGATCGTAGGACAGGTTCATTTATTAATCAACTTAATGGATCATATTAAAATTATCAATTTGACTAATATATTCTTCCCCTTATTATGTCAAGGCAAAATCGGAGGTTTCGTATATATTGAATGAACTGAATGCGAAGGCGCCGGTTTACGCGTACCAGGACGGC
The DNA here is from genome assembly GCA_965203885.1 of bacterium. Lineage (GTDB taxonomy): Bacteria > JAAXHH01 > JAAXHH01 > JAAXHH01 > JAAXHH01 > JAAXHH01. The sequence continues at coordinate 156,731 of OZ241920.1, read as the reverse complement.
ACAACCTCGGATTACCGTACAGGGGAATACGGCGGGGAAACGGATCCCCGGCCGGGTTCCCACGGAGGACATACATGGCTCGCATAGCCTCTACCGTTTCACACAGTCTCAAGGAATACCGCCTTCTTCCCAGCCTGACACAGGCCGACGCGAACGCCCAGCTCGTGTCGCTGGAAACGCGCCTCTGCCGGCAGGGAGACGGCTACCTGGCGCTGCGCACGCCCTTTCTCAGCGCGGCCATGCAGGCCGTCACCAGCGTGGAGCTGGCCATCGCCATGGCCCAGCTGGGCGGCATGGGCGTCTTCGCGGTGAGCCAGACCATCGAGGAGCAGTGCGCCCGGATCGACGCGGTGAAGCGGTTCAAGGCCGGGTTTCAGACCGATATCGTCACGCTGTCGCCGGACCAGTCCATCGGCGAAGTGATCGACATCATGAACGATACCGGCTACCACACCTTCCCGGTGACGGACACCGGGGTATTTCATGGAAAACTGGTGGGCGTGATCACGGACAAGGATTTCGACGAGCGGTACGATCACGGCATGCGGGTGGGCGACCGCATGAAGACCGACGTGCAGACCGGCGCCGAGGAGGACGACCTGAAGACGGCCAATACGCGGATGATCGAATACGGCCGCGGGTTCCTGCCCATGGTTTCTTCCGAAGGGACGCTGGTGTCGGTGGTGTTCAAGCGGGACCTCGACAAGCATATCCGCCATCCCCATTCCACGGAAGACGCCCAGAAGCGCCTGGTGGTCGGCGCCGCCGTATCGACGCACCCCGAGGACCGCGATCGCGTGGCGGCGCTGATCGAGCACCAGGCCGACGTGATCGTCATCGACGCCTCGGACGGCCATACCGAATACCAGGGCGAGACCCTGAAATGGATCAAGTCCCACTACGACATCCCGGTGATCGCGGGCAACGTGGTGACGCGGGAAGGCTTCGATTACCTGGCCGGCTGCGGCGCGGACGCCGTCAAGATCGGCATGGGCATCGCGTCCGGCTGCACGACGCAGATGGTGAAGGCCACCGGCCGCGGGCAGGCCACTTCCATCCAGGAAGTCGCCGCGGCCCGCGACGAATGGGTACGGACCACCGGCGATTACCTGCCCCTCGTGGCGGACGGCAGCATCCAGGGTCCCGCGGACATGCTCGTGGCCCTGTCGCTCGGGGCCGATACGCTCATGATGGGCAATCTCCTCGCGCGGTTTACCGAGAGCCACGGCGAACTGGTCCGCAACGCCGCCGGGGACCTGGTCAAGGAATACTGGATGGAGGGCAGCCGGAAGGCCTTCAACAACCGGCGGTACGCCCAACTCGCCAGCACCTTCTTCGAGGAAGGGATCGTCGGCCAGGTGCCCCATGCCGGGTCGGTCTACGACAAGCTCCCCATCGTCATGCAGATGCTCAAGTCGGGCATGGCCACGGCGGGCTGCGCCACGATCGAGGCGCTGCACCGGGACGCCGTCCTGGAACTGCAGTCCTCCGTGTCCCTCGAAGACAGCGGCGTGCACGACATGTCCGCCATCCAGTCCATTCAGGAATTCGGGATCACGTAATGGAATTTAAAGGCAAGGAGAGGTCAGTAATTGCTAGTTGGTTTAGAATTGCTAATGACGATATTGTTTTTCGGCCAACACTTCGGCTATCGAGATTAACTCCTTTACTCCTGCTTGCTTTGCTAACTTGGTTGCCTCATCCAAGCTTGCCTTCTGATTCTTGGATTTAAGAATAGCTTCCTCTCGTGCAAGAAACACCGCGGCAGTTGCTGCGCTCGAATGGTCTTGAAGTTTCCTGAACCCATTAATTGAGCATTGGTAAAGTTCTCTACCTCGTTGATCATCCCCTTTTCGAAATCGAACTAATCCTTTTGTGGCCGCAAGTGTATAGGAAAACCTTTCGTCCTGAGATTCATTCCTAATAGCAGAAATAACTGCGAGAGCTTTGTCAATCCTATTTAAAGAAGCAAGAGCAAAAGCATAATTGTTATTTAGCATTAAATCGTCAGGCGAAGATTTCTTAGCTTCCTCTATAATCTTTATCGCTTCTAGATCATCTTCCAAACACACAGATGCAATATAGGATGCCAATACCGCAGACCTAGACGAAAACGGTTGGAATTGATACCATTTTTTTGCGAACTCGAGAGCTTCTTCATGATTACCTTGCCTATAGAGTAACCAAGTATCTGCCTCGAATCCGGCTACGATTTCTTTATGCGGCCGAGTAATTTCCGCACTGAGGTATCTTCCAAGCCACTCTATCTGTGCCAAGGTGTTTTCGTTGGGTTCTTTTAGTGCCTGATACAGTAGTTTTTTGGCTTTTTTGTTCGAACCACTGTTTCTTTCTAACGTACTTAGAGAGCCTGCTAACTCATTGAGTGACCAATCTGATAAATTTCTATTTTGCAATAAGTTACGCGCGATCTTCAGGAGTCGAGGCTTGTGTCCTGTACTTTCAGATACAGCTATTTCCGAAGATACAATCCAAGGATCCTGGGTTTTCAAATTGGATTTGTGTATGTGATACAAGGCTTTTTCGGGAGATTTGAGATGCAAATAACAGCGTGTTGCCGACCTTAGTATGAATCTGTTATCTCCAGCAATTGATACTGCGACATCCATGCACTCTTCTGCCTGTTGCTGTTGACCCAAGAGTGTGTAATTATATGCAAGGTCCGACCATGCGATAGCATTACGAGGATAACGCCGAACTACACTTTTCAAATAGGCGATATGAAGATACTGTTCATTTATTAAATGTTTCGAGGGCAAAAACTCTGATGCGGATTGCTCCCTATCACTGTTGTACAGACTTGCCATCTCGAGACCAAGAGTAGAAACTTTATCGGATCTGCCAATGATGAACCTTGCAGCATCATGCACGTCGTCATTGTCATGATCTCCAATTACGAGAGCCGAACCGACCAAATCAATTGCATGAGAAACATTTGGAATGGTTCTCCAATGACGGATTTTGTCTAGCATACTGGCCGAAGAAATGTTTTCGGGTATCTGCAACAATACGTCTGATCTCAGATCACCCATTAAGCACGCTGTCTTAAATGGATACCACCTTGGTATGATCTGCCGGTTCTTGTTATCGTAGAGTTGGCTCATATCAGACTCAATTCAGCTTTTGTAGCGATAAGGTTCAAACGTGATACATATCGTTCGATATTGTGTCTAGGTATCACAGATACAACTGACCTAAGATCTCCTCGCATATCGCGGTCCGGTTCGCATAACTGCGCTACGATTTCGATTAATTCGGAAGCGATAGTCACAGAGTATTTCTCAATTTCCTTTCTTAGGTCCTCTAACGCCTCATTGAATGCTTGTCGAATATAGGGTAGGTCATTACCAAAATCTGAGGATAACTGTATACCTGCATTGTTGGATAATTTAACTTGGATTGCGTGTGTAGCCGAACACCTGCAGAAGTAGTAAAAAATTAGACTTCCAAGTAAATACAGATCTGCCAAGCATCGATCTGAGAATCCTCTTGCAGGTATGCGATAAAGTTGATCTAATGGAGCATAGCCAGGATCTCCAGGTACGTTTAAGCTGTCTCTACGAGACCGAAATTGAGTGGCCGAGGCACATCCCAGATCTGAGATTTTAGTATTACGATCATCAAAAACTAGGACATTAGAAGGCTTTAAATCTTGATGAGCAATACCCGAAGTATGAAGTTGTTGTAACCCAACAGCCGTGAAGTGTAGTGATCGTAGACACCATGCCAAATCAAATGCTTTCAAATGCTCAACCTCGTCTCTAACATTCCCTTTTGCATCTTCGAAAATGATGTAGTAAACCGTACCAATTGGCTGGCTAAACCCAGGTACTTTTGTATTACCATCACCCAAAGCTACGACTATCCTATTGAGTCTTCTATCTTTGCACTTCTCAAGTAAATCTCTCTCGAAATTGTAGGCTTCCGTCAATGCCTGAAGAGCTCTTGGTATATCTTCACTTTGAAAGGCACTTGTAAAGTCCAATGCCTTTAAATACGCTAAACGTCCGTCTTCGTTCCGAACCTTATAACCAACTGAGAAGCATCCTCCGGTGCTGTGAGGTGGAGGCTTTATCATTTTGCCGACTGTCCATCCATTTGAAAGAACCAATCCTTCCAAACATTTCGCTGGCGCCATAACAGATCCCTTTGTATTAGCTACAATCTATCCGTATTCTCTTTTGACGTAACCTAGGATTATCTAAGGGTATTATATTGATGTTAAATACTTAAAGATCGTCTTCGAACAAGCTATAATCTGTCGAACATTTCACAAGGTATATATACTGTAATGTACGGCTACAGAGTCATTACCATTGTTTTAAGAAATGGACGGAAACTCGGTGTGTCAGGATACAGAATCGCAGGGCAACTAACCGTGAGGTATGAGTAAAATCCAGTCTGTGAACCCATTTCATAATGACGAGATTCCGAATATTGTTAGCGTCGCCCAGATAAAACACACCGACACGTCTCATTAGAAAAAAGTTCAAGGATTTAATGTCCTTGCGGCGAATATGAAAACCGTCTTCTTCGATCTGTTCGAAACGCTGATCACCGAGAAGACCAGAAGCGCTTACCAGTCGCGGACTCCGGTCTACGTGAAACTGCGTACCACGAAGGACCGGATGTCGAGGTGGTGGGTGGACTTCGGCGAATGCGTCATGACCGGTGGGTTTCCGGATAGCCTGACCAGGTTTCTGCACATGCGCGATGAGGTCGGCTCGCCGGTCTCGGACCGTGAAATCGCCGGGATTGCCCGGGAGTACGAACGCTGGAAGAAACGCGCGCTGTCGGAAGTCGATCCCGGGGTGTTCGAGATGCTGGGCCGGGTCAGGTCCCTTGGCCTCGGCATCGGGATCATCAGCAACGCCATGCCCAATGAAGCGCTGGCGTGGGAATCCTGCCCGCTTCAGGACCACGTGGACGACGTGGTGTTTTCGTGCAGCGTCGGGTTGATGAAACCGGACAGGAGGATCTACGATCTTGCCTGCCGGCGCCTGCGCGTCGAACCTTCGGACGCTTACTTCGTGGGAGACGGGAATTTCGACGAACTGCGCGGTGCGGCCTCCGCCGGCATGAAGGCGATCCAGGCGGCCTGGTACCTGCGGCAGGAAGTCGACTGGCCCTGGGACCATCCCCTGCCCCGGGCGTATACGACCGAGAGCCTGCCGTCCATGTTGAACTAGAGAATCCTGTTATCGGCCAGGTTCGCCGAGGCCGGGCCCGTTTGCTGTCCATATCAGGACCGCGCCGCGACCATGCCGGCAAATCGTCCATCGCCCGACCGGACCGCTCCATGACCATTCCCCAGTTGAAACGCAAACTGCGCCAGCTCAAGCAGACCGAGTGCCGCATCCGTTTCCGCACCCGCCCGCGGGAAGCCCACCAGGCGCTGGTCTGGGACACGTTCTTCTCCACACGGTCCGTGGACGACGACCGCGCGGCCTACCCCTTGAACCGGCTGGCGAATATGGACCACGAGGAGATCAAGCAGGTCTACGAGGCCTTCTTCTACCGCGTCTACTTCCAGTATTTCAAGGAGCACGGCCTGTCCATGGCCGACGCCTACGACCCGGGACTGCTCTCCCTCCTGGGCCTGCCACCCTACGCGACGCTCGAGGATATCAAGCGGCGGTACCGGGAGCTGGCCCAGGTCCACCACCCGGACCACGGCGGCGATCACGACGCCTTCATCGAGGTCGTGACCGCCTACGAGCGGCTGACGGACAAGGGCCGTCCTTGATCTTCCCCGGAAAAGCCGCCATATTCAAGGCATCCGCTTCGAGTCGCATGCGCGGTTTGACGACCAGGCCGCATGCGCGACGTGCCGATCAAACGCGGCCTTTTCCCGGCTAAACCGATATCGCGATTCCCGCAGGAGCTTCCCCATGAAACCCGTGCCATGCCCCGTCTTCTTCGTCGGTCTGGTCCTCTTCATCCTTCTGCCCGGGTCCGTCTTCGGCCAAGGCAACGCCGACGCGCGGTACGTCGTCGAGCACTATGAGAAGATGGAGCGTAACGTGCCCATGCGCGACGGCGCCAGGCTGTTCACTTCCATCTACGTGCCGAAGGACGACACGCGGACCTATCCCATCCTGCTGCAGCGCACCCCCTACAGCGTGGCGCCTTACGGGGCGTCGTACAAGACGCGGATCGGGCCCTCCATGCTCTTCGCCCGCGAGGGGTACATCATCGTGTACCAGGACGTGCGCGGCCGCATGATGTCCGAAGGGGAGTTCGAGGCCGTGCGTCCCCACAACCCGGACAAGGCGTCGGAAACCGACATCGACGAGAGCACGGATACCTACGATACGGTCGAATGGCTGCTGGAGAACGTGCCCAATCACAACGGCCGCGTGGGCGTATGGGGCATCTCGGCGCCCGGTTTCTACGCCACCCACGCCCTGATCGGCGCCCATCCCGCCGTGAAGATCGTATCGCCCCAGGCGCCCGTGACCGACTGGTGGATCGGCGACGACCGCCACCACAACGGCGCGTTCCAGCTGCAGGCCAGCTTCAGCTTCCTGTCCTTCTACGGCGCGCCGCGTCCCGCGCCGACCACCCGGCGGGCCACGGGATTCCGCGATTACGGCACGCCGGACGGCTACCGCTGGTACCTCGACCTCGGTCCGTTGTCGAACGTCAACGAGAAGTACCTGCACGGGGAGAACAAGATCTGGAACGCCATGATGGAGCATCCCGACTACGACGAATTCTGGCAAGCCCGCACGCCGCTGCCCCACCTGAGAGACGTCAAGCCCGCGGTGCTCGTGGTCGGCGGGTTCTTCGACGCCCAGGACCTGTACGGTCCGCTGAAGACCTACGCCGCCGTGGAAGAGCACAACCCGGACGTCGTGAACCACCTCGTCATGGGTCCGTGGTGGCACGGCGGATGGGCGCGGGGCAGCGGCCTGCGGTACCAGGACATCTACTTCGACCAGCCCACGGCGGAACATTACCGGGAAGCCATCGAGCTGCCCTTCTTCAATCACTACCTGAAGGACGGCCCCGATCCCAATCTGCCAGAGGCCAGCATATTCATCACGGGTTCGAACCAGTGGCGCGCCTTCGACCGCTGGCCGCCCCGGGAGGCGCGGGAGGCGAACCTCTACCTGGCGCCCGGCGGCGGACTGTCCTTCGACCGGCCGGCGGGCATGGACGAATACGCCGAGTACGTCAGCGATCCCGCAAAGCCCGTGCCCCACACCTCCCAGGTCGTCATCAACCGGGACGACCGGTATCTCATCCAGGACCAGCGGTTCGCGGCCTCGCGCACGGACGTGCTGGTGTTCGAGTCGGATGTGCTCGAGGAGGATGTCACGGTGGCGGGAGATCTCTTCGCCAGCCTCTACGTGTCCACAACCGGGGAAGACGCCGATTTCATCGTCAAGCTGATCGACGTGTATCCCGATACGGCGAGCTACGCGGGAGAGAACCCCATGAACGTGAAGATGGGCGGGTTCCAGCTCATGGTGCGGGGCGAGGTCATGCGGGCGCGGTACCGGAACAGCTTCACTTATCCCGAACCCATGCGGCCGGGCAGCATCGCGCATATCGATTTCGACATGCAGGACGTGGCCCACACGTTCAAGGCGGGGCACCGCATGATGGTCCAGGTACAGAGCACGTGGTTCCCCATGGTCGACCGCAATCCCCAGACCTGGGTACCGAGCATCTACGACGCGAAGGAAGGGGACTACCAGGCGGCGACGCACCGGGTGTACTTCTCCCGGAACGCGCCGTCCCACCTGAGGATGAAGCTGCTGGAGTGACGGATACGAGGAATCGGGAGATACGGGCTGGCGTGCCGGAACGAGTTAACGATCGCGGCCTGGCGATCCAATCCGGCCGGACGACGTGGAGTAGCGATCGCGGCCTGGCGATCGTCGCGTATCGAAGGTTACCGGCCGTCAGACGAAATTGAACCCGTACCAGGGCAACTGGAGTGGGAAGACCCGTTCCAGCGCGGCCTTGAGCGGACCGGAAGGGACCGCCGCCAGGGGATCCGGATCGGGCGGTACCACGCCGAAGACCAGCGCGCCCAGGTCGCCCACCGGGAGTCGATGCTCCTGGCCGCCGCCCCGGATCACTACAGACGCCTCGGAAACCTCCCACGCCGGCGCATCCGGTCCCAGCAAGTCCCCGATGTAATCACCGAAAACGCCCAGCAGCCGTTCCGGTTGGAGGACGAGGACCGTACCCGTAAATCCCTGGGGCTCGGGGGTTATGCCGTGGCCGCGGAGCAGGGAGGCCAGCTCGCGGTCGGAATCCACCGTCACGATCTCGAGCGCGTCCACGCCGTAGCGGTCGAAGAGCCCTGGAAGGGCGCCCAGCAGCGCTGAGCGGGAGCCCGCGATCTCCGCCAGCCTCGCCCGGCGCGCTTCGCCTTCCCGTTCGGGCCGACGCTTCTGAACGGCCGCGTAGGCCGCCACGCGGCCGCCTTCGCGGATCACCACGGTTTCTCCGTCGCGGTCGCAGATCCATGCGGCGTCGACCGCGGCCCGGAGATCGGCCGTCGAGCGAACGTACCGGCTGGGTTCTTCCGCGTACAGCCGCGTCATTTCCGGCAGGTCCGCCGCATCCGCCCTTCGTATATCCGTTCCACCCGCGGGCAGCACATCCCGGTAAACGGTGAACAGCGCGAACTGTCCGATGCGCCTGGCTCCCAACCGCGTGTAGAGTCCTCTTCCACCCGAAATGGGCATGAGCACGGCGTCCTGTTCGAGCGCCTTTTTAATCGCGGCCTCCATGAGTCGGGTCGCAAGACCCTGTCCCCTGTAGGCTTCGTAGGTCGCCACCGCCCCGATGCTCATGGTGGTGAGCCGATGGCCAAGCACGGACGTGTCCCGCGTCAGGCTGCCTACGTGCGAGACCACATTGCCTTCGTCGACCATGACAAAAACCTGGTCGAAGTTCTCAGGAGAAAAAAGGAGGGGATACTGTTCCTCCATTCGTCCGTTACCGTCGCTTCGAAAGACCGTGTTTACCAGGGCGCAGAGCGATTCGAACTCCCGCGGCTTCAATCCCCTAGGACCTTCCACTGTCTATGCTCCTCCGTGCGATCTTCCTGCGCTCGCACACGCCACGTATCGACGATTTCCACTTACCCCGCGATTTGCTCGACGACTAACCGGTCTTCCTGGATTCACGGGACCGCGATCCACGCCGAACCGTAGTCGTTATCAGGCTCACGATACATGCTGTGGGCGTGATCAACCGTGCCTCTGCCGTTCTGAATCGCATATTCGAGCACCAGGGACGGACCGGTCACCCGGTAATACGCAGCGCCGAGGACACCCTGCCGCCCCCACCATCCAAAGTACGTGTCCTCGATCCCGGCCACCACGGTCTTCATTTTTTCGCCATAATCATCGCTGTTCATGAAACCCAGACGGGCCTCGATCACATCCAGGAGCAGCGTGATCTGCTTCGCGGTAAGTTCGCTGCCCCTGATGCCTTCCGGCGCAACGGTCGCGCCGTCCTTTCCCGGCCCCAGCACGAGGTCGATAGGGTGCTCCGCGCGAACGGCCTTTTCTCTCTGTTCGTCCGTGAGCCCGTCCATGAACGCCTGCGCCGCCGCGGTTTCCCTTTGCACAATGAAGACGTCGTCGCCGTCATGGCGAAAATGCAGCGGCTGGCCGCCGGTCAGCATCGGCGAAAAGGATACGTTCGGTCCGAACACCGTGGCGTTTATGGCGAGATGGTGCCCGCCGAACTGGAACATCCAGGGCGCCGTAGTGGACGGTTCACCGAGAAAAGCAGCGTAAAAATCCGCACTGCCATATTTCATCATGCCGAAAACGCCTCCCGAGACCAGCGTGTCTTCCGCGGCCAATTGATAGGTTACGTTTCTGACACCGTCTTCACTCAGCAGCTCCCCGAGGAGACTGTCGAGACGCGCCCGCTGTAACCCGGAGAGCGCGCCGAGCTTTACACCACCGCGCGGCACCATGCCTTCAGGAAGGTTGGACCAGTTCGCGCGCTGAGCGTTGTCCGTAAACCGATAGGTCGCCGCCTGTCTCTGATCGTCGTCCAGCGAGTCCAGAAAGCGCCTGGCAGCCGCCACGATGGCCGCAGTCTTCCTGTCTGCGGCAGGCACGTCGTGATCGTGCCTGAGATTCATTTCCACTGATGTGGGAACCGCGCCAAAAAAGATCCGGGTTGCCACATCGGGGCGAATCAACAGGTAGGTGAAAACAGCCGCACAAACAATCGCTGCACCCAGCAGGTAGATCAATACGCGTTTCATGGATCCCGTTCCCGTCCCGTCGATCCCATCCGTCGGTTTGAGGAGAAAGCTGTGCCTGGGTCGAGACCTGTGCGATCGATTGCGGAGTATGCGACATATGGCTGCCGCCACCACGCCGGAGACCGACAGGCTCCTTGGACAAACCGTCTCAGGACTATATATTTGCGATTGAAAGGGGTGTCAAGAACCACGGCGGGCCCTCCACGCGGCCGTACGGTCCGATGGGCGGGGTCTTCCGGGAAAAACAAAAACACGACGCCTCCAAACAACCCCGGCCTCTTCCAGTCCATGTTCATTTCCGAGATTTTTCATTCCATACAGGGCGAGGGCCTGCTGACCGGCGTCCCGTCCGTCTTCATCCGCACGTCCGGCTGCAACCTGCGGTGCCGCTGGTGCGACACGCCCTACACGTCCTGGTCGCCCGAGGGATTCGAGCGCTCCGTGGACGAGATCATGGCGGACATCGATGGCTTTCCGTCCCGCCACGCCGTGATCACCGGCGGCGAGCCCCTGCTCATGAAGGACCTGCCCGAACTGACGGAAAGGCTCCGCGACGCGGGATACCACGTGACCATCGAGACCGCCGGCACGGTGTACGCCGACCTGCACTGCGACCTGGCCTCCATCAGCCCCAAGCTGTCCAATTCCACGCCCTGGACCGAGGAAGACGGGAAATACGCCCGGAACCACGAGAAGCTTCGCGTCAATCTCCCCGTCATCGGCAGGTTCATGGCGTCCTGCGCCTACCAGTTGAAGTTCGTGGTCGACCGACAGGAAGACCTGGACGAAGTCGAATCGCTCATCGGCGATCTGGATGGCGTCGACCGTACGCGGGTGCTCCTCATGCCCCAGGGTCGGACCGCCGGGGAGCTGAGCAGCCGGGGCGCGTGGGTTGCCGAAGCCTGCAAGTCCCGCGGTTTCCGTTACTGTCCCCGGGTCCACATCGAGCTATACGGGGACACGCGCGGGACCTGACGGAGCACACGCGCGGGACCTGACTGGTGTACACGCGCACGCCGGGCGGGCACACGCGCGGGACCTGGCGACAAGCCATTTCTTGCTTGTTTTTCAGTCCCTTACGACATATCTTGTGCGGTTGCGTAGAAGCCGTCCGGATCGGCCGGAACGGCGCATTGGCGGGCCTGCCCGTCGAAATGCGGGCGCCAGCTTTATGTGTTTCGCCGCCGGGTGGGTGCCAGGACGCGACGCGCCTCATGACGGAGTGGACATGAATAACCATGGCAGGGACTGGGACCGGGGGCTCGTGAGCTATCCGGATCCCAACGTGGAGATCATCGATCCCCGGTTCGCGCCCTACGTGCTGCACACGGCGGCCATCGAGCGGCTGTTCACCGGGACGCGGTGGTCGGAAGGCCCCGTCTGGATCGGCGACGCCCGGTGCCTGGTGTGGAGCGACATCCCGAACAACCGCATGCTGCGCTGGGACGAGGAGACCGGCGCGGTGAGCGTATTCCGGAAGCCGTCCAACAACACGAACGGCAATACGCGCGACCGGGAAGGGCGGCTGGTTTCCTGCGAGCACGACGCCCGGCGGGTGACGCGCACGGAGCATGACGGGACGGTCACGGTGCTGATCGACCGGTTCGACGGCAAGCGGCTCAACGCGCCGAACGACGTCGTGGTGCATTCCGACGGCTCGGTCTGGTTCACCGACCCCGGATACGGCATCCTGATGAATTACGAAGGGCACCGGGCCGAATTCGAACAGCCCACCCGGGTATACCGGCTGGATCCGGATACGGGCAAGGCGGCCGTCATCGCCGATGACTTCCTGCGGCCCAACGGACTCTGCTTCTCGCCCGACGAGTCCCGTCTATACGTTGTAGATACGGGCGCTTCCCACGACCCCGACGGACCCGCCCACATCCGCGTGCTGGATATCGAAGGGGGCCGCGCCACGAACTCCCGCGTTTTCGCCGACATGAAGCCGGCCTCCTCCGACGGAGTCCGGGCCGACGTGGACGGAAACATCTGGGCCGCTTCGGGTTGGGGCGGACCGGACACGAACGGCGTGATCTGCTTCTCGCGGGAGGGCGACCGGCTCGGCATGGTTCATCTGCCCGAACCCTGCGCCAACCTGTGCTTCGGCGGCGTGAAGAAGAACCGCCTGTTCATGGCCGCCAGCCAGTCCCTGTACGCCCTCTACGTGGAAGCGCAGGGGGTGCAGCGGCCGTGACGAATCCACACGCGTCCGATAACGGATCCATGCTCATCTTCGATTTCGACGGGGTGCTGCTGAACTCCGTCGTGGAGATGTCGATCACAGCCTACAATACGGTCACGGGCGGGCTCGCCACATCGCCGGACGACCTGCCCGGCAACGCGGCGAAGCTCTTCGTGACCAACCGGTATCACGTCCAGCCCGCCGGCGACGCGATCAACCTCATGGCGTGGTGCGTGGAAAACGCCGGCCTGCCGGGCGGCTACCGCCTGGAACCGTCGGCCTACCTGGAAATCCGGGATGCGTCGGACGTCCCCCTGAAGGAACGCACCGGCCGGTTCTTCGCGGCCCGCAAGCGCTTCGTGGCCCACGACCCCGTCCGGTGGGCATCGCTCAACACCGTCTACCAGCCGGTCTGGGACGTGTTGAAAGGACAGGGCGCCGAAGGGATCGTGATCCTGACCAACAAGAACCGGGAGGCCACCGTGACCCTGTGTCACCACTTCGGCCTGCCCGTGCGGCCGGAGAACGTGTATTCGGGCGATCACGGTACGACCAAGACCGATAACCTGCTGGCGATCCAGGCGCGGTTCGGCCGCGAGCGCTACGGTTTCGTAGACGACTCCATCGGCAACCTGGAGGAACTCGACGCCCGTTTCAACGCCGGCGAGCCCCGTCTCGAACTGATGCTGGCCGCCTGGGGCTACATCGGCCCGGACGACCACGCCCTGGCCCACCGCGCCGGGTTCGCCGTCCTCGACCAGGCCGGCCTCATCGCCCGCGTGACGTCGATGAAGGGCGTCGAACTGGGAAGCCCATGAACCGGAAACCGGACGTCAACCCCAACCCGGGCCGTGAAATCGAGGTCATCGACCGTCTCCCCGAACTGCGCGCCCTCGTCGTCGGGGACGTCATGCTCGACGTCTACGAGTTCTGCCGTACCGAAGACAGCAAGCCCATCGATTCGGAGAAGACGGGCAAGCGGGCCTACAAGGCGCAGGAAACGATCAAGGTACTCGGCGGCGCGGGGAACGTGGCCGCCAACCTGGCGTCCCTGGACGTCCGTACCGCCCTGGTGGGCGTGACGGGCAACGACGAACATTACTTCAGGATCCGCGATCTCGCCGACGGGTTGTCCATTCGCCACGGACTGATCCGGGACGGGCGCCGGCCGACCACGATCAAGGCCCGTCTTTACCTGGACGACGAATACCTGCTGCGGCGCGATACCGAGTGCGCCGTCCGCGTGGACGACGACACCTCGGCCGCGCTACTGAAGGAAGTCCTACGCGCGCTGCCGGAGACCGACGTTGTGATCCTGAGCGACTACGACAAGGGCGTCTTCAGTCCGGAGAGCGCCGGCCAGATCATACGTGATTGCCGCATCCACGAGATCCCCGTGGTGGTCGATTTCAAGCCGGCCAACCGGGAGGCTTTCGCCGGCGCGGACATCATCGCGCCGAACGCCGCCGAAGCCGCCGAGCTCATCGGCGGGTTATCCATGGGCCGCCTGGAATCCGGCGCCCGGCGCCTGCACGCCCTGCTGGGCTGCCGGAACACAGTGGTCACGCTCGGCGAACACGGACTCTGCGGCGTGGGCGCGGGCGGGTTCTTCCACGTCCCGGGCCATCCCGTCGCGCCCGTGGACAAGGTCGGCTGCGGCGACACGGTGCGGGCGGGACTCGCCATCGGCGCGGCGCTGGGGCTTCCCCTCGCGGAGGCGGGGGAGCTCGCCAACGACGCGGCGGCCGTCATCGTCCAGAAACCGGCCACTTCGGTCCTCTCCCGGCGTGAACTCCGGGATTTCGTGGCACGAAAACGTACCGTCGATCCGCCGTCCGCGGCGATGCCTGCAGGAGAAAGGTTATGATCCGTCTGAGTCTGTTTTTTGCATGTTTCGCGCTGGTTGCAACGGCCTGCAAGTCCGGCCCCACCGTGGACGGCGCGGACGCGGAGACCTTCGACGCCTCCATCGCGGCGATCAAGGCGCCGCTGTCGGAGGAAGACCAGGGTAAGCTGGACGAAGTGATGAAGGGATTCGAATACCTCTACAGCGACAACGTAATCAGCGCGCTGAACGCTTCCGAGGCCATCCGGAACCGGATCCGCAGCCGGCTGGACGGCATGGATGCGCGGGACATCTTCGCGGAGTGGAACGAACGCCTGAACAAGGCGATCGCGGCGCTCGAGGAGAAGAAGGAGAACACGGATACCGCCATGGAAAACCTGAAGGACGTGCGGGTACGGGGGTCCGAGTACTACGTGCAGCGGGGCCAGCACGTGGTGAAACTCTCCATACACAACCGGACCGAACACCGGATCTCGAAGGTGTATTTCCGTGGATCGCTGATGAGAAATGAACCGCGGAAGTGGATCCTGGATGACGACTTCAACTACAATATCCGGCACACGGAAGGCAAGGATCTGGCGCCGGACGAGCGGGCCGTCTGGAATTTCGCCCTGCTTTCTCCGGTATGGAGAAATGCCCCGGAGGACGTGGACAACCACTACCTGTACGTGATCGTCACGCGAATCGACGGTGCGCCGGAGCAGCCTATCTACGATGCCTACACCGACCGTTTCACGCCCAAGGACAGGAGACGGCTCAGGAGGCTGATTTCCCTCAAGGAATCCATCGGGACGCTGGAACTCGAGCCCGAACTCGAACCCGCCCCCGAGGAGACCTCCCTCCGGAACTGACCGTTCATTTCGCCGAGGCGATGTACCGGTCGACGGTATCGGCGAAAATCAGGAACTGCGGGTTGCTTCGGTGGGTCTCCCTCAGGGCCTGCACCGTCCGGCCTTCCGTCCCCTCTTCGTGAACGCCCCTGCAGTACGCCTCCATCAGCGAAGGGTCCAGCGGCTGCCGGGAGTCGTGGAAGCTGTCCGCGAAAAACCCGAATATCATGCCCACGATACCGATGCCCACCATCATCATCAGGACGGTAGCCCCCTGACCCAGGGGGGTGACCGGGTACTTGTCGCCGTACCCCACGGTCGTGGAAGTCACGACGGCCCACCATATGCTGTCGCCGTACACGTTGAACACGTCAGGCTGGGCGCGGCGTTCCACCTCGTAGATCACGGTGGAGCTGATCATCAGGTACATGATGGTGATGAGGAAGATGGGGATGACCCGGACGCGATTGGTGTACATGGACCGGGCGAATTCCGCCAGCTTGGGGCTGTAACGGAACATCTTGAGCAGCCGGAGCGTCCGCGCGCCGCGAACCAGGCCGAGTTGCTCCTGTGAAAGGCCCGGATAGAAGCCGATCCAGAACGGCAGGATGCTGACCAGGTCGATCAGGCCGAGCGAACTGACCATGTACCTGCCTTTGCGGGGCGCCAGCCTGATGCGCAGCAGATACTCCAGGGTGAAGAACCCGGCGATGACCCGCTCGATCCAGAGAAACCCCGTCCAGGCGCCGGCGTCCAGGCTGCTGCGCGTCTGGGTATACTGGAGCTCGATGAAGTAGAGAATCATGTTGACGGCCAGTACATAAGGTCCGAAGCGGTGTACGGCCGCAAGCACGGACGACAGGATTACCGGCATGGCGTGCCTCCCGGGTGAATGCGGTGGGCTAATCCGAGTGATGAGATGGGCTTATCCCAATATTGCGATGGATTTATGCTATTCATGCGACCGGCTCATCCAATGAACGCGACGGGCGCATACGACAAAGGCCCACCGTCCGCCAGCGCTTCGGGTGAGCCTTCTGAGTGTGGGACCGCAAGGTGATTCAGGACTTCTTCGATCGAAGGGCGGCCAGCCGGTCCCGCGTCGAGGAAGCGGGCAGCGCGGGCTTCTCGGCCGCTTCGAGCGCCGCGGAGATGTTGGGATCGTCGGTGATTTCGGTCTGCCCGAAGGCGCCGATCTTGAGTTCCGCCGCGCGGGAGGTCGTCTCCGCCTTCTCCGTCTCTTTTTCCATGGCGTTGAGGGCCGTGTCCAGCCCGCCCAGGGAACTGCTCAGCCCCGCGGCCTGGCGCACGCCTTCGGCCCGTTCGAGGGCCCGTTCCTTCTTCATCCGGGCCTGCTCCATCTTGCGCTGTGCCTGCTTGAGCTGGACCTGCGCCTGCTTCAGCTTCTCCGCCGCCACGTCGTAAGCCTGGCGAAGCTCCGTCGCGAAGGCCTCCGCTTCCTGGTCCTCCTGCCGCTCCCGCTCGATCTCCGGGTTCAGACGCTCCAGTTCCGCGACCAGCTTTTCCAGGCTTTCGTCGAGCGTGGAACGCTGTCCCTCCTCGGCCCCTTCGAGCTGGCCTTCGAGCCGCTCGGCGGCGGCCAGGTACCGGTCGTACTGCGTCAGCAGCGCCTGCGTCTCCTCATGGTCCTTCTTCACGTCCATCTCGGCCTTGCCGACCCGCTTCCCCAGCTTGTCGAGCTCCTCCTCCATGAGGGAGATCTGTGCCTCGGACGCGGTTTCCGGGTCGAAGGCCACCACCGCCTGGGTGAAAGACTCCAGGGCGTTGCCGGCCTGTTTCTTGCCGACGCGGGAGAGAAATCGCCAGATCATTTTTTCGTCCTTTCTCGTTTAGATAACCGTGACTTCCTCGAGCATCAGGTCCACGCCCAAGTACAGTTCTATAACGCCGTCGCCCGCGCTGATCAACAGGAATTCGTCCACGCGCTCGGGGTCCTCCGGATTGTATGGATCTCCGCTCGCCACCCGGAAGTAGGACATGGCCTGCTGCGTTTCCTCGTATACCTGGTCGCCGTACGCGTCCCGGATGATCCGCTCGTTGACCTGCACCGGTTCGGACTGCCCGTCGCCGTCCATCCATTCCCGCTGATAGGCCCGTTCCTCGCCGTCGCCATGGAGCACTTCCGGTGCGCCGATGATGCCGTCCTGGTCGTTAAGCCAGAGCTCCCAGACTTCTTCCGAATGGGGATACAGGTCCCGGTCGAGTACGTAAAGGCGGCATTCCACCGGTTCCCCGTGATCCGCCACGACCTGGATGAACGCCGACGTGCCCTGGAGATAGCACCGGTAGGCCATGGCCCCCTCGCCCAGGTCGATCTTGCCGATCGCCTCGATGGCCAGGGGAAAGGACGGGAAATTGAAATGGACGAGACCGATGAAGGTGGACAGCGCCACGCCGTCGATGTCGACGAGCCGATCGATGGCCACGCCCAGGGGCAGATCCCGGTCCACCCGCACGGGCTTCTTTCGAAAGAGACCGGCGGTCTCTTGCGCCTTCTTCTTCGCGACGGAACGAATGATGTGGAAGCTCATCGGGTCCTGCGCTACTCCTCGCCCACGATGGGCTTGATGTCGTCGATGGATCGCCAGAGGGCGTCCTCGAACAGCGTCATCGGCTTGCTTCCGTAGGTGTCCACCCATCGCTTGGACAGGATCAGGATGGCGTCCACCGTCAGCGTCTCCACGCTGCTGTCGAAGTACCCGAAGAGCCAGCCTTCCTGCAGTTCGGGGTAGGTCTCGGTGGGGATCGTCGCCACCTCGTAGATCGTGTTGCCGAACTGGTCCACGGCCGTGCTGAAATAGTGCTCGTCCACGGCGACCATGCTCAGTTGCGTGCCATACTGGCGGTCCGCCTCCTTGAGCAGTTCCGAATTGAGGCCGGCGACGAACAGCATGGCCGAGTTGGTGTTATTCGCCACCTGGCTCAACGCTTCCTCGTAGCTGGCGAACCGCGTGTTGAAGTTCCCGTACCGGGGATCCTGCAGGACGAACCCCTCCCAGGCCCGGTGGGTACCGGAACCGCGGGGCCCGACGTACACGGTATGGGTGTTCGGGTCGAGGTCGGAGATGCTCGCGATGCCGCCGTCTTCATTGACGATCAGCTGTACGTACTCGGTGTACAGGGTCGACTGCAGTCCGACCAGCTGGTCTTCCGCGCCCGGATTCTTGCGCAGATAGGAGTTCAGGATGTCGCTCTGCACGAGGATCGCGTCGACCTGGTCCTGGACCAGGTTGTTCAGGTTCTCCTCCGAACCGGCGGACGTCTCGAGCATCACGTCGAAATCCGGCAGGTGGGACTGGAGGATCTGTCCGAACCGGTGGTAGTTGCCGTTCTCAACGCCCGTGTTCACCGTGATGCGGGGTTGATTGGGGTCGGCGGTGGCCACGACTTCGGCGGCCAGGGCGATCGCCGGGGTCACCCCGGGCGGCAGATATTCGGGGTCCCGCGGCGTGCCTTCCAGCGTGGCGACCTGCCTGTCCAGCTCGTCCAGCTTCGCGCGCAGTTCCGCGTTGTCCTCGGCCAGGCGCTCGGCCTCGCCCCGCCACTCCTTGTAACCCGGATCATTGGCGTGGTGATGGGCCACGGCGTAATGACGGCGGCTGCTCATCATGTCCAGCATGGACCACATGAACAGGGCGTCCCACATGCCGAAGCTGGGGTAGGACATGAAGGCGTATCCGGGCGCGCCCCAGCCCATGCCCCCGTAGTACCGGTCCCGCCCGGCGTAGTAGTTGTCGTAGGACGTGCGGTTCTGCGAGCCCCTGTTGTAGAGGCCGTTGTCCCGGTAGCTGCTCGTATTGGCCGCCGAGTTGGACGATCTGGCGAATCCGGCCTGGCGGGACTGGTGCGTGGCCAGGGACCTGCGGGCCGTTTCGCTCTGGACCCGCCTGCCCATGGTGGACGACCGGGCCGTGGCCCGTCCCGTGGAGGCGCCTGATGCAGGGACGCCCGCCCGGGTCGAACGGGCCGCTGTGGCCGACGACTGCCGGGCCGTCGTGCTGCGCGCCGGCGTGGCGGATTGCCCCGTCGTGCGGGCCGGTGTCTGCCGCGTGGCGGTGGTGCTTCTGCGTGAGAACAGGCTGCGTCGGCCGAAGGAACTGCGTCGGTTCCAGAGGGAACGGGAACTGCGGAACCCGCCGAAACCGCGGCGGGCGTAGGCTTCCTCCGGACCGAACGGCGCGATGGCCCGGCTGATCGTCCGGGCCGCGTCATCCGCGCTTTCCGTGAACGGCACGGCAAGGTCTGCCGAGCGCAGGCGGTCGTTCGTATCGGAACGCTTGCCGCCCGGGCTTATCTGCAATAACCCGCCCGTCAGCACGACCAGGCCGCTGATCAGGACCAGTTTTATGTATCGAGACATGACGTACTTCCCCTTCGCATACGATATGAGTATTCGGATTCTGGCTTCTTAAAGATATAGACTTCGCGCGTTCCAGGCAAGTTGCAAACCTGTACACGTCCGGCGCTCCGGGCAAGCCGGGCGGTCCGGGCAACCCGGGCGGTACATGCTATGCGCGAAGCCGTACCGCCGAGTCGCATCGGGAAACCGGCGGGATTATCGACAGCCCGTTGACCGGATATACCATTGACCCCGGAACACGAAGGCCATACCATACCGGATCTCGATTAGAACCAGAAGGGCCTGTGGGAACCGGCGACGCTTCGGGAACCAGTCGGGCCGGCGGGAATCCGCGTCGCGTTGAGAATCAGGCGGCAGACGGGAACCGGCGACGCTTCGGCCGGCACCTCAAGTGGAAAGCAAGCCTATGCGAATATCCGACGTCCGCGTGCGACAGGTTGCGGTCCCGCGCATATACGACACCTACTGCGCGGATCCCAAGGACCTGAAGGCGTCCATCAACCACGGCCGGTCCACCTACCAGATCATCGAACTCAAGACCGGCGACGGCCTCACCGGTATCGGGGAGGTCTCCGATATCGCGCCGCGGATGGACGCGCCTTCACCCGCGTCCTTGCGGGACACGTTGGCCGGCGTGCTGACCGGCGGCGACACAGGCGCGTGGCGCGCCCTGTATGACCGGGCCGACGAAGCGCTTCCCGGCGGATGGTACCCCGAACTCAGGCAGTTGATTCTCTTCGGCGTCGAGAGTGCGTTGCTCGACCTGGTCGGAAAGGCCCACGGCATTCCGTTGTACGAACTCCTGGGCGGCCGGTGCCGGCGCGCCGCGTCCGTTTCCTGGGTGGCCTACCTGCGTGGCGACGCCACGCTCGAGGACGAGCTGCGGGCGCTTGAACGGGAGGTGTCCGACCAGGTGGGATCGGGCATGAAAGCCTTCAAGCTCAAGGTGGGCGAGGACCATGAACGCGACCTGGCTAGGGTGAGGCTGGTGCGGAGGATCGCGGGGGACGGTGCGTACATCAAGGTGGATGCCAGCGGGTACTGGGAGGAGGACGAGGCCCCGTCCAGGCTGCGCGACATGGCGGAGGCCGGCGCCGACGCGTGCGAGACGCCGATCCGCGCGCTCTCGAGGCCCATGTCGCGGGACGACCCCGCCCGGATCGAAGCCGATGCGGACGGGATCGCCGAAGCGCTGGCAAAGGTCCGCGGCAGGTCCCCCATTCCGATCATCGAGCACGTCGCCGATCTCGGGGACGTCTTCCTGGCGGCCCTCATCCGCCACCGTGCCGTGGACATCGTCAACGTCGTGCCCTGCCAGGCCGGCGGGCTTCGGCGCGCGAAGCGACTGGTCCATGCCACGGAGACCGCCGGCATACCCGCCCTGCTGGGAAGTACCATCGAGCTGGGACCCGGCACTGCGGCATCGGTGCATCTCGCGGTTTCGTCGGCAAGCGTCAGCGTGCCCTCGGACCTGGTGGGTCCGGGGTTGCTCGAGGGCGACGTCTGTACAACCCCCTTCTCCCTCGAGGGCGGCGAGCTCGCGCCTTTCGACGGGCCGGGACTGGGTATCGATCTGGATGAAAAAAAAATGAATCTGTGGGCGATTCAGGAAAACGAATAGGGGTTGCCGGATGGTTTGAACCTCTGGCGGGGCCCGGCAGTCAATCGGTGCCGTCCTCCCTCAAGTCTGGCCTTTACCGCCTGGACCTGCCGGATCCGCGGCGACCCATCTGTGAAGTTTCCTCCACCAGTTTTTCAAACTCCTTCATCGAATCGGACGAAAGCATACCCTTCAGGTTTTCCTTGAACTGCTTCTCGTTTCCTTCCAGTTGCTCGCGCAGCCACTCCCAGTCTTCGGTCTTCTGAGCCTGCTCCAGCAGCGCGGCCTTCTGTGTAGAGGCTTCCTTGACCACGGCGCGCAGTTGCAGCACCTGCTCGTCCGTAGTATCCATGCGTATGCTCAGCACGTACCAGATCCGGTCGACGGGGAAGGTGTTCACCGCCCGCATCTGTTCCATCATCTCGCTGTTCTGGCCCCGGCCGCCCATCCGGCCGAATCCCCCTCGCTGCGCGGCGGCGTCGCTGGCGACCAGGGCGGTCATGATCAAACCGAGTACGAGCAGGTGCGGACGAAATACGAAGGATCTCATGGTCTGGCTCCTTTCAATGAGTTTAAAAGAGATGCCGCGGCCGGAATCGATATCCTTCCGCGGCATGTGCTCGTTGCTTACGACAATCGGTGAACTTCCATTTTCATCGCAGACCCCGGCTCAACGCCGGTTGCGTGATTCGCGGCCGCCCCGTTGCCCTCGCATCCCGGAGTCCCGGCGCCCGTCGCGCCGTCCGCGGAAGGACTCACGCAGCTTCTCCTGCTGTTCCGGCGTCAGCACGTTCTTGAACTCGGCGCGGAATACGGCGCCCCGCTCGAACACGCTGCCCCGGGCCGCCGATACGGCCGCGGCCAGCTCTTTCACCTTATCCAGGTCCGGGCTGGTCTCGCTCATCAACTCGTTCAGGTCGATCCGCGCGAGCCTCGAGTCGGCGCGAAGCTGTACCATGTCCCGTGCATACGCCGAACGCAGCGTCCTGATCCGTTCCCGCTGCTCGTCCGTGAGTTCGAGTCCGGACAACGCCCTGCGGGAAATGCCGCTGCGTGCTCCGTCTCTTTCTGCCGCAGGTCCCGCGTCCGCCAGGGCGGCATCGTGATGGCCCCCGCTCCCGGCATCGTGGCCGTTCCGGCCCATCGCATCGAAGCCCCAGGCCAGTACGACTATACTCAGCGCGCCGGCGAAGATGCCTGTAGTGACCTTTTTCATCTTATTGCTCCCTTCTTTGTTCAACCGTGAGTTGAAATGGCCGCGATCTCCGGAGATCGTCTTCGTGCTGCTCTACTGGATTAGACAGCGGTGGGCAGGGGTATATTCCAGGAATCTTCGAAATCATGGAAATCGCGCGAATCATTCGTCCCCACGGCTGCCCGGCCTGTCGTCCCCGCGGCTGCCCGGCCTGGTGCGACCGCCTTGCCCGTCGCGCCTTCCCGGCCTGTTGCGCTCACGGCGTAACTCGTGATCGCCTTCCCGGCGCATCTCGCGCATGCGTCCGCGGCGCTGGCGGACCCTTTCGATCCGCTCGAGCTGCCTCTCGGTGAGGATGGGTTCCAGGTCCCGGTGCAGCGAATCGACCAGGGTCTGGATCTCCTGCCGGTGACGCATGTAGTGCTCCCGGAAGCCGGGTTCGTGTTCGCCCACCACGTCCCTGATCCTTTGCATCTGCTCCTGGTCCGGACGCACCATCCTGACCCACCGCTCCACGAAGCGCTCCCGGGTCATCTGGGGCGGAGGCTGCAGGCGGTCCCTGGCGAAGGCGCCCAGGATCAGCGCGCCGCAGACCATGCCGATGATCAGCGTGGCCAGCAGGATTGCCGCGGTCTTCAAGTGGATGTTCATAGCGCACCTTCCGTTTCCAGCGCGATCCGCGCGTCATAGAGGTCTTCGGGGTAGAGTTCCTCGGTCAGGCCGAAGGACGCCGTGAGCGAGACGCTTCCCGTCGTGGCCAGGTTGTAGGTCAACAGCAGCATGGCGGCGATGGACGCGGCCACCGCCACTCTGCGGAACATGAGGGCCAGCGCGTTCTCGAAGTCCGGCGACGCTTCGCCGGCGTAGTTCGACGCCGGCCCGGCTTCGGATTCCGTCGCCAGGCGTTCCATGACCCGGTGCGTGAATCCCGCCTGGAACGTGGGCGATTCCTGGCCTTCGACGAGTCCGCGCAGACGGATCAGCCGTTCGTATTCGTCCCGAAGGCCCTGGTCGCGCCGGAGCGCCGCGTCCAGGCGGCTCTGTTCACCGGGCGTCAGGGATGCATCGAGCGACCGGTACAGCAGGTCCAGCTCAGACCGTTTCATGAGCAAGCTCCCTGTTGGAGGAAATAAGCAATCGTTTCAGTTTCTCCTGGGACCTTCTCAGGCGGGACAGGACGGTCCCGACGGGAATCCCCAGGATCTCGGCGGTTTCTTTCGTGGAATAGCCTTCCATCAGCCGGAGCACGATAACCGAGCGGAAATCGGGCTTCAGTTCGTTCAGCGCTCTTTGAACCCGTTCTGCCGTGTCGTCGTATTCGGCGCTGGCCCGGGGATCCGCGTAATCCCGCTCCGGCGCGTCGTGCGCTTTCCCGACCGGGCCGAAGGGTACGAAGATCGACCGGCGGCTGCGTTTCTTCACTTCGTTCAGCGACAGGTTGACGGCGATGCGGGTCAGGTAGGTACCCACGGAGGCCTGCCCGCTGAATCCGGCGAGGCTGCGATAGAACCGGATGAAGGTCTCCTGCCCGACGTCTTCCGCCTCCGCGGTGTCCCCGAGCATGCGGATGACGACGGACGCCACGCGGCCTTCGTGCCGTTCCACCAGTTCCCGGAAGGCATCCTCGCTGCCGTCGCGGGCGGCTTCGACCAGTGCGGCGTCTTTCAGGGCATCATCCCTCATCCCGCCTCCCTCGCGTCACGGTTTGCCGGTACAGGCAGATACCGCTGCCTGAAGATTAGACCCCGCCGGCGCCGATTTTATTCCCGAAAAATCGAAATACATGTTACTTCTTCTATGTTGTACACCTGTACGAGAACCCGGCCGTTCACGCCGGCGTGTTGTAGTTGTGGAATGAAAGGAGAATCCCGGTGCGTGGTGTATGCCTGGCGATCGCGTGGTTCCTCTCTCCATTGTTTTCAGCGCCGTTGTTGTTCGCGCCGTTGTTGTTCGCGCCGTTGTCGGCCGAAGGTCAGACGAAGATCAGGTTAGGCGGCGGACCCGGCGTGCCCATCGGAAGCCTGTCGGACGGAACGAAAGCCGCCGGCCCTTCCTTACTGGCCGGCGTGGCCATACCCGTCGACCATGGTTACTACCTGCTGATCGAGGGGCATCACAGCCGTTTCGGTATCGACAGGGAAACGTTTCCGAATACGAGCGATGGCGTGGAAACGGATGCCGCCACGAAGCTGACGGGCGGCAACGCGGGACTGCTGATCGAGGGGATAGCAGACCCCGTGGGATTCTATGGCCACGGGGGAGTCGGATGGGCCAGGGGCACGGGCAAGGCCGGTCGCTCCCTCGACGGTACAAGCGCGAGCACCGGTACCGCCGACCATTCGTTCATGTTCGTGATCGGTGTCGGGGTCAATGTAACGGTAAGCGATAAACTGGGGTTGACGCTGAACGTGAGATACAACCATGTCCGGGACGTGTTCGGCGAACGCGCACAGTGGTTACCCGTTACCGCCTCCGTAGTGATTCGGCTCTAGCTCGAAGTCTGACTCGAAGGCTGGCTCTACGACTGGCTTTAAGACCCCGCGAGATTGAAACGCGGGGGCGATCTTTAAATGCATTGACTTTGACGGGATGATGCATCACAGTGGGAGACAGTTGCCCGTTCGCGGAATAGACCCTGACAAGCGTGGTACAATGGCTTTCGATCAAATGGAACAACGGCGGATCATGGGGCATTTCGCGACCGGCGTGACCGTCGTGACCACCTGGCACGGGGACCAGCCGCAAGGCATGACCGCCAACGCCGTGGCCTCCCTCTCTCTCGACCCTCCACTCGTCCTTGTTTCGGTGGACGTCAAGGCCCAGATGAACGTCTGCCTCAAGGAAAGCGGCTGCTTCGCCGTCAATATACTGACCGAAGAACAGGAAGAACTGTCCGTGCGGTTCGCAAAACACGGTCCGAAGGAATTCTCAGGCATCGAATACCGTACCGAAGCCACGGGCTCTCCCGTTCTCGCGCTGGCCCTGGCCTTCGTCGACTGCCGGGTCACGAGTATCCTGCCGGGGGGCGACCACGACATCTTCGTCGGCGAGATCGTGGCGGGGGGCGCCCGGGAAGGGCGGCCCCTGGTCTTCTACGGAGGACAGTACGGCAGACTCTCCGGGTGAACAGCAATCTCGTCGGCTGAGCGGCAGGCTATCCGGCTGACTGGCTGACTCGCGGCGATCGCAAAACACATCCCGAACAATACGGAGCGCCATGCAATACGGCTTCATTATAGACAACAGGAAGTGCATCGGGTGTCACGCCTGCACCGTGGCGTGCAAGGCCGAGCACGAGGTGCCGCTCGGCGTCAACCGGACCTGGGTGAAGTACATCGAGAAGGGGACCTATCCGAACACGGCCAGGCACTTCTCCGTCATGCGGTGCAACCACTGCGCGGACGCCCCCTGCGTGGAGATCTGCCCGGTGACGGCGCTGTATACGCGGAAAGACGGCATCGTCGATTTCGATCCCCGGCGATGCATCGGGTGCAAGGGCTGCATGCAGGCCTGCCCCTACGACGCGCTGTACATCGATCCGGACACCCATACGGCGGCCAAGTGCAATTACTGCGCCCACCGGGTGGATATCGGCCTCGAGCCCGCCTGCGTGAACGTCTGCCCCGAGCACGCCATCATCTCCGGCGACATGGACGACGGTTCGACGGAAATCGCCCAATTGCTCGCGAAGGAACAGGTGACGGTCCGCAAGGTCGAAAAGGACACGAAACCGCGCCTGTACTATATCGACGGCGACGAGGCCTCGCTGACGCCGGGGGAAACCGCCACGTCCGACAACTACATGTGGAGTTCCCAGTCCGAGGGCGTCGGGCACTTCGCCCGGTACGTGGAAGAACGGACCGCCCGCTCCGACCCGGAGGACATGGTACGGCAGCTTGGCGGGGAAGCGCGGGATGTGGCGGGTGGCGACGGTGGCTCGAATGAACAGGATGTGGCGGGGGGCGGAACCGCGCAGGCCGGCAGGGATTCAGCGTCCGGCAACGGGGCCGGCAAAGACGCTGCGGCGCGCCGGGTCTACGACGCCCCGGACAAGGGTGTCCTCTGGGGCAACGACGTGGCGGCCTACGTATGGACCAAGGCAGTCTCGGCGGGGGCCTTCCTGTTCCTGTTCGCCGCATACGTCCTCGGTCTTACCGTCGATCCATTCCTCGCCTGGACCGGCGGGACGGTCGCCATGACCTTTCTACTGGCCACGACGATCCTGCTGGTCGGCGACCTGACGCAACCCAAACGCTTTCTCTACGTGCTGCTTCGTCCCCAATGGAAGTCCTGGCTGGTCCTCGGCGGCTACGCCTTGACCCTCTACGGCCTGGCGCTCACGCTGTGGGCGGCGGCCATGCTCACCGGCCGGACCGAAGCGGCGGAGGTCATCGGATGGTTCACGGCCGCGCTGGCGGTCGTCACGGCGGTATACACGGCCTTTCTCTTCGCCCAGGCCAAGGGACGGGATTTCTGGCAGAGCCCGACGCTGGTCCTGCACATGCTGCTCCACGCGGTGCTTGCCGGCGCGGCGGTGTTCGCCGTGGCCTTGTTGTTTGTTGCGTCCGGTGAGGAGTGGTCCTCCTTCATCCGGAACACGCTGCTCGTCACCATCGTACTGAACCTGCTCGTCATCGCGTCGGAAATGCTGACGCCCCATCCGACCGCCGACGCACGGAGAGCCGTGCAGGCCATCGTCCGCGGCCGGTACCGGGGGTATTTCTGGATCCTGGGCATCGCCACAGGCAACGTGGCGCCGGCCGTCCTGGCCTGGACCGGTGGCGAAGCGCTGCTCGCCGCGGCCGGCGTGGGCGTGCTGATCGGCCTCTACGCGACCGAGTACGTCTGGGTGAGAGCGCCGCAGGACATACCGCTGAGCTGACAGGGTGCAGCACAAAGAGCGCCGCAGGACATACCGTTGAGTTGACAGGGTGCGGCGATGTGCGCCGGCGTCGCGCGTCGGTTTCGCAATCGCGCGTCGGTTTCGCAATCGCGCGTCCGCATCATGCGCCGTCGACAGTTTCAGATCATGTATTCACCAGGATTATAGCAGGTATTCACCAGGACTATAGACGGAAAACCCGAACATGTCCACACGCCATAAACCGGGACTGATCGAGTCGCTGGCCGAGAAGATCGGCCTGATCCCCAACCTGCACGAAGAAGACGGACCGGATCTCCCGAGCCTGACCGAGGGCGGCGCGCTGACCGACTACCCGCCGCCGGACCAGTGGGACGACTGGGTGGAGTACGAGGCGCAGGACTGGCCGAGGCAGCAGGCCAAACGCTACATGGTGGTGCCGACGGCCTGCTTCAACTGCGAAGCCGGATGCGGACTCCTGACCTATGTCGACAAGGAGACGATGGAGGTCCGCAAGTTCGAGGGGAATCCCTACCACCCCGCCAGCCGGGGACGCAACTGCGCCAAGGGCCCGGCGACCATCAACCAGATCCGGGACACGGACCGGATCCTCTATCCCATGCGCCGGTCGGGTGCCCGCGGCAGCGGCGAGTGGGACCGGGTCTCCTGGGACGACGCGCTGGACGACATCGCCGCCCGGATAAGGGACCGCCTGCAGCAGGGCGCCAACAACGAGATCGCCTACCACGTGGGCCGGCCCGGCGCCGAAGGCTACATCGACCGCGTGCTCAAGGCCTGGGGCGTCGACGGCCACAACAGCCACACCAACATCTGTTCATCGGGCGCCCGGTTCGGCTACGCCCTCTGGCACTTCTTCGACCGGCCGTCGCCGGACCACGCCAACGCGCGGTTCATCCTTCTCATCAGCGCCCACCTGGAATCGGGGCACTACTTCAATCCCCACGCGCAGCGCATCATCGAAGGCATGATGAAAGGCGCGAAACTCGCCGTGATGGACCCGAGGCTGTCCAACACGGCCAGCATGGCCGACCACTGGATGCCCACCTATCCGGGCAGCGAGGCCGCCGTGCTGCTGGCCATGGCCAACGTGATCCTCCAGGACGGGCTCTACGACGCCGGGTTCATGAAGACGTGGGTGAACTGGCAGACCTACCTGGAGAAGGAACATCCGGACGCTCCGCGCACCTTCGAACGGTTCATCGAGGCGATCAAGTCGGTCTACAGCGAATACACGCCCGAGTTCGCCGAACAGGAGAGCGGCGTGCCGGCGGCGCAGATCGTGGAGATCGGCCGCGAGATCGGCCGGGCCGGATCGCGGTTCGCCACGCACAACTGGCGCAGCGCGGGCAGCGGAAACGCCGGCGGCTGGGCCGTGGCGCGCTGCCTCCACTTCCTGAACGTGCTCACCGGGAGCGTCGGCACAGAGGGCGGGACCTCGCCGAGCGGGTGGAACAAGTTCAAGCCCGACGTCTTCGACCATCCGCCGGACCAGAAGTTCTGGAACGAACTGCATTTCCCTAAGGAATACCCCCTCTCCCACTACGAGATGAGCTTTCTCCTGCCCCATTTCCTGAAAGAAGGACGGGGAAAGCTGGCCGTCTACTTCACCCGCGTGTTCAATCCCGTGTGGACGTACCCGGACGGGTTCACGTGGATCGAGGCCCTGCGCGACGAGGAGAAGGTCGGGCTGCACGCGGCCCTGACGCCCACGTGGAACGAAACGGCCTATTTCGCCGACTACGTGCTGCCCATGGGCCACGCCAGCGAACGGCACGACATCATCAGTTACGAGACCCATTCGGGCACCTGGATCGGGTTCCGCCAGCCCGTGCTGCGCGAGGCGCGCCGGCGCATGGGGGACCCGGTGACCTTCACTCACGAGGCCAACCCGGGCGAGGTCTGGGAAGAGGACGAGTTCTGGATCGAGCTGTCCTGGCGCATCGATCCCGACGGCAGCCTCGGCGTCCGGGATCATTTCATTTCGCCCTACCGGCCGGGCGAGAAGATCACGATCGACGAGTACTACCGGTACATCTTCGACCACGTGGACGGTCTGCCCGAGACCGCCGAAAAGGAAGGGCTCTCCACCCTGGACTACATGCGCAAGTACGGGGCCTTCGAGGTGGAGAAGACGGCCTACGCGAAACACCTCAAGAAGCTGGATGACGAGGCGGTGGCGGGCGCCGAGGTCGATCCGGAGACGAATACGCTGGTGGACGGCGGCAAGGCCGTGGGCGTGATGGTGGACGGCGCGCCGCGGGCGGGCTTTCCCACGCCGTCGCTGAAACAGGAGTTCTATTCCCAGACCATGGTGGACTGGGGCTGGCCGGAGTACGCCATACCCACCTACATCAAGAGCCACGTGCACCCCGACGAGCTCGACCGCGAGAACGGCGAGTTTCCTCTGCTGCCCACCTTCCGGCTGCCCACGCTGATCCATTCCCGGTCGGGAAACGCCAAGTGGCTCAACGAGATCTCGAACCGCAATCCCGTGTGGATGCACCGCCGGGACGCCGAGCGTATGGGCATCGGCACCGGCGACCTGGTCCGGGTGACCACCGAGATCGGCCATTTCGTGGACCGCGTCTGGGTCACCGAGTCGATGAAACCCGGCGTGGTCGCCTGCTCCCACCACCTGGGACGATGGCGGCGCAAGCAGGACGCGGACGGCAACCGGTGGTCGGTGAACCTGGTGGATATCGAGGAGGGGGACGGCGGCAAGTGGCGCCTGCAGGTGGTGGACGGGATCCGGCCCTACGAGAGCGCCGACCGCGACTCCTCCCGCATCTTCTGGCGGGACGGCGGCGTGCACCAGAACATCACCTTCCCCGTGCACCCCGATCCCGTGAGTGGCATGCACTGCTGGCACCAGAAGGTCAGGGTCGAAAAGGCCCGGGAAGAGGACGCCTACGGGGACGTGATGGTAGACACGGAAAAGTCCTTCGAGGTGTACCGGGCCTGGCTGGACCAGACGCGCCCCGCGCCGGGTCCGGGCGGACTGCGCCGGCCCCTCTGGCTCAACCGACCCCTGCGCCCTGCCGAAGAGACCTACTACTTGGAAGAATAGACCTGCGCCGCGCTTACGCCGCACCTGCGCCGCCCCTACGTTTGACCCGCGCCGCACCTGCGCCCGCCTTACACCGTACCTGCGCCGCGCTTACGCCTGCCCTTCGCTGCCTTACGCTTCCCTTACGTTCCCCGCAGGATGTCCCGGACGGTGGAGGACACCGCCTCGTCCCCCGCCGGCATGGCGCCGGTCTGTGACGCCACCCAGGCCCCGAGCCGGTTGGCGGCCTCGCTGACGCGCTCGAGTGGGGCGCGGCGCAGGTACCCGCTTGCCAGGGCCGCGGTGAAGGCGTCGCCGGCTCCGATGGTATCCACGACGTCTACGGACACGCCCGGGTGGTCCACGGTCTCCGAAGACGTAACCAGCAGGCTGCCTTCCGCGCCGCGGGTGACGCAGACCACCTCCAGTTCATAGGCCTCCCGCAGCCGCCGGGCCATGGACTCGAGATCGGCGCCACCGAGGTCCAGCAGGGGACAGACCGTGCGCAGTTCCTCGTCGTTCAGCTTGACGATATGGACTCGCTGCAGGGAATCGTGCAGCAGCGTGGGGGCGTACCGGTCCTGCCGAAGGTTCACGTCGAAGATTCGGAGGGCGGAGGGCCGCAGCGCGTCGAGGAACGACGTCACGGCGCCGATCGAACCCGACGCGTGGCGGGAAACGGTTCCGAAGCAGACGGCATCCGCCCGCTCGGCGAGCGCCGCCCAGGCGGGCGTCCACGCCATGTGTTCCCAGGCGACGCCGCCATTGATCGTGAAATCGGGCTGCCCGTCCGGTCCGATGGCCACGTCGACCGTCCCGGTGGGATGGGCGTCGTCCCGCTGAATCGCGCCGGTGGGCAGGCCGAGGCCGGCGATGCGCTCCACGGCCGAATCGCCCAGGCCGTCCAGGCCGACCCGGCTCGCGACGATCCCCTCTTCACCCAGGAGTGAGGCGAAGTAGGCGAAGTTCGCCGTGGCGCCGCCGAGCTGGGGACCCGACGGCAGCATGTCCCAGAGCAGTTCGCCCAGGCCGACGATGACGTAGCGGTCTGCTATTTTAGCTCCACCTCGATCGTTCCGAGCGTCGTGTAGCTCATCACGGCCTTGCTGCCGGCGCCCATGCGGGGCGGCGGAAAGACCGTGCCCGTGATCACCACGTCTCCCGCCCGGAGGTATTCGTCGCTGTAGGTGGTCAGCTCGTTGGCCAGCCAGGTCAGCGCCTCCAGGGGGTCCACGCCCATGTTCGTCGTGGCCAGGGCGGAGGCCCTTTCCTCGCCGTCGATCGCCACGGTCGCGGTTTCCTTCGTGAAGTCCATCTCCGCCAGCGGCACCCGCGTCTCGCCCAGGATGATGCCCACGTGGAACACGTTGCCCGTGACGTCATGGTCACGGGTGGATGGCGTTTCCTCCGTACCGCTGGTCCAGGAGGAAAGCAGTTCGATCACGCCGCCCACCGCGGTGACCGCGTCGCCCACCTGCTCGCGGGTCAAATCGGGGCCGGGGAGATCCTCGCCGATCCAGAAGACGAACTCGCCCTCGACGACCGCCGTGTCCGCCACGAAGGAGGCCGCCTCCACGGGCGTTCCCGGCTCGTACACGTTCGATGCCATCATGTGGCCGAAAATCGGATCCAGCGTCGCGGGATCCTCCGGCATGCGGGAGAACCCGATCTTCCACCCGATGCGTTCCTCGTTCTTCAGCTTCTCGGCCAGGATGTCCGCCTGGATGTCATAGGCCGTCTGCCGGTCCAGGTCGGGGAAGTTGACCGCCATGGCCTCGGTATTGATCTTCTTCCCTTCGGCCTCCAGCAGGTGGGCCACGATGGCGGCCCGGTCGGAGTCGGGCGTAAGGGTGGTGGTGAGGGTTTCGGCCGCACTTGCCGAATCGGCGTCTGACGCCATGTCTGTCGATTGCTCTTCGGCGGTGCCGCAGGCGACCGAAGCCAACAGGGCGAGGCCTGTCAGAATTCTCCATGAACTACCTTGCATGCTGTTGTTCCTCCGAATTGGTCCAACCAGGTGGGAATGGGGCCGTTCGGTTATACGAGGTTCACCGGTAGTTTAACCATAACATACCGCCTGTCAAGTCTTTACCCTTGATTCGAGGGTGATCTGAAAGTACTATTTCACGAATAGTATTTCAACTGCCACGATACGGAGGGAGTCCGCCGCATACCACGCCGAAGGAGCGATCCATGTCCCCTGATGACCGTCTCGTCACGCTGCTCCAGGAACTCGTGTACGCCCGGGGGCCGTCCGGCCAGGAGGACGAGGTCCGGGCCGTATGTGAACGGGAACTGCAGCCCCTGTGCGACGAGACCTGGGTCGACGCCGCCGGCAACGTCATCGGCCTGGTGAAGGGTTCGTCCGCGGATGGCCCGGCGATCCGCGTGATGGCCCACCTGGACGAGCTGGCCCTGGTCGTCAAGCGCGTCAACGAGGACGGCACGCTCCGGGTCAACCCCCTCGGGGGCATCTATCCCGCCAACTACGGACAGGGCCCCGTGGAGATCCTCGCGGACGGCGGCATCCTGCCCGGCGTGCTCTCCGTCGGCCCCCAGCATACCACGGCCGACTCCGCCCGGATCTGGGAGACCAAGATCAAGGGCGGCAACGTGGCCATGGACTGGAATCACGTGTTCGTGTTCACCCGCATGACGCCAGAGCAGCTGAAGGCGGCGGGCGTGCACGCCGGCACCCGCGTGGTCATCGCCCGGTCGCGGCGCGCATTCTGGGAAATCGAAGACTGCATCGGCGGGTACTTCATGGACAACCGGGCGGCCATCGTCATCGCCATCGGCGCGGCCGCACGCATGAAGGAACGGGGCGTCCGGCCGGCGGGCGACGCCTACCTGGTAATGACCACCAGCGAGGAGATCGGCGGCCACGGCGCCGCGTACGCCGCGCGGACCCTGCCCGGCGACGTATCCCTGGCCGTGGACTCCGGACCGGCCTGCGAGGAATACGGGGTGGCCCTTTCCGACGAGCCCGTCGTCGTGTACGGCGACGTCCAGGGACTCTATGACAAGTCCATCGCCGACCGCCTGCTGGCCTGCGGACGGGAGCTGGACATGGACCCCCAGTGCGCGTACTGGCAGAGCTACGCATCGGACGCCTCCATGGCCAAGGCCGTGGGCCAGTCGCCCCGGGCCGGCCTGCTCTGCATCCCCACGGAGAACACCCACGGTTTCGAGATCATACCCCGCAACGGGCTGAACCGGTGCGTCGACCTGCTCGCGGCCTACCTGGAGAAACCGGAGTAACCGAGCAGACCGGAGTAACTGAGCGGACCGGAGTAACTGAGCAGACCGGAGTAACTGAGCGGACCGGAGTAACCGAGCAGACCGGAGGATCTTCATGCCCCTGAAAGTCACCAACGTGGAACGCTTCACCGTCACCGTGCCGTTCACGCAGGGCCAGCGGAACATGGCCGAGCGAACGGTATACAACTGGTCCGTCTTCGAACTGTGCAAGGTCACCACCGACGCCGGTCTCGTGGGCTGGGGCGAGACCATCGTCCACTACATCCATTCGCGCGTGACCGACCGGAGCGTTGAACGCGTCATGGGGAAGAGCCCGGCGGAGTTCATGCAGGACGATACGATCGGCGCCGGGCTGCAGATGGCCCTGTACGACGTGGTCGGCAAGGCCCTCGAGGTCCCCTGCCACAAGCTCCTGGGCAACAAGGTGCGGGACTGGGTACCGATTTCATGGTGGTCCAACGAGGGGCCGCCGGACGAATGGGTCCGCCAGGTCCGGGACGCCGTGGAAAACGGGTACACCACCATCAAATTGAAACAGCGGCCCTGGCATGATATCCGCGAACAGATGACGGCGATCGACGCGAGCGTGCCGCGCCACTTCCGGGTGGACCTCGACGCCAACGGTTCCATGCACAACGCGGCGGCGGCCATGCCCGTCATGCGCGGCCTGGAGCGGTTCGACATCGTGGCCATGTTCGAGACGCCCATACCGCAGCCCGACATCCTGGGAAACCGGCAGTTGCGGCAGGTCATCAGCCGCCCCATCGCCATGCATTTCGGTTCGCCGCCCTTCACCACGGCGATACGCGAAGGGGTATGCGACGGATTCGTCGTCGGTGGCGGCGCCTCGCGGGTGATGTACCAGGGCATCCTCAGCGCGGAAGCCAACATGCCCTTCTGGCTTCAGATGGTCGGCAACGGACTCACCACTACCTGGGCCGCCCATCTCGGGGCCGTGCTGACCCACGCCACCTGGCCCGCGATCACGTGCATCAACCTGTACCGCCATCATCTGCTCAAGCGCCCCGTCGAGGTCGTGGGCGGATTCCACCGCGTGCCCGACGGACCGGGCCTGGGCGTCGAAGTGGACGAAGAGGCCATGAACGGCTTTCTCGTTCCCGACGACGTGATGCGGCCCTTCCGCGACCGGGATGAACCCTACGATTTTCCGAGGCCGCGGTTCATCCGCACGGCGGTCTATCCCGACGGCCGCCGCGTCCATTTCGGGAACATACGGTCGGGGTTCGAGCTGGAAGCCTACACGCCCGGCGTGCGCACGGAATACTGGCGGGAGGACGGCAGCGACGCGTTCGAGGAGCTCTGGGGCCGCACGCGGGAACGGGCGGTGACCACGGATTGAGCGACCGGGAGGACGGCAGGACAGGACGGCCCGGAACGCCAGGCCGGTGACCACAAGTAGAGCGACCGGGAGGACGGCAGGACAGGACGGCCCGGAACGCCAGGCCGGTGACCACAAGTCGAGCGATTGCGAGCAGGATTCCGTGCCGCGACACATACCAACCGGAGCAGAACCATGAGACTGGAAGACAAGACGGCGATCGTAACCGGCGCGGCCTCGGGCATCGGACGGGGCACCGCGGAGAGGATGGCGCGGGAAGGCGCCCGGGTAGTGGCCGTGGACATCAACGAGGTGGGGCTGGAACAGACGGTCGAATCGATCCGCCGGGATGGCTGGACGGCCACGGCGTGCGTGGCCGACGTGAGCCGGGACGAGCCGGTCCGGCGCATGATCCAGTGCGCCGTCGACACCTACGGCCGGCTCGACATCCTGCACAACAACGCGTACTGGCACGCGCCCGGGCCGATCTGCGACCTGCCGGAATCCGACTGGGACCGGACGCTGGACGTCTGCCTGAAGGCCCTTTACCTGGGATGTAAACACGCCATCCCGGTCATGATGGAATCGGGAGGCGGCGCCATCGTCAACACGGCGTCGGTGCACAGCGTCGTGGGGTTCCGGGATTATGCCGCCTACGACGCGGCCAAGGGCGGGGTCATCGGCATCACCCGGTCCGTCGCGGTGGACTACGGACCGGAGATCCGCAGCAACGCGGTGCTGCCCGGCGCCATACTGACGAATGCCTGGGACGGCCTCGACGAGTCGATACGCAAGCCCTACATCGAACGGCCGCCCATGAAGCGGCTGGGTCTGCCGGAAGACATCGCCGCCGCGGTGGTATTCCTCGCGTCCGACGAGGCATCGTTCATCACCGGCGCCAGCCTCGTGGTCGACGGCGGCCTGACCATCGTGGGCGACGCGTAACGATTTACGGCAACTGAGCGGGTAGTGTTTTACGGCAAAAGGACGGCCCGGAATCACAGCAGGAATGCTTCCCGGCCGGAGGACGGCCCGGTATCACAACAATTCGCAGTTTATTTCAGGTTTTACACGGCCCGTTCCGACTGAATAGTGAGAGTGTATGCTGAACAGTGAGTATGAATGATGTCCGGCCCGACAAGGGAGATATGGAACCGCGCGGGGTGCGCCCGGTTGTTCCGTCGTTCCCCGCCCGACTCCATGCGCATATGATCCCGCAACAACCCCGCGAAGAACATGAGCGTTTCCGAAACCCCGAAACCCGAGTTACAGGATCCGGCACCCGCCATCCATCCGTCCTCTGGAAGCGTGAACCGCGTCTGGCTGCTGGCCTATCCGATCATCCTGGCCAACATGTCCGAGACCCTGCTTGGCGTGGTCGACACCTACATGGTCGGCCAGCTCGGGGTGGCAGAGATCGGCGCCGTGGGACTCGGGTCCATGCTCGCATGGCTCTTCTACCTGCCGGTCCTGGGACTGGCGATGGGGGTCAACACCTTCGTCGCCCAGAGCTACGGCGCCGGCAAACGGAAGGACTGCGGGTACATGACCTGGCAGGGGCTGTACATGGCCCTGGCCAGCGGCGCGCTGATCCTGCTCGTCATCCCCTTCGTACCCCTGTTGTTCGACGTCGCGGGCCCCTCCGCCGAGGTGCGGCGCCTGGGCGTCACCTACCTGCAATGGCGCCTGATCGACGGCCCGGCCTTCATGGTCGCCATGACGGCCGCCAGCTTCTTCCGCGGAATAGGCGATACGAAGACGCCGATGAAGATCGGCATAACCGTGAACATCATCAACGTCATCCTGAACTACGGGTTGATCTACGGCCACTTCGGCCTGCCCCGCCTCGAGGTCCAGGGCTCGGCCATGGGATCGGCGCTGGCCGGCATCCTGGGCGGCGGGATCTATGTCGTCCTGTTCCTGTCCCGGCGGCTCCGGCCCTACGCCAACCGGACCGTCCCGCGGTTCCGGTGGCCGGACCAGGTCCGGCTCTTCAGGGTGGGCGCGCCGATCGGCCTGCAACGCTTCCTCGATATCGGCAGCTTCGTCATTTTCGCCGCCATCATCGGAAGGCTTGGGAACGCCCAGCTGGCCGCGAACCAGATCGCCATCCAGCTGATGTCCATCTCCTACATGATCGGCCTGGGCATCGGCATGGCCGCTTCCACGCTCGTGGGCCAGTACATCGGCGCGAAACGCGTGGATCTCGCGGAGCGCAGCGCCTACAGCGCCTTGAAACTGGCCATAGGCATCATGGTCTTCATCGGCCTGGTTTTCCTCTTGTTTCCCGAACCGCTCGTCTCGCTGTTCAACGACGACGCGGCCGTCATACGCTACGGCAGGCAGGGACTTCTGTACGCGGCGCTCTTCCAGGCCTTCGACGCCCTCGCCGTCATCTTCATCGGCGCGTTGCGCGGGGCGGGCGACACCCGCTGGACCGCCGTGGCCGCCTTCGTGGGGGCGTGGGTGATCTTCCTTCCGCTGACCTATGTGCTCGCCTTCACGCTGAACCTGAACTTCTGGGGCGCGTGGCTGAGCGCGACCTTCTACATCTGTCTCCTCGGCATCGCCTGCGTGTACCGGTTCCGGCAGGGCGCCTGGAAGAAGATGGTCATCTGACGGTTCGTTCTGATCAAGGGAAGGGCGCATTGAACAAGCGCGCGGTTTTCCAACAAGGAAATGGAGTATCTCGTGTCTAATAGGAAGAGATGCCTGATGATCGGCGCGGGCGGCATGGCCGGCGGTTGGATCCGCAAGTTCTATCCCCGGTTCGGCGACCGGCACGAAATCGTCGCCCTGGTGGATATAGATGCGGACGTTCTCCATGACGCCGGAGAATTTCTGGGGCTTCCCCGGAGTCACCGGTACACCGACATGGAGACCGCCTTCGGGGAGGCGGACGCGGACTACTGCACCATCGTGATACCCCCGGCCGTTCACCGGGACGCCGTGATGCTGGCGGTGGAACGAAAGCTGGACATCCTGAGTGAAAAACCGATTGCCGACACGTGGCCCGCGTGCATAGATATATACAGGGCGGTTACGGACGCCGGCCTGAAGATGCACGTGATTCAGAACTACCGCTATTCCAGCCGCATGCTGACCATGCGACAGGCGCTGCGGGACGGAGAACTGGGACGAATCAACCACATCCAGGGCCGCTTTGCCGCGGACTACCGGGAGTACGGCGCCTGGGGCGCCTTCCGCTACGAAATACCGCACACCCTGCTCGTGGAAGGCGCCGTGCATCACTTTGACATGATGCGGAATCTGTCGGGGGGAGACTGCAAGACGATCGCCGGTTGGGAGTGGAACCGGCCGTGGAGCACCTTCCAGGGGGATTGTTGCGCCATGTACGTGATGGACATGACCAACGGGGTGAAGGCGGCCTACGAGGGTTCGTGCCTGGGCGCCGCCGAACAGAACAGCTGGCACGGGGAGTACTACCGGGCGGAATGCGAAGACGGCGCCGTCGCCATCGGAAGCGACGGGGTCACGCGCATGTACCGGCACACGCCCGGGACGGGGTTGCGCGTCGAGGACGTCCGCCCCGTCGTACCGGAATACGACGGCCACCAGTGGCAGATCGACGAATTCCTCAAGTGGATCGACGGAGGCCCCGCGCCCGACACGTGCCTGGAGCACAACATCCGGAGCGTGGCCATGGTCTTTGCCGCCATCGAGGCCTCCCGGACCAGCAGGTCCGTCGACGTGGAGGAGATGGTCGGACAGGTGGCCGGTGCCGCGTAAGAGAGACGGCTGGCGGCGACTGAGACCGGCGGCCGGCACCGTATGAGGAACAAGTGGCCGGCACCGCGTAAGAGAAACGGCTGGCGGCGACTGAGACCGGCGGCCGGCACCGCGTAAGAGAGGAACGGCTGGCGGCGACTGAGACCGGCGGCCGGCACCGCGTAAGAGAGGAACGGGCAGCACAGCTTATGCAAAATCTTAAAATCTCATTTATCGACAAATTCCTGAGGTTGCAATCCTCCAGCGGCATCCTGCTGATGCTGGCCACCGCACTGGCGATGGTGTTCGCGAACTCCTTTCTCGAACCGTTCTATCACTACTTGCTGGAAATCCCCATCCAGTTCCACATCGCCGCGCTGGACATCAACAAGCCGCTGCTGCTCTGGGTCAACGACGGCCTGATGACCATCTTCTTCTTCCTCGTGGGCCTGGAACTGAAGCGTGAGTTCCTCGAGGGCGAGCTGTCAAACCGGCGCAACATCATCCTGCCCGGTGTCGGCGCCATCGGCGGCATGGTGATCCCCGCGCTCATCTATCTCGTCTTCAACAGCGGCAGTCCCGAAGCGCTGCGGGGCTGGGCGGTTCCGGTGGCCACCGATATCGCCTTCACCCTGGGCGTGCTGACCCTCCTGGGCACGCGCGTGCCCATCTCGATCAAAGTGTTTCTGACCTCCCTGGCCATCCTGGACGACATCGGGGCCATCGTGATCATCGCAGTGTTCTACACGGCGGAAATATCGGTGACGGCCCTGCTGGTGGCCGCGGGCTGCGTGCTTGTGCTGGTCTTTCTCAACAACCGGAACTGGGTCTCCCACAGTTCCTACATGATGGTCGGCGTAGTCCTGTGGATCGCCCTGTTGAAGTCCGGGGTGCACGCGACGCTGGCGGGCGTGATCCTGGCCGCGTTCATCCCCATGCGGTCCAGGACCGATCCCGACGTCTCGCCGCTCAAGGTCCTGGAGCACGATCTGCATACCGTCGTGGCCTTCGTCATCCTCCCCGTGTTCGCTTTCGCCAACTCCGGGATCAATTTCGAAGGCATTACGGCCGAACAGGTATTTCACGGAGTCCCGGTCGGGGTGGCGCTGGGGTTGTTTCTGGGTAAGCAGATCGGC
This sequence comes from bacterium, assembly GCA_965203885.1. GTDB lineage: Bacteria > JAAXHH01 > JAAXHH01 > JAAXHH01 > JAAXHH01 > JAAXHH01. The sequence continues at coordinate 117,031 of OZ241920.1, read as the reverse complement.
ATTTTCGGCCTCTGCTGGCTGGCCATCAAACTCAAACTGGCAAGCCTGCCGGCCGGCATGTCCTGGGCAGGCCTTTACGGCGCCAGCGTCCTGTGTGGAATCGGGTTCACCATGAGCCTGTTCATCGGATCCCTGGCCTTCGGAGATACGGAATTCCACGCCATGTTCGACGAAAGGCTGGGGATTATCGTGGGATCGCTGCTGTCGGGCGTGTTGGGCTACCTCGTCCTGCGGTACAGCCTGCCGCCTGCCGGGGAAGAGGTCGAGTCCGTCAAGGACGAGGTCGAGCAGGTGGTGTGAGGGGCTAGGTTGTCAGAACTGTACAAGTTGGTTGACATCAGCAAAAGTCTACCTGAGGCTTTCCGCATAATTCGTTCCAAATGAGAAAAACCAGAACGGCTTTATAATTGTCATCTGCAGTTAGCTAGTGTAGAATTGGAACTCTAGTGTATTGATTTAACCCGTGAGCCGTAAGGACGCCAATTTAAGAATGAATCAACCCCGTAAACACCATTATCTACCCAAGTTCTATCTCCGAAGGTTTTCTTCTGATGGAAAACGATTAAGCCAAATTGAGAAATCAACAGGTAAAAACTATATTTGTTCACTTAATGACGTTGCAAGTATTAAGGACTTTTATCGTATAGAAACGGGTGGTAAGGAAGATGATTTTGTCTTGGAGAGTTTTCTTAGTGATATAGAAAGTAAGTTGGCAACTGCTTTGCATGATGCAATTGAGTGTGGAATATGTAGTCGTGCTATACATGAATGGTTGGTTAATTTGGTTTCTCTTCTTCGACTACGAATTCCATCTGTAGTGTCCCAGATTGAAGAATTCATTCGTCAAGTTGCTCGTAGTACCGCTATGCTCCTACACCGCACACATCAGATTCCGTCATCTAGTCCGTCGAGGATAGCGGATTTCGAGAAGGACAAGGTTCCCATTAAGGTTTTAAGAACGTTCCCCCTTGGAATCATGATTTTATTAGCATTCGACAAGGATATCCTAAACGTCCTGCTCGGCATGCGACCCGTCATTATTGATGCACCTGAAAACTGTAGTTTCTTCACATGTGATCAACCGGTTGCAGTTTACAATCCATCCGCTACGTTTAACAAAGTGCGAGGTGTTGCAATTGAAGATCCTGGAACCGAAATTACCCTTCCTTTGTCTTCAAAAAATCTTCTTAAACTCGAATGGTCAGAAAATGATCCAGACAGATTTATAGCATCGCCTGAAGAAGTGGATGAATACAATCGAAGATCAGTTATCATGGCTTCATCTTACATTTTTACACAGTCCGAATCAGTTTCGAAAACTTGCAAGATTGTTAAAAGATATAGACAATACTCGGCTGGTATGCAGCCCCCTCAGTTGGCCGATTTCGGCAAGACATTCTTTACTCGACAGTTTTTCAGACCTGTGTTGACGCAATCACAATATGAAACCCCCGATTGTTAGTGTATTTATGTATATGCAAATTCGATTGGTTTGTTAAAAACTGTGTATGTAGCGTAGTAATTCTGTACGAACCGCCATTCGTTGACCCCTACGCCGCATCCAGCGCCTGATCCAGGTCGCCAATGATGTCGTCCGGATCTTCGAGTCCCACCGAAACACGCGCCCCAAAACCCTGATCCGCGTCCTCGCCCGAGGGCAGGATCAGCGTCTCCACGTCGCCCAGGCTGTACCAAGGCTTGCACATCCGCAGACCGCCGATAAAGCTGTCGAGCGACACGCCGGGACGGGCATGGAACCGCATCATCCCGCCATAGCCTCGCAGGTACCCGGCCGCGGTATCGTGCTGGGGATGGGATTGCAGCCCGAGGTAGCGCACGCGGGCCACCTTCTCGTGCTGTTCCAGGTATTCGGCCACCTTCTGGGCGCTCGCGCAGTGCCGTTCCATCCGGAAAGCCAGGGTCTTGAGTCCCCGGTGCACCAGGAAGGCGTTCATGGGCGCCAGCACGCCGCCCACGAGGATCCGCATGAAGTGGATCTGCTTGCGGATTTCTTCGTCGCGGCCGGAGACGATGCCGGCCAGCGCGTCGCCGTGTCCGGCCATGTACTTGGTCATGGCGTGCAGGACCACGTCCGCGCCGAAATGAAGGGGCCGGAGCAGGTAAGGTGACAGGAAGGTGTTGTCGACCACCACCAGGGCGCCGGCTTCGTGGGCCGTTTCGGTAGCGCCGGCCAGGTCGATGAACTCCATGGAACGGGCGTACGGCTCGAAATAGACCATCCGGGTGGGTTTCTCCAGCGCTTTCTTCAGGGCGTCCAGGTCGCACATGTCGACCATTTCCACCTCCACGCCCCATCGCACCGGCAGCACGTCCCGGAACAGCATGTGGGTCCCGGCGTACACGGTCTCGTGGCAGACCACCCGGTCGCCGCTTCTCAGCAGGCCGAACAGGGTCTGGCTTACCGCCGCCATACCACACGAGGTCGCCTGCGCCCACTCCGCGCCTTCCAGGATCCTCACCTGTTCTTCAAGCACGCCGCTGGTGGGACCGCCCGCCCTGTCCAGGCCCCGGCCGTAGGAATTCGTTCCCTCGTAACCCTCGCGGTAATTGGTATTCCCCTGGTAGATCGGCACCGATGACGACGTGCCGTGATATCCTCCGTGGATCGCGTCGGTGGTAAAGTCCCGGTTTTCGGCCGACTGGTAGTCATCGGCGGCGAACCGCAGTTCGTGGTCGTTGGGCATGGCGTGGAGTCCTTAGTTAAACACTACGGGATTTCCGGGGCTGGGCCTGAATCCGGGTATGAGTCGTTGCGAAGCCATTTGACAAACAAATCGAGAAAGGTCCCGGTTTCTTGACTGAATTAAGGTAAACGGGGGTTAAAGGGGGTCAAGTCATATCAGCCTGTTTTCACCGGTTCTCGATTCCCGATTCCTCACTTCATCATACACGCCCACATGCTACCGTTCAGCATTAACGCTTGACGTTAATAACACGTAACGTTATTATATATCTGCATGATCATTTCATTCAAAGACCATTTTGATGTGGTCGAACTTGTAGATTACCATTAGGAGTTGGATATGCCTTCCGCGTTGATACCCCCGATTCATCCCGGAGAGATCCTTAAGGAAGAGTTTCTCGAACCATTAGGTCTGAGCCAGTATCGTGTTGCCGTGGACATTTCAGTTCCCCCGCGTCGTATCAATGAGATCGTTCACGGTAAACGCTCCATTTCGGCTGATACGGCTTTACGGCTGGGCCGATATTTCGGAACTACGGATCGCTTCTGGCTGAATCTGCAGACTCATTATGACCTGGAGTTGCAGAGGGACAGATTAGGGAAACGTCTGGAGATAGAGGTACGTATCCTGGATCGATCGAACTAATACCTAGAAATTCCATGTCCCAGCATCCTGCATACCTCCCCGCTCTGGTGTCCGAAGCCGGTATAAATCGCAATTCCATCCGATGTGTAGAACCTACCAGTACCGGCGTAACCAACCGGACATCCCTCGTCGTTCTTCAGGACGACACGCGCTACATCCTTCGCGAATACGCGTGGCCTTACGCGACAAGCGACAACCTTCACCGTGTCGAGAAAGAGTGCTATCTGCACCACCTGCTTCAACAGCATGATGTACCGGTGCCTGCCATCGTCGCAAAGCACGATGACGACGCGCAGGCCGTGCTGATGGAATACAAGCCCGGCCGCCTCCTGGGCGACGTCGTCGGATCCCTGACCGATGTGCAGCGCGATCAAGCCTGGCGGAGTGTCGGAGCCGCTTTACGAAAGGTGCATTCCATCCGCCTTCCCGATTCGTGCCCGGGCGTGATCGTCGGAGAACGCGTACAACCTTTCGACGAAGGATCCTGGGGCGACTTTCATTACCACCAGGCGGTGCAGCATGCGAGTAATCTGCTGAAGCGGGATATGGGATTGCGGTTCGACCTGGCGTCGATGAAGCACGTATTGAAGCTGGCGATACCGGTGCTGAACGAACGACCCGTGGTCCTGTTGCACAACGATCCCCATCCCTGGAACGTGCTAGTGAACGAGGCAGCCGGACATTGGGAGTGTTCGGCGTGGCTCGACTGGGAGTATGCCTGGTCAGGCGATCCGGCCTGGGACCTTGCCAGGCTGGACCTTTTCCGGTTGAAGCCTATCGGTCCCACGCCGGCGGCTTTCTTTGAAGGATACGGAAGCCCACCGAAAGACCCCGAAAGAACGATCTACGAACTCGCGATCTACCTGTGGATGGCCGACCAGTACCTGGATGGAGAGGTAGACGAGGAGCGGGTACTCATACCCACCTACGAGGCGGCGCTGCGGTACCTGGGCCGGGTCGACGAAGCGGTGGAAAGGATTGATAGAGCGCTCGAAATGTCCTGATCATCTTTATCTAAGAAAAACTGTATGGTTTTCCTCTCTTTTTCCTTGATATACTAAACATATGTTTAGTATAATTACATGACCCGCTATTCTATCCATTCGCCGTATTGCCGGTCGACGACCTCATGTGCGCATGGAATGCCACCAACCTCGGCTACGCAACCTGCGCATTCACCCTGCGCGGCGATTTTCGAGAAGAGCGGCAAGTGTCCACCGACGACATGCTGAAGGATACCCTGGAAACCGCACGGGTGGGCTTTTCGGGGAGCTGGCGGAGATTGAAGACTGGATCGCGGAGTGTGTGTAGGAAACATCGCCAGTCCGAGTACTGCTTTTCGAAGTTTCGACTTCAAAGCAAACATGGTTTTCAGGGTGGGATCGATAGAATCGACATATCTGGCCGGTTCATATTGAACAACCTGAAAATGCAACTATCAAGGGGAGATACATATGAAGTCGGCCTTGTTAGTTATTGATGTCCAAGCAAATATGTTCGAAGATGGTGCGGCCGTTCACGATGCGCACAAAATCCTGGAGACAGCAGGTCGCATGATTACACAGGCGCGGGTTGTTCAGGTTCCCGTCATTTACGTGCAACACAATGGGCAGCCGGGCGACCCAGACGAACCGGATTCGCCCGGGTGGCATATACATGATCGAATTTCCCCACAGGAAGGAGATATCGTAATTCAGAAACATACACCAGATGCGTTTCATGACACTCCGTTAGAGTCAATTTTGAATGATAGTGAGATAAACAGGTTGATTGTCATGGGTGTTCAAACCGAGAACTGTATCAGCTCGACATGCCATCATGCGTGCATTGCAGGTTACGCAATAACGTTAATCCGGGATGGGCATAGTACCTTCGATACCGATTTACTTAATGCAGAACAGATTATCGCGCACTATAACGACATCCTGGGTGATTTCGCGGACGTGATACCAGCAGACCAGGTTCAGTTCTCGTAATGCTCAGTGAAACCCTGGAAGGAGAGGGTGTAGAAATGAGACGGGTTACCTACAACAAGCTTGTGCGGGACAGGATACCCGAAATCATCGCAGCTGCGGGACATCATCCAAGAACCCGGGTTCTCGACGATGCGGAATACACTGCTCAGCTCAGACGCAAACTTGTGGAGGAAGTCGAGGAATTCATCACTTCTAATGACGCGGAGGAATTGACCGATATCTTGGAGGTTCTATTCGCAATAGCGTCGCAAATGGGAATAGATCCGCAGCTGCTCGATGAACTGAGACGATCAAAAAAAGACAAACGGGGTGGGTTTGAAGCGAAGATCTTTCTCATTGATGCCGAATCGCATGAAGAAACCAATACTTGTTAGCGTTCTACCGATCGATCACCCCATCTGCTGATCACCCAATCTACTGATCGTTCACCCACATCTTTAGAGGTCGTACCGGTATATGCACATCAAGCACCTTTCCACAATAGAGCAAAGCCTCGACCAGTTGAAATCAGTGGCAGAAAAACACGAACTCTACCACCGCTTTCGGCCGAGGCTTGGCGGACCGCTCTATGAAGTATGGATCGAAGCCCAGATCCTGGTCGAATTCGTTTCCGACGAGATCAGAAATCACGAGTCTTGAATACGATCTCAAACCCCGTTCGTCCTCAATTCCCGGTCATCTTTAAATCCCGGTCATCCCGAAATCATACCCAGGATCTCTACCAGGTGATCGGTCGACGGACGGTCGAAGGGGTCCGATCCCACGTATTTGAAACGCAGAACGCCTTCCTTGTCGATGATGAAGGCGGTGGGAATGACTTCCGTTCCCTTGTCGGTCGCTTTCTCGATCTTGAACTTGGTCGGGATGGCCCGGTCCGGGTCGGCGAGTACGGGGAAAGAGAGCGCGTCCCGCGAGACTTTCGACTTCGCGACGAAATCCCGGGTCTGTTCAAGGTCTTCCGGATTGATGAAGAGGAGTTCCGTGTCGAGTGCCGCTATACGTTCGTAGTCTGATTGCAACTGCCCCAGTTGCCGTAAGCAAAGGGGTCACCAGTAGCCGATCCAGCCGCGGTCGACGACCACCAGCAGGTTCTTGCTTCCCTTGTAATCGGCGAAGCTGACGGTCTCGCCGTTCACGTCCTGCAGGCTATACTCCGGAGCCGGCTGTCCCACCCTCGGCGCCAGGTTTCGGGGTTGGGCATCGGCGGTTTCCGCCATCAGGCCGACCAGCGCCAGGGCGAAACACCACCGCGCCAGTGCGCGTACCATGCGGACCATAGTATTCCTCCTCGTTTCAGAAGTCATCCATTCCGTTTCAAAGCAATTCGCTTGTGTTTTGTACCCTTTAATATAACCTACCCCGGTACGCCTGTTAACTTCAAAATTAAGTCTGCTTGCCGGCACACATCAGGTACGCAACCCATTCAAGGAGCCGCCTTCCCATGAAACCGGGTATTACGCAACTCTGTCTCAGCCGCCAGGATCTTGAAGAGGACCTCTCGAAGGCTCGGAGCCTGGGGTACGAGGCCATCGAACTGGTCTTCTCCGACGATGGATCGCCGGATATTGACGCCTCGACGGCGGAGATCGCGGCGGCCGGGGACGCCTGCCGGGATCACGGACTCGAGCTGTGTTCCATGATCGCCGTCCGCGGCGATGCCGGTTCCCTGTTGTCGCCTTCCGCGGAGGAGCGGGCGAAGCGCGAGGCCATCCTGCGGCGGGGCTTTGAAATAGCCGAGATCCTGGGCGTGGACGCCCTCCTCCTGCATCCTGGAGCGCTCGATCCCAAAAGCTCGTACGGCACAACCTGGGACTACTTCCGCGACGCGTTGGGCGAGCTCGCACCTGAGGCGGAACGCCGCGGCACCCGCATCGGCATCGAGAACGTCTGGAACCAGTTCATGCTGAGTCCCCGGGAAGCGCGCCAGCTCGTCGACGAGGTCGGATCGCCCGCCGTAGGTATCTACCTGGACACGGCCAACATGATCCTCTACGGCTACCCGGACATGTGGATCAGGGAGCTGGGCAGGCGGATCTTCAAGGTGCACGTGAAGGACTTCCGCCGCGGGGAAGGCGCCTGGGTCCAGTTGATGGACGGCGACACGGACTGGCCGGCGGTCATGGCCGAGCTGCGCGGCATCGGGTTCGACGGGGCCCTGGTCAGCGAGGTCGGCGGCGACGATGACGCCATGCGGGAAACCGCGGAGCGCATACGGCGGATCATCGCCCTGTAGTGACGCAGGAACGTGCGCTGGCCCTATTGCGCCTTCGAGATGGCTTCCGCGTACTTGATCAGCGCGCCTTCGAGATGGCCTCGGCGTACTTGATCACGCCGTTGACGTACGAGTCGATGGGGTTGTAACTGAAGAGGGCCTTGCGGCGAGCGGTGTCGGCGGTGCCGTATTTGCCCCGTTCGTTGAGGTACTTCGCCACGCTCATGATGGCGTCCGGCCAGGAATGCAGGTCGATGGTGCCGTCCCCGTCCCCGTCGGCGGCATGGGGCATGCTGGCGGGCATGAACTGGGGATAGCCGATGGCGCCGGCCCAGGAGCCGTGGAGGGACAGCGGGTCGACACCGGTGGCCTTGCTGTGACGAAGGAGCGCCACCAGGTTGCCGACGCACCGGCGGCGTATCTTGGCGAACCTCTCCTCCTGCCGGCGGACCACTTCAGCCGAGGCAAGCGGATCGGCCTCACCTCCGGCCTTTATTCTGCGGACCGCCTCCTGCTGCGCCTCCTCCAGGTAAAGCAACTGGGCTACCAGGACGTTGAAGACGCGGTAATTGCCCGTAAACTCGCCCAGGCCCGATTCCCACATCAGGATGGACACGATATCCTTCTGTGCTACCCCGTATTTCTGCTCGGCCCGGCCCAGCAGGTCTTTCTTTTCCTCCAGGAACGCAACGCCCCGTTTCACCCGCTTCTCCGTCAGGAACACGCGCGAGAAATCCGCGTGTGCCTTGTTCTGTATCTGTACGCTTCGAGGAGTTGCTACCTTGATCAACTGGGAATTGTAGACTTCGCGGCTTTCGGGCCGGTCGAACAACGCCAGGAACTCCGCCTCGGAGACCGGCGATCCACCGCCCTGCCTGGAAGCCAGGCGCTTAACCAGGTCTGGAAGATAAGACGCCGCCGGATGAGTTCTCGGCAGGTCGACGATCGTGGATTTACGCAATTCCCAGGACTGGGGGATATCCGATGCCCCGGCCTGGTGCGGCAGGGCCAGAAACAGCAACACGAGACCGGCAAATACAACGGACCAGCGCGGCGATCTACCGAAGTTGTTCATTTTGAGCGTTCCAGGAATGGAAGTCCAGTGGTTGAAGTTCAGCATTCAATTTCGAACACCCTTATTTACAGCGATTGGACAGGGTCTGTCAAGATCATAATACCGTCCCGGGTATTTTTCATATATTTATTATTTTCAATAGTTTATATCCTTTCATTTCGTACCGGGGCGGTTACGATCCATCGTATTTCAGAACAATAGCTTCTTCAATTCGTGTTTCTTCGTGAAGTAGACGCCGTCCCAGTCCATCGGACCGGGGTTCTGGAAGGCAGCCTGTTCTTCGTACACCCTGGTCACGAAGCCGGTGGCGGGATCAAAACGGAAGAAGCAGCCGGTCGTGAATCCGTAGACGTTTCCATCCGGTCCGGTCTGGATGCCTCCTTCCAGGGACCGGCCGCCCGGCAGGGATACCGTGCGCACGAACTGCCGGTCGCCGGGATCGAAAACGAAGATGTGGGATTCCGCGTCGGTCCGAGCCGTCCCGCACAGCAGGCCGCCGTCTGCGACGGCCAGCGCGCTGACCGCCGTGGCCCTGACCGGAAGCCGGCCTTCCCACACCTTTTCCTCCGCCTCGTAGTCCCAGAGGAACAACGACGCCTGGTCCACCCGGGGCTGCGTGCCCGTGCCGCCTTCGATGGTCGTTCCCACGGCCAGGAGACCATGGCCCTCCAGCCAGGCCAGCGCCCAGCAACTGCCCTCCCCGGCGATGTCTCGGTAGGTCCCGAACGAGTCCGCGGCCGGATCATACCAGGACAGCGGTCCGCCCCACATGCCGTAGTTCGGTATCGAGGCCGTCCACACCCGGCCCAGGGGACCGGCGACCATGGAGCGCGGTCGATAGGAGATTTCATCCATGCGGCCGAGGTCCCGGGGGTTGCTGTCGGGGTCTTTTCCGAACTGATAGGGCACGGCAGGATCGTAGACGGACAGCATGGCGCCCGGGTAGGAGCAGATGTAGAGTTTTCCGTCCATGTTGGCCATGGAATAGACCTCCCCGGTAGCGGTGGTGCAAACGCCGAGGTCGTCCATGGCCTGGGATTCGGGCTGGTAGCGGAACAGGTGCAGGGGCAGGATGCTCGACCCGTAAAGGTTGTCATCGGGGCCGCGGTGTACCAGGAAGATCTCGCTGCCCGCGGACTCGTAGGCCACGGGTATCGTGCGCGTCTCGCCGGTCCCCGGATGGGTAATGGCCATCTCGTGAAACATCTGGGTCTCACGGTCCGCGAAGTCCGCCGTGGATCCATCGGACAGGGTCGGGGGCGGCGCCGGGTCCGGCAGATCATCCACGGGCACGGCTTCGAAGCCGTCCAGCCGAAAATCGCCCTCGGTCGACTTGATGTAGAGCTGGCCATCGCCCGCCCGGTACAGCGACAAGGAACCCCCGTCCTCCGTGACCACCACGGGCCCCACAGTCCCGCGCTCTCCCGATACCGGATCGTAGACGACCACGTGCGGGCGCGTCATCCTGATATTGCAGGCGATCGTCCCGCCGGTGCCGACGTAGGGATAGCAGTACATGTCGGTCTCGTCCATCCGTCCGTGACGGGTGAACGCACCGGTCGCGGGATCGTAGCTTGTCAGGCCGGCCGACCCGTAGCATCCGATCCAGACCAAGCCATTGTCGTCTTCATCCATGTTGCAGGGGAAGGTATCGCCGGGCAGGTTGATGGCGCCCAGGCCATCCAGCCGTTCCGATACGGGATCGTAGCAATACAGGTGCCCGGCGTAGGCCGCGCCGATGTAGATCCGGCCGTCGCGGGTACGCAGCGCGCCCGTTGGGAAATTGGCGGTGGGGTCCGGGGATGTCACCTGGGTGGCCGCGCCGCTGGCCGGGTCGATCTTCACGACGGTGAACCCCGCCGCCTGCTGGCCCATGACGGCTACCAGGCAGTCCTGGCCGGCCGCGTCCAGCGTGGGGAAGACGCGGACCCAGTTGACGCTGCGGACTGGTATGCCGATGGTCTGTATCGATGGGATGGCGTTTATCCTTTCCCGGTGTCGCGGGCGTCGCCGTGTGACGTGGAATCGCCTCTCTATGCGGGACCGCTACTCTGTGTCGCGTGACCGCTTCGCTGTGTCGGGTGTCCGCTTCGCTGTGTCGCGTGACCGCCGGCGCGCCTCCTCCGCGAAAATCGCCACCGTTTCTTCCAGGGTGCGGCCGCGGTCCACGGTCTCGGGCCGTTCGTGCCCGATGGGGCTCTCCGCGATGAGACGGAAAATGTGTTCCGCGCCTTCGTGAAAACCGGGCGATACCCCGGCCTGGTCGTAGGTCGCCGCGATCTCCCGCATCTCGCCGATCCAGCGGAAGGCCTTGGCCGACAGGCTGTTTATGCCGTCCATCGCCTTGAGCCGCTGCGACTGGCTTTCGGCGAACTCCGCCAGCAGTTCCTCGCCCAGGCCCATGACCTCGGCGGCGGTGAGTGCCGCGGCATGGAGGGCGGAAGTTCCCTTGGTGACCGAGGCGTAGCACATCTTGATGCCGGACGCCCTGCCCACCTCTCCGCCCAGCGGCCGGACGAGGATGCCGTGGCCGTCGAGTTGCGTAAGGACGGCTTCGTGGGGACCCGAAGCGTAGAAACGGGTCTTCTCGCGGTCGCCCGGGGGACCGCCGATGATGCCCGCGTCAATGAATCGGGCCCCCGCGCCGGTGATAACCTTGTCGATCTCCCTCGCAGAATCCGGCGAGATGGCGTTACAGTCGGCGTAGGCCGGCGAGGATCCGGTCCGGGTCAACACGTCCGCCACCTGACGGGCAAGCGCCAGGGCCTGGTCGGGGACCAGGATGGCGAGGATCAGATCGGACTCCCGCACCAGTTCTTCCAGGTCCGGCACGTCCCGGATACCCCCGGCCGCCGTCAGCGCGCGGGTCCTTTCGCTGCGGCCCGTCAGGCAGGTGGCCACGTCGAATCCACCCGCAATCAGGCATCGCCCCACGGAATGGCCCATCTCTCCCGGGCTCAGTATGGCGATACGTTGTACGTGCATGCTCGTCTCCCCGCCGGTCGTCCTTCCGCCGGATGTCTTACCGCCGGACGTCTCTCCATCGGCCATCACTTCGCCGGTCGTTTCTCTGCCGGTCCCCGCCGGTCGTCTCTCTGCCGGTCCCCGCCGGTCGTCAAGGCCGATTCCTCCGGGCCACCATGCGCCGGATCACCCGGTGGCCTTCATCCACGTCTTCTTCGTGCAGGACGGAGAATCGGCCGGCTGGAAACCGGCTGGCCGGTTCGCCCTCCTTGAAACACCAGTCCGGGTTCTGCGAGGGCCGGTAGCGCAGGTGCTCCAGGGTAAAGCCCTGCCAGGCGATGAGCCCGCCGGCGGCGACCGCGGGCCATGCGTAATCGAAGACGGCCTCCTCCCAGTACATCACGCAGAACACCAGGGCGTAAGAACGGCCTTCGGGCGGCCGCCACGCGTTGAGGTCGGCCTGCACCAGTTCCAGCCTGGATTCCAGCCCGCGCGCCCTGGCCGCCGCCTCCAGGCGATCCAGCGCCTCGTCGGATATGTCCACGGCCAGCACGTCCCGGCCCGTTTCGGCCAGCGCCAGGGCCTGGCCCGATATCCCGCAGGCCAGTTCGAGCACGGGGCCTTCCGGTATGCCCTCGTACATGGTCCGTTCATACAACGGGCAGGTGTCCCGCGTCTGCAGCCGCTTCGGCTCTACGTACCGCGCGTTCCACTTCAGGCGGTCGGGATGGTCTTCGAGCCGATGCGTGCGGGGTTCCGTGTTCTTCAATGTGTATACGCTTCCGATGGCTGCTTCCGATGGCCGCTTCCGTTGGCCGCGTCAGCGGGATCGATTTCGATTACGAAGGGTTCGACCGCGGCTGGACATCCTGCGCCACGACGAGAATGTGGTATCCCTGTTTCACCGGCTGACGAAAGGCCTGGGAGAGCACATAGCCGTCCACCCCCGCGCGCACAGGCCAGGGCGGATCGTCCACGCGGTAGAAATCGTGCAGCTTGCCCACGACCTGCCCCGCTTTCACGTACTCCCCGCAGGCCATAAGCGGCTCGTAGTGTCCCGGAAAGGGCGCCGGCACGTAGCACGCCCGGTCGATGATCGCGGTCAGCTTCTGGGTGCCGTCGGCGTGGTGGGCGATAGGCTGGATATCCCCGGCGAGCTGGCCGTGGTGGATGGCCGCGGCCCGAATGCCTTGCCGCGCGTAGCGTACGCCGTCCGGATTGACCGATTCGCCCCAGCCCAGCTCGGTCCCGATAGTGATCTTTCCCAGCCGTTCCGCCTCGCTGACCATCAGCCCGGGGGTCTCGTTCTGGTACACCATCACGAAGGGCGTGCCGAACCAGCGCGCCGTGTTTTCGATGACGGCCGCCTGGTCCGGGTCATCCACCTCGTGAAAACTGGCGCACTGCGCAAAATTGAGCTCTCCGCCGCCGGAATGAATGTCCGTCACGACGTGCGCGCGGGGCCAGAGATGCTCCCGAACGAACCCGGCGATACGGTGAGTAATACCCGAGAGGGCCGGCGAGGTGCCGGCGCCGTCCACGAAAGCCCGGTTGAAGTTGACCCCGTCATCGGCGTCGCTGGCCCGGCGGCCCACGTGGAAGGCCGCGGGGTTGAGCACGGGTATGAGGATCAGCCGCCCCATGACCGCCTCCGGCTCGATCTCATGAAGCAGTCCCTTGATCGCGACCGGTCCTTCGTATTCGTTGCCGTGATTGGCCCCGGTGGCGAGGAGCCCTTCGCCTTCGCGTACTTCGGGACCGACCAGGACCGTCAGGGGGATGAGATGGTCCGCCCACAGGGAGTCGTGCTCGAGGGCGACCCAGTAGTCCCGGCGTCCGGGTGAATCGAGGTCGAGTTTATCGGGACGAACGACTTCACGGGGCATGCGGGTCTCCGGGATTTCAAGGTTGAACGGTCAACGCGCCTCGGACCGGGCGATCGGGTTGCCAGGCAATCTGCGCCCATCACGCCTCACACCGAGACGCCGAGAAGGCCGCGCGTAACCTGGAAATCGGTGTTGCCCAGCATCGCGGCCCGGGGCGTGTGCGTCCTGGCGGCCGTCTTTCGAATCAGGTCCAGCACGTCTTCGCGCCATGCCGCCGGACCGCCGGTCAGGATGAGATCCACGTCTTCGTGAAAAGGTACGGGCAGGTCGTCCGCGGCGACCTGCAGCAACGGAACCATGGGATGGCCGGCCAGAGGGTGGACGCCGACGCCCGCGAGGACCAGTTCCACGCCGGACGCGCCCAACCCGGTCAGGGTCTCCACCCAGTGCGTCGTCTGCGTCTCCATGACGTGCAGCCCGGGCACGGCAACGGGTTCGCCGTAGGCCAGCGTCGGCGCTGCCGGACCGTCGGCCAGGTTACGCGTGAAGGCCGGGTGGCGGACCAGCGCCGCGTTGTCCGGGACGACGACCGTACCGCCCGCGTCGACGACATCGAGGATCAACCGCGATAGCGCTTCGGTAACGTCATCGGCGGCCGGATCGGTCGCGGCCACCCCCACCCTGAGATGGGACAGCCCGGCTTCGCCCGCGTCCGGCCCTTCGCAATCGTCCAGGGTTTCGGCGAACCATGTTTCGATGCGGTCGATTACGTTCTCGATTCCGCCGTCGAGTTGCACGCTGGCCCAGCCGAATCCCGCGGGATCTATACCCCGGCCAAGCAACTGCTGCCGGTAGAAGTCGTTGTGCGTACGCTCGCAGCCGTGTTCCAGGAGCAGGGCGGCCGCCGTCATCGGATGGGTCAGGTAGCCGGCCATGGTGCGGATGTACATCTCCTCCGACACGCCGCCCGATACGCCGCACCCCTCGGTATGTACCAGGGCGACGAAGCGGGATATGCCGGCGCCGCGCCCCACGCCTCGCTCGCTCAACCGCTCCGCGGCCATGCGGGCGATCTGGCCGGAGCACAGGCTGGTGGGCAGAATCAGGCCGACGCGGTCGGTGGCACGGACTCCCTTCGATTCATACATGGGCATCCTGAATGAAACCGGGGGCGCCGACTCTCCCCTGGATCGGTCCCGGTCCGGAAGGATTGCCAGCGGCCTGCCCGTCGGCGCGGGCCGGTCGCGGAGGACCTGCAGCCGGCTTCCGTCGGTCTGGCGCCAGTCGCGCCATATCTGAGTCTGGCTGTGCCCGGCTTTTTCGCCGCAGGTCAACTCGCCCGACGCCGCCCGCAACGTCAGGTCAAGGGTCTGCCGGCCCAGTTCCTCCATGGGCACGCCGTCCAGGTAGGCCCCCGCGTTCACGTCCATTTCGCCCGAGAGCAATTCGTACCGTTTCGTGGTGGTCACGAACTTGATCGTCGGGACGAAGGGGAAATTGGTGATGGAACCGTTCCCGGTGATAAAGAAGATGAGATTGCCGCCGGAGGCCACCTGGCCCGCGATGGCTTCCAGGTCGTTGCCCGGGCTGTCCATGAAGTAATAGCCCGGCTCCTTCATCGGGACCGCGTAGTCGATGGCGTAGTCGAGACGCACGTCGGGGTGTCGCTTCCGCGCCGCGCCGATGGACTTGAGCACGATGTTGTAGATGCCCCTGAGCTTGTTGCCGCCGGACGGGTTGGCGTCCACCGACTGCCCGTGCCAGGCCGTGCGCTCCTGGAAACGCTCGATCATGTGGAGGAAGGCGCGCGCCGTCTCGACGTCCCGCACATTGTCCAGCACGTAAGGCTCGCCGCCGATGAGCTCGTCCGTCTCCGCGAGATTGGCCTTTCCGCCGAAGCGAATGATCTCGCGGGCCACGCACGCGGCCAGGGGATTGCCCGATATGCCCGAAAAGGAATCGGAACCGCCGCATTGGAGCACGATGTTGAGATGCGCCGCGGACGCCGGTTTCCGGGCAATGCGGTTGACCGTCTCAAACCATCCGGCGACGATCCTCGCGCAGCGATCCAGGTCCTCGTTGAATGGGCCTTTGAGCGTTTCGAAACGGTGCAGTACTTCGTTCAGCGGATATCGGTTCATCCGCATGTAGTTTTCCAGCATCCGGTCCGTCACGATTTCGGTGCCGCGGTCCACCGCCAGGACCGCCCCGACGTTGGAGTGGACCATGAACCCGGCCAGTGTACGCAGCACCAGCTCGCGGTTGTTCGGGTCCACCCCCGCGCCGCCCTCGGTGTGTGCCACGGCCACCACCCCGTCTACGTTCGGATACCGGTCCGCCTGGTCCTTCAGCATCGATTCCAGCCGCCGCACGAAACCGGCCGTCTGCGACGTAATGCCCAGGAGCACAATGAAGTTGCGGGTCCCGACGCCCCGCGCCGCGCCCCGGTCGTATCCCTCGAAGGCCGGCGGGCTGTCGCTGACCGGAACCTGCTCGCCCGGGGTGAAGGCGGACTCGTCCAGCTCGTAGGGCACCACGCGGTCTTCGAAATTGGGCTGGTCCGGGAGGGCGAAATCCACTTTACGAACGCGGAGCGCTTCGAGGATGTCGGCGTTGCAGATGTAATCGCCGGGCGCGATGTCCCGGGTCGCCCGGCCGAAAGGCAGTCCCCAGGACAGGACGGACTCCCCGGCGGGTATGGGCAGGATTGCGAAGCGGTGGCCCTCCAGCAAGGTATGGGCGACGGAAAAACCCGCGCCGTCTTCGCCAACCACGTCCGTGCCCGCCTCGACCCTCCGGGACACGATAGCCACGTTGTCGCCGGGTTCGGCCAGGCGCGCGATGTCTTTCAGCCGGCTGGTTGACACGATACCAGGGCCTTTCTCGATGTAGAGATCGAACGTGGGATTTGGCTCATCACATTGGACTGGCAAGGTAACACCCGTCCCGATTCCATGTCAAAGGTAAATCAGTGGCGACCGGACGCGGAGCGCGGCACGGTTGACGGCGGGCGGGTACGGTGTACATTGTCTTCCGGGCCGGGTTCGTCGCGTACCGGCCCCGGTTTCTTTACCCGGACCGCTTCAGTTCCTGGTTTCGATCCGGAATATCCGACCGTTGAAGATCCCGCCGGAGGTCCAAGATGCTTGTAGGGTACGTCAGCGACGAGCGGTACGTCGCCATTCCCGATGTCCTGTTCGAATTCGAAGTCGACGGTGAATCCATCGAGGCGCGCTCCCGGGCCACGGGGGCGGTCCACGCGGACGTGACGCCCGGACGGGAGTACAAAGTCACGCTGGCGGGGAGGGATTTCGGATACAAGAGTGTATACATGACGCCGGGCGGGGACCGGCCCTACCATTTCCGCCTGCTGCGGGACGGCCTGCTGGGCTACATGTGGCCCAAGTGGGTCCGGTCCGGCGAGAGATCCGAGTTCCGCGTGCACGCCGTGGAGGCCTACCAGCTGGAACTTTACCGCTACGGCCAGGAGAAGGAATACATCCGGAACATCGGCTGGTACGACGAGCACGGCCCCCGCGCCACGATGCAGATCACGCCCGACGGCGATTACACGCGGACCGGCGTGAAGTGGAACACCCAGGGTTACACGAATCCCGCCCACAAACAGTACATCGAGGCGCCGGAACGGTCCGGCCTGTATTATCTCCACGCTTCCACGGAGACCGGCGGGTTCTTTTCCTTTCCCTGGATTGTCGCGCCGGCCGCGCCGACGGCCGACGTAGCCGTGCTGGCCGCCAACATCAACTGGAACGCCTACAACAACTTCGGGGGGCGCAGCAACTACATCCACGCGGACGAGTTCCCTCCGACCCCCACGGTCAACGCCCGGTACGACCTGAAACGGTACACGGATCCATCGCACCGGATGTACAGCGCGGACGACTACGCGCCGCTCTCCTTCGACCGGCCCGAGCCTATCAACCACGTCCCCGAGGACGTGATGGCCACCGACATGATCCGGGGACGCGCGGCCTGCCACGTCGCCCCCGCGGAGTGGCGTTTCCTGGCGTGGATGGAGCGGGAGGGGTTCGGCTACGACCTCTACGCCGAGACGCAGTTCCACGACGGCACGCTGCCCCTGGACCGTTACAAGGTATTGATCACGACCACTCACCCGGAATACTGGTCGCGGGACATGTACTACCGGCTCAAGGATTGGGTATTCGATTCCGGAGGCCGCCTTCTGTACCTCGGCGGAAACGGACTGAACTGCGAGGTCGAGTTCCTGGACGAATTCACCATGAAGGTCAGGAACGGCAACATCGATTCACTCGACCGGCCCGGGGAGGGGATCGAAAGCCGCTTCAACATCTACAACGAATCCGAGGCGAACCTGCTCGGCGTGGCCTTCACGCGGACAGGCATCATGACCAGCGCGCCGTATCGGGTGATCGACGCGGACCACTGGGTATTCGAAGGCACCGGCGTATCGGCGGGGGACATCTTCGGCAAAGCGAGTCTGCACGAACGGGTGCCGGGCGGCGCGTCGGGTCACGAGACCGACAAGATCACGGCCAGTTCGCCGTCAAACACCCATCTGCTCGCCAAGGGGACCAACGTGGACGACGGCGGGGCCGAGATGGTCGTGCATGAGACGGACGGTGGCGGGATGGTGTTTTCGGCGGGATCGATCACGTATCCGTCATCGATCCTCGTGGACGACGTGGTGTCGCGGGTCACGTCCAACGTGCTGACGCGGTTTCTCGGGGGTTAATTACAACTTCCGCTGGTACACCCCCGTCACCCTGTGGTTCGTGCCCTTTTCGAGGATCAGGTCCGCCCGTTCGCGCGTCGGAATGATGTTCTCCCGCAGGTTCACCAGGTTGATGTCCCGCCAGATCTCCTTGGCCGTCCCCACGGCCTCTTCCATGCTCAGGCCGGCGTAGTGATGGAAGTAGGATTCGGGATTCCGGAACGCGGTGTCCCGGAGCCTCAGGAACCGGTCGACGTACCACTGCTCCAGGTCGTGTTCCTCGGCTTCCACGTAGATCGAGAAATCGATGAAGTCTGAGACGAAGACGCGGGGCGACGCGTCGCCGGTCATGTGATGGCCGGTCTGCAGGATGTTCAATCCCTCCAGGACAATGATGTCGGGCTGCGTGATCGTCTTTTCGACGCCCGGCAGGATATCGTAGATCAGGTGCCGGTACACGGGCACGGTCACCGAGGCGTGTCCCGATTTCACGTCCGCCATCGTCTGCACCAGCCGCCGGAGATCGTAGCTTTCCGGAAAACCCTTCCGCCCCATGAGTCCTCTTTCCTCCAGGACCCGATTGGGAAACAGGAACCCGTCCGTCGTGACCAGGTCCACCCGGGGATGGTTCGGCCAGCGGCTCAGCAGGGCCTGCAGGATACGGGCCGTCGTGCTCTTGCCCACCGCAACGCTCCCGCCGATCCCGATGACGTAGGGCACCTTGGCGGCCGGCTTGCCGAGGAACGTGTCCATCACCCGGTAAAGGTGCTGGGCCGCGCCCACGTGCAGGTTGAGGAACCGCGACATGGGCAGGTACACCTCGGCGACCTCGTCGAGGGAGACCATCTCGTTGATGCCGTGCAGTTCCTGAAGGTCCTCCTCGGACAGCGTGAGCGGCGTCGCGGCGCGCAGTTCCGACCATGCCTCGCGAGACATGTAGTTGAAGGGGGAAAGGGATGAAGAAGGAGACATGGGTGTCGTTCCGAATGGCTGTTTTGGGACCGGCTCCGGCAGGCCGGCCTACTTTTACTATCGACGGCCGGCCTACATTACTATCACGATCCGTCGATCCGGCGCGGCTGATCACGGTCCGCTCGACCCGCCAATCACGATCCGGCAATCACGGCGCGGTCGATCGTCCGTTGTTCGAGCAACTCCGGTATGGGTTCCGCGCCGGCACCGGGCGTTTCGGGCACGGTCATCTGCGAGGGACCGGAAAGTTCAAGCGCCGGCGCGCTCAGGTCCTGTTCGTAGAACCTGGTACTGGGAAAAACGTCCGACGGGTACTTCATGTTGGGCAGCGTCGCCAGCGCCATGCAGAAGGACGCGCCCAGGGCCGATTCGAGCATGCCGCCCGTCCAGCAGGGAATGCCCTCTTCCTCGCAGATCCGGTTCACTTCCAGCGCCTTCGTCACCCCGCCGACCCGCGCGGGCTTGATATTGATCCAGCGCGCGGCGCCGATCTCGATGGCCTTCCTCGCCTTCGCGGGCGAAGTGATGCTCTCGTCCAGGCAGACCGGAGTGTCGATCGCGCGCTGCAACGTGGCGTGGTCGACCAGGTCGTCCCGCATCAACGGCTGCTCGATCATGGCCAGGCCGTACCGGTCCAGTTTCCTGAACATGGGCAGGTCGTCCAGCGTGTAGCCGCTGTTGCAGTCGATATGAAACACGGGGTCGGGAAAAGCCGATCGGACCGCGGCGATCATGTCGAGGTCCCACCCCCGGCTGTATTTCAGCTTGATCCGCTTGAAGCCGGCCTCCACGGCCTGCTCGATATTGCCCAGCAGCATGTCGATGCTGTCCTGCACGCCGAAGTCGGCCCCCACGTCGATGACCGGTCCCTTGCCGCCGATCAGCCGCCACAGCGGCTTGCCTTCCAGCCGGGCGTGCAGGTCCCACCACGCCGCGTCCAGGCCCCCCTTGGCGAAGAAGTTGCCCGCCACCCAGGCGCACGCATCGTGCAGGTCCTGGCCGCTATCGATCCGCCTGCCGGTCAGCAGCGGGGCGAGCACGTCACGCGTCACGGCGAAGACACCGGCCGTGTACTCCGGGCTGTAGGTCGGCCGGGCGAGCGGGGTCGTCTCCCCCCAGCCCACGGCATCGCCGGCACGCATCTTCACGAGGACGCTCTCGATGACGTCGTCGCTGCCGTAGGCCGTGCGCCACGGATAGATCAGGGGCATGGCGACGTGATAGAGCTCGACCGCGTCGATGACGGGCATGGCGGCCCTACCCCTTCAGATCCGACAGCAGCCGGCCGGTGACCGCCTCAGCGAAGGCGGGATCGTTGATGTTGCAGTCCATCTCGGTCACCGACACGTCGGCGGACACGTTGGACTTGATGGCGTCGTACAGGGCCTGGTCGGCTTCGGGCCACCAGAACTCGTTGCCCGGGCTGTCGAGAATGGACACACCCTTCAAGGGCAGAAAGATCGACACCGGCCCGCTGGACGTGCTGGCTTTCTCCGCGATGATCTCGCCGAGCCGGGCGTTCTCCTCCACGTTGGTCCGCATCAGCGTGATGTTCGGATTCCACTTGTGCAGCTTTCGGCCGCCGTACTTCTCCGGCACCGTGTCCGGCGCCCAGAAGTTCACCATGTCCAGGCAGCCCGGCACGATCACCTGGGGGATGCCCGCCCTGCCGGCCGCGTCCATCCGTTCGGGACCCGCGGTCAGCACGCCGCCCGCCAGTTCGTCGGCCCACTCGGTGGTGGTGATGTCGAGCACGCCCTCGATCAGGCCCTCGTCAATCAGGCCCTCCATGGTCCGGCCGCCCGCGCCGGTGCAGTGGAAGACCAGCACCTCGTAGCCCGCATCCTCCATGATGGCCCGGGCCTGGTCCACGGCCTCGGTGGTGTTGCCGAACATGCTGGCGGTGATCAGCGGCTTGTCCGCCGCCTCCTCCTCCACATCGGTTTCCACCATGCCCGCGATCGCGCCCGCGGCGTTGGCGAAGATCCCGCGGCTGATGCGGTTGATCCCGGCCACGTCCACGACGGAGGGGATCATCACCACGTCCTTGATCCCCACGTAGTTGGTCGTGTCGCCCGCCGCCACGGTGGACACCATCACCTTGGGGACGCCCACGGGCAGCGCGCGCATGGCGCTCGTGCCCACCGCCGTTCCCGCCGAACCGCCCATGCTGATGATCCCGTCGAAGACACCCGCTTCATAGAGTCCCCGCGCGATCTCCGCGACGCCGGCCGCCATGGCGTCGATGGCCACGCCCCGGTCGCCGCGCTGCTTCAACGCCTCGATCGTCGTGCCGGCGGCTTCGGCGACCTGGTCCTTCGACACGTCCGCTTCGAAGGCTGAATCTCCGATCACGCCCGTGTCTATGATCAGCGTCCCGTGTCCCCGCCGCTCGATCTCTTCCTTGACGAAGGCGAATTCATCCCCCTTGGTGTCGAGCGCGCCGACGATGGCAATGGTTTTCGGCATGGACTTTCCTCTTAAGGCAGTTATCGTTCGTTGGTACGATCCTTCAAGATTCAACATATCAAATTACAGGTATACATATCTATTGTACATATCTTTATACCTTGCGCCGCGCTGCCATAAACCCGGCGATCACTTCGCTCCAATGAACCTCGGACACCTGGTGAATTGATGTCCCGGGACGGCAAACCGATCTACTATGACGTTCGAGGATGGATAAAACCAGTAGTGGGTAGTTTTCAGATTTAATCCCTTGACAGGAACGAACAAAATCATTACTTATTACGTAACGAATAAAGTCTCCGGCCTGCCGTCGTGCAAGGAAGCGTAAAACAGTGAATGGCCTAACTCTTGGATATCGTCTTCAAATCCCAGAAGCTTGCACGAGCATTCAATTCAGAGCACAACCTTAAGAAGATGTACGGCCCAAAGTTGTCTCGAACCATAATGATAAGGATGTCCGTTCTGAGTAACGCCCGGTCATTGGACCTGGTACCTGAAACACCGCCTGAAAGGTGTCACCAGTTGAGAGCCCGTCGCAAGGGGCAGTTTGCGGTAGATTTGGATAAATCGTGCAGGCTCGTCTTCAAGCCAAACCATGCACAGACACCCCGGTTGGACGATGGCAGTATAGACCTGAACGGTGTAACCGCAATAGAGATCCTCGATGTAACGGACTATCATTAAAGGAAGATATTAAAGGTACTTCCACTGAAGGAGGGGATCGTGGCGTCTGAGAAACACCAATACCGGCCGGATTACGCAGTGTCGCCAGGATGGGTCCTGGAAGAAAGATTGGAAGCGTATGGTATCTCTCACGCTGAATTTGCGCGCAGGTGCGATCGTTCACCGAAGCTCATCAGCGAGATCATCGCAGGAAAGGCTCCGATCGTACCACAGACCGCTTTTCAGTTTGAAATGGTATTGGGTGTCGATGCCAGCATCTGGCTGGGCATCGAGGCCGACTATCGTCTTCACAGGATCCGGGAGGCAGCCAAAAAAAACGCTGAAGCCGCAGGCTCGTGGTCCAGGTCATTTCCTGTTAAAGACCTTAAAAATCGGGGAGTAATCAGTAAATCGGCGTCTCCAGACAAGGCGGCGCCTGAACTGCTGGCTTTCTTTGGCGTAGCTTCTATAAACGCATGGAAGACGAAGTACGAGCATGTAAACGTCGCCTTTCGTCATTCGCCGTCTTTCGAGAGCGACCGGGCTGCGTTAACGGCCTGGCTCAGACTCACCGAGATTGACGCTCGTGATCAGAACTGCGGCAGCTACAACGTGACCAGATTCAAAAAAGCGCTGGCTCAAGTACGCCAGTTTACGCGAAATCCGGTCCGTGAGGCCCTCGAAAACACCAGGGTTCTTTTTAATGAGGCTGGGGTTGCCTTGTCGTTGGTCAAGCCACTGCCTAAAACAAGGGTGAGTGGCGCGGCATGGTGGGTTTCTCCGAACCGGCCTGTTGTTGCACTCAGTGCGCGTCATAAAACAGATGACCATCTATGGTACAGTTTGTTTCACGAAGCAGCCCATATCATCCTGCATGGAAAGAAGAACGTTTTTATCGACCGGTCGAACGGAATGTCCGATGAAGTCGAAACTGAAGCCGACCAATGGGCGGTAAATGCCCTGATTCCAGGTACGGCCTGGAGTGGTTTTATCGCTAAGGGCAGTTTTGGTGGTGATGATGTTCGAAGTTTCGCTGATGAACATAAAATCGCACCAGGTATCGTGGTAGGGAGACTCCAGCATACGAAACATATAGCATGGAGCCACCTGAATAGGCTCAAAATACGATTGCGGTGGTCGGACGAGTAAACTAATTGGAGAATGACATCCAGATTGATGCAACGACGAGTACCTCCATGCCCATCCTGCGGAGGACCGCTGCGCCGCGTCCGGGGCGCCCGGTATCGCTGCGCGTCCTGCCGGGGAGATTACGGCCTGTTCCGAAAACGCGCACCCTACACCGGCACGCACTGCGTCCGGCTCAGCCTGCCGTCCCAGGTCAGGCAGGCCGAGGAGGAAGGATAGCGGGGACCGGGTCCGACGGGTTCCCGCGTACAGGATGAACTGGCTCAAGAAAACGTGGGGATGGCTCCGGTGGCTGGTGGCGCTGGGCATCCTCGCCTACCTGATCTATCTCTACCGCGATCAATACGCCGATTTCATTCGCCGTGAAATCGACTTCACCTTCCTGGGCATCGGTGTCGTGCTGGCCACCGTGGCGACCGTACTGGCTTTCTTCCGGTGGTTCCTTCTCGCCCGGGGTCAGAAGCTGGCACTGAGATTCCGCGAGGCCGTCCGCCTGGGTTTTGTGAGCAACCTGTTCAACTACCTCGCGCCCGGGACCGCGGGCGGAGACATCGTCCGCGCCGTGGGCATCGCGCGGCGCCAGAAGTCGCGGCGCACCGTCGCCGCGGCCACGGTGCTGCTCGACCGGATGATCGGCATGCTGGCGCTGCTTATCGTGGGGGCGGCGGCGGCGCTTCTGAACCAGGATCTCTGGCATCACCGGGAGATCATGATCGCCGTCCTGGTCTTCTGGGGAGGCGCGCTGGCCGGCCTGATCTGCCTTGTGGTCGCACTGCAGTCCCGGCTGCTTGAATGGACCTTGTTTCAGCGCCTTACCCGCCTCCGGTTCGTCGGTCCGTTCTTCGCCGAACTGGCCAACAGCCTGGCCCTCTACCAGACGCGCCGCAGCGCGCTGACCGAGGCCCTGCTCGTCGGCCTGGCCGGCCAGTTCGTCATGCTGTCGGCATTCTATTGCTGCGCGATGGCGCTCCTGCCCGGGCCGGCCGCGCCGGATTACCAGGCCCACCTGATGCTGATCCCCGCGGCCGAGATCATCGGCACCTTCGCGCCGGTACCGGGCGGCGTCGGCGCCCTGGAAGGAGCGGTCATCTACATCTACCACGTCGTCGGCACGGCCGTCGACGGTTCGGTCTCCGCCTCGGTCGCCCAGGCCACGGGACTGGCGGCCGCCCTGACGTACCGTATCGTGCGGGTAACCGTCGCCGCCGTGGGCGCGTCGTACTACATGGTAACGGATAGGGGCTGGAAGGAAAGGCTGGGACTGGAGGAGGCCTGACCGTACGGGCACGGAGACGGTGCTGGGACTGGAGGAGGCCTGACCGTACGGGCACGGAGACGGTGCCGGGGCTGGAGGAGGCCTGACCGTACGGGCACGGAGAAAGGCTGGGGCTGGAGGAGGCCTGACCGTTTGCGCGAGGAGGCCTGACCGTTTGCGCGAGGAGGCCTGACCGTACGGGCACGGAGACGGTGCCGGGAGTCCCGACGTATCCCCGCACCCGGTCAGGGCCGAACCCCGGGTACTTGATTCCCCGGTGTCCGGCGGTACACTGCTACTGCTTCACGATTGCTTCAAGACTGCTTCATGACTGCTTCAAGAACATCCGCTTGTCGAACCACATTCCCTGCATACGTAGCACGAACCATTGCGGGTCATGAGGCTGCCGCAGTCCGAACATGAGGGGGCGTCGGCCTGGGCGGTGTAGACCTCGTGTTCCTGGTTCTCCTGCGCGCTCATCGTCTGGTCCATGGCGTTCGAATGCATGGTCGCATCCATGTCCTTGTCCGCCACGATCTCGGAATGGCTGTCCTCGGGCAGGAACTTCACCGCGAGCCACCGGAAGATGTAATCGGTGATGGACTTGGCGATGGGCACGTCCTTGTTCCCCGTGAACCCGGCCGGCTCGAACCGCATGTGGCTGAACTTGCGGATCAGGCTCTCGAGCGGCACGCCGTACTGCAGCGAAACGGATATGGCCGTGGCGAAGGCGTCCATCATGCCGGACACCGTGCTGCCTTCCTTGGACATCCGCAGGAAGATCTCGCCGGGCTGGCCGTCTTCGAAGAGGCCGACGGTCAGGTAACCCTCGTGGCCCGCGATGCTGAACTTGTGGGTCACGGCCTGGCGCTCGTCGGGCAGCCGACGGCGAACGGGCTGTACCTCGGCCCCCTCATCGTCATCCTCCGACGCCTTGGTGCTGAGGGGCTGGGTGCGCTTCGAGCCGTCGCGGTAGATGGCCAGGGCCTTGAGCCCCATCGCCCCGCCCTTCATGTACACGTTCATGACGTCTTCGACCGTCGCCTCGTTGGGCAGGTTGACCGTCTTGGAGATGGCGCCCGATATGAAGGGCTGCGCCGCGGCCATCATCTTCACGTGGCCCATGTAGTGGATGGAGCGGCTGCCGTTCTCGGTGCGGAACGCGCAGTCGAAGACCGGCAGGTGTTCCTGGAGCAGGTGCGGCGCGCCTTCGATGGTGCCGTGCTCGTCGATGTAGTGGACGATCCGCTCGATCTGCTGATGCGAGTAGTCGAGTTTCTCCAGGGCGGAATAGACGGTCTGGTTCACGATCTTCATCGTGCCGCCGCCCACCAGGCGCTTGTACTTGACCAGGGCGATGTCGGGCTCGATGCCCGTCGTGTCGCAGTCCATCATGAAGGCGATGGTCCCCGTGGGCGCCAGCACCGTGGCCTGGCTGTTCTTGTACCCGTGCTTCCTGCCCTGGGCGAGGGCGTTGTCCCACGCGGTGCGCGCGGCGTCGAGCAGGTTCTTGTCCACCATTTCCGCCTGGATGTCGTCCACGGCGTCCCGGTGCTTCTGCATGACCCGGAGCATGGGTTCGCTGTTGATGTCGTAACCGGCAAAGGTGCCCAGGTGCCCGGCGAGCTCGGCCGACCGGTAGTATCCCTGTCCGGTCATCAGCGCCGTGATGGCCCCTGCGTAGGCGCGGCCCCCGTCGCTGTCATAGGGCAGGCCCATGGCCATGAGCAACGCGCCGAGGTTGGCGTAACCCAGGCCCAGCTGCCGGAAGGCGCGGGCGTTCTCCCCGATCTTGTCCGTGGGGTAGCTCGCGTTGTCGACGATGATGTCCTGGGCCATGATCATGATATTGACGGTGTGGATGAATCCCACCACGTCGAAGGTGCCTTCGTCGGTCAGGTACTTGAGCAGGTTGATCGAGGCCAGGTTGCACGCGCTGTTGTCCAGGTGCATGTACTCGGAACAGGGATTGCTCGCGTTGATGCGGTCCGTGTTGGCGCAGGTGTGCCAGTCGTTGATGGTCGTATCGTACTGCATGCCCGGGTCGCCGCACTGCCACGCGGCTTCCGCGATCCAGGACATGACGTCCTTCGCCTTCAGACTCTCGACCGGCTTCTTCGTGGTGATCGACTGCAGCGTCCAGTCCCCGTCCTTCTCCACCGCTTCCAGGAAATCGTCCGTCACCCGGACCGAGTTGTTGGCGTTCTGGAACTGGATGGAACTCCATGCGTCGCCGTTCAGGGTCATGTCCCATCCGGCGTCCCCCAGGGCGTAGGCCTTGCGCTCCTCGTTGGCCTTGCACCAGATGAACTCCACCACGTCGGGGTGGTCGATGTCCAGGACGACCATCTTGGCCGCCCGCCGGGTCTTGCCCCCCGACTTGATGGACCCGGCCACCGAATCGGCCGCGCGCATGAAGGAGACCGGCCCGGAGGCCTGGCCGCCCGCGGAGAGTATTTCTTTCGAGGAGCGGATCCGGGACAGGTTCACGCCGGCGCCCGACCCGCCCTTGAAGATCATGCCTTCGACCTTGCACCACTCCAGGATGGATTCCATGGAATCGTCGACCGAAAGGATGAAACACGCCGAGCACTGGGGCGTGTCCTCGACGCCCACGTTGAACCAGACCGGGCTGTTGAACGTGGCGCGCTGATGCAGGATGATCTGCTTCAGTTCGTTGTGGAAGACGTCGGCGTCTTCTTCGGACGCGAAGTATCCCTGGGCCCGACCCCAGCCGGCGATCGTGTCCGCCACGCGGTCGATCATGTGCTTGACGCTGTTCTCGCGCTTCGGCGTGCCGAGGGGGCCCCGGAAATACTTGGACACGACGACGTTGGTGGCCAGCTGCGACCAGCCGGCCGGGATCTCCACGTCGTCCTGCTCGAAGACGACCTCGCCGCCGTCCCCCGCGATGGTGGCCGTGCGCTTCTCCCACTCCACGCCTTCGTAGGGGTCCACGCCCGGGTTGCTGTACAGGCGCTCGACCGTCAGGCCTCCATCGGCGAGCGGCGCGCCCGCGGTGGACGCGTCTTCGACGGACACGCCGGCGGAAGATTCCTCGGTCTCCTCCATCAGGAGTTCGTGGGTTTCTTCCAGTTTCAATCCGAGTTTATCTTCAGCCATACGTGCCCCCTGTAATCGGCTCACACTATCTGTATCTCGTATCTGATACGGTCGAGCAATGTGTCAATCAAGTCAATAAAAAGTGATACCTGGTCCAACGTGCAGACCAGGTACCTGGATTCTTTAGTTAGTTCTGATCAGGTTGTTCCTTTACGACCGATGCCAGTTCCTGCTTCTCCAACTGTTCGAGCTCTTCCCGGAACTCGCTCCGGTCCTTGAAATCCCGGTAGACCGAGGCGAAGCGCACGTAGGCCACTTCATCTATCTTGCGCAGTTCTCTTATGATGAATTCGCCGATCCGGTCGGAAGGTACCTCGCGCTCGTTGAGGTTGCTGACGTAGTACACCACCCTGTCCACGAGCTCATGCAGTTGATCGGCGGAAACCATGCGTTTCGTGCAGGCCAGCTTAAGCCCGTGTATGATCTTTGCCCGATCGAAGACCTCCCGGCGGCCATCGGACTTCACCACCATCAGTTCCTCTTCCTCTATGCCTTCGTAGGTAGTAAAACGCTTGGCGCAGGACAGGCACTCGCGCCGCCTGCGGATGGTTCTGCCGCTTTGAATCGTTCGGGAGTCAACAACGTGGCTGTTCAACGTGCCACATGCCGGACATCGCATCTGCGACGGACCTCCGGTTGTAATTTGTTGATATATTAAGAATTAAGAATCACAAGGTGTAGTGGTGTTTATACACGTGACAAACAAGATATTGTATAGATTGCGTTGTCGCAAGAAACTTTTGAAACTTTTTTGATTTATTCGCAGGTGGCCGTCATGGCTACATAAACTGATCATCATGACCACATAAAAACACCCCCCGACATCATATGCCGAGGGGCGTTTGCAAACAGTTTTCTACTGTCTGAGGTTGTGATATCAGATCATGGTACTAGGGACTGAACACAAGAGATACGGTGATCGGCATCCACTTTGAGGCCTCGAATTCCGTCTCCGCGTGACTGTACCGCGCTTCAATGGCCACGCCGATCGAAGGATTAATGGGAATTTGAACACCTCCACCTACCGTATAGGTGAAAACAGTCTCGGTTGTACCGGCACTGCCAGATTCGCCCAAGAGGGGGACGGAAGACATCTTCTCAGCCCGCGCCAGCCCTATTCCTCCCAGTCCATACACGCTTACGGGCGATGTAGAGGAACGCAGCATGATTCCGATGTTCGCGCCGATGAGTTTTGAATTTAACTCTGCGCTCGCACCTCCGGGAGGGAAATATGGATCTAATTCCGCGCTTCTTTTGTTGTAGTGACCTTCCAATACCGCATGCAAGTTCGAGTAAACCGGCAAAGACACTCTGCCGCGCATCGCCGGTCCATTGTTGAAAGGCTCGGCATCAATGGGAATAGCCAGTCCACCTCCTACTGTAAACGACGGCGAAATCTCCTGGGCATGTATGGTGTCTCGGGTGGAAATCGACACCAGCACGAATCCAGCCAGCAATGCAATCGCTAACCGTCTCATATGACTGCTCCTGGGGTGAAAAGGAAATAGTAAGGTGTGGTGAGTGGGTGCGTACCAGGTATGTGTCAATTATCCCAATATTCCAACTATATGTCAATGTGTTTCCCTGGAACCAATGCAGGCATAACGCCCGTATGTGTATTACGGCAGCTACTCGGTCCGTAGCGACTCGACCGGGTTCGCGGTGGCGGCCCGGACGGCCTGGAAGCTCACCGTCAGCAGGGCGATCGCCATGGCGAGGAGGCCGGCCACGAGGAAAGTGGTCCAGCCCAGGTCGACGCGGTAGGCGAAGTTGTCGAGCCAACTCGTCATTACGAGGTAGGCGGCGGGCCAGGCGAACAGGTTGGCCACGATCACGAGGCGGATGAACTCGTTGGACAGCAGGCGGAACAGGTTCGGGACCGTCGCGCCCAGGACCTTGCGGACGCCGATTTCCTTCGTGCGCCGTTCCGCGGTGAAGGAGGAGAGGCCGACGAGACCCAGGCAGGCGATGAGCACGGCCAGCGCGGCGAAACTGACGAAGATCCTGCCATATCGCTGCTCGGCTTCATGCAGGCGCGCGAAGGTGTCTTCCACGAAGAAGTACTCGAAGGCGAAGTCCGGGTTCACTTCATGCCATGCTTCCTCGATCCCCGAAAGACCTTCCGACATGCGGCCGGAATCGATTTTGATCATGGCGTATCCGCCCGGGTAATTCGGAAACAGCACCAGGGGTTCGATGGGTTCGTGTAGCGTGGCGTAATGGAAGTCCCTTACCACGCCTACTATTGACGGCTGCAACTCGCCTCGCTCATTGGAATCCGTGATCAGTTCCTGCAATCCTTCGATATCCTTGCCCAATGCCTCGCCGGCGGATTCATAGCCCAGTCTGGCAACGGCCGCTTCGTTGATTACAACCGACCCCGTCCGGGTCCAGTCGCCGGGGAACGCGGAATCGTAGAAACGGCCTGCGACCAATTCTATCCCGAATGTCTCGATGAACTCATCGTCCGTCCAGGCCTGGTTCATATCGATCATCGATGATTCGTCCTGGCCCCGTCTGCGCGCCTTGATCGGCACCACGGCGTTCTTGTGCCCGGGAAGGAGAAACGACATGGAGACGTTTAAGACGGCCGGGATTTCCTTCACCCGCGCTTTGTAGATCCCGGATTTGGTGATCACGGGCGCAAAAGTCTGAGGCACCGCGACGACCTGGTCGGTATTGAGCCCCATGTTCCGTGCGCGTATGAAATCGAGCTGGCTGTAGACCACGCCGGTGCAGATGATCAGCGCGATCGAAATCACGAACTGGCCCACGACCAGGATCCGGCGGATCGTCGCGTTTCCGGTACCCGGAGAGCGCATGCCGCTCAGTGCCTGAACCGGTACAAGGCCGGAAAGGTAGAACGCCGGGTAGCTGCCCGCAACAAACCCCACTACAGCGCCAATCACCAAAACGGCACCCAGGGCGAACCAGGCGGTGTCCGCGTCCAGGGACATGGTTTTTCCCGTTATCAGGCTGAACCACGGCAGACTCGAGACGGCAAGAAGGAGGGCAAGACACACCGCAAACCCGGTCATGATCATGGATTCGCTGATGAACTGACGGACCAACTGGCCCCTGGCCGCGCCGAAGGTCTTGCGCAGGCCGATTTCCCCGGCCCTTCCCGCGGACCTTGCCGTGGCCAGGTTCATGAAATTGATACACGCGATGAGGATGATGAAAACGGCGATGGCGCCGAAGAGATAGACGTACCTGACATCGCTGTTCGGACCGAGCTCCCGCTCGAGATGAGAATGGAGATGGATATCTGTGACCGGTTGCAGTCTGAATGTCAATGTTGACGTATGACCGTCGTACCGGTCGCCGACGTATTTCTCCACGAAAGCGGGCAACTTGGCCTCCAGTTCATCCGGGTCGCTCCCCTCGCGAAGCAGGACGTAGCTGTAAGCCTTGCGCCAGTCCCACACGTCGGCCGGATTGTCCGCGTAATGCTCCTGGATCCGGAACGCCGCGAGTATGTCGAACCCAAGGTGGGTATTGGACGGCAGGTCCCGCATGACGCCGGTCACCTCGAAATGGAAGGACCCCTCGGCGTCCAGGATCTTCCCGATGGGATTCTCGTCTCCGAAGTACTTCCGGGCAATGGACTCCGAGAGCACCACTCTGTCGATTCCGGCCAGGGCCGTCCGGGGATCACCCGCCAGGAGAGGGACATCGAAGACGTTGAAGACCGTCGAGTCGGCCAGGTAGAAGTTACGCTCGTAGAATCCCCTGTCGCCGTACTTGATCATCCAGGCGTTGCCGGGCGGGATGAAGCGTACCATCTCTTCCACTTCGGGGAAGTCTTCGCGCATGAACTTGACCGTGGGCATCATGACTTCGGCAGTCCGGACAACCACGTCTCCGTCACGCTCTTCGGAAATCACGCGGTAGATCTGGTCCGCCTTGTCATGAAACCGGTCGAAGCTGAGTTCGTCGCGGAGGTAGAGCAGGATGAGGAGGCAGCAGGCGATGCCGAGCGCCAGGCTCGTCACATTGATGAACGAATAGCCCTTCTGGCGGTTCAGGTGGCGTACGGCTATCGTGAAGTAGTTGCGGAACATGCGCGCTCGTTTCGGTCCGGCATCGAATGGGGATACGCGTGTATACGTGGTCCTGCTCGCGCGGTCCTGCTCGCGCGGTCCTACTCGGTCCGCAGGGACTCCACCGGATTCGCGGTAGCGGCCCGCACGGCCTGGAACCCCACGGTAACCAGGGCGATCGCCATGGCCAGGATGCCGGCGAGGATGAAGGTCGTCCAACCCAGCTCGACGCGGTAGGCGAAGCCGCCGAGCCAGTTGTTCATCGCGGCGTAGGCAACCGGCCAGGCCAGCACGTTGGCCACGATCACGAGGCGGACGAATTCGCTGGACAGCATCCCGAAGAGGCTGGGAATGGACGCGCCAAGGACCTTGCGGACCCCGACTTCCTTCGTGCGCCGTTCCGCGGTGAAGGAAGAGAGTCCGAAGAGCCCCAGACAGGCGATGACCACGGCGAGGGCGGCGAAGCTGACGAAGATCCTCCCGAACCGCTGCTCGGCGGCGTAGAGACGCGCGAAGGTGTCTTCCACGAAGAAGTACTCGAAGGCGAAATCCGGATTTACGTCGCTCCACGCGTCTTCGATAAACGCTATGGCTTCCGCCAGGTTTTCGGAATCGATCTTGATCATGGCGTGACCGCCTTCGCGATCCGGAAACAGCACCAGGGGTTCGATGGGCTCATGCAATGACCTGAAATGGAAGTCCTTCATTACCCCGACGACCTCACGGGGCACCCGGTCATCCTTCTCGTATCCGTGACGGCGTTCATGCAGCCACAGAATCGTCTCGCCCACCGCGTCCTCCGCCGAGCCGAATCCCAGTCTCGCCACGGCCGCTTCGTTCATGACCACCGCTCCCGTGCGTATCCAGTCGCCGGGGAACGCGCGGTCGAAATACCTCCCCGCGACCAGGTCGATTCCAAAGATGTCGATGTAATCCTCGTCCGTCCACGCCGCGTGCATCTCGTACTTCGAAGCGGAGCTGTCTTCCGGCCTGCTGACCGCGAGCGGAATCACGGCGTTCTTGTGGCCGGGCAGGATATAGGCCAGGGTGGCTTTCACCACGTACGGGCTTTCCTTGACGCGCGCCTTGAACACCGGGGACGTTTCCATTACCGGGGTAAAGGTCAACGGAATCGCGACGACCTGGTCCGTGTTGAGTCCCATGTTCTTCGCGCGGATGTACTCCACCTGGTTGAAAACGACGCCGGTGCAGATGATCAGGGCGATCGATATGGCGAACTGGCCCACGACCAGTACCCTGCGCATGCCCGCGTTGCTTGTTCCGGAAGCCGGCGAGCCCTTCAGGGTCCTGACCGGCGCGAGTCCCGAGAGGTAGAGCGCGGGATAGCTACCCGCGGCAAAGCCTACGACGATACCGATCACCACTACGGCGCCCAGGGCGAACCATATCGTGTCCGCGTCCATCGACATGGATTTTCCGGTCAGCAGGTTGAACCACGGCAGGCTCACCATGGCGAACACGAGGGCAAGACAGACCGCCAGACCGCTCATGATCATGGACTCGCTGATGAACTGCCGTATCACCTGTCCCCGGCCGGCGCCGAATACCTTTCTCAGGCCGATCTCCCTGGCGCGTCCCGCGGACCGCGCGGTGGCCAGGTTCATGAAGTTGATACACGCGATGACGATGATGAACACGGCGATGGCGGTGAAGAGATAGACGTACGCGATATCGCTGTTCGGGGTGAGCTCCCTTTCGAGATGGGAATGGAGATGGATATCGGTGAGCGGCTGCAGCTTGAGCGTCAGGGATTCTTCCTCGCTGCGGTACCGATCGCCCAGGTACTTCTCCACGAACGCGGGGAGCTTGGCCTCCAGTTCGGCCGGGTCGGCCCCCTCCCTCAGCAGGAGGTAACTGTAGGACGCACGCCAGCCGAACTCGTCGATCGGGGTTTCCATGTAGGCTTCCTGGATCCGGAACGACGCGAGTATGTCGAATCCCAGGTGCGTGTTCGAAGGCAGGTCCTCCATGACGCCGGTCACCACCAGTTGAAACGACCCTTCGGCGTCCAGGATCTTCCCGATGGGATTCTCGCCGCCGAAGTACTTGCGCGCGATGGTTTCCGACAATACGATCTTGTCGTTGCCGTCGAGCGCCGTCCGGGGATTGCCCGTCAAAAGCGGCACGTTGAAGACGTTGAACACAGAGCTGTCGGCCAGGTAGAAGTTACGCTCGTAGAACCCCTTGTCGCCGTACTTGACCATCCACGCGTTCCCCGGGGGCACGAAACGGACCATGTCTTCCACTTCGGGAAAGTCGGCCCGGATGAACTTGGCGATCGGGATCAGTACGTCGGCGTTCCGCGTAACCTGGCTTCCTTGCCGATGCTCGGCGGTCACGCGGAATATACGGTCCGCCTTGTCGTGAAACCGGTCGTAGCTCAATTCATCCCGGATGAAGAGCAGGATGAGGAGGCAGCACGAGATCCCTAGCGCCAGGCTCATCACGTTGATGAGCGAGTAGCCCTTCTGTCGGTTCAGGTGGCGGAGCGCCACGGTAATGTAGTTTCTGAACATGGGTTGTCCCTGATCGATTTTTCAACATGAATGACGAGCTTTCGGCAATGCATTACGCGCGGCGGAATCCTCGTCTTCCTTACGAATGTAACGATCCCCACGATCCGATCCCTGACGATTTCGCTTCTATTCCGTACGCAACGACTCGATCGGATTGGCCAGGGCAGTTCTCAATGCCTGGAAACCGACCGTCACCAGCGCAATCCCCATGGCGAGGGCGCCGGCCAGGATGAAGGTCGTCCAACCCAGGTCGATCCGATAGGCGAAATGGTCCAGCCACCGGCTCATGGCAACGTAGGCCAGCGGCCAGGCGAACACATTGGCCAGGATCACGAGCCGGACGAACTCGTTTGAAAGCGACCCGACCAGGTTCCCCGTGGACGCGCCCAGGACCTTCCGCACCCCGATTTCCTTCGTGCGCCGTTCCGCCGCGAAAGACGCGAGGCCGAAGAGCCCCAGGCAGGCAATGAACACGGCCAGCGCGGCGAAACTGACGAATATCCTGCCGAAGCGTTGCTCGGTTTCGTAGAGGCGCGCATAAGTATCTTCCACGAAAAAGTACTCGAAGGCGAAGTCCGGGTTTACGATTCGCCATGCTTCCTCGATCGCCGACAGGCCTTCCGACAGCCGGTCGTCGGCGATTCTGACGACCACGTGGTTGCCGTCCGACTCCGGAAAGAGTACGAGCGGTTCGATGGGTTCATGCAACGAGGCGTAATGGAAGTCTTTCACGACACCGACGACACTGCGCAGCTCCGCGGTCTCCTCGGCGAAACCATGCCGCTCGTCAAACACCCAGTCCAGGTGACTGCCCAGGGCTTCATTTGCGGAACCGTAACCCAGCCGGGCAACGGCGGCCTCGTTCAGGACCGTTCCGCCGCCTTCGCCGTACCAGTCGGCGACGAATGCGCGATCGAAGAACCTGCCCGCGGCCAGTTCGATTCCGAATGTATCGACAAACATATCGTCTGTCCAAGCCTGGTTCAGTTCGATCTTGGCTCCATCATCTACTCCCGACCTGCGTACGACCGCCGCTATCACGGCGTTTTTATGAAACGGTAGGATAAAGGTGGCCGTTGCATCCGCCACGAACGGACTTTCCCTCACCCGCTGTCTGTAGATCCGAGCCTTCTCTATGACCGGTGTGAACGTAAGCGGCACCGCAACGAGCCGCTCCGTGTCCATCCCCAGGTTCCGGTTCCTGATGTAGTCGAGCTGGCCGTACACGACGCCGGTGCAGATGATCAGGGCGATCGAGATCACGAACTGGCCCGCGACCAGTGTTCTGCGCGTACCCACGTTGCCGGAGTCCCCGGGCAGCGCGCCCTTGAGCGTCTCTATCGGAGCGAGTCCGGACAGGTAAAGCGCGGGGTAGCTTCCCGATATCAGTCCGACCACGATGCCGGTCACCGCCACGGCGCCCAGGATGAACCACGTGGTACCCGCGTCCAGCGAAATGGATTTTCCCGATACCACGCTGAACCAGGGCAGCACGGCCGCCACCAGCAGCAGCGCGACGCATACGCCCAGCCCGCTCATGACCAGGGATTCGCTCAGGAACTGCCGCATCACCTGGCCGCGGGCCGCGCCGAAGACCTTCCGCAATCCGATTTCCCGGGCCCGCCCCGCGGACCGGGCGGTCGCCAGGTTCATGAAGTTGATGCAGGCGATGAGGATGATAAACGCGGCGATGGCGGCGAAGAGATATACGTACCTGATATCGCCGTTCGGCGTCAGTTCCCGCTCGAGACGGGAATGAAGACGGATGTCCGTCACGGGTTGCAGCCGGAAGGTCAACGAGGACGCTTCGCCGTCGTAGCGATCACCGACGTACTTCTCGACGAAGGCGGGCAGCCTGGCTTCCAGTTCAGCCGGATCGCTGCCCTCCCTGAGCAGGACGTAGCTGTAAGACTTGCGCCAACCCCAAGCGTCGAGCGGCAGATTCGCAAACGCCTCATGCATGCCGAACGACGCGAGAATGTCGAATCCGAGGTGCGTATTGGACGGCAGGTCCGCCATGACGCCGGCTACTTCGAAATGAAAGGCGCCCTCCGCGTCCATGACCTTCCCCATGGGGTCCTCGTCGCCGAAGTACTTCCGGGCGACCGACTCGGACAGAACAACCTTGTCGTTTCCGCTCAATGCAGTCCTGGGATTGCCTTTCAGAAGCGGGACGTCGAAGATGTTGAAGACCGAAGCGTCCGCCAGGTAGAAAGAACGTTCGTAGAATCCCCGGTCGCCGTACTTGACCATCCAGGCGTTCACGGGAGGGTTGAAACGCACCATGTCTTCCACTTCGGGGAAGTCTTCGCGCATCTGCCTGGCCGTGGGCGTCATGACTTCGGCGGTCCGGACGGTCGCGCCGCCCTGCCTTTCCTCGGAGATCACGCGGTAGATGCGGTCCGCCTTGTCGTGAAACCGGTCATAGCTCAGCTCGTCGCGGATATAGAGCAAAATAAGCAGGCAGCAGGCGATGCCGAGCGCCAGGCTCATCGTATTGATGAAGGCGTAGCCCTTCCTGCGGCTCATGTGGCGCAAGGCCACTGTGATGTAGTTCCTGAACATGGCGCGTCGATGTCCGGTTGTTCGAGCCGGGAGATCGCGGTACACAGTGCCTCACGGCACCCTTACTCTCCCCTTTTTGGATGCATCAGAACCTGATTTCCTTAACCCTGGAAGGGATACTTCTGTATAATAAGTCTGCAACTGGGGAACTTCACGTATCTTCGTACCCCCGCGAACATTTTACCATGACCGATCTCTTCTCCGAACAGGCCGAAAAACAGCTGCGCCGGGAAGCGCCGCTGGCGTCCCGCATGCGGCCGGACTCGCTGGACGATTTCCTGGGCCAGCGGGGACTGGTCGGCCAGGGCCGCCTCCTGAACGAGTCCATCGAGCGGGACACCCCCTTTTCGATGATCCTGTGGGGGCCGCCGGGCTCCGGCAAGACCACGCTCGCCTTCATCATCGCCCGGGCCACCGATTCCCACTTCGTGCCGCTGAGCGCCGTGAGCGCCGGCGTGAAGGACCTGCACCGGGCGGCGGCGGAGGCCCGGGACCGGCTGGGCATGCACGGCAAGCGGACCATCCTGTTCATCGACGAGATCCATCGATTCAACAAGCTGCAGCAGGACGCCGTGCTGCCGACCGTGGAGAACGGCACGCTGACCCTCATCGGCGCGACCACGGAGAACCCGTCCTTCGAGGTGAATTCCGCCCTCCTGTCCCGCTGCCGGGTGCTGCGCCTGGAGCCGCTGTCCGAGGAGGACCTGGCCCGTATCGTCCGGCGGGCGCTGGAGGACGGCGAGCGAGGACTGGGCGGACGGAACATCGAGGTGGACGACGAGGCGGTGGCGCACCTCGCTTCCGTGGCGGGCGGCGACGCGCGGATCGCGCTGAATACCCTCGAAGTGGCGGCCATGACCACGCCGCGCGACGACGGGACCCGGTTGCTTCTCACCGTGAAGGAGATCGACGAGGCGCTGCAGCACCGCGCGCCGCAGTACGACAAGGGCGGGGACTGGCACTTCGACGCCATTTCGGCGCTGCACAAGAGCGTGCGGGACTCGGACCCGGACGGCGCCCTCTACTGGCTGGCCCGGATGCTCATCGCCGGCGACGACCCCCTCTACATCGCGCGCCGGATCATCCGCATGTCGGTGGAGGACATCGGACTGGCCGACCCCTTCGCCCTGACCCTGTCGACCTCGGCCCAGCAGGCCGTCCATTTCGTGGGCCAGCCCGAAGGCGACCTGATGCTCGCCCACGCGGTGGTGTACCTGGCCACCGCCCCGAAGAGCAACGCGGTATACACGGCCTTTTCGAAGGCGCGGCAGGACGCGGAGCGGACGAGCGACGAGCCCGTGCCCATGCACCTGCGCAACGCGCCGACCCGGCTGATGAAGGAGATGGGCCACGGCAAGGGATACCGGTACGCCCATGACTACGACGGGGCCGCCGTGGACCAGGAGCACCTGCCCGAATCCATCAAGGGGCACCGATACTACGAACCCACCGATCGCGGACGGGAAGAGAAGATCCGTACGTGGATGGAGAAGATGCGGAAGATCAGGGACGGGGGCTGAGCGTCTGCGCGGCTGCTGCCGGCGGACGACGCCGTCCGCGGGCCGCGAGTCAGCCTTCCTGAACAAATGACGAGCGAACCGGACCGCGCGTCGACCCGCCGGATTACGCGATCGCCTTGCGGTAGCAGTAGTCGAAGAGCAGTTCCCACTCGCGCTGCTGGATGGCGCGGCAGAGATCGCCCGCCGGGACGCCGCCCACGTTGGCGCCTTCGCACAAATCGATGAAGGCGAAGGGGTCCCAGGACGACTGCGACATCAGATAGGCGGCCTCGTCCGGCAGGTTGTCCGTCCCGGACGCCATGGTCGCCGCCTCGTCCCTCAACTCGGGGTAGATGTCGTGCTCGCCGACGCGGCCGAACCAGTATTTGCCGTTGGGATAGTCCGGTTCACGGCGGTGCATGATCCCGTGCCAGTAATCGCCCGTGGGCGTGGTGATCTTCTGGCTGAGGGTGTGCGAGGTGACCAGGAAGTCGTGGTACAGCCAGAGGCCGGACTTGCACCCCTCGGCCATCATCCGGTCGCCGATGCGGTTCGGCGCGAACGCCGCGTCCAGGTCCAGGGCTTCCAGGCCGGCCTTCGCCGGTCCGTTTTCCTCGCCCGGGTCCAGCGGCATGACGCGGGGCGTCTTGAGCAGTTCCGCGAAGGCGGTTCCGTAGGCATCAGGGTCGAAGGCAGACATAGGTCGATCCTTTCGTTATTCGGGCGGAATGCGCCGCGCACCGGTCGCAGCAAAGTGGGTTCGGCCCGTTGCTACGTGACCTCCGCGGCAGCCGATTTCCGCTTCTTCAGCACCTCGTTCATGCTTCCGGTGCGGTATCCCTCCAGGTCGAGCGTCACGTAATCGTAGCCGATTTCCTTCAGGTACGCCGCGATCTCGCCGTGGTGTTCGATGACCTTCGCGAGGTCGCCCGGCTCCGTCTCGATCCGGGCCATATTCCGGTGATGGCGCACGCGGAACTGCTTCAAACCAAGGCTGCGGATGTACGCCTCGGCGCGGCCGACCTGTTCCAGGGCTTCAATCGTGATGGGGTCGCCGTAGGGGAATCGCGACGACAGGCAGGCCAGGGACGGCTTGTCCGCCGTGGGCAGGCCCAGCCGCTCTGACAAAGCGCGGACGTCGGCCTTGGTGAACCCGGCGTCTTTCAGCGGGCTGCGCACCCCGTGCTCCCTGATCGCCAGCATGCCGGGCCGGAAGTCGCTGATGTCGTCCACGATGCTGCCCTCACAGATGTAATCAGCCTCTTCCTCCCGGGCGATAACCTCCAGGCGGGTATACAGTTCATCCCGGCAGAAGTAGCATCTGCGCGGGTTGTTCTGCATGTACTCCGCGTTATGTATCTCCTCCGTGTCCACGTACCGGTGACGTGCGCCCATCCATTCGGCCAGTTCGGCCGCCTCGTTCTTCTCCTCCTCCGGCAGCGATTCGGACACGCCCGTAACACCCAGGGCCCGGCCGCCCAGCACGTCGGAGGCCACCTTGAGCAGCAGCGTGCTGTCCACGCCGGCTGAAAAAGCCACCAGGACGCCGCCCATGGCGCGCAGATCCTCCCTGAGCGCGTGGTACTTCTCGTCCAGCGTCATTTCGTCTTTCCGGTCCACGTTCCGCTCCCCGGTCGAACTCCCCGATCGTAACGGTCTCCAAAGTAGATGCCGGGCCGCGTCCGATATCCATCGATCAGACATCGCGGCCTTCATCGTAAACGGAACTCCCGCCATGATTTCGCTTGACACAACGGGGGTTTCGCCACTTTTTTACACGTCTGTTTTGGACGGTATCAAAATACGGCGAGTACGGATTCTTGACAACGTTTTTTGTGGCAATGCGCGGTGTATCGGTAGGCCCCAGGGGCCTTGAAAGTATGCGAAGGAGCTCGATCAGACATGAACGCGGATGAACATAAGGTGTCGGGCGCGACCGGCGTTAACCAGCCAGGCGCGGCCCCCGGGCCGACCCGGTTGTACAGCGGCATCCAGCCCACCGGCGACATTCACATCGGGAACTACCTCGGCGCCGTGGCCAACTGGGCCAAGCTGATTCCGCGGTACGACTGTATCTACTGCGTCGTGGATTACCACGCCATCACGATAGAGTACGAGCCGGACGCCATGCGGGACGCCATCCTGGACACCGCCACGATGGGCATCGCCTGCGGACTCGACCCGGACCGCTGTACCTTGTTCGTGCAGTCCCACGTATCCGAGACCATGGAGCTGGCCTGGATCTTCAGCACCTGCACCGCCATCGGCGCCCTGGAACGGATGACCCAGTTCAAGGACAAGGCCGCCCAGCACAAGCAGAACATCAACGCGGGCCTGTTCACCTACCCCGTGCTCCAGGCCGCGGACATCCTGGGCGTCAAGGCCGACGGCGTCCCCGTGGGCGACGACCAGTCCCAGCACCTGGAGCTGACGCGGGAGATCGCGCGGCGGTTCAACCACCTGTACGGACCGGTGTTCCCCGATGCGAAGACGCTGTACAGTCCCGCGCCGCGCATCATGGGACTGGACGGCCAGGGCAAGATGAGCAAGAGCCAGGACAACTATATCGCGATGAAGGATGGCGGCGACACGGTCAGGAAGAAGCTCAGCACCGCCTATACCGACCCGAACCGGCTGAGGAGGTCAGACCCCGGCAACCCGGACATCTGCAACATCTTCACGCTCCATAAATCGTTCTCGAGTCCGGACGAAGTGGCGACCATCGATACGGAATGCCGGAGCGCGGGCATCGGCTGCGTCGACTGCAAGAAGAAGCTGGGCGACAACATGGAAACCGCGATGGCCCCGATCCAGGACAAGTACGAAGACCTTACCCGCCGGCCCGACGACGTGCGGGACGCCCTCGCCTCGGGCGCCGACAGGGTGAGATCGCTGACTTCCGATACCATGACGGAGGTCCGCGAGAGCCTGGGGTTGCGATAGGCCGGCGGACAATATGTCGGGTTTCGCCACAGCCTGGGATTGAGGTAAGATGGAACCCCTTGACCTTGACCGCGTTCATTACAACGTGATTGAATCTCCTCAAAGATTTCGTCCAGGTCACACTACGGGAGCGGGGCGCACCTGATAGACTCCGTGCCGGTTCTTTCCGCGAGGACAACCGCGGATCGGACGCCCGCTCGAAATCCAGTCCCAAGAATCATGCATGGATATTTACTCGAAAGAATATACCCACCACTCCCGGCCCCTGGGACGCACGGTATCCTTTCGCCGCAATACGGCCAGGTACCTCCTGGTCGCCTTCGCAATTGCCGGACTGCTCCATGGCGTCTCCCTGCTGGTTCTCCTGGCCACCGGCCTGCTTGAAGACAAGGCCATGATCGATCTCACCCTGGCGCCCTACGAAACCCTGGAGGAGATCGAACGGGCCTACATGGAAATGCAGAACCCGCCGACCCTGGTCGACGTGCCGGAAGAGGCCAGCGTGGAGGAACCCCCGGACGATCCCGAAGCCGACGTGGCGGACAGGAACGCCATCGCGCGGGACCTGCTCGAGGAAACGGAATTGCCGGAAGGACCGGCGTACGCCGAGGGCGACCTGGAGATCAGGACGATGGAGGATCCGAACGAAGAGGACGAAGAGCGGCCCGAACCCTTCGTGGGCGGCTTCCCGCTCACGCCCCGGCAGGGCGGCATCGAGGATTTCCAGGAGCTGGAAGATCCGCCCATGTGGACTTCCGACCTGATCATCCGGCCCGAATTCCGCGGCAGCGGCGGCAGGGAAGGCCGTGGCGAAGGCGGGATGGAAGGGGATGTAGTCGCTTCGGCCCCCCGGCCCACGGGACCGGAAGCCCCGGTACACATCCCCCAGGACGACCTGAACGAGCTGGCCCAGATGGCCCGGCAGCCCGCCTACGAGCGGCACAGGCGGTTCGGCTTCGGTCTGGGCAACTCGGGCCCGCGGGTGCCCCGGACGGACAACCGCCATACTTCGGTAAAGGACTACGGCGATTTCTCGCTCAGCACCTACGCCTGGGACTACGCTCCCTACCTGTACATTCTGCGTGAACGGATACGCCGGCGCTGGTTCGCCCCGGAAGCCTTCAACATGGGCCTGGTCAGCGGGCGCGTCATCATCCGTTTCAAGATCATGCCCGACGGCGCCCTGCGCGACCTCGAAGTCCTGTCCTACCGCGACAACGACATACCCTACCAGTCCCTCGTCGCTTCGAGCCGCAACGCCATCGAAACCTCCAGCCCCTTCCCGCCGCTACCCATGGATTTCCACCATCCCTACCTGGAGATTACCGGCACTTTCTACTACCAGATCCTGCGTGCGAGGTAACGGACGTGTGAGCATGCCAAAGGATTTGTGAATGGGGAGGTAATGGACGTGAGCGCATGCCAATCGATATGTGAAAGGGGAGGTAATGGACGTGAGCGCATGCCAATGGATTTGTGAATGGGGACGTAGTGGACGCGGGGGATGTAAAAGGGGATGTCAAGGGGGACGTCGAATGAGCTTGCCGACGCGGAGCGCGGACCTGTGAAAAATCAAATCGGAAGACTGGTCGACTCGAAGGGACGTCGAATGAGCTTGCCGACGCGGAGCGCGGACCTGTGAAAAATCAAATCGGAAGACTGGTCGATTCGAAGGGATTCCAGCATACCGTCCTCGGGGTGATCACGGCGGCCGCCGTACTGGTGGGTCTGGAAACCTCGCGGGACATGGTGGCCCGGCACGGCGACTTGCTGCATCGGCTCGACCAGCTGGTCCTGCTGTTCTTCATCTTGGAAGCCGCGCTGAAGATGGCGCGCCACGGCCGCCACTGGTACCGGTACTTCGGCGACCGGTGGAACGTCTTCGACTTCCTCATCGTGGTGGCCTGCCTGATGCCCGCGGGGGGTCAGTACGCCGCGGTGCTGCGCCTGGCCCGGGTGCTCCGGGCGCTGCGGCTGGTGACCGCGGTGCCGAAACTGCAGCTGCTGGTCAATTCGCTGCTCAAGTCGGTCACGTCGCTGGGATACGTCGGCCTGCTTTTGGCGGTGCTGTTCTACGTCTACGCGGTACTCGGCGTCTACCTCTTCCGCGGCAACGATCCGGTCCACTTCCAGGACCTGTCGACGGCCCTGCTGACCCTCTTCCGGGTCGTGACCCTCGAGGACTGGACCGACGTGATGTATATCCAGATGTACGGCAGCGAAGCCTACCCGAACTACGCGGATTTCGCGCAGGCCCATCTGCGCGAAGCCTCCCGGGCCATGCCCTTCTTCGGCGCAATCTTCTTCGTGAGTTTCGTCATGCTCGGCACCA
Source organism: bacterium (assembly GCA_965203885.1). GTDB lineage: Bacteria > JAAXHH01 > JAAXHH01 > JAAXHH01 > JAAXHH01 > JAAXHH01. The sequence continues at coordinate 73,367 of OZ241920.1, read as the reverse complement.
TGATCATGCTGAACCTCTTCATCGGCGTCATCATCAGCTCCATGTCCGAGGCGCAGGCCGACCGGGAGTCGGAGGAAAGGCGGATGCACCTGGAACGGGACGGACGGATCAGCGTGGGGGATGAAATCGGACTGATCGAAGAAGAGATCCAGAAACTCTCGAGGCGGCTCAAGTCCCTGCGCAAGCGGGCGGATGAAAACGGCGATGGTGGGTGATCCGCGTGAGGGCCGCGTGCGATCGTGGAGGTCGTGAACCGCTCAGTCGCTCCCGATAGTCGCTCGCGAAGCATAATCCGCGCGGATAGCGATTCCAGATCTGCTCGCCGCCCCCCGATTGATCAGATCTGCTCGCCGCCCTCGGGCCCATAGAAGATGACCCACGTCGTCATCGACTCGCCGAAATCCAGGAATCGGTGCACGACGCCCGCGGGCACGAAGAAGAAGTCGCCGGGCTCGAACGGCACGACCTCGTCCCCCATCTCGAACTTGCCCTTCCCCTCGACGATCACGTAGCACTCGTCGCGGCTGTGAGGCGTCTGGTCGTCCACGTCCCTTGGTACATACAACTCGATCTGCAGCTCACCACGCTCCAGGGCGACGGAGAACCGGTCCCCGTTCGGCGCGGGGATCTTCGCGGCGATTTCCGCGGGGGTGATTCGCTTGCACGCGTGTCTTTGCATGGTATCTTTCCAACAGGAACCGATCAAATCACAGCATTGCACCAGCAAACTTGAAGAAAACCCGATACAAGACGCGATTTGCATCTATCTTTCAAGAAACCGAAGTGATCTGTTCATTGCCACAAAATAGATATAATCATTTAGCAATTCGAGACGCCGTTGACACCTTCCGAGCACCTTATTAACTTGATCCAGAGATTTACAAGACGGTCTATCTTCGCCTTACGGTACCGATCGGTCCGGATCCTGGAACCGTGAACTACGATACTAAAGCCTGGGGGTCCTGATGGCAAGAGTGTGGACGGCCATTATAGAACGTGAAGGCGATGGTTACGTCGCTTTATGTCCGGAGTTGGATATTGCCAGTCAGGGTTCCAGCGTGGCCGAGGCCCGTGACAACCTTAAGGAAGCCCTGGAGTTGTTCTGCGAAACCGCTTCGGATGACGAACTGGAACGTCGTCTCCATGCCGAAATCTGAGTAACGCAAGTTGTATATGGGAACACTACGGTCGATAATTCGCCAATCCGGAACGCCTTTCTCAGGTCAGAAACGCCCGCATGATCTGTTTCATTGCCCTGTATCCCTCAGCGGTCCGCTCGACCAGATCCATCTCCATGACGGCATCTAGATCTCGAATGATCATCTTCTGCGAAGCGTTCGCGTAGTCCCGGGCTACTGTGGGATTCAACTCGAGGATTTCCGACTTCGGTACCGGCGTGTCACTGGCGGAAAGAGCGAGCACCATATTCCGCCGTCGTTTCGCCGCCGTACCCGTCAAACCCTGGAACTTCTCGTGAACGTAGTTATTCCATGCTATCCGGAGGTGCTGCTCTCTTATTGTTTCGAGTTGTTCTGAAAGTCCCTCTGAGAAACCTCGGATCGCGTATTCCATGAAAAGGTCCGTTTTCCCTCCAGTTTGTGATGCCCTGTCAAGTTGACGTGCATATTCCGTTCTCGTCTGATTGTAATAGTTGCTGGGAAGCAGCGTTGCGGGAACAGGCACTTCCGCTTCGATGAGTATTCTGAACTCTATCAACCGGGCCGTCCTGCCATTACCATCCCCAAACGGGTGGATCCATGCGAAATACAGATGGGCGGCAATCGCTTTGACCAACCCAATTGGGATTCTACGGTTTTCGTCTATACCGTCTGAGGCTGTGTTGAGCCAATCGCAAAACCGATTCAGGAGATAACGGCAGTCCTCAGGGGGAACAGCGCGGTACCGGCCTACACCGACCGAGTGTTTACGTATTACGCCGGGAACCGTGTCCTCGTCCGGTAACTCGAGACCTTTGAGTACCACCTTGTTCAGCCTGCAGATTTCATCTATCGACCATGGCTTCAGTTTGTTTTTTCTTCGACGCGACAGGATTTTCCTTTTTCCCGCCAGTATATTGTCGATCTCCTGCTTAAGGTATTCCTTTGACTCAGGAAGTTTGAGCCGTCCTTCTATGTGGGCGATCACGTCTTCTTCAGACAGCGTATTTCCTTCGATGGCAGTGGTACCGAGCACACCCCTGGCCAAGTACACCTTGTACAACTCTTCGGCAGTCTGTCTGGTCAACGGGATCCCTGTCAATTGCTGGCACTTGGCATTGATCTCTCCAAGGGCCATCCATATTCCAGGCGGGGCGTGGATGAGGTAATCAGTTTCGAAGCTTCGAAGCCATGGGTGGGTGTTTTCAAAACGTCTCATCATTGTCTCCTCTTATGTCCTCCGAAATGTCCATTATAATATATTGAATATATTTAATTAAGTTGGTTTATGGTAGTTATTGTGTCCTTATGTTTGTCTATGTTAATGGTACTTTCCGATGACGGTCAACCCTTTTGTGTCTTGACATATGCCTTCATCGGAGCAGAATTAGCAGACTGTAGTACGGTCCCATCACCCGGAAGTGTTTGAATCGTTATTTGGAAAGAACGTAACATTACCTGTACGCCGTACAAAATCACCCCATGCCATCCCATCCCACGCTGACTGACATCGCCAGGGCGCGCCGTTTCCTCGACGAGCACCTGCCGCCGACGCCCATGTACCGGTCCGCCGGGTTCAGCGAGGCGCTGGGCCTGGAACTCCACGTGAAGTACGAGAATTTCCAGCCCATCGGCTCGTTCAAGGTGAGGGGCGGACTGTACACCATGTCCCTGCTCGACGAGGCGCAGCGCGGCCGGGGGGTCACCACGGCGTCCACCGGCAACCATGGCCAGGGCATCGCCTATGGGGGCGGCGTGCTGGGCGTGCCCGTCACCGTGGTCGTGCCCCACGGAACGCCGGCGGTGAAGAGCGACGCCATACGCCGGCTCGGCGCCGAGCTGGTCGTCCACGGGGAGACGATCGCCGACGGATTCGCGCGGGCCCGGGAGATCGCGGACGATACGGGCAAGGTGTACATCGAGGACGGGGAGGATTTCGGTCTCATGGCGGGCGCGGGCACCATCGGACTGGAGATCATGGAGGACCTGCCTGACGTGGACGCGGTGGTGCTGCCCGTGGGCGGCGGGAACCTGATCGCGGGGGTGGGTACGGCCATCAAGGCCACCAGGCCGGAGGTGCGCCTCATCGGCGTCCAGGCGTCCAACGCGCCTTCGGTATACCGGTCCTGGCAGGAAGGCCGGACGGTAACCACGGAGACCTGCGACACCTTTGCCGGTGGCCTGGCGACGACCTACCCGGGCGGCCTGGCCTTCGACGTGCTGAAAGACCTGGTCGACGAAATGCACCTCGTCACCGAGGAGGAGATGAAGCGTGCGATTCCCGTCATCCTCGACCACACCGGGTTCATCGCGGAAGGCGCGGCCGCGGCGGTATTCGCCCTGTGCATGCGCGAGGCGGCGTCGTGGCGCGGCCAGCGCGAGGAGACGGGGCGGGGACAGCGCGAGGCGGCAGAGCGCGGCCAGCGCGAGGCGGCGGGGCGGAGACAGTGCGTGGCCGCCCTGTTCAGCGGCGGCAACCTGGGCATGGACGGAGTAAAGGAAATGATCCACGATCTGAACGATCTGAACGATCTGAACGAATAAACAGCACTGCCGGGACGAATTAAAATCCACAATCCGGCGCCACAATCCGTTTACACATTCTGACGCCATATTCTGATTCCACATTCTGACGCCATATTCTGATTCTACATTCTGAATCCACAATCCGACGCCACAATCCGGCGCCACAATCCGACGCCACAACCCGACGCCACAATCCGACGCCACAATCTGAACGAAGGGAAACGAGGACGATATGAACGTCGCACAGGCGGTCGCCCACGTATTGAAGAAGGAAGGGGTCGAGTACCTCTTCGCGTACCCGGTCAATCCCCTGATCGAAACCGCCGCGGAGCTGGACATCCGCACGGTGATTGTCCGCCAGGAGCGGATCGGCCTGCACATGGCGGACGCGGTAAGCCGGTTGTCGTCCGGCCGCAAGATCGGCGTGTTCTGCATGCAGAGCGGACCCGGCACGGAGAACGCCTACGGCGGCGTGGCCCAGGCCTTCGGCGAATCGGTGCCCATCGTGGTGCTCCCCATGGGCTACCGGAGGAAGGTCGCCCAGTTGCCGCCGAACTTCCACGCCTATCTCAACTTCCAGCACATCACCAAGTCCTGTGAATACCTGGTGCTCCCGGAGACCGTATCGGAGGTCATGCGCCGGGCCTTCACCCAGGTGAAGAACGGGCGGCCCGGACCCGCGCTGGTGGAGTTCCCGACCGACATCCTGGGCGAGGAGGTGCCTGAACCGCTGGACTACCGGCCGACCCCGTCCGTGCGCGTCGGCCCCGATCCGGACGCAGTGCGCGACGCCGCCGAGGCGCTGGTCGCGGCGGAAAGGCCGGTCATCTATGCCGGGCAGGGGGTGCATTACGCCCGGGCGTGGCCCGAGCTCAAGCAGCTGGCCGAACTGCTGGAAGCCCCGGTGACCACCAGCCTGGACGGCAAGAGCGCCTTCCCGGAAAACCACCCCCTCTCCCTGGGGAACGGGGGCCGGTCGATGCCCGAGCCCGTGCACGTCTTCCTCCAGAGAGCCGACGTGGTCTTCGGCATCGGGTGCAGCTTCACCCGGACGAACTTCGGCCTGACGATGCCCGAGGGCAAGACCTACATCCACGCCACGCTGGATCCCGGCGACATCAACAAGGACGTGGAATCGGCCTATCCGATCGTGGGCGACGCCGCGCTCACCCTCCGTGCCCTCATCGACGAGGTGTCGGACCGGCTGCGGAACAAGCCGCGCGGCAGGCGCGACGGGATCGTGGAAGAAATCCGGTCGATCCGGCGGCGCTGGATGAATGCATGGATGCCCAAACTAAAGGACGCGTCCACGCCCTTTTCGCCGTACCGGGTGATCAGCGACATGATCGAGACGGTCGACGTCGGCCGGACGATCATCACGCACGACGCGGGCAGTCCGCGCGACCAGCTCACGCCCTTCTGGCCCTCGACCACGCCCCTGAGCTACATCGGCTGGGGCAAGACCACCCAGCTCGGCTACGGACTCGGCCTGGCCATGGGCGCGAAGCTGGCCCATCCGGACAGGCTCTGTATCAACGTGTGGGGCGACGCGGCCATAGGGTTCACGGGCATGGACTTCGAAACGGCCGTGCGCGAGCGCATCCCCATCCTTTCCGTCCTGTTCAACAACCACTCCATGGCCATCGAGATCCCCGTCATGCCCACGTCGCAGGCAAAGTACGGCGCGACCGACATTTCGGGCAATTACGCCAGGATGGCGGAGGCCTTCGGCGGCTACGGGGAGCGGGTCGAGTCACCGGACGAGATCATCCCGGCGTTGAAGCGGGGCATAAGAAAAACGGAAGAGGGGGTGCCGGCGCTGCTGGAGTTCATGACCAGCAAGGAAATCGACTTCTCGTTCTTTTGATTGTGGACCCGGCGCTTTCTACACAAACCGGTCCACCAGAAACGGATTCATGGCGGCCGGAACCTCCCCCGTTACGAGGTACTCCGCGACCAGCCGGCCGGTAACGGGCGCCAACAGAATGCCGTTACGGTAGTGGCCGGTGGCGAGGACGAGGCCGTCCAGACCCGCGGGCCCAAGAACAGGCTTGCCGTCCTTCGACCTGGGCCGCAGTCCCGCCCACGTCTCCACGACCGGCGCGCCGGAAAGTCCAGGCGTCATGCGGAGTCCACGCTGCGTGACGTCAGACAGGCCGCCGGCCGTCACGCTGGTGTCGAAACCGGTCTTCTCCACTGTTGCTCCGAACAGCACGCGTCCGTCCCGGCGGGGCACGAGGTATTGCCCCAGTCCGTTGATGACCCGCGTGACGGCGGGGAATCCGCTTCCGTCCACGCAGACGATCTGGCCGCGAACAGGTTCCACGGGCAGCGGCAGGCCCGGTATCCAGCTCTGCAGGCCGGACCATGCGCCCGCCGCGATGACCACCTGGTCCGCGCCGATGCGCTCGCCCGGCAGGACGAGTCCGGCCACCCGGTTTCTCCGCACGATCAGATCGACGGCCGGGTCCCCGATCAGGAACTCCCCGCCACGGCTTTTGACCGAGGCAACCAGCGCCTGGACGAGCCGCCTGTTTTCCACCTGGTGCATCCCTTCGAAAAGCAATCCGCACCTAGTTTCAGGTGAGAGCATGGGTTCCAGCGCGCGGACCTCTTCGCCGGTCAGCCGGTCGACCGGCAACCCCAGTTCCCTCTGGTGGCGGTACCGCTCGGCCAGGTCATCCGAGTCATCGTCGTCGAAAGCGACCTGAAGCCCCCCTTCCGTGCGGTACTCGATGTCGATGCCGGATTCCTCCAGCAGCGCGGCGGACCAGTCCGCGAACAGGTCGCGGCTCGTCATGCACAGATCGAGATAGGGGCGATGAAACGGACGCGCGCCCTGCGGTGCGAGCACGCCGGCGGAAGCCCACGAGGCGCCCGTGCCCGGTTGGCGCGGGTCCACGAGGGTTACGCGTGTCCCGCGGCACAGCAGTTCGCGGGCGATGGACAGGCCGATGACACCCGCGCCCGCGATGACTACGTCCGTTTTCATGGGGGAGGACCTGGTATATATCTCAAATCAAAATAATATGTTGATTCTTATTTCAATCAATATTGACAATATATTCTTTGCCTTATTTAGATCACATCGCGGGAACTACCCAATTGCCTGGCGAAAACTACCCATTTACCTGGCGGGACCGACCATTTACCTGACGAAAACTACCCATTTCACTGGCCGATCTCCCCGGGCGCGACGGCACGGTGTTCCGCCATGGAAAGATAGCCGGCGTTGACCAGTTGAAGCGTCTTGAGGTTGTCTCTCCCATTGGTCTCGGGGAGCCGGTCCTGTTCGATGGATGCCATCAGGTCTCCGATCGGCCCGATGAAGGAGTCGGGTATCCAGCGCTCTTCGAACCGGTGGTTAATGGTCTTGCTGGCATCGATCTTCCGGCTGGAAAAGGACAGCGTGTCCGGCCGGCCGTGGGGATAGTCGTACAGCAGACCGAACGTCCCCGCGGCGTACCCTTCCGTTCCGTCGATGCGCAGCGTCGCGAAGCACTCCTCCGTCCAGTTGTTGTGATTGACCGAAACCAGGGCGCGGAAGGTGTCCGAATACTCGAACACCGTGATGGTCCGTGTTTCGCCGGAAGCCACGTGCCCGGGATAGGACGCCCCGGACGTGTACACGCGCTCGGGCTGGCCGAAAAGGGAACGCATGCTGTCGAAGTAATGGATACTGTGGAACATCAGGTCGAGTCCCTCCGCCTCGAGGACCCAGGGCCAGGCCCTCCATTCGGTCAGGATACTCACGTCGATCACGGCCGAAGCGGGATCGCCCAGCCATCCCCGGTTCAGCAGGGTCCTGGACGCCCTTACAGCCTGGTCCCACCGCATCTGCTGGTTCACGGCCAGCTTCACGCCGCTCGCCTCCGCCATCTCGACGATCTCAACGGCTTCGGCGTATATGTTGGACAGCGGTTTCTGGCACAGCAGATGCTTGCCGGCCGCGGTCGCCTGCCGGACGAGTTCCTTCTGGTGCCAGGGCGGGACCGCGATGTCCACGATCTCCACCGCGGGGTCGTCGAGCAGGGATTCCACGGAAGGATACACCCTGGGCACTTCGAAATCCCGGGCGGTCCGGTTCGCCTTGTCGACGTCCGCGTCCGTCAGGCCGATCACGTTGAATCCCGCCTTGCGGTAGGCGGGGAGGTGCGCGGCGTTTACGATCCCGCCCGCCCCGATGATGCCGATTCCATAATCCAGTTTCGTGCCCAGCACGGGGCGGTATTCTAGGTCCATGTTCATCTCGCTTACCTCCTTGCTTCAGGTTCAATAGGAAACGCGTTTATTATACCGTCGCGCGGGCAGGGCCGACAGAAAAAACGCTTCGATTCATCTGGCCCTGACAGGCCTGTCGCTATATCATGCACAACCACGGAACCGGTAACATCAAGACGCCATTAATCGGGGAACGGCGGGCCGGTTTGGAACGGCGGGCCGGTTTGGAACGGCGGGCCGGAGTAAACCGGCGGGCTGTTATGGACCGGCGGGCCGGTATGGAGCGGCGGGCCGGTATGGAGCGGCGGGCCGGTTTGAAACGGTGGGCTGGTTTGAAACGGTGGGCTGGTATCGTGAGCTCTTTAACCGCGGACCGGCGGGCCGGTACCGCGACCCCTTTCCCCCGAAGGTCGTAACATGAGTCTGGATAAGCACTTCATAACGAGCGTTCTGCGCGGTAAGCCGTACCTGGCCGCGACCCTGATCCTGACGGCGGCCGCGGCAGGGATGACGCAGTTGCCCCTCGTGGACGACCTCGGATTCGAGTTCGCCTTCCTGACCGCCTTCATCGCCACCTTCGCCACGGGCGTGATGACCCTCCATCTCGTGAACGGCTGGCGAACGAGCCATGCGAGCAGCGCCCGGAACGCCCGCCTTTCGACGATGCTCGCCCTGCTCTTCGGCTTTGCCCTGTCCACGCTCCTGCTGCCGCTGGCCGTCATGTTCGTCAAGAGCTGGATCAGCGGTTTCTGCAACGTGCCCGAAGGACTCGCATTCTACTTGCTGCTTCCGGGCATAAGCGTCCTGTGGTCCACGGCCGTCGCGCTGCTGTGCGGGCTGGCCGTGGAACGAAGACTGCACGCCACGCTGCTATTTCTCGGGGTCATGTGCTTGTCGATCGGCATCAGCCTCTTCCGCCTGGCCACCGAGCCGCCCGTTTTCGTGTACAACCCGATCATCGGGTATTTCCCCGGGCCGATCTACGATGAAGTGGTGGTCATCACGTCGACGCTACTTACGGCGCGGGCCATCGTGCTCGTCAGCGTCCTGGCGATGGTCGCCGGTCTGTGCACCTGCTTCGATCCAACTGTCCGGAAGATCCGTCCCTCGCTGTTCCTGAAGTTCCGCGGCGGGACTGACGGCGGGAGTCCGGACAGCGGCGGGACTGACGGCGGGAGTTCGGACGGCGGCAGGCAGGACGGCGACGGGTTGGACGGCGGGAGCGCTACGACTGCTGCGGCCGCCGCTACGGGCATCACCATGCGGGCGCTGTTCATCGCGAGTCTGGCCGTGCTGGCGGCGGCCTATGTCTACCGCGCGCCGCTGGGCATCGTGATCGACCGGGCGTATATCCAGCAGACCCTGGGGGGCCACCGGCAGACAGACCATTTCGACATCTATTACGATCTGAATTCCGGCACGGCACGGAACATCGACCTCATCGCCCGGGAGCACGAGTATCAACTCGGCCGCATCATGGAATACCTGGAAGTTCCTCCCCCGCCGGCGCGCATCGCGTCCTACATCTATGCCAGCGCGGACCAGAAGAAGCGGCTCATGGGCGCCCGCTATACCTCCATCGAACGCCCGGGCGCGGATGAAATGCATCTCAACGACGCGGCGTTTCCCCATCCCGTGCTGAAACATGAACTGGTGCATGTCATGTCCGCCTCTTTCGGGAACGCGCTCTTCGGAGGCAGCTACTGGATAGGATTCCACGAAGGGCTGGCCGAGGCGGTGGACTGGCAGGACGCCCCCATGAACCCGCACGAGTGGAGCCGCGCCATGCGCGTACTCGGCCTTGCGCCGCCCGTGGAGAACCTGCTGAGCATGACGGGATTCTGGACGGCCGCGTCCTCGCGCAGCTACACGCTGTGCGGATCTTTCGTTCGCTTCCTGATCGAAAACCATGGTCTGGACGCGTTCAAACGGGCCTTTCCCAACGGCGCCGTCGAGGAGTCCTACGGAAGGACGACGGGAGAACTGATCGCCGAGTGGGAGACCTTCGTGGATGGCATTACACTACGGGAAGATCAACTCCGTATCGCCCGCCAGTGGTTTATTCGTCCCGCCATCTTCAGGCGGCGCTGTCCCCACGAGGTGGCCGCGCTGAATGACAGGGCCTGGCAGGCCTACCGCGGGGGACGGTATGCGGATGCCGTGGGTGACTTCGACCGTGTGCTCGACCTGGAGCCGGAGAACCCCTCGGCCCTGAGAGGATTGCTGTACGGGACCTACCGGCTGGCGGACTACGAACGGACGGAGTCGGTCGTTGCGATGATGACCGAGCGTCCGGATCAGACCGTCGGGCTGCTGGCGGACGCCCACCTGATCCGTGGCGATGCGGCCTGGAAGACCGGAAGGAATGACGATGCCCGGCGCAGCTGGGAAGCGGTCGTGGATCTACATGCCTCGGAAGCCATGTCTCGTGCCGCGCTCATCCGGCTGGGGGTGCTCGATAGGGAACAGATCCAGGAAGCGACCATGGCCTACCTGACGGCCACGCGCGGCCAGTGGAGCCTGGTCGAGGCCGTCCGGGACGCGAGCGATCTCGCGCCTGACTACGGGGTGGGCTACTACCTCACCGGACGCTGGCATTACCTCTCCGGGTCCTTTGAACAGGCGTTGACGTATCTGTCAAAGGCGGATGCCCTCGAACTCCCGGGTGAACCCGTTCGGCAGGAAAACCTGCGCCTGGCTGCAATGTCTCATTTTTACTTGAAGGACTACGAACAGTCGGCCGAAACCTTCGGACGCCTGTCGGCGCTGGCCGGCTCAGGCGGCGTGGCCAGGACGGCGGAAGCCTGGATCGACCGCTGCAGTTGGTACCAGGAAACTGATTTGGACGATCCGGACCGCTAGGCGCGGTGCGCCCGGGCGGGGTGACTGCCTGGTCCAGGCCGCATTGGCTACCACCCCGAGATGGACTGGTTCAGGATCTCATCGGCCATCCTTTCGAACGCGGTCTTGAGCGCTGGCTCGCGGTCGGCGTCCGTTCCGGTGTCGATCGCGTAATCGCCGTAGGTACGCAGCTGCCTTTCCTCCCAGATCACTTCCTTCTTGTCCACGGTTTCAAAGCGCACGTCCACGACGATCGAGATGCGGACGTCCCGGGCTATCGTTCCCGCGGAGAACGCCACCGACTCATCCTGCAGATGGGTGATCACGCCGATGATCGCCGCGTCCGCCTGCCGCATGTCCACGATCCGGAACTGGCCATTGGTGAGAAACCGCTCGATAACGATATCCGTCAGCTCCTCCTGGATTCCGGTTTCGACGGTGGTGTTGTCGAACAGCGGGATGACGATGTTTCGAATGTCTCCGGCGCGCGATCCCTGGGACGTGGAGTAGTAGCACCCCGTAAACGACATGCAGGCGCAAAGAAACGAGATCAGGAAGGCCGAGGGAAATCTTCGTGGTTTCGGATTCATCATGCCATGCTCCACTTGTTTATGCCATGCTCCATTCGGTCAGGTCATGCTCTACGCGCTCATTTCATGCTCCGCACGTTCAGGCCGTGCTCCACTTGTTCATGCCAAGCTCCATTCGGTCAGGTCATGCTCTACGCGCTCATTCAATTGTACGCGCGGTCCAGATCGATGCCGCGATAGTAGTGTTTCAGGATCCTGTCGTACTTGTACCCCTGGGCGGCCATCCCGATGGCGCCCATCTGGCACATGCCGATGCCATGGCCGTACCCGCCGCCTTCCGCCACGATGGTGTCTCTCCGGAAATCCAGATCGAACTTCGTGCTGCGGAGCAACGGCTGGCCACGGACAGGACGACGCAACGCGGAACGAATCCGGTCGCCCCGCAGGGTCGTGGTGCCGTGGTTCGATCTGATCTCGAGCAGTCGAACGCGCCCGCTCTCGGACCGTTGTTTTATGTCGATGCCGCGAAGGGAAAACTCACCCGCCTTGCGTGGGTCAAGGCCCTGAAGCCGGTTGGCCAGAATGTTCTCCAGCGTTTGCTTCTTCCACTCCACGCGCCATTCATATACCGGAGAATGCCGGCAGAAGTCGCCGCTGCCCCGGTCCCGGTCCCGCACGCCGCGCAGGTACGGAACGGGCTTGCCGCCCCAGGCGTCCTCGATGGATTCGGTCTCGCCTCCGCAGGTCGATGAATAATATGCCGAGATCGGTCTGCCCCGGTACGTAGCGATCATCCCGCGCGTTTCCGATATCGCCCTGTCGGCGACGGGCCATTCCGCGCCATAGCCCCGGTATACCTGGTCGGCGACGGTACTGTACAGATCGAATCCCAGGCTCTTGCGTCTGCCCAGATTCGACACGGTGTAGGTCCGGGCCGCAACCGCCTGGGCCTTCAACGCCTCGATGCGGTTTTCACTCAACTTCCCGATCTCCAGGGGTACGACCCCGCGCAGGTAATTCTCCACGTCGAGGATGTTCACGACCGTCAACTTGCCTCTCTTGTTCGAGACCACCTCCATCGATCCGCGGTACTCCCGTTCAGATACCCTGAGCCGTCCTTCCCGCGTGAGGGGACTCACCTGGATCGGACCGGTGTACAGTCCCTGGGCGTCGCCGGCCGGCGAGGAAACGTCGATCCACGCGCCGTTCGCCTGCATTTTCCATATCTGTCCGGGCGACGACGTGCCGATCACCTCGCCGCTGGACCGGTCCACGACCTTAAAGCGGCCCGTGCCCGACATGCTTGCCGAGTCCCTGGCCACGAGCAAGCCGATCCTGATCATCGGCAGTTTGCCGGGCTTGAAAACCGCCGCGGGCGCGGCCGGTTCGGATGGGGGCGGCGGCGCGGTGCGAACGGTTGGAAGCGGCCTGCCGGCGCATCCGAAGATCAACAGGAGCGATACAAAGGCCGGCCACCGCGCGGACAGGCAGCGGATCGTGCCAGGAACCGCCCACCGCGCGGACCGCCCGTGGACCGGCCGCCTGGCCGGCGCCGAGGGGCGCGGCCACCAGGCGTATCGTGCGTTTGGATTGCTGCCGCGCATCGGGGATTCTCCTATTGGACCGCCATCATCCAGGCAGGCAGATCTTGCCGAGCACCGCCGGCCGGTCCGCTCCCGTCGCTCCCGGAAGGCTGCCCGGCCGGCCGCGGACCGTCTGGTCGGCGAGAACCGCGAAGGCCACGGCTTCCTTGGCGTCCGACGAGAGGCCGTGGTCACCGGAAGTGGCCACCTCCACGGGAGCCATCACCCGGGCGAGGCGTTCGAGCATGAACCCGTTCCGGGCGCCGCCGCCGCTCACGATCAATTCGTCCAGCTTCGAGACGACGGGTTCGACGAACCGGCGGCAGGCGTCTCGTATGGAACGGACGGTGATTTCCGTGGCCGTCGCAAGCAGATCCTCGCCGCTGAGCCCGGCCTCGCGCCCCGCGCGTACCAGGGCCGCCGCACAGCGTTCTCCGAACATTTCCCTGCCCGTGGACTTGGGCGGAGGCCGCTCGAAGTAGGGCATGGCCAGCACGTCCGCTACCAGGTGCTCGGCGGGCCTGCCACGTCGTGCGCCCGCGCCGTCGGCGTCCATGTCGCGTCCCAGCTCCGTCCGGGCGACCGCGTCGATCAGCATGCTGGCCGGACCCGTATCGAAGGCCATCACGTCGTCTGGTCCCGGGTCCGCGGGCAGCACGGTAAGGTTCGCGATGCCGCCCAGGTTCAGCAGCCCCCGGGCCTTCCCGGGATGCCTGAACAGCAGGTAGTCCACGTAGGGCACGAGCGGCGCGCCCTGGCCGCCCCGGGCCACGTCCGCGGCGCGGAAGTCGCCGATCGTCACCACGCCCGTGCGCTGAGCGATCACCGAAGGGTCGCCGATCTGCAACGTCGCCCCGGTCTCCACGCCGAATCTTGCTTCCCGGCCGGGGAGATGATGGACCGTCTGGCCATGGGATCCGATCAGATCGATTTCCTCCATGGACAACCCGGCTGATCCCGCCACGCCGGCCGCCGCCCTGGCAAAGAGTTCACCCAGCTCGAAATGCAGGCGGGCGAGTTCGTCGATTCTGCCCGTCTCCGGATCGGAGACTTCCATCAACCGGTCGCGCAGGCCGGACGGGAAGGCTACCGTATCGAAGCCCAGTACGTCCAGGGAAAGTCCATCGTCCGCTCCGCGCAGGCGTATGACCGCGGCGTCGATCCCATCGGCGGACGTTCCCGACATCAGTCCGATGATCCGGCGGTCCTCTGCTGTCTGAAATCCTGATAGCACGCGCGTGGTCCCTTGCCCGGCTCATCGCACTCGCCGGCTCGTCGGGCCGGCCGGCTATTCGGGTACGCCGGCTCGTCGGGCACGCCGGCTCGTCGGGCACGCCGGATCATCGCACTCGCCGGTTCGTCCGGACCGGCCGGCCAACCCGGCGGATTCATCCGGTACCTCCCGGATGATCATCCCGATCGCCGAATTTGATGTTGAAATATGACCTGCCGTCCTTCAGATGTCAAGACGGTTGGCGCCGACCGAGGCAGTCTTTGGACCTCACTTCGGGATTCGAAAAACCGTTGCGAAAACGCGTCCGTATTTTATCTTATCGGAAAACAGTAAATCTCAGGGATAACGTGGCGGCCATGGTCCGCGTGGCCAGCATGGGCCGTCCGGCCAGCATGGGCCGTCCGGCGAGCACGGGCCTTACGTCGAGCATGGTCCGCGTGACCGGCATGGGCCGTCCGGCGAGCATGGTCCGCGTGACCAGCCTGTTCCGGGACAGGACCATCCCTAACCATCAAGAAAAGCGAGGACACTCATGAAAGTCTCGACCTGGATCCGGTGGGTTGTGTTTTCGGCCCTGTGTATTTCGATTACCCAAGTAAACAGTCCCGCCCTGGCCCAGAACCACGCGCCGAATCCCTACACCGAGGTAGAAGGCATATGGGGCAAGCTGGGCGGTGACAGGACCTGGGGTTCCACGAGCGCGGTCTTCCCGGCCCAGGACGGCAGCGGGAACATCTGGGTGGCGGAGAGATGCGGCCAGAACTCCTGCGTCGGCAAAGAAGACGTGCCGCCGGTCCTGCTCTTCGACAGCGACGGCAACCTGCTGAAGAGCTTCGGCGCCGGCATGTTCGTCTGGCCCCACGGCATCTTCGTGGACTCGGAGAACAACGTCTGGGTGACGGACGCCCGGGGCGGCATCGGTATCGGCCACCAGGTACACAAGTTCAGCGAGGACGGGGAGTTGCTGATGAGCCTGGGCATTGCCGGAGTCGCGGGCGAAGGGGACGGCATCTTCAACCAGCCCTCCGACGTCCTGGTGGGGCCTGACGGCAGCATCTACGTGGCGGACGGTCACGGCAGCCGCGGAAACAACCGCATCGTCAAGCTGGCGCCGAACGGATCGTTCATCAAGGCCTGGGGCGAGACGGGCCAGGCCTCCGGCGAATTCCGCGATCCCCACGCGCTGGCCATGGACTCCCAGGGCCGGCTGTACGTGGGCGACCGGGGCAACGCCCGGATCCAGATCTTCGACCAGGAAGGCGAATACATCGCCACGTGGACCCAGTTCGGCCGTCCGAGCGGCCTCTTCATCACCGAGGACGACATGCTCTACAGCGCCGACTCCGAGTCGAACGCCACGTGGGGAGCCAACCCGGGCTGGCGGCGGGGGATCCGCATCGGCAGCATCACGGACGGCGGGTACGTATCAGCCTTCATCCCCGATCCCGTGGTGAACGCCGATGACGCCGGGACGACCGGCGCGGAAGGCGTGGCCGTAGACGCCATGGGCAACGTGTACGGCGCGGAAGTCGGTCCCCGCATGTTGAGGAAGTACCTCCTGAACGGGGAATAGACGAACCCGCAACGCACCAGATCGCTATTCCTCCTCGTACAGCGCCTCGCCACGGCTCAGCCGCAGCGCGATCTGGGCGGTCTGGTTCATCGCCCGCTGCGTCGGGGCGTGGGCGGCGAGATACCGGGCCGTGGCGATCAGCACGTGGTCGGCCTCGGCCCTTCCCCGCAGTTCCTCGTACTGCCGGATGCCGGCCTCCAGCATCTGGAAGCTGTGGAACTCGGCATCTTCCCGAAGCAGCGAGACCGCCAGCGTGCGGAACAGCCGGTCCACCGGATGCCCGTCGGCCAGGTAACGTGAAACCAGCCTGGCGGCGGGTTCCACCTGCTGCTGCGTATCCAGTTCGGTCAGAAAGGCGTCGAGTATCTCGCCGGTCTCCCCGGCCAGGTCCGCCGTGGCCTTTTCGCCCGGCAGTCGTGCGGGCGGCACGTTGAGAAAGCGGTCCAGGTACACGGCCATGGCGCCGTGGAAGACGCCGCGGACCAGCTCCGGCGAACCCGTGCGTTTCAGGGCCTGGTGCAGGGCGTTCGCGTAGGTGAAGGTGTGCAGCACCGTGATCCAGTCGCCGAATTCGTTCTGCGTGTGGAACCGGGCGATGCGCAGCGCGGCCGCGTAGGTGACCGCCTGGCTGAGCTGCACCGGCGTCATGCCCCTGCGCAGACGCTCCAGCATGGCGTCCACCGTGGCCTGGGGATCGTCTCCCAGGATCACTTCGGCCAGTTCGGCCGGACCATCCCACGCGTAGCCATTCGACGTCGATGCCAGCGCGCCGGGCAGCGCCTCATTCGCTCCGCGCAGGATGGCGGCCAGGTCGACGGGATGGCGCCAGGCGTTTCGTTCCTCGCTGCGCGCCGCCGCGCACAACTGGCCGACCAGGCTCGGCAACACTTCGTCGGCGTGCTCCCAGCCGACGTGATCCAGCAGTTCCGTGGACTTGTTGATGAAATCCGCTACGTGGCCGCCGTCCAGGAACACGTGGTCCGTGGCGGCGCACATCATCATGTCCACCAGCAGCGCGGGGTCGCTGTCCATGGACACGGCGGTGAGCAGGCACCGCGTGGCGCCGTCCGAATCGCGCACTTCCACGAAGCGGCGGAACCAGCGCTTCAACTGTTCGAACGACAAGTTCTCCGTATCCAGGGGCTGCAGGTCGAACCTCGGCGGCTGTCCGTTGCTGTCCCGGGCGACGTGCGTCAGTCCCTGGTATAGCGGGAGGATCTGCTCGTCTCTCGGTAGATACGCGCACAGGTTGGTCATCGCGGTGAGAATGGTCAGGCCGGGTCCCCATCCGGACGAACGGTACCGCACGCCGTACCGGCCGCCGGTCTCGGCGATATCCTTGTAGGACACCCCCGATTTAAGCAGGGCGATCACGGCCTTGGCATTGACCAGCGAGATACTCTGCTCGAGGCCTTCCCTCAGGCGGTTACGCCAGTATTCCGCGTCGCCGGATCGGTCCCGGGAACCGGAAACCCACACGTCGCCGTTCCGCAGTTCCACCGCGTAGACCGGCACGTCGTCCGCGAAGAGATCGAAGGTGCAGCCGCTCTCCAGGTCGAAGTCCGCGTGGTGCCAGTGGCAGGTCAGAATGCCGTCCTTGATCGTGCCGCGGTGCAGCGGAAAGCCCATGTGGGGGCACCGGTTGTCCACGGCGTGCACCTGCCCGTCGTCGTGGTGGAAAACGGCGATCGGTCCGTCGTTGCCGTTGACGACGATGTTCCCCTTTTCCTTCAGTTCGTCTACCGAAGCGACCCGGATCGGGTCACGGAGTTTCGTACGGATCGTGTCGGTCATAAGGGTATCCTCGAACACGTATTCTTGTTGATCATGCCTGCCCGGTCTATAATATGAGTACACATTACCCGGGTGTTGTCATTCATTATTCTCCGATGCAGCGGCCGCATGCGTTGCCGCGGCGGGGTGCACAAGAGCGTAACACATGAGCAAACCACGTATCTGGTACCTTCCGACGCCGTCCCACACCGCCGGGGTCTTCAGGGAGGAGACGTACAGGCGGTTACTGGCGGGCTTCGACGTCGAGGTAAACGATTCGGACCGCGCATTGACCGCCGCCGAGGTGGAAGAAGGTATAGCCGGCTTCGACGGCCTGGTCACCGGCTGGGGCGTCAGGCCGATCAGCGGAACCGCTTTGAAACGGGCGGACAACCTGAAGATCGTCGTTCATTCCGCGGGATCGGTCAAGTACCTGTTCACCCCGGAGATGGTCGCGGGACACCTGGCGCCCAGGGGGATCCGCGTCGTCAGCGCGCGGGGCGCCATCGCCCTCAACGTGGCGGAACACGCCGTCGGCGCGCTGATCATGATGAGCCGCAGGTGGGTCCACGACGCGCTCAACATCCGGGAGCGGGGCATGTGGCGGGACCCGGAAAAGAACTGGTCGAACCAGTTCCTGCGCGGTTCCGTGGTGGGGATCGTGAGCGCCAGCATGGTGGGACGGGAAGTGATCCGGCTCCTTCAGCCCTTCAACGTCCGTATTCTCGTCTTCGACCCCTACCTGAGCGATTGGGACGCGGGACGCATGAACGTGGAACGGGTGGAACTGAACACGCTGTTCGAGGAATCGGACCTGGTGACCGTCCACGCGCCGTCCATCCCGGAGACAGAACGCATGATCGGCGGGGAGCAGCTGCGGCGATTGCGGGACGACGGCGTCCTCGTCAACACGTCCCGGGGATCCGTCCTCGACCACGACGCGCTATACGAAGAAGCCAGGACCGGGAGGATCCAGGTCCAGCTGGACGTGACAGACCCCGAACCCCTGCCGCCCGAACACCGGCTGCGTGCCCTGCCGAACGTGGTCATCACGCCCCATAGCTCGGGGACCGGCGCATACGGCCACCTCGAGATCGGCGAGATCACGCTGGACGCGCTGGACCACTTCTTCTCGGGACGCGAACCCGTGCCGGGCGAGGTGGACCTGGCGCACTGGGCGCAGATTGCGTAGGGGGACTGGGGGCTGGCGTCGCGCGTCACGGCCCGACCGGTGCTCCGGGCTCGGTAACGCGCGGTAGACGAAGGCCGGCTCTAAGCCCGCCGCCGCGCCGCACGCGAAGGCCGGCTCTAAGCCCGCCGCTGCGCCGCACGTACCGTATTCTCCATCAACATGGCCACCGTCATGGGACCGACGCCCCCGATGCGGGGCGTGATCCAGCCGGCGACCTCGGCCACGTCCTCGTCCACGTCGCTGAGGAGCTTCTTGCCCTTCCGGGTGATGCCCGCGGCCACGACGGCCGCGCCGGGTTTCACCATGTCCCTGCTGATCAGTCCGGGCGATCCCGCGGCCGCGATGACGATATCGGCTTCGCGCAGGTGAGCGGCCATGTCGGGCACGGCCGAATGCAGCACCGTGACCGCCGCGTTGCAATTGGGCCGTTTCAACGACAGCAGCAGGGCCAGCGGGCGGCCGATGGTCAGTCCGCGGCCGACGATCGCGACGTTTCTGCCTTCGATGGGCACGCCGTAATGGACCAGCAAGGCGAGGATGCCGTTGGGCGTGCAGGGCAGCGGCCCCGGCTTGCCGATTACCAGCCGGCCCAGGTTGATGGGATTGAGTCCGTCCGCGTCCTTGTCGGGCGCCACGGACAGCAGCGCCTCGTCCTCGTCGAGTCCGTCCGGCAGCGGGATCTGCACGAGGATGGCGTCGACCTCCGGGTCTTCGTTCATTTGGCCGATGGTCTGTAGCAGTTCCTCTTGCGAAGTGGATGCGGGCATGTGGGTATGGATGCTCCGGATGCCGATCTCCTCGCACGCCCGGTGCTTCATGGAAATGTAGGTGGCGCTGGGGCCGTCGTCGCCGACCAGGATCGTGGCCAGGCCCGGTGTCACGCCGCGCCCGCGCATATCGGCCGTTTCTTTCGCGAGCCGCGCCTGCATTTCGTCGGCCAGCTTGCGGCCACTCATGATGACCGGGCCGTTATCGGATCCCATGGGCTTTCCTCTCCAGTCTGAACTTCAATTCGATCCCGCTACTCGATCCCCGCGGCCTTCTTCGCGACGTCCATGCAACGCAGCACGGCGGCTGGCGGCCATCAGCATTTACTCGATCCCCGCGGCTTTCTTCGCGACGTCCATGCACCGCAGCAGGTCGTATCCCCGGAATATGGTGATCTTCTGCGCCTCGAGCGATCCCTCGGCATGGATGGCCAGCAGCTCGTGGTACCCGCCGAAATCCGATGCCGTCAGGTCGCGAATGAGATTGATGGCCTTCATCCGGTCCATGGTCGGCACGCCCCTGCGCCCGCCCAGGTAACGCTCCAGGTCGTCCTTCGTCTCCTCGTTGTGCCAGTCCGCTTCCGACGGACCCGTCACCAGCAGGGCCCCGGCGATGTCCTGCACGTCGCGCACGGCCTCGTGGTAGTTGTTGGCGAAATGGTACTTGGCGATGTTGGTCGTGAGCGTGTCCGGCACCGCGATGCCGTCCACCACCTTGCAGTCCATGGCGGCCGCGCGGGTCAGGGCGCGGACCGTCTCCGTGTAGGTAATGAGCCGCGTGGCCTTGTCGCGGATGTGGCTGGCCTTCTCGACCCCGTTGTACACGGCGATCAGCGAGGCCGCGCCGATGAAGAGGTCGAGGAGCGGCGGCTTGTAGGACACGGCCGTGAACCGGTGGAACTCCACGAAGGCGTTCGCCAGCACCCCGGCGAAGTCCCACTCGCCGGCCAGGAAGACGCGCTCGTTCGGGACGAAGACGTCGTCGAACACGGTCAGGGTCTCGACCAGGTGGTGCTTCGAACTGACCGGGTGGTGGTACGTGCTTTCGCCCGAGAAACCGAAAGGACTGGCGATGAGCCGGACGCCCGGCGTGTTGACGGGCACGGCGAAGGCCACGGCGTAGTCCTTGTCTTCTTCCGAAATCGCCCGCGTCGGCACCACGACCACTTCGTCCACGAAGGCGGTCCCCGTGGTATGGGCCTTGGCGCCCCGGACCACGATGCCGTCGGGCCGGCGCTCCACGATGCGCACGTAGTAGTCGGGATGGGTCTGCTGGGAAGGCAGGCGGCCGCGGTCCCCCTTGGCGTCCGTCTGCGCCACGGCCATGCTCAGGTCGCGGTCGCGGCACTCGGCGTGGTAGTCCTTTACGCGGTCCAGGTACCCGGTGCCGTACTTCTCGTCGATCTGGCGTGCGACGAGCCGCAGGGAGAACAGGGCGTCCGTGCCGATCTCCTTGATGAGCAGGACCACGCCGCTGCCCTCGCGGGTGCTCGTCTCGATCATCTCCCGTCGCTTCAGCAGGTCTTCAGTGTTGGCGGGCGGAATGAAGTAGCGGCTTACCCGCTCTCCCGTCTCGGGACACAGGGCCGTGAACAGGTCCCGGTGTTCCTCGTCCTCGGCCAGGTGGTAGTCCAGGGCCGTGTGCTCGGCGCCGACGCGCAGTTCCGGGTGCTCCATCAGGTCCGGCACCCGCTCGCCGCGGAAGTAGATCGTCCTGCCGTCGCGCAGTCCTTCGAGGTATTGTTCAGCCGTTCTCAATCCCATGTCTTCTCTCCGAATGCTGGTTGTCTCCAAAAACTTCAGTCCGCATCGCTTGAACCGTTGCGCGCACTCGAGCCCTATCCATCTACTGCCAACGAAGCGCTACCGCCGGTAATTTCGATTTGCTACACCGCCGGGACGCCGGTCCTCTGCCGTCCACGTCCCGTCAGACCGCCGTCCATCCGCCGTCGACCGGCAGCACGGTCCCTGTCGTCCACGCGGCTTCGTCCGAGGCCAGGTGCAGGATAGCGCGGGCGATCTCGTCGGGCGAACCGAACCGGCCCATGGGATGGCGCTTCTTCAGCAGTTCATACATGGCTTCGTGGTCCCGCACCGATTCGTTCATGGGCGTGTGTACCCACCCCGGAGCTACGGCGTTTACCCGTATGCCGCGGTCCGCGTACTCGACGGCCAGGACGCGGGTCAGCTGGTCGAGGCCTGCCTTGGAGGCGCTGTAGGCCGCTGACTTCTTCATGCCCGTTTGCGCGAGGATCGAGCTGACGTTCACGATATTCCCGGCGCCTCGGGCGATCATCCCTGGCAGGACCGCGCGGATGAGCCGGAACGCGCCGGATAGGTTGGTGGCTATGGTCTGGTCCCAGAGTTCGTCCGAGGTTTCGTCGGCGTCCATCAACGTGGCCGTCCCGGCGTTGTTCACCAGCACGTCGATCTTCCCGAAGGCGGCCGTCGCCTGGTCGGCCATGCGCCGGCAGTCTTCCGTGACGGACACGTCCCCGGCAACCAGGATTGCCCGGCCGCCGGCTTCCTTGATTCCAGCGACCACCTCTTCCAGCATCGCCTCGCGCCGGCCCGTAACGCAGACAGCCGCGCCTTCTTCGGCGAAGAGTCTCGCCGTGGCGGCCCCGATGCCCGTTCCACCGCCCGTGATGAGCGCGACGCGGTCCTTCAGTCTCACTGTCGGCTCTCCTCGAGTACGTCCTCGGTCCGCGCGTTATCGGTGCGCGCGTCACCGGTCCGCGCGTCCCCGGGCTGGTCTCCAATGGCCTGCGCGTCCGCGGACTTCCCGTTCCCGGCCTGCGCGTCATCGATCAGCTCGCCTCCCGTCAACGCACCCTCTCCGAAGATGACTGGGAAGGTCTCGCCCGTTTTGACCGCCCGCGTGGCGGCATCCATGTACGCGATGCTGAACGCCCGTCGCGGGTTGCCGGTGGGGTTGCGGGCCGACCGGTGCAGGAGCAGGTTGTTCAGGAGGATGGCTTCGCCTGCCCCGGCCTCGAGATGGATGCAGTCTTCCTCTCGCGCGTACCTGGCCTGGTCTTCCTCCGACGGGAAGTGCATTTCGTTGATCACGCCGTGCTTGTGGCTGCCGGGCACTATCTGCATGCAGCCGTTCTCCACCGTCGCCGCATCGAGGGCGGTCCAGACCGTCACCTCCGGGTTCGAATCGAGCCCCCACCCGATGCCGACGTCCTGGTGCCAGGGCAGATGGGTGCCGTGCTCGGCCGGTTTGTTCATGAACATGGCCCGGAAGATGGACACGTCGGGACCGATGAGGGCTTCCGTGATCTCCCGAAAAAACGGATGCTGCATATACCCCAGGTACAGTGGGTCCAGCTGCAGATCGTCGACGCGGCGGTAGGCGAGCGTCCCCTCGCTTTTCTCGAACGTGCGCGTCGGCAGCGTGCCGTATTCTCCCGTGGTCGTGTCGCGCTGCATGGGCATCCCCTCGTAGCGGACCTCGCCCAGCATGATCTCGTCGATACGGTCGCGCATCGCTTGCAGGTGCCTGTCGGAAGCCACCTGCCCAAGGCGCAGGTAACCCTCCTCGGCGAACCGCGCCAGTTCGCTCAGGCCGAATTCAGGATTGGACATGGGCTTCTCCCTCTGCATCGTTCAATCGGACGGCTCGTCGGATAGCTTCGATAATCCGGCAGGTCGCATCTGCGATCTACACTGACCTGGCGGGCCGCTACAACACTCCGGCAACACGAAAGAAGTTCTCCAGGATCTTCCGGCCGTGGGGATAGACGTCGACGTAGTATTCCGGGTGGAACTGCGTGCCGTACAGGGGCCGTTCCCGGTGCCTGATCGCCTGGATCCGGCAGTTTTCGTTCGACGCGATGAGGTCGAAATCCGGGGGCACGGTCTTCATTTCCGCGTAGTGCGACTGCCGGACGACCACCGGGTCGGGCAGCTCGTCGAACAGCGGATCGGGTTGCACCGGATTCACCGGGTAGAATCCCTCTTCGCAGAAATAGCCCAGCGCGTCGGGATTCGGATCGAGCACGTCGGGCTCGCCGGGCCGCAGCGGCCGCATCATCTCGTCATCGAGTTTCGTCAGGTTGCGGAAGCCGTCATTGAACATGAACCCCATGAGCTGATGGCTGGCGCACAGGCCCAGGGTGGGCACGTCCGCCATCGCGTTCAGCGTATCTTCGAAGCCATAAAACGTCGCGGGCCGGAAATGCTGGAAGAAGGTCCCGGCGCCGCTGAGCAGCATGGCCCGGGGCTTGAGCGGCTTTACGATCTCCGGAGTCATCTGTTCCTGGTGCAGCATCAGGCACGGTTGACCGGAGACCTCTTCGAGCCGTCTCTTCAGCCAGAAGTCGCGGCCGTCCTTGTTGTAGGATTCCAGCGTCCCTATGCGAATCCAGATGATCAAACGCCGCCAGCCTTCCGATACGTGCAGACATCCCACACAAACAAAAAGCGACGCGCAACGCGAGGACCGCACAACCGACGCGCAACGCACAGAACGGTCAAACATTACGCGCTGACTCGGAAACCCGGCGCGTAGACCCGGAAACTGAACGCGCAGGCCCGCAGACCGTCCTCGGGGAGCGCGCTGTCCGGGCCTTTCCGAACTGATTATCACGATAAGGGAAAGGGTGAAAATATCAAGGGATATTACCCTTCCGGCATCCTCGGTCAGGCCGCTCGATAATAACTCTTTGCATTTCATATCCTCCTCGTTACAATGCACTGGAATTCAACTCTTCAACCCTCAAGCAAGGACTACTTGATGATCGTCATGGCTACGAACAACGGCGACGTGGGCATCCGCCAGGCGGTGGCCGCGCTCAAGGAAGGCAAGACCGCGGTGGACGCCATCGAGATCGGCATCCGGGAGGTGGAGGTGCACCGTCCCGACCGCAGCGTCGGCCTGCACGGCTATCCCAACATCCTCGGTTATCCGCAGCTGGACGCCCTCATCATGGACGGCCGCACCCGCGACGTGGGGGCCGTGGGCGCGGTGACGGGCTACGACCACCCGATCTCCATCGCCCGGTGCGTCATGGAGAAACTGATCCACGTCTTTCTGGTGGGTGACGGCGCGGAGCGGTTCGCCAGCGAAATGGGTTTCGAGAAGAGCACGTACGTGGACCCCGAGATGCCCGAAATCTACGCGAAGCACGTGCGCGAGCAACTGGGCATCGACGACCCCGAGGAACTCCAGCACACCAACGAGCTGTGGAAGCTGAGCCACCTGGCCGTCGATCCGCAGAAGGCCGGGGGCACGACCAACTTCATCGCGCAGGACGGCAAGGGCGACATCTGCGTGGGCGTCAGCACGAGCGGCTGGGGGTGGAAGTACCCGGGCCGCCTGGGCGATTCCCCGGTCATCAGCGCGGGCGGTTTCGCCGACAACCGCTACGGCGCCGCGGCCTGCACGGGTACCGGCGAACTGGCCATCCGGACCGGCGCGGCCCGGAACGTGGTGACCTACATGAAGATGGGCATGTCGCTGGAGGAGGCGACGGCCGAGGGGCTGCGGGACATGAACGAGCTCGATTCCCAGCGCGTGGGCGGCGTGCAGATCATCTCCCTGGACGCCAGCGGCGCCCACATGGCGGGGACGACGTCCGACCGTAAAGGCAGCCACGTCTACATGACGGCCGACATGGACGAACCCGAATTCGTCGAAGGCATCTCCGTGCCGTACGAGAGCAAGTAAAGAGCAAAGAATAAGGATTGACGGGGTCGGCTGGCTTCGAAGGAGCAGGCGAACGGATCGCACCTATCCAGGCAATCGGACGCGGACGTCCGGAGCATCGTAATCGGACGCGGTTGAACGGAGCAGAACAGATGAACCTGGAAAGCGCCAAAGCCCATCTCGACGAACACGGTTACGTCGTGCTCAGGGAGGCATTGTCGCCGGAGCAGGCCAATGCCCTGCGCGACCGTTCGGCCGAGTTGATCGCGGAAGAGAAGGCCGGCAGCGGGGAACACGTCTACTTCGACGGCCAGGCGCAGCGGGTGTGGAACCTGGTCAACAAGGGCCGCATCTACGAGGAGATGATCCAGCTGCCCCAGGTACTTGCGCTCCACGAGCACCTGCTTGGCGACGACTGCATTCTGAGCAGTTTTACCGTCAACCTCATCGGTCCGGGCGCGCCGGCCGGCGGCCTGCACGTCGACTTCCCGCTCGGGCGTTTTCCGCAGCCCGCGCCACCCTTCGCCTTTTGCTCCAACACGATCTTCGTGCTCGACGACTTTACGCCTGAAAACGGGGCCACGCGGCTCGTGCCGGGCAGCTACAAGCGCGGGACCCCGCCCGACCATGAAAAAGAATACGACGACGTCATCCAACTCGACGCGCGCAAAGGCGATATCGTCATCATCCACGGCGCGACCTGGCACAGCAGCGGCGAAAACCGCACCCAACAAGAGCGGATGATCCTGCTGGGGTTCTTCTGCCGCTCGTTCATGAAGCCGCAGCAGGACCAGTTCCGGCTGGCAAGCCCCGAGGTCGTCGAGCGGGCGACACCGACCCTGAAGCGGTTGCTGGGATTCGAATCGCAGTCGGGATTGCGGGCCTGAGCCAACGGACTCTTCCTTCATTGCTCATCCGTTTTGTTCCTGAACCCATAAAGAAAGATCACCCATGCCCGACTTGCCATCTCCCGACATCGTACCGAAGACCTACACCTGTTACCGTGCCTGCGGCCCCATCGCGATCGACGGGAAGCTGAGCGACCCGTCCTGGATCCGCGCGCCGCGCACCGACCTCTTCGTCGATATCGAAGGCGACCTCAAGCCCATCCCGCGGTTCGGCACGCGCGCCATGATGCTGTGGGACGACGAGTGTTTCTACGTGGCGGCGGACATGGAGGAGCCGGACGTGTGGGGCACGCTGACCAAGCGGGATTCGGTCATCTGCAACGACAACGACTTCGAGGTGTTCATCGATCCCGACGGCGACACCAACCACTACATGGAGTTCGAGATCAACCCCCTGAACGCCGCCTGGGACCTGTACCTGCCCAAGCCCTATGGCAAGGGCGGACAGGCCGACCACGACTGGGACTTCGTGGGCGTCCGGCACGCCGTCCACATCGACGGTACGGTCAACTGCTCACACGACGTGGACCGCGGCTGGTCCACCGAAATCGCCTTCCCATGGACCAGCATGGCCGAATACGCCGGCGTAGACTGTCCGCCGAAGCCCGGGGATTCATGGCGGGTCAACTTCTCACGGGTCGAGTGGGAATACGACCGCTACAAGGACGGCTATCTGAGGAAAGAAGGCGTGCCGTGCGACAACTGGGTCTGGTCGCCGCAAGGTGTGATCAACATGCACGTCCCCGAGATGTGGGGGCACGTCGTGTTCTCGGATACGGTGGTGGGGACGAAGGAGATGTGAGGAGCGGGGCGGATGATGTTGTCGGACTCGAATGAGATGTGAGGAGTGGGGCGGGTGATGTTGACGGGCTCGTTGTTGGGGTCGAAAAAGGTTAGTGGGGTTGTGAAGGGATGTGAGACGTTGTGATCACCTATCGCCACACCCAGTTCGGCACGGTATTCGCCGTCGCCGCGGGGGTCATCGTCCTGATTGGCGCCCTGCCGGTCTTGCTCGCCGGAACACCCGCGGTCGCAGGGCTGATCGCGATCCTCCTGCTTGGGGTCCTGTTGCTGTTCCACAAATTAACCGTCGAGATCGACGACGAGCACCTCCGTCTACGCTTCGGCGTCGGCTTGATCCGGAAACGCTTCCCCCTCGACGAGATCGACTCCTGCCAACCGGTCAGAAACTCCTGGCTTTATGGTTGGGGGATCCGGCTTACGCCTCGTGGCTGGCTCTACAACGTATCGGGACTGGAGGCGGTGGAACTGACGATGATGAACGGCAAGACCTGTCGTATCGGGACGGATGAGCCCAGGGTCCTGGCTGCCGCGCTTCAGGAGGCGCTGGAGGAGTCGAATTCAGCGCCGGAGTGAGGTATTGGTAAGGCGACCTTCAATCTCGAGAAGATGAAGGCAGCTACGCTTGTACGTCACAAGCCCGGCCTGTCATGTGGTAGGAACAGGGTTTTTCCATCCGTACCAGACCTTATCCCGATATCCATTCTTGAGTCTGATATCGATTTCAATACCAAGAACCTCGATTTCTTCATCGGTTAAAAGATCCAGTATCTTGCGTTTCAATATATCGGCCTTTCGAGGGTCGATTAGCCGACCTTGCTCGTCTACCATAAGAAGATTCCCTTAGCCCCGCCACAGTTGAAATATGATTGTAATCAACCCGCCGATTATCGCAGTTCCCAGTCCATAGACAACCCTTCGCATAAATCGGAACTCGGAATCAAACTCCGACATCCTTTTGTAGGAATAGTCGATCAGCTTGTAAAGGCTGACTTCGGTTTTTTCGAGACCGAACAACCTGCTCTTTACATTCTCGTCTTTGTAAAACACTTCATCCAGAAGCATTTCTGTATCACGTGAATTATCGGCATTCATGTTTCATAGCCTCTTCAAAATAAATGCGAGATTTCATAGCAGCCATTTGAAAGTCGCAAAGATTATCCGGCAAGAGAATGGATGCTCCTGACTTACCTCTCAGTTGTTTGAAGTACACTATGGATTACAGTCGTCGTGAAGCACGCTATCTCGTAATTTTGTTACAAAAAAGCACACCTACCCCACCCCCACCTCGATCCCGATCGGGCAGTGATCCGACCCCATGACGTCCGGCATGATCCACGCGTTTGAGACCGCGGGCATCAGGTCCTCGGTCACGTAGAAGTAGTCGATCCGCCAGCCCACGTTCCGCTTTCTCGCTCCAGACATGAGATGCCACCAGGTGTAGTTGTCCGGCCCCTCGTCGTATTGCCGGAAGGTATCTACATAACCCTGGCCTACGATCTTGTCGATCCATTCGCGCTCCATGGGCAGGAACCCGGAGATCTTCTCATTGTCCTTGGGGCGGGCCAGGTCGATCGCCTTGTGGGCCGTGTTCACGTCGCCGCAGATGACGAGTTTCTTGCCGTCCGCGCGGAGCGATTCCCAGTGGGCCAGGATGGCCTCGTAGAAATCCATCTTGTACTGCAGCCGCGTCGCGTTCTGCTTGCCGTTCGGGAAGTACACGTTGAACAGGGTGAAGTCGGGGTACTCCAGCACGAGGGTCCGGCCTTCCGAATCGAACCGGTCCTCGCCGAATCCCTTCTCGACGCTGATGGGCTCGTGGCGTGTGTATACGCCCACGCCGCTGTACCCCTTTTTCTCCGCTTCCGACCAGTAGCTCCGGTATCCTTCGACGTCCGTGATCTTGGCGTCCAGCTGCGACTCCTGGGACTTGGTCTCCTGGATGCACAGGATGTCCGGCCCCTCCCCCTGGAACCACTCGATGAAACCCTTTTTCGCCACCGCCCGCACTCCGTTCACGTTCCAACTCAGCAGTTTCCATGAAGACATGTAGATCATCCTTCCTGGATTGGTTTAAAATTGGATTAACTCATAGGGAGTTTGATAAATTCTCCCATCTTATATTGCTTGATTATTGCTCCTGGAGCGTTTTGTAGAGGACTGCCGAGGGATCAGCTTCAAATCTCCCACCGATGTCTAGTAATTCTCATGTGTTAAATCGGGACACGCTTACCTCTAAAAAAACCCGACGCTGACAACGCGTCGGGTTTGATTCACTGTAAACCCACCCACTATATCCAAGGAGGATTTTACCATTTTTGACCTGCAACAGTTGAGCTGCGTCGCCTACTTGGTAAGAACCAAGGAACTTCTATTAACGATTACGGTTGTCAGCCGCTTTTATGGAACTGCCTTGATTAGGCGGTTTGGGTCTTGTCGACCTATTCGTTAATGGCTTGGGCCTGTAACCCCTTGTAGCTATATCTCTACGGTTAGGACCGCTCTTGGGGGACTTGTTCATTCTGGGTCCTCCTCGTCGATTGTACTCGGTAAGAACTCTATAGAACTTATGTCTCGGCCTGTAAGGTATACACCGTGGCCATTAGTAATCCAATTGTCACTGTCATCAATCTCAAATATTTCTTCAATGTACAAATCTCGTTCGTCGGGATCAGAAGAGATAAACGAGTTTGCTCCAAGAAAACCACCAAACATGGTACCGTTATTCAATTTAACCAGAACATACTGTTCATTCAAGTCTGAAAATGTCCAATCCCAAGCATTAGTCGGCAAATCTCTGAGGTGCATGATCTTAGAGGACTTGAACCGCCTCTGTAGCTTACCCGATGCTATTCTCTTAACCTCCATTCTCTAGAGAGTCTCCCACACAAGGCCATCTACCCCGTGACTGGCCTTCGACCCTCGGTTTGTCCCGAGTTCTTCCGAACAACAAACTCAACGCCCGCAATATCGGTCTGTTCGATCCGGTCGCCCCGGGCCCGGTGGCTTCGGATGGCAAAGTCTTCCGCCTTCAGGTACTCGCGGGCTTCCTGAACAGCCGCGTCCTCCCTGACGACCAACACGATTTCCGGGTCGGGTTCCGGCGTGAAGGCCAGGAGCGAGGAGTCGCCCGGCACGAGTTCGTAGAGCTGGTTGAGCCGGCACCGGTCCATGGTGCAGCGCTTGATGCAGGCGTACCCTTCGAGGTCGCGATAGGCCACGGTGAAGACCCTTCCCGGCTCCTCCATGGCGCAGTACAGGATATCGAGGTCGACATACATTTTGTCAAGGGTATTGTGGACGCCCGCGACGCCCCCGGAGCGCACGATCACGACCCGGTCGTAGAGGGAGACATTGAAGAGCGGGCGGCCGCTCTCGATGGTGTAGCCCATGTACCCGGATTCGGTGTCGTAACGGAGCACCAGGTCGCGTGCCGCGGCGTCGCGCTCCTCCACGGGCGTGAAGGGTTTGACCTCCGATCGGCGGGGATGCTCGTCGCGGTAGCCGCGTATGAGCTGCTCCAGGAAATCGATGGCGAAATCCGTCAGGTGATGGAGGTTGTGGAGCACCGTCCGCAGCTGCCCTTCGATCTCCCGCATCTCGGCTTCCGCGCGGTCGATGCCGTACCGCGTGATGCGGTAGATCGGGATGTCCAGCAGCCGGTCCATATCCTCCTTCGTCAGGTTGTCGGCCGTGATGATGTCTTCCACGGCGGCCATGCGCCGCGTCGCGGTCAGTTCGTGCCGGATCGCCGACAGAAGCGACCTCACCAGGCGCCGATGCGCCTCCGGTCCGTGGCCGATCGCGTCCAGGTTCCGGGCGATCATCTCGCGGCTCGGGCCGTAGTGCTCGAAGGCCAGGCTGCGGTACACGGTCGTCAGCAGGCTGCGCGCCGCGTCGCGTATATCCGGCGGAGCGTCGTTGAGTTCGTTCATGCCCCGGTCCACGGCACGGGCCGTCGTAGATACGGGACTGTACCTGGCGATGGCCTCGCGCACGGCGGCGTAGACCCCCTCGATGTCCTCCACGTCCTCTATGTCCTTGTACACGCGGTTTTCGATGAAGACCTGCTCGAGTCTTTTGGCACGAAGCTGGGCGCGCAGGTCCCTTTCCTCGATCTTGAGTTCGGCTTCGAGGATCTCCAGCAGCCGGTTCGTGCTGTGCCGGATCATGTCCGACACGGTCATCACGCGGGGATGGCCGTCGCTGATGACGAGCAGGTTGGCGGCGATGGCGACCTCGCAGGACGTGAAGGCGTAGAGACCGCGCAGGATATCCACGGTCTCCGCGCCGGGGTCCGTCCGGATTTCGATCTCCACGCCGTCGGTGGTGTAGTCGGTCAGTCCGCTTACCGCGATGCGCTTCGCTCGCGCCGCCTCCTCGATCGACTTCATCAGGCTTTCCGTGGTCTCGCCGAAGGGCAGCGCGCGGACCATGACCACGCCTTCGTCCCGGGGCTCCAGCCGCGCGCGGGTATACACGCACCCGTTTCCGTCCTCGTATTCGCTCACGTCCATGAGCCCGCCGGTGGGGAAGTCCGGGTACAGATGGAAGGGCTCTCCCTTGAGGCAGGACACCTGGGCTTCCATGACCTCGATGGGGTTGTGGGGCAGGATGCGGGTGGACATGCCCACGGCGATGCCTTCCGCGCCGAGGATGAGCGCCACCGGCACCTTGGCCGGGAAGACCACCGGTTCACGGGCGCGCCCGTCATAGGAGTCCACGTACTCGGTGATCTCCGGGCTGAGCAGCACCTCCCGGGCGAGGGGCGTGAGCCGGCACTCGATGTACCGCGCCGCCGAGGCCTGTCCCCCCGTGAGGACCGACCCGAAATTGCCCTGCTTGTCGATGAACAGATCCTTGTTGGCCAGCGATACCAGGGCGCCGAATATGGACTGGTCGCCGTGGGGATGGAACTGCATCGTCTGGCCGACGACGTTGGCCACCTTGTGGTACTTGCCGTCGTCGATCTCGAAGAGCGTATGAAGAATGCGGCGCTGAACGGGCTTCAGGCCGTCGTCGATTTCCGGTATAGCCCGGTTCTTGACGACGTAGGTGGCGTATTCGAGGAAATAGCGGTCGTATAGGGTTTCTACATCAGCCAAGATCAGGCCCCTGTAGAGGTACGGACGCGTTTCGGATTACGCGCGGCCGCCGGATTCTGTCCGCTCGCCGATCAGAATCTGCTCGGACGCGTATCGGAACACGCCTGGACGCGATGACGGATCACGCCTGGACGCGCATGGGATTCCCGGTCATTAAAGCAATCGCTGTATTGAACTTATACGTTGAAACTTCAATATACAATACATTTGTAGTGTTGCCTCCGGGTCCAATCCCTTGCATAATGGACAAGTTGCGCGCGGATTCGCGCCGCCTGGCTGAAAAACCTATCGATCCTGCCGGCCACGAACGGGATGAACCAAGGAGCGATACGCCCATGCCTTCCCCCTGGGAACGAATCGAAGAAGGTATCTTCCGCTTGCAGGACAGCTGCCTGGTGTACGCGGTAATCGGGCCGGAAGGCGTCGTGCTCGTGAACGCCGGCACCGGCCTGGCCGCGGACCATTTGGGCGAGATCGCGGGCGGCAAGCCGGTCACGGTCCTGCTCACCCACCACTTCCGCGACCATTCGGACGGGGCCATTCGCCTGCATGAGAAAGGCGCACGGATTCTCGGTCCGTACTGGGACCAGGAATACCTCGTCGACCCGGAGCAGCATTTCCGCGAACGGCAGCACTGGAACTCCTACGACAACCGGTGGGACCGCTTCTCGCCCGTCCGGCCCGTGCCGGTCGACGGCTGGATGATGGATTACGAGACGCGCGAGATCGCGGGGCTGTCCTGGGAGGTCGTGCCCACGCCGGGCATGACCAACGGCGCGAGCAGCTACGTGGCGGCCATCGGCGGCCGGCGGGTGGGATTCGTCGGCGAGGTGATCTGCGGAACGGGGAAGACGACCCGGCTGGCGCCCCTGCAGTACAACTACAACGACTACACCGGCGCCTGGAACCTGTACCACGCCGTCAACCGGCTGCTCGCGGCCGGGGCGGACCGGCTGCTGCCGAGCCTGGGCGATCCGGTGGACGATCCGCCGCGCGCCATCGCGACGTTCAAGGCGAATCTGAAGCGACTCGAGGAGATCCAGCCCGGGGTGGGCGAACCGCTGGAAGACCTGGAAGAAGACGATATCGAGGAAGTGCTGCCCCACCTGTACCGTTCGAAGTACGCCGGCGCGGAGACCCACTTCGTCCTAAGCGACACCGGCAAGGTCATGTCCATCGATTACGGCTACCATGTGAGGGCCGGATTCCGGCCGGAAAAGTCGCACGTATCCAACCGCCGCCCGATGCTCCACGGCATCGGCGGCCTAAAGAAGCGCTTCGGGATCGAACGGATCGACGCGACGCTCGTCTCCCACTTCCACGACGACCACGTCAACGGGATTCCCATGCTCCAGCGTCTCTACGGGACGGAGGTCCTGGCGGGCGAACAGTTCAGCGACCTGCTCGAGAACCCGGTGAAGTACGACCGGCCCTGCCTCTGGCACGAACCGATCCAGGTGGGCAGGCACATCCCCAACGGGACGACGGTCCACTGGGAGAACATCCCCATCACGCTGTGTCCCATGTCGGGCCATACCCGTTTCGCCACGCTGATCTGCATGGAGATCGACGGGACCCGCGTGGCGCACACCGGCGACCAGGCCTTCTTCGACGCGGAAGGCGGCGTGGGCTACCGGGCCGGCGCGCGCATGTTCACCAACCACGTCTACAAGAACGGCCTCGACCTGGGGTGCTACAAACGGTTCCTGGAAGACCTGAAGCGGTTCGGGCCCGAACTGGTGATCACGGGCCATACGCGGCCGTACCGTACGTCGCCCGAATGGTACGCGGAGATCGGCCGTGCCGCGGAGGCCTTCGACGACGTGCACACCACGCTCATGCTGCTGGATGACGATGAGGCCCACTTCGGCGCGGAGTCGCAGGGCGGCAAGCTGGCGCCCTATCGCGCCCACGCACCGGAAGGGGGACCCGTCGAATTCGGCGGCTGGGTACTCAATCCCTTCCCCACGGAGCAGCCGGCCCGCATCCGGCTCGAAGGTCCCGAAGGCTGGCGGAGCGAGACCATGACCCTGTCCCTGGGGCCGCGGGAACAGAAGGCGATCCGCCTGGTGCTTCATGTTCCGGAAGGCACACAATGCCGGCGGCAGCCCGTGGCGCTGAACCTTACCGTGGGGGGCCAACCCTTCGGCCAGGTGACCGAAGCCCTGGTGACGGTGGGGATGCCGAAGTGGTAGGGTATTTAGAGTAACAGCATTCGTAAGGAAGAAGATTCATTAGGATTAGAATATGAATTACATACATCGTCAGGTTAGACCATTCAAGGATTTGTTAAGTGGTACTTCTTTGTACTTTTCCTTTCCTTTCAGCCATGCAGAAATACGGTCTTTCAGTATTTCTGCTGATACAGCTTTTGTTCCTAGTAAAGCACATTCCCATACGATCATTACACGCCAATTTAGTTTTAAAAGAAGTGTTATGTTATGAGCGTCTCGCTCGTGGTTTCTTTTTAACTTTAGGCGCCAATAACCGATGTTCGATTTAGGCTTTGATGATCTATGACAACCATGAGAATGCCAAAAACATCCATGCACAAATACCGTGGCGCGGTATCGCGGAAACACCAAATCAGGTTTTCCTGGAAGTTTTTTGTCGTGTAGTTTAAACCTTAAACCAACGGAATGAAGGGCAGACCTTAGGATTTTTTCAGGATTTGAATCCTTATGTCTGTTTCGAGACATTATACGCGAGCGGGTTTCTTTATCTACTGTATCCATATATGATCAAGACGACAAGGTAAGGGGTAGTCTTAGCCTTGTATCATAAGTTTACAACTCGCTTCTTATACACTGTAATGAACCGTTACAATTCTATCGTATTTTCTTGGACTGAGCCTCTAATGCTAACTATCACGTCGTCCAAATACTCAAGCGACTGGTAAAACCCTGAATCTTCGTGGAGTGCATCTTTCGAACTGATTAACCTACAAATCCTATATCTATCACATATTACACAGTCGCCAGTTCTACCAGCATCTCGATCCCAGGTATCTAACTGCACTCGAGGTAAGTGAGGTATGAATAGGAAGTTTGTACTCGGTACATTTACGTGAATGTAGCTTGCAAGTTCGTTTGCAGCTCTAGCCTCATTTCTTTTCTCCCACCATTTTTCTCCAGTTGCACATTGAGCTGTAACGAAAAACGAATACGGTACTTCGTCTTCAAATTCTTGTATTGCAATAACGTCAATTCCAAAATCACGTGATTCCGTTGGAAGCTGTTCTTCGTTAACTAAAATAGCGTGTAGTTTATTGGCTAACTTTGGTACAGCGATATTTGCTGCTGCTCCGAAAACATCCCTCCTGTCGGTACTTCTAGGACCAAACTGAAGTACTTGCATCTGTTCGGAAAACATAGATTTCATCGCGATTTTGGTTAATTCTTCAAACGCAAGCCGAATGCTATCGCTCATGCAAGGTATGTGATTGGAAACCGAACAAACAAGTAAGACTAAGTATAGGAGATGTTCTTCGTTTAGATCTTGTGATCCGCCCCAGTAAATTACATTCGAATCCACCTTGAAAGGATATACATCCTCAAACCAGATGGCTCGTTTTCCAACCATTGACACCGCTTGATCATAATACAATCTAAAGTCGTCAATTTCCTCGCCTTGTAAGAAATTGTCTGATTCTTCGTTTACTATTTCCGATCCGATGATTTCGTTGAAGTCAGAAACATTAAACCTACAGTCATAATCACTATGACTAAACGCAACTAACAATTCAATGCAGTCGGTTAAGCGGACTGCACTTTTTAGGATCTCTTTACTCCAGTCTACTTTAACCATTTGGACGATTACGTAAATGATCGGTGGTTACTTTAAGAACATCTTCAGCTTCCTGTACCTTTTTAACAACCTCATCGTCGGATCCTGAAACAACATGCAGGTTTCTGTTTGCTTGTTGCAGATGGTCTGTTGCCATTACAATATCCTTTAGAAACTCTATCCGACTCCCCCCCATCTTTTCTTTCGCGACGGCGATTGAAAGCCCCATACGTAATGCGCTTACTCCGTCAGGATTTGCGAGTACTTCCCCAAAATCTGGAATGTTCCTAGATTCACCCAATACCGTGCCACCGTCTGGTTTCTTCTCAAACATCCACGCAGTAAGTTCTTTTAAGTGCTCCGCTTTTAAGCAACTGTTATCCAATACTGCGTCATTTATTGCTTCGTTCTCTTCGTCTCTCAGACCAATGAATCTAGCGATGTTGCTATTCCCGATCGCTGTGTAAAACGTTCCAAATTGAAATGTGTTTTCATCCAAATCTTCAATTTCGAAAAAACCCTCTTGTTCTATTTTTTCGTAGGCGGCCAACGCATCGAGACTTCGTTGTACTGAGTTGATTCTACCACCAATTTCACGGGTAACTTCCCTATACCGATCGAGAATGTCCTTATCTGAATCGGAGTGTTGCAACAGAAGTTTAAGGTATCTTGCTTTTGAAAGCGGATCCCACCTTTGTACTCCTGAAATGTGGCGAAATCCGATGTAGTTTAGTGCCTCACTCCTAGATTCTACGAGATAAACAGGAACATGGTCCGGCGTATGCTTTGCTTGCCTGGCAATCAACTCGAATTTAGATCTTCCTACAAGACTTGGATCTTGGAGTAGTTTAAGCGCCGCCAGACGACGATTTCCTTCTAGAACAATGTACTTGCCGTCTTCTTTGGTTACGATTATGGCTTCTCCTTCGAAAAACCCGTTTTCTCCTATAGAAGCCATTAAGTCCTCTAGACGAGTTTTTAATGCAAGATATTCAATTACGTCTGACTCACTCCCCCCCTGAACATTACTCGGCAA
The DNA here is from genome assembly GCA_965203885.1 of bacterium. Taxonomy (GTDB): domain Bacteria; phylum JAAXHH01; class JAAXHH01; order JAAXHH01; family JAAXHH01; genus JAAXHH01. The sequence continues at coordinate 36,678 of OZ241920.1, read as the reverse complement.
TCTGGGATTCAGTTTATCTAAACGAATCTCGTCTATGCTCATCGATTCAAATCTCAGTGCCATAGGGCTTCCTCCGGTATTGACTCTACGATTTTTCGAAAAACTAGAGGTGGTACTGCATTACCTATGACTTTGTACTTTTCGAGTAATCCTATACTATCAGGAAAGTTCCAGCCTTCAAGATTCTGAAGACAGGCGGCCTCTCTAAATGACAACCTTCGAGCCTGCGTACTATCGCCATCGAAAACCCACTTATCAGTATTCACCCTCACCAACCTTGGGCTCATTGGGTGAAGTGGCATGTGGCGTGCTTTGGCCAAGATCGTCCTGCTTGGTTGATTCCAACTTCTGTATCGGTTTCTGGATAGGTAATACCAATGAAATTCATCATCACAATATTCACCAATTGGCCATTGCACTTTAAGATTACGCAACACATCAGCTTGGGATCTAAAGGGAACCAAACCCGGCCCATGGGTTGCTTTGGGAAAAACGTAACGTACTTTCAAATCAGTTCGTATACCTACAATAAATATCCGCTTTCGCTCTTGAGCCAATCCGTATTGGACCGTGTTTACAACCTGCCATGTGACTTTGTATCCTGCTAATCGAAATCTAACAAGCTGGTTATTTAAAAAATGTAGGTTATTGCTGCGTACCATACCTGCTACGTTTTCGACAATAAATACCTTAGGTGATATCTGTCGAAGTGAACGATCAAATTGTCTATATAGTGTATTTACCTCCCTTTTGGCGTCCCGAGCGCCGCCTTGTGAGTATCCTTGACATGGATAACATCCAATTAACAAATCTGCTGATGGTAGGAGCTTGATTTCGGCTATATCGGAAAGTATGTAGTCGGTCACAGGAAGATTAGCTTTGTAGACTTCTTTAGCATATGCATTTACATCATTGGCCATTACTATCTGGTAACCTGCATCCACTAACCCTTTATCGGATCCGCCACAACCTGTAAAAAGTGAAACCGCTTTCAACATAAAGATACAAGTCCCCAGATGTACTTTTTAGGCTTGGTTATTTCAGTTAGAATTGGTGTGAATAGAGATTGAAACTTTCACTTTAACACTTCAGCAAGACCGATCCCTGACTCGATCTCATTGTTGTTGAGGTTACAATCCGTAGGCAGGTTAGGGTTATTTCGTACCTACATGATGACCGAGGCGTGTTTTGAACAGATTTAAAGCAAGGTACATTGTCGCAATTTCTAATGTCAATGGTATAAAGGGCACATCGATAGACACACTTGATATCTGAAGGTACCTTTAAATGTAACACCAATGTTCATGTTTATTGTAGCGAATGTTCCCGAGATTTGCTTCGGGTGGGATATATACCATTAGTCTAATTTGAGTCCCAAATCACGGTGTTGTTTCTCCAGGCAAGTCTGTTTTTTCAGATTGTATTGATTAACTGTGATGTATCCAAATGAGTGCCAATCTAAGAATTTCCATCACAACGGAGGATCCATGATCGGTCAGACCAGCCTGGCGTCGCTGCCCACGCTGCGCGCCTACGACAGTGGCCGCATATCCAGCTGGAACACCTCCGGCGAGAACGCCGATTTCTGGCGCATCGAAGCCGGCGAGAAGCGCGTGATCGGCGAGATAAACGGACCGGGATGCATCAAGCACCTCTGGATGACGCTCGGGCTCCCCTCCGAGGACTACTGCCGCCGCATCGTGCTGCGCATGTTCTGGGACGGATGCGCGGAACCGAGCGTGGAGTGTCCCATCGGCGATTTCTTCGGCCTGGGGCACGGCATGCGCAAGGATTTCATCACCGCGCCGCTCCAGATGAGCCCGCAGGACGGCAAGGGGTTCAATTCGTGGTGGCCCATGCCCTTCAGGGAGAAGGCCGTGATAGAATTGGAGAACCAGGGCGACGAAGGATACAACCACTACTTCTACATCGATTACGAGACCTATCCCACGGTTGAAGCGGTGGCGGACCAGGCCTACTTTCACGTGCAGTGGCGGCGCGAAGACAACACCAGGGGATGGGCTTACGAGGAAGGGCTCGATCCGCAGACCTACCGGAACGACCCGCGCTGGGCGAACCTGAGCGAGCGGGAGAACTACGTCATCTGCGACGTGGAAGGCGACGGCGTCTACTGCGGCGCCCACCTGGACATCGACTGCTTCCAGCGCAACCCGAACGACTGGTACGGCGAGGGCGACGACATGATGTTCATCGACGGCGAGGCCTGGCCGCCTTCGCTGCACGGGACCGGCACGGAGGACTGGTACCATTGCGCCTATTGTCCGACGGACGAGTACAACGCGCCCTATCACGGCATCATCCTGTACAGCGGCAACGACGAATGGCGGTGGAAGGGTAAGAACACCGTTTACCGCTACCATATCGAGGATCCGATTCGCTTCCGGAAAAGCTTTCAGATCTCGATCGAACACGGTCACGCGAACAAGCTGAGCAACGACTATTCGAGTACCGCGTACTACTACCTGTCGGAGCCGCGGCGCGGCGGTCCGGCCCTGCTGCCAGTCGAGGACAGGCTTCCGCGACCCAACGAAGCGCGGTACGGCGCGTGATCGGCGAAACGCAAGACGGCGCGTGATCGGCGAAACGCGGTACGGCGCGTGATCGGCGAAACGCCACATCCGTAGCTGTCAGAAGAACACCCGCACCATCCGGAACCAGGGAGGTATCATGATCGGACAGACCAGCCTGGCGTCGCTGCCCGCGCTCAGGTCGTACAGGAGCCACCGGATTTCGAGTTGGGATACGACGGGCGCCAACACGGACGCCTGGCGGATCGAGGCCGGTGAAAAGCGCGTGATCGGCGAGATCGACGGACCGGGGTGCGTCAAGCATATCTGGATGACGCTCGGGATCCCGGCCGAGGACTACTGCCGCCGCATCGTGCTGCGCATGTACTGGGACGGATGCGACGAGCCGAGCGTGGAATGTCCCATCGGCGATTTCTTCGGCCTGGGGCACGGCATGCGGAAGGATTTCATCACCGCCCCCCTGCAGATGAGCCCGCAGGACGGCAAGGGATTCAACGCGTGGTGGCCTATGCCTTTCCGGGAAAAAGCGGTGCTGGAGGTGGAGAACCAGGGTACGGAAGGCTACTTCCACTACTTCTACATCGACTACGAGACGTATCTCACCGTTGACGCGGTGGCCGATCAGGCTTATTTTCACGTGCAGTGGTGCAGGGAAGCCGATACGAAGGGATGGGCCTTCGAGGAAGGGCTCGAACCCGACGCATATCGGAACGACCCGCGCTGGCTGAACACGAGCGACAGCGAGAACTATGTCATCTGCGACGTCGAGGGCGACGGCATCTACTGCGGCGCCCACCTGGACATCGACTGCTTTCAGCGCAACCCGAACGACTGGTACGGCGAAGGCGACGACATGATGTTCATCGACGGCGAGGTGTGGCCGCCTTCGCTCCACGGCACGGGGACCGAAGACTGGTACCACGGCGCGTACGGACCGACGCAGGAATTCCAGGCGCCCTATCACGGGATCATTCTCTACAGCGGGAACCCCGACTGGAGGTTCAAGGGCAAGAACACCGTCTACCGGAATCATATCGAGGACCCGATCCGGTTCCGGAAGAGTTTCCGCATGTCCATCGAGCACGGCCATGCGAACAAGCTGAGCAACGATTACGCGAGTACGGCCTACTACTACCTGTCCGAACCGCGGCAAGGCGGACCGGTTTTACTGCCGGTCGAAGCGCGGCTACCCCGGCAGGACGAGGAACAGTACGGCTGAGGGGAAATTGACGATAGACTGAATGGCTGATGCCTGGTCGGCGTTACGAGGCGCGGACGGCTCGCAGTCCTAATTACGGAGGTTTAAATGTTAACCCAGCAGCAGGTTGAGTTCTACCACGAGAACGGTTATATGACCGTCGACAAAGTGCTTTCGGATGCGGAAGTCGCGGATCTGCAGCGGGTGACGGACGAATTCGTCCAGAAGGCTGCCGCCTATACCGATCACACGGATTTCTACGATCTTGAGCCGGGTCACACGGCGCACGATCCGCAGGTGCGCCGCCTCAAGAGCCCGATCAGCCACCACGACGTCTACATGCGCACCATCAGGCACGACAACATCCTGAACATCGTGGCCCAGCTGATAGGCGACGGCATCCGGACCAACGGCAACAAGCTCAACATGAAGTCCGCGGACTACGGAAGCCCTGTGGAATGGCACCAGGACTGGTCGTTTTATCCCCATACCAACGACGATATCCTGGCCGTCGGCGTCTGTATCGACGAGATGACCGAAGCCAATGGCGCCTTGCTGGTGATCCCGGGTTCCCACAAGGGGCCGACCTACGACCACCACCAGGACGGCCGGTTCTGCGGCGCGGTGACCGATCCCGATTTCATCCCTGAAAACGTCGTGGCGCTCGAAGTGCCCGCCGGCGGGATTTCCATCCATCACGTCCGGACGTTGCACGGATCCGCACCGAACTATTCCGGCGCGCCGCGGCGCCTGCTCCTGTTCCAGTACGTCGCCGCCGACGCCTGGCCATTGACCGGCGCGGGCGAATGGGACGACTTCAACAGGAACCTGCTCCGGGGTGAACCGACCAACGCGCCGCGCATGGCCGATCTGCCAGTCCGCATGCCCTATCCCGGACCGGTAAGAGGCGGCTCGATCTACGAGACCCAGTCGGTCTTGGAGAACAAGACCTGGGCGCGGTAAAATCCTGTGTCATGAGCACGCGGCCCGGCAAAGGACGCGGCGAAGCAACCTGTGCCATGATGGACGCGGCCCGGCAAAGGACGCTGAGCGGTGAACGACTCAGCCCACAGTGGAGCGGAGCGCACGGGTCATGCGGATCGAGACGATCACCAGAACCTGACGGGCCCGAGCCACCCCATCCTCTTCTTCGACGGCGTGTGCGGCCTGTGCAACCGGTTCGTCGACCTGATGCTGCGGGCCGATAGACGGGGTCGGTATCGCTACGCGCCGCTGCAGGGCGAAACCGCGCAACGCCTGCTGGGACCGCAGGACCAGGACCAGGCCGGCGACCCCGAGACCGGTGACCGCGAGACCGGCGACCCTCCGCTCGGCAGTTCCCAGGTCAGCGACTCCCAGACCGGCGACCCCCAATCCTTCGTTTTCCTGGAAAAAGACAAGCGCTACGAACAGTCCAATGCCGTTCTGCTCGCCCTGAGTGGACTGGGCGGGACGTGGAGGCTGATCTCCCTGTTGTATGTATTCCCCCGCCCCTTGCGTGATTTCGTCTACCGCATCGTCGCGCGGAACCGGTACCGCTGGTTCGGCAGACGCGACGAGTGCAGACTGCCCACGCCGGAAGAGCGGGATCGGTTTCTGCCGTGACCTGAGAATCTGGCTTCGGACAGTGACGCCCTCCAGTCCATCCCATCATGCATGTCGCCTTCCGGTTCATCTCACCATGACCTCCAGATTCACGTCCGACAACCATCCCTTCGTGACCCCCGACGTGGTCAACGCGCTGTCGAGTAGGCCGGCGGACGTTCGTTCCGCGTATGGACCGGCGCCGCCCCAGTTCGGCGAACTGCGCCTCCCACCCGGCGGAGGCCCTCATCCGGTGGCCGTAGTCCTGCATGGAGGCTGCTGGCTGTCGCTCTACGCGGACCTGCGCAATGCGGATGCGCTGGCAGACGCCCTGAGGGACGAGGGCATCGCGACCTGGAACGTCGAATACCGGTGCGTGGACCAGGAGGGCGGGGGATGGCCGGGGACCTTTCGGGACGCAGGACGGGCGACGGACCACCTGCGTGCGCTGGCCGCGGATCACGACCTCGACCTGGGCCGCGTGATCACGATCGGTCACTCCGCGGGCGGACATCTCGCGCTGTGGACGGCCGCGCGACACCGGTTGCCCGCGTCAAGCCCGCTTTGGACCGCGAACCCGTTGCCGCTCCGGGGTACCGTGGTCCTGTGTGGTCCCGGCGACCTGAAGCGCTTTACTCCCCATGCGAATGCAGAATGCCGACAGGGTGTCGTGGCGGAACTGCTTGGAGTAACCGGCGTATCACCTGAAAAGGCGGAGGAGCGATACCGTTGCGGTTCCCCTGTCGAATCGCTGCCTCTCGGCGTGAGACAGGTCATGATCAGTACGGAACACGACTGGGTCGTACCGCCCGGACTGGGTGAGGCCTACGCGGCGGCGGCCCGCGCCGCCGGTGATCACATCGAACACCACATTATCCCCGGCGCCGGTCACCACGAACCCATGGTACCGGGTTCCGTGGCGTGGCCCGCCATTCTCCAGGCAGTGCGTTCTTTACTCGAGGCCTGAGAACAGTTGTACGTCCGGCCATTAACTTTATAACGTCCGGAAATTGCTGGAAGGGATGGAAAACGCTGGGACGAGCGATCTCGTTATCGAAACCATCATCACCCATGGCCTCGACGCAGCGGTCAACGGCGTGATCAAATCGAACTCGGGACAGTCCCACGCCTTCTGCGATGTCGTTCAGTTTGACTGCGCGGCCGGCATGAAGATCAAAACCATGACCTCCTACTCGATTGAAATAACCGCTGAGTAGACCGAAGCCTGGAGACAGACCAATGAGCGAAACCCGAAACCGTCCCGGAATGCCCACCTTCGTGAAAGCGCTGATCGTCATGATGATCGGCATACTCGCCGGCGGCGCGTTCAACTTCATGCTCGGCGATCAAGGCGCGGATACGCCGGCATTCGCGATTTACGGCGGGGCGCTGGCGCTCGCGATCTACATCGTGGTGGCGCGATTGAGAAGTCGAAAGAAGTAAAAAGCAGTCAGGAAGTCGGCAGGCGGCGGACGGCAGGCGGCGGGACAACCAACCGGCCAGCACTTCCCGCAGCGCATCGAGGAAGGCATCCCTATCCGGCCAGCACTTCCCGCAGCGCATCGAGGAAAGCGTCGTTTTCTTCCGGCAGGCCGATGGTGGCCCGCATGCCGCGCTCAAGCATGGGATAGCGGCTGACGTCGCGGATGAGCACGCCGCGCTCGATCAGACCCTGGAAGATCTCTTCGACCGGGCGTTCGGACTCGAAGAGCACGAAGTTGGCGTGGGAGGGATAGGGCCGGATGCCGGGCAGCTCACGCAGGCCTTCATAGACGCGCTGTCTTTCCGATCGGATCAACGCCGCCCGCTCCTCGATCAACGCCTCCTGTTCGATCAGCGTCCGCGCGGCAATCAGGGAGACGGCGTTTACGTTGTACGGGAGCTTGACTTTCTCGATCTCTCGCGCCAGGGCGGGATCGGCCGCCAGGTAGCCCAGCCGCAGGCCCGCCGCGCCCAGGGCCTTGGAGAACGTACGGGTGATCACAATGTTCGGATGACGGTCCAGCAGATCAATGCACGACACGCCGCAGAACTCGTAATACGCCTCGTCCACCACGACCAATCCCCCGGTCGACCCGGCAATCGCCGCCACTTCTTCCCGCGAGATCATCGATCCGGTGGGATTGTTCGGTGAACAGAGCACCACCAGCCTCACGCCGGGGTGGGCGCATTCTTCCACCAGCCGGTCGACGTCAAAGGTCAGATCGCGCTTCAGTTGGACGGTCCGGACGTCGGCGCCCACGATCCTGGCCATCAGCCCGTAGACCGTGAACGTCGGCGCGGGCAACACGACCCGCTCACCCTGGCCGACCGCGGCGTGGAAGACAGCCTGGATCAGCTCGTTCGAGCCATTGCCCATGAGGATGTGTTCCGGCCCCAGGCCGTGCCGCTTGCCGAGGGCCGTAATGGTCTCTTCCGGAAAGAAACCCGGATAGCGGCCCCAGTCGCCGGCCAGGGCCTCCTCCATGATTTGCCGCTTGAGATCTTCCGGCACGTCGAAGGGGCATTCGTTCTGGTTGAGCTTGACCGGGCAGTCGGGCTGGACCAGGGAGTAGCCGGACATGGCTCGGACCGCCGCCTTGACGGGCGGAGAGGGATCGACGGCGGCCGGATTTACGGAGTCGAGTCCGGTGGGATTGGATTCATCGGCGGCCGTATCGCCGGAGGTGACATCTCCGGTCCTGGATCCTCCGGGAATGGGATCGCCGGGATTATCGCGCCGTGCGGAAGCCATCTACTAGTAGATCACCTTGTTCAGCGGATACTCCACCAGTCCCTGGGCGCCGGCCCGCTTGAGCGCCGGGACCAGTTGCCGGATGGTGTGCTCCTCGATCATCACTTCGATGGCCACCCATTCGCTATCGGCCAGGGGAGAAACGGTGGGATTCTGCAGCGCGGGCAGCAGGGCGGCAACGGCGTCCAGGTCCGCGCGCTTCACGTTCATCTTGAGGCCGACCATCTCCTCGGCGAGCATGGCGCCTTTGAGCAGCAGGGCGATGTTCTCGATCTTGCGCCGCTTGTCCGGGTCCTGCCAGCTCGTCCTGTTCGCGATGAGCCGGTTGGTGGACACCATCAGCGTATCCAGGATCCGAAGCTTGTTGGCTCTGATCGAACCGCCCGTTTCGGTGATTTCCACGATCGCGTCCGCCAGGTCCGGGGCCTTGGCCTCCGTGGCGCCCCAGGAGAACTCCACCTTCGCGGTCACGCCGTGCTTTCCGAGGTACTCTTCCGTGATGTTGACGACTTCCGTGGCGATGCGTTTTCCTTCCAGATCCTTGACACTGCGGATGTCTGAAGACTCCGGAACGGCCAGCACCCACCGCAGGGGCTGGCGCGTATGCTTGGCGTAGACCAGTTCCGCCACCTCCACCACGTCCGCCCCGGTCTCCATGATCCAATCCTTGCCCGTCAGCCCCGCGTCGAACACCTCGTCCTCGACGTAGCGGCCGATCTCCTGGGCCCGGATCAGCATGATGTCCAGTTCTTCGTCATCCACCCAGGGAGAGTAGGACCGGCTGCTGACCGTGCAATGAAACCCCGCCTTCCGCATGAGTTCGAAGGTGGATTCCTGCAGGCTTCCCTTGGGCAGCGCCAGTTTGACTAACATTTTCGAATACTCCCTGGAGGGACTTACGTTGGACGATTACGATTACCTTTCAAAAAGACTCCGCAAAATAACATGTTCGGCCAGGATTGTCCAATCCTATTCAAATCCAGACGGACTACCTGCAATATCTTCAACATGACTCCTCAGTCTCTCGGACTCTACTCTGTTTGAGAGGTTCTTCGTAGAGCAGAATCATCAAAAAGGTCAGGTTCTCCAGGTATTTTCGACTGAATGTTGTATCAGCATCCGTTCGATCATAGGATCCTGATCACTGATATATTCAATATTCTCATTTAACCCTTTCCGTTTAACGTTTATCGTTATATATTCCAAATGATACGTTCTTTCGCAGATCGAGAAACCGAGAAGATCTTCCGTCGCTCCCGGTCACTCAAGTTGCCCGGTGACATTCAACAAACTGCAGTACGTAAACTTCGAATGCTACACAGGTCAACATCGCTCAATGATCTTCGAGTGCCACCAGCAAATCACCTTGAGAAACTTAGCGGAGACCGTTCGGGGCAATACAGCATCCGGGTCAACGACCGCTGGCGAGTTTGTTTTAAGTGGAAAGACAGCGACGCCTACGATGTTGAAATCGTGGACTATCACTAGGAGAGCTAACCATGCGTAACGAAAAACTGGCGCCTGTGCATCCAGGTGAGGTCTTATTTGAGGAGTTTCTCAAACCAATGAACCTGAGCCAGAACCGCCTGGCGCTTTCCATCGGCGTACCGGCACGACGCATTAACGAAATCGTCCTGGGAAAACGAGGCATTACCGCCGATACGGCCCTCAGGCTGGCCCGCTACTTCGGAATGTCGCCCCAGTTCTGGATGGGCATTCAGATGGACTACGCGCTCGACGTTGCCGAAGACGAACTGTCGGATCGTCTGGCGATTGAGGTTCGGCCACATCAAGCGACAAAGCAGGCAGTAACTTCCTGAGTGCTTGCCCGGGATGATTGATCTCGAAGATGGGAGCCAGCCTTGTCGCCCCGATACTGCATCCTCCAAATAGTATGAATGCAACCAAGACCGCTGCGATATTCGATATCGACGGATGAGCACATTGCTGAACCACTACTTCACGATCGGTGCGAGGTATCTGCTCAGGCATAAGCACTATGCCGTGCTCAATACCCTGAACCTGGCCGTCGGCATGGCCTGCGCGATCCTCATCGGCCTATACATACAGGACGAACGCCAATACGACCGGTATCACGCGAACGCGGATCGTATCTACCGCATCGTGAACGGGACCAATGCGAAGACGACTTCCGCCCTCGGACCCGCCCTGCAGAGGCTCCTGCCCGAGGTCCGGTCATTCGTTCGCCTCAGCCCGCCGTCGGGTGGATGGGTCGTGCGCCACGAAGACCGGTCGTTCTTCGAAGACCGCGTGTTCTGGGCGGACCTCGAACTCTTCGGTATTTTCGATTTTCCGATGGTGCAGGGCAATCCCGAACTGGCGCTGCAGGATCCGTGGACGGTTGTGATCACCGAATCGATGGCGCGCAAGTATTTCGGCGGCGCCGAGCCCCTCGGCGAGACCGTCACCTTCGATACGTGGAGTTTCACCGTTACGGGCGTGATCCGGGATATACCGGAGCACTCGCATTTCCAGGCTGACTTCTTCCTCGGGATTACCGCGGCGCCCGAGTTCTTCGGAGATGACTACCTGGAACGGTGGGAAGCGCCATTTTTCTATACCTACCTGTTACTGTCTCCCGAAGCGGACCCCGTCGACCTCCAGCAGAAAATGACCGGGGTGCTCGAAGAGCGGGTCGGAGCCCAGTGGGAAGCGCAGAACGTAACGATGGCCCTTCAATTGCAGCCGCTGACCGGCATCTACCTGAACTCCCGTCTCGAGAACGAGGCCGGTGAGAACGGCAACGGCATGTACCTGCTGTTGCTGGCCGCCCTGGCTGTCATGGTCGTCCTCCAGGCCTGCTTCAACTTCATGAACATGGCGACGGCCCGTTCGCTCGCGCGCATCCGGGAGGTGGCCCTGCGGAAGGTCTTCGGCTCAAACCGGGTCCAGTTGGTCCGTCAGTACATGGGCGAATCCTTCTGCATCACGTTCGTCGCAACGGCAACCGCACTGATGCTCGTCGCACTCAGTCTGCCCTTCTTCCAGGATCTCGCCGGGAAAACGATCGGGCTCGACGTGTTCAGGTCATGGCGATTCTGGGCCGGCATCGCCGCGATAACGCTCCTGGTCGGTTTCGTTTCCGGCAGTTATCCCGCGTTCTTCGTAGCCGCCTTCAGACCGGTACAGCACTTGAAAGGCACAACCGCGACCGGCTCAACCCGTCACCTGGTGAGAAGGCTGCTGGTAATGGGCCAGTGCGTGATGGTGATCCTGCTCATCGGCAGCACCTGGGTGTTTACCGCGCAGTTGGACTTCGTACAGAACAAACGGCTGGGGCTGCAGCCGGAGCGGGTGCTTGTCGGACCATCCAGCTTTCCATCCTTTGTGGATCAATACCCAGTGTTCAAGGAATCGCTTGAACAGTTTCCGCAGATCGAACGTGTGAGCACCGCCATGATGCTGCCCGGACGCACGGGGCGCAAGGGCATGCTCCCCACCACGGGAGTACAGCGGACCGATCTGCCTCAGGAAGAGGTACAGCATTTCCAGGATTTAACCATCACCGATCACTTTGTCGAGGTGTTCGGAATGGACCTGCTGGCCGGCCGCAGTCCGTTGAGGTCGCGCGGCACCGACGAGCGCGAAGCCGTGCTGATCAACGAAAGCGCCATGCGGCGGTTGGGATGGGACTCGCCCGATGAAGCCATCGACCGCGAGATCATGGTCGATATGGGAAATAACTGGGCGCACGAGCGCCGGATCATCGGCGTGGTGGCGGATTTCCACATGCGTTCGCTTCACCATCGAATCGAACCGATGATCATCAGGCACTGGTTCAGGGACAACCTGCCCTTCTACGCGATACGAATCGACACCGATGATCTGAATGGCACGGTATCCCGGATCGAAGAAACATGGAAACAATTGATGCCGGACGTGCCCATGGTGTATTCGTTTCTCGACGAGGATTACAACAGGCTCTACGCGACAGAGGCAACACTCCGGGAGGTATTCGGCGTTTTTTCATTCATCGCGGTCTTCATGGCCTGTGCCGGGCTGTTCGGACTGGCGTCCTTCATGACCGAGCGGCGCACGAGGGAAATCGGCGTGCGGCGGATTCTTGGCGCCACGGTGTTTCAAACGGCGGGCCTGCTCTTGAAGGAATATGTCTACCTGGTGGCGGCCGCTACAGTGCTCGCCGCGCCGATCGCCTATCTCATCATGCGGCAATGGCTTCAGTTGTTCTCGTACCGGGTGGACGTCGGACCGGCCGCCTTCATTGTCGCCGGCGTGGTCGTCCTGGCCATTGCCTTGATGACGGTGAGTCTGCACGTCCTCCGCGTGGCGCGGGCGAACCCGGTGGACGTGCTGCGGTATGAATAGCAGGTGGCCGCAGCGGCGCGTGGTGGTTTGAGTGAGGTGGCGCGGACCCGGCGGATTCGCCTGTACCCCACATAGGGCTGGCTGTTCCAATAACCTGCGTGTTCGAAACGCGGTACGGCGAAGTCGACCGGTGGGACAGTTGTATAAACCATCGATTCAGCCGGCGGCCAGAACCGTCCTGAACTTCTCTACACAGCACTGAGCTTCTTGCTCGTCGCCGATATCCAGGCAGTAGCACAGCCCTCCGAGCTCTCTGTAGGGGTAGTGCAGTTCAATCCGCGTGACGGCATCGGGACCGAATTCGCCTCCCTTCGCATGGTAGGACTCGAGCATACAGGCCATGTAACCGCGACCATGGCGCATCTGTGGCACAAAATCCAGCATTGGATCACCAAATCCCGCGTATTCCCAGTCAATGACCCCGGCGACCCGCGTTTCATCTGCCGGGTCGAGTATGATGTGTTCATGCCACAGGTCACCGTGATAAAACCGGTGATCCGCACAACCCTTTTCCAGGTCCCGGCCGTACCGCTCCCACCAGTTTTCTGCCATGCACAGTTCGCGTGGCGTAAGCGTCTCTTTCAAAAATGAGTAAGCGTAAGACCATGTTTCCTCGTGACGGTGCGTCTCGGCCGAAGGCAGTCCAGGCAGGTCGTTCGGTCTGATCGATTGAATGGCCAGGATCAACTCGCCGGTCATTGCCGCGACCGGCTCGATCCGCGGCGATCGCTTGAGTATTGAGCCCAGGTTCGGCCCCTCTATTTTCCTCTGCATCATGACGCCAAATGGGAAGTCTTCCGATGCCTCGCAGTAACCCAGGACTTCCGGCACCTCAACAGGAAGCAGGGACTTGAGCCTCGAAAGGATGTAACACTCCCTACTGTGCCCCTTCTGAGCCTTCTCGTTCTGCGCTACCCGAAAGACCAGGCCGGCCGGACTTCCCAGGACAACGCTCTTGAAACCCGTACCTATTCTGCGAAGTGGAAGCGCAGAATCGCCGAGGTCAAAAGTGCGTCGCAGGCGTTCTGCCAGCGCATTGTCGTCTTTGAATTGTTCTGTAAGGGTCATCGTGATAGTGTCGACTGGAAAAATCCCTGAAACCTCTGGGCAAGACACAGGTGGAGTTTGCCAACCATGTCGTAGTGCCTCGTCAAAGGATTGACAGGCCAAGCTGGATATCCGACTGTAATCAAGTCACCGGGAGTAGTCAATCATTGACCAAAACCGGAAATCCACGGCTATTATACAATCTGCCATGTTGACATAGCATGGATGCTGTGCTATCATGCTATGTTTGCTTTGTTTGGTCGGATGCTGGGCCCCGGGATGTCGAAATCGTCGACTATCACTAAACCGAGTTGGGAGGAATCCATTATGGTGCTTGTCCCTACAGATCGTGTTCCCACCCACCCAGGCGAAATGCTACTGGAGGAATTTCTGGTTCCGATGAATCTGACACAGCGCGAGTTGGCTAATGCCCTTCTCGTACCATACCAGCGTGTGAACGAACTGGTAAACGGCCGCCGCGGAATTACGCCAAGCACAGCGTTGCGATTGGCCAGGTACTTCGATGTGTCGCCATCGTTCTGGCTTAATCTCCAGCTACGTTGGGACCTGTATCATGCCATGCAGTCAGAGGCTCGGGCGTTGGAAGCCATCGAGCCGCGGGGCGTTGCACTTGAAGTATAATTGACAGGAGACTAAATGTTACCGGAAAACCGCATCCCAACCCATCCCGGCGAGATTCTCCTGGAGGAATTTCTGAAACCGCTAGGTGTTACCCAGGTGGCATTTGCCGGCCATATCGGAGTGCCGCTTCAAAGGATAAACGAGATCATCCGCGGCAAAAGAGGTGTAACTCCCGAGATTGCATGGTTACTGTCGCAGGCACTGGGTACAACACCGGAACTGTGGTTGAATCTCCAACGGAATCATGATCTGGCGAAGAACCGGCCGGAGAAAGAGATCCCGAGGCTCCGCGTGATCGTATGAATTCCAGTTACAGCCGGAAACCACCCTTGTTCAGCCTCACCCGGCACGCACCGCATCGACGGGGTTGGCCGTGGCGGCCTTGAGCGCGTGGTATCCTACCGTCAGCCAGGTAATGATAAGCGCCGAAAGGCCGGCGAATACGCAAACCCACATACTCATTTCGATGCGATACGGGAAGTTCGCCAACCATCCCAGCATGATATAGTATCCCACCGGAGCGCCAATAACGAACGCAAGCAGGAACAGCCTGGTGAATTCCTTAGACAACAGCAGGATGACGTTTGAGACCGTGGCGCCGAGGACCTTGCGGACGCCAATCTCCCTGGTCCGCTGTTCCGCCATAAAGGACGCCAGTCCCACAAGTCCCAGGCAAGCGATCAGTATGGAAAGCACCGCGCCGGCGATGAAGACGGACCCCAGCCTCTGTTCGGCGGCGTACTGTCGCTCGAGGTCCTGGTCGAGGAAATAGTAGTCTATGGCGGGATGATTCGGATACGTCTCCCGCCACTGTGCCCGGAGGATTTCAAGTCCGCGGGGCAGGTTCTGACCCTGCAGCCTGACCACCATAAACCTGCCTTCGCCCCAGTACATTACAATTAATGGCTCGATGCGTTGATGCAGCGACTGGTTGTGGAAATCCGCCATGACGCCAATGACGTTTCTGGAGGGAGAGGTCTCGGGCGCGCCTGGATACCTGAAGGTTTTGCCGATCGGATCTTCCCATCCAAAGGTTCGCGCGGCGGTTTCATTGATCACAACGGCGTTGTTGTCCGAGGCAAACGCCCGCGATAACGTGCGGCCGGATTTGATCTCGACATCCAGCGTCTCCACATAGTCGAAGTCCGCCCAAATCGTGGAGACCAAGGGCGTCTGATCCTCAGAGTATCCTTCGGGCTGAATCCGCATGAGAGAGGTTGTCGTGCCGGGTACACTGGCCGATGAACTCACGCTTACGATTTCAGGAAACTGCGTGATCCCGCGCTTGTAGGCAGGATAACCGAGCACGGCCGCCTGATCGGGAAGCCGTATGACGACCAGATGTTCCTTGTCGAAGCCCAGTTTCTTGCCCTGCATGTACGCCACTTGATCGAGCACGACAACGGTCCCAATGATCATGATAATCGAGACGATGAACTGGAAGGTGATCAGCGCTCTTCTCAGCATCGATTGGGAAACGCCGGCTTTCAACGCGCCGCTCACCACCGCCACCGGCCTGAAGGACGAAAGGATGAACGCGGGGTACCCGCCGGCAGCGAGCCCCGTAAACAATGCGATGGCCGCCAGAGCGGGAAGCAACCAGGCGGATTCGTAGTCCATCTCCAGCACTTTGCCGGACAACAGGTTGAACTGCGGCAGAAGCAGGTGGACCAGTCCCAGCGCCACGGCCAGCGAGATAAAAGAGAAGAAGACCGATTCGCCGATAAACTGCCTGATCAGCTGGATTCGGCGGGCGCCCACTACCTTTCGAATGCCGACCTCCTGCGCCCGGCGGGCGGCGCGGGCGGTGGAAATGTTCATGAAATTGAAGCAGGCAAGGAGTAGTATGAAAGCGGCAAGCGAGGAGAAGATGTAAACGTACCTGATATCGCTGTTCGCTTCGATCTCGAACTTCAGATTCGAATAGAGGTGGATATCGGTGAGTGATTGCAGATAGGGTCTCATTTCGGCGCCGACGGATTTGAGCCTTTCGCCGACGTACTTGTCAAGAAACTGAGGGAATTTGTTTTCCAGATCGCCGGCTGCATATCCTTCCTTAAGCAGGAGATAGGTATACATAGAGAAGTTCAGATTCTGCATCGTGGTCGGCTCGAAGTAAATGCCCGTCGCCGCCATGGTGGCGAAGGAGGCCAGAAAATCCGCGTGGAAATGGGAGTTCTTCGGCATATCCCGCATGATCCCCGTAACCGTGAACATGTATTTGTCATCGGCGGCAATTACTTTCCCGATCGGGTTTTCATCCCCGAAGAACTTCTTGACCATGGCTTCAGAAACCACCACGGCGTGGGGTTCGGACAGGGCCGTTTTCGCATTGCCCTGAACGAGAGGGATGGTGAAAATGTCGAAGACGGACGAATCCGCAAAAACAAAGTACTTCTCGTATGACCGCTTATCGCCGTAACGAATGAGCCAGCGGGAGTTCGGCGGCTTAAGCCGGGTGAAATGCTCGATTTCAGGATGTTCCATCGCAAGTACCGGTGCCCAGGGCGGAGGCGTCATCGCCCATTCATCGGTCTTGCCCGCGGTATCGGACATGGAAATCGCTACGCGGTGAATCCTGTCTTTCTTCTCATGGTGCTGGTCGTAGCTGAGCTCGTCCTGCACGTAGAGCATGATCAGTATGCAACTGGCTATGCCAATGGCCAGTCCCAGCACGTTGATCGCCGAAATGCCCTTCTGCCTGAGCAGGTTTCTCAAGATGACGGTCAGGTAGTTTCTGAACATGGTGATATTATGGCGATGGCTCTCGGTAAAGGCGGACTGGAAACCCGCTAATCTTGCATTTCAGAATGACGATAACCAGTGTAACCCCATTTGTTGGACTATTCTTACCGAACGAATATCAAATCTCGGTTAAGGCGGACGATTCGAGGAGACCGCCGTGCATCATCGGCGTCTTCACCAGACAATGGGTAACATGATACTTGATCTTGCGGCGGAGCGACAAGCGAAGAGTGTAGCCAGGGGTGCATCCAGATCCGGGAACCTTTAAGTGTTGGAGTCATATCCGGGAATTTTTAAGTGTTGGAGCCATATCCGGATTCCAATGCACAGAGTTGTCTAAGCCTCGGTTGAATCACAAACCGGCCAACAACCGTTAATTGAATATACCGACCGCGTCAAAGCGAAGACCCGGTCTGCCGTTGGCGCTTCGAGCAGGAGGAACTATGTGGCCAGCGTTGAGGGATTTCCTGAACGTACCCGATGAGTTAACAGGAAAAGGGGTCCGTATCGCCGTAGTCGACGGCGATTTCCCGAATCACCCCGACATCTCTACGAACCAACATCGTACCACTTATAAAGTAATGGTGATGGATCCCGATCCGGAGCCGAAGGTGGTCACCGCCGAACCCGGACCCTGGAAGGGCGGCGCCCACGGGCTCTGGGCTGCGGCGGCCGCGGCGGGTTCCGGCTCGGAATCCTCCGGACTGTACAAGGGTCTGGCGCACGAGGCCGAACTCTTTCTTATTGCCGGGTATTTCCCCGGACAGAGCCGGCAACCGGAAAAAAGAGATGAAGCGCGTCTCAGGTCCCTGGAATGGATCCGGGACAATTGTCGGAAGTATGAGATAAAGGGGGTTTTATCGGCAAGAAAGGGCGTTATAGACGCAGGCCTTCTACCTTGGCAGTCGGACCCGGTCAGCGTATTGTGCGAGGAAATCGCGTCCGAGGGTGTTCTTGTCGTATCCGGTTCGGGGAACACGCCGGATCGGACGGCTGCTTTGGCAGAAGCAGCGTCTCCTTCCGTTCTTTCCGTCGGCGGCGTCGTGATTCCATCGAACGGAGACCCCGGAAGCGCGAAAGTTTTTCCCGGATGCCGGGGAACGACTTTCGAAGGGAAGTGGGTACCAGAAATCCTTGCGCCGGCCGAAAACATCGTGCTGCCGCATGGAACCGACGAAGAGATCGAGCACCACTACTATGCTAAGATCGACGGTCTGCCCCGTCGATACGCGCGACTACACGGCACCTCGTTCGCCGGACCGATGGTCCTCGGCGCCGCGGCCTGTCTGTGGCAGGCGCGACCCGAATGGACGGGCTTGGAAATGAAGTCGGCCCTCATCGATTCTTCCATGCAACAGCCGGAATGGACCGAACTACGCGCCGGTCTCGTTTCGGTCCGGACCGCACTGGACTCGAAGCCATCGGCAACGCGGCGTGACCATGTAATCTGGCCCCGACAGCCCTGGTCCGTGTTACGCTCGCTATCCCTAGCGTCCAGACTGGAGATGCTGGAAGATGACGATCCGGAACACGTTATAGCGGCCATCCTCTCTTTCGTTGGCGAAGAGCACGCGCTGCCGGACAACGTTTTCATACCCATCCGGACGTGTTTGCGACATCCGGCGCCCCGAGTACGCGCCGCCGCGCTGTGTGCCCTTGCCAGGGCAACCTCCCCTGTAAACGCTTTCGAGATCATCGAAGCGTTCAGGGACGATTCACCCTTCGTACGCGCCGCTGCCATTCACCTGCTGCTTTGTCATCCGGATCTGTGGTCCGAATGCACCGCGGTGTTACCAGACCTCTTCGACGATACGAACCCGGACGTACGCTACACAGCCCTCCAGCTCGCTATCCAGATAGCGGATCCGCGAATGGCCGGTGCGATCCTGGCCGGCCTGGAGGAGGATGCCCTCGCGAATCGTATTTCGAGCTTTGTAGCCCGGAGGAGTGCCCTGGAAGCGATAACGGGTCATCGACTGGAACTGACGCCTCCTTACAGGCATGGTGAACCGTTCTATTCCGACGACCGCCGCGCATCCAGGCTGGATCTCGCACGTCGCTGGAACAAATGGATCAGGGATGTCTGGCAACCGGGGCGCGCGTAGCATCAAGGAATCGTAGGCTCCTCGTCAATAAACACCCTTCTCAATCGGCATATTGAAAACTCTGGAGATCCTGAAGGCCAGGGACAGGCTTGGGTCGTACTTGCCCTTCTCAATGGCGTTCACCGTCTGCCGGGTTTTAATCAGGTGATCCATACATGCACATGCTGTATTTTAAGATGATTGCGTCGAATCATCGATCCATGGAAGGTCCTACTACCCCGAACGGTTTTGCTTGATGAGGCAAATCAAATGATCACCATCACTACCGCATCCACCAGGGACGCGGACGTCATATCAGCGCTCAGCAGCGAAGCACAAAGCCTTCATGCGGAGGCTTTGCCACATGTGTTTAAACCGACTCCCGAAGCTACCCAGCCTGTCGAAACCATCCTGGAAATCCTGGCCGAACCCAACAACAGGATCTTTCTGGCCCATGTTGATGAAGAGCCGGCCGGCTACCTGTATTGCGAGATAATCCGCCGAGATGAATCCTGGGCAACCTACGAACGAAACCAGGTTTATGTCCATCAAATGGCCGTGCACAGTCGACACCGGGAGAAGGGCGTTGGATCAACACTGGTGAACGCGGCCACTGAGTTGGCATCGGAGCTTGGCATCCGGCGGCTGGGTCTGGACGTATACGCATTCAATTCCGAGGCTATCTCTTTCTACAAAAACAGGGGTTTCCAGATCGTAAGACATGTCATGTGGTTGGAAACTTGAAAGCCGATGTCCGATCTAAATCTACCTGCTGGACTTTTACAGGAACCGCTCAGGAGAATCCTTGAACATCACCGCGATATCCTTCGACGTGGACCAGACCCTGATCGACACGGATCGGGTCATCATGCGGTCCATGGAGTCCGTGCGCGATGAATTGATGAGGTGTGTTCCGGGTGAGCGGGCTCGAAGCCTCACCGTGGAGGAGATGTGGTCTATTCGCGACCGGGAGGAGACAGGTTACACGGGCGATGTGAGAGACTACGACGAGATCCGGCGGAACTCATTCCTGAAGATGCTGGAACATGTCGGGTACTCCGGACCCGATCTCTCGCAAAGGCTCAACGAATCGTACCTTAAATACCGTTACAAAGATATCCAGCCGTACGAGGACGTCGTGCCCGCGCTCGATGCCCTGGGCGCGCGATACAAACTCGGCCTGCTGTCCAACGGCAACAACTACCCCGAATACTTCGGGCTCGCGGGACGTTTCGACTTCGCCGTCTTCGCCCAGGACGTTCGAATCGAGAAGCCCGATCCGAGGATCTTTCACATCGCCGCGGAACGGGCTGCGTGCGAATTGAGCCGGATTATGCACGTGGGTGATTCACTGGAAAACGACGTCGCGGCCGCGCAGGCCGTCGGCGCGATCGGTGTCTGGCTGAACCGGGAAGGCGAGACGAACGATTCGCCCGTCGAGCCGGACTTTGTGATCGCGTCGCTATCTGAATTGCCGGCGATTTTGGGGCCTGGTTAACCAGTTATAGCGCGCGACTGCCTGGGTTGGTGGAGCCGGGCTCGCGCTTGGGGCGACTGCGCGGGGCGGTTGAGCCGGTCTCGCGCCAGGGCCGGTCCCACCGGAGCAGTAGAGCCGGTCTCGCTCCTGACGATCCAGGCTACTCCACCCGGCTGAACGCCAGCCGCTCTCCGGCGAATCCCTCGCGCCAGACACTGTTGCACGCGTCCACCATCTCATCGAGGTTCTCCGTAACCTCGGCAAAACGATTGCCGGGGACCAGTCCCATATTCGGTGACAGGATCAGATTGTCCCGTCCGTAGAAGATCGCAAGGTCTACCAGGCCCCTGCTGAATGCCACCTCGCGCAAGGATGGCACGTTGACGGCGCCGGGGGGAAAATAGAAGTAGAGCAGATCGCCGGTGATCGGCGTAACGGTCGGATTTTCCATACCGATCTCGGTCGGCGCGAAGGGCGGGACGAGGGTGTATACCTCGTTGCTCGCGTACTTGGCGTGATAAGCGTCGTTTTCCTGCGGCAGCGCATTCCACATCGCCTCGCACGTCTTCGGAGCAAGGTCGTCCAGCATCCGCGCAATGCAGCTCACGCCCCGTTTTCGCAAGGTCACTTCAATAAAACGATCCATGCTGATCTCCCTGGTGCTCAGACAGTCGTTTGAGGTTTAAGATTAACGACAACTGCTGTTTCGTTTATACCCGATTCAGTCCTCGGCGGCGTAAGTTTGAAGTCGCTGTCGATCTGATCCCGCGGCGTTCCAGGTCACCCGCCATCAGCCATCAACCGTCCCAGATCGGCCTGCGGCGTCAAATGGTCCGCGAGGCGCAGGGCTTCCCACATCGTCACCTGGTTCGCCGTAAGCACCGTTTTGCCGACCGCCGCCTCGAGTTCGGGCAGAAAACCGGCGGTATGCAAAGCGGTGTCCGGGACCAGCACCGCCTCCGCGTCCGGATGATCGTTGGCGCAGGCGAAGCGCACCACCTCGTCACGCTCGATGAGCGCGGATTCGTCCCCCGACGGCAACCCGAGACACCCCATGTGAACCACCTCGATGCCGCCCGTCTCCAGGAACTCGCGAAAGGCCGCTGAAAGTGCTTCGGGGTAGGTCGAGGCAACGGCGACCCGATTCAATCCGAGGGCCCGGCAGCTACTCAGGAACGCCAGTGACGTGCTCGATGCCGGTACGCCGAGCGCGTCGGTCAGATCCTGTACCTGGCGCCGCGCGCCTTCCACGCCGAACGCGAAACTCGCACTCGTGCAGGCCCATAGACAGACAGCGACGTCATGAGGGCGCAACTCCTCCGCCCCCGCCAACAGGTATTCGCGGCTGCCGGTGCGGAGCGTCTCGTCGATACGGTGCAGGTTCGGACTTTCGGTGTGGACCACCCGGACCTCCACCGCGGGCTCCAGCGCCGCGGCGAGACGAGGGTAGTCGTCCTCGGCGGAGTAGGCGGGGTAGAGAATGCCGATCTTCAGCTTGTCATCCAAGGTTACGGGTCCTCGCTCAAGCCATTACGGTTCCTGGCTCCGCCGTTTTGTTCCCTTGCTCAAACCGTTACGGGTCCTCGCTTAAAACATTGCGGTTCCTCGAACGGATCTTCGCGCAGACCACTACGTTCCCTTGCTCAAACCGCTACGGTTCCTCGCCCAGATAGTCGTAGACAACCCGCGCATAGCCTTCGGAATAGCTGCTCTCCACGTGGAAGGCGTCGCCGTATTCGAGCGGCGCCAGCGGGGTGAGATCGCACCTCGGAGTAGCGCCGAGGACAATGCTTCCCGTTCCCCTGGCGGCCGAGTGCACCTCTACGTCCCGGGCCGTTTCGCTGCCATCGATCAACTGCTTGATGGCAGGGCCCGGACCGTCTGCCCTGGGGATGATCTTGAGCCGCCAGGCCGGGGTAAGGGCCGGCATCGCGTCCGGGGCCGCGTCCGTAACCATGTTCGAACTGATAGTCAATACGGGCGCTCCCCCATAGGAGGTCTCCGTCACCATGGACCGGTCCCCATGGGTCACCTTCATATCCGCGTACACTTTCGGCGTCCCGTAAATCTCCCGGCCCGCCGCGATGCCGGCGGGACCGTTATGGAATACATGGGAACAGTAAAACCCGGCCTGATCCCTGAAACGGCATTTCATCACGATAAACGACTCTTCGAAGGGCCCATAGCTTTCACAATATGGCACCTCCAACCCGGAGGCAACGCACAGCCCGTCCTCCGCCGCTTTCAACGGCTCAGGGAGAAAGTCCTGTACGGCGGACGGCGCGGCGCGAAAGAAGACGAACTGGAACCGCACGTTTCGATAGACCGCCGGCAGCGGCGGATAGAAAGGGTCGGACGCCGGTATGTTCCAGCCACTATCGTGCTTCAGTGCCATGCGCGCCTCCCTCCTTTCTGCCGCGGTGCGCGTGAGCCCGCCGATAGGTTCAATGATCCGGTTTCGGCAAATGGCGAAAACCGAACCATGTATCTTGTCTTTAACTTAACTCTCTGACATATTAGGTAAAGGTTGGATTCGTCCCCATCCTTGTCCTTACCATGAAACCCGGAAAGGAGATGCGGAACCGGTTTCCTGACCGCTACAATGCAATCATGCCCACATCCACGCCCAACATCATCTACATCCTCGCGGACGACATGGGGTACGGCGACATGGGGTGCAACAACCCCAATTCGAAGATCCCGACGCCCCACCTGGACATGCTCGCCGAGGGAGGCATGCGTTTCACCGACGCCCACGCCCCGTCGAGCGTGTGCTCGCCGAGCCGCTACGCCCTGCTGACCGGCCGCTACTGCTGGCGCACTCCGCTAAAAGACAGCGTCCTGTGGCCCTACGATCCGCCCCTGATCGAGCCCGGACGCCTCACCGCGGCGGAGCTGCTTCGCCGGCAGGGATACCGCACCGCGTGCATCGGGAAATGGCACCTGGGATGGGAGTGGGCCACCCTCGACGGGAAGCCCGCCCACGAGGGCACGGCGGTGGGACGGCTGGACCGGGAGCTGCGGGAGGAACGGGAACGACACGTCGATTTCGGAAGTCCCATGCGCGGGGGGCCGGTGGACTGCGGTTTCGACACGTATTTCGGCGTGGACGTGCCGAATTTCCCGCCCTACACCTGGTTCGAACAGGACCGCCTCGCCGGGGATCCGACCATACCCAAACCCGGCGAGATGTTCGGATGGCCCGGCGTCATGAAACCCGGCTGGTCCCTCGAAGAGATGATCCCCGCGTTCGTCCGCCGCGTGGTCAACTACATCGAATCGTCCGGTCCCGATCCCTTCTTCCTGTACTTCCCCCTCACGTCGCCCCACACGCCCATCGTGCCCAACGCGCCGTTCATCGGCCGGAGCGGCTCGGGACGCTATGGCGACTTCGTGTGCGAAGTGGACTGGGTGGTGGGCCAGGTCATGGCGGCTTTGGACCGGCGCGAAATCGCCGACGACACCCTGCTCATCTTCACGAGCGACAACGGTCCGGAATGCGCCCCCGCCGCGGACGGCGGGAGCTACGAGCACGCGCGGACCCACGGCCACTACAGCATGGGGAACCTGCGCGGCGTCAAGCGCGATGCCTGGGAAGGCGGACATCGCGTCCCCTTCCTCGCCAGGTGGCCGGGCGTCACGCCCGCCGGGGCGGTCTGCGACCAGCTCACGATCCTGGGCGATTTCATATCCACGTGCGCGGAACTTACCGGTACCGGCCTGCGTGAGGACGAGGGCGAGGACAGCGTGAGCATGCTGCCCCTGCTGCGGGGCGAGACGGATGCCCAGGTCCGGGACTTCGCCATACACCACAGTTGCCACGGCGACTTCGCCATACGCAAAGGCAACTGGGTCTTCATCGATGCCCCGAACGGAGACGACAACCGCGAGCCGGATTGGTTCAAGTCGGAGCGGGGCTACACATCCCACGACTTCCCGGGCGAACTGTTCGATCTCGACGAAGACCTATCGGAACGGAAAAACCGGTACGGCGACCACCCGGAACTCGTCCGGGAGATGTCGCAGTTGCTGGAGCGCGTGAAGTCGGAGAGCATCTCGGAAAGGCCCTCACCCGCAGTCCCGGGGAGAGCGTAACTCGGCGCCCCAGGAAGGACCGTCACCTAGTCCCCAGGGAGGACCGTCCTCCTGTCCCCAGGTAGGACCGTCACCCAGGCTTAAGGGAGGATGAACATTGATTGACGATTTCGACTTCGATCCGCGTTCAAAACGTATCGTGCTCCTGTGCAGAGGCGTCACCGGTGAGCGGTGGCTCGAGATCCGGAGTCCGGACGGTGAGGTGATTCGCCGGCTCTCGCAGGACTACCTGCCTTTCCACCCGCGTTGGTCTCCGGATGGCGCGAAGGTGGCTTTCTCGTCGAACGACGGGAGCGTTTGCCTCCATGATGTCACCGCGGACGTAACGACGACCGTTTACGACGACCCGGTCCTGAGGGCGGGATTCGGCCGATGGTCGCCCGATGGGAAGCGTCTCGCCTTTACCGCCTATGGCCGGCACGCCACGGAACGCGGATTCCCGGCGCCGCCGGACCTGTTCTGCCATGATCTGGCGGCCGGACGAACGGACCGCCTGACTTCGACGGACAACTACGTGGACCGGTTTCCCGTGTGGTCTCCATCGGGCGGGCAGATCGCCTTCCACCGGGACGACCTCGACACGGACGGATTACCGAAGAAGGCCGTTATCTACGACCGGATCCGAAAGACCGTGCGGTCGGTCCTTGAAGGAGATGCGATCCAGCATTTCGGGCTGTTTCCCTGGTCCGGCGACGAGAGGTGGTTCTCGCTCAGCGAGAGAACGGAGGCGGGTTACCTGACCCGCGTTGTCGATCTTTCAGGACAGATCCCAGATTGTCTGAACTATCCCGGCCAGGAAGGCGCTTTCTCACCAGCACCGGATTCGACCGATCTGCTGTGCATCGACTCCGACGAAATGGTATGGTGCGAGGTGCCTTCGGCGCGAATCCGCGCGACGATACACCTCCCGGCCGGAGTCGGCGTGGCCAAAGAGTTGACCTGGCATAAGGTCGCCTTCGAAGATGGCGGCCGGTGCGTTTATTTCCTCGGGACGGACCACAAGGTATACCGGTGGGAGGAAGGGCCCGGATGCGCCGTCTACGCCGAATACGATGAACCGGCGCCGGAATACAGTCTGCAGGAATTCACCGTTACCGCTTCCGATGGGCTGGAATTGCCCGCCCATCGCCTGGTGCCCGCTTCCCCTCGAAACGTCGCCGTCCTGTGGGTCCAAGGCGGTCCCGGGGTTACCCTCGAACCAACCGACTCGTGGGCGATGGGCCTGGTGCGCGAAGGGTTTGAAGTGGTCCGCGTCGCCTATCGCGGTACGAACGGTTTCGGTGATGATCTGTACCACGCAAAC
The DNA here is from genome assembly GCA_965203885.1 of bacterium. Classification (GTDB taxonomy): domain Bacteria; phylum JAAXHH01; class JAAXHH01; order JAAXHH01; family JAAXHH01; genus JAAXHH01. Next base: position 10,873 of record OZ241920.1, on the reverse strand, counting down.
CGGGGCGTCGCGGGGATCAAAGACGTCCAGGACGTTATTGATACCGGTAACGCATGGCAAAAGCGATTCGGGGCGGACCGCAGGCTGGCCTATATGGGAAACAGCTACGGTGCATACCTGGGGCTGATGGCCGCCAAGCATCCCGCCTCGCCCTTCGCGTTCGTCGTAGCGACCTGCGCGCCCATGAGCCTGCGTGTCATGCCGCTTCGTTACGACACGTTGCTTCCCTCGGATCCGTCGGAAAGGGAACGGGCGCTGGAAGAGAGATCGGTGCCGCAAAACGTCGAAAAGATCCGGGCGCCCGTGCTGCTCTTCCACGGGGAACTGGACACCGTTGCATCAACGGATGACGTTCGGAAGCTGCAAGCGCTGATCAATGGTTCGGGCGGCGACTGTTCCCTTGTCGTGTATTCCGATGATACGCACACCCTCGCGAAGCACCGCGCCGACATCTTCGAGAAGGTCTCTCGGTTCGTCGATCGCGCGGCCTGACGGCAGAATCTACAACGATTCAATCTGGAAGAAGAAACACTATATCGATCGAGATTTCGTGTGCCGTACCGACTCGATCTTGATGAGAAAACTACTTGTTCTTCGAGATTTCGTGTGCTGTACCGACTGTACTGATGTAGAGATCAATGAAGTTGTGCGGGACGGTGCGGGGTCGAAGACGGAAGATGCGCGGGACGGCGCGGGGTCGGCGACGCAAGAAGCGCGAAACGGCGCGTGGCCGACCCTTAAAGATACGCGGGACGGTGCGAGGCCGGCGACGGAAGATGCCCTGGCACTTCCCATCGACCGGTACACGGTCAGGGCCATCGAGGCCCTTGTGGCAAGGCGGAGCCAGGACGGGCAATGAAACGGTGTGTACTCTTCGATCTGGACGGTACGCTGATCGATACGTGGAATCTTTACCTCCAGGCGATGAAACGCACGCTTAAGATTAAGGTCCGCAATGATGTCTCCGCGGAGGAATTGTCGAAGCTGCAGCTCAATACCGAACCCCGGCTGTTGGGATATTTCTATCCACCGGATGAAGTAGAGTACGCCCATCGGCGATTCCTGGAGAACTACGACTTGCTTCACGGCATGTATTTCGAAGGGGTGTATCCGGGCATCCCGGAACTGCTGGACTCACTTCGAAACCACGGCATCAGGATCGGCATCGTTACGGGAAAAAGCCGGGGTGCCTGGGAGATTACGCTCCGGCATGTCCCCCTGGCTCCCTTCGACACGCTGGTCTTCGATGACGACGTATCTGAACCCAAACCGGACAGCGAGGGCATCACGAAAGCGCTGGCCGATCTGGGCGCTTCTCCATCAGAGACGATCTACGTAGGCGATTCCTTGAGTGACCTGGAAGCCGCGACCGCGGCAGGTGTACAGTTTCTGGGCGCCGGGTGGTCGAAGACCGAAGAGGAAATCAGGTCGTTCGAAAAGGCCGCCACCGAGTTCGGCCCGTACACCTGTGTCGGCCATCCCGGCGAGGTCATGCGGTTTTTGGATACATTGTAAGGGGCGCACTGTTGGAGACTCTTTGTAAGTGATTCACACCGGAGCAGACCATGCCGGACTACAACTATCATTTCCATCGTGATGACCTGGAAGCGGCCCTCGCCTGCCTGGACGAGCACGGCTTCTGCGTCATCCGGCAACTGATCGACCGGGACATGGTCGGCGCGCTGAAGGATTCCATCGACCGGCACCTGGACCCTGATGGCGACCTGGCCCCGGCGTCCAACCGGTACCACATGGCCTTCGCGGAAGACAGCGAGGCCGTCTGGGACCTGGTCGACAACCCGGACTACATGCGGTTCATCCGCACCGTGCACGGCACGGCCGACCTCTGCCTGCATCGCTCCGCGGCCATACTGCGCACGCCGGGCGAGGGCATGGGCCGCTGGCACCAGGACCACAGGGGACACATCGAAGAGCCAAGACAAGCCAACGACGTCCTGAACCGGTACCCCATCCCCAGCGGCGCCTGGTTCTATCTCAACGGGAGCCATCCGGATCGCGGCGGCATCGCGGTCATCGAGAAATCCCACTATCCCGAATGGGACGGACCCGCCGGGTTCGTCATGGGACCGAACCGGAGCGGTCTGTACCCCGAGGGCGGGACGCCCGACACGCCCTACGATCCCATGACTGTGCCCGGGTGCGTCCCGGTCCTCGCCGACCCCGGCGACCTGATCTGCTTCGCCTCGCTCACCTGGCACGCCAACATGGCCACCCGCGAACGCCGCTATTCCTGCGGCATCGGGTTCCGGCCCAGGGCCTGGCGTATCGACGCGCCCTGGCCGCTGCCCGACTCGGCCGCAGCGCTCGCCGACCGGCTTCCCGTCCACCTGAAGCGGTACACCGATGGCTACACGGGATTTGATGGGGAGTGGAGGGCGGATTAGCTTGACCCGGTAGTTTTGTGGGCGGAAGCTTCCCGGTGGCTTCAACGATTTTGCTGTGGAGAACGAGCGGAAACACCATGACTCGCAAAGAAAGGTACCTTATCTTGCGCAAACCTTGCCTTAACCAGACATACCCGTGAGTCATGTGCTCCCACCCGATCAATCCCGATAATCTTCCGGATCCCGTACGCGATCGCCTGAGGAACTACTCGTCCGACGGCCGGAACCTGAAGACCGAGTCGTGCTCGGACGTGTATCTCTTCACGCATCCCCTGAAGCCGGGTCTGATCCTGAAAACGAGAGATGTTCGGATAAGGCCACAGGAACCGGACCTGCTGACGGAAACCGTGGCCCTGACCTGGTTGCGGGACAAGCTTCCGGTGCCCGAATGCCGGTGCTTTCACGTGGAAGGCGATACGCAGTACCTGCTCATGACGCACATGGATGGCGTCATGGGGATCCATCCGGAAATGCTCGAGGATCCGGAGCATCTCGTGGGGGAATTCGCACGGGGTCTGCGCGAAGTGCATGGGCTGGACACCGCGTCCTGTCCCCTGGATTGGCGCATGCCTCGATTCCTCTCCCGGGCGGAAGAGTTGATCGAAAGCGGCGCGCTGGACGACCAGGTACCGGATGGCGAAAACCGAACCTTTCTTCTCGAAAAACTATCTGATATAAAGGAGACCGTGCCGGGTGAGGAAGACCTGGTCATGTGCCACGGCGACTACTGCCTGCCCAATGTCATCTTCCAGGACGGCGCGCTCTGTGGCTACATCGACCTGGGTTACGCGGGGGTCGGCGACCGGTACCTGGATCTGGTGGCTGCGCGCGGAACGATCCGCCGGAACCTGGGCGAAGAATGGATCGCCCCCTTCTTCCAGGCATATGGTCTCGAGGAACCGGATCACGACAAACTGAACGCGTATCAAAAAGTGCATGACCTGGGATTCTGGTAGCTTCGGTCGATGCGCAGAAAGGCTTGTTCGACGACACAAAATAAGACTCGTCCGGTACGCCAACCGATTCGTTGAAGACTATCATCATCAGATCAGCCGGCAATTCAACTCCTGTGAGCCGTGATTGAATCGAAATCTGCCCAGACCGCCGCAATATATGGATGAATACGCCGCCCGCTTCAAGCAGCGAAGTCTGGCGGAAACGTATGAGCGCAGGCCGCCTTATCCGGATGAAACCTACGGGATACTCCTGGGGTTGCCTGGCGCATCGAGCGGTAGGGTACTAGACGTCGGATGTGGTACGGGCAGGATCGCACGATCCCTCGTCGGTCACGTGGCGGGGGTCGACGCGGTCGACTCTTCCGGCGAGATGATTCGCGTAGGCAGATCGCTGGACAAGGGAGACCATCCTGACCTCAGGTGGATCCTGGGCCGAGTCGAAGATGTCAAGTTTGAACCAGGTTATGCTCTGGTGACCGCCGGAGCGAGCATACATTGGATGGACTGGAGTGTTGTGTTCCCGAAATTCAGTGAAATACTGACATCGGACGGGAGCATCGCCGTCGTTGAAGGAGACCGCCCCTTCGATTCGCCCTGGGGCGAAGCGGAGCGCGAACTCATCCGACAGTATTCTACTAATCGCCATTTCAAGCAGATCGACCTGATCAAGGAGCTTGTGAACCGCGGCCATATGCGACTGGATGGAGACCGGACGACGGTCCCGGTCTGGTTCACCCAGTCAGTGGATGAGTACGTTGAGTCCTTTCATTCGAGAGAGAGCATGTCCAGGGAGCACATGGGGGCCAGCAACGTCAGGGCATTCGACACCGAGCTGTCCGGGATCCTGGCGGATTTCGCAGATGATAAAGGGGTGCTTCAATTCCAGCTGCAGACTAGAGTCGCCTGGGGCAGACCGGTGCCATAGACAAGAATCGTCTGGGGCAAACCATTACCTCGGAGAGATTGAAGCGTTTCATGAAGATCCCCCACGCTAAAGTCGAGGCCCTGCTACGTGAAGCGGCCGATCAGATCGTCATGCCGCTATGGAAGAACCTGGAGCAGGATGACGTCACCGAGAAAAGCGCGGGTGATATTTCGACGTCTGCCGACACCCGGTGCGAGGCCTTCCTGTCGTCCCATTTGCCCGGGTTGATCGAGGGCTCGCTGGTCCTGGGCGAGGAGAGCGTCCATGACGATCCCGACCTGTTGGCCGCCTTGCGCACGGACGCTCCCGTCTGGGTGATCGATCCCCTGGACGGCACCCGGTACTTCGCCGCAGGCCAGCCGCAATTCGCCATCATGGTCTGCCTCATTCAATCGGGCACGACCATCGGAGCATGGATTCTCAAGCCCCTGGATGGCCTGTTGACCAGCGCGGAGAGGGGATGCGGCGCATTTGAAGGAAGCATGCGCCTGGCCGTGGATTCTTCGCGGCTTCCCCTGGAACGTGCCCGAGGCGTGGCGATGACGTGGTATCTGCCGGACTCTCTGAAACCCACCGCCGAAGCCGCGTCAGGTACCTTCCAGTTCATCGAACGCACCCGGTGCGCCGGCTACAATTATCCTTCCTTTGCGAAAGGCGAGCTGCATTTCCTGTTCTTCTACCGCACCCTGGTCTGGGACCACGCGCCGGGTGTCCTGATCGCGCAGGAGGCCGGCGGCTTCGTTCGAAGACTGGACGGCACCGAATATTCGCCGGTCGACGACCGCAAGGGGCTGCTGTCCGCTGCGAACATTGAAATGTGGACGTCGATACAGAAGAGGCTGGTTCCGAGCATTCCGGTTGTCCGTTCAGAGTAGTGCGTTATGAACCGATATCCAGAGATTACGTGAGGAAGTTTGATTCCGGGCGCGGGAGAACCGGCGCAGGTGCATAGGAACAGATCTTCGGCCTAGAATGGTCAGTCACGAATCGGGAGACGCGAGATGAACAGCAGCGACGCGTGCAAAACGTGTGAAATGACGGCGCGAAGAAGGCTGGGGCAGGCGCCGCTATGGGATAACATCTATCAGACCGGGTTCTGGGACGTCGTGCATGCATACAATTCGGCCCTGCCCGGGTGGCTGGTGTTGGTGGTGCAGCGTCACATCGAATCGCTCGACGAACTCACTGAGCAGGAAGCGGCTGAATTGGGCCCCTTGATTCGCCGTGTCTCGCTGGCGTTGAAGAGTGAAATCGGATGCAAGAAAACATACGTCATTCAATTTGCCGAAGCCAGACAACACCCACACGTGCATTTCCATATCGTACCACGCATGGCTGATCAACCTGCCGAGCGGCGAAGTGCTGGAATCATGGGCTATCTGGGCGTCTCTCGAGACGAGTGTATCAGCGAAGATCGAATGAATGAAATCAGTGCTGAGATCAGAAGTCATCTATCTTCCACAGAGCCGTGAACGTCCATGGAAACACTCGCCGGCCGCAATCCGACGTATTTTGCCCGCGGCCGGATCAGCTGGTCCCTTTCGTACTGCTCGATCGCGTGTCCGACCCAGCCGGCGGTACGGCCGAGGGCGAACAGGGCCATGGCGCTGCCCTCGGGCATGTTGAGGACGCGCACCAGCGCCGTGAGGGCCAGGTCGATGTTGTACCGGTCCGGTACGAGCCGGTGGGTCGTATCGATGATTTCCCGCGCAAGCTGCAGATCCTTTGAACCTGGAAACCGTTCTTCCAGCTTGCTCAACAGCAGGCTCGCCCTCGGGTCCACGTCGCGGTATACGGCGTGCCCGAATCCGGGGATCTTCTCACCTATCCGCAACCGGTTTGCGATCGCCCGTTCAACGCTGCCGATTGTCTCCGCCTCCTGGAACAGCGCCTCGACGCGCTCGCTGGCCGCGCCGTGCTTATAGCCGCGGAGCGCGGCGAGTCCGGCGCAGACCGCACTGTAGGGCGTCGTACCGGCCGAGGCGGCGCATCGCACGGTAAATGTAGACACGTTCAGCTCGTGATCCGCGAACAGCACCAGCGTGGTATTGATCAGCTCCGCCGCGCCTTCTACGTCCGCGGCCCATGCCCTTCGCAAGGCCTTGGCGATCCCGCCCATGGGGTCTTCGCCCGTGACCACGCCCGTCATGAACCAGAGCATCCGCATGCCCGTCGCGGCGACCGTGTTACGCCGCAGGTCCAGCGCGGCCAGGTCATCCGCTTCGGCCAGGGGCAGCAGCACTTGGAACCGCTCTACGGGCTTGAGCGTGTTCAGTTCCAGCCAGGCCTCCCTGTAATCTCTCTGATAGGTGTTCGAGAAAATCGGAAAAGAGAACCGCGTATCGCCCGTCCAGATCAGGGCCGCAACGCGCTCGAACGATTCGTTCGCCGCCAGTATCGTCGCGTCGTGTCCCCTGTAGAACAGCCGTTCGTCGGTGATCAGTGTGATCGCGGACTCCAGGATTGGATCCCCCGTGTGCAGGGCTCGTTTTACCGCCAATCCAGGATTACGTCGGGCTCTCCTGCGGGCCTTCAGCCGCTCGATGTCTTCACTGCGGTACAACCGTGTCCGCTTGCCAGCCCCGCTCGCTTCGGAGCGGATCAAGCCCCGGCTCACGTAGGCGTACAGTGTCGAGGGACTGACGTTCAGTGCGCTGGCCGCTTCTGTGGACGTCAGATGGCGCTTGTAATTCACGGTGCGTATCCTCCTGCATCGGGTGAGTGAATTAAAGTGATATTGATTAATTAGTCAATATTGACAATATGTCAACCCTGTTTTTTATTCGAACTATCGGTCAGGGACGTGGATTTGGTCTTTAAAGCAGGGAAGCTCGGTAAGAATCGTGGGTTAAGCAGAGTATCTGAAGAACCAGGAGGTGCCCGGTGTTTCACATCGCCGTATTGCCCGGGGACGGGATAGGACCCGAAATTACGCGCGAGGCCGTCAAAGTGCTGGCGGCCGTTGGAGAGCAACGCCAGTTAGATCTCGATTTCTCTCACCACCTGGTCGGAGGCGCGTCAATCGATGCGCAGGGCGTGGCGCTGTCTGATGAACTTGTAGAGACTTGCCGGCGTAGCGACGCGGTCCTCTTCGGCGCGGTAGGCGGCCCGGAATGGGATCACCTGGATCTGCCCGACCGGGCCGACCACGCCCTGATTCGTCTACGGCGGGAACTGTCCGTGTACGCGAATTTGAGGCAATTCAGGCTGTACGCGGGGTTGGAGGACGCGTCGGCTGTCAAGAACGACATCGTGAAGAACGGTATCGATTTCATCATATTGCGCGAGCTTTCCAGCGGCGCGTATTACGGCCTGCCGAAGTTCAGGCAAGATACGCCCGCGGGCAGAAGAGCCGTTGACACCATCGAATACTATGACTACCAGGTCGAACGGCTGGCGCGCCATGGATTCGAACTGGCCCGGCAAAGACGGGCCAAGCTGGTCTCGATGTCGAAGTGGAACGCCCTGGAGTCATCCAGGCTCTGGCGCGACGTGGTCGAGGAAGTGGCGCAAGAATATCCAGACGTCGATACGCGGCATGAAATCGTCGATGCGGGCGCGATGAACCTGATCCGGAGACCGTCCGAATACGACGTAGTCATCATGCCCAATATGTTCGGAGACATACTGGGCGATGAAGCGGCGGTCCTGGCCGGATCGATCGGCATGGTCCCGTCCGCCGAAATCTCTTTGGACGACACGTCGCTTTACGAGCCCATTCACGGAAGCGCGAACGATATCGAAGGCAGGAACGTCTCGAATCCGATCGGAACGATCCTGAGCGCGGCCCTGCTGCTCAGGTACAGCCTGCACTGTCCGGACGGCGCCGACGATATCGACCGCGCCGTCGGCAAGGTGATCCGGAGCGGATACCGGACCGCGGACATCCGGATATCGGAGGATCAGAAAATGGTATCTACGTCGGAAATGGGGGACCTGGTGGTTGAAATGTTGATGGAATGATCATTGCGAAGGATGGCGCGGAGGACTCATTGCGAAGGATGGCGCGTATTTCCTATAGGGAGCACATCATGACCTTTTCACCCGGGCTCAAGGACATCGTAGCGGCGGAAACCCGGTTGAGCCACGTCGATGGCGAGGCCGGCGAACTGGTCATCGCGGGTTTTTTGCTCGAAGAAATCGCGGAAACAGCAACATTCGAAGAGGTGGCGTACCTGATCTGGCACGGGAGCCTGCCTGACGCGGCCGCCCTCGATCGATTCACCAGGGATCTTGCCGGGCGGCGCACGCTTCCCGTCGCGACCCGGGACCTGCTGCGGGCGGCCGCCTCCGAACGCCAGCCCGTCATCGATGCCGTCCGCATGGCCGTCGCATCTCTTCCCACACGGGACGACACCTCGGACGCCCGTTCTCTTGTGGCCGGCCTGCCGACGATCGTGGCGGCTTACTGGCGTCTCCTCCAGGGCAACGAACCGGTGGAACCCGACCCCGGCCTCGGTCACCTCGCCAATCTGCTGTACATGCTGCACGGCGAAATCCCCGGGGAAGACCGAGTCCGCGCACTCACGACGTACGTCAACACGGTGATCGACCACGGGATGAATGCTTCCACCTTCACAGCGCGCGTCATCGTCTCTACCCGTTCCGATTTCGTCTCGGCTGTTACAGGCGCGATCGGCGCGCTCAAGGGGCCCTTGCACGGCGGCGCGCCGGGTCCGGTCATTTCCATGCTCGAGGAGATTGGCGACGCCGGCAACGCCGAATCCTGTCTTCGCGCCAAACTCGAAGCAGGCGAACGCCTCATGGGATTCGGCCACGCGGTCTACCGCGTCCGGGACCCCAGGGCCGACGTCCTTTCGCGGGCCGCGCGTTCGTTCTTCGCCCAGGATCACGACCTGTACGCCCTCGCCCTGCACACCGAGAAAACCGCTATCCGGCTCCTCGAAGAATACAAGCCCGGCCGACGCCTGCAGACCAACGTCGAGTTCTATACCGCCCTGCTCCTCAACGGCCTGGGCATCCATCCCGATCTCTTCACCCCCATGTTCGCCATCGGACGCGTCGCGGGCTGGACCGCACACTGCATGGAACAGCGCGTCGTCGACCGCATCTTCCGGCCCGAATCCCGGTATTCGGGCGACAAGAACAGGCGTTGGGTACCGATCGAAGACCGGTAGCGCTCCGGCAATCCGCATCGCCACGCTCCGGCTAGTTGTATCGCAGCGCGCGGGCAAGCTGCATCGTCACATACGCGCGATCCGCAGTGTCACGCACGGGCAAGTTGCATCGTCGCGCACGGGCAAGCTGCATCGCCACGCGCGGGCAAGCTGCATCGTCGCGAACGGACATTCTGCATCGTCTATAGGCAAAACACTCCAAAACATTGACATTTATAATTCCTTATGTACTTATTATTTTCCTATAAACTTACTTATTTTCCTATGTACTTAATGTTTACCTACATACTTTCTATCCATAGCAGTTAAACGAGTTGATTTTCTCAGTTTGCCGTGTCACTTTTACAGTTATCCGGGTGAAAAACGCAGGAATGCACCGAAAGTACGCCGATCGCCATTCGTATAGCCGGACCGGGTGCTGTTGAAAGCTATCGGATTCCCGCTATTCAGAATCCAATCCAAAGGGAGGTAGATTCGATGGGATTCGATGTCAAATGGGAACGCATACAGGGTATCTTGATCGCGATCATCCTGGGCCGCATAGACGGCGCCAACGCCGAAGAATTCCAACGCGTCATGGATGCCGCCGTGGAGCCGGGCGATAATGCCTTGCTTATGGATTTCGAGCGCGTTGCGTACATAAGCAGCGCGGGCCTGCGCGTGGCCCTGTCGCTGGCCAGGCAATTCAACGGACCGGGGAAACAGTTTGGCATTTGCTCTCTCAATGATTCGGTTCGCGAAGTCTTCACCATCAGCGGATTCGACAAGATCGTTTCGATCTCCGAGTCTCGGGAAGCGGCCATTGGAGAATTCACGAATAACTGAACCAACCCGTATCCCGACCATCCCTTCACCCCAGGAGCCATGGAAATGAGCGACCTCAACAACGAAGGCAAAATCTCGCAGGTCAGAAGCTCGGTCGATATGAACATCGTAGGGGAGAACATACTGGACATTGCCGATTTCACGGTCGAGAAACACGAGTTCAGGACCGACAGTACCCTCTCTCCCGAGCAGCGCGAGGAAGCGGTCGAGGAGATCAAGAACGCCCTGTGGAAGAAAGTCGAGGAACTGCGAATGCGGCGTCCGCAGATCCTGCAACAGCTGTTCAACCTGGCTGAAGTGAAGCTCAATGAAGTAATCGGGAAAAAGTAACCTGGATTTCAGCTTTACCGACCAGGTGGCATGGATCGATCAAGCATGCGTTGCGCCGTTGCCGCACAGGCCATGACGCGAGCCCGTGTTTGGGAAAACGACGTGGGCAGCCTGCCCAGGCGGCTGCCCCCCAGAAATAGCCTTTTTAGACTCCCGGTTTCGCCCGAGCGCGAGCGCTTGTCCGCCGACTCTCCGCGGTACAATGCGATGTGAAGGGCGAATGTGGTCCACCCGGGGATTTTGAAAAGGCTTTGCTGTTTTAAGCGGAGAATCGCGAACCATGACAGCACGGAA